>CAWEBW010000008.1:0-369645 GCA_963807395.1 uncultured Acidimicrobiaceae bacterium
AGCCCGCTGTGTCTACCGATTTCACCACGCGCCCTTAGGGGCTCGGCTCAGTGAGGCAAGTCTAAGGCTGGCACCCGGTTGCTCTGGTTCATTGTCGACTGTCTTACGACCCCTTATCAAGGGGCACCGGCCCTTGGCGCTGGTAGGTTATCAACGTGGCAGTGCTTGCCGCCCTGGCGGCGGCTTTGTCTTATGCGATCGCGTCGGTGCTTCAGCACTGGGAGGCTGAAAAGCAACCGCCGGATAAGGAACTTCGCCTCAGCCTGGTAGGGCGGCTGGCCAAACGCCCGCGCTGGATCGCCGGGTTCAGTTTCGACGTGGGCGGGTACGCCGTCCAGTGGTGGGCATTGACCATTGGGTCGCTGGTCGTGGTCCAGCCCTTGCTGGTCGTCGGCCTGTTGTTCGCCCTGCCGATAAAGGCCCGCTTCACGGCGTACCGCTTCCATGGCTGGGATTGGGCTGGAGCACTTCTGACGACCGCGGGCCTGGCGGTGTTCCTGGTCGTGAGCCGCCCTGCCGCGGGCCACTCGAACGTTGCCGCCGTTACATGGACGGTCCTGCTCCTGGCGGCCGGCGCACTGGCCGGCCTGCTGGTGGCGATCGGCCGTGGCAGTAGCCCGAGATGGAAGGCCGTTGCGTATGGCACCGCCGGCGGCATCGTCTACGGCGTATGTGCAGCTCTCACGAAGAGCTGCGCGCACTTGTTGTCGCTCGGGGTATCCCATCTGTTCGGGAGCTGGCAGCCATACCTCCTCGCCTGCGCCGGCGTGGCCGGGATGGTCCTGGCGCAGAGCGCGTTTCAGGCGGGACCCCTCGACGCGTCGTTGCCGACGCTCTCTGCCACTGACCCCATAGTCAGCGTCCTCATCGGCATGGTGGCCTTTGGAGAGGCCCTGCGAGTCGGGGTAGCCGATACGACGCTCGAGGTGCTGTCGTTCTCAGCCGTCGTTGTCGGGATCTTTGTGCTGGCTCACACTGAGGGGGTCAACGCAGCGCAGCGTCACCATTTCGGGGCCCAGGTGGACGCGGCCGCCCCCGAAGCGGTCCAGCCGGGCCAGGTCCCGGCCGGCACAAAATAGCGCGGCCGTGGGGTGCGGCCATTTTCTCACTCTCAGCAGTTGATCACTTGCGAACTGCGTGATTTGGGCCTCTTCTCGGCCTAGCCCGCCGTTCATGTTGTGTTCCAAGGGAGTTTCTTGCCCCTTGGGCGCAACTTCTTGGAGGTGCACCCGGGAACGGCTCCGATACTGCGGCCCGAGGCTGAAATGCTCAGCCTCGACCGGGGACTTAGGGCCGCCCTCCGGCCAGCAGGTTGAGCTCGTAGATGGGCTGGATCATCACGTCTTGCCCGGTCTCGGGGGCATCGACCATGTTGCCACCGCCGACGTACATGCCCACGTGGTAGACGTCCGTCGGTGTCCCGAAAAAGACGAGGTCGCCAGGCTGCAGGTCCCCGAGTGGCACACGGGCGGTCATGTCGTACTGGTCCTGGGCGGAATGAGGCATGTAGACGCCAGCCTTCCCCCAGGCCACCATCGTCAGCCCAGAGCAGTCGTAGGTGGCCGGCCCGGCCCCGCCCCACTGGTACGGCTTGCCCATCTGGGACTCGGCAAACCCCAGCGCCGCTTGCCATCCGGGGGCAGGCAGGTCGACTGAGTACCCACCGGCGGTAGTGATTGGCGGGGTCTGGGTCGTCACGGTTGTACTGGCGCTGGTCGAGTAGGTGGTCTGCGTCACCTCCGCGCTATTTCCGGCTGCGCCGCTGCTGTTGGCGACCGCAGTGGTCGTCGGGGTCGAAGCGGCCTCCGAGGTCGTCGTGACGGCCGAAGTGGACGGCATAGCGGTCGATGACGGGCCCGGCGTAATGAAGGTGCTGGCCGCAGCCAACAGGGTGGTCGTAGTCGTGGAAGCGGTCGCCGCGGTAGTGACCGAGGTCGCGGATGTGGAGGTCGTAGCGGGCGCAGACGTAGTGGTAGTGGTAGTGGTAGACGGCTCGGTGGATGTGGAGATCGAAGTGGAGGTGGGGGCGACAGACGTCGAGGTTGGGGCACTGCTCGGCGGTGGCGGCGCCGTTGTTGTCATTGCCGTCGTGCTCGTGGTTGCCGCCGCCAAAGGCACCTCGGACTGGGCCGGGGCTACGGTCGTCGACGTTGTCACGGCCGTGGTCGTGGTCGGGGCACCCTCCGTCAGCTGCGCACTCGAGCCGGGGCGGCTCGGGCTGGAGACCGGGCTCGTCGTCGGCTCAGCCCTCCGCTCGCCTGCAGATGGGGCGCGCACAGCCGCCATTACGGCCGTCGGGCGCGGGGAGCTCGCGGATACTCGCGAGCAGGGCTCTTTCTTCCTCCGCCTGCACCGCCGCCTGCTGGCGCTCGACCTCGTTCACCGCCAACGCGAGGTCGCCTTTTACGCCGGCCAGAGTGGCCCTCAGCGAGAATTGTTGGGCCGAGGCGGCGCCTCGGTCGGCGGCCAGAAGGCGGGCGGCCGCTCTCACGGAAGCTATCTGATGCGAGAGCTCAGACGACACCTCCTTGTCCTGTGCGAGCGCCCGGCGGTAGTCACCCAGGGCGAGTTGTTGACGCTGGGCCACGACCTCGGCGTACGCGGCAGCCACCACCAGGCTGCTGCCTTGTACGGTCCCGGGGCTGTAGGAAAAAGCACCTCCCTCGGTGTACGCCGCCACCGCCTGGGCCACGAGGAGCCTTCTGGTGCTGAGCACGGCCATGGAGGCCGACCTCGCCGCGGAACGCGTGGCCCGTAGCTGCACGTCCAGTTGCCCGGAATCTGACGGACTCGGCGTCGGCCCGTTCGGCGTACTTGGCCAGCAAGAGCCCTTCGGCCTGGATCTGAGCCGAGATCTGGGCCGCTTTGGCCCGGTCCGCGCTGACTCGCTGGTTAGCGCGGTCCAGGCCGGCCTGCGCCGGCGGCGCGGTGACCGTCGTCGCCGCGCCCGCAGCCGGGACCGCCAGGGACGACCATGTGAGAAGCACGGCCAGGCCGAGGGCGATCGCCGGTAAGCCGGCGGTGACTGCAGTTGCTGCCGCCGGGCTTGACCGTGTCAATCCTTTAAGAGAGCTAGCTCAGCCAACGCCGTCCTGCCCCTCTTCGTCCTCACAAATCACTCTAACAACTCTGGTAACAGCAGTCACCGACGAACGAGGCCAGAGAGGGCCCCCCGTACTGGTTCTTGTGCCACTAGTAGGTTGGCGAGAGATGACGGTGCGTGAAGTGGCAGCCCAGCCTGCCGGAAGCCAGGACGCCGGTTACAGGGTGGAGCACGACTCGATGGGCGAAGTGCGTGTCCCATTGACGGCCAAATGGCAGGCTCAGACCCAGCGGGCGGTGGAGAACTTCCCGGTGTCAGCGCAACAAATCGACCGCGCTCTTATCCGCGCTCTGGCCCTCCTGAAGAGGGCCGCCGCGCTGGAGAACGCCCAGCTCGGGGTCATAACCCAAGCGGTAGCGGACGCAATCGCAGGGGCCGCGCAGGAGGTGGCTGACGGGCGGTGGGACGGGGAGTTCCCGATCGATGTGTTCCAGACCGGGTCCGGGACTTCGTCCAACATGAACATGAACGAGGTCCTGGCCACCCTGGCGTCCGAGCGTTTGGGCGAACATGTCCACCCGAACGACGAGGTCAACGCCTCCCAGTCGTCCAACGACATGTTCCCCTCCGCCATCCATGTGGCGGCGGCGAGCGAGATTTCAACATCGTTGATGCCGGCGCTGCGCCACCTGGCCGAGGCGCTGCGGGCGAAATCGGCGCAGTTCGCGACGGTGGTAAAGGCCGGCCGCACCCACCTAATGGATGCCACCCCGGTCACGCTCGGCCAGGAGTTCGGCGGCTACGCGGCCGCGATCGAGCACGGGCTCGAACGCCTGGCCGCCTGTCTCCCCAGGGTGGGCGAGCTGCCACTAGGGGGGACCGCAGTCGGCACCGGCCTGAACGCCCCGGCCGGCTTTGCCCAGGGGGTCATAAAGAGGCTGGCCACTGAGCTCGACCTGCCCCTGACGGAGGCCCGGGACCATTTCGAGGCGCAGGGCTCTCGCGATGCGCTGGTGGAAGCGTCGGGGGTAGCCCGGACAATTGCGGTCTCGCTCTATAAGTGCGCCACCGATATCCGGTGGATGGGTAGCGGCCCGCGCGCCGGGCTGGCCGAATTGCGGATCCCGGACCTGCAGCCCGGGAAGCTCGATAATGCCCGGGAAGGTCAACCCGGTAATCCCGGAGGCAGTGTCCCAGGTTGTAGCCCAGGTGATCGGTAACGATGTCGCCGTCGCCTTCGGAGGTGCCGCCGGCAATTTCGAGCTCAACGTGATGCTGCCCGTGATCGCCCGCAACCTGCTCGAGTCTTTGCGCCTGCTGGCCAACGTCAGCCGCCTTTTCGCCGACCGCTGCATCGCTGGCCTGGAGGCGGATGTCGAGCGGTCCCGTACGTACGCGCTTTCTTCTCCAGCCATAGCCACGGCCCTCAACCCGTACATCGGCTACGAACAAGCGGCCAAGGTCGTGAAGCAAGCCGTCGCCGAGGGTCGAGACCTGCGCACGGTCGTCCTGGAAATGGGCCTCTTGACCGAGGAGGAGGTCGACCGGGCGCTGGACGTCGAGGCGATGACGCGGGGTGGCATTATCAGGTGACCCCCCTCGACCCGCAGCCGCCGGGCGTGGGTTACAACCTTTTCGTCTTGCTCCACATCATCTGCGCGGTGGGCGGGTTTGGCGCACTGATTTACCGGGGCTGGGTGCTCGACCTGGCGCGAAGACGGGGCGAGGCCGTCTCGGCCGGAGTGCTGGCCGTTTATGGGCAGATTTCGCAGGTGGGCGAAGTGCTCATTTACGCGCTGGTCATTTTCGGGATCGCCGCCATTGCCGTGTCGGACGACCATACTTTGTTCAGGAAACCATGGGTGATTAGTGCTCTGGTTGTGTTTGTCGCCATGTTGGGTGTGCTGCATGGGCTAGTGAGGCCGGCGGAGCGGCGTTACCGGCAGGCCATGCTCGAGCTGGCCCAGGCCCCGGCGTTCGCTCCCCCTCAACGGCCACCGCAAATGGCCGAAATGGACCAGCTTTACCGGCGTATAGGTGCCGGGATGGGCATCTTCAACGTGTTGCTGTTGGGTGCGCTGTACCTTATGGTCTTCAAGCCGTAGGCCCCCGACGCGAGTTGGAGAAAATGTGGCCCTCGCCGGAGAGGTGTATAAAACTCCCGCGTTGCGAGCCTTTTTGGTCGGGGTCTTCTGCAGTTGTAGACGGTGCGGTCCCGCCGACGCGGAGTTTTACGCGTTTTCCGGATAAAAGTGCTTATGATATGGAGTTTTGCCGGTAGAGGCGGTACCGGGGGACCGCGGTATGGGCCCAACATTGCGAACCTGGAAGCGCTGGCGTCACTCGGGTGCTGAAAGTGCCACTGGCGGTTACGCGCGCCGCCACCGGCGGTTACGGGCCGCCACCGGCGGTTACGGGCCGTTGCCCCTCGTCACCCCCCGCCAAAACTCCTCCTTCGGCGGAGTCGCCTGCCGCGCTCGGCTCTTTCTGACCATTGCCCTTCCCTGCCATGTCGGTTTGCGTAACGAGCTCGCCGTCAAAGGACACCTCAACCTGCTGTTCGGGCCGGCGCCTGTTCTGTAAGGCCTGGGCAGCGAGCGACCTTCGGTCCGCTTCGGTAAGGGGCGGTTGAATTATGCCCCGCGGCCAGAGGTGCCGGGCTAGGACCACGTTGAGTTCGGCAGCGTAGACCGTTAGCTCGGCGATCAAGTAGATCCAGGCGAAAAGCCCGAGCACGATGGCGAACAAACCGTAGACCGCGCTGCTGTTCTTCAGGTAATGCCCGACCACGAAGCCGCCGACGGCCTGCAAAATAGTCCAACCTACGCCGGCCACCGCGGCGCCCGGGACCAGCCGGCGCAAGCGGATCTTGGCCGGCGTGAGGACGTCGAATGCGAAGAGGTAGATGCCGAAGTTCACGATGGCAGAGGCCGCCGCGCCGCCAACGGCCAAGAGTCGCGACCCATTCTGCACGGCCGGTACCGTCGCGGCGAGAAAGGTGCTTACGACCAGCCCCAGGGCCAGGACCAAAAGGAAGGTGACACTACGGACCAAACGTTTGAGGTAGTTGGGACGCTCCGGCCCAGGGAGGTTCCAGACCTGTGACATCGTGAAAATGCCGTTCTGGGCCAAGCCGAGGGAGCCCCATATCAAGCCGACTATGGCGATCACGAGGCTGATAACGCTGTTGCGGTGGAGGGCTTTGATGTTTTTCTCGAGGTCGGTGCCAATAATCGGGAACTGGCCGAAGGTCGAGTCCAGGACTTGCTTCTCGAGGGCGGGATGGCTGCTGAGGACCAGGCCGAGGATAGTTACCAACAACAAAAGGAGCACGAAGACCGAGCCAAATGCGCTGTAGGCGAGGTTGGCCACGAGGGTGCTGGCGTTGTCGTCGCCGTATTTCTTTATGACGGCGTAAATAAACGCGGTAGCCGTGTGACGCTGTTGGAACGCGTCGACTTTGCGCAGGCTGCGCTCGACGACGTTCACCGGCAACCTCTCATCGTCCAGCCCCCGTAGTCCAAGCCCCCGTAGTCCAGGCCGCCATAGTCCAGGCCCCCGTAGTCCAGGCCGCCATAGTCCAGGCCGCCATAGTCCAGGCCAACCGCCCATAACTGGCCCGGCTACTTCGCGTCACAGGTCATTCCTTCCCGCTCGCGCCGAAAGGCATGCTTTCGAACCTGCCTCGCCAGCGCGCGATCATTGATAGCCGTGCCTGAGGACGTCAATGAGCCAGAGCTGACAACGGGCGACGCCGTGGGGGCACCCCTCGGGTTTGTGACCTGTGCCACAAACGCCGGCATCAAAGACGAGAGCCTGGATCTCTCAATCGTAGCTAGCGAGGCACCTTGCGTCGCCGCCGGCGTGTTCACCCAATCCCTCTTCGCCGGCCCCAGCGTCACCCTCTGCCGCCGGCACCTCGAGGACGGTTCGGCCCGGGCCATCGTCACTGTCTCAAAGAACGCCAATGTGGCCACGGGCCTGCAAGGCGAACGCGACGCGGCCGAACTGGCCGCCCTAACCGCCGGAGCGGTTGATTGCCGAGCCGGCGACGTGCTGGTCGGTTCCACCGGGGTGATCGGGAGGCCTTACCCGATGGAGCGGATCCGGCGTCACTTTCGGAGCCTCCGGATGCCGTCGACAGCCGACTTCCCGTCTGTGGCCAGAGCCATCATGACCACCGATACGGTACCGAAGCTGGCCAGCGCCCGGGCCGGTCGGGCCACTGTGACAGGGGTGGCGAAGGGCTCGGGCATGATCGAGCCCAACATGGCGACGCTCCTCACTTATGTCGTCACGGACGCGGCCGTCCCACCCGAGGAGATGGTGCGGGCCTTTCGGCGGGTAGTCGACGCCACGTTCAACTCGCTCTCGATCGACACGGACACGTCCACCTCCGATACCGCCCTACTGCTGGCCAACGGTGCCGCCGGGCCGGTGGCGGGAACTGAGTTCGAGGCCGCCCTTCGCCGCGTGTGCGGTTCCCTCGTCGTCCAGCTCGCCGCCGACGGCGAGGGCGCTACCAAGGTGATCGAGGTCACAGTGGCGGCGGCCCGAGACGCCGCCCAGGCCAAACGAGTGGCCAAGTCCGTCGTCAACTCACCCCTCTTGAAGTCCGCCGTGCACGGCGCCGACCCGAATTGGGGACGCGTCATAATGGCCATCGGGAAATGCTCAGAGGAGACCGATATCGTTCCTGAGGTAGTGCGGGTAGCCTTTGGAGACTTCGAGGTCTACCCGCGCCGGCTGGATGGGGACGACCTCGAGAAACTATCCGAGATCATGCGCTCTGATATCGTGCACATCGATATAGCCCTCGGGGCCGGCGAGGCCACGGCG
This sequence comes from uncultured Acidimicrobiaceae bacterium, assembly GCA_963807395.1. Lineage (GTDB taxonomy): Bacteria > Actinomycetota > Acidimicrobiia > Acidimicrobiales > Palsa-688 > Fen-671. The sequence goes on from CAWEBW010000008.1 coordinate 7,883, forward strand.
ACGGTCTGGGGTTGTGACCTTTCTGCCGACTACGTGCGTATCAACGCTGACGACCTGAGACGATGAGTGTGCACCCCCTGGAGCAACTGCGTTACATAGCAAGACAATGGGAAAACGGGGACGACTTCCCGGCCCCGGAGATTGCCGCGGTACTGGCCGAACTGGCCGACGAAAACCCGGCCAGCCTGCTCCAGGCGTGCCGGCGCCTGATCGAGTATTACCCGTCCACGGGCGCGGCCTGGTGGCTCTCGGCTCGGACACTGAGCGCAGCCGGCGCCGTGGAAGGCATCTGGGAGGCGGCCGAGGAGCTTTCCTCCGACCCGACCGCAGAACTGTGCGCCCAGGCTCTCCCGCCTGAAGCGAGGGTGGCTTTCCCCGGTCCCGTGCCCGCCGTGGTCCGGGCACTGCGCCAGCGCAAGGACGTCGAACTGTCGCACCGGACCTCGAGAAAGACCGATGTGCTCCTCCTCCGGGCCCGAGCGGCCGGCCCGGCCGGGTTGTTGTTCGCCCGCAGCACTAGCGGGCCACTGGCTACCGCGGCCCAAACTGGCGTCCCCGTATGGGCGGTGCTCGAGCGGGGGGCACTTCTCCCTGAGGAGCTCTGGCAACAGCTCCTCGAGCGAGCGCTCAATGGTGGGATGGCGGTCGAGGTGGCCAACGCCGACGACCTCGCCGCCATCGTGAGTGAGCACGGGCGGGAGCAACCCGAAACGGCCCTGTCCAAGCCCACCTGCTCGCCGGTCGCCGAGCTGCTGGGCTGGAAGAGCTGAGCCCTGGCCACCACTCAGGGAGTTGTAACCAAGCGATAACTTAAAGTTCACCTTTGGCCCGACTGCCCTTCACGCTGGCTTCAACGGCGGCCCGTACCATCCCGCCTAGACCAGCAGCATTCCACCAATAGAGAGGGAGGGTTTCATGGGACGAGGATGGAAACGGTCCACCGTGTTCGCGGCCAGCCTGGTGGCACTTTTGAGCCTCGGGGTGACCGGTACGTCAAGTGCTTCGCCAACAGCCTCAGGACCGAGCGACGCCGGGGCCAGCGGCGCCTCGTTCGGGACCGGCGACGGCCCGAACAGCTGCCAACTGGCCAACGGGATCACCCACGTGGTCGAGATCGGGTTTGACAATATCCACTTCTTCCGGGACAACCCCGACGTCCCGTCCGACATGGAGATGCTGCCCAACCTGCTCAATTTCCTGGAGGACAACGGGACCGTCCTGTCGAACAACCACACGCCTCTGATCGCGCACACCGCTGACGACCTGCTGACGACGTTCACGGGTCTCTACGGCGACCGCCAGGGCATGCCTGTGGCCAACGACTACAACGTCTTCAACCCGAACGGCACGACCGACACGGCCGGCTCGTTCGCCTACTGGACCGACCCCGTGTACGACACGACTACAGCGCCGAACCCGGGCTCTGACACCAACCCCAACATGGTCTACTCGGCCACTCCCCCGGCCACTACGACGCCAGCGCCCGCTCCGGACAAGACCACACCGGCGCCCTGGGCCCCGTTCACCGCGCCGGCTGCAATGTCGGCGCCGTGGCCACCGCGAACATGGAGCTGGAGAACACGAGCATCGACATCCCCAAGGTGTTCGGGGCGGGCTCACCCGAGGACGAGCAGCTCATCAATGACCCTGACCCCTACAAGGACCCCGAGACGGCCGACTACGTCGGGTTGTCCGTACACTGCGCCCGGGGCAGTGCGGTCTGCGCCAATGCAGAAGCTGTGAAGTACGGCCAAACCACGCCCAGCCACACAGCCGTACCTGACCTGCTCCCCGACGAGCCAGGCGGTTACCACGGCTACCAGGCCCTCTTCGGGGCTAAGTACATCGACCCGGTGCTCGGCGCGGGTACCCCCAACTTGACCCGTAACGGCTACCAGATCACTAACGCCGCCGGCAACATCGTGGACCTGGATGGCAACGAGATAGACGGCGCCTACCTGACGAACTACCCCGGGTTCCCCGGCTACGGCTCCATCAACGCGCCTCAGGCTCTCGCCTACATGGCTGACATGCTGGAGTCGGGAGTCCAGGTGGTCTACGGGTACATGGCCGACCTGCACGGCAACGAGGACATCCCGGCCCTGTCCAGCGTCTGCGCCCATGCGCCTGACGCACTCGGCAGTGGCAGCCCCTGCTTCATCGCCCAGGCTCAGTACTACAACGCCGCCTTCGGCGCTTTCTTCAAGAGGCTGGCGCAAGACGGCATCACGCCCAAGAACACATTGTTCATCTTCAGCTCCGACGAGGGTGACCATGAGGCGGGGGCCAACGTCGGGCGGGCACTACAGCCCACCCCGACCGGTTGTGATGGCTCCACTGTGAGCGGGGACACGGTGACTCCCGATGTGTACTGCAACTACACGACCAGCGACTTCGGCGAGCTCGACGCCAACATCAACGGCCTGCTGGCCAACGAGTTCCCCACTACGACCGCACCCGCGTTCACCATTGAGCCCGACACGGCGCCCGAGTTCTACGTCATCGGCAACCCGGCGGCCAGCTCGGCGCCCGTGAGGAGCCTGGAGCACGAGGTGGCGAACGTTTATGCCGACAACCCGTACTCGGGCAACACGCACGAGCTGATAACCAACTATCTGGCCGACCCGAGCGAAGAGGCCATCCTCCACATGGTGAACGCGGACCCCAACCGGACACCTACGTTCGCCATGTTCGCCAAACCGGACTACTACGTGAGCACGGGTTCGACCACTTGCAACAACATCACTGGCAACTCGAGCAAGGACTGCATCGAACAGACGGACTCGTACGCCTGGGACCACGGGGACTACGCCGCTGAGATCGACACCAACTGGGCCGCATTGGCTGGTCCCGGGGTGGCCAACCTCGGCCTCGACGGCTCGCCTCCGAACGCCGGCCCCAACTCCGCCGGGCCGGACAGTGGCCAGGTCACAGTGCCCCAGAGCGGCACCACAGGGACATGGATCGACGAGACGGACATCCGCCCGACGTTGATCTACCTGACCGGCCTCAGGGACGACTACATCGAGGACGGCCGGGTCATAACCCAGATCCTGAGCCACCCGGCCCCGAACGGCCTGAGCTCGCCGGCGGCGACGGACCTGGCCGCCTGTTACAAGCAGCTCAACTCCAGCGTTGGTGAGCTCGGGACGGCCACGCTCCAGGCATCGACGAACGGCATCGAGAGCTCGAGCCCGGGCGACACCCTCTACACGCAGACCGAAGCGGCCCTGAGCGCGCTGGACAAGGCCCGGGACCATTTGGCCATCCCGATCAAGGACGAGCTGTGGGGGGCCGAGTTCGGCCACGGGCATATCAGCACCGGCCTGGCCCGGCAACAGACCCAGCAATGCGAGTCGTTGATCGAGTACGCCGACCACCTGGCGGTAGCCGGGCCAGGTTCGCTGCCCGGTGACGGCCAGCCGCCGACGGCGCCCGGGTACTACTCCGACTTCGAGCGCTAGGGATTTTAGGGAGCTGAGGAGTGGTGGCTGTCCGCACGAAGGCCACCAACTGCAGCTACCCCCCGCTTGAACATGGAGCTGGGCGCGCTGGAGTCGCTGATCCCTACTCCGCCGCGCCCAGTTCCTTCCCAGCAGGGGCCGCAGCCTAGAGGGGAGCGGCCCCGGACCCGGCCCCGGGCTTACGGGCCATGACGGTGACCAGCGGGGGCAGGACCACGGGATCGTCCCCGGAGCCCACCCCCGTCAGGTCCTCCAGGTAGACGGCAACCGGCCCCGGCCCGGCGCCGGCCGGCGCCTCGGCCCAGGCGTCCACCAGCTCGAGACCGGCGTCTCTTACGAGCGCGGGTAAGACGGCCCCGACGTCTGCGTGACGGGCCGACGGCATCGACAGGGGCACCCCGTCGACCCGCCCGGCCGATGTGATCGGCTCCTGAGCCAGGAGCCAGCCTTCGGGCCGCATTATCGTGGCCATCCGCCTCAGCACGGCCAATGGGTCGATGACGTGCATGAGAAGGAAGCGGCAGTAGGCGAGGTCCACTTTTTCGGGCAAAACCAGGTCCTCGGCGGCCTGGGTTATAGCTACGACCTGAGCCTCTCCTGCTTCGGCGGCCGCTTGGGCGACCTCGTCCCGGCGGCTCGGGTCGATGTCGACCGCGTAGACCCGGCCTTCATGGCCGACGATGCCGGCCAGGGCCACCGTTACATCGCCAGCCCCCGCCCCGATGTCGGCGCAGGTCCACCCGGGCGAGAGGCCGAGCCGTTCGAGGGCGGTCTGAAGCGGGCGGCGGTAGACGTCGTTGCGCAGGTCGAGCTCGGGCATGAGTGGCCCAAACGCTAGTCAAACCTAAACGCTCGTCAAAGCGGTGATCGACGGACCGTGGATATCCCCGCCGGCGCCGGCCCTCCGGTCGTAACAGACGAGGAACACGCAGACCGCGCCGCTTCTGCCCACTAATTGTGGCTAGGAGCGCGCTGTAGGTGCGAGCCTCAGCGCTCAGACGCCCCGGCTTTTTAGACTTCAGAGAGGTCGGGAACAAATGAGAGGACGAGCAATGGAACTGGCGGCACTCGGGTCGGGCAGCGTTCTTCGTGATGCAGACGTCGTAACTTCCCGGGAAAAGGCCCGCCAGGCCCGTCTTCGTCGCCTCCTTGTAGTCCTTTTGGTCATCGGCGTCCCGGTCATCGGGCGCACCGCCGCCGGTATCGTCCGGTACCTGCAAGGCAATTATGCGGCCGCCGTAGCCGACTTTCATTGGCCCCACCCCGGCATCCCGACTTCGTTCCTGCCCTACCTGCCGGGGCTGCTTCTGATCGTCATCCTGGGTGGGGTCATGGCGGGGCCGCTGTTGATGGCGGGCCGTTCTCCCCATGTCCTCTACCGTCCCGAAGAGGTGGGCATAACGCTGGCGGACGTGGTGGGCAACGAAGCGGTCGTCGAAGAAGTTGTAAAGACGCTCAACCTTTTCCTGGCCCACCGCACGTTCCACGAACAAATGGGCGGTACGCCGCGCCGAGCGGTGCTGTTCGAGGGACCACCAGGGACAGGGAAAACTTATATTGCTAAAGCAATGGCCGCCGAAGCCGGGGTGCCGTTCCTGTTTGTTTCGTCGTCGGCGTTCCAATCGATGTACTACGGGCAGACTAACCGCAAGATCCGGTCTTATTTTCGGGCGCTGCGCAATTACGCCCGCCGCGAAGGCGGGGCCATCGGCTTTATCGAGGAGATAGACGCCATCGGCGCCACCAGGGGCGGATTAGGAGCGGGGCCGGGCCGGGAGGGCATTGCTGGTGTGGTGAACGAATTGCTCATACAGTTGCAATCTTTCGACGTCCCGCCCTTATCGACCCGTACTGTCAACGCCGCCATCGACGTCGCCAACCGCTGGCTGACCCCAGCGCATGCCTTTCACAAGCGGGTGCTGAAACCGGCTAATTTCCTGGTGATCGGGGCCACTAACCGGGCCGCCGACCTCGACCCCGCGCTATTGCGCCCGGGCCGGTTCGACAAGAGCATCAGGGTGGACGTACCGAGCCGGGCCGGGCGGCGCGAGATCATCGACTATTACCTGGCTCGCAAGGCTCACGACGGCGAGCTGGACGACCCGGCCAAGCGCGACGCTTTGGCCGGTTCGACTTTCGGTTATTCCCCGGTCATGCTCGAACACCTTTTGGACGAGGCCCTGGTTTGGGCGCTTCGGGCCGAGCGACCCAACATGAACTGGGGCGATGTGCAACGGGCCCGAATGACAGAGGAGTTGGGCCTGGCGCAGCCAGTTACCTACACCGATAGCGAGCGGCGGACCATAGCTACGCACGAAGCGGGCCATGCCACGGTCGCCCGGTTTGCTGCTCCAGGGCGGCACCTGGACGTTTTGTCGATAATCAAACGGAGCCAGGCCCTCGGGCTCCTGGCCCACTCGGACCAAGAAGAGCGGTTCACGCGCACCCGGGGCGAGTGCGAGGCGCTATTGCGCATAGCCATGGGCGGAATGGTGGCCGAGGAGATCTTCTTCGGCGAGCCCAGCACCGGTCCTTCGGGCGACCTGGCCGGCGCCACCCGGCTGGCCGCTCAGATGGTGGGCTCCTACGGTATGGGCGGCAGCCTGATCTCGCTCGAAGCGTCAAGTGCTCCGGCCGACATCGTGACCAAGGTCCTCTCCGACGTGGCTAGCCGTGAAGCGGTGGAACAGCTCCTGGGATCGGCCCGGTCTCGCGCCCGAGACGTCCTTACGGCCAACAGGCACGTGGTGGTGGCGCTCCGTGACGCCCTGTTGGAACGGGACGAGCTGGTCGGCGACGAGATTACCGACGTTATTGCCATGGCGCGACGCCCAGACCAACCAGAGACGGCTGAGCGCCCTGTACCCGCCGAGCTACCGGCCCCGGTCCTCGACATCAGGTCGTGACGGTTTTGGGGCCGTTGGTACCAATCTTCCGCAAGCTTGCGTATCAGCCTTCGATGCCGAGCACCGCAAGCATAAAGGCCTGGATGCGGGCCTCGTCGCGCCAGGCGTCGTAGCGACCGGAGGGGCCGCGATGGCCGGCGCCCATTTCGGTTCGTAGTAGCAAGGGGTTATCGTCGGTCTTGGTCAGCCGCAATTTGGCCACCCATTTGGCCGGCTCCCAATAACCGACGCGAGGGTCATTGAGGCCTGCGGTCACGTACATCGCCGGGTAGTCGGCGGCGTGGACATTGTCGTACGGTGAATAGGACTTCATGTAGGCGTACGCCTCGACGTCGTCACGCGGGTTGCCCCATTCCTCCCATTCCGTAATGGTAAGGGGAAGGCTCTCGTCCGACATTGTCGTCACTACGTCCACAAATGGGACTTCCGCCACGACGGCATGGAAAAGGTCGGGCCGCATGTTCGTGACCGCACCCATCAGTAACCCCCCCGCGCTGCCGCCCCGGATGACAAGGCGGTCAGGGCTCGTCCATCCACCGGCTACCAGTCTCTCGGCGCAGGCGATGAAATCGTCGAACGTGTTCCGTTTGTGCATCAAGCGGCCCTGCTCGTACCAGGGGCGGCCCATCTCGCCGCCGCCGCGCACATGCGCAATGGCAAAGACGAACCCACGCTCCAGGAGATTGAGCCGGGTCTGGGAAAAGGCGGGTCGACGGGAATTTCGTAGCTCCCATAACCATAAAGAACGCAGGGTGCCGAACCGTCGAGCTCCTGGTCGCTCCGGCACACCAAGCGAGATCGGCACCTTGGTACCGTCGGGGGCGTCGGCCCATATGCGTTCGCTGCGATAATTGTCGGGCTCATAGCCGCCGCCCACCGTCGCCCGCTTGACCGTGGACCGGTGACGGGCCGCCATGTCGTACTCGACGCTCGAAGGCGGGCTGGTGAGCGAGCTATAGCTGAAGCGGACGACGTCAGTGTCCCACTGCCAGCTGGCCTCGTGGCCCAATTGTAGGCGGGCTCGGGCTGAGGCACAACATGCTCGTCCGTCGTCGGCGAGCCGCACGACTCTTAGCTGCTCCAGGCCTTCGAAGCGCTCGAGCACGACGGCATAGCGGGCAAAGGCGTCGACGGACTCGACTTTCACCGCCGGGCCGGTAGGGCAGAAAGGCCGCAGGGAGGAGGCGTCACTCTGGCCCACACGCAGCTGGAAGAGGGCGAAGTTCTCGAGCTCCTCGTCCGTCGGCCCGCGATTGGACCGTACCAGCCAGATGTTGCCGTTCTCGGGGTGGACGGCGTGGTCCACGCTCGTACTCAACGCCCTCCCGCCTGGGCAGCACGACCGAAAGAGGGCCGCGGTCATTATCTGCCGACAGGTAATGCACCTCGCTCGACATCTTCGACTCGCTCTTCACGAGGACGAACCTCATGCTCCTGGTCAGGTCCGACCGAGACGAAAAAACGTTCGTCGTCCTCCTGGAACACAAGCTGGTCCTTGGACGCCGGGGTCCCTACGGTATGGCGCCATACCTGCCAGGGGCGCATGGCCTTGTCCGGCCGGACGTAATAAAAGGTCCTGCAACGTCCTCGACCAAGCCGAACCGTAATGGACGTCGTCGACCACATCCGCCAGGTCGTCCCCCGAGCCCAGGTCCCGGAAGCGCAAGCGTGTAGCGTTCCGAGCCGTCGCGGTCGACGGCATAGGCGAGGACTTCGTGGTCCGGGCCGGACGTCGAAGACGCCCAGGGCAAAGTAGTCGCCCGAGCCGGCCGAACTCGTTCTCGTCGAGCACGACCTCCCCGGATGCGGGTCGCACATCTGAGTTGACAGGCCGTCGATTGGCGGGGGCGTGCCGTCCCCGGCGATGCCGGCACCAGGCAGCGCGGCCCTGGCTGCCGCAAGCACCTCAGTTAGCGGAGAGCGCCTTGGCCGGGTCGGCCCGCCGGCAGTGGACCGGGTACTGCTGCCCGGCCAGCGGTCCGGGACCAGTACCACCAGCCTTCGTGGAACACCGGGGTGGAGATGTCAGTCTCGGCGATCCTGGAGCGGATCTGCTCGAACAGCTGCTCCTGGAGCGGGCCCGTCGGTGCGAGGTCAGCCTCGGCATAATCATTCTCGGCCTCGAGATAGGCGATGACTGCGTGGTCGTGCTTGTCGGCGAGCCATTGCCAGTCGTCTGGCCTGGATGTCGCCGTGAGCGACGTGGGCGGCGGGCTTGCGGGGCGCAACCGGGGATGGGAAAGGTCGGAGGAGGGGCATAGCGTTAGGAGCAACTGTGGCACGCACTTCTTACCCTTTGGGCTCGCGGCCGGTGCAAGAGTGACCGCAGGTGACCGCTGACGTGGGCGAGGCTGTCGCGCCGTAGCCCGGGGACGCCGGTCGTGCTGGTGGGCAAGGACGCCGCGGCGCTCGGCGAGGCAGTGGCCGGCCCGGACCAGGGTCGCCGAGAGCGACTGCTGGGGGTGATGGTCGGTGACCCGGCCGACCCCGCCGTCGCGCTGGCGGCGGAGGAGATGGCCGGCGAGCTATGGCAGTGGATAAACGTTGCAGGCGAGCCAGGCACGATCCGGGCGATCTGGGCGCAGCTCAGTGAACTCGGCGCAGTTCGGTGTCCTGTCTGCATCGGATCGCGACAAGAAACCCCTGGCGCACCGAGAAGCGGCACAATCTCGGCTGAAATATCACGTTCCGTGGGTCTCTTAGTACAGGCTGTGTACTTTTCGCCCGATCGCCTCGAGGACGGCCCACCCGCACGGCGAGCCTCGGGCCAGCTGCCCGATTAGCCGACCCGGTAGCCGGCCCGTCGCCCCGGCCGGCCGGGTTGGTCACCAGGGTTGTTACTATCTACGTAGGAGAAATCCCTACGGAGTAGGAAGCTCGATGGCCACGGTCACACAAGAACTTGACCTGGATCGCTACCAGCTGGGCTGGAGCGATGTCGAGGACTTTTACGTCTTCAAGCCCAAGAAGGCCTCAACGAGGACATCGTGCGGGAGATGTCCTGGATGAAGGGCGAGCCCGACTGGATGACCCACCGCCGGTTGAAGGCGCTGCGGTACTTCGAGCGCCGGCCCATGCCGATCGTGGGGCGGCGACATGTCGGGCATCGACTTCAACAACATCTTCTACTACATCAAACCCATCGACAAGCAGGTTAACGCCTGGGACCAGTTGCCCGACTCGGTCAAGGCGACGTACGACAAGCTGGGGATCCCCGAGGCCGAGCGGAAGTACCTGGCCGGGGTGACCGCCCAGTACGAGAGTGAGGTCGTCTACCACCGCAACCGTGACGAGCTGGCCAGCCAGGGCGTGTTGTTCTGCGACATGGACACGGCGCTCCGGGAGTACCCGGACATCGTGAAGCAGTACTTCGGCAAGATAATCCCGGCCGAACGACAACAAGTTCGCCGCCCTCAACTCGGCCGTGTGGTCCGGCGGGTCGTTCATCTACGTGCCGCCGGGCGTCAAGGTGGACATGCCGCTTCAGGCCTATTTCCGGATCAACGCCGAGAACATGGGCCAGTTCGAGCGGACGCTCATCATCGCCGACGAGGGCGCTCAGGTCCACTACATCGAGGGGTGTTCTGCCCCGGTCTACACGACCGATTCGCTCCATTCGGCCGTGGTAGAGATCGTGTGCAAGGAGGGCAGCCGGGTCACGTACACCACCATCCAAAACTGGTCCAACAACGTGTACAACCTGGTCACCAAGCGCGCCCGGGCCGAGGCCGAAGCGCACATGGAGTGGATCGACGGCAATATCGGCTCGCAGTTGACCATGAAGTACCCATCGGTGTACCTGATGGGCGCCAAAGCCTCGGGCGAGGTGCTCTCGGTGGCCTACGCTGGCGCCGGCCAGCACCAGGACGCCGGGGCCAAGATGGTCCACGCCGCGCCGGAGACGACGTCGACGATCATCTCGAAGTCGATATCGAAGGACGCCGGCCGGACCTCCTACCGGGGCCTGGTCAGCTTCGAGGAAGGCGCCAAGCGCTCGAAGAGCTTCGTGCGCTGCGATGCGCTCCTGCTCGACGAGAAGTCGCGCTCGGACACGTACCCCTACATCGAATTCGGCGAGCACGACGCTCAGGTTGGCCATGAGGCCACGATCTCGAAGGTGGGTGACGACCAGCTCTTCTACTTGATGAGCCGGGGACTGTCGGAGCAGCAGGCCATGAGCATGATCGTGAACGGCTTCATCGAGCCGGTGACGCGCACGCTGCCGATGGAGTACGCCGTCGAATGGAGCCGGCTGATCGAGCTCCAGATGGAAGGCAGCGTCGGCTAGCGACGCCAGGTGCGGCGGTGATGCGACGAGGCCGAGTGGGCCGCGCCGCGTCGCCTGCCTAGCACCCGTCGCTCCCGACCGGGCGGGCTGGGGCGCCACGGCCGCTGCCGGCGAACCGCCTCCTGAAGTGCCATAGAATCCAGCTGTGGGAGCGGCGTTGGCTTTGGCCATCATGCTGGTGGTTGTGGTCGGGGTGTTGAGCCTGGCCGTAAACGCCCAGGGGCCATTCCAGGGGGCAGGAGGAGGCCAGGCTCGCTCGACCCGTAGCGGGCACCCGGGCACGGCGCCGCCTCCGAGCAGCAAGCCGCCCCGCCGACCAGCTCGGGAGCGGAGCGAGCGCCGCGACCGTCAGGCCGGCGCCCCCCAGCCTCAGCCGGTCAGCGAGCCGCAGCCGCCGACCGAGCAGGACCAGCAGTTCGGGGACCTGAGGCCCCTTAACATCCAGGCTCATGCACTGGTCATGTCTGTCGTGGACGAACGGACGCTGGGACCGGTAACACGTAGCCGCTTGACATTGCGGGTCCAGCCGCCCGAGGGCGAGCCGTTCGAGGTGACCACGCGCGTGGCCTTCCCCACTCCAGAGGAGCGGGCCCGGGTGAAGGTGGGGGGGACGATCGCCGTCCGTTACGATTCCTACGACCACCGCCGGGTGGTAGTAGACCCGGAGCAAGAGACGGAGGGCTGATAAGCCGTTGTTCGAGGGCCTGTTCGCCGACCGGGCCGACGCTGGCAAGGTGCTCGGCGAACAGGTGGCCCGCTTGGGTGAGCTGGTACGGCCGGTAGTGGTGGCGCTACCGAGAGGCGGGGTCCCGGTCGGGGCCGAGGTGGCCCGGAAAATCGGCGCCCCCTTGGTGGCGATGCCTGTGAGCAAGGTGGGCGCCCCTGGCCGGGAGGAACTGGCTATTGGCGCCGTCGCCCCCGGTGGGGTGACCGTCCTGAACGAGGACGTCATCGACGCCCTTCGGCTGGGGGACGAGCGTGTCGAGCAACTGGTCTCCAAAGCAGCCGAGAAAGTGGCCCGTCAGGCTGAGATGTACAACGCGGGCGGCGCCGGCCACCCGCTCAGTGACAATACCGTCATCGTCGTCGACGACGGGCTGGCCACGGGGGCATCCATGTCTGCGGCGCTGATGGCGGTCAGGGCGCAGCACCCTTTGCGCCTGGTCCTCGCCGTCCCGGTGGCGCCTCCCGAAGCCCTGGTGCAGTTGGCGCCGCTCGTTGACGAGGAAATCTGCACGGTCCGGCCGACGCGGATGCAAGCCGTCGGCGCCTGGTACGAAGACTTCAGCCAGACGACTGACGCCGAAGTGGCCAGCCTTCTGGCCGAGTTCTCTAATTGCTCCTGAAAGGTCGGTGGGGCGGAGACTAGACGCGGTATACGCCGGGCCTTAACAACGGCATGCGCAATAGCGTGACCGAGTGGGCCGGGAAATCCCAGACGAAAAAGTGGCCGTCCACCTGGACCGTCCAGGTCCGTGTCCCCACCCTGTCGGGATGGGCGTACGTGTTGTACGCCAACGGGCTCGGCCCGTCGAGGAGGGTGGCGGTGACGTCGTGCGGCGCCGCCAGCTCCCAGGGGCTTACGTCCGCCGTCACCTGTTGGTCCGGGCTCACGTTGACGACCAGCAGGTCCAATTTCCCGTTGGAGGCGCTGGCCACCGTCTGGAGGACGGGCACCGGCCCGCCAGGTATCGTTGGGCCGCTGGACATCGTCTGCATTAGGGGATCGTCCTCCACGTTGGAAGCCAGCCTTTCCGTCCCGGCCAGATGGGCCATCAGGCCGAGCACTTTCCCAGACGGCTCGGTCACGAACGTGGGGCCCGGCCCGGCCAGCATGGCGCTGTTTACGCTCAACCCGACGGGGTCGACGCTGAGGTCGACGGGGTTGTCGGTAAGGAAAGGTGTGGACACCAACAGGTACTTCTCGGCCAGCAATATCCCGTGGTCTATCCATTGGCGCAATTGCGATGCCATCAGCAAGCCCTCGTCGAGGGACAGGTTGAAGTCTGGGTCGGCGTACGGCATCGGCCTCACCAGTTGGCCGTATTCGGTGATGACGATGGGGACGTCCCGGCCGGAGTACCGGCGGATCAATTGTTGGAGTGCCGCCACCTTCTGACCCTCGACATACGGCGCATCCATGAGGTTCTGTTCGTACGTAGCCATCGGCGCCCTCAGGTCCAACGGTTTGGCGTACTTATGCAACTCGACGCAGTCGTACGGGTACGTTCGCCCCATGACCTGGAGGAAGACCGTCCTCTCTTCCTCCGTCTCGCAAATTTGCGCGTGCGGGCCCATCGCCTTCATAGCCCGGTAAAACTCCACAAACCCGCCGTGCGGCCCGGATTCGTAGCTGGCCGTAATGGGCCACCCTTCGGGCGGGATGGCGCCGTGAGCCCCATTTCCAAAAATAATCTCGCCCTTCGAGGCTAAAAACTCGTAAACGTCTGCATGCGGGCGAGCACTCGAAATGCTGGGGACTTCTTGCCAGGGCACGCCCCCTACTTCAATGGTCTGGCCCTCGGGGACGACCGGCGGGAAGTAAACATAGAAGGCCTGATGGGCAAGGCCGGTCGAGTACGAGGCCGACGGCAGCTCGTCGGCCAGTATGCCGACCGGCTGGTCAGAAAAAGCGGTCGTACCTCCGAAGGCGTACAAGCAAATTTGGAGCACAGTTCGTGGGCATACAGTCTTGTGGGGCCCGACGCTAACTACCGTCCCCGAGCGCCAGCCATTCTGCCCGTAGCCGTCCTGCTCGTTGCCCACTTCCCAAAACGGGACCTTGTAGGGAGCGGGATGGCCATTTTTGGCCCGGAGTGCGGCCCAAAAGCCCGGTTGAGAAGGTTCGGAGGAAGGTTGCTCACCGTCAGGGGCGGTCATGTAAGCGACGAAGTCGGCGGCTTCGTCGGCGGTGCCGGTGTCGAAGTTTACGACTACGTCTCCGATCGAGCCGGTCTCATCCAGCAGTTTTCCGAACTCATCGGGCCCCACTGTGGAAGGTTCCGGCCCATCGAGAGTGCAGCAGATTCTTGGAAAGCTCGGCGCTCTGCATGCCGTACGGTTCGTTGGGCAGCCGTTGGGGCTCGGCGAATGGCATGCAGCCAGTCGAAGCTGTCAGCAGTAATCCCGGCCGGGTACCGCAGGGATGTCACGCCCAAGTTGCGCACCTCGTCAACGAAGGCGGGGTAGAAGCTCTGCGTGCTCGGGTCGAAAGCTCCCTCTGCGTTGTACGGCCAGAGCAGGTTGGAACCAAACAGGCGCGAGCTGATACGGCCGAGCGCCCGCGGGCCGATGATGATATTCACCAGGACGGCGGGCAGTTTGCCTTTAGTGATGGGCCGGGCCGCGCTGTGGACGCCTCCCGCCACTGTGAGGAGGATAGCGACGAGAAAAGCGCTCACAAAACTGGCGCCCGCCCGGGCCGTGCCGGGTGGCGTTGGCGACCGCCGGCCCGATCTGCCACCTGCTCGAGCGCCGGAGCGGCGCGCACGGCGCGCTACCACTACGACGTTCTCGTCGGCTGCCGGCACGCTCTCAGCGTGCCATCCGAAGACCAGCGGGACAACTCAGCCACGGCATACCGTAAACTAACTAGACATCGTGCCAGTTCCTTTAACTTCTGATTTCGACGCGGACGTAGTCGCCTCTCTTCCGGGCCCGGCCTGGCTGCTCGACCTGCGCCGGGCGTCCTGGGAGCTGTTCTCGGGATCTGACTGGCCGCGAGAGTCCGAGGAGATATGGCGCTATAGCCGCGTCGAAGACCTTGACCTCAGCCGCTACGCGCCCCGGTCGTCGGTGGGAACGGTCGCTGCCAGCCCACTGCCAGCACGCGTACAGCAACTGGTCGAGGCCGCCGGACCGCAGGCAACCGTCGTCGTCAGCCACAACGGCGGGGAAGCGACCGTGCTCCGCCCCCAACCGGGCCTCGACGTCGTGCCCGTGGGCTACGGCCCCCTCGGCGATGGCACCGAGGCCATAGAGACCCTTTCGGGACCGCCCGCGGACGTGTGGCGGGCTATGAACGGCGCCTTCGTCCTGGCTCCCTGGAGGGTGACGGTGGCACCTGGGGCGGCGGTGGACGCCCCTGTGGTGGTGGTGCACTGGCTCGACGGCGAAAGTGTCGCCGTTTTTCCCCGCCTCGAGGTTGAAGTGGGCGAAAACGGTTCAGCGCGCGTGCTCGAGGTGATTGCCTCCGGTGACACCGACCTCTTGGCCGTACCCGTGACAGAACTGTCGCTCCGACGGGGGGCCAGGCTCGGCTTCGGGCAGGTCCAGGTGCTCGGAAGGCGGGCGTGGCAGCTGGGCAACCAGGTGAGCCGGGTCAGTAGAGATGCCAGCTTGCGGTCCATGACCGTGGCCCTTGGGGGTGACTATGCCCGGGTGCGCACCGACTCGGTACTCGAGGGCCCCGGCGGCGACAGCCAGCTTCTGGCTGCCTACTTTGGTGCCGGCGACCAGATGCACGACTTGCGGACCGTCCAGCACCACGCCGCGCCGCAGACCCATTCGGACCTGCTATTCAAAGGCGTCGTAGCCAACCGGGCACAGTCGGTCTATTCGGGCCTCATCCGGGTGGAAAAGGGCGCCAAAGGCACCAACGCGTTTCAGACCAACCGTAACCTCGTTCTTTCCGAAGGGGCGCGGGCCTACTCGGTCCCGAACCTCGAGATCGAGGACAATGACGTCCGTTGCTCGCATGCTTCGGCGGTGGGGCCAATTGATGAAGCGGAGCGGTTTTACCTGGAAAGCCGGGGGGTACCGGCGCACGTGGCAGAAAGGCTGATCGCCCTCGGGTTTATGGAAGACGTGCTCGAGCGCTTCCCGGTCGCCGGCCTGCAAGGGTGGTTCCGTGAAGCATTTGCGAGCAAACTCGAGTCCGCCGGTTTTGGCGGTTATGAGGAAATGGGTACGTCCGGTGCGGGCGGGCCCGGTCACGGTCGAGGCACAGGGCTTTGAGTACAGAAATTAGGGTCAAACTGGCGGACGTACCCGACGGCGAGGCCACTCGCGTCGAGGGGGGGCCGTACGGGATATGCCTGGCCCGTGTAGGCGACGACGTTTACGCCCTGGCCGACCGGTGCAGCCATCAGGAGTGGCCTCTTTCCGACGGCGAGGTCGAACCATATGGCTGCAGTATCGAGTGCACAAAGCACGGCAGCACGTTTTCCTTGAAAGACGGGGCGCCTGAGTGCCTGCCCGCCACGACGCCGGTAGCCGTTTACACCGTGAGGATAGAAGGCGACGAAGTAATTGTGAGTGTGCCGTGAGCGAGCTAATTGTAAGTGGGCTACGGGCTTCGGTTAGCGGGAAAGAAATTCTGCGGGGCGTGGACCTCCGAGTAAGGAGCGGCGAAGTCCACGCTGTAATGGGGCCCAACGGGTCCGGCAAGTCCACCCTTTCCCATGTCATCGCCGGCCGGCCGGGGTACGACGTGACCGCCGGGTCTGTTCTCCTGGACGGCGCCGACCTGCTCACCATGCCGGCCTGGGAGCGCGCCCGGGCCGGGCTGTTCCTGGCCCTGCAGTACCCCATCGAGGTGCCCGGGGTGAGCCTGGTCGACGCGCTGGGCGAGGCGTTCAAGGCTTCGGGCCGCGACCCGGCGCAAGTGGCAGCTCTATTGGCGGCCGAGGCGAGCCGAGTCGGTCTGGACGAGAGGTTCCTGTCGCGGCCTCTCAATGTCGACCTCTCGGGCGGGGAACGCAAACGCAACGAGGTACTCCAGCTCGGCGTGTTGCAGCCGCGCATCGCCGTCCTCGACGAGATTGACTCCGGGCTCGACATCGATGCCCTGCGGGCGGTGGCGCGGCGCGTCGCCGAACTGGCGCGCGGCTCGAGCATCGGGGTACTGGCGATAACTCACTACTACCGTTTGCTTTCTGAGCTCCCCGGTCGACCAGGTCCACGTTCTGTCCGGCGGCCGGGTGGTGGCTACGGGCGGGCGGGAGCTCGCCCTGGAGCTCGAGGAATCGGGCTACGCCGTTTACGACGAAGAGGCCGGCGACGACCTGGATGCTGAGGCGGGGCCCTCGCCCGCCCGCGGGCTGGCGGGCCTCTAGGTCGAGCCCGCCGACCCGGTCGCCGCTGGGGCTGGGTCGCCAGGGCCGCCGGCGTCTGGCTGCACTACCAGCCGAGCCTCTTGGCGGGCCTTGGGGCTCGTCGTGAAGAACGCGACAACCACGATGAGGGCGCCACAAAGTGCGGCCAGCGCCCATCCGGCATGTGTCGCGGCCGTAAAGGCTTCGCCCAGGATCTTGGCCGCCTTTGCCGGGAGCCCGGCCCCGCTGATCCCGGATGTGCCGATGGCGGCCTTGGTCACTTTGGCTTGCAGTGCCTCGGGAAGGTGAGAGGTGGCCAGACGGGCCTTCAGTTCATTGTGTAACCGAGAGGTGACGACCGAACCGAGCACGGCCACCCCGAGGACGCTGCCGAGCTGGCGGGCCGTGCCGGCCACGGCCGACGCCACCCCGGCCTGGCTCAGGGGCATGCCGCTTACCGCAGTGTTGGTTATGGGCGGGTTGACGGCCCCGAACCCGAGCCCGATGAGCAGGTAGGCCGCCGCCAACGCTGAGCGAGCAGACGCCGAGGATCAGCAATCGCCGGCGTCGCCCCTCCCGCCCGTGGTCTAGGGAAAGGTCAGGCGGTGTGGGTAAAGTTGGCCCGCTCAGGTCCTCGCCTCAGACAAGGCAGGAAAACTGAGCGGAAAGGGTGGTCCCGAGCGCGCCAATCGGGCTTCGGGGCTCCCTCAGTGGCCCCGGCGGCCTCTGGCATGACCGAGCTTGTAACCGATCCATCCGGCTACTAGAGCGATGGCGACGTACTCAACGATGTGGAACGCCACCGACAGAATGCCGGCGAACGCCCACACCAGCAACCCGCCGATGACGATGGCGACCAGGATGGCCCATAGCGACCCCATGCCACCTCGCCGCGGCCCGCCTGCACCCAACGGCTCGAGTGCCCCGAGCGGGCAAAGTTGAGCCGCGCCCGTTAGGTCGAGAACTCGTCGCCTGGAGCAGCTCCGCCGGGCTACCGCCGTTCGTGTCGTACGACTTCGTCTTCGCCGGCTTGGCCTTCGTAGCCGTCGACTGAGCAGGGCTGCTCCCAAGTGTCTGGCATATCAGGCACTCGCCCTGGGGGAACCCGTGAGCGCAATTAGCCACCGCCACCAAGCGTACCGCCCTGGCGTACCAACCTGGTTGGCGCCTTTGGCTTTACCCGGTCAGTCTTGCCTCATCATCTCGCCTGATCACTCGTGCCTGATCACTCTTGCCTGATCACTCCTGCCTGATCACTCCTGGCGGTGTTCGCGAAGGTAGCGTTCCACCTCGGCCGCGAGGCGATCGCCGGAGGCCGGGGTTAGATGGGCATTTTCGTCGTCTGTAGCCAGGTCGGCCTCAGGGGGATGGACCTCTGCGTCCTGCTCCTCCAGCCGGGTCACGTAGGCAGACGCGTCTTCGTCGGAGGCCACGAGCTCGTTTATCTGGCGTTCGTAGGCCGCAGCAGATATCTCCAGATTCCCCACGTCCACCGTCGTCCCGAGGACCCGGGCGCAGCGTTCGACCAGCGCCAGTGTCGCCTTCGGCGAGGAGCTTTGGGAGACGTAGTGAGGGACGCTGGCCCAAAGCGAGGTAGTGGCGATGCCGGCCCGGCCCAGGGCGTCCGCCACCACTCCAACGATGCCCGTGGGCCCTTCGTAGTAGGAGGGCTCGACGCCGGCCAGCGCGGCCAGCTCGGCGTTGCCCGCCCCTCCGCTCACCCTTACAGGGCGGGTGTGGGGGACGTCGGCCAGCAGGGCGCCGAGGAGCACGGCGAGATTGACGCCGAGGGCGACGCACGTCTCGCGCACCTCCTCTGCGAAGCTGCGCCAGCGGAGCTGGGGCTCGGGCCCTGACAAGAAGATGACGTCGCGGTCCGTGCCGGGGGCGGAGGCGCTGGATAGCAGGACCGAGGGCCACTCGAGACGGCGGGTCTCGCCTGACTCGAGCCGCACCTGGGGGCGCGTCGACGTGAAGTCGAACATCTCTTCGGAGTCGAATACGGCGAACCTCTGCCCGTCCCAGGCCCGCAGCAGGTACGCGGCCGCCCCAGAGGCGGCGTTGCCGGCGTCGTTCCAGCCCTCAAAAGCGGCCACCAGCGCGGGCTGACGCAGGCTCGGCCGGCGCTCCCAGTGCAACAACTCCATCCCGAACAGGCTATCCACGTCGGAGCCCCGGTCACTACCCTTTGACCGCTACCCATTGAGAGCTGCCCTGGGGCAGAGACCCGCAGCCCCCCACAGAGTGCCCGACCGCAGCCCCCACGGGGTGCCAGCTACCCCTTCACTGCGCCCCCGAGCCGGGGCCGCACAATGTAACGCTGCAAGACGAAGAACAGGATCGCAATAGGCACAATCGTGAGTGCCGAGCCGGCCAGCTTAATGGGGAACTGGTTGCCCGCCGAGAGGCCGCCCCCGACAATATCGGCAAGGCCGGTGGTCAGGGTGTAGTACTTGGGCGAAATCGTGGCTACCTCGAAGAACTGGAACTCGTTCCACGAACCCTGGAAGGAGATGATGGTCAGGGTGATCAGCCCGGGCCGAACTACGGGCAGGACGATGCTCCACCAGATGCGCAAGATGCTGGCCCCGTCGACCTTGCCCGCCTCCTCGAGCGACACCGGCACCTGTAGGAAGAACTGGCGCATCAAGAAGATACCGGTGGCGTCCACAATCATGGGCAAGATCATCCCCGGGTAGGAGTTGAACAAGCCCAGTTCCTTCAAGACCAAAAAGCGCGGGATCAGCAATACCACGCCGGGTACGGCCAGGGTAGCGACCACGAGCCCGAACACGAACTTGCGCCCGCGAAAACCGAGGCGGGCCAGTGAATAGCCGGCCAGGCTGTCGAAGAAGACCCGCCCGATAGTGATGCACGTCGAGACGAAGACGCTGTTCATGAACCAGCGCGGGAAATCGGAGACACCCGCGCTTGGCCCGATGCCCAGGATCTGCTGCCACGCGGCCACGCTTGGGGGGTGCGGTATGAGCGAGATGGGGTTGGCAGTGGCGTCGGGTTCGGTCTTGAACGAGTTAGCGACGGTAATGACGAAAGGGGCTATGAATATAACCGCCAGCACCACCAAGAAGGCGTACCCGACAGCCCGGCGCCATGGTGGCTGGTAGTTCCGGGCGCTCACTGGGTTAAGTCTTCTTTGATGAAGCTGCGCTGGAGAACAGTCAGGAAGACGATGAGACAGAACAACAAGAAAGCAACGGCCGCTCCCGCTCCAAAGGCGCTGTCCATGAAACTGATCTGATACGAGTAATAGGCCGGCGTGATCATGGTCGGGTTGCTCGCAGTCAGGAATACCTGGTCGAAAATCTGCCACGTGGAGATGAAGCCCAGAGTGAGGACGAGCACCAAGGCGGGGCGCAGCATGGGCAGGGTCACCTGCCGGAACCGCTGCCACCCGGTAGCGCCGTCGACCTCGCTCGCCTCCTCGATCTCCTCGTTTATGTTCTGGAGGGCGGCCAGAAAAAACAGCATGAAGGTGCCTGACGTCGTGAACACGGCCAGGATTATTAAGAAGCACATCCCGACCGAAGGCCCCGAGATCCAGTCCCAGACCGAGATCCCGAGGATGGTGTGGTTGGCCCAACCAGGTGGTCCCGAGACGCCAAAGAAGTTAAGGACGTCCCAGAAGACGCCTTGCTCGTCGTAGAGCCAGTTGGGCCCCTCGATACCGACCCAGCCGAGGACGGTATTGACGACGCCCGAACCCTGGAACAAAAAAATGAAGATCGTGGTGATGGCGATCGAGCTGGTGATCGACGGGAAATAGTACGCCGTCCGGAAGAAGCCCCGGCCGCGGAGGAACCGGTTGTTGACCAGGACGGCCAGCCACAACGCGAATATCGTCTGCAACGGGACGGTGAAAACCACGAAATAAAAGTTGTTCCGGATCGCGGCCCCGAAATTCGATTGGTACAGCCCGGGTTCGGTCAGGATTGTTTTGTAGTTTTGCAGCCCGACCCATTTGACGGCGCTGCTCGTCGGGCTGGTCAGGCCGGACCAGTTGGTGAAGCTTATGTATACGGCAAGGACGATGGGGACGACGAGGAAAAGGAGCAGGAAGGCGAGCGAGGGGGAGACGAACATCCAGCCGAACAGGTTCTCGCCTCTGTGCACGCCCGAGCGACGTCGCCGCCAGTGTGACGCAGGACGGGTCGGCGGCGCCGGTGACAGCGAACCAGGTTCCGGATGGCCAACTGTCGTAACCGGCTCTTCGCCGTGTGAAACCGCGGCCATCCGCTGTCTCCTAAGGCGTGGCGTAGTCGACGAATGAGTAGAGCAACGAGTAGAGGAATTGGCGCCAAGCCCCCCGTGAAGGGCCTGGCGCCTCGGAGCATGTGCGAATTATGGCTGGAGTAGCGCCTCCGCATTGGTCTGCAGCGCCTGGAGCATTTGCTTGGGGTTTGACGACCCGTTGGCCAACCCGAGTATCTGCGAATCGAAGGCGTTCTGCACGGTCGGGAACCCTATCGTCGCCACTTGAGGCATGGCGTAGGAGTCCCCCTGGACGAAGGAGGAAACGTTCGGGGTCCCGGTGGCGCCAGTAGCGACCTGGGTCGTGTGCTCTGCCGCCCACTGCGTCGCTACGCTCGGACGGGACGGCATGACGCCGAACGCATTGGCAAAGCGCAGCTGCTGGGCCGGAGAGGCGAGGTACTTCACGAAACTGACCGCCGCCGCGGTGTATTTGCTCGAGGCGGCGATGCCCCAGCAGTTGGTGAAGACCAAAGTGCCGTGTTTGCCGGTCGGGCCGGCGGGCATCGGGACGACCTCGTAAGAAACCTTCGGGTAGGTCGACTGCATGGCCCCGATGATCCAGTTGCCCTCAACCGTCATGGCCGCGGAACCGTCGCCGAGTGCCTCGCCGCCCCAGGTGGCGTCAACCTGTTCCGGGAACTTGAGGTAGCCAGACTTAGCCAGGCCGGCGATGTAAGTGAGCGCCTGCAGGTTTTGAGGCGAGTTGAAGGTGAAGCCCGTGCGGGCGGCGTTCATGTACGACCCCCCGGCCTCGGCGAAGAAGGCACCCAGCCGGTCGAGGGTGTCTGATATTACGAGCCCGGCGGTCTTACCTTTGGTCAGTACCTTGGCGTCGTAGGCGAGCTTGGCCCACGTCGTCGGCAGGTTGGCGTTGGTCAGGCCGGCGGCTTTCCAGTCGGCGGTATTGATCTCTATGGCTAGCGTTGAGGAATCTTTGGGGACGCAATAAAACGTGTGGTTGTAGGTATAGGCATTGACGAGGGACGGGAAGAACGAGCTGGGGCTGGCGATCAAGGTGCCGCTGTCGAGGAGCTGTCCCTGCTTGGCCAGGCTCTCGAATAGCGGTGTCTCGCCGTAGAAGACATCAGGCGGCGACCCGCCCGCAAACCCTTCGGTAAGTTGCAAGGTGAGGTTGGACGAATTTATTACGCTCACCTTGTTGCCGGTCAGTTTGCCCCAGGCGGCCGCGGCGGCCCTATCTGCATTTGTCTCCGCAGTGCCCGAGGACGCGATCATGAAGTTCAATGAGATGCCCGTCGTCTTGCCGATGAGTTTCGGCGTGCCCTGGGCCATTGCGGCGCTGGGGGCGGCGGCCACCAGCGCAGCTGACATGGTCAAACCGCCTATAACTTTCCATCTTTTCATTTGGTTCTTCTTCCTTTCTGTAGCTATCAAGTAGAGCGAGGCTCGGCCTGGCGGAGCCCTCTATGGTTGACCGGCGCTGGTTTGACCGGCGCTGGTTTGACCGGCGGTTTCCGGGCGGGCGGGCACTCCCCGGTGCTGTCCCGACGGACGAGCCAGGGGGCGAGCAAGACCCGCGAGGGCCTCCGCTGGGTGCCCGCGAGTTCTGCCAGAAGGATTTCGACCAGCTTGTGAGCGACGCCCTCGATCGGTTGGCGCACACTCGACAAACGGGGGGTTGTAACGGACGCAACCGGGCTGTCGTCGAAGCCGACGACGGAGACGTCGCGCGCAGCTACCATTCCCTGGTCTGCAATGGCGCGCAGCGCCCCTAGAGCCATGGCGTCGCTAACACAGACGAACGCCGTTGGCGGGGCCGGCGCGTCCAGCAATTGCTCAGCCAGGGCTTTACCGGAGGCGATCCCGTCCTCGGCCCTCGCCACCAGGTCGCGTACAGGTAAGCCGAAATCCCCCATCGCCCGCTCCCAGCCGTGATAACGGTCGTCGCCTACACCGTTGCCTTCACCCAGCCCGAGGAACGCCACCCGGGTGTGACCGAGCGCCGCCAGGTGGTTGACGGCCTCCGATGTCCCGCTCGCTCCGTCGACGTCCACCCAGGAGTGCCTGGGGCGTTGGACGCCCCACGGCCGCCCGAAGGCCACGAATCGGGCGCCCTGGTCGACCAGCCAATCAGGCCTGACGTCGCCGTGGTGCGTATTGGCCAAC
This sequence comes from uncultured Acidimicrobiaceae bacterium, assembly GCA_963807395.1. Lineage (GTDB taxonomy): Bacteria > Actinomycetota > Acidimicrobiia > Acidimicrobiales > Palsa-688 > Fen-671. Next base: position 30,975 of record CAWEBW010000008.1, read on the forward strand.
ACAAAGCCGTCGACCGCGTTCCGGCGCAACAGGTCGTCGAAAACGCCGATCTCTTCGTCGTCAGTGCCAACAGAAAACGCCAACACGTTGTACCCACTGGCGCGTGCGGCATCACATAATGCATGCAGGAGGCGGTCAAGCACGCCGCCGGTGCCACCGTAATCACTGGGCAATAACCGGCAGCCGATGACGCCGGTGGACCGGGTCCGCAGCGACCGGGCCGCGTGACTGGGCCGGTACCCGAGCTCATCAATAGTCCCGAGCACTCGCTTGAGGGTCTCGGGATGCAACCGGTGGGGGGCGTTGGAGGCATTTGAGACGGTCTGGCGGGACACTCCGGCCCGTTCCGCGACCGTTTCGATAGTGGGCCGCCTTTTTGCGCTCCTCATGGCACTCGCCCGTTGATGGCACTGGTCGTGTCATCTCCCCGCTGCGCCATTGCCACACCCCTCACCGTCGTCGATCGCCGACCGTCCTCGATCCCCGACATCCCTCGCTGTCCTCGCCGCATGCGGCCCGAGTTGATCGTTCAAACAAACTATCATCTCGAATATGAACGATCAAGTCACCACGACCGGCGTTCTCGGCGAAGCCCGCGGCCCCGATCGGGCGGCGGACAGGACGGGCTACCTCAGTGACTTGGTGACGGCGGTTTGCGCCCCGGCCATGTGTTTGTCAGGCCGTGACGGCCAAATCCGCCCCGTCGGCGTGGAGGGCCTCTATGTCCAAGACGTCCGGGCGCTCAGCCACGGCGTCCTCACTGTAAACGGCTCCGAGCCTGTACCCCTTGGTTACGAGCTGGTTGGCGGGCCGGCCAACGAGTTCCACGGCGCGGCGGCCGGCGTCGGCAACCCGGGCCCAGACCTGACTGTGTTCGTCGCTCGGCGACGGGAGCTCAATCGAGCGGGGATGCTGGAGACGTTCGAGATGAGTTCGCACGCTCGGTCACAGGTCCGTTGCCGTGTCGAAGTGAAGTTCGGCTGCGACCTGGCGAGTTTGGCGGCGCTGCGTTCTCGCCGGCGCCCACCGGCCCCGCACGCGGTCGCGGTTACAGCCGATGGCCTCGAGTGGGACGTACCCGGCCGGGCTTCGGTCCGCGTCGCCTGTTGGCCGCGGCCCGCCACCATAGACGCGGCGTCAGGGGTGGTCGGATGGGATGTCGTCGTCGACCCCGGTCGGTCGGTCACATGGTCGGCCTCGACAGAGCTTGTCAACCTCGGGTCGCCGGCCGTATTTGTCGCCGCCGCGCCGGTGCCGCCAGGCCAGTCGCCGGTACTCGATGTGGACGCCGCCGACCCGAGGCTGAGGAACTTCGTCGAGATCAGCGTGGCCGACCTCGATGGTCTGAGGACGAGGTCGCCGGACGAGCCAGAGGCCGTGTTCTTGGCGGCCGGCGCCCCGTGGTACCTGACGCTGTTCGGGCGGGACTCCATCTGGGCCGCCCGGCTGCTGCTACCGCTGGGCACCGAGCTGGCTCGGGGCACGCTGCGCACGCTGGCCGCCCGCCAGGGGCAGGTTTTCGACATGGAGACGAGCGAAGCGCCCGGCAAGATTTTGCACGAGGTGCGGCGGCCGGACATGTCAGCCCACCTGAAGGACGATGACGGCCACAACGAACGCGCCGTCTCGCTCCCGCCCGTCTACTACGGCACCGTCGACGCGACGCCCCTATGGGTCTGCCTGCTTCACGACGCCTGGCGGTGGGGGATGGCCGCCGATGACGTGGAGGCACTGATCGACCCGATGCAGCGCTGCCTGGGGTGGCTGGCCGAGGCCGGTTGCCGGCCGGATGGGTTCGTGAGCTATGTCGACGAGTCGGGGCGGGGTCTGGCCAACCAGGGCTGGAAGGACTCGTGGGACGCGGTCCAGTTCCGCGACGGCCGCATCGCCCGTGCTCCGCTCGCGCTCTGCGAGGTGCAGGGGTACGCCTACGAGGCGGCCATTGCCGGTGCTGACCTGCTCGAAGCCTTTGGCCGGTACGGGGCTGAGCGCTGGCGCGAGTTCGCCGCCGCCCTGGCGGAGCGCTTTCGCGCCCGGTTCTGGGTGGAGGATGACGAGGGCCACTATCCCGCCATAGCGCTCGAGGCCGACGGTACGCCGGTCGACTCGCTGGCCTCGAACATCGGCCATCTCCTGGGCACCGGGATCCTGAGCCAGCCAGAGAGCGACCTCGTGGCCCAGCGGCTCCTCGGCCCGGACCTCAACAGCGGTTTCGGCCTCCGCACGCTGGCCGCTTCGTCGCGAGGCTTCAACCCGCTCAGCTACCACTGCGGTTCGGTCTGGGCTCACGACACGGCGATCGCCGTAGCGGGGCTGGCCCGCACGCCGGGGGCAGCGGCTCGTGAGGCCGCCCTGGCTCTCATCGAGGGCCTGCTCAGTGCGGCCGAGGCCTTCCGGTACCGGCTGCCCGAGCTCTACGGCGGCCACCTCCGCCGGTCCCAGTTCGCTCCGCGCCCTTACCCCGCCTCGTGCCACCCTCAAGCCTGGGCGGCGGCGTCGTCGGTGGCCATAACGGCGGCGCTCCTGGGCATCCAGCCCGACGTGCCGGCTGGCACCGTGGCGCTGGCGCCATTGGGGGCGGGCGCCGGCCTCCGCAGCATCGGCGGGCTCCGGGTCGGGGACGCCAGCGTGTCGGTCTACCCAGGCAAGGTCGGCGAAGAGCGCCTCGTCGGTTGCCCTCCGGAGCTACGAGTAGTACCCGCGGAAAGGCAGGCTTGACATTCGGGAACGACAAGGAAGCGGCGGGTGCCGTCACTCGCCCGCTTAGGGTCACAGGCTCCACACTCGCGGCGCCGAAGGCGCCCGCTGCCTCTTTCTTTCTCCCCGAAGCGGGTTGTTTCTCAGGTGCTAAGCGGGCCTGAGAGGCCCGTCTTGGCAGTTTTTTTCGGGGTTACTAGCGTCGGGCGTGGGCGGCACGCTATCCTCGCTCGTCAAAAGCGGTATCGGCGGGCCGGGGGCCACCCAAGTGCACCCCGGGCTCGGCCCCGGTTGCAGGGAGGCACGATGGCAACAGTGAACCTGGAAAAGGTGACCAAGGTCTACCCCAATGGCAAGCCTGCGGTCTTGGACCTGGACCTCGACGTGGCCGAGGGGGAGCTGATGGTGCTGGTGGGGCCGTCGGGGTCGGGCAAGACGACCGCCCTCCGGATGGTGGCCGGCCTGGAGGACATCACCTCGGGGACGCTGCGCATGGGGGGCAAAGTGGTGAACGACCTGGCCCCCAAGGACCGCAACGTGGCCATGGTGTTCCAGAGCTACGCCCTCTACCCCCACATGACGGTGGCCGAGAACATCGGCTTCTCGCTGAAGCTGAGGAAGGTCTCCAAGTCCCAGGTCCAGGCCAAGGTGAAAGACGCCGCTGCCCTCTTAGGCCTGACCGAGTACCTGGACCGCAAGCCCTCCCAGCTCTCGGGTGGCCAGCGCCAGAGGGTGGCCATGGGCCGGGCCATCGTGCGCGAGCCGTCGGTGTTCTTGATGGACGAGCCGCTGTCCAACCTGGACGCCAAGATGCGGGTCCAGATGCGGGCCGAGATATCCCGCATCCAAAGAAGGGTCGGGGTGGCCACCTTCTACGTGACCCACGACCAGACCGAGGCCATGACCATGGGCGACCGGGTGGCCGTCTTGCACCTGGGCGAGCTGCAGCAGGTCGACACCCCCCAGTACCTCTACGAGCACCCCAACAACCTCTTCGTCGCCGCCTTCATCGGCAGCCCGGCCATGAACCTGTACGAGGCCATCATCTCCCCTGAGGCCGACTCGGTGAAGGTGGGCTCCCAGACCTTGTCCCTGGCCGAGTCGCTCCTGACCGCCCGCCCCGCCCTTCGGGGCTATAGGGACCGCAAGGTGATCGTGGGCATCCGGCCCGAAGACCTAGAGGACCCCGCCCTGGGCGACCCCGCCGCCCCCGGCACCACGTTCGTGGCCGACATCGAGCTGGTGGAGGCGCTCGGCAACGAGCTCCAGGTCCACTTCCTGGTGGACGCGACCAAGGCCCGGTCCGAGACGACGGCGGCCGCCACCGAGACCGAGGAGCTGGGCGACCTGCCCACCTTGGCCATGGGCGAGGCCAAGGCCGACGGCGTAGCCCGCATCTCACCCCGCAGCGACTTTAGGGCCGGCTCCCGGGTCACCTTCACCGTGCGCACCGAAGAACTCCACTTCTTCGACCCCGACACCGGCCAGGCCATCTGGGACTGAGAGCGGCCAGACGGGACAGGCCCGCCCCTTTTGGGTGCGCGCCACCAAACTCGTCGTGCTCCAGTGCAAAAACTGCAGCGGAGCGCAACGAGAAGCGTCTATCGCGCCGAAATCGCCCGGGCTATGCACTCTAAGGTGACGCGGGTAGTGCTACGCCGAGGTGAGCAGTGGCGCGTCGGCCACGACTGCGGAGGGTACGGGACGTGACGGTGGCGGACTGGGACGGCGCATCGTACGACCGCGTGTCGACGCCACAGGCCAATTGGGGGAAGGCGGTAGTGGCGCGGCTCGAGCTGTACGGCGACGAGACCGTCCTCGACGCTGGCTGCGGGAGCGGCCGGGTCACCGAAGAACTGCTGGCCCGTCTCCCGCAGGGCCGCGTGGTTGCGCTCGATTCCTCCCCCTCGATGCTTGACCAGGCCCGGGCCCGGCTCCACGCCGCTGGCCACCGGGTGAGCTTCGTCGAGGCGGACCTGTCGTCCTTGGCCCCGACCACCTGGGTGAGGTCTGCCCCGTGGACGCCGTTTTGTCCACGGCCACGTTCCACTGGGTCACCGATCACGACAACCTGTTCGCCAACCTTCAGAGCGTGCTACGGCCGGGGGGGCAGCTGGTGGCTCAGTGCGGCGGCGCGGGCAACATAGCCAGGGTGATAGAGACGGTCAGGTCGCTTGGGGTCGAGCGGGCCGGCACGTGGCTGTACGCCACCCCCGAAGAGACCGCCGAGCGCCTGGCCCAGGCTGGTTTCGTCGACATCCAGACATGGTGCCACCCTGAACCGGTGCGTTTCCCGGAAGGGGACGGGCTGACGCCGTTCCTCGAAACGGTGTGCCTCCGGGAACACCTGGCTACTCTGCCTCCCGAGGAAAGGCACGCGTTCGCCGCGGCCGTCGCTGCCGCTATGCCCACCCCGGTGATCGACTATGTCCGGCTCAACATCGTCGCCCGCCGGGCCCCGGCCTGAACCGCCGTTTGAGGGTGTGACTTGGTCCCTTGAGAGGATCATTGGAGGCGGGTTTGCGCCGGCTGGCGGCGCGAGTCCGAGCCGTCAGACCGCCAGCTCTTAGATCGGGCAGCCCTTAGATGGGGGCAGTCCTTAGATGGGGGCAGTCCTTAGATGGGGGCAGTCCTTAGATGGGGCAGCCACTAGACCGGGCAGCTCGGCACACTAGATAGCACTGTGATACCCGGTGACGACGAGCTGATATCTCGCTCGGTCAGCGTTGCGGCCGAGCTGGCGGGCCGAGCACGCGAGCTCGGGACTCCTTCGATGCGGCGCCAGCAACGGCGGCTGCGCCGCCTCCTGGCCAGCCCAGCGGGGGCGCGCCTGGTCTTCGCCCTGGCGGACCGGGTCCTGCGCCCGGTGGACGCGTCGACGGCGGCGGAGCAGCTCTCTCCGGTTACGGCCGAGCCCATGGAGGGCTTGTCGCCCACCGACCGTGGCCTCCTCCGTCTGGCTGGTGCGGCCGCCAAGGTCGCCCCTTTCCCCGTCGTCGCCCTCGTGCGCGCCCGCCTGCGCTACGAGACCCGGTCCCTCATCTACCCGGCCCAGCCGGTATTGCTCGGGCGCCGGCTGGCCTCAGTACGGGGAAGGCCGAACCTCAACCTTCTCGGAGAAGCAGTACTCGGGGAGCAAGAGGCCCGCCGCCGTCTGGCCGCCGTCGAAGCGCTGCTGGCTCGGGACGACGTCGACTGCGTGTCGGTGAAAGCCTCCGCGATCGCTTCGGGGCTTTCGCTGGTGGACTTCGAGGGCTCGGTCGAACGGATATCAAAGCCGCTCCAGGAGCTCTACCGCGTGGTTGCCGCCGCCCCCGGGCCAAAGCTGGTCAACCTCGACATGGAGGAGCACCGGGACCTCGACCTGACGGTAGAGGCCTTTTGCCGGTGCCTGGCGGCCCCGGAGTTCTCGAACCTGCAGGCCGGCATCGCCCTGCAGGCTTACCTGCCGGACAGCCATCGTGCGCTGGACAGGCTCTTGCGCTTTGCCGAGGACCGGGTCAGTGGGGGCGGGGCTCCTATCCGGGTGCGCCTGGTAAAAGGGGCCAACCTGGCCATGGAAAAGACGACGGCCGAGCTGGCCTGCTGGCCGCAGCCCACTTATGGGACAAAGGCGGAGACCGACGCCTCCTACAAGGCGCTGATGGTCCGGCTGCTCGAGGCGGCCAGCAGGGGAGCGGTCGAGGTCGGTGTGGCCTCCCACAATCTCTTCGACGTAGCCTTCGCCCTCGTCCTTTCCGAGGCTCTGGGCGTCACCGTCGAGGTGGAAATGCTGGCGGGCATGGCGGACGACCAGGCCGCGGCGGTAGCCGAGCGCACTTCCCGGGTGCTCCTCTATACCCCCGTCGTCGCCGGCAAGGACTTCAGGAACGCCCTGGCCTACCTGGCCCGCCGGCTCGACGAGAACGCTACCCCCGACGGGTACCTTCGCCATGCACTGGAACTGGTCCCTGGCAACTCCGCCTGGGAGGTCGAGTCGGGGCGCTTCGCCGATGCCGTCAGGGCTCGCCACCATGTCAGCGCCGAGAGCCGGCAGCGCCAGGACCGCACGCGAGAGGCGTTGGCCCAGTCGGCATTGGGACCGGCCTTATCGGTATCGGCTGAGGGGCGAGGGTTGCAGAACGGAGGCTTCGCCAACGAGCCAGCTACCGACCTTACGGTCCCGGCCAACCGGCACTGGGCGCTCGACGCACTGCCTGGCGCCCGCCGCCCGGCGCCGACTGAGGTCAGCTCAGAAGCAGAAGCGGAGGCGGCGATCAAGCTGGCGCGGTCGGCGGCCGGGGGGTGGGAGTCCCTCGGCGCCGCCAAGCGGGCGGAACTGCTTTGCGACGCGGCCGAAGTCATGGAAATGGGCCGGCGGGACGCCTTAGCCGTCATGGCCTCGGAGGCGGGGAAAACCCTGGATGAGGCCGATCCCGAGGTCTCGGAGGGCGTCGACTACGCCCGCTGGTACGCCACCGGCGCCGGCTCCCTGGAACGCCTGTTGGCAGACGTCGACGGCGAAGCGGAGAGCGAGCCGCTGGGGGTAGTAGTGGTGGCACCTCCGTGGAACTTTCCCTACGCCATCCCGGCCGGTGGGGCACTCGCCGCGCTGGCCGCCGGTAACGCTGTGGTGCTGAAGCCCGCCCCTGAAGCCCGGGCTACTTCGGAGCTGCTGGTCAGCCAGCTGCACGAGGGCGGCATCGACGAGAGTGTGCTGCAGCTCTTTGCGGCGGACGACGGCGCTACTGGCCGTCTGCTCGTAACCCATCCCGAGGTGGGCGGCGTCGTCCTCACGGGTTCTTACGAGACGGCGCGGATGTTCCTCGGTTGGGCGCCGCAACGGCGCCTCTTGGCCGAAACGAGCGGCAAGAACTCGATCATCGTCTCCGCCACGGCCGACGTCGACCAGGCCGTCCGGGACGTGGTGACCTCGGCCTTCGGCCATGCGGGCCAAAAATGCTCTGCCGCCAGCGTGGCCATCGTGGTCGCCCCCGTCTACGACAAGAGCCCGTTCCTCCGTCAGTTGGCCGACGCCGTCAAGAGCCTCCGCGTGGCCCGGCCACGGCGCCAGGCAGCCAGGTCGGCCCCATCGTAGGGCCATTTACCCCGGCCCTTCGGCGGGCGCTTACAGAGCTGGGCCCCGGGGAGTCGTGGCTGGTCGAGCCGGCCCGCCTCGACGCCGGGGCCCGGGAGCGCCGGAAGGGGACAGGCTGTGGTCCCCAGGGGTTCGGATAGGCGTACGGCCGGGCTCCTGGGCGCACACGACCGAGTGGTTCGGGCCGGTGCTCGGCGTTATGCGGGCAGCCAGCTTCGAGCAGGCCCTGGCCTGGCAGAACGCGGTCATGTACGGGCTCACCGCCGGCCTGTCTTCGCTGGACCCGGTCGAGCACCGCCGCTGGGCCGAGATCGTGGAGGCCGGCAACCTGTACGTCAACCGTTCGACTACGGGAGCGGTGGTGGGCCGGCAGCCGTTCGGGGGGTGGAAGCGTTCGAGCCTCGGCCCAACGGCCAAAGCCGGCGGGCCCAACTACCTCATCGGCTTGCGCCGCTGGCGAGACACGGCCCCGGTGGGGGCGGAGGAGGCGCTCGTAAGTTACGGCCGATGGTGGGAGCGGCACTTTGGCCGCAGTACTGAATTGGCCGGGTTGGTGTCTGAGTCGAACGAGCTTCGCTACCGGCCTTTCTACCCCGGGGTAGTGGTGAGGGCGGGGGAGGAGGTGACCGACGACGAGCTGCGCAAAGCGGCCGGGCTGAGCCACTTGACAGGCACGCCTTTAATCTTCTCGGTACCGCAGGCGCGACCAGGACTTGGATCGGACGGGGAAGTTGAAGGACGGGTGGTCGTCGAGAGCGGGGAGTCTTTCGCCGCCTCGTTAGCCCGACGGCGGGGTTCGGGTGCCCGGCTCCGGTTGCTGGGCTCGGTCGAGGCGGTCGTGGCCGAGGCCGGCGCCGGGGCGGGGCTCAGCATGCTCGACGAACCGATCTGCTCGAGTGGCCGGGTCGAGCTGCCCAGGTGGCTGCGAGAACAGGTAGTGACGCGAAGTCTGCACCGCTACGGCAACGTGGTCTACCCCCGCTGATGGGTGCGGTGGGCGCGTCGCGCTTTGGCACATTTGTATACACATAGTGCGACAAATGGTACAAAGCGACGCGGGCGCTCGAGCGGAATTGTGCCCACCCGTCGCGGGCAGGGTACAGGGCAGGGCGGCGCTCCAGGCGAATTGTGCCCGGCTCCCCGCGGGCACTCCCAACTAGGCTTGGGGACCGCCGTATGCCGTCCAACGATCACAATCACAATTGAGCCGTCTCGGCCGTTCAGTCGAAGAGGCCAGCGCCTTACTCGCTGAGGGCGACCTGAGCGCTGCGGGCGTCGTCCGCGACCTGCTCGAACTGACTTACGCCCGTCGGCGCTTGGACCTCAGCGACCTCTCGCCCGGCGAACAGGCCGCTCTCGTGGCCGAGCAGGCCGAGCAGCTCCAGCCGTCGGCCGAGGCCCTGGCCAAGCGCGTGACCGAGGCCAGCGAACAAGGCCGGCCTTTCATAGCCAAGCTCGGCATAGACCCGACGGGGGCTGAGATCCATATCGGCCACATGGTGCCGATGCTCGTGCTCAGCCGGTTCCAACGCATGGGCCACCTCGTCGTGTTCATCGTGGGCGACGTGACGGCCAAGATCGGCGACCCGAGCGGCCGCTCTGACGAGCGGCCTCATCTCACCGACGAGGACATCGCCCGAAACTTGGCTACGTACAAGCACCAAGCATCGCCCTTTTTCGACTTCGACAAGGCGGAGTTCCGCTACAACGGGGACTGGCTGCGGCTCGTCACTCTGCCGAGGCTGATCGAGATCACGGAGCACATCCCGTTGTCGATGTCCCTCCAGCGGGAGGACTTCCGCACCCGGCTGGCCGCCGGCCACAGCCTGACCCTAGCCGAGCTGCTCTACTCCGTGGCTATGGCCATCGACTCCGTGGAGGTCCACTGCGACGTCGAAGTGGGCGGCATCGACCAGTACCTCAATATGCAAATGTGCCGCAAGGTAATGGAGATTTGCGGCCAAGAACCAGAGCTGGTGGTGGCCATGCCCCTCCTCGAAGGCACCGACGGCACGGGGGCGAAAATGAGCAAGTCCGCCGGTAATTACGTGCCTTTGACGGCACCCGCGGGCGAGGTGTTCGGAAAAGTGATGTCCATCCCGGACCGTCTCATGGTGCCGTACTTGAAGGCGCTTTCGGAATGGCAGGGCCCGAGCTTGCCTTGGTGGGCCTGCGGCTGAGCGACGGCTCCCTGCACCCGATGGACCTGAAACGGATCGTGGCCGGCGAGGTGACGGCCGCCGTCCACGGCGTGGACGCGGCCATGCAGGCGCGGGAGGACTTCGACGCTCACTTCTCCCGCCGGAGCTTCGCCGAAGTGGAGGACCTGGCTACTGTCAGCGACCTCAGCCAGCCGGTGGTAGAAGTGGTGAAGAGCCTTGGCTTCGCGGCCAGCAACAGCGAAGTGCGCCGGGTCGCCGAGCAAAAGGGGCTACGGCTGGTGGTCGAGCCGGCCGACGGGGTCGGCCAGGAGCAGTTCGTGCTGAGCCCGGACGACATCCGGGACCCGCTATCGACGGTGCTCGAAAGCAAACTGAACGGTTTATCTGGGCGCTTCTACTTGAGGGTAGGCCGCAAGTTGGCCCGCATCACCAGCAACTGAATATTCGAGCCCGAAATCTAGGGGAAAAGAAAAGGAGGGCCGTGGGGACGCGCATAGCTGTCGCTCCAGACTCGTGGGGGATTTGGTTCGCCAATGACCCGCGCCAGGTGCCCTGGTCCACATTCCTGGACGAGGCTGCAGCTGCGGGCTTCGATGCGGTCGAACTCGGCCCATGGGGATATCTCCCTACCAATGCCGAGATCCTGCGGCCCGAGCTGGCTCGTCGCGGGCTGACGCTAACAGGCGCTTTCGTCATGACGGACTTTTTGCGCTCCGACGCTTGGGATGCGAACAAGGACCATATCGGGGAAGTCTGCGCGTTGCTGAACGAGTTCGGAAGCGAACATCTCGTGCTGCTGAACACGCTTTACACTGATCTCCTGACCGGAAAGGTCGTCGCCCCCACGCAACTGGACGAAGGGACCTGGCCCCGGATGCTCGACGTGCTTAACACGATCGGCGAGGCGAGCGCTCGGGAAGGTATCAGGGCGGTGTTCCATCCGCACGCCGACTCCGTTATCGAGTACGAGCCGGCCATCGAAATGCTGCTCGAGCGGTCCGACCCGGCGACAGTAGCATTGTGCCTCGACATTGGCCACCACGCCTACTGCGGAGGTGAAGCCGTCGCGTTTATGCGCCAGCACCACGACCGCATCCCATACCTGCACTTGAAAAACGTCGACCGCACTGTTATCGAGTCCGTTCGCCTAGATGGGGCCTCCTTCGCCGCCGCAGTACAGGAGGGAGCGTTCACGACTCTTGATGCTGGCGTAATCGATTTGCGACACTTCAGGGACGTGCTGAACGCGGTCGGCTACGATGGCTGGGCCGTGGTGGAACAGGACATGTACCCCGCCCCGCCTGAAAAACCGTTGCCAATCGCTCGGCAAAACCGATCTTTCTTGGCCGATATAGGCCTGGGTTAGTTGTAGCTGGCCGTAAGGGCCAGGTGGCCGGCCCGGTCACCTTCAACGAATCGAGCGCAGGCAGTGCGTGGGCATGCCCAGGACGGTGCAGATGCCCGCAAAAGGACTGGTAATCGTAGTCGAGGTCCCGTGACGGACGGGGGGCCAGGCTCATGGCCCGAACGGAAGCCAGCACGGCTCGCCCCGTGCCAAGCACAAGATATGGACCTTGCTCCCTCGTTCGTTCGCCATATCGACCAACCGGCCGGCCGGGGCCGTGTTGCCGCGAGCCATGTCGTAATGAATCGGGATCAAAACCCGGGCACCTATCTCGGTGGCAAACTCCAGCGCCTCGGCCGCGTCGAGGTTGCCGACCGAGCCGCGGCGCTCACGGTAGAAGTCCCGTCCGTTGATCGGTAATACAGCCACATCGACACCCTGCTCTGCCACGAAGTGACGAGGGCCGGATCGAGGACCGTGCTGGCCGTACTTCAGCATAGGTACTGGCTCAGCTGAGTTATCCTATATGTCATCGAGAGCGCTCGAACCACAGGACGCCAATTCTCGACCCGGGCCTCCGAGGAGATGCACCGGCGGGCCAGACTGGTCACGCCGGGAGGCGTCCACGGCGAAGGCCGGACTTCGAAGCCGTACCCGTTGTACATGGAACGGGCACAAGGCTCTCGTATCTGGGATGTCGATGGGAACGAGTACATCGACTTCCATTCGGGCTTCGGCGCGGTATTGCTCGGGCACAACGACCCCCGCATCCGTCAAGCTGTGCTCGAGTCATTGGATGAGCACGGTGTCATGATGGCGACGGCCAATTCGATCGAGGTACAGCTCTCCGAGAAACTGGTCGAACATGTGCCATCTGCCGAAATGGTGCTCCTTAGCTGCACGGGTAGCGAGGCAACCTATCACGCCGTTCGGTTGGCACGCGGGGTAACCGGGCGCCCATATTTGCTGAAATTCGAGGGAAACTACCACGGTTGGCACGACTATGTAGCGTGGAACACCCATTTCGACCCGAGCGAGCGTGCCTCCCGTGACGGCCTGCTGGACCCGGTACCAGCTTCGGCCGGCATGGCACCGGGTTCCGCCGGCTCGGTGATCGTTGCCGAGTACAACGATGTGGCTGCTGTTGACACAGCGTTCGAGCGCTATGGCTCATCACTGGCGGCCGTCATCATCGAACCCATCTTTCACAACCTGGGTGTGGTCCTGCCGGACAAGGGCTTCCTCGAGACTTGCCGCAACCTCTGCGATGAGCACGGTGCGCTATTGATCTTTGACGAAATTATCACCGGTTTCCGCCATGGCCTCGGTGGAGCTCAGGACCGTCTCGGCGTGCTCCCTGATGTTTCGACTTTCGGCAAAGCCATGGCCAACGGGTTCCCCGTTTCCGCAGTGGCGGGACGACGTCAATACATGTCGAACTTCGTGCCTGAGGGCCCGGTGCTGTTTTCCGGCACTTTCACCGGCCAGCTCGTCAACGTGGCCGCTGCCTTGGCGAACATAGAGGTGCTCGAGTCGCCCTCCGCCCCTTACGAACGCATGGCAGCGTTGACTTCTCAGCTGGCAAAAGGCATCGGCGAGGCGATAGAAGAAACCGGTGCCACAGCGCAAATCCGCCATTTCGGGTCGGTTTGGGCGATGTACTTCACAGCCAGGGACATCAGGTGCTACCGGGACCTGATGGGTTTTGTCGGTAGAAAGGACCGGTCCAGCCTCAGGGCGTTGCAGCGCTGGCTACTCGATCACGGCATCTACGTCCACCCTCACGAGATCATCAGAGGGTACCTCACTGGCGCGCACGACGAGGAAGACATCGAGCGAACAGTGGCGGCCGTGTCGGGCTTCTTGCAGATGTGGACGCGGGAGGGTGGCCGTGACCTTTGACCTCGCCTCAACCCTCAGCATTCCCACCCGTGGCACCACGATCGGCTCGAGGCTCGGTTGAAGGTCTTCGTCGAGATCAACGGGCCGGCGGCACGAATGTCGCGCCCCGAACTATCCGCCTACGTGAGAGCGCTCGAAGGCGCCGGTGCCACTGGCGTCTGTGTCTCGGACCATTTGTTCGCCAGCAATAACACGGACCATGGCCGTGAGCTCCTCCCGCATTGTGAACCGCTCACAGTCCTGGCCGCGGTGGCCGGGATCTCGGACCGCCTCGAGCTACAGACAATCGTAGCCAACACAGGCTGGGCTCACCCCGGGCTTCTGCTGCGCCAGTTTGCGCAGTTGGCGGTCATTGCTGGCGGGCACCGGGTGACGGCCGGTCTCGGCGCCGGTTGGAACGGCGAGGAGTTCGAGTCGCTGGGCGGTAGCCTCCCGCCGTTCAGCGACAGGGCCCAGCGTCTCGAAGAAACCCTGGTGGTGGCGCGCCAGCTTTTCCAAGAAGGTGAGGCCAACTTGGCGGGCAAGTCCGTGACGGCACGCCACCTGCCCCTCAGCCCGCGCCCGGCCGTACCGCCCCGTCTGCTGATCGGCGGGGGATCGGACCGACTAGCCCGGCTGGCCGGCCAGTTCGCCGACATTATCGACCTCCAGGGACACCCGAAGTTCGGCCACGTGGTCGGCACGGTACCTGAGCAGCAGGCGGCCGACTCGCGCCGGCGAGCCCTAACGACCGTTAACGACCTTGCTGAGAGAATGGAACTGGTCCGTTCAGAGGCCGTGGCCGCCAGCCGAGACGGCACCGCCGTGAAGGCCTCGGTGCAGATCGCCTACGTGGCTTACGGCTCGCGATCGCGAACCGAGACCGCCGAAAGCGAAATTATGGCTCGATGGGCAGAATTACCCCCAGGGTCCTTGAGGCAGAACCCGTTCGTGCTTCTCGGCGACCCGAAGCAGATCGCTGAGACGCTGGAGGAGCGAGCCGAACGGTTTGGCTTGGACCGCATCAGCCTAACCGAACGGGATGATGTGCCGAGCGCCCCCGCAGACGCCTTGCAGTTTTGTCGCGAAGTCGTGCCCCACCTAACTTAGGGAACGTGCAGGTATGCCTGTTGGGAACGGCCCAGGTCTGGCTCGGACGTAACGGAGGGCGAGAGGGATGGCAATTTGAGGCGTCGTCCGCAACCGCCGCGGAGCTACCTTTACGTACCGGGAGACGCGCCGGAGAAGCTGGCCAAGGCGTTCGACCGCGGCGCCGGCGCCGTCATAATCGACCTGGAAGACGCGATCGCGCCCAGCCGAAAGACCCAAGCGCGCGAAATGGTGCGGGCCTGGGTGGCGACAATCAGCCCATCGAGCCCAACCCTGGCCGAGCTCTGGGTGCGCGTAAACAGCGGTCCTACCGGAGTAGACGATCTTGATGCCGTGTTCTCTCCGGTATTGTCCGGGATCTGTGTGCCCAAGGTCCATGGTCCTGGTGACCTCGCACCGCTGAGCAGCCACTTGCGAGAGCTCGAGAAAAGGACCTTCCCGTCACGCCCGCGCCTACTTCTCCAGCCATTGATCGAGACCGCTTCGGCGGTCCTCGCCGCGGCGGAAATTGCCAGGGTAAGTGGCGTCTCGATAATGCAACTCGGCGAGCTCGACCTGGCCGCCGAGCTGGGCGTAACGCCGAGCCCTGATGACAGGGAGTTATTACCGGCCCGTTCGCAGCTCGTGCTGGCCAGCTCCGCCGCCCGGATCAACCCGCCGGTCGGGCCGGTGTCAGCGGACTTCAGCGATGTCGAGCGGTTGCGGGCATCGACGCTGGTACTGAAACGGCTCGGCTACCGCAGCCGTGCGTGTATCCACCCGGCGCAGGTGACCGTGGTCAATGACGTCTTCACTCCGACGAATGGGGATGTGGAGCGGGCCCAGCGTTTAGTCGACGAATTCGACAAAGCGGTGGCGCTCGGGTCGGGAGTTTTGCGGGATGAGAATGGTGCGATGGTCGACGAAGCTGTTGTCCGCAGCGGCGCGGCGGGTGCTCGAGGAGCGGGGCTGATACAACCCACACCTGCCGGCACAGCCATCTGCTTGTTGCCAGCGTGGAGCGGCGCGTGCACACTTGTGGTGGCCAACTCGTCCCGGATGGAGGAGGGATCTTTTGCAGCTCGCTCTTGACCCATATATGTTCCGTCGTACACCCTTGCGCCAGCTCCCGGCTTTAGTGGCAGACCTTGGGTACAGCTACATAGAACTGTCCCCGCGGGAGGACTTCATCCCCTTCTTCAATCATCCCCGTGCGGACAAGGAGATGATCTCCGCGTTCGGGAGCGCGCTTCGTGCTGCCAATGTCGAGCTGGCGTCGATTTTGCCATTGTTCCGCTGGTCGGGGCCGGACGAGGACGAGCGCCAGGCCGCCGTGCGTTACTGGAAGCGAGCCATAGAGATAGCCGTCGAACTTGGTTGCTCGGTCATGAACTCAGAGTTCAATGGTCGTCCGGAGGAACCTAGCAAGAGCGAGGCCCAATTTTGGCGCTCCATGGAAGAACTGCTTCCCGTTTTTGAGCGAGAAGGCGTACAACTTCGGCTCGAACCTCATCCGGACGACTTCATTGAAGGCGGCCTGGCAGCAATTGACATGATCCGAGGGATCAACTCTCCGATCGTCTCCTATCTGCACTGCGCCCCCCATACGTTTCACATGGGTGACAACATGACGAAGATCATGGAGTACGCCGGGCCTTTGCTGACCCACGTTCACGTCGCGGATTCCTTCGACCACCGGGCGTCATCGGGAAATCGTTATATTATAAATCCCCCCGGTTCGGCCGCCCGTATCCACCAGCACCTGGACATCGGACAGGGCGAGGTGGACTGGTATGAGTTTTTCGGCTGCCTGGGCCGGTTCGACGGCCTCATGACAGTCTGCGTCCTGGCGTGGGAGGAGCGGGCGACTCAGTCGAGCGTCTTTATGCGCGAAGAGGTCGAACGCCGTCTGCGATCCTGGTCGTAAGAACACCGAGGCCCAGGAAAATGGCAGACCGAGCGGCAGCGCTCATCGGAAGCCCAGTTCGACCAGTTCGCCGACCATCGACTGGATCCTGGGTGAGCCCGAGTGCAGGAAAGCGTCCGTGTATATGCGGTCGCGCTTCGTGTAGCCCATCTCATGCTGGTTTTTGATGTTGAACTCATAGGTCCGGCGCAGGAAATCGTAGTCGGGCTCACCGGACGGCTTGGCCCCAAAGTTGAGGGTGAACATGCGACGACCGGTCCTACCCCCATACGCGGAATGAAAGAGGCGCTGGTTGAAGAAGACCACGTCACCGGGGAGCGACTCGAGTGGGAAGAAGGGGATCTGGGCCCGCTGATCCCAAAAGGGCACTCGCCCGTCTCGTCGATCGGCCAGAGTTCCCTCAACTGGTCGCCCATGCCGGGGAGGTGGGAACCAGGGATCACGCGGAGGCACCCGGTGTGCGCCCCGACGGGGTCGAGGTAGAAGGCAACTTTGACTCGCCGGTAGGAAGCAGAGTTGTCGGGATGCCAGCGCGTGTCGCCGACGTACAGGTTACCGTCCGACCCGATCCACACAAAACCTGAGCCGAGCAGTTGTTCGATGCTTACATAGATGCGGTCGTCTTCTAGAAGCTTGGAGAGGTCTTCCCGCAACTCGAGAAAGCCGTGGACCCCCTGGCGTTTGTCACCGGCGAAACCCTGGCCCTGACGGTCTTCGGCGAGGACCTCCTCGAACTGCGCAATGATCGTCGCGATCTCGTCCGGTGAGAAGGCCTGTCGCCAGACGATGAACCCAAACGTGTCGAAATGGTTCAGCTGCTCTTGTGTCAACATGGCTCGATTACTCCAAGATCTGGGTTATTAGTTCCGATAGTCGCGTGTGCGTGATGTGGGGTAAAGGGGCTCAACGGAAACCGAGCTTGACCAGCTCACCCACCATGCTCTGGATCCTCGGCGAATCGCTGTGCAAGAAGGCGTCGGTGTAGATACGGTCCCGCTTGGTGAAGCCCATATCCTCCACCGACTTTATATTGAATTGGTACGTACGGCGAAGGTTGTCATAATCAGTCTCGGCACTGGGTTTGGCCCCAAAGTTGAGCGTGAACATCCGCCGGCCCTTCTTCCCGCCGTACGAGGAGTGAAAGAGCCCCTGGTTGAAGAAGACAACGTCTCCAGGGTGGGACTCGAGAGGAAAATACGGGATCTGTGAGCCCTGTACCCGGTAGGGAGACTCGCTGGCATCCTCTTTTGGCCACCGTTCCTTCAAGCGGGTGGCCAGCTCCGGGATGTGCGAGCCGGGGATGACGCGTAGGCAGCCGTTGTCCTTGCTCACGGGATCCAGGTAGAAAGCGACCTTCATGCGACGGTAGGGCTCTGCATTATCGGGATGCCAGCGGGTGTCGCCTACGTACAGGTTGCCGTCAGACCCGATCCAAACGAAGTCTGGGCCGAGCAACTGCTCGACAGTCAAGTAGATGCGGTCATCCTCAACGAGGGGGCGCAGGCCCTCACGTTGTTCCAGGAACCCGAGGACACCTTGGCGCTTGTCGCCCGGGAAGTCCCTTCCTTGCCTGTCCTCGCTGAGCGCGTGGTCGAACTGCTGCGATATAGCGGCAATCTCGTCGGGTGAGAAGGCTTCTCTCCACACGAGAAAGCCGAAAACCTCGAAATGGTTCAGTTGTTCCTGGGTCAACACGGCTGGTTCCCTCACTGAGTAGCCCGGTGCTCGTTACCACTTGACCAATTTCCGAATAGTTGATCGCCGAAGCGTGTGCCCACGGTAGGTTCTCGCGGACGAGATAGAGGCTCATGGATTCAGTCATCGCGTTCGCTTCTTCGCGCCACTCCGTCGTTGCGAACCCGAAGGCGCTTAAGTTTGTTGATCCGAGGCGGGGATGTGCTACTTCGTACGACAAGTTCGGGAGCGACCGTGATTACGCGTCCAGGCCCTTGGCCCCTGCCATTCGTTCGGCAGCAGCACGCAGTGCCAGACCAGCCATTTTGGTGGTGTCCTGGCGAACGGTGGTCAGGTCCAAGTAGGGAAGCCGTGAAAGCCAGCTGTCGTCGAACCCTGTCACCGAAATGTCCTCGGGGATCCTGAGACCCGCTCGCAATAGGGTCACGACAACTCCCGCAGCAGCGGGGTCATTGCTCGCCACGATCCCTGTCGGCAGGTGCCCCCTTGAGAGAAGTTGCCGGGCTGCCCGCCAACCACCCTCCTCGGTGTAGTCCCCAGGGAGTAAGTCCACGTTGTCAACCAAGCCGTGTCGCTTCATTGAGCGGACATAGCCGGATCGTCTTCTTACTGCTCCACGGAGGTCTGGTCCTTCAATAAAAGCGATCTCCCGATGGCCTAGTTGAACTAGGTGGTCGACCGCAAGTTCGATGCCCCTGTCTCCTGGCGTGTCTACCTGGTCGGTCCCGGATGCTGCACTAGCCTTCCCAATCTCGACGACTGGTACGTGGCGGGTGACTCGTCTGAGGGCAGCGTCACTGAGATTGTTCCCGAATAATATGAAGGCGCCAGCTCGGTACCCGAGCATTTCCTCGACCGTCTGCTGCTCCCCGCGGGTAGGGACAAGAGCGCCCAGCACGAGGACGAGGCCGACCTCCTCTGCGGCTGGATAGAGGTCTCGGACAAAGTCCTGCTCGAAGGGTGATCCTGTTGTGAATAGTACGCTCACATGAGCGCTCTGCCTTCGTCGCAGCATCTGGGCCGCCGCATCGGGTTGGTAGCCAAGCTCCTCAGCGGCTTGGACGACTTTGTCTCGGGTTTCGGCGCTCGGACCCGCCTGGTCGCGAAACACTAGGGACACCAGTTGGCGCGATACGCCTACACGCCGAGCAACATCGTCCATGGTGGGTCGGCGCACAGGCTTCGTTATGGGGCGAGGGGGAGCAGTCGTCACGGCCCTAGCACCGGGGCAATCCTCTAAACCGGCAAGGCGGCGTCATGGGCCAATGATAGAGCCGGGCGTGCTTGCGATCGGCAGGAACTACAACACGCATCATGCCGATGGCACACGACCACCCGGGAAGGTGGAATGTCTACGCCGTCGAAGACCTGCCACACGCCTGCGACGCATCCGATGTCCCCGCCCTCTCCGCCCACGAAGCACTCAAGTGCACCTCCGGTCTGGCGCCAATCGCCCAGGTACCAATGGCCTGAGCACCTGCTCGTGCCTTGACAACCACAACGCTGACGGCTAGGTTACGTTAGCACGTGCTAGTAGCACGAGCAAGTGAAGCGAGGAAAGAGGGCGAGGTAGTGGGGTGGACACGTGCCTGTGCTGTGGTCGACGACCCTAGCGGGGGCCACTAATTCGACCGTCCGGGTTGTGGCCGAACTTCAGGAGAATGCAAGGCGCCGCAACTCGGTCAGCGCGCTCGACTCTTTGGGCTGCCGACGCTAACCAGGAACAAACCGTCAGGAAATGGCGCTTCGGCGGCAAACTTCTCTTGACGGAAAGGCAACTGGTCGGTAAGGTCTTTTCATCTTCACGAACCGATAACTGAGAGGGGGTTGATTCGGAGAATCAGTGAGGGGGGGGTTTCTGGCATGCGGATCTGCTCCTAAAACATCTTTAGGGACGGAGTTCCCTCGGAGCGGCCTGAAGAGCGGGAACGAAGACGAAACCCCGAAGCTCCAGTCGATCGTTCATCGATTGGCGAGCGACCAACGCCAAGTAGAACACGTTAGAAGCGCGAGGGTTTTACTCGTGCCGCTACATCGCTGCTAGGTCGCCCGGAAAGTATCAATATATTGAGGGTGGACTTCTCGGTCGCCTAAAGGTCGACTAAAGGGCGCGGGAAAACGGGGGGTCTCTACCGAAGGGTCGACGACGAGACGAGATCAGTAAGGCGAGCAGAGAGAGACCGTGACCTGGCCTACCTTACTCCCTTTGCGTCTCCTGATTGTCCGCGCTAAATCATAAGAAACGTGTCTAGGGAGGGAAATGAACGATATGCCTGCTTTCGACCGACCGTTGTCTAGAAGAAAATTTCTCGCCGCTAGTGCCGCCGTGCCCGCTGCCGCGCTTCTCGCATCAGCAGCTCCTTCGTACGGCGCCGCCTTACGGACGGCTAACGGCGGCGCGCGCCTCTCGTCAGGGTCCAGCGCTGCCGCCATGACTTTCAGCGACTGGTGGGGGAACCAGTTCGACCACTACCTCGGGACAATGAAGAAACTGACCGGCGACGCGGTGACCCAAGAAGAGGGGTCATATAGCGTCACCAAGCTGTTCACTGAACTTACTGCTGGATCGGCGCCAAGTTTCTTCCTTGTCGATTCACACTGGAACGGGACTCTTCTACCTAACGCCTCGAAATACCTGTATCCCCTAGATGGGGCGCTGAAATCGGCCGGTGTGGATCCAAAAGGGTGGAACATACCCCCCAGTGTTGACAACGGTTACGGCGGGCAGGTGTGGGGTCTCGACTTGTTTGTGACCCAGGACAATATTGTTTTTGTCAATACGGAAATGGCAGACAAGGACGGTTTACTCAAGGATCTCCCACTTTGGGGGACGGCTAGTTTCGATAACTGGAAGTGGCCTCAATTCGTCGACTTTCTGAAGTCCGCGACAAAGACAACGTCCAGCGGAAAGGTTGAGCAGTACGCCATCGGAGCTGGACAGGGCTTACCATCATTGGCCTTTGGCCTTTTCCAGGCCACTCTTGCCAGCATGGGTGGTGCGCAGCTTATGAACCACGCTTTCGATTATGATGAGACGAAGTCGCTTTTCGACAGTGAGCCCGTCATTGAGACCGTCCAGATGATTGCCGATCTGTACACCAGGTACAAGGTGGCTGCGCCGCTTGGAGTAGACACGATTGAGACGCCCGCCTATACTACCGAGAAGGCGCTGATGACGGTCTGGTACTCTACGCCGTCCATTGGCGGCAACTTCCCGATGTCCTACATGCACCTTCCATACGTAGATCAGAGGGTCCACGCGGTAGGTTCCAACTCATTCTGTGTCAACAAATCCTTCAGCGACCCCGAAGAGGCGGCG
The DNA here is from genome assembly GCA_963807395.1 of uncultured Acidimicrobiaceae bacterium. Classification (GTDB taxonomy): domain Bacteria; phylum Actinomycetota; class Acidimicrobiia; order Acidimicrobiales; family Palsa-688; genus Fen-671. The sequence continues at coordinate 52,167 of CAWEBW010000008.1, forward strand.
GCTTGGATTATCACATTTACGACCAATTCATCGATACGTAAACCGTTCCTGGAGTTTAGCTCGGTACCTGCGTACGATCCTCTTCCAATAGTCGCCACCGCTGCTGATAGCCCTGGCAAGACCATCGCCCTCATAAACCTGTCGCGGATTCCGGGAGCCTCAACTACGCCATCTCATACCGTGGACGTGGCACGCTGGCCCTACTGGCTGGGTAGATGGGCGCCGAGCCAGACAATGGCAGCACTAACGTCAGTTCCCGAACAGGTCATACTTGGGAAGGCAACCGCGAAGCAAGCATGCCAAGGCATGGCCTCCCAGCTGAACGCAGCCATATCAGAAGCGCGCTCGGCAGCGGGAGTATAGATCGGGAAAGGAGTTGAGGCGTGGTGTTGGCTGAACCGCTTTCGGCGGGTTCGACGGTAAGTGCGCCGAAAGCGGTAAAGCGTCGCACCGGGGTTCTACATTCGCGGCTAAGGCGGAGGGAGGCGATCGCTGCCTACGTGTGCCTTCTTCCGTGGCTATTAGGACTGCTCGGGTTCACCCTGTACCCGATGCTGGCCTCGCTGTACTATTCGTTCACAAACTACGTGTTGCTTAGCGGCCGTCGTTTTGTGGGCCTCCTGAATTATCGTTACATGTTCAGGGATCCTCTGTTTCTGGCGTCGTTGCGCGTAACCGGAGAATACGCGGCGATCGCGGTTCCAGGAGGGATCATAATCGGCTACGCGTGCGCGCTCCTGCTAAACAATAGGATCCGCGGCCTAAGGGTGTGGCGGACCATCTATTTCCTCCCTTCGATTGTGCCTGCCATCGCTGCGGCCTTTATTTGGGCATGGATGTTGAACGGCCAGTACGGAGTCGTCAATGGTGTGCTGTCCTTGGTGGGCATCCAGGGTCCGGAGTGGTTCGGTTCGACAACCTGGGTACTTCCGGCGTTCATCATTATGACGTTGTGGACTGCCGGCGGGGGGATGATCCTCTATCTTGCCGCGTTACAGCAGGTGCCGATTACGCTCTACGAGGCCGCGTCTATAGATGGGGCTAACGCATGGTACCGCTTTATACATGTCACACTGCCAATGACGTCGCCAGTAATTTTGTTCACTTTCATTACGTCTATTATCGCGTCGTTCCAGATATTTACAGCGGGCTTTGTGATAACCCAAGGAGGTCCGGACAATGCCTCGCTATTTTACATTTTGAACCTGTATAACACGGGGTGGCAGAATTTCCAGATCGGCTACGCATCGGCGCAAGCCTGGATGCTGGTGCTGATTTTGTTTGCGATAACGGGTGTCGCATTCCTGGTTGCCAAAAGATGGGTATTTTACAATTATGGCACACGATAATAGGCCCGAGAGCGCCCTTAGGGCGGTGCCCACCGTCGTGAGGATGGGAGCGTAGATCGTGGCTACTGACGTTGCTGTCATGGGGGGAGCGGGTCTCGACGCTGCCGAGATTGAGGGTGTTGCGGGCGCCGAACGAGCGCGCAAGCGAGAACGGCGCCTCCGGCTCCTGCACCGTGGTTCGATTTATGCGATGGTCCTGATCGCCTTCGTCGTGTTCGCGTTCCCGTTCTACTGGCTGGTGGTTACATCGTTGCAACCCGAGAAGGACGTCCTTCTGTTCCCCCCGAAACTGTTGCCCACGACGTTCGATTGGCAGAATTACCGCGACGCACTAAGTACGTTCCCCTTCCTCAGTGGTCTGAGGAACACATTGACTATAGCTCTAGGCGTCGAGATCGGTATGCTCATAAGTGTCCCGTTAGCCGGGTATGCGTTCGCCCGACTACGCTTTCCGCTTCGTCGGGTATTCTTTGTGCTACTAATTTCGACCTTGATGATCCCTCCGTACATAACCATTATCCCGCAGTATCTTATTTTCAGAGATCTCGATTGGGTGAACACATTTCTGCCCCTGACGGTCCCGGCGTTCTTCGGTGTGGGCGGCGCTTTTTTCGTTTTCATGTTCCGGCAGTTCTTTCTGAGCATACCCCGAGACTACGATGACGCTGCGATGATTGACGGTTGCGGACGCTTCCGTGTATTTTGGCACGTAATCCTGCCTCAGGCGAAGTCGGCTGTAGCGGTGATGTTGATTTTTACGTTTATCAGCACGTGGAACGATTACTTTGGTCCGCTTATCTATCTCTTGCGGCCTGAGAAATATACACTGGCACTTGACTTTTACCAGTGGCAGATGGAGCAGGCGCCGTTGCCGCCGCAGCCGTATAATCACGTGATGGCGATGGCCACGCTGATAACTCTCGTTCCGCTGGCAATTTTTTTCTGTACGCAGCGTTATTTCATGCGTGGTTTGATTGTTAGTGGGATTCAGGGCTAGACAGGAGGCACTGTAGCGGTTAGGGCTCGCCTCGGCCTGTAGCGAGGGCGCTGGTAGGCGCGAGGGGAAACGGAGAGGAGATGATGGAGTTGTAGTGTTGGTATGGCGGGACGAGTGAGGAGGGGGACGGCTTATTGGAGTTAGAAGGCGCAATCAGGAGGTAGTGAAGAAATGACAACGCTCGGTGAGGCCAGGGACGCAGTGATCGCGGAGGCGGTTGCGTCACGGGATATTGGCGACGTAGAGATGCAAAGGTTGAAGGACGAACTCGATGACCGTGGTTACGCCATCGCCGAGCAGGTGGTGACGACCGAACCACTTGAACGGTTAGTGGAAATGTTGTTGGCGCTCGATGTGGAACACGGCGCCGGAGGAGATAGTTCTTGTTTCCAGAACTTATCGCCGGGCGATTGGGCCCGTTGCCGGCGATGGTTAGCCACCCGGTTGTAATGGAGATGTGTGAGTTTGAGCTTGGCCCCGGCTTTAAGATGATTGGTGATGCCGGGCGGCTGGTCGCGAGGCCGGGACAGCCGGGACAAGGTTGGCACTCGGATTTGCCTGAGTCAGGTTGGTGGGGCAGGAGCGGGCGGCCTTTCCCGCACGACAACGCGGGCCTGCAGACTATCTGGGCCCTCACTGACTTCACAGCTGACAACGGGGCCACACGGGTGGTGCCGTTCTCACAGGGTATGCGGCGTCCTCCGCGATCGGGCGGGGACTATGATCAGTACGCTAAGGCCGTCGAAATGCCAGCTGGTTCGGTGGCGTTCTTGAATACACGATTGTGGCACCGGCGAGGGGAGAACGTAACGGACAGGGAACGCGTCGGCATTTCGGAGCCGTACGTGGCCCAGTGGTTGGACCCAGTGGCGACGTGGCATACGCCGATGAAGTATTCGATCTGGGATCGGATGCCGGCCAAGGTGCAAGAACTGAACCTTCACACGATTGACGATTCGCGTGCGGAGCAAATGAACCGGCGCCATCGATAGCTGCAGGCGGGAAGTGCGCAGTTTGGGGTATGGTCGAGACCGCTAGTTTGCCGGGCGTTGACGTTGTGCTTGGGTTGACAACTGACATGCTTTGCGCGAAAGGGAGGTCCCTGCCAATGTTCGGTCGACGATAGTCCGGTGGCGTCAAGCGAGCTGACTCGGCGGTCCGTCGTTGTCACGGGTTGTGGGCAAGGCATCGGGCTGGCGATCTTCGAGCGGTTAGTGGCCGACGGCTACGCTGTCGTCGGTCTAGAACTCGACGGACCGCTAGCGGAACGCTTGCGCAGGCGGTACGGTTCGCCGCACGAGGTCCTGGTGGGTGACGTGGCAGACGAGGGTGCGCTGGAGCGTGCCGCGGCCAGAGCGGGGTCAATCGAGGCTGGGCTCTACGCTTGGGTCAACAGTGCCGGTATTACACGGGCTACCAATCTGCACGACATTGACCGGGAAACGGTCGAGCGAGTATTCCAGGTGAACTTGTTCGGGTGCTACTGGGGATGCGCCCAGGCCGTCCAACGGTTCATCCATCAGCGCAGCGGGGGTTGCATTGTGAACATCTCTTCTGTGCACGCGCGGGCGGCGTACGTCAACCACTCCGCCTATGGCGTCACGAAGGCCGGCATCGAGGCACTCACGCGGTATATTGCGGTCGAGTACGCCCGCTTCAACATCCGCGCTAACGCCATTGCCCCCGGCGGTGTCAGGACCCCCGCCAACCTCGTCGGTCGCAGCTCGGAAAGCCTGGAGGCCATGGGGCAAGCGCACCCGATCGGAAGGATTGGGGAGCCGGAGGAGATCGCCGGTGTCGTAGCCTTTCTCTTATCGAAGGATTCTGGGTTCGTCACCGGGCAAACCATTGTGGCCGACGGCGGGCTGACGGCTCGGTGCTGGACCTTCGATCCAGACCCGAAGCTGGTCGCTCTATATGGGTTAGGGGTTGCGTCGGGCGATCAGTAGTGTTGGACTTGGCCAAACCCTGGAAGGTATCTGGCTCACACGGTGAATGCTGGGAGGGAGTTGAAATTGTCTCGGGATATTTATCTTGGCAGCGCGCCGGACTCATGGGGTGTGTGGTTCCCTGACGACCCCAAACAGACTCCATGGGAACGTTTTCTGGACGAACTGGCGGCGGCCGGATATGAGTGGCTCGAACTTGGGCCGTACGGGTACCTACCGCCAGATCCTGCCCGGCTACGTGAGGAGATGGCCCGACGGGGGCTGAAGATCTCGGGTGGGACGGTGGGGGGTGCGCTTCACCGTGAGGCTGCCTGGGCCGACGACGTCGCGGCCGCCCGCCAAGTGGCGTCGCTCGTACAAGCCATGGATGCCCATTACGTTATCTACCTCCCGGAGAGCTATCGGGACGGGCAGGGGAACCGCGTGCAGGCACCGTCATTGGAGCCTGGGGATTGGAAGCGCCTGGTCACCCAGGCTTCTGAGATGGGGCGCATCCTCCACGGCGACTACGGCGTGCAGCTCGTGTTCCACCCCCACGCTGATAGTCATGTCGAGACTCAAGAGCAGGTCGAGCGGTTCCTCGAGGAAACCGACGACTCCGCCGTCTTTCTCTGCCTGGACACCGGTCACATTTCGTATTGCGGTGGGGACAACCTGGCACTAATAAAGGGGTTCCCCAATCGGATCGGTTACGTGCACCTCAAGCAGGTGGCGCCGGACGTGCTGGCTCAAGTGCAGGCGGAGCAGCTCGGTTTCGCCGAAGCGGTCCGGCGCGGGGCCATGTGTGAACCACCTAACGGAGTCCCGGATTTCGGGCCATTGATCGAGGCGCTGCGCGGCCTCGACACCGAGCTGTTCGCCATTGTCGAGCAAGACCTGTACCCCTGTGAACCCGACGACCCTTTCCCTATAGCGGAACGTACGCGTGCCTACCTCAACAGCTGCGGCGTGGGAAGACGCGCCGGGTGACACCTTTGCGTGGGTTCTCCGGGCCGGCCCGAAGGTCGGTCGGTGGCAAAACACACTTGAGCAAATAGTCTCGCTGTGCTACGGATCGGCCTCCTCGGCGCAGCGTGGATCGCCCCCCGGGCGATCGTCGACCCGGCTCGCCAGGTAGTCGGGACTGAGCTCGTAGCTGTAGCCTGCCGTGACCCTGCCAGAGCGGAGGCTTTCGCGGCAGAGCACGACATCCCGATCGCTTACAGCAGCTACGCGCAACTGATCCAGGACGAATCTCTTGACGCCGTGTTTGTTGCCCTCGTCAACAGCCACCATGCGGCCTGGACGGTCGCCGCACTCGAATCAGGACGGCACGTGTTGTGCGAGAAGCCGTTGGCCGCCAACGCCGACGATTGTCGGGAGATGGTGGCTGCGAGCGAGCGAACGGGACGATTGCTGGTGGAGGCCTTCCATTGGCGGTTCCACCCCCTGGCGTCCAGGGTATTGGAGCTAAGCCAGCGGATCGGGCCGCTCAGGCGGGCGGTGGCTCATGCCCACCAAAATGTCGATCCCGATAACGTACGGTACCGGCTCGACCTGGCCGGCGGTGTGCTGATGGACCTCGGTTGCTATGCCGTGCACTGGCTTCGGACGATTACAGGCGAAGAGCCGCAAGTGATATCGGCGACAGCCATCGAAGGGCCGCCGGGGATCGACCTGACGATGGAAGCTGAGCTCTGGTTCCCCTCCGGCCTCCAGGCATTGATCGATTGCTCGATGATTGATAAGGGGGTATCCCTGCCGGACTCCGTGTGGCTGCACCTCGAGGGCGCAGATGGTGTACTCGACGTGGTCAACCCCCTCGCCCCGCAAGCCGGGAACCGGGTCACCGGTCGCCTCGAAGATGGCAGCGAGGTCGACGAGTCAGTCGATGCCGGTACAACTTACGTTTATCAACTCGAGTCGTTTGTTCGGACTTTGGCCGGCGTAGAAGCCCCCGTCACAGGTGGGCGGGATTCCATCGGCAACATGTTGGCGATCGACGCCATTTATACCGCCGCCGGTTTGCCACTCCGACGGTCGGCTACTCGCACGCTTTGACAGGTAGCCGAGCGGAAAAGGCTGGTGTTACCCGCCCGCCGTCCCTCGCTATCGGCGAGCGCAGGCGCCAGGAGACTGAAAAGGTGCGGATCGTTGTGTTTGGTTCCGGGCGGATGGCCAAGCTGCGCGCCGGACTGCTCCGAGAACACCCGGATGTGGGCCAGGTCGTCCTCAGCGCTCCGCCCTCGGAACGGTTGGCCCAGCTTGGACGAGAGCTCGGCCTGGCAGTTGTGCAACCAGAGCAAGCTTTCGACCTTCGTCCTGATGGAGTCGTGATATCGACGGCCACCAGCAACCACGATCGGCTACTGCGGACGGCAATCGCATCGGGAGTAACCGCGTTCTGCGAAAAGCCCCTTACGATCGACCCGTCCCTGACCACAGAGGTTGCGGCTCTCGCTCACCAGCGCAACGTCACCGTGCAGGTTGGCTATCATCGCCGGTTCGACCCTGGCATGCTCGCGCTCCGAGAAGCGGTCACTTCCGGCCAGGCCGGGACGCTTTATGCGATCCGGATGCTCAGCCACGACCACGAACTACCATCCCCTGAGTTCATCCCGACCAGCGGCGGTATATTCCGCGATCTGCACGTGCACGACTTTGACATGTTGCGTTGGTTGACCGGCAACGAGGTGGAGTCAGTGACCGCGACGGGTTCGATCCGGCTGCACGACCGGTTCGCAGCAAGCGGTGACGTCGACACCGCCGTGACGCTCGTCACGATGGTCGACGGTCTCGTCGCCAGTGTCCATGGCGCTCGCCACAACCCGGCCGGTTACGACGTTCGAACCGAGGTTTTCGGCTCGGCGGGGTCGCTCACGGCGGGGCTGAACGACCGAACTCCGCTCACTCCCGCCGGCGAAGTTTTGCCCTGGCGGCCGGCCCGGCCCTACCAGACGTTCCCTGAGCGTTTCGCCCAGGCTTTTGCTGATGAAACGAACTCGTTCGTCGAGGTGGTCAAAGGCGAGCGGGCCAACCCGTGCCCGCCGTCAGAAGATCTGGCTGCCATGCGAGTCGCCGTAGCGTGCGAGCGATCGTGGCGCGAAGGACGCCCTATTTACCTGGAGTCTCCGTGATGGCGAAGTCGTCGCTGGGCACCACCGTGTCGGCGATCGGCTCTCCTTTCTGAAGCCGGTCGAGGTTGTCGACTATGGCCTGCGCCCGCCGCTGGGCCGTCTGGTACGTCACGCCAGCCGTATGGGGGGTTGCGAAAACGTGGGGGTGGCGTGCGATCTCCGGGCAATAGCCTGGGACTTCGTGCTCGAAGACGTCGAGGCCGGCCGCGCTGACCGATCCGTCGTTGAGGGCGATCAAGAGAGCCTGTTCGTCGATCAGGGCACCTCGAGCGACGTTGATGACCATCGCGCCGCGTTTGAGCCGGCGGAGAGCGCTCGCGTCCAGAATATGGTTTGTATCGTTGGTGAGCGGCAGGTGCAATGAGATCACGTCCGTCGTCGGCAACAGGTCGTAGAGCGCATCCGGGGACTGGACAGAACTGATACCGATCCGACGATAGCTGTCTTCGTCGCCCACCACGATGTCAATTCCGACGACGTCCATCTCGAACGAGGCGGCGCGGACGGCGAGCTCTCGACCGCTCGCTCCCACGCCCAGAAGGAGCAACCGCCTCCCCGCCAGTTCATTCGTCCAGGGGTGCCAAAACTCGCCTTTCTCGAGGTTCTCCATTTGCTCCTCGATAGAGCGGGAACAGTTGAGCATGAGCATCATCGCCTGTTCGGCCAGAGCCACGGCGCTGCTGCTTCCTGGCGTGTGCGCCACGATGACACCGTTGCTCAACAGGTACCCCAGGTCGAGGTGGTCCAGGCCGTAGCCGAACACATGCCAGAGCTCGACCCCGGCCGTCACCGCCTTCGCCGTCTGCTCCCGTTGGCCCCAGCCACCCAGGTCAACGACGGCGCGTCTGCCCGAAAAATCGGGTTCGCCGCCCTCGGCGGCGTCGAAGACGTCAAACGGCCTGTCGCCCATGACGTGGCGGAACTGGCTCAGCGACGGCTCAAGCCCTGAAGGGGCCACGCAGAGGAAAAGGGGAACGCGGTGATTTTCAGTCGCCACTAATGAACCTCCAGGGTGCGTAGGGGCCTCGTACGTCAGAGTTGTGCGTTCGGGACGGAAATGACTTTAAGCCGCTACACAGGCACTTGTCGAACCTTCCTGCGGCTTGTTACTCTGGGCGCGATCGCCCAAGGTCCGGGTAGATCGAGCAGTAGCATCTGGGGAGAGTTTAGCGTGGAAGGCAATAAGTTCAACGAGCTGTTCAAACCGTTGGACGTCGGCCCGATGAAGGTGCCCAACCGGATTGTAATGGCTCCCATGGAGCGCAATTACGGCAACCCCGATGGCACGGTTTCCGTCCGCACGATAGGTCATTACCGGCTAAGAGCCGAGGGTGGGGTCGGTTGGATCGACGTCGAAGCAACTTTCGTCGACCCTGCTGGTCGTGGTCGGACTCACCAACTTGGGTTGCACGAGGACCGTTGCATCGATGGATTTCGTGCGCTAGTGGATGCAGTACACGTATCTGGAGCCAAGATTGGTGTCGAGTTGCACCACGCCGGCCGTGAAGCGTCGAGTTCGATCACCGGGCTCCAACCTGTTGGCCCTTCGCCGGTGCCCTGCTTTGAGTCCGGTGGTGATCTACCCCGCGAATTGTCTCCGGTAGAGATCGACCAGGTCGTCCAGCGCTACGCCGACGCTGCCGGCCGCGCTGTCGAGGCGGGCTTCGACGCGGTCGAGCTGCACAGCGCCCACGGCTACCTGCCGTTGGCATTTCTTTCTCCGTTATGGAACCACCGAAGCGATGAGTACGGCGGGTCGTTCGAGAACCGCGCCCGGTTTGCGCTCCGTGTCATAGCCGCCATCAGAGCGGTGATACCGTCGCGGGTGGACCTCGGTTGCCGCTTCTCAGCCGAGGAGAACCTCGAGGGTGGCCTTAGGCTCGAGGACGGCATACGGTACGCGCAGGCGCTTGAACAGGGCGGTGTCGACTACCTCAGCGTAAGCACTGGCATATACGAGACATTTACTCGTATCAGCCCACCAATGGACTTCCCGCCCGGGTGGTTGCTGCCTGTGGCGGCGGCGGTCAAACGGGCGGTCCGGGTCCCGGTTATCGGTGTCAGCCGGGTCACCGATCCCGCTGTAGCCGAGGCGGCCCTAGCCCGCGGCGACGTGGACCTCGTCGCCCTTGGGCGGGCCCTGCTTACCGACCCCGAATTCCCTATCAAGGCCCGGAGCGGCCGGCAAGACGAAATCGTCTCGTGCATCGGTTGTAATCAGGGCTGCATCGACCGGATTTCACGTCAGCTCGACGTCACGTGCCTTGTGAACCCGCAAGTCGGACGAGAGCCAGGCTTTGAGGTGATCAGGTCGGCAGACACCAAACGCGTCGTGGTGGTTGGTGGTGGTCCCGGAGGGATGGAAGTGGCTCGTACCTGTGCTGAGCGGGGGCACCATGTCCGCTTATACGATCGGAGCGAGCGGCTCGGCGGGACACTGACTCTCGCTGCTCAACTACCCGAACGACCCGGCTGGAGTATTTACCTGGAGCAGTCACAACGCCGGCTGTTGGCGTCCGGCGTCGACGTGAATCTCGGCACTGATGTAGACGAGCGTCAGACAGCGTTGCTCGAAGCCGACGTCGTGGTTTTGGCCACGGGCGCGAGGTTCGTGGTACCTCTCGATGCCATCTCGTCCCCTTTGGTCGCCGCGACTACACCACCATCATTATTTGCCTCTGGGACGATTCCGACAGGGCGGGCTCTCGTTTGCGGCGCAGGGGCGATAGGTCTGGGCGTCGCTGTCTGGCTCGCAAATGGCAACTGTGACGTGACGGTCATCTCCGAGGATCTGGAGATCTCGAACCCGCCAGGGCAAGACGGCCTCGCGGACCGGCTGCGCGCCACTGGGCGAGTTTCGCTGATGCCGGGACGGCGCTTGGCCCGGTTTGACGGTAACGACGCAATTCTTTGTCTTGGGGAAGCCATCGGACCGCTATTCGAGGAATGGGTCGAAAACGTAGACCTGGTCGTTTGGACTACCGTCCGCCAGCCTCGTAGCGAGCTACGGAGAGTTGCGCGCCAACTGGAAAACCGCCCTGAAGTCTATGAGGTTGGCGACTGCCTGCTGCCTCGGGACGCGCTCGATGCCGTCTACGAAGGGGCCGCCATCGGCCGTCGTATCTGATAGTCGTAGGTCGTCAAAGAGCTGGTTCTCACCCTTCCAGTGCCGGCGGAGGAAGGCGCATAGGCATCCGCTGGTGACCGATCTGAACTGGCAGGCTCGCCAGGCGCATAGCCATCGGACCGCCGTTGCCGTCGGAGGCCACTGGCGTTTCGAGCCAAAACCCGAGCGCCTCGAGCTGGTCGTCGAAGAGGACTTTGCTCACGTCCGCCACCTCGTCGGCCGGGACTCCAGCTTCATTGAGCACGGCTGCCCACTCGCAGGCCGTGCGCTCGCTGAAGCAGAAGCTCCAGCAGTTGACGGAGCGCCTCCCGGTGGGCGACCCGTCCCGTATTGTCACTGAAGCGGGGGTCGTCCAGCCAATGCCGACAGTCCAGCGCCGTGGCCAGGCGGTTGAACAAACGGTCTGAGCCAACCCCGATGGCCAAGAAAGTCTCGTCTTTGCAGGGGAAAACTCCATAGGGACCGAACGCGGGGTGCTCAGTGCCCCGTCGGCCGCGTACCTCACCCGTCAACTCGAAGGCGGCGACGTCATACCCCATGAAACTGGCGCCGGTTTCGAGTAGCGACGTCGATACCTGCGTCCCGAGGCCTGTTCGCTGCCGTTCCTGCAGCGCGGCCAAAACGCCGAGGGCGAGCCAGATGCCCGCCCCCATGTCGAGAACGGAGACGCCCACCCGTGCGGGTGGCCCACCCGCCTCGCCGTTAACGCTCATAAGGCCGCTGCGGGCCTGCAGCACCATGTCGTACCCAGCGCGGTCGACTTCTAGCCCTGAGTTCCCGTAGCCGGAGATGTCCGCATACACAAGGCTCGGTGCGGCGGCGTGAACTTCCTGGTAGGTCAAACCGAATTCCCGCAGGTTTTTGGCCCGGAGGTTGGTAACGAATACGTCGGCAGCCACTAAGAGTGACCAGAACCGATCGCGCTCACCACTCTGGCGCAGGTCGAGCATAACAGAGCGCTTGTTCCGGTTGATAGCCAGGAAGTAAGCCGAAGCGTCTCCATAGGTCGGGGCCATTCGGCGAGCGTCGTCCCCGTGCGGGGGCGGTTCAACTTTGGTGACGTCGGCCCCCAGGTCCCCCAGGATCATGGTGGCGAACGGGCCCGCGATATTCAGAGTCAGGTCCAGGACCTGCAACCCGGAAAGGGGCAGGTTGGCTGCCTCAGTTAGCATTGGCAATTGGGAGTTCGTCGGCCGGGAAAAGTGTCATCACTTCGCAGCCTCCCGCCGTAACCACGACCATCTCTTCAATGCGGGCGGCGGAGAACCCGTCTGTCGCCGGGCAGTAGGTCTCGAGGGCAAAGACCATGCCTTCCTTGATCTCCATCGGGTGTTCTAGCGAGTTAAGGCGACTTATGATCGGCCGCTCGTGCAGGTTGAGGCCGACGCCGTGGCCGAACTCGAGCCCGAAGCATTCGAACTCGTCAGCGAAACCCAGCTGCTCGGCGGTGGGCCACGATTGAGCGATGGCGTCAGTAGTCACGCCGGGTTTTACGAGGCCGATGGCGACATCGATCCATTCTCGGGCACGGCTATAGGCATCGCGTTGGGCCGGCGTGGCGCGGCCGACCACGAAGGTGCGGTAATAGCAGGTGCGATAACCGTTGAAGCTGTGCAATATGTCGAAGTACGCCTGGTCACCCGGGCGAATGAGCCGGTCGGAGAACACGTGCGGGTGAGGCGAGCAGCGCTCACCAGATATGGAATTGATCCCCTCCACGTCCTCCGACCCAAGATCGTAAAGTAAGTGTGTCGCCTGGGCGACAAGTTGGTTCTCCCGGACACCCGGCTTGAGCACCTCGCTGATCATCTGATAAGTGGCATCGACCATCGCGCAGGCGGTGTTGATGAGCATGATCTCGTCCGCAGACTTGATCTCGCGGGCATCTAACATGATCTGTTGACCGTCGACAACTGTTAAACCCTCGGCCCTAAGTGCTTCGAGCATCGGCAACTCGGCAACGTCAACGGCGAGCGGCGACGTAGCTAACCCCTCGTCGTGCAGGATCGCACTGATCTCGTGCGCGGCATGGTTGAACAGACCGGCATCGGGAGCGACTGAGCCACGCAGCCCGAGCATGCCGGCACGGCAATGGTCCGCCTGCAGCCAGGGGGAATACATACGGTGATTGAGCGCCGCCGAGCCGAAATCCCATAGGTAAGGCTCGCCACCTTTGGTCAACAAGGCATAACGGCACAGTTTGTCGCGAGCCCATTCACCTAGGTGGGTCGAGGTCAAGTAGCGCACGTTGTTCATGTCAAACGCCAGGAGGGCGCCCGCCTCCGAAACGTCAAGCGCTTGGCGCGCCCGCCGCAGACGGTATCCTCGCAGCCGTTCCACGTTTACCCGCTCTTCCCAATGGACGTTCATTGGGCCCGGGGTGTGCGCCCGGCCATGAGTGGTAGCCACAGCCGAGCGGTTTTTTTCGTCGTTCATTTCTACCGTCCTCTTTACTAGGTTGTCGCGCGCGCCTGGGTCGCCCATGGGTCGATCAAGGTCTTGATCCTCGTGCTCCGGCCCTCCACGAGGGGCATGATGCCGTCAGGGACCAAGTCGTCAAGCGCCAGTGCGGCCGGGGCTACATCGGTCCAGCCACGGGCGCGGCGCCGGAGCAGGCTGAGAGCCGCAGGTAAGTCGTGCGCGCAGACGTGGGCCATTGTCCCTACCAGGGATACCTCATCAAGAGTCAGTGCCCGCAAATCGATCGGCCGGGGCCGGTCGTGGAGGCCAATGGCTACGATCCGACCTCCCGGCTCCACTAACGCCCTGGCGGCGTCGAGACCAGTCAGCGTGCCCGTTACCTCGTAGACAACCGCCGGCCGGTGCGAGCGACTGCGAACCTCCTCCGTCAAGTCGGCCGGATTTTGCACCCGGACGACATCCGCGGCGCCGAGGTCCTTGGCAATCTGAAGCCGCTCGCCATTCAAGTCAGCAACTGAAACCACAGCGCCAAGGTCCGCCAGCGCGAATGTAAGGAACGCCCCGATACCGCCGGCGCCGATTACTAAAGCGCGCTCACCTGGGGCCGGCAGCCCGCGTGACATTGAATGATGGGCGATGGCCATGGGCTGAGCCAAAGCGGCAGTGTCCTCGCTCAAGTCGAAGGGTGCGGCCTGGACGCACGTGCTAACCGGCACCGCACAATACTGGGCCAGACCGCCGTGGCGCTGGAGACCTACTGTTGCGTAACGTTCGCAAAGGTTCGTCCGTCCGGCGCGGCACGGCACGCATACTTGACAGGAAATCCCGGCGCCACTTACAACGAGGTCGCCCTCTCTCAGGTCTGTGACGCCCGAGCCTTTCGCCACTACGCGACCACTAATCTCGTGGCCGGGGATCATAGGACCATAGTGACCCGTCACGGGATGGCGAACCTCGATCGGATATTGGATCGGCCCAGCGGCGTACTCGCTGGCGTCGGTGCCGCAAATGCCGGTTGCGTGCACCTCGAGAATGACTTCGTCCGGTGCCGGAGCCGGGTCCGGGTACCGCTCTATGCGGATGTCCGCCCGACCATGGTAAACGGCCGCCTTCAGTGCCGACCTCCTATTGCCCTGCGCCAGCCCCGGGGAGCGGCGCTGTTCGCGATAGCCGTCCTACGTTTGCCCTTTCGACAGGCCTCCCCAAGCATTGTCTAGGCCGCTACAGAGAGGTGACAGAAAACGTTTGACAAACCGAAGCTTACCTTAGTACCTTGAAGGTACAACAACAAGGGGACAGTGACGGGGAGCTGGCGACGTTAAATGTGACTGAGTGCAGCAAACGATTGTTATACTCCGGGCCACTCCCGTGATCCGGTTGGGCGGCCCAATCATCTCCGCCAAAGGTGTGTCAGCGGGGCGGAGTGAAAGTCACGGTTCGGATACGGCGGACATCCCGGGGCTGGTCGAAGAGCACATAAAGCGAGGCTACCGGGCCGCTTACACGCCCTCGGTAACGCTGGCTGACCGCGAGCGGATCGTCGAGATCCGGGATGAATTTGCCGCTAGGGACGTGACGTTGGCCGAGGTGCAGTGCTGGAACAACCTTTTGGACCCCGATGAAGAAGTAAGGAAAGTAAACCAGGATGCCGTACTCGAAGCCCTCGCCGTCGCCGATGAAGTCGGAGCAGTCTGCGCTGTAGATACCGTTGGCTCGTACGCTCGCAAGAGCTTGAACCACCACGACCCGAGGAACTTCTCGAGTGACGCCTTTGATGCCGCCGTTGAAATGGCACGGTACTTCCTCGACACGGTCAAGCCCGCCCGCGCTTACTTCACGTACGAGGTGCTGGCGATGCACATTGTCGACGAGCCAGAAGTCGTCGAGCAACTAGTTAGAGCCGTCGACCGTGACCACTTTGGTGTGCACATCGACCTCGTAAACCTTATTAATCGCCCACGGAAATACTGGGACAATGGCGCGCTCATGGAGAAGTGTGTACGCCGGTTCGGGCCACACATTGTCGCCGCGCACGCCAAGGACGTCTATATGGAAGACAACTGTGACACAGTGCGCATGAGCGAGGTCCGGCCTGGTCTGGGCAACATCGATTACAAGACGTACCTCCGGTGCCTCGATGAGCTTCCTCAAACGGTGACTCTCATGCTCGAGCACCTCGACACGGAAGCGGAATACCAGGCTGCCCACGACTACATTCGTTCTCAGGGTAAGGGGTTGAGAAGCGAGTTATAGTACTGCCATCAAATCCCGCTCGATGGGCGTGCGCGCTCATTCGGGTCGCAAGTTGACAGTGGGAAGAACAGTCGGTGCGAGTCATTGTTCGAATTCATCGGAGGACGGGAGGTCGTAAGTGAGTGACCGGCTCGACGGCAAGGTGGCTGTGGTAACGGGGGCGGCCCAAGGGCTAGGGGCTGGGATAGCGAGCGCGCCTCGCGGGAGAGGGAGCCACTGTGATTTGCCTCGACAAAGACCTCCCTGACCGGACCAGCGACTCCATCAACGCAGGTCTGGGCCAAAAGGTGGCGGTGGCCAGACAGCTCGACGTGCGCGACCATGACGAGGTTGAAATAGCTTTAAGTGAGATCGCTGACGAGTACGGCTTAGACGTGATGGTCAACAACGCCGGGGTGGCCCACACGGTAGCGAACCTCCTCGATACAGGAGACGACGTAGTTGATGCGGTTTTTGCGGTCAACGTCTTCGGGGTTCTGGCCTGCAGTCGAGCCGCGGCCCGGCTGATGATCGCAAAGGGCCAGGGGGGCCGAATAATAAACACGGCGTCTCAGGCGGGGAAGAGCGCCTGGCCAGGTTGGGGAGTGTACTCGGCATCGAAAGCCTGTGTTATCAGCCTTACGCAATGTCTGGCTTTGGAGTTGGCCCCCTACAAGATCACGGTCAATGCCATTTGCCCCGGCACCATGCTCACGGATATGACACGGACGGGCTTTTCAGCGGGGCTAAAGCAAGGCCAAACGCTCGAGGGCGTCCTCGCCGACAAGGTGGCCAGTATCCCCCTGGGCCGGCTGGGCACCCCCGAAGACATCGGAGCCATGGTTGCCTGGCTGGCGTCGGCGGACGCCGGGTTCACGACGGGCGCTGCCATCAACCTGACCGGTGGCGAGATGGTCTCTTTCTGATGCTGCGTGTCCCATTTCACGTCATCGTGCTGGGCTGCCAAATCGCACCGCACCCGGGCATACGAGCGCTGCCGTTATGACCCTTTACAAAGCGGCCCACATCGGGTTTCTGGTCAAAGACCTCGATGCATCGATGGAGCGGGTGTCATCGGTGCTGGGTGTAACCTTTCCTGAGCCAGTGATCAGTAGCCCGCCGCTTTTCGTTGATGACGGCAAGACGTCAGAACTTGCCTTACGGCTGGCGTGGTCTTACGAAGGGCCTCCACACATCGAACTGATAGAGGCCCAGGGTTCCGGGCTCTATTCGTTGCAGGGTGGGGAGGGGTTCCACCATCTGGGTGTTTGGGAAGACGATTTTTCGTCTCTCAGGCGGAATATGAAAGTGTGGGCGCTCTCGGAGCAGGCCGCCCAGCACGAGCAGGACGGCGAAACGATTGCGAACTACACGTCGCCCGCCGACCTTTACGGCATGCGTTTGGAGTTCGTGAGCACGGCCAGGAGAGCCGAGATACTGGAGTGGCTGAAGGTCCCGGGTTGGCACCGGTAGAGGCCAAGACCAAGACCACCCCCGTTACTCTGAGAGATGTCGCCGCGCTGGCCGGGGTCCACTATTCCACGGCGTCTAAAGCACTGCACACGTCCAAAAAGGGGTTGGTGAACGCCGAGACGAGGGCGCGGGTCCTGAGCGCGGCCGAAGAACTCGGGTATCGCCCCCACCTCCAGGCGAGAGCCCTTCGAAGAGGGAAGACGGGCACGGTGGGGGTGGTGCTCGCAGATATCGGTAACCCCTACATCCCTGGACTGGTCAGGGGATTGGCTGGCGTGTTCGAGGCGGAGGGCGTTCTCCCGATCATCTTTGAGAGTGAAGATAACAAGTCCCGGCTGCTGCGGATCCTGGACACGCTCTCCGGGCAGCGTGTCGACGGAGTGATTGTCGCTTGCGCGCGGCGTGGCGACGAGGCCTTGTTGTTGCCATTTGCGCAAAGGGCCGCTCCGGTTGTCCTGGCTATACGTCGTCTTCCTGGCTCGGGCTTTCCCGCCGTTTGCGCAGATGACATCGAAGGTGGACGCCTGGCGGGTGGGTACCTCCTGCGGCTGGGTCATGCTTGCGTCGCGCAATTGCAGGGACCACAGGATGTGCAGCCTTTCGCTGACCGTGGCCAGGGGTTTAGAGACGCAGTCGAGCACGCCGGGGTGGTGGTGGTCGATACGAATGACCATGCCGTCCATCCGACTTACGAAGAAGGCGTTCGCCTGATGAGCCATCTGATAGCCACCGCGTCTCAACTGCCCACAGGAGTGTTCGCTCAAAATGACTCCCTGGCACTGGGTGCGATCGACGCGTTGCGGTCGTGTGGATTGGATTGCCCGGAGGACGTCTCCGTCATCGGGTTCAATGACAACCCGTACAGTCACCGGATGTCGCCGGCGCTATCGACCATCCGAATTTCGAGTTATGAGATCGGAGCGCTGGCGTCGAAGGAGTTGTGCCGCTGGATGGGAGGCACTGAAGGGAGCGGGTCAGAAGTGTTCTTGGCGCCAAACCTGGTGCCACGGGCATCGACGAGACCTTTTGGGCGGCTCCGTCCCGGGGCGCGGTAGACGTTCCCGGCCGAGTGCCTGCATTGCATCACTGGGAGGAATCCGAAGTATGACTGCTCGAGTTGGCCATCTTATCGATGGCACGACGATCAACGACTCCAACGGAGAGTACTTCCCCTCCTTTGACCCGGTAACGGGTCAACCGTGGGTTGAAGTTCGGCGCGGTACGCCCGCCGACGTCGACGCCGCCGTTACCGCGGCAGATAAAGCTTTCCGCAGCTGGAAAAAAGTAGGGCCGTCGCGACGAGCTGAGCTGCTATGGAGGCTAGGCGATGTCATAGTCGACCACTGCGACGAGATCGCGATGACCGAGGCTCGAGACGTCGGCAAGGTAATCCGGGAAATGCGTGGACAGATTCGGGCTTGCGCCGTTGGTACCGGTACTACTCGAGCCTTGCGCAACACCTCGAGGGCAGGCTGATTGTCCACGACGACCCGGCGATCGTGAACTTTACGCGGCGCGAGCCCTACGGCGTTATAGGTGTGATACCTCCTTTCAACAGTCCCGTGTTGTTGGCCAGCTGGGCCGTTGGCCCCGCCCTGGCGGCTGGCAATACCGTGGTAATAAAGCCGCCGGAAGTCGCCTCCGCGTCGATAGTGCGTTTCGGCCAACTGTTCGAGGAGGCTGGTTTCCCGTCAGGTGTGGTCAACGTTGTTACCGGACTGGGGCCGGAAGCGGGTGATGCGCTGGTGGGGCACGATGGGGTTCGCAAACTCTTCTTTACCGGAGGCAGTGAGACCGCTCGCACGGTGGCTGCCCGCGCCGGCCTGGCACTGAAGCCAATGGTGCTCGAATTGGGAGGCAAGTCCGCCAACGTCGTTTTCGACGACGCCCCTGATCTGGAGTCGGTTTGCAATGGCGTCGTGGCGGGGATCTTCGCCGCCGCCGGTCAGACATGCGTGGCTGGTTCGCGGTTGCTTGTCCAGGAAGGCGTGGCCGACGAGCTGGTCGACATCGTCAGCCGGAGAGCGGAGACGATAGTCCTGGGTGACCCTCAGCGAGACGAAACCGAAATGGGGCCGCTGAGCCAACCGAAAATCCTGGAAGGCGTCGAGCGGCGGGTCGGCGAAGCTTTAGAGGCTGGGGCTCAACTGCGCGCCGGGGGAGAGCACGCCGAGGACCGTGGCGGCTGGTTCTACGCGCCCACTGTCCTCGACCACGTGACCAATGACATGGAGGTCGCCCGGCACGAGCTGTTTGGGCCGGTGTTGTCTGTAATCCGGTTCCACGACGAGCAAGAGGCTGTTGACGTCGCCAACGACAGCGACTACGGGCTAGCCGCGGGGTTGTGGACGCGCGACCTCGGACGGGCACACCGGGTGGCGGAATCCCTGGATGCCAGTACCGTTTGGGTCAATATGTACCGGGCCGTTTCGTACCGCAGCCCTTTCGGCGGGCGTCGCAACAGTGGCTACGGACGGGAAAACGGGGTCGACGGCCTCAACGAGGTGACACAGACCAAGAGCATCTGGATCGAGACCTCCGGTGCCCCCATCGCCGACCCCTTCACCCTCCGCTGAGCCAGTTGGTCAGCTCACAACGAGGGTGCATTGGCCCGAACTCGAGCATTACTAACGGGCCCAGGGTAAGCTATCGGCTCCCGGTCACGGCGGTGCTGTCTTCCACGGCCAGCCGCGGCGGGAGGGATTGTGCTCGACGGCGTTCTTCCGTCAACCGTGCGTACTCCTTCATCGCCGCCGCCTTTTGGTAGCGCTGCCGGTGAGCATGGACAATGTGGTCGCTCGATACGGCCAAGATCAAGATGGCGCCGGTGATCACGTCGGCGTAATTGGGGTTTATGTTCAACGAAACCACAGAACCAGCCACGACTTGCAGCAATGCGATCCCGAGCATGGCCCGTACGACGCCACCTTCTCCGCCGGCGAAGGAAACGCCACCTACGATCACCCCGGTTATGACCTGCAGCTCGAAGCCGACGCCGAACGTGTCGTCCGGGTTACCGTAATAGCTGGCCTGGAGGACACCCGTAAGCCCGACTAGCAACCCGGTCGTTATGAACGCCCCGATAACGACGCGCCTGACGTGGATACCAGCGGCTCGGCTCGCTTCCTTGTTACCGCCAATGGCATAAACGTGTCGCCCGGCCTTCGTGAAGGTCAGAAAGATGAAGCCGAGGATGGCGGCCCCAATGAACAACCACACCGATATCGGTATCCCGAGCGGCGAGGCGTTACCAAAGCTGGTGAAGTTGGCCGGCATGCCGGACACCGCTTCGCCGTTCGTGATCACCTCGTTGATGCCCTGGAGCAACGTCAATCCTCCAAGGGTGATGATCAACGGTGACGTGGAGACGTTCCAGACCACCACGCCGTTGGCCGCTCCGATGGCGCCGCCGATGAGTACGCCGCAGATGAACGCCAGCGGAAGAGGGAGGGTTCTGGCCAGCATGGCTGTAAGGACGGCCGTCAGCCCGACCGCCGAGCCCACCGATAAATCGATATTCCCGGTGATCATCAGGATTGTCATGCCCACGCCAGTCAGGGCAACGAATGACATGTTTGTAGCCAGGACTTTGAGATTGTCGGGGCCCCAAAACAGGTGGTTGTGAAGGCCAGTCACCAGAAAGAGGGCCAAGAGGACACCGGTTACCCGCATGGTGCCGGTGAGTTCCGTTGCCCCCGCCGCCAGGAGATGGCGAAAAGCCGAGTTGTCGCTTGTGAGCATTAGCGCGCTTACTGGCGCGCCGGGACCGTCTTCGTCAGAGCGGCGAGGTCTTCGGCGCCATGCCCTTTGTTGACCGCTTCAACGGCGAGCTCGAGGTCCAGACGCGCTTGACGGAGGTCCTGACCTGCTAGCCGCCCGGCCTGGACGATTAGCTCGAGGTCGCGTTGTACTAGACGAAGGGGGAACCGGGCCGGTTCTGAGTCAGGGTCGAGAAAGACCCGTCGGCGGTAGTCCACGAGCGGAGCGCCCGCCGCGCTCATCTGGAGCACCGAGTAGAACCGCTCGGCGTCTACACCTGCCGATCTGGCCAGCGACAAACCTTCCACGATCCCCACCGCCAATGCGTAGACAACCAGGTTGACTCCCAGTTTGGCTATTGCGCCGCTACCTACGTCACCGATCAGGGTGACGTTCTTGGCAAAGGTATGCAGAAGGGGCTCGACCCGTTTGAAGTCGTCCTCCGCGGCCCCGGCCATTATCGAGAGCTCGCCCCGCTCGGCGCTATCGACACTGCCCGAGACCGGGGCGTCGACGAACGCGACGCCCTTAGCATTGAACTGTGAGGCGAACTCGATGGCATCATCTCGAGACACGGTCGACATATCGACGACGATGCCACCGGCGCGGGCGCAACTAAAAACGCCATGCTCGCCGAAGTAGATCATCCTGGAAGAGGCGGCCGAGTCAGCCATCGTGAAGATGACTTCGGCCTGTTGCGCAACTTCCGCCGGAGTGCCAGCAACTAGAGCTCCGTAACGCTGGCAGAAATCGTCGGCCACCGCGCCCGTCCGGTTGTGGACCACAACGGTTTCGACGGCTGAGGTCAACCGGCCTGCCATGGGGAACCCCATTCGCCCGAGACCAATGAAACCGACCGTATCCTGCGTATTTCTGTCTGTTCTGCTTGTCATGGCCTTTTGTCCCCGCTCGACAGCCTTACGGCCGGCTCGATGGTTGTTACCGGTTTTCGGTAAGTACTCCCGGCTGGCTCTGTGCTCCGAAGAAATTCGATGAGAGTGTTCCACCAGACTAACATTGGCGAGCGAAGACGGTGCAATGACCAGCGAAAGCGGGGTGGCAGTATGTCTTATGACGTGAGCGGTCATGGGGAGATCCCGGTCCTCGGCGGCGGCATGAGGGCACTGATCGCGGAGGGAAGGACGGCCTACGGCGGTTGGTCCATGATACCTGGCGCCTTCGCCGCAGAAATTGTGAGCGCCTCAGGCTGCGACTGGCTTTGCATTGACCAGCAGCACGGGCTGATCGATGACGCTGCCATGCGGGTGATGGTGCAAGCCACAGCTATCCGGCGCACCCCGACCCTGGTGCGGGTGCCGTGGAACGACCCCGCCCCCATCATGCGAGCTCTGGATGCCGGTGCCGACGGAGTAATCGTCCCTATGGTCAACTCGGCACAGGAGGCGAAGCAGGCAGCCTTCGCTACGCGTTACCCGCCGAAGGGGTACCGGAGCTGGGGCGCTCTCCGCTCCGGCATGGCCAACCGCAACTTTAACCCGGGGTCAGCGAACAACCAGTCAGTCTGCCTGGTCATGATCGAGACCGTAGAAGGTGTCGACAACCTCGATGACATCCTCGACGTGCCCGGAGTGGACGGCGCATTAGTGGGACCAAATGACCTGTCTATTTCGCACTCGGGCGACACGGCCGGGGCCGCCAGCTCGCCACGGGATGTGGAAATGATCGTCCAGATCGGCGAGGCATGCCGCAAACGCGGACTGGCGGGTGCGATCTCGGGCATCAAGCTTAAAGAAGCCGGCCGCTGGGAGGCGGCGGGTTTTTCTTTGATAGGCCTTCCGTCCGACGCCGCATTGCTTGGGCAGGGGATGACAGAGGCAATCGAGACCGCTCGCAGCGCCTCGTGATCAGGCGCGGTTAGGTCGCTGGATGAAGAAGGTCCTGGTTACGGATTACGCCTGGCCAACCCTGGACATCGAGCGGGAGATGCTCCGGGAGGCCGGGGCGGAGCTGATTGTCGCCGAGAGCGGTGACCCAACTGAGCTCATCAGCCTGGCCCCAGCTGCGGATGCCATCCTTACAAATTGGAAAATGGTGCCACCTGGCGCTCTCGACGTCGCCCCTCAATGCGTCATCGTCTCCCGTTACGGGATCGGGGTTGACAACATCCCCGTAGATCACGCCACCCAGCTCGGCGTACTGGTTACCAACGTCCCCGGCTTCTGCGTCGACGAAGTCAGCGATCACGCGTTGGCCCTCTTGCTGGCCTGCGCCCGCCGCATCGTGCCTTTCGCCCGCGCCACCCGGGCCGGGAGTTGGGACTTATCGGCCGTGGCGCCCGGCATCCGGCGCCTTCGGGGCCAAACTTTGGGCCTCGTGGGGTTCGGGCGATTGGGACAAGCTCTTGCCGCTAAAGCCGTCCCGTTGGGCCTCGAGGTCATCGCTTATACGCCTCGACTTCCCCGGGCCCCGATCGGCCCGGCCATAATGGGCACGGACGACCTCGAACACCTCCTGAGCCAGGCCGATTACGTGTCATTGCACGCGCCATCTACTCCGGTTACGCGCCACATGATTAATCAGGCGGCGCTTCGGCTGATGAAGCCCACCGCCTATTTGATCAATACCTCGCGGGGCGCTCTGGTGGATGAGGGTGCGCTAGAGGTGGCGTTGCGAGAGCACTGGATCGCGGGGGCGGCTCTGGACGTCCTCTCCACCGAACCTGCGCCTGCCGACCACCCCTTGCTCGGCCTGGACAACGCAGTGATCACCCCTCACGCCGCCTTTTATTCCGAGGAGGCGATCGAGGAAGTTCAACGTCGCGCCACCTTGCACGTCTGCCTCGCGCTGGGCGGCGACCTTCCGCCCAACATCGTCAATCCGGGCGTGATCGACCAGCCCGTCTACCGATTGGGGACCGTGGCACCATCCGGTTATCCGGCGAAATAGTTTATGGCTTGGCCGGGCGCTTCCACCTCGACCCGAAAAATGCCCCCCGCCAACGGTTGCTCTTCACGTTGCCGTACTGTCAATCCCAACTGCGCAGTCGTTATGAAGAGCTCTGTCATAGTGGGGCCGCCGAAGATGCAGCTGCTCACCGACGAACACGGGACCTCGACCTTCCCCGTCAGCCGCCCAGCGTGGTCGAACCGGTAGACCGCACCGGATCCGAAGACCGCCAGCCACAAAGACCCCTCCACGTCGACCGCCAACCCGTCTGGTGTGCCTTCACGACGGTCGATACTGGTGAAGCACCTACGGTTGGTGAGGCTCCCTTGTTCTGCGTCGAAGTCGAACAGGTCCACCCGCTGAGTCCTGGTGTCGACGTAATACATCTGCCGCCCATCAGGGCTCCAGTCGATCCCATTCGAGATCGCTACCCCGGTCACGATGGGGGTATACGTCCAGTTGGCATCCAACCGATAAAGGGTGCCTCTTCCGGCCTCGCCGTCGAAGTCCATGGTACCGGCCCAAAAACGGCCTTGCCTGTCGGCTTTGCCGTCGTTGAAACGATTGTGGGGCCAGGGCTCCTGTACAGGAACCACTTTCTCGACCGCACTCAGGGCACGATCGAGGGCCCCGAACCCGCTCTGCATCGCGACCACCGGTGGCTCGTTCCTCCGCAGGCCCAGGGCGGACACCGTTTCGCTCACCTGGACGGTAGTGTTCTCCAATGTGCGGTAGTCGAGGCGGTTGATCTTCCCCACCAAGACGTCGAGCCACCAGAGCGCCTGGCGGTCGGGGTCCCAGATCGGGCCTTCGGCGATCTCCGCTCCGGCCCGGAGGGCAATTTCGGCTTGTCCTATCAATGGGGGCGGCGCTCTCTCTGAGGTCGCTTTAGCTGAAGGCCGAGGTCACGACCCGCTCCTGCAGGTCGAAGATAGAGGTAGCAGAACCAAGCTTTTCATTCTCCCAGCGAGGCCACCGTTTCACGGGGACCTTTTCGAGCCGAGGTTCGACCGCGGCTGCACCTCTGACCATTTGTGCGTCGAACGCCTCGGGGTCGCCCACTCCCGCCAGCGGCCAAGCGTCCGCCGCCGCATAGGTGTACAGCAACAGCCTGCGCTGGCGGTCCGAACGGTTGGGAGCAGAAGCGTGCAGCATCCGTATGTGGTGAATGCTCACGCCTCCGCGTTTCACTTCTACCGGCACAGCGGCTCGGGGGTCGAACGCTTCGTCCGTGACGGCCCCCGTAAACCTGTCATCTCGCCAGTGGTCAAGGACCGGGCCGCGATGTGAACCAGGGATCATTAACAGACACCCGTTCTCAGTCGTAGCGTCGTCTAGCGCGATGCCGACCGTCAAGAGGTCGTCGTTTGTCGCCGGACCGAAGGCCCAGTCCTGGTGCCACTCGACGGCCTGTCCACCCATTGGTCGCTTCAGGTTTAATTTGCCGCTCCAGAACCGGACATCGGTGCCGATCAGATCGCTCACACAGTCGAGCACCGCGTCGCTTTGCATCACCCGGGCATAAACAGGAGCCACGCGCTCGGGAGACTTGACCCGCCGAAGGTGCTTCTCTCCGTTGCCATTGGGGGGTTCGAAATCGAAAACGTCATCACTGTCACCGACCGCCCGAGCTTTATCGGCAAAGGCGTCGGTCGTGGAACCCAGTTGGTCCATGACGTCCAAGTTCAGTGCGCCTTCGACCACGACATAACCGTCTTCCTTATAAGCCTCCACTTGTGCCGGGCTGAGCCTCTTCATAATTGAACCTTTCTGCCGTAGGTCCTGATGTCGTTGCTTGGCGACGCGTGCCCCGTAGCAGGACGAGCTCCGGCCGGGGACTAGGGGAGGTGACGGTCTACCTGTGCCCATTGGCCGGATTCGGCCGAGCGGGTGAGGGCATCCAGTACCTGAGCCGTAGCCAAGGCATCTGCCACAGTGGCGCCAAATTGTGTTCCGGTTGCTATCGATTTGAGGAACAGCAGCGACTCGATCACCTTCAAGTCGTCATAGCTCATGCTGATGGCAGGCCCTGGTTGGAAATTGGCGTACTCGCCCATCCCGGGGCCGGCCAGGACCGTGCGGTAGCCGTGGTCCTGGCCCGACCGGCCAATACATACCCGCATCTCGTTCATGCGCTCGAAGTCCCAAGAGACGGCACCATCGGTGCAGAAGATGTCGAAGCCGATCTGGCACCTCGGCCCGACACTGACGCGGCTAGCCTCACATACGCCGACGGCACCTTCTCCGAACCGGAGCAGCGCGCCTACGTAATCTTCGTTTTCCACCGCCCCCATTTCCCCCTCGTCGAGGACAGCGAAGTGGTCACCGACGCCCATCGGCAAGACCGGGCGTTGTGGAATGGTAGTAGTCATCAGGGAACTGACCGCGGTGATGTCACCGATGACGTATTGAAGCAGGTCGACGACGTGCGACAGCAAATCCCCGACAACGCCGTAGCCGCTCGGGCCCCGCTGGAAGCGCCAGCTGAGGGCGCCGCGCGGGTCTGCAGCGTAGTCGTTCAGGAAGATACCACGGGCGTGGACGACGCGCCCAATGGAGCCGGACCGAATGAGCTGGTACGCCCGCTGGACGGCCGGGACATGGCGGTAGTTGAACCCCACCGCTGTCATCACGCCCGCTTCCGCGGCGGCCCTTTTTATGTCGGCCGTCTCGGCGGGGTTTCGCCCCACCGGCTTTTCCACCCAGAAGTGCTTCCCGCTTTGCGCGGCAGCCACCGCCAGCTCGTGATGGAGATAGTTGGGAGCGGTTATGCTGACGGCTTCCACCGCCGGATGGGCGAGGACCTTCCGCCAATCTTCGGTCCCTTCTCCGTAGCCCAAAACGCTCGTCGCAAACTCGACCCGTTCGGGAGCGGTATCTGCGGCAATGATAAGTTGCGGTTGAAGGGTGAGGTCCGGGAAATGGTAATTGACCCGCCTGTAAGACTGAGAGTGTAAGCGCCCCATCCAGCCCACGCTTATGAGGCCGATACCGACCGGGCGTAGCATCGCTTCGTTTCCTTCCATAGGTCCCTCCCTTACGCTCCGGCGCCCTGGCCCTATCGCTCAACCTGGCGTGCGCTCGTGCTCTTTTGTGCTGGCTCCACCCAGGAAACCATCTTCCATAGTTACCGTATGTTCGATCGGAACACCTCGCTCCAATCGCGTCAGGTTGTCGATGACCAGTTGCGATCGCCGGCGGATCGTTTGATAGGTCGCTCCGGCCGTGTGCGGTGTGGCGACAACCCGAGGATGGACCGCGAGTTCCGGGTTGAACGCCGGCGGTTCCTGCTCGAAGACATCCAGGCCGGCGGCGGCCACTGTGCCTGCCTCGAGGGCTCGCAGTAAGGCCGGTTCGTCGACCAGTGCTCCCCGGGCCACGTTTATGAGGATAGCCCCCGGCTTGAACCGGGACAGCTTGGGATCGTCAATGATGTGATGGGTGGCCGTGTTGAGGGGTAAGTGCAGAGAAACGACATCAGCCGTACCGAGCAATTCTTCAAGTGCGTCTGGCGGCTGTACTGTCTCGATCCCGAACTCCTCGTACGTACGTCGGTCGTCTATCCGTGTGTCGACCCCGACGACTTCCATCCCCAAAGCTCGGGCTCGGCGACCAAGTTCTCGTCCACTGGCACCTACGCCTAAGAGAAGGAGCCGTTTGTCGCATAGTTCGTCGGCCCAGGGGTAGTAAAAGACGCCCGCCTCCAGGTTGGCGAACAGGTCCTTCACCCTGCGGGCACACCCCAACATCAAAAGCAGGGCGTGCTCGGCCAGCGCCGGCGCACTGGCACTGCCAGGCGTATGAGCCACCGTTACACCGCTCCGCAGCAGGAACTCGAGGTCGAGATGGTCAAGCCCATAACCGAGTACGTGCCGACAGTTTTACCCCAGCGCTAACTGCTTGGCTCGTGTGCTCTCTTCGACCCCAGCCGCCGAGGTCTACGACAGCCCGTCGACCGGAAAATTGTGCCCCCCAGTCTTGCTCCGGGTCGAATATGTCCAACGGGCGGTCTCCCATGGCGCGTACGAACTCGCTCCGCGTCGGCTCCAGGCCCGACGGCGCCGTGTACAAGAAAAGCGGGGGACGATATTGACGCTGAACCTCGGCTGCCACCACTCTTAGCTCCTTCTGTGCACGGGGCCGGAGTCGCTCGCCACTTGGCCAAAAGCTGCCCGCCGCCCGATCATTAGCCGTGTACCACGTCGGATATGAAGGGGGCCAAGTGTGGCCCGTCCCGTACGATGACTGCGCTCAGCCCCAAACGCTCGACCCGTTCGCTTAGCAGGTCGCGCATGCGGTGCTGGCCAACCAGAGGTCCAGCTGGTCCGGCCCGATCCCATAGTCACCCATTATGCTCGGGACGGTTTCCAGAAGATATCCATAACCAAACCCGCCAAAGCGAGTCAGTTCGAAGCGGAAACAAACATCGTGCGAAACGATCAGGTGCTCATCAAACGCCTGGTCGGACAGGAGCGCGATGGCCTGATTCTGATTTGGTTGGACGGGCACCAGAATGAAGGGTAGGGTGTGGTCTCGCCGGACGGGAAGTAATGTTCTTTGCCAAAGCCATCGTAACCGAGGTAACAGCCTCGGGTGATGAGCCTGCGTTGCTCGTCCAACGAGTCTTCGAAGGTCGGTCCCGGCGCCAACATGTTGTCTATATGCGCCAGCATGACCCGGCTGAGGTCTGTGCCCTCGGAGTCGAGGATGTCGAGTACTTCGGCGCCCTTCCAATCCCGCCCCGGGGCGGGGGTGACAGGTGCACCACAATAGGGACATCAACCTGTCGCCGAGCGCGGGCCGAGGCTCTGAGCACCTTTTCTTCATCGGGGTGAATAGGGTTCGATGTCCCGATCTCTCCGATGACACCCGAACGGATCCCGGTACCGTCGATGCCGACCTGGAGCTCCTCGAGCAGCTCGTCGGTGATCGAGCCAACGTCTGCGCTGGCCAGCTTCTCCGGATGGGCCAGATGGATGTAGTGGCCGCTCCCGCATATGATCTGGAGCCCCGTGGTTTCGGCCACCGTCTTCAAAGAGATGACATCACGGCCAATATCAGGTGGGGTGAGATCGACAATGGTGGTCCCACCAAGGTCCCGGAATTTCGATACCTCTCGAGCCGTGGTTTCGAGATCATTCAGTAAAAGGTTGTCGACCATACCGAACGGGTTTCTCCGCAGCGACCCTATTGAGGCCCACCCGAACTCGAGCGGCTCCTGCGGCCGTGAGGCGGGGTGCCCGGTTGGCTGCCAATGCGACGTCAGGTCTATGAACAAGTGCTCGTGGGAAAGGACCGTCCCCAGGTGCTCGGCCGGGACTGGCCCGGTCACAGCCTGGACCGTAGTGCCGTTCGTCGTCATGCTCGTCGTATTTCCCCGGCCTGTAGCGACGACCCGGGGCCGCCGGCGCCGTCGCCGGGGCCCTGTCGCTTCGCCTCCATGCCCTCAACTTCCTCTCGCGAGTCTCGGAGTAAGCGCGACGTGGCGTCGACCAGTACGCCTACGTCCGAATTGACCGCGATCATTTTGAACCCTGCGTTGACCCAACGCCTTACGTGCGACAAACCTCCGCAGGCTATCCCGGGTACGACGCCATTGTCTACTGCAGCCTGGAGCACCTCGCCAATAGCACGGCTGTCCTCGGTGCTACCACCTGGTTCGGGAGTCTTCCCATGGGTGGCCAGCGACAAGTCCCAGGGCCGATAGACCGTGTCCACCCCCGGGACCGCGAGTATCTCGCGGGAAAGGGAGACAGCTGGCGGGTTCTCTATCATCACGACACAGATCGTCGCAGAGTTGACTTCCTCCGGCGTGTACGACGACCTCTGCAGGGCGGCGCGGCCGCCCAGCTCCGGTTCCCCAGCGGGGGGTACCGGCAGGCCTCGGATGCTCTGATGGCCTCCTCTACCGAGTTGACGAGGGGGACAACGACGCCCGTGGCGCCGGCGTCGAGGGCACCCATGATGAGCTCTGGCCGGTCGGCCGCCACTCGGACGAGGGCGGGCACATTATGAGCGAACGCGGCTTGCAACATCGAAACCATCTCCGAGTAACCAACCAACCCGTGCTGTGTGTCCACGCATATCCAATCAAAGCCCAGCCCCGAGACCAGTTCCACCAGGAAACTAGACGGGATGGCGCACCATAGGCCAAACGTAAGGTCACCCCTCTGGAACTTCACCCGAAGCTCTTCCCGGCCAGCGGTACTGCTTCTGGCCGACGTGGACGCGTACGGAGTGGCCGTCTGTGCTGTGCTCATCGGATTGTGCTCATCGGATTGTGCTCATCGGATTGTGCTCATCGGATTGTGCTCATCGGATTGTCCTCATCGGATTGTGGTCATCGGATTGAGTTCAGTAGTTTGCGCTCATCGCTTGATGTCGAAGGAGTCGAACCAGACGTCAAACCCGTCGCCCGTGGGTGACGTAGCGTAAGGCCCTACCATCACCGGGCCGGCATCGGGCAGGGCGAAGAGCTTGATGGGGGTAAACTCCTCGCCGTCGAGGGAGTGGGCGACAAAGAAGGTCGCCCCTTCGTGTCGGACTTCGACCCAGATGGCGTCGAATGTCTCATCGGACTGCGGCAACACAGACCACTCGGACCAACCATGAGCAGTGAGCGCAGCGTTGACCAGTCGTGCCGGACCGTTGTAGAAATACCGGTCCTCCCACGACCCGAGGACAAATTCGACGCCGGTTTTCAGGTAGTTTTCGGCGTCCTGGCGGACCACCATACCGTTCTGGTCGTACTGGTCTTTGTAATCCCCCCCGAAGCGTAGTTTGGCGACGAAGTCACCTTCCACTGTCTCGTAGTACAAATGGCCGCTGTCACGGACGGTCCCGACCAACGTGTGCCGCCAGAAGTCGACCTGGCCCGACGTACGGAACGCAAGTCGGCCGTCGTTCAGCTCCCATTGTTGTGGCTCGTTTAGCCATTTGGTCACTTCGCCCGTCCTTCCTACTAATCGATATGTCTGCTGGATCCAATGGGCAAACAGTGGTGTGCCGTAATTCTGGGCTCGCCAAGCTTAGTATCAGCAGAGCCCGGTGGATGGTTACGTGCACGGCATCATTGCAGTGCGCGTAACCAGGCCCAGGTTCGCTCACGCAAAGGCTGGGTTCGGCACTCCGTTGACCGCTGCATGGTGGTACGGGTCGGCGTTGTAGGCAGCAACATTGGACGTGTCCACTGTGATGCTGGGTATCTCGCACGGGTCCGGGACACGGAAACCAAG
This sequence comes from uncultured Acidimicrobiaceae bacterium, assembly GCA_963807395.1. Lineage (GTDB taxonomy): Bacteria > Actinomycetota > Acidimicrobiia > Acidimicrobiales > Palsa-688 > Fen-671. The sequence continues at coordinate 82,732 of CAWEBW010000008.1, forward strand.
GTTCCACATGAACAACATGAGAGGCGAGTAGAAAGCCACATCGAACTGGCTCGGGCCATTACAGGCGAAGGCGTAGCCAGCTTTCACAGCCGCCACCGACGCCGTTACCGTGTCAGTAAGTAGGAGCGCTACGTTGGGAGCGGAGGAGTGGATCGATTGCGCGATCGCGCCCCGCATCCGTCTCCCCAGAACATCCCGGCCAGGTCGGGGTTTTTCGTGAACACCGACTGGAACGTGGTGAGGCCGCTTTCGGGCGACCCATCGTACGTCTCTGCCCCCGTGTAGGTCATCTTCGGGTAGTTGGCGGCAATGTAGGCCTCAAATACTTTGCCTTTATTGACAAGGTCGGGCTGGTTCAGCTGGGCGATATAGCCGACTTTGCCCTTGCCGCTGAGTTTCGCGCCCATCAATTGGGCGGCGTCCTGGGCCTGGGTGGACTGGTCGGCGCCGACAAAGGTAATCCGGGGGCCAACTTCGTCGTTAAAGGTAGTTCAAGACGGGTACGCCGGCGGCGGCCGCTTGCTTGTAGACCGGGCCATACGCATTCGCCGCGAGGTCCGGGACCATGAGCCCTGACGTGCCTTTGCGAGCTATCAAGGTCGCGATATCGCTGACGATCACGGAAATATCCGTGTTAGAGGTGCCAACAACCGTTGAGGAGAAGCCAAACAGTTTGTCGATGGCTGCAAACCCGGCTCGGACCTGGATGTAGAAGGGATCGCCGATATTGCCGGTTACCAGATAGTACTTCTTTCCGTTTCCACTCAACGAGCTGGACAACTCCGACGCGGCAGCGGGGCTCGCCCCTCCCGCGAACATGTCGGCTAGGAAACCTCCGGCGGCGGCCGTGGCCGCCGCCCCTAGGCTTGCCGTCTTGATGAACTCCCTTTGGGTGTGGCGTGCCGGCTGCCTGCCGGCTGATGCGGTGCCATCACCTGAGAAGGTGGTTTCGTGGTCGGTCATTTCGTTTCCTCCCTGGTTTGCTCTGATGTGCGGTGGTTCTTCGGAAAAAGTGCCGGCCCGCTCGAGTGAGCGGGGCAAGGCGAACGTTCAGTCGAGCTGAGTTGCGGGTGTTGTCTCGAGGTCAGGTGGGCTGGGCGCGCAGGGCGAGGTCGTCCAGGCCCTCGCGGTCAGTTTGAACGCGTTGCCCGGCGTCCTTTCGTCTCTCTTCGAGGACTTTGCGCTCAGCTGTCCTTCTCCGTACGGTGACCGCGATGGCGTCGAATGAGATCGCTAGAACCAGTACGACGCCGCTGATGGCTTCTTCCCAGAGCGCTGACAACCCGACAAAGATGGCGGCATTGCTCATTACTGTCAGAAGGAACAAGCCGAACATGGTCCCGATGATGCTGCCTTCGCCGCCACTCAACCCGGCACCGCCTATAACTGCAGCGGCGATGGCGTTAAGAGCCAGGTTTACATACGCTTCCGGTTGCGCCGAGTTTATCTGCGAGGCGAAGACGATCCCGGCGAAAGCAGCCGTGTAGCCCGATAAGAAAAAAGGATGAGGCCGATACGCTCAACCGGGATACCCTTCAGGCGGGCCGCCTCCCGGTCGCCGCCTGTGGCCAGGACGTGGTAACCAAACCGGCGGAAGGCAAACCAGATACCGACGGCCACGACGATCAACAGCGAATAATAGTCGGAGGCCAAGAACTTCAAAAACTGTTGCTGACCGATGGCCTGAAAGAACGAGGAGAAACCGCCGGGGGCCTGGCCCTGGGTAATGCCATCGGCGATGCCGACCGTTATCCACCACATCGCCAGCGTCATAATGATGGAGTTGACCCGGAATATCTTCGATGAAGATGCCGTCAATTAGCCCCACGAGGGCGCCGAACAGGAGGCCTAAGAAGAAGGCCAGCAGAGCCGGGACGTGCCAGTCGAGCATCATATAGCCGGAGACGATGCCGGACAGGGCGGCGATGCCGCCGACGGCGAGGTCGAAGCGGCTCGCCGCCAGCAGCAGCGCTTCTAGGGCGGCGACGGGAGCAGACAGGGCCATCGCATTGATGACCACCCGCATATTGGTGATGTCGAGGAAGCCGGGTTCGAAAGCGCCGATGATCAGCACGAACGCCAGGTTGAAAGCGATCAGGATCAAGAGGCGGGTCTTGCTCCGGGCCAATCGGGCTACCGAGCTGCCTAAGCGGAACTGTGAGCCGTCGTCCTGAGCGGGGCCTGATTGGGCGGCTTCGGCGTCAGCCAAGCTGACGCCTTGCGAGAAGGTGGGTTCTAGTGGCGTCATTGCGATTTTTGGGTCATTGTGAATGGTTTCTTCCAGCGGTAGCGGCGCTGAGACCCTGAGGCGGCGCAGAGACGGCTCCGGTTATCAGCCGTACGACCGCTTCGTGATCGCTCTGGTTGGCCACGACCGTGCCCACATCCCTTCCGCTGCGCATCACCGTGATCCTGTCGGCCAGACGGAAGACGTGGTCCAGGTTGTGGGCGATGATGATGATGCCGCGGTGGGGAGCTTTCAGGCTTTCAATTATGGAGAGCACTTCGAGCGATTCTCTGACGCCGAGCGCGGCGGTGGGCTCGTCAAGGACGAGGATGCGCTTCCCGGCCTGGACCTCTCTGGCTATAGCCACGGCCTGACGCTGTCCACCCGAGAGGTCACTTACGGGAAGGTAACTGTCCTTGATATTGGCTTGTTTCAGAGACCGGGCAATGGTCGTGGCCCTCCTGTGCATGTGCCCTGCCCGCACGAAACCGAAGCGGGTCGTCGGCTCTCGGCCGAGGAACATATTTGCCGCAATATCCCGTATGCCGACCAGGGCCAGGTTCTGGTAGACGGTCGCTATGCCCACTTCACTCGCATCATTGGGGTTCCGGAACCGGACGGCTGAACCGTCGATCAAGAGCCGACCCGTGGTAGGGGCTACCGCTCCCGAGATTATGCGCACAAAGGTCGATTTCCCAGCGCCGTTGTCTCCCACTATGGCATGGATCTCGCCCGACAGGAGGGTGAAGTTGAGAGCCCGGATAGCCTCGACGTGCCCATAAATTTTGGAGAGCTCGGCCGCTTCGAGCAACGGTGTCAGTGGGGCTTCCCCCTCTCATGACGGCTTAGCTATAGGATAACCAATATCTCGGGCAGAGGTCAAGCTGATCCGCGAGGGACCGGTGTGGCTCCGAAGGAAGACATGAGGAGGGACGAGAAGAGTGGACGCCGGCGACCGGAGGCTTGACCTCGTGTGCTTCGGACGGATGAACGTGGACCTCTACGGTGAGCAGACCGGCTCTCCTTTGCGGTCTGTCGAGTCCTTCGCAAAGTACGTTGGTGGTAGCGCGGCCAACATTTGTGTCGGCGCGGCCAGGCTCGGGCTGCGGGTGGCGATGCTGTCCCGGGTCGGCGCCGAAGACTTCGGGGATTACCTCGTCGCTTCGTTAGAGCGGGAGGGGGTAGACACCAGCCTGGTCCAGTATGACCTCGAGCGGCCCACGGCCGTTGTGGCCCTGGCTGAACGCCAACGCGACGACTTTCCGCGCATTTTCTTCTACCGTGATAGCCCGGACCTGGCCGTGGACCCGGACGGGGTCGACCTGGAGACAGTTGGTCAAGCTCGTTCCATCCTGCTGACCGGGAGCATGCTTTCGAACAGCCGCTTGGCCACCCTGTCCGAGCGCCTGGGCCAGCTGGTCCGCCAGTCCGGAGGACGGGTGATCTTCGACGGCGATTTCCGTCCGGTGCTGTGGGGGACCGCTCCCATCCGCCGAGGTAACGAAATGTCGTCCCACACCGCGGAGGTCACCACCGCATACCGCCGGGTGCTCGGGCTGTGCCATCTCATCGTTGGCACGCGTGAGGAGATCGCCGTGATGGGCGGCTCGGAAGACCTCGTGCAGGCCCTGGCCGCGATCCGTGAACAGTCTGCGGCGACAATAGTGGTAAAGGCGGGGGCGGCGGGAGCTACCTCTTATCCGGGGCCTGTCGGCCCGGGGTGCGGCGTAAGTGCTCCCGCCTTCGATGTAGAGATCGTCAACACCGTGGGCGCGGGAGACGCATTTATGAGCGGGTTCCTGAGTGCTTGGCTGCGCGACGGGCCGATCGAGGAGTGCGTCCGCACTGGCAATGCCAACGGCGCATTGGTCGCAGCCCGCCATGGGTGCATGCCGGCCATGCCGGTCCGGGCGGAACTCGAGAGTTTTATGGCCCGGGGCGGAGTGCTGAGGCCCGATGCCGACGAAGACATTGAGCGGCTCCACCGGTCCCAAACGCGGCGGCCCAGGCTGTTTGTGCTTGCTATCGACCACCGATGGCAGCTCGAGGCGTTGGCCGCCCAGGCCGGCGCCTCACTGGAGCGCCTGCGCCCGCTGAAGAGGCTGCTGGCCGATGCCTTCATTGCTGTTGCCGGCGAACGTGACGACTGCGGGATCCTGGTCGACGACCAGTTCGGGTCGGAAGTGCTGGAACTAATGGCGGGGAGCCGCTACTGGACAGCGCGCGCTATTGACGTACCCCGGTCGCGGCCAGTGGAGTTGTTGGCGGGAGACGAGGCCCGCGCTTGGCTCCATTCATCGCCCTCAGGCCAAGTCGTGAAGGTCATAAGCTACGCCCACCCCCGCGACCCGAAGGAATTAATGACCCGGCAGTCTGCGTGCCTGCTGCGCCTGGCCCGCGCCTGCCGGGCCGAGCGCCGCGACCTTTTGGTCGAGCTCCAAGCTCCGGAGGGGCGGGCTTACCAGGGTGGGGACTTGCCTGCGTTGATCGCCTCCCTCTATGACTGCGGGATCCAGCCGGAGTGGTGGAAACTACCAGCACTGGGCGACAAGTTAGTCTGGGACGATATCGGCACCGTAATCGAGAAAGCGGACCCAACCTGTAGAGGCGTCCTGGTGCTGGGGTCGACCGCTGCATATGCGGAACTTACGTCGTTGTTCGCCTTTCTTGCCAACGTCCCTTGCATAAGGGGTTTCGCTATTGGCCGAGCCATATTCTCCGAGCCGGCGGCGCGGTGGCTGAGCGGGGAGATCGCAGACCCGGCCTTGGTGGAAGTGGTGGCCTCCAATTACCGGCGGGCCATCGCCGCCTGGACAGCCGTTGACAGCTCTGCCCTGGCCGTCGAGAAAGCGGCCCCGTGACTTATCCAGGGGGCAGCGTTTATGCCAATGCACGGCATCACATCACGCCACCTCCACGCAGCCGGGAAGTGTCAGTCAGCGTCGACGAGGCGGGCTGGCGCTTCCTCGATTTTGCCGTCCATGTTCTTGGCCGGGGCGAGTCGGAAGAGATCTTCCATCCGGGCCGAGAAGTGGCCTTGGTGGTGCTCGACGGCGCCGTTCGCATCAAGACAAGTCACGGTCAATTTGCGGTCAAACGCCATGACGTGTTTTCCGAGCCACCGCACGTTTTGTACGTGCCCCCGTCCGAGCAGGTGGTAGTGGAGGCATCTGAAGCGGCGTGCTTCTCCATCGGCGGTGCGCCCGCGGAGGGCCGTTACCCGTTGAGGTTCTTCGAACCGTCAGATCTTCGGGCCGAGGTGCGCGGGGTCGGCGCCGCCCGGCGCCAAGTCAACTACCTGCTGGCCGCGCCCTTGCCGGCTGAGAGGCTCATCCTCTACGAGGTCATCGCGGAGCGGGGGACATGGTGCGGTTGGCCGCCTCATTGCCATGACGGCTACGACGGGTCACCGTACCTCGAGGAAACGTATTACTTTCGGTTCGACCGCGACGAAGGCTATGCCCTGCAGAGGAATTACCGCGTGGATGAAGACTTTGACGAAACTTTCGTTGCCGGCGATGGCGACCTCATATTGATAACCAAGGGCTACCACACAACGGTGGCCATGCCTGGGGCAGGCATGTACTTCCTCAATTACCTGGCCGGTGAGTTGAGAGACGAAGACCGAGCGCGCCCACCGTGCTTCGACCAACGCCATACGTGGATAACCGGTAACTGGACGGATGAGGCGACAATGCTTCCCACACCCGGAGTCAACGTCCCCCGAGAGGCAGCTTCACGCTAGAGTTCCAGCGGCCCCCAAAACGTCCTCGGCCACCTTCTTTTTCGCCGCTCGCACGCGCTCATCGATGCCGCGGTGGTGGGCGACCAAACTGGCGCGCAGAGCCTCGCTGTCGCCGATCTTCAACGCTTCGAGGACGGTGACGTGGCACGCGAACGTGACCATCGCGTCGCGAGGGACTTCCAGCTGGCCCATGCTGCTGGCTCGATAAAAGACTTGCCAGAACATGCTGAGCAGTTTGGGGATGAGTTGGTTATCGACTCCGCCGATGAGCACACTATGGAACAAGCGGTCGAGGTCGGCCGGGTAGGCATCGTTGTCCTTGGTGACGGCCGACTTCCACCTTTGGATGATCTCGCCGAGCTGCTCGATTTGTTCATCAGTACGGGAGCTGACGATCTGCTCGACCATCCCCACTTCGAGAGTGCGCCTTACCTCCAACAGGTCGGCCAGGTCGCGATAATCGACCACTATGGCGTAGGGAAGGCTGTCGACGATAGGGTCGAAGGAGAACTCGCCTACGAACAACCCCGAACCCGGCCGGGAGACTAAGACGCCCAACACTTGCAGTGACTTCACTGCCTCCCGCACAGAGTTGCGGCTGACGCCGAAGAGCTCAGCCAACTCCCCCTCAGCGGGAAGCGGGTCGTCGGGCCGCAATTGGTTTTCTGCAATATAATTGCAGATCAGCGACTGGAGTTGCTGGTAGAGCGGGAGACGGCGCAAACTGCTCGACCCATCGTTCGGCCGCTTGACCATTACACGTCTCCTTAGAGCTACATCAGCCCGCTAGAGCCTCGAATTGCCGGAGCACATGTGAGTATACGGCAGTTCCGACCACATTACGTTATGTACACCTCGGGGTTGGCGACCGCGGGCGGCCGGCCACCCGACAGCACGATCTTGATGTTGTCGGCCGCTTCCTCAAATGTCTGGCGCCCCGCCCGGAGAGAGAGGCCCAGCATGTGAGGCGTCAATACGATGTTAGGGTGGTTGAAGATGGGGTGGGAGACATCAGGTGGTTCCGGCTCGTAGACGTCGAGGCCGAGACCCGCCAGAGTGCCGTCGCAAAGAGCGGCGTAGGCGGAATCAAGGTCTACCAGCGCACCGCGGGAGCTGTTAACGAAGATGGCTCCGCGTTTGCACTGGCTCAGCAACTTGTAGTCGACCATGCCCCTGGTTTCGTCGGTCAACGGGACGTGAAGGGTTATCACGTCAGATTCGGAAACGAGGTCGGGCAGCTCGACGAGGGCAATCCCGGCGCCGCGAACGGCGTTGGGGTCGAGGTACATGTCGTAGGCTACGATTTCCATGCCCAGCTGGCGGCCAATCTCGCCGACGCACGACCCGATGCGACCCAGGCCGACAATACCCAGCGTCGCTCCGTCCAGGTCTCCCGGAGGCGTGGACTCGCGTTCGGACCACCGGTTGGACCGCACCAACTCGGTGTACGGGCCCAGCCGCTTCACCAGGTGCAGGATCATGGCGAACGCCCCTTCGGCCACCGCTCTGGTCCCGGCGTGCGCGGTGATGGCGACCGGGATGCCGCGCGCCGTGGCCGCAGCCACGTCGACGAGATCGACGCCTACCCCGGTGCGGGCAATAACCTGCAGGCTGGGCAGGCGAGCGATCATGTCCGCGTCCACGGGGGCGTGGCCCCGTACCAGGAGAGCGACCACGTCGTCCGGCGATCCCCTATAGTCGCCCAGCTCGGCGGAAGTGAGCTCGATAACGGTCCCCACCGAAGCGATGCGCTCGGTTACCAGGCTGGGCACCGGGCCCAGGCTGATGACTATTTGATTGGCGTGTTTGCCGTCTGTGCTGGCCGGGATCACGGTAGGACTCCTGCTGTCCTCAAAAAGGTCAAGCTGCTGACCGCGTCGGTTCGCGGGTCCGAGGTCCCGGCGGGGTCGGCGTCCTGCTCGACCGTAAGCCAGCCGTCGTAATCGATCGACATCAGCGACTCCTTGATGGCTCCGAAATCGTTGGATCCAGTACCAAGAACGCAGAAGAGCCCTGCGCTGTACGCCTGCCAAAAGCTCATCCGTTCTTGGCGGCTTTGAGCCATAACCCGGGGGTTGACATCTTTCAGGTGGACGTAGCGGACGCGTTGGCCGTAGTCCCGGATAGCGGTGGCGGGCTCAATGCCGGCGAACTGGAAGTGGCCGGTATCCAAAACGAGTCCGACGAGGTCGGCGTCGACGACATCGAGCAATCGGTCGATCTCGTCGGCGAACTCGACGTAGCTCCCGGCATGCGGGTGGAGCCCGGCCCTAATACCCTCACTGGCGGCGACCTCGGCGACCTGTTTCACCGTGTCGACCTGGAGCGAAAACTCGCGGGCGTCGAGCCGCTTGGCGCCCGCCGACCACCCGGCAGTGGCGGCGCGTTCATCGGTGATCCCCGGGATCACGACCAAGTGGGTAGCCCCGGCCGCGGCCAGCAGACGCACCACGTCCTTGGCCTCGGCCAGTAATTCGCTGGCACCGTCGTCAGTGTGCAAGGGGCACATCACGTAACCGGCGGTTAGTTCCAGGTCCCGCCGTGACAGCTCGCTGGTCAGCACGTCCGCCTCGGTGGGGAGGTAGCCGTACGGTCCCAGCTCGACGCCCTGGTAACCGCACTCTCGTACCTCGTCCAGGAAGGTACCCCAGTCAGGCCGATTTGTGTCGAGCTCCTTCTCCACGCCCCAAGATGTCGGGGCATTGCCAAGCCGGATCCCCATCAGGACGGCCCCACCGTGTTCGCCCGACCTCGAGCAGCCGAATTAACCACTGTCTTGGCCGTGGAAGCCAGCATCGAAGAGTCGGAGCCCACCCCGATGAAGGTGAAACCTCGCTCGTTGTACAGTTCAACGTCGTCAGGGCGAGAAGCCAGGATCCCGGCCGAGATCCCTGCGTCGCTACTAGCTTTTGTGACCGCCTCGAGGGCGTCAAGGAAGACTGTCGACGAAGTCTGGCCCGGGCACCCAAGAGCCTGCGTGAGGTCCCTGGGCCCGACGAACAGGACGTCCACCCCGGGCACTGAGGCAATGTCCTTTATATCCTCGAGAGCACCGAGCGTCTCGACCTGGATTACGCAAATGACGCTATCTCCGACGCTGTCGAGTACCTCTGGGTGGCTCCCAAACCCACAGGACCGGTTGTAGGTGGCCACGCCCCGCCAACCCTCCGGGGGGTAGCGCAGGTTCGCAGCGGCCGCCACCGCGTCGTCCCTGCCGTTCACCCGCGGGAACATGATCCCGTTGGCGCCGAGGTCCAAGACACGACCGGACCTGATGCGGTCGATGGTCTCGACCCGCACAATGACCGGTACGTCATGCGCGGCCCCGGCCAAGATTTGCTCGAGCAAGCCATCCTCTCCGCGGCCGCCGTGTTCGAGGTCGACCAAAAGCCAGTCGAAGCCGGCAATCGCGCATGCCTCGGCCGCTAACGGCGACCCCATGTTCAAGAAGGTCCCGACGACAGTACGCCCGGCCCGGACATCTTCTTTGAGCCTACGGCCGCGTTGCGAACCGTCTAACCATGCCATCGTTGGCCTCGCCGGGCTTCGTCATACGTGTGCCTCTTCTCGGTAACCCACTCCTGCTCGGCCACTTCGGCCGGGGCAATATCCCACCAGACTTCGGCTGATGGCAAGTTGGCGTAGGGGTCGACAGGTACTACCACCACGCTCGGCCCGTGACGGTCCCGGGCCGCGACCAACGCGCTCCTGACCTCGGTCGCGTTCCTCGCCAGCTCGGCGTGGGCGCCTAGGCCTTTGGCCACCGACACGAGGTCGAGTTCGAGGTGCTCGCCGGTCAATGCACCCGCGCCCAGCGCTCCTTCGCGGTGGCGGAACTCATTGCCGTAGTGCCGGCCTACGCGGTCCATTTGGAGACGCCGGATTACCTGATAGCCCTGGTTCTGCGAGATCACCAGCGTAACTTGCAAGTCCTCCTGGAGGGCGGTGGCGATTTCGGACGGCTGCATGACAAAAGTCCCGTCCCCGATCAGGGCGACTACCGCTCCGTTGGGCTGGGCCATCCGGACACCGAGAGCGCCGGGTAATTCATAACCCATGCAGGAGAACCCAAATTCGAGGTGGCACCGCCGCCCGTCGGTCGCGTCCCAAGCCTTCAACAGATCCCCGACGGGGCCGCCGGCGGCGGCAACGATAGTGTCACCTGCTTGCGCCTGCTCCTGGAGCAGCCCGATCAGCTGCCCCTGCGTGAGCGGCCCCTCCTCGGGGGGACGGAGAGCCTCCGCTCGCCTGGCTTGCCAGGCCGACTTCACTTCCTCGCAGCGGTCGCGCCATGCCGGGTTCGGCTTCAGCCCGGCCCGTCCGGCCTCCTCTTCCAGAGCGATCAGCGCCAGCTTGGCATCGGCTACCACCCGAAGGGCGCCTTCTTTCCTGGCGTCTTTGTCGTTCACGTTGATCGACACGAACCGGACTTTGGCGTCGAACAGAGACCTCGATGCGGTGGCGAAGTCGGTGAGACGGGTCCCTACACAAATCACTAGGTCGGCTTCCTTGGCCAGGGCGTTCGCGGCCGGGTTGCCCTCGACACCGACACCGCCGACACCCCACCAGTAGTCTTTTTCGACCGCACCCTTGCCTGCAAATGTCTCCGCTACGGGGATGCCAAGGTTTTCGGCCAATGTGGCCAGGGCGGCGCTGGCAGAAGAATAGATTACTCCGCCACCGGCAAGGATTAATGGACGGTCAGAGCTCCTGAGCGACCTTACCGCGGCTTCGATCTCGGCTTCTCGAGGCACAACGCGAGCAATTTCCCAGTCCCGTTCCTCGAAGAACGCATCAGGGTAATCGAACGATTTTGACTGAACGTCCTGGGGTAGGGCGATGACTACGGCTCCGGCCTCAGACGGGTTGGTCAAGACGCGCATGGCCTCGGGCAAGGCACTTAATAGTTGCTCGGGCAAAAGAACACGGTCAAAATAGCGAGCTACCGGCCTGAAACAGTCATTTACGGTGACGTCGCCCGCCAGGGGGTGTTCGAGTTGCTGGAGCACGGCACCCTGGAGCCTGGTAGCGTAGGCATCGCTCGGCAAGAGCAGGACAGGGATCCGGTTTATCGTCGCCGTCGCTGCCCCTGTGACCATGTTGGTCGCCCCGGGGCCGATCGAAGAGGTTACCGCCAGGGTGGCCCGGCGTTGCCGCGCCCGGGCGTACGCCGTGGCCAAGTGGACCAGAGACTGTTCGTTGCGGCCCTGAATAAAGGGCATGTCCGTTTGATATTGGTCAAGGGCTTGCCCCAGCCCGGCCACGTTGCCGTGGCCAAAGATCCCCAGGACAGCCGGGATCAGGCGTTGACGCTCGCCATCTTGAACGCAATATTGGCGGCTCAAGTACTTGACCAGTGCCTGACCTACGCTAAGTCTCATCGAGATGCCCGTTCCTCCCTCTTGATAGAAGTGGACGGCGGGACCGGTGTTCCCGTCGTCGGGCCATGCAGCACGACCGTCTTGGTTTCCGTCATTTCTTCCACGGCCCAGCGAGGGCCCTCTTTCCCAATCCCGCTTTCTTTCAGCCCCCCATAAGGCATGAGGTCGGCTCGCCAGAGCGGGGTCCAGTTCACGTGGACGACGCCCGAATCCACTTCTTGTACGAACCTCATTGCCCTTCCGACATCGGTAGTGAAGATGCCGGCGCCCAGGCCATATCGAGTCGAATTAGCCAGGCGTATGGCCTCGTCAATGTCTTTGACGGCAGTTACTGCGACCACAGGCCCGAATAACTCATCCTGGCTCAGCCTGCTCTCAGGGTCGACGTTCGACACCACCGCTGGTTGCATGACAGGGCCGTCCCGTTCGCCACCCTGTTCCATGCGGGCGCCAGTGGCCACCGCTTCGGCCACGATGGACTCGACCCGCCTTGCTTCCGGTTCGCTTATAAGGCTGCCCATCGTGGTGTCTTCGCTGAGCGGAGAACCCGTCCTGATGGCCGCCACTTTGGGGACCAGGGAGCCCAAGAGATCGTCCTGGCGCGCCTCGTCCACGAGCACCCGTTGCACCGATATACACACTTGGCCTGCGTTCGAGTAACCACCGACCGCTATTGCCGCTGCCGCCGCCTCGATATCAGCGTCGTCCATGACGATCACGGGACAGCTGGCACCCAGTTCAAGCGAGAGCCGCTTCACACCCGCCGCTCTGGCGATCGATTCACCTACAGCGGTGCTGCCGGTAAAGCTGATTTTGCGCACCCTGGGGTCGCTGCACAATTGGTGCCCGATCGTGCTGCCCGAGCCCGTTATGCACGTCATCGCCAAGGGGTCGAGCCCGGCGTCGAGCAGTAGCTCCAGCAATTGCAGAGCGACCAGCGGAGTTTGACGGGCGGGTTTCAATATCACCGCATTACCCGCGGCCAGCGCCGGGGCCACCTTGTGCAGCACCAGGAGCAGCGGGAAATTGTAGGGAGTTATCGCCACTACCACGCCGCAAGGCTGCTTTATGGTAAAACCGAGGCGCGAGCGCCCGGCGCCCGGGTGGGCGTCCAGCGGGAGTGACTGACCATAAAGCTGAGCGCCTTCAAAGGCGGCTAGGCGAAGCAGCGCCCCGCTCCTCGATGCCTCGACGCGGGCTTCCCCGATGGTCTTGCCGCACTCCGAGCTGATTGTGCGCGCCAGCTGTTCGGTCCGTTGGTCGGCCAGGTCGGCGGCCCGCATAAGGACCTGGGACCGTTCGTAGCCACTCAATCCGCACGCTCGTTGGGCCCCGAGTTCAGCGCTGGTCAGCGCCTCTTCCACCTGATCGGCCCGGCCACGGGGACGACATCAACCACTGACCCGTCGTAAGGGTGATGTACTTCTTCTTGCCCGGTTCCCGAAGTCCACGCCCCGGCTACGTACATTTTCACCGGCCGCCCCCGGCGCCAAGGCTGGAAAACTCGGGCTTCTTCAGGCTCAGCCCGGCCACGGCACGACAACGATCATGTCGCTCGGGCGGGCGGGAACGGCCTCCGGAACTGGCCAACGTTAGCTGGGGCCCTGTCGCGCTCTGACCCCGAACATATCTATAGGTTATCCTACAGGTATCGTTTGTCAAGGACGAACCCCTTTGCTTACTTGGCCCCTTGGTGGCACTACGGCTATGTTTGCTGCGCAGAGCCTATGCGAGCCCCTCGGCACCGTGCGCCGGCTCGCCGGCGCAGGCTCCCAACGTGGCTGACCGGGCCCTCAGGGCGTGTTGGCGTTGACGCCGACGCCAATGGTGACCCACCCCAGGGAGTGCTCGGGTCCCACCGCTTTGACTCGCCAGTAGCCGTCAGCCGGCAAGCGAGCGTTGAACCAGCCGGCGCCTCCTCGGAGTTTTACGGCTCCGGGTACCTTCGCGGCGGGCGCCCCGTTGGGGCCAGTGACCGAGAGGCTCACCACCCCGTTGAGCGCCGGGTCCGAGCTGAGGCCGGGCGTTTCCGCGGCCACGTCGACGGTGAAGGTCTGGTCGACCGGGGCGGTGTAATAGGCCGAAGTAGGCCCGGCCACCAGCAGCCTGAGGGTGGCGGGCGGCGCCGCCGGCGGCAGTTGAGGGGCGCGAGGAGGCTGGCGGAAGTGGAAGTAGTTCAACAGGTCCGGGGCTTCTGCGTTGGTGCTGTCGAGCGGGGGTAGGTGCCACAACGCTTGTATGAACGAAAGCACCGACAGGTTGGTCGTCGTCTGGCTGATGACCTCGGACAGCGTGTACGGCGAGATCACGACCATCGGCGTGCGCGTACCGTACCCGCTGGCGTCGACCTGAGGTGGCGAGACGTGGTCCCAGAACCCGCCCCCCTCGTCGTACGTGATGAAGATGGCGGTAGTGGGCCAGCCCGGCCCCTTCATTAGCGCCAGGACGAGCTGGCCCAACCACGCGTCGCCGGGAGACGTGTCCTCGGGGGACTCCTCGCTGTACCCGACGCCGGGGCGGACGAACGAGAAATCGGGCAACGCGCCCGCCGCTGCCTCGGCGATGAACTGCGCCGTCGTGACCAATTGGCTGGTATGTCCCGCCGGCACCAGGCTGTCCCAATACGTCCCCTCGAGATAAGAAGGAGGGAAGCCGAAGAAGATCCCCCAGGAGCGCCCGGCTGCCTGCAGCTGGTCGAAGATGCTGTGGAACTTGTCGGAGGTCGGGGGCTCGTCGTTCGAGTACCAGCCGTCAGAGGTGCCGGCCAATGCGGCGAGAATGTTCGGCGTGGAGGGAGCGATCTCGGGCTGGAAGTTGGCCTCAGCGAGTGCGTAATGCTGGCCCAGGAACTGCAGGTTGGGGTCGACCGAGGGCGGGAAAACAGTGATCGACGCCAGCCCTTCATAAGGGGTAACGGTGTACCGGTCCATCTTGTAGAGGCCGTCGGGCTGGTGGTCCATGGCTTGCTCCTCGATGGCACGCGAGTTGTCGAGGTTGGGACCGACGCTGCCCTGGTCTGGAGGGGCCAGGAGCGCGCCGATGCGAGCCCCAGGGACCGTCGGGCTGGGGAAAGTAGTCGCTGCCGGTACCCCGTCCGCCCCCGCTAACCGCCCGAAGAGATTGTCGAAGGTATGGTTTTCCAGCATTATTTCCACGACATGGCGGATCGGCGTTGCCGTCGCCCCGCTGGCTGGGCTCCTCGATAGCGCAACCCCTGGCAGGCCGGCCGCGAACGCCGGTTTCAGCCCCAGCCCGCACAGCCCCGCGGCCAGGACCGTCCCGGCCAAACCGGTCCGCGCCAACAGCAGCCCCGCCGTCCTCACCGCTCCCAACCCTATGGGCCGAACCCTATGGCGCCAACCCTATGGAGTGGTGGGCTCTACGAAGTGGTCGGCCTCCGTAACGCCGCGGCGACAATCAAATCGATCAGCATGAAGAAGGCGCCGAGGCCCATGAGCGAGAACTGGAGCGGCGCCGGCTTGACCAGAAAGATGGGCGACACGATAAGGAAGACGCCCGTCGCCAGGACGAACAGGTGCTGGAGGGCCTCGTCGCGCCCGAGCGGTCTCATGGCCATGGATCGGAGATTAGCTCCGCTCTACCCCCAGCGGCCAAAGCGCGGGCTCGCCCCTTTGGTCCGAGGCGTCGAGGTCGACGTCTATCAGGACCGCCCATTCGTGGTAGCCAGCCGGGTCGTCGAGGACTTGCCGCACCCGCCAGCGCCGGCCCTCCTCGCTGACCTGGAAGAGATCCGGGCCGCGGGCCTGTGCGCCGGTCTCGATGGAGCCGTGTTCGGCGAAATAGGGCGCGAACGCGCCTTGCCACCGGGCCGAGTCCCAGCCTGGCTCCTGGTCCATTTCGCCCAGGGTGGCCCAATCGCGTTTGGCCGCCAGCTCCACCCGCCGGAAACTGGCATTGCGCACCATGACCTTGAAGGCGCGGACGTTCGAGGTGAGCGGCGGTGGCTCTCTCCCGATGGCGGCGCCGGCGCTGGGTCGTTGGCCTCTGGCCACAGTGGCCTCGAGTTCTTCCGGGTGGCTCAGCAGTTCCCACTCGTCGAGCAGGCTCGAGTCGACCTGACGGACCATTTCACCGAGCCACTCCGACAGGTCGTGCAGGGTCGTTGATTTCAGGTCCTCTGGCACGTTTTGCACCAAGGCCTTGTACGCGTCCGACAAGTACCGGAGCAAAAGACCCTCGGAACGGGACACCCCGTAGTAAGCCACGTACTCCGCAAAACTCATCGAGCGCTCGTACATGTCCCGCACGACTGACTTCGGGTGTACGTCATGGTCGCGCGCCCAGGGGTGGCGGGCACGGTAGTCGTCGAACACCGCGTACAAGAAATCAGCCAGCGGTTTGGGGTGCTCGAGCTCCCTCAGGACCTCCATCCGTTGCTCGTACTCCATCCCCTCCTCTTTTAGGCGGGCCAGCGTCTCGGTTCGGAGGCGTTCGAGCTGAGCCAGGAGCACCGGTCGGGGGCCTTCCAGGGTCGACTCGACCACGGATACGACGTCGAGGTCCCACTCGGGCGCAGCGCGGTCAAGGCGGGGGACGGCGTCCAGCACGAATAGCGAAAGCGGTTGGTTCAGGGCGAAATCGTCTTGCAGGTCTACGGTCAGACGGACGCGCCGACCGAATTCGTCAGGTACCGTCAGCCTTTCGAGCACCCCGGCGGCCAGCAGCGATCGGTACATGTGTATGGCCTGGCGAATATGGCGGCGTTGCGCCGGCCTGTCCTCGTCGTTGTCCGTGAGCAATCGCCTCATGGCCGCGCAGCCGTCGCCCGGACGATCGAGGACCTCGAGCAGCATGGCGTGGGTCACTTTGAAGCTGGACGTCAACGGCTCCGGTTGGGCGGCGACGAGCCGGTTGAAGGTGCCCTCGTCCCAGTTGACGAAACCTTTGGGAGGCTTTGCTTTTACTATCTTGCGCCGCTTGGCCGGGTCGTCACCGGCGCGCACCAAAGCGCGTTCGTTCTCGCTCACGTGCTCCGGGGCCTGCACCACCACGCTGCCGGCGGAATCGAACCCGGCCCGCCCGGCCCTGCCTGCCATCTGGTGGAACTCACGCGCCGTCAGCAGCCGGCTCGTCGACCCGTCGTACTTTGACAACCCCGTAAAAAGTACGGTCCTAATAGGGACGTTTATCCCTACGCCGAGGGTGTCGGTCCCGCATACGACCTTCAAAAGCCCTTCTTGGCACAGCCTTTCCACCAGCCTGCGGTATTTAGGCAGCATCCCGGCGTGGTGCACGCCGATGCCATGGCGTAGGAAACGGCCCAGAGCTTGCCCGAAGCCGCTCCCCAGCCGGGCCTGCGAAATGGCCACGGCAATGGCGTCGCGCTCGGCCCGGGTCGCCAGTTGCGCGCTGGTGAGCGCCTGGGCCCGTTCGACGGCCGCTTTCTGGGTGAAATGGACCGCATAAATGGGGGCCAGGCCCTGAGCTGTCAGATCATTTATCGTGTCGTGGACCAACGTGCGGGCGTACCTGTAGTCCAGCGGCACGGGACGCTCGATGGAAGTGACGACCGTCGTCGGGCGGCCGGTGCGTCGTTCGAAATCATCAACAAACCGCGAGACATTGCCGAGCGTCGCCGACATCAGTACGAACTGGGACCTCCGCAACTCGATCAGCGGTACCTGCCACGCCCACCCGCGGTCAGGATCGGCATAAAAATGGAACTCGTCCATAACGACTTGGTCCACCGGCGCGCCCTCGCCGTAGCGAAGGGCCAGGTTGGCCAACACCTCGGTAGTGCAACAAATTATAGGGGCGTCCGGGTTTATCGAGGCGTCCCCGGTCAACATGCCCACGTTTTCCGTGCCGAGTTGCGAGCACAGGTCGAAGAACTTTTCGGAAACGAGCGCCTTGATCGGAGCGCTGTACCACGAACGCCGCCCGGAGGCCAGCATGGAAAGATGGGCGCACAGGGCCACCAGGCTCTTCCCCGACCCCGTTGGCGTGGCCACGATCACGTGGTCACCGGCCAGCACGGCCAGCACGGCCTCTTCCTGGGCGGGGTAAAGGTGGAAGCCCCGCAATCGAGCCCAGCCGCTGAAGGCTTCGAGCACGGAGTCCGGGCTCGCACCGGAGCCGGCCAGGTGGTCGAGTAAATTGGTCATAACCTAGTTGAAAGGCTAACCGTGAGCGATTACGATCCGGGCGCCACAGGTGGCGACCAGCCGTGGGGGCCGCCCCAGTCTCCGCCGCAGCCCACAGGTGGTTGGGGCGCTCCGCCCGGAGCCGGCCCGGCGCCCGGCCCCTCGTACGGGGGCCCGTCGTACGGAGACCCGGCCTACGGGGGCCAACCGCCCCCTGGAGGCGGGCAGCAACTGCCGCCTTACTCCCAGTTCAGCTCGCCCCAGCAAGCCAACTGGGGGGCTCCGCCGCCGGGGCTCGGCCAACTGGCGGACTGGGCGCCACGAGCGGGCGGTTTCGTCATCGACTGGCTCATCATTTTCGTGCCCTCCCTGGTGCTCGACATCCTGACCAGCGCCACCAATAGCGACTTTTTCGAGGTCCTGGCGTACATCTGGGGCATTGGCATGTGGGTGTGGTTCTCCGTCCAGGTGGGGACGACGGGGTCTTCGCCAGGGATGCGGACAGTAGGCCTCAAGTGCGTCAGCAAAGCGACGGGCCAGAACATCGGGACAGGCACGGCCATCCTGCGTTGGGTGCTTCACATCGTCGACTCGGTCATCTGCTTCATCGGGTGGTTCTGGCCGCTCTGGGACTCGCAGCGCCAGACGCTGTCGGACAAGATCGTGGGCTCCCTGGTGTACAGGGTGCCGCCCGAAGGCTTCAGCCTGCTCCCGAAGCGCCGCCCCTCCTAGCGGGATGCTGGCCCGCCTGTGCAGGCCGCGACCGCCCTGGGACTGGCCAGTGCGGTCCAGGCCGTTTGCCGCGGCGGGGGCTGCGGCCGCAGCGGTGACGGTGGTAGCGCTGGCCAACCCCTTCAAGCACCATCTGGCGCCGGCCTGCCCGCTGCACGCCCTGACCGGGCTCTACTGCCCGTTTTGTGGCGGCACCAGGGCTACCTGGGCCGCCGCCCATCTGCACTTCGGGCTGACGGTGCGCGAGGACGCGCTGTTCCCGGCCATCGTGCTGGTGGCGGTGTGGGGTTGGTTGTCGTGGCTCGGCCGGGCCACGGGGCGGTGGAGGCTACCGACCCTCAGGAGCCGTGCTTTCGACGTGACCGCGGGGGTGGTGCTGCTCGCCTTCATGGTGCTGCGCAATGTGCCCGGCCTCGGGCTCGCCCCGCCCGCTGTGGCCTGAGCCGCAAGTGCTTCAGGCCTGAGAGATACCGATCCCCCCCAGGGTGGAGGCGCCGTAGCGCTGCTTCTCGGCCTCGAGGTCGAGGCGACCTACGGTCGAACGAGCCCCCAGCGCCACCTCGTCCAGAAGGTCGGCAGGGACGATCCAGGCCACCTCGAACTCGAGGCCATCGGGGTCTTTGGCGTACAGGCTCTTGGTCGTGCCGTGGTCGCTCGCCCCTACCAGGGCGCCCGCGCTGCGCAATCGCCCGGCCAGCTCCTCGAGGTCGCTTAGCGTCTCCACTTCCCAGGCGAGGTGGTACAAGCCGACGGTCTCCCGGCCCGCAGCTGAGGCCCCCGCGTGCTCGCCTATGGAAAAAAGGCCCAGGTCGTGGTCGTTCGTCGAGCCGGGTGCTCGCATGAAGACGGCTCCAGGAAAGCCCATTGGCAACCGCTCGAAGTCGAGGGCCTGCTCGTAGAAATCGGCCGACTTCTCGGCGTCACGGACGTAGAGGACGGCGTGGTTAAGCCGTTTGACTGCCATGATTACGTTGTAGCCCAACTGGTATCGTTCCGTCATGGTTAAACGAGGCGTGTTGCTAGCCGCGGGCCTGGCGACGGTCGCGCTGGCGCTGGGCGGCTGCGGCGAGTCTGTGCACCAGGGTGGAGAAAATGCGGCCACGCACCCGGCCTCGGGGATCTGGGTATCGCCGACATTCGGCGCTCAAAACACGTCCGGGCACGTCGGGCCGCCGACCCCTCCTATCGGGCCTTTCCCCGCCACCACGCCGGCCGCGGTACCGCCCGGGCAGATCTCCACCGTGAGCCAGATCCAGATGGCTGTGACCGGCGGATGTTGGCAAAACGCCGCCTTGGGCAACGTGTACGGTGCGTACAACCAGCACTTCTGGTGGGTAGGAGGCTGTGGCGACACGTCAGCGCAAGTGGCACTGGAGCTTTACCCGACCGCGGCCGCCGCCGCCGCTAATGATCATCACCCGAGCCCGTTGTCCTTGCTCGACCGCTACATCGCCGGCAACGTGCTGGTCGATGTGTACTCGAACGCTCCTCAGACCGCCCTAGCCCAGTTGAGCAGCGTGAAGGGCCTGCTCCCGGTGCCGGGGTACGGAGGCTAAGCGGGCCAGTTCAGGGCGGGCCAGTTCAGGGCGGGACAGTTCAGGCTGCGGCGGGCGGGACGGGCCGCTCTGCACCGCGACTTTTGACAATTCCCGCAGACGGGTGCAGGGCCATTGACGCCCGGCGCCGCATCTCCAGTTCGCGAATGGGTGCTTCGGCCATGCTCTCGGCCAGAAGCGCGTCGATGGCGTCGAGCAGCTCCTTGGTCTCGTCAGCGGCGCCCTCGCGGTCGGGGCCGGGCCCGGTACCCTTATGGCTGGCACGGTGAGCTTCATCGGACCTCCTTCTAGTCCCACGACAGGCAACGCTCGCCTGGCTGCCGTTGGCGACCGTTGTTCCCGTAAAAAAGGGTCTGTACCAACGGCAACCGGGCGAACGTTCCTGGGGGCAGCACTGAGAGCAATATCGGCTGTCCGAGTGCCGTCCTCAAGAAAAAGGGAGCGCGCCACTCGCCGCTAGATACCGCAACCCGCCATCCTCAGCAGATCCTCAGCCTCAGCAGATCCTCAGCGCCCACTCAGTGTTGGGAGCGCCTTGACGTTCCGTCAGACCAGGTGGGAGATGTCTCGGAAGACGAGCGAAGCGACCATGGCCATCACAGCCAGGTACACGACGGCGACGACCCATCGCCAGCGGTGATCGGACTGGAAGAACCGCCGCATGGCCCTGACGTCGAACACGAGCGCCAGGATCCCGACCGGGATGCCGATGGCAGGACCGATGAAGGGAACCGCGCCGAGCCATGGCGCCAACACGGGCAAGACGATGTAAGACAGCAGGCACCTGGTACCGGACAAGGCCATCGAGGCGCTGAAGATGTTGTGGACCTCTTGCCCGTTCACGGGGTCCCGGACGCGTAGGGCCCAGCGAGCAAACCGGTCCGCCCGGCTGCGCTGGACCGAGGGCGCCTCGAAAGTTGCGGAAGGCGTCGCTCTGGTGAGGGCGACGGAGGTCACCCCGCCACCGTCAGCGCCGGCGCCGCCGACGTCCGTTACCGCGCCGGTCGATACCGAGTCGCTTATGACCAAGTCGGTGGCGGCACGTTCCACTCCTCACACGATACGCGCTGGCGAGCTACTTGGTAATCGCCTGGCCATCGGGCGATACCAGCCACCAGATGCCGCCGTAGGTCTCCACGCCTTGGCCCGTCACCATACCGGGGTCGGAGTCTTCCTCGTAGGTGTAAAGGGCGTGCTTGTTGTACAGCACCTGTCTTACCCCGTCGCTGCGGGTGAAGCTCGACAGCAGCGAGGCCTTGACGCCGGGGCCGGCCTTCAGCCGGCGGCCGGCGACCAGAGGTGGCCACACGATGGCGCAGGAGCCGGTGCAGCTGCTTTCTCCGGGTGGGTCCGAGGTGAGGAGGTAGAGAGACTGGCCCGACGAGGTCACGAGTACGTCGCCGTAGCCTTTCACCGAGCGCACGCCGACAGTGCCCGTGGTCACGGAGGCCACGGTCGTCACCGAGGATCCGCCCAGGTAGTTCGAGTTGCCGCAGCCCGTAAGGAGGAGCAGCCCGAGGAGTACCGCCACTGGGGCCCGGCCCGTAGAGTCCTCACCGTCGACGTCGACGCCCGACCCGCTTGGGGCGAATTACTGTTGTTATCCTTATGTTTTTCGACCCAGTACGCATCATTCGCCCCAAAAACCCGCGCCACCCTCTCGCCTGGCTCTTAGCGTGGCGCCGGGCACGAGCATAGGGCTGGCCGGGCCTAGGTCCGGGTCGGCCTCGGGCGGCGCAGGAACACCTCTTGCGCCACGCTGGCCACGAGGGCGCCGTCCAGAGAGAAGACGCGGCCCTGGGTGAGGCCCCGAGAATCGTACAACGACCCGCTCGTGGCCTCGAAGAGCAACCAGTCGTCGGCCCGGAACGGCCGATGGAACCAGATGGCGTGGTCGAGGCTCACCGGCCGCCAGGGCTCCGCCGGCTCGCACTCCTCCGCGTGCAGGGCGGCCGCCACCCACGCTGGGCCGCTGTCGGAAACGTAGGCCAAGGCGGCCGCGTGTAGCGCCTGTTCGTCGCCCAGCGGCTCGAGCACCTTCGACCAGCTGCACGCTTTTTGCAGCCCCTCGGCCCGGTCCAGGCGCCCGCCCAACCGGTGGGCGGCCATGTGTGCCTGCCCCGGGTCGCTGAGGTCCCGCATGATGCTGACCTCACTCGGTTGCTCGGTGGGGGCAGCACCCGTGCGACCGGGAGGGCGGCCGGAGTTGCCCAACAAGGTGTCGCCCGGGACGAACCGGAGCTCGAACACTGGGCTCCAGCTGACGTCCCACGCCTCGGCGGGCGCCCCGACGGCGGGTGGCCGGGCCAGCTGGACGTCCATCGTCGGGGTGGCGGCAGCCTGGAACGAAGCCGACATGTTCAAGATGGCGCCCGTCGACTGGCGGGCCACGACCTGGCGGGCGACAAAACTCCGCCCGTCCCTCAAGCGCTCGACTTCGAACCGTACCGGTTCTTCAGGGTCGCCCATGCGGAGGAAATAGGCGTGCAGGGAGTGCGGTAAATGGCCCGCCTTTACCGTTAGGTCGGCGGCCCGCAGCGCCTGCGCCACGATCTGGCCCCCGTAAAGGCCCCCCCACGGGTAGCTCGGCCCGCTACCAACATAAGTGTCGGGGCCGTGGGCCTCCAATTGCATCATCGCCTCGAAAGGCGGCCGCGACCGTCCCAACCCGGGAGGCTCAGGAATTGTCAAACCGGGGGAAAATAGTTTGTTCGAGGATAAGTTTTATCCCGGCCGCTATTGGGATGGCCACCAAAGCGCCAATGATCCCGAGCAGGGCGCCGCCGACCACTACAGCCAGCACCGTGAGAACGGGTGACACATTTACCGCGTGGCGCATCACGCGTGGCACCAGTAAATAATCCTCGAAGAAGCGGTAGGCGATGTAAAAGGCGGCCGTGGACAGCGCCACCGGCAATGAGACCACCAAGGCCACGAGACTAACTATGACCCCGGCTATGGTCGAGCCCACCACCGGGATGAGGTCGAAGAAAGCCACCATGAGGCCAAGCAATATGGGGTAGGGGATGCCGAGCACCGTGGCCCAAAGGAACGTACCCAGGCCGGCGACAATGGACGTGAACAGGTTGCCCAGCAGGTACCCGCCCACGCCGGCCAAGACTTCGTCCGATAAGGCGATGAACCGGCGCCGGCGGCTCTCGGGCACCAAGTGGGAAGAGAAATTCTTGATGGCCGGGAGGGCGGCGAGGAAGTACACCGTGAGCACCAGGACGATGAGGAAGTGGCTCACGGCGCTCAGGACGAACTCGCCCGCCCCGAGGACACCCGTGGCCAAGTCCTGAGCCAGGCTGCCGGTGCTTTTGCCCCCGAGGTAGTCACTCAGGTGGAGGTCCTTGGCCAGACGGCCGACGGTGCCTTTCCCCGAAGCGATCTGTGCCCGCCATTTAGGGACTTGCTTGGTCAGCTCGTTAATCTCGTGCTCGATTGGCGATATGGCCGAATAAACAAAAAGGGCCACGGCCCCGGCGGCGATCAGCGCAACAATAAGCACGGCGAAAGAACGCCTTACGCCGTGACGAGTGAAGAAAGCTACGGCCGGCTCGAGCCCGACGGCGATGAAAAGGGCCAGGAAAACCAATACGAGGGTGCCCCGGATGGAGTAAACGGCGGCCCCCAGGGCCAGGGCCAGTAGCACGCCCATGGTCGCGACAAAGCCGACGACGAACGGGTTTTGCCGGTCGAACGGCTGCCCCAAACGGCGCACGGCCCGCTGGCGGGCGCGCTCGTCGGCCGTGCCGGCGCGGCCCGGGAGCTCGGTCGTGATGGTCGGGTCTTCCAGCCCGGCTGCGGTGCGGTCTCGTTGCCTGGCGGGTCTGTCAGCCATTAATCACAGCGGTTCATTCACGATCGTACGCTGCCGACCGGTGGACAGTGGCCATGGTCGGCGTCGAGGACTGACATGCTCAGGTCCAGCTCACCGGCGTGGGCGGAGCGCAACTGTACCCAACCCCCCGGTCCCCGGTTTATACACGCCGTCCGAGCCGTCGTGGACCTCAGTGACCAATAGGGAGACCAGCGCACTCTGACCAGGCTGCGGCCAGGCGCCGACAGCTGGACGACTACTGAACGCGGCGAGAGGGAGCGCACCCTCGCCGGGCCAGTGGCCATCCCGGGGCTGCCGACCACCTTCCACAGCTGCCAGTTGGCGCTGCGCCAGACCGGCTGCAGGCCTTTGACCCGGCCCGAGCGGACCAGGGCGGCCTCGGCGGTGGCGGCGTAGTCGAGCGGGGCGTTGGCCAGGGCGACGTAAGAAACCCCGTTGGCGAGCAACCAGGAACGGTAAGCCGAAGGGCGCAACGGGCCTGCGTCATAGAAGAGCCCGTTGTAAGCCACATCCAATTGTCGTTCCCAGCCGCGGGCCAGCGGGAGCACGGGGGCGACAAAGGCCGACTCCCAGTGGTGGACGGTAGGGGGGATTTCGACCCGCACCGGAGTGCCGTAGGTCAACCGGTCGAGCTGGGTGATCAGGGGCTTGTAGTAGGCAGCGCCGCTAGATGGCCCGTTGGAGGCCCCGTCGAAGGCCTCGGTGATCGGCGACCAGTGCCAGACCACGAGGAAGAGGGCGGTGGCCCCGGCGGCAAAGCAGGCCGCTGCCACCCGGGGCCGCCAGAGGTCCTGGGCCAGGATCGGGCCCTCCCGTCCAGGGAGGCGGCCCATGGCGGCGGGCAAATAGCAGATCACCAGGGGCACGCCGATGTAAGCGGCCAGGCGGGCGTCATTGTCCCCCATCTGGGTCCGAAAGGCGAACAGGCCAATACTCACGGCGGCGTAGATGACGGCGCCGAACCGGACGGGGCGGGCGGCCCGAAGGAAGGGACTGGCCAAGAGGGCGCAGACGACGACCACAACAACGAGGTCGCCGAGGCCAAAGGGGAAATAACCAGGCCCGGGGAAGAGGAGGGGGGCCGCCGCGGTGGCCACGAAGACCATCGTCCCGGCCAGCACTTCCACCACAACCGCCCGAAGCGGCGCTCGGCCGACGTCGGCCAGGCCCCAGGCGAAGAGAGCCATGGCCAGGAAAGCCCCGACAACCGGGGAGGTAAGACCGGCCAGGAGCCCGAGCCCGAGGCCACCGGTGAGGCGCAGGACCGGCCACTGGCCGTGGCGCCACTGGCCGTGGACGCGGCCCGTTTGGGGCCTGCCCGCGTACCAGCTGTCGTGGTCCCGATCGTTCGGCGAAAGGTAACTGGCTAGGCACAGCACCGACCCGAGGGCCAGCGCCTCACCGGCCAGCGTCGGCAACTGCCCGATGGCGACCTCGACCACGGTCGAGGCGGCGAAGTACCAGCTACCTGCGGGGCGCCTCCCGAACTGGCGCACGACCAGCCGGTCGAAGCAGTACGCCGCGCCCGCCGCCGACGCCGCCACCACCAGCCATAAACCCAGGTAGCCGGCGGCCAGGGGGTAAACGACGCTGTAATTGAGCGGGTAGGTGCCCCCGTACCAGCCCGGGTCCCAGATAGTGAAGCCCCAGTGGGTGACCTGGCCGGCCCGGTAGACCTGGGCGGCCCAGTCCGTACCCCGCCAGCCGCCCAGGAAACAGAGCACACAGCCGGCCAAGGCCAGGAACACCGGGCCCGCGCTGCTGAGAGGGCTCGGCCCGATGGCCTGAGCGCGGGGCTGGCGCGACGGCCCCGGTTTTCCCCGCTCCACAGTCGCCTCGGTGGGCGAGGCGCCCCGGGTACGAACTCCTTCGATCGAACTAGACAGGACCCCAGTCTTACCGGTCGGGTCGTAGCTGGCTAGACCGGGGCGGGCCAGACTGGGGCGGGCCCGTCGGGGCGGGCCGGTTTGCACGCTCAGCGGCGGGGGCCAAATTGCGGCAAGCTCGTGTCATGCCAGATACCGGCCGCACCGGGGAAATCCTCACCACCATGCAGGACTTCCCGCTCACGATCACTCACTTGCTCCGGCACGGCCAGACCGTCTACGGGCGCAGCGAGGTAATCAGCTTCGACGGGGAGCAGACTTCGTCCCGGAGTTTCGCTGAAGTGGCGGTGCGGATGGAGCGCCTGGCGGCGGGCCTGGCCCATCTCGGCGTCCGCCCCGGAGAACGGGTGGCGACCCTCATGTGGAACAGCCCCGAGCACCTGGAGGCGTACTTTGCGGTGCCGTGCATGGGCGCCGTGCTCCACACGCTCAACCTGCGCCTGGCGCCGGCCGAGCTGGCCCGGATCATGGCTGAAGCGGGCGACAAGGTCGTGCTCGTGCACGCCAGCTTGCTGCCGCTCCTTTCCGCCGTCCTGCCCGGCGTGCCCGCCATCGAGAAGGTGGTGGTCGTCGCCGACCCGGGGCAACCCGCTTTCCCGGGCGGTGAGGACGGGCCGGTCGAGCACCTCGGTTACGAGGAGCTACTGGCCGCCCACGAGCCCGGGTTTGACTGGCCGGAGCTGGACGAGCGGAGCGCGGCCGCCATCTGCTACACCAGCGGCACTACGGGGGTCCCGAGGGGCGTCGTGTACAGTCACCGCTCCACGTTCCTGCATGCCTTTTCTTGCTCTTCGGGCTCGGCTTTCGTCATCAGCGACGTGGACCGGGTCTTGCCGCTGGTCCCGATGTTCCATGTCAACGCCTGGGGCCTTCCCTTTGCCAGCTGGATGGCCGGGGCGACAATCGTGATGCCCCAGCGATGGCTCCTCGGTGGGCCGGTGTGCAAGTTGATCAAGTTGGCCCGCCCCACATGTGCGGCCGGAGTACCGACCATATGGGGGTCGCTGCTCGCTTACGGCGACGAACACCCGGACGAGGTTGACTTCTCCTCGCTCCGGCTGGCCATGTCCGGTGGTTCGGCGCTGCCGGTGGCGATGATGGAGAAGTTCCGGGACCGTTATGGCGTGCACATGTCCCAGGGCTGGGGCATGACCGAGACCAGCCCCGTGTGCACCTTCGCGCTCGTGGGCGTACCCGGCCCCAACGAGACCGCTCTAGACAAGGAAGCGGCCAAGAGCGGTCCTCTCAGCGCCGGCCGGCTATTGGCCGGCGTAGAAATGCGGGTTGTCACCCCGGACGGGGAGGTCGCCCCCTGGGACGGGGCCACTGTCGGCGAGGTCGAGGTCCGAGGGCCGTGGATTACCGGCTCTTACATCGGCGGCGTGGAAGCGGCCCAGTTCCACGACGGCTGGTTCCGCACCGGGGACCTGGGGACACTGGACCCCGACGGGTTTCTCTACCTTTCGGACCGGCTGAAGGACAGCATCAAGTCCGGCGGCGAGTGGATCTCGTCCATCCGGCTGGAGGACGAGCTCATGGCCCACCCTGGCGTGCTCGAGGCAGCCGTGGTGGGCGTCCCGGACGAGCGCTGGGGCGAGCGGCCCCTGGCCGCCATTGTGCGCCGGCCGGGTTCCACGGTCACCGCGGAAGAGCTGAAAGACCACCTTTCTTCCCGGGTCGTGCGCTGGCGGGCCCCCGACCACTGGGTGTTCGTGGACGAGCTGCCCAAGACTTCGGTGGGCAAGTACGACAAGAAAGTGCTGCGGGCCCGGTACGCGGCTGGCGGCGACGGCGAGGCGAGCTGATAAGTCGCCGAATCGGTCAGCGCCGGCCCCAGGCGCCGCGGTGGACGACTTCCGCGATGGGCTTACGGCCCCTGTAGGCCGAGGTCGATGGCCGGTCATCGGGGCTCGGCCAACCCAGGGCGACGGCGCCGAGCGGCTCCCACCCGGCCGGGACGCCGAGCCACTCGAGGAGAGGCCCGGCCGGTCTACGAAGGGAGAAAAATAGGGCGCCGAGGCCTTCGTCCCCGAGCCCCAGGAGGAAGAGCATCGTGGCGAAGGCCGTGTCCACCAGCCAGTAGGGCACCGCCCACTCGTTCACCCGCCGCACACCCGATGGCGCCTTGTCTGCCTCTGCGTACCGTTCGAGGTAGCTGGCCCGGCTGGCCAGGGGCAGCACGATGATGGGCGCCTTCAGGAGACCGGGATGGCTCGGGTGGGCGAGCCACGAGCTTTCGGCTTGATAATCCCAGAACCGGGCCGTGTCCTCGCCTTCGAGGACCATGAACGCCCAGCCCTGGGTGTTTCCGGCCGAGGGTGCATGGGTGGCCAGCTCGAGGGCGCGCTCCAGCGGCTCGCGGCCCACCGGCCGGTCGAGGAAACTGCGGCACATACGGCGCCTGGCGATGACGGAGTCGAGTTCCAGTACGGTGAAATTAGCTCCCGGGCCTCACCCCGGGACAAGATCAGGGCCCGGGTGGAATGCCGACCTGGCTGGTAAGGTTTTATTTGGTATGGCAAGTTTTCGTGAGCTTTTGAGCACGGCTCGCTCTCGCATCACCGAAGTGGTGCCCAGCGAGGCGGTGGAGATACTGAAGGAGCCCGGCGCGGTAGCGCTGGACGTCCGCGAAGCGGACGAGTTCGAGCAGGGCGCGCTCCAGGGGGCGGTCCATATCCCTCGTGGCTACCTGGAGGTCCAGCTGGCCGGCCGGGTCCCTGACCCGGCTACACCCGTCGTCGTTTACTGCGCTGGCGGTGTGCGCAGTGCGTTTGCGGCGGACACACTGGCCCAGCTTGGCTACTCCAACGCGGTGAGCATGACTGGTGGGTTCAACCGCTGGAAGGACGAGGGCCTGTCCTGGGAGTCGCCGGCTGTCCTCACCCCCGAGCAGCGCAACCGCTATCAGCGGCACCTGCTGCTGCCCGAGGTCGATGTGGCTGGCCAAGTGAAGTTGCTGCGCTCGAAGGTGCTGCTGCTCGGGGCGGGCGGCTTGGGCTCTCCCGCCGCCCTCTACCTGGCCGCGGCCGGAGTAGGCACGCTCGGGGTCATCGACATGGACGTCGTCGACGCCTCGAACCTCCAGCGCCAGATCCTCCACAACGTAGACCGGATCGGCGAGCGCAAGGTCGACTCGGCCAAAAAGACGCTCGTCGCCCTCAACCCCGATGTCAACGTCGTCACCTACGACGTTCGACTGGGTGCCGACAACATTTTGGACATCTTCGCCGGGTACGACCTGATCGTTGACGGGACGGACAATTTCCCCACCCGGTACCTGGTGAACGACGCGTCTTTGAAGCTCGATATCCCGGTGGTCCATGGTTCGATCTTCCGTTTCGAGGGCCAGGCCAGCGTCTACCTGCCTCATCAAGGGCCGTGCTACCGCTGCCAGGTCCCCGAGCCGCCCCCGGCCGAGCTCGCACCCTCCTGCGCCGAAGCCGGCGTCCTCGGAGTGCTCCCGGGCATCATCGGTTCGGTCCAGGCCATGGAGGCGATCAAGGTCCTGCTCGGCATAGGCGAGCCGCTGGTCGGCCGTCTCCTGGCTTACGACGCCCTCGAAGGGACGTTCCGTACTTTCAAGCTGAACCGCGACCCGCAGTGCGCGGCCTGCTCGATCCCCAAAGAGGATCTCGTCATTGCCGAGTACGATCAGCTGTGCCTGCCGCACCCCATAGCACCGCCCGCAGCGGCAACGCCAGCGCCAGCCGAGCGAGTGCCAGTGTCGGCCTAAGTGCCGTAATCATCTCGGTCGACGAGACCACCCCTCGGCTCCTGACCGTCCATCACGGCCAGGAGCTCGGGCTCCCGTCCACTTACCTTGACGACGAAATCGACCGGACCCTCCAGCAAGGGGTCAGGCGACTGGTAAGCGGTGAGACCGGCCTGCCGGTGAGGTACTTCGAGCAGCTCTACACGTTCGGCGACCGGGGCCGGGCACAGGGCGGGCGGGAGCTGGCCGTGGCGTACCTGGCCCTGGCCCGCTACCAGACCGTCCAGGGCCCAAACGAGCCTAGCTGGCTCAGCTACTACGAGCTGTTCCCCTGGGAGGACTGGCGGTCCGGCCGGCCCGCCCTCCTCGACGACGTGATCTTGCCGGCGATCGATGAGTGGCTGGCCGCCTCGGCCCCGGCTGATCTGCCCACGAGGCGGGAGCGGGCCGAGCTGCACCTTCGGCCTGGGCCAGGCCCGCTGGGACCCGGTCCGGGTCCTTGACCGCTACGAGCTCGCTTACCAGCTCGGGATAGTGGAAGAGGCCAGGTCGCCCGGCCCCGGCTTGGCCAGCCCGGTGGTGGCCGGCACGGGGTTGGCCAGCACCGGGTTGGCCGAAACCGGGTTGGCTACCGGCCTCCCCCTGGCCCTCGACCACCGCCGTATCGCCGCCGCCGCCCTGGAACGCCTGAGGGGAAAGCTTGCCTACCGGCCTGTCGTTTTCGAGGTGCTGCCTGAGACGTTCACCTTGTCCCGCCTGCAACAGGTGATAGAAGCACTCGCCGGCCAGGTCCTCCATAAGCAGAACTTCCGGCGGCTAGTGGCTTCGGCTAACCTCGTAGAGCCGACCGGGGAGTGGGACCAAAGGACGGGGGGGCGGCCGGCGGAGCTGTACCGGTTCCGGCGCGAGGTGCTGAGGGAGCGGCCGGCGCCGGGCCTGGGGCTGCGGCGTCTTGGCGGGCCATAAGCTCGGGTTACCGGGGCGATAGTGGTACGGAGCGCCCGGCGGCCGTTTTGCCCCCCGTTTTCGGCGCAAGGGGCCGAACTGGGTGCGCCGGACCGAACTGGTCGCGCTTCGCTGCCCTTTCTGCACCGGATCGCGACGAATTCGCTTCGTTGCACCGGGAAACGGGGTTGTCGTGGACCCGGCCGGTCAATCGCCAGCCCGTCCAGTGGAAAGAGCGCGTTTGACCGGGAGACGGCCGCCCTTTTTCCCGCCCAGAGAAGTGGGCGCGTAGCCGGGCTGGGCTCCAGAGCCGGGCGGTGGCCGGGCTTGTCGCGTGCTGTCTTCCCGGTTTAGGGCGCGATTTCGGCGCCTGGGCGCGCCAGCGTCTGTTATCGCGACTCTGGCGCGCCCAACCCCGGACGAGGCTGGGCTGGTGATGGCGACGCAGCCGGTCGGGCCCGTCCGACGGCCCTCAACCCTCACGCGAAAAACAGTAATTGGCAAACTCGGCTTGAAGTAATACGGGTCCCGTGCGCTATAGTGGGCCATATGCTCATTCAGAGTATAAGTCCCGAGACCAAAAGTCGCACCGCCGAACTTGCCAACGGGAACCAGGGCCAAGACCAGGCCCCCGGCACCGCCGAGTTCACCGAGTTCACCGAGTTCACCGGATGGGCCGCCGAAGTGCGCCGGCTGGCCAAAGCCCGCAACGCCGTCATACTCGCCCACAACTACCAGGTCCCCTGGGTGCAGGACGTGGCCGACCACGTGGGCGACTCCCTGGCCCTGTCCCGGTTGGCCGCTCGCAGCGAGGCCGAGGTGATCGTGTTTTGCGGGGTCCACTTCATGGCCGAGACGGCCAAGCTGCTGGCGCCGGACCGGACGGTCCTTTTGCCGGACCTGGCCGCCGGCTGCTCGCTGGCCGACACGATCACGGCGCCGGATGTGCGCAAGTGGCGCCAGCACCACCCGGACGGGATGGTGGTGGCGTACGTGAACACGTCGGCGGCGGTGAAAGCCGAATCGGACATCTGCTGTACGTCGTCGAACGCCGTAGAGGTGGTCGAGTCGCTGCCCGAGGACCGTGAGGTGCTCTTCCTCCCCGACATGTTCCTGGGCCAGCACGTGGCCCGCAAGACCGGCCGTCACATCGATATATGGATGGGCGAATGCCACGTCCACGCCGCCATCTCACCAGTCGAGCTGCGAAGCAAGGTGGCCGAACACCCGAGCTCCGAACTTTTCATTCACCCCGAATGCGGCTGCACCACTAGCGCTCTCTGGATGGCCGGCACCGGTGAGTTCCCGAAGGAACGCATTCACGTGCTGTCTACCTCCGGCATGGTCAAGGCGGCGCAGGCTCTGGGCGATGGGCACGCTCTCGTAGCCACAGAAACCGGCATCCTTCATCAACTTCGCAACGCCAACCCGAGGGCCAAGTTCGAAGCCGTGTCGCCCCGGGCCGAATGCCGGTTCATGAAAATGACCACCCCTGACCGCCTGCTCAATTGCCTGCGCGAAGGCGTTTACGAAATAGAGGTGGAGGAGGACGTAGCCAACCGGGCCGGCTTGGCCGTCCAGCGCATGATCTCCATCGGTTCGCCGGGCGGAGGCGAGTGAGGTGGGGCCCAGGTCAGACGGGCTCGATGTGCTCGTCGTGGGCTCGGGTATTGCCGGTTTGTCGGCCGCCATCGAGCTGGCCGGCCGGCGGCGAGTGGCGGTGGTTTCCAAAGAAAGTGGCGGGGGCGGCAGCACGCAGCTGGCCCAGGGCGGTATAGCGGCGGCGATCGGAGCGGGGGACAGCTCGGAGGCCCACGCCGTCGATACGGTCAGGGCGGCGGCCGGTTTGGGAGACCCGTCGGTAGCACAGGCAATAACGGACGAAGCCGCCGACGCCGTGGCCACGCTGGCCCGGCTCGGCGCCCGCTTCGACCCCGGCGCCCTGGCTAAGGAGGGCGGCCATCGGACCGCCCGGGTGGTGCATGCCCGGGGCGACGCCACCGGGGCTGAAATCACGCGGGCGTTATTGGCCGCCGCCCACCAGCGCGACGTGCCCGTAATGCCCGGGATCTTCCTCGTCGATCTGCTGACGACTCCCGACCAGTGCCGCGTCATCGGCGCTTTGGTATGGGACTCGGAGGAAGAGGCGCTGCGTCGCATTTATGCCGCCACGGTCATCTTGGCCACCGGCGGCTACGGGCAGCTGTGGGCCCGCACCACAAGCCCCAGAGCGTGCAGCGGCGACGGCTTGGCCGCGGCAATGCGAGCGGGGGCGCAGGTGACCGACCTCGAGCTGGTGCAGTTCCACCCGACCGGCATGGACCTTGGTCGCGACCCGAGGCCACTGGCGTCCGAGGCCATACGGGGTGCCGGCGCCCGGCTGCGGGACCCGGAAGGCGCGTACCTGAACGGGCCGGAAGGAGCCGGGGACCTGGCGCCGAGGGACGTCGTTAGCCGGGGGATGGCCCAGCGGATGACGGAGCTGGGCGCCGTCCACTGCTACCTCGATGCCACCATGCTCGGACAGGACGCCGAGGCGATCGGGGCGCGGTTCCCGACCTTCGTGGCCGCTTGCCTCTCAGCCGGGTTATCTCCCGACCGGCAATGGGTGCCGGTGTCACCGACCACCCACTACACGATGGGCGGAGTCCTTACCGACTCCGAAGGGCGCACGACGCTCGAAGGGTTGATGGCGGTGGGAGAGGTGGCTTCGAGCGGGTTGCACGGCGCCAACCGGTTGGCCTCGAACTCGCTGCTCGAAGGCACCGTCGTCGGGCGGCGGGCGGCGCGGCTGGTCGCCGCCGCGGCTGGGCCCGTCGCGCCGAGGCCGCTCGTCCCCCTCACAGGTGCACTGTTGGATGGGGCCAGTCCCCACGGGCCCGCACCGAGCCGCCCACTCGACCGCGACTCGCTGCGCCTGGCGGTTCAAGCGGGCGCCGGGGTAGCCCGCGACGCTTCGGGGCTCGAACGCCTAGCCCACTACCTGGCCATTGCGGCGCCCGGCGGCCCAGACGGGCCAAGACGTGGGAGCTGGCCAACATGGCCCTGGTGGCCAAAGGGGTGGCTGCGTTGGCGGCCAGGCGGCCCGAGTCGAGAGGCGCTCACTGGAGGACGGACTTTCCCGTCCCCAGCCCGTCGTGGCGGGTACGCCAGGTCGCTCAGTGGCACGACGGTGAGGTGGGTGTGGGAGACCTGGCCGTCGACGACCCGACGACCGCTGGAACGGCCCGCGCCGGTCGCCAACCCGCCGCCGTGGGGTGCCCGACGGTAGTGACAGGGTGAGACCGCTCGAGCCTCCCTGGCCAGACCTACGCGAAGTGCCGGACTTCTGGGAAACAGTGGCCCGGGCCGTGGCCGAAGATCTCCCGGCTGGCGACCCCACTGGTGCGGCGGTGGGTCCCCGGCCCGCGAGCGCGGCCATAGTCTCCCGCGAAGCTGGCACCGTCTCCGGGCTCGTCTCCGCCCAGCTCGTTCTGGACGAGGTGAGCAGATGTCTTGGGACCGGCCCGGCCAAGGCTCAGCTGGACGTCGCCGACGGTGCCCGGGTCGAAGCCCATGCCGTCCTGGGCCGCCTGGAGGGCCCGGCGGACACGATGTTGGCGGCCGAACGTAGCTTGCTCAACATCCTCACCCACCTCTCCGGTATTGCCACGATGACCGCCGCTGCGGTCGATGAGGTGGCCGGCACCGGGGCCGTGATACGGGACACCCGCAAGACCCTGCCCGGTCTGCGAAGGGCGGAGAAGTACGCCGTGCGCTGCGGCGGTGGCCAAAACCACCGGATGGACCTTTCGTCCGCCCTGCTGGTGAAAGACAACCACATCGCCGCCCTAGGGGGCGTGACGGCTGCTATCGACGCCGCCCGTCTTCAGGCTGCCCGTCTCCACGGTGACGGTCGCCCGGAGCTGACGCTGGAGGTCGAGGTTGACAACCTCCACGAGCTGGACGAGGCGTTAGCGGGCGGAGCCGCGCTTGTCCTGGTCGACAATATGTCCTTATGCGATATGGCCGAGGCCGTGAGGCGCGCCGCCAACCACGGCGCGAAGGTCGAGGCGTCGGGCGGCCTCCGCCTCGGCAACGTCCGGGAGGTGGCCATGACGGGTGTCCACTACCTGGCCATTGGCGCCCTCACCCACTCATCGAAGGCGCTCGACATCGGCCTCGACTGGGACCTTCGCCTGTAGTAGTCCTAGCCACCGACCCCGGCGAGCACAACGACGACGTCACCGGTGCCGACCGGGTCTCCCGCCTCGACCCGGACCTCGCTGACCCGGCCCGCAAACTGGCTGAGGATGTTGTTCTCCATTTTCATGGCTTCGAGGACGCAAACGGCCTGGCCCGCCTCGACCTCGTCCCCCGGCTTGACCAGGATCTTCACCACCGTTCCCTGCATCGGCACGGTCACCTCGCCCCCAGTGGCGGCTGCTGCCAGGGGCGCCGGGCCGTTTGCTGGCGCGCCCGGTGAAGAGTTGCCGACCAGAGGGCGGACAGCACCGGGGGCGGGCCGAGCACCGGGTGGAGGCACCCATACCTTGACCTCGAAACGCCGGCCGTCCACCTCGACTTCGACGTCCTTGCGCTGCGCGCCGGCCGGTACCTCTTTCGGAAGCCGGGCCGGTGTGGCGGCGGGCATGGCCGACAGGTCGACCTGTTCGCTGAGCCACGTGGTCGAGTGGCGGACCGAAATGAAGTCCGGGTGGGCCAACACGGCCAGGTGAGCCGGGACGGTGGTGGGGATGCCTTCGACCTCGGTCTCGGCCAGAGCCCGAAGGAGCCGCCGGCGGGCGCTCTCCCGGTCAGGGCCCCAGGCGACGACCTTGGCCACCAGGTTGTCGTAGTACTGAGTGACCGAATCGCCGGTCTCGTAACCCTGGTCGGTGCGCGCCCAGGCCCGCCAGCCACGGACATGCGAGTGATGTGCCCCGGAGCGGGCGTGAACTTGCCGTCTGCCGGGTCCTCGGCGTTGACCCGGGCCTCGATCGAATGGCCCCGCCATTCGATGTCACCCTGCGAAAAAGGCAGCTCCCGGCCGCTTGCCACCAGGAACTGGAGGGCCACCAGGTCGAGGCCCGTCACCATCTCCGTGACCGGGTGCTCTACCTGTAAGCGGGTGTTCATCTCGAGGAAATAGAACTGCCCGTCCTCGTAAATGAACTCGACCGTCCCCGCATTTTCGTAACGACAGCCCCGGGCCACCCGGACCGCCGCATCGCCAATTTCGGTCACGATGGACGCGGGCAGGTCGGGAGCGGGCGCCTCTTCGACCAGCTTCTGGTGACGCCGCTGGACAGAGCAGTCACGGGTCCCGAGGTGGACGACGTGGCCAAAGGCGTCCGCGAATATCTGCACCTCCACGTGGCGAGGCCAGGCCAGGTACTTCTCGAGGTAGCACTCGGGGCGCCCGAAGCTACTCTCGGCCTCGCGCTGGGCCGACTCGAGCGCCGCCCCCGCTGTGGCTGGCGAGGAGACCACTCGCATGCCGCGGCCACCGCCTCCGAAAGCGGCCTTGATCGCGATAGGCCAGCCCACGGCTTCCCCGAACTCGACCACTTCGTCTGGCCCTGAGACTGGCGCGTCGGTGCCCGGCACCGGGGCCACCCCCGCCTGGGCGGCCGCGGCTCGGCTGCTGATCTTGTCGCCCATCGTCTCGATCACTGCGGGCGGCGGGCCACCCACGCCACCCCGGCGTCCTTCACGGCCCGGGCGAAATGAGCGTTCTCGGCCAGAAAGCCGTAACCAGGGTGAACTGCGTCGGCGTCGGCCCGCTGTACGGCCTCGATGACCCTGTCAATCGAGAGGTAGCTTTCGGCCGCGCGCGGGGGGCCTAGGAGGTAGGCCTCATCAGCCACCCGCACGTGGAAGGCGTGGCGGTCAGCTTCCGAGTACACGGCCACCGACGCGATCCCGAGGTCCCGGCACGTACGGGCCACCCGTACGGCGATCTCGCCCCGGTTGGCGATCAGGGCCCTGGTTATCGATGCTGAGTTCTGCTGTACCGGCACTTGGGGGCAGTCTGCCAGGCTGGGGGCGTGGACG
This sequence comes from uncultured Acidimicrobiaceae bacterium, assembly GCA_963807395.1. GTDB lineage: Bacteria > Actinomycetota > Acidimicrobiia > Acidimicrobiales > Palsa-688 > Fen-671. The sequence continues at coordinate 118,900 of CAWEBW010000008.1, forward strand.
TCGACCCTCCCACCCCCCATGGCCCAAACCCAAAAAGCCCGGATCTCGAGCGCCCGATCCTGGATGATGGGCAGCTGGCCCGGCTGGCCGGGACACGGTTCGGGGAGGTCGTGCAGCTGGCCGAGACCACGTCTACCAACTCTGTGCTGCTCGACAAGGCGGGCGCCGGTGCCCCCGAAGGCCTCGTCGTCGTGGCCGACTACCAGAGCGCCGGCCGGGGTCGTTTCGACCGCCGCTGGGAGTCCCCAGCCGGGACGTCGTTGCTGTTCTCGGTGTTGCTCCGGCCGAGCCAGCAAGAGCTCCCACCTTGGCGTCGCCACCTGGCCGTAGCTGCGGTCTCCCTGGCCCTGGTCGAGGGAGCCAGGGCCGTGGCCGGGGTCGAAGTGCAGCTGAAATGGCCGAACGACCTCGTGGCCGGAGACCGCAAGCTCGCTGGAGTACTTACAGAGTCGCCAGACGGAGGGCTCGGCGGGGCGCTGGTCATCGGGGCCGGCGTCAACGTCGACTGGGCCCCCGTGGGCGAAGCACAGGCGACGCACCTGAGCGCCGTCGCCGGCCGTCGCATCGACCGCGGCGAACTGCTCGTGGCTTCGCTCATCGACCTCGACCGTCTTTACGGCCAGTGGGACCTGGTGAGCCAGCACTACCAGGCCGCTAGCGCTACGGTCGGGCGTGAGGTCACAGTCCAGCTCATGGCCGGTGCCCCACCCCTGTCCGGCACGGCCGTCGCCGTCGACGAGCACGGCCGCCTGGTGGTCCGCGACGGCTCTGGGGGCCTGGTGAGGGTGGCTGCCGGCGACGTGACTCACGTGATGGCGCCCGGAACGCCTAACCTCTTTCCACAATGAAGGCACTGGTGCTCTGCGGAGGAGCCGGGACCAGGCTGCGGCCCATTACGTACACCAGGGCCAAACAGCTCGTGCCGGTGGCCAATAAGCCCGTCTTGTTCTACGGCCTCGAGGCCATCTCGGCTGCCGGCATCAGGGAAGTCGGGATCGTCATCGGCGACACCGGGGCCCAGATCAAGACGGCCGTCGGCGACGGCTCCGACTGGGACCTGGAAGTGACCTACCTGCAGCAGGAGGCCCCCCTCGGGCTGGCCCACGGGGTGCTGATCGCCCGCGAGTTCCTGGGCGACGACGACTTCGTGTTGTACCTGGGCGACAACTTGCTGCAACAGGACCTGGGTGACTTCGTGGCCCGGTTCGAGGCGCAGCGGGCGCGGACCATTACGCCCCGGCTCGGCGACGACGAGCCGCTCGTGCCGGCGGCGCAGATCCTGTTGGCCTACGTCGAGGACCCACAGCGGTTCGGCGTGGCCGAGCTGGACAGCGCGGGCCGTGTCCTGCGGTTGGTGGAAAAGCCGGCCGTGCCTCCGTCAAACTTTGCCCTCGTCGGCGTCTACCTCTTCGACCACCGGATCCACGAGGCAGTCAGTTCTATCAAGCCGTCCGGGCGGGGCGAGCTCGAGATCACCGATGCCATCCAGTGGCTGATCGACGCCGGCCATCTCGTCCTGTCAGAAGTGCTGGGCGGGTGGTGGATCGATACCGGGAAGCTCACGCCCTTGCTCGAGGCCAACCGCCTGCTGCTCGAAGGTATTGACCGGCGGGTCGACGGCGAGGTCGACGCCGACAGCCAACTGGACGGGCGGGTCGTCATAGAGGCGGGCGCCCGCCTGGTCCGGAGCCACGTGCGCGGACCGGCGATCGTGGGCGCCGGAAGCGAGGTGACAGATAGTTTTATCGGGCCGTTCAGCGCCATCGGGGCCGGTTGCTTCATCCACCACTCAGAGATAGAGCACTCGGTGCTGGCGGGGGCGGTGCGGGTCGTAGACGCCGGCCGCATCGAGGACTCGCTGCTGGGCTTTGGTGCCGAGGTCACCCGGAGCGAGCGCCGGCCCCGAGCAACGAGGCTGATGGTGGGGGACCACTGCCTCGTGGACCTCACGTAGTTCGCCGCTAGTAGCCTCGCGGGCCATGAAGTTATTCATCACGGGCGGGGCCGGTTTTATCGGCTCGAACTATGTGCGTTGGGTGCTGTCCAACACGTCGGACGAGGTCACCGTCTACGACGCCCTCACCTACGCCGGCAACTTGGCCAGTTTGCGTGACGTCGAGGAGGGCTTCGGGAGCCGCTACCGGTTCGTGCACGGAAACATTTGCGACCTGACCGTCCTGGAGGAGGCAGTGGCGGGCCACGATGCAATCGTCCATTTTGCGGCGGAGAGCCACGTCGACAGGTCGATCGCCGGCCCGGAGGCCTTTGCCATGACCAATTGCGTGGGCACCAACCTGGTCATGCACGCCGCCCAGCGCGGGGGGCTCGAGCGGGTGGTCCATGTCTCGACCGATGAGGTGTACGGGTCGGTCGAGGAAGGTATGTCGGGCGAGCCCGACCGGTTGGAACCGCGTTCGCCCTATTCGGCGTCGAAGGCCGGCTCCGACCTGATCGCGCTCTCGTACCATTCCACTTACGGGCTCCCGGTACTGGTGACGCGCTCGTCGAACAATTTCGGGCCGTGGCAGTTCCCTGAAAAGGTGGTCCCGCTGTTCCTGACCAACCTCCTCGACGGGAAGAAAGTGCCGCTTTACGGTGACGGCCTCAACGAGAGGGAATGGCTTTTCGTCAAGGACAATTGCGCCGCTATCGACCTCGTCCTGCGCTCAGGTAAAGACGGTGAAATATATAACATCGGGGCCGGGAGCGGGCTGACCAACCGCGCGCTGACCGACAAATTGATCGATCTGGCGGGAGCGGGGCCTGAGAGTATCGATTACGTAAAGGACCGCCTGGGCCATGACCGGCGTTATTGCATCGATTCGAGCAAGGTACGCGGCCTCGGGTGGGCGCCCGAGCACCAGCTGGACGAGGCTCTAAGCCTCACCTTTGCCTGGTACCGGGACAACCGGTGGTGGTGGGAGCCGCTGAAAACGAGCGGGCATTGAGAATTCTGGTCACCGGCGCCTCGGGCCAGGTCGGCCGCGAGCTGGCCGAAGTCCTGCGCGGTGGGCGCCAAAATGAGCTGCTGGGGCTGGGCCATTCAGAGCTCGACATCAGCGACCGCGAACGCGTCCTCCAGGTCATCGGCGAATGGGAACCCGATATAATAATCAATGCGGCTGCGTACACGGCGGTGGACGCGTGCGAGGAAAACGTGGACCAGGCCTTTGCCGCCAATGCCCTCGGCCCTCGCAACCTGGCTGAAGGCGCCCGTCAAGTAGGGTCGTATTTCCTCCACATTTCGACCGACTTTGTTTTCGACGGGACATCTCGTTCCGCCTACCGAGAATGGGACCAGACCAACCCGCTATCAGTTTATGGCCGATCGAAACTGGCGGGCGAGCAAGAGGTTCTCTCACTTCTGCCTGGCGCCGCCGTCGTCCGCAGCTCGTGGATCTGCGGCCGGTTCGGTACCAATATCGTGAAAACAGTACTCAGGTTGGCTAAAAGCCCCGAGCCGTTGCTCTTTGTCGATGACCAGCGCGGTTGCCCTACTTTCGCCGATGACCTCGCTGGCATGCTCGTGCGGTTGGCCATTGCCCGAATGCCTGGCCTTTTTCACGTTACAAATCAGGGGCCTACGTCGTGGTACGGCTTTGCCCGCGATGTGCTGAGCGCCGCGGGCCACGACGCCGACCGTGTCATGCCGGTAAAGACGGCCGACCTGGACCCCCCTCGCGCCGCAGCACGCCCGGAAAATTCGGTCCTGGACAATGCCGCCCTGCGGTTGCTCGGACTGCCGCTCATGGTCGATTACCACGATCCGCTGGAGCGCACCGTCAAATACCTCCTCGCCACGACGTAAAGGCTCGCCACGACGTGAACGCGGACGTTTCGGTCGTTGTCGTAAATTACAACGCCAAAGACTACCTGCTGACGTGCCTGGAGAGCCTTTCTGGCGAAGGTTTGGCCATGGTAGTCGTGGCCGACAACAGTTCCACTGACGGGTCGGCGCAGGCTTTGTCCGAGCATTGTTCGACCGCGAAATGGGTGCCTACCGGCGGCAACCTGGGTTACGGCGCCGGCGCCAACATCGGCGCCGCGCAGGTCGACGGACCGTACCTGCTGGTGACCAACCCTGACGTTGTTTTCGAAGCGGGCGCCGTCTCGAAGTTGCGCGGCGTCCTCGAAGCCAACCCGGCGATAGCCATCGTCGGGCCCCGCATTGTCGATGCTGGTGGGGCCTGTACCCATCGGCGCGACGGTTCCCGGACATGATGGAGGCGCTCGGTCACGCCATCGTCGGCCAGTTCTGGGCCAGGAACCCCTTCTCGCGCCGGTACCGGATGACCGATTGGGACCACGCCGGAGGGCGGGAGGTGGACTGGGTCTCGGGTTCCTGTTTCCTGGCCCGGCGCGAGGCATGGGACGCCGTCGGCGGGTTCGATTCCTCCTACTTCATGTACCTGGAGGACGTCGACCTGTGCCGGCGCCTGCACGAGAACGGGTGGTCCATCGCTTACGAACCGGCCGCCCAGGTCACCCACATCCAGGGGGTTTCGGCCGACCGCCACCCGTACCGGATGCTGTTTGCCCACCACGTCTCCATGTGGCGCTTCGCCGAGCGGACCACGACCGGCTGGCGGCGCTGGTTGCTGCCGCTCGTAATGGTGGGGCTGGCTGTCCGGCTGGGCGTCACCATGGCCCGCCGGGCGCTGGCCCCCAAGTTGGCCGCTCGCTCCGCTGTTTCGGTGCCCGAGCCGCCAGCGGCGCCAGGGCGCATGGCCGGCCCCCACGACCCGGTAACCTGGGAAGCCGTTATGGGCAAAGCCTCTTCTTCCAAGAAGGTCGCTCGCGCCGCTGGGCTCGGCGGGAGCCGGGCGTATGGGCCGCCCGCGTACGCGTACTACTTCGGTCTCGTGGTGCTGGTCGTCCTCGGTCTTGTAGGCATCTACAACGCCACTCAGTACCGGGACGCCAAAGTCAATGCCGTCGGCAATACCGCCCCGACCGTGGGGCAGACCCCCCCCTGGTACCAGGGTTACGCCGTCGAAGCGTGCGGGAAATTGCTGGCGTACGTACCGACCAACAAGGACCCCTACGGCATCACCACCAAGGAGCCCGGCATCATCACCATCAGCCCCACCGTGAAGTCCGCCGCCGGGCAAAACGCCACGTTGGGCAAGTTCGCTTCGTCGATCGGCATCACGCTCAACGCGGCCCAGTTGCAGCTACCAGGCGGGAAGCTTTACCAGGACGGCCAGACGTGCGAGGGCAAGCCCGGCCACGTCTACGTGATGACCTGGACCTCGCCGCAGGAACCAGCTTCCGACGGCGTTCTCCAGACCTCGAAGAGCTCGACCAACACCTGCATCCCGGACTGCAACCAGGGCGCCTTGCTGCGCAACGACCAGCTGGTGACGATGGCCTTCCTGCCCGCGCCCCCGAAGGAGCAAACGCTCTCCGTCCTCCAGCCGCCCGCATCCGTGATCTCGAAGCTGACCACACTCGTCGCAGCAGCGGCCAGTGAGACGACCACGTCCTCCAGCTCCGGCACCGCCTCCACCACCACGACCGTCGCGCCCACCACTACGACCGCCAAGAAGTGACCGGCTACAAGTGAGCGCCAGCTCGACGAAGACGCCTTACCGCGCCCTCGTCACCGGCGGGGCCGGTTTCATCGGGTCCACCCTGGTAGACAGGCTCCTGGCCGAGGGCCACACGGTCGACGTTGTGGACAACCTCTCCACCGGTTCGCTGGCCAACCTGGCGGAGGCCAGGGGGGAAGGTACGGGCCGGTTCCATTTCCACCAGCTCGATATTCGCTCGCCAGCCGTGGTCGAGCTCATGGCCCGGCAGCGTCCCGATGTCGTCTACCACCTGGCCGCTCAGGCCGATGTCCGCGTCTCGGTAGCGGACCCTGCGCTTGACGCCGACATCAACGTGCTGGGGTCGTTGCGGGTCCTCGAAGGCGCCCGAGGCGCCGGAGCTCGCAAGGTGGTGTTCGCCTCGAGCGGGGGGACGATCTACGGGGACGTCGAACAGCTGCCGGTCAAGGAGTCGCACCCCCAAAGGCCCCTCTCGCCCTACGGCGTGGCCAAGAAAGCAGTCGGCGACTACCTCTTCGCCTACCGGGAGCTGCACGGCCTCGAGTACACGGCGCTGGCCCTGGCCAACGTCTACGGGCCTCGCCAGGACCTGCGGGGCGAAGCCGGGGTAGTCGCCATCTTCGCCGGACGGTTGCTCTCGGGCGAGCCCTGCCTTATCTTCGGCGACGGTCAGCAGACGCGGGATTTCGTCTTCGTCGACGACGTGGTCGACGCCTTTTCGAGGGCGGGGGAGCGGGGGACCGGCCTGCTCTGCAACATCGGCACCGGGCTCGAGACCTCCATCAAGGACCTGTACGCGGCGATGGCCCGCAATGCCGGCGTCAACCAGCCGCCGATCTACGCGCCGGCCCGCCCGGGGGAGCTGCAAAGGAGCGTCCTCGACCCCAGCCGGGCCGCCATCCACCTGGGGTGGAAGCCGTGGACCACGGTCGATAAGGGCACCGCCGCCGTGCTCGACTGGTCCAGGCGGCAGGGGTCGGCGGGCTGAGCCCCCGGCGCACCGGACCTCAGCGGAACCAAAACTCATCGAAACCAAAACTCATCGAAACCAAAACTCATCGAAACCAAAACTCATCGAAATAGGTCCTCGTTGTGCGGCCGGACCACCTCGGCCCGAACGGAGGATTCCCGGAACCAGGACCGATCGGCTCCTCTCACCACCACCACCGGCATCCCGCTGGCCTTCCCCTTGGCCAGCTCGGCCGCCGCGGCCAGCTCGTCGACGACACAGACCTCGGTCACGGCGAGCTCGCGCCCGCCGGCGTCACTCGTGCCCCGGAGGTCGACTACAGCGGCTATGCCGGCACACCCGATGGCGACGTCAGTCAGCCCCTTCCGCCAGGGGCGCCCGAACGTGTCGGTGATGACGACGGCGATTTCGAGCCCCGTCCGGGCCCGGAGGGCGTCACGGATGTGGCGAGCGCTGCGGTCGGGGTCCAAGGGGAGGAGGGCGGCCTGGCCGTCGGCGACGTTCGACAGGTCGACACCGGCGTTGGCGCAGATGAACCCGTGGCGGGTCTCGGAGATGATCAGGCCGTCCCGGTCGCGTAGGACCCGGACGCTCTCGGACAACACCAACTGTTTGCGGGCGGCCAGGTCCGTGGGGTCGATGAGGACCAGCCGGCCTTCGGCCTTGGAGACCACTTTTTGGGTGATGACCACCACGTCGTAGGCCTCCAGCTGGCCCGCGCCCAAAATGAGGTCAGCCAGCTCGTCGCCCGGCGTTACCTCGGGTATCCCGTCGACGGGGAACAGGGAGATCACGCTTGGGATGGCCGGGGTTGGGGCCGAGAGCGGCGCTAGCTGGGGACGTGGGCGCCCAGCACGGCGCGGGCCAGGTTGGCCGCTTCGCTCGGCCCTGACATAACGGAGGGGGCGATCACGCACCGCATGCCCTCGGCTTCGACTCTGGGGGCGAGGTCGGCGTCCTGCTCGTCCACTACCAGCGTCGCCGCCAGGGGCGCCCACAGGCGGGCCACTCCGACGGCAGAAGCCTCGTGGCCGAGCTCGTTGAGCATGCGGTCGGCGGGCCCTTGAGGGCCCGGCCGGCGACGATCGGGGACACAGCCACCGCGTCGGCTCGTCGCGCCTTCACCGCATCGGCGATCCCGGGTACCGCCATCACCGGGCCGATCGACACGATCGGGTTGGACGGGCAGATCACCACTACGTCTGCCCCGGCGATGGCCGCGAGGACACCGGGCGCGGGTCGGGCCACGTCCGCTCCTACAAAGCGGGCCCGTTTTACGGCGACGCTGTGCCGGAACCCAACGAAGTACTCCTGGAACCCGACCTCGACCACGCCTGGGCCCCCTTCTGCCGAGGCGTCCGGTCCCGTCGGCTCGTCCTCGTCGGCCTCGGCGCTGGCCAACCCCCCGAAGTTGCGGGCGGCGCCGCCGATTTCGACCGTTACCCTCGTTTCGACCCTGCTGTCTGTCATGGGGAGCAGGCGCGTTTGCACTCCGAAACGGCGGGCGACCTCGGCCGTCACCTGCGACAGCGTGGCCCCGCCGGCTAGCCGGCCGGTCCGGAACAGATGGGTGGCCAGGTCCCGGTCCCCCAGGTTGAACCAGGTCAGGCTGGCCCCGCCCAGGCCCCCGGCTCCCTCGAAGGCCCGGATGGCGTCCATCACGACCCATGACTCTTTGTCCAGCCCCCATCCCGTTTCGTCGTTGGCCGCCCCGCCCAGGGTGTACGTGACGGTATCGATGTCAGGGCTCACGTACAGGCCATGGAGGACCATGTCGTCGCCGGTATTGACCACTGCGGTGATGTTGGCCTGGCCGACGACGGCGGCCAGGCCCCTCAGCATCCGGGCGGCGCCGACCCCACCGGCGATGGCGGTGATGCGAGGGACGTTCTTGGTCACGGGCGTTAGCGGCGCAGGCTGGCGTGCGGCCGGAAGGCGGGGTCGAGGTCGGCCCGGAGCGGGTTGGCCTTGTCACGGGCGGAAAGGACAGGTCCTTCGACGCCCCAGTCAGCGGCTACCTCGGGGTCGTCCCACGCCACCCCCAGCTCGTCGGCCGGGTTGTAGTAGCTGTCGACCATGTACGTGATGGTCAGGTCGGTAAGCGTGGCAAAACCGTGGGCCACGCCGGGCGGTATGAACACCCCGAGAGCGTTGTCGGCGTCGACGTCGATCGCCAACGTGGCCTTGTCGGTGGGCGAGCCCTCGCGCAGGTCGTGCAGGACGACGCGAGCGCGGCCTCTCGGCACGGTCCAATAGTCCGCCTGATGGAGGTGGTAATGGAGGCCGACGACGGAGCCGGCGGCGCGGTCGGCCCGGTTTGTTTGCACCATTTCTCGCCCCAGCGGGAACCAGCTGCGCCGGTAAGTCTCGATGAAGACGCCCCTTTCGTCCCCGTGGCGGTCGGGTTCGACGATCAAGATGTCCTTTATGCCTTCTGACTCCCTGATGGTGGGCACCCGGGCAGCGTACAGCGGCCGCCGGGGGGGCCGGGAATTACGCCTTTTTCGCCGGTGGCGCCTGTTGTCGCGTCACAGCTTCGAAAATTTCCGCGTACGGCGCCGGCGGGCCTGCCCGCAGCGGGTGCCGTGCCCGCCGTTGCTCGGTGCTCGTTGTCTCGGGCAGCAGGGCCATGATTGCCGCCGCCAACGCGGCTGCATCATGGGGCGGCACCAGCCGGCCGGCGCCTGGCGGCAGGCCGGCCACAATCTCGTGAGCCCCGCCGGCGTCGGTCGCCACCACCGGCGCCCCGCACGCCAGCGCCTCTACGAGCACCAGCCCCCATGGTTCGGGTTCGGTCGAGGGCAGGACGAGGCAGTCCAGGTCGGCTATGAGGTCGCCGGCCTCGGCGCCCGGGAGCGGGCCGAGCCAAAGCACCCCGAGCTTCCCCGCCCGCCCGCGCATCCAGTTGGCGAAGCCCTCTTTGCCGCCAACAATGGCGCCGGCCACTACGACCTGAAGGTCAGGTCCCTCGGGGGGCGCCGGGAGCAGCGGGATGCTGTCGAGCAGGACGTCAACGCCTTTCCATGTGTCGATGCGACCGACATAGCCAACCAGCAGGACATCGTCGGGCAGGCCAATCGCCTGCCGGGCCTGCCCGGCGCGGCCCGGGTAAAACTCCTCCTGGTCCGCCTCTTCGTGGACCACGACCACGTTGGACGGGTGTAGCTGGGACGCTACGGCCTCCGAAATGGCAAGGACGCGCTGAGCGAAATGGAGGGCAAGGAAGCGTTCGACCGCAAGCGCCGAGCCGGACTGCACGACGATTTCGCGGGCGTGCCAGATATGCGGCCGGCCGGCCAGGCGGGCGGCGGCCCACCCGTACCAGCTGTGGAGGGAATTGCTGTGCACGACGTCGGCGTGCACCGAGCGGGACAGCTTCCAGAGCGTGGTTACGCTCTTCGGCCAGTTGAGGGCGTAGGCCAACCAGGTGGCCAGCCGGTGGCTGGTGCTGATCCGCAGCATGGGGACCACATGGAGCGTGGCACCGGCCGAGTCAAACTCGGCCGCCATCGGCGATGGCGCCGGCAGCGCGATATGTACGGACCACCCGGCGGCAGACAACTGCCGAGCCAGCCGCAGCAGAGCCTGGTCGGAGCCCCCACTCTCGGCCACGGGCTGGACCGATAGGACAGTGGGTGGCCGTCTGCGCTCGCCGCCGGTTGTCATCGGGTAGACGGTAGTTGCCGAAAGGGCGTTCGGTTTTACAGAGTGATGTCTTGCGAGTCGCGGTCAATGTAGAGCAGCTCATGTCGCCGTCGCCCGGCGGTGTCGGGCGTTACACGGCCAAGCTGGTGAGCAACCTGGCTGCGCTCGGCGTTGATGTGAAGACCGTCGTCGCCCGCCACACACCGGAAGAAGTGCAGTCGGCGTGGGCCGAGTTCGACCTTGGGGCGTTGCCCGGACCGACGGTCCTCCCGCTTCCAAGAGCCGCCCTTTATGACTCCTGGCACCTCCTCGGCTGGCCGCCGCTCAGCCGCGGCGCAGACGTCGACCTCCTTCACGCGCCGTCGCTGGCAGTGCCCCCGAAAGACGGCAAGCCCCTGGTGGTGAGCGTCCATGACGCGGCGCCCTGGCTCTTCCCGGCGAGCTTTCCTTTGCGGGGCCGCTGGTTCCACCACGCCGGCGTGCGGGCGGCGACCCGGCGCGCCGACCGCGTCCTGACCGGGACGGAGGCCGCGGCCAGCGAGTTGCGGGCCCACACGTCGCTCCCGGCCGAACGCTTGCGAGTGATCCCGTACGGGGTCGATCATCCCTACGCGGTGGCCGACCCCGAAGTGGTGTGGACGGTGCTTCAACGCTATGACCTGCACGATCGGCAGTACGTACTTTGGGTCGGCAGCCTCGAGCCCCGCAAAGGCCTGGCCACTCTCGTCTCGGCGGTAGTCAAGCTGGCCCAGAAGAACTCGGCCCCTACCCTCGTCCTGGCTGGTTATACCGGCTGGCGGAACGCAAACATCATCTCGCCCGAGGACAGGGCCGTGCTGGCCCGGCCCTGCGAGAACTGGGGCGGGTGCGCGAACCGGAGTTGCAGGCCCTCTACGCCAGCGCGAGTGTGTTCGCTTTTCCGAGTTGGCACGAAGGTTTCGGGCTGCCCGTGCTCGAGGCCATGGTGGCGGGTGTGCCGGTGGTGGCCTCCGACATACCGGCCCTTCGTGAGGTGGCCGCTGACGCCGCCGTTCTCGTTCCCCCCGGTAACCCAGACGTCTGGGCCGAGTCACTCTCGCGCGTGCTGGGGAGCCCATCCCTGCAGGCCGAACTGGCGGGGGCAGGCCGGCGGCGGGCGGCGCTCTATTCGTGGAAGAGGACGGCCGAGGCGACGCTCCGCATCTACGAGGAGCTCGCCGGCAGGGGCTGAACTGGGCGGGCTGAACTGGGCGGGCTGAACTGGGCGGGGCTGAACTGGGCGGGCTGAACTGGGCGGGCTGAACTGGGCGGGCTGAACTGGGCGGGGGCTGAGCCGGGCGGGGCTGAACCGGGCGGGAGCTGAGCGAGAGCGAAGAAACGGCCCCGTCCGGCTTTTTCGGGTGGAGGCCGGGTCTGCGATGATCGTCGGGTGCGCGTACTCGTCACCGGCAGCGGGGGCTTTGTGGGGCGATGGATGATGGCCCACCTCGGCGAGTGCGGCGACGAGGCGCTCCCGCTCCCCGATCTGACCGACGTCAGGGACGAGGACGCCGTGCGCAAGGCGGTCCTCGACGCCCAGCCCGAGGCCATTTGTCATCTTGCCGCCCAGGCGAACGTCAAACGGTCCTGGGACGACCCGGTCGAGACCACCATCGTCAACGTCGTCGGGACGCTCAACCTGTGCCGCGCTGCGGCGGCGCTGGAAGACCCGCCCCGCATCCTGGTCGTGAGTTCGTCGGAGGTGTACGGGAGCGTTAGCCCGGACCGCCAACCGATAAACGAGGACCAGCCGTTGGCGCCGGTGACGCCGTACGCGGCGAGCAAGGCGTCGGCCGAGATGGTGGCCTTGCAGGCGTGGTTGGGCCGAGGGCTCGACGTCGTACGAGCCAGGCCGTTCAACCACACCGGACCCGGTCAGCGCCTGGGTTTCGTAGTCCCCGACCTTGCCTTGCAGGTGGCAAAGGCCGCCCGGCGCGAGCTGAACCGGATAGCCACAGGCAATCTGGAAGTGAGCAGGGATATCTCCGACGTACGCGACGTCGTGCGGGCCTACCGCCTGCTCCTCCTGCAAAGTGAACCGGGCGGGGCGTACAACGTGTGCCGGGGCGAGGCGGTCCTCATCTCGGAGCTACTTCGGACGCTGATGAAGGTCGCCGGCGCCGATGTACCCGTCTGGCTGGACCCGGACCGGGCCCGCCCCACAGATGTGCCTGTGCAGGTCGGCGACCACACCCGGTTGACTTCCCTCACCGGTTGGCAACCGGAGGTACCACTCGAAAAGACGCTGGCCGACGTGTTGGCCGCCTTCAGCTAGTAACGCTGTGCCTCCTCACGGTGTGAGCGGCCTATAACCAGGAGCTCAACGGAACGGCCTGCGGCCTCCTCCTCCTCGGGCCGCCCCTAGGACCAGTCGGCCCAGTGCGACCACTTCTTTGGCCGCCTCGCCGGCCTCACGCGGGAGGTCCTGGGCCAGGTCGCCAGCCGCGTTGAGTATTTCTCTGGCCTCCCGCGGGAGCCTCTCCGACACCTCGCCGGAGACCTCGCCCAGCTTGTGGTTGACCGTGGTCGCCACGCACCCCATCCGTCGTTCCAGCTCCCGTCGACGGACCTGCGCGCGTTGGAACCCGAGCACGCCGAAGCCCACGACGACATAGGCAGGTGTTTCGAGGGCGCTGGCCACCTTGGCGAAACTGATGTCCATCGGATGATCGTACCCCGACTCTTCCCGGGGGCCCTGCTACGCTTGCCTACCTTGATGGGCCCCGAGCAAACCGCGCCCGCAGTGGTCGCAGTGGTGGTGGCCTGTGGGCACGGGAAATGGCTAGACGAAGCACTGTACTCGCTCGCCACCCAGGATTACCCCAACGTTTCCGTCCTGGTTATGGAGGTCGGAGCGGATGCGCAGGTCTCAGACCGGGTGGCGACGTTCGTGCCCGACGCCCACTTTGCGCGTATGCCGGTGGGGACAACGTTCGCCCAGGCGGCCAACAGAGCACTGGAGATGGTCGAGGGCGCGGCTCACGTCCTGGTGTGCCATGACGATGTGGCTCTGGCCCCCGACGCCGTCCGCCTCCTGCTGGAGGAGGCGTACCGGAGCAATGCGGGCCTAACCTGCCCCAAGTTCGTTTGCTGGGACAACCCGGACCGCTTGCTCTCAGTCGGTGTGGGGGCGGACCGCCTCGGCGTCGTCCACCCGCTGGTAGAACCAGACGAGCTCGACCAGGGCCAGCACGACGCCGCCCGAGAGGTCTTCGTCGCCCCCAGCGGCGCCGTTTTGGCGCGCAAGGACCTCTGGCAGGCACTGGGGGGCTTCAGCACCGCTGCCACGGCTCCGGGCGAAGATCTCGACCTCTCCTGGCGGGCCCACCTGGTTGGGGCTCGAGTGGTCGTTGCCCCCCAGGCGCGCGCCCGCCACCTCGAGGCGGGGGCGAAGGGGCTCCGGCGGTCGGGGACGCACGGGCGGCCAAAAGCGGGGTCGAACCGCTCGAACGTCACCCCAAGCGCCGCAAACGCCGGCTCCCCGGCCGATAACAAGGTGGCCGGTAACGAGGTGGCCGGTAACGAGGTGGCCGGTAACGAGTTGGCTGCGCCTAGCCGGAGGGGCAACGCCAAGAGCAAGGCCACGACCGACGAGCAGAGGCTCCGGGTGCTGTGGACCTGTTACGGCGGCGCCAGCTTGGTGCTGGTCGCTCCGATCGCCTTCGTCTTTGCGTTCGCCGAGTCGTTCTGGGCCGTTTTCCACCCCCGGGCGGGACGGGGGGTCATCTCCCCGCTTCGTTCTCTGGCTCGCTCGTTCAGCCGGCCCAAGGCGCTGTGGGCCGCCCGGCGCCGGGTCCAGCGGACGCGGCGCGTCAGCGACCTCGCTATTTGGAAAGCTCAGAGCCACGGCAGCGCCCGCCTGCGGGCGCTCGTCCGGCCTAGCCTCGAACGCGGCCACGAGCTGGCCTGGGCCGCTTCTCGAGGGATACCGGTCTATGACGGCCCTATGACCGAGGAGGCCGGCCCCGGCGCTTCATTGGCGGCTCAGGCCCACATCGCCGGCGCCACCAGCGTGAGCGTGGGCTTCGCTGAGAGGGGCAACCGGCAGGCGGCGGGTCCTGACGGCAATGCTGATGGCGCCCATTTTGCCTTTCACGACGGCGACCCCACGGGCAGCTGGGACGTGGGCGAACTCACGGGGCAGGCTGGCGGGCCGCCGACCGCCTACCCGGCCAGTTCGCGAGCCGACTGGAGGCTGGCCGTAGGTACCGCTGCGGCAGTGGTGGTGCTGCTCCTGATCGGCTCCCGCAACATCCTCACTCAACCGCTGCCCCTCGTGGGGCAGCTCCCTTCGTTCGGTGGCGGGGTGGCCTCATGGTGGCACGAGTGGTGGTCCGGCACCGGCCCGGGCCCGCTGGCCAGCTCGGCTTTCGCTCCCCCGGGGCTCCTTTTCATGGCTCTGGTCGGAGCCCTTTCGTTCGGTTCGGCCGACGTCGCCGTGCACCTCCTTGTGCTGGTGCCCCTGGCCCTGGGACCGCTTGGCGTCTTTATGGCGACCCGGCAATTTGGTTCGCAGAAGGGCAGAGCCGCGGCCACGTTGATCTACGCCGCCCTGCCAGTCCCGTACAACGCGCTCTCGCAGGGGCACTGGGCCGGCCTCGTCGGCTACGCCGCGGCGCCGTGGGTGCTCGCGTCTCTCGGCCGTCTGGGCGGCCAAGCCCCTTACCCAGCTTTGCGATGGAGATCCGGATCTCAGGGCGGGTTACAAGGAGCCATATGGGTGAGGTTCCTGTCTCTGGGGCTCCTGGTGGCCGTGACCGCGTCGCTGGCGCCGGCCACCTTCCTCCTCGTCCCCATCGTCGGGGTCGCACTGTTCGTCGGCTCCCTGCTGACCGGGAAGGGGGGTGCGGGCGGCACGAGGTTCCTCTTCGCTTCGTTGATCGCCACTGCCATCGGGTTCATTGCGCTCCTGCCATGGTCACTCGGGGTCTTCCGGTCGTTCAATGACTTCTTGGGCTTGACGTCGGGCCAGTCTGCGGCGCTCCCTGTGAGCTCGGTCCTGCGCCTGGACACCGGCCCGTACGGAGGCGGCGTGCTTGGGTGGGCGTTAGTGGCGGCGGCCGCTGTACCGCTGTTCATCGGCCGCTCCTGGCGATTGGCGTGGGCATCGCGCTTGTGGGTCGTCGCGGTTGCTTTCTTTGGCCTGGCGTGGGCCGGGTCGAGGGGTTGGTTCCCTCTCCCCCCGCTCGAGCTGGTGCTGGCCCCGGCCGGAGCGGCGCTGGCTTTCTCCGTCGCGCTGGGAGCGGCTTCGGTCGAAAGTGACCTGCCCGGTTACCGCTTCGGTTGGCGCCAGTTCGCCCCGGCCTTCGGCGCCGCCGCGGTCCTGGCAGCCGCGCTACCGTTCTTCGTTTGGGTGGGGGGCGGCCAGTGGGACCTGCCCGCGTCCGCCGCCGAAAGTGCGTACGCCTTCCCGGCCGGGTCGCCTGGAGGCGACTACCGTGTGCTTTGGCTCGGCAGCCCGGGAACGCTCCCGCTGGCGGCGCAGGGGTCGGCCGGCGACCTGGCCTTTGCCACATCGCTCGACGGTCTGCCGTCCGCCGGGGAGCTCTGGGCGCCGGTCAGCCATGGGCAGGGTGCGTTGGTGGCGGAGGACCTTGGTTGGGCCGTGAACCGGGAAACCACCTATGTGGGCCGGTTGTTCGCTCCGCTGGCCATCCGGTACGTGGTCGTCCCCGTGGGGGAGGGCGCCGTTGGCGCGGCGGAGAACCAGGTAGTGGCGGCGTTGGCCCGCCAGGTCGACCTCTTGCCTGTGGGCACGGACCCGAGCTACCGGGTCTTCGCCAACGACTCATCGGCGCCACTTTTCTCGGTAGTAGCACCAGGGACGAACCTTCCGAGCAGCGGAGGCCAGTGGGCGATGGCGGCCAGGCTCCAGCAGCTCGACCTGGCCGCCGCTGAAACCCTACCAATCAACGGTTCGGCCAGTGCCTCGTTCACCGTGCGGGCCGGCTCATCGTCGAGAGAGCTTTACGGCGCCGTCGAGGACGGGTCGTGGCACCTGGACGCCAACGGTCACCCGCTGGCCAGTGCCAGTGCCCTCGGGTGGGCCAGCTCGTGGGTGCTACCGCCCAGGACGCGGACCGTCGCGCTC
This sequence comes from uncultured Acidimicrobiaceae bacterium, assembly GCA_963807395.1. Taxonomy (GTDB): domain Bacteria; phylum Actinomycetota; class Acidimicrobiia; order Acidimicrobiales; family Palsa-688; genus Fen-671. The sequence continues at coordinate 135,176 of CAWEBW010000008.1, forward strand.
AGCCAGCCCGGTGCCGGCGGCCAGCACGTGGCCGACACCGTCATGGTCCTGGCTTGGGCCTGAGTGGCCCTCTTCGCGCTAGTACGCCTGCGGGCCAAACTGCGGGCCCAGTTGACCAGGACGAGCGTCGGGCTGACCATGCCCGGGGTGGAACTGCCCGAGGTGGACTGGTCCTCGGTCTGGGAAGAAGAAACGGTTGGGTAGCGTCCGCCGCTGGCCCATCCTGGTCTTCCTGGCCGCCGCCATTGTGGCGGGCGTTTCTCTGAACCAGCTGCGCACCGCCATCCCCGTCATCCCCGCCGCACAGGCGGAAGCGGCGAGCGAAGCCCCGGCCGTCGCACTTTCAGGGTCGTGGTACTGCGCCGGGAGTACTGCGGCGCCTGGCAGCGTAGCTGCGGGGGAACTTGTCTTCGCCAACGCCGGGGCCGCCTCGGTCCGGGGGACAGTGAGGCTCGTGTCCCCGATCGGCTACTTCCGCAAGATCAGCATCACGGTGCCAGCCGGTTCTACGAGCACGGTGGCCGAGCAGTTCCTGGGCTTGCCGCGTAAAGCGCCGAGGCCATGGGTGGGCGCCCTGGTGACGATCTACGGCGGCATGGCCAGCGTGAGCCAGGTCATCTCTACCCCCGAAGGCGCGGCCAGCCAACCGTGCGCTTCGGCGGCGTCAACTCATTGGTATTTCGTCGACGGCGCTACCCTGCGCAACGCCTCGGACCACATCTCCCTGCTCAACCCGTACCCGGTCGACGCCATCGCCGACCTCTCGTTCACGACCGAAGAAGGTCAGGAAAACCCAGCCGCGTTTGAGGGCGTGTTGGTCCCGGCTAACGGCCTCACCGTCATCAACCTCGGGAGCCACCTCCGCATTCGTGAGCACATCGCGGTGACGGTGACCGCCCGCACGGGCCAGGTCGTGGCTTATCAGACCGAGCTCGTGACACGCCCTCCAGCCCGGGCCCAGTTCGAAGGGCCTCATCAGGGGCTCAACCCGGCCGCCCCCATTCGTGGAGCCACTCTGGAGCTGGGTGCCACCGGGCCGTCGACCTCATGGTGGTGGCCGGCCGGCTCCGATGGGACGGGGCTCTCGGAAAGTTACATCGCTTACAACCCGGGGGCGGCCGTCGCCCGTCTCTCCCTGGCGCTCCTGTCACAGGGCGCGGAGAGTGGTGCCGGTGGTTCGTCGCAGGTCACGGTGGCGCCTTACGGCACGGCGGTCTTGAAGACGAACGGTCAGCCCTGGGCGCTGCCCGGCATTATGTACGCCGCCCACCTCGTCAGCACGAACGGAGTCCCCGTCGTGGCGGAACGCTCCGTCAGCGCCACAGCGCCGGCTTCGATCAGAGGGTTGGGGGCTTTGCTCGGCCAGGCCCAACCGGCTAAGTACTGGCTCCTGCCGGGCACGTCGGCCATGGCACCGACGAAGCATCGAGGCCAGGTATGGCTCGAGTTCGTCGACCCGGGCCTGAAGGCGGCGGTGTTGAACGTCGAGACCCGGGCGGGAGGGCAGTTGGCGCAAACGGTCGGCATCCCGCCCATTGCAGTGAGCCCCGGCAGCCGGACCGGCCTCGAGCTGGCCGCTGGTACCGCTGACGACGCCCTCGTCGTAAAAAGCTCGCAACCGGTCGTGGTCGAAGACGACGCCTGGGCTGTCCGGCCCCAGACCGGGGTGAACCTGTCGCCGGTAGTGGCGCTGGGTAATTAGCCGGAGGAGCGGGCCGGCCCCGGCAGCGGTCTACTGCAGGGTGGGGTTTACTGCAGGGTGGGGTTTACTGCAGGGTGGTCGGCCCCGCGGCGCCCGAAGCGGGCGCCTCGCCCGGTGATGCCTCGGGGTCCCCGTGGCCGTTCACCAGTGCCGTGGCGAAGCTAGGCACTATCAGCTGGTCGTGCACGGGGCGGCCGTAGGCCTGGTCGACTAGGCGAGAAACCTCGGCCCCGTCGATGGTCTCGCGCTGGATCAGGGCTTGGGCCACAGAAGCCAGGCCCCGCTGGTGCTCTCGCAGGAGACGCAAGGCGCGGGCTTCTTGCTCCCGGAGGATCCGTTCGACCTCCTCGTCCACCACCCGGGCCGTCTCGTCGCTGTAATCGCGAGAGTGCATCAGATCTTCGCCCAGGAACACCTCGCCGCCATTGCCCCAGGCCATCGGCCCGACGCGTTCGGACATGCCGAACTCGCGCACCATTTTCCGGGCCATCTCCGTCGCCCGCTGGAGGTCGTTGGAACCGCCCGTCGAGAGCGTCCCGAAGATCAGCTGCTCGGCGCAGCGGCCGCCCATCATCACGCACAGCGAGTCTTCGATGTACTCCCGCCAGTAGGTGTGGCGTTCCTCGATCGGTAGCTGCTGGGTGACGCCCAGGGCCATGCCGGTGGGGAGGATCGTCACCTTGTGGACGGGGTCCGCGTCCGGCAAGACGTAGGCCAGGACGGCATGACCGCCCTCGTGATAAGCGGTGGCCTGCTTTTCCCTGTCTGACAGAACGGTCGACTCCCGCCGCTGGCCCATGAGCACACGGTCCCGGGCGGCGTCGAAGTCACCCATCCCAATGAAGGAGGCACCCCTCCGTACGGCGTGCAGAGCGGACTCGTTGACCAGGTTGGCCAGGTCGGCGCCGCTCATCCCCGGCGTGCCCCGGGCTACGACCATAAGGTCGACGTCAGGGCCGATGCGCTTGTCCTTGCAGTGCACCTTGAGGATCGGCAGCCGCTCGTCGAGGTCGGGTAGTGGGACGACGATCTGGCGGTCGAAGCGCCCCGGGCGGAGCAACGCCGGGTCGAGGATGTCCGGCCGGTTGGTGGCCGCCATCATCACGATCCCCTCGGTCGCCTCGAAGCCGTCCATTTCCGCCAGCATTTGGTTGAGGGTCTGCTCGCGCTCGTCGTGGCCCCCGCCCAGTCCGGCGCCGCGCTTGCGCCCGATGGAGTCGATCTCGTCGATGAAAATGATGGCCGGCGCTTGCTTACGGGCGCTTTGGAAGAGGTCGCGCACCCTGGAAGCGCCGACGCCGACAAACATTTCCATGAAGTCCGAGCCGGTCACAGACATGAAGGGCACGCCGGCCTCACCGGCCACCGCTCTCGCCAGCAGCGTCTTGCCCGTGCCGGGGGGGCCGACGAGCAGCACGCCTTTGGGGATCTTGGCCCCGATGTCCTTGAACCGGTTGGAGGAGCGAAGGAAATCGACTACCTCGCGGATTTCCATCTTCACGCCCTCATAACCGGCCACATCGGAGAACGTGGTCCGAGGCCGCTCGGTCGTGTACACCTTGGCCCTGCTGCGGCCGATGGACATGATCCCGCCCATTTGGCCCTGAGCTCGCCGCGCCATCCAGATGATCAGGATGATGAACGCGGCTCCGAGCACTATGTCGGGCAAGAGGCTGATGAACCAGTTGGTCCCCGGCGTCGTGAACGACAACTCCTTGCCGCTCAAGTACCTCTCCAGCATCGCGACCTGGTTGGGGTCCTGCAGGGGGGCCGGGCCCTGCGTCGTGTACACGTTCCCGTTAGAGTCCTGGAACTGGATCTCGCCACTGTTGGCATTGACCTGGGCGCTACTGACCTGACCAGCCTGTAGCTCGGTCAAGAACTGGCTGTACTTGACGGTCGGAGGCGAGGTGGCCGACATTACATTGGAGACCAGTACTGCGAGCGCAACGACCGCGATCAGTACCATCAGTACCCAGCGCCAGGACCGGTCCGGGCCAGTCCCGCCTGACCCGCCGTTTTGGCGGTCAGGGGAGCGCGGTCTCAGATCCCCGGGTTGCCTGCTCATAGAGCCTCAATTCTAGGCCTCTGAGCCGCGTTACCACCGAGCAGCCGCCGATAGGCCTCGCTTCAGCGCCGGTCCAGGCCGCATTTCGCCTTTATTCCCAACGCACGTGCCCGCGTTCCCAAGGCGCTGAAACGGTCACCGGCATGACGATCGCCCTGGTGTACCCTTCTTCACCTATGAACTCCGCGAGCTGTTCCCGACCGGCCTGCTCGGGTAAGCCCGCCGCCTGGTTGGCGTACGACTATGGCGCCCGCTGTGCCTGGATCGATGACCACGTTGAGGGACCGGCCGATCGTTCGACCCGCTGGCCGCTGTGCGAGCACCATGCAAACACGCTCCAAGTCCCGAGAGGATGGTCCCGCGTCGACCGCCGCACTTCGACCCCAGGGCCCGAGCGCCTCGACCGGGCAGGTATTGGCGACGATGGTGATGCGGACGTCGTTTTCCCGCTCTCGAGGGTTTCTTCACGAATTCACTAAAGGGCTGACCCAGGTCGCGCCGATCTGAATATCAGGCAACTATCAGGAACACCGCCGAAGCACTTGCGGGCTGGGAGCCGTCCCTCTCCATCGGGGTCTAGCTGTCTTCAAGCGCGCAAATTTTCTGAAGCGGTACCTACCCTCCTTTCCGCCAGCGCAGCTCGCTCGCGATCGGGGGCAGGACGAGGACGCAAGCGAGAAGGGAGCTGGGCTCAATGAAGTGCCCAAATTGTCGGACGCGGGAACTAGTCGTAATCCAAATGGTGGTAAGCGGGGAAGCCTTGGCGCTGAACAGCTGCTCCCCCTGTGACCTGCGTTGGTGGCAATCAGAAAGGCAAATGCTCTCTCTGGCGGGTGTGCTCGACCTCGCTGCCGTCGGCAACTGACCGACTAACTAAAGCGTCCCCCGGGACCGGCCCATATGCGGAGGGCTGCCGCCGCCGACTGAGCAAGCCCTGCTCAGCGTCTATTCAGCACTCGTGGCCCCCGCGGCGCTTGCTGGCAAGTAACAATGGCTAGCAATGGCGTACACAGGCGAGGGAACGGGCTCGTCTCCAAACGAGCCGGCCGAGCTGGGCCCCTCAGACGTCAAAGCGGGCTCGCCTGGGCCCGACGAACCAACCGGGCCACCCCAGGGTTCGGCGGTGGCTACTGAGGTTCACGACCCCGCCGCTGGCGTTGAGGGAGAGCCAGACCAAGAGGCGCCCGGCCGAAAAGGCGACGACGAACCTGGGATCGTCTACCCGGACCGCCGGGGCTACGCCGCCCTCACCAGCGCGGGTGACTGGTTACGACCTCGGATCTCACGGTTCCTGCGCCCGGAGGCGTTCGTAACCTTCGTGGTCGTCGTGGCCTGCGTGGTTTTCACTTTCGTCCAGTTCCAGCCGTCCAACCTGTTCAGGAACACGACGATCTCCGGTGGGGACACGGGCGCCCATGTGCTCCTCCCGTGGGTGGCCGAGCACCAGTTGCTATCGCACCTCCGGCTCACCGGGTGGACGTCGTCCAATTGGGACGGCTTCCCGGCGGTGACTTTCTATTTCCCGCTCCCGATCTATTCGATCGTCGGTCTGGCCCAGATCATCCCCTACAACATCGCCTTCAAGTTGGTCACTGCGGCGCCGATGATCCTCATGCCTGTGGCCGCCTGGCTCATGGGCCGCATCGCCAAGGCCCCGTTCCCGGTACCCGCCGTGTTGGCCGCCGCCACCTTGCCGTACATCTTCGGCACTGAGTTCTCGATCTATGGCGGCAACATCGCCTCGACGCTGGCTGGGGAGTTCGCTTTCGCGTGGAGCTTGTGGTTCGCCCTCGTGTTTTTCGGCATAGTCATGAGGGGCCTGCAGACGGGGCGTTACCGCGCCTGGGGGGCGGTCATCTTTGCGTGCGCCTTCATGTCCCACATAGACCCGACGCTGTTTGCCGGGGTCGGCGCGGTCGTCCTCATCGTGATATACGCCACCCGAAACCGCGACTGGCGAGGTGCTTTGTGGTGGGCGCTGCCGACGCTCGTCGTTGGCGGGCTGTTGGCGGCCTGGTGGGCCTTCCCGTTCGAGGTGCGGTTCCCCTACGTGACCAATATGGGTTACCAGCGGATCACGACGTACATCACCACCTTGTTCCCGACCAGCGATACGTGGCTGTTCATACTGGCGGGCATCGGGGCCGCGCTTTCAATGAGCCGCCGGCGTCGTATGGGCGAGTTCCTGGCCGTAATGGCAGTGCTGGCCGCACTGGCCTTCCGCTTCATGCCCCAGAGCATCTTGTGGAACGCTCGCGTGCTGCCCTTCTGGTTCCTGACCCTCTACCTCCTGGGCGGCCTGGCCGTCGCCGAGGCTTACGCCATAGTGGCGGAGCGGACGACCAATTTCATGGTCACGCTGCGGGCCGCCCTGTTGCCGGCGCCTCTAATCGTATTGGTGCTCGTCTTTATCTGGGTCGGTTTCCCGCTGCGTATCCTGCCGGGTGAACATGCGGCTGCGAATGGCAATTATCAGTTCCTGGGCATACCCCAAAAGAGCGAGTCTTATATCCCCAGCTGGATCACGTGGAACTACAGCGGCTATCAGGCCGGCTGCCCGCAGTCGTGTGCCAAAACTCGATGGCCGGAGTACCAGGAGATTGTCGCCCAGCTGGAAAAAGCGTCCAAAACTTACGGTTGCGGCAGTGTCATGTGGGAGTACCAGTCGGAAATGAACGACTACGGCACTCCCGATGCTCTCACGATCCTGCCTTATTGGACCAACGGTTGCATTGGTTCGATGGAAGGGCTCTATTACGAAGCCTCCGCCACCACGCCGTTCCATTTCATAAACCAGTCGGAACTTTCCCTGCAGCCATCGGACCCGATGGTCGGCATCCCGTACGCCAGCTCGCCTGACGTCGCCCTCGGTGTGGAGCACCTCCAGATGCTGGGGGTCAAGTACTATATGGCCCTCAACACGGAGCTGCAGCAGCAGGCGGCGGCCGACCCGTCGTTGAAGCTCATCTCGACCTTCGGGCCGTACTACATCAGCTACTCCGGCAGCGGGGGCAGTGGTCCGAGCGGGACGCAGAAGCAGTACTGGAAGCTCTACCTCGTCCAGAGCTCGCCCCGGGTCCGGCCTCTGGCCAACCAGCCGGTGGTCATGAAGGGCCTCAACAACTCGAGCCAGCCGAAGTACCTGAAGGTCATGACGACGTGGTACGACGACCCGAGCGCGTGGAACGTCTACCTCGCCTCGAGCGGCCCCTCCGAGCTGGGCCGAGTGCCCTACGACGACACCAACGTGCCGGTAAAACCGGAGCCGACGACCAACGTGAGCGACATCGTCGAGCACAACGCGTCGATCAGCTTCAACGTGTCACGTACCGGTGTCCCGGTGGTAGTGGCGATCTCGTATTTCCCCAACTGGCAGGTTTCTGGGGCCGAGGGCGTGTACCGCGTCAGCCCCAACCTCATGGTGGTGGTGCCGACCTCGCACCACGTGAGCTTGTCGTACGGCTATACGCCGGTCGATTACGAGGGCTGGGGCCTCTCCTTGCTCGCCCTGCTCGGGTTGTTCGTCCTCATACGGCGCCCCGTCGCCCCTGTGGTCGCCGTGCGCCGGCCGGGGCTCGGCCGGCGTCACCCCCGGGCCCCACTGAGGCCGCAATGGTGGGGAGCGTGAAGGACCTTTGGGGCCACGTCCGCGGGCCCCAAACGCCGCCGCCCCCGTGGCCGAGCGCTTCAGATGGCCTCACCAATGGGGCCAAAGTCGCCGGCCCGAACGGCGCCGGCAACGGGGGCCCGACGCCCGACGCTGGTCCCAACCACCAAGAGGGGCAAGGTGGCAGACGGGCAAGACGGCCAACGGGACGAGGACGGAGCGCCCCTCGACCCCCGCATGGCGTCCCCGGCATGACCCAGCCGGGCATGACCCAGCCGGGCATGACCCAGCCCGGCATGACCCAGCCGGGCATGAGCCAGCCGGGTGGAGAGGCGAGCCCGCCGGCGGGTAGCGACCAGGCGGGAGGCCAAGACCCGGCCGACGAACAGCCGGGGGGTGGGGGGCACTCCTAGCCGGGTAGCAGCGGGCCCGGCTGCGGGAAGACGCCCACGCCCGACGGAGAAAGGTGAACGGCGCGGGCGGGTTTGTTACCTTGTCCATGAACGCACATGAGCCCACTGGACGAGATCTTCAAGGCCTACGACATCCGGGCGGTTGTCCCGGACCAACTCGACGCCGAGCTGGCGCGCAAGATCGGTACTGCCTTCGCCGCTTTTGCCAAGAGCCCCCGGATCCTTATCGGCAACGACATGCGACCCTCCGGCCCGGAACTGGTCGCCGCCTTTTCAGAGGGGGTCACATCCGCCGGTGTCGACGTGGTCCTGCTCGGCCTGGTCTCTACGGACGAGTTGTTCTATGCGACCGGAGCGCTCGACACGCCGGGGGCGATGTTCACCGCCTCCCACAACCCGGCCCGGTACAACGGCATCAAGCTGTGCCTGGCGGGGGCCAAGCCGGTCGGTATCGAGTCGGGCTTGCAGGAGATCCGGCGAGCCGTCGAGACCGGTGACCTGCCCACGGTCTCAGAGGACGAGCGGGGTACGGTCAGCCATCGTGACGTCCTGGCCGACTACGCCGCTAAAGTCAGGAGCTTTGTCGACCGCGACGCGCTGAAGCCGTTGCGCGTCGTTGCTGACACTGCCAACGGTATGGGGGGCCTGGTCCTCCCGGTTGTCTTCGACGGCTTGCCTTTCGACCTCGAGATCATGTACGGCGAGTTGGACGGCAATTTCCCGAATCACCCTGCCGACCCGATCCAGCCGGCCAACCTGGCCGATTTGCGGGCCAGGGTCCTCGAGAAGGGTGCCGATGTCGGCCTGGCTTTCGACGGCGACGCGGACCGGTGCTTCGTCGTGGACGATAAGGCCGAGCCCGTCAGCGGGTCCACGACGACGGCGATGGTGGCCAAGGCGATGCTGGAGAAGTTCCCCAGCGAGAAAGTCCTGTACAACCTCATTTGCTCCAAGGCCGTGCCCGAAGTCATACGTGAAAATGGCGGCACGCCAGTCATCACGAGGGTGGGCCATTCGTTCATAAAAGGCGTTATGGCCGAGACCGGGGCTGTGTTCGGGGGCGAGCATTCGGGCCATTACTATTTTCGTGACAATTACAGGGCCGATTCGGGTTCGATCGCGGCCCTCGTGGTACTGGAGGTCATTTCGAAGGCCGGGGTCCCACTGTCCGAATTGCGCCTGCCCTTCGACCGGTACGTGCAGTCGGGTGAGATCAACACGGAAGTCGAGCAACCCCAAAGCGTCGTCGACTCGATCGGGCAAGTTTTTGCCAGCGAGCATCCCGACGCCGCTCAAGACCGTCTCGACGGCTTGACGGTCGACCTCGGGGACTGGTGGTTCAACGTCCGTCCCTCCAACACCGAGCCCCTCGTGAGGCTCAACGTGGAGGCTCCCGACCGAGCCAGCTGCGAGGCCCACACCGAAGAACTGCTGGCACTAATAAGAGGCCCTGAACAACTATGACGCTCGACCCATTGCTCCTGGACATCCTGGCCTGCCCGCAGGACAAAGGCCCGCTCTTGTACTTCCCCGACGAGGCGGCGCTGTACAACCCGCGGTTACGACGCCGCTACGCCATCAAGGACGGCATCCCGGACATGCTCATCGAAGACGCCGAAGACATAAGCGACGATGAGCACTCGAGGTTGATGGCCAAAGCCGATGCGGAGGGCATCAAGCTCAATTTCGAGGCGCCGAAGGGACAGGAGACATAAGTGCCCCTTATTGACAGTGACGGGATGTTCGACCTGGCGGAAGGCTTCCCCGAACAAGTGGAGCGGGCGTTTCGTGACTGCGCCTCCGTCACGGGTCTGCCGAGGCGTGAGGATATCGAAAGCGTGGTCGTCGTCGGCATGGGCGGCAGTGGCATCGCCGGAGACGTCCTGCACGCGGTGGCCTCGCCTCTGCTGCCGGTCCCGGTAACCGTCGTCAAGGGCTATGAATGCCCCCACTTCGTAGACGAGACAACGCTCGTGTTCGCCGTCTCTTGCTCTGGCAACACCGAAGAGACGATCGAGGCCGCATCGGACGCGGCGTTGGCGGGGGCGAAGATGGTCGTCGTCACCAGCGGGGGGAGCTCGCCCGCCTGGCGGACGCATGGAAGGCCCCGCTCATCGCCGTGCCGGACGTGGTCTGGCCCCGGGCCGCCCTGGGATCAATGGCGGTGCCATTGATCGGTGTCTTGTGGCGGATGGGGTTCTTGCCCGGAGCCGACCTCTGGTTGGAGAGGGCGGTGGAACAGCTGAGGTACAGGCGGGACAAGTTCGTCAGCGCCGGCGCCGCCTCAGAGCCGGCCGAACTGGCCCGCCGGGTCGGTCCGAGCATTCCCATCATCCATGGAGGCGGCCCCGTCGGGGCCGTGGCCGCTTCCAGGTGGAAGGCCCAGGTCAACGAGAACGCCAAGAGGCTGGCGTACTGGAGCTCGCAGCCCGAGCTGTGCCACAACGAGATTTGCGGCTGGGCCGAGAGCTCGAAGGAGATCGGCGCGCTGATGAGCCTGGTCATGCTCCGCCACGACAGCGAGCACCCCCAGATCGCCCGCCGGTTTGACATCACCGCTGACATCATCCGTCGCTACGTCGCCAGTGTGGTCGAGGTCCGTGCCCAGGGGGAAGGGGATCTGGCGCAGCTGTTCGACCTCACCTATTTCGGCGACTACGTGTCGCTCTGGCTGGCGGCGGACGCCGGCATAGACCCGGGGCCCATTGACGTCCTCACCTGGTTGAAGCAACAGCTGGCTGGGCGGTAGCTCGGAGGCGGAGCGGAGTGCCGCCGTCGGCCGGTCGCCCCGTCGGCCGGTCGCCCGGTCGGCGGGTCGCCCGTCGCCCCGTTCCCCGTCGGGCGGTCGCCCCGTCGGCCGGTCGCAGCGCCCGGTTGCCGCCTCTCGCTACAGCTGGCGGTCGACTGGCCACGCTCCGCTCACGCCGACCCTTGATCTCGGTGCAGCACGGCGTTCTCGTCGCGTTCGACCGCGTGTTTTACCTTGAAGCGCAACAAGTTCGGTGCGCCGCACCGAGAACGGCCTGACCGGCGCCTTCCCCCTCCTAGGGCGTGGACGTACGGGCTGAAAGCCGGGGCCCGGACAGTTGAGCAACGCCACGCTTTATTGACCTGCTTGTCGACCTGCTCCGAGCCACGGGGGCGCTAGCCTGGCCGGGTGGGGCCCTCCGGGTCTCAGGTGAGACCTCGACGGGTCTGTGGTTGAAAGTCGAGGCCAGTCGCAGGCGAAACGACCCACGTAAGGTAACCCGTGGTTACTGAGCATGGTGCGGCTTAGAAGTAAGCCCTGCCCGTTGATGGGCCGGCTGTCGGCCCGGGACGGAGATGGCGAGAAGTGGGATGACGGTGGTGTTGGGCGTCCAGCCGCCGCCACCGGCCCACCGAGCGCCGCAGCAGGCGAGTGTGGGGGCAAAGACCAGGTCAGCCGGCGGGGTCTCACCGAAACTACGAGGTAGGTCAAGGCGGCTGACGCCGAGGCTCAGAAGACATACTGGAGGTTGGAACCGGGCGTTTCGGGCAAAAACACCTTCTGTCCGTCCCCGGCGGCTAGGCATAGCTAGGCATAAAGGACCACTAATTTTCGCAATTTTCGGCTTGTGAGCAGGGAGAGGACAGCGGGGCCCCACATGGACCAGGAGGGTGGGGGAAATGACAGCCACGGGCGGGGTTGAGCGGGCGGGGCCGTCTGGCTTGGCCCAGGTGCGGGTCCTGGTGGCCGACGACCAGGCCCTGTTCCGCCGGGGCCTGTCGGTGGTGCTGTCCGCCAGCGCAGACATCGAGGTGGTGGGGGAGGCGGGAGACGGTGAAGAGGCGGTGGCCAAGGCCAAGGAGCTTTTGCCCGACGTGGTGCTCATGGACGTACGCATGCCCCGGTTGTCGGGCATAGAGGCCACTCGCCAGATCAGGCTCGCCCTTCCGGCCACAGAAGTCCTCATGCTCACTGTGAGCGACGAGGAGGAGGACCTGTACGAGTCGGTGAAGGCGGGCGCCAACGGCTACTTGCTGAAAGAGATCGCCATCGAAGAGATAGGCGAAACCGTGCGGGCCATCGTCCAGCACCAGGGCGTGATCTCGCCGTCTATGACGTCGAAGCTGATCGCCGAGTTCAGGGTGCTGGCCAGGCGGGCCTCCGAGCGGGAGGAGCTGCCGCCCCCCGGCCTCACCGATCGAGAGATGCAGGTCCTGCGGCTCATGGCCCACTCCAAGAGCAACAAAGACATAGCCGCGGACCTGTTCATCTCCGAGAACACGGTCAAGAACCACGTCCGTAACATCCTGGAGAAGCTCCACCTCCACTCCCGCATGGAGGCCGTAACCTACGCATGGCGCAAGCGCCTGCTCGACCCCCGCGAACACGAGTAGAGACGTAGGCGGCTGAGGGCCCATCGAGCGGTGCCTGCTGGTACCTTGGACTACGCCATGAGCGTTCTTTCGAAGTTCCTGCGTATGGGCGAGGGCAAGAAGCAGCGGGCGCTTCAGTCCCTTGTGCCTGACATAAATGCTCTGGAACCAGAGTTCGAGGTCCTCTCCGACGAGGAGCTGGCCCACAAGACGGTCGAGTTCAGAGAGCGGCTCGATAACGGCGAAGACCTGAACGACCTCCTGACGGAGGCGTTCGCGGTCGTGCGCGAGGGCGCCAAGCGGACCATCGGCCAGCGCCATTTCGACGTCCAGCTGATGGGCGGGGCCGCCCTCCACTTCGGTTGGATCGCCGAGATGAAGACGGGCGAAGGTAAAACCCTGGTCTCAACGTTGCCCGTATACCTGAACGCCCTCGAGTCGAAGGGTGTCCACGTCGTCACGGTCAACGACTACCTGGCTGGTCGAGACGCGACGTGGATGGGCCAAGTGCACTCGTTCCTCGGTCTCACGGTGGGCCGGGTGTCGCCCGAGATCCCCGAATGGCAGGACAAGAAGGACGCCTACAACTGCGACATCACCTACGGCACCAACACCGAGCTCGGGTTCGACTACCTGCGTGACAACATGGCCCGGAGCCTCGACCACATGGTCCAGCGGGGCCACAACTTTGCCATCGTCGACGAGGTCGACTCGATCCTCATCGACGAGGCCAGGACGCCTCTCATCATCTCCGGCCCATCGAGCGAGTCGGCCCGCCTTTACTATCAGTTCGCCGGCGTGGCCAGGAGCCTGTCACGGGAAAAGGACTACGAGGTCGACGAGGAAAAGCGCACCGTCGCCCCGACCGAAGACGGGATCGAAAAGGTCGAGGCGCTCCTCGGCATCGACAACCTGTACGACCTGGGCACGTCCAACCTCGTCCACCAGCTGACCAAGGCACTGCAGGCCAAGGAGCTGTACAAGCGGGACAAGGACTACCTCGTGTCCGACGGCGAGGTCAAGATCGTTGACGAGTTCACAGGGCGCATCCTCGAGGGCCGGCGGTGGTCGGACGGCCTCCACCAAGCGGTGGAAGCAAAAGAGCGGGTGCCGATCAAAGAGGAAAACCACACCTGGGCCACTGTCACTCTGCAGAACTACTTCCGCCTCTACGACAAATTGTCCGGGATGACCGGTACTGCCCTTACCGAGGCCGGCGAGTTCGGGTCCACCTACAAAATCCAGGTAGTCCCGATCCCGACCAACTTGCCTATGGTCCGCGAAGATTTACCGGACCTGATTTACCGTTCCGAGAAGGGCAAGTTCGCCGCTGTTGTCGACGACGTGTACGAACGTTACGAAAAAGGCCAGCCGGTCCTGGTGGGTACTGCCTCGGTGGAGAAGTCCGAGGTGCTGTCGAAAATGTTCACCAAGCGGGGTGTCCCGCACCAGGTCCTCAATGCCAAACAGCACGCAAGAGAGGCGGCGGTTATCGCCCAGGCGGGCCGGCTGCACGCGGTCACCGTCGCCACCAACATGGCCGGCCGCGGCGTCGACATATTGCTGGGCGGCAACCCCGAGGGCCTCGCCCTGGAGGCGCTATTGGGCGAAGGGCTCGACCCGACGTCAGAGGAAGCGGCGCCTCGATTTGAAGAACTTCTGGCCAAGTACAAGGAAGAATGTGCGGCCGAAGGCGACCAGGTGCGGGAGCTGGGCGGCTTGTACGTGATCGGGTCGGAGCGTCACGAAGCGCGCCGGGTCGACGACCAGCTCCGAGGCCGCAGCGGCCGCCAGGGCGACATGGGGGAGAGCCGCTTTTACCTTTCTCTCGAAGACGAGCTCATGCGCCTCTTCGCCCAGGGCCTCCTGCAGTGGGCCATGGGCCGGTTCCCAGAGGACCTGCCGATAGAAAACCGCATGGTCACCAGGGCCATCGAGCGGGCTCAGCACAACGTCGAAATCCGGAACGCCGAAATCCGTAAAGACGTGCTGAAGTACGACGAGGTTATGAACGAGCAGCGCAAGGTGATCTACGCCCGACGTATCCAGGTGATGGAAGGCGAGGAGCTGCGCCAGCGCACAATCGACGTGTTGACGTCGGCGATCGACAGCATGATCCGCGCTCATTGCCCATCGGACTTCCACGAGGAATGGGATCTCGACGGCCTGCTTACCGAAGCCCGTACGTACTTCCCCACCCAGCAGAGCATCGATGCCCTGAAAGACGTGTCGGGCACCGACGGCGTCTATGAGGCGCTGGTGGGGGAGGCCATCGAGTACTACGAGAAGCGGGAACAGTCGATGCCCGCCGGGTCGCCCGAGGGCCAGCCCGAGGAGACCATGCGCCAACTGGAGCGGGAGATCATGCTCCAGCTGATCGACCAGCGCTGGCGCGAGCACCTGTCGGAAATGGACTACCTGCGGGAGGGCATCTCGCTGCGGTCCCTAGGCCAGCGCGACCCCCTGGTCGAATGGCAACGCGACGGCTACGAGATGTTCGGCCAGATGATGGCCAGCATCGATGACGACTACGTCAAGTACGTCATGCACTCTCAGGTGCAAGTCCTGCCCCGGCCTGCTCTGGAACCAGGCCTAGCGGGCGCCCAGTACATCGCCCCGGAGGGCCCCGTGCTCGGCAGCCAGGCTATTGCCGGCGCCTTGGCCGCCGGGCCTGCCCCAGGGGAAGAGGTGGTCTTCGCCTCGGCGGAGGAAGCGGGCATGATGAGCAACGGCGGTGCCGCCCCTCAGCGGACCATGGCCGCCGCCGCCCCGGTGGCTGCCCGGGCGGCCGCCCAGGCTTCGTCGTCATCGCCAAATTCTGAGTTCGATCGGGTGGGGCGTAACGACCCTTGCCCATGTGGGAGCGGCAAGAAGTACAAGTTCTGCCACGGGCGGTAGGAGCTAGCCTGTGCGGGATTTTTCCGAGGACCTCCGGGCCCTGCGCCGCCGGCTAGACGAGGCCGGCCAATACCTCGACATCGAGACGAGCCGTAAACGGCTGGCCGATATCGAGCCGGAGCTGTCCCGTCCTGACCTCTGGGACAGCCCGGAGGTCGCTCAACGCGTCACGCGCGAGTACGCCGCTCTAAAGGAGGACGTCGACCTGCTCGGCTCACTGGAGTCGCGGCTTTCGGACGCCGAGGTCCTCTACGAGCTGGCCCGCGAGGAGAGCGACAGCAGCGTGGAAGGCGAGCTCGAAGGCATGGTCGCCGGCCTCAGCTTCGTCGCTCGACGACCTGGAGCTGCGCTCCCTCTTCGCCGACGAGCACGACGAGGGCGACGCCGTGGTCGAGATCCACGCCAAGGATGGCGGGACCGACGCCCAGGACTGGGCTGAGATGCTCTTGCGGATGTACCAGCGCTGGGTCGAGCGGCGCGGCTTCTCGATGGAGATCGACGACGTGAGCGCGGGCCAGGAGGCGGGGATCCTGTCGGCCACGTTCATAATCAAAGGCCGGTACGCTTTCGGGCTCATGTCCTCGGAACGGGGCGTGCACCGGCTGGTGCGGATGTCGCCCTTCGATGCCCAGCACCGGCGCCACACCAGTTTCGCCGCCGTAACTGTGGTCCCGTTCCTGGAAAACCTGAGCGACGAGGTCCCGATCGACGAGAAAGACCTCCGGATAGACACGTACCGGAGCTCCAGCGCCGGCGGCCAGCACGTCAACGTGACCGACTCGGCCGTGAGGATAACGCACCTGCCGAGTGGCATCGTCGTGTCCTGCCAAAACGAACGCTCCCAGCACCAAAATAAGGCCCGGGCTATGCAGATCTTGGCCGCCCGGCTGGCCGAGCGAGCGCGCGAGGAAAGGGTGGCCGAGCTTTCGGCCATGGCCGGCCCCAAGGCGCAGGTCGGTTGGGGTTCCCAGATCCGCAGCTACGTGCTGGCGCCGTTCCAGCTGGTGAAGGACCTGCGCACCGGCTATGAAACCGGCAACGTGGCCGCCGTGCTGGACGGGGACCTGGACCCCTTCATGGAGGCATTCTTGCGCTGGCGGCGCACTAACGCCGCCCACCAGGAGGCGGCGACCGCCTAAGGCGGGGCCTCCGCGTTAGCCGGCCACGCTCTGGCATCATGGTCGTGTGGAGCAGACGCTGAGCGACGAAGAAAAGGCCGAACGCCTCGAGCACCTTACGGAGCTGATCGACATGGTCCGGCCCGTGATCCAGCAGGACGGCGGGGACCTGGTGCTGCTCAGCGTGGACGTTGAAGCCGGGCTGGTCGAGCTGCAGCTGCAGGGGGCCTGTAGCTCCTGTGCCGTCAGCGCATCGACGCTCCAAGCTGGCGTCGAGCGCATATTGAAGGAGCGGCTGCCGTGGGTGACCGAGGTGCTGGGCGGCGTCGACGAGGACATGGACTGGGAAGAGAGCGCCGCCATGGGCCGGGGCGGCTACGTCCCCAACTGGTAGCCCCTCTGGTAGCCCTTGCTGGTGGCCCCAACTGGTAGCACTAGCTGGTAGCCCACGGCGCTAGCCAAATCGGGCGGCATCCACTCCCGCCCGGCGGCCAGCCAGGTAACGTGCGGTTGTATGCCGACACCGTCTGATCCCGACGCCACGAGGGCGGTCGCCTTGCGGGACCGGGCCGTCACGGTGGCGACTGAGGCCGGGGCGCGCCTCTTGCACAGCACGGAGCGTTGGGTACTGCAGCGCTCGACCGTGCCTACGACCCCCTTTCTCCCCCCGGAGACCTTCCCGTGGGTCCGCTGGGTCGAGTCGATGGTGCCGGACGTGCAGAAGGAGCTTGACGACGTCCTCAGCTACCGGGAGCAGTTACCCAACTTCCAGGACATCTCGATCGACCAGGCGTCTATCAGTAACGACGACGGCTGGAAGACGTTTTTCTTCCTCGCCTACGGGTTCCGCTCCGAAGCCAATTGCCGCCGCTGCCCGCAAACAGCCTCGTTGCTCGACAGCATCCCTGGTCTTACCACCGGGTTCTTCTCGATCCTGTCGCCCGGCAAGCACATCCCTCCCCACCGGGGGCCCTGGCGCGGCGTGCTTCGTTACCACCTGGCGCTGAAGGTGCCGGAGCCGGCGTCGGCGTCCGGGATCCGGGTCGGGGGCCAAGAGGCGCACTGGGAGGAGGGCAAGAGCCTTCTGTTTGACGACGGCTACACCCACGAGGCCTGGAACGGCACCGATGGGGTGAGGGTGGTGCTCTTTTGCGATGTGCTGCGCCCGTTGCGCCCGCCCGCGGACCAGGTCAACCGGGCGCTGATCAAGGCCATTAGCTGGTCGCCGTTCATACAGGACGCTCGCAACCGTCACGAAGCGTGGGAGAAACGGGTCGAGAGCCTGCGGTGGGGTAACGGTAGTTGACCAGCGGCGAGAGCGCCGCCGAGGCGTCAACAGCCCGCTCGGCCGACATATTTGCTAAGTGCCCCAGCCCGACCCTGGACGACTACCGCACCGCGGAGGAACTCGGGCTCAACCCCTTCTACCGTGAGCTGTCGAGCGAGATCGGCCCGACCATCACCTACGAGGGGTCCGAGGTCATCATGCTCGGTTCCAACAACTACCTCGGGCTCACGACCGACCCCCGGGTGAAAAAAGCGGCCATTGACGCCGTTACCCGGTACGGGACCGGCGTCACCGGCAGCCGGTTGCTCAACGGCACCATGCCCCTCCACAGGGAACTCGAAGAGCTACTGGCCGACTGGGTGGGAATGGAAACCGTGCTGGTGTTCACGACCGGTTACGCCGCCAACCTCGGGCTCATCTCGACCCTGGTCAGCGAGGGCGACGCGGTGTTCTGCGACTCGGCCGCGCACGCTTCTTTGGTCGACGGGGCGCGCCTCGCTGATGGCACCCTGCGCGCCTTTTTCCATAATCGCCCCAATAGCTTGCGCCGGGGCCTGCGCTCCTGGCGCTCGCAGCCTGACGCCGGTGGCGTGCTCGTGGCCGTCGACGGGATCTACTCGATGGAGGGCGACTGGGCGCCCCTGGCTGAGATCAAGGACCTCTGCGACCAGTTCGAGGCCCGTCTGCTGGTAGACGAAGCCCACGCCCTCGGGGTGGTCGGCCCCCATGGCGCCGGTACGGCCGCCGCCACCGGGGTCCGGGCCGACCTCATAATGGGCACCTTTTCCAAGTCCTTGGCCAGTTGCGGCGGTTTCATTGCCGGGCCCGTCGACGTGATCGGCTTCCTTCGCCTCTTTTGCCGGCCCATCCTGTTCACCGCTTCAAACGTCCCGGCGTCTCTCGGCGCCGCCCTCGCCGCGGCCAAGATCGCCAGGCAGGAAGACTGGCGCCGGGAGGTGGTGCTTCGCCTGGCCGAGCGCCTCCGCAACGGGCTAGCCGAACTTGGCTACAACGTGGGCGGCAACACCCAGAGCTGCATCGTGCCCGTCCACGTCGACGACATGGTCGGCACCGGGCTGCTGTGGCGGGCCCTACTCGACCGGGGTGTGTACACGAACTGCTCGTTGCCGCCGGCCGTCCAACGGCCCATGCTGCGCACTTCGGTCATGGCTACCCACACCGAAGAGCACGTCGACCGGGCTCTCGACGCCTTTGCCGCGGTCGCCCGGGAAGGCATCGTCGACGCCGAACGGCAACGGGTCTTGGCCATGCTGCAGACCGCTGAACCGGACGATCCCGGCGAGGTGCAGTGACGACCTGGTCCTGAGGGCCCGGTGACGGGCTGGCCTCCACCTCCGTGAGCGCGACGGACCGACGCGGTGGCATCGTCGTCGGCCTCACCGGGGCCACCGGCCACATCGGGGGTCTCCTACTGCAGCGCTTACTGGGCGACCCCGGGGTAGCCGGCGTCCGGTCGGTGGCCCGCCGGCCACTACCACCTGCGCTGGCCGCCCACGCGGCGACCGGGCATCTCGCTCATACCTGTGCTGACCTGCGCGAACCTTCAGCCCGCCAGGCGCTGCGGGGCGTCGACCTGCTCTACCACCTGGGGGCGCAAGTATGGCGGGGCCGCTCGACGACAGGCAAGGACGACATGTACGGCACCAATGTCGAGGGCACTCGCAATGTGGTCTTGGCCCGCCCTGGGGCAGTGGTCTTTGTGTCGTCGGCGGCCGTTTACGGGGCTTGGCCCGGCAACCCCTTGCCCATTGACGAGGCCCACGAGCCGCACCCGAACGTCGAGTGCTCCTACGCACTGCAAAAACTGCTGGCGGAACAGTCTGCTGCCGCGGAGGTGCCTCGCTGCGTCGTGGTCCGGCTGACGGCGGTGCTCGGACCCCACGCTGATGCCCGCGTCGGGCGGGCCGTGCGTGGTTACCGCTGGGCCGTGCCCGCCATCGCCGGCGCCGCCCAGGCGCTGCAGTGGCTGGACGAGGACGACGCTGTCGAAGGCCTGCTGGCGGCCGGGAGCGCCCTCATCGACGCCAGCAGCTGGCCCGGTCGCGACGTGGGCGGCAGCGCGGTGGCCGGTGAGGTGGTCAACCTGGCCCCACCCGACTGGCTGGAGGCGAAGGACGTGGCCGCTCTGGCCCACAGCCGAGTGGTAGAACTGCCCCGCCGCCTGGTCATGATCGGGGCTGAGCTCGGGCGCGACCTCGGCATGGCCCCATTTGGCGCCGACCGCGCCGTCCTCCTGGCCGGGCCGCTGGCCCTGTCAGCGGCCAAGGCGGCTCAGCTACTGGGGTGGAGGGCGACCAAAACCTCGGCGGCCGTGCTGGCTGCCGCGCTGGAGGGCAACTGGGACCGCTTGCCCCGCAACAGGCAGCTATAGCCCCGGCACGGCCCGCCCGATCCGGTCGAGCCAAAGCCGCCTATAAGGCTTTCTGGTACAGCCTCCAGACCTTGTGGCGGCGGCCGCCCATGTCTTCGAGTTGTTTGTTGATGCGGTCGTTGGTGGCGAGGGTCCACCCCCCCTCGGCGGTCTGGACTCCGTCGTCCCTCAGACGAGTGACGATCTCCCCGTAAAGCAGCGGGCCCAAACCGAGGTTTTGTACGTCCTGGCGCACCCCGAGGGCCAGGACCCGCGCCTGGGTTAGTTTCTTGGCGCCGAAGAGCAAGGGCACCCACCCGGTGGGCAACAGCCGGCCGCTACGCACTTTCAACATCAACTGGTTGGCATCCGGCAGGGTCAGGCACACCGCCACCGGGACGCCGTCGCGCTCGAGGGCGAAGATCCAGCGCGGGTTGAGGATCTGTTTCACCTGTTTGGCCAGGTGCCTGACCTCGGCCTCCGGCATGGGCACAAAACCCCAGTTGTCCTTCCAGATGGCGTTGTAGATCTCGAAGAACCGGCCCACCTCAGCGTTGTAGTCCTTCATGTCCATGTCCCGCACGTGGACGTTGGAGCGTTCCCGGAGCCGTTCCAGGGTCTTTCGCTGGCGGTCCGAAAGACCCGTTGACAGGTTCTCGAACCAGTAACCGTAGAGGTCCATTACCTGCGCCCAGCCGGCCCCGAGCCAAAAATCCTCGTAGTAGCGGGGGTTCTCGAGCGTGAGCAACGTCGCGGTGGTGTCGAAGCCCTCGACCAGCAACCCGAGCTCGTCGTTGGTGGTGAAGTTGGCCGGGCCGACGGCCACGTTTGCACCCTGCCGGCGGGACCAGTCGAGAGCCACGTCGAAAAGCGAACCGGCCACCTCCGGGTCATTGACCGAATCGAAGAACCCGACCCACGCCCACTCCTCGCCCTGGCGTTCGTTGAACAACGAGTCGACGCACGCCCCCACCCGGCCGACTACCTTGCCATTTTGGTGGGCCGTCCAAAGTGCCCACCGTTGGTGTTGGCTCGCCGGGTGGCGAGGGGAGAGGCGGTCGTAGACGCTAAGGCGCAGCGGCGGGGCCCAGTCGGGGTTGTCGCCGTGCAGGCGGAAGGGCACGTCGACAAAAACGCGCTTGGCCAGCAACTTGTCGGCAGGGCGGATCTCGGTACCGGCCATTGAGGAGGTTTACGTTAGCTCACGGGCCTCCTCCTGGCCGGTATCAGCCTCCTCTGTGCGCAGCGGCTCGCGCATGGTCTTGGTGGGCGAAATGACGATCGTCTGGCCCAGCGAGGACTCCTCCTCTGGACCGAGCACGCCGGCTTTGGTGTGAGCCCGCTCAGGGCGGAGGCGGGTGGCCCGCTTGCCGTTGATCGTTACCTGCTCGGTCGCCGGCGCTTCGATCTCGCTGATCGAAGCGATGCCGGTCTGCCTCAAATCGAGCTCGATGACCTTAGCCGACAGCAGGTCCCTCATAGCCCGGCAGACATCGAAGTCGCTCATATTGAAGGCCCGCCCGATCGAGCGCAGGTTCCGGCGGCCGTCCACGGCGGTGAGGACCCGCCATTGTTCTCGGTCCAGGGTCACCTGGCCTGGGTCCAGCTCGGTAACGAGGCGGGGGAGGACGTCCAGGGACGGGATCAGCACCTGGAGCTCCTGCCACTCGGCCAGCCGGCGGCGGGCCTCGTCCAGGGCATCGGCCACCGAGATAACGGTCCCGCCTACCGGCCCGTTTGGCTTACCGGGGTGGAACTCGAAGTTCCCCCGGTCGGTGCCAAGCAGCTCAAAGCAAATTTCCTGTGCCCGCTGAGTAACGTCGCCGGCCACGGCCGCGGCCTGGTGCTCGGACTGGTCCGCGCCAACGATCTGGCCGTCGGCGAAGAACAGGTTGGCGGCAAAAGAGCGGCTACGAACGTGCAACCGGCCGGTCATGCTCCGCGATGCCAGAAGCTCCAACACAGCGCTCGAATCAAGAACGTCAAAAGTTCCTTGTAGCGGCATGGCAACCTATTCTGGCAGCCGCTAGCCGGTACGCGCCCGCCGATTGCGATTTTCAGCTTTCGAGCACCGCCCCCGTCACCGCCCAACCGCGAGGATAGAGGCTGACAGCGAGGGAAAGAAGGTCGTTCCCGTCCCGGTAAACACAGTTAGAGGCGGTGTTGCCCGGAGGGCTGCTGCACCCGCGGAACTGTACGCCGGCCTGCGGATAGGTGTAGGAAAAAAGGGCGGAAACCGCGGCCGGGCTAGCGTCCTGCAGCGCCCTAGAGCGGTTGTCGGCTACCCACGCGTCCAGAAGCGCCCACCCTGCCAGCGACGCGCTCGATTGGGGTGAGGTCGGCGCCCAGGTCTTCGTCGTTAGCTTGGGCGATGCGGTGGTGGTTGTCGCGAGGGTCGAGGCCAAGGTCGGCGGCGGCGCCGAAGTAGAAGGAGCGCTGCGTGCGGGGGCCGTCCCGGTCTGACGTCCCGGCTGGGCGTTCGCTACAGGCACCGTGATCGGCGCAGCGGCGGCTTTGCTCGTTTCTGCCGCCGGCGCTCCGCTGCCGACCGGCGCCGTGGACGGTTGTGCCGTAGCCGTCTTGCCCGCATCCGTTGACGAGCCGCCGCAGGCCCCCAGCAATGCCGGGGCCGAGACCGCCAGCAGCACGAAAAGAGGCCTCACCCGCATACTTCGATGATCGCAGGCTGCGACAGCCGATACGTGGCGCTTGACGCGGAGAAGATAAGCTTCGGCGTCGTTTTCGCCTGTGACTAACGACCGGGGCTAGACATACCGTGACGGCACACGGGGAGGTCAGGTGCTAGAGGCGCACCGACTGCTGGCGAGCTTGAGCGGAGGGCGGGCGGTCCTGTTTTATGCGCTCGTTCTGCTGCACGCCGTCTGCGCGTTAGTCGGCTTTGGCAGCATCGGCTTTGCCGGGACCTACGCCTCCCGGGCTTATCTGCCGGCTGATGAAGCGACGCCTGGCCCTTCCGAGCAGGGGCCGCGCCCTCCGAGCAGGGACCCGCGCCCTCCGAGGAAGGCGCCCTCCGAGCGCGGCCGGCCGGCGGGCACCGAAGTGGCCGAAGCGGACGCCGAGACCGAGGAGCTCCTGCGCTATTTCGAAAAGCCGGCCCGCCTATGGCTGGCGCTCGTGGCTGTCCCGTTTTTAGGCCTCGGGGCGCTGGCCTCCAACCCTGACCTCGGCGGCGTGGACCAGGCCTGGGTGCTCGGGGCGCTGTTGGTGTGGCTGTCTGCCACCCTGATCGCGGCCAGCCTGGTAGTACCGGCGCTCCGTCAGATGCGGGCCATGTTGTTCCGAGCGGATAAGCCTGAGGACCAACCCGGCCGCGAAGCGGAGCGCATCCGCTTCGCCCGGGCGGCCACGCTCGTCGGTCGCGGCGCCGCGTGTTGTGACGTCCTGTTTTTTGTCGCCCTGGCCCTCATGATTTGGCGGCCTTGAACCGCGGCGGGCCTGGGCCTGCAGCTCGCACTCGGGCCTGCACTGGCCGCGTTGGGGCGGCGCCTGCCGGCTAGCTCTGTGAACTGCCTCGCTCTGGGGCCCATCAATCGGAAGCGCTAATATTAGTGTACAGAGCAATCAGGGAATTCTCAGGGTCTTAGGGGCGGCCTATCTTCGTATTTGCCGGGCACGCGCTACGCTCTTTGTATATGGTTCGGTCCAACGGCGGCGAGGAAAGGCCCGGGCCCCTGAGACCGGGGAAAGGGGCGCGTTTAGCTACGTCCCCCCCTCCTTCCCTAGTAGCGGCAGGAGCGCCCGCCACCCGGCAACTGTTGGCGTCCCGTCCCACGCCCTCTGATGGCGGGACAAACCCGGGGCTGAAGGCGACAGAATTTCGCGGTTTAGCGGTAGACGAGATCATCTCCGATTACAAACTGGCCCTAGTCTCGCGTTACCTCGACGACCGCGAGATAACGCTACAAAAGCAGAGCCGTTGTTTCTTCCATATTTCCGGCGCTGGTCACGAAGCGTTATGCCTCGGGTTTTCCCGGTCACTGCGGCCCGGTTACGACTGGTTTTTCCCTTATTACAGGGACAGACCGCTTGCACTGGCCCTCGGCATAACGCCGACCGACTTGCTCCTCCAGGCTGTCGGCGCAGCCACGGACCCCGCTTCTGCGGGCCGCCAGATGCCCTGCCATTTCAGTTCCCGCCAGTTGAACATCGTCACCCAGTCGAGCCCAACCGGCTCGCAGTGCATACCAGCGGTTGGGTGTGCTGAAGGGGGCCGATATATATGGCGGCACGCCCTCGACGGTGTGGCCGGCTGTACGGCCCGCGAGGACGAGGTGGTCTACGTCTCCCTTGGTGAAGGCGCCACTTCTGAAGGCGAGTTCTGGGAGAGCCTCAACACCGCCTGTTCGTTACAGCTGCCTGTCCTTTACATCATTGCCGACAACGGTTACGCGATATCGGTCCCAGCCTCTCAACAGTCTCCACGGCCCATCTCCGA
Organism: uncultured Acidimicrobiaceae bacterium; assembly: GCA_963807395.1. Taxonomy (GTDB): domain Bacteria; phylum Actinomycetota; class Acidimicrobiia; order Acidimicrobiales; family Palsa-688; genus Fen-671. The sequence goes on from CAWEBW010000008.1 coordinate 159,438, forward strand.
ACTGGTAAAGAGCTTCCCTATTTCGGTCCACCGCATCGACGGGCGTAACTATTTCGACGTCAGGGAAAAAGCACCGGGCATCGTCGCCGCCATCCGCCAAGGCCTGGGCCGGCCCTGGTGCACGCCACCGTCACGCGTCCGTACTCCCACTCTTCCGCGGACACGCAGAGCAAGTACCGGCCCCGAACGGAACTGGACGATGAAAGCTGGAACGACCCTATTGCCCTCCTGGAACGGGCACTCCTCGAGGGTCATGTGCTTTCCGAAGAGCAACTGGCAGGGATGCGCGACGAGGCCCGCACGCTGGTGGCGGAGGCGGCCAAAGAAGCGCTGCGAGCGCCGCGTCCCGACCCCGCTACCGTCCGCTCGCACCTGCTCAAACTGCCCGTGGTGGCGCCCGAAGAGGCTTCCGATGAGGCTGCTCGTGGCCGTCCCGGTGCGGAGGGCGCGCCTGTTGTCGCCCTGGGCGAGGCCATCCGGGTGACCTTGTTCGAGGCCATGGCCGAAGACCCCCGGGTCAGGGTGTTCGGCGAAGACGTGGCCGACGCGCCCGAAGAGCTACTCGGCGAGGTGGAGGGGAAAGGGGGCGTCTTCGGCACTACTTTCGGGCTCCAGCGCAAGTTCGGCCAGGACCGGTGCTACAACACGCCAGTGGCCGAGGCCAACATCGTGGGGCGGGCCATCGGCCAGGCTGTGCGAGGTCTCCGCCCGGTGCCTGAGGTGCAGTTCTTCGATTACATCTGGACGGCAATGCAACAAATCAAAAGCGAGGCGGCCACGACGAGATGGCGGTCGGCCGGCGAATGGTCGTGCCCGATCGTATTGCGGGTGGCGGTCGGGGGTACCTCTCTGGCGGCGCCATTTGGCATTCACAGTCCGGCGTCTCGATTTTCGCCCACGTGCCGGGCCTCGTAGTAGTCATGCCCTCTCGCGCCGTCGACGCCGTCGGGCTGTTGCGGACGGCAATGTCCAGTGAGGACCCCGTTCTTTTCCTCGAGCACAAGCACTTGTTGCGCCAGAAGTACACCGAAGGCCCGTTTCCGGCGCCCGGGTTCCGGCTGCCGTTTGGCCAAGGGCGGATTGCGCGCCCTGGAACTCAATTGACTATCGCCACTTATGGCGCCACCGTGGAGCGTTCTTTGCGCGCCGCCGACGCCAGTGGTGGCAGCGTCGAAGTCATCGACCTGCGTTCGATAATGCCGTGGGACAAGGAACTGGTGGCGAGCTCCGTGGCCCGGACCGGCAAGTTGCTGGTGGTCTCGGAGGACAACCTGACGTGCGGCTTTGGGGCCGAGGTGGCGGCCTGGGCCGGCGAGCACTGCTTCCGGGACCTTGATGCCCCTGTTCGCCGGCTGGGCGCGGCAGATACCCACGTCGGCTACGAGCCCGGTCTCGAACGCGCCACGTTGCCGCAGACCGAGCAGATAGAGGAGGCAACTAGGCAGCTGTTGGCTTTCTGAGCGAGGTCCCTAGCACCCGACCAGGAGCGACCTCGCGGAGAGGCAACGTGGCCGGGCGACGGCGCAGCTGTCGCCGATCTGCCCTGTTGGCTAGAGTAGAGACGGGAATGGCACGTCTCACTCGCAGTGTCGTGCGCCTAGTCGTGATCCTGGTGCTGGCGGGGGTCCTGGTGGCGGTGGCCGTCGGTTCGATCGCGTACTCCACGGGCCGGATGTTCCGTGACATTGCCACGGCAAAAGAGGAGCCGATGCCGGGCCTGGCGACCGACCCGTCCCTGCCCTCCGTCATCTACGCCGCCAACGGGTCGGTCATGGCCACCTTGCGTTCTTCTCTGTACCGCCAGCCCGTAACCCTGGCGCGGATCTCTCCGATCCTTGTCAAAGCCGTCCTGGACACAGAAGACCACGCCTTTTGGGATCACGGGGGACTTGACATCGAGGCGACGGCGCGGGCCTTGTTGGCAGACGTGAACGCCGGAGCAGCCGTTCAGGGCGGTTCTACGATCGCTCAACAGCTGGTCAAGAACATCTACCTCACTGATCAAAAGACGCTGAGCCGCAAGGTCCGAGAAGCCGTCCTGGCGGAACGGCTCGAGGACAAGTACTCCAAAACGCAAGTGCTGGACGCCTATCTCAATTCGGTCTACCTGGGCAGCGGGGCCTACGGCGTGGAGGCCGCGGCCAAGGAGTACTTCAACGAGGATGCCAACGACCTCACCCTGGCTCAGGCCGCGCTGCTGGCCGGGCTCATCCAGGCCCCGAGCGCCTACGATCCCATCATCAACCCCGAGGGGGCGCGTCAGCGGCGCAGTGAGGTCCTGTCCCGCATGGTTTATTACAAGTCGATTACGCCGGCGGAAGCCACCGCCGCTAACGAGGTTGCCCTCCCCACCACTGTCTACGACGCGCCCGGGGTGTCGTACACTTCATTTGGGTTTTACGTGGACCAAGTCGTCAACCAACTGCTCGACAACCCGGCTCTGGGCGCCACTTTGAGCGAGCGCGAAAACGCTTTGTTCAACGGCGGGCTGAAAATCTATACGAATGAGGACCTGCCTCTGCAGGCTTACGCCCAGCACGTGGCTGTAGCTGACATACCGTCGGGCCTCCAGCACGTAGTGGCGGCGTTTGCTGTGATCGACCCGAGGAACGGCAACGTCGAGGCCCTGGTGGGTGGGCCAACCCGGGCACCAACCAGTTCGACGACGCCGTGCAAGGCGAGCGCCAACCGGGGTCGGGGTTCAAGCTGTTCTCACTGGTCGGAGCGCTGGAGAGCGGTTACAACGTCTACGACTCGATCCTGGCCACCTCTCCATGTGCCGTGACCTTCCCCGGCGTACCTGTTCAGGCCGGCTACAACTTGGGCCGCTTGATGAACAACGACCCGGGTGACCCCAACGGGGTCGTGACGCTGGTGGAGGCGACGGCCATTTCGATCAACTGCGCGTTCCTGCGCCTCGCGCACCAAGTGAGTTTGCAAAAGGTGATAGACGTGGCCAAGAGCATGGGGGTGTCGGACTCCACGCTCGACCCCAACAACCCTTCTCTGGTAATCGGCACTGAGGCCGTGCGGCCGATCGAGATGTCGGCCGCCTATGCGACGGTGGCCGACGGCGGTATTTACCACACCCCCACTTTCGTCAACCGCGTCGTAGACCGGATCGGCGCCGTAATATATGACGGGGAAATGCCGGGCCGGCGGGTTTTTTCGCAAGAGGTGGCTGATGAGGCCATAGTCGCGTTACGGGCCACGGTCCAGTACGGGACGGGCACCGCCGCGGCGCTGCCCAACGCAGACGTGGCCGGCAAGACGGGCACGACGGACAACAGCGTGGACGCCTGGTTCAACGGCATAACGCCAACTCTGGTGGCTTCTGTATGGATGGGGGACCCTAATGGGGAGCAGCCAATGTACGTTGACGGCGTCGAGGTTTATGGCGCTGATTACCCGACCCAAATTTGGCACGACGTCATGACTTATGCTTTGCGAAATGTGCCGTACTCTTCCTTCCCCGACCCCGACCCCGGCCTGATGCCCCCGGTCGAGTACATCATCTCGCCCAGCCTCGAACAGGACGACTTGTTGTCCCATGGCGGAGTTGGTCCGCCCTCATGCGTCTGGGACGGCCAGCTCGTCCCCTGCCCGACCACCACCCTGCCTCCGACGACGGTGCCGCCCACCACGGCGTCAACCGGGGGCTCGACGACCACCGCGCACCCGACGACGACAGGAGCGCCCACCACGACGGTGCCGCCCACGGTGCCAGGTTCAGCTGGAGGAGGTCCGGTCACGACCTTTGCCGTGCCCAAATCGCCGACCACGGCCGCGACCCTTCCGAGCACCGCTCCGCCGGCCACGGCCCAAACCCAGAGCACCCAAACCCAGAACCCTCAGGCTCAGGGCACACCGCCAACGGCCACGCCCCCTGGTTTGTTCGACCAGGGTGGTGGCGGTGGGTTTGGTCCCGGGCAGCGAGTGGGCCAGCAGGGTTTCGGCGGCGGGGGCCAGGGCCACGGCCACGGTCAGAACCAGGGCTACGGGCCTTGACCGCCGCCGACCTGGACGGGCTCCTGGCGCTGCAGGACCTGGATACCCATATAGACCAAGAGCTCCATAAAAAAGCGCACCTGCCCGAACGCGAGGAGTTGGCTCAACTGGAGCTGGTCCTGGCCCAAACGCACGCCGCTCGGTCGGCAGTGGCGTCCCAGCTGGGCGACGTGACGTCGCGCCAGGACGCCGCCGAGCGGGAGCTGAAGGCTACCGAGGACAGGGTGGCGCAGGTGAACACCAGGCTCTATGGCGGCACGGTCACGGCGTCTCGCGAGCTCCAGGCCATGGCCGCCGATGTCGAGAGCCTCAGAAAACGGGCGTCAGAGCTCGAAGATAGAGCACTGGGCTTGATGGAGGAGCGAGAGCCATTTGATGCCGAGCTGGCCCAGCTCGACAGCCGGGTGGCCGACCTCGGGCTGCGCCAGCGAGAACTCGAGACCAGCTTGGCTTCTACTGAAGCTGAAGTCGACACCGATATCGCCACGTTGTCCGCGCAACGGGCCAAGGCCGCTGGGGCCGTCCCGGAGCCACTGCTGGCCACCTACGAACGTTTGCGCAAACGCCTTGGGGGAGTGGCCGTGGCCCGCCTGACCGGAGGGCGTTGCGACGGGTGCCATCTGACCCTGCCGGCGATGGAACTGGACCGTATACGGCACGAATCAGCGGGCACGCTCGAATATTGCGAGCAGTGCGGGCGCATCCTCGTGATCGCCGGCAACTGAGGGCCGCAATTGCCTTCGGCTCCCACCCCGGAGTTATGGCCGACCGCGCCGGCTGAAGCACTTACCCTGGGCCGCTCAGAGGTCTTTGTCGGGACCTGTTCGTGGACCGACCCCACGCTGACGAAGGAGACCTCGTGGTACCCCCGCCGGTCGATGAGCGCGGGCGAAAGACTGAGCTTTTATGCCGGGCATTTCCCTATTGTCGAGGCGGATTCTACTTATTACCGCCCGTTGCAGCCGGAGCTGGCTCGCACCTGGTCGGAGCGGGCTCCGGCCGGGTTTTGCTTCGACGTGAAGGCCTACGGGCTGTTGACCGGCCACCCTGTCGAACAGCTGTCGCTGTGGCCGGACCTAAAAGACGAGCTGAACGAAGATGCCCGCAGCAAGCGCCGTATTTATGCTCACCACCTGCCCGCCGACGCGCTCGAAGAGGCCTGGGCTCGTACGGTGAGCGCGCTTGGGCCGCTGCGGGACAGCGGGCACCTGGGCGCCCTGCTTTTGCAGTACCCGCCCTGGTTTGTGCCCAAGCGCGCCAACCGGGACGAGCTCGCCCGTTTGCCTGGCCGCCTTGCTGGTACACCGGCCTGCGTCGAGTTCCGGTCGCCGGGTTGGCTGTCCGAGGACGACCGCTCGCGGACTCTGGACCTGCTGCGTGAGCTCGGTTTGGCCCTGGTCGTCGTCGATGCTCCGGCCTCGTCAGGGCTCCAAACCGTGCTGGACGTGACCAACCCCGACCTGGCCGTGGTCCGCTTCCACGGCCGGGCGGACGACACCTGGAAGGCTCGGGATGTGACCGCCGCCGAACGGTTTCGTTACCTTTACAGCCGCGGGGAACTCGAACAATGGGTCCCCCGGGCGCAGGAGCTGGCCAGCTCGGCCTCGAGGGTCCACCTGCTCATGAACAATTGCTACCAGGACTACGGCGTGCGCAACGCGGCGGAGCTGGCGGCCATGCTGGCAGACGAGGACTAGGACCGCTCATGTACGGCGCCGCCCAATCTCCAAACGATGGGCGGAACGGCTTATGCCCGAGCCGACAAAGCCGCGTTTCGTCTCACTAACGTCACTGCCAGAGGCAGACCACGCCGACTATCCCGGGCCGGCACCGACCCACCGTACTTATTCCCCACCGCGCCCCTCTTGCCGGGCGCACCAAAGGCCCTGGCGGCGTCCAGTCCACGCCGCAGAGCCATAAGCCATAGGAGATGGTTCCCATGACTCGCAGATACCGTACCCCGGGCCTGTTGGTTGTCGCAGCCGCGTTCGTAGCAGGCTCCCTCACATTTGTAGGCGTGGCCGGCGCTAGTACGCATGACGCTGCGCTCACAGGTTCTCCCGTCATCAAGTTCGTGAAGGTCACACCCGCTCTGGTGGGCGGCAAGGGCGGTACTGGGGCCGTGTCGGCGAGCCTGAGCAAGGCTGCGACCTGCCAGCTGAAGGTGATCTCGCACCCGCTGTTCACGGTGACGCTCCCGAAGCCGCAGCGGTGCAAGACGACCTTCACTGGGTACGTCAAGCTCGGTCCCAACCCGACCGACGTTACCCGAGCCGTGGCGCTCGACCTCGTAGCTAGCCGGGGTAGCTACGCCAGCAAAGCGCTGCTGTACCTTTCGGTGGCGCCAAAGGTCACTCCGGCCCTCGTGACCACTCCGACCACCGCCGCGCCGTCCACGACGGCGCCGTCCACGACCACCACCACGGCGCCGCCGATATTCATCGGTGGAGGCGGGCCCGCACCCTCCCCGGGGACTACAACCACAACCACCACGCCTCCGGCGACCGCAACAACGACCATCCCGCCGGTCACCACGACCACGACGGCGCCTGTGACCACCACCACGACTGCCCCGCCTGTCACTACCACCACCTCTCCTTCGGGCACCTCTCCTTCGGGCACCTCTCCTTCGGGCACCTCTCCTTCGGGGCCGGTGATGGTGCAGGTCACGTCCGACAACTGGTCGGGCTACGCGCTCGACGGCGGGCCCTTCAGCGCCGTCAGCGGTACCTTCACGGTGCCGGCGCTCGAAACGGACGAGACGTGCAACACCGCGGAATCACAATGGGTCGGCATCGATGGCTCGACCAATAACGACCTGATCCAGGCCGGCATAGCAGAGGATGCGGACGCTGACGGCTTTGCGCCGTGCAACGCTCCCAGCAACTATTATCTCTATGCCTGGTGGGAAACGCTCCCCAACCCGTCACAGCCGGATTTCGATATACCGGTCAGTCCGGGCGACACTGTTAACGTCGCCATCAGCCAAACCCCCGATGGCTGGCAGATCACCCTGGATGACCTGACTGATCCACGAGTGGCTCGTTTTTCATCTCCCCGCTGACCTATGGCGGACCGGCTGACTCCGCCGAGTGGATAACGGAGGCGAGCACCAGTATGAGCGGTTGCGGTGGCGTGTGCCCTGAAACTGCTTACAGCCCGGCCGTTACTTGGAGCGATCTGACCTACACCGCCACTGGTCCTGTAAATGACGTCGAAGAGATCACCATGGTGCAGGGCGGCGTAGCGGTGTCGACTCCGTCGACGGTCCCGACCCTGGCCGCACTACTGGCCGACGGCTTTACGACTACCTATACCGGGGACGATTAATGCTTGTCGTCGGCTAACCGGGCCCGGTCCGGCACGCCTAGCACAGTAAAGAAGCCCCGGCTCCGGCCGGGGGCTTCAAGCTTTCCGGTAAGCACCTGTGACCAGGGCCTTCCGTTCGCGACTTTCTTCTTTGGTTCAAAAAACAAAGTTTCTTTTGGCCTATGGTCGAGAGGACGGCGGCGCAATATCGCGTCCCAGCGCGACATGGCCCGCACCTCGTGGCGGGCGACTGTTCCGGCGTGGTGGGTTGGCCCGATAGCATGGTGCTGTGTAGGCGCAAGTAGCTCTCCCTTATAGCTGGCGGTTTCAATACCAGAAGGAGTAGCGCCTTGCGTCCCCATCTCAGTGCCGGCCGGGTGCCGGCTGCCATCTTAAGAGCCACCGAGTTGAGCCGTGAACGCTCCGGCCAAGTGGTGTTGAACCACATCTCACTAACTGTCGGTCCAGGGGACCGTATTGGCGTCGTCGGCCCGAATGGCGTGGGCAAGACCACTCTCTTGCGCGCGCTGGCTGGCCTCGAAGCGCTGGACACAGGCCGTGTCGAGGTGGCGCCGCCCGGGGCGACGGTCGGTTACCTGGCGCAGGAACGGGAACGGCCTCACGGCGAAAGCGTGGAGCAACACCTCGGGCGTCGCACCGGGACCACGGATGCCGAGTTGGAACTGGAAAAGGCCGTACAGCAGCTGGCCAGCGGCGATATGGGCGAGGGCGCTCAGGCCGGTTACGCGCGAGCCCTGGAACGTTTCAATCAACTCGACCCAGCTGGCTTCGAGGCCCGGGCGGCCGAGGCTCTTACTGGCCTCGGCGCCAGCGAAGATCTCTTGAACGCACCGATGGCCAGTTTGTCCGGGGGCGAATCCGCCCGCGTCGGTTTGGCTGCCATCATGCTCTCGCGTTACGACATCACTCTGCTCGACGAGCCGACCAACGACCTCGACTTCGAGGGGCTGGACCGCTTGGAGCAGTTCGTGACCAACCTGGCGGGCGGTCTTGTCCTGGTCTCCCATGACCGGGAGTTCTTGGCCCGCACCGTCAATGCGGTGTTGGAGATAGACGAGCACACCCGCCAGGCCGACCTGTACGGGGGTACCTGGGCTTCTTATAGCCAGGAGAAAGCGGCCCTGGCCCGGCACAAAGAAGAAGCGTGGGAGAAGTACCACCAGACCAAGGAGGATCTGATGGGAGGGCCCAGCGAGAGCGGCTGTGGGCCACGGCAGGGGTTTCGAGGGAGCGAAAAGCCCCCGCCGACAGCGACAAAATGCAACGCGACTTCCGGGTCAACCGGACCGAACAACTCGCTGTCCCGGGCCCGGCGCACGGAAAAGGCGCTGGAACGGCTGGAAAAAGTTGAGAAACCCTGGGAACCGTGGCAGCTTCAGTATTCCCTCCAGCAGGCGCCGAGGGCGGGCACGATCGTGGCTTCACTGACTGATGCGGTGGTGGCTAAAGGCTCTTTTCGCTTGGGACCGGTGGACCTCGTCGTCCAGTGGGGTGACCGGGTCGCCGTCACGGGGCCGAACGGCTCCGGCAAGACCACGCTGGTCGAAGCCGTCCTTGGCCGTGCCCCCCTCGTGGCCGGCTCGAGGACGCTGGGGCCGAGCGTGGTGCCGGGCGAGCTGGGCCAGGAAAGGTCGGCTATCCTCGCCTCGACCGCCGCACGCGGCCCGGACTTGTTGGCCGATTTCATGCGGGAAACCGGTTTGACGGTGCCTGAGGCACGCTCGCTGCTGGCCAAGTTCGGCCTCGCCGGCGAAGATGTGGGCAGGCAAATTGCCACTCTGTCCCCGGGCGAGCGCACTCGGGCGCAGTTGGCCTGTTTCCAGGCCGTAGGGGTTAAACTTTCTGGTCCTGGACGAGCCGACCAACCATCTCGACTTGCCCGCTATCGAGCAACTGGAGTCCGCGCTGGCCGTCTATGAAGGGACATTGCTCATTGTTTCGCACGACCGGCGCCTATTAGCCGGCCTGCGAGTAACTCACCGGGTGGAGGCCACCGGTGGGAAAGTAACGATAATCGAGGTGTGACGGCGGGTACGAACGGCAAGACTAGCGGTCGACGAGCCGGGCGCTTGCCCGCCGTCCCGGCCGTTTGACCACTTCGACCGCATTTGGCAGTTGCTCTTTGATCTCCATCGAATGGGTCACGACCAGGATTTGGCGGAAACGTCCTCTTAGTCTCTCGAGGGCCAGCAACATGCGGGCTTTCCGCTCCTCGTCGAGGGGGCCGAAGACCTCGTCCAGTACCAGCAGCCCCACGGCGCCGCCGGACTGAAAACGTATGTGTTCGCTGATGGCGACCCGCAAGGCCAGGTTGGCCAGGTCTATTTCCGACCCCGAAAACCGTTCGAGGTCATAAGAAATACCGCCATCGCAGATCTGTAACCCGTAGGTCTCGGGGTCGACCTCGAGGCGGTCGTACTCCCTATCCGTCAGTTCCCCGAAGAGCTCAGCCGCTTGCACCGCGAGACGGGGGCCGACCGAGGCTACGACGCTGTTGCGGAAACCGTTCAAGAGCTCGGAGGTCCGCCCGAGGTGCACCGAGGCGGACTCCAGGCCGGCGAGGCGGGCATGCTGCTCCTGGGCCTGCGCGTAATGTTTTGCTTCTGCTTCGGCCTGCGTCTTGGCCCTGGTGGCATCGAGCCGAGTCGCCCGGGCTCTGGTGTCGGCTTCGCTGGCGGCCTTATCCGCTTCCAATGCTGCTTTTTGGGCCTTGGCCAGGGCGGTGGCGTTGAAACCGAGCGATTTGACTTTGGCCCGCAAGGTTTCTACCACGGACGCAGCTGTAGCTGAGCGTGCTTGGGCGTCGGCGAGGGCCATTTCGGCTTGGGGGCGGCGCTCTAGACGGCCGTGTAACCGGCTGGCCTCGGCGACGGCCCGCCTCGACGCAGAGAGCCTGGCGTTTGCCTGCTCCAGCGCGTCCGCCACCTTTTTTGTCTCGGGGGTAGGGCCGAGCGCCCGGGCCACCGCCGGGTCATAGCCAGCCAGAGCCTCGATAGAACCGGCCACGCGCTTGGACCCCGTCTCCCGGGCGGCTCGCGCCTGCTCGTAGGCGCCGACAGCTTGGCGGGCGGCGCTGACCTCGTGGCCGACCCGCTGGAGGACGGTCAAGGCGGCGGCGGCGGCGTCCGCCGCTTCGGCCCGGGACCGCTCGCAGACGGCGAGCTGGGCCTCGGCCGTCTTCACCTCCTCCTGGCGATGGGACTGGACACTGGCGAAGGCGTCGCCCAGGGGTTGCCCGCACAGCGGGCAGTCCTCGGCGCCTGAGAGCGACGACGACTTGGCGCGCGCCTCAAGCGCCCGTTGTAACTCGGTGGCGGCGGCTTCGCGCCTGGCCTCAGCCGATCCCAGCTCGGCCCGGGCGGCCATGGCCGCTCCTTCCGCCGCCGCCAGTGCGGCGTCGTCGGGGCGGGGGGGTGAGACGCCCTCCCGCTGTCCGGCCAGTTCTTTGGCCGCATCGAGGAGCGTACGAAGCAACTGTGCCTGCTGTTCGTCGGCCTCGAGCCTGGCCGCTGCTGGTCTGAGCGGGCCCAGCTTGGATTCTGCTCCCGCCAGGTCCGCCAGTTCGGCCTCGAGCTCGGTCACTCGCTTGTTGGCCGTCTCGAACTCCGAGCGCGCCGCTTTGCCTTCCATAACGAGCAGGTCATGTTCCTGACGGACCAGGTCCAACGCACTAAAGCTCTCTTGGCTGGAGCGCGCCATTTCGCCAGCGGCGGCAGCCGCTTTCTCCTCCTCGGAGGCAGCAATATCCGCCGCCGCAGCCCGGGCTTCGGAGTCGTCGGCCGACATTTTGGCTTCGTCGAGGTCCGGCAGCATGCCCCGTAACTTCTTGTGTTGTTCGGAGGTTTGCCTGGCGTCGGCGCGGGCTTTGTCGCGGGCCGAGTCCAGCGGGGTGACGCCGAGCAAAGCCAGGACGAGCTTGCGGCGCTCGGCTGGGCTCTGGCCCGAGAATGCGGCCAGCTGCTTTTGTTCGGCAAAGACGGAGGCTCGGAAAGCGCCGTCGTCCATGCCAAGCACGGAATGGACGTAGCGACCGGTGTCGCGCGCCCCTTCGGCCACCGTCAGCCCGTCGCATTGAGCCTCAGCTTTCACGGTGTAGCTCGCTCCCGACACCGTACGGCGCACGAGATAAATGTGGCCGTCGTGCTCGAAGGTGACCTCCGCGATGCACTCGCCGTGTGAGCCTGAAGAGGGCACCTCCTCTTTGGCTGTACGGGCCTTGCCCCAGAGCGCCCAGAGCACCGATTCGAGGAGAGTGGACTTGCCGGCGCCATTTGGCCCGTACACCCCGACCAGGCCAGGGGGCAGTATCAGGTCGAGCTCTTCTTCAAAAACCCGGTAATTGCGCAGGTATATGCGATCGATTAGCAAGGTTGCCCCCGGTCAGCCGGCAGACTCGACCGCTTCTTCGATGTAGTGGCGCCCCAGTTCCTTTACCCGGTCGCGGTCCAAGCCCGTGAGGTCCTGCTGCGTCAGCCAAGAGTCCCATTGGCCCCCCAAGGTCTCGACTCGAGGCAACTCGGCGGGGACGGCCACATCCTGGAACTGGGGCTCGAGGCGCAAGTCGAGGGCGGCGCTGGCCGCTTCCCGCACCAGTTGCCGGTCGAGGAGCCGGTAAGCCTCAGGGTCTACGCCCTCGAGGTAGAGCCGGGCCACGGCTCCGCTGGGGACCGCCGCGGCCCGAGCCAGGACCTGCTCGGACAGCTCGGAGGGAGAAAGCCCGAAAGCGTACACACTGTCCAGGGTGACCAACGGCCGCTGGCGCGTCAGGGGCACGTGACGGCATTGGCCGCTCACCGTGTCAAGTACGACGATGCCCTTCGGCTTGTCCGGGTCATCGGCAAAACTGAAGGTGTCGGTCGAGCCGGCATACCAGATCCGCGGCGCCACCTCGGCGTGGAAGTGGTAGTGCCCGAGTAGCACGAGGTCCGACTGCAGCGTGGCTACGTCGATCTCGATCTCGTTGATGTCGGCGTGCCGGGGCTCCACCTGTCTTATGCGGGGGTGGGTAATCAGCAGGTTGGTGTGCTCGGCGCTGCGCGCCGCGCCCGCCTGGGCCAGAGCGTCCAGGGTCGCGTCGACGCTCAGCATTTGCGGGACGGCATGGACGATAAGCCGCCCGTGAGGGGTGGCCAGCTCGAAGCGTTCGTAGGCGAGCCGGTGGGCGAAATGGACTTCGGGGAAGGTGTCCGCTAGGGCGCTGTACGGGCTGCCGCGGCCCGGGAGCCTCGGGGTGTCGTGGTTGCCGCTGATCACGACCGCCGGGACACCATGGTCCCGGACAGAGGCCAAAGCCCTTTGGGCCACCCGGAAGGAGCGGTAATGAGGGGCGGGGTGGTCGAACACGTCGCCCAGCCATATGAGCACGTCCGGTTCCTGCGCCAGGGCCAGCTCCATCGCGGCTTCGAACGACCGCTCGAAGTCCCATTCGCGCTGGTTGACGCCGCCCTCCACCGTGTACGGCAGGTAGGACCGGCCGAGGTGGGCATCACCGATGGCTGCGACCTTCATGAGACCAGTACAGCACGGGCCAGTGACGATTAGCGGGACCCGTGCCCTTGACGGCGGCCCCACCCTCCTCGTCGACGGTCCGGCCGTGACCGTCACCCGGCATAACCGTCACTCATCGGTGCGATCATCACCTCGTGCCCCACCCGCCGCTCGCTGGGCCCGGCCGGACCGGGAGCGCTGGCTGGCACCGGGCCACTCAGGCCGCGGGGTGGTCGGCGCTCGAGGTCTGGAGGCGGGAGCGGCGCGGTCGTCGCCACCGGCTGCTGCTCGTCAGCGTTCTGGCTTCAGGCGTCCTGGCCGCCGTTGGCGCCTCGGCGAGCCTGAGCTTCCGTACGGGCAATCTCCCGGGACCGGCCTGGCCTCTGCTGGCGGTGGCTGTCGCCGGGATCTTCGTCGCCATGGTTATCTGGCCCCGGTCCGACCCCAGCCGGTGGGCGAGGGGCGCCGCCGGCGAGCTCGTGACCGCGGCCATGTTGGAGAGCCTGCCCAGGCGAAGATGGGTCGTGCTGCACGACCTGGTCCTACCTGGCAGCCGGGCCAACGTCGACCACCTCGTGATCGGCCCCACCGGGGTTTGGGTCATCGACACGAAGGCCTACCGGTCGCGTGTCGCGGTGCGCCGGCGCCGGGTCTTGGTGGCCGGCGCCCCCATGCGCACCGCAGCCGTGCGTTGGGAATCGGCGGTCGTCTCAGGGTTGCTCGGCGTGGGCGCCCACCCCGTGATAGCTATGCACGCCAATGGGCTCCCCCGCCGTGGCCGGCGGGTGGAGGGCGTGAGAGTCCTGCCGGCGGGCCAGCTCGTCCGCCGCCTCCGTCGGGGTCAGCACCTTCGGCCTCGATTGCGCGCCCGGGACGTGCGAGAGCTGGGCGAGCGGGCGGAAAAGGCGCTCGAGCGGTCGGGGTGACGGCGAGGACGAAAGCAAGGCGTTGCTCCTCTGAGGCGGACGAGAGGCGGCTGGGAGGCCGGCCCAGACCTAGAGCGGCTAGTCTCCAGGGAGGTCAGTCCCCTTCTCAGCTGCTCTCGAACCAATGTCCCGCCCTCTTGACTTTGACCCCATCAGCGAGGCGAGCCGGCAGTGGTCCGCGCATGGTTGGGAAGACGCTTGCGAGGGCATGGCCGCCATCACTTCGATCGTGCGGGCCCAGCAGCTGTTCCTGGCCCGGATCGATGCGGTGCTGCGCCCGCTGGAGCTGACTTTTGCCCGCTATGAGGTGCTGATGCTCCTGCTGTTCTCCCGTCGGGGGGCGCTACCGCTCAACAAGATCGGTGCCCGGCTGCAGGTCCACCCCACAAGCGTGACCAACGCGGTGGACCGCCTGGAAGAGCAGGGCCTCATAAAGAGGGTGCCGCATTCGAGCGACAGGCGCACGACCCTGGCGGAGATCCTGCCTGTCGGCCGGGAGCTGGCCTTACGGGCGACGGGGGCACTCAACGAGGAAGTCTTCTCGGAGCCCGGCATGAGCCACGATGACTTGCAGCTGCTGGTCGGGGTGTTGCAGCGGTTCCGGCAGGAGGCGGGAGACTTTGGGGCAGCGGTCAAGCCGGTGGCGCCGCTCCCGGCCAAACCGGTCTCCTCAGGCCCTCAGTCCACCAGCGAGGAAACGTTGGGCGGCGCCACCGACCGGGGGGCCGGCGCCGGCGGCGCCAACCGCGCCACTTCGTCGTAAAGGTACACGAGCCCCGGCACGGCGAAGGGAGCCTCCAGGTTGACGAGGAGGCACTCGCCCGGCATCAACGTCTGGATCTCGGGGCCGAGCGCCGAGAGGTCTTGTTTGGCCGACGAACGCAATATGTTGCGGTCCTTTTCGTCGGCCAGGCCGAGCACGAACAACGTATTGAACTGGCTCAAAAGTTCGTCGTCCAGCAATTTTGGTTGCTGGGTGACGGCCAGCAAGCCGACGCCGAACTTCCGGCCCTCCCTGGCCACTCGCGGGAACACGTTCGACTCGCGGTCCTTGTTCGCGGCCAGCACTCTTTGGGCTTCTTCCAATGCCACCGAGACGACCGGGAGCTGCCTGTGGCGTTCCGGGTCGGACAGAAACGCGCTTTGCCATTCTTCGAGCACGCGACGAGTGAGGTAAGAAGCCACCAGCACCTCTTCGGTCCCCCCGAGCCCGCTCACGTCCACCAGCACGACTTTGCCTTCGAGCAGTTCGCCGAGGATGCGCCGGCCGACCGAGACGGCGGGGTCGGCGGAAATGCAGGGGAGCTTGACGATGCGCCGGGCCCGGCGGTGCACCACCTGGAGCGTGTTGAGTGCCACTCGGGCCGACAGCTCCACGTCCCTGAAGCCAGCCAAGTCTTCGACCCGGGCGAACTCCGCTAGCCAGGTGAGCCCTTCGCGACGGCTGGCCCTGGCTCCGGCGCTCGGGCTTGCGCTGACGTCCGGGCGGCCACCGTCGATTGCCCGCCCAGGTGGGGCTTCGGCGCGCGGGAGGGCAGCAGAGTAGTGGCGCTCGAGCTCGTGCAGCGCCTCCTCCTGGGGGCGGCTCCACTCGTAGGCTGTGCGCAAGTCGTCCACCGAAAGCTCGGCCAGGCTGATCCGCAGAGTCGAGGTATTGGGCAAGCGCCGGTCCGAGTAGGTGCGCAGAGCCATGTCGGCCCAGGGGTGGCGGCCCAGGGCGGAGCGGTGCTCCCCGTGCGGGTCGATGATGAGGAGCCCGTAGCGCCCATTGGCCGACATCACGCCGGCCGAGATCACCTGCAAGAGGTTGGACTTGCCCATGCCGGTGGTGGCGAAAATGCCAACGTGGCTGGCCAGGCTTCGGCCCGGGATGCCGACCGGGAAGTCGACGACCGTTTCACCGCTCCGCAGGCGGCCGATAGGCAGGTCGCCCATACGCCCGGCCAGGAAGGCAAAGTCCTCCGGCGACGGTGACACCACCCGCGAGAACTGAGTGGGCAGGCTCTTCGGCTTCCTGAACACAGTCCGCGGCAAACCTGGTGCTGCAGGGGGGGCCAGGTAGCCTAGGCAACGGCACTCGGCCAACCGGTACGTCCGCCTGGCCTGTTCGTGCACGGGGTGGGCACCAGTCTCGCCTCTGGCGTCGTCCGCGAGGAGGGTGCCCGCCACCCGTTCCGCCCAGCCCGGTTCGCGGTGCTCGCTCCCGTAGCTGACGTCGACGACCCTGAACAAGTACCGCCGGCCGGTGGCCTCGTCCACTCCCACCAGCAGTTCACCCAGGAAAAGATCCTCGTCGGGCGTGGCCCTGAACAGGGCCTCGAGCACGTTGCGCCCGAAGAGCCGGCCCCGGGTGGACGGCGGGGGGTCGTGAGCGGCGGTCACGCTCGTTCCATCAAGGAGTGCCGGTCGTCGAAGGCTCGCTCCTTCACGTCCTGGGGCAGCCCGGCCCGGCCGAGCTCATTTTCGAGCTCGGCCCAGATCTCGGCCCGCGCCCAGTTCGGGCAGGCGGCCAGCCGATCTGCCACCGACAGGGGATAGGGGTACCCGGGAAAGGCGGCGTCGTCGGCCAGAGCACTCAGCTGCCCGAGCACCCGCGGAGCCCCTGAACACGTGGGCCCTCCACTCCTCCTGTTCCTCCAGCGTGCACTGGCCCTCCCGCCAGCGAGTTCGCGCCGCCCGCGTAACTCCAACCTGGAGGCAACGGGCGTCGGCCACCAGCGCCTGCCCACCGTCCACGGCCCAGCAGTCCGGCGGAGGAGACAACCTGGTCAATGGCTCCGGGACAATCGATGGTAAGAAGTCGAGGTCACTCCCGGTCGGGTCCGAAAGCTCGGTGGTGTCGCCCATGAGGAGCCCGGTCAGTATCTGGGCCGTTTCGGCGACGGTGGGCACGGCCAAGCATGCTACGTCGCTCGTTTGGGGCCGCCCCCTCGGGGTCGTCGATTTGGGCTGGTTGGTCTCGGTCACCTGTGCCTCTGGCCGCCACTCGGGGCAGAATGGGGTTATGCCAAGGGCCATTTGGAGCGGCTCGATCAGCTTTGGGCTGGTCAACGTGCCGGTCAAACTCGTGACTGCGACCTCGACTAAAGACGTGCGTTTTCATCAGCTGCACGCCAAAGACGGTGGCCGCATCAACCAGAAGAGGGTCTGCTCGATCGACAACGAAGAGGTCGACTACTCCGAGATCGTGAAGGGCTACGAGCTGCACCGCGGCCAGTACGTGATCGTGGAACCCGAGGAACTCGACGCGCTGACGCCCGAGGCTGGTCGGAGTATCGACATCGAGGAGTTCGTCGAACTGGCGGAGATAGACCCTCTGTTCTTCGAGCACAGTTATTACCTGGTCCCGGACGAGGTGGCGGCCAGGCCTTACGCGTTACTGGTCGAGGCGATGGCCGGGACCGGGAAAGTAGGTATCGGGCGTTTTGTCCTTCGCACCAAGCAGTACCTGGCCGCGCTGCGACCGCGGGAGGGCGCCCTCGTGTTGTCGACGTTGCTGTTCTCCGACGAAGTAATCGAGACTTCAGATCTCGACGTCAAGACGACCAGCGACACCAAGCCCTCCGACCGCGAAGTGAGCATGGCTCGCCAGCTCGTCGACTCGCTCTCGGCCGAATGGGAACCGGAAAAGTACAAGGACGATTACAGGGAGAAAGTCCTCGCCTTGATAGAAGCCAAAGCAGAGGGCAACGAATTGGCGGTCCCGGAGGAGACCGAGCGACCCGCGCCCGTGGTGGACCTTATGGCCGCCCTCGAAGCGAGCCTGGCCCGGGCCAAAGAGGCCGGGCGTACTGCGGAGCCCGAGGCAGAGGCCCCGGCGCGACGGCGCAAGCGCGCGAGCGCATGACACCCCCCGGCGCGGCGTCCCCGTCGGGCAAGCCAAACGCCACGGGTGCGGGCGGGCCGGGGGCGCCTGCGTTGGGGGCGACCGCGGCTGCCCGGGCGAACAAAGCCACCAAAGCCAACAAAACCAACCGGGTCGAAGTCGACGGGCGACATCTCGAGCTCTCCAACCTGGACAAGGTGCTCTGGCCGGAGACCGGGACGACTAAGGGTGAAATGCTGAACTACTACGCCCGGATAACCCCCGTGCTGGTCCCGCATTTGACGGGCCGGGCCGTCACGCTGAAGCGTTTCCCGGACGGCGTCGACGGCACCTCGTTTTTCGAGAAGAACTGCCCGTCCTATAAGCCCCACTGGATGCACACGGTAAAAATGGGCGACGTCAATTACTGCCTGGTCGACGAACCCGCGACTGTGGTCTGGCTAGCCAACCTGGCCGCCATCGAGCTGCACCCGACGCTGGCGGCAAAACCGGACCTGGGTTCGCCGACCTCAGTGGTGTTCGACCTCGACCCCGGAGCGCCGGCCGACGTCATTACGTGTGCTCGCGTTTCCCTGTTGATAAGGGATCTTTTGGCCCAATTGCACTTGAAGGCGTGGGTTAAGACCTCGGGTAGCAAGGGCCTCCAGCTCTACGTGCCCTTGAACAGTGGGGCGACGTACGAAGGCACGGCCCCCTTCGCCAAGGCGGTGGCGCAATTGCTGGAAAAGCGGCACCCGGACCTCGTCCTTTCCTACCAGCAACGGGCGGCGCGGGAGGGCAAAGTGCTTATCGACTGGAGCCAGAACGCAGAATCCAAAACAACGGTGTCTGTTTATTCGTTGCGGGCGCGGCCCGAGCCCACCGTGTCGACGCCGGTCACGTGGGACGAGCTCGATGACGCTTTGTCGGCCGCTGAGGCCGACCGGCTGTGTTTCGAATGGCAGGACGTGCTCGACCGGGTCGAGCGCCGCGGCGACCTGATGGCCGAAGTCCTTACGCTGGAGCAGGAACTGCCACCCCTGGCCGCTTCCTGAACGCCTATTCCGTCGCGGTCTCGTATTGTCCTGCTGCCTCGGGCCGCCGGTCGGGTTGGTGGCCAAATGCGGTTAGGCCAAATACGGTTAGGACGGCGTCCGCCAGGGCCGGCCACGCCTGTTTGGCCCACGGCCCAAAGTCGGCCTCGCTCAAGCCGGCAACCGCGATATTGGCGACGGGGTCGACCCACAGGAACGAGCCGGACTGACCAAAATGGCCGAAAGTGGCCGGGGAATTGGTTTTCCCGGTCCAGTGCGGAGACTTTTGGCCACGGATCTCGGCCGAGCCCCCAGTCGCAGGGGTCGTAGCGGCCGAAGCCGGGCAGGACGCCGGACAGACCGGGCCAGGCCACCGATGTGGCATTTTGCAGGGACGCAACGCTGACGAGCTTTGGGGCCAGGAACTCGCTGGCCACGGCCAGCAGGTTGAGGAGAGGCCCACGGGCACCATGGGCGGGCGACCCGTCTACCAACGTCTGGTCCATGCCCAGCGGCTCGAGCACCCCTGCTCGGAGGTACTCGGCGAAGGGCATCGTGGCCGCCGTCCCCAGGTAGGCGGCGGCCATCTCCATGCCGGTGTTGGAGTAGATGCGCCGCTGGCCGGGGGCGGCCACCGGGAGGTTGCCTTCAAACGGCAGCCCGGAGGCGTGGGACAAGAGATGGGAGACCGTCGAGCCCGGCGGCCCGGCTGCGTCCATCATGCTGACGGTGCCTTCTTCGAGCGCAACCAGGGTGGCCAGCGACACGAGGAGTTTGGTCACGGATGCCCACCGGAAGATCTCCTCGACGGGCCCATACGTCGCCACCAGCTCGGGAACGCCCGAAGGACGGCCAGCCACCACGCCGGCGGCCGCGGCCGCAGGCCAAGTCTTCACTTGTGAAGCAAGGACGCGTGCTACGGCCTCGGGCGTACCCGGCGCCCCTGAGGAGTCAACCATCGGGGGCGTCAGCCCTCCGGGGCCGGATCCGCCTCGGCGCCAGGGGCCTTCGGGTCGACGTACCGTTCGACTAGGTGGGCGGTCTCGGCGATGTTCTGGCGGATGCTCCCGCCGATGGCTCGCTCCGCCAGGGGGCCGAGGAGGGGGAGGCGGATGCGGAGGTCGCCCTCGAAATGCTGGGAGCACTTTGCCTCGCCTTCGGTCCGCAACTCGTACCAGGCGTTGAAGGACAAAAGGCTTTGATAGTTGTCGGGGACCATACGCACCTCGGTCCTGCGGGCCGTCAAGTCGACGTCGGTCACCTGCGACCAGGTGATCTTTTCCGGGTCGAGGAGCCGTTTGGCCGGGCCATTGAGCTGGCCGGCAAAGCGGTACCCGAGCACCATGTGGACGCGGTCATTGGTCCGGGAAAAGGAACGCACCTCGGGAGCGGAAATGCCCGCCAGCTCACCGAGGCTCTGGTAGAAGGCCGGGTCCGCAAATGCGGCCTGTGCCGCGTCAGCGCTGACCGCCATCGGTTGGTCCAGGAAGATCCTCATCTAGGGCGAATTAGATCGAGCCGGTGGTGTCGCAGGCGAGCGGGCCTTCGAGAGCCGTCAGGTCGAACTCCATGACCGCAAAGTAGCTGAGTGGCGCCGGTCCCCCCTCTGGCGGGGCCAGCTCCAGCGGGTTGAGGCTGGCCACTCGAGCTCCCGTAGACCTGGCTACCTGCTGGAGGGGGCCGGACGGCACACCCATCTCGCTAAAGACAGCAGGGAGGGAATTTTGCCGCACGATGCTGGCCGATTTCTTCACCCCTGCCGCGTCGACGGCCACGTCTACGAGGTCAAAACTGGCCGCCATCCGGGCGAAGGCGCCGTCGGAGGTGACGAACTCGGTGCCGGTGCAGTCCGAGAGCGTGCTCTCGAAGTCCGACTCGATCGAGAGGGCCACAGACTGGAAGTTGCGGGACCCGTCCCCGAAGACCCTCCGGCTGGCGGGGTCGACGGCGGTCAGCTGGTTGGCTATGAGGACAGCCGCCTTGGCCATCAGGTACGGGTCGAGCCAGAACTCGTACGGCTGGGCCTGTTTGGAAAGGTGGGGAAGGAGCGACAGGTGCCGGCGAGCAGTCCTGGCGGCCGCTTCGACCTGGGGCTGGTAACCGTCCCCGACGTCTATTACGAGGGCGGCTCGCTTGATATCGGCGCGACCCGATGGTGTGAGGGCCAGGCCCTGGGGCTGTACGCCCGCCCGGGCCAGGTCGACCACGTTGACGTCTTTGCCTGCGATGTAGCTCGTGAGCTGGGCGATGGCGTAGCCCGAGGCCACGACCTCCGGCTGGGCTCGTCCGGGCCGGGCTGGCGATGCGGCGACCAGAGCCGCCGACCCCGCGAGGTCGGCCGCAGTGGTGGCCAGGCTGGCCGCAAAAACGAGCACGGCGGCGTATTTCGTCCGCCCGGTGTGGCGGCGGGGTCGGGTCACGTACCTGAGCATGTCACCGGCGGGGCCGCGCCGGCCATCGGGCCGCCTACGACGGCTTGGGCGGCCGGCCGATAGCGCCGCCACAAAGAGCTGCCGCCAACGCTCCGGAGAGCCCGGGAGAGGGATGGTGGCCGCTTGCCCCTATCATCGGCAGTCGATGGGACTTAGCGCCTTTAGACGGCTCACCTCGTGTTGTCCCTGAAACTTCTTTAATCTGAAAGGGTGAAGAAAGGTGGTGGTACCTACGGCCGAATCGTTTGATGTCGTGGTTATCGGGGGAGGTCCCGGCGGTTACGCGGCCGCGTTATACGGAGGTCTGGCGGGGCTGCGTATCGCTGTGGTGGAAAAGGAAAAGGTCGGAGGCACCTGTTTACACCGTGGCTGCATCCCCGCCAAAGAGCTACTGGAAACGGCCGCCGTCTACCGGACCGTCAAAGGGGCGGGCGAGTACGGGATCGGAGTAGGGGGATGGACCGTCGATTTTCCGTCGTCGCAGGTCCGCAAACAGAAGGTGATAGACCAGCTCTACAAAGGCCTGCAGGGGCTGATGAAGCGGCGCAAAGTCGTCACCTTTACTGGCGTTGGCCAGCTGCACCCTGGCCACCGCGTCCGGGTCGAAGCAGCTGACGGGACGATCACCGAGCTCGAGGCGCCCGCCGTGATCCTTGCGACCGGCTCGGTACCGCGGACGCTGCCCGGTTTCGAAGTCGACGGCCGTTTCGTGATGACAAGCGACGAACTGCTCGACCTCGAGCAGCTGCCCGAGGCGGCGGCCATCATCGGCGGGGGCGTCGTCGGGTGCGAGTTCGCCTCGATGTTGTCCGACATGGGCGTGCGGGTGACGGTCCTGGAGGCGCTCCCTAAGATCCTGCCCGGCGTGGACAAGGACGTCGCCGATGTGCTCGTCAGGTCCTTTACCCGGCGTGGCATCACCATCCGGACCGGCATCAGGATGAAGGGGCACACCCCGAGCGAGGATGGCAAGTCGACGGCGGTGCAGTTCATGACCCATAGCGAGGCCGGTGAGACAGCCAGTAGAGCGGCCGAGGTGCTCGAGGTCCAGGCGATCGTGGTGTCCGTCGGACGGCGGCCGCTGAGCGACAACCTGGTCGCGCCCGGCTGCGGAGTGGAAGTGGACGACCGGGGCTTCGTGAAGGTCGACGAACTGATGCAGACGAGCGAAGACGGCGTATGGGCCGTCGGTGACGTCGTCCCTACTCCGGGCCTGGCCCACGTGGGGTTTGCCGAAGGGATGCTCGTCATCGACCAGGTGCTCGGCCGCCCGGTGGTCCCGCTGGACTACGGCAAGGTGCCGTGGTGCGTGTACACGTTCCCGGAGGTGGCTTTCGCCGGTTATTCGGAAGAAGGGGCGCGCGAAGCCGGCCTCGAGGTGGTCACCAAGAAGGACCCCTACTCCGGCAACGGTCGTGCCCTGATCATCGGTGAACCCGAGGGTTTGGTGAAAGTGATCGCAGAGAAGTTGCCCGACGGTTCAGCCGGCCGGTTGCTCGGGGTCCATATGGTCGGCCCGTGGGTCACCGAACAACTCGGCCAAGGGTACCTGGCGGTCAACTGGGACGCTACGGCTGAAGACGTGTCCCACTTCGTCCAGCCCCACCCGTCTCTCTCAGAGGTTTTCGGCGAGACCGTGCTCGCCCTGGCTGGAAGGGGTCTTCACGTTGGCTGACATCACAATGCCCCAGCTCGGTGAAACGGTGACCGAGGGCACCATAACCAAATGGCACAAGCAGGTGGGCGACCCGGTCGCTGAGGACGAGGTCCTGTTCGAAGTCTCGACCGACAAGGTGGACTCCGAAGTGCCCTCCCCCGTGAACGGGACGGTTACCGAAATCCTGGTCCCCGAGGGCGAAACCGTGTCAGTCGGGACCCGGCTGGCGGTCATCGGCCAGGCTGGCGAGGCTGGAGCAGCTACTCCGGCCGGCGCCGCGACGGCCGCGGCGGCAGATGGCGCCTCCAGAGCGGCTGACGCGTCCGGGGCGACGGTCGAAGCGGCACCCGAAGAGGCCGAAACGACCGGTGGAGCCGACGGCGAGGCTGCTGTCAGCGCGCCGCCAGATCGTGAGGCTGTCGAAGTGGGCGGCCGGCGGCCGAGCGCCCAAGGCGCCCCGGCCTCGGCCAAACCGCCCGTGGGCGGTCCGCCCCGGCCCGGGTCCCGTCCGGCTGACCAGCGCCCGCCGAGCGCGCCGGCCCAGGGCGGCCCGAGCAAGCTTCTCTCCCCGGTGGTCCGGCGGCTCATCGCCGAGCACGGCCTTGACCCGGCCGAGATAACCGGCTCGGGTGCCGGCGGCCGGATCACCCGAGACGACGTGCTGGCGGCCATCGACCATCAGGGTTCCAACGGGGCCACCCGTACCGCGGAAGACCGCGGCGAAGTTCAGGCTGTCCCGCCCACCACCAGGGGCCGAGCGGTGGAGCCGAGCCCGGGGGGCGCCGCCGTCGGCGGCCCGAGCGTGGTACCGGCGGGGCCAGTCCCGGTGGCGGGCGAGGGCGACACGATCGTGCCGTTCACGAACATTCGCCGGCGTACGGCCGAGCACATGGTCCGCTCCAAGCACACATCGGCGCACACGATGGTGGCGGTCGAGGTCGACTATTCGGCCGTGGAGCGGGTGCGGCTGGCCCAAAGGGAGCACTTCAAGGCCACCGAAGGCTTCAGCCTCACGTACCTCCCGTTCATTTCGAGAGCCGTGATCGACGCCCTGGAGGAATGGCCCTATTTGAACTCCTCGGTCGGTGAGGACGAACTGATCGTCCACGGCGAGGTCAACCTGGGCATTGCCGTGGACCTCGATTTCGAGGGGCTACTCGTGCCGGTAGTGCACCGGGCCGAGGAAAAGCGCCTCGTCGCCCTGGCGCGTGAGATATCCGGGCTGGCGTCGCGGGCGCGCTCCAAGCGCCTCACCATGGACGACATTTCCGGGGGCACGTTCACGATCACCAACGCGGGCGGCTTCGGGACCTTGATCACCGTCCCCGTTATCAACCAGCCTCAGGTCGCCATCCTGTCCTCTGACGGCGTACGCAAGAGGCCAGTAGTGATCGAATTGCCCGACGGGTCGGACGGTATCGCCATCCATCCTGTCGGCAACCTGGTGTTGTCGTGGGACCACCCGCGGTCGATGGCGCTTACGCGGCGGCCTTCATGGCCAAGGTCCGCGAGGTGCTCGAAACCCGCGACTGGTCAGCCGAGCTCTGAGCCGGTCAGTGACGGCGACGCCCGAACCCAGCCCCACGAGCGTGCTCGCCCCCGGCCGGACATTGCGCCTGCGTTGGCT
Organism: uncultured Acidimicrobiaceae bacterium; assembly: GCA_963807395.1. Taxonomy (GTDB): domain Bacteria; phylum Actinomycetota; class Acidimicrobiia; order Acidimicrobiales; family Palsa-688; genus Fen-671. The sequence goes on from CAWEBW010000008.1 coordinate 183,744, forward strand.
CGGCGCCCACGTCTCTTACCGAGACGCCCATGCGCTCCAGCGGGCCCTGTGGGCGGCCGGCCCCTCGGCTGACGACTGGCTGCTGGTGCTCGAACACCCCTCGGTCTATACGGCCGGCATCCGGGCCAAGCCGGAGCACATGCTCGTGGACCCGGCCAGCGTGGGAGCAGAACTGCTCTCGGTCGACCGGGGTGGCGACATCACTTACCACGGCCCGGGCCAGCTGGTCGGTTACCCCGTGCTTACCGTGCCGAGCGGGCCGTCGGCCACGCCGGCTTACGTCCACGAGCTGGAACAGCTCGTAATCGAGGTACTGGCCCGCGTGGGCTTGGCCGACGCCGGCCGTCTCGACGGCTACCCCGGGGTGTGGGCCAACCGGACGGCCCCCGCCCCCGCAAGATTTGCGCCATCGGGGCTCGTCATAGCCGGCAACGGACCATGCACGGCTTCGCCCTCAACGTCCACCCCGACCTGGCCATGTTCGGCCACATCGTCCCGTGCGGCATCGAGGACAGGGAGGTGACCTCGCTCGAGGCCGAAGGGGCCGACGTGAGCGTGGCGGAGGTGGTGGAGGCCGTCTTTGCCGTCGCTACGAGCCGCTGGGGCAGCGCAGCGCCCGGTCGACCGCCAGGACGCGGCTACGGCCCCAGCCTCGCGGGCGGTGGTCGAGGCAGCGCCTGTCTCGTCTACACCGTCCACCGGCTCCGCACGCCAGGGCGACCGGGAAGACAACGGGGCGGTCGTGCCGGGCCGACCGGTCCGGCTCGTGGGTCGTCTGGCCAAGTTGGCCGAGGCCGGCGTTGACCCCGCCGCCGCTCTCCCTATCGACGCCCGCAAACCCCCGTGGCTACGGGCGAGCGCCCATATGGGCAACGAGTTCCGCTCGCTGCGCAAAACCGTGCGCGGGCTCGGCCTCGTGACCGTGTGCGAGGAGGCCGGTTGCCCGAACATATTTGAGTGCTGGGCGGACGGCACGGCCACGTTCATGATCAACGGCGACCGCTGCACCCGTGCCTGCGGTTTCTGCCAGGTCAATACGGCCAAACCTTTACCCCTCGACCCCGACGAGCCGGAACGGGTGGCCGAAGCTGTCGCCCGTCTCGGCCTGGCTCACGCCGTCGTGACCTGCGTGGCGCGCGACGACCTGGACGACGGCGGCGCCTCCGGCTTCGCCGCCACCATCGACGCCGTCCGCCGCCGCTGCCCGAGTACCGCCGTCGAGGTCTTGATATCGGACTGCAAGGGGGACCCGGCCGCCCTGGGCCGGATCTTCGACCGGCACCCCGATGTCTTGAACCACAACGTGGAAACCGTCCCTCGCTTGCAGCGGGCGGTGCGGCCCTCCGCCTCCTACGTGCGGAGCCTGGCTGTCTTGGCCCGGGCCGCGATGCCGGCCTCACCACCAAGTCGGGCCTGATGCTCGGGCTCGGCGAGACCGAGGAGGAGGTCCTCGGCGTGCTGGCCGACCTGCAGGCGATCGGAGTGGCCATCGTCACGATAGGGCAGTACCTGCGGCCGAGCGCCAAGCACCTGCCCGTGGCCCGGTGGTGGCCACCCGAGGACTTCGCCCGGATCGCCGACGCCGGCCGCGCCCTCGGCCTACCTCAGGTGGTCGCGTCGCCTTTGACCCGGTCGAGCTACCACGCCCGGCAGGCGGCGGCCGGAGCGGCTGGCCCATCGTCCGGCGAGGACCAAAGCGTTGGCGGTGCGGCTTGACCAGCGCCGGCGCCTTTGCCGGCCGGCTGAAGCGCGTCCACGAGGCCATGGGCTTGGCCAGGGTGGACGCCGTGCTCCTTTCTCTCGGGGCGGACCTGCCCTGGCTGACCGGCTACACAGCTATGCCGCTCGAACGGCTCACGATGCTCGTCGTCCCCTCGGCGAGCGCTGACCAGCAGCCGACGCTGCTGGTGCCGGCGCTCGAAGCGCCGCGGGTAAGGCCGGTGCCGGAGGTGTTCTCGGTGCGGCCCTGGGCGGAGACCGAGGACCCCGTCGCCATCGCGGCCTCGTTGGTGAGGGACTGCACCACGAACGCACCCGTACTTGCGCTAAGCGACCGGGCCTGGGCCATGTTCGTCCTGCGGCTCCAGGACGAGTTGCGAGGGGCAACATGGAAGCCTGCCTCGGTGGTGATGGCGCCGCTCAGGGCCATCAAAGACGAGGCTGAAGTGGAGGCGCTGGCCCGGTCGGCCGCGGCCGCCGACCGGGTGGCGGCGGCGCTGCTCGAGGGCGAGCATCGCTCTGGTCGGCCGCACTGAGCGCCAGGTCTCGGCCGAGATAACGAGGCGGCTTCTGGCCGAAGGCAACGAAAAAGCGAACTTCGCCATCGTCGCCTCCGGGCCCAACTCCGCCAGTCCCCACCACGAACCATCAGAACGCGCCATCCAGGCGGGGGAGCCGGTCGTATGTGATTTTGGTGGCTCGGTCGACGGCTATTGCTCGGACATCACCAGGACGGTTTTCACCGGCCCTCCGTCACGCGAAATGGCCAAAGTGTACGGCATCGTCGCCGAAGCTCAGGCCGCAGGGGTGCTGGCCGCGCAAGTCGGGGAGTTATGCAGCGGTGTCGACTGGGCCGCCAGACGGGTCATTACTGAAGCGGGCTATGGCGAGTACTTCCTGCACCGGACCGGGCACGGGATCGGCCTCGAGGAGCATGAAGATCCCTACATGGTCGCCGGAAACTCGACGCCCGTAACCGCCGGCAATGTTTTTTCCGTCGAACCCGGCATTTACATGCAAGGCCGTTTCGGCGTGCGCATCGAAGACATCGTTGCCGCCGCGCACCGCGGCCCTCGCCCGCTCAACCTGGCCGAGCACGCTCTTACTGTCGTCGAGGCCTGATTTCGGCCTCATTAGCCGATTTCCAGACCTGAAGGGGGTCAGACCGGTACCGGGTTTAGCCGTTTTTCAAGAAAAATCGGGCCGGCCGCTTGGCCACCGTTACCGCTCCGCTCAGGTTACCGTCAGGTAGCTGGCCGATAATCAGGTTATGAGCACCCAGGCGAGCGCGCCCGTACGAGGCGTCACCGCTCGTGACGTGCGTTGGCGTGGCGCGCTCCGCCTGACCCAGGCCGGCCGGGAAACCCTGGTGGCCGCGCTCGTGGCCCTCGGCGCACTGGCTGTCATCTATATGTGGTGGCACGACACGGCGCCGGCGAGCGTGCAGGGCCTCGGGCCCTGGCTGACGGCGGCCGGGCGGGTAACCGGCCTCGTTGGTACCTACCTGATCGTTATCGAAGTGCTCTTGATGGGCCGGGTCCCGTGGCTCGACAGGATGATCGGCATGGACCGGCTGGCGGTCTGGCACCGCCGCAACGGGGAGTACGCCATATCGCTACTCGTGGCGCACGCGGTGCTCATTATCTGGGGTTATGCCGTCACCGCCCACGCAGGCCTGGTAAATGAGACCACATCAGTAGTCCTGTCCTACCCCGACATGCTGGCGGCGACTGTAGGCCTCGGGTTGCTGGTGCTGGTGGCCATACTTTCGGCCCGGGCGGTGCGGCGCCGGGTGAGCTACCACACGTGGTACTTCGTACATCTTTACACGTACATTGCCCTGGCCCTGTCCTTTGCCCACCAGTTCAATTCGGGCGTCGATTTCGCTACCCACCCGATTAATCGGGCAATTTGGATTGCCCTGTACGCCAGCGTGGGCGCCCTGTTGATCGGCTACCGGGTAATCAAACCGATCGCCAATATGGCGCGTCATCGCTTTGTGGTCGTCGGTACGGTGAGCGAAGGCCCCGGGGTGACGTCGGTCTACGTATCGGGCCGCCGCCTGTGGGAACTGGAGGCTGAGGCGGGGCAGTTTTTCATGTGGCGCTTCTTGACCCGGGAAGGTTGGTGGCAAGCCCATCCGTTCAGCCTGTCCGCGGCGCCCAACGGGCGCTGGCTGCGCCTTACGGCCAAGACCCTCGGCGACCACAGTGCCGGCCTGGCCAAACTGCGGCCGGGGACAAAGGTTATGTTGGAGGGGCCGTACGGGAGCTTTACCAGGCTCCGGCGGCGGCGGCGAAAAGTTTTATTGCTCGGGGCCGGCGTTGGCATTACCCCGTTGCGGGCGCTGTTCGAAGTGTTCACGGTGCCCGGCGCGGATGTTGTGTTCATCTACCGGGCCAGCACTCCGGACGAACTCGCCTTGCGGCGCGAGCTCGACGAAATAGGCGCCAGGCGCAAAGCCAAGGTCTTCTACCTGGTGGGGTCGAGGGACGAGCACCCCGAGTACCTGACGCCGGCGCACCTGCAATTGCTGGTGCGGGACGTCCGCCGAGCGCGATGTGTACGTGTGCGGGCCGCCCGGTTTTACGGGGACGGTCGGCGCGTCCTTGCAAGAGCTGGACGTCCCCGGGCGCCAGGTCCACGTGGAATCGTTCGAGCTCTAGGGGAACGTCGGCACATGCGTCGCGCCGTAGTAGCCACCGCAGGGACGGTTGTGGGCCTGGTAGCGCTGTTGAGCTATAAATCTTCGGGGCCTCACCCGCTCCAACGAGTGCAGGTGAGTGGCGGGCAGACCTCGCCCGCCGCCAACGCGCCGCCCAGCTCGACGCCGATCACCAGTGCCCCGGCCACTACAGTCCCGCCTTCGACTGGCAGCTCAGAGAGCACCGCCCCGTCAACGACCAGCCCGTCCGCTACGGCTACAGCCAAACGGACTTATACCGGCCAGGACGTCCAGTACGTATACGGCGACATCGTGGTCGCTGTCACCATGCAGGGCAGCAAGATCGTCAACGTCTCCGTGCCTCAGAACAACGCCTTCGACGGCCGTTCGCAGACGATCAACTCCTATGCCGTCCCGATCCTTGAACAAGAGACGGTGGCCGCTCAGGGGGTGAACATTAACGTGGTTTCAGGCGCCACCTTCACCAGCAACGCCTACGCCCAGTCCCTTCAGTCAGCGCTGTCACAAGCGGGGAAATGAGCGGCGTCTCCTCGGGCGCGGGCATCGTCCACCAAGAAGCGGTAATGGGGACGGTGGTCACCTTCGATTTGGTCACGTCCGCCCCCGCCCCGGACGTGGAAGCGGCGCTCCAGCGGGCCGTCGACTGGTTGCACCGGGTCGACAACACGTTCAGTACGTTCAAACCGGACAGCGAGGTTTGCCGGTTCGACCGGGGCGAGCTCGAAATTGGAGCCGGTTCTCTGGATCTGCGCCGTGTTTTGACCTTGTGCCACCGGTTCAACCAGGAAACAGAGGGTTATTTCGACGCGTGGGCGAGTGGCCGGTTCGACCCCAGCGGAGTGGTGAAAGGGTGGTCCATCGAACAGGCGTCCCACCTCCTGAGCCAGGCCGGGATATCCGACCACCTGGTCGACGGCGGCGGGGACGTGGCCCTCCGGGGCCGGCCCGGCCCGGGCCAACCGTGGCACGTCGGTGTGCGCCACCCTCTGCGACCGGCGGCATACTGCGCCGTGCTTTCCCTTGGAGAAGGCGCCGTCGCCACATCCGGCACGTACGAACGGGGCCAGCACGTCCTCGACCCGTTTACCGGCAAACCGGCCGCCGATCTCGTCTCCGTCACGGTCGTCGGGCCTGAGCTCTACGCCGCGGATGCCTATGCTACGGCGGCGTTGGCTATGGGAGAAAAGGCGCCGGCCTGGCTGGACGGCCTCCCCGGCTACGATGCCCTGGTCATAGGGGCCGACGGGCGGGGCTGGTCGACCCGGGGTTGGGCCGGATTGGCGTTGCCTGTGCAGGCGCGCGACGAAGGCCGTTCCATTACTGCGCCGGGCTAAAGCTGGCCTTCTGGCTGTTCGCCAGGCCTACTCGGGCGAAGTCGCGGCCAGGGCGAGGCTGGTGTTCCCCGCTCCCCGGCGGATTATGAAGTATTTGGCCTGGGGATGGTGGCAAATTATGGCTGCCGTCGTCTGCTCCGGGTGGAACTGCCACGAGGTCTCCTCGGAACATTCGATGCCGATGCGCTCGGCGCCCAGCAATTGGGCACAGCGGTTGTTGTCCTCGAGGTCGGGGCACGCCGGGTAACCCCAAGAATAACGACCGCCCCGGTATTGTTGGCGGAACAACCCGTGCAAGGTCGGCCCATCTTCTCGCGCGTAGCCCCACTCGTCCCGGATCCGCCAGTGCCAATACTCGGCCAACGCTTCTGCCATTTCCACGGAGAGCCCATGCAGGTGGAGGTAGTCGCCGTAGCGGTCGCTCTTGAACAGCCTGGCCGTTTCTTCGGACGCCGCCGCGCCCATGGTGACGATATGAAAGGCGGCGTAATCGGGCTCACCCGACGAGACGGGCCGGAAGAAGTCGGCAATGCATAACCAGGGGTCTTCGCCCTGGCGGGGGAAGTTGAACCGCGTCACTTCGGTCGAGCGAGTTTCATCGGCCCAGACAATGAGGTCGTCACCCTCGGAGTTGGCCGGGAAGTAGCCATAGACAACGGCCGGGCGAAGAACATCGGCCTGGCGGGCGGCCTCGAGCCGCTCCCTGAGCACCGCTCGTACCCGGATTTTGAACTCGGCGTCGCTCTCGCCCGCCAAGGGCCGGTAGCCCCACTGGTTGCGGAAAAGAGAAGTCTCGTTCAAGTACCGGGTTATCTCGGCCAGCGGGATGCCCCGCTCGACCCGGGCGCCCAGGAAAGGAGGCACCGGTACCGGGTTACCGGCGTCGACCGATGGGGCACGCGAGGGGCGCACTGCTGTTTCGCCGTTGGCGACGGCTTCAGTTTTCCGGCGGGCAGGCACGCCCGCCCGACCGCCCAGCGCCCGGCCGAAGTCGGGATCGTCCTCGCCGGAACGCACCAGCTCCATTAGCTTGTCCATCGTGTGTAGGCCCTCGAAAGCGTCTTTCCCGTAAAAGAGCCGGCCCTTGTACTCGGCGCGCAGGTCCCTTTCGACGAACGTACGAGTGAGGGCGGCCCCACCCAGCATTACGGGGTACTTTTCGAGGCCGCGTTCGTTGAGTTCCAGGAGGTTGTCCCGCATTATCAACGTCGACTTCACGAGCAGGCCCGACATGCCGATGACGTCGGCACCGACCTCCTCTGCCTTGCTGACCATTTCCGTTATCGCCACTTTGGTGCCGAGGTTGTAAACCTCGTAACCGTTGTTGGTGAGGATGATGTCGACGAGGTTTTTGCCTATGTCGTGGACGTCGCCCTTCACCGTGGCGAGGACGATCTTGCCTCTCCCTTGGTCGGCCGACTTCGACATGTGCGGTTCCAGGTACGCTACGGCCGACTTCATAACCTCGGCCGACTGCAAGACGAAGGGCAATTGCATGCGGCCGGAACCGAACAGTTCGCCCACGGTTTTCATGCCCGCCATCAACGGGCCGTTCACAATGTCGAGTGCCGGGGTGCCTAGACCGAGGACCTCGTCCAGCTCGGGGTCGAGGCCATCGCGCGAGCCGTCTACCACCCGCTGCTCGAGGCGGCGCTCGACCGGCCAGTCGCTGCGGTCTTCTTCGGCCACACCCTGAGCGACGGCCCCTTCGAAAAGACGCAACAGCTCGGCCAGGGGGTCGTACCCGGTGGACGCGTCCCGACGGTCGTATATGAGGTCGAGACAGACCTTCACGGCTTCGGCTGGCAGCCGGTCGAGGGGCACTATCCGTCCGGAGTTGACGATGGCGGAGTCGAGGCCTGCCTTCTGGCACTCGTGCAGGAAGACCGAATTGAGGGCCTGGCGGGCGGCCGGGCTGAGGCCGAAAGAAACGTTGGAAATCCCGAGTACGGTCCGCACGCCGGCATAAGTCTCCTTGATGAGCTTTATGCCTTCTATGGTCTCGATGCCGTCCCGGCGGCTTTCTTCCATGCCCGTGCTCACCGGTAGCGCGAGGGCGTCGAAAAAGAGGTCTTCGGGTCGAAGGCCGTAGCGGTTGACGGCCAGGTCGTAAATTGACCCGGCGGCCCGTACTTTCCACTCCGCTGTGCGAGCCTGGCCTTCCGTGTCGATGCAGGTGCAGACGACGGCGGCGCCATAGTCACGGGCGAGCCGCAAGAAGAGGTCGAGGCGGGTGCCCTCGGCATCCCCCTCCTCGAGGTTGACCGAATTCAGGATCGGCTTGCCCGCAATATGCTGCAGCCCTCGCTCGATGACCGGGGCCTCGGTTGAGTCGAGCACCAGCGGCAGCGTCGCCTGGGTGGCGAAGCGGCTGGCAATTTCTGTCATGTCTGCTACGCCGTCAGCCCCGGTGTAGTCGACGCATACGTCGAGCACGTGACTGCCGGCCCGTACCGCCTCTTTGGCCATGGCTGTGCATGCGTCCCAGTCCTCGGCCAGCATCGCGTCCCTGAAGCGCTTCGAGCCGTTGGCGTTCGTACGCTCACCGATATTGAGCACCGACGGCGCCTGGTCATAGGGGACGTGGGTGTAGAGGGAAGCGCAGCCTGGTTCCCAATCCGGCTCACGATGGGCCGGCGTCAATCCCGAAACGGCCTCGATCACTGCCTTCAGGTGGGCGGGCGTGGTCCCGCAACATCCACCGAGGACGGTGACGCCGAGCTCGGCGGCAAAGCGCCGGTGGTGGTCAGCGAGCTGGTCGGGGGTGAGGTCGTAGTGCATTTGCCCGTCTACCACGGACGGCAGCCCGGCGTTGGGGAGGCACGAGATAGGTACCCGGCTGTGGGCGCTCAGGTAGCGGATGTGCTCGCCCATTTCAGTCGGGCCGGTGGCGCAGTTGAGCCCGATGACGTCAGGGCGCATGGCGTCCAGGGTGGTGAGGGCGGCGCCGATCTCGCTGCCCATCAGCATGCGTCCTGTGGTCTCGATCGTCACTTGTAGCTGGAGGGGCAGCTCCCGCCCGGCTTCGGCCATGGCCCGCCGGCAGGCGATGATGGCTGCCTTGGCCTGGAGCAGGTCTTGGACGGTCTCGATGATCAGGAGGTCGGCGCCGCCGGCGATGAGCCCGGTCGCCGCCTCCTGGTAGCCGTCGCGCATGTCAGCGAAGGAGATCTGGCCCAGCGAGGCGATCTTCGTACCGGGCCCAGAGAGCCGGCCACCCACCGGTCCCCGCCGTAGCTGTCTGCGACGTCCCGGGCGATGGCCGCCGCGGCCTGGGCCAGTTCCCGGCCCGGCTGCTGATGCCGTACTCAGCCAGCACCCAGGGGATCGACCCGAAGCTGTTGGTCTCGACGACGTGGCACCCGACGTCGAAGAACGAACGGTGGAGGTCAGCGATGACGTCTGGCCTGGTCACACACAGGAGCTCGTTGCAGCCCTCGAACGAGGGGCCGCCGAAATCGTCTGGCCCCAGGGCGCGCGCCTGCAGGTTGGTCCCCGTGGCCCCGTCGAAGACGACGATGCTCTCGTGGACGGCTTGGATGTAGCGCGCTGGGCCGGAGGTCATCAGGTAAATGGTATGGGAGAAGCGGTGCTGCCTTTCCTTGATAAAAGGCTCGCCCTCAACTCCCGACAGGAAGAGGCGCCGGATGGCCGAGTAGATACCCCTGGCCACAGTCGACGCCGATGTCGCGCAAGACGACGAGCTGTTCCTCCCGCTCAATGCCCTCGGCCACCACGATAATGCCCATGTCGTCGGCGAAATGGCGGATGGCGGTGACGAGGGCGCGACGGGGGGCGTCGCTGTCGATCTGGCTGGTCAGCGCCCGGTCCAGCTTCACGATCTCGGGCCGGACGTCGACAAGGCGCTGGAGGCTGGCAAAACCGCTCCCGGTGTCGTCTACCGCGACGCGCATGCCCCGCTCGTGGACGAGCTGGACCGTTTCGCGCAGCTGGACGTAAGACTCGAACTGGCGCTGCTCGGTGATCTCTACCACGACGCGCTCCGCCGGCAGCTGCGACAGGACCTCGAGCAGGGCGGGCCGGTAGAGCAGGCCCGGCGACGCGTTCACGGCCAAGTAGGTGTCCTGCGAGCGCATCATCTCCGCGCCGAAACCGTTTACGGCCAGGCGGGCGGTATGCAGTTCCAGTTCCACTCCGAGGCCGACGTGGTGGGCTTCGCGGAAGATCTCCTCGGTCGTCGAACCCATCTGATCGCCAAACCGGGTGAGCGCCTCGTAACCAGCCACACCCCCAGTGCGCAGGTTGACGACCGGTTGGTAGGCGGGGGTCGACCCGCCGGGCCGGAGGAGGTTCAAGTAGCGCTCGTAGCGCGCTCGGGCGGCGGCGCTGCCCTCGTGCTCGGCCCGTCCAAGCTCGGCCATCTCCGCCACCAGGTGCTCGGACAGGCCCTCCGACAAAGCAGTGCGACCGTCGGCGCAACGGCGCAAGCCGTCGATCAGGTCCTGGGCCGGCGCCCCTTTCAGCAAGTAGCCGCGGGCACCGCTACGGAGCATCTGGATGACGGAGGCTCGGTCCGAGGAGACCGAGTAGGCCAGCATCTTTGTCTGGGGAGACACGTCTCTGATACCGAGGGCGGCCGAGAGCCCCCCTCCGCCGGGCATCATGACGTCGAGGAGGGCAATGTCGGGCTTGAAGCGGGCGGCCTCCACGACGGCCGCGTTCGCGTCCCCTACGGCCGCTACGCACGTCAGGTCGGGGATGTCCTCGAGCAACTCCACCAGGCCCCGGCGGGTGGCGGCGGCGTCGTCAGCGACGAGCACGGTATAGGCCCTCGGCTCGCCCGCCAGGGGCTCGGCGCCCAGGCGGAGGTCCGCCTCCCCGGGAGCCAGGGATGCCTCGCACCGGTGCCCCCGCTGGCGGGCGGAGGCGAGCATCGGGTGCTCAGGCGGGCAAGCTGGGCTGGGGCCGGCCGGCGCAGAACCCCGGTCCGGGTGAGAGAGCTCGGTCCGGCTGTGGGCGGCACGCGCCAGGGTGGTGGACAGGTAACCGGCCCCGTTGCGCCAGCTCGGGAAGTTCATGGGTCGCCGCCTGGGCTCACGTCGGCCGCCATTGGGCCGTACCGCTGGCTCGCCTTCACCACCGCCCCGACGGTAGACAGCAGTTCCCCGGCCGTGCACCCCTTCACTAGGTACGCGGCCACATCAGCGTCGTGCGCCGCCTTGACGATACCGACGTCCGCGTAGGCCGAAAGAAGGACGACGGGTAAGCCGGGGTGCTGGCGGCGCAACAGGCCGGCGGCCTCCGTCCCGCTCATCCCCTCCATCTTCACGTCCATCAGCACCACGTCAGGCATGGTCTGCTCCACCAGGTCAATGCCTTCTCGGGCCGCGGTGGCCACCCCGGTGACCTCGTAACCCACGTCGGTGAACAGCCCGGCCAACTCCTGGGCCAGCTGGGTGTCATCGTCCACCACCACGAGGCGCGGCATCCTCGTATCTGTCACGCCGCCTCCAGCGGTTCGCAGGTCGACGCGAACGGGACCCAGACAATTACTTGCGTACCGGTCAGAGGGGCGCTCTTTACTTCGAAGCGCCCTGAAGCGAGCTCCACTCGCTCCCGCATCACCACCAGGCCGAAATGCCCGTGGCGGAGCATTTCCTGCTGGGAACTGGGGTTAAACCCCTTGCCGTTGTCCCAGACGACGGCCCTCAACCCCCTTCCGGACTGGCCGATGGACACCGTGACGAGGTTGGCCCGGGCGTGCTTGGCCACGTTGGTCAGCGCTTCTTGGACCACCCGGTAAACCACGGTCTCGCTGTCCGGGGTCAGCAGGTCGTGCTTTTCGGCTTCGAAACGGCTCTCGACGCCGGTGGTGGCGCTCCACCCCGCCAGCTGGTCGCGGAGGGCGGCGTCCAGGCCGCCCTCGTCGAGGATAGGGGGCCGCAGCTCGGTCATCATTTCGCGCAGGCTCTGGATCTCCTGGCTCAGTTCCTCGCGCGCCCTCTTCACGAGGTCCAGCGCCCCCTGGCCGTCGTCCCGCCCGAGCCGCAGCGTGCAGCGGTCGAGCACCAGGCCCAGGGCCGCCAGTCGCTGGATGGGCCCGTCGTGCAGGTTGGCCGCGATCCGGGCGCGTTCTCCCTCGGCCACCCGTACCGTACGGTCCAGCAGCTGCCGGCGGCGCCATTGGGAGTCCACCAGGTTGCGGTTGACGTTGGACAGGCTGGCAATGCGTTCTTCGACCAGCTCTTCCAGGCGCCGGGCGTCGAGGCGGCCCACGGCGTCAATGCCGGCCGCCATCCGTATTACCCGGTTGGACGCGTCCACGAGCGCCTTGGTCAACGAGAACATCTCGTCAGAGGCCCGGTAGGTGGCCAGCTCGGCTTCGAGCGGCCTAGTGGCTGCCTTAAGTTCAGAAAGCCCACTCACAGCCGACGGCTTGGTGCTCCCGCTCGCCAATGCGTCGAGGGCACCGGTGACGGCGGGCAGCGCCTTTTCAGATAGGACCGTGGCCGCATGGGCGAGGTGCTCGACCCGAAGGCGGGAGGTGGCCGGCGCTACCGCCAGCAATACGATGCCGGCCCCCATCACCACGACAGCGAGGGCGCGCCACAGGGCCGAGCCGCTTAGGGGGGAACCGACCGGGGCCAGTTCCAGCCTGACGACAGCGCTCGCTGTCACCAGCGCGGCTGCCGCCGTGCTCCAGGGGAACGCCAGCCGCCTGCGGGTCCAGCTACCGGCGGCGCCAATTCCCTTCCAACCCAGGGCGAACGCTCCGGCCACTGCCGCTAGCCCGACCACTCCCAGCGCTAGTGGGCCCGCTGGCCCGAGCGCCAGGGCCTCGACCGCGACCCAGGTGGCGGCGACCGTAAAGCGGACGCCGCTCGGGACCCGTTGACACTGGGGCAAAGCAGGTGGGGCGAGAGTGGTCAAGGCGAGCGCAGCGGTGGCCAGGCCTCCAAGGGCGATCAGGAGCCACGCTCGGGGGCCGACAAGTGCGATGGCGGCGGCCACCAACCCGCTCGTCGCGGCGGCGATTGTCGAGCTCCCAAGGTGGAAGCAACCTGGTTGTAGGCGCCTCTTCGGCACGGCACTCGACGTCAACGCCGGCCCCGGGCTGCTGGCCTTGGTCGTAGCGGCCGGCCCGAGGGCACTGCAGGCCAGGCCCGTCCCGCCCGTCAGAGCCCCCAGGGCACCGGCCAAACAGGTTGCAAACAACAGCCAACCCGCCACCGCCGTCGCCTGGTCCCCCGCCAGGGGGGTGAGCATCAGTGCTAGGGCCGATCGGATTCTTTCAGGACCGCCGCCGGCTAGGGCGGCCGACACGTCAAGGCCGGCGGCCCGTGAAAGCGCCGGCACGACGAAACCCCAGCAGGTGATAGCCGTGCCCACGGACAACCAGATGGTCCACTTGGCCCGCCGGCGGGCGCCAATCGAAGTGGCCGGCGCCACAGCTAAGAGGCACACCCCAGCCAGGCACAACAGCACGACGGTGCTCGCTGACTGGACGGCGATCGAGCTGGCGGAAGCCGTCGAGGCCCAGACCGGCCCAGCTGGGAGCAGGGGCGTCGTGAGCCGTCCCTGGTCGAGCGCCACTACGCCGGACGCCGTCGCTACGAGCCCTGTTGCAGCCACGACGCCGAGAGCCAGATGGACCACGTAGCGACCACCAGGAGCTAATGAGAACACCGCTACGGCCGTCATGACCAGGCATGTCAGCACGCCGGCCACGACCGAGGGGCCAAGTGAGGCGCCAACCGCGGCGAAACCGAGTTGGCAGAGGAGGCCCGCCGCCCCGATCCGGGCTGCCCACCATGACAGGGCACTCACGCCGGCCACCCCGGGCCAATGCGCCGACCAACGACCGACACTCACCATGGCTGGGTCGGACCAGCTGTTTTGCCCCGCAACCAGGGGGGCGGCGTCGCCTGGACGGTCCCCGGGGTCGAAAGTGGCCAGCTCGGTGGCCAGGACCAGGACCGCTGTGGCGACCAGGCAGAGGAGGTAGGGGAGGACGTCGGTAGGCCGGTACCGAGGGAGCGCGCTCAGGATTACCAATGCGACCGGGGTGCTGGCGGCGATGCAGATCCCCGGGCGCGCCAGCGAGCGGGCGGTTCCCCGTCCCTCGTGCCCCCGCCGCACGCCCGTACTCGTAGATGGGCCGGGCGCGTTGGCGGGGTGGCATACCGGGCCGACCGGTACGTGCTCGCTCCTCATGACCGCAAATGCGTCTTCGGCGCGAGAAGCCGGCCGGTTGAGAGATTGGCGGTCCGGAGGCCGGGCTACAGAGGTTGGCGAAACCTATGGGCGCTTAGAGAAGGGAGGGGCGGGGGGGTTTCTCGGTGCGGGAGGGCGTTTCTCGGTGCGGGGAGGGGGGCGTTCTCCGGTGCGTGGGGGGTTCTCGGTGCGGGAGGGGGGTTCCTCGGTTTGGAAGCGGGAGCGGTCTTCCCGCAGTTATCTCCGAGGGCGGGGACTATCTGCGAGGGCAGGGGGCGGCGCTACCTGCTAATTGCGGTTAGTCGCTAATTGCGGCTAGTCGCCCACCGAGACGATCTCGACCGCCAATTGGCCGCTCGGGGCGTCGTAGGTCACAGTCGTCCCGGCCCGTTTGCCCATTAGAGCCTGGCCGAGCGGCGAACCGGGCGAGATGACGGCGGTGCCAGCTTGACGCTCTTCGATCGACCCGACCAGGTAACGCTCGACTTCGTCGTCTCCGATATAACGCAAGCGAACCGTGACGCCGGTCGAAACTTCCTCGGTCGGGCCCACTTGAACCACCTCGGCATCGGTCAGCATCGCCTCCAGCTGACGGATGCGCGCCTCCATCTTGCCCTGAGAGTCCTTGGCCGCGTGGTAGTCACCGTTTTCGGAGAGGTCACCGAGCATCCGAGCAGCCTCGATGTGGCGGGCTATTTCGACTCGGCCGCGGGTCTTCAAGTCTTCGAGCTCGGCCTGCAGCCGCTGGTAAGTTTCAGGCGACAACTTCGTAGAGGCCATTCACGCAGGGTACCAGCGAAGGCCCCCGTTCGATCGGTGCTGGTCAATCAACGCCGGTTCGGTGGCGCCGGACGAGCCGCCCGGGGCTGGAGGCTCGTCGTCGCAAGCCCGGTTGACGAGGCGATGGGTGGATGCGATACTTGGAAGACCTATGAATGCGCCATACAGCCGTCGGGCCGAAGCCGCCATCGTAATTTCTCCTTGACGCGCCCCACATGGGTGTGCGTCGCAACGACCGTCCCAAGGGGCGGTCGTTTTCATGTTGAGCGTCAGCCAGGACGAGCTGCTGGAAAAACGGAAAAAGAAGGAGGAGCGGCCCGATTTGAGCGAAACCCCCACAGCTACTCAGCCATCCACGCCCCGGGTGGCGGTCATCCCCGGGGACGGCATCGGCCCGGAGGTAGTACAGGAGGCGCTGAAGGTTGCTCGCGCCGCCGGGGCCGAGCTGGCCACCGTCCCCTTCGACCTGGGGGCAAGGCGCTACCTGACCACCGGGGACGTATTGCCCGACAGCACTTTGGACGAGCTGAGACAGTTCGATGCCATCTTCCTAGGCGCAGTCGGGTCACCTGAAGTCCCCCCCGGGGTCTTGGAGCGAGGTCTTCTGCTGCGGCTGCGCTTCGAGCTCGATCTGTACATAAACCTGCGCCCGTTCCAAGCGCAGTCGAGCGTGGGCGCCGGGGTGCCGCTCGATTTCGTCGTCATCCGCGAGAACACCGAAGGTTCCTACGCCGGAGAAGGCGGCTTTCTGCGGAAAGGGACGCCAGCCGAGGTGGCCACTCAAGGATCGGTCAACACCCGTCTTGGCGTCGAACGGTGCGTCCGGTTTGCTTTCGAACTGGCCGAGTCGAGGCGTCGCCACTTGACGCTCGTCCACAAGACCAACGTCCTCACGTACTCGGGCGACCTGTGGCAGCGGACTTTCAATGAGGTGGCGACTGAATTCGCTGACGTCGAGACCGCCTATAACCACGTCGACGCGGCCTGCATGTACATGGTCGGCTCGCCCCAACGATATGACGTCATCGTGACGGACAACATGTTCGGGGACATAATCACGGACCTGGCCGGGGCTGTCGCCGGTGGGATCGGCCGGGCCGCCTCGGCCAACCTCAACCCGGCCCGCACAGGCCCATCCCTTTTCGAGCCCGTACATGGGAGTGCCCCGGACATCGCCGGGACCGGGAAAGCCGACCCGACGGCGGCGATTATTTCGGTGGCCATGATGCTCGATTACCTGGGGCTCACCGACCAGGCGGCCCGGGTCAGCAAGGCAGTGCAAGGGTTTCAGCCCACCGGCCCGCTGACGACAAGCCAATACGGCGACGAGATAGCAGAAAGGGTGTAACACGCGGTGCCCATCACTAAGACCGACAAAATATGGATGGACGGCGAGCTCGTAAACTGGGAGGACGCCAACGTCCACATCCTCACGCACACGCTTCATTACGGCTGCGGCGTGTTCGAAGGGATACGGGCCTACGCGACGGCCGACGGGCCCGGCGTGTTCCGCCTTACTGACCACATAAATCGGCTTTATAACTCGGCCCGCATATTCATGATCGACATCCCCTTCAGCCGGGAGCAGATCGTCGAGGCCGTCAAGCGAACAATTGCGGTAAACAAAGTACCCGAATGCTACATAAGGCCGATCGTCTATCTCGGCTATGGGGAAATGGGACTGAACCCACTCCCGTGCCCGGTGCGGGTGGCCGTTGCCGTCTGGCCTTGGGGCGCCTACCTGGGTGACGAGGGCATCGAAAAAGGCGTGCGGGTAAAGATCAGCTCATGGCAGCGCCACGACCCGAACGCCCTGCCTCCGGCGGCCAAAGGCACCGGGATGTACATCAATTCCTCGATGGCCAAGGTGGAAGCGCTGAAGGGTGGGTACGACGAAGCCGTTCTGCTTTCCCCGCAGGGTTATGTGAGCGAGTGCACCGGTGAGAACATCTTCGTTTACCGCAACGACCGGCTGATCACGCCGCCCGTGTCCGCAGGGGCCCTCGAGGGGATAACCCAGGACTCCGTCCTGACGATCGCCCGGGACCTCGGCATAGAGGTGGAGTTTTCCAACGTGTTGCGTTCTGACCTGTACACCGCGGACGAGGCCTTCCTGACCGGCACCGCCGCCGAGGTCGTCCCGATCTCCTCTGTCGACGACAGGATCGTGGGGGAAGGCACTCCGGGCGCCGTGACCAGGAAGATCCAGGAGATGTACAAGGCGGCGGTGCGGGGCCAGGTCGATCGCTACCGGCGCTGGGTCGAGCATGTCAGCTGACGGCCCGGAGGAGGGGGCGTCAATAGAGCAGCCGCCTGGGGTTGGGCCCCAGGCGGGGAAGCAGACAGGGTCGAGATTTTTGACACGACGCTGCGCGATGGGAGCCAGGCGGAAGGGCTCTCGCTCACCGTTGCCGACAAACTTCGGGTGGCCGAACAACTCGACCTGCTCGGGCTGCAGTACATCGAGGGAGGCTGGCCCGGGGCGCACCCCAAAGACAAGGAGTTTTTTGAACGTGCCGCGTCGGGAGAACTCCCACTAGCGAACTCAAAACTGGTGGCATTCGGCGCCACCAGGAAAGCCGGTGGAAGGGCCGAAACCGACCCAGTGATGGCCGAACTTATTGCCGCCGGCACTTCCTACGTGTGCCTGGTGGCCAAGTCCTCTCCCTGGCACGTGACCGAAACGCTGCGCACGACGACTACCGAAGCCCTGGACATGGTGGCCGATTCGGTGACGTACCTGCGCAACCACGGGAAAACCGTCCTGGTCGATGCCGAGCATTTCTTTGACGGGTACGAAGAGGACCCCCGCTTTTCCCACGCCTTTCTCAGGGTGGTAGAAGAGTGTGGCGCCACCCCCGTCCTTTGCGACACCAACGGAGGAACCCTCCCGCACCAGGTGGAGCGGGTCGTCGCCGAAGCCCGCGAAATTGCCTCGGGCCATTTAGGGGTGCATTTCCATAATGACTCCGGTTGCGCCGTAGCCAATTCGCTGGTGGCTGTACGTCGCGGTGCGGACCACGTCCAGGGTTGCATCAACGGCTATGGCGAACGGACGGGGAACGCAGACCTGACAGCCGTAATTGCCAACCTCAGCTTGAAGTTGGGCATCGAGACGATCGGCGTTGACCGCTTGCCGCTCCTGACCCCCGTTGCGCGTCACATTGCCGAAATTGTAAACGTCGCCCCCAACTCGCACCAGCCCTACGTCGGTTTGTCGGCCTTTGCCCACAAAGCCGGGATCCACACCAGTGCCATTGCCCGGGCACCCAGCGCCTATTCTCACATCGATCCCCAGACGGTCGGCAACACCAACCGTTTCGTGCTCTCGGAAATGTCAGGCCGCTCCACGGTGGCGCTGAAAGCCGAACAACTGGGCATCAAATTGACCGACGGCGAGGTGGCCTTCGTGGTCGGGCGGCTCAAGGAGCTCGAGCACGCTGGCTACCACTTCGAGGTGGCAGACGGTTCCCTCGAGCTGCTGATGAGGGCGGCGACCGGCTGGAAACAGTCCTTTTACCGCCTCGAGTCAAACCGTATCATCACCGATTTGCGTGAGGACGGGACGTTCCTCACCGAGGCGCGCATAAAGTTGTTCGTCGGCGACGAGCGCATAATGGAGGTCGCCGAAGGCAATGGCCCCGTCAACGCCCTGGACGCCGCCTTGCGCAAAGCGCTCGGCACCGCCACCCAGAGTTGGCCCGAATTCACCTCACTGATTTCAAAGTGCGGGTCCTCGACTCCGTCAGGGGGACGGCAGCGGTGACGCGGGTGCTGATCGACTCGACCGACGGCGACCGCACGTGGACGACGATCGGGGTCTCGGACAACGTCATCGAGGCGTCATGGGAGGCGCTTTCCGACTCGATCGTGTTCGGGCTGCTGCACGCGGGTGCCACGGAGCACTAACGTAAGGGCCCGTGGCGCAACCCGACTACGTCCCCCTCGTCTCGACCGACCTGGTCAGGCCGTTGAACCGCCTGGAGGTGCCGGGCTCCTGGGAGCAGGACAGGCCGGCTGAGATTGCTTCGCTGCGCCAACCGGTCGGCCCCGGCTTGGGCTCTACAGCGTCCGACCTGGGTTTCGGGCTGAAACTGGCCAACCTGGTGGGCCAAACGGCGGTGCTGGCCGAGGGGGAGCACCTCGACGACGTGGTCGCCGGGTGCTTCAGCTGCGGCGGCCGCCGGGCTTCGGTCTTCCAACGCTCGCCGGTGATCTATGACATGCAGTGGGCGTTCGCGCTGTGGGGGTACTGGGAGTTCCCCGATGGCGTGCCCGAGGACCTGGTTGCCTTCCGCCGGCCCGTCTTCGCCGGCGCCGGCCACGATTACTACCGTCAGCGGGCCATTGCCGACCTCGTGCGCGAGTCGGCGGTCCGGCTGGGGCCGGAGGACGTGCGTGTCAGTGCCCGCAACTGGCGGGAGCATTTCACCTCGCCAGCGGGTTAATTGCTAACCCCGGACAGCTTTGTACCTTTTGTAGGCACATAGCGCGACAAATGGTACAAAGCGGAGCCGCAGGAGCTGGCGGGGGCCGGCCATCCTGGGTTTTTCTGACCGTGGGCTGAGATGCCGGCCGGAGGCGTGTTCACAAAAGAGCGGACAGCGCGTCGAGGTCCTGGGGAGTAGCGACGTTGGCCCGGGCCGCTCCGGGGACCGTCCGCTTTACCATGCCCGAGAGTTCGGTGCCCGGGCCCAGCTCCACGAAGAGCGTCCCTCCCATACTCGCCATGGTCAGTAGCGATTCGCGCCACCGGACCCGTGAACAGAGCTGCGCGGACAAAAGCGTCCCAAAGCTGTCCGTGTGAGGCGCGGCATCGACGTTGGCCACCAGGGGGAAAGTCGACGGGGCAAAATTCACGCCCGCCAGGGCGGCGTCGAGGCGGTCCTGCGCCGGCGCCATCAGCGGCGTATGGAAAGCGCCGCCGACCTGCAGGGGCACCACTCGTTTGGCCCCCAGGTGGAGCGCCGCGGCACTGGCCGCTTCCACACCACTTACAGTCCCGGCCACGACCTCCTGCGCCGGAGTGTTGTCGTTAGCGACCCAAGCACCGGTCGCCTCTTCGCAAGCCTTGGTCGCGTCGCCCAGGTCGAGGCCGAGGATGGCTGCCATCGTCCCGGGGCTGGCTTCAGCCGCCACTTGCATCGCCTCACCCCTGGCCTGTACCAGCTGAGCCGCCGTCCCGGCCTTCAGGGCGCCGGCAGCAACGAGGGCGGTGTACTCGCCCAGACTGTGGCCAGCCACCGCCGCGATCCCCCCGGTTGGCCCCGCCGCATCCGGGTGTGGGCCGTGTACCAGGTCGCGCAGTGGGCCTCTGCTGGCCGCGTCCAGCGTCACCAGGCTCAGAGCGAAAGTGGCCAGCTGGGCGTTCCGGGTGGCGCGTAAACCGTCACTATCCGTGTCGAGCAGCAGTGCGCTGATGTCACGCCCGACTATGTCGCTCAGTTCGTCGACCCGTTGCCAAGAGGGGTGGCCGAGCCAGGGGGCGCCCATCCCAGGGCGCTGAGAGCCTTGGCCGGGGAAGATAAGCACGAGCACGAGTCACGTATGCTAGGCGTTTGAGCAGGACTGGAGAGCTGAGGAGTGAGGCGGTGGCTGGCGGGTGCGGCCGTAGCGGGCATCAGTCAGCCCCAGTTCGGTATTTACGTCCACGTACCCTTCTGTCGCCGCCGCTGCGACTACTGCGCTTTTGCTACCTGGACGGACAAAGACCACCTCTGGGAACGGTACGTGGCCGCCTGCCGGGCCGAGGTGGCCAGTCTGCCCGGGCTCGACAACTCCAGCGGCCCGGCGACATCGGTCTTCTTCGGGGGCGGCACACCATCGCTGTTGCCGGCCGAGCTCCTGGTCGCCATCCTCGACGCTGTGCGCCAGGAAGTGGGGATTGTCCCCGGCGCGGAGGTCACGGTCGAGTGCAACCCTGAAACGGTCTCGGCCCCGAAATTGACCGAGTACAGGGCGAACGGGGTGACCAGGCTCTCTTTTGGTGCGCAATCGATGGTGCCGCACGTGCTCGAGGCGCTCGGCCGCCAGCATGAACCGGCTTCGGTCGAGCGGGCCGCCGAGCTGGCGGGCGAGGCCGGCTTCGCCGACGCCTACAACGTGGACCTGATCTTCGGGGCCACCGGAGAAACGTTGGCGGACTGGAAGGCCTCCCTCGACAAAGTGATATCTCTTCGACCTGGTCCGGCGCACATCAGCGCGTACGCCTTGACCGTGGAACCGGGCACGCCGCTGGCGGCCCAACCGGCCCGCCACCCCTCTGACGACGACCAAGCGGAGAAGTACCTATTGGCCGACGCGGTGCTGGCAGATGCGGGTTTCGACTGGTACGAGATATCCAATTGGGCCAGGCCCGGCGCTCGCTGTGCCCACAACATCCTCTATTGGTCGCAGGGCGAGTACCGCGGGATTGGCTGCGCCGCCCATTCACATCGGCTGCTCTCCGATGGTTCCACCCGCCGGTGGTGGAACGTACGCACCCCAGAGCGCTACTGCCGGCTGGTGGAGGCGAGTGCTTGCGTGGAGGCCGCGGGTGAGACGCTTGACCCGGAGCAACGAGCGTGGGAGCGGCTCGTCCTCAGCATGCGGACCTCGCAGGGAGTCCCCGCCGCCGCCGCGCCCGAGGAGCTCTACGACGCCGGGCTGGTCGAGTTGCGAGCTGACCGGGTGACGGCGGTCCTGACGCCGAAAGGCCGACTTCTCGCCAACGAGGTGGCGATTAAGCTGGTAAAGCCAGTTTTCCCTCGGTGATAGGAGAAGTTTGAGTTGTCAGAGTCCGGATCGGCGGGCAAAGGAGGGGAGGCAGGACCGGACGGTCCGCCACGCCGAGCCATCGGCGCGCGTGGCGACGAGTCGCGCCAGGACTGGGGCCCTTCCGGGCTCGGTCCGGGCTTGCCTGCCTCACCCCCGGGGCCACTGGGCCGGCGGGGCGAGGAGCCCGACGACGACCTCTGTGACGAGCTGCCCACCATTCCGCCCGCTAATGGCAACCGACCGGCCATCCTGCGGTGGGCCGTGGTCGACCAGCCGCTGGCTCGTCGGCCTGGGCCGGACCGTCCGCAGCGCCACAGCCCCCCGAACTTGCCCATTAGCAAGGGGCAACCAGCGTCCCAGGTCCAGGCCGGATCGCAAGCCCGGACCGATGCCCGCTCCAGCGGGAGCGAGCGGCGCCAAGGTGCAGGCCGTCACCCCGCCGCAGCTGGCGCTCTCGTCCCCCCGAGAAGCACCGGTGGCCCCGTCACGGCCGTGCCCGTCCGGACCGGTCGAGCCCCGGCGAACTACGGTAGCGGGCCGGCAGAGCCAACCCGTTCAACGCCCGCGATCACTGCGCCAAAAAGGGTGCGAAGGCCCGGTAGGGCCTTCTTTTGGCTGCTGGCGGCCATTGTCGTCATCGCCGCGTCGGCGTCGGCCGTGGTTGTCCTCGCTGGCGGTGCTAGAGGGGGCCGGGGAGGCGCATCGCAAGTCTCGTCGGCCGAGGCCCTCTTCGGACAGATGATGGCCACGAACACGGCCGCTGAGCGATTGGCGGCGTCTGCGGTGGCCCGTTCGTGCCAGGAGACCGCCCCTGGCGGGGCCGCTCGCACGGCCTTGGTCGGCGACCTGGGCCGGGCCGTGGCGCTGCGGCGTTCCGTGCTTCGTGCCCTTGCTAGCGACAGAACCGTGCTCCTGGCGGTGCCTGACGGTGAGGCGCTAGGGGCCGACCTCAGCGCAGCGACGACGGCCGCCTTGGCCGTTGACGAGGACGACCAGGGCTGGCTGCAGGACCTGCAGGCCACCGGTTGCTATAGCGCTCCCACTAACGACATCCATTACCGGGACGCCGCACTGGCCACTCCGGTCGCGACGGGGGCGGACCAGCGCCTGACGGCCGCGTGGGCAAAGGTGGGTTTGGCCGCGAGCGGCGCGGATCACTGAAAGCGCAGCTCTCGTCGGGGTTCGGGCCGCCGCCGCCTGGTATGAAACCAGCGAAGAACTACTGAGAAACAGCCGCCACGGCCAGCCCGGTAGAATGTCGGGATAGCGGCAGACCCCATCGAATGGATCGGCACCCCCGAAGCGTGCGCACGGCTCGGCGTGACTTTGCGCACCCTCTACCGCTTTATCGATGAGGGCCAGCTGCCCGCGTACAAGATGGGTCGGGTCATCCGACTCCAGGCGGGCGACGTCGACGAGTTCATCTCCCGGGCCAGGATCGTTCCCGGGACCCTCGAGCACCTGTACCCCGACCCCCGCGGCGTGCAGTCAGGCCGAGGCCAGCATCATGACGATGAAATGGCGGTGGGTGGGCCGTCCGGGGGCGGGCCAGGGAGGGCCGAAGAAGACAAGCTCGGGGACGCCGAGAGCGAAAGCGAACAGTGACGACGACGGCTGGAAGTGGCCCGTTGGCGGGCGATAGGCAACCGGATTGCATTTTCTGCCGGGTCATCGCCGGCGAGCTCCCGTCGAGAGAGGCCTACTCGGGCGAGCGTACGTACGCTTTCTACGACCTGCGGCCCGTCGCGCCCGTTCACGTCCTCGTCGTCCCCCGTCAGCACATCGCCGACGCCACCCAGGTGGGCGCCGAGCATGCAGAGCTGCTGGCAGAGATGATAACGGCGGCGCGGACGGTGGCGGAGCGGGAAGGCATCCTGGACAGCGGCTTTCGCCTGGTGTTCAACATAGGACGAGACGCCGGGGCTGAGGTGCCCCATCTCCACCTGCACCTGTTGGGCGGCCGAAAGCTGGGTTGGCCCCCCGGGTGACTCGACCGGTGCGGGCCGGTCGGGCTCCACAGCTATGTCGCCTTCGAGGGCAAATGGCGGCCGCATCACGGCGAAAGCCGGCCACCGAGGCTTTCTGACGCTACGCTGGTAGAACACACGTGTCCGTAATAGTCACAGTCCCAAACCAGCTCATGGCGGGCTTGGTCGGTCCGCTCAACGAGAACTTGCGTTCCCTGCAGGAAGCCTTTGGCGAGACGCGCATCATCGCTAGAGGAAACGAGTTCAATATCGAGGGGGAAGAGGCAGGCCTGGTGGCGCGCCTCCTGGAAGAGCTGCGGGCGCTGCTCGAACAGGGCCAGCTCGTCGATCCTGGCGTGGTAAGTCGGACGATAGACATTTTGCGGGCCGACGAGCGCCCGTCAGAAGTACTCACGGCCGAAATTCTCCGTTCTGCCCGGGGACGGTCGGTGCGGCCAAAATCGAGTGGCCAAAAGCGGTACGTCGACGCCATAGCCGCCAACATCGTGACCTTTGGCATCGGGCCGGCAGGGACGGGAAAGAGCTACCTGGCGGTGGCCCTCGCCGTCCAGGCGCTGCAGGCCAAGTCAGTGGAGCGGATAATAATGACCCGGCCCGCGGTGGAGGCAGGCGAGCGGCTGGGGTTCTTGCCCGGTGACCTGATGGCCAAGATCGACCCCTACCTGCGGCCGCTTTACGACGCGCTTTACGACATGCTCGGCACAGAAGGGGCGCGGCGGCTGTTGGACAACGGGACCATCGAAGTGGCCCCGCTCGCTTATATGCGAGGCCGGACGCTCAACCGGAGCTTCATAATCCTGGACGAAGCGCAAAACGCGACGCCGGAACAATTGAAGATGTTCCTGACCAGGATAGGTTTTGGGTCGAAAGTAGTCGTGAACGGTGATATTACCCAGGTCGACCTGCCCGGCGGCCGGTCGGGTCTGGCCGACCTCGACCGGGTCCTGAAGGGTATCGAGGGGATCGCCTTCGTGCGCCTGACGAGCCGGGACGTAGTCCGCCACCGCATCGTGGCCGACATTGTCACCGCTTACGACGCCTACGAATCTGCCAATAACGTCGCGGCCAAGTCGTTGTTACCGCGCGAGCCCGAGTTCAGGTAACTCTTTCGGTGACGGTCGACGTTTTTGCTGCCGACGAACAAAGTGACCATCCGGTCGACGCATTGCGTTGGGCTCGTCTGGCTGAAGCTGTGCTCGGGGAAGAGGGGCTCACCGGCGACGCCGAGCTTTCGGTGTTGTTCGTGGACGAGAACTCCATCGCAGAACTCAACGGCCGGTTCCTTGGGAAAGAAGGGCCGACCGACGTGCTGGCTTTCCCGATTGACGAGGAGCCCATCGAAAGCGGGCGTTCGCCCGACTCCGGGGGCACCGGCCCTGGGATGCCATCCGAGGCGGAGGATATGCCCGTCCTACTCGGAGACATCGTTATCTGCCCCGCCGTCGCCTACCGCAACGCTCCCGATCACGCCGGCAACTACGATGACGAAGTAGCCCTACTGGTAGTGCACGGGCTGCTGCACCTCATGGGTATGGACCACCAGGAGGACGAAGAAGCCGAGGAAATGGAAGCGAAGGAGCGCGAGTTGCTAGCGCGCTACTACGCCGACGTCCGGCCCGAGACCTGGAGAGCACGGTCAGCAGAAGAAAGCGCCACCGGCCAAGCCGAGGCCGGCCAGGCCGAGGCCGGGACAACCGGGGGTGGGCCGCCAGAGGCGGGGCCGACAGAGGCGGGACCGGCCAAAGGGGAGCGGGCCGAGGATAGGACGTCAGAGGGTGGGCGTAGCGAAGACGGTCAATCGAAGGACAGTAAGGGCGCCGGTCACCCTCCGAGCGCGGCTCAGGCGGATGGGGACAGCGCCGCCGAGAGCGGGTAAGTAAACGCCCATGCTGGCCACAACCAGTTTCACCGGGACGGATGCGGCGCTCTTGGCCGGCGCGGTGGTCCTCATTTTGCTGTCGGCCGTTTTTGCCCTCTCCGAGACAGCTATCACGCGCACCACGAAAATCAAAGCCGTTTCCCTCGTCGAGGAGAAACGGCGGGGCGCCCCCTCTTTGTTGAGGCTGGTAGAACACGCCGACCGCAATATCCCGATCATCCTTTTTTCGCTCCAGATGTGCACTTTGGTGGCGGCCACAATTATCGGCGTGGTGGCCAACGAAGCCGTCGGGCCATTGGGAGTGGTGGTGGCGACGGCCTTTGAAATCGTCGTTATATTCGTTTTTGCCGAACTGGCGCCGAAAATCTGGGCCGTCCAGCACACCGAACGAGCTGCCTTATTGGTGGCGCCCTTTTTGGTGGGAGTAGTTCAGTTCGCGCCACTGCGCTGGGTGACTCAGGCATTGATCGCGATCGCCAACCTGGTCTTGCCCGGCAAAGGTTTGAAAGAGGGGCCCTACGTAACCGAGGAAGAGTTGCTGGCCATGGCGGACACCGCCGCGGACGAAAGGGTTATAGAGCGCGAAGAGCGGACGCTGATCCATTCCATAATTGATTTCGGGGACACCGTGGCCAGGGAGGTCATGGTGCCGAGACCAGACATGGTCACAGTCAGCTCGGAAGCCACGGTCGGTCAAGCGGGGGACACAGCGTCGAACGCCGGGGTCAGCCGGGTCCCTGTTTACGGTAACGGGATAGACGACATTGTCGGCGTTGTCTATGTGAAGGACATGATGAAGGCCGAGCGCGAAGGAGGTCCAGATCAGCCTGTTACCGCCGTCATGCGCCAGGCGCAGTTTGTCCCGGAGACCAAACGCATCGCCGAGGTGATGCGCGAGATGCAAGCGGGAAAGCAACACCTGGCCATCGTCGTCGACGAGTACGGGGGTACGGCCGGTCTGATCACGCTCGAAGATGTACTGGAAGAACTGGTCGGGGAGATTTCCGACGAGTTCGATGTCGACCGGCCCCGGGTGGAGCTTCTCGGTGACGGCCAGGTGAAGATGGACGCCAGCCTGTCAATAGATGAGGTAAACGAGCTGACGGGCATAGATCTGCCGGAGGGCGACTGGGACACCGTAGGCGGGTTTCTTTACCATCTTTTGGGCCACGTCCCGGACGAAGGAGAAGTAGCTGTCTTCGACGGTCACCAAATCGTGGCGGACAAAGTCAACGGGCGACGCATAGCCCGGGTACTCATCGGGACTGCACCCCCCCAGGAGCCCGCCGAAGCTTCCGCCGATGCGGCTGACGAGGCCGGGGCGCAACAGTGAGCCGGCCCCGGGCGATGTCGGGCGGCGTTCGAGCGCCTGCTATGGGCGACCACAGCAGTGTTTACATCGAGACCGGTAAGAGCCGTTGTTTCGCGTGCAGCCTGGACTGGCCGGGTTTGTGCCGCTCGGGCAAGAGTGAAGAGGCAGCCCTTTCGGCCCTTTCGGACTACGTTCCTCGCTACGCCGTAGTGGCGGCCAAGGCTGACGTCGAGTTCCCCTTGACCGAGGGACAGCCGTGGACCGTTGTGCTACACGTTCCGACCCGCTCGGGAGGAGCGGACTTCGGGGCGCCCACGACCGTCCTGGACGACGATGCCGCCCCCTGGCCGCCGGCGGAAGTTGCCCGTACGGCCGCCTTGCTGGCGGCGAGCTGGGAGCTCTTGGACGAGGTGGCGGCCCGGGCGCCTCAGTCACTGCGCAAAGGGCCGCGAGGGGGTGGCCGTGACCGGGACGCGATAACCCAACACGTCGCCGCCGCCGAGCAGATGTTTGGCCGGAAAGTCGGCCTCTCGCTGCCAGTCCCGCACGAGGGAGAGCCGGAAGTCGTCGCGGCTAACCGGGCGGCTGTTCTCGATTGGTGCCGTTCCGGCGGTACCTCCGCGACAGGGCGGGCCAATTGGCCCCCGCGCTACGCGTCGAGGCGCCTTATCTGGCACATCCTGGACCACGTCTGGGAGATCGAGGACCGCGCCAACTAGGTGTTTGGCCCGGCGTTGTTTGATCGATAACCGAGCCGAGGCGGCCGGAGGCGGCATGAAGGTGGGGAGCCCACCCCACCTTTGGCTGTGGGCCGTCGACCTGCCTCGGGAGGTGCCGGGCATGTAGCTTTTCGGCCATGGACATGGCGGGGCTCGACCCGAAGCGTATGCCACGGCACGTGGCCTGCGTTATGGACGGGAACGGGCGCTGGGCCACGAGGCGAGGCCTGCCGCGGACGGAGGGTCACCGGGCTGGCGAGGAGGCTCTGCTCGATGCCGCCAAGGGGGCGGTCGAGCTCGGGCTGGAGTGGTTTACGGTATACGCGTTCTCGACCGAGAACTGGCACCGGCCGCACACGGAGGTGCGTTTCCTCCTGGGTATCATCGCCGATGACCTGCTGACGCGGCGCCGTGACGAGCTCCATGCCATCGGGGTGCGGATCCGCTTCGCTGGGCGGCGGGACTGGCGCGTCCCGAAGTGGGTCGTACGGCGCATGGACGAGGCGGTGGAGCTGACCAAGAACAACACGGCGACCACTCTCACCGTGGCGTTCAACTACGGCGGGCGGGCCGAGATTGTCGACGCAGTCCGCTCCCTCGTGGCTGAGGGGGTAAAGCCCTCGGACATCAACGAGCGCGCCCTGCGGCGCCACCTCTACGTGCCGGGCATGCCCGACCCCGACCTGTTCATCCGTACTTCAGGCGAGTACCGGATCTCGAACTTCCTGCTGTGGGAGATCGCCTACAGCGAGCTCGTTTTCATGGACGTGCTGTGGCCGGATTTCCGCCGCGAGCACCTGCGCGACGCCGTGCGGGAGTACCAGCATCGAGAGCGGCGGTTCGGGGGGACAGGCGAGCTGCGGGACCAGGACGGCCTTCCCTCCTGACCGCTAGTCCTTAGTCCCTGGCCTCGAGCCTGGTGCTGAGGGCAGTGGTGGCATGACAAGATAGTTACAATCATGTCGCTATACCGCGACCGCGGGGTCGTGCTGCGGACGTACAAGCTGGGCGAGGCCGACAGGATCGTCGTACTTCTGACGTCGGGCCACGGAAAGGTGCGGGCGGTGGCCAAGGGGGTCCGTCGCACCAAGAGCCGTTTCGGCGGGCGCCTGGAACCCTTGAGCCACGTGGAATTGCTGCTGTATGAAGGGCGTGAGCTCGACATCGTCACCCAGGCCGAGATGATCGAGCCCTGGCGGGCCCTGCATGACGACCTCAACCGTCTCGCCCAGGGCATGGCCATGGCTGAGGCCACCGAGCAGGTAGCTCAGGAAAGGGAGCCTTCGCAGCCCCTGTACCGCATGCTGGTCGGCGCCTTGCGCACCCTGGTCGAGCGCTCGAGCCCACTGGTAGTTGCGGCCTTCTACTGGAAGTTGCTCGCGCTCGACGGCGCCGGACCGGTCCTCACCTGCTGCGCCAGTTGCGGCTCGAGCCCCCCGGCGGCGCCCCTCGTGGCCTTCGACATCGGCGAGGGAGGGGCGCTATGCCGGACCTGCCGGCGGGGCCAGTCTCTCAGCCCGTCCGCCCTGGAGCTGGTGGGGTGGATCCTGGGCGGGCAGTTGGCCAGGGCGCTCGACATGCCCGCGAGTGCGACGACAGGTGAGGTCGCCAACTTGGCCACCGTTTCACTCGAACATCACCTTGAAAGGCGCCTGCGCTCCCTTCGTACCCTGGACCGCAGCTGGGCCTGAGGCGGTAGTAGCTCAGCACCTGTCGAGCCGGCTGGCCCCAGGATGGTCCCCTCCGGCGGGAAAGGGCCGAACGTCCACGGCGCCAGTAGCAGCCAGTTATGGGCCCAGTAGCCTCTGTACATGCCTGTTTCGATGGAAGAGCTGGTCCGCCTGGCCAAAGCCCGAGGCTTTGTGTTCCCCTCTGCCGAGATATATGGCGGGTTCCGCTCGACCTACGATTATGGCCCCCTCGGCGTCCTAATGGAACGCAACGTGAAAGAGGCGTGGTGGCGGCAGATGGTCCAGCTCCGCCAAGAGGTAGTCGGCCTCGACGCGGCCATCTTGTCGAGCCCGAAGATCTGGGAAGCCTCCGGCCACCTGACGAACTTCACCGACCCCCTGGTCGACTGTCGGTCCTGCAAGCAGCGCTGGCGCGCTGACCAGCTGCCGACCACCGAGGACGGCAGGCTTCAATGCCCCAACTGCGGCAATAGTGATTTCACGGAGGCCCGCCCTTTCAACCTCATGTTCAAGACCTTCGTAGGTCCCGTCGAAGACGAAGGTGCCGTCGCTTACCTACGACCCGAGACGGCTCAGGGCCACTTTGTAAATTTCGCCAATGTCCTCCAAACTGAGCACTTGCGGCCTCCGTTCGGGACCGCGCAGATAGGGAAGTCTTTCCGCAACGAGATCACGCCGGGCAATTTTGTCTTCCGGACCCGGGAGTTCGAGCAAATGGAGCTCGAGTACTTCGTACCACCTGACGAAGCACCTCGCTGGTTCGAGTACTGGTGCAACGAACGTCTGGAGTGGTACGTGCGCTTCGGCATCCCCAGGGACATGTTGCGGCTACGGCCGCACACCAAAGAGGAGCTCTCGCATTATTCAGTGGCCACCGCCGACGTGGAATTCGCGTTCCCGTGGGGTTGGGGAGAACTCGAAGGCATTGCCAACCGTACAGATTATGACCTGAAAGCTCACGCGGCGGCGAGCGGGCAGACGCTCGAGTACTTCGACCCGACGAGCGGCGAACGTTACGTGCCTTACGTGATCGAGCCGGCCGCCGGCGTGGCCCGCACGATGATGGCATTTTTGATTGCCGCTTACAACGTCGACGAGGTGGCGGGCGAAGAGCGTACGGTACTGCGGCTCCACCCGCGGATCGCGCCCTATCAAGTCGCGGTCTTGCCATTGTCGAAAAAGGACACGCTATTGCCGCTTGCGCAGGAGGTCCTCAAGCTCTTGCAGCCCGTGGCGATGTGCGATTACGACATAACGCGCGCCATCGGCCGGCGTTACCGTCGGCAGGACGAAATCGGTACGCCGCTATGTGTAACAGTCGATTTCGACTCGCTCGACGACAAAGCCGTGACAATACGGGAGCGCGACTCCACGGCCCAGGAGCGGGTCCCAATCGATCGTCTGGTGGACGCGGTTACATCGCGCCTCGCCTGGTAAGGCTGGCGAAGGTCAGGACGGCCAATACGCTTAGTCTTTCCTTGTGGGCATCGTCGCCGAGGACGTGGAGCGAGTCAGAGCAGCTACGGACATGGTGGCTCTGGTCCAGGAGCACGTCGCCTTGCGCCAGCTGGGAAGGCGATGGGTGGGGCTGTGCCCGTTCCATGCCGAAAAAACGGGTTCTTTCTCGGTCAATAGCGAGCTCGGCCTCTACTACTGCTTTGGCTGCCAGGCCCGGGGGGATGCCATTACTTTCCTCCGGGAGACCGAGCACCTCGACTTCGCCACTGCGGTCGAGGCGCTCGCTGGCCGGGTCGGCATCCAGTTGCGCTACGACAGCCAGGAACCGTCCCGGCCGGGTAACAAGCGGGCGACGGAGCTCGGGAAGGCACTCGAACGAGCGGTGGAGTGGTACCACGACTTGCTCGTGCGGGCTCCCGAGGGGGCGGCAGCTCGCGCCTATCTGAGGGGGCGTGGTTATAACAGCGAAGCGGTCAAGCGCTTCCGCCTCGGTTGGGCGCCGGCGGGGTGGGACGCGCTCGTGCGGGAGCTAGGGGTCGGCGAGGAGCTGCTCGTCGGTGCGGGGCTCGCGTTCCGTAACCAGGCTGGGCGGCTCAACGACTCGTTCCGGGCCAGGGTCCTGTTCCCGATCTTCGACGTGGCTGGGCGACCAGTCGGGCTGGGCGGCCGGGTGTTGCCGGGCGCTCCCGCCGAGTACAAGAACACCCAAGCCACCCTCCTCTACGACAAGAGCAAAGTCTTGTACGGTCTCAACTGGGCCAAAGGCCCGATCGTGGAGCGGGGCCAAGTGGTCGTCTGCGAGGGCTACACCGATGTCATCGGCCTCCACCGGGCCGGGGTCACCGAAGCCGTGGCGACATGCGGCACGGCTCTAGCTGAAGGTCACGTACGTTTGCTCACCGGTTTCTCCCGGCGGGTCGTCCTCGCCTACGACGGGGATGCCGCTGGCCTCGGCGCCGCCGAGCATTTTTACGATTGGGAACGGCGTTTCCAAGCCGACATTGCTGTCGTGGCGCTGCCGTCGGGGACCGATCCGGCCGACCTGGCCCGGACCGACCCGGAAGACCTCCGCCGAGCCGTAGCGGAGGCCAAGCCCTACCTGGGTTTCCGGCTGGAACGCCTTTTCGCACAGGCAGACCTCCGCAACCCCGAAGGTAGGGCCAGGGCGGCTGAGACTGCCCTGCAGCTGATATCCGAGCACCCCGACGCGCTCGTCAAGGACCAGTACTTGATGCAGGTAGCAGACCGCTGTCGCCTGAGCCCTGAGCAATTGCGTGGGTTGCGCCATCCGTCCCGTCCGTCTTCTGGTCAGAGACCGGAGGCAGCCGTCCCGGCCACCCCGTCGGCGGCCAGGGCAAAACGTCCGGCCGTGCCTCGTCCCGAACTCGAAGCGCTCCGCCTCGTAGTCCACCATCCCGACGAAGTAGCGGGGCGCATCGATATCAGTCTTTTTAGTTCTGAGCTGGCCAAGGGGGCGTTCGGTGAGCTGGCTTCGGCCATGACGCTCCCCGACGCCATTGAGGCCGCCGCGCCTCCTGTGGCCGATCTGCTGGCGCGGCTGGCCGTCGAGGACACCGTCGAAGACCCCGGGGATGTCTTGCGCCGTCTGGCCGAACAGGCCGCCACTCGGGCACTAGAAGAAATGCGCCGAGACGCCCGCAGTACTTCCCCCTCACTTAGCCACGACGAGCTGGCCAAGCGGTCCGGGCAGCTGCGGTTGGCTCTCGAGGCTTTGCGCTCGGTCGAGCCAGGCGCTGATTACGAAAAGCGCTTGGCCGTTGCCGAGCAGCAGTTGTTAGCCTTGTTGCTGGGTAGTCCTAGCGTGTCACCCAGCCCGGGAGCGTGAGCGAAGGTTCTGAACTACTTGTGAGAGCGTCCTTCACAGTCTCCGGGGAAGCAACGGCCGACTTTCTGGCTCTGTTGATGATCGGCCGCGAACGCGGGTTCCTGACGCGTGACGATGTCATGCAGGTCCTGGAAGGCCTCGAACTGAGGCCGGAATCTCATATCTGCAGTCGTTGGCCGGGTGACGGCCGAAGGGATCGAGTGGCGACAGCGCGACGAGCCGATCTCGGACGAAGGGCTCGACAAGCTGGCTGCGGAGTTGATTGGAGAGGCGCGGCGCAGAGAAGCGGGGAGAGGTGAGAAGAGCCTAGCGCCCGGTCCGGGCTCCTTCAGACGTCGCTCAGCCCGCGGCGGCCCGAGCGCCGAGGTGGACCTCCGCACCGGGGGTGCCGCGGCCGAGGACGGAGATGGCAGCGAGGACAAGTACGGTTTCTTGCGGAAAAAGCCACATGATCCGTTTCGCCGCGGAAGGCGCGTCCTCGTTGCCGGGCTGAAACTCGACATTGGGGTCACCAGCACAGGTAGCTCCGACTCCGTCCGGGCGTACTTGAAAGAGATCGGCAAGGTCCGGCTGTTATCGGCCGAGCAGGAGGTGGCCCTGGCGCGGTGCGTCGAGCGGGGCATAGCGGCTGGCGCCCGCCTTGACGGTTTCGAAGAACTCGAAGAAGCGCTTGAGGAAAAGGCCGTCGAGGTGGCTGGCGGCGGTGGTCCTCGCCGCCCCATGCCCCGTCCGCTCGACAAGCAACGAGAAGGCGACCAGCGCCTCCGGGCCGAGGGGCTGATGGCCAAACAGATGCTGGTCGAGGCCAACCTGCGCCTGGTCGTTTCAGTGGCGAAGTGGTACCGGAACCGGGGTCTGTCGTTCCTCGATCTCATCCAGGAGGGGAACCTGGGGCTCATGCGGGCGGCCGAGAAGTTCGATTACACCAAGGGGTTCAAGTTCTCCACGTATGCCACTTGGTGGATCCGCCAAGCCATCAGCCGGGCCATAGCCGACCAGGCCAGGACTATACGTATCCCGGTGCACATGGTCGACAACATCAACGCCGTCGTGCGTGCGCAGCGCAGCCTCCTGCAAGAAGAGGGCCGCGAACCCACCATCGAGGAGGTGGCCAAGCGCTCCGAGATGAGCCCCGACCGGGTCCGGGAGATCCTGCGGATCAGCCAGGACACCGTCTCTCTCGAGCAGCCGTTGGGGGAAGACGATTTCAACCTCTCCGACGTCCTGGAGGATGACGCGGCGCCCGCCCCCAGCGATGCGGCGACACGAGCGATGCTTTCCGAAGCCGTGCGGAACGTTCTGGCCGACCTGTCCGAGCGGGAGCGCAAGGTGGTCCGGTTGCGCTTTGGCCTCGATGATGGCCAGGCGCGCACCTTGGAGGAGGTAGGCCGCGAATTCGGCGTTACCCGGGAGCGGGTGCGTCAAATCGAGTCGAAAAGCCTGGCTAAATTGCGTCAACCACTGCGGAGCGGGCAGCTGCGGGATTATCTCGGCAATTAGGCCATCGTTTTTGACCACGACTCCTTGTTTTAACGGATAAGTGGGCTGTTTTTCGGCGGTTATTGGACGATAGTTCACGTGTCTGAGGCGTTCCGGCCGGGGGGTGGGGGTTCTCGGTGCACCGGACGGTTCTTGTTGCGTTCTAAGGAAAAAAGGCCCGCTAATCGCGACGACAACGGTTCGTTGCACCAAGAACGGGCCTGAATGGTGACCAGGGTGGCCATGGGACCACCAACGGTGGGACGGGACGCCGCCTTTGGCGATGCTCGTGTGGGCGTCGAGCCGGCGACCGATCTGGGTACCCATCCTCTCGGCCATGCGTACCGCCTGTCGCCAGCGGCGGGTCGCTTGGCGATGTGACCGCGATGACCGGCCCAGCCTTGGCTTCGAGTGATAGCGTGGCGACAGTTTTCCGGGGTAGCTCAACCGGCAGAGCGGGTGGCTGTTAACCACTAGGTTGAGAGTTCGAGTCTCTCCCCCGGAGCTGGTGGAGGGGGCAGGTCAGAGTTGCCAAATGGCTTCTGACCTGCTGTAACACGTGACCGCAGTTGGCCGCCTGTGACCATAGATGGCTGTTGACGCGGGTCCCTCCGGGTCACGCGTGTCCTGCGTGTGTCAAATCACGGCGCGCGTCGAGATTTACAATTGCGCCCATTTGGGGGTTATTAGCGGTCTTTTTGCGGAGCTCGTCGACCTGTTCTGAGAGGTTCGCCTGTACGCCTCCGAACAGGTGCCCGTAGACACCGAGAGTGAAGGCGGCGTCGCTGTGGCCCATGCGCTGCGCGACGGCCAGCGGGTTGGCGCCCGAGTCGATCAGAAGGCTGGCATGACTGTGCCTCAGGTCATAAGTGCGAATGGTCCCAGGTAACCCGGCTGCCCGCAGTGCAGGAAGGATGACCTGCTCCCTGAAATGGTCTCGGTGGAGTGGCCGGCGCTGACGAGTCTGGAACAGCCAGCTGTTCCGGTCATTATCGCCTCTGGCCGTCAGCATTGCCGCGAGGTCGTCGCAGAGCCACGCCGGGATGGGCAGGGTCCGGTCGCCGGCATCGGTCTTGGGCGGCCCCTCGACCAGCCGCCACGGCTCTTTGGCATAACCGTGGACGGGCATGAGGGTCGTCGTGACGCTTACGGTGTGGCGTACGAAGTCGACGTCCCGCACTCGTAGGCCGCACAGCTCGGCTGGTCGCAAGCCAGCGAACACCAGCAACCAGACCGCCGGCTTGTAAGGGTCCCGGACGTCGGCGACGAGGTGGTGGACCTGCTCCATCGTCATGACGCCATCGCCTTCCCGGACTTTGCGTCGACGCACCTTGATTTCGTGGCCCGCGGCTGGGTTGTGGCTAAGGGCCTTGGACTTTACGGCGAAGCCGAGTATGAGCGACAGAACGCTGAGGCACTCGCGCAGCATCTTCGGGCCAAGTCCCGCCTTGCGACGGTCGGCGAGCCAGAGCTCGATGTTTGCAAAATCGATCGATCCCACCTTGCGCCCGCTGAAGTACGGCAGGATGTGACGATCCAATCGAGCGCGGTAACTGCATCGACTCGACGGTCTAAGCCCGCTCGTCGTGTCCCACCAGGCCTCTGCCCAGTCCTGGAAACGGGCGCGCGCCTGTGCCGGGTCGATGTAGTCCCCACGCAATAGATCACCGCTCAGGCCGGCGAGAAAGCGCCGGGCGTCCTCGAGCCGGTCGAAGGTCACAGACCTGGTCCGGCCGGTCGGGTCCCGGTATCGGGCACGGTAACGGCCGTTGCTTTGCTTCTGGATGAACTCACGTGCCATCGCTCCTCTCTTTGTTTAGGCGGGCGGACGCTTTCGCGTTACTGCCTCAGGGCTTGTTTGCTCGGAAAATCTGCGATGCAAGCTCTGGTAGGGGACCCCCGTGGCGGTCCCGATACGGCGCCAACTCAAGCCCGCGGCACGGGCATTCGATACAGCGGCGGAAAGACGTGCTTGCGCCTCGGCTACAAGTGTGGCAGCTTCGGACACCGCCTGGAGGGATCGCTGGTGATGAGCGGGAGCAGTTGTCTCAACTTTGGACGTGGCCTCTGTTCGGTCGGCGTCCGCTTCGAACAGACGCAGCGGCTCATGCACCGCGGCGGTAGGGCCGGCCAGGGACCTGACCGGCCTCGGGCTGACGGGCGTTGTCCAGCCAGGCGGCAATCTCATCCGGGTCGAACCTGATGAACCGGCGCCACTTGAGGTAAGGCACCCTCTTCTCGGCGATTAGGCGGCGGACGTGGCGTTCGGTCACCCCGAGGTGCTCAGCGAGCTGCTCGATGGTGAGCAGGTGGGGGAGTGGTTCGCGATCTGGCATCGGTACCTCCTGCGGTCCATTAATGGCCGGTCGCAATAGTGGCACAGAAATTGCTGTGCCTGTGTTATTCCACTGGTGTCCATAATTGCCTGTTGACGTCCAACCCGTGCCGTTTCGTGCCAGCTACAGACGTCTGACGACATCTACAAACACAAATATTTTTTTCCCGCTCATCGCCCACTCTTCGCCAACCGCCCTCGCCCACGGGTAAGGCTTCTCAACTACCAAACTCCGGGACGCCACCCTTCAATCGCTGGACCAGCCCCACATCTTTCCGCACTCGAGTACACAGCATCTGCACCACCACTATCCTTCCCACCTTTGCCACCGCCATCCGTGAGCAGACGTCCCACTCGGTGCTTCCGCTATCCGGCTTCGCAGAGCCTTTACGTCAAGCTGATTATCGAGTCTCCGAATATTCCTCTTTACCGTTAGCGACCATAATTTACCGGTCGCAAGAAACCTCTTTACAGGCCGGGCTAATACCTATATAAAGACAAGAAGTTCGAACACGATTACAACCTTCGGTTGTGACGTTGTAAGTGAAGTCGCGATGATGGGAGGCTGGCGCCGGTTTTGGCTTGGATGCGGATGATGGGCACCGAGTCGGTCGGCTACCACGAACGCACCGTCCTCGAACGGGGTGACGACCCGCTTCGCCAACGCGCTCGACTACTACGCCTCTCGAGGGGAGACGACCGATGGCGTGGGGCGGCG
The DNA here is from genome assembly GCA_963807395.1 of uncultured Acidimicrobiaceae bacterium. Lineage (GTDB taxonomy): Bacteria > Actinomycetota > Acidimicrobiia > Acidimicrobiales > Palsa-688 > Fen-671. Next base: position 220,619 of record CAWEBW010000008.1, read on the forward strand.
CCGGGGCGGCCTCGCTCGGCCTCGATGGCGAGGTCGGCGTCGAGGAGTGGAGGGCCGTGTTCGGCACTGGCGGCGTCCGCCACCCCGAGAGCGCCGAGCGGCTGGTGCACTGCCTGCGCCCGGGCATGGAACTAGTCGTTTCTCCACACAAATCGGTGGCCGAGCTGGGCGTCATCGGCCGGCCCGAGGACATGCACGCCATCCTTGACGCGGAGCGCGACGCCACCATGGCCTACCTGGACGACGTGGTCCGGGAGGAAGGCGGGAGGCGGGGCCGGGCGCAGGTGCGTGCGCCCACCGACGGGCTTACCTGGGCCGTATCCCGCCACGCCACCACTAGGGCCGGTGACCCTCAAGTCCACGACCACGTCTTGGTCGCGAACATCGTGAAGCATGGGCGACGAACAGGGTGGCTGGAAAGGGCTCGACACCGGCCTGCTGCGGGACCACCTCCACGCCGCCACCGCTGTTGGCCGCATGGCGTCGGCGGCCAAGGCGGTAGAGCTCGGCTACCCCATCGAGGCTGACCCGGGGCCATCGGGGCGCCTGGGTGGTTGGGCCGTTACCGGCATCCCCAAAGAAGCGTGGGAAGTCCACGCCACCGCGCGGGCCAGATCGACGCCGCCGTGGGGCCGGACGTGTCCTACCGGTCCCGGGCGGTGGCGGCCCGGTCCACCCGGGACCGCAAGAGCCACGAGCGGGTTGAAGATTTAGTGCCCCGGTGGCGGGACGAGCAGGCCCGGGCCGGTTACCCGCCGCTTGAGCTGGCCGCCGCCGTGGAGCGGGTCGGGCTCGCCTACCGGCCGCTCGACCCAAACGTAGCTGACATCGACACCGAGCTGCTGTCCCCCGGCGGCCGTCTGGCCGAAGACAAGGCCTTTACTCGCCGCGACGTCATCGTGGCCGTCGCCCCCCACTTGCACGGGCTGCCCATCTCGGTGTTGGACACGGCCGTGGATAGTGTGCTTTCCCACGAGCTAGCGGTGCTGTTGCCTCGTGTGACTGGCGCCCGGGAGCCGGTATGGGCGGCGGCCTGCGTGCTGGAGGACGAGCGGCGCATCGCCAAGCTGGCCGAAGTGCTCACCCAGAGGGAGGGGCCGCGGGTTGACGAGAGCGCTGCAGATTCGGCCATCCGGCAAATAGAGCTGTCCCGGAGCATGCGTCTCACCGAGAGACAGTCCGACGTGGCCAAGTCCTTGCTAACTTCCGGCCACGCCCTGGACCTGGTGGTCGGGGTGGCCGGGTCGGGGAAGACGAGCACGCTCTCGGCGGTGCGAGAAGGCTTTGAAGCGGCTGGCTACCACGTGATCGGGGCGGCCACGTCTGGCCAGGCGGCCAAGGCCCTCGGCCAAGGCGCCGGCGTAGCCTCCCGTACGGTGGCGTCGCTCACTTGGCGCTTGGATCACGGGCGTGAGGCCCTTACCCCTCGCCATGTCTTGGTCCTGGACGAGGGGGCCATGAGCTCTGACGCCGACGTCGGGAAGTTGCTGGCCGCCGTCGAGGCCTCGGGGGCCAAGCTGGTCGCCGTCGGCGACTACCGCCAGCTCGGCTCAGTTGGACCCGGTGGCGCCCTGGAGGCCCTGGCCGGTCGTCACCCCGGCCACGTGTGGGCGCTCACGGACAACCTGAGACAAGTCGACCCCGGGGAGCGCCACACCCTGGACCATCTCCGCGCCGGCCATCTACCTAGCGCGCTCGACTGGTACGTGGCAAATGGCCGGGTACACCCGCTCGCAGCCGGGAACAGGCCATGTACGAGATGGTGAAGGCGTGGGCGTGCGACGTGGCCGATGGGCGCGACGCCCTGCTCGTGGCCTACCACCGTGACGCGGTAGAGAGATTGAACCGGGCGGCCCGGGCAGTGTGGGGCAAGTTAGGCCGGTTGAGCGGCCCCGAACTGGAAGCACCCGGGGGCCGGCGTTACCGGGCCGGGGACCGCGTAATCACGCTTTCTCCGGGGCCGACGGGGCCTGGGTCACCTCGCAGCGAGCCGTAGTCGCTGCCATCGACCCCCAACACGGTTCGCTCCTGGCCGTGACGCCGGAAGGGGCCGAGCTCCGCATGGGCCCGATGAGCTCGCAGCCGACAAGCTCGGCCACGCCTACGCCACCACGGCCCACCGGTCGCAGGGCTCGACCGTCAATGTCACGTACGCCCTGGAGGACGGCGGCGGACGAGAACTGGCCTATGTGGCCATGAGCCGAGCTCGCCACGAAAGCCACATTCACATTGTTGCTCCGAGCGTCGCCCATGCTGCCGAGCGGCTGGCTTGGGCCTGGGGCCAGGAGGGCCGCCAGGCCTGGGCACTCGACCGCCACGGGGGAAAATCGATAGCCGAACTGTACAAGGAGCGCTCAAAGCTGGCCCGGTCGATCCCGCCTGACCGTTCGGTCGAACTCGCCCACGCCAGGCGCCGCTTATCACTAGCCGAACAAGACCACCGAGATTTGCGCCAGGGCACTGGTCGTTGGGCCGGGACACCGGCGGGCCAAGCGGCTCTGGCGGCAAGCCAAGCCGCGCTCGATTACCAACGGGCATCGGACGCCTCGGAAGACAAATCGCACGGCCGGTGGGCAAAGCACAAGGCCCGCCTGGAAATGCGGGCTGTTAGCGTCCGCTTCGACGAGGCAATGGCGGGCTGGCGGGCCGTCGGTGAGCCCTGCGAGCGTTCATTGCGGTCTCACTGCCAACGGCTGGAAGCCGACCTAGCCTGTCTGGAGCAGGCGCAGCACGCACGGGACGAGTTCTTGGCCCGAGACCCGACCCGCGCTCGAACGACTGGCGGAGCTGGGCCGGGCCGTCAAGGCGCAAGAAAATCTCGAGCGCCAGCGCCATTGGAATCTTCACCGGCGCGGACAGCAACCCTCCTTCCATGGCGGCCACGACCTCGGGCGCGACCGGGGTTATGGCATCGACCTTTGACGGGCAACCGGAACCGTGGGTTTCCTTACTCCCGCTGCCGATTTTCCGAGCGCAATACCCGCTACGACACGGCGAGGGCCTGGGTCACTCAGCTCCCCTTTTCGGGGGAGCTGGTCAAGGTTGCCCTCGCGGCGACCCTCCCGCCCGTCAACCCGCTAACTGCCGCCCTCCGCCCTCCATGGCTCCGGGCGGCACCTTGCCATCCTGGCTTCGGGCAGGTTGACCGGCTCGCGTTGAGGCTGCCGAGAGAAGCCGACGTGGGGGTTCGCGTCGGAGGGGGACGAGCCCGACCTGGTACCAAGCACTGGCGTCTGCCGGGAGCAGGGAGCTCCACCCGCGCGGACTGAATTGGGCGTGCACATCGATGGGGGATGTCACAATCCCCGGCTGGCGTGTACGGCCTTGGGGCTATAAACGGCTACGAAGCCAGGTTTTGGGGTAAAGGCCTTTTTCGTTGCCCTGAGCGAACTCTCGCCAAGTCCCTTGCCGTGGCCACGTGCAGCTCCGGGCGTCCTGTTACCAAAAGCGCCCACGTGGCAGAGATTAGGTCTACTTCATCGTTGGGGCGGAGAGAAATGGTGATCCTTCGAGAGCGCAAGAAGGTAGCCCAGGCCCTTCTTAGCTGAACGGTATGTGATCCCGACGGGACGAGAAATACGTTCGCCTGTTGAAGCCAAGCTTCACCGACATTCTTGTCGTCGATGATCACATCGAAGGGGCAAGTCAGTGGGCCACCAGAAAATGGCGGCGAGACGGAGGTAGTCTCCACGAATTCTAATGACGGACGTTGTTTGCACCTGTAGGCCTCAGAAATGGCTCGACGCACTTCCACGGTATCGGCTCTGGACAATGTGACCGTTAGAACCAGAAATGGCGGACGCCGGATGCTGGCTGTGTCGGAGGTCGCGCTCAGTGCGTGCGCTGCGAGGAAAGCTGTCGGGCGAAGGGGGCCGTCACGGCGACCTCCGCTGCCTCGCCGGGCGCGGTCCCCGATCTCGAGCTTTGGGCAACCCGGGACCCTCCCAGCTAGAGCAGGACCCTCCCATGTAAGCAGCTGTAACCCCGACGGATTAGAACCTGTAGACGAGCCCTAGTCCTAGTGTGCGTTCCATAAGGTACGGGCCGTGGCGCTGAACGCCCAGCAGCAGGCAATCGTCGACCATGACCCCAGTTGCCACGCCCGAGTCTTGGCCGGCCCGGGGACCGGTAAGAGCTTCACGAGCGTCCAGTACCTCGAGCGGCTCACCAAGACCCACCCCGAGCTTAAGGTGCAGATGCTGACCTTCACCCGGGCAGCCGCAGCCGAATTCGCGCTCAAGATGGGCGACGCCGAGCTATCCGGCCTGGGCATAAGTCCGCCAGCCACGGTCCACAGCTTCGCTCTACGGATTTTGGCAGGCGAGCCGCTCTCGAATATCCCGCGACCTATCCGAATACCTGATAGCTGGGAGACGAAGGAGCTGGTCCGCCCCGACATCAGCCGCCTGCTCCGCCGTCAGGGCTACACCAAGGCCACTCCCACAGTCGTGAGGCACTTGGAGGAAGAGATGGCGGCCGGCTGGGAGTCGCTCGACCCCGAGCGGGAGCTCTACTCAGAGAAGGACCCCGCCCTTGGAGCGGCCTACAGCGGGACGTGGAACGAGCACCGTTGGGCACTCGGCTATGTCCTCATAGGCGAGTTGCCGTACAGGGCGGTCCAGACCATCGAGGACCATGGGCTCGACGGCATCGACTTAGACCTTCTCCTGGTCGACGAGTACCAGGATCTCAACCGGGCAGACCTGCGCCTCATCCGGCTTGCCGCCGACCTGGCTGACGTGACCGTCATCGGGATCGGTGACGACGACCAGTCAATCTACGGGTTTCGCATGGCTGCGCCAAACGGGATCCGGGAGTTATGTGCCGAGTACGCCAACAGCGCGGACTACCCGCTGACGGAAAGCCGTCGGTCGCGAGGGCAATCTTGGCGGCAGCCAAACCTGATCGCCAGCCACCCCGGCCGTCCTCCGAAGCGCCCGCTCACCGCCGTCGCTGGCGCACCCGACGGCATCTATGCTTGCCTACGCTTCCCGACGCGAGGGCCGAGATCGCCGGGGTAGCGCGGATCATCGCCTCTCGCATCGCCGGAGGTGTGGCTCCAGGAAAGATCGCAGTACTCGTCCGCTCCAGCCAGGGCGTCTGGGCGAGTAGTTGACGCCTGAGCTCGACAAGTTCGGGATCCCCTGGCTTCGACCGACTGGGTGACGGACGCCCTCTGCAATCAGGGCTTGCGGCGCGCACTTGCCGTCGCCCACCTGGCCATCGACGATAGTGACCTGGCGTGGCGCGGGCTGATGAGCTGGAAACCGGTCTCGGTCAGCTTCGTGGAACGGGTCTACGACGCCGGTGCCACGAGAGCCTCGGGGGCCGTGTACGATCCAGGGACGGCTTCGTGGGTTTCGCGAGCCGTGGCCGCGGGCGACGGCGATGATCGAAGGTATCTACGCAGTGCTCGATACCCCGATATCTCTCAGCCACCCTCAGATGCAATGGGGTGGGCGGGCTGGCTTCTCAATCTCGTTGTCGAATCGGCTCATGCCGAGGTCGTCCCGCTTCTCGAGCTCGTGGCCGACGGCACCTACCGAGAGCGGACCGGGACTACCAGCAGCTCGAGCCGGTTGGGAAGGACATGGCGGCTGCTGCTCTGAAGGTGTCGGCTGATGACCATGGCCAGTCGAAGGGGCTGACGTAACACGGCCATCACGCTCGGTCGAGAAGGGACATCCGATGCCCCCACCACGTCAACGAAGAGTTGCGGCTCTCTATGTGGCGATGACCCGGGCCACGGATATGTGCTCCTGACCTGGTCCAACCGTCGGACGGGACCCACAGCCGCATGGGCGCCCCAGGGTCAACCGCACCCGAAGCAGGTCGCCCCTAAGCAACTCCCGGGCCCGCGGCACTGTGGTCGACGGACCGGCGTCGTGGCAAGCTCCGCTCTAGAGCTACCAGCGCAGGATGGACGGCTGGCCAGGAAATCTGAGGAGCAACGCTCGTCACGACGACGCCCGCTGAGGGAGACCACGCAACACGGCCACTACGCTGGCGGGGAACGGCAGACACCGGAGCAGCCAAGGCGAAGCAGAGGACGGATCGCGGGGGTGTCGACGGGGCGTGCGCGCTACCGGGTAGCACGCTGCGGTCGGCGGCCGCCAGACCACCGCAAACTGTCTCTCGACCTCTCGGTGCACGCTCGACAGTGACAGAGCGCGCCCGTCCAGAAGTGGAAAGGACAAGCCGGACGTGACCGTAATGCTCCCTGCCGAGCCGCCAGACCTTAACCCCCAAGCGGCACGAGCGCTCTGGGCGTTGCTCCCTCGTGCCTACAGCCCGTGATCGGGGTCGCCGCCGGAGGCCGATGCCCTCCGACCATTCGTCGAGGCGTCAATTCGTCGCTGTCCGAAGCTTCGTCCGCGATCCGTGGCGAAGGAACGGCGTTTAGGGTAATAGCATCACCATCGGCAGCAGAAATGCGCTCTGACATGCTGTTCGGAAACGAGGGCAGTTCTAGGGTCAACAGAGGTGACGATCGGTAAGCAAAAAATGCTCGCCCTGAAGTGCTGTTTCGCGAACGGCGGCTGGTGTCAAAACTGCCTCGACGTACATGACGCGCATGACGCCACAGCGACCTCCGCGCGGCACCCGGGCTACCGCTATGCATTGGCTGGTTCATCGCGTGCATTCGCGATACTATGACATCGTGACTAAGCAGACCACGGTGAGGATCCCAGACGAACTCGCCGACGAGGCCGAGGCGGTCGCCCGTGTGCGTGGGGTCAGTGTGAACGCCCTCATCCTCGAGTCCCTGGCGGCGGAGATCGAACGAGTGCGAAAGGACAAGGACTTTACAAACAAGGCGCGTCGGCTACTAGAGAGGGACAAGGAGCTTCTCGACCGCCTGGCTAAGTGACGAGGTACCTAAGCCTCGCCGAGTACTTCTGGCTGGCGGAGCAGGTGACTGGCACCGATGCTACGACGTTGGCCAAGGCGAGCCGTTTGGAGCTCGCCGATTCGGCTCTGCATGCTCCTGCGGCAAGTTTCGGGGGCGAGGAGTTCTACCCGGACATTCTCGTCAAGGCCGCAGTGCTTACTTGTCGCCTGGCGTGGAACCACCTCTCGTCGACGGCAACAAGCGCGCCGCCTGGGCGTCACTTGTACTGTTCCTCGATCTTAATGGACTGGTCTGGGACCCCGATCCCCCCCGATGTCGACCAATCCGAGGCGGCCATGCTGGCGGTTGCCACGCGCGAGGTTGACGAGAGCTGGCTGGCTGCGTGGCTCCGTGAGCGGACCCGCCTGGTCGACCAAGGATCTGAACGCAGCAGTTGAAGCGAGCGGGTTTAGCCGGCAGTTCAGCCCACTCTTCGCGTTCGCCGCGGAGAGCCCAATTTCCAATGAAATAGCAGCGTGTCGCGCTTGTTCGACCTCGGACTTAGTGCCCGCCTAAACGTCATTTAGCAAGGCTGCGGCAGGCTTATTCGTGACCCGACGCGAGTCCTGGGCGAGTCGCGAGGCGCTGCGGCCCGGACAAAAGTGCTGCTCAGCGCCAGAAAACTGGTCGTGTGGACGAGAGTTCGAGTCTCTCCCCCCGGAGCTGGTCGAGGTGGTCCGGTAAGAGGGTGGATTTGTCGTCTGACCTGCGGTGATACGTGGCCGTAGTTGGCCGCGTTTGACCACAGATGACTGCTGGCGCGGGTCGTGCGGGTCCTTTTTCGGTCAGATCACGCCGCGCGCCAAGATTTACACTGCGCTCACCTGGGGTCGAATGGGCGTGCCCTCGTCCGAGCTGACGGAGACCTTAAACCCGAGCCCAGTTCGGCCGATCAGCCTCGACCGCTGCATCCCAAACCTTCGTCTCGTCGGTATGAACAAAGTTCAAGCCGGCTAACTATACCGGTTCTCCCGACCCGCAAGACCGCCGTCACGGACCGCGTGGCCTGGTGACGCTCAGAATCGTCGTCTCCCGGTCGTGCTCGTTACCCCGGTCGTGCTCGTCACGGCGGTCACGCTCGTTACCCCAGTGGTGGAAACACCGGTCGTACTCGTCACGGCGGTCACGCTCGTCACCCCAGTGGTGGAAACACCGGTCGTGCTCGTCACGGCGGTCACGCTCGTTACCCCGGTCGTGCTCGCTACTCCAGTAGTGCGCGTAAGGGAGGTGCTGCTCGTGGTCCCGCTTACGGTGTTTGCGCCGGTCGTGACCGTCGGTGTCTGGGCTTGAACTGTGGTCTTTGGGGTCGTGGTGGTCTTCGGTCGCGTCGTGGTCGTGGCCCGTAGCCTCGGGCGCGTAGCCGGCGGAATAGCTTTCGTTTTGGGCCGAGTCGTCTTCGTCCGGGAGCTCGTGCGTGTAGTCGGCGGAATAGCCTTCGTTTTGGGCCGAGTCGTCTTCGTCCGCGGCTTCGTCGTGGTCGTAGGGATCCGAGTCGGGGGCGTCGACCGAGTTGTTCTGATCGTTATGTGCCGGCCAGTTGTCGTGGTGAGCAACACCGGCCTTGTGGTCATACGCCCTGTCGTGCTGACGCTGAGTGGAGTTGTGGTGGGCAACGCCGGCCTTACGGTCACTCGCCCTGTTGTGCTGACGCTGAGCGGAGTAGTGCTCGCGGATGGCCGCTGGCCGCCTGTCCGAATTGTCGTAGTCGTAACGACCGGCCCCGAAGTAGTTGGCCCCTTCGACCCCGTGATGGCGGTAGACAGCGGGCTCGCCGTCGTGGGGACAGTCGTGTTCCTTAGGGCGATCTTTCTAGTCGTGGACGTCGTTCCGCTCAACTGAGAGACCGTAGTGGAACTACCAACCGTGGTCGAATGAGCGCTTTTCGTGGCGGGTCCCGTACTTATGGGCGGGTGGAGGTGCCGTGTCGACGTCGTCTGCGCCGATCGGCGCGTGGAGTGGTCCCGCCTGGTCGAACGACCTCCGGCGTTCCGGGCTTCCGGATGCACCGTAGTCGGGACCGTTTGTCGCCGGGTCGAAGCGCTGCCGGGGATGATCGGCACGGGCACCACCGCCGGCGTGGTTGTGGTGGTTGGCAAAGCAGCAGAACTGGACGCAGCACTCGGGTTGGTACTGAGAGAGGCATTCACGACGCCGGCGAGAGAACGGTGAGACTTCGCAGGCGAGTTGAGCCCGCCTAGATCGACGTAAACGCCTAAACCGATGAACCCAATGAGAGCCGTGCCTGCGGCAAAGTAGAGAATTATGCGGTCGATGGCTCTTATCCGGTCAAACGCGTTACCCCTGGTCTTCATGCGAAGTGCCTCTCACCCGGGCGACCAAAGAGCAATCGCTTCGCGACATAGCCAAGCCTAAGCACTCCTGGGAGCCTGCCTGGGCCGCACTTGTGCTGCTCTTCGACTTTAATCCGTCGGTCCGGGACCTGAGCCACCTGCTGTCGACCAACCCGGAGGCGGCCCTGCTTGCGGCGGCGCGTGAGCCGATGAAGATTTTCCGTCCGCTTTGGTGCGCGAGCGGGCCCAGCCGGCCAACTGAGGGACCGAAGAACGGCAACTAAACCCTGAGGTTTTGACGGGGAGCGCCCTCCACTCAGCGCGTTCGCTATCAGTAACGCTGGTTTATGAACATTTCCAGGGCCACCAGGTCGAAGGGTGCGTTGTTGTCCGTGGCGGCTACATAAGCGGGACCCCGAGTTCCAGGGGGCCAAAGTGGTCCCGTTTAAGTGAGCCAGACGCCAGCTTTCCGTCCTCCGGCTCCGCCAGACCTTCGGCAATACTCCCGGCCCGGAGGGCGCCCAATGCCTGGCGGAACGCCTCTCGCCAAGCGTCATCAAATCCTGACCGGGCGAGATCAGCCGTCGCCGCCGCTCCCGGTACCCCGCTGCCCGGGTCATGTTGGCGCGAACCTCTTCAATAGCTCCACGCTGCCGCCGTACCGTCGGGCGCCTAGCCCGACGAGGAGAGAAACAGACGAGGTGTTCGTATCGTCGGCCTCGGCGGTCACACTTGCCTCGCCCCGCGCCACGAGGACATCAAAGACATGGGCCAGCAACGCTCTTGCCGCTCCGCGTCTGCGGTACGGCGGCAGCACCCCGATAAGGCCGAGACGCGGTCCGCCGCGGCTCGTCCACACCCGGACCAGCCCTGCGTACTCGCCGTTCGTGCGGTCGACTGCGACTATGTAGGTAGCAGCGTCGAAGGACCGCCCGAACGTCTCCGCCCGGAACTCCTCGGCATCCCAGCACCATCCGTCGGTGCCCGGCACATCTTGGCGCAGCGCGTCGTCGAGTAACCGAAGCCGGCTGATGTCGGCGTCCGCCGCGGACACTACGTCGAGCCCGTCTGTCAGAGTGGCGCCGGCCAACCGGGTCAAGGCAGGACCGATGGGGACCCGGTAGTAGCTCTCGTGCCGATGCTCGGAAAACCCGGCGGCGGCGCACGCGTCGAACCCATCGAAGTCCGTGTCCTCCAGGCTGGTATAGAGGTCACGGCCAAGATCGCGGACGACTGCATCGGCAAGCAGCGGGTACGCGTCGTCTTGCCACGTATCGAAGTAGACAAAGCAACGGCCGTCGGGCCGTACGCGGGCGCTCACCTGTCCGGCTACCACATCGCTGTCAAGGGCGCGCCAGGTCAGCTTGGCAGGAAGCCGGGACACGCGGAGCGAGGCTGGGACCACGCTGGCGAAGCTACCAGGCGCCTGATGGCCAAGCATTTGTGCGCGACCAAGGATGCGTGCCTGCGGAACCGACCTTGCCGCTGGCACCGTTGGGCGCCATCGGCGGAGAATTTCGCGTTTACCGACGTCGCTTAGGGTTCGCGGGTTTCATCGTTGGCGGGGAAGGCACGTAGTCCCTCTCAATCAGGAGGGTGATCAAGGTGTCTGCCAACCATTGTTCATAGCGCCTTTCATCCCAGCGCCGTTCGAGGACTATGCGTTGGTAGGTCCTCGGGTCGTTGAACAACCAGAGCACGTCGGCCGCTTCGGAAGTGGACAGGCCCGCCTTCAGAGCCCCTCGGTCAGCTAGCGCTTGGGCCAGCACGCGCATGCCCTGAAGGCGTTGGACGTGGCCTTGCTCCGTGAGCGCCCGGATCTCCGGGTCGAGCCCTGAGGCTCCTTCGGCCACGGCGGTGAGTGGTGCTATCCGGGCGCTGATCTCGCAGATACTGCGGGCGAAATCGGTGAGGATGCGCCGGGCGTCTGGCTTGGCCATTCCTGCCTTCACATGTGGGCGTTCGAGCAGGGGCACCGCTTCGTCGTCACCCACGATGGCCCAGTCAATGGCCAGCTTCAGCGCGGCAGCCTTGCTGCCCACGGACGTGAACACCGTTTTACGGCTGACGCCCGCCTTATCGGCGATGTCGTCGATACTCGTGCTCCCGTACCCGCGCGCCACAAAGAGTTCTGCCGCCGCCTCGACAATTGCCCTTCGGGTGGCCCTGGCCTGGCGATCGCGAAGGGGGGAGACGTAAGGCTTCTTGACAGGCTCAGACAATTGAAGTTACTATGAGTGTACTCAACACACTTGCAGTATAGTATAACTGGAACGGGAGGGGTTGGATGCGTTCGGTCGTCGTTGGCGCCGGCCCGGTCGGCCTGTTTTGCGGAATGGTACTGGCGAGGAGCGGCCACCAGGTCGTGGTCATCGACCGGGATCCCCCGCCCCCTCCCGTCGGGGCCTGGAACCGGCGGGGTGTAATGCAGTTCGACCTCCCGCACTTCTTTCGCCCTATCGTGCGCCAAACCTTGCTCGACAACCTTCCTGACGTCTGGGATGCGCTCGTTGCCCAGGGCTGCGTGCCTGCCGTACCGGAGGGTTTCCCCGAGTCGATGACCGGGCTACAGGCCCGCCGCGCCACTTTCGAGCGCGCATTTTGGTCGAAGGCGGCACGTGAGCCGGCGCTGACCCTGCAGACGGGGCATGTCGAGGCACTAATTACGCGACGCGACCGCATCGCCGGTGCGCGCGTGGACGGGACTGAGATGGAGGCCGACCTCGTCATCGTCGCCGCCGGCCGCACTGGCCGCGTAGGCGACGAGTACAGAGCTCCGGTCGCCGGTGGTTCTTGCGGTTTCTCCTATGCGGCCCGGATGTACCGGGCTAGGAACGGCGTCCACCTGCCAATCGGCGCACTACCTATCGGAGCCCTCTATCAGGGGTACCAGACGATCGTCTTCCCGCAGGACGGCAAGACCCTGTCGGCTCTGTTCGTGCGCCCGTCATCTGCGGCCAACCTGGCGCAGTTGCGTCGCAACGAGTGTTTCGAGGCGGCCGCTCGGCAGGTTCCGAACCTCGCGCCATGGACCGACCAAGATCGCTTTCAGCCCATCACGGACGTAATGGCGGGCAGTGGACTGTCCAACACATACCGGGGCCAACTCGACGCTTCTGGCAAAGCAGCAGTGGCCGGCCTGTTCTTCGTCGGTGACACTGTCTGCACGACCAATCCCGCTGCGGGCCGCGGGGTGTCTCTCGGGTTTCGCCAAGCCGCCGAGTTGGTTGGCCTTTTGCGCGGAGCCGATCGCGATTACCGTTGTATCGCCGAGCACTTCGACGCCTGGTGCCGAGAGCACATTCGCCCGTGGTTCGAGGACCATGTTTATTGGGACGCGACCCTCCTCGCTCGTTTAGGCGGCCAGGACATCAACGTGAACGCCCCGCTCCCGTCCGACGTTATCTGTGCGGCGGCCGCCCAGGACCCGAGTATGTTCCAGGTCGTCGGACCTTTCATGGCCATGGCCGTACCGCCGACGACCTTGCGGGCCGTTGAAGAGAAAGCCCGCGCTGTGCTTCAGACGGGTTGGCGGCCAGCCTGGTCGGCTGGGCCAACCGGGGAAGAACTTGGTGAGCTCCTGAGGCTGCCGGCGGCTGCCCAGTAGGCGTCGTAGGACCAGCGGTCCGGGCCACGTGAGGTTGTGGGCCCCATGTCGCCCTGCTGTGAGTGATATGTCAGGTGCCAATAGAGTCACCTATCCGGCGCGTCGCCTGGCGACGCACGAGACAGAGCCCGTGGGCTGCTGGCGGTCGGCCCACCCGTTCCCAGGGCGCTACCCTCATCACGAGGCTGTTGTCTTCACGCCGGAGGCCGTGGGGAATGGCGCCGGAGGCGAGGAGCGGGCGGGCGGGGCGAGCCCCCAGGCGGCCCGCGAGCGGCAGGCCCGCGTAGAGGAGCCCTCCAGCGGGACGACTCTGGTCGGCCTCGTGCTCGAGACGGCGGGGGGCTTGCGAAGGCTGCTCGACCCTCGCATCGAGGACCAGCTTGGGGTGGGCGGGCAGTCCTTTGAGATCCTGCTGCGCCTGTCGCGCTCAGAAGGAGGGCGGCTTCGGATGAGCGATCTTGCTGCGCAGACCGGCATTACCCGAAGCGGGCTCACCCACGCCCTCGACCGGCTCGACGAGGCGGGGCTCGTGCGCCGGGAGGCCTGCTCGAGCGACCGGCGCGGCATGTTCGCCTTGCTCACGAGCTACGGGAATGAGCGAATGGCGGTGGCGAGGGCCCAGCACGAGCGCGACGTTGCCGAGCTGTTGGACCAAGCGCTAAGCGGTGACGACACCGCGACGCTGGCCGGCCTGTTACGCCGCCTGCGCGACCGCGTGAACGCCGGGGCGCTGTCCGGCAGCGGGGAGGAACCGGTCGCGACGCGATTGGGTAGCGACGAGGTGTCCGGAGTCGACGGCCCCTTGAGCTGACCGGGCTCCCAGAGGTATCGGTACAGAACCGGTCTGAGGAGCGGGTGGGGCTCCGGCAGCAAGCTGAGCAGCGTGACCGATGGGCGGGAAATAGCGGGCGCTGCTCGTCTCGAACGAGGTCAGACTGCTGGCATGGAGAAAACCGGGGTACGCCAAAGCGGCGCGGAGGTCCGCCGTGCCGACCAAGACGACCTCGACGTCATTGTCGAGCAGATATGGCAGGTCGCTACGGAAAGTTGCTGGCTCGGGACGGAGGTCCCTTTCGACCGTGCGGGTCGACGCGAAGGCCTGGCTTCAGGCCTGGCCAATGAGTCAGCGGCCCTCTTAGTTGCGTGTATTCCGGGCGCAGACGGGGAGGCCGTGGTCGGTCACATCTGGGTCTCAATAGCGCCCTACGGCGTGGCCGACATAGGGATGCTCGTCGTCGAGAGTTGGCGCGGCAGAGGCATAGGTAAATTGCTTCTCGAATCGGCCATGCGGTGGGCGGCGAACGCCGGAGCGCATAAGATGGCCCTCGAAGTGTGGCCCCACAACGAACCCGCCATCGCGCTCTACCAGGGTGCGGGCTTCGTAGAGGAGGGGCGCAAGGTACGCCATTACCGCCGTCGTAACGGGGAGTTGTGGGACTCGGTGCTCATGGGATGCCCGCTCGCAGGTCCGATCTAGTAGGCCTATTCGGCCGCCATGGGCGTCAGTTGGACTGCTATCTCCGGCACGGGCGCACTTCCGGCCGCCGTCCAGGAACCGTAGTCCACCGATCAGACCCGAGACATCGGCGGACCCGAGTGGTCGTGGTGGCTAGTGCTTGCCGTTGTACCGCCGCTCATCGCCAGGCGGTCCAACCCGCAGCAAGTCCTGCGTACTGAATAGCTGAAATTTTCTCGGCTAAGGCCAACACCCCGGGTTCGCCGTGCGTCTTATCTTCGACCGCACCAACCAAGGGAGGCGACCGTGACTACCACCCCGGAACCGCAGACAACAGTGACCGTCGAGGAGGCCGCACCAACGACCACCGGGATTGGGCTCGGCCGTGCTACTGGAGGGACCATAGAGAACGTCGGCGTACTGGACCTCACCCACATCACCTCTTCGGAGCAGCTGGACCTGGCCACGCATATAGCGAATGTAGGCGTTGTCCTGGTACGCGAGTCGATTGCCGCCCGGCTGGGGACGGTACCGATGAACAACGTGGGCGCGGTGGTGACAGTCCCGGATGCCGCCAGGGTGGTCTGCCAGACGGGCAATATCCGTTTGGCGGGGGAGGCGCTAGGTGCGCCGGGGCACGAAGACGAGGCCCTCGTCCTCACAGGAGTGGTAGTCATCAGCGGCCCGGTCGAGCGGCTCGCGTACCGCTCGCTAATCGTGGTCGGGGCGCTGCTCGCGCCCCGGGGCAGCGAGGCAGCGTTGTCCGCCGCCTCCGTCACCGGCTCGGTTTTGTACTACTCGCCTGGCTCGTCGCTCCGGATCGTCCTCGGCGAAGAGCGTTACGGACAGGAGTTCTTGCGTTATCTCCAGGAGCCCGTAAGCCTCGCCGTGATGGGCAACCTCACCTTCGAGCCGGACGTGCCGGTTGACCTCCTCCAAGAAAAGGTGCGAGAGATCACCCTCGTCGGCGTGATCCAGGCCCCGGCAAGGCTCCTCCCTCTAGTACAGGCTTTGGCTGTGGACAAGATTGGAGAGATCAAGGTGTTGGAAGCCATCGAGCCGGCACCGGTATCTGCGGAGTGATCGAGAGGTGCCCGGAACGGATTGGCCCCCGGGCTTCCGACGGCTCTATGACGCTCATTGCGACGCCGTTTTCGCCTATCTACTCTCTAGCACAGGCGATAGAGAAGAGTCCCTCGACCTGCTTCAGGAGACCTTCGTCCGGGCCTGGTCGCACCTCGCTCAAGTGATCGCATTGGAAGTCGGCCAGCAGCGGGCGTGGCTACGGTCCGTCGCTCGTAACGCGGCCATTGACGGTCACCGTCGTCGTTCGCGCTGCCCGGCTGTCTCCTTGGAGCTGGGGGCCGAGCCAGGTAGCGACCGGCCCGGACCGGAGCAGGCGGCGGAAACACTTGACGAATTAGCCGCCGTCGGCGCGGCCATTGCGAAGTTGCCCGAGTCCCTGCGCGAGCCACTGCTGCTCAGCACGATCGGTGGGCTCAACAGTTCAGCGATAGGAGCGACCCTCGGTCTTCCACCCGGCACGGTGCGCTACCGAGTATTGAGGGCCCGTACTGAGCTCGGTAAATCCCTTGCTCCCGAATGGTTAAAGAGGCTGTCATGCTGAACCGTCTGAGTTCTTCCTCCCCTGATGGCGATCCCATCGATGGTCTCGTGTCCGCGTGGGCAGCTAAGACTCGCCTGCAACCAGCCGAACTGAGCGATGCTTATTCGGCCATTTCCGGCGAGGTCGAGAGACAGATCGGCCTCAAGGTGGCGAACGAGCTCCCCCAACGCCTGGCGGCGTCCAGTTGGTTGGCGGGCGTGGGATTGGCAAAGCAAGTGGTGAAGTGGGCAGCAAGCCGTTCGTGGCAGACGTGGCCCCAGGAGCCGCAGTGTGGTGAACCCAGGTCGAGAGAGCCTGCCACGGTGGCATGGGGAAATGCTGTGCCCTAAGCGACGATGGCGGATGCGACGCAGATGGCGTGTCAGCCATGCTGTTCGCGATGACTTTCACACCACCGCCGGCTGGTGCCGAGCCCGGCCGCAAGGACGCCCACGAAGCCGAGCGCGATTTCGGTTGGCAGGACATGTTTGTTGGCCCCGAGGTCGACCCGCGGGGGATCGGCGGCATTTTCGTTCATCACGGCGACGAGCGCACTGTGCTGGCGGGGTACCTGCGCGACTATCGGCTCACCTTGGAGCTCAAGTGCGCGGGCCTGGACGCCCAGGCTATGGCCCGGCGTTCGGTCGAGCCCTCGGACCTCTCCTTGCTCGGATTGGTGCGCCACCTCTCCGACGCTGAGAGGTATTGGTTCCGCCAGGTGATGGCGGGGCAGGACGCTCCTGCTCGGTACCGGGCGAGCGCAGGCGACGACCGCGACCGAGCCTTTGGTGACGCCGTCGCCGACCCAGCGGTAGTGGCGCTCGCATGGGACAACTGGAGGGACGAGGTGAGTTTTGCCGAACGCTTCGTTGATGGGGCGAGTGACCTCAACCTAACCAGGCCCTATGTGGGCAGGGCCGGCCATCAGGAGCATGTCTCTTTGCGGGAGGTATTGGTCCACATGATCGAGGAGTACGCCCGCCATATCGGTCACGCCGACCTCCTGCGAGAGCGGATCGACGGGAGGGTGGGGTTGTAGCTGGTGCCACCCGGCCGGAGGCCCTCGCCGACTAGTACCAGTTGGCTACTTGCCGGCCGGCTCAGTGGACCACCGGGGCTCATTTACGGTCACATATCGGCAAGCCCCTAGGCGTCTGCACCGGGAGGGTAAATCTTGGGTGCTGATCGTCCCGTGTTTAGGACTAAGCGGTCAGGAAGACGTGCCGTCTTACCGTGCTCCGGTCGTCAACCGACCCGAGCATGCAGGTGGCCAGGTCCGCCCGTCTGACCCGGAAGCCACGTCGTACATTGCGGTCGAGGGCGGTCCGGAACTTCCCTGTCGCCGGCCCGTCGGCCAGGTTTGGCGGACGGAAAATCGTCCAGTCAAGAGGGCTGCTGTGGACGTCATCCTCGGCCCGAAGCATGTCGGTACAGATCCCTTTCAGAGCGCGGCGGGCGATGGGCTTGCCCACATAGCGAAGAAAGGGACCGTCGCCGGTGTCGTCGACCATTGAGCCGGTGAGGATGATGAGCCGTTTGGTACCGTTGGCCTGCATAGCCGTGATGATGCTCCGGGCGCTATCGGCGATGACGGTGGTCGGGCCTCGTCCCGCCGGCCCAATCGCTGAAATGATGGCATCGGCACCCTTCACGGCCGGGGCTATCGAGTTCGCGTCCATGACGTCGGCGGTGATTACGCGGGGCGTGCCGTGAACTGAGGACTTCAGGCGCGCCGGGTCACGGACCACCGCTGTTACGTCGTAGCCGGCTTGGAGAGCCTGGTCGACGAGCAAGGTCCCGACTCGGCCGGTGGCACCGAAGATGGTTACACGCATACGGGGGTTTTCCTATTCATGTCTTCCAAGGACGAAACAGCCGCCGGAAATGTGACAACCCTCCTGGAGATTACGGTATGGACGGGCCATCGGGCCCTATTTCGACACAGGCTTTATGAAGTCTCAACCGAGGAGGCAAAACCGCCATGAGCCCCGGCCCTGCTCCACTCGCCCGGTCCGAGTTGGCTGGGGCCATCTCGCAATATGCGGCGCGGGTGCACGCTCGCCTCGGTGGACAGCACCACGTGGTGTCTCCCCTAGGAGCCTGGGCCTTGTCGCGCTGTGCTCGTCTCTAGCCGGCGAGAGCAGGCAGCCCGAGCTGCGCGACATCCTGGGAGTTGCGCCCCGACAGGCGGCTTCATACGCGACCGAGCTCCTGAGCGACCCTTACCCGGCGGTGGGTGCGGCTGCCGCTCTATGGGCCCGCGCCGCGCTCGTGACCGAAGCCTTCAGGCTTTGGCAACAGGTCATGCCGCCTGCGATGGAGCTGGGCGAATTTCCCAGCCAGCGGCAGCTGGACGCGTGGGCGGACGACCATACCTTCGGCCTCATAAAGCGCTTCCCGCTTGACATTGACCCCGGTACGGCTTTCGTGATGGCAACGGCGCTGGCCACCAAAGTCTCCTGGGTGGCGCCTTTCCAACTGGTCGACGCCATCGCCCTGGGACCTTCGAGCCCATGGGCCGGACGCCTCCATCGCGTGCTGCACACGCCTCCCGGTCCCGACGCCAGTCGCCCGACACCGGACTGGCGTCACGAGCAGTTCCTGGCTGTGACGGAGAGGGCCGGGATGGTCGCTGTGCATATTGCCGCCTCGCGTGAAGGGCTTTCGGTGATCTCCGTGATTGCCGACCCGGACGTCCCTCCGGTCGACGTGATCGCTTCCGCATACGACATTGCCTGGCGCGAGGCGTTGGAGGCGAGGTCGGTGGAGAGGCTCTCGCTTTTCGACCTACCGCTTGGGCAGGGCCAATTATGCGAGATAACTGAGGAGAAAGTGCGAACGTCAGCTCCCGACGGCCGGGAGGAGCGATACTCGAGCGTCCTGCCCGCGTGGTCAGCGCAGACCGAGGTGGACCTGGGGGGCAAGGGTCTCGGTTTCGCCGGTGCGGCCAGCGACATAGCTTCCGCACTCGGCCTTCACGAATACCGCTATAAGGCAAAACAGTCCGCGTTTGCTCGTTATTCGCGTACCGGCTTCGAAGCGGCAGCCGTAACCGGCATGGCCGTCGCTTTGGCCAGTTATGCGGGCCAGCCTGGTATTCGCCGAACTGCGACGTTGCAATTTGGTCACCCGTTCGCCTCGGTTGCCGCTGTCTCCGGAGCACGCGGTCAGTTCGAGAGGTACCCAAGTTGGGCCGGCGTACCCGTATTTTCGGCCTGGGTCGCAGCGCCGGAAGACGCCGTCGAGTAGGCGGGTGGCAGGCCACCGGGCGGCAAGACAAGCGCCGTTGTCCGCACAATAGCTGCCTGGCCAGCATTGCCTGCTGGGGTCGGCTCAGAGGCTCAGGCTCAGATTTCCGGTGCCCAGGCCAGTCGGGCGGCGAGCATGGCGTTTTCTTGGGCAAATTGGGCCCATTCAGGCGGTGTAATGCGGGTGAGACGTTGTGCTTGACTTATGTCCGCCCTTCTTTCCCGCCACTTCGACAAGCGGCCGCCACGGACTGAAAAATGGACGAGCGGGCCGTTGTCCCAGCCGTAGATGTCAAGGTCGAACGGCTCGGGGGTGGTAACGCGCTGAGTAGACGCCAGCCAATCGATGGCCCCGATCTCGTCCTGGATCCGACCGGCGAGTTCGAATGCCAGGGCCGCGGCGGCGCGGTCACGGTGGCGTCTCAGCTCTGACTTCACGTGCGCCACGGCGGCCGGCTCGCGCTCTAGAACGGCTGAGACGGCCGGTACCGGATCGGCACGGCTGAGCGGCGCGACCGCCCGCGCTCGGGCCATGTCCTGCTCGGAGCCGGTGAGTCGCTCGCCGTAGTAGGACAACGAATAAGCACGATGGAGCCCTGAGACGGCCAAGCGGGCCCGGTCACCTCCCAGGTACGGCCCGAAGTGCCGCCACGCCCCGGTGCGCGGGCTATGCACCGCCTCCAGGCGAGGGGAAGCGCTGGAAGAGTTCAAGGCGACCAGCGTCGGCACCTCTTGGCCACCCCGCGAGCGGTTGGCGCGCGGCTTGTGAACTTCCAGGAGGTTGCGCTCGAGCCACGCGGCCTCGTGTTCCGAGGCGCAGACCACAGCTTGGACACGGCTGACGGCAGACACCATGCCCTGAAGGTGGCGACGGTCACGAAGGTCACCCCAATATGAAGCGACCCGGCGGCGCAGGTCGACGGCCCGGCCCACGTACAGCACCCGGCCCCGGCTGTCGACAAGCCTGTAAACGCCCGGGCTATGAGGCAGATGGCGCACAACTGGCGGTATGTCACTCGGGCTCGACCGGTGGGCGTTAGCCATTGCCATATTTTGACTGAAAGTGGCTTCGCTGCTGTTGCAAAGGCCCAGACCGCCGCCTCGTCAGACGGCGTCGAGGTGCAAGAGTGCCCGCAGGTGGCGAGGAGGCGGGGAGCCGTGGGAGAGGACCCTGTCATGGATCTCGCGTTCGCCGGCCTTAGGATTTAACGCTTTGAGGGCTGAGACCACGTCGGCCATTTCGGTACGGCCCACGTAATAGGTGGACAGCTGAGCGGAAGTCAGCAATGCCCGGCGCCACTTGCCAGCGACCTCGCTGTGCTCTTGATAGCCGCGCTCCGTCATGAGAGCCATAGCTTCTGGTTCGGTCATTCCCAAAGCGTGCACACCTTGGTCGAGGAGGGCATTGATAGTCGACCGAAGCAGCATTTTTAGTTGCTGCATTTTGACCGCGGCTCCTCCATACCCATATGAGGCCATCAGTTCCTCCGCATAAACCGCCCAGCCCTCTACGAATGGCCCACTTCGGAATGCCGCCCGTACCCTCGTCTCGGTCCCTGCCCGGCGACTATGGGCCAGTTGGAGGAAATGACCCGGCATTGCCTCGTGGACGACAAGGTCGCTGACCATAGCGGCGTTGTACTCGCGGTAAAACGACTCGACTTTGGCCATAGTCCAGTCGTCGGGGGTGGGGGACACCGCGAAGAACGTTGGCAGCAGAGCGGTCTCGAGCGCCCCCGGGGCGTCGCAGTAGGCGACGGCTATTCCCCGTCGGACCTCAGGCATGACGATAATCTCCAGCGGGTCGGCGGGGACCGTAACCAGGCCGCCGTCCTCCACGAAGCGGGTTGCGTCGGAGAGGGCTTTGGTGGCGGCAGCGACAATGGTGCTGTCGTCTGGCCGGTCGGCGGCGAGGCGGTCGAAGGCTTCTACCACCGAGCCACCAATCAGCGTCGCTGTGCGAACGAGCTCCTCCTGTACCCGGCCCAGGTCGGACTCGGCGCGACGGCGGATGTCGTCGGCGCCGGTCACCGTATCGAGCGTGAGCGCCAGTTTTCTGGCGAACAACTCCGGGCCGATACGAGCATCCTTATTCGCGTGGGGCAACTGGTCAGTCAACCACCGGACGTGGTCCTGCAAAGCGGCCACCGCCGCCGGTCTTACTCTGGAGATAGCCGCGACGGCGGTGGGTGCCCGTAAAAGGGCGTGATCGACCTCGGTCGTGACCAGCGAGAGCGTGCCGGCGAACTGGACCAGTGCGGTCTCCACGTGGACACGCGGCATTACCCCTAGGTTCCGGCGGGCCACCGACAAGTGCTCTGGGACCGCCGCCAGCCTTCGGGCCACGGCCTCCAGCCGGACCTCGACGGGGGCATAGTCCCGAGCGAGCGACTCGTAAATGGAACCCCCGGGGTTGGACACCAACGGGTTCCACTCGTACTCCCGCAGATCTTCGAGTTCCAGCAGTAGGTTCTGGAGCCGGTTCCGCAGGATGGCGGCGTCAATCGCCTGATCTGTAGTCAGCGCCCCTACGTCGACGGCTTCGATGGCTCTCAACCACTGGTGCCAGGCCCTCCTGTCGTCCTCGAGCCCCTCAGGCCGCTGGTCAGTCAGTCGGTCGTCGAACCGGTGGTCACCCAGCGAAGAGGCCAACTCAGGCCGGCGGGCGAGGATCGACTCGAGAGCCGCAGCCGCCAGCGGCTCGAATGCCAGGTCGATCTCCCGCACGTTCACCGACTCTATCGACCTGGCGCCGGCGTCCTTGGCGCCGCGACATCAGGCGCGCCTGCCTTCCTACGGGCGACGCCCAAGGTCGCAGGCAAACTCGGTCTGTTGAAAGTAGGGCTCCGCGCCCGCCGCCTCGCCCAGTTGGCTGCGCAGGTCCGCTTCGAACCCGTGGGCCTTGTCTCCAAGGAGGGATCGCGGTAGGCCCGACGTCGAGTACACGTAACCCACCAAACTGGTGAAGGTCCACTCGAGGGTCACGGGTACGGCGAACGGGCCGCGGACCACGAAGTCTGCCGCCCGGAGGACTTCCACGTCGGGTTGCACGGTCCTGGCCTGCTCCCATCCCGCGGGGACTCTATCGTCCGCGCCCACAACGGCCCTCCAGTGCTCGTAAGTCGCCAACATCGCCCGTTGCCAGCCTTGCGCCTCCTGCCATGGTGACCCGCCCCACAGCAGCGCCAGGTAGCCGCCTCCGCGCAGCCACCCAAACGCCTTGGTGGCGATCAACTGTCTCGGTAGTCGATGAAAAGCGTTCCCTATCGTTATCAACTCGAAGGACTCGGCCGCGGCCGCGAGATCCTGAGCGGCGCAGTTCTCCCATTGGATGTTAGAGATGCCTGACTCCTTCGCCTTCGAGCTTCCAACTCGGACCATATCCGCCTCTTCGTCGACCGCCCAGACCTCCGAGAAGTAACGACAAAGCCCGAACGCGACCTGTCCGGTGCCGCACGCCAGATCCAGCAGCCGCCCGCGCCCGCTCACCTCGGCCTCCTGGACCAGCCGGGACAGCAGCTGCTGCGGGTACGGGCGGCGAAAAAGCTCGAAGTCTTCGGCCGACCCCGCATACAGGTCGGACCGGAACTGGATCTCGTGCCCTACAGGTTCCACCGCTCCATCCTCGCACGGGTTTTCACACGCCGGCACCGGGGAGCGCACACTCATGGGGCTTCCCGGTGCAGACGTCTTGTGGGGGTCACGGCTTGCGCCGTACAGATAGGCCGGACGATTTGGCCCGGTCCTTAAAGGCCCCTGATCCCGGCCACGACGTGCAGGGCCTGAGTCAGGGTGAGACGGGAGGTGTCCATGAACATTTGCGTTTGCTTTTTCGGGCTGGTGCCGAACTGGTATGGCTGTGCCCACTCCAAGAGGTAACCGCTCTTGACCCCCGCCGCCGTGGTGCAGTACTTCAAGACCGCCGGGCTGCAATAGACCGATACCTTGACCTTGACGGAGCCGTTGGGGACGCCGACGTTCCAGACGCCGACTTGCCAAGAGGTGCCAGGGTTATTGCACACCGTCGGGTAGCCCTCGGCGACCGAGAAGCCCGGAAGTTTGCCGAGGTTCGACGCAGGGGTGTAAGCCTTGCCGTACGTAGCATAAACGGACTCGTCTTTGCCGGTCCCGCACGAGAGCAGTTTGAAGCTGCTTATGGGGAGACCGAGGACGGTCTTGGGCTGGTAGACGGGGTAAGTAAGGCCGACCTGGGCGTTGTCGTAAGGGTTCGGGTTACCCATGGCGGAGGCGGGGACGGCGAGGGTGGCGAGCAGCGCACCGGCGCCTGCTCCGGCCGCCGCGATGCGGGTCAAGGTGCCGCCCCGCCGCCACCACGGCTGGCGGTGCATGACATCTGTCTCTGGGGCGAGGCCGGCGTCGACGCTGGCACTCTGGTGGTTACGGTCCTGGCTCCCGAAGTTGAACATTTGGCTTTTCCCTTTCTGCAGTTGAAGTTGTTTGGTGTCCCAGGGTCGGCCAGCCGTGCTGCCGTCTGGCAGAGGGGCGTTACCCGCTGTCATACGGGCACCGGACCGCCCTGGCTGGCTGGCCTGCCTGTTGTTACCTCGCTCGAGGGCACCACTCCGCTGTGGTCACGGTACCCACGTTTCTAATGTCCTCCTTTTGGGCTCAGGCCGCCCTACGGAAAATCCGTAGTTCTGCCCGGCTGGGGGCGAGGTGAGGATGCCCCCTTGATGTTCGGTTAGCACTGGGCCCGAGCGCGAACAGGCCGGGCGTCCGTCGGACGCCCGGCCTATAACTCATTTATTGTATTCGTACCTGCCAGAGCGCCTCGAAGTCCGAGCCGTTTTGGCGGCACTTGTGCCGGCGACAGTTGCTAAAGGGCATTGCCCCACGGGTGGGCCTGCCCTGGAGGGCGCCTATTCAGCTGAGGCTGTTGGACGTGATGTCCAGGATCCCGGCGTCGCTGCCCGGGTTGGGCAGGACGATGCTGAGTTGGTGGAGACCGCGAACGGTCACCTGCACCGAACTTTGCTTACTAATTTTGAGCTGTGAGACGGTCTTCCCACCGGCCTGGAACTTGACGGGGGCATTGCCGGAACGGAACTGTACCACGAGTGGGCCAGAGTTGGCGGCGTCGAGTTCCACCATCGCCTTTAGAGTCGAGTAAGAGCTGTTGAGGCGCCAGGTGAAGTACGTATTACAGTTCGTGCCTATTAGGGAAAACCCGGAAGCCCATTTCTTGCCCGAGATCGTTGTCATGGGCGAAGTTGGCGTGGCCGGACGGTAGGCCCCACCTTTGCAATTCGCGGTGACGCTGGGTTTGCCGAGCGATTGCAGGGTGTTTGGTTTTGCCGCAGCCAAGGCAGGATTGGCCAGAGCAGCGGTAGAGGCCGCGGAGAAGAGCAACACGGCACTGGCGGCGAGAGCACGCCGGGGCGACCTGGTTTGTGTAATACCGTGGGTTACTTTCTCGTCGATTGTTCCCATTTGAATGTCCTTTCAAGTTAATTGAGATTGTTGACTATGGGCGTGGACGGACCGTTCAGGGCGCGTGCCAACCGATCTCCCGCGACATCCGGGCCAAGTGCCCGCCTAGAGGGACCTGACGCCGGCGACTATGTGCAGCGCCTGAGGCAGAGTTAGCCGCGACGTTTCGAGGAAAATCTGAGTTTGCCTTTTTAGGAACTGCGTCGGATTGTATGGTTGCACCCACTGGAGCACGTACCCATTCTTGGTCCCGGAGGCGGTAGTGCAACTTTTGAACTGGGCCGGGTTGCAGTAGACGAAGACGGCCACTTTCACCTTCCCGTTTGGGGTCCCCACGGTCCAGGTACCCACCGACTTTTGGCCCCCAGGGAGGGAGCAGACGTACGGGTCGCCTTCGGCTACAGAGAAACCCGGCACTTTGCCATAGTTCGACGGAGGGTTGTAAGCCCCGCCGTAAGCGGCAAAGACTGACTGCTCCTGGCCAACCCCGCATGACAGCATCTTGAAGTTGCTCAAACGAAGGCCGAGGACCGTTTGGGGTTGGTAGATCGGGTAGGTAAGCCCTACTTGAGCGGCTTGCCAGATGTTTGGCGGCCCTGCTGCGCCGGCGGGGACCGCCAGCGCAGCAAGTACCGCCCCGGCGCCCGCCCCGGCCACCGCTCCGCGGGCTAGTACTCCGCCCCGTTGGAGCCACCGCCGGGGCCGACGGCGCTCAGCATTTGCCTCCAGGGCCAGGCCCGCCTCGAGGCGGCCACGGTCGCCCTCAGCGTCGCGGGTCTTGAAGGTGAACATTTCCGTCGTCCTTTCTGTCCGTTGTCCGTTTTGCGTCTATTGTCCGATCTGCGATATCCCTAGCTCGGCCCGCAGCACCCGGCCCTCGCGACGGCAGTACCCGCCGTCGTCCCGGCACCGGGCCGCGCCGCCTAGAACTCACAAATCAGTACTTCGGTCGCGGGCAGGGCGTAAACCAGACGAGACGCTCGGGCTCAAGCACTCGGCTGTCATCACGGTGCCCACCCTTCCAATGTCCGTCATTGAGGCCGGGGCCGCCCTACGGAAAAGCCGTAGTTCTGACGGGTCGGGTGCCGGCCGCGGATGGCCAAGGCTGAGTGCGACAGAACCTTCGTTTGCGCTCGCGTAAAAGAGCCCGGCGTGCCCGGGTCGTGGCCGTACTGACTGACTAGTTCACAAGTCGAGCAGCTTGGCCTTTTGAGCGGCGAACTCCTCCTCAGTGAGGATGCCTTGGTCCCGCAGCTCGGCGAACCTCTTGAGCTCGTTCACTACGTCGACCTTCTCGGGAGCTTTATCCTCTGCCGGCGCTGGCTCGGCCGGGGCGGCCGCCACCTGCTGGAACTGCTGGGCCTGACGCTGCTGCTGGCGGTGAGCGACATGGCCGCTGACGGCGGTGGCAGTCCCGGCGATCACAGCGGTGCGGCCCACGGTCCTAGCCATGGCCCGAGAACGACGAAGCATTGGAGTCCTCCTTATCGGGGTGGTTGACTGATGGCAACGGTCACGTTAACTTTTCGTATCGACATCGGCGCCGAGGTCGGCCAAGGCCGCATCGACCAGCTGAGCCGGGATGCGTGCCCCTTCCAACATCACGCCCTGCGCTCTGCGCACCGCCTCGTAAAGACCGTTCGCCCAGGTGTCTTCCCAGACGATGAGCACCGCCGATGACCCAGGCTCGAGCGCGTCGGCCGCATAGTCGACGTCTTCCGAATTGATGAAGCCACCAACTTCCCCGCTTAGGGCGGCATACGGGGCCAGCTCTTCGAGTTGATCGAACTCGTAGGTAGTGATCTTGCCATCGGTGTCCTTCAGGACGAAAACGAGGTCGAAGATGCGGACAGTCCCAGACTCGATCAGCTTGGCTAGCTCTGGCACTATTTCTGCTTGGAAGTGGCTGCCGGGGAACTCAATGATTATGTACTCGACCGACCCAACCTTCACCGGGACACCTCCTATTAGAGTTCTCGCACCAACCGCGCGACCGTGTGCTACTGGTCGCTCGCGCCTCCAGACCTTACCCTGCCCTGCGGCATCGATGGCGGCTCGACGTGGGGTTCCGCTGGGGGGATGAAGACTCATAACAGTGACCAGTCGCGCTTTAAGAGACGACTGGCCAGGCTTGTGACGGTTGGCGTCTGGCGAGCGACACGGGCCTGGTCCGTGGTGGCCGGTGTTGTGGACGCGGCCTGCTACGCCGCGCACGGTGGTTCAGTTCCTGGCGGGCGAGCGCATTGTCGTCGATCTTGCATGGGCGTCCCGATTGACGAGCTCTACGAACACCGCGCTACCGGCTGAAGCCGGCCGCCAAGATCCGGCGGAGCAGGTACAAGTCAAGGAGCAGGGGGACGACGAATACCAAGCCCCACCAGCGTCCCGTGGCGCAGAGCACAACGACGACTACGACCATCCAAACTGCCAGCACCAGCCGGATCACAAGCGATGACTTCCGGTGCCGCAGGTCCCAGTTCACTATTGTCCAATGCTACGACCAAGTGGCCTCTGGCATCCCCTACGGAAACCCGAGGTGCTGAAGTCACCGGCGCCGACTGCGGATCCCGGCAGCTGTCCTGCGACGAGAGCGCCGCAGAACAGGGCGATCAGCTCACCCGGCTAAGTCCGAGCAGTTGGTCATCACGAGCGCGAAATCGGAGCTATGCCAACGGGTTTTCGTACTGGGGTGCACATAATATTCCCGAGTCTCAACAACAATCTGGCCGCGCATTCGGCAAACCCTCTGGCATGGCCGCTCGCATACGCCTCGGTCAATAATTGGATTGGCACCGTGGGGCCGAGAGGAACGTGCGGCGGCGTCGCAGGCCCGACCAAGGCGCCGGTCGTGCGCACCTGCAAGCGGCTCTGCAATGGAGATGTAACCTCGGCGCAACCCCTGACGTCATAATGACTCGTTAGGCCAAGCTCGACACTGGGACTGGCAGTCACGAAAGGTGGACGCCGTGGACCTGAAAAAGACCCCGACCGTCGCCGCCGCGTCGGCATGACAATGGTCTTCGCTCTGGCGACGATCGCCGTAACGCTCACCGGCTCAGGGGTTGCCCCGCTGGCGGCGCGAGAGCGCCGCCGCCGCGCCGGTACCCCTTGCCGTGAGCTCGGCGACCAGCAGCAAGCCAGCACCTTTGCCCCCCGAGCCGGTCTACATGTCGATCTTCACGCCGCGCCTCACCTTGCCGGCCCCAGTGAAAGCCCCCTCGAGCAATGAGGCGGGCGCCTTCGCTGCCCTCAACGCACTTATCGACAGAGAGACGCTTTTCGGCGACGCCATCATCGGGATGCGGGTATCCCTCGACAGGGCACAGGCTGCCGCCTCCGGGGGTGCACAGCTTTGGTACGTGCGCCAGGCAAACGCCAGCGCCGAATATGCCCTCGGGGCGTCGCGGTTGGTCGGCAGCTTCCCCGCCCTGCAGTCCAGGTGTGGCCCGAGCCTTCGTCGCCGACAAGATGAGCGTGACCCTCGCGCCCGCGCAGTTCGCGGCGGCGAAAGCGACGCTCCTGCGCGGCCTGCCGTCGCCATTCATTCACTTGCTCGAGCTGGCTGCGACGGCGTTCCAGCCTTCCACGGTCCCCGAGGTCGCGTTGTTGAGGGCCGCCATCCTCGATACGAGCCCCCTCGAGCAGGTATTGACGCAGGCAGCGCCCAGGACCTTGGTGCTCCCGGCCGCGCTCGGCGTCGAGCTCGGTCACCGCCCCCGAGGCCCACCTGGCGGCAGCGCTGAAGAGCTATGCCGACGGCATTTTGCAGCCGGTGGCCCCATCGGCTCTCGGCTGTGCGGCGGGGGGGCTCGAGCCCAACACCAGGTTCTTCGCCAACGGGGAGGAGGGGCACTCGAGCCTCGGCGAGAGCTTGGGCGAGGCCTTGCACGTCGCAACGGATGCCTTTGAGGCCACAGCTGACGGGGCTAAATTTGCCGAAGAGGCGGAAACCGCCGAAGCGGTCGAGCCCGCGGCCGAGGGGTTGGGCTATGCGTTCGCGGCTGTCGCTTTCAACGAGGCCAACGCCGCGTTCGGCGAAGGCGCCGCGCCCGGCGAGGGCGGTGGTGGGGGCAGCGGGAGCAGCAGTAGCGCCGCCTCCTACGGCGAGCCGCACGAGCAAACATTTTCCGGAGCAAGCTACGCCTTCCAAGCCGCTGGGGAGTTCACCCTCGCAGAGTCGACTACCGACGACCTCGATATCCAGGTCCGTGAGCAGCGCTTCCCGGGAGCAGCTGACGTTGCGCTGGACACGGCAACGGCGATGAGAGTCGGCGGCAACATCGTCGAGCTCGCCGCCAACAGTTCCGGCCGCCTGGAGCTCTGGGTCGACCGCAAAGCCGTGGCCTACGGCAGCCGTGCCCTAGCCGGTGGCGGGAAGATCTCGGTGGAGTCGCCTCAATTGGCTACGGTCACCTGGCCTGATGGGACGGCGGTGTCAGTTTTCTCCGGGAACACCATCGCCATCGCCCATGAGGTGGTCACCTGCAACAGCAGCGACAACATCAATGTGATGGTCAAGGTGGCGCCATCGCGCTCTGGGCACCTCGAGGGGCTGCTCGGTGACCCCGGAGAAGCATATGACCAGCTAGTCGGGGGGAACGGGGTCGTCTACAGCATGGACCAGCTCGCCTTCCCCTCGGACAGCGTGCAGCAACTTCGACGTGCTGTACCACCAGTTCGCCCAGAGCTGGCGCATCAGCCAGCAGAGCTCGCTTTTCTATTACCCGAAGGGCCAAAGCACAGCCACCTTCACCGACCTTGCCTTCCCGAGCAAGGCGCTCACCGTAGCGTCGCTGAGCCCGAAGACCGTCGCCGCCGCGGAGAAGGACTGCAAAGCCGAAGGTATTACCAACTCCTACTTGCTCTCCGACTGCGTCTACGACCTGGGCCTCACCGATGGTCGTGATCTCTGCTTGGCCGGGGCAGAGGCCCGTGTCCAGGCGGCGACGGGCGGCCCGACGGCGACGGCCTTACCCGAGAGCAGTGGAGCCCTCCCGCCGAGCATTAGCCTCCCGCCGAGCAGCGGGTTCCCTAACCACCACGACGACGACCAAGACGTCCTCGCCGGCCAGCACCGGTACTCCCCTCGCCGTCGGGAGCGCCCCGAGCGTGCCGCCGGCCGTCGCCGTCGACGCCTCGGGCACCGCCTATGTGGTATGGCAGCAGAGCTCGACCAAGCTGAGCTTCTGCAAGCTGGCTGGAGGCGCAACGGGCTGCAGCCCCGTCACCCTGGAGGTGGCCGACCCGTCCGGCGCAGACTTCTTCGGAGACCCGAGCGTGCTGCTGGAGCCGGGCCGCATCTACGTCCTCGACGACGTCATCGGTGGCAGTTCCGACCTCGAGGGCATCAACGAGTGGGTCTCGACCGACGGCGGGACCTCCTTCAGCCTCGAGCCTCACGCTGTCGGCTTCATGGGCGGCAATGCTGAGGGCGCCGGTCCGGCCGTCGAGTTGCCCGGCGGTGACTTCGGCGCCGGCTACGTCATCCCCGGGTCCAACCCCGCCTTCCAGGCCAACTCCCTCGCCGCGCCAACCGACCAGTCCGGGGCCAACACGCCGCCCTTTGCCACCCTCAACCCGCAGCCGGCGAGCGCCTACACGGTCGGCAACCTCGGCGGCGCCTTCGGCTCTCAGCTTGTCGGCTCTCCTGGCGTGCTCGGAGTGTTCGAAACATTGCCTGGGAAGGGCAGTTCACCCTGCCCGTCGAGCGCGAGTGAGGCCCTGGTCTATGCCTACGCGCCGATTAATCCAACGACGACACCGGCCGAGCTCTCCGCTTCGCCCGGGGGTTCGAGCCCATGGCGCCCGCTGGCTGAGGTCGACTGCGACGGTGTTGACCCAGTGGTCGGTGGCGGCCCTTCCGGCTTGGGGTTGCTCGAGACCAACGAGGCCCACGTGCCCAACCCGGGCCCGATCGTTCAGTACCGGCACTTCTCGCCGTCCTCTGGCTTCGGCTCAGCGGTGACGCTCGCCACTGGGGAGGTCGGCATGGACGGGACGCTCTCCCAGGACAGCGCCGGCGACATCTTCGCCACCTGGCTCGACAATGCGACGGGCGTCGACCTCGCCTATAGCTCCGACGGCGGTGCCACGTGGAGCAAACCGAAGATCCTTTTCTCGAACGCCGGCAACCCGAGCGGGATCGGCTTGCTGTCCAGTGCCGTCGGCCCCTCGGGTCAGGGCTGGGCGGTCTACGCCGTCGGCAAACGGGAGTACGCCCAGCGGTTCAAAAGCTGATCTCGCAGGCTGAACATGTACAAGTTTGGTTTCGCCATTTGTACCGACTTTGCCCTCGGCCCAAGTTGGCCGCGAAGCCGCTCCCTTCGCGACAAAGTTGGCTATCGAAAGGGCGGGAACTACCCCGCCATGTCAGTCCGTTGTTCGCGCGTGCCGTCAACGGCTGCAGGTCTGAGCCGAAGTAGAGTGCGGCCGATGGCGGCATTATGGCCCGACACTGACGCTGCCGGTTGAGGGACGCCCCCGGCCGATAAGCGCCCGGGGGAGTGGCACTATCTGCGCATTCCAGCAATGAGGCCCTATTTCACCGGAAGCCAGGATGTCAGGATTGGAGGGTGCAAGCACCGCCTGGAGGGTCAGATTGGCCACTCATACTTTAGGCGGACCGTGGCGCTGTACTTGAGCCGGTGGCCGGGCCGTCGAGTGGCGAGTGGCTGGTCTACGAAGAAATAGCTTGCGCTCGACCTTGGGTTGAAGTAGCTTTTTTGTGAAGTCACTTTTCGGGCCTCTGGTAAACTTGTGGTCCGGTAATCGTTTCTTCTCTTTGGCGCGAAAATTGGGCTTGAATTTTTGCCCGTTTTGCTATAGCTTCCCGGGATTGTGAGCGCCGTCGGGGTCTCCAGGGAAAACCATCCCCGCCACTCAAGGCCGGGCTCCTTTCTCTCGGGCCTAAGCCTATTGGGAACGCACGTGCCAGCATCCCAAGTGCTGAACAGTCTCGGTTACACGGGGAACCGCCTCTATATCACCTGGTCACCTGCGGTTCAGCCTCGAGGCAATGTTGCAGCCAAATGACTTGGCCCATGTAGGACAGCCAAACCGCGGAACGCTCTCAAACTAACGAGTCCTTCAATCGGTCGACGGAGGGAACTAAATGGAACGACCGCCCGAAATAGGGCATTTTCAGCGCACCGCCGGTCCACCTGACCAGGCTCGGGTCACCGTCACACTGCTCGGCTCCTTCACCATAGGCCACGACGGACGGAGCGCGGGGCCGTGGTCCCGCCCACCCGCCAAGCGCCTGTGCGAGCTTTTGATGCTTGCCCCCGACCACAGGCTTCGCCGAGAGGCACTGCAAGAAATGCTGTTTTCGAAGCTGGCACCCCGGGCGTCAGCAAATGCCCTGAGTAGGGCGGTGTCATTAGCGAGGCAAGCGGTACAGCCTCTGGGGGCCGTCGGGCCCCGCTTGTTGCGGGCCGACCGGGACCACATTTCTGTGCCTGCTGATATCCCGCTGGAGATCGACCTCGAGCGGCACCAAGCTGCGCTCAGGTACGCGTTGGCCATGCGGCCCGGAGTGGCACGAGATGGGGCGCTGTTGGCGGCGCTGCTGGACGATGGCGTCGTGCTGGCAGACGAGCCGTACAGCGACTGGGCGCTCGAACCGCGCGATGCCCTCGAACTGCTCCGTCAACGTGCCCGCTTGGAGCTGGCACGCGATCGGACCAAAGGCTACGGGCAATCGCACCTGGATGCTGTCATCGAGGCTTGGGAAATTTGCCTGAGACATGACCCGGCTTCCGAAGAGTCGGCCATGGCTTTGATGAGAGCCTATGCCAGCCGGGGGGAGCGCCAGCTCGTCGTGAGGACATATCGGCGCTCTCGCGTTGGGTTGGAGGAGCTCGGTCTTGAGCCCTCAGCCATCATGGAGCACCTATACCAGAGCGCCACCGACGGTGTCGCGAGGCCATCGGCCGTATGCTACATGAGCTTTCCAAGAGGGCGGGCAACCCGCCGGTCGCCGGATGCCCTCAGGAGGGAGAGGCGTAGGCGCCCGGCGCCAGCGTTCATGAGTGGGCGTGGGGTGCGTCGAGCTCCACGTCGATGATGTCGCTACACGGGTCGCTGCAGTTGTGGCCGACGAGGTCGAGTCCTGACCGCTCCTCTGCCGTGGCCGCACGGGATGGGTCTCGCGACGGGCAGTCGGGGCCACTATCGGCTGGCGGTCGAGGGCCCCAGGCATCGCCCTATCCTTTCTCGTACAGGATGCTTAAGTTACCCAAAAGTTACCCAAGGGGGGTGTTAAGCTCAAGAATGCTTCAGACATAATAGCAGGTCAGACGATACAAGGGCTCGTAGCTCAGCGGTCAGAGCAGGGGACTCATAATCCCTCGGTCGTGGGTTCGATCCCCACCGAGCCCACGCACGCATAACCGGGTTCGCGGAAACTCATTTTTCGGCTAAACGGGGAGTGGTGTGGGCTAGCCGAAAGGGGCTCTTCGCCACCCAGACTCCTTGAGGGGTCTGATCGGCCGGGTGGCGGTCCCTTTACCGCTCGGCAAGCCCTGCCCAGGAGGTCAAGGATGGAAGCCACCTCGAAATGGAAAAGCTCGGTATCGTGGTCGATGGGCTTCAGACACAAGAAATCGAAGACCCGACGGGCTATATAAAGAACCTTGCCGCGCCGCCCGCCGCGGCGGTTGGTTCGGCGGCCCGAATCGCGGCAGCCGAGCGAGACCAGGAAGCGGCCGAGCAGGAGCAGAAGGCGGCGCGGGCCAAGGCGCAGTTCGCGCAAGGCACAGCGATCTTGGAAGCCAGGATCAAGTCGGAGGTACACGAAGCCGAGGTAGCAGCAACGGTCAATCGGAGGCGGGTTGGCCGACCGGCGGGACGTAGTCTCGTCCTGAATCCCACAGAAATATCGTCACGTTTCAACTCCTGAAGGGGCCCACCGTGATGCCATTGGTCTCATCCCGGTTACCGGATCGCCGAATGACACGCTACGCCGGCCGCGATTCCTCTAGGCACGAAGACGCGTCGGTCCTTCCGAGCTGCCCGGATGAAGTGCAGTGGCCTAGCGCTTTACAAGCAAAAACCTTGCCCTTCAATGGCGACGCCCGGCCGCATTGGCGGGTGTGAGATTCACGATGGAGACGGCGCCCGAGAGGATCCTGGTATACGGCGTAACGGGGGCCGGGAAAACTACCCTTGCCGCTCGTCTCGCCCAACAGACCGGGCTCCCCTGGCACTCGGTCGATGACTTGACGTGGGAGCCGGGGTGGGTGGAGGTGGCCCCTGACGAGCAGCGGCGAAAGATCGAGGCCATCTGCGCCGGCCAGCGGTGGATCCTCGACACTGCGTACTCCAGGTGGCTGGACATTGCCCTCGCGCGCTGTGAGCTCATCGTCGCGTTGGACTACCCGCGTTGGCTTTCTCTCGGCCGATTGGCCCGCCGCAGCGTTGTTCGCGCTATCAACCGTCGCACGATATGCAACGGCAACACAGAATCCTTCCGCCAGCTCCTGTCCCGTGACTCGATCATCGTTTGGCACTTCCGGAGCTTCGCACGGAAGCGACAACGTATCAACGAGTGGTCCGCGGCTGAATTGGGGCCGACGGTTGTCCGCTTCACCTCGCCGTCCGCTACGCGGCGTTGGGTCGAGGGACTCAGCCAGCCGAACGCTGGAGCCGGAAAGCACCCGTCCATTTAGTCCACAGCCCCCACTTTTGACGACGGTTACCGTTTCGTTGGCTCTTCGTTCAACTCGGGCGGGTGAGCACTGCTGGGTGAACGTGCGGTTCATACTTCCGTCGTGGCGCCAAGGATGTGGCGCCCGCACTGGACGGGTCGCTCATGGCCAACCAGCACGCGGCACGTCCACCTCGACCGCTACCACCTCTCCGGCCCGGGCCGGCTTCGACATGGCCATCCGTGCGCTCCCCGACCACTGGTTGGCCACGATGTAGAGCGTTCGGCCGTCGGCGCCTCCGAGCATGCAGGCGAAGCAACCACGGTCGAACTCGATCGTCTGTACAACTTCACCGCCTTCGCGCACCCGGACGCACCGTTGGTGGGGGACGTCTGCGTACCAAATGGCGCCTTCAGTGTCGATGCAGATACCGTCCGGTACGCCGTCGCCCAGGTGGGCCCATACTCGCTGGCCGGACAGGTTCCCATCTGCTGCGATGGTAAAAGCGGTCAGAACGTTCCCGTACGATTCCGCAACGACCAGAGTCGAATTGTCCGGGGTGACCACCATCCCGTTGGGAAAGGCCACTCCGTCGGCCACTTGATGGGCCGAGCCATCTGGGGTCACGACGGCGATCGTCCCAGGAGCGAAATCGGCGCCCGGGAACTCGAAGCCAATATTGTTCAGGTATATGTTCCCTTTGCCGTCGACGACGATCTCGTTCCAGGGCCGTTCTGAGAGGCTGCTCAATTCGGCGTGAGTAACCAGGGCGCCGTTCGGTTCCCGGCGCAGGAGACGCCGGTCCCTGGCCGAGACGGCGAGCAGCCGGCCGTCGGGGAGCCAGTCAATCGAGAAGGGGAAAGAAGCTACTTCGGTGACGACCTCGGCTTTTCCAGAGGCGTCGACGGCTACGACCTGGTGAGCTCCCCAGTCGGCCACCCAAAGGCGACCATCGTGCCAACGGGGTGACTCAGGAAATGCAAGACCGGTCAGCAGCGGCTTCGGTACGGGCACAACGCCTCCTCATACTGGTCTCTTACGGGCCATACCGATGGGACCTATAGATGGGGCCGAAGTCATCGCTATTTGGGCCGCGACTTCAAGGGCCGGAGGTCGCCGGTTTGATCATTTGCTCAAAACCGAGCCGGGTTGCTTTGTGAAACGAGGCCTGGGTCGACCAGGCCCGAGGGGGCTAATCCTGGCTCATCCAGGCCGGTGCCGACTCCAAGAGATAATGGCTCACGGCGAGGGCTCGGTCGAAACTCTCACAGAGAAGCTCCTCGCCGGCCAGCACACGAGCCAGCGACACCTTTTGGCGGGCGATAACTGTGAGACGTCGTTCGGCGGGGTCAGTGGCGGACGGATAGCTGTCGATGGCGGAGGTTTCCAACGGTAACTCGACGCCCCCGATGCCGGCCAGGTCTATGGCCAGATGGAGGAGGTCGGGCCCGTGGGGCAGCGGTGGCAGGGCCACGTAAAGGTCAATGGGAAGTGGTAGTCGTCGGACGGATCTGCCCCTTCGGGCAGCTCCACGACAGCATCCTCGAATGACAGCAGCACGCGGGGGTCGACCTCCAGGGCGAGGTGAAGGTCAAGCGGCCCGTTACACGCCTCTTCAGGGTGAAGGTCGACCTCCCAGGCCTGGCGGAGTGAGTAGGTCTCGACGAAGTGCCGCTCGTCATGCACGTGGAAGCCGTGGTCGACCGCGTGGTCCTTCAGCTCGGCCACATACCCGGCGACATCGATCACAGCCATTGCCACAACGCTAGCGGGGCAGGGACAAACCGACCGGGCGAGGCCCCGGCGCTCGCGGCAATGTCACGCCCGCACCAGGCCACGGGCGGGTCGCCCTCCGTGGGCACTACTGTACGCGGACGCACACTCACGTCAAGCGCGACTGCCCTGGTAGTACGCCTATTCGAATATTGAGTTGACTTCCGGCGGTCAACGTGCTGCGATGGTGTCAGGCAGGAGCCCAAGTCGGGCAGAGCGCGCTTCGAAGGAGGTCAGGCACTGATGAGCAGCGACAAGCTTGCAGGCCCGACCTTGACGCGCCCCAACCAGGCTAATCAGGGGCCCAAGGTGCCCGCACTCACCTCGGCTCACGCCGGGGCCATATGCGTAGGCAAGGGCATGCCGAGGGCCTCCTTTAACTCCGGTTGGTACCGCCTTGAGCGGCTTTTGAGCCAAAGCGAGCGATTACCGAGTTGATCGGTTCACTCGCAAGATTGGCCCAGAGGCCGCCGGGACCCCCCGGCGGCCTTTTTGTTTCTCTGACAGCGAGCGATGGGACTTCACAACGCAGGGTTGATATCGAAAGGAAACGCAAGATGTTCGCCTACAGCTGGGCCGAGAGCGAAGACGAGATCGACGAGATTGAACAGGCAACGACACTTACTTGGGAAGATGCCGCGTGCCGCGATGGCCAGGGAGCACTTACGCCGCTTTTCTTCTCCGACCAGATACCCGACATCGAACTGGCCAAAGCGATTTGCTCAATGTGCCCTTTGGTGGAGCCCTGCTTGCGGGGCGCACTAGCCAGGCGTGAGCCGATGGGCGTTTGGGGCGGACAGCTGTTCGCTGACGGTGTGGTCATTCCCCGGAAGCGCAAACGCGGCCGGCCGCCCAAAGTTGCGGCAGGACTCCCGAACGAGCCCACGTTATCGCCATCCAACAGTCCCGAAGGTGTCCGTCGCCTCGAGCGCCCTCAGGATCCTCAAGTACAGCGCAAGACCGCATAGCGGCCGTGCCCAGAATAGGGCCGCCCAGGTCAACCTTGGGTCGAAGTCGAGCGGGCGCACTTTAAAGCGTCTCGCCGACGAACGACGAAATCAGGTAGGCCCGGGCGGCCTCGCCGCGTTCAGCGGAGAAACTTTTCGCCGGCGCCGGCCGGGTTCGCAAACCGGCACTAACATGTAGCGCCTGGGCGCTTAGCTCAGTTGGAAGAGCGTCGCCCTTACAAGGCGAAGGTCGCGGGATCGAGGCCCGCAGCGCCCACGTTTAGTGTCACTGAAGTCACTACCGTGCACCTAGCACTGGTTCAGTAGTACTGGCTGAGTAGTGCAGGCCAACTAGTCCTTGGCCGACAAACGCCAGTGCCAACAAACTGGGGCCGGGGCTGTCCGTCGAGTAGCGCCGGCGGTGACCTCAACTCTCATCCGTTAGTGGAAACGGTTTCGAGGGAACAGACACCCAAGAGAGGTTTGCAAAAGTGCCGCGAGAAGGTAACGACCGACCACACCTTTACTCGGCAGCGTTTCGGCTCGTATAGGCCCCCGCCAACATTGACGGGTCTCCCTTCAAAGCACAGCCGATTCCGGAACCATGGTGGGGCGGCAATCGGCCAAACGTTGCCCGCGTTGCGCACGACGGACGCACTTAATCGCGGTTCCAGTTCGAGAACGACAAGTCCGAGGAGCCACGTTTGCAGAACCGTAGAGGGTCGGGAGTTCAGTTCTCGCGAGTCGGCGGCCTGTTGCTGGCCCTATACTCACGAAGTCAGTTACGCCGCAACGTCCGAATTGTGATTAGGCGCGCGTTTGAACTACTATCATGTATTGATCCCGCGGCACAGTCCGCGAGCTTCAGTTGAAAGGGGATTGTCAATGGCTCGTATCACGCAAGTTGTTGTAACTTGCGACCTAGAAGACGGGGATGTCAATGCGGCTGAATCCCTGTCATTCACGTACGGTGGGAAGACGTATACACTTGACCTTTGCCGGAAGCACCTCGACGAGGTTAAGGAAACGTTAGAAGGTTTCGCCACTGCGGGCCATTCCGCCGGCAGAGGCGGTCGTGGCCGCCGCCGTGGCGCCACGACGGGCCGTTCGACGCGCTCGAGCCGTCCGGCTTCGACACCACGCGGCGAATCGCAGGCCGAGATACGCGAATCGGCCCGTGCACAGGGTTATGCGGTGGGTGACCGTGGCCGCATACCCGGAGAGGTCAGGGCAGCTTATGACACCGCGCATCGAGGCGGTCGCCGCCGACAGGCAAGCTAGACTACTGGCCAATTGATCGCTCGAGCTCTTTAGCTCCGTAAATCTCAGACCGGTAGTGATTTCGGGTGGGTGCCGGTCCGAGTGCCCCTTTCAACTGTACGCGAGCCGAGCTGGTCGGTGAGCTGGTGTAGGGTCTCCTGTTTGGACGGAGGCCCATGAAGTTAGCAGTACCCAAAGAACTCAGACCCGGTGAGCAACGCGTCGCTCTCGTGCCTGGAGAGTTGGCGCGCCTTACGGGAGATGGAATAGAAGTAGCTGTCGAGCGGGGAGCTGGCGAGCTTGCCTTCTATCCCGACGGGGATTACGAAGCAGCAGGTGCGAAGGTGTTCAGCGGCAGGGACGATCTCTTTGCCGGTGCCGACCTTGTAGCGAAGGTCCAGCCCCCCACCGTTGACGAAGTCGACGAGCTGCCCGAGGGCATTTCCCTCCTGAGCTTCTTGGCCCCCTTGGCCAACCTCGACGTGGTCAGGAGACTGGTGGACCGCCAGGTCACGGCCTTCAGCTTCGAACTCGTGCCGAGGATTAGCCGCGCCCAGGTGATGGACGCGCTTTCTTCTCAGTCCACCGTGGCGGGTTATCGAGCGGTGTTGATCGCGGCTAACAAGCTGGGGAAGTTTTTCCCGCTCTTTATGACGGCGGCCGGGACCGTACCACCCGCCCGTGTCCTCGTCCTCGGGGCCGGTGTGGCGGGCCTGCAAGCAATTGCTACGGCGCGCCGGCTCGGCGCTGTCGTTAGCGCCTACGACGTCCGGCCGGCATCCAGAGAGGAGGTAAAGAGCGTGGGAGCGACTTTCCTCGAGCTGGGCCTCGAGG
Source organism: uncultured Acidimicrobiaceae bacterium (assembly GCA_963807395.1). Taxonomy (GTDB): domain Bacteria; phylum Actinomycetota; class Acidimicrobiia; order Acidimicrobiales; family Palsa-688; genus Fen-671. The sequence goes on from CAWEBW010000008.1 coordinate 259,631, forward strand.
TACAAGAGGGAGCCGGTGGCTACGCGGCGGCGCAATCTGAAGACTTCCTTTCTCGCCAGCAGGAGATGATCGGCACACACGTCGCCGCTTCGGACGTGGTTATCACGACGGCGGCTGTCCCCGGTGGCCGTGCCCCGCTCCTGGTCAGTACGGCCATGGTCAACGAGATGCGCCCCGGTTCGGTCATTGTCGACTTGGCCGCCGCCAGCGGAGGAAACTGTGAATTGACTGAAGATGGCCAGGAACTCGTCTGGCACGGCGTGTACATAATCGGGGCGCCCGAGCTGGCCGCCTCGATGCCAACCCACGCCAGCGCGTTCTATGCCCGAAACGTCAGCTCATTCGTGCGCTTGTTGGTGAAAGACGGCAAGCTGGCGACCGATTTCGAGGACGAGATCGTCGACAAGAGCGCAGTCACGGTATCCGGTTCGGTCCACAACGAGCAAACCCGCTTAGCCCTCGAGGAGCCGCAGTCATGATCACCGACGCTGTAGACCTGCTCGTTGTATTCGTCCTAGCCGCCTTTTTAGGCTTCGAGGTCATCTCCAAGGTCCCAAGTATCTTGCACACCCCGCTCATGTCCGGAAGTAATGCCATACACGGGATTATCTTGGTCGGAGCGATGTACATCGCTTCTCAGGCGCAAGGTGCGCTGCAAACGTCGCTCGCGTTCGTCGCCGTCTTCTTGGCCACACTCAACATCGTGGGTGGTGTGGTGGTAACGGACCGCATGCTCGATATGTTCAAAAGCCGCCAGCAGACAAAGGCTGCCCGGTCTGAGGATGGAGCCAAAAGCGACGCCAGGCCATGACGGCTGCCATCCACATCAGTGCAAATGGCTTAACGGCCGTCTACCTCCTGTCTGCCGTTTGTTTCATCTTGGCCCTCAAAGCGCTGAGCTCGCCGCGCACAGCCCGCTACGGCAACCTCGTAGGCGTTGCCGGGATGGTTGTCGCCGTGCTCGTCACTTTCCTTGTCCAGGCACCGGGCCATGACTGGGTAATCGGTACGGCGATGGGGCTTGGCGCTCTGGTTGCCGTACCGGCGGCGAGGACCGTCCCTATGACCGCTATGCCGCAAATGGTAGCCATGTTCAATGGAGTCGGAGGTGCCGCGGCGGCGGTTATATCGCTGACGGAGTACCTTCACGACTTGCCCGTGGGGGTACCAGCCGAAAAGGGCGTCCCCATCGTCTTCGCATTGGTTGTGGGATGCGTCTCGTTCTCGGGCAGCATTCTGGCCTTTGCCAAGTTGCAAGAGCTTATGACCGGAAGGCCGGTGATCTACCCCGGCCAACAGGTTGTGAACGGCATCATTGCCGTCGCCATCCTCGCTTTGGGGACCTTGGTAGTCGTGACGCCGCACTTGCTGACAATTACCCTGCTGGCGATCGTCGCGCTAGCGCTCGGAGCGGGAATAGTCTTGCCCGTCGGGGGCGCCGATACGCCCGTCCTAATTTCGCTGCTCAACAGCTTTACCGGGCTCGCTGTCGCCGCGGACGGCTTTGTCCTAGACAATGTCATCCTCGTAATTGCGGGTACGCTGGTGGGTGCCTCGGGGGCACTGCTCACGAAGATGATGAGCGATGCCATGGGCCGGTCGCTCCCGAAGATCGTGCTCGGCGGCTTCGGGGCCGTCCCGGCCGGAGGGGCCGTGGCCATCGACGCAGCGCAGGACCGCAGTGTTCGCAGTGCCGACGCCACCGATATCGGTACTCTCCTCGCTTATTCCCGCAAAGTGATGATCGTCCCCGGATATGGCCTGGCCGTGGCCCAAGCACAGCATGTAGCCGTAGAGCTAGCGCGCGCCCTGGAGGCGCGCGGCGTCGAAGTAGCTTATGCAATTCATCCCGTGGCCGGGCGTATGCCGGGGCACATGAACGTACTGTTGGCGGAGGCCGACGCCCCTTACGAGGAACTCGAAGAAATGGAACAGGCCAATGACGAGTTCCCCAGCACCGACGTCGCTCTGGTGGTCGGTGCAAATGATGTCGTAAACCCGGCCGCCAGAGACGACCCTGGCAGCCCAATATACGGAATGCCGATCTTGAATGTCGACACCGCGGCCAATGTTGTTTTCCTGAAGCGCAGTATGCGACCCGGCTTCTCGGGGGTGGACAACGCTCTGCTTTACGACCCGAGGACCACCCTCCTTTTCGGGGATGCGAAGGAGTCTTTGACGAAACTTTTGGCCGCAGTGAAAGCCAGCTAAAGCAAGGAGGCGGCCCCCGGCGCATGCCTCTCCGGACGCCGGTGCCTGGTCACCTCAGTCAGGGTGCCCTGGGTGGCGAGGGAGCGTCAGCCCGGGCGTCCGGGTGTCGCCAACCAGGACTTTCCGAGAGCGAACTAGGATCAGACTGTGGGCAATCGGTGGTTGTCTCGCAGGGCGTTTGTCCTGCACTTCCTCCTGGTGACCGTCGTCCCAGGCTGCTTTCTGGCGGGCTGGTGGCAGGTGACCCGCGCCCTAAGTGGCAACCTGCTCAGCTACTTCTACTCCATTGAGTGGCCGATCTTCGCCGTCCTCGGGGTTATTGCCTGGTGGCAACTGATCCACGATGTCCCGACCGAGGCCGAGTACGAGAACCCTCGCCGGCAGCGCCGCTCGCTCCTGCACCGTGACGACGAGGTACCAACGCCCGCCCTGGTCTGGGACCAGGCTCTGGAGACGCCGCAGCTCCAAGACTACAACCAGTACCTGCAGGCACTTGCGGCCGGTGCCGCCGGGGGTGCCCGCAAGACATGGGGGAACCCACGAGGGCTGCCGCTGGACGTCCTTTACGGCGAAGACGACGGTCCGCAGTCAGACGACGGGCAAGCATTTGGCGACGGCCAAGGGTCGCTCGGGGGTGCAACTACGGGCATTACCCTCGGCGATCCCTCCGGCGCGCTGGGTGCTTCACCCCAGGCGAACAGGCCCCAGGCGGCGGTCGATCAGACGGACTTGTCCTTATGAGCGGGCTCCTCAAAGGACCACAGCCCTTGGGTGGCACTGCTGGAGCGCTGGCGCGCTACCGCATAATGGCTTTCATCGTCGGCACCGGCCTGGCGCTGCTGTGCTTTGTCGGTATCCCGCTCCAGATCATTGGCGGCAACAAGTGGCCCTGGACTGCCGTGGTATCCATTGTCGGGCCGATACATGGCGTTTTCTACATCATCTACCTGCTCGCTTGCCTCGACCTCGCCGGTCGGGCCCGGTTCCGCACCGCCCAGTTGCTCGGGATGGTGTGCTCCGGCTTGGTACCCGGGCTGGCCTTCTACATGGAGCGGAAGGTGACCGACAGGGTACGCAAACAACTCGCTCTGGGCGCCGAGGCTCCTCCGGGCCCCGCGGCAACAATCTGGACCGTGCTGTCGGGAAGAGCGAGGAGCCAGCCTGGGACGGCCACGAGGCACGCTGTCCGCTCCGGGCTCACTGATGAAGCGGAGGTTGGTGCCGCCTCGGAGATGCCGGCGGGATCGGAGGTGGCCATCGCCGGGGATGCCAGCACTACAGACGCCGGCACCGCAGACGCCAGCACTGCGGTGGCCAGCGTGTCGCGGAACGGGAGCCAACCGGCGCCAGCAGCCGCGTCAGCACCGGCTCAACCGCCTGGAGGGCCGCTCGGCGGGCCACCCACCGGGGCCTAAGGTTTTGCGCGAATGCCAATAAAATCGCCGGACCCACAGACGGGCGTTTTGCTGTTCACGTGGCAGACGCACTGGATCTCCTTTGTCGCCCTGGCCGTCCAGCTCGTGGTGCTGGCCTGGTACCTGTCGAGTATGCGCCGGTTGGTCCTGCGCGGCGGCCATTGGTCGGCCTTCAGGGCGCTTTGTTTCGTGGTCGGGGTCGTCATCGTTGCGTACGCGACCGAGGGAGGGATCGCGCACTACCAGACGTCGAACTTCACCGCTGACGTTGTCCAGGTCTTGCTCCTGGTCGACGTTGGGCCACCGCTGATGGCCCTGGGTGCTCCCGTCACGTTGGCCCTGCAGTCGTCATCGCGTCACGGTGCCGCCCTGTTGGTAGGGGTGCTGCGGAGCTGGCCGGTACAAGCGGCGTCCCAGCCGCTGGTGGCTTTCGCCATCACCATGGGCTCGATGTTTGTCTACTTCCTGAGCCCGATCTACCAGTTCTCCGCACAACACCCGGTCTTCCTGGCATTCGTCCACTTGTACTTTGTGTTGGTCGGTTTGAACCTCTGGGTGCTGATCGCCGGTCAGGACGGGCTCCCCCGGCGTCTTCGCTTCGGGATGAGGTTCGTCCTCGTGGTCCTCCTGATCCCCTTCAACTTGGCTTTGGGCCTGGCGGTGGCCAACGTGGCGCAGCCTCTTTACCCGGCGGCCAACACCCTGGCCGACACGCAACAGGGCGGCAACGTACTGCTGGGCCTGGCCGAGGTACTCGTCGTCGCCGCCCTGGCCCTTCTCTTTGTCGAATGGGCCAGAGAAGAAGAGCGCAGCGCCGTGCGTACCGACCGCCAGCTTGATGCCGCCTTAGCGGCCGCCCGGGCTACCGTTGGCTCGAGCGACCCGGCCGAAGCGACGGAGCGGCCCTCAGAACTTTAGGGCCGACAACTCCGGCACCCAGCGCTCCGCTCGGGAGACGGCTTCTTTCCAACGCGCCCGCCGGTCCTCCCCGGATGGCTCGACCACCGACCGGGGGGTGACGACGGCGGCTACGTCCTCGTAAGTGGACCAGGTCCCCGTCGCCAAACCAGCCAGCAAGCCAGCCCCGAGCGACGTTGCTTCCACCTCGGCCGAGATTTCTACCGGTCGCCGGCACGCGTCTGCCAGCTCCTGAACGAACACCGGGTTGGTCGTCATACCCCCATCCACCCGTAGCCGAGAGACTGTCAGATTGGCGTCGACCTCGGCCGCCTCGAGCAAGTCCGCGCCTCGCTGAGCGATGCCTCGCAATACCGCCCGGACGACCTCCGGCCGGCCCGTGCCGCTCGTTATCCCGATCAACAAGGAGCGGGCCCCGAAGTCCCAGTTGGGGGTGCCGAGGCCAATGAGCGCCGGCACGAAGAAAACATCCCCGGTGTCGGCGCAGCGCCCGGCCACCTCGGCCGACTCGGCCGGGTTGGAGAGGATGCCAAGGTCATCCACCAGCCAGGTCAGGGCCGTCCCGGCCGAAAGCATTACGGCTTCTACACCCCAAGTGAGGACGCCTTGTCGGTCCCAAGCGATGATCGGGAAGCAGCCACACTCGCCGCTTTTGCCGAAAGCGCCAAACGGCGGAGGAGAGCCGCCGATGTTCACATCGAGGAAGGCGCCCGTGCCGAACGTTGCTTTGGCGTCGCCGGGATGGATGCAACCCTGGCCCAAAAGCGATGCCTGCTGGTCACCGACCATGCCGCAAATGGGCGGGGCACCCGTCAGGGCGGTGGCCTCCGCGAGAACCCCCGTGGACGCCACCAATGTTGGCAGGCACCCTTCGGGTATGCGGAGCCGTTCCAGCCTGGATTTGTCCCATACGAGCCCCGACTTACCCGCCAGCACCGCCTCGGTGGGGAGGAGGCCGGTGACGGCAGCGTTGCTCGGGTCGGTTATGTGGGCTCGCCCATCGGTCAGCAGCCAGGCCGCCCACGTGTCGAGCGTGCCGAAGCGCAGGTCACGGCTACGATCGGGGTCGTAAGTGTCGAGGAGCCAGGCCAGCTTCGTGGCCGACTCGTTGGGGGCCAGCCGGAGCCCCTCTGCCTGTAGTTCGAGGCAGGTACCGGCAGTGCGCAGGTCCTGCCAGCTGAGGACAGGCCCGACCGGCTCACCACTGGAGGCGTCCCAGACGATAGTGGTGCCGCGCTGATTGGTAATGCCTACACCGTCCACCGCGTGGACCTGGTCCAGGCTGGACCGGGCTGCCTCCATCACGGCTTTGGCCAGCGCCGCCCCGTCGAGCTCGACCAGGCCGGGGAACGGCCGCTCCGGGCTGATTTCGACCTGACGCCTGGCCTCGATGGTGCCGTCTGGGCGCACCACGCTGGCCCTGACTGCGCTGCTGCCTATGTCGATTACGAGGATGCCGATGGCCGACCCCCTAGCGTCGAAGCTCTGCTGGCCCGGCAGGACCTTAGTAACGCGACCGCGCCACCCTCAAGGCCGCAGGTCCGGCGCCACGAAAAGGTGCCCGATGGTGCCCGACAAGACCCAGACCTTATAGAGCGTGGAGAACGACGCGCCTCCCCTGCTCCGGTGGATCCAGCGCCAGGCAGTCCCGGGGAGTGACCACGGCTTAGTACCGTTGGAGGGATGCCCGATGCACTGAGCGCTGACCCTGATTCGGCTACTGCGCTTCCGCCTGAAGGGGCGGTTCAGCCTTCGGCACCGACGCTGGCGGACATCGGCGGCTGGCCGTTCGTGTTGGCGCGTCTGGCTGCCCGGGAGGACCTGAGCGCGGTCGAGTCGGCTGCCGCGCTCCGGGAGATCCTGGATGGGGGGGCGACGCAATCGCAGGTGGCGGCGTTCATTTTTGGGCTGCGGTGCAAGGGCGAGACGCCCGAGGAGCTCACCGGGATGCTCGAGGCCATGCTGGAAGTGGCCGAGACGGTCCCGGTGGCAGACGACCTCGCCCGGCGCCTGGTCGACACCTGTGGCACAGGGGGGGACCGGGCCGGCACTATCAACGTCTCTACGATCGCGGCGCTGGTGGTGGCCGGTGCCGGAGTGCCGGTTTGCAAGCACGGTGGGCGAGCGGCGTCATCGCGAACTGGGTCGGCTGATGTCCTGGAAGCGCTCGGGGTGGAGATCGCTCTGCCGCCGGCGTCCGTCGCTCGGTGCATCGAGGAGGTGGGGATCGGTTTCTGCTTCGCCCCCCGCTACCACCCGGCCATGCGTCACGTCATCCCGGTCCGACGCGAGCTCGGGGTCCCGACCGCGTTCAACCTCCTCGGCCCACTGGGCAACCCGGGCCGGGCTCGCTACCAGCTGGTCGGGGTGGGGGACGGCCGGGTAGCCGAACGGGTAGCGACGGTGCTGGCGGCGGCCGGAGCAGAACGGGCGTGGGTGGTCCATGGCGAGGACGGGCTTGACGAGCTCTCCACCACGGCGCTTACCCGCGTGTTCGAGTGGAGCCCGGCCCACGGCGGCGTCCACAGCCTGGTCGTCGACCCCTCTGAACTGGGGCTGGCGAGGGCTCGTCCGGAGGACCTGAAGGGCGGAGACGCCGCTGTGAACGCCCGAGCGGCGAAGGAGGTGCTGTCCGGCGTTCCCGGCCCCCACAGGGACATTGTGCTATTGAACGCAGCCGCCGCCTTACTCGTGGTGGGCGAGGTGAGCGACCTCAAGGAGGGGCTGGTGGTAGCAGGAGGATCAGTGGACAGTGGCCGGGCCAGTGCGTGCCTCGACGGTCTGGTGAAGGTGTCTCGGTCGGAGGCCGACCGGAAGGATTAGACCGCGATGGCAGGGGGGGCCGTGTCCGAGGTGAGCGGCGGTATTGAGGGCGGTAGTGCTGGGCAAGCGTGGCGCCATGCCTGTAAAACCGTGGCCGGCCGCCCCGGTTTGGGGCGAATATTTGTGATTGGGGCGAAAAACATAGTGATAACGACAGTTATTCGACCCACTCCTCGGCCGTCGCCCTAACCCCAACCCCAACCCCAACCAGGCGCTAACGGCCTCTGGGTCAACACGGACCGTCGCCCCAACCCCAACCCCAACCAGGCGCTAACGCCCTCTGGGTCATCACCGCCCCTCACCCGCCCTCTCGTGGGTAGCAGCATCGACCCGGTGAAGTGACCCCTTGGTGTCGGACCCCCTCAGGCAGGCCGGGTCAGGGCCTGGACCTCAGGCGAGGTGGCCGAACCCGAGGCGTGGCCGGCGTCGACAAGGCCCGCCGGAGAGCGAGCAGCCAACTCGCCGAAAGCAGCTTCCATTACGGAAATCCGTTCGTTGAGGCTCAGCCCAGCCGGCCCGGGAGGGCTGGAAATACGCGCCCGGCTTGTCTCCAGTTGGTGGATACGACGGGCGGCATCCTCGACGGCGCCCACGCGGTAGGCGAGACCGGCCATCGCCTGGACCTTGGGCGCCCCTCGGGCGAGCCAGCTCGTGCTGACGAGCTCCCGGTCAAGTTGCATGGCTTCCTGGACGACCTCTCGAGCCAGGTCGACAATGGTGTCGCCCTCGGGCGGCAGCTTGCGCTGAGACCACCGGCGCCGGGGAGGCTGAGGCCGAGAGTCTTCGACGGACCGCGCCAGCCGGCACGCAGCGCGCAGTCGGCGGTGCAGGGTGGCGGCCATGCCAGGGCTCCAAAGCCACGGGATCGGCGCCGTCGCCGCCGAGCGCCCGGGGCCACCCTGTTGGCCCGACGCAGTGAGAAGCGGGCCCAGGTACCTGCGCTCGTCAAGAGGACTGCGGGGAGAAAAAACAGCAGCGTCGCGGTGAGAAGCAGGTCGCTCACAGATCTCAATAATACTGCCGCACGCGTCGTCCACGAGGCCCGCCAATGAGAACCGTCAGGTGGCCTGGTGCGGGCGTCGTTGCCTTCCTCCTCAAAGTCTCCATCGCCCCATCCTTTTACGCCGCGTTGATTGCCACGTTGATTGCCACGTTGATTTAGGCCGGCCCACTCATCCGGCACCCAGTTCCCACATAGCGTCCAGGTCCCTTCGGCTATAGGACTGGAACGCCACGAGCGTTCGCGTGTCCGTCACCCCGGGCAAAGCATGCAGGCGCCGCGTCACGACTTCGGCCAGATCTTCTATTTGGCGGACCCGGACAACCGCGACGATGTCAGCCTGTCCGGCAACGGAGTACGACTCGGCCACTCCCTCGACGGAGGCAACCTCTTCGGCCAGCTCGGCCACACGAGCCGGCTCGGCGTCGATGAGGACAAAGGCGGTCAGCACATCGCTAACCGTAGCGCCGGAGCGTGGCGCGGTCGGTACTCGGTGGTTTCGGAAGTAAGAACGGGCCTGTTCAGCCGACTCGACCCGCGCCCTGCGACGGGGCTACGGCAAACAGCTCGGGCGGCCGAAAGCCGGCCGCAGCAAACGCTTTTGACACCGGGCAGGCCAGCTGGCCCGCTTCCGCCCCTACCGCAATGGCGCACCCACCGAAGCCGGCCCCGGTGAGCCTGGCCCCGGTGGCGCCATTGGACAGCGCCGTCCCGACGGCCAGGTCGAGCTCGGGGCAGGACACCTCGTAGTCGTCTCGTAGGGAGACATGTGAACTCACGAGCAACTCGCCGACGGGGGCGTTTTGGCGCAATCTAGCGACGGTTTCTTCGACCCGTGCGTTCTCGGTCACGACGTGGCGGGCGCGCTTTTGCAGCTGACCGTCGAGCTCTTCCTCCACCCGAGCGATTGTCGCCTGGCGGAGAGAAGGTAGGCCCAGCCTGGCGGCGGCGGTCTCGCACGCTCGACGACGATCGGCGTAGGCGCCCTCCACGTTAGCGTGCTCGACCCGGGTGTTGATTACTACGAGGGACCCTACTTGGAGCGGCACTAGCTGGGTCTCGAGCGACAAGAAGTCGATGAGCACGGCGCCGCCTGACTGTCCTTCCAGGGCGGCGAGCTGGTCAAGCAGCCCGCACGGCATGCCGGCGAACCCGGCCTCTGCTCGTTGGGCGATAGTGGCTATCTCCTGGCCCCCTAAGCCCAGGCCGCACAGGTCATTGAGCGCCACTGCGATGGCTACGGTGAGAGCAGCGCTGGAGGAAAGACCGCTCCGGAGGGGGACGTCCGAGGAAATAACCAGGTTGAGCCCGGGCAGTTCCGACGGCGGCAGCCGCAACGCCCATATAACTCCGAGTGCGTACCTGGCCCAACCCGAAAAGCTCGCTGGATCCCAATCGGCCAGGTCGTCCAGGTCCGCAGCTGCCTGTTCGTCGACGGTCGTCGAGTACAGCCGGACCAGGCGGTCTGAGCGCTGGCCAGCAGCCACGACGGTGGCGCGATCTATGGCGAAAGGCAGAGCTAGGCCGGCGTTGTAGTCGGTGTGCTCGCCGATCAGGTTCACCCTTCCGGGCGCGCGCCACAGACCCTCTGGCGGGTTGCCCGCGAGCTCAGAAAAGCGGTCGGCCGCAATCGCAGCTGCGCGCGGCGCCTCGGGCCGTCCTTCATCGGGCATGGCCGAACCGAACCTGGCCGAATCGAACGTGGCCGAATCGAACGTGGCCGAATCGAACGTCGCCGAATCGAACATGGTTGGCCACGATACCGCAGGGGGTTTTGGTCACTGGTCGGTGAGAACCTGATCCCATGACAACACTGACCATCGACTGCGACGGCTGCATCATGCAAGGGACGGATGCCTGCGATGACTGCGTGGTGACCTTTATCTGCGGCCGGGAGGCCGACGACGCGGTGGTGTTCGACATCGCGGAGGAGCAGGCGCTGAGGACGTTGGGGCGTGGCGGGCTCGTGCCACCACTACGTCACCTGACGGCGTCAGCCCCCGGCTGACCGCGGCGTGGCTCCGACTGGTTCTTCGACAGAAGGAGCAGGGTAGGATGGCGCTGTTCACGAAGGACGAGCGGGGACGAGTTCTGCGCAGGCGGCGACGAAAATTCGCGTGGCGCCGGAGCCGTTTACGGCGCGCAGCGGCGCCCAAGGCCTGGATGAGTTGGCCCGCCAGTTGCGCCGGCGGGGCGAGGAGGTTGGTCTGGCCGCTCTAGGAATCGCACCAGCGACGCCCATGGAAGCGACCCGCCGGATCCTCGAGGAACGAAAGGCTGCCGGCCTTTCGGCCGGCATGCAGTTCACCTATCGCAACCCCGCCCGCTCGACTGATCCCGGACGAGGCCTAAGGGGCGCCGCCGCTCTGGTGGTGGGCGCTTGGCCGTACGGGGAGGCTTCACGCGGAGGAGGTGCGAAGGGAGGCGAGAGTGCGGTGCCCGGAGGCCGGGCCGCCGTCTCGGCCCGTCCGCAGGGTCGCGTAGCTGGCTACGCCCGCCGTGATTATTACCAGGACTTACGGACGGCTTTAGGGCAGGTGGCGACCGTGCTGACCGAAGCCGGGTGGAAGGCGAGGGTCGTAGCGGACGACAATGCCCTCGTCGATAGGGCGGCGGCCGAGCGATCGGGCCTCGGCTGGTTCGGGAAAAATAGCAACATCCTGTTGCCCGGCCGGGGCTCCTGGTTCCTCCTCGGGTCGGTCATCACGAACGCACCGCTGCCACCCGGCGAGCCTGTCCCTGACGGGTGCGGGAGCTGCCGCCGCTGCCTCACCTCTTGCCCGACCGGGGCGCTTGTAGCTCCGGGCGTTCTCGATGCTCGCAAGTGCCTGGCGTGGTTGCTGCAGGCCACGGGCGTGTTCCCTTTCGAGTACCGAACGCCGCTGGAGGGGCGGATATACGGCTGCGACGATTGCCAGGACGTGTGCCCGGCGAACCGGTTGGCCGCCCGCATAGCCACCGACGGCCACGGCGATCTCACGAGCAAGTCGACGGAGGAGGCCGCGGACCGAGGAAGCCGCGACGGAGGAGGCCGCGACGGAGGAGGCCGTGACCGCCGGGGCCATGTTGCCGACTGCGGACGTGGCACGCGAGGCCTACTTAGGGCAGGCGACGCACGCAGTGGAAGGCCCCGACGTCGACCTGCTCGACCTGCTTTCGGCCAGCGACGAGTTGCTGTTGGCTCGCTTCGGCCGCTGGTACATCCCCCAGCGCGACGCCCGTTACCTACGACGCAACGCCCTGATAGCGCTGGGCAACGTTGCGGACGGGTGGGAGCCCGAGGTGGGGGAGACGCTGGCCCGTTACCTCGACCACCGCGACCAGCTGCTGCGGGCTCATGCCATCTGGGCGGCGTTCAGGACCGGCCGCTACGACCTGGTCGAGAGCCGGCCGGGGCTGCTCGAGGACCCGTCTCCGATGGTTCGTGACGAGCTGGCCCGTCGAGCTGACGTACCGATGCGCCCAACGGCGAGGACGGCTGGGCCGGGGTAAGCTGCCGCGGCTGACCAGCGATGCGACACATACTCCTCACCAACGACTTCCCGCCCAAGGTCGGCGGCATCCAGTCCTATTTGTGGGAGCTATGGCGCCGGCTGCCTCCCGATGACGTCACCATCTTCACTGCTTCCCACCTGGGCGCCGAATGGTGGGACCGGGAACAGAAGTTCCGAGTTGTCAGGGCGAGAGAGCCCGTCCTGGTCCCCCAGCCCCACCTCGCCAGCCGCGTGAAGCAGCTGGCCGCCGTCACGGGGGCCGAAGCCATCGTGATTGACCCAGCCCTACCGCTCGGCCTTATGGGGCCGTCGCTCGGGCTGCCGTACGCAGTTGTATTGCACGGCGCCGAGGTGACTGTCCCTGGTCGGCTCCCGGTCAGCCACCAATTGCTCGGGCGCGTACTGAAGCACGCCTCCCTGGTGATAGCCGCAGGCCAATACCCGGAGGCCGAAGCCAGGCGGGTGCTGCGCAGCGAGAACGCGGCGGATGGCACCGTTGCAGGAGGGGCGTTCCCACCGTCGGTACAGATCCCTCCAGGTGTCGATACTCACGTTTTCAAGCCCCTGCCGCAGATCGAACGAGCCGCTGCCCGGGTCCGGTTCAGGCTCCCCGCCTCGGGGCCCCTGGTATCCAGCGTTAGCAGGCTGGTGCCTCGTAAGGGCATGGACACGCTGATCCGGGCGGCGTCGTTGGTTTCGAGCCGCTTCCCGGGCCTGTCGGTGGCCATCGCCGGTTCGGGCAGAGACCGCCACCGGCTGGAGAGGTTGGCGTCGCATGCCAACGTCAGGGTGGACTTCCTCGGCCGGCTTTCTGCCGCCGACCTGCCCGACTTTTACGCCTGTTCGGACGTCTTCGCGCTGTGCTGCCGTTCTCGCTGGTGGGGCCTCGAGCAGGAAGGTTTTGGCATTGTGCTGGTGGAGGCGGCTGCGACCGGGGTCCCGTGCGTCACCATCAACACGGGCGGGGCGGCAGAGGCGGTGAAGGACGGGGAGACCGGGCTAGTGGTCAAGTCGGCGCCCGAAGACCATGAGGCGCCGCACGGCACCAGCCCGAAGACAGCACGAGTGGCCGATGTAGCCGACGCACTGGCCACCATCCTGGGTAACCCCGAACTCGCCCGCCATATGGGTGAAGCGGGCCGGCGCCGAGCGGAAGAGGAACTCTCTTACGACATCCTCGCCGCCAAGCTGGGCGACGCCATCGACCACTATCTTCGCCCGCCGGGCCCGCGCCGGTAGGCGGCGATTGAGGTGCTCCTGCCGCCGCCCGCCCGTCCCGAAGCTCGTTTTTCCCAGGCGCTAGGGTCGTTGACTGAGGAGGTGCGCAAGTGGAAGAGCAGGTCACGGAGAGGATGGTTATCGGCGCGAGCGCTTCTACGTGCTACCAAATCCTGACCGATTTCGAGCGTTACCCTGAATGGGCGGCGGATGTGAAGGCAGTCTCGGTCGACCAACGGGATGGTGAGGGGAGGCCGACACAGGTCACCTTCCGGGCCGCCGCTTTCGGGCGCAGCACGTCGTACACCCTCCGGTACGACTACACCGGGGCACCCTCTCGGCTGTCCTGGGAACAGGTAAGCGGGGACGTTACCCGCAAGCTTGACGGCAGCTACGAGATCGCCCCGAGCGAAGACGGTTCGGCCGATGTCACATACCACCTGGTCGTCGACTTGAAAGTCCCTCTCCCGGTGTTCGTTAAGCGGCGGGCCGAAGGTCGCATCACCCACACGGCGCTGAAAGAGCTGAAAGAACGAGCCGAGCACTGACGGTACCCCGGCGACAGCCGGACGGCCAGGTCGACTGCATCTCCGATCGATCGGACCCCCGGCTGGCCCTATACCGGGACCTGAAGGACTCAGCGCTCCGGCGCAGCGCCGAACTCTCGGGCGGGGTCTTCATCCTCGAGGGAAAGTTGGCGCTCGAGTCCACCCTCGCTTCGCCCTATCCTTTGCGATCGGTGCTGGCGCTACGGAGCCGGCTCGGCGTCGTCGAGGAGCTCCGATTACCGGCCGGCGTTCCCGTCTACGCCGTCGACGAGGACGTGATGGCCGCCGTCACCGGCTTCGACGTCCACCGAGGGCTGTTGGGTGTGGCCGGCCGGCTCCCGCCCACCCCCGCCTACGAGTTGTTGGCCAGGGTAGTCTCGCCGCTGTTGGTGGTAGTCGAAGGCGTGAACGACCAGGCGAACCTGGGCGCCATCTTCCGTAATGCCGCCGCCTTCGGCGCTGGCGCCGTCTTGCTGGACCCGACGTGCTCGGACCCTCTGTACAGGCGGAGCATCCGGGTCTCTCTCGGTCACGTGCTGAGGGTCCCGTTCGCTCGTCTGGCGCCGTGGCCGACGTCCCTCGGGTCGCTCCAAGACGCCGGCTACGCGGTACTGGCGCTCACTCCTTCGCCGGCGTCGGAAACGGTGGACGAGGCGGCCAGCCAGCTCCGGGGCTCGGGCCAGAGGGTGGCGCTCGTCGTCGGGGCGGAAGGGCCGGGGCTGAGCCCAGCCGTACTAAGCCTGTGCCGGCAAGTGCGGGTGCCGATAGCGGCCGGCGTCGACTCGCTCAACGTGGCCGCCGCCACCGCCGTGGCGCTGCACCGCTTCTCGCCCGTGACCTAACCCCCTCTCCCGGGCTGCTCACTGCGCCCGCTAGCCTCGTAGGGACAACTTGATCAGCGATCAGGCGTGTGGGTAAGGCCGGGTACGTCAACTGCCCCCGTGGCAGTCGGGGCTCACAAGTGGTCTGCCCAGACGCCTACCGGGAGGGATAGTGGAGTTCCGCCGAATAAACGGGTTGCCGCCGTATGTGTTCGCAGTCATAAACCAGCTCCGTGACGGGGCGCGCCACGCGGGCGAGGACGTCATCGACCTGGGGTTTGGCAACCCGGATATCCCCAGCCCTCCTGTAGCGGTCGAAAAACTGGCTGAGGCGGCCCGCAACCCCCGCAACCATCGGTACTCCTCGTCGCGCGGCCTCCCGAACTTGCGCCTGGCCATGGCCAACCTTTACAAGCGTCGCTTCGAGGTGGCTGTAGACCCCGAATCCGAAGTCGTCTTCACCATCGGGGCCAAGGAGGGCCTGTCGCACCTTATGTGGGTACTGCTCGGGCCAGGAGACACGGCCCTGGTGCCGTCACCCTCGTACCCCATCCACATTTACGCCCCCCTGTTCGCCGGCGCCGATGTGCGGCAGGTCCGGCTCGGCCCGGACAGGACTTTTTCGCCAACCTGGAAGCGGCCTGGGAAGAGGCGTGGCCTCGGCCGAAGGTGATCGTATTTTCCTTCCCTCACAACCCGACCACTGAATGTGTGGACCTGGCGTGGATGCAAAGGATCGTCGATTTCGCCCGGTCTCGAGACATCATCCTGGTCCACGACTTTGCTTATTCCGACACGTACTTCGACGGGTTCGAGCCGCCCTCGGTCCTACAGGTCCCGGGGGGCAAGGACGTCGCCGTCGAGCTCTACACGCTGACCAAGAGCTTCTCCATGGCCGGTTGGCGAGTTGCTTTTGCCGTCGGCAACGCCGAGGTAGTGGGCGCACTGACGAAATTGAAGAGCTACCTGGATTACGGCACCTTCCAGCCGATCCAGATCGCTTCGATCGTGGCCTTGAACGAGGCTGCCGATTACCCGAAGACAGTGAACGCCATCTACCAGTCCCGCCGGGACGCTCTGGTTGACGGCTTGAACCGGATCGGTTGGGCCGTCGACAGGCCGGTGGGCACCATGTTCGTGTGGGCCCAGGTACCTGAGCCCTACCAGGAAATGGGCTCGCTCGAGTTCGCCAAGTACCTCGTCACCGAGGCGCACGTGGCCACGTCGCCCGGCGTTGGCTTCGGGGCCGGCGGCGAGGGTTACGTCCGCTTCGCCCTGGTCGAGAACGAGCAGCGCATCGCCCAGGCCGTGCGCAACCTGCGGCGGGCGCTGACCAAACTCGGCTAACCCGCTTCGGTCGGGCCCCGCTGGCCCCCCCGCTCGGCGCCTCGGGGCGCGTGCTCTGCCACGTACACCTTTCAGGCGCTTTGCTTTAACACCTCGGTGCCCATGTCGAAACCTTCTGTTCACTTGCGCCACCTAGGGTAGGAGCATGGCCACCTATGTTGTACGGGTGTGGCTGCCCGACCGGCCCGGTGCACTCGGGGCGGTTGCCAGCCGGATCGGTGCGGTGCGCGGTGACTTGGTCGGGGTCGACATCCTCGAACGGGGCGCAGGCAGAGCGATCGACGAACTGGTGGTGGAGCTCCCGCACGAGGATCTGCTCCCCTTGATGGTCAACGAGGTCAATGAGGTAGACGGGGTGGACGTGGAAGACATCCGGCAGGTGCCGGGCGCCCCCGTCGACCCCCGCCTCGACGCCCTCGAAACGGCGGCCTACCTGGTGGAGCGCCAGAGGCCAGCGGACTTGTTAGCAGCTCTAGTCAAGCACGCCGCCCGGGACTTCGAGGCCGACTGGGCCGCCGTGATCGACCCAACGGCGCCCCAGCCGCTGAGTTCGGTCGGGTCGATGCCCCCGGAGGCCTGGGTATTCGCATTTGTCCAAGGGGCGAGGGCCTCGGTGGGAGGCCAGGCGGGCATCGCCAGTCCCTCGGACGTGGCGTGGGCCGACCTCGCCGTCTCCTCCTTGGTGGTTGTGCTCGGACGGGACGGGCGCCCGTTCAGGACGCGAGAACGTCGCCAGCTTTCGGCCCTGGCCCGCATCGCCGACAACCGCTGGGTCGAAATCGTCACCCGGGCGAACGCACCTACCGTTCCCCCAAAGCCCGCCGTCAAGGCAGCCCACGTGTCTCCACCGTCCCGGTCCCGTTCGACTGCGGGCCAAGCAGCGCCGAGCAGCCGCTAGCCGCTAGTCGGGGGGAGCGGGGCAGGCGCCGCCTTGCTCTGAGCGGCGTACTGCCGCTCAACTGGACCTCGCTCCCAGGCCCTAAGGGTTAGAGGGCGGCGGACCCGGTGCCGCCGGGTCAGAATGGCCGGCGCGGCCGACCGGCGGGGTCCTTCCCGTCCCGAGCACATCCACAGGCTTTGCATCTGTCGGCCCACAAGCGGCCCGCCGTACGGTTGTGCCTGGCGATCTATCCGCCTATTGACAAGCGTGTAAGTACTATGCTGTAGTAATCCCGTATCTTGTGTTTGAAAGGCGTACTCAGGCAGTTCGACCACAACAGGTTGTGGTCGTCGACATACGTGCCAGTTCAGCGCAGCGGGTCGTCAAGTAACTAGCCGCCCTCGGCATAATGGGCGGCCCATCAAGTCGAGCAAGCCGAGAGAAGGGACTCACATGGCACTTGCCACGGAGCAGACGGGCATCGGCCTCCGCCGTTACTTCACCACTCCAGGGACCCACCCTTACGAGACGGTGACCTGGGAGCGCCGTGACGCACGTATCACCAACTGGGCTACCGGCGCCGTCGCTTTCGAGCAGCTCGGCGTCGAGGTACCGAGCGGCTGGAGCGTCAATGCCACCAACATCTTGGCGCAGAAGTACTTCCGGGGCACCCTGGGGACGCCCGAACGCGAGTGGTCCTTGAAGCAGGTCGCCGACCGGGTGGTAGGGGCGATCGTCGAGTGGGGTGAGAAGGACGGCTACTTCACCGACAAGGCCGAGGCCGAGACCTTCGAGGCGGAGCTGAAGTGGCTCATCGTGCACCAGCGGGCGGCGTTCAATTCGCCGGTGTGGTTCAACATCGGGGTGGCCGGCGTCCCGCAGCAAGCGAGTGCTTGCCAGCCCTATTGGTCAATGGTGAGTACGCCCGAAGGCTTGGTGCCGATAGGCAAGCTGGTTGAATCCGGGGCAATCGGGGCCAAGGTCTTCGATGCCCACGGTCTCACGCGAGTTGTGGCCGTGAAGGCGAACGGCCGTAAACCGGTTCTGCGTCTACGCACCAAGGCAGGGCATGCGCTCGACGTCACGGCAGATCACCTGGTGTGGCGCCATAGCGGCATCGGCGCGGGTCGGTTCGTTCCCGCTGGTACTCTCCGCCCCGGCGACCAACTGACCTGGCACCGGACTCAGTGCTGGGGCTCGGGGGAAATCACCAGCTTGGAGATAGCTGAAGCCGCCCTCGCCGGCTGGCTCCAGTCCGACGGGTTCGTCGGTCAGTACAAGGACGGTACCAACAGATCCCTGACAATCGAGGCGATTACAGTTACGCCTGCCGAGCACGAGTGGGTGGTATCGGCTCTCGACAAGGTGTTCCCGGACGTCCACCGTCACGAAAGGCTAGTAACAACCCTAAATCCTGCTCTGGACTGCCGCAGGACACGGCTGTACGGGACGTGCCTGAGCGGCTTCGTCGAAAGCTGGGGGTTGTTGACACGCGGTACCGATATGACCGTCCCGCCACGTCTTTATGACGCGCCGCTCCCGGTCGTGCGGGCCTATCTGAGAAGTCTGTTCCAGGCTGAGGGCTTTGTGAGCCTAAGAGAGCGCTCCAGTGTCGTGGCATTTGACATGATCTCGGAGGGGGTCATACGAGGAGCGCAGGCTCTCCTTGCGCGCTTTGGCATTTTTTCACGCGTAAGGTTCAGGGCGGATCGGCGGCCGGACCGCAAAGGGTGCTGGTCCCTTTCTATTCGCAGCGAGGGAGACCGGCGTCTCTTTGCTGAAGAGATTGGCTTTATCGACACAGCGAAAGCCACCAAGTTGGAGAAGACCTTCGAGGTCGCAGGCATACCTGCACGCGATACCAAGGTGCTGGAGATTGATGCGATTGAAGAGCTCGGGGAGTTAGATGTTTATGACATACAGACAGACAGCGGGGAGTACCTGAGCGAAGGGTTACGAGTTCACAACTGCTTTATCCTCGCGGTCGAGGACTCAATGAACTCGATCCTCAACTGGTACGTCGAGGAGGGGAATATCTTCAAAGGCGGCTCCGGCTCGGGCGTCAACCTGTCCAAGATCCGCTCGTCGAAGGAAGGGCTACGCGGCGGCGGCACCGCCTCTGGGCCGGTGAGCTTCATGCGCGGCGCCGACGCTTCGGCGGGGACGATCAAATCGGGCGGGAAGACGCGGCGGGCGGCCAAGATGGTCGTGCTCGACGCCAACCACCCAGATGTAGAAGATTTCATTTGGTGCAAGGCCATCGAGGAACGCAAGGCCCGAGCCTTGCGAGACGCGGGCTTCGACATGGACCTCGACGGCCGGGACAGTTACTCGGTCCAGTACCAAAATGCCAATAACTCCGTGCGGGTCACCGACGAGTTCATGCAAGCCGTCATAGACGACAAGGACTGGGAGCTCCGGGCGGTCACGACCGGAGAGGTCCTGAGGACGATGAAGGCCAGGGACCTGTTCGGCCAGATTGCCAAGGCCGCCTGGGAGTGTGCCGACCCGGGCATGCAGTTCGACACAACGATAAATAAATGGCACACTGCGCCCAACACGGGCCGGATAAACGCAAGTAACCCGTGTAGCGAGTACCTTCATATCGATAATTCGGCGTGCAACCTGGCTAGCCTCAACTTGCTTACTTTCCTTGACGCCGAAGGGAATTTTGACGTTGAGGGCTTCAAGGCGGCCGTCTCTGTGGTCTTCACGGGCCAGGAGATACTGGTTGGTAACGCCGACTACCCGACAAAAGCCATAGGGGACAACTCCAGGCGTTTCCGCCAGCTCGGGCTCGGGTACGCCAACCTGGGGGCGCTCCTCATGGCGCAAGGCTTGCCCTACGATTCCGACGGGGGCCGGGCCTGGGCGGGGGCGATTACCGCCCTGATGACCGGCCGCGCCTACGCGGTCTCGGCGCGGACTGCGACCCGGATGGGCCCGTTCGCCGGTTATCACGAGAATCGAGAGCCCATGCTCGATGTCTTGCAGATGCACAGAGCCGCAGTGGCCCGGATCGATGAAGAGCTGGTCCCCCCGGACCTGCTGTCTGCCGCGCAGGAGGCGTGGGACGAGGCGGTGGAGAGGGCGGAGACGTACGGCGTCCGCAACTCGCAGGCGACAGTGCTGGCCCCGACGGGCACGATCGGGTTGATGATGGACTGCGACACCACCGGCATCGAGCCCGACCTAGGCCTGGTAAAGACCAAGAAGCTGGTGGGCGGGGGGACGATGTCGATCGTCAACCAGACTGTGCCCCGGGCGCTGGTGAAGCTCGGGTACTCCGACCAGGATATTGCCGACATAACGGCGCACATCGACGAACACAAGTCGATAATCGGCGCACCGCACCTAAAGTCCGACCATCTTCCAGTTTTCGCTTGCTCGATGGGCGATAACACCATTCATTACCGCGGGCATGTCCGGATGATGGGCGCGGTGCAGCCGTTTCTTTCGGGAGGCATCAGCAAGACCGTCAACATGCCCGAAGACGCCACCGTGGCAGAGGTTGAGCGGTTGCATATCGACGCTTGGCGGATGGGGATAAAGGCGGTCGCGATCTACCGGGACAATTGCAAGGTGGCCCAGCCCCTGGCGACGACCAAGAAGGTAGGGACGACCACGTCAAGCGCTGAGGCCCACGATGCGGAGCTGGCACAGAAAGTGGAAGAACTCGAAAAAGCACTCGAACGTCAAACGGTAGTTGTCAAACAGCCGATCCATGAGCACATGCCTCGTAAGCGCAAGTCTTCGACGTTTTCGTTCCGCGTCGCCGATTGCGAAGGCTACGTAACGGTCGGCGAGTTCCCCGACGGCCGTCCCGGTGAAGTGTTCATCAGCGTGTCCAAGCAGGGCTCGACTCTGGCCGGGATCATGGACGCCTTTGCCATCTCGGTGAGCATGGGGCTCCAGCACGGCGTGCCGTTGGCCACCTTCGTCCGCCATTTCACCAACATGAGGTTCGAGCCGGCCGGTATGACCGACGACCCCGAACTGCGCATTGCTTCCTCCCTCGTCGATTACATATTCCGCCGCCTGGCGGTTGAGTACATGGCGGAGGCCGAACGCAGGGATCTCGGCATCTTGACCGTAAGCGAGCGCATGCAGCCGACTCTGCCCGGGGTGGAGGAAGCGGCCATCGTGGACGAGCCCATTCGTGCCGAGCCCGAGTACCCGGAGGAACTAGACCTCCGGGGGAAAGGAGAGGCTCGGGCCGCAGGACCATCATCGGCCTCGGCCTCGGCTCGGCCTCAGCTCAGCTCCGGCCCGGTCAACCGGGCCAGGTGAAGCTCGTCTGCAGCCGGCCACCAGCGACGCTCCGTACTGCTACCAGTGCGGTGTGCAGATGCAGCGGGCCGGCAGCTGCTTCGCCTGCCCGTCCTGCGGCACCACGAGCGGCTGCTCATAATGTGGACGGCCAATCAATGTCACCGGGATCCGGCCATCAATGTCACAAGTTCGGCCAGCAATGTCACAAAGTCGGCCAAACAATGTCCCTTGCTCTTCAGCGCCGCGAGGGGTCATAGGCACGCAGAACATGGGACCGGTGCATGAGTAGTGATCCGTAGGAGACGGCGCCATGGCAGAGGCAACAAACAATGGAAGCGTTGATACGACCCTTTTTGACGAGACAGGAGTGGCCGGAGGCGGGGCGGCGGCCCCAGCGGGCACCGGGCCGACGGCCACGAGTACGCCCGAGGCGAACGAGGCCATCAAGACTCGAAAAGGGAAACGAGCAGTCAAGACCCCGAATCCCCCCGAGACCGACGCTGAGGTCAGGGAGGGGTCGGGTAGCGAGGGAGGAGACACCGGGGAACGAGACGTCAAGCGCTCCAGGCGCACTCCACTCTTCCCGGCTAGCACGTTCGAGGATGCTCTGCAGCTAGCCTCAGATATCTACCGGTTCGGATCAGGGCAGCCCGTCCGGCGTATCACCCTCTTCGATTCTTTGGGTAAGAGCCCAGAGAGTGGACTAAGTCGACAACTGATAACTAACTCCGCCAAGTATGGGCTGACAACGGGCAGTTACAAGGCGGACGTGCTCGCCCTTACACCCGAAGGGCTACAGTCCGTCGCTGACGATGTGTCGGCGGCTACTCGGGCTCGTGCCAGGTTCAAGCTGGCCATCGAGATTATTGATGTGTTCAGGCGACTTTATGACGCCTACTTGGGGAACCGTCTTCCTGCTCAGGCCGTGTTGGCGGATAAAGCTCGCGAGGTTGGAGTCCCCAATAGTGACGTCGCAGAGTGCATCGAGACATTCACCGTTAACATGAAATTTGTGGGTGTGCTCCGGTCAATTAGTGGAGCTGAGCGTATTTTGCCAATTGACACGGTCCTCGACGATTACCTGCCATCCGATGCCACAAGAGCTGAGCATCGTGTTGTCCCAGTGCTCCTAAGTCCGCGCACGATGTTGGCGACCGGCCTTGAGATTAGTGAGAGGGATTTTGGAACTTCCTGCTTCTACATCACACCTATTGGCGACGAGGGAAGTGAAGAGCGAAAGCATTCCGATCTATTTATGGGCGCCCTAATCGAGCCACCGCTTGCCGAGTTCGGCCTTAAGCTTGTGCGTGCCGACAGGATTGGTGAGGCTGGTATGATTAGCCGGCAAGTCATAGAATATATCGTCTATAGTCGGCTGGTGATTGCAGATCTATCGTTCCACAATCCCAACGTGTTCTACGAGCTGGCACTGCGGCATTCGACCCGGAAGCCGATTGTACAATTGTGTCGCGCAGCGGACAAACTACCGTTCGATGTTGGACAGGTCCGGACTATCGTGGTCGATACGGCGGATATCTATACCTTGGTCCCGCAATTGGAGTCCCTCAAGGCCCAGATTGCTGCCCAAATACGCAAAACTCTTGATGAGCAGGCCGAAGTGGAGAACCCGTTGAGCGTATTTGCGCCCTATTTCTGGGATGAGCTTCCGGGGCAGAAGGGCCGCTGAGTTGGTCCACGGCGAGCGGTCATCCAACCTGGCGCTGGCCAGCGCCGGATGCGGTGCTGCGCGCGGATGGAAAGGCATCGACTTACGTCGTCGGCGAGGGTCCTTACGGGCGGCGTCGCCCGAGCTAGGAACACTGCCCTGCGAGCGGTTGTCGAGCCGTCACGAGGCGCTGGGGCACCCTCCACCGTAAAAACAGAGAGGTAGATGGGAATGTTGGAGGCTATCTGCATTGCGCTATTGAAACTGTTGAGGCTGCTGACGGGGCCGGTACTTGATGGCGCCTGCGGCCAAGCCTTGGATGCAGCCCAAAAGCGGCGCGAGCCAAAGAGGCTCAGAAAGGCCGTACGGAGGGATACGGGGATACGGTTTTCGCGCCGCCGGTTCGTGAAATGGTACCGCCAGCCCGATACGTGGGACAACCTGGTCCTGCACGATGAAGCGTCACGGGAAGCGTTGGCTGCCAGCCTAGGCAAAGCTCTTTGGCAAAAGGGCCTGTTGCTCTGTCGGGGACCTCCCCCGAGGCCAGGGAAGAGGACACCAGGACGCTCGCCTCGTCCACACGAGCGTATTTCATCCAGAACCTGCCAGCACCGATGGCTAGTGCGGTTACCGGCTCGCGCTCTTCCCACGAACACCACGAGATGACAGAAGTTCTGGCTTCTCGCATTGACGGAAGCCATCGCTTGGATGAGCGCGCCAAGGCGCTGCCGCCGGGTGCCCAGGAGCGCTTGCGTGAGTTGCCTCCGGAGGATCAGGCCAGCTTGTCGAAGCTCGTCACCTTCATGGAACTTGCCGTCGATGGCCCGGCGGCGGCCCTGAGCCAGCTGTTGGCGTCGCCCGTCCCGTGGCTCGGAGAAGCCCGGCACCAGGACTTGCTGCCCTCGGTGAGTTCGCTTCGTCGCATGGGCAGCCTCTGTACAGCGCTGACCTATATGAAATGGCGGCCGAGACTGGGGTCCGCCACGGACGGTACCTGGCCCTGGCGGCGTTGCAAGCCGCGGGCGGGGGCGACAGCGGTCGTGCAGACAGGCTGGCTGAAAAGAGCAAGCAGGTAGCGCCTGAGGACCCTCTTGTACAGGCCGTCGAGCCGTGGTTGGCCGACGACGCCATCGTGGCGCTACGACCGGTGCGGGTGATAAAGACGCTGACCAGGACGCGCCGCTGTTCTCCATCGTCGTTCGCTTTGGCTTGCGGCCGCGCTGACGAGGCGTTGGAACGGCTGCGGTGCATGACCGACAGGTGCCCTAACTTCGCCGGCTACAACCTCCTCGCCTCGCAGCTACTGGTGGCGCGGGTTGTCGAGGGGCGCAGCCTTAGTCGGGACAGGGACCTCGAAGAGGCTTTTGAGCGGGCTATCGCAGCCCGTGACGCCAGGAGGACGTGGCATGGGCCGAGCGCAGAGGCCGTGCCGCGGCCTGCCACGTAGCCCTCGTGGCTCAGGATTACCCGAAGGCGTTGAGGGTTGGCGAAAGGGTGCCCTCCGGCGAGGCCATCTGGATGAGGCCGGCGACGCTGACGTAAAAATGCTGTCGCCAGGGCTCGACTCGGCGTTGGTGACTTCGACGGTCCGCGAGTTAGCGACTCTGTCCGGTGACAGGTACCTCGCGAACTGATAGCGGCAAAAGCCTGCCTTTTCTGCGGCCCCGATACCCACGAAGAAGGAAGGGCTCACGCTGCGGAGGCCTGGCGGCTGGCTGAGGACGAGGCTGAGCGATTCGACGCCCAACTCGTGGCTAGCGGTCTGGGCGTTTACCCATTGCCAGGCCAGGAGGACCTTCTTCGCGCTCTGATGAGTGGGGAGTTGTCCTCATTGCCCAGGCGGAACACACGAGCGGGAGGAGCGAAGACGCCATCAACCGTCTTCGCCCATGGCAGGGGACACATGAGGCCTGTGTGGTGTCGCTTGCCCAGATTTACGCCGACAAGGGGATGGTCGACGAAGCGGTCGAGACTCTTTTCTTTGCTGCTACGAAGTTCCAACAGCCCGCTCTGTTTATCAATGCGGGTCGGGTTCTTCTGGCCGCTGGTCGCCCAGGCGAAACGCGGGAGCATGTCCGCCGTGCTCTTGCCGACCTACCGACTGGTAGCCCTGCCCGCCGCCATGGTCGTAAGCCTGGCTGAAATCGTCCAAGTTCAACAAGACTGGCGGACTCGAGAACGAGGCAGCCGCGCTCTTATCGGAGAGGCTAGGCCACAGGCCCGGTACCGTTGGGCGTTGGTGGGGCCCTGTACAACCAAGGCCGCGAAGCTGACGCCTGGCAGGCTTTTCTCAGCGATGGCATCCTCGAGCCCCAGCGCCCAATGGAAGCGGCCTTGTGGGAAAGCTTGAACTGCCAGTTCAACCCCTCGCTGACTACCCTCTTGCGAGCAGTGGCGCTCCTAGAGCAGTTCATTGACGAGGAGCAAGCGGCGCTTGCCATCGTTACGTCTCTCATAACGATGGACATGGCGGCCCTCCCCGACGACGGCGGACGAGAAGAGTGGAACGCGGCTTGGGAGTTGTTCGTCGAGCGCTACCCGAACAGCAAGGGCATCTATCTTGTGCAGTACGGGAAGCCCGAGGAGTTAGTCTCGTACCTTGAAAACACTTTGAAGCCTGGTGCCGCCCAGGTCGACAACTTCAAGGACCAGGTGGCGAAGGCCCGACTACCCTATGGGATCTTATCAGCCGCAATCCGGCGCCCATATACGGCGGCGCTTTTGCACCGGGGGGCCGGGTGTCTGCCCATCTACCCTGGCGACCGCTCGACGGCCGCCCTCGACCGGACGGACGCCCTAGCAGCGTTGGGCAAACAGGTTGTCGTCGACTCCAGCACCCTTGTCCTGGCGAGTTTTACACCTGGCTTGTGGGGGCATATACAGAGGGCATTTTCCTCAGTGGGTATCACGGACATCGCTTTCGCGGACATCGTCGCCTCGAAACAGTTCGGTGAGAGGGGAGATGGCACGTCGGTCGGTTGGGACAGCAAAGCTGGCAGGGTCGTCATGTCGACGATTGACCCAGAAGTCCTGGTCGAGCTGCGGAGGCGGGGTGCTGCCGTAGAAGAGCAAGGGCGTGAGTGCCGTCAGATATCGTGGCCAAGCCAGCAGGCCTTGGAGAGTCTCGCCTCAGGTGAACCACCGTTTTGACGAGGACAGCTCGTGGTGGGCCTTCATGTCCGCTGTTGACTACGCCAAAGCCACGGGAAAAAGCCTCTTGTGCGACGACGTCGCCCTCCGTCAGTTCGCCCGCTCCGAGGGTGTCGCTACCTTCGGTTCCGCTGCGTTAGTCGAGATCCTTGAAGGCCAAGGTCGGGTGACCGGGGACGAGCGTGTTGGCATCTTCACCATCTGGCGTGGCGAGTTCTGCGTGGACCTGCCGGGCACCGACGAGTTACTCGACTTTGCCCGGTCGGTCCAGTATTGCCCTGGCCCGGCGGCTTTGACGATGGCGCGCCCAGCTTTCTGGCAAGACGGGAGTGCTCTTGCCTGCTACCGGACATTGGTCGATGAGAGCGACCGCGAGGCCCCTCAACACGTCGCCATGTGGGTGTACGCAGCCACGTTGGGCTGTTCAACCGGCAGGCAGGCGCCGGTGGCGGCATGGTTCGCTGCCGACCTACTGGTCCAGACAATCGCGTTGGCTAAACCTGGGCCGGAGACCTTCGCGCAGATGGTGGGGGCCAGCCGCGATGCTCTCAAAGTGTCAGGCGGCGAGTCGTACTGGCTAGAGTCTTCAAGACGCTCCTGGATGGCCTGGCGCCACTGGGGCCACAGACCGGGTCCCAATATGTTCTCTCCCTCAGTTCAGAGTTGCCGAGCGAAGACCGACAGGTAGCTCGTGCAATAGCCCTCGGTGTCCCGTTGTCGGCAATAACCGACTGACGCTGGCGGCCGCAAATCGCTGAGCCTGGGTCTCGGCGGAGGCCACGGCTCTTCCTTCGAGAGACGACGAAAACGAAACTCTAAATACTTCAGGTGCGCATCGAGGCTGTCAGCGTCGTTTCCAGCCGGCCCGATGGCAGCCTCCCTAGCGTCGCTCACTGGCGCCACCAACTTTGCCATCTTGGCCAAGAAGAACGGACACGGCCGCCTTCGGCGAGGCGCCCGCGAGCGGGGAGGCCCAGCTCCCTCGCAGCGTCAGTGAGGGCATAGCTGAGCGTCTTAGCCGAGTACGGGAGTAGCGGGTCGCCGGACCCGGCGCCGGCGGTCATGCGAAGGTGGTGTTGGACCCGGAGAGCGGTTGAACTGGGACGGGACAGACGGGTCCCAGCGGGGTGTCACGGAGATGCCGTCGTGAGTCACTGCGCTCAAATGCAGCCCCACCATGTCCTCCAAACCGACGTTGCGGTTGGCAAGAAACCAGGCGATTACGCGGTAAGGCTGGCCGTGGGCCGCGAGCGCGTTGACCGCTTGCTCTGCGGGGTTGCGTGGCTTCTCCTCACTGCTGAGGAGCTGGGAGAGGTTGACGCTCACATGGAGGTCATAGTTCCAAGCCGCCAACTGCACCGCTCGAGCGGCTATCACAAGTGCGTCCTCTGGTGGCGCGGCGATGGTGGTGTCGAACAGGAGGTGGAGTACCGCGTTCGCGGAGTCTGGGTCCTCGGCGATGCGCGTGAGCGCGCGCTTGCCGTCCGGTCGTGAAAGTGGCCGAGCACGCTGTCGGCCCACTGGGGGGCGAGGCTGAGCCGCACGGCGGCTTCGAAGACGTGAGGGGGCATGGGGCCACAGTCACCGACGACCGATGCTCGCGGTGCTCAAGGGCGAGAAGTTCCATGTTTCGGCCGTCGTCAACAGGTGGTCAATTGAGCGTCACGGCCTCGACTGGCGCCGTATGGGTCCGACGGGCGGTATGGCCGGGAGTAGTCGACCTGAGCTGAAGGCCGTATTCGTGTCGGAGACCGTCGATGAGGCGGACTTCTTCGTGAACATTGCACGTGAACCAACGGACGTCTGGGCCATCGACTGCGAAGGCTCCCGGGCTGAGGGCGGGGCCTGACGGGTGGTGGATCACGCGCAGCCTGTGCCCTCAAAACAGAGTTCGTTTGGCATGCCGGGATCTCCTTGGGCGAAGGGCTGAGGCCGGCAGGTTCAGTCAGTGACCTCCGCAGACCGCGGGTCTGCGTTGGATGGACATTGGATGGCCGTTGACACATAGCGCAGGGACGCGCGCCCTTCGCCTCCTCCGGGGCCGGCCCGAACTCGGAAGACCAGCCTTCGCCCGGGCTTGGTCGGCCCGGCTCCGGGGACGCCATGACTGTTCGACGCGGGTACACTGCGCTGAACGGAATTTGCGTGGGGACAAGATTGAGCAGGGCCCGGGTAATCGTTTCGGTGGTGGGCGTGGCGGCGGTGGTGGCCGTCCCGGGCGTGGTGATGGCGGGGACGGCGGCGGCGGCCCAGTCGCCGGCGCAACTGGTTGCCTCCGCCTTTGACGCCGGCCTAGCTCAGAGCTCGGTGCGTTGGGTCTCGGCCGAATCGGCCAATGGGGTCAAGCTCGGCATCATCAGTGACGTCGGGCGGGCGGCCGGGTCGCAGGTCATTACCTGGGCCCAGGGATCCGCAGAAGCGGTCTTGTCCGTCGTTTTCATCAACAACGCGGCCTACCTTTTAGGCAACGGTGGCGGGCTCTATGTTCAGGGCTTTACCGTCGCGGCGGCCAAGGCCGAGGCCAACAAGTGGATCGCGGTAAAGCCTTCCAGTGCCGCGTATGCGTCCGCCGCCGCCGGGCTGACACTTTCATCGGCGCTCGAACCATTGAGGATGGCCGGCACTGTCACGTCGGTGCCCGGCACGAAGATCCTTGGCCAAAATGCGGTTGGTTTCAAGGGGACCAGTAAACCGTTCGACGGTCAGGCCGGCGTGGCCGAGACACTGTACATCCGTTCCACGGGGACGCCATTACCTGTAGAAGTAGTACAGAAAGACTCGACCACCATGTTCGCTGATTGGGGGGAGCCCATCAAGGTCACGGTGCCCCTGGGCGCCGTCCCTGTTCAGTCGAGCTGGCTGCGCACGAAGTAACAAGTCGTCCACGGAGACTCCGGCCTTGCGGCCTTGCGGCCTTGCGAGGCCATTCTCGGCGCAGCTTGGCGATCTCGTTGCGGTTTATTGAGTTTTCGGCGCTGAAACGCGACGAAAAGCCCGAGCGGCACCGAAATCCGACGCTCGCTCGGGTGGGCGGCTTCGGGGCCCGAGTAGGGAGGAAGAAAGCCTCGCCTCTGGGTAGTTTTATCCGCTGCGGTAAGCCGGGGGGTTAGCTCTTCCCCGACCCATAGAAATGGGCGTCCCCGAAGGTGTAAACGGTCCCGTCGGCGCTCAATAGCCAGTAGCCAGCCCCGTCAGGGCTTCCGGCAATGGCGGTAACGGGCGCCTTTAGTTGCTCGTTCTCGCCGGGCACCGAGCCGTAGTAGGGGGCATAGGTCGATGTCGTTTGACCGGTGGTCACCACACCACCGTCCAACCCGGTCTGCCACGTCCCGTTGCCGCTGGGGCTGGCCGCCACGCCCACGAGGGTGGCCGCCAGCGCGGTACCCGAGCCGCCGCCCAGCTCAGCGACGTTACCGGGGAAAAGGTACGCCCCCGCGTTGTTGGCCGCCGTCACCACATAGCCCCCCGCCGGGCGGGTGGCAATGCCTGCATAAGGGGCGTCAGCGGGAGTGGGGTTGCCCTCCGCCTGGGCATTGCCGAGGCCGAACACGTGGCCGTCGGCGGTCAAAATCCAGTACCCGTGGCCGTCCGGGGTGGCGGCAATGCCGACCACCGGTCCCTCACTAGTCGAGTTGTCGGGCGCCGACCCGTAGGCATCCGCG
Source organism: uncultured Acidimicrobiaceae bacterium (assembly GCA_963807395.1). Lineage (GTDB taxonomy): Bacteria > Actinomycetota > Acidimicrobiia > Acidimicrobiales > Palsa-688 > Fen-671. The sequence goes on from CAWEBW010000008.1 coordinate 289,056, forward strand.
TCGCCCAGGGTGAAAACGTGGCCATCGGCCGCCACTAACCAGTAGCCGTGGCCGTCATACGTGCGGGCGATGCCGACGATCTTCGAGGCACTGGCTTCTGTGGAAGCCAGGGAGCCGTACGAGTGGGCGTCCCCGAACGCCGTCACCGTGCCATCCGCCTGTGCCACCCAATACCCCTTGCCGTCGATGGTGGCGGCGATGCCGACGTAATCAGACCCCTTCGTAGACGGCGTCACCGAGGTCACGTTGAACGAAGCGGTGGCCAGAGTGTGCCCCTTACAGGAGGAGGCCGAGAACTCGTACTTGCCCGGCGTCATAGCGCCGCCGCTGTCCGTCGCCGACGCCGCACCCAGGTACGAGGGGATGGCGAAACTGGCGGACCAAGAGCCGTTGGTGATTATGGGCGCGGCCATCTGGGTACCAGGTCCCTTGCCCACCTGGCCGGAACGGCCGAATTCGAACCCGAACCAGTTGTGGTCGATCACACAGCCTGACCCTGCATGCCCGCTGACGTTGACCACCGTCCCGACGGCCCGGATGAGACCGACAGGTCGATCTTCGACGACCCCGAGCTGCCGCCGCATGCGGCCAGCGCCAGGGCCAGCACGCCGGTAACCGCCGCTCCTGCCATGGCCTGGGCCGCGCGGCCGGCCGGCCACCTGGGCCGCTGGTGGCCCGAACCGGGTCGTTGGTTGTCGCTCAGTGTCATCTCCTTCCTCGGGTTGGTCGTGCCTGCAGCATTAACACGCCAAATCCAGAACTGGTTCCGGGCTGAACCCCCACGTGCCGTTTGACCGGTGATTGCTGCGGGGCCCAGCACGGTATGACGTACCCTTGTTGAACATTACCCGAACTGACGTGCGCAATCCCGTTGCGGTAGCTTGTGCAAGCCCTCGGGCTCGGAGCCAGACTGCCTCGCGGGCCTCAATTCTGGCTCTACGTGGGAGTAGTTCTTTGGCGAGACGGAAGCTCATCCAGGTCGCGCTCCCCGCTGCCGTCGCCATCACTCCCGTCCTCGTCGGGGCGTTCAAGGATTGGTCCAACCGCTCCGCCATCTGGTTGTGGGGTGACCAGGCCCTCATCGACATCGAGGCCCGTAACAGCCTGGTGGGACGCAACCTTCTCGGCGTCTATGACCGTTATGGATGGCACCATCTCGGGCCTTTGTGGTTGCTCGTGCTCGGGGTGGCCCGGTGGTTGGGGGGAGGTTCGGCCCTAGCTACGGCGCTCGGCTCCTATTTCCTTCAAGCGCTGGCTGTCGTAGCCATCGTGGTGGTCGCCTACCGGATGCGCCGGGGGCTCACGGGGTGGTGGGCTGCGCTCGTGTTGCTCGGCTACGAGTGGAGCTTCGGGCTAGAGCGGATCGGCACCATCTGGGCGCCGTACGCCATCGCCCTCCCGACTGCTCTGCTCGTGCTGCTCGTTGCCGATGTGGTGGTGAGCCGAGACCCCTGGCCGTCGACGATAGCCGCCGTGGTCTGTGCCTCTTTCCTGAGCCAAACAGACGTGGGGACGGTCGGAGTTGTACTGGTGCTCGTGGTGGCGGCTCCCTTCTTGAGGGTCACGGCCCGAGGGGCACTGGTGGTTGACCATGAAGGCACGCGCCGCCGTTCCTCTGGGGCCGGTGCCTGGGGCTGGGCGACGGCGCACTGGCGCTCACGCGCCGCCACCCTGGCGGCCATAGTCGGGGTGCTCTGGCTGCCAACGTTGATCCAGCAGTTCTCGACTCGACCGGGCAATCTCGCCCAGGCGTACCGCTTCCTGACGACGCACCACACCGACCGGACGCTGGCCGTTTCGGTGCGAGCGGCCGACACCTTGTTCGGCCTGTTCCCATTCCGTCTCGACGAGCAACAAGCTACGCATGATGCCCGCCCTGCGTGGCTCTTGTCCCACTCAGTGTGGGACCACCCCTGGTACCTGCTCTACATCGCCGGCACCGTCGTAGTCGGGATTGTCGCCCTCAGGCACCGAAAACTGCCGGCGCTGGCGCTGGCCGCTTCCACGTGTATCGCCATTTTGGCCGCCGGGTGGTCGATCTTGCTCGTTTACGGGCCTCTCTTTCCCTATCTGGTGTTGTGGACCGGGCCCTCGTCGTCCCCGCCTGGGTTGCCGTCTGGCTGGTGGTCGCGCCGGCGGTGGTACCCGCCCCTAGCGGCAGGGCGGCCGATGCCCCGAGGACCCTCCCGCCGCGCCGGCCGCACCTTACTGTCCCGGCGGCGAGCGCGGCCGCGGCCATAGCGGTCTGTCTCGCCTTTTCCGGGGGCGTGGCGCCGCTGACCGACGGGTCTGCCCATCTTGGCCGCCGGTCGTGGGACGCCGTCGCCGGAGCAGCTCTGGCTCCCAAAGTCAAGACGGTTTATGTCGATATCGTGACCCGGAACGCCATGCCGGAGGCGGCTGCAATTGCGGACCAGCTGCTCCGGCACCATCGCCGGCTCGAGTTCAACCGGTCCGCCCTTTATTTCGTCGACCCGTCCTTCGCACCCAGGTGGGCGGCCCAGCTGAAGATCGTCGTGTGTTGCGGGCAGGGCGACCCCAGCGCTCAGGGACGCGGTCTGGACCTTCGCGCCATGGTCGGGGGCCAGCGCATATACACCTCGGCCGGTGGGCGGACGTTGCACCATCGCGGGCCGACGCGCCCGTTGCCGGCCCCGGGCGTCGGTCGCTTCCGGTTCCCGGGGTACCCGGTCAGCGACGTTGGCTCCCGGCCTATCCGCGCTGTGTAGCGAGCGTCGGCTTGGGGTTGCTGATCACCGGCTAGGGTCGCGGGGATGTCAGGCGGCGACGCGCCCGGGCGGTTCAGCGTCCCGTCACCGGTGTTCTTGTTCGACCTCGACGGCACGCTCGTGGATTCTGTGTACCAACACGTGGCCGCCTGGAACGAGGCGCTGACCCTCTGCGGGATCTCGCTGTCGGTCTGGCGCATCCACCGTCGGATCGGCATGAGCGGCGGGCTTTTTCTGAACGCGCTGCAGCGGGAAACGGGGCTCACTCTCGACCACGCCACGTTGGCGAAGCTCTCGTCCCTACACGAGGAAAGCTACCTGGAGCGGGCTAGCAGCGTCGTCCCCCTGCCGGGCGCCCGTGAGCTGCTAGGCGTGCTGACCGCCAATGGCGTGCCCTTCGCCATTGCCACCAGCGGGGCGCACAGCGTCGCCGATGTAGCTCTCGGCCTGCTCGACCTCCCCGCCAACGTGCCCGTCGTGACGCGTGACCTGGTGGCCCGGGCCAAGCCGGACCCGGACCTCTTCCTGGCCGCGGCGCAGAGACTGGGCGCCGACCCGGCCAACTGCTTCGTGGTGGGCGACAGCGTCTGGGACCTGCTGGCCGCCCAGCGCGCTCGGGCTCTGGGCGTGGGGCTGCTCTCGGGCGGGTACGGCGCCGAAGAGCTACAGGCGGCCGGTGCTTACCGCGTCTATCAGGACCCGGCGGACCTGCTGGGCCACCTGGAAGAGGTGGGGGTCAGGCCGTCTCATCCGGCCTAAAGCGCCCCGCCGGCGCGGCTGACGGCTGACGGCTCGGCTGCTCACTCGCCGCTGCGCAGGTCCGCCAATGTGCGCTGGAAATGCTCTATCTGCGAGAAGCGGGCCTGACACCCTTCGCCCAGGGGCGACTGGGCTTCGAAACCGACTTCAACTGCGTCGTCGGCCGATAGCCGGAAGTGGCGCACCAGTTGCCAAAGGCGCCCGTCGCCCGAAGCATGAAAAGCGTGAGCCGGGCCGAGGCGGGCGACGCGCAACCGAATCTCAGGGGCGGCGACGACCATCGAGTTGCAATCGTCAGAATCTCCCCGGGTGACAACCGAGACAACCATCGCTTCTCGGGCCGGTGAGAACTCGAAAGCCAGCTTGGCCCACGTCGAGCCCGCTTGCCAGAGCACCAAGGCGCCGGCGTCGAAGGTGGACTCGAACCCGGCTCCCACACAGGCGGAAAGAGTGAAATCGCCCGCCAAGTAACCGACCAAAGCGGGCGCATTGAGCGTCGTTCCGCCTGAGCCGGGGTCCACGAACCAATCTGTGCGGGGCCCGGCGGTGATGCTGAGTACTCCGGCTTCCAGGCTCGCTGCTACCGGCGTCCCCAGCCAATGGAAGCTCGCCGGCACTCCGGGAACGCTGTCGATGGGCGTCACGGTCATAGGCCGGGTCATGCTAACGCGGCCCTCGATGGCGCGCTTAGACCTGACCGGTTTCGCTCCTACTCGGCCAGAGCCGGGCGGCGGGGCTCGACGGCCGTCCTGGCGGGGAACGCCGGCGTTTTGGGCAACACCCAGGCAAAGACCTTGGTCCTCGGCCCGACCTGGTCAAGGCGCACCCGCACGACCGGCAAGCGCCCCGATCGGTCCCGGCCGGGACTGGCCAGAGGGAATTGCCACACGCCCACCCCACCACCGCTGACGGCGCCGAGGAGTGTCCCCTCGGGCAGGCGCGGTCGCCGGCCCACTCTAAGGGACCGAAGAGACAATGGCGCCCGGGCCCAGCGACGGCGGTGGCAATGTCCAAAATGAAGCCGGGGCGACCGCATCGAAACAGAAACGATTACCGGGGCGGCGTCAGGGTTCTGGACCCGTACGATCCCGACGGGCAAGATGCCATCGGCTTGTTCCACGTAGGCCAACCTCACGGAGGCCCAAACATCCTGGTCTATGTACCGCCTCTGCGACCTATGGCGGACAAAAAGCGTTATGACAAAGAGCAGCAAAGCGATGGGCACGGCGACGGCGGCCAACGCGACTCCGAGCGGCCACGCCTCGTCAAGCATCGCAGCCGCACTGGGCCCCCACGACTGCCCCCGCCCTCGTGGGGGCCGGGTCGGCCAACGCCGGTCGGATGGCCCACGTGCCCGCGTTGCCCGAAACGTAACCACGGCCACGAACGCGGCCTGGCGGTTGCGAAATAAAGCTCAAGCCGGTAGCCACCAGAGCCCAACCGAGGCGCGACTTCCAGCGCTCGAGCGGACCGGGACAGGCCCTGCGAACGGCCCGGGCCTGGCGGTGCATTGCCGCCTTTGCGCGCATTTCGGTGCCGTGCCCTCTGGCTAGATCTTCGTTCAAGAAAGGCGACAAATAGCCCATGTAGCTACTCTGCAGCTATCGAGCGTGAAGTACCAGCAAATAATTCTGAAAGAGGATTTAGCCCAACTGTAAGATCAGAGAGTGATGGACCTGCGCCGTCTTCGCGCTTTGCAGGCAGTCGTGGAAACCGGGTCGGTAACGGCGGCGGCGGACCAGGTCGGCTATACGCCCTCAGCCGTCAGTCAGCACATCACCGCCCTCGAACGCGAGACCGGGGCAGTGCTCCTGGAGCGGGCCGGCCGGGGCATCCGGCCGACGGACGCCGGGCGCCTACTTGCCGAGCACGCCCGTGACCTTTTTTCCAAAGTGGCCGAAGCTGAAGCGGCGATAACCGCGCTGCAGAGCGGGAATGTGGGGACGCTGCGAGTAGTCTCGTTCCCGACCGCCGGGGCGTCGCTGATCCCGCCCGCACTGGCCACCGTCCGGCGGGAATTGCCTCGCCTCGAGGTGGACCTGAGGGTGGCCGAACGGGACGCTTCGGTGCCTCTCCTCCGGCAGGGAGAGGCTGATGTCGTCGTTACCGTCGAGGACTTTGCCCTGGGCGACTCCCCGAGCGACGGCCTGGCGTGGGTGCACCTGATCGACGACCGTTACCGCTTGGTGTTGCCGCGAGGTCACCGCCTGGCCGGCCGGCGGGTCATAGATCTGGCCGAATTGGCCGAAGAAAATTGGGTCGAGACCATGTGTGGCGTCGGCTGCTGCCACGAGGTGGCGATGAAAGCGTTCAGGGACGCCGGCTTCGAGCCGCACCGCACCGTGGAAGCCGACGAGTACTGGCCGGCACAGGGCTTCGTCGCCGCCGGGCTGGGGGTGGCCATCATCCCGACCCTTGCGCTTGGCGTACTCCACGATGCGGTGGTCGTGCGCCGCCTGCGCCGGGACAACGAGCCGGTCCGCCACGTCTGGGCTGCCACCCGGCCGGCTCTGATCGGCAACACACCGGTACAGACGATCTTGCGAGGGCTCCAGCAAGCCGCCGCGGCCCACGAGCGCGCTATGCGGGACGGCCCGAGGGCGCGTTAGCGGCGGGCGGCCGGGCGGGGCCGACGAACAACGCCGCACGCCGGTCGAGGCGGGTCGACAGTAGGGGGCAGGCGGGTTTACCCGTCGAGGACGTGGAACGCGCCGCGGTACCACGCCAGCCCGCGGCCCGGTTCTCCCACTTCCGCTGCTTCTACCTCGGCCTCGACTAGCAACGACCAGCCGAAGGGCTTGCTGTCGGTCATCCGGCAGAACAGGCGGTCCGTAACTGCCTCGAGCAACGGCCCGTACAGGGACGACCGGGTCGCGAGCAGCTCCGAAGGGGCCGGCAGTTCGCCGGCAAAGTGCTGCGCCAATCGACGGTGGGCACTGCCAAGGAGCTGCACGGCGAAGCGCCCCGAAGCGCTGGCGCCTAGTACGTCGGCGAAATCGGAGGCGGGGCTGATGAGGCCGGCGAGCATCGGGGGCGCCCCCTGGCTGACCACCACGGACGAGACGGTCAAACCGATGGGCGGCATGGGCTCTTCGCCTTCGTTGCCGTCGCCGGCCGCCACCCAGACAGTCACGGGTAGGACGAGGTGGCCCCGCAGCCGCCGCACCGGGTCGCGCGCCTCGGGCGGGTCAGCCCAGGGGTTCCCGTAGCGAACGGAGGCGCCGCCGGCCGGCTCGTCTGTCACGTCCCGCTCACGGCTTTCTCATCGTTAGCCTTCGGCCCAGCCGGCGACCCGGGGGATGCATGCTGGGTGCCTGGTTGCCTGCCGGCTCAGACGTTGGGGCCCTGGACGAGGCTGACGGTGGCGGACTGGCGGTGCCCGTTCGGCTCGACCCAGCGGACGGTAGCCCTCGCCCCGACCTTTTGGAAGTTCATGTACTTGGTGAGGTCGGTGGGCGAATTGATGGGCGCGCCGTTCACAGACGTGATCACGTCCCCGGTGGCGATCCCGACCCCCTGGGCCGGGTCACCCTGCTCCACCCCGGCCACTACGGCCCCCCTGGTCACTGGGGCCGTGTAAGTGCTGCCGCCGAGAAAGCCGAACGCCGAGGAACCCCCCAGGGCCGAGCAACCGTCGTCGCCTTCGGCGCAGCCCACCGTTACCACCTCCACGCCCATGATGGCATGGCGGCCCACCTGGACCGTTGCGCTCACTTTGCCGGTCTCGATCTGCCGGGCGACGGACATAGCGGCATTGATCGGTATGGCAAAGCCGACGTTGGAGGCGCTCTGGCCGTCGCCGGAGCCCGACGCTTCGGCCGTGTTCATACCGATGACCTGCCCGTCCGCATCGACAAGGGCCGCCCGAGTTACCGGGGTTGATGGCCGCTGACGACTGGAACATGTTCCTCAGGTCCTCGGTCGCCCCCGAGCTTGGATCGCCGACCGTTATCGAGCGGCCGGTGGCTGAGATGATCCCGTTGGTCACCGTTTCCGGCCCGGGCAGCCCCAGGGCATTCCCAATGGCGACCACCGGGTCACCGACCGTAATCGAGTTCGAGTTGCCCACCGAGACCGTCTCGAAACTGGGCCCGCCTTTTAGCTGCAGCAACGCCACGTCCGACTGGAGGTCTGTGCCCAGCACGACGGCGCTGTACGCCCTGCCTTTGCCATCGACCTGCGCCGTCACTTCTGTTGAGCCGTCGATCACGTGGTTGTTGGTGAGCACCACGCCTGAGGCGGTAAGGACCATCCCCGTACCCTGGTCCTGGCCGCTCGAGCCCTTGGCCGTGATGTCGACCGTGGCCGGGTCTACCCGGGCGGCGATCGAGTGGACGTTGAGGGCTTGGGGGTTTGACGACAGGGGAGCGCGCCGACCCGAAGCGGGTAGGGCGGTCGACCGCGACGGCGATGTCCCGCTGCTGGTGAGAGCCAACGCGATCCCCGCGCCGGCCCCCCCCGCGACGAGGGCCGTGGCGATCAATACGGCCGCCGCGGGCCAGCGCCGCCGCCCCCGCCCCCGGTTTGGCCCTGACGACGGGGGGCCAACTGGCGACATGCCGTCGTGCCAGGTGTCGCCGTGCCAGGAGTCACCGCGCCAGGTGTCGTCTTGGAGTGGCGGTCCTGCACCCGGAGCACTCCAAACCGTTGTCCCCCCGGGGGCGCTGTCCGCGGGGGCGAACTCAACCGCCGGCTGGTCGCCAGGCGCAGGGACGCCGGCGCCACCAGAGGCAGGCCAGGCCTGGGCCGGTCCAGGCCACTGCGGTCCGGGCCCGGCGGCGAGGTCGTCCCAGCCGCTGGTCCCCTGGCCGGCCGCCGTGGGGAAGACGGGTGGGTCATAGGGCTCGTCGGCGCCGTATGCGGCCTCTGCTTCTTCAGCCATGTTGTCGTACTCCCTCAGCTCATCTCAACGGGCGAAGGCGGCCGCCTGTACAGCGCTCCACCCCACCATTAAATCCCCGATTTGCAACGAAGCCTGAGAGCGGGCTGAGCGACCCGCCGTGGGGGCCTCGTGAGCAGCGCTGAACCGGTTTAGAATAGGCGCCGGCGACCACCGGCTACGGTGCAGCTTGGGCCGTCTGAAAAGGGGCCGCCTACAACCGGACAGCAGATCCGCCCTAGCGTCAGGGCGCCTGCGATAGCAGCTAACGAGGGAGGCGGCAGGGTTTGTCGCCCTGCGCCAGCAAGGAAGGGAAGCGAGTGACAACCGACCGGAATTTTCCTGAGGGTTTCTTGTGGGGCACCGCCACAGCGGCGTACCAGGTGGAAGGAGCGGTCACAGAAGGAGGCCGGGGCGTGTCGATATGGGACACGTTCTCGCATGCGCCGGGCCGCACTTTCAATGGTGACAACGGGGATATCGCCTGTCAGCACTACAAGTACGTAGAGGATGACCTCGACCTGATGGAACGGCTAGGGCTGCGGGCGTACAGGTTCTCGATTGCTTGGCCGCGGCTACAACCAGATGGGAAAGGCCCCGCCAACCAGGCCGGGCTCGACTTTTACCGGCGCTTGGCGGCGGGGGTGCGACAACGCGGCATGGTCCCGGTCGCCACGCTCTACCACTGGGACCTGCCTCAAGCGCTGGAGGACGTCGGGGGCTGGACCGTACGCGACACCACCGACCGCTTCGCCGAGTACACCCAGATCGCCGTGGATGCCCTAGGGGACGAGGTGGGGATGTGGATCACGCTCAACGAGCCCTGGTGCTCGGCGTGGTTGGGTTACGGCATCGGCGTGCACGCCCCCGGTCGCACCGACCCGGCCATGGCAGTACGGGCTACTCACCACCTCCTGCTCGCCCACGCCCGAGGGACCGAAGTGCTGCGCCGGTCGACGAAGGCGCCGGTCGGGATCACTCTCAACCTGGGCGGTCGCATCCCCGCCAGCGACCATGAGCTGGACGTCGCCGCCGCCCGCCGGGAGGACGGTTTGTTCAACCGGCTCTACCTCGACCCGCTGTTCCGAGGGCAGTACCCGGAGGACGTGGTCGAGCTCGCCGCCGATCGGGGCGCCCCCTTTGACGTCGTCGAGGCGGGCGACCTGGCCGCCATAAGCCAGCCTCTCGATTTCCTCGGCATTAATTACTACAACACTGACGTGGTGGCCGCTCCGGCGCGGCTGCGGGAGGCACGGGAAGCTGGGTTCGCGGTCCCGCCCGGGGGGCACCCCTCTTCCTCGGGGAGCGTTACAGTCGGCCGCCCGGCGCTCGAGCGGACCGCGGCCGACTGGGAAGTGGACCCGGCCGGTCTGACCGACATGCTGGTGCGGGTGCGCGACGAGTACACCCAGATCCCCCTGTACGTCACGGAAAACGGCTCCGCCGAACACGACTACGTGGGCCCCGACGGCGTGGTGCACGACGCAGCGCGGGTGCGGTACCTGGAGCAACACATCCGGGCGGCGAAAAACGCCATCGACCAGGGAGTCGACCTCCGGGGTTACTTCGTGTGGAGCCTGATGGACAATTTCGAGTGGTCAAAAGGGTATTCGATGCGTTTTGGCTTGGTCTGGGTCGACTACCCGACCGGTAAGCGGACGGCCAAAGACAGCTACACCTGGTACCGCAACGTAATCGCGACCAACGGCCTGCTCGAGACGGCCTGACTCGATACCGCCCGGACCAGGCGACGCTGGCGCCACCGGCCTCTTCATAACGGCCGGATGGCGCCAGCGCAGGTAAAACGCTGCCGCATCCGAGCGCACGCGTGAGAAAGTGGTCGCATGATGCACATGGGTGGTGGAGGCGGCCGGGTCGGGTACGGCCTCATGCGCTCGTTGCGCCAGGACGACAAGATCAAAGACCACAAGCTGCCCAAGGGCATCGTGAAGCGCATCGGCGGCTTCGCCAAGCCGTACACGGCCCCGCTGATCCTGTTCTTGGTCCTCATAATCATCGACGCTCTGGTTGGGGCCGTTAACCCGTTGTTCACCCGGGCCATCATCGACGAGCTAACGGGCCGCAAAGACAGCACCGTTGTTGTCGAACTGGCCGTTGCGGTGGGCGCTTTGGCTGTCTTCGACGCCGGGCTCGGGCTATGGGAGCGCTGGATCTCCTCCCGAGTGGGGGAGGGCCTCATTTACGACATGCGCAACAAGGTCTTCACGCATATCCAGCGCATGCCGATCGCCTTCTTCACCCGAACGCAAACCGGCGCTCTCATATCCCGGCTCAACAACGACGTGCTGGGGGCGCAGCAAGCCTTCACTGACACTTTCAACTCGGTGATCGGCAACTTCATAAGTGTGGGCGTGACGTTGGTGGCCATGTTCATCTTGAGTTGGAAGATCACGGCTCTGGCCCTACTCATGCTGCCGGTGTTCATCTTCCCCGCCCGTTGGGTGGGCCGCCGCCTGGCCAAGATCACGCGAGAGGCCTACAACCTCAACGCCGAAATGAACACCATGATGAGCGAACGTTTCAACGTCGCCGGCGCTCTGCTGGTGAAGATTTTCGGTCGGCCTCAGTACGAAGCGGACGCGTTCCGGGCCAGGACGGGCCGGGTGCGCGATATCGGCATAACCACGGCCATGTACGGGCGGGTCTTCTTTACCGGCCTCATCCTTACTGCCTCTTTGGCCACTGCTGTGGTTTACGGCTTCGGCGGCGTGCAGGTGGTCGATGGCGCTTTGACCGTGGGGACCCTAGTGGCGATGACCCAGTACCTGACCCGGCTTTATGGCCCGCTGACGTCGCTTTCCAACGTGCAGGTCGACATTATGACCGCGCTCGTCTCCTTTGACCGTGTTTTCGAGGTCCTCGACCTTCCCCCCATGATCGACGACAAGCCGGACGCAGTCGATGTCCAGCGCGGCCCCATGCAGGTGACCTTCGACCACGTCGACTTCCGCTACCCAAGGCCGGAAGAGGTCTCCCTGGCGTCGCTCGAAGCGGTAGCCGTCCTCGAGCGCACCGGGGGCCAGCAAGTCCTCTTCGACGTCTCGTTCGTGGCCGAACCGGGCCAACTCGTCGCTTTGGTGGGCCCGTCGGGCGCCGGCAAGACGACCATAAGCCAACTTTCCGCCCGCCTGTACGACGTCACCTCGGGCGCAGTGCGCTTCAACGGGGTGGACGTGCGCGACGTGACCCTGGACTCGTTGCAGGAAGCGATCGGGGTGGTCACGCAGGAAGCGCACCTTTTCCACGACACGCTGCGGGCCAACCTGCTTTACGCCCGCCCCGACGCCACGGGTGAAGAGCTCATTAGCGCCCTTCGCGAGGCCCAGATCCTGGACATGGTTACTTCGTTACCGGATGGGCTCGACACACTGGTCGGAGACCGCGGTTACCGGCTGTCGGGCGGGGAAAAGCAGCGAGTGGCCATCGCCCGCCTGTTGCTCAAAGCGCCCGATTTTGTCGTGCTGGACGAAGCGACCGCCCACCTCGATTCGGAGTCAGAGGCGGCCATACAGCGAGCGTTCAAAACGGTGCTGGCGGGGCGGACGTCCCTGGTCATCGCCCACCGGCTCTCGACTGTTAGGGACGCCGACCAGATACTGGTGGTGGACGGGGGCCGGATCGTGGAACGGGGCCGCCACGCCGAGTTATTGGCGGAAGGCGGCCTTTATGCCGACCTTTACCACACCCAGTTCGCCGACCAGGTCGAGGTCCAGGACGAGGACCTCCCGCTGGATGACGATGGAGATGGGGACGTAGACGTAGACATAGACGGGGCCGGGGAGGTGGGCGACCGCTTCTTGATCCGGATGAGGCCGGACGAGCTCGGTCCCAACGGGGCCAGCACACTGTCCTGAGGGTCCTGAGGGTCCTGAGGAGCCCGCCCTGGTCGTTAGCCCGCGCTGGCCATTAGACCCGCCGGGTAGGAATGCCGTCCCGTCTGGCCGGGTCACGTGCCTGCCCGCCTTTTCGGTGCAGGCCGCGGTTCTCGTTGCGTTTCAAGGTAAAAAGTGCCTTCAATCGCAACGAGTTCGAGACCCTGCACCGAGAACCGGCACCGAGAACTGGGGCCCCCGGCCGGGTCAGCGCAGCGAGGCTACCGAGGTCCCCCGCTCGCCCTGGGCGGCCAGATAAGCGACGCCGGCTATACCGGCCTCATTTTGGAGTTTCGCCGGCACTATCTGCGTGTTCAATTCCAACATGGGTAGGAACTTCTCGGCGCGCCGGCTCACGCCGCCGCCCACGATAAAGAGGTCGGGCCACAAAAGCGCCTCAACGGCAGAGAAATAGCGCTGTAGCCGTTTGGCCCATTTCTCCCAGGCGAGGTTCTCGCGCTTCGCGCGCCCGGCCGACGCTTTTTGCTCGTAATCGTCGCCGTCCAGCTCGATGTGGCCGAGCTCACTATTGGGGATCAACACCCCGTTGTAAAACAGAGCGGTGCCGATGCCCGTCCCCAGGGTCACGACGACGACCAGGCCCCTAACCGTCTGACCGGCGCCCCACTTGACCTCTGCGATGCCGGCGGCGTCGGCGTCGTTGACGGCCATGACGGGCAAGCCCGTCGCGTCGGCCACCACGGACTCGATGTTGGTGCCGATCCAGCTCGAGTCGACGTTGGCCGCGGTCCGCGCCACGCCCTCTCGGACCACCGCCGGGAACGTGCAACCGACGGCCCTTGCCACCCAAATTGCCCGACGACTTCAGCGACCACGTCGGCGACGGCGTTTGGCGTCGAGGGCCGGGGCGTGAGGAGCTTGTACCGTTCGGTGGCCAGCCCGCCCACTTCGAGGTCGACGACGGCGCCCTTTATGCCCGAGCCGCCGATATCGACCCCAAAGCCGAGCATGGCCACGAGCCGATCATACAAGCGCCTCGGGCGGGCTATCCAGGCAGTTCAGCCATTGACGCGCTGACGCACCGGGTCGATGACCAACAAGACTCGCTCAGTCTTGATCGCACTGGGGTCATAGGGATGGCCGGTGTACTTCTCGCTCAGCTCATCGATATGTGCCCGCGCCCTCGGGCCCCTGACCTGCTCGACAACTGTGCCTCGCACCTCGGCGTAGTGGTAAGGGTTCGCTGAGTCGATCACCGTCACCGTGACCCGGGGGTCTTCTGTGACGTTTACGACCTTCTGCCGGCCCATTTCAGTATTAATGAGCATGTGGGCGTCGTCGGCGTCAACCCACATCACATGTGTCATGGGTTGCCCGCTCGGCAACATGGTAGTGAAGGCGGCGAAGTTCTTGCCTTTGGCGAGAGCCTTGACGTCTGGGTAGATCATGCGACGAGGCTACAGTCCTTTGACCCGAAGACCCGGACGAGTTTGGCCCCTCGCCGCCTCCCTTATTTACATCGCCCTATTTATATCGCCCTATCTACATCGTCCTTATTTGCGACGCCGCCGGGACGGGTCGGTAATCCACGGTGGCACCCAGCCGCCGTCAGCCGGGTTGATGTCGCGCCCGGGGGGAACGATCTCATCGATGCGGTCCAAGACGGCGTCGTCCAGGGTCATGTCGGCGGCCGCCAGCACCCCGGTGAGCTGGTCCATGGTGCGGGGGCCGATTATCGCTGAGGTGACCGCGGGATGGGCCAACACGAAAGCGACGGCCAGCTCGGGCAGGCTGTGACCGGTTTTGTCGGCCAGTTCGGCCAGTTGGTCAACCGCGGCCAACTTGACTTTGTTGGTCGGGTCGTCCAGGTCGTAGCGGGCCGGGAGCCGGGCCGCCCGCCGGCTCGTGTTTTGCTTCCCGGTGCCGAAATTGCCCGAGAGCCAGCCACCGGCCAAAGGGCTCCAGCTGAGCACACCCATGCCAGACTCTTGGCACACCTCCAAAAGGTCCTCTTCGATCCCGCGGACCAGGATGGAATAAGGAGGCTGCTCGGTCGATAGGCGTTCGCGGCCACGACGTTCGGCCACGCAATGCGCTTCGACGACCATCCAGGCCGGGAACGTGGGGCTCCCGAAATACCGGATCTTCCCGTCGTGCACCAAGTCGCTCAAGGCCGAAAGGGTTTCGTCGATGTCTATTTCAGGGCTCGGGCGGTGGATCTGGTAAAGGTCTATATAGTCCGTTTTGAGCCGGCGCAGGCTAGCTTCGCACTCGGACATTATCCAGCGACGGGAGTTGCCTTCCCGGTTCGGCCCTTCGCCCATCCTCCCGTGGAACTTCGTGGCCAGCACAATCTCCTGGCGCCGAGCGGCGCCCGCTTGAGCCAGGAAATCGCCCACTATTTCTTCCGATTCTCCCTCGGAATAGACGTCGGCAGTATCGATGAAATTGATGCCTTCGTCGAGGGCGCGCTGAATTATACGAAAGCATTCTTGATGGTCGGTGTTGCCCCAGGCGCCGAACATCATTGCGCCTAAGCAGAGCGGGCTCACCTCAACGCCGGTACGGCCAAGTGTTTGGTACCTCATAAGGCCGAACCTAGCGCCGTACGGCCAATTAAGCTACTTGTGCTGCTCAGCCGCGGCCAGGGCCGGAGCGGGCTACTACTCGGATTCGGCGATAGCCCGGGTCGCGGCGTTCCGTTCGGCCCACAACTGGCGCCGGCGTTTCCAGAAGGATGTCTTCCACACTTTGAAACCTCCCCGGTGGCCGGGCGCGGGCGGTTTCTTCGGTCTGGGCGAGGCCTTTCGCCCTACGTCATGCGCCACGATGGGCAGAACGGCTCCGTCCAGGCTCTCCTCGTCACACTGAGCGACGTGCAGGTGGCTCCGCACTGCGTGGCGCGTCGACCGGCTAGTTTGCCGACGGCGGCCCGTCGCGTCTTCGAAGAACGGAGTGTCCATCGCTCGGGTCATCTCCACCTCCGTTGCACCGGGTCAGTCCGACTCCTCGGTTATGTACCCATGGTGCCACGTCAAGTTGCCGGAGGGGAAGAAGATCTTTCGCGAAAAATCGTGCTCCTCCAGTACTTCAGTTCCTCGATGCTCTCTTTCACGTCGTCGAGGGCGCGGTGGGCGCCGGCCTTTTTCGGGGCAGCCAGGAACGCTTCGGGGTACCACCGCCTGGCCAGCTCCTTTATGGTGGAGACGTCGATCGACCGGTAGTGCAGGTAGTCCTCCAGCTCCGGCATGTAGGCAGCCAGGAAACGCCTGTCCGTACCTATCGAGTTCCCGCACAGGGGTACCGTCCTCGGCTCGGGCACGTGCCGGCATATGAACTCGAGCGTCTCCTTGGCCGCTTGCTCGAGGGTCACTGTGGAGGCGGCGATGGCGTCCAGTAGCCCGCTGCGGGCGTGCATCTGGCGCACGACCTCGTCCATCGCCTCGAGGGCCGCCTCAGGTGTCGCGATCACGAGGTCGGGCCCTTCGGCGAGCGTCTCGAGCTCGTCATCTGTCACCAATGTGGCGATCTCGACGATCGTGTCCTTGCTGGGGTCGAGCCCGGTCATCTCGAGGTCCATCCAAACGAGCACGTGCGGACTCTATAGGCCGGAGCCGCCGTGGCGCGGCTGTCTCGCTCCGGCCCCCACCGACGGCGGTTCCCAGCTGCGCTAGTACCCTGTTATTTGTGTACGACGAGGATGTCGTGAAGGTCGAGGTGCGTCAGCTGGACCCCGAGCTGCCCTTGCCCGGCTATGCCCGCCCGGGCGACGCTGGCGCCGACTTGCGGGCGCGCATAGATGTCACCATCCCGCCCGCCGGAGGCCGGGCGCTGGTGCCGACGGGTTTATCGCTGGCGATACCCGAGGGGTACGCCGGCTTCGTCCAGCCTCGAAGCGGGCTGGCGTTGCGCAACGGGGTGACGGTGCTGAACGCCCCCGGCCTCATCGATGCCGGGTATCGCGACGAGCTGCTGGTACTGCTGGTCAACACCGACCCCTTGGAACCCTACGAGGTCCACCGGGGCGACCGCGTCGCCCAGCTCGTCATAAAGGCGGTGGCTCGAGCTGAGTTCGTGGCGGTGGACGAACTCCCGCTGTCGGAGCGCGGCCTCGGTGGTTTCGGCCACAGCGGGCGCTAGGGGGCGCCGATGCCTGAACTCCCTGAGGTAGAAGCCCTGGCGTTGTTCGTAACCGATAAGGCCGGCGGCACGACCGTCGAACGGGCCGAGCTCGGGTCACTCTCGGCCCTGAAAACCTACAACCCTCCCCTCGAGTCGCTCATCGGCCAGACCGTCAAGGGGGCCGAACGGCGGGGCAAGTACCTGTGCATCCAGGTCGGGGATCTCTGGCTCGTTACCCACTTGGCCAGGGCGGGTTGGTTGCATTGGCGCGACCCGGTACCGCCGGCGCACGCCCGCCCCGGCCGGGGCCCGCTGGCGCTGCGGGTGGGGCTGTCGACGGGGGCCGGGTTCGACTTGACCGAACAGGGCACCGAAAAAAGATTGGCCGTGTGGCTGGTAACCGACCCTGCGCTAATAGACGGGGTGGCTCGGCTCGGCCCGGATCCACTGAGCCCAGGCTTTGACCTGAGCACCCTCACCGCCGTCCTGGCCAAGGCCCCGGGGCAGCTGAAAAGCGTCTTGGCGGACCAGTCATTGCTGGCCGGCGTGGGCAATGCCTACTCCGACGAGGTCCTGTGGGCGGCCAAGTTGTCGCCGTTCAAGCAGGCCTCCCGCCTGGACGGCGAGGAGACCGCCCGGTTGTACGAAGCGTTGACCGAAGTGCTCCGGTCGGCGGTCGAGCGCAGCCTCGGCCAGGCGGCCAAAGAACTGAAAGACGCCAAGCGGGCAGGCATGGCCGTCCACGGACGGGCCGGGCAAGCCTGCCCACGGTGCGGCAGCACGGTCAAGGAGGTCTACCTCTCCAACCGGAGCTTCCAGTACTGCCCGCAGTGCCAAACGGGTGGCAAGGTCCTGGCCGACCGCCGCTTGTCCAAGTTGTTGAAATGAGCTCGGGACGCGGGAACGGGAGCGTCCACAGCGCGACAGCCAAAGAGACGGTCCACCGCGGCGTGCGCTGGAGGCGCACGGCAGCCGGGCGCATCTCCTGGTTCAACGAGGGCCTTGGGCGCTGGGTGGCGTGGTCACCAGGAGCCGACGCTCCACCGCTGCCGCCTGGTTGGGGCGGCGCCCATGACGGACAGGCCGGTCAGGCCGGCGTGGGGCCAGGTCAGGTTGAACGTGAGCCAGCTCCGGGTCGGGGTCAACGCGGGCCGGGCCGAGCAGGCCCGGGGGCCCGCCGACAGACGCCATGTCGCGCCGGCCGTCGATGCGTTCTCCTTATCGGCTGGTGCCTCTCGTCATCGCCCTTTTTATCGTCGGGATCGCGTTGTGGCAGGCGACACGGCCGCCAGCTCGGGCCACCAAGGCCGATATTGCCGGGGCACAGGCGCTGAAGGGAGAGTGCCTGTCTCGCAGCGGAGGGACGGCGAAGGCGCCCGCGTACTCGCCCGTGCCCGTCAGCTGCACCGCGAGCGAAGCTTCCGTAAAAGTCGTCGCCGTGCTGGTGCCGGGCTCCGAGCGGTCCGTTGTGTGCCCTGCGGGAAGCCTCGTCGTGCAGGTGTTACAAGCAAACGTCGTCGGCGAACCTAGCGAGTGCGTCCTGATGCTGCGCAAGTAGCTGCCCAGGAACGGGGTTCTTAGCGCCGGTCGTTCCTGGGTCCTCCAAACGGAGGTGGTGGCGGGGGAGGACGGTCAGTCTGGCTTTATGACGGTTCCGTGGTGCTCGGCGTGCTGGCGTCGGAAGTGTTCAAAGCTTCCCTGACCTCCTCGGCCGTTGAGCTGTCCTTGGACAATGTCTTGGTCGCGCCCTCGAGCAGGTCGACCAGGGTCTTCACCGAACCCGAGTCCGTGACCACCACCATGTCAACGTCGCCTTCGTCCATGACGTCGCCGAGGTCCTTTATAGAGCTTCGGTCGACCTTACGGCTGAGCCGGGCCACTATGCCGCCGCCCGCAGCGCCCACGACAGCACTGCCGATGAGCGACGGCGGGAAAATCAGTCCTACCATGGCGCCGGCGATGGCGCCTTTGCCCCAGCCGTGGTGAGATTGGCGGCGGAGCGTGGTAACCGTGCCGTCAAGGTTGCGCCTGACCAGGGCGGCGTCGGCCAGGTCGATCCCTCCGGACTTGGCCGAGTTTTCAATTGCGTCCCAGTCTTGCTCGGCCTGCCTCTGGTCTGTGTAAACAGCCACTGTCGTGCTCAGGTTTTTTGCCATCAAAGACCTCCCGGATAAGGGCGCGCCCTCTTACTGCGATCGGCGGCCGGTGAGCAACATACGTCCCTGGCGGCCGGGTGATCCCCACCCCAAGCGGGTGAAATCGCCAATTCCGCGGCAGGTGCGGCGGAACCCGCCGGCCGGTTGTGCAGCGCGGGTGAACTCGGCTCCACTGGGCCTAGTGCTCGGGTCGGTGTCACCAGCCGCAAAGTAGGGCTCGGTCCGAGAGCGGCTCAGCCCAGGCCTCCTGGTGGGCTGGCCCTCGAGTCGTTGGGTAATTCGGCACCTCGGAAGCCCCCACCGCGTACCCGAGGTCCACGCCACGGACCGTGCCAGGGGTACCCTCTACTCCTAAACGTAGCCCCAACCGCAACCTAAGAACCCGTCACCTGACACAGGGAAAGCGTTCGATGGCCCCGTAAGTGGAGGAGGGTTTTTGATCAAGATGTCGTGGTCTTGCCGGACGTCGAAATCCGCTGTCAGGATGAAAAGGTCTTGGTTACTACGTCAAAGTGGCCGGACGCCCCATTGGCTCCCGTCACTGTAAGCGTGTCACCACTAGCAGCTGTGATCTGGAACGGCCCACCTACGCTCGGATCCGTATAGGTGCCAATTATCGTCGGATGCGCCCCTCCGTTAGATGGTACCGAAACTACTACGGCACCCTCGCTGGTTGCGTTACCTTGCTCGTCCGCCACAGCGCCAGCACCAACGAGAGTGAACTGACCGTTTATTATCCCCTGCCACTGGTCATACTGCACGAAGACGTTGGGCGCGGGCGACATCCTGACCTGCTGAATGCCCGTAGGTTCCGTCGCCTGCGCTGGTGCCACTGCGGCAGTGGTCGGAGCTACGGTGGGGAGCACGGAGGCGCTCTGCTGGGCCGCACGGTGAGCCGTGATCTGAGCGAGTTTCTGGCTAGCGGATTGAGGGTTCGGCAGGGTCCCACTGCTACTGAAGGCTACGCTAGCCACCCCGGCTACCGTACCCGCAGCAATAATCGTAACAGCCATAACCATTATTTTGCGCATATTGGACAACCTCCTTCAGGGGGGACCGGCGTGCCACATCAGCTGGAAAGTTCGCTGTAACCGATGTTGTCGACATACTCCGGGCTCTGACCGGTCGCGGACACGAAGTCCGTGTAAGCGGTACTCGGTGAGATGTTGAGCCCTGAGCACCCGGACGGCTCACCTGTCTGCTGGCAGGCGAGCGCTTGGCTCAAAATACCGCCTAAACCAAAATCGATTCCTCCGTTCTGGCTGGCGATCTGGGCCCACTCTTCAGCGAGAGTGTCGCTGTAAATCTCGACGAAGGGGTAGTTGGGGCCGGCACCCCACGCCTCGACCCAATAGTCGTATTCTGTCCACCCGTCACCGCAGGTTTTAGATACCGTGCTGCAGTTGGCAGACCCGTAGTCGAAGAGCAGTTCACCTGCAGGGACACCTTGATAACCGCTCTGCCAGCTCTCCGTTGTGGCATAGGTGGCGAAGCGTGGCGCAGCTGGGCGTTGTAGCCGCGCCAACAGGCCGCCGTTCTCGGCCAAGTGCGGCCGAAGTGCCGCTTTTGAGAAAGGTGTCGGCATAAGCGGCAGTGTTAGCCGGTCACGGTATCCACCACTTGGGGAACGCTAGGTCATAACGTCCTCTCCCAAGGCGAGAAGTGCCGTCTCCAGTAGTTCTCGGCACTTCGCTGGGAGGAGAGGGGACTGGCCGGATGAGACGGGAATGGGCGCCGCAAGAGCTGATCGAGTGCTGGACCCTGGTCGAGGCGGACTGGGCGCTGGTGGCCAACAAGACGGGCCCGACCCGGCTGGGCTTCGCGCTGATGTTGAAGTTCTTCGAATTGGAGGGCCGCTTCCCCCGCCACGGAGGTGAAATTCCCCGGGCGGCACTGGAGTACGTGGCCGCCCAGGTGAAGGTGCCTGCGGACGCGCTGGCTGAGTACCAGTGGTCGAGGCGGACAGTCGAGTACCACCGCGCCCAGGTCCGCAAGGCGCTGGGGTTCCGGGAGGCCACCGTTGGCGACGAGGACAAGCTGGCGGCCTGGCTCGCCGAGGAGGTCTGCCCAGTGGAACTGGGCGAAGACCGGCTGCGCGAAGCGCTCTTGGCCCGCTGCCGGGCTGAGCGAGTCGAGCCGCCGGCAGCGGGGCGGGTCGAGCGGGTGCTCGGGGCGGCCGGTGCCGCCTTCGACCAGCGTTTCACGGCCATGGTGCTGGCCCGCCTGTCCGAACCGGCGGTCGCGGCACTGGAAGCGCTCGTAGCGGTGCGTGACGGCGCCGATAGCAGCGGCGAGGAGGGGTTCTTGGCCGAGCTCAGGTCCGACCCCAGCAAGGTCGGTTTGGAGACGCTGTTCGCCGAGGTCGCCAAGCTGGCCCGGGTCCGAGCGCTCGGCTTGCCCCCCGGCCTATTCTCCGGTGCCTCCGACAAGGTGGTGGAGTCGTGGCGGGCGAGGGCCAGCCGCATGTACCCCTCGGACCTGCGGGCGGCGCCGGCGACCATCCGGCTCACCCTGCTAGCCGCGTTGTGCACGCTACGCACAGCCGAGATCGTCGACTCGCTCGTCGAGCTGTTCATGGCCCTGGTGCACCGTATCGACGCCCGGGCCGAGCGCAAAGTGGAAGGCGAGCTGATCGAGGGGCTGCGCCGGGTCCGGGGCAAACAAGCGTTGCTGTTCGCCATTGCCGAAGCCGCCCTTGGCCAACCCGACGGCACGGTGCGCGCCGTGGTGTTCCCGGTGGCGAGCGAAGCGACCCTGGCCGACCTGGTGGCCGAGGCCAAGGCGGGCGACACGGCGTTCCGTCAGCGGGTCCGCACCGTGCTGCGCTCGTCGTACTCGGCGCATTACCGCCGGATGCTGCCCTGCCTGCTCATGACGTTGGAGTTCCGGAGCAACAACAGCTCCTACCGCCCGGTGATGGACGCCTTGGACCTACTGCGGCGGTACACGGGCCGCTCCGGTCGGCAGCGCTACTACTACACCGGCGAGCAGGTACCTCTCGATGGTGTCGTGCCCGGTGAGTGGCGCGGTGCCGTAGTCGACGGCACAGGCCGGGTGGAGCGGATCCCCTACGAACTGTGCGTGCTCAAGGCGCTCCGCGATGCGGTCCGGCGCCGGGAAGTGTACGTGGTGGGGGCAAAACGTTGGCGGGACCCAGAAGAGGACCTGCCAGCCGACTTTGAGGTCAACCGGGACGTCCACTACGCCGCCATCGCCCAACCTCTCGACCCGTCCGCCTTCGTCGCCGGCCTGCAACATCGCCTTACCGAAGCCCTGACTGGCCTGGACCGAGCCATGGCCCGGGGGTCGACCGGCGGGGTCCGCTTCACCACCCGCCGGGGCGAGCCCTGGATCGCTGTCCCCAGCCTGGCCGCCTTGGACGAGCCGGCCAACCTGGCCGCCCTCAAAGGCGAGGTCGAGGGGCGCTGGGGGGTCTTGGACCTCCTCGGGGTACTGGGCGAGGTCGACTACCTGACCGGCTTCACCGACGAGTTCACCTCGGTCGCCTCCCGGGAGGTCACCGAGCCGGCTACGCTGCGCCGCCGGCTGCTGCTGGTCCTGTTCGCCCTTGGGACCAACGTCGGCATCAAGCACCTCGCCGACGGCGAGTGCGGCGAGACCGAAGCCGTGCTGCGCCGGGTGCGCCGCCTCTACGTAAACCGTGACAACCTCCGGCGCGCAGTGCGCCACCTCGTCAACGCCACCATGGCCGCCCACGACGTGGCCTGGTGGGGCCGGGGCACGACGTGCGCCTCGGACTCCAAGAAGTTCGGGTCGTGGTCGTCGAACCTGATGACCGAGTACCACGCCCGCTACGGCGGCACCGGCGTCATGGTCTACTGGCACGTGGAGCGCAAAAGCCTGTGCGTGTACTCGCAGTTGCGTTCCTGCTCGGCCAGTGAGGTGGCGGCCATGCTCGAAGGCCTCCTGCGCCATTGCAGCGCCGCGGAGATCGACACCAACTACGTCGACACCCACGGCGCCTCGGTGGTCGGCTTCGCCTTTTGCCACCTGCTCGGCTTCAACCTCCTGCCCCGGCTGAAGAACATCGGTGCTGCCCGCCTCTACGGCCCCGGGCTGCCCGGTGATGGCTGGGGACAGCTCGCCCCGGTGCTCGCCGGCCGAGCTATCGACTGGGAAGCTCATCACCCGCCAGTACGACCAGATGGTCAAGTACGCCACCGCCTTGCGCCTCGGCACCGCCGAGGCCGACCAGGTCTTGCGCCGCTTCACCCACGGTGGCCCCAAGCACCCCACTTACGCCGCCCTCGAAGAACTGGGCCGGGCGGTGCGTACCATCTTCATCTGCGACTACTTGGCCTCCGAAGCGCTCCGCCGGGAGGTCCACGGCGGCCTCGAGGTAATCGAGAACTGGAACAGCGCCAACGCGGTGCTCTGCTACGGCAAGCAGGGCGACCTGACCGGCCCCGACCGCGAGCACCAAGAGGTCACCATGCTCTGCCTGCACCTGCTCCAGTCCACGTTGGTCCACCTGAACACCCTCCTCGTGCAGCGGGTCCTGCACGAGCCGGTCTGGGCCGAGCGGCTCATCGAGGAGGACCGCCGAGGCCTTACGCCACTGTTCTGGTCAAACGTCAACCCCTACGGGCATTTCCAGCTCGACCTCGACCACCACCTCGACATTGCGGCATGACAACAACCGCACCGGCCAGCACACCGCCCAACCGGACGCCACCCAGACGCAAAGCTCGTCAGCTCGCCAAGTACCTCCGCGACGAGCGTCCGGACTACGCCTACCTGAAAGCGGTCTTCCGGGCCCTTCGCGACGAGCTCGGCGTCGACGTCGCCCGCGAACGGAAACGTTTGCCCTATGTGCCTAGTGACGACGAGATCCGCCGCTACTACGAAGTGGTCTGGCACGCCCGGAGGACCAGCGACGCCGTCATGGTCAAGGCCCTGCTCTACACCGGGGTGCGCGTCGCCGAGCTGGTCTCCATCCGTATCGACGACGTAGACCTCGACGCCTGCCGCATCCGGGTCACCCAAGGCAAGGGCGCCAAGGACCGGGTCGTGCCCTTCCCTCAGCCTTTCCGGGAGGCTCTGGCCCTGCACGCCGACCACATGCGCAAGCAAGGCGCCACTTATTTGTTCGAGTCCAGTTGGAAAAAACCGTACTCAACCCGAGGGGTGCGGGCCATGCTGGCCCGCTACGCCCAACAAGCGGGCCTCGACCACAACATGGCCCCCCACCGGCTCCGTCACTTCCTCTTCACCTGGCTCAAAACCCAAGGCATCGACGACGCCCTTATCCAGCCCTATAGCGGCCACGCCAGCCGCCAATCCCTTGAGATCTATAGCCGTCTTTCACTTGCCGAGGCCCAAAAAACCTACGACAAGACGATCAGCCGCTTCCCCGTCTGACCCACAGCCCTGTCAACCTCAAACTTGACCACCTACGCTCAACGCGCCGCGGCACGCCCCGGTCAAGTCGCCGTCACCGTCTGGTCGATATCTACTTTGCGGCTGATGACACGGACCCGAGCACCGGGCCCACTGGGAGAGCCGGGGGCTGAAAGCCGGCGGCAAGGCGAGGGACGCTCTAGGCGGCCGGTCGACCAGACTGCGGTCAGCAGCAAGCGGGCCCCACGAGCCTTTGACGAGTCGAACGCGGTTGGACCCGATATACGGGGACCAGATCAGAGGACCACACAACTCTGTCTCGGGTCACGCTGGGCTCGGAAGCGCTAATCTGTTGGGACAACGCGGACGTGGCTCAGTTGGTAGAGCATCACCTTGCCAAGGTGAGGGTCGCGGGTTCGAATCCCGTCGTCCGCTCCACAAAGGTGCTGGTCAGGGCCTTATTCGGTCGGCCAGGTTGGACGGTAGGGCACCAGCAGGGCGCGAAAAGGGCGCGGACGTCGATGTCATGGTGGCGTTGACCCGCTCCATGAGCGCTTCTTCGTGGCCGTCGAAGAGGTGCTTGTAGCGCTCGATGGCGCGGCTCGTGTCGCCCAGGAACGTGGCTAACTGCTTCTCGTTGCAGCCCTGGTCGATCCAGATGGCGGCGGCCGAGTGCCGCAGGTCGTGGAACCGGAGCTTCCGAGGGGAGGCCGGCCGCGAGCACGGCCGGCTTGTAGTGGCGGACGTAGAAGTTGTGATGACGGACGGGCCCGCCCTCGGCCGCCGTGAACACGAAGCCCTCCTTTGACGGGTAGCGGGCCACGTGTTCTGAGAGCAGGTCCACCAGTGCGGCAGGGATTGGCACCTCGCGCCGGCGCCGGGTCTTGGTGGACTTGGTGACGAGGCGGCCCCGCACCTCGCTGTGCGCCTCGACCACGGCCAGGCGCCGCCGGAGGAACAGCACCCGCTCCAGCTTCAATGCCGAGAGCTCGCCAGCCCGCAGGCCCGAGTAGCCGGCGGTCAAGACCAGCGCCCGGAACCTCGGGTCGACCGCCTCGGCCAGCCGACCCAGCGCGACTGGCGTGAGGAACAACATCTCCTGGCCCTGCTCCTCGGCCGGCAGTTCCACCGCGATACAGGGGTTGCGGGCGATCAGCCCGTCAGCGACGGCGGTGGTCAGTATCCGCCGCAGCAGGAAATAGACCGGCCGCACGGTCGCCGCGTCGAGGTGCGTCACCGTCGTCAGCTCGGCCACAAGCAGGCGCACGTCCTCGGGCCGGATCGCGCTGAGCTGCCGAGGACCAAGGACGGGCAGGAGATGGTTACGCAGGCGGCCCTCCTGGTTGATCCAGGTCCTCTCGGTCACACTGGCCGCCTTCACCTTCAACCAGTCCTGGGCGTAATCGGAGAAGAGGCGCTTCCCCGCGTTGATGTCGATATAGGCGCCCTGGGCCAGCTGGTGCTCGAGGGACGTCTTGAACCGTTGCCCCTCGGGCTTAGTGGCGAAGTTTTTCTTAGCGGGGCGGTGGTCGGGCGTCCACCACCGCACTTGCCAAATGCCGTTAGGGAGCCGTTTCAGACTTGCCATCACGGACCTGCCTTTCTTTTCTTAGTTCGGCGAGGCGAGCCAAGTCCTCGAGCGCCTCGAGCGCTTGGGGAGATCCCTGTTCGGCCAAGTAGCGCAGTTGCTGTTCTCCGTGGCGGGCCAAACGCTCGATTTCCTCGGGAGATGGGGGTGGTCGCTCGCTTAGGCCCCGCGCTTTTCCGCGTGTCGTGGGGCTCAGCAATCTCGCGGCGCGGGCGGCCATGATCTTCTTGCTGGCGACGGACTTGGACCACCCGAACCGCTCCGCCACCGCCTTGGCCGGTGGTTCCCCGAGCATGAGCGCGCCTATGTAAGTGTTAGCGACTTCGCTCAGCTCATCGGCAGGAGCTTTCCACTGCGGGGGCTCCACCATCCTGATCAAGTACTCCCGGACCAGCGCAGCCAGGGGGACCTTGTGGAGTACCTCACTGGTCACGGGTAGGCCCAGGCCGTACGGGCCATGGCCTTCTACCTTGCGCACGGTGACTTCGTCGGCATAGAAGCGGCCGTTCTCGATCGACCAAGACAGGTGCACCTTCACCTCATAGGGGAACTCGGTGTTGGTGGCAATGAACTCGAAGGCCCGTTTTTTGCCGTCGGCCAGGACCGGCTCGGTCTTCCACTTACCGAGCGGGCCGTCCTTGTCGGCCGCTAGTTCCTTTCGCATGCAACTCGCACAGTACCAGGAATCGTCTTGCAATACGAATCGGGGCGAGCTAAGACTAGTACTGCAAGTCGATTCCGAGAGAGGAGGGCGCTGTGACCTTGATGGTGTGGCTGTGGGTGTGGGTGTGGCTCGGGTTGCCGACGAAGACCCCGCCTGAGAGAGCGTTCTGGTCGTCCAGAGAGGTGTGCGAATTCCTGGGGATCCCGTTGAGCACGTTGCGATATTGGAGCTGGCAGGGCAAGGGCCCCCGTTCTTATCGCATAGGCAGGGAGCGGAAGTACCGGCCTGCGGATGTCATGGCCTGGACTGAACGCCAAGCGGCCGAGCCCGCGGCCGAGCTGCCGCCCGAACCACCGCCTAAGCCACCTCGCCGCAGCAGCGCCGCCTGAGCCCCGCTCCGCCCTCTGCAGTACCGGGCGCCAGCGCTAACGACGCTCACCGAGGCCCGCGACCTCGGCGCCCACTGCGTAAACACAGGTCGCGTCCCACCCGGGCGCGAACGCCGGCTCGGCCGGCGGTCAGGCAAACCAAGGGGGCGGCTCCGGGCTCGCAACCCACCGCCCCCAAGGAGGAAAAGCAGTGTCAAGCATCACCCTACCTGCGAAGACCGACGAGGTGGGCCCGGAGGACTTCGACGACCCGATGGAGCTCGCCGAGCACATCGGCGATCTTTACGGCGTCCCCTGGTCGTTCCTTGAACGCCTCGGCGGGCTGATCGCAGTCGCGCACACGAATTACGTGGACGCGGCCGCCGAGGACATTCGGCTCCAGCTCTCCATTGCGGAGAGCGAGCTGGACGACATGGTCTGTTTCCTGGGCAACCCGCTCGAAAAGTAGATGGAACCCGACGGGCCCGGCCGCGACCAGCAACCACCGCCCGGTGGCGGCCGGCCCGTCGACCCGCCCTATGACGAGGTCCTGGCTCGGCTTATCGCCGTCGACCGCCTCGTGGTCCTGGCCCTCTTGGGCGAAATTGATGTCCCCACGGCTGCCCACGGTGCCCTAGAGATGCTCGCTCGGGCGCAGTCGTTCCTCGAGGAGCAGCAGCGGTTGTGAGCGATCGCGCCGACCAGATCGCCGCCCACGTCGAGCTCCTGTGGGCTGGCGCCTGGGAGGGTTACACGATCGCCGCCCACGGCATGCCCTACGTCGCCGAGGGCGGCAAGGTCCGGCACAAGGACTTCACCGAGCGGCCGTTTGCCATCCCCCGGGAGACCGACGCCCTGGTGGCTTACCTGCTCGACGCTTCGGCCGAGCGCGACACCTGGTGGACGCCCGGGCTGAGCTGGAACCCGCTCCGGGACATGCGCCGGCGGCGGAGCTTGCCGTCTTGGTACTTATGGGCCGACCTGGACGGCGCCACCCGAGCCCAGCTGGCCCGAGCCGAGAAGCTGGTGGCGCGGGGTGGCTTCCTCGTCCACAGCGGGCGCGGCCCCGGCCATGTCCACGTCTACGTCCAGCTGGCCCAGCTGGCCCCGCCCGAACAGCTCTCTTCGCTCAACCGGCGCCTGGTCGCGTACCTGTCTGCTGACGCTTCCCCGTCCGCCCTCAACGGGTACTTGAGGCCGGTTGGCAGCTACAACTTCAAACCACTGGTCCTCTCGGGTGCCCCGCCGGCACTGGTCGAGTTTGGCACCCTCGCCACGCGCTCGACGGAGACGCCATGATCCCGAGGCGCTCCGAGCACCCCTGGACGATCGAAGAGCTCGACGCCCTATTGCCCCCGCTGCCCAAGCGCCATCAGGGCCCCGCTGCAGGGACGGCGGCTCCCGCAGCTGTGGCCGACGACGACCCTCGTTTCTCGGCCGAACTGCGGGAGATGTTGGCCGAGCCAGCCGACGCCCGCACGGACCGTAGCGCGGCCGCCTGGCAGTTCGTGTGTGAGTGCAGGCGTCTCCGCCTGGACGAGGGCGAGATGATCGGGTTCCTCCTGCGCTACGCCCCGGCCGTGGCCAAGTACGGCCCCCGGACGGCTGATGAGGGGCGACGCATGTGGGCCAAGCTCGGAGTAGCCAATGAAGACGGCGAGCTCGACGAGCCGCCGCCCGAGCCAACCCACCAGGAGCTCGACGGCGAAGAGGAGCCAGCCGAGGAGGCCTCCGAGGACGAGGCGGGCCAGGACGACGACAACGCCGAGGGGGCCAAGACAACCAAGCCGAAGGCGAAGTCGCAGGCCACCCAGCTGGTGCGGGCTGCTCGCTCCCGCTACCGCCTGGGCCGGACCCCCGAGGACGAGCCCTTCGCCATCCCCCACTCGGGCGCCAACATCGCTTACCCGCTGAACGGCCGGCGCTCGTTCCGCGGCGAGCTGTCGAAGTACTACTACGGCTTGACCGGCGCCGCCCCGTCGGGGGCAGCGCTGACCGATGCCCTGTCCGTGCTCGAGGGCTTCGCCTACCAGGCGCCGCCCGAGCCGGTCGGGGTGCGGGTGGCGCCCTATGAAGAAGGCGTCGTCGTCGACCTCGGCGACGAGCTCGGCCGGGCCGTGCTCATCATGCCTGGGAGCTGGGATGTGATCGCCCGCAGCCCGGTGCCGTTCCGGCGGAGTAAGGCGATGAGCCCCATGCCCGTGCCTGTCGGGCCCGGGGACCTGGAGGCACTGCGTGACTTGCTCAACCTGACAGCCAAAAAGAGAGGCAACGACGAGGCCGGTTATGAGGCCGACCGCAAAGCCCGTGACGACGACTGGCAGCTGATCGTGGGCTGGCTAGTGGGCGCTGTGCTACCCGACATCAGCCATCCGGTGCTCGACCTTGGCGGCGAACAGGGGACCGGCAAAAGTATGGCGGCTCGCTTGTCGTGTGCCCTGGTCGATCCGAGCCCAGCCCAGGTGCGGCGGCCACCGAGCGACCCAAAGGACTTCATCGCCCAGTGCCGGGCGAGCTGGGTGGTCTGCTTCGACAACCTCTCTTCGATCCCTCCGTGGCTGTCGAACGCTCTGTGCCGGGCCACGAGCGGCGACGGCGACGTAAGCCGGGCGCTGTTCACCGACGCCGACGTCTCCGTCGTGAGCTACAAGCGGGTGCTGGCTATGACCAGCATCGACAAGGGCCACGTGCACGGCGACCTCTCCGAGCGCCTGCTGCCCATCGATTTCGAGCCGATCGGCGATGACGAGCGCCAGGAGGAGGCTGAGATCTACAGGCTGTTCGACGAGCGCCGGCCGGTCATCCTGGCCGGGTTGTTCGACCTAGTGGCCGATGTGTTGGAGCGCCGGCCCAGCGTGCGGCCGTCAAGGTTGCCCAGGATGGCAGATTTCGCCCGGGTGCTCGCCACTATCGACGAGCTGAAGGGCTGGGCCACTTTGGCCGCCTACCGGGCCAGGGTGGCCCGGGCCATGCAGGCCGTGGTCGACGACGACCTCGTGGGCCAGGCGCTAATGAACTTCGTCGCCAGGCTCAGCGCCACGATCTCTGACACAGGGGAGCTGGTGCAGTCCTGGCAAGGCCCTATGGGCCAGCTGCTGGGGGCCCTGCCGGTCCCTGACCCAAGGCCCAAGGACTGGCCCCGCACCGTCCAGGCGTTCACCGCCACTATGACGCGCTTGACGCCGGCTCTGCGGGCCAAGGGCCTACGTGTCGAGCGGGGCGACCGTGCCAAGCACCAGCGGAGCATCACGATCGCCCGCCCGGTACGGGAAACCGATGCCGAGGCGCCGAAGGAGGCGGACGAAGGTGCATAGGGCAGTCAAAGGTCCGCTCTGTCAAGAAGGGGGTAGACCTCGTCACCCGCGTCACCGCGTCTCCCAGAGGGGCAAAAGCCGAGGTCAACGTCCTGATCGTGCGGGTGACGCGCCCGGTGACGAGGTACCCGGCCCGGCCAACCTCGTCACCCACCTCGTCACCACGACGCCAGCGGTCCTGGCCTGCCGTTTTATTCGCCCTGGTGACGAGGTGACGAGGTGACGCGCTTGACCCCCTATCTGACAGAGCGGTCTTCGCCCCACCGGGGGCCATCGTGAGCACCGAGCCTCCCATCCCCATTGACACCCGGGCACAAGTCCACCTCGTACCGCCGAGGACATCCGGCGAGTACCCCGACGAGGCGACGTCACTGGCCGCGCTCGACGCGATCCTCGAGCGCTGCGGGCTGTTCCGGGTCTACGCCGAGGTGTGGGGCGACCTGGTCCAGCGCCGCCCGGGCCAGGAGTACAAGAAGTTGCGTATCGACCGGATGCTGGTGCCTGTCAGCAGACTGAAGGCGGCCGGTTGGCGCCACGGCGCCATCGGTATCGAGGGCAAGCGCTCAGACATCAAGTTCGGCCCGGCCCTGTCCCAGGCGATGGACTACGGGCGCTGCCTGTTCGAACTGGACGGCGGCGTGCAGGTCTGCCCGAGCTGGGTGTTCCTGTGGCCGCTGGAAAAGCGCCACGGGCCGATCGCCTCGCTGATGGCGCAGAGCCGCATCGGCACCGCTCATACGAGCGAGTACTTCGCCCTCCAGCTGCACGCGGGCGAGGGCCGGGTGCTCCAGGTCGGCCACGACGGCAGCGTTGATATCGGCCGCGGCGTCACTTACGGGAAAAGGACGGGCAGCCGGTGACCCGGAAGCCTCGCCGCCCCGGGGAGGGCAAGCCTGGCCCCGATATCGACGAAGACCGGCTGGCGCTCTACCTCGCCGCCATCGGTTGCCGCTGCGAGCACGTCGAGGTCAACGCCGTCGAGGTCGAGGGCGTGATCCTGGCCGACGTCCACCACGACGACGGCTGCCCGGCGTTGCGCAAGACCAGAGCGAAGGACCAATGACGCCGAAAACCCAACAAGAGAGAAAGGAAAACTATGACAACAACCGATTGGCTTAGCCTCCCTCACCCGAGCCCGGAGGACGACCTCGTGGGCTTCGCCGACTGGTCCGACGCCTTCGCCGCCGACGACCCCATGGGCTTCGCCCGATGGTGGCACGACGACCAGGACCGCAAGCTGGCGGCCTGGGAGGAGGCACACGCCGGCGACGAGCCTGGTCCCCCGAGCCAAGATCGCCCAGTCCTGGGCCCGTGGCTGCGCCAGCTCGTCGACGCCGCCCAGGCCGTGAACGACACCGTCTACGTGATGACCGACCACGGCCCGCTCAGCGATGCCGTGAGGGAGGAATCGGCGGGCTGGGGGATGGCGGAATGGGCCGGGCTGGAGACCTACGTCGAGCTCGGCGCCGGCGTCAGCGCCGAGGTGGCCGAGCTGTTCCACCAAGTGGGCGCCGGGCGCTTGGCGGTCCTGCGCGACGCCTACAACCGTGTCTACAACCGTTCGTTGCCCGATGACTGGGACCTTCTCGACGACGCCGGGCGATGACCGCCGCACCAAAGAACGAAAACAATGGGCCGACCCCCCAGGCACAGGGCCGGCCCCAGAGCGGAAAGGAAATTACCGGGCGGCGAGGTCATGATCGTGGCCAGCCGGTGAGTCCGCTACGACTCCAGCGTTCCCGCCGGCGAGGCTGGCGCACGCCCCCCGGCGCCGTCTATGTCGGGCGTGGGCGACCGGGCACCTGGGCAACCCGTTCCCGCGGGCCCGAGCGCGACAGGGCAGCCGCGGTGGCCGAGTACCGCCGCTGGCTCTCCCAGCCCGAGCAGGCCGAGCTGCGGCGCCGGCCCGGCCCAGCTGGCCGGCCGGGACCTGGTGTGCTGGTGCCCGGCCGAGGGACCGTGCCATGCCGACGCCCTGCTCGAGGTGGCGAACGGAGCGCAACTGTGACCGACGCCGAGCTCACAGCTTCCTCAAAAGGTGCTCCACCAGTGTGGCGGGCGCGTCCTAGTTGCCGACCTGATCGCGGCGCTGCACGAGGTCGTCGTGGAAGAGGCGACCGTCGACGACGTCGAGTGCGTCGTCGATATCTGGGCCGACAACGGCACCGATGACCCCGTACTACGACGACGGCACCGTAACGATTTTCAATTGTGATTGCAGGGAACTTGACGTCGAGGCCGCCGCCGCCGTGTTCAGCCCCGCCCTACAACTCGGGCGTTGACTACGACGGCTACCTCGACTCGGTCCCCGAGGACGACTACGCCGAGCTGGCCGAGGGGACGGCCGAGATGCTGTACCGGGCGCTGCGAAAGGCCCGGGGCCGGGCCTGGGCCAACGTCGGGAACGCCGTCCTGCCCACCTGGTTGGACGCCCTGTCCCACCTCGCTTTGCTATGAGACGACGGTGGCCTGGAGCTACGGTTTCGCCACCGCCGACACCGCCTGGGGGAGCTGGACGATGCCGTCGGCGCCGCACCTACGCCACGGCTGGGAGCCGGTGGTGGTGGCCAGCGTGGGGCCATGGGCGTGGGAGGTCCCCGAGGGCATGGAGGGCTGGCGCGACGACCTCGGCGATTGGGAAAAGCTGTGCACTACGAGATGGGAGATCCCGCCGGGGGCATCGACGAACAGCCAGCACCCGGCCGCTATGCCGCTCCGGTTAGCCATGAACGCCATCAGGCTCTCGACGTGGCCGGCCGAGATCGTCCTGGATTCCTTCTCCGGCTCCGGGACGACGTTGCTGGCGGCCAAGCTGCTCGGCCGGCGAGCCATCGGCGCCGATATTTCCGAGCGCTACTGCGGACTAAGCGCCGCACGTCTGGCCCAGGGCGCTTTCAACTTCGAGCCCGTGCCATGAACCGTCCCCCGACCATCCTGCTCAACGCCTCGGTGCGACAGGCGGGCGACGTCATCTGCGACAACTATGGAGTCCCGACCGACCTGCTCGAGCAGTTCGGGCAAGGCCTTCGCCTACCGGGCTGCCGAGGAGGTGGCCGACTTTGCCGAACTAGCGGCCGAAGACGCTCTCCGGAAGCTGGCCCCGGGCCTGGACGCCAAGGGGGTCGAGAAGGTCTCCGCAGCCGTGTGGAGAGCGGTCATTGCCGCCGTCGAGAACGTGGAGTGGACGCTGTGACCCGGCGGATTCGACGGTCACCTACACCACAACAACGACCTCATCGCCGACGTGGCCGCGCCCGAAGAGGTGGCGGAGAACTCTTACCGCGGGCTGGTCGCCGGCCGCCCTCGTGTTCCTCATGGCCAAGGTGTTCTTCGTGGCCGTTGCCCTCGTGGTGTTCTTTATCGCCCTGGTGGTGTTCTTTATGACGTTCCTCATGACCCTGGTGGGGTTCGTGACCGTGGCCTTGGTGGTCTTCTTCATGGCCATTGCCCTGGTGTTCTTTGGCTCCGTGGTCGTTATGATTTTCGCGGTCACCATTGTCAAGCCGACCTTGACATCTGAACTAGTTCAGATACCATGTTCCTCATGGCTGTGACCGAAGTCCCGTACTCCACCTTCCTGCGCTCTCCTACCGAGGTGCTCCCCGCCCTGGAGCACGGGGACGTGCAGTTGGACCGGCGCGACGCCGAGGCGCTCGTGATGACGAGGGCGCGTCGCTACCGGTCGCGCCTGGAGGGCACTGAGTTCTCAGCCCGGGTTATCGGCCACGTGGCCAGACCAACCCCGGATCTTGGCGGAGGGGTTGGCCGGAGAACTCCCCTGGCTCCGCTGGTTGCCTTCCCCGGAGCAGTCGGAGTGCCTGTCGGACATCATCACCGAGCTGGCTGCCGGCGCCGAGACGGGGACCTTCGAACCCTTCGTACGTTCTCTTACCGAATGGCGCCACACGGCCGAGGTTTGGGCTGACCCCGACCTTGTGAAGCGGCTGACGTCGGACTTCCCCGGTGATGGCGGCGAGGCCCAAAGGCCGAGGCTCGTAAGGCGAAGGCCCGCAAATAGTGGCGGGCCGGGGCGACGACGTCCCGCGGCCTATACCCTGGCGGGTCCGGTACGCCGACCGCCAGGCTGCCCAAGCCTGGGAGCACCTGGTCAGCCAGGTGCGCGACGCCATGGACCGGGCCTGGGTTGACATGACCTCTGACCCGCGCCGGCGCTGCGAGCGCCAACACCAGCTCAAGGGAGAAGCTCTCCCACGTCACTGTGATGGGCAAAACACTTGAGCGATGGCAGGTCGAGCCGACCGGGGCGGGCCGTATTTGGTACGCCATCGATGACGAGGAGCGGACGATCTGGGTGGTGCACTGCGCCGCCGGGCACCCTTAAGGCGACGGACAGGCGTAGGCGAAAACAGCGCTAGCCCCGGGCCGCCCCGACGATCAGCAGACGGGCATGGGCACACCACCTACCGTGCACAGCCGGCCGCCGGGCAGCAAAGATCCCCACAGTGCCGCTTAGCTTCTCTCTGCCTGTGCCCCAGCTGGCCAAAGCCGCGTGCACGGCACCGGACGTGAAGCCGGCCTGGTGGTTCCCCGAGCCCGAGACCAAGGCGACCACCGAGCTGGCCCGGGAAGTCTGCAGCTCCTGCCCGGAACTGGAAGCCTGCCGGGATTACGCCATCAGCGCCGGTCCTCAGCTCACGGGGGTGTGGGGCGCCACCAGTACTAGCCAGCGGGCCCAGCTCCGCCGTAGCCTGCATCGTGGTGCAACCGTGATCACCGACGCAGCCTTGGGCGACGTCGACGAGCCCAGCGACGCCGAGCTGGCGGCGATAGAGGCGGCCCGCCCCACTGACTTGGCCTCCACCAACGGCCACCCTGGCCGGCGCTGCTCCGAGTGCGGCGGCCCCATGCCGACCAGCCGGTCAGCCGACGCGGTGACGTGTTCCCGGCGCTGTGCCGACGCGCTCGGCCGGCGCAAGCGGGTCGAGCACTACCAGAAGTTGGCCAACTCTCGACCCCAACTTGAGGCTCGGCCGCCGGTCCCGGCCGAGGCGCCCGACCCCCTCGAGGCGCTCGGGCCCTGGCTTGCCACCATGCCGCCAGTGGTACGAGGGCTGACGCTCGAGGGCGGCTGGCAGGTAACGCGCACGGCTTAGGGGGCGGTCGCCGGCGTAGCCTTTTGTACCCCACAACTCTGCACTTTCGGGGTACAATAGTGACGTGGAGATACGGCCGTCGGCCCGCAAACACGGCGTGGCCGACGAGGACATCCACCACGTTCTTGACCATTCGCTGCGAGAGGTCGAGCTAGACGAGTACCGCTGGTTGGTGCTGCCGGACCGGGCCGCCAACATCATCGAGCTGATCGTCCTGATCACCGACCAGGGCCAAGCGCGTGCCATCAATGCCCGGCGTGCCACGAAGGAGAACCTGAAGTTCCTATGACTGAACGAGCCACCTACAAGGGGGTGCCCGTCACCGACGAGCTCGAGGAGCAGGTCGCCGCCGAGACCCTGGCCGAGCTGGCGGCCATGAGCGACGAAGAGCGGGAGGCGGCCAAGCGCGAGCCCGGCGCCCTGGCCAAGCGCATGGGCCGGCCCCGACTGGGAGGCGGCCAGTCGGTACTGCTGCGGGTACGCCTGGGCCCGGAGCTGGCCAGCCGCCTCGACCAGGCGGCCGCCGCTTCGGGCCAGCACCGTTCCGACATCGTGCGCCAGGCCTTGGTCCAGGATCTCCGACAACGGCTCGGCCCAGACCCAGGCGAGGCAGCGCTGGCCGACGAGGTCGCTAACCTCAAAGCGTACGCAGACGACTAGGGGTGGGGGGTCAAAAACCTAGGCCCCGTCTGGAAAGCAAAGGCCCCCCATGCCCTAAGGGGGGTGCCGGCGCGAGGCCGGCACCCCGGGCACTGCTGCAGCCCTGATCCCGTCGCCCTGATCCTACGGCCCCCACCGACTGCCTGGTCCGGTTGCAAAACAGCAGGCCCCCCCCTTCGCATAGCCCCCCCTCGCCGGCGCCAGCTACCCGGCAGCTCTAGAGCGGATAAACCAGGCCGGGTTTATTCGTCCCCCTCCGGACGGCGAAGGGCCCCGACCTGTGGTACTCCGGGCCTGGAGTACCACGGCCCAGGGCCGCGCAGGCCCCCTCGTCTGCTCGGGCCCGCTCGAGCTGACCCCCCGATGAGCAGGCCCCCCAACGTCAACGGCTCTCGGCTGCGTAGGGGCCCACCCGTGATACGACGCCCCCGTAGTATCACGGCCCGGGACGTCGCACGCCCCCGTCTGCTCGGCCCCCTCCCGGCCGAGGCCCCCCGGTCCCTAAAGCCCCCCTCGGTCCGAGGCCCCCCCTCGACCGGCACGCCCCCTTCGATCGCCCCCCGTCGCGGCGGCCCCCGCCCCGGGCTCGAGCACCCCGCCCCCTTGCTATGGCCCGCCCCCCTCGATCGACCAGCCCCCCGTCGACCGGCACGCCCCCCTCGAGCCACGCCCCCCGCCCGCCAACGGGGATACTCCCCGACCGGCGTATCCCGCCTCGGGCGAGACTCAGGCTCCCGGAACCTTCAGTCCCCCCCTCTCGACAAGGGGGGCCCGAGCCCGCACGCTGGGCGGCTGGGAGCGGGAGCCGTGATACACCGGCTCAGGTGTATCACCGTTGGCTGGGGCACTCCGGCTCAGGAGCACCCGTCGACGGAGGGCTGGCGACCTCTCGCCTGCGAGGCTGAGCCAGCGCGGCAGACGGAGGCGAGCACGCTCGATCGACAGCGTCGCGCCGGGTGGGTAGCCCGCCGGCGACGCGTCGAGTTCGCAACGAAAACGTGGGGAGAAAGGGGGTGGGGTACCCCCACAGGCCGAAACTCCGCGGGGACCGATGGGGGATGCCCGGCTGTGCGAGCGCAGGTATCGATGTTTTCCCGGTTGCGGGTTCTTCTACGCTCAGTGCATGCCGCCGTGCCCGGTCTGCGGCGCCCACGTGGCCTGGACAGGCCAGCGCGGCCCGGCGCCGCGCTACTGCAGCCGGCGCTGCAAGCAGGCGGCCCAGATGGCCGCCAGGCGCCGTCGGCGGGCCCAGGAGGCCGCCCAGCCCTGGGGCCCCGAGCGCCTCGTGGCGCTGCTGGTACCGGCCAGGCTGGGACCACCAACCAGTTGAGGAAGGGAGACCCTGATGGACTTCGACAAGCTGGAGGCGCAGGCGCAGTTGCTCCGGGACGGCGCGCAGCGCCAGCTCGACATCATCAGCCGTGACTCGGCCCTGAGCCCGGAGGGCAAGCGGGCCCGGATGGCGCAGGTGGTCGGCCCCACGGCCCAGCGCCTGGAACAGTTGCGGGCGCAGGCGTTGAACGAAGCAGCGGCGGAGCGCCGCCGCCTCGAGGAAGCCGTGTGGGCCAGCCCCACGGCCGACACGACCGCCTGGAGAGACGCCCAGGCCCGGGTGGACGCCCTGGGCGACGGCGACAGCCTCCAGGCCCAGGAGCTGTACCGGCGGGCCTCTTTGTCCGGCGACCGTGGGATGCAGAAAGCGATCTGGCTCTCCCGCTTCGGCCACGCCGCCGGCGACGACGTCCCCGTCGAGTGGCAGCAAGCAGCCGAGGCCCTGGGCGACCACGATTCCAGTTACGGACTTGGGTTCCGGATGAACCTCGACATGATCTGCTCCCCGCCGGTGCCGCCCGAGCTGGCGGGCGTGAGCTCTTACGACCTTGACCGCTTGGGCGCCGAGGGCTGATGGCGGGCCTGCAAGCCGAGGAGTACCGCCGCCAGGCGGCCCAGCGGGAGGTGGTGGAGTTGGCCCGCAAGGCAGCCCAGGCGGCTCGGGACCGGGTCGCAGATGAGGGCATCCGCAGCGAGCTCGCTCGCCGGCGGCCGACTGACGTGCTGGCCCGCCTGGAGCGAGCGGCACAGCGAGCGGCACGGGTTGGCCTCTAGCGCCGAGGGCTGAGCCTCAGGCCCCACCACGGCCCCGGAGACCCCCCAGATTTGCGCCGTGGGCCGCGTTTAGGCGCCGGGCCCGGGGGCTTTGGTGCTGGCGGGTCAACGGCCTCGTGGACGGCGGCGTTGAAAGCGGCTCGGAGGGGCCTCAAGTTCGCTTAGCCGGGCGCGGCAGGCTTGCTGAAGCTCCGAGGCGAGGCGGTCAATTTGGTCGGCTGGCTCCTTGCGCCGGTCCGGGCGCCCGAGCCGGAAGTTGTGGTCAGCGGCGCGGTACTCCGCAAAGTTGCGGTATAGGGCGGCGTAGGTCCCCGAGACGTCCTCCATGCCGGGCTCGACGACGACGAGGCCCCCCACGAAGCGAACGGCTTGCTCTGCCTGCTCGGCCTCCTTGCGATGACGGTTATCGCGCTGCTCTGGGGTCTCACCACCGAGCAGGACGTCCTTCTCCGCGACCAAAGACTGGAGCGTGACCGCGGCCTGGGCAATGGGTGCGAACAATGCCCTGAGGCGTTCTCCTTTCTCGCGCCGGAAAGCGCGCCGGTCATCCCAGCGCTTGCCCAGCAACGCCCCGGAGACCCCAATGAGGCCTCCGACCGCCCCCGAGGCAACGTTCGACCAGGCCCCGCTCACGGTCTTCCAAAGCCTCGCCGACGCTCGAGAGCCACGCTCAACTGATGTCGGCGTCCCGCGCCATCGCCGCGGCCAGCTCTTCAGCGGCTGGCACAACGTACTTGGCAAAGCGCCGACGATTAGCCATGACGGCTGACTCGCGGGGTAGGTCGGGCCCGGCCGCCACCCGGTTTGATTCCTCGGTCATCTTCTCCAGCCCAGCGTTGATCTTCTCGTCGAGCCGACGCACGTCCGGCGAGGCGTACAGGGTGAGGTCGGCCCTGAGGCGGTCCAGCTGGGTGGTCCACACCGCCACCATGGCGCTTTGTTCGGGCTCGGAGAGGCCCATGGTCTCGCGTACGACGGTCGGGATGGAGTACAAGTGCCGGAGGTACTCGCGATAGACCTCGGCCTTGGCCAGGCGCCGCCGCTCCTCCCGGTCGTGGATGTGCTGGCTGCGCGAGACGAATGCCTCCGCGCCGCCGCCGATCAACGCGCCGCCAACTACAGCCGCGGCGGCGATCGCAACGGTGAAGTCGGTGGAGGCGATGGGTCGAGGCTAGGTGAGCCTCGTCCGGCGCCGCTGGGGGAGACGGCTGGGGCAATGGACCATAACCACCACCGAGGTGACGATTTGCCCTTCCGCGACCCGCCTGGCCGGGAGCCGGGCGAACTGGGGGAGGGGCGCGAAGAGGGCGCGAAGAGGGCGCGAAGAGGGCGCGAGCGATTCGCATTCACCTAGTTCTAGCTAGTCCTGTCCGTAGGCCAAAAGTGCACGTCGGAGGCCCTTTCCAGAGGAACCGGCAGGTCAGCGAAATGGCCAGAATCACCTTGCCAAGGTGAGGGTCGCGGGTTCGAATCCCGTCGTCCGCTCAAGTAAAAGGGCATGTCAGACGGGCTTTTCCAAGTAGGGGCTCTATCCTCGAAATCGGTGGGTGCCATATACGTGCCATAGGAAAGCTTTCGCTGATGGCCCGACCCGGACTGCTGATGGTCCTGCCACACGAGGCAGCCCTCGATGGCGGAGCCTGGCTCCGGGCCAAAGCGCAAGAGCTTCCTCTGGACGTAGGCAAAATCTGCGTCTCCAAGGTGACGAGCAACCGTCTTTCATCCGCCCTCTCTCGTTAGCTGTCCCTACCGGCCGAGACTGCCTCGGACGAGTTAATAGGCTTTGTGGCAGATCGGTAGGGAGGGGAGGTGAGTCGTGAGTCCTCTTATTGCGGCGGTTGTTGTGCCTCATCTCGAGTACAGCTCGTCTCCATGTGGACGCAACCGGCTGCCCGGCGGCCCGGGGTCGGCCGGCTCCTTGTCGATGCGGTGCTCGACTGGCCAAGGACCTGCGGCGCGCAAGCAGTAGATCTGTGGGTGAGCCGGGGAAACGTGGGAGCAGAGAACCTGTACCGAGCGATGGGCTTCGTTGATGTCGGCGACCGCCAACGACCGCCATCTGACCCGCGTAAAGACGAGGTACGGATGAGACTCGACTTATAGCCGAAGCGGAAAAGCGACCCTTCGGACGCGAAATTATGGGCCGCCCGCTCTAAGGGTTGGCCCGCTGCCATAGGTGCGCGAGATCGATGCTCCTAGGAATGTCAAGGGGTCATTTTCGGGCTTTCTGGTGTGGTCGTCGGCGGGGGTTGCGGCAAGACAGGGACGGGCCACGAAGGCAAGCTCTTAGTAGGCCAGCTGGCCCCCGTCGACGAGATCGGTGGGAAATGTGTTGGCGGCGGGCCGGCAGATCGTTCTAAGGACAAGCCATGGAGCTGTCAGCCGATTCGCGGGCCAGGCCCGCCGCCAGAGCGGGCGCCGGGTTAGACGGCGGCGGTCACGTAGGGGTACACCTGGCGGGCGATGTAGCGCTTGAGCACCCGGATGATCTCTTTCTTGGTGCGCCCTTCCTTGCTGCGCCGTTCGACGTAGTCGATGGTGCGCGGGTCGGCGCTCATGCGGGTGAGGGCTATGTGCCACAAGGCGGCGTTGGCTTGGCGGTTGCCGCCCGGGTTGAGCCGGTGGCGGACGACCTTGCCCGAGGAAGCCTCGATGGGGCTGACCCCGCACAGCCGGGCCCAGGCCGCCTCCGAACGCAGCCGGCCAGGGTTGTCCCCGGCGGCGACCAATAAAGCGGCGGCGCTGTCCTTGCCCACCCCGTACAGGCCGAGCAGCCCGGGGGCGGACTCGGCCAGGAAGCGGGCCAAGAGCTGGTCGAGCTGCTTGCGTTCGGCGTCGAGCTCGAGGACGCGCCGGCCAAGGGCCCGCAGCGCCGTCTTGGTGGCGTAGGTGACGGGGTCGCCGTCGGGGTTGGGCCGCATGGCGGCCACCTTCTTGGCGATCATTCGAGCCGAAAGCCCGTGCAGGGACTGGCGGATCTCCTCTGGGGCGGTGAACCCGAGGTGGCGGATCTGGTTCAGGGCCTTGATCTTGGTGTCCCGGGCCGAGCGTTTGGCCACCACCAGTGCCCGGATAGCTTCTACATTGCCGTCTTTGGTCTTGGCCGCCCCTAGCTGACGCTGGCCCTGGGCCGCCCGGGCCGCCTCGATGGCATCGACGGTGTCGTTCTTGCCTTTGCGCCGGCGCTCTTGGCGGTTGGGGCGGTCCACCTCGACCACCTCCACCCCCTCGGCGCGCAGGTGCCGGGCCAAGCTGGCCCCGTACGAGCTCGTGCCTTCCACCCCGACCTGGGCAACCGAGCCGAAGCCCGCCATCCATTTCAGCAACTGCTCGTTGCCTTTTACGGTCGTGGGGAACGACTCGACGCCCAGCAGGCCACCGACCTGGTCCACCACGGCAGCCACGTTCACTTCCAGGTGGGTGTCGACGCCACCAGTAACAGGGCGCGGGTTACCTACGATTGTCACGGCCATCCCTTCCTTTTCAAGTTCTGTTCGGGATGGCACCGCCGCCACGGTGCGGCAGGGTGGATCGTCCTGTTACAGCAGGGCGATCCGCCGCACGCCAACGACGGCACCACCACCTAGGACCTGGCCGACGACCTGCTCTCTCCACAAGCAGGCTGACCGTCAGCCAGTTATCAAAGCCAGACCTAGGCAAAGCTGACCGTAACCCCCACCAGACAACAAATGGTGGATACACGAAATCAGCTCTACCTACATCCTCCCTGCCGATTCGGAGCACGGTCACCGTCGCAGCGACCGCGCAACCCACGCACCCCGATTCCCGGTTCTGTGTCCGTTGGACACGATCTTCA
Organism: uncultured Acidimicrobiaceae bacterium; assembly: GCA_963807395.1. GTDB lineage: Bacteria > Actinomycetota > Acidimicrobiia > Acidimicrobiales > Palsa-688 > Fen-671. The sequence goes on from CAWEBW010000008.1 coordinate 330,547, forward strand.
TGGGCGTCGTCGCCGCCATTATGGGCGGCGTCGTCGGCCTCTCTACGCTTACCGCTTCGCGTTTAGCTACGCCATTGTCGTTGATCTAGACCTCGACGACGCCCCGCAAGGTGGGTATGCAACGAAGTTCAACGCTTCTGGTGGAATCGACATCGGTAAGGGAATATGCGACCTCCTTGAGGTCCTGGAGATCGGCGATTTGCAACGGCCCTATGCCACCGCTGAAACACTAGCCGAGCTAGGTGTCACTGACGTCGCCCGCAGATTGCAACGCAGTGAGAGCCTCGTCGAGATGATGCTTGGCGTTATGGCTGACTGGCTGACTGTTGCGCCGGCATGACTTGCGGCGGACCCGGTCCGTCTTGCCAATGGCACGCCCAACGCCGTGATTCGCCGGGTTGGGACAAATTGTGACTAGCGAGGCCGAGATTGCGACGGCATGATTCGACGGCGATCTCACTCATTGAGCACCGCTTGGAAGTCGGCGACGTCTTTGTCACGGAGGCCCCTGCTCTTGTACAGGAGCTGGACCTCAGGCGAGAGCACAGCCATGGTCGCGGTGCTAGCGCGGCCTGCGAGCGACCGCACTGGGCGGCGGACGCGGTGGTTCCGGCGGAAAAGCCAGTCGTCGCCTTCGGTGTCGTCGATCATGAGCTGAAAAGCCCAAGGTGACGTCGGAGTGCGACGGCACCAGACGTCGTGGACGGCGCGCCGGACCGTCTCGCCTACCGGCCAGGGCCGAAGGCTCCCCGGGGGGTCGGCGGCGTGGACATCGCAGTCGAGGAGCTCCTCCCGCAGCGATGCCTGGTCACGTCGGAGCACCACAAGGTCGAGGTCCCGTTGCTCACGGGTCTGGCGGCCCAAGATCAGGTCGATCGCCCATCCGCCCGCCACCCACCACGGCGCCCGCCCACGTGGCGAACTCGGCGGCGGCGTCTTCCGGTCGCAAGGGGTCCCAGGGCCGAGCTCCTCTGCTGCCATACCCCATCCTCGCGGGTCGGCCAGTACAGGTCGCAAGCGCCAAATGTGGCGCGGCACCGCCTTTAGGTTCGCGGCGGCGCCCTCGAAGCCCAGTATGGGAAGCCCAGGGAGTTACTGGGGCGGGCCTCAGCCCCCGACCAACTTGCGTGTGGCGGCGAGCCAGGCCGAGCTCTGGCGGCGGCCGGCTCAACGCGGTCGGGCCACCGTCTGAGCACAAAATTTAAGATCTCGATGACCTGGGAGGCGACGCAGACGATGATGACGTTGGCATCGAACATGTCTAGTGCGGCCCGCTCGAGCACGGTTGCCACACCATCCTCAGCTTCGCCGGGCCACAGGTAAGCAGTGCGGAGGCCGGCCATCAGGTCATGAGCGGCTGTGCCTGACCCAACGGCTTCGATATCAACCACGCCCCGGAACACACCGTCGCGGAAAATGAGGTTGCCCGGGCTTAGGTCGCCATGCACCAAGTCTGAGGTGGGAAGCGTAACGTCCTTGCTCAGTCCCGCCACAACGTCTTGGACAGCCACAACAACTGTCTCGGCTGCGCCGCCGAGCCGGGTGAGCCTGGCCTGGTCGCCCTCGCTGTCCTGCAAAAGCGAGCCGGTGATGTAGCCAGACCAGTCGACCGCCGTCGGAGGGCACATCCCTACCTGGCGCTGGACGAGGTCGATATAGGCCATTGCTTGAGCCGCACCGAGGACTGGCGGAGGGCCTCCCTCAAGGTAGTCATACACGACGTAGGGATAGCCCTCCCTCGTGGTGCCCCACGCCAACCAGGCTGGCGTCGGGTAGCCCTTTTGGCGGGCAAAGGCGACTACCGGCGCGGCATTCAGAACCCGTGGTGCCCACCAGGTCCAGGGCGACCATTTGAGTACGGCATGGTAATTGCCCGCGACGACCTCCCAGGCGCCAGAGTGCTGCCCTCCAGCAAGAGGGCGCTCCGATTGCCAGCGCGCGCCAGTGTCGTGGTTCACTTCATGCACGACGCTTTCCACGTCTGTCATGCCGAAGGACTTTTCACGACGTGGCACGAGCCGCACGATGTCCTCACTCGGAGGCGAGCTTAGGAGAGGACCGACCTCGCGATATCCGAGCTAAACGGCGGCCGGCGATCGCACTCCCAGACCCGGAGCGGCACCGGCCGTTTCGAGCTTCGCTGAGAGCCACTCAGACGTTGCGAGCGATAGACCTTCTCGCCGGACTGGGCGCAGCAGAACTCGAGTAGCGACCGAGCTTGCTTAGACACGGGCTACAAATGAGCCGCTTCCGGCGATGTTGCGCAAAAGGTGGGCTCGCCTACGGCTCGAAGTCCGCTGGGTCGATTACGTAGCGAAGACTGGACAGGCGGCCGGCTTCGTCGAAGTTGGACTGGACGACTTGAGCGCCGAGAGCATGGCTACGCCGAGGGAGGCAATGTTGCCCACATCGATGACGACGTCCGCGCGCTGGTGGTCGGTGTGGTCTCGCAGGAAGCCGAGGAGCAAGCGCACCGCTCGGGTAGCGTAAGCGCGGCGGCGGTACGGGGCGAAGACGTTGGAGCCGACATTGACCTCGTGTGGCCCGAGCCAGTCGCGGTCGGTGTCGTAATCGACCCATCCGACGATCTTGCCTTCGATCAGGACCACTGCCGTCGGTCGCGGCTGCCCCTCGCCGGACCCGAGCCAGCGCTCTGCGTCGCGTCCGACGATGAGGACCTGTTCTTCGCCGGCCCGCGGAGGGCGCAGGTTCACCACGCCGTCAGATAGCGGCCAGGGGGACGGTCCTCGCTTGTCCACGTCGCGGGTCACTCTGCCACGATGTCGGTACGAGGGTCCTGCACAAAGCCCGCATGAGCCCCAGGCAGGGATGCTCGGACGTCATCGGGTCGGTCCCGACTGGTGCCGTCGATGAGACAATTTGTTCGTGCACCCTGAGCCAACGAGCCTTCACGATCTTCTCGAACGTGCTAGGGCGCGCCGTCAACAGGCTCTGGACCTTGCCGCTGACTTGGAGCTGGTTGAGCGCTGGTCGAGAGTGGGACAGGTGCGACAAGTGGGGGCCGTCGCATACGACCTCGTGGTCTCTCGCGACTTGGACTACGAGGTCTTCACGGACGGGACGCCGTCGGTTGCCGCCGGCTTCCGGGTCCTGGCCGAGCTAGCGGAGCACCCTCGGGTCACCGGCAGCGCGTTTCCGTAACGCCTTGCATTCTCCTGACCAGGGGCTCTACTGGCAGCTTCGATGTACAGGCGACGATACCCGCGAATGGAAGGTCGACCTGTGGACCCTGGCAGCGGACCACCCCGGGCCACTGTCCGCGTGGCTCGTCGAGCCGATGCGACAGGCGCTCAATGACGAGCGGCGCAAGGCGATCCTGCTGTTGAAAGAGGCCCGGTCTGCTGGGGCCGTCAGGGCCGTCGCGTCCATCGACCTCTATCGAGCGGTTATTGACGGCGGGGCGCGAACACCCGAGGAGTTGGAGCGGTACCTCGGACCAGACTACGAGCCGACGCTCACTGGCTGGGCCCCGACATGACAACGACTTAGGCGATCTCTGCGGCTGCCCGATGCCTGACGTGTACAGCTGGAGAAATTGGTTTAGTTACAACAATAATCCGTGCATATCGACGGTCCGATCCCGCACAAGCTCTCCGAAATCACCCGAAAAGTCCACGCACAATATCGAAGCGCGCTTGGTCGTGACAATGGTTGCGGGCATTCGAAACTGCGCGCCGTCCGAGTTTGTAGTGCCGGCCTCCCCGGGTGCTGAGCAGCGTGAGTCTGGTACCGGATCCAAGCCCCGGGCGGTGCCCGGTATGGGGGGGGCCAAGGTCATCCGCGAGAGCGCGGCGCCGTGCTCGACGTAGCCCACGCCGTCTGCCGAAGCCAGTCGCGCCGGCGCTGTCGAGCGTGGCCCGGACCAAACAGGGAGGTTGAAGAACAGCATGACAGTATTCCTAGGAAGACGTCGTCTCATAAAGCTTGGCGCCGCGCCGTTGCCTTTTCGAGTTTGCTATGTAATATGCGGTGGTTGGTAGCGCCGCATAGTCCTCCGTGCCTGGTGAGCATGGGAAGGTTTCACGTTTTGGACTGCCAGTGGCGCAGGACCTGGAAATGTCGGTCGATAGCCTCCTCGCTCAAGTACATCCGGCCGATAGATGGCGTCAGCTGGGCATGAAGCCCCATCAACCAGATGTGACGAGCAGCGACCAACAGTGGCACAGCGGCGAGATCTCCAACACCGAGGTCACGGACTTCTCTGTATCCAGTGAGGAAGTCGTCCCAGCAGTCGTCGCTGCCGCCTTCGAGGCGCATCGCGTTGGTGGCCCAGCGGTAGGAGGCGATGTCATAGGCCCGCCAGCCCGGCCCGGCGGAGTCGAAATCGAAGAAGGTGACTGTCCCGTCATCGGTGACATGGGCGTTGCCGCCTTGGAGGTCGCCGTGACAGAAACCGGACTCAAGGTCAGCGCTGCCCTGTTGGATCCCTTCGGCTAGCGAAGTTGCCAACTCGCGCAGGTAGCGGCCGTCGTCGGGCCGCCCCGCTAAGAAAGGCATGACGTGATGGAGGGGGCGACTGACCAACTCGTCGACGTCGATGGGGGCCCGGGTTCGGGGCCCTCGAAACCCTCGCTTGCCTCGTGCAGCCGGGCGGCCGCCCGGCCGTAGGCTCTGGCGTACTCACCCTCTGGCATCGGCATGCCGCCAGCGGCCCAGGAGAAGACGACAACGTAGCGGTCGCCCTCGGCACCTTTGATGACCCTCCAGCACCGACCCAACCGGTCCGTGACGGAGCCGGCCACATTGCAGCCATGCTGGCGCAGGTGGCACAGCGCGCCGACCTCGTACGCGATGTCGTCCTCGTCCCGCCACCCGTGCCGATAGACCCGGAGCGCGTAACGGGCGTCGGCTTGCACCAAGTAGGTGTCATTAAGCGACCTCGCCCACAGCACGCACTCCTGGACTGGGCCGATGTCGTAGCCGCTGAGGACCACTTCTGACAACGACTGGCCATCAAAGACGGTCTCCAACACGCCGACCGCTGCCATCGGTCCGCATGTCTAGCAGAAGACCTTGTTGGTGGCCGCCGAATAGCGCCCTCCGATGCTACGAGGGACACGCGGATGGCTGGACGGGGACAGCCGGTCCGGAGTGACCCGGTAGACGGGCACGATCAGACTGGGGTTAGGCACGTCATGGACCGGTGCTAATTATTGCCAGGTTTATTATGGCGTCCCTCGCCGCTGGCACCGGTTTCTCAAGGCCCGTAGGAAGAAACGGCAAGGCGGAGCCGCGGTTCACTCCAAGCGATGCGCTCGGCGGTGAAGGTTGAGTGCTCGAGGACGGAGGCGATCTCCCAGAAGGGGTCGTACTCAGCGCCAGTGAGTTCGAGGTAGGTACGCAGGAAGGCGTCAGCCGCCTCGGCACCGCCCAGTTGGATCAGGTTGTCGCGACAGTGCGCGATGTCGCACCCCCAAGGCCCGGCGCAACTGTTCGCCCAGTCGACCACGAAAGGGCCGGAACTCGACCAGAGGACGTTACCCGGGTGGAAATCCCGATGGAGGAAACCCGGCCGATAGGCGGGCATGCGGTTATGCCAGATGTCGATGGCGCGCTCCCACAGGGCGGGGTCGCCTGCGCCCACGGGCGCGGAATCGAGCGTGTCCTCGTACCAGGGGTAGTAAAGGTGGGCGAATGCCGATGCGTCGACCACGTGGATCGACGCGGCCACCGACGCAAGCGACCGCAGGTCGGGGACGGCCCGCGGTAGCCCCGGTACGAACGCGGTCAGGATGACGGCGATGCCGTCACCGACTTGTGAGCCATCGATATCAGCCGCTATAAGTTGCGGCACAGGCACGCCCTTCACCTCTGCGAAGCCAAGTGCGTCGACCTCTCGTTGTGCCGCTTCGGGTTCACTGGCGAGAAACCCCGGCCATACGTAGCGGCGCAAGACCATTGACCGTGCATCCGAGAGGTCAAGGCGATGAACAGCCGTCGAAGATGCACCGGCCAGACGCCGTACGCGGGACACCTCGGCGCCAACCTCTCGTCGGACCCAGGCGCGCACGTGAGGGGGCACGGTCGTGCGCTGCAACTCTCGAGGTAGAGATGCGAGAGGACGGTGGTTCGGGTGGCGCTGAGAGGGCACACCGTGGACTCTGCCAGAAGCAACCGTCGCGGACAACGAGGTGCGATAACGCGCGACCGATGTCACGGTGCCGAATCGAACTCTTGGACGACCTCGTCGGATATGCCCGCCGCCACTCTGGAGAACACAGCTAGTTCACCGTCGCCGCCGCTTGGAGCAGTATTGGGTGGTGCGAGCGGCCGAGGAGGCTACCCAGAGGGCAGAGCGGGTCGCCGCCCAGGTCCTCGAACGTTTCGGCTTGGGCCTCACCAGTGCCGTGCGGGCACCGACCTATGTCAACGCGGTGTGGCTGACGAAGCGTGCCGCCGTCCGAGTGGCGCTCGAGCCGGGCTCCGACCTCCACCGCGAGGCACGCCTGGGCGAGCTGCTCCCGGCCGAGGTCGGCTACCCCGCCCTAATTGCCACCGGCACCCTCGACGGGGTGCAGTGGGTGCTCTCCGAACGTGTCCGCGGCGACAACCTCGGCCAGGTCTGGAAAAACCTCGACTGGCAACAGCGAGCGGGAGCCATGGCGGAGATGTGGCGCTGCGCCGAAGCTGTCCACTCCCTTGACGTCGGGCGCCTCGCTCCGTTCTTGCGGGTACCTTCGCCCTTCTACGCCGCCACCTCGGCGGCAGCGGCGGCGCGCCTCGGGCGCTTGGCGGGTGCCGGGCTCCTCACCGCCCGCCAAGTCGCCAACCTGGGATCGCACCTCGAGCGGTACTGGTCAGCCCTGCCGGCGGGGGGCAAGGTGGCCTGCCATGGTGACTTCTCGCCGATCAACGCGATGTGGGACGGCGGCCACGTCGTGGCCCTGCTCGACTTCGAGTTCGCCACCATCGGGCCCGCTTACGTCGACCTCGGTGAACTGCTCAAGTTGGTCTTCGCCCCCGAGGACCAAAACGACCCGCTGGGATGTTTGTCCGCTCCCGGTCGTCAGCAGGCCGAGCAGGTACTTATTACCATTGGCCGTTCAATAGGTACAGGTGCCCCCGCCCGCAACCTCGTTGTCGGCCATTCGGTCCTGCTCGAAAGCTGGCTTGTCGAGCACCAGCTTGCTGACGCGGTTGACCAGGGCGTCATCTCGAACGGCAAGTCGTTCCGATTGCTCGCGGCGCTGGCCGAAGGAGGCGACGGCTTCCTTTCGCCCATAACGGGAGCGCTGTAGGTCGAGCACGAGGAGACGGTGTGATGGTCTTGGCAGCCCGACGTAGTGCGACCTGGCTGGCACAGCGAGACCGGAGCGAAGTGTCGAGGTCGACCAGGCCGACAGGTTGGTCGCACTTAGCCAAATTCTCGCTGCTCCTGAGGCGCAGGTCCGCTTGAACGCGGCCGTCTGCTTGGCCTACCTGCGCTGCGGTGACGGGTTGGAGGAGTTGATCGAGGGCCTCTACCACCCCGAGCCGGCCATCGCTTTGGTGCAGGTCCCCGAGATCATGAGATGCCTCACGGCTCATAGAAGGCTGGGCAGTCGCCCCGGTTCGCCATACTTTAAACCGTGATACCGGACAGGGCAGTGCTCGCAGAGCAGCTTGCCTACTACCGTGCCCGCGCTCCCGAGTACGACAAGTGGTTCCGTCGAGAGGGCCTCTACGACTGGGGCGAAAAACAGAACGCGAGGTGGCGCGGCGAGCTCGAGGAGGTGCAGGCCGCCCTCGATCGGTTCGCGCCCGCCGGCGAGGCCCTGGAGCTCGCCTACGGCACGGGCGAGTGGACGCTCCGGCTCGCCGCGATGGCATCACGCGTCACCGGGATCGACGCCGCGCCTGAGATGCGAGAGCGCGCGTCGGCGAAGCTTCGGGCAGCAGGTCACACCGGCGTTGACCTCCTCATCGGCGATCTTTTCGCATGGGAGGCGGACCGGGTCTACGACGTGGTCTTCTTTGCCTTCTGGCTCTCGCACGTGCCTCTGGACCGGGCCGACTGCTTCTGGGAAAACGTCCACGATTCGCTTCGTCCTGGGGGCCGCTTCTTCCTCGCAGATAACGCGCGTGTGCGCATCGCCGAGAGCTCTGAGCTTCCGGGCGTCGTCGTCGACGGCAACGTAGTGCACCACTCGTCGGGCGCGCTCGACCTAGCCGCGTGTTTCGACCTGCGGCGGCTCGAAGACGGGCGCCGTTACCGGGTCGTAAAACACTCCTTCGACCCGGACGAGCTCGCCCGCGATCTTCGTGAGCGCGGCTTCGAGGCACACTTCGTCGAGACGGAGCAGTTCTTTATCTACGGATCCGGAGCAAAGCGCTGAGCCGTCGCGGGCGAAATTGAGCAAACAGTGTTTCCGAATGCGGACAATTGGCCGTCGAAGCCAGCCGGCCCCGAACCATGGGCAGAGGTCGAAGGCCTGCGTCACCCAGCCACGGGATGCTGGCTAGCGCTTAGGGCATCGGCGGGTGCAGGGCGCAAAGCATTCGGCCCCGCTGTTGTCGACAGCCTCACCGATATCGTAGTGCGGCCAGAAACGTGCCCAGAAGGCCCATTATCCTATGGCTGCTCTCGAGCTACGGACCTTTGGCCACGCCCATATGGGGGTCCTTTTTGTGTCAAGAGGGTTTACGGGATTCTTTCGTGTCCCCCTACTTGCAGAGTCATCTTAGGGAAACCAGGACGTCCCGCCGCCCTAGGCGACGAGCCCTTGGGGTGCCCCGTTCGGCCTGGTATTCACGCCCTGCTTAGAGGGCTAGCCTGCGGGGGTGCTTGATGACATTTGGATCCACAACATCGTGCTCGCTCGGCGCTGGCAAGGCGGGCAGGAGCCGTACAAGATGGTTGCTCGCCTAGCCGAAGAATGTGGGGAGCTGTCAGCTGAAGTCCAGCTCCGGGAAGGCGCCGTCAACAAGGTGCAAAGCCTCGGGGAGCCCGTCCCTGAGCACACGGCCAAAGAGGTCATGGACGTGATAAGAGTCGCGTTGCAGATCTGTTCTTACTACGGGCTTGAGGGCCACCTGGAAGGCTGTATCGACCAGGCGTTGCAGTTTGCAGTGCAGGAAGGACGATAATCGAAGAGGAGATCGCCGCTCGACGAGCTGAGATCGCGCGGCAGAAGTTTGCCGCCGACGCCTAGTTAAGCTAGTGCCCAGTGGCTCGACCGATCATCTACTCGTCTCCACGATGGTGATCAGGCGAGCTGAGAGGGCTGCGGGGTGCCGGCCGTCATAGCGTGCGGCAAGATTGCGCCATGCTCGCCGGCAGACCTTTCCTCGGGTGCGCTGGTGGGCCCATTGCCATGACCGGAATCGACGCTTCGACCTCTCCCCCTCCCTTGCCGCGCTGGTTCGGACCTAGAGCCAGCCCAGATGACCCGGCCGTCTCGGCCCTGATCGCCCCGCGTCGCGCGAGGGGCCGGATGGGCAGACATTGGCGGTGCGTTCAACCTCAACGTGCGGATAGACGCTGAGCCGCCGGTTGTCCTCCGGGTTCATAGGCCCTGGGTCCGCCGCGGCCGGGTAGCGGGACTGCGGCGCCTGCGGGAGCGGCTCCAGCGGACGCGAGTCCGCGTCGCTCGGCCGGTTCGGATTCCCGGCTGCGACCTCCTGAGGGTCGCTGATCGTTGGGCTGAGGTTGAGGAGTTCATCGATCATGTCCAGCCACGGGCGGACTCCTACGTCCGCCTGTTCGAGGAGCTCGGACGCCTTCACACTGCGCTCAAAGCAGTCTGGGAGCCCAGCCCGCCCGAACCCCTCGACGACCACAGAACCTTCGGCCAACTGCGTTACTCGGTCGGCTTCACACGCCGCAGGCTCGGGCCCCGCAGCGAGCCGGTCGTGCATCGGATGCGCCAACTGACGGGCGAGCTCTCCAAGCTCCGGAAGGAGGTCGAACTGCCATGCACCCCGATTCATGGGGACTACAAATTGGGCAACGCGGGAGAACTGTCAGACGGCTCATGGGCCACCTTCGACCTGGATTTTGCGAGGGTCAGGGAGCGGCTGTACGACATCGCGGCCAGCCTGCACCACGTCGCCCAGGGCGGCGAATTGCTCGAGCCGCGACGACTGCTCGACGCCTACGAAGGCACGGCTCCGGAACCGCTGACCGGCGACGAGCACCGTTGGCTCCCCGGGGCTCTAGCCCTTGTACCCTTGCACTGGGCTGCCACCGCAGGGCTCGTGGGCGACGGCATCCACGAGGCCGAGAGCGCAATGACCGCCGCCGAGGCCTGGTGGTCGCGCCGGGCTGAACTCTCTTCGTAGTCCGACGGCCGCGCTCGGGGACTGGAGTTCTCGGCCGAGCTCCGACTCCACTAGCGGCTGGCATGTCGCGCTAACCAACCGCTGCGATGAATGCGTGGAGGAGCGTAGCCTCGGGCGTGCCTTAGCCTCCCACCCCGGCCGGCAGTCGCATAAGTGCCTTTTCCGAGCGTTTCGGACCCGAGCTTGGACGGGCTCGAGACCCATCCGGTATCGCTCCGACCTGAAGTGCCCCGGAACGACGGTTATTGGAACCACGGCTCATGCCATTTTGCATTGTGCTTCAATACAGACGCAGCACACATATTATTCCTGCGGGGTCGACCGTGGCTGCCCGCATCAGACGAAAAGGGCTGATTGCTTTTCGTTTCCGGAGCCAGCTGCGAGGGTCTGTTCGGAACAACGGCTCGAGGAGCGCGGGTACCGCCTCCGATGAGCTCAGGTCTTAGCGGTTGGCGGACCGCCCGCATGGTCCCTCCTAAGCCGGCATTATGGTTCAGGATGATTGAGGACGACGTCCACCTTCGCGCCGTCGAGGAGAGCGACCTGGCGCTCTTAGAGCGCATAGACAAAGAGCCAGCGCTCAGCGAGCCCTTCGAGTGGACCGGCTTCCGCAGCTCTGGCCAGCGCCGCCGTCGGTGGGAGCAAGACCGGTACCTGGGCGAGGATGACGCGCTCCTTGTAGTTTCGTTGCCCGACGGAACTTTCGTCGGCATAGTCGTGTGGAAACGGACAGGGGGTACCGCTTCCCTCGGCGGGTGCTTCGAGATCGGGATCCTGTTGCTCCCCGACTATCGAGGGCGAGGCCTGGGCAGCGCTGCGCAAACGTTGCTCGCCGACCACCTTTTCGCGACCACCTTGGCCAACCGGCTTGAAGCTCTCACCGAGGTCGACAACGTCGCCGAGCAGCGCGCATTGGCGCGGGCGGGCTTTGTGCAAGAGGGCACAATGCGAGGTCGCGCCTTTGTTCGCGGCGGGTGGCGAGATGCGCTTGTCTACTCCCGGCTGCGAAGCGACCCCCCACCGTCGGTGCGCCGCTAAGGGCCGCATGGTCCACGCCGCTCCCACAAACGGCCACCCGATCTTCGGTCCAAGCGTGCTCGTAGTGGGGCGCACCCACCCCATCTCGCGCCAGTAGGGCTCAATAGTGCGCGTCAAGCCGACCGAACTCGGCCTGTTTGGGCAACCAACGGGGTCGGTCCGCACCGGTGTGGCCAGGCTGTAGACGACGAGTTCGACTGATGAGCAAACTGTCGACCACCATCTGCTTCGTATTGTCGGCGAAGCGCCGGCATTAAGGCTGACGTGGCCGTCGCCCGCTAACTGGTGTAACGCGGCGGAGTTGTACCAGCCGGCAGAGGCGGTGCGCTGACGTCTCGCCCCCTTTCGAGGAACACACCCACGGTTCGCATGGCGCTGGCGGGCGCGACGAAGCGTGAGGCGAGGTCGATGCGACGTTGCGCGCTCTTCAGCACCGGTAGATTTCCCCGCCGGCGGTCCCGGCCGGACCGTACAAAGTAGCAACCCTCGAGCGCACCTAATAATCCCTATGGGCGGGAGGTTTTCGCTTGGACGCAAGGGACGCAGTGTCGCGGATCGACGGCTATTTCGCCCCCCGACCAGACGAGTGAGCCGCTCATAATGCTCGACGACCCCCAGGCTTAGCATCGTGACATGATCGAGGTGCGACGCGTCCGGCCGGACGAGTACGCCGACGCCGGGGAGGTGACCGCCTCGGCCTGGCAGCCGATCGGGTCGCCGGACGACCCGAGCTGGCTGGCATTCCGAGCCCGGGTCGCAGACATCGCCTTTCGTGATCGGGTCGCCAGCGTCTACGTAGCAACTGAGGGCAGACACATACTCGGCTCGGTCACCCTCGAAGTGGACGCCCGCCTGGCTGACGAGGACAACCCGGCGCCTCTAGCCCCTGACGAAGCGCACGTCCGTCTCCTCGCGGTCACGCCAACGGCGCGGCGCCGAGGGGTCGGAGCGTGCCTCATGAGCCACTGCGCGTCGGTCGCCCGTGAGAGAGGAAAGGCACGCTTGACCTCGAACACGGCGGAGGGCAACGTGACGGCGCAGCGCTTCTACGAAGCCATCGGTTTCGTACGCCTGGCCGACATTGTCCGCGATGACGGCACGGCGCTTCGCTCCTACGGGCTGACGCTGCTGCCTACACCAGAGCGAAGGTAGACGAGCACCCCTCAACCTTTGCCTGAAGAACCGAAGATCAAGCAGAACGGGTGCCCCACGGGGTCACTAAAGACCCGGAAACCGGTCTCCCGTTCGGCGGGTAGCGGGTGGCCACCGTGTGCCAGGACCTCTTTTTCGACGGCATCTGGGTCGTCAATCCTGATGTCAGGTGAAGTTGCTGTGGCCGGTGCGGGTTGGACCAAGCTGACGCTGATAGCTTGCCCATCGGCTAGGAAGCTCTCGGCCATTTTGTTCAGGTAGCGGAACTGGCCGTCACGGTCGGGGTGGCGGGTGCCCTCTTTTTGCTTGGAGGGGGCTTGCAGCGAGTAGCCGAGCCGTTTGAGGAGCCGGCCGACGCTGTCGGCCGAGACCTTGTACCCCTGGCGTACCAGCTCCTCGGCCAGCTTGGAGGTCGACTTCGAGGTCCAGCGCAACAATGACGTCGGGTCGCCCCGCGTATCTGGGTGCACGAGGCGGTCCAGGTCCTCCAATATCCCAGGCTGCGTCTCGGTTATCGGCTTCTGGCCCGCTCCAGGGGGACGCTGGCGCGGCTCGGGCTCCATCCCCGCCTCTACCTCGGCCTCGGCCTTTATCACCGTGTTGCGGCTCATCCCCGCCGCCTCGGCAACCACAGTCTTGTTGCCAAGCAGTTGGGCTGCCGCCCCCGCAGGCACTCGTCGCTGGCGTTCGTTCAGGTGAGGTAAGACCGTCTCGAAGAACCGCGCGAGCCCTTCGGGGTTGACCTCCACACCGCAAGCATAATACGCGCGTTCTATTCAGCGGGGGACCCTTAGTTTTCGACAGGAGAACGATGGTTGATGGTGCCTTAGGCCGAAAGCCTGCCGGAGCATCCATCCGGGAGACATTATTGCTGCGTAATGTCTCACCTGGAATGAGGAGCCAAGCGCCTCTTGACTGGCTATTCGGCACGCTCGCTGCGGTCGCCTTCCTCGGCATTATCGCCGTCCCAGCCGCCTTTCTTAACGCCCGCGATCATGGCGTGGTTATGCCGGGATCCGGATTACTGGCGCGATTAACACCTCTGCGCCTGAGGCTCGCTCGGTTGATCGGAGCGATCTTCCTCGGCGTTTTGGTTCTTGTGCTGGCCACCCTACTCGGGTTGTTCACAGGTCCATCAAACCTCGCTCTTATCTGGCGCGTTTTGATACTCGTTGGCTGGCTCGCTCTGGCCGCCGTTGTGGGCGCGGTGGCTGCCAGGGCGGACGAGCGGATGCGCTCCGATGTCGAGTCGCAGCGGAAGGCGGCCGTCGTCTCTGAGCACCGAACCTTACTCACGCAACGACTGGATGCCTTGCTTGCAGGGGCGTTTCCTTCTAACTACCGTGTTCCTGGCCAACGCCGCCTGGACCGTGATCGCTGCTCTCAGCCACAACCTGCTGCGATGGACTACCCTGAGCGGGCTGCCTGACACCGTCATCCCGACCGCGCGGACACTCCGCCGGCGTCTGCTGAACATTCCGGGGCGGATCACCCGCACCGCCCGCCAGGTGACACTGCGGATGGCCGCCCGCTGGCCATGGCAGACACAGTTCCTCACCGCGCTCGAGCGACTGCGCGAACTCCCAGCGCTCACCTGACCGCCAGCGGTCGCTCACGAGAACGATCGACGCCCGACCCCGGCCTCCGCCTGCCCGAATGCCCCCCCGGCGCACAGCGCGACGGCCTCAACTGGGCCTACGCAGGCCGCGCCCGCCCCGACGCACCTACCCAGACCTCGTGCGACCCGAGATCCGGTCGCTCGCTCCGTCAACGAATCCAAACTCAACCTCAGACGGTGGATCGAGGCTGAGTTTCATGCTTGTCTCGTGTTCCCGACCCGACCGCAGCTTCAACGAGTTTCTCCCACGCGCGCAAGTCGTGGCTCGACCTGACACTCGCTCTCGTGACAATCGTCTGCGGGCCGGAGATCCCTTGGTTTGGATCGTCGGGTACTGGTCGGGACCCCTGCAGTCCCCCGCCGCCAAACATTGGTGAGCGGATGCCTCGATGCGGATCACCAGACACCTTGCATAGGGTCGCGTAGTTTCCGCATCGTAAGAGTGCCGGCCGAGCCGCGAGCCGCTGCGAGGGCGGCACCGTGGGCTGTCAGGGGTCCTCCGGCCTTGGCACAGGGTATGGCGATATGCCGCCACCGTCGAGGATCAATGCCTGGCCGGTCATGTACTCGGCTCCGTCGCTGGCCAGATAACGCGCCGCTGCGGCAATATCTTCAGGGCGACCAGTGCGGCCCACTGCTATTTCGCGACCGCGCTGTTCCAACATGGCCCCAACGTCGAGGTCGGGCTCAAGACCCACGACCGCGCGGCTGGTGTCGACCGCGCCTGGGAGTATGGCGTTGACCGTCACGCCCCACCCTCCCACATCCATCGACAGCGCGCGGGTAAGTCCGATAACCCCCGCTTTCGACGCCGAGTACGGTGTCGACTTCGGCACCGCGATCACACCCCCCATCGAGGAAATGTTGATGATCCGGCCCCACCGCTGGCGGCGCATCGCCGGCACCGCGGCGCGGCACATCAGATACGTCCCACGCAGGTTGATGCGGATTACTCCGTCGAACACCTTCACGGGGATGTCGTCGATCAACTCACGGTCGAGCCCCTGTGGGCGCTGCGGCGTTATTGACGAGGATGTCGAGCCGCCCATAATGGTTAAGCGCCGCGGCGACTATCTCCTCGGCGTCGTGCTCATCGCCGATGTCGCCAAGTACCGACGTCGCGGTCCCGCCGGCCGCCTCGATCTCGCCGACAAGCGTGTCGAGCCCGCTCCACGACCCCGGCTCCTCGCCGCCCAATATCTCCTGGCGGCGGTTGGGGACGCCGGTAGGTCGGTAGTCGGCGACGACGACCGCGGCCCCGTCAGCAGCCAGGGCACGTGCGATCGCCTGGCCGATGCCGTCGTGCTTGCCGCACCCCGTCACGAGCGCGACCCGTCGCTCGGGAATACGTGAGGCGCTCACAAGAGCCTCATCCCACGCTGGCAAAGAGGGGGGCGGAGGAGGTGGCGCCGCGCCGGCGCCACCTGCAACCCGCGGACCTGAGGTCGCGCTCCGTACGGGGTGACCCAAAAGGGTCTCTTGGGGGTTTGTTAGTCCGAGGTCGCTCATGATTGCTCTCCTTTTAGTCGGGTACCTATGAGCACAGAGTGCCCGCCGTCTCTGTGAAGTCCTTCAAAGCCGCATGCGGGTTTCCTGAGGACGCGCAGGGGCGATCCTCGAACTTCTGCAGCCCGGGGCTCGGTCCGGTGCCGTCGCCCACCCGGGCGCCCGGCTGTCGACGCTGGCCTTGGCCACCCCTCGGCCCCGGCGTCCGGGCCGTCGGACCCCCGGAGAGTTTGCCACCGTTGTTCTGGCATCTCTCGACGCTCATCGAATATTCGAGTAGCGACGGGAAGTTCACCGCGGTTTGGCACCGGGAACACGTCCGAGGGATGCTGACCCAGCTCGGCCTCAAACCTCCGGTCGTGACGCTGCGCCTTACCGCCCAACGAAGCGCACCCCGGAACCGAATGGAGTATGGGCGCACCTAGATATGACACGCCTCCCGCCGGTACTGGTGACGATCAGCGGCTCGTGTCAAACGGCCGAGATGGCAGCATGGAGGCAAACATCCGTGCGACACTAGCGGGTCCCTCGTCGTCACCGTCGTGCTTGGGGCACCACAGGGGAGCGGCTCGGACAAGTGATGCACAACGAAAATGCACCATTCGGTGTCGAAAAAAGTGTTCGGGGGGGCTAGTACAGGTCGCTGAATCGTTCCGTACAGCCGTCGGCGCTGTTAGAGACCTTGAGTGCGCTCCCGGAGGAATTATCCACCGGCCCTTCCCCGCAACCCAGCCCCCGGCAACAACCCTTCAGGCTTTCGCCGTTCAGTCTGGCCAACGAACAGCAGCGCTCAGGTCGCCAACGCTCACATTCAGGAGGGTGCTTGTGCCCGACTCCTCGTAGCGTCCATATGCGAGGGCGAAGATCTTCACCCGCCGGGCCATGGGGTCGACAATGATCACTTCGTCCACCTCGTGTGCAGCGTAGAAGGGGAGCTTTTCGAAGGTCTCGTCATCCGGTGACAGGATTTCGACGACGATTGCAGCGGTCGGTAGGTACGTCGAGTTCGGCTCGTCCCGTAACCACCCGTGATCGGGGACCCGGTAGTCGTCAGGCTCACCGAGGTTGAAGGGGTCCATCCCCACCAGCCCTGCCGCCTCGGCCAGAGGCAGCATCAAGCGAGTCAGCTCAACGCCAAGTCGGCTATGACGAGAATGCGGAGCGGGAGCCATGTGGTATGTGCCCTCCCACACCTCGTCGTAGAGGTCCTGGCCGAGGGCACGCCGGCGCTCGATGAGCTCTTCAAGCTCAATGGGGCGAGGACCCAGGACGACCGTCTTCATCGCTCGTCAGTTTACCGTCCAATGCATTCGTGGCTCCGGCCGGGGAGCCGTCTAACCAGCTTTGGTGCTGAAGGAACACTGATTGGTGGTCGCCCAGGCGGACCTCGTCCGAGAGGGCGTGGGCGCTGGCGACCGGCTCACGGCGAATGGCTGAGCCCACGGTACGCGGGGCCGCCTATTACGCGCGATTCCGTAGGTTCTCTTTACCATTAAGTAATGGTGTCCTTGACGTTTAATCTTTGGTTCTTGAGTGTGGTCGTGGACGCGTTCTCTGCACCGTCCACTATTTGAAAGCCAGGTGGGGTGTGAGCTCCGTTGGGTACTCAAGACAGCCAGCAGTTACTTGACGGGATCAGCTGCGTCATATAGCGAAGAGGGCCTCGATCTCGTCAGCGCCCCGTCGAAGTGAGGCCCGGCTCCGAGGTTTATAATCAGTGAGATCGACCAATCAGGAGTTTCGGGACTTCGGGACGTCACGCGTATTTCTACGAGCCCTTTTCCCTGTGCGGGCAACTGAGGTGCAGTTTGAGGGTTGAATAGGAGCGGTCCTCGTTCCAACCACGCCAGTCGTTAGCGAGGGATCTGATGAAGGGGCCAGGTCCGGGCCCGCACTCCGACGCCGAATAGGACCACCCTTGGCCGCTGCGGTAGTAGAGGGACTAGGGTCGTAGGGACGACAAGCGGGGCGAGGATGCCAACACCCTCCGACGTCGCGAAGCCGATACGCGTGCTGCCGCAGGAGAAAGTGGTCTGCGGCTCGCCGCCAACCCCGGCTTCGAGCCGCCTCTGACCGACACGGCGGCCGCTTCGGCGCTCGCCGTCGTGGGTCCCGGCCGCTACTCCGTCGACCGGCTCACGGGCCGTTCCCTGCCCCGGCCGGCCGCCCTGCTCGTTATGGCGGTCACCGCCGCGTCTGCCGTGGTGTGCCTGTCCATGGTCCTGCGGGCGAAGCCGGCGCCGCAGGCGTCGCCGGCGGCCGCCCCGGCCGGGGATGCCCAAGCTCCCAGGGCGAGGGAGGAGGCCACCACCCGTGCCTAGCCAGGAAGAGCTATGGGCACTGGTAGCTAGCCATCGAGAGGGCATCTCGGCGACCATCGGGCCGAGCGGCCGGCCGCAACCGTCCAACGTCTTGTACCTGGTGGGCCAGGGGCCCGGCTGGTCCGGATCTCCACCACTGCCGATCGCGTCAAGGCGAAGAACCTGGCCCGTGACCCGCGGGCGTCGCTCCACGTCCCGGGCGAGGATTTCTGGCACTTCGCCGTGGCCGTCGGCACCGCCACGCTGTCGGAGGTGGCAGCCGCGCCCGGCGATGCGGCCGTGCGGGAGCTGGCCGAGGTGCATTCCGCTTTCTACGGCGAGCTCGACCAGGACCACTTCGCAGCCGAAATGATCGCCGCCCGCCGGCTCGTCGTCCGGCTCTCAGTCGAGCACCTCTACGGTGTCCTGGCCACCACGGGCCCGCCGGCCCCGCGCGGACGTGGGCACTCCAAATGGGGAGTAGGCGGTGGAGCTCGGCGTCTGGCGGGACGGCGGTGCCGAGGAGCTCGATCGCCTCAAGCCATTCGGTCTGCTCGGCCGCGGAATGAAGAGCCTCGATTTCGTAGGACGGCACCGGGGCCGGCCTTCGTGACGCCCTCGCATGGGTCGGTGTCTGAGGATCCGACTCCACAGCCGTACCGCTCCGTGTTCCCCGCGTGGGCTCGACCGCTCCGAGCACGGCTAGGTGGTCGCCATATGGTATCATATGGTCCAATCATATGGTCCATGGGCCGAGTCCAAGTTCTTGTGCAACTCGACGACGATCTGCTCTCGCTCCTAGACGAAAGGGCTGCCGCCGCGGGCGTGTCGCGGTCGGAGATGGTCCGTCGAGGGGTGAGGGCGGTACTCGCCTCGAATGTTGAGTCAAAACTCGATGAAGCCATCGCGGAGGGTTACAAGCTCCTTTCCGCCTCCCGTGCCCGACTCCTCCGTTGAGCGCCTGGCGGCCGCCTCGATCGAACAAGAAGCGTGGTAGCCGGAGGAGAAGTCTGGTGGGCTGAATCGCCGAGTGCGAAGCGCCGCCCCTACCTCGTCCTGACCCGCCAGGCCGCCACAGACCACCTTCATGTTGTCATTGCTGCCGGCTGGAGGTCGCCGGGCAAGCGGAAGGGCCTGGTGCCCGGCACCCCCTCCTACGTCTACCAGCTCTGCTGGAGCAGCCGGGAGATGGCAGCTGAGGTGCCGGTCTATCACCCGCGTCCGCACCCAGCCCCGCAAAGACGCGGAATGGGCGTCGACGAACTGCCCAGCCAGGCCCGCCTACTTGTCGTCGCGCGTGCTCTTCATGTGCTCAGCAGGACACGAGCACCAACCTCCTGACATCGGTGCCGTCGGCGCCCAACGCCTCACCGTGTTCAGCGCAAAAGCAACGGGGTCAAAGACCAGTGCCGCGACCCGTACGGGCGAGATGTAGCCGTGCCTTGAGCTGCACCCCAAGGGCTATCGCCATCCCGGCCCCTGCACCTACGAGGGGCCCATTTCGCGGGGCCATTGAGTAAGGAGGATGCCGTGGGCGGCACACTTAAACAAGCACCTGCTAAGGCCGCAGACACCGGCAGAGCCGCTGAAGGCTTTGTCAAACTGGGCGCGGAAGGGAATCTACTGGACTTCGAAACAGCGGCGCGCTACCTCTGTACAACCCCGAGGGACACACGTGCGCAAGGTCTGGCAAATCCGTCGACTGGCGGCGGTCAAAGTCGGACGGTGCGTCCGTTTCGCTATAGCGGACCTGGACGCTTTTATTGCAGCGAACCCCGTGCGGGCTTCTCGTCCTGCCCGCCGACGTCGAACAGGGCCGTTGAGCTCCTCGTAGCCCGAGGGAGAACACTGGGCCGGAGCCGGTCAATGGTCGCGGGCGCTTCCGAGGCGCACATCGGGGGCTGTACTTGTGCCCGCACGCGCTTACCAGAACGGCGGACAACGCGTGCCCGCGGGGCAGCTCCTCGAAGTCGTCGATCGTGACGACGTCGCCCGGCCACGAGTCGAAGGTCGGATCGCTTGCTTGGGGACTATCGGGTTGGCAACGCCGCGACCCGATTTGGGCCAACGTCGTTCGGGTCCTAGCGCAGGTCGTAGATAGGTTCGACCATCAGGGACACGGTACCGGTCACGCCCGCCGAGCCAGACCGGGTTGCGCCTTGGCTCGGAGAAGTGCCTCCCTGTGTGAAATGGGCAGGCTCGCCTCAGATAGCACCACCGTCCAACAGGCGTCGTCCGCGCTTGGCGCCACGGGAAACCCTCGGAGAACACAACCAGATTCGCGCCTCCATCACCCGCGGCCGGACCGCCAGGATGGGCGGACGAGTCTCGCTGTAGCCGCCGGAACCGAGCCCGAAGGCCTGACACCAAGAGGCCCCACCTCGCTGTACGTCGCCGGCAACGCCTCCAAGAGCGTGGGGTCGGCCAGCCTGTTACCGCCGAACCTCACAAGAGCGAGGGTTTCCGGCGCTCGCTCGTCGCGTTAATAAGGGTGGGGTACCTGAGCCATGCTCCCTTCCGTGCCTAGTTCCTGCGCAGCTGTCAGCGCACGCTCGGTGGGGCGCCACTACGATAAAGCTGTGACGAGGACAGAACTGCACGAACTGGTCGACGAACTTCCTGATGACGCAGTGGAAGGTGCAGCGCTTGTCCTCACGCGGCTCGTACGTGGCGAAATCGACCCGGACCAGGCATGGGTGTGGACACCCGAGTGGCAGGATCAGCTTCGGTCCTCACTCGCAGACTTGACCGCCGGACGAACTGAGCGTTTTAGCACCGACAAAGAGTTTTTGACGTCGCTGTAGCGCCCCGTCCTTGCCGACCTACGAGACAACCGAGAGCTTTCGGCGCGAGTACGCCCGTCTGACCCCAACGCGGCGAGCGGCGTTCAGGCGAGCGGTCGCCACTTCGTGGCCGACCTGGGGACCGGGCGTTTCAGGGCCGGGTTGCGCGTGAAGGGGATCGCCGGCATGCCGGGATGTTTCGAAATGACCTGGGACGACGATGGCAGGGCGATCTTCTCGTACGGTTCTGAGGTTCGTCCAGGCGAGACACACGTCGTCTGGCTCGCGATCGGTACTCACTCCATCCTTCCGTGACTGGTGCGGTGGACGACAAGTCCCACGCCAGCCTGGAACAGCTGACCGATGGGTGGCGGGAGCGGGCCGACCGGCACGTACCTCGAGCGCTCCAGGTGGCCTGGGTGGCCAGCCTGGCCAGCCGCAACGACCTGCCCTTGCTGCGGGCCGACGACCTGGGCGAGGCGATCCCGGCCTTCGCTGCCCGGGGCGTCCTGGCCCAGGTCTCAGAACGCCACGCCACCTTCAGCCGCATGAACGTCCTGGCCGAGGCCCATCGCCTCCTGCACGACGCCCGGTTCGCCGACCCGGCCGGGCGCATCGAGACGGCCGAGCGGGTGAGCCGGCTGGCCCTAGGTTCTTCTCTTCCGGTCGCGACCCCCGAGATGTGCCATGCCCCGGCCGCTTACCGCCGCCCCGACGGCTCGTCGCGCCTCCGGCCCGAGAGCCGGGCGCACCACCCAGGCGCTCTTAGACGCCGAGGCCCGGCTGCTCGAAGCGGGCCGGTGCCGGGAGGCCCCGGCGGTCACCATGGCCACGGTGGCCCCTTCCGGCTGGCGTTTATCCTTTGTCTCGTGGCGGGTGGGCCGTCGAGTTCTGCATCCACCACCTTGACCTCCTGGCCGGCGTGCCCGACCGACCGGGTCCACGAGATCGTGCCGTCGAGTTCTCCTTTTCCATCTTGGAGCGCCGGCCGTTGCGTCACGGGGAGTTCGTCTCGGTGGGCGAGCTCGCCCGCAAGGTGATCGCGCTCATCAACGACTACAACCGTAGAGCAAGGCCGTTCCGATGGACCTACGACTGCAGGCCCCTAAAGGCAGCGTGAATGTGAACTTTAGGGCACCAATTGGCCGGAATTGTTGCCCTAAAAATTGCCTGGCGATCTTGCCTGCCCGGCCAGGCTCAAGGTGACTTTCCTGTCGAGGGGGCCTTTTGCGAAGTCGTAGCCGGTCGCGAACGAAGACCGATCGCGCCCGCCAATGCTCCCGTGCAGACGCTACCTATGAGGAAACTCAGCGAAGTCCTCCGTCTGCTGGCGGCAGGCCGACGGATAGCGCAGATGCAGGGCGGCGGCGTGCGCGGCTATCTTGAAGCCGTGGAGAAGGTTGTAACAGAGGGCGTCGCGGGATAGTGAGCGGCACGGCCGGCCGCGAAACTAGGGCGCAAGGAAGCGCGATCCGGGTGGCGAAGTTCCCGATGACCGCCGTCATCCGGCCATCGAGACCGGTGGGACCGCGAGGCTTCATGAAGGCCGTCGCCGCGCAGACAGCAGGCAGATCCCGGGCTGCGCGGTCCTCTACAGTGAAAGCGACGAGATCATGACCACGATGAAGGTAGTCATGCTCGGCAAACTCACGTGCACCGCCATGGCGGACGCGATCTTCACGCAGCCGCTCCTGGCGGAAGGCGCCAACGCCCTCTTCGCGATGTTCGACGCCTAAGTGGGTTGCCTCGGTAAAGCCGTCGGACTGTTGACAGTAGTCCAGGGAACCGCCGTTCGAACTCGTGAAAAGCACGGTGCGAAATCGCAGGACATCAAAAGGACGCTCCGAATTTCCTCAAACTCCGCAAAGGAGAAAGTTTGGAGCATCGGAAGGGATGGAAACCATGGCTGTCAAAGGGAGTCCACGCGACATGAAAAAGTGGCTGGAACTACTCCTCGACCCGAACATGGGTGTTGCCGCGCCTTAGGGAGCTTCGCCCTCGCGGAGGCAACTCACCGTGGCGACCTATCTACGCACGGACTAAGACCCGCTTCATTGTCTTGGCCATCGCCCCGGGAAGCACTGGTGGACAGGCGGGGGTATCGCCGAGCGGTGGCGAAGGCTAATGAACGTTTCATTGAGATAGAGGAGGAGGATGCTCATGCCAAGCGGGACAATCGTCGCCGGTGACGAAGTCCTGAGCCGACAGCTTGAGGATCGGGCATTTCGAGAGGAGTGGGACCGCACCGCTTTCGCTCGAGAGGTTGCCGTCCGAGTCGTCACCTATCGTGCCGAACACGGGCTGTCGCAGTCCGCCCTCGCGAAGATCCTGGGGATGGCCCAGCCTGGGGTGGCCCGGCTCGAGTCTGGCGACCACACTCCAACAATCGAGACACTTCGGAGGTTGTCCCGCGCGCTGGGCACAGACTTGACTATCGATGTCGGTCCGGGTCGGTCGCAACTGCTGGAAAAAACCGACGGCGATCGCGTCGGCAGGACGAGCGTACGAAAGTTAAAGTCAACCGTCCGCGTAACGAGGATCATTGTTAGGTGCGACCTTGAAGATGGCGATGTCAACGCGGCCGAATCCCTCTCATTCACCTACGGCGGGAAGACTTACACTCTCGACCTGTGCGAGAAGCACCTCGATGAAGTGAAGGGTGCTCTGGAAGGTTTCGCCAATGCGGCACACTCCGCGGGTCGAGGCCGCCGTGGTCGTCGACGTGGCACTACTACTGACCGCTCAGTCCGCACCAGCCGTCCGGCATCCGCGCCCCGCGGTGAGTCGCAAGCCGAGATACGTGAATGGGCTCGTGCTCAGGGTTATGCGGTGGGGGACCGGGGACGTATACCGGTAGAGGTCAGGTCTGCTTATGACGCTGCTCGTTCCAATAGCACTACAAGGGTCTGAGCCTGACGAATGGCGTGGTGCGATCCACATGCTGACCAGAGTCGATGAGGCGGTTTGACACCGCCAGAGGGCTAGCGAGGTCCAGCAAGCGGTGAATGTCGGCGAGTTTCACGCGAGGTAAGCACGTGCGTATCTACCGATATAGAGAGGGGACAAGCCCCGTGAGGAGATGGCAGCCAATCAGGTCGCGGCTCCTGAGCGCGAGGTGGTGGTCCGTTGCGGTGCTCTTGTCTCACCAGTCGCACGCAGCTCGCGCCTGGCGCGCTCGGAAAAGGACCTCCATTCCCATGGCATCAAACATGTCGAGGGCCGAGCGCAACACTGGTCCCGGGCGTCGCCAGGATGGCGCTGGCGGCGCAGCCATTCTCCGTATAACAGGTGGGCGCGGGCGAGCTCCATCTCCGACTGGATAGCCGTCAGGCTGATGACCTGGCAGTCCGAGACTCGCTCGTTCAGGTACTCCAGCGGCGCCGTTTTGCCAAACCCCGCCTCGCCGCTAACCACAAGTCAACGGCTTTCACCTCGGCGGAGAGCCTCGAGGAGGGAATCCAGTTCGCTGCACTCCGCGTCGCGGCCAATCAGTGGCCTGCCCCTAATCAGGAATATGCCAACTTTGTGGGCGTAAACGAATGTTAGAGCGCACGAAGTGCAGCTCTGGGGCCGGTCTGGCCTCCGACCGGGCGAGAAAGGACGAGCGGACGTGCCCAGCCCGATCAAGTGGAAGACCTTGTACCCCTTCTCCACCGCGTCTGCCATCTCGTTCACTGAGCTCGTTCGGTCTACGACAGGACCAGGTCGTTCGAGGAACTGACTTTCCGGACGCTGGGTGGGCCGACTATGACCACGAGGCCGAGAACGATTGGCCGGCGTGAGCGAATCTTGGTCGATCCGACAAACCCACGGGGGTTGACAATTTTGGTCGCCCCGACCGTAATGGGCGGAGTGACCTCGACTCTGACACGATTAGCAAGCTGGATCGTGCGGAACGAAGTTGGGCGAGACGAGAGGGACAGGATAAATGCGCGATATGGCATGCTGGTCAAGGGCGAGGCAGCGTTGCCCAGGAGTAGCGGCGCGGTCGCAGGATCACTGGGGGTAAGGCGGAACTGGCTGCCTGAGTCGGAGGTGTGGTCCTCGTCGACGCCGGCGAGGCGTACACCAAACTGCACGGGGCCGAACTGCGCGGCGCGGTCGAGATCGTTGGCGAGGTACCTCGGACAGGGAGGCCCACCGCCAGGCTGACTGAGCCCGAGCGGCTTTACGCCCGCAAGTACAGCGGCACCGACGTGATGCACCACACCGGTCATCACGCTTGGTTGCGGCTGGTCCCTGACAAGGTCACCAGCTGGGATTTCCGGAAGAAAGTCTCCTTTGAGGACTATGACTTCGGCTGAGACGAGCATCAAAATCGGTCACGATCCGATCCCGCTCTGCGAGCATGGGCTCTCGGAGAGGTGAGCTTCGGCCGCCAGGTGGGCACGTTCCGGTGTCTCCGGCCGCAGCGGCCTTGTGGGCCAGGTATTCCACGGCTAAATAGTTCGCGACCCCCGATTTCGTCCGTCTCGAATAGCCGGCCATCGAAACCGCGAACCAAATGTTCTGGTTGGTACCCGACTGTGAGCGTTACCAAGTCCAAAAAAGGAGGTCAACTGATGTCTATTTTGAGAGAGCAGGCCGATGTCACCCAGGAGGCGGCGTCGACGCCCGGCACCATGCGTGCAATCGTCCTGGACTCCCCGGGACCGCCGTCCGCCCTGGCCATCCGCGAGGTCCCGGTCCCAGTACCTTCCGTCGGCTGGGTGCTCATCAGGGTCAAGGCGTTCGGGCTCAACCGCCTCGAGTTATATCTCCGGCTGGGCCTCTCGGAGGGCGTGACGTTCCCTAGGGTGCCAGGCATCGAGGCGACCGGGGTGGTCGAGCAGTGCCCGGGCGGGGAGTTCCGCGTAGGGCAGCAGGTCGCCGCGCTCATGGGGGGCATGGGCCGAACCTTTGATGGCGGGTACGCGGACTACACCTGCGTCCCCGCTCGCCAGGTGATCCCGTTCCGCAGCGAGCTCGACTGGGCCACGCTCGGGGCCGTCCCCGAGATGCTGCAGACGTCGTACGGGTCGCTGACCACCGGCCTGGACGCCCGTCCGGGCCAGTCCGTCCTGATCCGGGGCGGCACCTCCTCGGTCGGGTTGGCCACGGCGGTCCTGGCCCGCCAGCGCGGGATGACCGTCCTGTCCACCACTCGCAACCCGGTAAAGGCTAACGCGGTTACCAGGGCCGGCGCCGCCCACGTCCTCATCGACGACGGCGACGTTGCCCGCCAGGTCCGACAGATAATCCCCGACGGCGCCGACGCCGCCCTCGAGCTGGTCGGGACGCCAACGCTGCCCGACACGCTGCGGTCGGTCCGGGTCCACGGAGTGGTGTGCTTCAGTGGGATGCTGTCGAACCAGTGGACGGTGCGTGACTTCTACCCGCTCGACTACCTGCCCACGGGTGTTCGGTTGACCGCGTACAAAGGCGACGCCGCCGACCTGCCGCCGCGGGTCCTGCAGGACTTCCTCGATGCCGTCGCCGCCGGCACGGTCGCGGTCCCGATCGGGCGCGTGTACCGGTTCGACCAGATCGTGGAGGCGCACACCGACATGGAGCAGAACCGGGCCAGTGGCAAGCTCGTGGTCACGACATGAGACGGCGAACGAAGATCGCGGTCCTGGGAGCCGGCCGCGTCGGCTCGACGGTAGGGAGGCTCTGGCACGCCGCCGGCCACGACCTCACGTTCGCGGCACGGCACGCCACCCGGCCCCGGGCGCTGGCGGCGGAACTTGGGGCGCACGCCCACGCGGCCACCGTCGCCGAAGCCGTGGCCGCCGCCGAAGTCGTGCTCGTGGCCGTCCCCGGCCCCGCTGTCACCGAAGTGCTGCAGGCAGCCGGGCCGCTGGACGGCCGCATCGTGATCGACGCCGCCAACTCGTTCGGGCGCCAACAGCTGTCCCTGCGGTCGCTGGCCGACGCGTTCCCCCGGGGGCGCTGGGCGCGCGCCTTCAACTCGCTCTCGGTCTACGTGATGGCAGACGACAACCACCGCGAGCCGCCCTGGGTCCTGTTCCTGTCGGGCGACGACGAGGCCAAGCCGGTCGTCACCGAACTGGTCCGGGACGCCGGCTTCGACCCGGTCGACCTGGGCGGGATCGACGACAGCCGGCTGCAGGACCCCGGGAGCGCGCTGTGGGCCTACACCCTTACCCACAGCGAGGCGACGGCGCTCGTGGCGCGGATAAAGTCCGGGGACAAAGCCGCGGCCGACCCGCTGACCGCGCCGTTCGAGGAGTTCCGCGACCATGCCCCCGACGATCCCGCCTTCTTCCTCGAGCACTTGTCGCGCTCGGTCTTCGAGGCCGGGATGTGGCGGGTCGCCCAGGACAAGTGGGACGGCATCCGGGAGGCGTTCTACGGCTTCGACCCGGCGCGGGTCGCCGCCATGACACCGGCCGAGATCGCGGCGACCGAAAACGACCCCCGCGTGATCCGCAACAAGGCGAAGATCCGGGCGACGGTGCAGAACGCCCGGGAGGTCCTGGCCCTACTCGGCTCCTACGGCAGCATCCGCGCCTATTTCGCCTCGTTCCCGGACGCGCACGCGGCCTCCGCGGACATGCGGCGGCGTTTTAAGTTCCTCGGCAAGACGGGGCTGTGGCGGCTCCTGAACAGTGCGGCCGCCGACCTGAATAGCGATGAGAACCTAGTTCAGAGAGGCGAGCGAGTATGACCAAGCCGGTACTCGCAATAAAACGGTCACTCCCAAAGGAGGTCGATGCGCGTGTCATCGAGGATTTCTTGCCGAGACGAGCGGCCGATGGGCCGCCAACGACCGACGAACTTGTTGCGTTGTCGGACGGAGCTTCGGCTCTTCTCGTTAGCCCGACTGTCCAGTTGAACGCTGGTTTCTTCGAACGCATCCCAGCTTCGGTACGGATGGTAGCCACGATGTCGGTCGGCTACGACCACGTTGACCTTACAGCCAAGAGGAAGAACATCCCGGGCGTCCCCCCTCCGACATGAACCCCCACGCCGCAAACTTGGGAATCGACCCCGCCCTCGTGGGTCAGTCAAAACAACTGGCTGCCGTGCAGCCCCG
The DNA here is from genome assembly GCA_963807395.1 of uncultured Acidimicrobiaceae bacterium. Taxonomy (GTDB): domain Bacteria; phylum Actinomycetota; class Acidimicrobiia; order Acidimicrobiales; family Palsa-688; genus Fen-671. Next base: position 358,264 of record CAWEBW010000008.1, read on the forward strand.
TTAGTTGTCCAGTCGGGAGGCCAACCGTCCGGAGAGCGCCGAAAAGTGCAGCGGGCTGACCCGCCAGGGTTTTTCCCCGGTCGAAGGGGCAAATTGCCACGGCGTTATTTGAAATTTCAGTTGTCAAGGTCCACACACCTCAAGAGCTGGCTGCGGCTGCCATTTTCGACAATGCGTCCGCCAGGGCTCGGTTCGACTCTTCGGCGGCGCGCTGGTAGCGGACCGCTGCGCGAGGGCTGGCGTGGCCACCGCGTCGCATGAGCTCTCGAATTGGTGCGCCCGTGGCGGCTGACCACGTGAGCCCGGTGTGGCGGAGGTCATGGAGGGTGAGATCGGGGCGTCCCACCGCCTGGCGTGCCTTCTGCCACGCCCGGTAGAAGTTGCGGGGCAGCATGGGCTGGCCGTTCTTGGTGCCGTACAGCCAGGCCGTCGGCCCTGGCCCGACGTAACGCTCCAGGTGCGCCTCGACCAGGGGCATGATGTGCGAAGGGATGGCTACCGGGCGCTTGCCTGCTTCGCTCTTGGGCTCCTTCAGCACGGGCCGGGTGGCCCCTGGGGGCATCACCCAGTTGAGCCGGACCTGTAGCTGGTCCCGCTTGAGGTCGATGTCCATGCGCCGCAGGCCGAGGATCTCTCCCCGTCTCAGCTGGCACCAGGCCGCGATGGCGTAACCGGCCCTGTACCGGGTGGCAATGGCCGCTACGGCCGCGTCGAGCTCGGCCAGGGCGGCAACGGGGCGCTCAGCGGCTTCAGTGGTGCCGGCGCCCTTGACTGTGCAGGGGGACTTGCTCATACGGCTGTCGGCGACGGCCGTGTTCACGATGGCGCGGAGGCACCGGTAGGCGTCATTCGCGGTGGAGCCGTCCGGGTACGCCTTGTCGAGCTCGTAGTACCACGTGCGCACCATGCTGGCGGCCCCGGCCAGCCTGTAGAGCTCGACCTTGCCGAACGTGGGAAGGATGTGCAACCGGAGGAGGCCCTCGTACTTACCCCGGGTGCTGTCGGCCAGGTCGGTGCGCTTCATCCAGGTGCCGGCGTACTGCTGGAAAGTCTCCTGGCCCCGCTGATGGTCGACCCAGCTGGCCCGTCCGAGGTCGGTCTCGGTGTTGGCCAGCCAGGCGCTGGCGTCGGCCTTGGTGGCGAACGTCCCTTGGGCGTAGATACGCCGGCCGTCGTGCTTGTAGTAGGCCCGGTAACGCTTGGAGGGCAGTCTTTCTATGGTGCCGAACAGGCGGCGCTTCACCCCTCGACCATAACACTCTCGTGGGGACTCCGTGGGGACTAGGGCGTGGCAACCCGTGGCACGAGGTGGCAGCCACCGGCAGGAACTGGCTGGTAAGGTGGCGTGAAACCCTTGTGACCAGGGGGCTTGATCACCTTGCCAAGGTGAGGGTCGCAGGTTCGAATCCCGTCGTCCGCTCCATCCATCCAGCCTGTTCAGGGGCATAATCCGGGTTCGAGCATAAGTTTGGCGAAGGACCAAATGACGACGTGTCAAGGTGAGGGTCCTCGATCCGGTTCTTTCGTTTACCCCAGGTCAGAGGTATTCTTTCGGGTTCTCTGCGGCCACCGTCTGGAATTCTTAGTCCCCTCGTGGGTCCCACGCCGGGTTATGCTCGAACCAAGAAACAAAAAGGGGGCGGCGGACACGGTGCCGAGACGGGAAACGGCCAACAGGCCGATGACTACGACGAGAGGGTTCCGAGAGACGAGCCGTCAGAGACAGTGCCGGTTAGGCGCACCGTTGCGGTTCGCATGCGGCTAGCAGGGTCGCCTCGGTGACCAACCGGGACGCTCCATGGCCGCTGGCTGGCTAAGGGCCGCTAGCTTCCCTGTGAAGAAGTCCTTGTCCGAGTTCGATCTTCCCGCCTTTCGGTCCCTCGGCCCACCCTCGAGTACCGGCCCAGCCTGGAGTGGCTGCGGGCCAGGGAGTGGCAATGCTTGGCCGGCCCACCGGGCACAGGCAAAAGCCACGTCGTCATGGCCCTCGGCCACGCGGCCGCCGATGCTGGTTACACGGCGCGCTTCGTCGCCGCAGCCGAGCTCGTCGAGTCGCTCTACCGGGGGCTGGCAGACACCTCGGTCGACAAAGTGGTCGAGTCGACATTGCGGCCCGACGCCGTCATCGTCGATCAAGTCGGCTTTGCGCCGCTCGACGACACCGGGCCGCAGCTGTCGTCCCGCTTTGTCGCGGCCGCAAATCAACGCCGAGCTGTCGCCACCGCCGGGCACTGGGCCTTCGAGGAACGGGGCAGGTTCCTGCCCAACGAGACGACCGCAGCCATTCTTTTGTACTCCCTAAGAAAAGCCCTCGTGGAACACCACGTCCTGTGTGCTGGACGTAGTTGACTCTGTGCCAATAGCGCCCTCTTGGGCCCTCAAACGCTTCTGCACAGGCCAAAAAAGCGCATTGAAGGAAGTGGGCCGACACGTCAATAGATGATTTCCACGACAGCGGGAAATGCCCTGAACGTGTGTCTGCTGGAGGTCTCCTGCGAGTACAAGAGAACGGTTTCCCTGCTCGACCGTCTGCTGCACCACAGCATCGTGGTTGTCACCGAGGGGGAGTCGTTACGGATGCGAGAGGCGCGCCAGAGAGGAGGACCTAAGGCCAAGGCTTCGTGACACCCAAGGCACGAGAAAAGGATGACATAACGGTCCTTGAATCGCACCAATTGGGGGACTTCGACTTGGGCGAATTCGCCGGGCTCGGTGAGTGGTGGGAGAACTTCCCATTCGACGAGGTTACATAGCGACGTCCCGCACGACCCTACAAGTGCGGGCGATGCGGCGATATCGGATTCCTGGCCTAGACAAACCGGGTTTGGCCCTGTGTTCACATAAGTCTCCACGTTGAAGCAACGATCGGGTCGCTCGTTAGGTGCCGGCTCGCCGAGTGAATTTGCCGACGCTGAGCGAGCCCGAACCGTCTGATATGTCTTTTTCCCTTGAGATAGAGCAACTTTCTCGGACTGCACAAATCAGGCGGATCTGAGCGTGCGTGGTCGGCAGTCCGAGGTATCTCGGAGACGCGTCGCGGTGACATCGGCTCGCTGACTGGCTTCGTCGCGACAAGCCCAATGTTCCTCGGCAGCGCGATGCCCCGCCGGGCAGTTCGGGGACTTCCTTCAACTGGAGGCCGGCCTGGCAAAAAGCACCTCGGGATGACGGCGGGGGTCTTATGGTGGGCCCAATGACCGGCTCCTTCGTCCAACGCTTCGCCAGCGCCCGGTCCACGTACGGACATCTCGTGTGGGGCCTCGATCCCTCGGGCGACCTGCTTCGCTCATGGGGCCTCGGTGACTCGCCCGACGGCCTCGACCGGTTCGTGGATCTCGCTTTGGAGGCGGCCACAGGGGTAGTTGGCCTGGTGAAGCCCCAGGCCGCCTTCTACGAACGCCACGGTTGGAGAGGCTGGCGAAGCCTGAGCCGGCTCATCGCCGAAGCCCGGCAAGCCGGGCTGCTCGTCATCCTGGACGCCAAGCGGGGCGACGTAGGGTCGACCAACGACGCCTACGCGCAGGCTTATCTCGGAGCCGACGCAGCTGTTCCTGTCGACGCGCTGACCGTCCATCCCTATCTCGGCTTCGGGGCGATGGGCTCCCTTGTCGAGCAAGCCCACCAGGCAGGAAGCTGCCTGATTGTGGTCACGCGATCATCCAACCCCGAAGGCCGCGCCGTGCAGGCGGTCGTCGACGGCTCGGGCGGCAGCGTAGAAGCGACCCTGCTCGACGAGATCGCGAGGCGCAACCACGCCCTGACACCGGGTGCCATCGGACCGGTGGGCGCAGTTGTGGGCCCCACCCATATCGATCCAGAGCTGGACCTGAAGTCGGCCAACGCACTGTTCCTGGCTCCGGGCATGGGAGCCCAGGGGGCCACCCTATCTGATGTCGCTCGGGTGTTCCGGTCATGTCCCGACCGTGTGATGCCCAGTGCTTCTCGGCTCCTCCTCGAGGCCGGCCCGAAAATCTGCAAGCTGCGAGAAGAGGTGGGAGCCCTCGCCACGGTGTTCAGGGAATTCCTGGCCCCCTGAGACAGCCTAAGGGCGCGGCCCGTCATCGGTCTCGCACCCCCGGGGCGCTTGAACGGCTCAACCGGGGACGCCGGGGATCATCTTGTCCGGTATGGCACACTGCCCTCTGCAGATGTCGATGGCCCGAGGGGCGTTGCCGCCGGCGCGGTCGGTGCGTAAACCTCGGACGGGGACATGCGGCTCGATCGATGGTTCGTAAGGTGGATGACGCCAAGCGCACCATCACGAGTTCATTTTGAGCAATGAGTGGCAGTCAACAGGCGTGGTGTCAATAACCGGCTTGCCGAGCAAAGTGCACGCATTATTGAGCGATCTATCGTTCCCGCCCAATTGCTCCATGCCTAGTCGGCGAAATCTTCAACTTGATCGGCTCGGCCGTCCTGAACTGGAGCTAGTACTGGACGCTTGGCGTCGTGATGTCGGCGCCTCGGCTCATCCAGAACACGATCTTAATCGAGGGAGGTATCAGCTCGGGCTCGCCCCCAGAGATGGGCGGGCCGCCCGCTTCACCAAACTCGAGCGCAAGCCGCTGTTCGAGGCGGAGCGGTGATTTTTTAGCCGTGGACGATCTCGCTAATTGATTGCATAAGAGCGAGCCCCTCAGAACGCGGACGTTGCCAAATGTTCCGGCCGACGAATATGCCTCGGAAACCTATTTCGAAAGCAGTCTTTATAGTCTGCACGACATCGGAACTGCCACCACTTAGGGTTCCGCCGAGAGCGACAACCGGCACGGGACACGCCGAAACGAACCGGCGACCGGCATCCGAAGTCCAAACTCGCATCTTGATGATGTCAGCACCTGCTTCCAGGGCGATCCGCGCCCCCTCGAGCTCTCTGCGCTCAATCTCACCCTCGTCCAACCGTTGAGTCGGACCACTTGCCACCGGCTCGACCAGGATGGGAAGGCAAGCTCGGTGGCAGTCCTCAAGTAGCGAGGCCACAAGCGACAAGGTGCGTGCTCGGCTCGACAGCTCGTCCTCCCATGCCATTAGCACCTTGCCAGCATCGCAACCCCGGTCGGCGACATCTTGTGGGTTGGCCACGGGGACCTGCCAAATCCGCCCGTCGGTTCCGTGCAACGCGCTGTCTAGAGTTACGATACGTAGCTTATCCCCGCTCATCCCGGCTTCCTCGAGTCGGCGAGCGACTGGCAGACTGGAAAGGATCCCGTTCACGCCGTCCAACTTCAGGAAATCGAGGGCAAGGGCTACGGGGTCATCTAGGCCAGGTACATTGCCTAGCGCCATGCCATGATCAACAGGAAGCACCAAGATGCGCTCACTAGAGCCGAACATCCTCGATAATTTGGCCTCAACACTGCTTGCTGCGCTCAACCTAGCTCTCCTTAGTTCCTTTGAATGCCCCACTGGTGTGTACGGATCGTCGCCGTACAACCGCTAATAATCAACCTTCCACGACGGTCTTCCCTCAAGGCACGCTCTGATCGCTGAAAAACCGCGGGGAGGTGCCGGCTCGATCTAGCGTCGCTGTGCAAGCCGGTACGCCGCGCCGCCCTAGGGATATGACGTGAGCGTGACCACCGCGATAGAACCCGCCGCCGCGGTCGCTGGGCGTCACGTTGGCCCCGTTGCGTTCGTCGCGGCCTTTCGGAAGTCGATGCTCTCATCTGGTTCCTCCCTGAAAATCGCCTCCTCAACTCAGTTCCGTCCGCAGGTCTCAGCAGACTCACGCAGACTACCGCAACACTGAGCGGGACGCAAGGGTACATTCGCCCAGCTGCGCTTGTCAGTGCAAATAGGTCCCCAGCCCGCACGATGGGTCAGTGCGTGGTGCCCGAGGCTCAAAGAAGCTTGTCAACAGGGCAATCCGTCAAGGCTCGACAGCCGGGACACTAGCCGAATTGCATGAGCCCTCGCCCGTACTTCCGTGCACTTGCGCGCCAGTGAAGCAACAGCTACGCTTAGACACGCACAGACACGTAAGTAAAGGCACCGAGGTGCCGTTCGACCGTCAGAGGGGGACGCTGATGCCAGGTCAACCCGGTCAAAGACCGGCTAACCCACGCCTCCCCGCCCGGAGACGCGCTGATTTGGCGAAGTTCGTTGAGGAGCACGGGCAAGCCACCGTTGCCAGGCTCATGGAGGTCTTCGACGTGTCCGGAGACACCGTTCGCCGAGACCTCCAGTACCTGCACGAGCAAGGCGTCGTCGTCCGGTCTTACGGCGGGGTCGTCCATCGAGACGATCTCGCCCGGTTTGACCCCCCCTTCTTGAGCCGGGCTCATGTCAATAGAGACGCGAAGGACGCTATCGGCGCACTGGCAGCGACGTTGGTATCAGACCAGCAAACCCTTATCGTGAACGGCGGCACGACAACTTTGGCGCTGGCCCGCGCCCTGAGGGGTCGGAAGGACCTCACCGTTGTGACGAACAACCTGCACCTTCCTGGCAATCTTCCAGCAGGAGCCGTTTCCGAACTTCATATACTCGGCGGCCGGTTCCGCATGACATCGTTCGCGACGGTCGGACCTGTAGAACTTCCAGACGTTCAGGGCGGCCTGTCACATATATTTCATGCCGATCTAGCGTTTATCGGTGTCGGCGGTGTGTCTCCAGACCGGGGCTTCTCGGGAAGCGACCTGCTTGAGTCCAGCATGATACGGCACATGATCGACAGAGCCGAGCGAGTAGTTGTGCTCGCTGATTCTTCAAAATTCGGCAGAGCCGCCTTCGCCCAAATTGGCCCCCTATCGATCGCACACTGCCTCCTAACGGACAAGCCTCCCCCCGCAGAACTCAGCGCAGCATTGGCCGAAGCCGGGGTGGACCTGCTCGTGCCGCCCGAACACCCTACAGAGCGCGGCGAGATCAAGAGATGACCGACGATCTGGCCTTGTCATGCCCCCCTCCAAACGATCTAGCGCCTCTTCTTTCACACCAGGACCCGGGCAACTGAGCTGACGCCAGACAAGCTGGAAATAGCAACAAGGACGAGGGCTCCGCCTCCTCGAAGTGGCCATGCGTTCCGCCGCGCCCGCTGCATAAAGCACGGTGGCTCCACGGCGCTCCGTCAGCGCAGCGACGTACCTGTTGATCCGATACCCCTGGGCGCACCCTTCAAGGTGACCTGGGACAAACTGCCGGTCGCTAGTACGACCACTTTTCAAATCTAACTCCAGGGGAGGTAAATATGTCTAATCCAGTCCATCGACGCCTACACCCGGTGCGCAGAAGGGTTGCCACTGCGCTCATAGTTGCCGTTACGGCCACATCCTTTTTGCCGGGCGCGGCCAGCGCCAGCGCAACGGTAAACCTAAGCTTTGCCGAATGGTGGGCGCCTCAGATGGCCGGCCACAATTCGTTGCAAAACCTCGTTAACCAGTTCGAACACCAAAACCCTGGTATCACCATAACGTTGGACACGAACCCCTACCCGACAGTGGAGAGTCAGACACTCGCCCAAGCTGCGACCGGCACACTAGCTGACATCACGGGCCTGGACGGTTCCTGGATCAACCCGCTTGTCAAAGAAGGAGCGTTACTTAATCTCTCGGCTGAAATGAAGCAGACCGGGTTCAACCAGAGCATAATAAAAAGCCAATGGGCTCTAAACGGCACGACCTATGGCATACCGCTGGTAAACTTCGCCTATCCCCTTTTCACTAACACCGAACTGCTGGCCAAAGCTGGAATAGCACACCCACCCACCAACTGGACGCAGTTCGTGTCGGACGCCGTGGCTCTCAGCAAGCTGAGCAAGACAACCTGGGGATGGATCATCCCTCTTACCCTGAACCCCCCGAACGGCGCCCAGAACGACGTTATGTCCTGGGTATGGGCTTCAGGTGGCAGCATGCTCCAGAACGGGCAACCACATCTGACCAGCAACCCAACACTTACGGCCGCCATTAATATGCTCAAGGAGGTGTACAAGGACGGCGCGATGTTCCCAGGCCCTGACGCCGTCGTGGAGACAGATAAGGTCGAGAACTTTATCAATGGCCGCGTCGGGATGATGGTCGATTCCATGGCGGACACCTCTGCGATCGCCACGGGAGCCCCGAACTTGAAGTACATGGTCTCGGCAATGCCGGTGGAAAACGGGTATAAGGGTAAGCAAGGGATCACGGTAGCCTCTTGGGGCATCGGGATCTCGGCCAAGAGCCCGCATCCTTTACAGGCTTGGAAGTTCGTTGAGTTCCTACTTAGTAAGGACATCAACGCGCAGATCGCGACGGACGCGTCAGGGTTTCCTGGCAATGCTACAGCAAGCCCCAACTTTGTGGGCGCGAACCCCCACTACAAGGAAGCCTTTGACGTGTACAGGACGCGTGTGCCAATGAACGAGTTCGTCGGCTTGCCCGAATCAACTCAGTTGATGACCGACTTCGTAACGGAGTTCCAGAAGTTCTTTGCCGGTCAAGAGTCCGCCGGTACTACGTTGCAAACAGTCCAGGGGGAGTGGAAAAAGGTCTTCTGACCCCCAGCGTCATAGTTAGGTTCGTTTGAGCCCGGCTAGCACGGCGCCGTGGCGGTTGTCGCGGCGCCGTGTTGACTCAACGGTACCGAACCGGTGCAGCACTGGTTGAGCCGGAAACAACGGAGAGTCGTAATGACATCAATGTCAACTCGCACAGTGCCTTACGCTGGACTGCCTTCTCCTAGTGAGTTGGCGTCTCCGGAGCCGCACCGGTGGCGCGGGCGTCGGCGTATGGAACCGTATTTGATGATTGCACCCGTGGTAGTCCTTTTTCTGGGCCTGATCGGCGTGCCAATCGTCATATTAGTACGGTACTCACTTCTTAATAATGTGATTTTCGTGAAGCAGTCTACTTTTGTAGGCGCCGCCAACTACACCTCGATCCTAGGCTCCGAGGAATTTTGGTCAGCAGTGGAGCATACGCTGATCTTTACGGCAGCATGCGTAGTCGGTCAGCTTGCGCTTGGACTGGCCTTCGCCGAACTGCTGAACGTGAAAAGACTTGGAAGAGTGGTCAAGGCAGTCTTCCGGGTGATTTATATTTTGCCGTGGATGTTCACGGCGGTCATTGTGGCGTTGCTATGGCGGCTTCTGTTAGACCCTAACGGTGTCATAAATTATTTGCTTGGGCTTATCGGAGTCGTTCATACTGCGTTCCCTTGGTTGGCGACCCCTGGCTGGGCGATGGCCTGTGTTATCCTGATAAACATCTGGGCAGGTTACCCGTTTTTTATGATCACGCTGTTGGCCGGACTGCAAAGCATATCTCCTGAACTATATGAGGCAGCGCGAGTTGACGGTGCAGACCGCCTCGCTCAATTCCGTAATGTGACCCTCCCACAGTTGCGTCCGATCATTATCGGGATCGGCCTGTTAAATATTTTGTGGACTACGCAACAGTTCACACTGATCTGGGTGACTACAGGGGGAGGTCCGCTCGGGTCTACTCAGGTGTTGGGTACGTATATCTATACGCTGGCATTTCAAAGCTACCTGGTGTCGGTAGCGGCGGCTTGCGCAATAATTTTGCTATTGGCGTCCTTAGTTGTCGCCGTCTTCTATGTCCGTCATCAGAGACACATGGAGCTAACGTGATGGTTGTTTACAACGCGCACAAAAAAGAGAGGCGCGTGTGGCGCAATATAGGACTGTACGGTGCGCTTCTCGTAGGAGCCGTGTTTGCTGGCGGTCCTGTGGTGTGGATGCTATCAAGCGCGTTCAAGTCGAACGCAGATATTTTTGCGTACCCGCCCCGTCTTATCTCGAATAGCTTTTCAGCATCGGCTTTTACGGCGGTGTTGGACAACCCCCAGGACGTCCGGTTTTTCGTCAATAGTTACGTTGTGGGGTTGTGCGTTACTGCACTGACGTTGCTGGTTGCTGTCGTCGCGGCTTTCGCTCTTAGCCGGTACCGGTTCCTTTTGAGAGAGCCGTTGAAGGTCTTGATAATCGGTGTTCAGGCTATCCCTCCCATAACGCTCATTATCCCGTTGTTCGGCGTAGTGATAGCGGTTCATTTATATAATAGCTATGAGGGCCTAATATTTACATATCTTGTGTTCACGCTCCCGTACTCGGTCATTATGATGACGGCCTACTTCAATAGTATCCCTCGAGAACTTGATGAAGCGGCCCGAATTGACGGAGCCGGAAGCATGCGGACACTGTTTCGCGTGATACTGCCATTGGCTCGGCCGGGGCTTGTAGCGGTAGGGTTCTATGCTTTTATGATTTCGTGGAACGAGTTTTTGTTCGCATTGACCCTAACACAAACCGACAATATGCGAACGGTCCCGGTCGGGCTAACGTTGCTGATGGGGCAGTACAACTATGAATGGAACCAGATAATGGCCATGAGCGTTCTCGGTTGCCTTCCCGTGATCGTGCTGTTCCTGATCTTCCAGCGGCACTTTGTTAGTGGTCTGAGCTCTGGTGCTGTCAAGACCTAACTGAGGGAGGCATAGTGTGGTAAGGAGCTTGTGAGGAAGAGTGTAAGGAAGGAGGGCCTCGGTTAGCGTGCGGCACTGGAGCGAGTGTTACGCCCAACTTGCCGAGCGTGTCCGGGTGGTGGCCCCGGAGGCGCGGCCGGTGCTTCTGAGCACGACCGTCGACGTGGATTATATCTACGCGATGACCTCGCGGAGGCTCGAGGCGTTACGTAGAGGATGCTTCAGTCGGGACGGAGTGGCCGCAGACGTTTCCCTGGGTGTGGACCGGCTGCTGTCCGAGGAGCGTGACGGCGAACTGTTCTGGGACTGGCCAGACGGGCTGGCTTGGCTGACCGAGGCACTGGGGCCTGAGGACCGAGTGCAGGTCGGCGGGAGCGGGCCGCAGGCGGCGTGGGCGCTTGATGAGCTCGGCGCCCCTGCCATTATGGCACTGGAGAGCCGGAGCGGTGAGCAGCTGGCGGTTTTGGCCCGGAACGTATTGGTATGTGAGGACCGCGGGTTGGTACCCGTGGGCGACCTTCGGGGTGATCCTGGTGCGGCACCTGTCCGGCACGCAATCCTCGAGTTTGCGCACGGCACTCAACCGATGGCGCGTCCTGCGGGGCGTGCGCACCGTATAATCCTTCGCTTCTCGCCCGTCGCCTTTGAGCGCGATGAGCAATTTTTGTCAATGCAGCCGGAGCTTGGACCGAATGCGGGGGCGAGCATGTTGGCGGGGCTCAACGGGCTGGCTGGGTCGGACGAGGCGAGCCTGAGCTGGGTCAAGCGCGTGTTGACGGTGTGGGGGGAGTCTGGGCCCGCCGTCCGGCATCTGGAGCTGGGTGATACCTCGTACCAGACGGACCTTACATCGGTCGTCGCGAATTTGCGCGGGCTCTACTCCAGTTTGGGCCTAAGCCTGTCCGAACTGCGCACTTTCTGGGGCCACTCAGGTGATGTAGGCGTTAAGGCTTT
>CAWEBW010000009.1:0-25001 GCA_963807395.1 uncultured Acidimicrobiaceae bacterium
CTGCTCGCGCGCATCCAGCCGCCGGTGCTCGCGGCGCAGCCATTCCCGTAGAGCAGTCGTGCGCGGGCGAGCTCCACGCGGACGCTGGCGCGGTCGAGCCGCTCGATCGCCTCACGGTACAGGTTCTCCGCGATCTCACCCTCGCTCAACAACGCCCACGAGCGGGCCTCGATCCCCAGCGCCCAATCAGTGGCGCAGGCGCGTGTGACCTGCGTGAGACGCCCGAGGGCATCGGCAGCGGCCCCGGGCTCGCCGCTGCGAACAGCCGCCTCGACGAGCTCGGCCAGGCTCCAGTTGGAGAACCCCAGATCCTCCGCACGTTCGCTGGCCTGCTCCGCCGCCACCAGCGCGTCTTGGTAGCGGCCGAGGCCGTTGTAGAGCACCGCCGTCGCCCATTGAGTGGCGGTCAGCCCGAGTGCCTCGCCCCGGGGTACCACCTCCTCGATCGTGGCTTCGATGACTTGGAATGCCTCGGCTTCCCGACCCTGCCAGCCGGCCAGCAACAGAGCACCGTAGGGCGCGAGCTGGCTCGCCGTGGCCTCGGTGACCGCCTTCACCTGCGCGCTCAGCGATGCGACCGCGCTCAGCTCCCCGGCGTAAAGGTGTAACCCCATGCGTAACGTCAGGGCGAGTGGGAGCGCAGCGAGCGCGCCCGTGTCACGGGTGATCTTGACTAGGCGAACGGAGAGAATGTCCCAGGTGTCGTAGTCCCACAGGTCTATGGACGTGCGGCAGGCGAGCCAGGTCCAGCGGAGCGCTTCGTCATCCGAGATGTCCTCGCTGCGAAAGGCCTCCAGCGCCTGCTTTAAGTCGGCGCGCCAGCCGCGTACCCCTCGGTCAGCAGCACGGCCAAGCCGTCCAGGAGGAGATCGGTTGCGCGCGGCAGCTGCGCGGGCGGAGGTGCCGCAAGTGCGGCCCTGGCCGCCCCGGCACACCGCCGCCGCGGGCCAGGCGGCCGGCGAACTGCGCTGCAGCGAGCGCTTCCAGGTAGATGTCGCGCGCCAGTCTCATGTCGAGTGGCTCCATCTGCTTGACGGCTTGTAGCAGCAGCGCCGGAGCGTCACTGCCGCGGCTAACGGCAAACGTGATCTGGGCGCGCAGGAGGCCCGCTTTGGCGCGCTGCAGTTCGTCCAGCGGGCTCCGCTCGGCGACGGCCAGCAGTCGCAGCGCAGTTTCGGGTGCGCCGGCCTGCTGCTTGGCCTGGGCCGCGGCCAGCGCCCGCTCACCCCGGAGCGCCGGATCGACCGTTAGCGCGGTAGCACGTTCCAGGAAAGCCGCCGCCGCCGCCATCCCCCCGCGCCTGTGCCCTGCCGGCCGAGCGCTCGAGCTCCGCCGCGACCTCGTCGTCAGGCTCAAGGGTCGCTTGGGCTCGGTGCCAGGCGCGGCGATCGGGATCAACCTGCCCATCGGTCGCCTCTGCCAGCGCGCGGTGCACGCTTCGTCTGTCTTCCAGGGATGCCGTCCGGTAGACGGCGGAGCGAACCAGCGGATGCCGAAAGCGCACGTCGGCCTCAACCTCCAGGAGGCCATCCGCCTCGGCGGGCGCCGAAGCCCCGACGCCGATGCCGAGGAAGGCCGACGCTCGCCACAACAGCGCTGCGTCGCCGGTCGGCTCTGCCACCGCGAGCAACAGCAGTTGCTGCGTCTGGCTCGGGAGCCGCTCGACCCGTCGCCGGAAGCTCTCCTCGATTTGCCCCGCTAGCGGCAGTGTGTCCGGAAACCCAAAGCCGCCTGCCAGCTCCACGAGCGCCAACCCACGCGGTAACTCCAAAAGTGCCAGCGGATTACCCCGCGTCTCGGCCACTATGCGATCGGTCACCCGCTGGTCCAGTACGCCCGGGATCGACGCTGCCAACAGCATCCACGCGTCGGCGTCCGGCAGTCCCTCGACCGTCAGCTCGGGCAGGCCGCTCAGCTCGTCCCGCTCAAGTGTGTTCCGCGTGGCGAAGACCAAGAGCACGGATTCTGCCTGCAGTCGGCGCGCCACAAACGCTAGGACCTGCGTTGACACAGCATCGAGCCACTGCGCATCGTCGATCACGCAGAGAAGCGGACGCTCCCGCGCCGCATCGGCAAGCAAACTGAGCACCGCCAACCCCATGAAGAACCGATCCGGCGGCGAGCCGCGACTCAGGGCGAACGCTGTCTCGATCGCATCTCGCTGAGGAGCCGGCAGCCGCTCCAGCCCGTCCAGGAGCGGCGCGCACAACTGCTGTAACTCGGCGAACGCGAGCCTCCATCTCGGACTCGACGCCGCACGCGCGGGCAACCCGGAACCCCGAAGCCGCCTCGTTCGCATACCCCAACAGCGCCGACTTGCCAGCCCCCGCCTCGCCGCGCGCCACGAGCACTCCGCTCTGACCAGTCCTTGCCGTCCCGAGCAGGCGGTCGATGGCGGCGCACTCTCTGCGGCGGTCGTGCAGCACAGTTTTACTCCCGCCCACACCTGAGCGACCCATGGCGCCCCTCAGGGTACGCCCCGGGACTAGGGGGCACAACTAGGGAGTCACAGAGGCGATCCCGTACCGCCAGGCCTAACTCTAAAAGGCGGCAACCACTACTCGGGAGACGATCATGAGTGCCTCTGCTACCACTACCACTGCCCCTACCATGGCCCCGACTACTGAGGTCATGGCCTCGGGCGCGACCGACGCAGGCCGCAAAAGCGGCCGCCCAGCGACCGATCCTGCGGGACCCACGGGCCGTCTCGCAACGTGGGTCGCGAAAACCACCCTCGACGACGTTCCCACCTCCGTCCGTGAGCGGGCCAAGCACCTGATCCTCGATGGCATCGGCTGTGCCATCGTCGGCGCCCAGCTGCCGGTCTCCCGCATCGGCGTCGAGGGGGTCACCGCGCTCGATAACGCCGGCAATGCGGAACTGATCGGCTGGGACGGGCGGACCACCAGCTCGACGTCGGCGGCCATGGTGAACTCCAGCTTCATTCAGGGGTTCGAGCTCGACGACTACCACCCACTGGCCCCCTTGCACAGCAACTCCATCATCCTCCCCGCGATGCTCGCTGCCGCACCGCACGTGGGCAGGGTCTCCGGCGAGCGCTTCCTGCTCGGCGCCATCTTGGGGTACGAGACCGGCCCGCGAGTCGGCCAAGCGTTGGGCGGCTTGGACATGCTCTCTCGTGGCTGGCATTCGGGCGTGGTCTTCGGTCCGATTCCCGCGGCGACTGCCGCCGGAACGCTCTATGGACTGGACGCCGCCGGTTTCGAGGACGCCTTCGGGATCGGGGCGACCCAATCCTGTGGGCTGATGTCAGCGATGTTCGAATCGATGGTCAAGCGCATGCAGCACGGTTTCGCCTCACGCAACGGCCTGACCGCCGCCACGCTCGCGGCAGTGGGCTACGTCGGTATCAAGAGAGTCTTCGAGCGTCCCTACGGAGGATGGCTAGCCGTGTTCGGTGAGTGCCACCGTACCTACCCAGAAGAGATCTATGCGGGCTTGGGCAACCTGTGGGAGACCGAGAGGATCGCCGTTAAGCCGTACTCGGCCATGGGGTTGCTGCACGCCGCCATCGACGCCGCCCTCAAGCTCCGATCGAAAGTGGACGTCAGCCAGATCAAGCGGATCGACATCGACATGGCCGAAGCGGCATACGCACACGGCGGGTGGAAAGCGGAGCGCCCGCTCGAGGTCATCGGCGCGCAGATGAATGTCGCATACGTCGTCGCGGTGGCCCTCCTCGATGGCGACGTCCTAGTCGACCAGTTCTCGCCGAGCCGGATCAACCGCGACGACGTATGGAACTTGATCGACCGGACGTTGACACACCACGAGCAGGCCTACGACCATCTTCCGGTCGATGAGAAAGTCACCACCCAAGTACGCCTCACTCTGAACGATGGCAGTACTCAGTCCGCCAAAGTGGTACACCCTCGCGGAACCGGCGACCGGAGCCTGACGAACGACGAGATCCGTGACAAGTACGCCAAGCTGACCCGCCGGTCCATCTCGGCCGAGCGTCAAGCGGCCATCGAGAAAGCTGTCCTTGGCATTGATTCTCTCGACGATGTCGCCCAGCTGACCGCCTTATTGACACCCGCAGTGCAATCGCCCCTCGACTGAGACGCGCAAGGTGGAACGCGACATCGACTGGGCCTCGCTTTTACGGGACTCGGTTACTGACTGAGGAAGGTTCAAAAATGCCCACAACTCTTGATGTATCCACTGCCCTGGTCTTGATCGACCTCCAGCACGGCATCACGGCCCTGCCCACCGCGCACCCCTCGGAGGAGGTAGTAGCTCGGTGCGCACGACTAGCCGACGCGTTCAGGGCCAACGGCAAGCTCGTGGCCGCCACGAGGGTGGCCTTTGCCCGCGACGGCGGAGATGTGATTAAGACACGTACTGCGACAAGACCGAGCGATCCCGAGGTCGTGCCGGACTATGGCGAGCTCCATACCGAGATGGGCCTGACCGACCGGGACATAGTGGTCACCAAGCACGGCTGGAGCGCCTTGTACGGCACTGAGCTCGATCTCGAACTGCGCAGGCGCAAGATCACGGGCATCGTCCTCGCCGGGATCTCAACCAGCATCGGCGTCGAGTCGACTGCTCGAGAGGCCAACGAACGAGGCTACGAACTGACGATTGTGACAGATGCCATCACCGATCCCGATGAAGGCGCGCACCTCAACAGCCTCCGGGTGATCTTCCCGAAAATTGCGGAACTCGCCACCACGGAAGAGGTACTGACTTCGCTCGAGCCCACCACCGCGATCTTTAACCAATCGGCTGGTGCAACGGCGTAACAAGACAGGGGGGGTTTTTCGATGAGCACAGTTATCGGTGCGCTGCTACCACTGATCCTGACGCTGGCATTTGGGTACTTCGCCGGCTGGCGTCACCAGTTCAGTGCGGACCAGGCGTCAACGATGAACAAATTGGTCCTGCTCTACGCGGTCCCGCTGCTCTTGTTCACGGGCACGGTGACAATCGAACGGCACCAGTTGACGGCCGATCTTGGCCTTGCCGCCGGAATCGCCGTGGCGATGCTCGCCGCCTTCATGTTGACCTACCTGATCACCCGGTTCCTGGTAAAGCGATCGCATGGCGTCTCGGCGCTTACAGCGCTCGTCGTCGGAGGTCCGGCAATCCCGTTCGCCGGTATCGTTGTCCTGGGTTATCTGTACGGGGCGAAGGCGAGCGCGGTCCCGGTTGCCATCGGATCGTTGGTGTTGAATGTCATCGAGGTCCCCTTCACCCTCCTGGTGCTGTCACTCGACGCGGCATCCGCGACACTGGCGGACGTGCCCGCGCCGAGGGTCATGATCGAGGCTCAGAACCCGGCGCATCAACCGACGGTCGAGCCGGTACTGGCCATGGCCGCCGCGGACAGACGCACGAGCGTCCACGCGGGGGCGCAACAGCCAACGCCCGCAACGCAAATGGGATCGACGGGCTCCTCGCCCGAGCAGGTCCCCGCCGGGGCCGGCCAGGTTTCCGTGGCGCAGAACCTCATATCCACGGCAAAGCAGCCCATCGTCTGGGCGCCGATATTGGCGCTGGTATTGGTCCTCGTCGGGCTCAGCTTGCCTCAGTCGCTTGTCCACGCGATGGCACTTCTGGGATCGGCGTCCACCGGCGTCGCCTTGTTCGCCAGCGGCATTGTCCTGTACGCCCAGCGCGTCGCGGTGACAAGGTTTGTCGTCGGCAGTGTGGCGGCGCGGAACGTCATCGTTCCTGCCGTGCTGTGGGCGATCCTCGCCGCCCTCGGCATGCCCCACACGGACCTCCGTCTGGCCGTCCTCGCGCTAGCCCTTCCAGCTCCCGTAGCGGTCGTTCTTTTCGCCGTCAGGTACAACCAGGGACAGCGGGAGATGGCGTCGATAGTGCTCTTCAGCAGCGTCGGCTCGCTCGTGACCCTCGCTGCCTTCATCGCACTGACCTGATCCGTCCCTCTCGAACAGAACCTACCCATGCGCAACCCAACAACCGGAGGAACCTCAAATGACATCTACGCTTGACCACATCGAGCATGTGGCGCCCCAACAGCCCGCCAGTACCGTCCCGGACGACACGCAGGTCAAGGCGCTCGCTCGCTACGCGACCCGCGCCACCTTCGAGGACCTGTCCTCGGAATCCCGCCGGCAGCTGCCGGTCCACATCCTTGATTGCCTTGCCTGCTCCCTCTCAGCCCTGGGTGCGGGACCGGTCAATGTCTGCCGTGACCAGGTAGGTGAGTTCGGCGGACAGGGAATCGACCTCATCGGCGGCGGTAGCGCCAATCCGGTCTACGCCGCGTTCTGGCACACCGTACTGGTCCGCTACGTGGACTTCATGGAGAATTTCCTCGCACCAACGGAGACGTGCCACACCGCCGACAACTTCGGGGTGGCGCTCACCGCTGCCGAGTTGGCCGGTGGGAGCGGTCGTGACCTGATGCTCGGGGTGGCGATTGGCTACACGGTGCAGTCGCGCCTCGTCGACCACGGCAACTTCATGACCCGTGGGTTCGATCACACCGCTCAGCTCGCCTTCTCCCACAACGCCGCTGCCGGACGGCTGCTGAGCATGTCCGAGGCGCAGATCGCAAACGCCATCGCCATGGCCGCAAGCAGCGACGCCTCATTCGCGGTCATCCGAGCCAAGCCGCTGACACAGTGGAAGGGTCTGGCGTCCGCGCAGTCGGCGCTGGGCGCCATGAACGCCCTGTTCCTGGCCCGGCGAGGCGTGGAGGGGCCCCTGAACGTGGTCGAAGGGCCGAACGGGATCGACAACCTGCTCCACATGCAACTGCGGGTCGACTGGGACCACGAGGGCTACGAGGGAGTGACCCAAAGCACGATCAAGAAGTACAACGCCCAGATCCATACGCAGTCGACGATCCAGTGCATGATCGAACTGGCCGCCGCGAACAAGCCCCGCCTGGACGTCGCCGCCGGGTTCGACCCAAATACGGTCGCCTCCATCGAGGCCGACGTGCCGCAGATCACCTACGACTTCACCGGTGGTGGCCTTTACGGGACCGAGACCCATGTGACGACCAAAGAACAGGCCGACCACGATCTGCGCTATCTGCTCGCCGTTGCGTTGCTGGACGGCCAAGTCATGCCCGCTCAGTTCACTACCGCGCGCATCACCAGGCCGGACGTACAGTCACTCATCACAAGGGTGTCGGCCCGCCCGGTCGCCTCATACACCGCCGAGTACCCGCGCCGGATGCCGGCCAAAGTCACCGTGCGCCTGAAGGACGGCACCACGTTCGAACATGAGGTGCAGGACTTTCCGGGGATGCCATCGCGGCCTTTCACATGGGACGAGGTGGTCGCCAAGTTCGACCAGCTCGTTGCCGGCCGCGTTGACATTGACCTCGCCAACGAGATCAAAGCTGCCGTCCACTCAATCGAGAACATCAAGGTCAAGGAGCTGATGAGCCTGCTCACCCGTGTTCAAGTCGAGAGCTGACCCGCAAGGAGGACGGCGATGAAACCCGGTGACGAGTATCGACCCTGCGGTTTTCAGTGCCCGTGTCAACCCACGGCGACAAGCCGAGCAGTCGGGTCCGAACCGGGTCGATCGAAAGCCCGGCAGAGTGCCATCCGACCCCTGCGAACCGCGCGCCTTCAGCGAGCCGGGCGTTCGATTCAGCTACGCGAACGAACGAGGGGGTTTTTTAACCCTGGTCCGGGCCAAGGCCTGCCACCAGGACGTCGACGGCGCCAACGGTGTCGATTAGGGCTTGTAGCCACTTTGGGCTCCGCTACGACTACGGCTCGCACGTCCTGCGAGGAGCAGAGCCGATACCTACCGAATTTGAAGCACAGATCCTACGGGCCGAGGAGCTGGCCGGGTTGGCAAAAGGCGAGATTGTCGAGGCCATTGTCAACCGGTACCCGCCGGGCGCCGGCCTCGGTTGGCATAACGATGCCGCTGTTTATAAGACAATCATCGGGATCTCGCTCGGGGCACCGTGCATGATCCAATTCAGGACCAAGGCCACCGAAGAGCGACGCGTGTTCGAAAAGTTGCTGATGCCGAGATCGGCTTACATCATCACAGATTCGGCGCGCGACGACTGGCAGCATCGCATCCCCGCTACCAAGAGCGAACGGTTCTCGTACACGCTACGCAGCTTGACCGCGCGGCGTACCCGCAGTCGGACTAACTCCTGAGCCGCCAGGCGAGCATAGCGAGACCTCTTTGTTGTCAAGATGCCTTTCGGGATTTCTTTGCTACCTGTGCCGAGACCCTGATGTGCGTTGGCTTGGGCCTCGGCCCTATGGTCGGCGTAAACATTCAGGTCTAGATCGCGCGGAGCGCGCGATAATCCACCACTGGGCGTGCGAGGGCTGGTAGAACAGGTGGCGTGGGTGCACCGTCGCTTCGGGAACAGCTGCGAGAAGCCCTTGCGGTTATTGAACAATTGCGGGACGAGATCCAAACGTTGCGGGCGGGAATCGAACGGCTCATTGCTGAGAACGAAGGTTTGCGTGACCGCGTCGCGCACATGGCGGCGGAGGCGAAGAAGGATTCGAGCACCTCGTCCAAACCGCCGTCTACTGATCCGGTGGAGCCGCGTCAGTCCCGAGCGGAGCGGCGCGCCCAAGCCCGAGCGGCCAAGCGCCGACAAGGCAAACAGCCCGGCACGCCAGGAGCGAACCTTCAGCGGCGAGAACCCGATGTGATCATGCCAACGATCGTGCCGTCGTCGTGCAGCGACTGCGGGGCGGATCTTTCCCAGGCGGAGGCGGTCGGTGAGAATCCGCCGTCAGGTGATCGACCTCCCGCCGGTACGTCCCATCGTCACCGACTACGTGGTGCAACGCCGCCGCTGCAGTTGTGGGGCGGAAACGGTTGGCACCTTTCCGCCCCAAGCCAAAGCGCCGGTGTGCTGGGCCCCGAGGTTCGCTCCCTTGCCGTGTACTTGTTGGACCGCCAGCACCTGCCGGTCGAACGCACCGCCGAGTTGCTCGAAGATCTGCTCGGCGTGGCGGTGTCCACCGGATGGCTGTGCCAGGTCCAGGCCGAAGCCGCCAGTCGTCTTGACCCGTTTATCACCGAGTTGAAGGACCGCCTCGGACAAGAACCGGTCGTTCATGCCGATGAGACCGGCACCCGGGTGCGCACCACCAAGCATTGGGTGCACACCCTGTCCTCTAGGTTGTTGACCCTGATCGCAGTGCACCCCAAACGGGGCCGAGAGGCCCTCGAAGACATCGGTGTGCTGGCCTGTTACACGGGCACGGTCGTGCACGACGGCTACGCCTCCTACGATCTGTTCGAGGACGCCACCCACGCGCAATGCGGAGCTCACCTGCTCCGCCACTTGAAAGATGTCGGCCAGAGCGCCACGTTCGCGTCCTGGACCGTCCCGATGGCGGGCGTGCTCGCCGATGCCAAGGAGGCCTCCGAACGAGCCGCCGACGCTGGCCTTGGGGCGGTTGAGACCAAGGTCGCCCGCCGCATCCACCGCCGCTACCACAAAAGCTTGGATCTCGCCTTCACGCTCCTGCCCGCCGGCGTCCCACCCCGACGCCGCCACACAGGTGGCTGGACCGATGCCCAACGCAAAGCCTGGAACCTCGCTACCCGCATGCGCAACGACGCCGATCAGATCCTTCGCCTCCTCGATGACACCCGGGTCCCGTTTGATAACAACCAGGCGGAAAGGTCGCTGCGAATGGTGAAGTTGCACGACAAGATCAGCGGGTGCTTTCACAGCGTCGATGGCGCCGAAGCCTTCGCCACCATCCGCTCCTACCTGCAAACAGCAGCCAAGCACGGCGAAAACCTTCTCGGGGTCCTCCACCAACTCTTCACCGCCGGACCCTGGCTACCACCCAACCCTGCTCGCGGGACCTGAACGTTTACTGGTCGGCATGGGCCCGGGAGTGGCTTGTCCGAAGAGCTGGCGCTCGGGGTGTGAGCCGGCCACGCTGGAGACAGAGCCGTTCCCCCTTTGCCCTCCCGGGCCCGCCTTGGCTGCTTCGGCTTTGTTCCTGGCGTCAGCGACCAGGTGGGCGAAGATGGCATCACTGAGGCGCCGCTTCAGGCAACGCAGCGCTTCTTTATTGGTCTTTTCTTCTTTGAGCTTGCGGTCGTAGTAGGCCCTACCCTCCCTGTGACGGTGGGCGACTTGGGTGACCGCCGCCATGTGGACAGCGTGGTTGAGCCGACGGTTGCCCTGGCGGGACAGCCGGAAGACCTTGTGGCCCCCCGAGGAGACCTCGACAGGGGCCGTCCCATTGTAGGCGGCGAAGTGGTCCCGGTCGGCAAAACGGGTGACGTCGACAACGTAGCCGACCACGGTGGCGGCCACGTACGGCCCGACTCCGAAAACCTCGGTCACCGCAGTGCCCGACGCTTTGACCGCTACCTCGAGCGCTTTTTGCCTCCCGCATCTGGGTGTCGATGCGGCGCACGTCGGCCAGGAAGTGCATGGCCAGGTCGTAGCGGGCCAGGGCCACCGCTCCCATCGGCTCCAGCTCGGACAAGAGCCGGGCCGCTTGGTCTGCTGACATCTCCTTCTTCGGGTGGCCGCCGGGGACGAGGTCGCACAGTACTGAATGCAGGCTGCAGATGACCTGGGTGCGCAGGCTGGCGAGGTCGCGGCGCCGCTTGGACCACAGCTTCAGCACGGCGGCATGGTCCTCGGCCGCCACCGGGCGCAAGCCGTTGGAACGCAGCGCGGCGATGGCCACCGAGCGGGCGCCGTTGGGGTCGTTCTTGTTGACGTTGCCGGTGGCCAACAGCCGCACCCGGGGAGCCAGTTTGGGTTGTACGTCAAGGACAGTTTCGCCTGCCGGCACCAGTTGCTGGGCCAGCAGGTAGCCCAGCCCGCCGGCGCCTTCGACGGCCCAGGTGCGTCCCGGCCAATGTGTCGCCCACGAACGCAGCCGGTCGACCTGGCCCGGTGAGGAACGCACCTTAAGCTCGCCCAGCACCTTTTCTGCCTGGTCGACCGCTACTGCGGTGTGCGAGCCCTAATGTGAGGGTCGACACCGATCACGACTGCCATGAAAAGTCCCTCTTTTCACTTGGGGAAGTTGCGCGCCGCGGCGGGCATGTCTGATTCCGGGGACGGCGCTCGCGCCTCTTTTGAGCCACACCGCGGGGGTGACCCGAGGGGCCGGCACCTCGCTCTAAAGCCAGGCCGCAAGCGGTCGGCAGACGGTTCGAGAGCTGGCCCATCGGACCTCTAGACGCTACGGCAGGACCGCAACGTCTACAAGCATTATCAATCAGACGGTTCGCGCGGCGGTCAGGTCCATCGATTCTGCTTGAAACCCGGTACCGAAGGTGCGACCAGATTGTCGTTGAACTTGGGGCGCATTATGTGAACACGGGCCGAAAACTCGTTTGTTCAGGCCAGCAATCCCCGAGCGCCGACTATGTAGTCGCCGTACCGCGGCAGTCCGTGACAGGCTTGCGCACCGATCATCCGCTTATGCCCCGGGCTGGTCTGGGCTGGCTGTCAGTCCACATGCAGACGGACGATCAGCGGTTAGTCATCTGCTCGACTTCTGCCGGGTAACGGTCGCCCACGATCTGGAACTCGGACGCAGCGCGCTCGAGCTCGGCCAGATACTGGCTGGTGAGCTGGATCGCCGTGGCGCGAAGGTTCTCCCGTAGCCGGTCCAGCTTCGTGGTCCCCGGGATGGGCACTATCCACGGCCGTTGAGCAAGGAGCCAGGCCAGCACGAGCTGGCCGGGGGTGGCGC
Source organism: uncultured Acidimicrobiaceae bacterium (assembly GCA_963807395.1). Lineage (GTDB taxonomy): Bacteria > Actinomycetota > Acidimicrobiia > Acidimicrobiales > Palsa-688 > Fen-671. Next base: position 11,682 of record CAWEBW010000009.1, read on the forward strand.
CCTTCCGCTTCCCTTCCTTGCGGATCAGCTCGACGAGCGACTGGTTAGCCTGGCGTGCCTCGGGCGTAAAGCGGGGCAGGGTGTTGCGGTTGTCGCCGTTGTCGAAGGCGGTGTGCTCGTCGATCGTGCCGGTGAGGAAGCCCCGGCCCAACGGGCTGTAGGGCACGAACCCGATGCCCAGCTCGTCGCAGACTGGCAGCACCTCCTGTTCCGGGCGTCGCCACCACAGCGAGTACTCGCTCTGGACGGCGGCCACCGGCTGGACGGCGTGGGCACGGCGGATCGTCTGTGCGCTGGCCTCGGACAGGCCGAAGTACCTGACCTTGCCTTGCTCGATCAGGTACTTGACCGTGCCGGCGACCTCCTCTATCGGCACGTCGGGGTCGACCCGGTGCTGGTAGAGCAGGTCTATCGTCTCGACGCCCAGGCGGGCGAGGGACCCGTCGGTAGTCTGCTTGACCAGATCGGGCCGGCTTGAACGGGCAGGCTGCCCACTTACGTCGACCTCCCCGAACTTGGTGGCCACGACGACCTGGTCACGAACGGGCGCGATCGCGTCACCTAGGAGCTGTTCGTTCGTGAACGGGCCATAGACCTGGGCCGTGTCAAAGAACGTCACGCCGAGGTCCACGGCCTTGCGGACCAGCGCGACCGCGGCGTCGCGGTCCATCGTGGTACTGCGGTGGTAGCTCATCCCCATACACCCGAGCCCGAGCGCAGATACTTCCAGCCCGCTTGTTCCCAACATCCGTTTCTCCAAGGCAAGTTCCATGCGTTCAATGGAACCACGGTCCACTCCGGGAAGGGAGGCCGAGTTTGGTAGCGGGTACTGGCAGGAGCCTCCCTTGCGACCAGGCAGAGCCATGTGCCCGCTCACAGTTTCCATGCGCCAGGGCCATGCCGTAGCCGATGCGGCTTCGGGCACGAGGTCCCGGGAGCGCGGATAACGGTTGATGCACTGTCCAAAAGTGCCTCGGTTTCAACAGCAATCGACCCATAACGAACGGATATCGCCGGCTAGCCGTCGGCCAACTTTGACTGTACGACAATACAGAATTGGCGCGCTTATTGTTCTTATTCCCGTCGGGCAATCTGCATCGCAAATAGATCGGCGCCCTTTCTATAGTTCGGTTGCGGGACCGCCGATCACGCGGTCACTGTGTTCAGGGTAGGCACCCAGACCTCCAAGGGGGCCGGATTAAATCAGCTTGCCGGCGAGGACTGGGGTCGTCCCGTGACCCCAGTCCTCGCCCCCTTGTTCTGAACAACTCCTCGCGACGCCGGTCTGACAGACGGCGCCGCGACGGCTACATGAGCCCGCTTCCGTCGTGTGCAGTCCCGACAGCCGAGGCATATTCGGCCGAAGCCTGGGCTATGCGTTGCTGGGCCACCTCCAGCGAGTTTTGCCGATCGCTTCTGGGGGAAGGAACAGTCGACCCGTGCGTGGTGTCGGCGCCGACGCCCACCAGGACCGGGAACGGGTTTTCGTCCGTGGGCAACTGGGCCAGGTCCGCGGCTTCGACCGAGAGGTTGGGCAGGATGCGGTCGAGCCAGGCGGGCATGTACCAGTTGGCGGGGCCGATGGAGTGGTGAACAGCTGGGACCAACAGGCTGCGGATCACGAAGGCGTCGACCAGGACCGAGAACCCGAGACCGAACCCGAACTCGGCAAGGGCCCGCTGCCCACCAGGGATGAACGACCCGAAGACCATGATCATGATGGCGGCGGCGGCGGCGATAACGCGGCCACTCTGGCCTTGGCCGACGGTGATGGCCTGGTGGTTGCGCACTATTGCCCGTGCCTTTACGCCCGTGGCGGCGGGGCGCTCGGTGTGGAGACGGCGATGCCGTTCTTCTTGGATGCGGGACATCAGGTAGACCTCGTAGTCCATGGACAGCCCGAACAGGACCGAGAACATGAGCACGGGGATAAAGACGTCGACCGGCCCCGTCCCGGTCAGCCCGAGTATGGAGCGTCCCCAGCCCCAGTTGAACACGGCGTTCATGGCCCCGAGGGCAGCACCGATGGACAAAAGGTTCATGACCGACGCCACGAGGGGGATCAGCAGGCTGCGGAACACGGCGGTGAGGAGCAGGAAGCCGAGGAGGACGACGATGGCGATGAACAGGGGCAGCTTGTCAGTGAGCACGTGGGAGAAGTCGATGCTGGTAGCGGTCACGCCACCGACGTGGACGCTCAGCGTGGTGCCATGTTCTGATTGAGGGATGAGATCGTGGCGGAGGTTATTGACCAGGGCCACGGTCTGTGTGGCTTGGGGGCTCGAGGTCGGGTACAGGGTGGCGAGGAGCACCTTCCCGTTGGGCGAGGTGACGGGCGGGGTGACCGTGGCGACCCCGGCCGTGTGGGCGGCAGTTGTCACCAGGCGGTCGAATGCCGCCACATCGGCCGGCGAGGTCACCTGGCCAACCAGCTGGAGCGGGCCGTTGAAGCCGGGCCCGAACCCTTGGGCAAGGGCAACGTAGGCCTGGTGGGTCGTAGACGTGGGTGGGTCGGTGCTGGCGTCAGAAGAACCGAGCCGCAGCCCAAAGATGGGGAGGGCGATGAATACCACGATGGCCAGGGCGCCAACGCCGACGAACACCCTGCGGACCTCTACGAACTTCGCCCAGCGGGACCAGAAGGGGCTGGCTGTGGTTGATGCCGCGCCGGCGGCCAAAGCTTTCCGTTCCCGGCGGGAGAGCACCTTCGGCCCTAGGAACCCGAGCATGGCTGGCAGGAGGGTGAGCGAGGTGGCCATGGTCAAGGCCACCGTGATAGCGGCGGACCCCGCTAGCCCGTAGAGGAAACCGACCCCCAGGATGAACTGACCGAGGAGGGCGATGCACACGGTGAGGCCGGCGAACAGCACCGTCCGTCCCGAAGTGTTGACGGCTTGGGCGGCGGCGTCCTCGTAGGACATGCCGGCCTTTACCCCGCTGCGGTGGCGGCTAATGATGAACAACCCGTAGTCCACGCCCACACCCAGGCCTATCAGGACGGCGAGGTCGGTGGACTCGCTGGCGATGTCGAAGACGTGGGTGAGAAGGCCGACGAGCGAGATGCCGGTGACCAGCGCCACGATCGCCGCCAACAGCGGCATGAGCGCCGAGAACAGCGCACCGCCGAAGATGAGGAGCATGATGGCCAGGGCCGCCAGCAGGCCGACCGCCACCGAAGCGCCGACGCTCGCCCTCTCCGAACTGGAGATGGACTGGCCACTGAGGGAGACGTGGGCGTTCGGCCCGTCGGCCGACTCAGCGGCAGCGATGAGGTTCTTGGCGTCAGCATTGGTCACCTTGGCCGCGGCCTCGTCCCACGTCACCGTGGCAAAGGCCACCGTCCCGTCCCGGGCTATCTGGGCTGCGCCCCCGTCGGTGTAGGGGCTTTGTACAGCTTCAATCCCGGCAACTCTTCTGACTTTGACCAAGGCATCGGTCAGGGCGCGCTTAACTGACGGTGACTGGACGGTTGCGCCGTGGCTCGTTTGGATGACGATCTGGTCGCCCTCGCCGGACACGGTTGGGAAGTTGGCCTTGAGGAGTGTCACGGCCGCCGCGGAGTCAGTGTTGGGCAGGCTGAAGTTGGAGTTGAATCTTGTACCGGCGGCACCGCTGAGCCCTAGCACGAGGACCACGGCCAGCAGCCAGCCGGCCAGCACAGAACGGCGATGTCTGAAACACCAACGGGAAAAGCGGGTCATGTGAGCCCTCCAGGTTTGCGGACGAGTGCGTCCGTGGTTCTGGTATCGATCATCGGGTTTCGACGCTTCGGCGTCGTCGGCCTAGAGGCTCGACATCGGCTACCCTGCCGGTCGTACGGCCGGGCCCGCGGGCCGGCGCGTACACCCACAGGTGTACTGGGGAATCCGCCTCCAGGGCCATGTCGAGCGTCGCCTCCCCCGCTACCGTCGCGGTGTGGGTGATGGGGACGTAGACGAAGGCGCGGACGCCCTGCCCGTCCTGTTCCGCGCTTTCAAACGGGACTACACGGCGCGCCAACTGGCGTTGATCGATGTCGCCGCAGTCATCGTTCTGGCGCTTTTCTGTCTGTTCGTGCTTCCCCGCGACGTCCCCAAGGTGCACGGGACCGGCTGGCACATCGCTGGCGCGATCGCCTATTCCGTGGCTGCCCTCGGGGTGCTGCTGCGCCGCCGCCGGCCTCTTGCCTCGCTGGTATTGGTCGAGACCATCGCGTTCGTCGCCGAATGCCTGCGCGCCCCGGGGCCCACGCCCTTCTACACAGCGATGGTGCTCTATTCGGTCGTCGCGGTCTCCTCCCGCCGCAAGGCTGCCTTAGTCGTGGCCCTCGTGGCGGCGAGCGTGCTGGCTAGCAGTTTGATCGCGGGCGGCGGCGGGACGCGGATGGTGCTTGCCAGTAACGGTGGGCTGGCGCTGGTCGCGGTGGCTTGGTTGGCCGGGGCGTACACGAGGGCGAACCGGGCATACGAGCGTTATCTCGCCGATCGGGCGGCAGAGGAGGCGGCAAGCTTGGCGGCCGAGCAAGCCGAACAGGTCCGTCGGGCAGTGGCGGACGAGCGGGTCGAGATCGCCCGCGAACTGCACGACATCGTGGCCCACGCCATGAGCGTGATCGCGGTCCGCTCCGGCGCCGCCCGGGTGGTCATCGACACCCAGCCTGAGCAGGCCCGCGAAGCTCTGCGCATCATCGAGACCACGACGCGCCGGTCCCTGCAGGAGATGCGGTTGCTGGTCGGCGTGCTGCGCGGCGCCGACGAGCACCCAGCGGAGCTGGGACCAGTCCCCGACATGGACGACATCGACCGCCTGCTGACGGACATGGCGGCGGCGGGCGTGGTGGTCGAGCTCCAAATTGACGGCCAGCCCCGACCACTGCCGGCGGCGGCCAGCCTCTCGGCATACCGGATCGTACAGGAAGCCCTGACCAACGTGGTCCGTCACGCCGGGCCTACGACCGCCCGTCTTCACATCAGCTTCCGGTCGGACGAGCTCGCTATCGAAGTGACCGACGACGGGCCCCAACCCTTGGCGCCGAAAGACCTTTCCCTGGTCCGCCCGGGGAGCGGGCACGGGCTGATTGGTATGCGCGAGCGCGCCGGCCTGTTCGGCGGGTCGCTCGAGGCCGGTTCGTACGGACCTGGCTTCCGCGTTCGGGCCGACCTGCACGTAAGCGCCCTCGACCCCGGCGACGCTCCGGCCACGGGAGCCCCATGATCAGGGTCGTCATAGCCGACGACCAGGCCCTGGTCCGAGGTGGGTTCCGGCTGGTAGTCGAGGCCGCCCCCGACATGGAGGTGGTCGGCGAGGCAGGCAACGGCGCCGATGCCGTGGCCCTCACCGGCCGGTACCACCCAGACGTCGTGCTCATGGACATCCGCATGCCGGTCCTCGACGGCATAGAGGCCACCCGGGCCGTGATCAAAGACCCTGGTACAGCCGGCACCCGGATTCTGATCTTGACCACCTTCGACCTAGACGAGTACGTCTACGCCGCCCTGCGCGCTGGGGCCAGCGGGTTCCTGCTCAAGGACACCGCCCCCGAGGAACTTCTGGCCGCCATCCGGGTCCTCGCCGCCGGCGACGCCCTCCTGGCGCCCAGTATTACCCGTCGCCTGATCCGGGAGTTCGCCGCTCGACCCGACGAGCCCGACAAACCCCCACCCGCCGCCCTCCTCGAAGCCCTGTCAACGCGGGAGCGAGAGGTGCTGATGGAGGTGGCAGGAGGCTGGTCCAACACGGAGATAGGGGTGCGTCTCTACATCTCTGCAGCCACTGTCAAGACCCACGTCAGCCGGTTGCTGATGAAACTCGACGCCCACGACCGGGCACAACTTGTGATGATCGCCTACGAGACCGGCCTCGTCACCCCCACTAAATAGCGAGTCGTCCGCTCGCAGCCCCATAGATTTCGGGGATATTGGCGACCCGCGGGGACTGTCGGCAGGGACATGGTCGACGCTCTGATGGATCACTTCATCGTGATGGTCCCCAACAAAAGGGTCAAAGAACCCCAATGCTAGGTACCAAAACAGGCGGCTCCCGAGGGGCCCGCCACGAGATTTCCAATTTGGTACGGGCCTCGCCGGCCGCTGCCGCTAGTGTGCGCGCCCGAGCAACGGTTACTTCGTACCGTCGTCGGCTGGGCTTTTCTGGCGCCGCCGCAGTCCATAACGCGCACGCATATCGGGAAGCCGTGTCGGAATATTATGTAGCCCGGTTGAGCAAATACGGTTTTTTCAGGGGATGGCCCGGTATGGCCGAGTACCCGTTCGCCGGGAGACTGCTGATGTCCGGCGTTCCGTGTCGGTCTAGAGCAGTCGACGCCGAGGGCGACGCAGAGCTGCGACGGTTCGGCACCGGCGACCGTGTCGAGGGCGAAAACAACAGCATCGTCGGCGTCCATACCGAGCGGACGGGACGCGCAGCGGAGCGATGACGCCGAACGACGGCTCCAATCCTCGGAGCAGGCCACAGGGTGGGCGGGCGTATCTGGCGGTTGACATGGATAAGGGGACGATGTAGGCCGGTACCTGGGCGAGCAGGAGCTCAGCCAACGCCGATCTGGCGATCCGAAAGGGGACAGCCGCGGCTTTCATCCAGATCATCGAGTACCGGACCTCCAAACCTGGCGAGATGCAGGCTGTCGGCGACGAGTGGGCACAAGCCACCGAGGGCAAGCGCAAGGCGCGCCGGAGAGTCCTCTGCCAAGATCGAGACAACGACGGGCGGTACTTCAATATCGTTTTCTTCGACTCGTATGAAGAGGCGATGGAGAACTCGGCCCTGCCAGAGACGGATCGGCTATCCAAGAAATTGATGAGCTTCGCCGACGGCCGGCCAACGTTCTACAACCTCGACGTCGTCGACGATCAGGAGTAACCAGAGCGACATCCCCCAATACAGGAGGCCGCTAGTTGCGCGCCGCCGCGCTGCGTTGCTGGCGGCGCCGCTCAGTCAGGCGCCGAGCCTTCGCTTGGGCACCGCAGTCCTCCATGGTGCACCACCTTCGCGTCTTGTTCTTGCTGTGGTCTATGAAGAACCACCCACACCCGCCGTTCTCGACGTCGCACATACCGAGTTGACCAAGGTCATGGTTGCACAACAGGTCGACGGCGGCCATAGCCACACGATCTTGGACGAGCAGAGTGGAGACGACCCCGGTCCTGAGGCGCGCCGCCTTGCCGTTCGCCCCACCGAACACGAGCGTGGCGCGCCCGGCCGCCGACGACCATTGGCGCGCCAGAAAGTCGAGCCTCTGCTCCGTCTCTGCCACGCTCGGCCCCAGGCTCATTAGCGACGACAGGACGGCCTCGAGGGCCTCTCGGACCTCCCGCACAGCGCCGAGTGCTCTGACAGCGGCGCCGGGAGACCTACCCCATGCGCTGACAACGACAGCCAGTTCTCCTTCCTCGGCGATGGCTGTGCGCCGCGCCCAGGTCAACAAGTCGTCTGGAGTGCCCAGATGGTCCTCGCCGGGCACGGGTAGGCGGGGCTCGACGGTGTTCACCAGATCGATGGCGGGGTGGCCGCCGACCAACGACAGCTCGGCAATACGCCTCCCCCGCCCAACCTTTGTACTTTCGCTCATTGTAAACCCTCTCAAGCGACTATGGGAGTAGCGCAAGGCGCGGCGACCACTATATCTTGCCGCTAAACCCTCAATGCGGTAGTAAGCTCCTTCATCTGTGCTACTGTCAAAATAGCTTTTGCAAGTAGCACCCAGCGGGGTAAAAGAGGAAAGACGTGAAGCGCACGTTGGGTACCGGGCGGTCGTCCCCCTTCGGCGGGCGGCCGGCGATAAGTGCCTCGCGGCAGCTCAACAGCTGGGATCCCGTCGAGGCCCCTATAGCTCGGCCTCGCCCGCCCACCACAACCCTGCTCGACGGCACGAGCCTCATCCTCTACGAGCGGCGCCCATGGGTTGCCGTGGCGGCGCTCCTCGCCCTCGGGGCGGGCGCGTTTTGTTTCGTTAGTTCTGAAAACCTGCCGATCGGCCTCCTCCAGGTGATGTCAGACGGGCTGCATACGTCGGTCACGGCGGTCGGGCTTCTCGTTTCGAGCTATGCCGCCGTTGTGGTCATCGCCTCGGCCCCGCTGACGCACCTGGCCAAGCGGCTCCCTCGGCGGTCGCTCATCAGCGGCCTGCTGGGGGCGTTCGTCGTCCTCACCCTGGCGGCAGGCGCTTCCCCCAGCTACTGGTGGCTGCTCTTAGCACGAGCCCTGGCTGCGCTGGTGCAGGCGTTATTCTGGTCGGTCGCGGCGGTGACGGCTGTCAGCTTGTTCACTCCCGAGATGCGGGCGCGGGCTGCAGCGGTGGTGTTCGCCGGCGGTGCCCTCGCCGGTGTGGTCGGGGTCCCGGCGCTTTCCTTGCTGGGCCAACACGACGGCTGGCGGCTGCCGTTCTTTGCGCTCTCGGGCTAATTGAAAATAAGTGTTGTGGATGTGTTGTGTTGGTGAAAGTGTTGTTATTTGGTTGAGTGGTGTATGATTAAATGTGGTATTATGGTGGGTGAGATGATGAAGGGTGAGATGTACTATATTTGTGTGAGGTGGGGGGTGGGGGGTAGGTGAAAGATGTTGAGCGCTACTGGGTAAGGTTGAGATATGGAGGTGGGGGTGGATGGTGTGACGTGGTGTTGATGGAGTGTATTGGTTTGGTGAGGCGCGTGTGGTGTGCTGGGAGGCTGAGAGTAGCTGAGTATGGATGAAGTGTGGGTGAGGTGGGTAAGTGGGGGGGGTATGTACATGGCTGGCAAGCTAGATGGGGTTGAGATTTGCTGAGCTTGCTTTGGATGGTGGGTGAAGAGGCGCTGAGGCTGGGTGTATTGTGAGCGGTGTGCTAGATGACGGTGCTTTGGGAGGTGATGGATGTATGAGTGAAGCGCAGCTAAGAGAGGTGGAGTGGGTTGAGATAGCTGGTAGCTTTGGTGTGGATTGGGTTGTGCTGGATATGAGACTTGCATTGGATGTTGGCGAAAGAGGGGTGTGGATAGAAGGGGTGTGAAGCGAAAAAGGGTGATTGCGTATAGTGGTTGGGTTGTGTTGACGAGGGGGTTGGCTGTAGTGAGTTACGGGTAGGTGGAGTGAGAGTTGGCTATGGAGAGCTGGTAAGTTGGGGTTTGTTGGTGATGAGAGCAGCTGATGTTTGAGCAGGGTAGAACTGAAGAGATTAAGATTTGATGCTGCGTATTGTGGCTGCTGCGTTGAGACGATTGCTGCGTGCGGAAGATTTAGAGCGGTGGACGAAGAGCGCTCCCGGCAGAAGCGTCGAGGCGAAAAAGTTAGGAGAGAGGTGAGCATGTGTGAGCGTAGAGGAGCTGCAAGAGAGGCAGTGAGAGGCGAGAAACTGGAGAAGGTGTAAGAGAGCTAGTGAGGTGAGGGAGATGCGAGGGGGAAGAAGAAAAAGAGCAAAGAGAAAGTGGAAGCGGAGGTGGGAGGTTGGTGGGCTGGGTTGAGGGTGGTTGGAGGCGCTGACGGTGAGGAGAGGGAGGGTGCGCACGGAGTGAGAAAAAAGCGGTGCGGCGCTAGGGGGAGATCGCGGCGAGCGGGTGCAAGGGTAAAGGCGAGAGCTGGCTGGACGGCGGAGGTAATGCGGACTACGCCGGGGAGGCTGCGGAGGGTGACTTCCGCCAGATGAAGGAGCGGAAGGTGGTCTGCTTCTCGCCTATGTGGCACTGGACAGAGCAGAAGATGGGAGTGCAAGTGTTTTATTGAGTGCTGGTGTTGATGGCGGCGAGCCTGATAGTACAAGAGGGGGGGTAGGTGGGAGTGCAAATGAGAGTGAGGGAACTGCTAGGCAAGTTGGCTGAGATAGAAGAAAAGGTGCTGCTCTAAGAAAGAGAGAGGGGAAGGCGAGGCGAGAGGCGTATGAGGAAGGAGATGAAAGAGACGGAGGCGAGTCTATATGAGCTGTTTGGTTAGGCTGTAAGAGAAGGCGCTATGAGAAGATGGTCGCTACGAGCGCTGGTTTGGGAGTGTAGAAGAGGCGCTCAAAAAAGCTGTGGGTCTGGCTTTGTAAGACGGCGTGGACGGCTCATATGCGGACGCGTTGGCTGGAACAACGGCAGGTTATGGTGCTCGGCTACAGAGGCGGTAAACGAGCACGGCGCGCTGCATCTGACCTCGCAACGCTGGCGCTGTTCTGTGGAAAGCTTGAAGTAGAAGCGCGAGGCGCGAGGGGGAGCGAAACACAACGCGCTAACATGAGGGGTGAGGAGGAAAGAGGAGAGAAAAAGAAGGGGGGGCTAGGAGCCTTGACCTTGGTCGCCGTTCGGCTCCTGTTGCCGGGCTACCACCCTAGAGAAACCCATGCCGGTGCAGCAGAAGCGCCGAGCCGGCGCCATTTCGCAGCTCTAATTGCCACCACCGGCCTTGTGATCTGTGGCTTTTTCACGCTGGACACCTACGTGACATCGTATGCCACTCGTATTTCTGGGCTGGCGCACAGAGAGGTCACCGCGGCGGTGCTCTTCGTCGGCCTCGGTGCGCTTGCCGGTGTCATAGCGGCAGGCGCAGCGTGCCGGCGCAGGCCCCGCCTGGCGACGGTCGCGCCGGCTGGGCTCATGACGGCCGCGCTCTTCGGCCTGTTCTGGGCGGGGACCTCTCCCCTGCCCGCCGTAGCACTGTTCGCCCTGTCAGGGGCAGCCGTGGGCAGCATCATCGTGTCGAACCAGAACAGGGTCATGGCAGTGGCGCCCGGCAGTACGGACGTGGCGTCCGCTTGGGCCGGCGCCGCCTACAACACTGGCATCGCTGTTGGGGCGCTGTTGGGTGGCGCAATCGTGCCTTCGCTCGGAGTGCGCGCCACCGCTCTTGTCGGGGGCCTGCTGGCTGCATGCGGCTGCGCCGTAGTCGCAGGTGACGTCGCCACTGCGCACTGGCCGGAGGGTAGGGGGCTCGGGTGACGGCGGCTCGGGCGTGCCGGGGGGCGCTGTGGGTCTGGCCTGGCCAGCCGGCTAGCCAGAATATCCCTTACTGTGCGGGCGGTTTGCTAATTCTAGTTTGGACGCCGGAGTACAGAGCGACGGTTCGCGCGGCGGGTCAGGTCCACCGATCTTGCTTTATAGGCGGCACCGAATGTGCGACCAGATGGTCACTGAGCTTCGGGCGCATTTTGTGCGCACCGGCCGAAAATCCCTTTGTTCAGGCCAGGAATCCGGGATCGCCGACTATGCGTGGCCGGGAGAGCGAGCTGAGGTGTTTGTTTTGTGCGCCGCGTATCAGCGCGACTTGGCTGGGTTGGCAGGCAGACGTTCGTAGCACCGCCCACGTCGCCCGGCTGATATGGTCAGTCGTTTCGTGGGCAGCCCGTGAGACTCACCTAGCTGCCCGGGGCCTAATGAGCTGACGATGGGGACGGTTGTCCTCGACCGCTCGTTGGACACGAGCGGCACGGCCAGCCAAGGCAAGCGGGTGATCGGTGAGCTATGTTGTGGGACGGATCGTGCGAGATGGATTGGAGCCCACGCGAGTTGGGAGGGGTGTGTTGACGGGCCGTTCTGTTCCTCAAGAGGCGGTTGACAAGCTGCGGGCGACGGTCTCGGGTGAGGCCCTCACTCCGGTCGATGCCGCCTACGACGCGGTGCGTCAGGTCCACAACGGCATGATCGACAAGCGCCCGGCCGTCATCGTCCGGTGCCAGAACACCGCCGACATCGCGGATTCCGTGAAGTTCGCGAGAGAGCACGACCTGGAGATCTCGGTCCGCGGCGGTGGCCACAACGTGGCGGGGCGCGCTGTGACCGACGGTGGCCTCATGATCGACACCCAGACCATGAAGGGCGTTCATGTCGACCCGGCCACTCGGCGCGTGCGGGCCCAGGCTGGGCTGAGCTGGAACGAGTACAACCGGGCTACCGCGGCTTACGGCCTGGCGACGACCGGCGGTGTGGTGTCGACAACGGGCATCGCGGGCTTGACGCTCGGAGGCGGGCTTGGCTGGTTGATGGGCAAGTACGGGATGGCCGTCGACAACGTCCGTGCCGTGGAGCTCGTGGACGCCAACGGTCAGATCCGCACGGCCGACGCCGAGCAAAATCCCGACCTGTACTGGGCGCTGCGAGGCGGGGGCGGGAACTTCGGCGTCGCCGCGTCGTTCGACTACGACGCCCATCCCGTGTCGATGATCTACGGCGGGCTGATCGCCTTCGACCTGGCCGACGCGCCCAAGGTGTGGGAGTTCTTCGGCGACTTCGCCGCGGAGAGCGCTGACGAGCTGGTGCTTATAATGGCGCTCGTGCACGCACCCGACGGGTCGGGACACAAGATCGCCGCTATCGGCATGTGCCATTGCGGCGAACCGGCAGAGGGCGAGAAGGCCGCGGCCGCCATCCGGGGGGCCGCGGCCCCGCTGATGGACATGCTCGGGCCGCTCCCGTACCCCGTACAGAACACCCTGCTCGACCCCGGGTACCCCAAAGGTGCCCGCAACTACTGGAAGTCCGCCTACTTCAAGGAGATCACTGCCGACACCGTGTCGGTCATGGTGGCGCGGTTCGCCCAGAGCCCATCGGCTATGGCGGGAATAGTCATCGAGCACTTCCACGGCGCTGTCACCCGCATCCCCCCGACAGCGACCGCGTTCCCGCACCGGGAGCCGGGCTACAACCTCGTCATCCCTGGCGTGTGGCCCGACGCCAGAGACGACGACGCCAACATCGCCTGGGTCAAAGCCACCTTCGAGGCGCTCGCTCCGTACACGGCCGACTCGGTCTATGTGAACTACCTGGCCGACGACGACACCCGCGGGTGCAGGCCGCGTACGGGCCTTGCTGGGATCGGCTGCAACAGGTCAAGCGCACGTACGACCCCGAGAACGTCTTCCGCCTCAACCAAAACATCACGCCGGCATAGCCGCACGTACATTTCGACTGTCTCCTACGCCGAGGTCACAGCAGGATCCGTGAGACACCTTGGGTTCAGTTAACACTTGCTTACCGCGAAAGCGAGGGCCGAGAATTTCGCTCGAGGTGTCGCCTGCGAGGCCGAGGGGCGCTGTCTCTGACGCTCCCACAGATGCAATTCACGGAGGCGGCTTGCTGGAGATAAACGAGTCCTCTGGGTCGCTGACCGGAGGCACGAGAACATCAGCCGCCCCTAGTCCACTGACATTCGCGGCGCAACGCCCGCACTCGTGCACTACTACCTTGTCGACGATCTCGTCGCCCTGGCCGCGACGACCCTCGGTGCCAAGGCCCCGCTTCCACGCCCGCCTGCTCCTCGTCTGGCCAGCCGGGCCATGTTCATTGTCTTAACGACCCGAATGCCGGCACTCCGAGGTCACGCGTGTGGTGCGAGTGCCGTCGCGCAGACCTTTGACATACCGTCAAGACAGGTAGCCGC
>CAWEBW010000010.1:0-667619 GCA_963807395.1 uncultured Acidimicrobiaceae bacterium
GCAGGCGACGACCACCTCGGCCCAGTGGCGGTCAAGCTGGCCCCGGAGGCGTCAGATGTCGTCTCGGCGCCATCCATTAGCCACCTCGAAGCGGTCTAACGCGTCTTGCTCTCGGCGGAGACGGGAAGTACGGTTCGCAAGCCCGTCGCAGTTGTCCTTGGCCGCAGCAGCACATCCGGCGTCGGAGGCCAACCTGTCCTGCAACCAACGGCGCTGCTCCCTGCCCCGTCGGGTCAACCCGGCGAGCGCACCCACCGCCGCCAGCTGGTCGGCCGTGCGGGAAGCGAATCCCTCCTTGTCCGCCAGGCGGCTCTCGCCTGCCTGCAGGTCCTTGGCCGCGGCGACGAGGGCCCGCTCGTCAGTCCGGGGGCCGGGTGCCCCCAGCACTCCTTCGTGCTCGGCGATCCGTTCGCGGAGCTGGCAGTCAGTACCCAGGGGTCGCTGCGTACGGCCAGGGACGGGTCGGGCCGGCGGGCAAGCGCGCCGGCGACCTGTTCGGCGGCGTCCCGCTGGTCGGCCAGGGCACCGCCGTGGTCGACGACCGCCACCGGGCGGTGTTCCAGGGTGGGTGGGCTGGCGGGAACGGGACTGGCCGGTGTAGCCCCGGTAGGCGTCCAGGGCGGCGCTGCCGAGCAGGTGGCAGGCCTCCCAGGTGCCGCCCGGCCCCGTCGACCGTGCGTGCCCAGGCGTGCGAGAGTTGGGCGAACCGTCCTTGCGGGTGCCCTGCACGAACGCCGTCGGCAGGTTCGCAGCTTCCCCGCTGCCGTCGAGGAGGACGGTGAGGCCGTCTCCGGTGGCACGGTGACCGTGGCGGTGGCGCCGTTGACGAGCCGGGCTGCCCGAGGGGCCGCAGCGGGCGTGGATGAGCACCCTGTCCCCGGCCTGGTACTCCCGCTCGGCCGTCCACCCCGGGCCGACCAGGGCCGGGCCGGTGAGCGTCCCGGTGGCCGCCAACCGGGCGCGGACCCGGTCGGCCAGGTCCTCGGCGTCGGTGTGGGAGACGACCAGGACGGCGACCAGCTGGGCGCCGTAGCGTCCGATGTCGGTACAGACGGCGTCGGCCATGGCGCGGCGGGTCTCGCCCGGGGTGGCCAGTTCGTGCTCCCAGCCGTGCTCGGTCCGCAGTTGCTGGGACCTAGCGGCGTCGCCTCGGCGGAGCAGGCCCAGCGCCTCCTGGTCGGCCAGGTCGACCTGGCGGCGGTTGACCGTGAGCCGGGCCGAAGGGAGACGCCGCGTCAGCGAGGCGCTCGAGATGGTCGGCGATCCCGCCGGCGCCGACGGGCTGGGACTGGCGGGGGTCGCCCAGGACCCATAGCGACCCGCACGGGCAGGCGTCGACCGCGGCCAGGACGGTTTCGACTCGTGGGTGGGGGTCTGGAGACCTCGTCCAGGACGACGACGGTGCCCGTTGCGAGCGGCCCGCTGCCCAGGTCGAGCCTGCAGCCGAGCGATCGTCGTTGCCTCCAGGCCGGCACCGGCCAGCTCGGCCACCGCCTGGCCGTGGTGGCCACGGCCACGATCGGGCGGCCGTCGCCTGCTCGGGCCTGGGCGGCGGCGTGGAGCATGGTGGTCTTCCCGTACCCGGCCGGGGCGAGCACCGCCCTGAGGCTTCCGCCCTCCCCCGCCAACACCTTGACCGCCGCGGCCTGGTCCTCCCCGAGCCCGGGCGGCGGCCAGGCCGTTTCCAGGACGGCACCGTGACAGCCGGGACGTGGCGGCCAGTTAGCGAGCCCATGAGGGCGAGCGTACGGTCCTCCATCTCCCGGTGGGCGGCGGTCGACCACTGGGCCGGCCGGCGCCGCCCCTCCTCCACATCGGGCGTCAGCCGTACCACCAACTCGGAGCCGAGGAACCGCTCGGCCATGGTGATGACCTCCTCCACACTGAGCCGGCCGCCGGAAACGGCGCAGACGTGCTGACCACGTCGGCCGGGGTGAAACGGGCCGACCGGGAGCACAGCCCGGCTTCCGGGCTCGACCAAGGTGGCAGACTTCGTCCCAGCCGGGTGCCCCGGGGCGGCTCCTTCCAGCAGACTGCCTTCTCCAGCCCCGGGCCTGTGGCCATACCGACCGCGGCGGCCTCCTCAAGCCAGCGGCCCTGGAGGAGCGTTGGCGTGAGCGAGTGGTCCTTTCTCGTCCGGGTGGCGAGCGAGGCCTCGTCGTCGCTTGCATACGCAGCGCCGGCGACTCGTAGAGCGCGCCCTTGGCCTCCAGCTCGGCCTCGATCTGGGCGCTGCGCTTGGAGAACGCCCGCAGCTGGGCTCGGCTGAAGCCGAGCATCTCCCGCGTGTTATGGCAGTCCGGTCCCCAGGCCACCCCAAGGCGTAGGGACAAGGACCGCTGCAGCTGGTTCTGGTAGACGGACCCCGCCGCCCGGCACCAGTCGAACAGCGGGCCGGCATCGAAGGCGACATAACGGCCGTCAGTTTTCCGTCGCACTAGGTTCGGGACCAGACAGTGGGTATGGAGCTGGGGATCGCCTTCCCGGCTCGTGCGATGCCCGAATCCGGCCACGACCCAACCCTCCGTCCCCACCCGCCGGCGCATGCCACCGGCTTGTACCCGGGCCGCAGCCGCCCGCTCCTCCAGGAACTCGAGCGCCACCGCGACGGCCTCCCGGTGGGCGGCGGCCACCACCTCGGCCACCGGTTCGCCGGCGAACGCCCACAGCAGAGAGACGCTCTTGGGCGCCGAAAAAGTCATATCGAAGGCCCGCACTGTGCGCTCCCGGTTGCCCGCCAACAATGGCTCCCCGGTACCGGGGTCCCGCCCTTCCACCAGCGCCCGCAGCTCCTCCGCCTCGACTACGCCAGACAGGCCAAGCGCCTCCGCCCACCGGCCCGCCCACACCCCCGGTGACTCGCCCACCCCGGCGTAGTACTCGTCGATGCTCAAGGCCACCGACGAGATCAAGTACTCGGCATCGGTCAACGCCGTCAACGTCAACACCCGCCACCATCATCCCCACCCACCATCACCGCCCCGACCCTCAGCACCTCACCAACCCCGTTGCCGTCAACACCCACCACCAATCCCGCCACCACCACTCCCGTCTCCCAACCCGCCCTCCGGCACCAGCTCACCATCGCGGCCCCATGTCGTCATTCCCGCCAACACGGCCAGCCACCATCAAGTCGGCTCCCACCAGTCCGCTCCCGAAACCGCCATGGACCGCCGGCCACCCACCACGAGACCCTCCACCTACGACCTTCCGCCACCTGCTTCCCACCACCAGCCCCGCCCAGCACCAGACCACCCGCCCCCAAGACGCTCCTCCAACTACCCGCCACCAAGCTCACAGACACTTGCCACCCCTCCGGGGAGGCAACCCTGACGGCCATCATGCGACGCTCCCATCCAAGTCGAGTGTCCCCTGGCCGGCGATCTCCATGGCAGGGACAGCGAGCGGCGCGGCCTCCCGGGGTCGGTCAGCCGGTAAAGGCGCCGCAGCCGGAGCCGGCGAGAGCCCGCATTCTTGCGCCGCAGGCTCGGTGGCCATGTACGTAACCGCCGTCGCCGGAACTGCCCCATGTGCCGTAGCCGCACACGGTTTCCCCACGCCAGCCGCAGCCACATCTGGCTCGGCCACGTTCGTCTCGTCCAGGGATGGGAGCGTCAAATGCCGCTCAGCCTCGCTTGGTGTGACCACAGTGAGGCCGGCGACCGACCCGAGCACGTAGACCGACAGCCCGAAACGGCCAGCTCGGCCCTTTTCGCGCTCCAACCTGAGTAACCCGCGATCCCGCAGAACGCGCAGCGCGCCAGCCGCTGTACCCGGGTCGAGGCCTACCCGGTCCGCCACTTGGCGCGCCGAGGTATGCGCCACCAACCGCCCACCGTCTTCGACAGCCTCCAGCGCCACTTCTTCAAGCACCAGCCACGCCAGCGGCCGCAGCTTCCGGCGTAGGGACCGGCTGGCGGTAGACACCACGATCGAGCACTCTGCGGGCGTGCCGATGGCGCCCGCCGCTCGGGGAGGTGAGCCTCGAGCGGCATTTGCAACACCGTCTCCCTGCCGTGCTGTCACAATGGGGAGATTATAACGCTCCTGACTTGCTGTGCGTTATACTCCTATTGTCGCTAGACAATGTTGGAGACTATGGCCATGGTCGGACGCAGACGGACAACAGCGGAAGAGGTTCACCAGAACGCCCCGCCGAGCCCGGGAGAGGCCGACCTGAACGAGATCGTCGCTTACAACTTCCGAGCTGCCCGCGAGCTGCGGGGCCTTACCCAGGAGGAGACTGCAGAACTTTTGGAGCGGTTCATCGGTCAACGCCTTCTCCAGGCCAGCATTTCCGCCATTGAACGCGCCTACGAGGGTGACCGGCGACGGGAGTTCGACGCGCAGGAGATCCTTGCGTTCGCTCTCGCTTTTGACTTGCCCTTGCTGTGGTTTTTCCTTCCACCACCGGGAGACACCCGCAGGCTCTACCGCACGTCCGACTACGTGAGGGAACTCTATGGGATTGTCTTCGGCCGGGACGACAAGCTCGAGCCGGTTTACGAACGGCTTCGGCAGATCGGCATCGAAGAGCCAACAGAGGCCGCTCGCACTGTAGAGCTGCTCACGGGCAAGCCCAGCCCGGCCCGGCAGGCCAGCTACCGGCAGCGGCGAAAAGAGATGCTCCTGGCCCTGCTCGACCAGTACACGGACCGGGTCGACAAAGCGGCGGACGAGCTCGGCGCGTTCTTCGACCATTTGCGGCTCATAGGCGTCCGCGGGCTGGTTGCTGAACACCTCGACGACCCCGATTTCCAGGACCCGAGCGCAACAGGAAAAAGGACGACCACCAACCGGCCCAAGCGTGGGAACCGAACGAGGACTGAAGATGAACGGGGATAGACCACAGGAGCTGCCGATGCACCTTCGACGCGAAGCTGTCAACCAATGGAGCGAAGAACCTCGGCCCGCCTTGCTCACTGTCAAGCAGGCCGCCGGGGTGCTCAACCTTGGGAGAAGTACGGTCTACCAACTCATAGCCGACGGACGACTCGACGTTGTCCATATCGGTCGCAGCGCTCGCGTCCCCGTCGACGCGATCACGAAATTCATAAATGAATTGCGCACAGGCGACTTCGTCGCCGCGGCTCATGGCCAAGGCGCCACTGGCCGGGAATAGGTTCAACGCTGTTACGGACAAGCGGCACGCACAACTACTCGAACGCGCGAAAGGCTGCGTGTCGCCGCGGCCTCCGCGTGTTGCCAGAAACGTTGGTTAGTTCTGAGGGTCACGCTGTCCAACGAGCGGGTACGGGTCCCGTACCCGTCCAACCAAGTCCCTAGCTGACTTCATCCTTATGGCCAACAACAACATCCTGTCGGACATGCCGGCGCATAGCGGCGCATACCTCGTGGCCCTGCGCCCTCTGTCCAACGGCTGAGCCGAGAGCGGTGACGGCGCGGCTCGGACGCTGGGCGCCGCGCACACGAACCAAACAGCCGCCATCTGAGTGACGCCGTCGTCGAACAAGTCGATAGGCGAGTTCCCGGTTCAGGATGTTCTCCACCGCTGTTCGGGACCGGCCAAGGAGGTCTGTCCTGGAAAATGGCACCCAAAAAGGCACCCAAACTACTTTTGGGAGCCTTCCAAAGGCTCCCTCCGCCACAAACTCCCTGCTCAGAGCTAGTGGGCGTAGAGGGAGTCGAACCCCCGACCTCATGCGCGTCATGCATGCGCTCTAACCAGCTGAGCTATACGCCCGAGTAACGGGCCAGGTTAGCAGCGCCGGCTGGACGGGGCGGCCGCTGACCGGCCGACGGGCCTAGAGCGACGGTTGACGCAGCCTGGCCGGGCGTCGACAAAGCACGGACCGGCCGCTTAATGCTCCACAACAGCGACAGAATGCCCGGGTAATGACACCTGGGTTAGGGGTACGGCCGGCCGCCCGGTAGCGGCCTGGTCGGCGGCACTACTGATATTGACGCCGGCCGCTGACGCAAGCACCACGGAACCCGCACAGTCAAGAGGGACCGGCTGAGGCTGGGCGGAGAAGTTGGCGACGATGCTGAAGCGGTCACGACGCACGACGAGCCAGCGAGCGCTCTCGTCGAAAGCGGTCATGACCTGTTTGCGGTCGCCAGTGCCAAGGTCGGGCTCGTCACGGCGAAAGGCCATCAACTGGCGGTACCAATCGAGCAGGTCCCGGTGCGGCTCCCGCTCGAGCTCAGACCAGTCCAGCTTCGAGCGGTAAAAGGTGTCGGGGTCCTGCGGGTCCGGCACCTCGGCGCCGTCGGGCACGGGGTACTCTCGGCGCCGGCCTTCCCTGACGGCCCGGCCCAGTTCGGGATCCTGGTGGTCCGTGAAGTAAAGAAAGGGCGTGGAAGCGCCCCACTCTTCCCCCTGGAACAGCATGGGGACGAACGGCGAGAGGAGCACGAGAGCGGCGCCCACTTTTAGCAAGTCCGGGCCGACCAGCGCGGATATCCGCTCGCCGAAGGCCCGGTTACCAACCTGGTCGTGATTTTGCAGACAACAGACGAACGACGCCCCAGGCAGGTCCCTCGCCGGCCGCCCGTGCCGGCGTTGACGGAACTCCGAGAACTGGCCGTCAAAGACGTAGCCGTCCTGAAAAGCTTTCGCCAGCTGAGAAATCCGACCGAAGTCCATGTAGTAGCTCTCCCTCTCGCCCGTCAGGACGGTAAAGAGGGCGTGATGAAAATCGTCGTCCCAGCATGCATTGATGCCGTACCCGTGCTGGTTGCGGGGCCGGCAAATCCGGGGGTCATTGCGGTCGCTTTCGGCAATGAGCCACAAATCCCGCCCCAGGCTGAGGGCGCGCCGCTCGACCGCCGCCGAGAGCTCCTCCAGGATGTGGAGGGCACTCTCGTCGAAGATAGCGTGCACCGCGTCGAGGCGGAGGCCGTCGACGTGGTAGTCCGAGAACCACATGAGAGCGTTAGAAATGATGAAGTCGCGCGTCCCGTAGCTGCCCTCACCGTCCAGGTTTACCGCAGAGCCCCACGGGGTTTTGTAGCGGTCTGTGAAGTAGGGCCCAAACTCGTTCAAGTAGTTCCCAGCCGGGCCCAGGTGGTTGTACACAACGTCCAGTACGACGCCGAGCCCTCTCCGGTGGCAAGCGTCGACCAACCGCTTCAAGGCCTCAGGCCCGCCGTAAGCCTGGTGCGGCGCCCACAGGTCGGTCCCGTCGTAACCCCAACCGCGTGCCCCGCTGCCTTCAGCAACGGGCATGACTTCTACCGCCGTCACCCCCAGGTCGACGAGGTGGTCGAGGTGATCGATGGCCCCGTCGAAGGTCCCGGCCGCGCTGAACGTCCCAACGTGCATCTCATACAAGACCGCCGTAGACAGGTTGAAGCCGGCCCAACCGTGGTCACTCCACGAAAACGCGCCCTGGTCTACGAGCGCCGATGGCCTGTCCGTGCCTTCGGGTTGCCGAGCAGAGCGCGGGTCGGGGCGGCCCGGCCCCCCGTCAAGAGAAAATAAATAGCGAGCGCCAGCCTCGGCGTTCGGCGCTTCGGCACGCCACCAGCCGCGTTCGGCCCGTTCCATTGGGATCCGCTGGGAAGGGTAGAGGACGAGTTCGACCCGTTCGCGGCCAGGAGCCCAGACTTCGAACGTTGCCATTATCGAGCCATACCCAGCTATCCCGGAGGTCAGTCTTGTTCGATTGCGGAGGCTGCGGCCTGGCGGCCGTCCCGCCCCGCCCGGACTCGCTCGAGTAGGGCCACGGGCAGCGGGCCCAACAGGTCGCCGACCCCCACCGTCCCGTGCCACGACCTACCGGCGAGCACGTCCACCCATTTGCCAGCGGGCAAAGTGAGCGAGGTCCGCCCCCAGCCTCCTTTACGCTCGAGGAGCAGCGGCCACCGGGTCACCACCGTCACCACATTGCTACCGCGACTGAACGCCACCACATGGTCGGCCTCGGTGCCGAGCGCCGGCAATGGCTTGTACGCACCACCCCTCCCCTCGCCGAACGAACGAGGCTTGCGTGCCCGGAGCTCGAGCGCCCGGTGGACCAACGCCAGCTTCGTCAGGCCCCGCTCGTCGCCGCCGGCCCAAATACTCGGCAAGTCGGCCGGACCTATTTCTGCCAGCAAGGCCTCGCGGGTGTCGTAGTCGACGGGCCTGCGATTGTCGGGGTCGACGAGGGACAGGTCCCATAGCTCTGTGCCCTGGTAAAGGTCAGGTACACCAGGCGCCGTGAGCGTCAGCAGTTTCAGGGCCAGGGAATTGGAGCGACCGGGGCGCTTCACTACTTCCACGAACTTTTCCAGCTCCGGCATAAAGCGTCGTGACCTCATCACGGCATTGGCAAAGTGGTTTACCGCTCCTTCGTAGATCGGGTTGGGCTGGTCCCAGCTGGTGTTCAGTTTCGACTCCCTCACGGCCTTTTCCAGGAAAGCGAGGGCACGCGCCGGCGATATGGGCCAGGCTCCGACCAGCGTCTGGTAAAACATCCACTCGGCAGCCGGGTCCGGCAAATCTGCCACCCTCAGCCTGCGGTTCAGGACGTGCCAGCGTTTCGCGGTTTCAACCCATTCCTGCGGCATCTCAGACAGGATGGCCAGGCGAGCGCGGACGTCCTCCGACCGTTTGGTGTCGTGGGTCGAGGTCGCCAACAAGCCGAAGGGGTGGCGCGCCTGGGTGCGGGTGCACCAAGCATGGAACTCGTCCGCGTCTGTTCCGGGGATACCCGGGTCCCCTCCCACCTCGTTGAGGGCCAATAGGGGCATATAGCGGTAAAAAGCGGTGTCTTCGACCGCTTTTGCCATTACCGGGCTCGTCACCTGCTGGAACCGGAGCGCCATTTCCGTCTCCGCCGGCCCGGCTATCTCCAGCAACAGTATGTCGCGGAGGAAAGTCAACAGTTCCCCGTCGATTTCGGGCCGGCGGATGCCGGCAGTGGCGACCGCCAGCGTCACCGTCGCGACATCGTGTTCCGACGGGGTGGCGCCGGGTGAGACGTACGTGCGATAAACGCCGTAGCCGGCGATCACTTCGGCCAGGCACTCTCTTAGTTCCTTACGCGTATGGTCGGAGTGCCGGCGGTGGACCTCGCACACTTTGACCATATCTTCGACCACCCGGGTCAGGTCGGATGCCAGTGATGTGTCCAGCACCTCGATTTTGCACTCATGGGCGATGTCCTCCCACGACTGCTCCGACCCGGTAAACACGTTGAACGCGCCGGCCAGCGCCTGGGCGCCTTCTTTCTTTATGAAAAGGCCGCCGGCGAGGTTCAGCCAGTCGTAACCCGTCGTGCCGGCGACCGGCCAATCGGACGGCAATTCCTCGCCCCGGGCCAGTATTTTTTCGACCAGAGCCCAGACACCGGTGCCGGCCTCTTCCAGTCGGAGCAGGTACGCCAGGGGGTCCCGGAGCCCGTCCACGTGGTCGACGCGCAAGCCGTCGATTATGCCTTCTCGTATCCATCGCAATATCAGACGGTGGCTGTCCGCGAACACCGTGTCGTCCTCGACGCGGATACCCACCAGTTCGTTTATGTCGAAAAAGCGACGGTACTGGCCCTCTTCGGACGCGGTCCGCCAGAAGGCCAAGCGGTAGTTCTGGCGCTGCAACAGGGCATCCAGGGCATCAGGACTGGCGTTTATGGCGTCGGTCTCGGAGTCCAGAGCCGCCGCCACCTCCGGGTGCTCAGTGCACAGAGCGGCCAGCCGGGCGCGCAGGACTTCCTTGTCACGGTGCCGCTCCCGGACGCTGGCCCGGTCGGTGGCCCAGGACGGCGGCAGCCGGCCCAGCGCGGTGCCGATGCTCTCGACCTCCGCCCGGACGGCCGCGTCTGTGCCCCGGGGCAGGTGCCGGGCGGCCCGTGAGACCAACTGGTCGAGGCTGCGAGGTGCGATCGGTACCTGCTGGTCGTAATAGCGCAGGATGAAAGTCCCGGCCGAACGCTCGAGCGTGAACCGGCCGGCCTCCAACTCCCGGCCGTAATGGTCACCCAAGAAAGGCAGTAGTAGGACCGGGTGCGGCCGGCCGTCGCGGCCCTCCGGGGTGCCCCAATCGACGTCGAAATAACCGGCGTACACGCTGGAGGGACCGTTTTCGAGGACGTCCCACCACCACCGGTTATCCTTCGACGCCACGGCCATGTGGTTGGGCACGATGTCGAGTATCTGGCCCAACCCGGCCGCGCCCAACGCCTTTTGCAGCTCCGAGTGCCCGTGTTCGCCGCCCAGCTCTTCGTTGACGGCCGATGGGTCGACCACGTCGTAGCCGTGAGTGCTCCCCTTCGCGGCCTGCAGGACCGGCGACAGGTAGACGTGGCTAATCCCGAGATCGGACAAGTAGCCCGTGATGGCGGCCGCGTCGGAGAAATCGAAGGCGGCATGGAGCTGGAGCCGGTACGTCGCCCGCCGCGGCGCCCGCTGGGGTGGCCCCCCCGGTGCGGGAGTCTTGTCCTCCATGGCCACCCGTTCTATATCTCCCGGTCAAGAATTAGCTAAGCGTCGGCCGGAATGGCGACACCTGGGCCCTGCGCCCGCAGAAGCCGGTCCGACTCGAGGCGCTGGTGGAGGCGCCTGCCGCGCCGCTTTGTCTCGGTCGTCCCGGCACTAACCTGGGCTACAGACGTGATCGGATACATCCCGAGCCCACCGTCCAACGGCATCACCGTTGGGTCCTTCGAGCTGCACTTCTACGGTCTGCTCATTGCCATCGGGGTACTGGCCGCGGCCTGGTTTGCGCAGCGGCGGTGGGTAAAACTGGGTGGGTTCGCCGGCACGATGGTGCCGATCGCGTTCTGGGCTGTCGTCGTCGGCCTCATCGGCGCCCGGCTGTACTCGGTGGTCACCAGCTGGCAGCAGGACACCGGCGGCAACCCGGTCGAGATCCTGGAGATATGGAACGGCGGGCTTGGCATTTGGGGGGGCGTAGCCGGGGGCGTGTTCGGCGGATGGCTGGCGGCTCGCCGTCTGCACGTCCCGCTCCCACCCTTGCTGGATGTCGTGGCGCCGGCCATCCCTCTCGGGCAGGCCATCGGCCGCTGGGGCAACTATTTCAACCAGGAGCTCTTCGGCCTGCCCTCCAAGCTCCCATGGGCCGCACGCATCACCAACCAGGCTGAGCTGGGCAACATTTACCCGGAAAAGTACCGCCCGCCGTTCGTCAACGGCTCGTACCTGCCCGGGACCTTCCAGCCCACCTTCCTGTACGAGTGCATCTGGGACCTGGCCACTATCGGCCTCGTCTTGCTCATCGAGCGCAAAGTCAAGCTGCGGCGCGGGTACCTGTTCGCCGCCTACGCAGCCATCTACACCTTCGGGCGGTTCTTCACCGAGTACCTCCGTATCGACCCCTCTCACCGCTACTTGGGGCTGCGCTTGAACGACTGGACGAGCATTGGCGTGTTCGTGTGCGCTTCGGCGGTCCTGCTCCTGAAGGGGAGGCCGAAGCCCGGCGACGACCTGGTGGGCGAGCCGCTGCCGGCCGGGGTGCAAGCGGGCGAAGACGCCCGCGCGGAAGAGGCGGCGCGGCGACGGGAGCATGGGGAGGAAGTGAAGGCGGAAGACGACCCCGGCTCTGGAGCGACGTCTGAATTGACCGAGCCGGCCGGCACGCCGAAGACGTCTGAGGCCGCTCCCACCGTCGGGGAGGCCGAACCTACGGGAGCCTCAGAACGTCCGGGGGCGCCAGGGTAAGGGTAAAAGCACCTGCTGCCCCCCAAATTCAGGAGTACCGGTGGCGGCGGAGGGTAATTGTCCGGGCCGCACCACCGCGCCACCAGGGTTCGGCCCGGTGTTGGGCCACCTCCGTGGCCGGCCCCACCATTGTGGCCAGGTCTCTTTGCACGTGCAGGAGGTGTTCTCGCACCCATAAGACGTAGCCGTCCTGGCCGTCAACGCTCGGTATTTCAGGGGCGGGCAGGCTGGCCAGCTCCTGGGCGACCGTCGACGGGCCCCGGGCGAGGCGGCCGGCCAGGTCGTCGCACACGCCAGCCAGGCGCACGGACTCTTCGACCAGGAGCTGGCCAGCCGGTTCCGGGGTCGTTTTGGGCCGCGGCGAAGCAGTAAGCGAAAGGGCCGTTAAGCGCAAGCGTTTGGTCCCGCCCACGAGCCGCCACACCTGGTCTTTCGGTACTCCTTTGGTGCCCTGCTCGGCCAGGAAGGCCCTCATGGCATCGTCCAATCGGGTGTCGGCCGCAGTGGTCGCCGAACCGGCGTCAGGCAACGACGGCCGCATCCCGAGGGCCCACGCCGTCGCCTGGACCAGGTACAGACCGCCGCGATGAAAGGCGTCGGCCAGGTCGTCGGCCACGATCCTCGACGCGCCGCGGGGCCAGAAGAAGGCGCCCACCACTACGCTCACGCCGGCACCGATGGCGACATCCTCCAGGCGTATGACCCCTACTTTCCAACCCACCGGGACGAGGATGTTGTACAGGATGCTGATCGTCACGGTGAAAAAGGCCTGGCCGATAAAGAAGGGGAACGTGCCGGGGGTGTAGGCGGCAAGCAGGACGACGATCGGGAAGGCGGCCCACAGAGCGGTGACGTCGCTCCCGATGGCGATGACCAGGCCGGCGCCGATGAAGAAACCGACCGCCGTCCCGGCCAGGGCGCGCAACGCCGTAGCCCCCGTCGAGGCGGCATTGGTCCGCAATACCGACAGGGTCCCGAGCACAACCCAGAAGCCATGCTGCACGTTGGTCACATCTGCTACCGCCACCGCCACTGCGACCGCCAGCGCGGCCCGGGCGCTGTTCTGGAACCAGACCGACCGCAGGCTGGCGTGGCCAGTCAACGTGCGCCGAGCGTTTTCAAGTACCTGGGTGCGGGGGCTGGACGAGGCCGGCACTCCGGGGCTCCAGCGCGACAGCTCAGCGGCGACGACGTCGGGGTTCGCCATACGCGTAGCCACCAGCGCATCGCTGGCGCAGCTAACGGCGGCGGTCGCCACGAGGCGAGCGTGGAACGAGATGTGGGCCGCCTCCTCCTCCGTGCCGTCTTCAGCGGCGACCTGGCCGTCGAGGGCCGCTCTAGCGGCCATGTCCACCGACCTCTCCAGCTCGTCGAGGTCTTCCACCATGCCGGGGACGTGCTTCCCACTGAGCACGCGGGCGGTCTCTTGAAGCGCAATGCCAGACTCGGCAAACAGGCGTCGCTCCACCTCGGGCACGGCCGTGAGGTCGGTGCCTTCCCTCAGGGCGTCGGCGACAGCGGTAGTGCACCATTCGAGCGACTCGACCAGGTTGGCCAGCGCCTGGTCCGGTACAGCGAGCCCGGTCGGGCGATAGGGAGCCGAGTCGAAAGCGACCCTCAGGGCGTGCTTGGCGGCCATGGCCGCCTCGCGGTCCTCACGGGTGCACTTTCTGGTCAAGGCGGTTTCCAGTTGGTCGGCCAAGGCGGAGGCCGATTTCGACGCCAGGGCCAGTAGCCGGTCGCCAGCGGGGCGCGGAGAGAGCAGGAGCACGGCCAGTGTCCCGAACACTGAGGCCAGCCACCACCCGGCGAGCCGGTCGGGGACGACGCTGAACGGGGCCCGGGACGAAGCGGGGAGGACGTAGGCGACTAGGGCGGCAACGGCGCCCGAAGCCGCATTAGGCCCGAAGGCGCCCGAAAACAGCACGCAGAAGGTGACGGGTACGGTGACGACGGCTACTACCGCGGTGTTGAAACTGGCGGCGGTGCCGATGACAATTAGCACGCTCCCGGTCACAGCGAGGAGCGTGTGCGCCACGAGCTTGTCCCGCCGGGTGCCCCCGAAGTTGGCGAACAACAGCGTGGCAAAGCTGCCGAAGGCGGCGAAGGTCGCCATCTGCAGGTTGCCGATCACCTGACTGGTGAAGGCAAACAGCCCGGGCATGACCAGGGTCACCCGGAGGGCACGCAAAGCCGCGGCCTCCGACCAGACCGGCCTGAACCCGGCAACGGCGGTGGTAAGCCGGCCCCGTTTTGGGTGCAGCTCGGTGGGCGGCGGAGCCGTCGGGGCCGCGGTGGGAGCAGCCACGCCGGCAGCCTACGTCATGGCCCGTCGCGGGTTAAGCCTGGCCCGAGGAAAAATGGCGCGTTCGAGGCCCAAAAGACCCAGACACCCAGATGACAGGTGGTCTCGAGCCGTTAAGTGGTCCCGTCGTGCTACCCACCCACAAGCGCCCAAGCGGCGAGGACCGTGCGGTCGTCCTGACAGCCGCGGCGGCTGAAGTCGGCCGCGTAAGCGAGGTCGAGAGGCGCCAGACCGCCGGTCGGGCCGCCGCTCAACACCTCAGCCAGGGCAGGGGCAACCGTGCCCGGTCCCTCCCGCAGGGGGTCGGCCACCCCGTCTGTCAACAGCACGAGGGCGTCGCCGGGCGTCACAGTGACAGTCGCAGTCTCCATGGGCCCAGCCCAGCGCCATCGCGCCACGGCAGGACCTCGACCGGTAGGCCCCGGAAGTCCTCGTCCCCGGGGTGCGGGAACAGCTCCCGCCAACGTGTTCCCTCGTCCTTTCCCTGGAGGACGAAAGCGCTGCTGTCCCCCACCCGGGCCAGGGCGACGTCAGCTTCTGCGCCATTACCGGAAACCAACGCCACCACGAGGGTCGTGGACAGCTCGGACGCCACCGGCCCACCTATCCGGGCCAGTGCCGTACTGGCTATCCGTACTGCCGCTTGGCACTCCTTTTCACCCCAGCCATTGGCCTCGGTCCCATTGCCCTCGACGCCGTTGCCCTGGGCCCCAGGACGACCCATGAGGAACGAGCACACCGCGCTAACCGCAATGTCGGCACCCTCGCCCCCCCGTCCGGCCGTGCTCACCCCGTCGGCGATCACCAGCGCCAGCCGGCCCGGTGCCGGCCTGGCCCAACCGAAGGCGTCCTCGCAGCGTCGTCCGGCCAAGCGGTGCGCCACCCCGGCCACGGACGCAGCCATGACCACGAACTCCTCCGACCACCCTCCATCGGCCCGGTAGCAGGCGGTCCCGGCGGAGGCGGTGGCTCGCAGCGGGACAGGCGACTGGCTGGCCGTGGAAGGCTCGCCCCAAGAGGGGCCAGCCCATCCCCGGCTCATTCCAGCTCGTCCACCGGGATCGGTTGCATGCTCGGCAGCTGTGGCGGCACGAGCTGGGGAGTGCCTGTATACGCGCTGGCAGACGAGCTGACGATCGACTGCACGAGGCCAGCCATGAGCTCGGGGACCACCGCCGACGGAGCGGCACCCTCGGCCGCGACGTAGGCCCGGTTGGGTTTGTTCTCGGCCACCGTGGCCAGGATTTCGGGCACGGCTTCGCCGAAACCGAAGGCAAGGATGTTGGGGTGCCGGCGCCAGGACGGGTCGGTGAGGCGCCGGTGAGCCTCGAGCCATCGATCTTCGGGGTCAGTCGGCCGCCCGTCGGACACGAACAGTACGGCCGGCCGGTACCAGCGCTCCCCCGTCGCCCGGCCTGAGAAGTAGTCCGCCTCGATCACCCGCCGGAGGTGGTCGAACGCGGCGGCGTACGATGTCCGGCCCTCCACCTCGACGGTCGGCATGGCTTCGACCAGAGCCAGGTCGACCAGGGGCAGTACGGTCCTGGCCACATCGCTGAAAGTAACGATCCCGAAACGTATGACCTCGGCCACAGCCGGGTCCTGGCCCACGCTCGCCCTGATCTGGGGCAGCTCGGCATTGACCTCGGCTATAGGCTCGCCGCTCATCGACTGCGAAACATCCAGGCAGAGGTAGAAGGGGAAAACGGCGTAGCGTTCTTCGGTGCCGAGATGCTCGCTCGCCATGGCCCGTTCGACGCTACCGGAGGCCCCGTTCAAAGACAACATCCGGCCGAGCTAGGACACCATTATGGGCGACAAGGGCACTAGTTGGGGCGATGCCCTGGCGCCGGCAATTGCTTACAGGCCGATCCAAGGGCTGATGATCATCGCCACCACGAACACGGCCACGCAGGCCACGGCGACATCGAGCACCAGGACACCGGCCAACCGGCGGAAGCCGTAAGCCCGCCGGCCCGGCGAGCGCGCCCATCGAGCCGCCACCCGGTGCGCTCCTCCCCACAGGACCATTACCCGGGCCAGCATCTGGCGGGGCGTCAAGGGCGCCGGCCCGCTTGCCCCCACCGACGCGCCACCAAGACCCCCGACCCCTATGCCCACGATCCTGCCGCCGGTCCCCCTGCCCCCTGTACCGGCCGTGACGGCGGACAGGACCTCGCCGCCTACCCCGAGAGGCGGGGTGGCGCTGATGAGCTGCCAGGTCGACGGAGCCCGATGACGCAGGACAGGCCGGACGACGACATCGGGGACCGTCACGCTCGGCCGCTCGTGGGCTAGGCCGGCGCCGCCCTCGCCGTTCGCCGATGATGTCCCCGGCCTCGGGTCGCGCTGCGCTTCGCGGGCCGCAGTGGCCAGCTCGCCCGCCGACAGGACGGCCAAGAGCTCTTCCAGACGGCTGACCCACTCCGCCGGTGCCGGCCGGTCGGCCGTATTAACGAGCGAAAGCGACCGTTCACACAGCTCCCAGAGCCCGGGCATATCGGGCAACTTCCGCCACGAACGGGGCAGCTCGAGGTCGACGTTCAGCTTCTGGCCCGCCTTCTGGCGGCCCTGGATGGGGAAGTGGGCGGCGCCGACCACCCGCAGGAAAGCGATGGCCAACAGGTAACGGTCCGATGCCCCGGTTGGCTCCACCCCGCGGCCGACAGCCGGGTCGCCCCAATTGAGGGTGGTGGCTCGGTGGCGCTTCCGCTCGTCAACCTGAGGAGGAGAAGGCCGGTCGTCCTCATCGCCGCCACCGCGGCCATCGCCCTCCTCCATCGTGAGCGTAGCCCCGTCACAGTCCAGCACGTACACGGCCGGCGCAGGCTCGAGTGACCAGAGGACGTTTTTGGCCGAGAGGTCCCCGTGGACGACCTGTGGCCGCGGCGGACCGGCCTGCCAGGCGTCAAGCAGACGGGCCAGGGCGTACACGACAGCAACTCGTGCCGCTGCGCCGGGCGCCGGCATCATCACGCCGTAGGCAACGGCGATCCGGTCAGGGTCGTTGGCCAGGTAACTGAGGCTGGCCAAACGGCTCGTGCCGTCACGGTGCCGTACCCAAAACCCATGGGGCGCCCGGGGCATCACCGTCCCGAGGGCCACCTCGGCGTCATCGCCCACGACCACGGCGACCGGCCAAGCCGAGGACGACAGGACGCGGGCCGACAGGGCGGCGTCTTTTGATGCCAGGAGGGAGGGAAATGCTACGAGCGAGCTCAGGGCGATGACGGGGCACGGGCGGCGCAGTTCCTTATAGAGGCGGCGTTGGCCGGGTTGGGCGGAGCCGGCCAGCACCTCGAAGACACGTCCCTCTCCGCCTTCGGCCAGTAACTCCCCGAGCTCGGAGCTCCGACCTCTGGACTGTGTTCACCGGACTGGGGCCGAGCGGGTTTGGGCTCACCGGACGGGGTTCAATACCCAGCTGCCGTGTCGACCCGGCCAAGCAGGGGTTGGCCGGCGGCGAAGCGCTCGACGTTTTCCCGCACCCGTTCAGCGAACAGCGGCCGGGTCATTTCGATCGTGTCAGCGGTGTGCGGGGTCACGAGACAATTGGGTAGCGACCAAAGCGGGTGGCCGTCAGGCAGGGGCTCGGGGTCCGTTACGTCGAGAGCGGCGCCGCCGATGCGGTCCTCCTCGAGCGCGCTAACCAGCGCGGCTGTATCGACGTGGCGGCCGCGGGCCACGTTGACGAGCCAGGCGTCCTTACGCATAAGCGCCAGTTCAGGGGCCGATATGACCCGTTCGGTCTCGGGGGTGAGCGCCAGGGCGATAAAGACGACTTGGGCCTGCCGGAGCGCCTCGTGGAGCTCGGCCGTCGGGAGCGTGCGTTCGGCCCCTTCCACCGGGTCAGCGCCTCTGCGCACCACGGTGACGTGGACGCCGAACGGAGCTAGCAACGCCATGAGCTCCATCGTGATCCCGCCGGCGCCGAGGATCGTGACTGGCACGCCGAAAAGAGAAATGCCGGCCTGCTTTCCCCACGACCGGCGCCCGCTCCGGCAGCTGGCGGAGGCCGGCCAGCGCCAGGCAGAGGGCGTGCTCGGCTACGGGCCGGGAGTAACTGCCCTTGGCGCAGGTCCATGTCACCCCCTTAGCTTCCGGGCTGGCAAAGACGCCCTGCTCGAAGAGGCGTTCGACCCCCGCCATGGGTAGCTGCGCCCACCGCACGCCCCGATGAGCGCCCAGCACGTCAAGTAGCCCGTCCACGGCGAAATTCGACCAGACAAGAGCGTTGGCCGCCTCGCCGTCGCTGACTACCTCACCGCCACCCTGGCGCACCGCCTGCACGGCGTAATCGGCGCCTGTGGGCCAGACCAGTACCCGGGGAGGTGTGCCCATTACTCAAGTATTACCAAGGGGCTGGGGTAAAAGCGCCCCTACAAAGCTCGGCCTCAGCCCCTCGGACCGGTCAAGGCGCCGGCGCGTGGCTCAGGCGGGCTGGGCGGGGTGCCCTCGTCAGGCTCCATGGAAATATGCGACGGCCACCAGTTCCACCGGCCCAGGAGCGCGACGGTGGAAGGTACGAGAAGCGTCCTCACCAGGAACGTGTCCATCAAGATCCCGATGGCCAGGCCGAAGCCAATTTCGCGGACCTGGCTGCTGCCCGGGCCGCTCCCGGCCGAGAAGCCCAGCACGGCGAACGTCCCGGCCAGGACCATGCCCGCAGACGTCACGGTCGGGCCCGTCCTCCCGACGGCGCGGATCACCGCCGGCCGAAGTTCCATATGTCTGGCCTCTTCCCGGATCCGGGTCATGACCAGGATGTTGTAGTCCTCGCCCAGCGCCAGCAGGAATATGAACATGAGGAAAGGGAGGACGAAACTGATCCCGGCGTTATTCCCGATGTAGATGAAGACGATCGTTGATAGCCCGAGCGCGGCCAGGTACGAGAGGCCCACGCTGACGATCAAGTAAAGCGGGGCCACGAGGCTACGCAGCACGAGAGCCAACAGCAGCCCAATAGCCACGATGGCGATGGGGATGATCGTGGTCAGGTCGTGGTTGGCTGTGTTGCTCACGTCGTAGATGGCGGCCGCCTCACCGGCGACACCGCTCGCGGTAGCTCCCGAAACGGCACCGGCCCTGTCGACTGCCGCACGGACCGCGGGTGTCGCTCTCAGCGCGGCGGTCGAGTCTTGCGAACCGGCCTTCAGGCTGGCCAGGAACTGCATTGTCTGGCCGTCGTTGGAGACGTACACCACCAGAGACCGGTAGGCGTTGTACTCCGCCGCGGGGATACTGCTCAACGACGCAGGCTGGGCCAACGGCAGCGCCGAGGGCGGGCCGAGTTTGGCGTGGAGAGCCTCGAGTTGGCTGGGCAGGATCACGGTGCCATTGGGGTTTAGCGGGCCCGACAGTTGGCTGAACAAGCCGGAGTTCCGGAGCGACAGCATCGGCCTTGGCTACGGGCGTGGCGTCCGTCCACACAGAGTGGTTGTAGTGGAACACGAGGTTGGCCGGGTTGGCACTCGACGACGGGAAGTGTTTGGCCAGCAACGCGTTGCCGGTAGCCACGTCCGTACCCTTGGGGGCCGTGAGGGCGCCGGCAAACCCGGATGAGTAGTAGCCCAGGGCGGCGAACGAAAGCCCGATGAAAACGATCAAACCGGCGGCCAGAGTGCGGCCCGGGCGGGCCACGAGGCGAGCGGCCACCCGGCCCCACCAGCCGTCCCTCTCGACCTCCCCGGCGGTCAGGGGCTTAATGTGCTTGGAGGGCCAAAACGCGGCCCTGCCGAAGACGGCCAGCAGCGCCGGCAGCAGTGTGAGCCCGGCCAGCAGCATGACGGCGATGCCGAGCGCCAACGGCACCCCGAGGTCGTGGTAGAGACCGAAACTGGCGAACAGCAGGGTAAGCAAGGCGAGAATGACCGTGGCGGCGGAGGCGCTGATCGACTCCCCCACTCTGGTCAGGGCGTGCGCCACCGCTTCCTTGGGCTCCAGGCCTCCTCGCATCTCCTCCCGGGTCCGGAAGACGAGGAACAGCCCGTAGTCCGTGCCCGCACCGAGCATCAAGACGATAAGGAGCAGCTCGGTGATCTCCGAGATCTTCAGGCCTGTGTGGGCCCCGAGGCCGCCAATGAGCTGCATGGAGATCACCAGCGCGATACCAGCCGGCGCCAGCGTGATGAGCGGGGCCAGCACCGAGCGGAAGATGATCAGCAGCAACACGATAATGAAGATGAAGGACAGGCTCTGGACCTGGTTGCCGGTCTTGTTGGACTGGGCCTGGTTGGCCACGTTGGTGGCTATCGGGCCGGCTACATGGAAGCTGATGCCGGGGTTGGCGGGGTCGGAGTTGGCTTTGGCCGCGGTGTTCTGAAGGTCGTCGACGATCGGCTTCTGGGCCGTGATGTCGCTCTCGCCCGAGTTTGTCGTAATGAGGATGCGGACAGCCTGGCCATCGGTAGATACGCCCACCACCCTGGCGTTTACCACCCCCGGCACCGCGGCCACCTGCTTGGTCAGGTCGTTGACGTAGGCGAGGTCGGCAGGGGTGAGATGAGCCGAGGCGTCATTCAGGGTGGCGACTATGTACACCTGGCTCTGAGTACTCACATTGCCGATGAGCGGAGTAGCGAGGTTGGCTGCCTGTTGGCTGGGTGCGTTAGAGGGCAAGAACTGAGAGTTGTCGTTGTTGACCTCGCTGCCCATCGAGGGCAGGGCGATGCCGACGATGACGGCGATGGCTACCCAGGCACCGATAACGAACCAGCGGTAACGGACCGAAAAGCGGCCAAGTCCAGCGAAAAAGCGTTCGGGGAGGCTCAAGCGGGGATTTCTCCTGGTGGGCGGCCCAGGCTCGGGCTCTGACGTCGTGTCCGCGGTCAGCTTAACGCTGTTATGCCTTACGCCGTGGAGTGATTTCTGACCGCGCTGTGCGGGAAAGGGGCGCCCGCGATATCAGGTGTACCAGTCGCGGGCGGCGAGCTCGAACGCGACGGGCCGAACCCGAACGGCCGGGCCGGGCCGTCTGAAGGCGGCGATGCCGGTCCTCGGCCTGCCCCCCAGATCTCGTCGACCAGGCCGTAACGCAGTGCATCCTCGGCGTTCAGCCAGCGCCCCATCGAAAGGTCCGCCTCCAGGTGCTCGAGCGGCCGGCCGGTAGCCTGCGCCAACCGCTTCACGAACCGGTCGAGCTCCACCCGGTGCTGCTCGGCCCAGGCGGCCAACTGGTTGGCGTTGCCGGTCACGGACAGCTCCGGTTCGCACAAGTGGAACTGGGAGTGCGGGGCGGCCACCCGTCGTACGCCCGCCGCCACCACGCCCACGGCTGCCCCCTCGGCTCGCCCGAGACAAGTGACGTGGACCGGGACGCCGAGAAGGTCCATCGTGTCTATCAAGGACATGGCGGAGTGCAGTGGGCCTCCGCTCGAACCTACGTAGAGCTGGACGGCCGTGTCCCCGCTGGCGTCGAGGGCCATCATCTCGGCGCACGCCCTGGACACGGCGGCGTCCTCGAGCGGTCCCCACAGCCTCACCACCCGTCTTTCGAGCAACTGGGCGTCGATGGATGGGCGCTCCTCCCACGGCCCGCCGCTACTCATATCTGTCCCTCATGCCCCTGTCCTTCAAATGCTGGTCCTTCAGATTTCGGTCCCTTCAGGTCTCGTCCCGCGGCTCGAGCGGGACCAGCGACAGGTTCCAGTCGAGCCGTTGCCCGAGTGCAGCCGCGTAGCGCTCGAGGGTCGAAAGGCGGAGGTCCGCGTGGCCCGATTCCAGGCGGGCGACGGCGGATTGAGAGGTCCCCATTCGCGCCGCTACCTGCGTTTGCGACAGCCCGAGCTCGACCCGCCGGGCGGAAAGGGCGGCCGCCAACGACTTCCTCTGTTGAGCCATCTCCTTGAAACCCGGGAAAACCGGGTCATGCCGACGTTCACTCATCGTCACCCAAATACTATCTTACAATTGGCATCGCTTATTAGAGATACTGGCTAAGCTATGAACGATTGAGGACCAATATCTACCGCAGCCAATACCTACCGCAGGCAGCCTAAAAGCCTGAGGGACGCAGGAGGGAGCTTTCATGTCCGTCATACCCACCGTGCTCGACCAGTCGTCCAGAGGAGAGCGGGCCTACGACATCTATTCGCTGTTGCTGCGTGAGCGGATCGTTTTCCTGGGCCAGGAAGTCGACGACCAGATCGCCAACCTGCTCGTCGCCGAGATCCTCTACCTCGACAGCGTCGAGCCTGGCAAGGACATCTTCCTGTACATCAACTCGCCCGGCGGCCTGTCCTACGCCGGTATGGCGATATACGACACCATCCAGCACGTCAACTCGGAAGTCTCCACCGTCTGCGTCGGGATGGGCATGTCGGCGGCCGCCATGATCCTGTGCGGCGGCGCACCGGGCAAGCGCCTGGCGACCCCGAACGCCAAGATCATGATCCATCAGGGGACGGCCGGGACCAGGGGCGCACCCAGGGACATGGAGATCCACTTGCGTGAGGTGCTGGCCACGACGAAACGGATGGCCCAGATCATCTCCTACCACTCCGGCCGGCCGCTGGAGCAGGTGGAGCGGGACATCGACCGGGACTTCTTCATGACCGCGGAACAGGCCAAGGAGTACGGCCTGATCGACGACGTGATCACACCGAGGCGCGGC
Source organism: uncultured Acidimicrobiaceae bacterium (assembly GCA_963807395.1). GTDB lineage: Bacteria > Actinomycetota > Acidimicrobiia > Acidimicrobiales > Palsa-688 > Fen-671. Next base: position 22,542 of record CAWEBW010000010.1, read on the forward strand.
GTCTCGGCTGAATTGCTCGCCGAGGCCGACAGAGCGGCCGAGGAAGTGGCCGCCGCCGTTTAGGCGCAGCGAGCTCCCGGCATTTGGGGTTCCGGCGTTTGGGGCTCCTTGCCCCCGGGCCACCTCAGACCTAGAGTCAATCGAAAGCAACCTGCTGGTCAGCGAAGTCCGGTGAGAACCCGGCGCTGTCCCGCAACTGTCGTCCCCCTGCCATAAGCGAGGGGGCAAGCCAGGTCGCCTGGCCAGTGGGGAGCGATCAAGCACGTCGAGGCAACGAGCTTGTCGCAGGGCAGCCCTGCCCTCAGGCCAACCTCGACTTACTAACGAGGAAGTGCGGCATGAGGAAAAGCGGGCCCAGCGTTTTGGCCATCGGCGTATTGTTCGCGTTGAGCCTGGTAAGCACCGCCGTCTTAGTCGGCACTGGCCCGGCCTCCGCCACGGCGCGGCCACCGACGGTGCCGGACGCCGCAGCCGCGACTTTCCCGGTGTCGGTGCAAAGCGGCGACGGGACGGTCGATATCCCCTCCCGCCCGGACCGGATCCTTTCGCTTTCGGCCAGCGCGACCCAAATGCTGTACGCCATCGGCGCCGGCGCCCAGGTCGTCGGGGTCGACAAGTACTCGACGTACCCGCCAAATGCCCCCCGCACGAAGTTCACGGGGTACGAGTCGAGCGCCGAGGACTACCTCTACCTGCGTCCGGACCTCGTTATTTTCGCCTTCGAAAGTGGGACGCTGATCCAGCAATTACGCGTCCTGCGCATCCCGGCATTATTGCTGCCACCAGCGACGGGGATGGCCGGCGTTTACAGCCAGTTACAAGAGCTCGGGGAGGCCACGGGCCACCGGAGCGGGGCGCGGGAAACCCGGTCTGCGCTGGCCAGCTTCCTGTCTACCGAGGCCCACAGCGTCGGGGGTGCCGGACGAGGCAAGACTTACTACATCGAGGTCGACCCGACCTATTACACGGCCACCTCGCAGACCTTTATTGGTGCGGAGTTTTCTCTTTTCGGGATGCAGGACATTGCTAACGCTGCAAGCCACGGGTCGGCGTACCCGCAGATTTCTGCGGAGTACATCTTGAAAGAAAACCCGGATTATGTGTTCCTGGCCGACTCGGTGTGCTGCCATCAGACGGCCGCCAGCTTTTCCAGCCGGCCGGGTTTCAGCGTGTTGAGCGCAGTCCGGCTCCACCACGTGACGCCCGTCAACGACTCCGTGGCGTCCCAGTGGGGCCCCCACACCATCGAGGCATTCGTGACCATATTGGCCCGCGTATTGCGCTGATGGGCGTCGTCACCGCAGATCACCTAGAAAAAGCGCCTACGCTTTTCGACCTCGAAGAGGCGGCGCCACCGTCAGTCTTCCCGACGGAGCTGAGGCCGGTCCACATAATCCTCGGGGTCGTCTTCCTGTTGGCCGCGGCGATCGCGAGCGTGCTGGTCGGTCCCGCCGACCTCGCCCCGGGCGCGGTCCTGGCCCAAATCGCCGACAAGCTCCCGTTCGTGCACCTCCACTCGGGCCTCTCCCAGACGGGGGCGATCGTCGTGTGGCAGTTGCGCATGCCCCGTATGGTCCTGGGCGGCCTGGTCGGGGCCATGTTGGCGGTGGCGGGCGCCTCTTACCAGGGAGTCTTTTCCAACCCGCTGGCCGACCCGTACCTCCTCGGGATAGCCTCGGGGGCCGGGCTCGGCGCCACGCTGGTGATTATCGACGGCCCCCTCCTGGGCCGACTGCCCGCCGACGCTCTCCCGGTGGCCGCCTTTGCTGGCGGCGTCGTGGCTGTCGCCGCCACTTTCGTGCTAGGTCGGGCTCGGGCGGCGGGGAGATCGGCGGCCTCGATGCTCCTGGCCGGAGTGGCGGTGGCCGCTTTTTTCACCGCCGTGCAAACTTTTCTACTCCAGCAGAGCTCTCCTGGCGACCTCACGGTCGTCTACAGCTGGATACTCGGGGGCCTGTCGACGGCGGGCTGGAGCGAGGTGGTGATGGTGCTCCCGTATATCGGGGTAGCCGCGGCCGTCCTCGTCGGCGCCCGCCGCCTCATCGACGTCCTGACGGTTGGTGACGAGGAAGCCACGAGCCTAGGCGTACGGGCCGAACGGGTGCGGCTGGTCGTCATAATCGCCGCTACCCTCGGCACTGCCGCGGCCGTTTCCGTGAGCGGGCTAATTGGTTTCGTCGGCATAATCGTGCCCCACACCATCCGCCTCCTGGCCGGCCCGAGCTACCGTCGAATCTTGCCGCTTTCGGTGCTCTTCGGGGCCGGTTTCCTTATCTTCGCCGACCTCCTCGCTCGCACCGTCATCTCCCCTGGCGAGGTGCCCCTGGGGGTAGTGACTGCCTTCCTCGGGGCCCCGTTCTTCCTGGTTGTGCTGCGCCAGTCAAGACGGCTGGGCTGACATGGTGGTCGGCGCAATGCTGGACATAGAGGACATCTCGGTCGTCTTGGGCGGAGCTGCGGTCCTCTCCGGTGTCAGCGCCCGGGTCGAGCGAGGCGGGTGGCTCGGGGTCATCGGGCCGAACGGCGCCGGCAAATCGACCCTCATACGGGCGATCGGAGGGCTGGTCTCCTACGAGGGCCGGGTGCGTATCGCCGGCCAGGAGCAATCGAGCGGCGATCGGCGAGGCCGGGCCCGCGCCGTCGCCTACGTCCCCCAACGGCCCGTCCTCCCGCCTTCTATGAACGTCACTGACTACGTGCTCCTGGGCCGCTCGGCCCACCACTCTTATCTCGGCCCAGAGACGGCGCGCGACCGGCGGGTGACGGCCGCGGTACTCGAGCGGCTCGAGCTCGGCCCTTTCGCCCAGCGGCGGGTCGGTGAGTTGTCCGGAGGTGAAGCGCAGCGGGCGGTGCTAGCCCGCGCCCTTGTGCAAGAGGCGCCCGTCCTGGCCATGGACGAGCCGACGACATCCCTCGACCTCGGCCACGCGCAGCTCGTTCTCGAGCTGACCGACCAACTGCGCCGGGAAAAGGGCCTGTGCGTCCTGTGCGCCATCCATGACCTCACCCTGGCCGCCCAGTTCGCCGGACGGCTCCTGGTCCTGTCGCACGGACGAGCGGTAGCTACCGGGCCGCCGGGTGAGGTGCTGACTGAACCCAATGTCTGGCGCTTTTTCGGGGCCGAGGTCGAGGTGCTAATGGGACGGTCCGGGCTGGCCGTTTCGCCCGTGCGGTCCGGGCTGGTCGGCCAGCGCGACGCCGCCTCCTGAGCAATGAGTCCTCCGAAGCAATAAAGATGGGGTGAGTCCTTCAATGTCGACAGAACCTGCCACCAGCGCTGCAGCTGGCCCGTCTGCGACCGGCACGCCTGCTACCGAGCCCGTCGGCCCCGGGCTCCCGCCTGTGCTGCCGGCGGCGCCGCCGACCGAGGCGCCGCCCCAAGCGACGCGGCGGGCGCCCTCGCTCGTGCTCATCGCGACAGGCGACGGGAAGGGCAAGACAACGGCGGCTATGGGGACGGTGCTGCGGGCCCTCGGCCGGGGCTGGAAGGTATGCGTCGTCCAGTTCCTGAAATCCGGCAAGTGGAAATCGGGTGAGGCCCGCGTGCTGAGCGAACTGGGGGCAGAGTGGCACGCCATGGGAGACGGTTTCACCTGGGAGGTCGAGGACCTTGAACATTCGGCGGAGATGGCGCGCTCGGCCTGGGCGGTAGCCAAGGAAGCGATCGGCTCCGGCCGCTACCAACTGGTGGTCCTGGACGAAGTCACCTACCCGGTCAACTGGGGTTGGCTGCCAGCCGATGACGTAGCGAGTTCCATCATTCACCGGCCAAACAAAGTCAATATTTTCGTGACCGGCCGAGACGCCCCGGCGGCTCTCGTCGAGGTCGCTGACACGGTCACGGACATGCGTAACGTGAAGCACGCGTACGAAGCCGGCATCCGGGAGGCAAAAGGGATCGACTTCTGATGTTGACCCTGCTCCTCGGGGGCGCCCGGAGTGGGAAGTCGGCGCTGGCGCTGCAGCTCGCACGGGCCTGGGCCATGCCGACCACTTTTGTCGCCACAGGCGAGGCCCTCGACGATGAGATGGCGGAACGTATCGCTCATCACCGTTCGGAGCGGCCCGCCGGGTGGGAAACCGTCGAAGAGCCGCTCGACGTCGAAAAGGCGGTGAACGCGACCCAGGATGACGCGACGGTGATTATTGACTGCCTCACTCTGTGGGTGGCGAACGTGCTCGGGGCCGGCTACGCGCGCCAGAGATCATCGACAGGGCGACGAGAGCGGCGGCCGCTGCGGCTGCACGGCCGGGCCCCGTGATCGTGGTTTCGAACGAGGTGGGTTCGGGGATTGTCCCGGGTGACGTCCTTTCCCGGCGGTACCGCGACCTCCTCGGGCGGGTCAATACGGTCTTCGCCGAGCACGCCGGGGACGCCTTCCTGGTCGTCGCCGGCCGGGTCGTACCGCTCCAGCGCCTGGTGCCGAGCGTCGCTCGGGAGCCCGCCGCCCCCGCAGTGTGAGCGCCATGTCGGACCTCCGAGCCGCCATTGCCTTCCTTTCGCCGCTAGGGAAGTCACCGAGCACGTCCGCGTCCCCGGTCCCGCCCACCCCGCTAACAATGGCCTATTTCCCATTGGTGGGCGCGGCGATCGGGGCTCTGGTCGGGATGACGTGGCGGCAGGCCCGGCGGTCGTTCCCGCCGCTGTTGGCGGCGGCGCTGGCGGCGGGGGCCGACTGTGCGCTCACCGGCGCCCTGCACCTGGACGGCCTGGCCGACACGGCTGACGGCCTCCTGGCCCACGTCCCGGCCAAGAGCCGTCTCGACATCATGTCCGAGCCCGGGGTGGGGTCCTTCGCTACCGTCGTCCTTGGTCTCGCCCTGGTCACGAGGGTGGCGGCGCTGGCGGCCGCCGAACCCTCTCCCGCACTGCTGAGCGCCCTCTACTGTTCGTCTCGCTCGGTAATGGTCCTCGGCAGCCGGTCGATGCCCTACGCCCGCCAGGAGGGACTGGTTTCTGCCTTCCTGCCTCGGGAAGAGCGCTCCGGCCGGGTTGACGAGGCCGTTCTTTCGGCGTTGGCCGGAGCGGGCGCAGCGCTCGGGTTGGCCTCAGTCGTGGCCGGGCGACGAGGGGCCGCCGCGGTGGTGGCTGGCTGGGGAGCAGCGGCGTTGGTCCTCGAATGCGCCCGCCGTCGCCTGGGGGGCTTCACCGGCGACGTCCTCGGCGCGGCCGGTATCACGTGTGAAACCTGCGGCCTGGTCGTGGCTGCGAGGGCGACGAGGGCAAACCGTGGCTAAGGCGCAGGCACAACCGAGCAGCGAGAGCGCAGCACGGTGGGCGCGGCCCGTGCCCCTGGTCGGGGACCTCACTTCAGCCGAGGAGCGGGCGGCTGACCCGCAGTCGTGGCGGTTTGGGCCGGCCGAACGCCAGGCGCTGTACACCATCATCGGCGCCCGGCGCGACATTCGTCGGTTCCGGCCGGACTCGCTGCAACGAGACCTGGTGGAGCGCATACTGGCGGCGGCGCACGCGGGACCGTCCGTGGGCCACTCCCAACCGTGGCGTCTCCTGCTGGTCAGAGAGGCCGAGACGCGCGAACGCGCCGCCGTCATCGCCGAGCGAGAGCGCCAGCGCCAGGCCAACCTCCTTGCCGACGACGCCCGGCGCAAGCTGCTCGACCTGCAGCTCGACGGGATCCGGGAGGCGCCCCTGGGGATCGTGGTGTGCTGTGACCGCAGGGCCGCGCCGGCCGGCGTGCTCGGGCGGGCCACTTTTCCTGACGCAGACATGTGGTCCTGCGCCTGCGCCATTGAGAACCTCTGGCTGGCAGCCCGGGCTGAAGGCCTCGGGTTGGGCTGGGTGACGCTCTTCCCGCCAGAAGAGCTCGCGGCCCTGGTCGGCCTCCCGCCTGGTGTCGAGACGCTGGGCTGGCTCTGCGTGGGGTGGCCGGACGAGTTGCCTCCAGCCCCAGGCTTGGAGCGGGCCGGCTGGTCCCGGCGAGCGCCGCTCGAGTCGGTGGTGCTCCATGAACGCTGGGATCCTGGCAGCCGACCGCCCACCAGCGCACCGCTGCGGGCACCGGACCAAGGTGCCGTCGTCGGCGCTCGTGACCGCGCCGACGCGTTGCTCACTCCGCCGGGCTCGCTCGGTGTTCTGGACCGGGCCCTCGACCGCCTCGTGGCTCTCGGCCTCGACGTAGTGGAAAACGCCACTCTGGTACTGGTAGCCGCTGACCACCCGGTGACGAGGCACGCGGTGTCGACGTACCCTTCCACCGTCACCCGGGAGGTCCTGGAGGCGACGGTCGTCGGCGAGTCGCTCGGCGCCGCCGCCGCCCGAGCGGCTGGACTTGGCATCATGCCGGTCGACGCCGGCGTCGACGGCGGGTTGGTCGCAGGGGCGCTTGACTTTCGGCCGGTTGGGCCAAGGGGCGATCTGGTCGAGGAGGACGCGCTGACCGCGGCCGACGTCGAGCGGCTGTTGCACCTGGGCCGTGAGCTGGCCCGGACGACCGAAGCGCGAGTCCTTGCCGTCGGCGAGGCCGGTGTTGGCAACACCACCGTCGCCGCCGCCCTCTGTTCGGCTCTGCTGGGGTTCGAGGCGCACCGGACGGTGGGCCTTGGGGCCGGGGGCGACAGCGCCACCCTCGAACGCAAGCGGCGGGTCGTCTCTGCTGTCTTGAGCCGCGCCGGTGGTCGCCTCGGACCGCGTGCCAGCCCCCTGGCCGTGCTGGCCGCAGTGGGTGGGCCTGAGTTCGTGGTTATCGCTGGACTCGTCCTCGGGGCCACCGAGGGCGGCAAAGCCATGGTGATCGATGGGCTGGCTACGTCGGTCGCTGCGCTGTGCGCGGTGAGGCTCGAGCCCGCGGCGGCGGCCCACTTGGTGGCGGGCCAGCGGAGCCGAGAGCAGGCTCACGGGGCGGTGCTGGAACAGCTCGGCCTCGAACCGCTCCTCGACCTCAGGATGCGGGCCGGAGAAGGGGTGGGCGCGGTGCTTTCCACCCAGCTGCTGACCAACGGGCTCACAATGCGGGCTATCGCCGGCCGGGTCGCCTCAAGGCACTGAGTTCAGGCCGATGAGTTCGCGCCTCCGGGATCGTCCCTGGTGCTATGGCTACAGCTCTATTGAGTCGCGGCGGTGGCGTAGCATGCGACCCTGTGACAGTCAGCCCCAGTGCACTCGCCCCCCAGCAACTGGACGCTCACCGGCGGGAGCTGACCGCTTACTGCTACCGGATGCTGGGCTCGGGTTTTGACGCCGAGGACGCCGTTCAGGAAACGATGGTGCGGGCGTGGAAGGCGAGCGGCAGTTTCGAGGGCCGTTCCAGCGCCCGCTCGTGGCTGTACCGCATCGCCACTAACGTCTGCCTGGACATGCTCCGGTCTCGGCAACGCCGGGCCAGGCCCATGGAGCTGGGGCCGTCCCGCCCGCCGGTGGACGCCTCGCTGGAGACCTTCCTGCCCGAGGGCTCGTGGGTCTCCCCCATCGCCGACGACCGCGTGCTGCCGCTCGAGGCCGACCCGGCCCAACTGGCGGAGGAGCGCGAGAACATCCGGCTGGCGTTCGTGGCCGCCCTGCAGCACCTGCCGGCTCGCCAGAGGGCGGTGCTCGTCCTGTGCGAAGTACTCCGCTGGCAGGCAGCTGAGGTGGCCGAGCTGCTCGGCACCAGCGTCCCGGCGGTGAACAGCGCCTTGCAGCGCGCCCGGGCCACCCTGGCTACGCTCGACACCGGGCCGAGCCAGCCCGCCATGGACGCCAGCCAACGCGAGCTGCTCTCCCGGTACGTCGACGCTTTCGAGCGCTTCGACGTAGACGAACTGGTCGGGCTGCTCCACCACGACGCCGTCCAGTCGATGCCGCCCTACGCCATGTGGCTGCTTGGCGCCGAGGACATCGGGCGGTTCATGTTCGGCCCGGGCCACGGGTGCCTCGGTTCCAGGCTCGTCCCTGTGCAGGCCAATGGGTCACCGGCCTTCGGGCATTACAAGCCCGGCCCGGCGGTCATCTCGAGCCGTGGGCCATCGTGGTGCTAGAGATCTCTGGAGACCGGGTTCAGGTATCCACTCCTTCCTAGAGGCCGAACGGCTCTTCCCCACCTTCGGGTTGCCCCTCGAGTTCGCGGCGTAGCCCGCAGAACTCGAGCAGGCCCGCCAGCGGCTCGGGCACTTCCTCCAGGCGCAGCCGGTCGCCGCCCCGCCGGAAAACCAACTGGAGCCGGGCCAGCGCCTCGACGGCGGCGAGGTCAGGAGGACCGTCCCAAAACAGCCAAGCCGATTCGCGGCAGCCGTCGGCCCTGTCGATCACCAAGCGGGCCAGCAGCCCCTCGCGGCCCTCGCCGGCCTGGGCTCGTTCCGGGGACATTTCTAGAGTGGACGAACCAGCCGGCCTCAATTCACCGCGCTGCCTAGTTCGGCCGGCCTGGTTTGGCGCCTCTGGTTTGGCGCGCCCGGTTAGGCGGGCCTGGTTGGGCGGGCCTGGTTGGGCGGGCCTGGTTCGGTCGGCCTGGTTGGGCGGGCCTGGTTCGGTCGGCCTGGTTAGGCGGGCCTCAGGGCCGCCGCAGCGGGCGGGTATCAGGCCGGGTTCAGCCTGGCGGGGCGCCGAGATCGGGGATCGCCAGCCGCTCGCCGCCTCGCCTGGCCGACTGATGGGCCACGACCCCCGGCAGCGTGAAGTTGGCCGCAACCCAGGCATTGACCGGCGGGAGGGTACGGGTCGTGACGGCTCGCACGAAATCATCCGCCAGGAAATGATGTGACCCGTCGTGCCCGGTCGGGAGGCCGGCAAAGCTGGCCGGGAGCCGGCTGCGGTCGTGCACCGGGGCGAAACCGTGCCCGTCGTCTCCTTCGGGCACAGACGCTGGGGACATGAGGTCGGACACGTCTGTCACACTGTTTTTGTCCTGCCAGACGCTCACTTCGGCCAATTGCTCGAAACTGGCTTCCGTACCGAAATAGCGGTAACGGGATTCGCGTATATGCGAGGGGTAGCCGACCCGGCGCATTTCGTTCGTCCTCACGATGCTGCCATCGGCCAACTCGAATAATGCGGTCGCATTACTGAAGTCGTTGTCGAACATGCTGACAGAACGGTCGAAAACACCATCCTCCCGTTCGTCCCGAACGGCCAGGCAGCTAACCGAGATAGCCCGCTGCCGCACCACTGACAGCACTCCCCCCAGCGAATGAGTCGGGTACAGCATGGGCGGGAAACTGGCTGTCTCTTTCCACCCCGCGCCACCGCTGAAACGGTAGGCATCATAAAAACCGAGGTCCATGTCGTGGACGTAATCGCCCTCCGCGTAAAATATGCGGCCAAAATCGCCGGCGTCATGGCGTTGACGGGCGAAAACGGCGGCCGGGTAGTAATAGCTGGTCTCACCCATCATGTACACGAGGCCCGTTTCCCGCACTGCGTCCAGGATCTCCCGGATCTCGACCTCGCTGATCCCCATGGGCACCGCCGAGTACACGTGCTTGCCGGCCTCGAGAGCCTCGAGGACAAGCGGCCCGTGCGTCCACCGCTGAGTGAAAATAGCGACGGCGTCGCAGTCAGACTGCAACATCGCCTCGAACGAAGGGAACGCACCGTCCAGTCCGAACTGGCGGACCGCCTGCTCTATGCGGTCCGGCTGTTGGTCAGTCACAAAAACTCGGTCGACGTCAGGATGGGCACGGAACAACGGCAGAAAACTGCCCGAAAACTGGCCGGCGCCGACAAGCCCGATGCTTATCCCCACAGACGGTGCTCCTTCGGTAATGGCCGCGGGGTAGGCCCCCCTGTGGCGGCGACGCCCTGGGCTTTCCCCGCGGCCTAACGCTGTCCTCCTGACCATAACGCCCGGCGTCGCCGCCCGGCGAGCCCGCGCCGGTGCTGTCGCGGCCTCGTGCTGCCGGCGCCTAGTGCTGCTGACGCGTAGTGCTGCTGACGCTTAGTACCGCTGACGCCTAATACTGCTGGTGACCGGCTCGAGGGACGAAGAGGAGCCCACCTTGGGGCGTATAAGCCGCGCCCACGACCGTCACGGCGGTCACCGCGCCGGTCCAGGGATTGAGCGCAGCCAGGTAGTTGGCCGGGTAATTAGGAGCGGGGCACGTCGCCGGAGCACTGTTCGCGTCGCACGGGGTGGCGGCGACCATAGGTCGCAACGGGACAAACGGGCCCCGGATAGCGTCAATTGCGTCGTTGGTTGAATCCGTGGAGTAGAGCGTCCCGCGAGAGCTGGTGGGCCACGCGGTGTCGTCGACGGACTGCGACAGCGACAGCACAGCCAGGCTCTGGCGGGGGCTTCCGGCATCGGCGACGTAGATCTGCTCCTGGTCGCCCTGGCTCGTCAGCATGAACCGGCCGCCAAAGCGGGCCCGGGCGGGACGACCTCGTTGGAGTCCGGGTCAGTCAGCGCGAGCGTGGTCGGCTGGCCGTAGTTGTCGTCGAGGTTGGCCACGTTGGCAGTTGCCTCGTCATAAAACAGTGGCGTCACGGTCGCGGTCTGGGTAGACGGGTCGAGGCTCACCGAGTACGCCGCCGGGTACGTCGGTTGCGGGGCGGCGGTGCCCGTCGTCCCGGGGGCCGACGCGCTGATCAGGATCTGGCCTCGATAAATGGAGATGGCGTCTGTCCCCCCAAAGTGAGGCAGCGGCTCGTTGTAGTCGTAATGGGTGACCTGAGAACCGGCCGGCGCGGTCGGGTCGATCGTGTACAGGCTCGAGTTGGCGTCTTCGTTCACGGTGGCGATGACGTCACCCGACTGGGGGTCGGCGGTAACGCCGTCCGTCTTGCCCTGGACGTCCCACTGGGCCACCGGGTCACCGTTCAACCTCAGCTCGACCACGGTGCTGTCCACGTTGCCGTCGGAGCTGGCCTGGCCCTGTGGCCCGACTCCGTTTTGGAACCCTACGAAGATGTCTTTACCGAGCAGCGTGATGTCGTCAGGGTCGGTGAGGGGGTCGGTCGTGGGAGTGGTGCTCCCTTGGGCAGTGAACGTGTGCGAGAGCGTAGAGCCAGAGAGGATTATGTGCGCGGTGTAGGTAGACGGGCCGGCGTTGTACGACCCGTCCGACTGCGCTGTTGCGGTGGTGCCTCCTGTCAATATCAGGCCCAGCGGGAGCACAAAAACGGCGCCTAAAGCCTTCGCTCGGCGTCCCTTAATCCGGTACATGCGGCCTCCTCCTTTGCCAAAGCCCGGTCCTGGTTTCTCACGTGGTCTAACTGGCCCGGTTGACGGGAAGGTGGCCGGCGGGTGGCGCGCAGCTGAACAGCGGTTGAAGTCTTCGGGTGAGGGGCAACGGAAGGGGCCCGCTTGGTGCGGTGGGTGTGGCGACCACCACGCAGTGGCGGTGGGGGATCGGTATCTCGGTGCAGATCGGCCTTTTCATCGCGTTTCAGGGCCGAAATTTCATCAAAACGCAACGAGAACGGCGAGCTGCACCCGAAAACGGCCTTAGGTGGCCGGAGGAGGGGCGAAGGAGGGCCGGCGAGGTTCCCCGGCGAGCTCAGGTCGGGGCAAAGAACGCCAAAACGAAAGCGGCCACGGCTAACAAAAGGGTCCCTAGCGTCAAGGACCGGAACACCTTTTCGCTAGTGACGCTGTCTTCCAACCGCCCCGCGGCGGAGGTGCTGAACGTGTACAGGCCGATGGCCCAAACGACGCCGGCCGCGGCTATGGCGACGATGGCAATCAGCTCGCCCGCTCCCTCCAGGGGCCAAGTGTGGCGCAGCAGCACGGCGATGCAGACGACAAGCGCGAGCCCGGAGCGGTTCCAGGCCAGCACGGTCCGCTCATGGGCCAGCCCGGCCACAGGAGGGCGTTCCGGGTCCCCTGTCCCCGCAGGTTCGCCTCGGGCTGCCGTGCCTGGCACTGTCTCTGGCGCTGAGGTTCAGCTCTTGCCGAAGGCGGCCACCACCACAGCGAGCAACCCGATGGCCACGACGCCGATGGTGAGGACCAGTGGCATGGTCGAGCGCGGGAGGGGCTCGCCCCGTCTCATGGCCCGTTGATTAGCCCGCCAGTCGCGGAAGCTCTCGGCCGCTACGACTGCCCCGAGCGCAATGAGGGGCAACCCGAGGAGCCGGCGCCCCCCGGTGATCGAGAGCTTGGGCAAGAACTGGGTGGCGGCGACGCCGGTAGCGATAAGGGCCAGAGCGGTCCGGTTCCAGGCCAGAAAGGTGCGTTCGTTGGCGTACGTGAAACGGACGTCAGGTTCTTCGTCCCGGGGTTGCGGTTTGGTCGCCTCCGTCATCCAGAACTCCACTCGATATGGGGCACAACGCTCGAGGCCAGTGGCAGCGAGCCCCCGTAGGGCCTGATGAATCAAAGCACAACCGCCGATCCGGCAAAGACCCGACGAATCGTCCTATCAGCCGGACCAGCCCGGCCGCACCAACCCGGTTTCGTAGGCCATGACCACGAGCTGGGCGCGGTCCCGGGCCCCCAGCTTGCTCATCGCCCGGCTCACGTGGGTCCGGGCCGTGGCCGGGCTCATAAACAGCCGCTCGGCGATCTCGTCGTTGGTGAGACCGCCGCCCACGAGCACCATCACCTCGCGCTCGCGTTCGGTCAGGACGCCCAGCTCGCTGACGCGGACCGGGTTCCTTGGACCGCGACGCGAACTCCGCAATGAGCCGCTTCGTCATCACGGGGGAGACGAGGGAGTCCCCTCTAGCCACGACCCGGACGGCCGTCACCAGGTCGACGGGCTCCGTGTCCTTCACCAGGAACCCGCTGGCACCGTAGCGCAGCGCCTCGAACAGGTACTCGTCGAGCTCGAACGTCGTGAGGATGATGATCCGCACATTGCCCAAACGGGAGTCGGACGTTATCTGGCGGGTCGCTTGCAGCCCGTCCAGCACCGGCATCCGGATGTCCATTAGGACCACGTCAGGTCGTAGCGTCTTGGCCAGCCCGACCGCTTGAGCGCCGTCGGCCGCCTCCCCCACCACCTCGATGTCGTCCCGCGCGTCGAGCAGAGCCTTGAGCCCGGCCCGGACCAGGGCCTGGTCATCGGCCAGGACGACTCGGATCACGGTTCGGGCCGGATCACGGTCTCGGGCCGGATCACGGTTCGGGCCGGATCACGGTTCGGCCCGGATCACGGTTCGGCCCGATGGGCAAGGAGGCCACCACGGCGAACCCCCCTTCGGGGCGCAGCCCGGCCTCGAGCTGGCCTCCCACCGTCGCCGCTCGCTCTTGCATGCCGGCGATCCCGCTGCCGCTCCCTGGCGGGGCCTTGCCGTTGCCAGCCGCACCCCTGCCGTCGTCCACCACGTGGACGACGAGGCGGCCCGGCTCGTACGAGAGCCGGACGATGGCCGTAGCCGGGCCGGCGTGGCGAGCGACGTTAGTCAGCGACTCCTGCACGACCCGGTAGACAGCCACGCCGACAGCGGTGGGCACGGGGCGCGGCTCTCCCGTCACCTCGGTGGTGACGGAGAGCCCTGCGGCCCGGGTGAGGTCGATCAGTTCAGGCAACCGTTCGAGACCAGGAGCGGGTGTGCGGGGCACCTCCTCGCCCGCCTGCCTTAGTGCGACCAGCATCGAACGCAGCTCATCGAGCGCCTCTTTCGAGACCGTTTTGATCGCCGCGAGCGAGGCGCGGGCCTGTTCGGGCTGGAGGTCGATCAAGTCGAGGCCCACGCCCGCCTGCACATTGATGAGGGAGATGTTGTGACCAATGACGTCGTGCAGGTCGCGGGCGATCCGGAGGCGCTCCTCACTGGCCCGGCGGCGGCCGTCGAGCTCACGCTCGGCCTGGGCCTTGGCCGCGTTTTCCTTGTGCATCCGCCAGATCTCGGCCCCCACGACCAGCACGGCTAACCATCCGGCGATCAGCAAGGCCTGCTGGAGCGTGGCGACCGACCGGCCGTAGACCAGGGGCACCAGCCAGCAGGAGCAGACGTAGCCGGCCAGGATCGAGGTCCAGGCAGCCCGCCGGTGCCCGTTTGTGGCGGCATAGAAGAAGGCCACGATGAGGCTCAGGTACGGGCCCCACTCATCGGCCGGTGTGAGGGTGGCGGCAAAGGTCGTCCACAAGGAACCCACCGGGTGGCGCCGGCGGCCGACCAGGGCTACAGGCCCGACGAAGAGGAGCGCCCAATCGCCGGCACTCAAGGCTAAGCGGTGGTTGTCGTGGTGCCAGGCGGCACCGATGCCGGCGGCTACCTGGAGGAGGCCGACTACCACAGGCAGGGCCAAGTCAGCCTTCCAGGAGAGCCCCCATGGCAGCCGGCCCAATTTCCATGCTGGGCGGCTCCACAGAGCCTTGCGCTCGGCTACGTCTCCCATTGCAGCCCCAAGGTACTGGGGCGACCCGGCCGGCACGTCCCGCCCCGGGTGGCTCGTCAGCTGCGCCGCGCGCCGTACTCAGGTCTGCCAATCTGCGCCGGTCGGCGTAGAGAAACTGCCGCCGCCGGCCCGACGACGGCCGGGGCGTCGAGCCTCACGATGATGTCATGCGCACCAACACGGGAAGCCCTGCTACGAGAAATCGGAGCCACAGATGCCGGTGATCGAGTTCGACAACGTGACCAAGCACTTTGGGGACGTGGTGGCCGTGGACCGGGTCAGCTTCTCAGTCGACCAGGGAAATGTCGTCGGCTTTCTCGGCCCGAACGGGGCCGGCAAAACCACCACACTGCGCATGCTCTTGGGCCTGGTGGCGCCCAGTTCGGGCCGAGCTGCCATCAACGGGCAGCTTTACCGCCAGCTGCCCGAACCATTGCACGTCGTCGGCGCCGTACTGGAGTCCTCGGGCGCCTACCCGGGACGCACGGCCCGGAACCATCTGCGCGTCGAGGCGCTGCTGGCCGGGGTCAGCCGGTCAAGGGTGGAGGAAGTCCTCGCCCTGGTCGGGCTGGCCGAGGCGGCGGACCGGCGGGTGGGCAAGTTTTCGTTGGGGATGCGCCAACGGCTCGGCTTGGCCGGCGCCCTCCTTTGTAACCCCGAGATACTCATCCTCGACGAGCCGGCGAACGGCCTCGACCCGGAGGGCGTGCACTGGCTCCGCCGAATGCTACGGGACCTGGCCGCCGACGGCCGGACTGTGCTCGTCTCGAGCCACATTTTGGCCGAGGTCGCCCAGACGGTCGACAGCGTCGTGATATTGGACCATGGCCGGCTAGTGGCGCAGTCCCCGCTGGCCCAACTGACGGCGGTCGCCCACAGCAGCCTCCGGGTGCGCACCTCCAGGGCGGAGGAGCTCCGTGACGCCCTGGTGGCCAGAGGCATCGGGGCTGAGCTGGTGGGCCCCGATCAGCTGGAGGTCACAGGCGCCACCGGGGAGCAAGTGGGGTTCCTGGCCGCCGAGAAGGGCATCCCCATTTTCGAAACCAGTGCGGAGCCGGCCGACCTCGAAGACATTTTCCTCCACTTGACAGCGGGTTCTCACGGACCGGTCGGCAGCGCGCCCAGAAAGGAGCTCACACGATGACACGCCTTATTCGCGCCGAACTGCTGAAATTGCGCACGGCCCGGGTCAGTTACGGCCTTCTCGTTACTTCCGTCGTGCTCACCGCAATTTTCGCCACGCTGGAGGCGGCCCGGGCCGGAAATGGGAGCAGCGGCGTGGCCCCGATCTCGAGCGCTTCGGGACTGGCCACGGTCACCACTGTTACTGGGTTTTCCATGCTTATGGCGGCCGTGCTGGGCGTCATCGTGGCCAGCGGGGAGTTCCGGCACAACACAGCCACCTTCACCTATTTGGCCACGCCCGGCCGGTCCAAGGTGTTGATGGCCAAGGCGGCGGTGGCGGCGGTAGGTGGGGCCGCCTTCGGCTTGGTAAGCAGCATTGTCGCGACCACGGTGGGCCTGGCTTTCGTGGCCGGCCAGGGGAGCCACGTCAGCCTCGGGACCGGTACCCTCATCGGCCATGGTGCCGGCGCCGTCCTGGCGGCCGCGTTGCTCGGCAGCGTCGGGGTGGGGATCGGGTCGCTGGTGCGTTCCCAGCTGGCCGGGGTCATCGGCATCTTTGTCTGGGGCGTCGTGGTCGAGTCCGTTGTAGGCGGGCTGTTCACGTCAGTGCGCCCCTACCTGCCATACACGGCCGCCACAACTTTGGCGGGTGCCCAGGTCGGAGGAGCCGCCTTTGGGCCTGCCCACGACCTCTCGGGCGGCGGGCCGTTGCCGTTTGTGGGCGCCGCTCTGCTGCTAGCCGGCGTATCGGCGGCGGTGGCGTTGGTCGCCGCCCGAACGACGGTCCTCAGCGATATCACGTGAGGTTCTTCAACCCACCACCAGTGTGGCGGTGGTCGCCCTCGACGCCGTCACCGCGGCGACTGCTCCCGGCGCTGAGGTCGAGACGACGACACTGGTCACTACCCGGTAACTCCCTTTGTGGAGGCCCTTCACCGCCCAGCTGAGGCTCACTTTCGACAAGCTGTTACCGGTGGCTTCCGCCACGTGGTGAGCCACAGTGTGCCGGCCCTGCAGGACGACCCAAGTCACCGTGGCGGTGGTCACTTGTTGGCCGAGCGGCCCAAGGTGGGCGGCGCCGCGGGCAGCCGTCCAGCTCCCCGTCACCCCGAGAACGGCCGATTGGCCCGAGTAGTGCACGCTCAGCGCGAGCGACCGAAAACGAGGGCCAGGCAGGGTGCTGCGGAGCACCTTCGTCGTTACCTTCCCGCCTCGGGCGCTGCCCTGGAGGGTGACCGGCGACGAAGCGAGCTGCGCCCAGCTAGCGGGGTGGAGGACGAACCCGACCCCGCGGCCGACCTGTAACGGCGAGGTCGTGAACGCCGCCGGGAGGCGCCCGGGAGACACCGACCCGAGCTGGACTGAGACCCTGGCCGACCCGCCGTTGTCGCCCAGCCGCAACGAACCGGCCGCTGTCAGCTGGGCTGTAAACGCCCCGGTGCTGCCCGAGGCCAGGGTTAGCGTGGCGGTGCGGTCGACGCCCTTGGCGACCGCGAGGACCAGGTCGGTGGTCAACGTCCCGCCTCCCCCACTCGGCCGGACCAGCATAGTGCCCAACTTGTTGTCGAGGCCGAAGGTCACTTTCTCGTGGGCGATGCCCTGGACGGAGGCGGACAGCGACGGACCGGTGAGGCCGCCGGCCACCGTCCCCCCGGCGCTCGGGGACAAGGTGAGGGTGTAACTGCCATGCGAGGGCAGCAGAGCCTGGGGCGCGGCGGGCCCACCGGGGCCGACGATGTTGTAGACGAGCTTGGCGCCGGGGATACCCGAAGGCGAGCGGTTGAGCGACCCGCCTGCGCCGATAAGGGTCTGCCCTGACGCGTCAGTCACCTGGTCGAGCTGGCCGGCGGACGGCGCTGACGCCAGGATGTTGCCGAATGTGAACGACCCCGGCAGGTCGTAGTTGCTCGGGAGGGAGTCGGCCGGGAGCAGGTACAGGTTGCCGCTGGACAGCCGGCCCGTGTAGCCGATCTGAGGGAAGTTCCACGAGCCGTTGGCGTTCACGTGGACCACGCTGTTTTGCTGGTTGGAGACCCAATTGGTCGTCGCCCCGGTGGAGTCGCCTGAAACGCTGGGGTTATAAGGGGTGTTCGGGTTGTAGACGTAGATGTCGTAGTTGCCTCCACCCGTGCCCTGGACGTCGTAGGCGACCACCGAGTGGCCCGAGAACTGCCCTTTTACGGTGCCGAACATATCGACCACCACCGGGTTCAAGAAGCCGTTCTGAGTCACCAGATCCGCTCTTAGCTGCGCCTCGAACTGCGCCGCGCTGTCCCCCGACGCTGTGGCTGCCGCGTTGGCCCGCTGGTTGAGGCTCTGCGAGCTTCCCTGGCTGATCTGCATGCCGAGGATGTAGTTGTCGAGGGCGCTGTTGTCAGCGACCTGGTTGACGTTGTTGGCGTTCGAGTCGAAGCTCTTTACCGACTGCTCGAGCGGCAGCCCGGGCAGACCGGACAAGAAGAGGCTGGAGGCGCTGAAGCCGTAGCATTCGCCACCCTTAGCGATGGAGCTACCGCCACTGTTGAGGAAAATGTCGGCCTGAGGAGAGCTGATGCCCGTACTGCCGAGCGAGCAGTGGACGAGGCCGAACGATAGCCCGGAGCACGGGTCCACCTGGATGTACACCTCGTCTTGGGGGAAAACGTTGGCCAGGTCCGACAACCCGACACCCGGGCCGGCCCGGTTGGCGAAGTTGTAGCCGTCGGTTTCTGCGTACCCATAAGCAACACTGAGGCGACCGGTGCTGGCGAAGCTGCCACCGGGTGTGAACACGTCGATAGGCCCGTTGGCGGCGTAGTGGGGCACGGTTACTTTCATCTCGGTCCCGTCCGGGGAGATGTAGCTCGGCGCGACCAGCGCCGGCGAGTTGGGACTGATGGACGGCGGGTTCCCGTACTCCCCAAAAGCGACCTTTGTCCCCGGGCAGAACCCCGAACCATAAATGGTCAGCGACTGCGAGCTCGTGCCCCAGTGCGGCGCTTCCACGACGTCGTTGTTGCCCGAGGCGCCGGTCCACGAGGTGATCTCGCCGACGATCCGGTGCACTAACACGCTGGTCGTCTGCGTGGCGTAGCCCGGCGCGCTGGCGGAGAGGGTCAGCGTGTCGTCTTTAACTGGTGTGCTGGGGCCGGCCGAAATGGTGAGCACTGGCTCGGTCGAACCGTCGGAGAACGTGCTCGGGCTGAGGGCGGCACCATCCAGCCCCGTGCCCGGCCCGGCCCCGCTCACGTCGAGCGAGCCGTTACCGGAGATGGCGCTCGGCACGAAGAAGATGTCGGACCCGGATGGGCCGTAGACCCCGGTGGTCGAGCAGTCGGCCAGCGTCACCGGCCCGACACCGGGCCTCCACCCGTAGGGCAGGCTGGCCTCGAAGCCGATCGTCACCGGCGGCGCGGGCGAGGCGGCGGCGGCGGGTACTGCCGGGGTGGCACTGAAAGTTAACATCGAACCCGCCGGCTGCGTGGGGGTCCCGCCGTCAGCGGACGAGCTGATGGCCCAGTCGAGCGTGCTCGTGCTTTTCGTACCCGTGAGCGCCGCGGGTGAAAATGTGGCCGTCACGCCGGCCGGCAGGCCGCTCACGGCCAGGTCGACCTCCCCCGTCGAACCGTTGAAGCGGTTGATGGTCACCGCCAGGCTGCCCGAACTGGGCACGATCCCACCGGCGTAGGGGTGGTTGACGGTGAGCGAGATCTCGGGCGCCTGGCCGGGAGGGATCGAGTAGTACAGGTCGTCCATGCCGAAGTCGTACTGGCCCGAACCGAACGGGTCGTAAATAGCGAAGGCCCAGATCAATTGGCCTGCCGGCGCTGTGAAAGAAATGGGGTTCACGATGCCGGCTTTGTTGGCCGTTATGGCCGATGACCCGATCAGCTCATGCGCCTGGTTGTAGGCGTCGAGCTCGTAACGCGAGCCGCTGGCGGACACCTGACCGACGTCGGCGCTCATATAACCGACCCCTGAGGTGAAAAAGCCGAACGTCCCGTGCTCGGGGAACTCGAGCGGCCCGCAGGACGAGAACTGGGCCGCGTCGGGCGGTGACGACGTCAGGCCAGAGTGGAGACGAGGTCCTGGCCCGGCTGGGGTTCCCCGCTCTGGAAGCCGTTCTCGGAGGGGTCGGCGAAGTACACGCCGTCGCCCTCGTACTGATCGGTTACCTGCTGGCCCAGGCCGACGGCACCGCTGTCGAAGTTGATGATGTGGGTTGTGGGGCACTTCGTCCCGAAACAGGGCAGGATCTTGGCCGGTGGCAACGTTGTGCCTATGGGGCCGGCGCTAGCTGGCACTGCTCCGGACGAGACCAGCCCGACCCAGGCAAGGGCGGCCCAGACCAGGGCGGCGCAGACCAGGGCGACCAGGGGCCGGCCAACTCGGCGCGGTCCCGGGCCCGCGCCCCGGGCGAGCGGCGGCGGAAGTTTTTCGGCAGTTGCATTGTTCCTCCTGAGCGAGTCCGTATTGCCCAAGATGGCGGGACCGGGGCGCGGTTACAGCGGCCGCTGAGGCTTGAAGTGGTGTAGGCGCCCGAATGGTGGCCCTGCAGAGCGGGCCAGCTTGATCGGCAGCTAAGGCGCTGGTAGTCCGGGCTAACGGGGATGCCGGCAGACCGGCGTGGCTCGGTGGGGAAGGAATCTCGCTCCAATGCCGTTATATGTATATATTCACCGACGTCGATCCGACGTCACGAGATCGGAGACAAGAACAGAAGATGGCTCAGATGACCCAGACCTTGCCCCTCCTGCCGCTCACCTCAGGTGTGATCCTGCCGGGGATGGTCTTCACCATGGCCCTCGAGACCGAAGAGGCCAAGGTGGCGGCCGAAGCCGCGGGTTCGGCTGGTGGCCGCCTTGTGCTGGTCCCACGTATTGACGGCCATTACGCCTCTGTCGGCGTGGTGGCCGAGATCGTCGAGCGGGGCGAGCTCCCGGGCGGGCCCCGGCCATGGTCGTGCGCGGCCTCGAACGGGGCGCCATCGGCACCGGCGTGCCCGGCACCGGGCAGGCGCTGTGGGTCCAGGTAGACCCAGTGAACGAGGGCCCGGTAACCGAAACTGCCAACGAACTGGCCCGTGAGTACCGGGCCGTGCTCGAGAACATCCTGCTCTCGCGTGGCGCCCGCCAAATCGCCGAGCGGTTGCGGGACGTAACGGAGCCTTCCCAGGTGGCTGACCTGGCCGGGTATTCGCAAGACCTGTCGTTGGCCCAGAAGGTGCAAGTGCTGGAGACCTTCGACGTCGAGCAACGCCTTCGCCTGGTCCTCGGTTGGGCCAGGGACACGTTGGCCGACCTCACGCTGCGCCAGCAGATCAAGAGCAGCGTCGAGGAGGGCATGGAGAAGACTCAGCGCGAGTTCTTGCTGCGCCGTCAGCTCGAGGCCATTCGCAAGGAGCTGGGCGAGCTCGAAGGGACCGCAGATGACGGGACGCCCGAGCACTACCGCTCCTTGATCGCCGGCCGCGACCTGCCCGAGGCGGTCCGCAATGCCCTCGAACGCGAGATCACCAAGCTTGAGCGCATGAGCGAGCAGAGCCCCGAACAGGGGTGGGTGCGGACCTACCTCGACACGGTCCTGGAGATCCCCTGGGGTGTGACCTCGGAGGACCGCCTGGACGTAAACGAGGCGGCTCGCGTCCTCGACGAGGACCACGACGGGCTGAAAGACGTCAAGGAACGCATCCTCGAGCACTTGGCTGTCCGGTCTTTGCAGGCTGAGCGCGGCCTGGTGCCGGTGAGCGGCCGTGGCGCTGGCGCCACGCTGGCCCTCGTCGGCCCTCCTGGAGTGGGCAAAACGTCCCTCGGGGAGTCGGTGGCCCGCGCCCTTGGCCGCAAGTTCGTGCGTGTCTCGCTGGGCGGGGTGCACGACGAGGCCGAGGTCCGGGGGCACCGGCGGACCTATGTCGGGGCTCAGCCCGGCCGGTTGGCCCGGGCGCTGCGCGAAGCGGGCACGATGAACCCGGTCATCGTCCTCGACGAAGTCGACAAGGTCGGTTCTGACTACAGGGGCGACCCGTCGTCGGCGCTCCTCGAGGTGCTCGACCCGGCCCAGAACCACACGTTCCGTGACCACTACCTCGAGGTCGAGCTGGACCTGTCCAAGGTCCTGTTCATAGCTACGGCGAACGTCATGGAGACCATCCCCGGGCCGCTGCTCGACCGGATGGAGGTAATCCGCATCGACGGGTACACGGAGGACGAGAAGCTCACCATCGCCCGTCACCACCTGCTCCCCCGTCAGGTGGAGCGCGCTGCGCTCCGACCTGAGGAGGTCGAAGTCACAGACGAAGCTCTGCGGACGGTATCGGCTGACTACACACGGGAAGCCGGCGTACGGAACCTCGAACGGGAGCTGGGCCGGCTGATGCGCAAGGTGGCGACCAAGCTGGCGGCGGGTTCGCTGCCCGCGCCGGTCGTCGTGGACGCCGCCGATGTGGCTAAGTGGCTCGGCCGGCCGCGGTTTTTCTTCGAAGCCGCCGACCGGACGAGTGTGCCTGGCGTCGCCACCGGACTGGCCGTAACCGGGACCGGAGGGGACGTGCTGTTCATCGAGGCGACGTCCATGGACGGTCCTGAAGGGCTGACCCTCACCGGCCAGCTCGGCGACGTCATGAAAGAGTCGGCAGAAATTGCCCTCTCCCACGTGCGGGCCCACGCCAAGGAACTTGGTATAAACGAGGACTCCTTCCGGGGCAAGCGTTTCCACGTGCACGTCCCGGCCGGTGCCGTCCCCAAAGACGGGCCATCCGCAGGTGTCACCATGGTCTCGGCTCTGGTCAGCTTGCTGCTCGACCGTCCGGTCCGCCCGGTTGTGGGCATGACCGGCGAGGTCACCCTGCAGGGGCGGGTGCTCCCCATTGGTGGCGTGAAGCAAAAGGTGCTGGCTGCGTTCCGGGCCGGGCTGAAGGAAGTGGTCCTGCCCGCCCGCAACGGCCCCGACCTGGAGGACGTCCCGGAGGAAGTCCGGGCCAAGATGACCTTCACCTTGGCTGAGACCATCGACCAGGTCCTGGACGTCGCCATCGCCAAGGAGGCCGACGAGGCAGCCGCGGCGCCAGAAGAGCGGGGGACGGAGTTCCCGCTGGCTTCCTGAGCCTGTTCCTAACCGTCAACCCGGGCCGGAAAAGCGTGCCAACCCACGCTTTTCCGGCCCGGCTCGCGTTGTCACCTCTATCTGTCCTCTACACCCCGTCCTCTACTGACCGGCCTCTATTCGGTGGCGGGTGTGCCGCCCGTGTGACGGTGGCCGGCCAACGTTTTCCTGGCTTCTTCCTGCCGGGACGGCTACCCCCGGCGGGGAGCTGACCGGCCGCCCTGCACCCGGGCGGCCGGCCCGATCAAACGGACCGAAGGATAGGGCAAAACGTCGTGTTCATCAAGAAAATCTCCAGGGGCCAGATGCCGGGGGTGGGGACCAAGCCGAGGGGGCGACGCGAATGGTGGCGGCGCTTGGCCATGGTGCCGATATGCGCGGCCATGCCGCTGGTCGCCTTGGTGGGCCTGTTGCCCGCAGAGGCGAGGGCCAGTGCTGTCGGCGTGGAGCCGGCGGCGTCCTCGTGCCAGCCCGTTGTCAGTCATGTCAGCCAGTTGCGGCCGGGTAAAACGCCGGATGTCTCCATCACTGGAAGCTGTTTCGGGTCCGGCGGCGCCTATGTCCGGGCCGACAGCAGGCACTTCCGGGTCACCGACCTCGGGCCGAAGGGCACGCTGAAGGAGCTGGAGGATGCCGGGAAGATCCCTCAGACGTGGTGGAACGCCTGCGCCTCTCACACCGACGCCGTCAACGGCTATGTGCCGAACTACGTGACGTGCACGGTGAGTACGTGGACTGATTCGTCGATCACCTTCTATTCGTTCGGGCCCGACTACGGAGAAGACGGCTGGGTGGTCAACCAGGGCGACAAACTGGTCCTCCAGGTTTGGAACGCCAACACCCTGACGGGGCCATCGATGTACCTTCTCACGGTCAGCGGCACGCCGGCGGCCTCAGGCACAGCGGCCTCAGGCACAGCGGCCTCAGGCACAACCGGTAGTGGGACGGGCACCGCCACTGGGGGCGGGACGTACCCGGGGACGCCCACATTCGGCGCCGGCCACCGGCTTTTGCCGGCCCCGCTGGGCCACGGCCAATGCCAGGCCGTTGAGTTCAGCGACCGTTCGGTCCAGGCCCAAATCGCTGTGTACAACACGAATTGCACGGTGACCACTGGAACCCTCGGGCCGGCGGCAGACCAGGCCAAAGGTGCCCCGTACAAGGCCGACGGGTTTAACTGCACTGCCACCAAGGAAGGCCCTGGCTCCACCTGGGCCTCGGCCTGGGGCTCCGGTTACTACGCCTACAACTGCGCCGATGGTGCGGCGCAAGCGGCGTTCAATTGGGGCACGGATTACACGTACTAAGCGGGCTTTCTCCAGTTTTGCTTGCCGCCCGTTCCCGGCCTCCCGTCTATTCGCTCCGCCGTACTCGGGGCCCTTGGCCGCGGAAATTAACCAGACGCCTGAACCGAATGCCTGAACCAAATGATGGCCGGGCCCGTGATGAATGATCAAAGCTTCATCACAAAATGACGGTGACAGCTTCACATTGCGGGTTGAAGATCAGGAAAACCGGCAACGGCGTAAGCAAAGCAAGCAGAGGAGGAACTTGCAAATGGCAGGACTGATCAGGGTTACACCCGAGCAACTCGAGTCAACTTCAGGGCAGCTCAACCAAGGCGCAGGGACCATCGATGCGCTCTTGAAGCAACTTTCCGGCCAGGTAAGCGCACTTGGGGCGGAATGGGCGGGCATGGGCCAGCAGCGCTTCCTGGCCGCGTTCCAGCAGTGGCAGACCGCCCAGGTCAACCTCCACCAGGCACTGGAGACCATCTCACAGCTCACTGCCCAGGCGGCCATTTCCTACCAGAACAACGACCAGCAGGTAGCTTCCACCTTCGGGGCCGTATAGGGTCATGTACCCCTCGGACGGGGGGAGCACGGCCGGCGGGATCCCTTCAATCCCCGGGGAACCGGGCACGCTTGCCGGCGCCGCGGCGCGCCTTGGTGCCGCCGCGAGCGCCGTGAGGGACTGGGGCTCTCAACTGGGCTCCACCACCTCGGGGTTGTCCGGTACGACCTGGTCCGGCCAGGGCGCAGTGAGGTTTGCGGCGTGCGTCTCGTCGCTGCAGGCAGACCACCGCTCTGCGGCAGCTGCGCTCGCAGACGCTTCCAGCGCGCTCTCGTCTTACGCGGCCGTGCTGGCCGAATGCCAGGCCAAGGTAAAAGCGGCCCAGGCGCAGGTGGCCCAGGCGCAAGCATCGGCCGCGTCGGCCACGAGCCAGCTCAGTTCGCAGCCGCTCGCCCCGCACAACCCCGGCGCGGCCGCGGCCCGGTCTTACGCGGAGACGAACATCCAGAGCACTATGCAACAGGAGATCGGTCTCGCCGTCAGCGCGGGCCAAGCCGCGTGGGAGCAATATGAGGCGGCGGCGGGCAGGGCGGCGGCGCAGATCGGTAGCGCCATCCCGGGCTGGTCGTCGATCTCGAAAGAAATCGGTTGGTTGAACGACAAAGCGGGCTTCGGCCTGGTCCCCATGGGCCTCGGCTTCCTGGTCCCGCTGGCTCGGGCCGGCGTGCGCTGGGGCCAGACCGGCAGCCTCATCAGGGCCTTCAGGCCCGGGTGGAGCGAGGATCCGGACAACATCGCGCAGCAAGAGGCGGACCCCTATTTGTACTCGCAAAGCGAAGAGGTCGCTGCGAAACTCTTCCAGGCTGACGGCGTCCGTGTTTTTGGATCCGGGGGCCTCGACGACCTGCCCTTCGCGAGTCAGTTGGCGGGGGCTTCGCGGGTCTTGGCCGGAGCTGCAGTGGTGTCGGACGCGGCCGAGATCATCTCGCCGGACGACTCGGGGGCGGTGCGAGCCCTCGACCGGGGTATGGCGGCGGCCAACGGGGTAGTAAGCGCGGACGCCATGTTGGGCGGGGCGGGGACGGAGGCTTTGGGCGGGGCGCTCGGGATTGTAGACGTCTCGACCAGCTGGATCCCCGTGGCGGGCCAGGTGGTGCTGGCCGGCACGGCGCTCTACCTGGCCGGCGACTGGGCCTACAACAACGTCAAGTGGTTCCACAACGGTGTCGACGACGTGGGCCACGACGTGGCGGACGCCGGTGAGGGTATTGCGCACGGCGCCGAAGACGTAGCCCATTTCTTTGGCCTGTAACGAGTCTTCCTAAAAGGAGGCAGGAGTGCCTATCGAAGTCGAGCCGGGAGGTTTATCCGGAGCTGCCCCCGCCATCGGGTCGATCGCCAGCAGCCTGTTGTCGAGCGTCGGCTCGGTCAGCTCGGCGTGTGAAAGCGCCGCCGGAGCGGCTGGCCACGCCGCCGTCCAGGCGGCTGTCGAGAGCTTCGTGGCGGCAGGGGTGCCAGCGCTTTCAAACCTTTCTGCCCTCGAACAGGCGACGTCCAGCCGCCTCAACCAGGCGGCCGGGAGTTATGTGGCCAACGACAATTCGGCCATGGGTGGCGGTACGTTCGGGCCATGAACGGGCTGCCCGCCGCCGCCGAAGTGGAAGACGTCACCAACCCCGACATGGTGACGCTCGCGCTCCGGCGCCGGGACGCCGGTCTCCGGCACCATCTCCAGCCCGACCGCTTCCCGGGCGCCACCGTCCTGGTGCCTCTGGGGCCGTCGGGGAGACCGGTGGTCACCGAGTCTTTTCGCACTGTGCCTGTCTTCAGTGACCTCGAAGCGCTCGAGGCCTGGGCCAAGCCGCCGTTCGGATTCTCTCCGGACCCGGAGCTAGAACCTGCGCTGACTGCCATAGGCACGCTCAGCCTGCCGGACGGCGTAGACGAGCTCCTAGCTGACGGCGCTTACGTAGTGGTGCTGAACCCCGAGGGGCCGGGGGCTTGCCATCTCGCCGGTGTGGTGGGTGAGCCGCCATTGAAGCCGGAGGACCTGGTGGACCCTCCGGTTGAAAAAGGGCTCCTCGGTCGTCCGAAAGGCGCCGGGCCCGATGACCCCCGCGTGAAGCTGGCGGACCGCAGCCAGCTCCGGGACAAATTGGCTCAGCCTCTCCGCCAGGGCCTGGCTGCGGCGGAGGCGGGCCACCCCGAGGAGGCCTTGAAGACACTGAAGCACGCCGACCACGTAGCCCGTCAGGCGGGCGCATGGGTGACCGCCGTAATAGCCGCCCTCCACGCCGCCCGGGTACAGGTCCAGCAAGGCGACAGCATCCGCGGGGCCGCCCTCGCCAACCTGGCGGCCAGAGGCTCCAACCTCCACGCCAAGCCCCGCTTGCAGCTAGAGGGGACGCTAGTTGTTGCCGACAACCTGGCCTACAACGTGCAGGAGGGCCGTCCGGTTGCGGCTGGCACAGCGGCGTGGACGGCGGACTGGCTCCGTCGGTTGGCCGACGTAGCCGTGGAGCAAGGCTCGATGTCAGCCGCTCGGCACGGCGAGCTGGGCGAACGAGCCGATGCCATCGAGGCCACCTACAACGACCCCGTCAACGAGTACCAGCCTGAGCGCTGGACGCCACAGGGCTGGTTGAAGTTAGAAGAGCGGGGCGAGAGCGGCATATGAGTGTAGGCGTACCTGGCCAGGGTTCGAGGGTTGCGACCGCCACGGGCGTGGAGTTGGCCGGGCGGCGCCAGTGGGCGCGGTCCCTCTTCGTAATGCCCGGGCTCTTCGTGATCGTGGTCGTCATCTGCGCCTTGGCGGGTGCCACCAATTGGCTCGTGATCCTCACCGTGATGTCTGCGCTGACCGTCGTCTTCGAGGCACTCCTCGTGCGCTCCGGCGCCCCCAGCCTCGTGGTCAGCCCGGCCGCCGTGGTGCGCCGGACGCGTTGGCGGACCATAACTGTGCGGGCCGATGAGGTGAGCGACATCCTCATAAGGCACGCGGTATATGGCCCGGTAATGGTCATATCTGCAGGGGAAACCAAGGTCGGCCTGCCTTTGCCGGCGGCGTGCCGGAAGCCCCCAGCTCGGGCCGCCTTGGCCAGCTTCCTCCGCCACGCCGGGGTCGACGCGCCTTCGCTGCGGGCCCTGGGCCTGCCCACACCGCTGATCGCCCCGAGGACTGTGGCCGGGCCGATCCTTTCCCGCCCGGCCTGGCCGGAGACCGGCCCTCCGCCGGGAGGTAGCCGGCCGTGGGGCTTTGACAACGAGGCGTCCCCCGGTGGTGCCAGCGCAGTTGGGCGCAACCACGGGGCGACGGGCAACGCGGGGGCGACGGGCAACGCGGGGGCGACGGGCAACGCGGGGGCGACGGGCAACGCACGGGGGACGGGCGACGCGGGGGGGACGGGCGACGCGGGGGGACGGGCGACGCGGGGGGACGGGCGACGCGGGGGCGAGCGGGAGCGCCGTTCGGCCTTCCATCCGCGTCAAGGGGCGGCTGCTGGCGTGGATCAGCTTGGCCGCGCTGGCCGTGACAGCGGCAGTGGGCCTGCTGAGCTTGTTTTCCTAGACCCTTCAGGCGGCTTCTCGCCGAACTGTGGCCTCGTTGTCGGCATTCTCGCCGCCCTAGCTTGGAAAAGGCAAGGAATTGGAAGCGATTTGATCAAGTGGAGGCGATAGGTGTGTCCCAGCTCGACCACCCATTTGGTGATGGCCAGAGGTCGCGCCATGGGTCTCGACCTGGAGCTAGGCGGGGACACTGTAGTGGCGGGCACCGTAGACCGGCGGTCGGGGATTTGGTTGGGCACGCCGGCAGAGAAGAGCATGGGTAGCGGACGGCCGTCACCACGCTGTCGTGGATTTATGGACCAACCCCGAGGCGGAGCGGGCCCGGTGTGCAAAAGTACCCACTTACCCCCTTCTTTAAGGCCTCGCTTTTTGCATATTTAGACGGCCGCGCCGCGCCGGTAGGTAGTTTTGCTCGCTTTCCAGCTAAAACTGCATCTGGTTCGGCCTGCGCCTTCGCGGTCCTCGACGACGCGCTCGAAATAATCGGCCAACGCTGTCTGGTACGGCCAGCGTCGCTCAATGAGCGACTGCCCAAAGGGGACGGAACTAATGGTGGGCCGCCGGCCCGCTGTTCTTGCCAGTCTGGGCGCTCTTATCGTCCTTACCGGTGCCGCTCTTACCTGTAACGCTCTTTTTGCCAGTGCTTTTCTGCCCTGCACCGGTGCCGCCGTGATGATGAGCGCTGGTCGTTGGCGGCGACGTCTTGGGTTTTACGGACGTGTTTGGTTTTACCGGTGTCTTTGGTTTTACAAGTGTCTTGGGTTTGATCGACGTCGTTGGTTTTAGCGGGGCAGTCGTCGGAGGCGGCCAGGCTACCCCCGGCCCGAGCCTCACCAAGGCCACCTCGTCATGTTGGGCGTAGGCGGCCAGACGGGCGGCCAGCCGGGCCGGCACCAGCACGGTCACGTAAGAGTCCCCTGACTGGCCGGCCACAGAGGACACTACTTTGGCCGTGGACAGAGGGACGGGAGCCGGGTAGGGCGGCTGCGAGGCGGCCGGGACGAAGAGCACCCCCACTTGGTCCCCGGCCACCAGGGCGCCGCCCGTGGGGGCTTCGCTCGGTTGAAGGTCGAGCCCAACCAGCGCTTGCCCCTTAGCTGGCCACGGCCCGTTGGCGATCTCCGACCCCACGATCAGGGCCCCTGCGGGCAGCGCCACACGCACCCGCCGGCCGACAAGGTCGCTCTCCATCGATACCGGGAAGTACTTGTGGACGCCGGGCCGCTTGATAAGCGTGACGACGCTGAGATCGCCGTGGGTGAGGATCTGCCCCTCCGTAACGGCTTGGGTCAGTGCCACCACCCCGGCGGTGGCGGGCGGTCGGGGCGGCGGGGGCGGGGGCGGCGGGTTGGGTTTGGTGACCCGCCCGAGGATGAAGGCACCGGCGCAAAGCGCCGCCGCCGTGGCCACGCTGCTTAGGACCCACGGCCACCGCCGTCGTCGCGCCCTTTGACGAGGTGCCGGGGAGGGCTCGCGGTCGAGGCCCAACTGCTCGGGGCTGGCTACGCCGAAGCGGCCCACGGGGGCCGGCGCGCCCGGGTAGCTGTTGGTGGTCACCGAACCACCGTTGCCGGGGGCGTGGCGTGAGGCATCGTTCATGTCTCGCCTCCCAACCATGTGACCTGGCGGGCTTCGCCGGGCTGCTGGCTGAACGGGTGCAAGCTGAGCCGGTCGCCGTCGACCACGCCTGCTTGGCTCAGAGTTTCGGTGAAATGCATGGTGAAAGCCTCCTCCGGGTCACCTGAGCGCGTCACCGTGACTACGATGTCCGCCGCCCGCAACCCGAGCGGCCCGGCCACGGGCCGAAGCAGATCGGACAGAGGTACGTCGGCATCGGCGACGACGTCAACCTCGCGGGCCAGGGTGGCCAGCGTCACTAGGGTGGTACGGGCCACGCTCACGCCGGTGCTCCAAAAGCCCGGCCCGCTCCAAAAGCCCGGCCCGCTCCAAAAGCCCGGCCCGCGGTATCGGTGGGGAGGCAGCACTGCACGAGCTGCGCTCGTCCCGCCGGCGATACCAACCATCCCCGTCCCGGCGGCATCTGCCGGGGTTTCACGCTCCCGGCCACGATGCCCTCGTCGGGGCTGCCGGACAACACGAGGGCGGTAGGCCTGAGCTCCCGCAGGCGCTGCGAGAACGGCTCAAAGCTCGTGCGCTGCGACCCCGCCACTCGGCGGGCGCAGATGACGTGCAGCCCGACCGCGGCCGCCTGGGCCACCACGTCGGCGAGCGGGGCCAACGGGCTGCCCATGGCACCGACTAGGAGGTCGTAGTCGTCCACGACCAGCATCACGGTGGGGCCTCGCCATTGGCGGGCCCGCAGCTCGGCCACGGTGGCACCTTCGGGCGGCAGGCGCCGGCCCAGCTCATCGGCCAGTTCCCGGGCCAGCTTCTCGGCCGCACCCGAGGAGGTGACGTAACTGGCTACATGAGCAGCCTCGCCAAAGTCGATCAGGCCTCGGGCCGGGTCGACCAGGTGCACGGTCAGCTCTTCGGGCGTCAGCCGGGCGAACGTGTCGCGCAACGCCCTGGCCAGGACTGTCGTCCGGCCGCTGCCGCCGTCCCCGTATACAGAGAGGTGGGCGCCCCGCGCCAGCAGGTCCACCTGGGCGGGGGTGGAGCGGAACTCGCTGACGCCGACGAGGAACCCGGCCGCCGGGTCGACGCGGCCCGAGCCGGCCTGGGCGGCGAGGACGTCGACCGCATCTTCGTCGAGCGACTCCGGTAGAGCCGCCACCCTCGGGGCGCGTGCCGTGCCCGCCGCCGCCCGCGCCTGCGAGACAGCCTCCAATACGGCGACCGCCTCGCCGTCGGGGCCTGGCGTCAGAGACCAAGACGGCAACGCCAGCTGGAACAGGTCGCCTTCTCGGGTGACGCCTCGGCCCGGGCGGTCGACGGGCAGCGCCTTGGCTGCATCCCGCTTGGATAGCGTCTCAGCCGGGTCGCCCAGCCGCAGCTCCAGCTTCGTCCCGAGGGCGTCCAGCAACTGGGGGCGGATGTCGTACCAGCGATTGGCGCTCACCACGACGTGGACTCCCTGGTGGAGGCCGGTGGTAGCCAGTGCCGACAGCTCGAGCTCGAGTTCGGGTGAGTTCTGGCGCAGCATGCCGATGTTGTCCACGACCACGAAGACCTCAGGCTCAGCACCACCGGGGTTGGCGACTTCAGCACTGGTAACGGGCTGGCCGCCAACGCCAGAAGCCCTGCTGTCTGCGGCCCCGCTGGCGATCGCCCGGCGGCGGGCGGCCCGCTCGCTCACCAGGCTGCGCATGTCTTGCAGCAGCCGGGTGGCGGCTTCCAGCTCTGCCGGCCCGACAACGGCACCGACGTGAGGCAGGCTCTCCAGGGTAAAGAGCCCTCCGCCGCCGAGGTCCAAGCCATAGAACTGGGCCTCGTCTGGGCTGGCCTCCTTCACCAGCGCCAGCACCAGGCTTATAAGCAAAGTCGACTTCCCGGTGCGAGGAGCGCCGGCGACGCCGAGGTTCCCGCCCGCCCCGGTGTAGTCCCAAACGAGCGGCTCTTGCCGTTGTGCCCGGGGCAGGTCGACGACACCCAGGACTGGCAAGGCCAGGGGCCGTTCCGACCCCCTCCTTGGCGGGGCCTCCCGGGTAACGGTGCCCATGGTAAGGGCGCCCATGGTAACGGTGCCCATGGTAAGGGCGCCCAGGGTGAGGGTGGCAGGCAACGGCGGCAGCCAGACCCGCCGAGCCGGGGCGC
Organism: uncultured Acidimicrobiaceae bacterium; assembly: GCA_963807395.1. GTDB lineage: Bacteria > Actinomycetota > Acidimicrobiia > Acidimicrobiales > Palsa-688 > Fen-671. The sequence continues at coordinate 54,044 of CAWEBW010000010.1, forward strand.
TGTCGATAGCGGAGACCGCCTGGACCAGCGCTTGCAGTTCCGTCCCCGTGCCCTGGCGAGAGGCGTCGGTTGGCACAGCGGCCGAAGAGGTTTCGTTCCCGTGCCGCCCAGCGGGCCCGACGTGGTCTTGGCGCAGGAGCGTTAGCGGCCTCAGGGCGTCGGTGGCAAGCGGGCTGCGCTCACGACGGGCCGGGCGGTCGGGCAGCGTCGTAATGGCCGCCTTGAACATGGTCAGAGACTCGTCCACGGCGAGGTAGGCGAGGCCGGGCACCGGGGGCAGTTCGTAGGCAGCGGCCGAGCCGAGGACGCTGCGGGACTCGGAGGCGCTGAACGTCCGCAGCGCCAACCGGTACCGCAGATGAGGCTCGAGCGATCGCACCCGGCCCTCGTCGAGGCGCTGGGTGGCCAGGAGCAGGTGGACGCCCAGGCTTCTCCCCATCCGCCCGATGGCATTGAAAATATCGGCGAAACCGGGCTCGGCCTCGAGCAGTTCGCCGAACTCGTCGACGACGACCACCAGGTAGGGCAATGACGGGAGCCTTCCCCCGGCACCGGCCTGGCGGACGTGGTACTCGCTTATAGAGCTGAGGTCGCCGGCGTCGCGCAGCAGCCTTTGGCGCCGTTCGAGCTCGCCGGCCAGCGCCGCCTTGACCCTGGCGATGAGGTCCGGCTCCTCGGCCAGGTTGGTGACCAGCCCGGCCACGTGCGGCAATGGCTCCAGCCCGGCGAACGCGGCTCCCCCCTTGAAATCGACCAGCAACAAGTTGACCAGCCCGGGCTCGTGGCGGGCGGCGAGGGCGGCGGTGATGCTGCGCAGGAGCTCGCTCTTGCCGGAGCCAGTGGCGCCGACCATGATGCCGTGGGGCCCATGCCGCCCGAAGCGGCCTCTTTCAGGTCGAGCTCGACCGCGTTCCCGGCCTCGTCTCGGCCCACGGGCACTCGCAACAGTTCACGCTGCTGGCGCCCGCTGGCGCCGGCCACGTCGGACAGCGCCACCCGGGGGGTGGCGCGGGCCACGTCGGCTGGCCCCTCTGCTCCGAGCAGTTCGCACAGCCGGACGCTGTCGGCAAAGGCCGAAGAACTGCCCTCCCAGCCCAACCGCAGCGGGGCCAGACGGCGAGCGATGTCGAGAGCCGTCGCGGAGCTCATCTGGTCGGGCTGCACCTTCGCCTCCACCCGACCAGCCGGCCCCCCTTCGACGTAGAGCAGCGTGCCATCGTCAGCGAACGCGGCGGTGGCGCCGCTGGCCGAGGGGACTTGATCGGGGCTGTTCACGACCACGATCACGCTGACCCCTACGTTCGGTCCGTGCGTCATCAGGTTGTCGAGAGCGGCGTTAGAACGGGCCGGGCTCCAGCCGTCGACCACGACGACCACGTGTTCCCAACCGAGCTGGCTCGGCTCCCCCGCGCCGGCCCCGCGGGGCCGCTCGAGGCGCAACCGCACCAGGTCGCTCGTGAACTCGCCGAAGGCGACCGGGTCTGTGCTTACCGAACGCCGCGCCCGCCCAAAGCCCTCGCCCCCCTGAAGAGCCCGGCAATGGGGCAGCCACTTGAGCCAGTCCCAGCTGGCCGCCGCTTCTAGTGGAAAAAGGCCAGCGATGCGCAAGTCGCCGGGTGCGTGCAGGGCCGCAAGTGACGCCAGCCAGGCCGCCACCATAGCCCTGGCGCTGGTCAGGTTCTCTGCCCCGGGAGCCACCACGGCCAGCACCCCGAGATGGGCCAGCGGGGCGGTGACCGGGGCGGACGGGATAGTAGCGGTAGCGGCGACCGCTCTTTCGGTCGCGTGGGCCAGTTCGGGGTCGGGCTCGGTGACGGACGGCCCATGGTCTCCCAGCCTCACGGGGCGGGCCGCTGCAGCCGCGCCCAAGCCGAGGCGAGCCCAGCCGAAGTCGGGATCGGTGCGGCGGCGTTCCCATATGCCTTGCCCCGCTTTCACCAGGCCCAATAGCTCCCCGGGCCCAGGGTAGAGCCCGGCCAGACCGGCCAGCTGCAGCTCGGAGGCCCGGCTCGAATCATCGGTGGCCCTGGAGATCAGCTCCAGATAACGCTTCTTGGTGTTGGCCCACCGACGCTTCTCTTCCCTGTTGCCCGCCATCTGCGCCCCGAGCGTCGCCCCCACCATGCTCACCACCATGAGACCGATCACGATGAGGTACAGCAGAGAGCGCACCACAAAGGCAAAGCCGACCATCGCCAGCGAGCCCACGACAGGCAATAGCATCTGCCAGCGGCCGGCGCCGGCCCCCTGGCGGGCCGCAGGCACTGGCGGAAGCAGGATAGGCCCGGCTTCGACCGACAGCGGCCAGGCCCGGGCGGGCCGGTGGAAGCGGAGCCCACCGCCACCCATCTGGTGGCCGGGCGGCCGCCCGCCTGCCCCAGACTGCCCGTTTTCGGGTCGCTCGCTTTCCTGCGCGTCAGTCAGGGGGTCAGATCGGCGCCGGCCCCCACCGTCGAGGCCGTGAACGGCGGTTCCTGATCGGTCCACCACTCTGTTCTGCCCGCGAACGGATGGGTTCTGCAACCTCTTCATACAATCAAAACACCTCTTCACACAATCAAAACAGCTTGCCGGCGGGGCCCTGTCGGAGGGGGGCCGGCATCGCCCTCACTTCCTCCACCTCACACGATCCGGATGATGCTCTGGTTCACCGTTGGCGCGAGGATATGAAGGCCGGCGAGTGAGCCGGCAGCATCGCTGGCAGAGGCAACGCTCAACTGAGCCCGACCTACAAGGAACTGCACATGCCCGAAGACGACACCCCCGTACTCGATACCCTCGCCGCCATGACCGCGGCGTCGTTGGAAAACAGCGACCTCGAGGCGCGCGAGCACATGCTTGTCCGGATCGCCGCCCTGGTGGCGGTGGGTGCGCCCGCCTCGTCTTACCTGTTGAACGCCGGCACCGCAGCCGAGGTCGGGGTCACGCTCGACGACGTCCAGGATGTGCTGGTTGCGGTCGCCCCCATTGTCGGGACCGCCCGGGTCGTCAGCGCGTCCGGCAATATTGCCAAAGCCCTCGGCTTTGCCATCGCGGTGGCGGAGGCGGAACTCGAGGAACTTGCAGCGGAAGAAGCCGAAGCGGAAGAGGCTGGTTAGCCCGTTTAGAAATGGGCTTCACAAAGACGGGGAGGAGGGCGGGTGCCTTCATGGCACTCGCCACCTCTGTCATTGATCGAGGCGGGTACATGAAGCCATGAGGAAAATAACTAGATCGCTTGCCGCGTTAGCGCTCAGCGCTGGACTTCTCGGGGCCTGTGGCGGCACCAGCGCCAGTCAAAAAGCGGTAGACCAGGTGTGCAGCGCGGGGACCGACCTGCATAACTCCATCGACACGGTCAAAACTGACGTCAAGAACTTGAACTTCGGCAAGGCAAAAGACGAACTCGCCAATGTCCAAAAAGCATTCAATAACGTTGTTCAATCGGCGAAAAAGCTCAAAGCAGAGCAAGCCAAGGCCCTGGAACCGAAAATCGATTCGATGAAAACGAGCGTGCACAACCTGACGAGCGTCAGCTCGCTCAGCGAACTGCAGTCCGGCCTGAGCACGGTCTCGACCCAAATCCAATCGCTTTACACGGAGATAACCAGCACTCTCAAATGCCCCTGAGGGGTACGAAGCCGGCGGCGGACGTTGGGGCGGGGAGAGGGCCTCGACGCCCCCACACGCGGCCGTCTCATCGCCCTAGTGCCCGAAGCACGATTATTGCGGCTCTTCAACACCGTGTGGGGCACCTTCCCAGACGCCGGGATAGAGTGCCCGGCGTGGCCGTGCCCATCGACGAACGGGAGCGCCTGGATCTGTGTGACCTCCTGGACCAGCTCGGCCCGGACGCACCGACGCTGTGCCACGGCTGGACGACTTCGGACATGGCCGCCCACCTGGTGCTGCGTGAGCACTTCAGACGCTGGGGTGACGACCGGAGGGCAAAGGAAAAAGCCAAGGGGTACACGTACCTGGTCGTTCGTATACGGGCGGGTGCCCCGTTGGTGCCGTGGCGCATCCCCGGGGCCCGCACCCTGGCCAATGGCCTCGAGTACTTCATCCACCACGAAGACGTGCGCCGGGCCAATAGGCAAGGGCCACGGGCGGATGTCCCCGAGCTCGAGGCTCTCGCCTGGCGTATGAGCGGGTTCCTGGGACGCCGGCTGGCCCGCCAAGCCCGGCCGTTCGGCCTCGAGCTAGTCAGCCCGGATGGACGTAACCGTGCGTTTGGCGCCGGCCCTAAGGCCGCCTTGAGCGGCCGTCCCACCGAGCTCGTGCTGTATTTAGCCGGCCGCCGCTCGGCCGCGAACGTCGCTCTCACCGGCCCTGACGACGCTGTAGCCGCGGTGCGACAAGCCCAGACCTCGTTATAAGGGCTCTCTGTAAGGGTTCGTTGCCGTTAAACCCCCAATTTCGGGCGCTGGTCCTCGATGCACGTGCCTCTTTTCTGCTGCTGTTACCTTGCGATTGAGGTCGACCTGCCTTCTGCGGGCGGATGTGAAAGAAGTCACGGCAACAATGTGAAGGAGAGACGGCGCCTGCGTTTGCCGTCACAACGGGTGCCTTGGTGTGGCGTCCGCGTGCGAATACGCTTATCAACCTGACTCATCTGGAAAAGCAGCGGACGCAGAGCGAGGTGGCGTAGGCGTGAAGCTTGAAGGGCAGGCGTAGTGCAGCCTGCCAAACCGCTGCAGAGGGCCTATTTGCGCGCTCGAAGGTATCTTCCCTCCGCGGTGCTCGGGATTTTGGCCGCCGGGTTGTGCTGCGCGGGCGCCACCACCCCGGTCGATGCCAGTGCGAGCACGGCTACTCCAGCGGGCGCGCCGGATGTCCTCGTCACCGGGCCGTCTAGCTACGCAGAGCCGGCAGTCGAGCCCCAGGTCTGTTCCACCTGCGCCCCTCCGCTTACCTACCACGGTGGGCCCGTCATGGAGACCAACAGCGCGCCGGGCCTCACGGTGACCCCAGTTTTTTGGCAGCCACTCGGCGGCCGGTACGTTTTCCCGCCCAAGTACGAAAGTATTATCGACAGTTACATCGCCAACGTGGCCGCCGCCAGTGGCAGCACCGACAACGTGTACTCGGTAGACACCGAGTACTACGCGGCGACGGCGGGCGTGAAGACCTACGTCCGGTACCGCATCCACGCTGGCGGCCCCGTCGTAGACACAGACTCGTTCCCGGCCCAGGACTGCAGCCCCGCCCCCGGGTTTACGGCCTGCATTACGGACGCCCAGTTGCGGGCAGAGCTAAAGCTCATCACCAGCAACCTGAGCCTAGCCACCGACCTGACCCATTTCTACCCGGTCTTTTTGCCCCCTGGGGTCGAAACCGTCGACGTCGACGGGTCCAACTCCTACGAAGGCTATTGCGGTTACCACCGGGCGTTCGGCCCTACCGGGGACAAGACTGTCTACGCCGACCTCCCATACGAGGCCACCAACTGTAACGCCGGGCAGGCGCCCAACGGGGACCTGGCCGCGGACGGAGCGGTCAATACGTTGAGCCATGAGCTCAACGACGCCATCACCGACCCGCTCGAGCTCCAGCACGCCTGGACCGACCCGTCAGGCAACGAGCTGGCCGACATGTGCGAACACGTCTACGGGCCGCCCCTCGGTTCGACCAACCGTTCGGACCCGGGTGGGAGCGAGTACAACCAGGTCATCAATGGGGCGCCGTACTACACGCAGGAGATGTTCAGCAACCTCGCCTATGCCAAGTACGGCACTGGGAAAGGGTGCGCGCTCAGCGAGGCTCTGGTCAACAACCCTGATGCCGACGGGCTGGGAGCGCAACCAGCGGCGGTTGCTTCGGCCGTTGCCGGTGCCGCCCCGGCCACCCTGCCTGCCGATGCCACGGCGACCGCGACCGTCGCCGTTACCGTTTTGAGCTCATCGGGCAAAGGGGTGGCGGGCGACCACGTCTACTTCAGTACCGGGCTCAACTCAGGGACAGGGGTGTGCGGACGCCTGAGCCACACTGAGGCGACCACGGACGACGACGGTGAGGCCAGTGTGACCTACCGGGCGTCGGGCTGGAACCTCTCGTGCTGGGTACTCGCCGTCGAAGCCGACGGTGGGCAGGTGGCCGAGTCTTTGGTCTACCAGGGGACGGCGCGCCAGCAGGTCCCCGCCATCGAAACATCGTTCCCCACCCTGCTAAAGGCGGGAGCGGCGCCGACTATGTTCACGCTCAGGGTCGGTAACCCGGGTTCTCGTCCTCTCCCCTATGCCCGCGTCGCGCTCGCCTTTTCGGCCGGCACTCCGGGTGCCCCGACCGTCGACGCCAAGCAGGTTCACCTGTCCTACTCAACGACAGGCCCGAAAGGGCGTTTCACCGCCGTAGGGCTTAGAGGTTCGACTGGCGGCGGCGTGATCGACGCCTACCTCGGCCCGCGACGAGGCGCGACGCTGCCGGCGGCGTCGTCTGAGGCGATCACGTTCCGCGTCGCCCTGGCCTCGAACGTCGTCGTGTCCCAGAGCGGCCCGCTGGTCACGTTCAAGGCGTACCTCGACCAGGTCAACGCCGCATCAGGGTCAACGACAACCATGGCCAGCAGTTACGCCACCAATGTCAACGTGCCCGCGGTCGCCCCCACGAACATCATGTGGTATGTCCTGATAGGGGCCGCAGTAGTCGTCGTGATCGCGCTGGCTGTCTTCTTGGCCGTCCTATGGCGCCGGCGCAGGCGAAGGAAAAAGCTGGGCGACACCGCCGCGACGGTAACGACGTAGAACTGGGTGCCGCCTGTACCCTGGAGGTAGTCCCGCGGTGCCGGGGTACAGCCTGCCGGGAGCGCCACGTGCGAAAGCCCGCCGGACTACCGGCAACGAAGAGAGCGGTTGATCGTGACTTTCTGCATACCATTTCAGCGTGCAACGGCCTTCTGCACGAACTGGTGCCACTTCGCTCTGAGCGCAACTCGTTTCGTGAACCTCGGTAAATGAGCCACGAGCACGGGCAGGCAACCACCGCCATAACCGCCGCCGGTGAGCATCGGGACCGGCTCCGGCTGGTGCTCGTCATCACGCTGGCGATCCTGGCGGCGGAGGTCATCGGCGGGGTACTGGCCCACTCTCTGGTATTAATTGCCGACGCCGGCCACATGGCCACCGACGCAACGGGTATCGGCCTCTCGCTGCTGGCGGTGCATTTCGCCGCCCGCCCGCCGAGCGATGCGCGCACCTTCGGGTACCTACGAGCCGAGATCCTGGCCGCGGTAACTAATGCCGTCCTGCTCTTCGGGCTCGGCGCGTTCATCCTGGTCGAGGCGGTTATGCGGTTGGTACACCCCGGGACCGCGACCCCGTCTCTAATGATCGCTTTCGGGCTGGTGGCCCTGGCCGGCAACACCATCAGCCTGGTATTGCTGCGCCGCGGCCAGGCGCAAAGCCTGAACGTCCGGGCCGCGTTCCTCGAGGTACTGGCCGACATGTGGGGGGCGATCGCCGTTGTCGTGGCCGGCGCCATAATCGCGATAACGGGGTTCCAGCGGGCCGATTCGATTGCGGCCATCGCTATAGGGCCCTGATCCTGCCCCGGACAGCCAAGCTGCTTCGAGACGCGACCGATGTGCTCCTGGAAGCCACCCCGAAGAACGTCGACCTGGCCCTGGTCCGAGGGCACATCTGCGATATCCCCGGCGTGCTCGGCGTGCATGATCTCCACGTCTGGACAGTGACCAGCGGCCTCCCGGTCCTCGCCGCCCACGTTGTCGTGTCCGATCCCGCCCTGGCGGACGGTGGCGGGCCCAGGTACTCGACCGGTTGGGCGAGTGCCTGGCTGGGCACTTCGACGTCGAGCACTGTACTTTCCAGCTCGAGCCAGCCACGCACCGCGCCCACGAGCAAGCCCTGCACCGCTGACCGCAGGATGGGTCGGACGATCGTGGGCGAGGAAATGAGTGCTGACATCGAGTTGCTGACCGTTGGTCACGGCACCCTCGGTCAGGCCGAGTTGACGGAGCTGTTGCGGTCCGCCGCAATAGACGTGCTCGTCGACGTCCGCACCGCACCCGGTTCGAGACGTCACCCTCACGTGGGCCGGGCGGAGATGGAGCAGTGGGTGCCAGACGCCGGCGTCGCCTACCAGTGGGAACCTCGCCTTGGAGGTTGGCGAAAAGCCGCCGTCGGATCGCCCAACACGGCGTTGCGCAACGAGTCGTTCCGGGGCTACGCGGACTACATGCGGTCAGAGCAGTTTTGGGACGCCCTCGACAACGTCCTCCACACGGCGGCCAAGCGGCGCACGGCGGTCATGTGCTCTGAGTCTGTCTATTGGCGATGCCACCGCCGGCTGATCGCCGACGCCGCCGCCATCGGCCGGGGGACGAATGTCCTGCACCTGGGCCACGACGGTCTCCTCGTCCCGCACCAGTTGACCGAAGGCGTCCGCTCGTTTGAAGGGCGGCCGCTGTACGACGTTGGGACCTCTCAACCCCTTCTCGGCATATAACTCGCCCGGTTGATCGTGGGACCACCGGGTCACGCAGGCCGTGCCGCCCTGGGCCGGAAAAATGTAGTGATAACAACAGCAATTCGACCCGGGCCCGGGTTTGGGCGCGATTTCGCCTGGATTCGGGCGCGATTTTGTCGCTTGGGCGCGCCGGCGTCGCCGACAGCGACTCCGGCGCGCCCAATTCCGGCCGAGTCTGGCTAGTGATCGACTCGCAGCCGCTGGGGCCCATCCCGGGTGGCCGCCAATGGTGTGGGTCACCATCGTTGTCGAGGGCCCGAAGTACCGCAACAGGTTGGCACCAACGGCCGGCCGGCCTCGTGCGCCTCGACCGTCGCGCCGGTCCAGGGGGCCGAGGTCGATGTTGCCCCACACGCCAGGGTCGAGGATCTCGATTAGCGCAGACATTTCGCCACTCTGGCAGGCCTGTATGAACTGCTCGGCCACCTGGCGGTGCTGGCGCAGCTTTACTTCTCCCTCCAGGTGACCCGGGCTGGACTGGATCTTGGGGCCGGACTGGAACTTCGTCCGTGCTCTCCGGGCCAGTTGGCGGCAAGTGGCGGGGGGCCGGCCGACGGTTTGAGCGATAATCTCGAACGGCACCTGGAACACGTCGTGGAGCACGAACACGACCCGCTCGGCCGGCTTCAACTTCTGCAGGACGACCAGTAAGGCCAACCCGACCTGGTCGTCGAGGGTTACCCGGTCGGCCGGGTCCATCGGGACCGTCGCACCAGCGAGGGCTGGCCCAACGCGGTCAATGGTCGAGTTTTCCTGTGCCCGTTCGCGCCGGGAGCGGGCCGAATTGATGTGATCCAAGCAGATCCGGCTGGTCACCACGGTCAGCCACCCTCGTGCGTCCTTGATCTCGTCGAGGCTTACCCTGGCCAGCCTGGCGAAGGCCTCCTGGACCACGTCCTCGGCCGCGCCGATATCGCCAAGCATGCCGAAGGCAAGGTCGACGAGGTAGGAGTGGTGTAATCGCCACGCTTCCGAGACCTGGGCCTGTGGGCGCCCGACCTCAGAGACGAAGGCCTCAGAGACGAAGGCCTCAGAGACGAAGGCCTCAGAGATATGCCCCCCGGCGGTCTCGGTTATTTCTCTCATGCCATCGATCCTGAATGTTAGTGGCCGCTACGGTCCGTACGGCATCCCGACTGGTTAAGACGAGGCAGCGACCAGAAAAGTGACAGGCCGATGGGCGCCCGAGGGGCTTGCGAAGTGAAATAGCACCATCCGCATGGCGTGAACTCGCCCCCGTGGTCCCAATGCGGGGCCGGTTTTGGGCGCGCCAAGGTACGTGTACGGGCGGCATCTGGCGCGCCCAAACGGTAGCGAAGCAGCTACGACTCTCCCCGCCGACCATCGGTGTACCCGCCGAGGTTGTGGTCAGGTCAGGGAAAATGGCGGGTAAGGGTCCGCCATCAACCAGAACCAGGCGTCGACGCGCAGCAGCCAACGGTTGGCGCCGACCACGAACTCGCGCAGCCCGTCCGGCCATCGGCCCATAATTATCACGACGAAAAAAGCAAGGATGACGGCGAAGTACTGCGCGATCACGACAAAGAAGAGGGCGATAAGTTGCGGTATGACCAGGATTATCCGAAGCAGGACGGATAAGCGGGACAGCCTGGCGGGTCTCTGCACGTCAAACCAGGCCGGGTCGTCGCCCGGGTCCGCGTAGCCCATGGCTAGCGCAAACGAAGGGTACTTGTCTCGCAGGAACAAACTGTACGAAGTCGTCCGCCAATACAGCCGGTAGTAGCCCGCGATCAAGTTGGCCAGCCCGTCGGGCAATTCGGCCGTGAACAGCGCCACGAACCAGCCGATAAAGACGCATATGGCGGCCACGATGCGCAAGACATAAAGCAATATGTACAGGGGGATGGCGAGGATCCACTGGAGGATTGGGCGCCAGCGGGCGATGCGGTCCGGGACGTCGACGCCCACATCGATGGGGTACGTCCCGGTCCCTCGCCGCCCTACAGGCGCACCCGGCCACGGCGCCCCCGGCGGAGGTCCGCTCTGGGGACCGGGGGGAACGGGGGCGGGGGCTCCTGACCCGGCGGCGTTGAGGGCGGGGGGAGTACCTCTCCCGGCACCGGTGCCCCCGGGACCGGTGCTCCGGGTGCAGCGGCTCCTGGGATTGTCGCCCCTGATGCTGTAGCCCCAGCCTGCGGTTCGCCTACCGGGGTCTCTGGTGCGGGCGCCTGGGGCGGCGGCCAATTGGTCATCCCTGGGTCGGCCTGGCCTCCAGGCCCATCCTCGCCGCTGGACATCGAAACCTCCTAGTGATCGTACAAATCACGGCTTCTCACGGCTTCGTCGTCTCTCGCCACGAGTATAGCTGGCCAGTCCCTTCGTGGCCGGTATTAGAGGGGCTTGGACGTGCTGTCGGGCCCGTCCCCCGCCGGGCGGAGTGGGGCTATTGATCGGGTTGCGTTTGATCGCCGCGGGCCAAGCCGAGCTTGGCGGCGTTCACCAAGAAGCGGACTACGACCCCGATGATTACCAGGTCCATGAGCATCTGGATGCTGACCACGATGCGAGCGCTATCGGTGGTGGGTGTGATGTCACCGAAACCGACAGTGGAAAAGACCGTGACGGTGAAGTACAACGCCCTGGTATGGTCCAGTGACTGGCTGAACGAGCCTCGGGAAGCGTCCGACAGCGACAGGTAGATCGACGAGAACAGCACGAGGAACAGCGGCAGGATGACGCCCACCGCCCGGGCCGCTCGTAGCTCCGGAATCTCGGCTTTAACCGACGTGGCTCGCCTGCCAAACGATGATGAGCGCAAATAACACCAGCCCGATCACGAGCCGGATGGCATCCCAGGCAGCCGAGTCCGGGCCGGCCGGCAATATATAAAACAATCCGATGAGGACGACCCACGCGGCTGCAATTAGCGCAAACGTTAAGGCCAGCGCCCGCCGCCGTTCCCCCCGCTCTAGGTCGGCAATTCGTCTGGCCGGCGCGCCAGCACGCTTCGGTTCGCCCATACCCAATTATGTTCGACCTACCAGACCCCGGGCGCCGCGTCTGGTCGACAGCATGATCCGGGCTTCTATGCCTTTGCGCACCCCGGGGGGAAGTCGCGCCCACGGAGGGTTCGAGGGGCCCGTCGAGTTGCGCGCCACTTACCCCGTGACGGCCGACGGCCCGGCCCCGCCGCACAACTCGGCGGCTCGCCAGCAGTACCAAGCGGCCACGGATCTGTAGGGCCGGAACGGGTCGCCTAGTGGCTCCAGCTGACGCGCCGTGGGCATCGGTACGTCCCACCCCAGCCCGTAGCCGCGACGGACACCGAAGTCGCCTGTCGGCCACACATCGATCCTCCGCAACTGAAACATGAGGAACATTTGTGCTGTCCAGCGGCCAATACCGCGGACGCTCGACAGGGCGGCGATGAGCTCTTCGTCGTCGAGTCTTGACAAACCCCGGGGAGTGAGCAAGATCGTCCCGTCGAGGACCTTGGCGGCCAGGTCCCGCAATGACGCCACCTTGTTCGCGGATAAGCCGACGGCGCGGAGGGCGGCGTCAGACAGTGCCAGCAGCGGCGCGGGCTCGACCTCCGTGTCGAGGGCGGCGACCAACCGGCCGTGGATGGCGCTCGCCGCCCGTCCCGCTAGCTGCTGGTACACGACGGCCTGGACCAGGGCGCCGAAATGCGTCTGCTGCAGTCGGCCCAGCCGAGGCAAGCCGGCTTCTGTCACCAGGCGGGCTATAACAGGGTCTTTTTTGGCCAAGGCCTGGGCCGCGGCCGTGTAGGACACCCGGTTCCTCGGAAGTTCCTTCGAGTCGATCACGTACCCAGTTTGACCGAAGCCCAGGATTTGGTGCCGCAATTTGACTAAAACCATCGGTAGTGCAGACGGCCTCGCCCGCCGGTCACAAATGGGAGTGCTCACGGCCGGCGAGGCTGCCCGGAGGGGGTCTCAGGCGTCGGCCAGCGCAACTTCCTTGGGCTTGGGCTTCAAAAACAGTGCTCGACGCAACGGCCGGGGCATGTACCAGTTCCAGCGACCGAGCAGCGCTACCAGTGCAGGCACGAGGAACGCCCGGACCAATGTGGCATCGAGCACGATCCCGGCTCCGAGCCCAGTGGCGAGGACCTTTATATCGGTGTCCGGGGCCGACGCGAGCGACATAAAAGCGAGGAAAAGTATCAGGGCCGCGCAGGTCACCAATCGCCCGGTGCGGCCGAGCCCTTCCACAACGGCTTCGTTCGTGTTGCCCGTGCGGTCGTATTCTTCCCTGACCCTGGTGAGAATGAAGACCTCGTAGTCCATCGAAAGGCCGAACAGGAAGGCGAAAACCATGAGCGGGACCCAGAAAGTGATGGCCCCCGTCGCCGGGATCCCGAAGATGGCCTGGGAACCGTGCCCTTCCTGCCAAAACCACGTAAGCAGGCCGAAAGTAGCGGCCAGAGACAGGAGGTTCAGCAACACGGCCTTCGCCGCTAGGACGGCCGAGCGGAACGCCCGGGCCAGCAACAAGAAGGTGAGCAGCGCTATGACGGCAAACATCTCAGGAAAATGCCCGAAGACGGCGTGGCTGTAGTCCTGTTCGATGGGCCCCTCGCCGGTGACCCCGAGCACGCCCGGCGCGCCGTCGAGGCGGGTTTCGACCGTACGCACGGGAGCCAAGGTGGTGTCGTTCACGGTTTCACTGGCCGGGATCGCGATGATGTCCGACGTGCCAGCACGGCTACCGCTCCTCCCGGACGGCAACACGACCGCGGATATCCCCGGCACCCGGCGCAGGTCGTCTAGCACCCGCGGGCCGGCCGACCTGGTGGTAAGCACTTCCAAGGGGGTGAGGACCCCGCCCGGGACACCCCCGCTGACCAATGTGTCGTAGGCCGAGCGAGCGGAGCCGGTCTTCGAGAAGGCCGAGACCGAAGTCTCCCCCACTTTCAAGCCGAATACAGGGAGAACGGCTATTACGAGCACGGCTAAGGCGACGGGGGCGGCGACGAAGCGTCTCTTGGTGATCTGCGCCGCCCATGCGGTCCAAGCCCGGCTGGCGTGCGCCTCCCGCCGTAGCCGCGGCCAGTCGACCCGAGGCCCTATGCCCCCAAGGAGGGCGGGCAGCAGGGTAATGACCACGATTATGGAGATGAGCGGTATGAGCATCCCCCCAATGCCCGTCGAACGAAGGCCCGGGACAGGCAGGACAATAAGCGCCATGAGGCCGATGGCCACGGTGATGCCCGAAAGGACCACGGAACGACCGGCCGTTTCTACTGCTCTCACCACCGCGTCGTGGTTGCTCGCCCCGCGGGCGCGCTCCTCGCGCCAACGGGTGACAAGTAACAGTGAGTAATCGATCGCTATCCCCAGGCCCACCAGCGCGACCAGGAACTCCACTATGAAGGAGACCTCGGTCACATACGTCAAGCCGAGGACTACCAGCAACGTCGTCAAGATCGAAACGGCGGCCACCACGAGCGGCACGAAGGCAAGGAAAGAGGCGAATACAAAGGCCAGCACGAGTAGCGCCCCGGCGGCACCAATGAGCGTCTCAGTGAAGACCCCGGGCCCGCTCGACGAGTTCCCGGCCTCGAGCTGGTTCAGACCGGTCAGCCCTACGTGGTCCTGCGGCAAGGCGCCGCTTACCAATGCCTGGGCATGGGTGGCGACCGTGTCTGTCCCGAAACTGGTAATTGGCGGCTCGAACAACAGCGCAAAGGTGGCCCGTCCGTTGTCGGTGACGAAAGCCCGGTTGCCCGTCACGCCGTAATCGACCACCCGTACCCCGGGCATTTCTGCCCGCAACTTGCCGAAGGCGGCGGCCACCGCCCGCTCCTGAGAAGCAATGTCCCGGCCGGGCGGGGCGGACACGACCAGGATCGATGGGGTGTTGTCCCCGCCATTGTGATAGGTGGCCAGTATCCTCTCGGCCGTGACGTAGCCAGGCTGGCCCGGGAGGGAAAAGTCGACGGTGAGCCGGCTGCTCACGTGGCCGGCGGCAAAGCCGCCGACAATGAAGATGACCGCCCAGGCGCAAATCACCAGCCGGCGGTGACGAAGAATGACCCGGGCCATTCTGGCCAGGAACGCAGGCGGTGGGTGAGCCTCAGGAGGGTGGACCGGGACGGGTTCCCGGGTCAGCGTGGTCATGTCTCCCTACTCCTTTGTGCTGGTCTGTTCTGTACCGAGCTGTTCTGTACCGAGCTGTTCTGCACTGATCTGTTTCGAGTAGAACTATTCGATTCCAAATGATCCTACTCCGCGAGGTTCTGGGCTGTAAAGTGATTAATCTGTGGACGAGTACGAAGTTGCGGGCTCATCGGCCCCTGCGGCCAGCCCAGCACCGGCCAGCCCAGCACCGGCCAGCCCAGTGGCGGCCAGCCCAGTCCCGCACGGCCCCGCAGCCGATGGCCTCGTGAAGGCCATTAGGTCGACGATCCCCTTCGGACACGCCGTGGGGTTTTTGGTCTCGCAGCTCGGCTACGCCGTTACCAGGCGGTTCCGGGCAGACCTGGAGAGCCTGTCGCTAGAGCCGCGGCACTTCGGTCTGCTGCGCTCCCTGGGCGCAGCCAAGCACCAATCCCAGCAAGCACTGGGCGAGAGCCTGCATATCCCGGCCAGCAGCATTGTGGCCCTTTTGGACCAATTGGAAGCGAAGGGGTTCGTGCGTCGCCAGCTCGACCCCACCGACCGCCGGGTGCGCCTTGTCGAGCTAACAGAGGCGGGCCAGGCCGTGCTGGCACGAGCGGTCGAGATCGGTGTTGCCATCGAGGCGGCGCTGTGCGAGGGTTTTGACGCCAGCGAGCGAGAGTCCCTCATCGACAACCTGCAGAAGGTGGCGAGTAACATCGGCCTGACGCTGGGCGTGCACCCGGGGTACCGGGAGGACGAGGCAAACGCCGGACGGCGCCGACGGCCAGTTAGGGAAGAGACCTAAGCCTCCGGAAGGAAATGCTCGCCGCTGAGCGTTTGAAGCCATAGTGGGGACGGTGAGGTCGACGACCAGCGGTGACGGCAAAGCCGCGAGCGACGGCGGGGGCAAGAGCCAGAGGCCGTGGCTGAAGACGGCCAGAAAGGCCGTCACTGTGGTCATTGTCCTCCTCGCCGGTTGGGGCGTCTACGGTCACCGCTCGGAGATATCGACCGCAGGCCACATGTTGTCCCACGTCGCGGTGGCCTGGCTCCTCGTGGCCGTAGCGGCCGAACTGGGGTCGATGGTTGCTTTTGCCCGGCTGCAGCGCTGGCTGCTTCTGGCCGGAGGGGTCCACGTGCCGCTCGTCTCGATGGTGGAGATCACGCTGGCCGGCAACGCCTTGTCGACCACGCTCCCAGGGGGCGCGGCGTGGTCGGCGACCTGGTCTTATGAACAACTCCGGCGCCGAGGTGCCGAGAAGGTCCTGGCCGGTTGGGTGATCCTCGTGGCGGGGGCACTGTCGAGCTTCGCCGTCTTCGTCATCCTGGCCGTCGGCGCGTGGGTGGCCGGAAGCCGCGGGCCGGTCGCGAGCCTGAGGTGGGTGGCCGCCGGCCTGGCATCTATACCTATCCTGGTCAGCGCAGGGTACTTCCTGGCCAAGCGCAGCCCGACGGCCCGGCACCTGATGGCGTCGTCGTGGGCCGCCATTGCCAGGCACGTGCGGCCCGCTCGTGCCCTCGGCCGCTTAGTCAGTAAGACCGTCGCCGAGCTGGGTTTGATCCACCCCGGGGTGCTCGGGTGGGCCGAGGCCTTCGGCCTGGCTATGGCAAACTGGCTGTGCGACTGCCTCTGCCTCATCGCTTGCGCCGAGGCCCTGAGCGTGCCGGTGCCCTGGCGTGGGCTTCTGGTGATCTACGGGCTGACCCAGGTGGCGGCCAGCCTCCCGATTACGCCTGGAGGCATAGGTGTCGTAGAGGGCTCGATGACTGCTTTGCTGATCGCCTATGGCACCCGCCCGACATTGGCGGTGGCGGTGGTCCTCCTGTACCGGATCGTCAGCTTCTGGGGCTGGCCCCCATCGGGTGGACGGTCTGGGGCGGCCTCGAACTGGCCTTGCGCCGTGGTGTACGCCACACGGCGCACCCATGGGCCGACCACGAGCACGGCCCGCAGCCGGCCCTTCCCCACCCGGCCATCGGCCCTGAACGGTTGGTACGTCCCTCACCGTGCACAGACAGCGATGGTGTTGCCTGTCCGGTCAGCACTGACAACAATGCGCCGATCGCCTCGACAGCCGATCGGCGATGACCCAAAGCGGCATTACAACCGGGGAGCGCCGGCGGGTGGCGGTGGTGACCGGCGCGGCCAGAGGCCTCGGGCGCGTCATCGCCACGACGCTGGCTGAAGAGGGTTGCGACCTCGTCCTGGTCGATGTGGTCGAACTCGACGCGACGGTGTCGGACGTCGAGGCCCTTGGCGCCGCCGCGTGGGCGTCGAGCGCAGACGTCTCCAACGAGACGCAGGTGTCCCGTCTTGCGCTCGACCTTCAGGGACATTTTGGCGGCCTAGACGTCCTTGTCAATAACGCCGGCATTTCGCTTCTTGTCCCGGCCGAAAACACGCCTACAGAGTCCTGGCGACGGGTCATCGACGTGAATCTGACGGGGCCGTTTTTACTCTGCCGCGAACTCGGGGCCTTGATGCTGGCCGCCCGGTCCGGCTCTATCGTAAACGTGGCGTCCATCGCCGGCCTTCGCGCCGTCTCCTACCGCGCCGCTTACAACGCGTCAAAATACGGCCTGGTCGGCCTCACCACGACGCTGGCGGCGGAATGGGGCGGCCGGGGGCTCCGGGTAAATGCCGTGTGCCCCGGATGGATAAAGACGGAAATGGATGTCGAAGACCAGGCCACTGGGGCGTACTCGGACGCAGACATTATTAATCAAGTCCCGATGGCCCGTTTCGCTACTCCGTACGACGTGGCCAACGCCGTAGCGTTCCTGGCCGACCCGTCCAGGAGCGGTTTCATAAACGGCGTGGCCCTACCGGTGGACGGCGGTTGGTCTACCGACGCCAGTTGGACCTCGCTCCGCCTGAAGGCGAGGGGAACGCCCGCCGGGACGGCCTAGCGGGACTTTCCGGGCTAACACTTGACGAAGCCACATATGCCCTAGTGGAGCGTGGTATTTGAGACATCATCGTGTAGTACCTAACCGGCGTTCAGCGAGGTCAGGGACAGATGGCGACGCCGACATGGTCGATGGAGTTGAAAGGGCGGGCGGGGTTGTAGTTGTCGGCGGTCCCCCAATCGGCGGCCTCGGCGGCTTCTACTTGGTCAAGCTTGTCCACGAAGAACAAGCGCCAGCGTTGGCGAGGGTCAGATGGCAGGGCGCCGGTGCTCGTTTGGCCGCCGGTCTGGTAGCCGAGCACCATAGGCCTGCCGTTGTTCCAGCCAAGGGCGTGGGGGCATATGAGCCGTCGACGGCCGTGGTAGGAAAGCCAGACGGGACAGCGGTTTTTGAGGGCCTCTTCGAGGACGGCCCAAACCAGCGGCGGCGTAGCGACGATGGTGGTCATAGCGCCGGGGCGTAGGAGCCGAGGCCAAACAGCTCATATAGACGGGCCTGGGTGGCGTTCATCTCGGTGGTCATGCGCCGGGCGCGGGGCCGTCCGCGTTCTCCTTGGTAGAGCAGCACCGTTTCTTCGATCTCAGCCAAGGTGCCGAGCAGTTCCCGGACGCTCATGTGCACGCCGGCCTGCCCGGCCTCGCGCACCATGAGGCGGGCGGCCATCAACGCCAGCACGCAATAAAACACGTGCACGCGGATCTTCTGCTCTGTCCAGTGGAACATAGGCGAGAAGGAGACGACCTTGGGGTCCTTCATCTGGCGGAAGTCGCCCTCGGCAGCCTCCTGGGAGCGGTAGTCGGCAATTACCTCGGCCGTCGAGGCCAGCTCTGGGCCTTTACCCGTAAAAAGCACCCGCTTGCCGAAGATCTCCTCCTCCAGCGTGGCACGGGCTTTTTTGTCACTCCGGTAGCGCAGGCGAAGGCCTCCCGGCGCCTCACCGGTGAGCGCCGTCGAGACCACCCGCGAGACCCAGCGGGGACGGAGGACCTCGGCCACCTCGGCTTCGACTTTCTCTTTGCTCTTTTTCGTCTTCCCCCGGGCGAGGCGGGCCTGGACCTCACGTAGCTGGCGGTACGCCTTGGCCAGGGTCTGGTCGAAGCCGGCGGACTGCCTGGCGTGCAGCTCCTCTGAACGTGTGACGACGATGCGGCGCCGCTCGCCGAAGACGAGTTTTTCTGCCTCGAACGCGCTCAGGCCGGGGAAGCGCTCTTCGTCGACGGGCTGGTAGGAGGTCTTCGGCACGGCGAGCAGGTCGGGGTGGTCAGAAGGGGGCAGCGAGCCGACGAAATGGAACGGCAGGGCATCGAGGAGGTCGTAATTGTCTTCTGAGTTCTGCCCTGCGTCAAAGACGAGGGTCAGCTTGCTCGCATCGCCAGACAAGACCCCGAAACGTGTGGCCAGCTCTTGGGCCATAGCCGGGAACTGGGTGACGTCGGGACGGTTGCCGGGGTAGGCGTGGCTGACGAGCGGGATGCCCCCGTCGGTGGAGACGACGAGGCCCAGGCCGACTATGCGCAAGTCGGCCCGTTTTTGCTTGGAACGGCCCCGTTGGGCGATCGGCGCCCGGTCGTTGGCGGAGGCGATCCAGGTGGCGAAGTTGGTCATGTCCAGCACGAGGCCCGAGAGGTCGACGCCGAAAGAGCTGACCATGCCAGCCACGATGCGCCGCTCGGCCTCTTTTAGCTGCGCTTCGCTGATGGCGTCCATCGCCTCCCAGAAGCGCCGGTGGTCGAGCGCGCCGGCCGGCAGGTGCACCCAGCGGTCAGCGGCGGTCTTGGCCCACCAGTCCGAAAAGGCAAGCTTGGAGCAGGGGTCGCAGGCCCTATTGAGCGTTGCCAGGGCGATGTAGGTGCCCACCGGTGCCCCGGCGTCGGCCCGCCTCGGGCCGACGACTTCGTCGATAATCTCAGCTACTCTCAGCCGTCCCAGCACGGACCACACGGCGGCGACGTCACCGAAGGCCAGGTGGCGCGTCCGGTCAGGCACCACGGTGGCACCGTCCACCGCCGCCTCGATGTCGGAGGCCTTGCCCAAGTAGCGCTGGGAGACGATCTTTGGCCTGCCCCCCACCCGGGCCACCTCGCGCAAGTAATAGTACGTCTGGCCCTTGATGGTCTTGCCCACGATAGATGCCACATTTAGGTCATACACCACTGGGGCCAGAGATAGCAACGCTTTGACCAGCACAAACGCGCTGGTAGTGGCTTATTTTCGGAAGTTCCTCGCCCAACGTGGTCAGCGGTTGAGGTCAGATAGCCCGGAAACTCCCGCTAGGCGCTCGGTCGCTCTTCTCGCGTACGCTGCAGCGGGTAAGCCCCGCCGGCAAAAGGCGAGCCAGTTGGCCCCGCAGCTGATCGGCGAGCGAGCCTTTGGAGAAAGGAACTCGGTTATGACCTCCACCACTCAGCCGCCGGTACTTCGCTATGAGCTGGGCCCAGATCCAGACCCTCGTAGTTTGAGCTATACGTTCGGCGGGGCCGAGCCGGTGGCGTCGCTCCGGCCTGGTTCCATCCTGGCCACCAGCACGCTCGACGCCTTCGCCGGGCGGCTGCGCTCCGTCCATGACAAGGTGAGCGATGTGCTCGACCCTCGCTACCTAAACCCCCAGACGGGGCCGTTTTATGTGGAGGGAGCAGAGCCCGGCGACACGTTGGCCCTTCATTTCGCCCGGATCGAGCCAAGAGAGGCCTGCGGGTTCAGCACTACCGTGCCGCTGTTCGGGTCCCTTACGGCCACCCGCGTGACAGCCATGCTCCACCCGCCTCTGCCCGAAATGACCTGGGTATACACGATCGACCGAGATGCCCGGGTCGTCCGCTACGAAGCCCGTGATTCAGAGCTCCGGGTGGAACTGCCGCTCGACCCGATGCACGGGACTGTCGGCGTCGCCCCCGCCCTCGGCGAAGTGCGTTCGTCGCTCGTCCCTGGCGATTGGGGCGGCAACATGGACACGCCCGAGATGCGCTCCGGGGTTACGTGCTACCTGGGGGTCAACGTGGACGGCGCTCTGTTCAGCTTCGGGGATGGGCACGCCCGCCAAGGTGAAGGCGAGACATGCGGCGTTGCGGTGGAGGCGGCGATGGACACGGTAGTGGTCGTTGACGTGGTCAAGGCGCAGTCAACGCCTTGGCCCAGGCTGGAAAATGACCAATACCTGATGACTGCCGGGTCGGCCAGGCCGCTCGAGGACGCTTTCCGTATCGCCCACAGCCAGCTGGTGCATTGGGTGGTCGAGCTGACCGGCTTGTCAGTGATGGACGCGTACCAGTTAGTCACTCAGACGGCGGAGACGCCAGTCGCCAATGTCGTCGACCCCAATTACACAGTGGTGGCCAAAATGCCGAAAAAATACCTCGACGGTGTGGTCGCCATGACGGGGGCGCACGAGCGCTTAGGGCGGCTGGGCGCCGGGTACATCGGGCCGGCGCGGTCAATGTCCTAACGCAACCCGTGGACAGCGCGGCCGCAACGGGCACGGACCAAGACGGGCCACTGGCCGGAACTGTGCACGCGCCCAGCGAGCTGGGAGTCGATGCCTCGACCAGTCGTGTCTAAGGCACCGCGGCCTCGTCCTAACTCAGCTTCGAGCAACCGGCCCAGTGGCCTTTTATCGTTACGGTGCCCGGGTGCTGCTTGCCTGCGCCCATCGTGGCGCTAACCGAACCGGAGGCGCCACTTTTAGTCGTAGTGAGGGTTCCGGAAACGGAAGACCAACCAAAACGCATGTTGGACTGGAACGTGATACCGGCGGCCGATTCGCCGTAACTATTGAGGTTCATGGAATAGCTGCGGCCGAAAGATTGGGCGTCGACCTGAACGTCGATGTTGCTAAGCGTTTTCGGCCGCCCGTTGACGTTCAACTTGGCCTTATCCCACTGAAGCACGACCGTGCCGGTTTGGCTCGGCGAGATCTGGCAGCCGGTCAGCACTTGGCCCGGAGGCAGGAACGCGGGCACTTTCAAGGTGCCCGACAGGAACCCTGTCAGGACCAGCGTTCCAGATGAGCCCTTCGAACCGGCCCACGCTGCGGTGGGAGCGCCCATCGTCGATCCAACCGCGAGGGAAACCGCCAGCAGCGTGGTGGCCACGGCAGCGCGGCTTTGCCGGCGCCCGTACGGATGACCACCTCCGGCCGGGCAGTTAGCTAGTGGCATGAACGGCTCCCTCAGCCTCGGTAGCACCTCGCGAACGTCCAAGTGTCGTCACTGACCAGCGCAATTGTCAAGGCTGGGAAAAGCGCAAGGAACACGGTCCGCTTCCGTTAGCTCACCCGCGCAGGTTTACGGGCGGGTCGACGGTCGCCTGGCACGCTGGGGGCCGGCGTGACAAGCTGGGGGGCTATGAGTCGCAGACGGTACCGGCGCAGGGTGGGCATTTGAACGAGCCCACGGGTGTTCGGGTGGGCCTGATCGGGTGCGGCAAGATCAGCGACGCGTACCTGAGTGCGAACTATCCAAACGTCGCTTATGTCGCCTGCGCTGACCTCGAAGCGGCTCGCGCCCAGGCGACGGCGGAAAAGTACGGCCTACAGGCGATGCCGGTGAGCCAGCTGCTGTCGGACGCCGACATCGAGGTCGTGTGCAACTTGACCGTCCCCCGGGCTCACGCCGAGATCAGTTCGGCCGCACTCGAGAAAGGCAAGCACGTTTACGTCGAAAAGCCGCTCGGCCTTGACCGAGAGGAGGGCGTGGCGCAATTGGCCCTGGCCGACGACAAGGGCTTGGCCATCGGGTGCGCGCCCGACACTTTTCTCGGCGCAGGCTTGCAAACCTGTCGGCGAATAATCGACGAGGGCCGCATTGGCGTACCGGTTGCCGCGATGGCCAATATGGTCAGTCACGGGCCTGAGCATTGGCATCCCGACCCCGCCTTCTTTTACAAACGCGGCGGCGGGCCGCTGTTTGACATGGGGCCGTACTACCTCACGGCTTTGGTCACCTTGATCGGTCCTATCTCGAGGGTGTCGGGGCTCTGGCGAGGCGTCGGCGTAGAGCGCCGCATCAGGTCAGGCCCGAGAGCCAACGAGGTCCTGCAGGTCGATGTCCCGACCCACGTCACGGGGCTGCTCGAGTTCGCTGGTGGGGCTATTGGCACCATTGTCACCAGCTTCGACGTTTGGGGCTCAGCCTTGCCCCGGCTCGAGATCCATGGGACGGAGGCCAGCCTGTCGCTGCCCGACCCCAACACGTTCGGCGGCCCGGTGCGCCTTTTGCCGGCGGGAGCAAGAGAGTGGGAAGAGGTGCCGACCGACAGCTTCGACCTCCAGACGCGTGGGATAGGGCTCTCCAACCTGGCCGATTTCGTAGCAGGAACGGGCTTCAACCGCGCCAGTGGACGGTTGGCCTGCCACGTCCTTGACGCAATGGTCGGCCTGATCGAATCGGGCGAAGAAGGCAAGCAGGTCGATATCACGAGTGCGGTGGAACGTCCGCCCGCCCTCCCGGGAAAGAAACCTTAGGCAGATTTACTCCGTCGCCCGCTTCTGCGGTTTGCGCCCGGTTTCGAGCCAAGACCAGGTCTACGAACTGGGCTGTAGCCGGCGTAGCTTAGGGCCGGCGTAGCCTGGGGCCATGGTCGAACCTCTCGAGGACACTATTGCCCGGGCCGACCGGGCACGAGACGAGCTCACCCAGCTCCTGCAGCAGCTCGGCGCGGAGCGCGAGGCGGTGAAAACCGCTACTACCGAAGCCCACGAGGCGATCCAGGGTTTGCGCAGCGCCGTTCGCGACGCAAAAGAGGAGATGCGTCAGACGTCCAAAGCCGAGGCCCGCAAGCACCTGGCCCGGCAAATGAGGGCGGCGGCGGACATCCTGGCCCGGGAGGGGTGACTGTACAGCGACATGCGGGCCGAAACCAAATATGAGGGCGGCCAAGATGATGAAAATCTGCACGGTATAGGTGGCAAAATTGTCGATCAAGCTGATCGGCACGGCCGACGTCGGAGGGATCCCGCAAGCAGTAGTAGGGGGAGCGAAGCGGCGCGCAGAGCGTCGAGCAGTTGGGTGACGTCGACGTTCGCCAGGCTGCTTGTGAGGAAATAGGCGGCGGCGACCAGTAACGCGGTTTGCACCGAAGCCTTTGGTCGAGACGCGCCTGACCCGGGCCATCTTGGGAGCCTCCACGCCGGCGACGGCGGTGGCCCCGATGGCGGCCCCTACCACGACAACGGCCACGCCGGCACCGATCAGAGCAAGGACCTGGTCCGATTTGCGGATGTGTGCGGTCGCCGAGGGCCAGCAGCGGGCGCCAGTTACCCAGGTCGCGCCGCCCCCGCCGGAGAGGACGACGCTCCCCCACTGCGGGCCTCGGCGAGCAGCGAAATAACACGATCCGCGCGCATTCTGACGCGCTGGCCACGCCGGGTGTATCAACGTGCAACAAGGTGCGCTCAAAGATGCCGACATTATTTTTTTCGACCGATGGACGCCCGACCAGACAGCAGTGGCCCTTAGCCGCGTCGTGGCGGGTGGGGCAGAGCCGGGTCCGGGCTCGAGCCTCGCCCCGCGTTGCAGCCGAGTGGCCGGTCTCGAATGTCGGGAAAGCGGTCGTCTGGCGGCAAGGAGATGGCGTTGAAAACACTCAGGAAGAGCCCGCGGCCGGCGCTGGCCGTTTTCTTCAGGGTGTTAGCCCTCGGTTTCCTTATTGGCCCGTTTGCCCTCTACGCCACCGGCCCCGCTCAGGCCGGGACCGTCTCGGCATCCGACAACTTTGCCCGGGCTAACGGCAGCCTGGGCCCGAATTGGACCGACATGACCGTCGGGGGCCTGGCCATCGCCGACGACGAGGTGGCCGGCACCAACGCCGGCGGTAACTCCGGCGACATACGCACCGCTGAGTCCTACGACAACGACCAGTACTCCGAGGTCCAGGTGACCTCGACCCCGCTGAGTGGCAACCAGTGGATCGGCCCCGCCGTGCGGGCGCAGGACGGGGGCGAGGACCTCTACGTGGGCATCTACTACTGGGACTATGGCAGCCCGGAGCTCATGCTGTTCAAACTGGACAACGGCAGCTGGTCCGAGTTAGGCGCTTCGTCGACGAGCCCGCTGGCGGCGGGCACCCAGCTGACCCTGGCGGCAGTTGGGTCGGCGCTTTCCTTCGCCGAGAACGGCACCGTAGTGGCCTCGGCCAACGACAGCACCTTGACCGGAGAGGCACCCGGGATCATGGCCAACGGGACAGCCACGGCTGGCGACTGGTCAGGAGGCGACGACGACCCGACGTACTCCGTGAGTGGCTCCGTCTCGGGGCTTTCGGGGACGATGGTCCTGCAGGACAATAGCAACGACAGCATGAGCGTGAGCGCCAACGGGTCGTTCACTTTCGATACCTTGCTGGCCAACGGCGCTGCGTACAACGTCTCGGTGCTGACCGACCCCACCGGCCAGGACTGCTCGGTGTCCAGTGGCTCGGGCTCCGTAGCGGCCGCCAACGTGAGCGGCGTATCTGTCACCTGCGTGACGGCGACGGCGGGTGGTTCGAGCGGCGCCGGAGTATCCGCGTCGGACAATTTCGCTCGCGCCAACGGCAGCCTCGGCCCTGAATGGACCAACATGTCCGTAGGCGGCCTGGCCATCGCCAACGACGAGGTGACCGGGACCAACGCCGGCGGTAACTCGGGCGACATCCGCACCGGCGAGGCCTACGGTTCCGACCAGTACTCCCAGGTCCAGGTGACGTCGACTGCCTTGAGCGGCGACCAGTGGATCGGCCCCGCCGTCCGGGCCAGGACGGGGGCCAGGACCTCTACACCGGCATCTACTACTGGGGCAACGGCAGCCCGGAGCTGATGCTGTTCAAGCTGGACAACGGCAGCTGGTCCGAATTAGGCGCCTCCTCGACGAGCCCGCTGGCCGCCGGCACCCAGTTGACCCTGACGGCCGCCGCCTCCACCCTCGACTTCGCCGAGAACGGCACCGTAGTTCTCTCGGCCAGCGACACCACTTTGACCGGCAGGCCCCGGGGATCATGGCCAACGGGACAGCCACGGCTGGTGACTGGGCGGGCGGGGACGCCACCGCGGCGTCTTCGGGCGGCTCATCCTCGGGCGCCGGCTCGTCCTCGGGCGCCGGCTCATCCTCGGGCGGCGGCTCTTCCAGCGCCACCTATTCCGTGAGCGGGAGCGTCTCGGGGCTGTCGGGGACGATGGTGCTCCAGGACAACGGCAACGACACCCTGAGTGTGAGTGCTAACGGGTCGTTTACCTTCGAGACCTCGCTGGCGAGTGGGGCAGCGTACAACGTCTCGGTTTTGACCGACCCCACTGGTCAGGACTGCTCGGTGTCCAATGGCTCTGGCACCGTGGCAGCCGCCAACGTGACCGGCGTGTCGGTGACCTGTGCCGCCGCTCCGGCGGGCAGCACCACCAGCACGATGACCGACAACTTCGCTCGAGCCAACGGGAGCCTGGGCCCGGCATGGACCAACATGTCCGTAGGCGGCCTGGCCATCGCCAATGACCAGGTGATGGGGACCAATGCCGGCGGCAACTCGGGCGACATCCGCACGGGCGAGTCGTACGACAACGACCAGTTTTCGGGCGTCCAGGTGACCTCGACCCCCTTGACCGGCGACCAGTGGATAGGACCTGCAGTACGGGCTCAGGACGGGGGCGAGGACCTCTACACCGGCATTTACTTCTGGAACAGCGGTAGCCCGGAGCTGATGTTGTTCAAACTCTACAACGGCAGCTGGTCGGACGCTCGGCGCCTCATCGACGAGGGCTCGCTGGCGGCAGGTACTCAGTTGACGCTCACTGCGGTCGGCGCCGCCCTCGAGTTCGCCGAGAACGGCACGGTTGTGGTCTCGGCCAACGACAGCACCTTGACCGGAGGAGCGCCCGGCATCATGGCCAACGGCACGGCCACCGCCGGGGAATGGTCGGGCGGCGACGCCGACCCCGATCTACTCCGTGAGCGGCGTCTGTCTCAGGGCTATCAGGGACGGTATGCTCCAGGACAATGGCAGCGACGACTTGAGCGTGAGCGCCAATGGGTCTTTCACTTTCGACACCTTGTTAGCCAATGGGGCCGCGTACAACGTCTCGGTGCTGACCGACCCCACCGGCCAGGACTGTTCGGTCGCCAATGGCTCGGGCACCGTGGCGGCCGCCAACGTGAGCGGCGTATCAGTCACCTGCGTGTTGGCGACCACCACCGGCCCCTCTGGGCCGGTGACGGACAACTTCGACCGCGCCAACGGGAGCCTCGGCCCGGCGTGGGCCAATATGTCCGGTGGGGGGCTTGGCCATCGCCAACGACCAGGTGACGGGGACCAACGCTGGCGCTGACTCCGGCGACATCCGCACCGCCGAGTCTTACACGTCCGATCAGTACTCCCAGGTCGAGGTGACCTCGACTCCCTTGACTGGCGACCAGTGGATTGGTCCCGCGGTACGCGCCCAGGACGGGGGCCAGAACCTGTACATCGGTTTCTACTACTGGAACAACGGAAGCCCCGAGCTGATGCTGTTCTTGCGGGACAACGGCAGCTGGACCGAGCTCGGCAGTTCCTCCACGAGCCCGCTGGCGGCAGGTACCCGGCTAACCCTGACTGCAGTGGGCAACACACTCGTCTTCGCCGAGAACGGCAGCACGGTGCTCTCGGCTAGCGACAACACCTTCACCGGGGGAGCCCCAGCCATAATGGCGAGCGGCACCGCCACCGCCGGCGACTGGTCGGGAGGCGATTCCGGTTTCCAGGTGAACTACCAGAGCGCCGCCAACGGAATTGAAACCTATTCGGTGTTATCCCCCGATGACGGCTACGGTGTCCAGACCCTGCGAGTTTTGCAGCCCACTCACCCCGCGGCGGGAGTAGCCCACAATTTCCTTTTCGTGCTGCCCGTCGAGGCCGGCCTCGGCGATAGTTTCGGCGACGGCTTGGCCACCCTGCAGGCGCTCGACGCCGAAGACCAGTACAACCTGACCATCGTCGAACCGACGTTTACGTACGACCCCTGGTACGCCAACAACCCGACTTATCCCGCGCTCCAGTACGAAACATTCCTTACTACCGAGCTAGTGCCGTGGGTGGACCAAAATTTGGCCACTACCGGGACCGGACAAAACTGGCTGATCGGTTTCTCGAAGTCAGGCTATGGGGCACAAGATCTGCTCCTGAAACACCCGAATTTATTCGCTCTCGCCGCGACCTGGGATTTCCCCGCGGACATGTCGACGTATAGCCAATACGGCGGCACCGCCGCTTTCGACTACGGGACCCAGGCGAATTTCGCCCAGAATTACCAGCTTTCCCAGGCGTTCGTGGCCGCCAACGCAGCTGCTTTCCAGACGCAAAACCGGATTTGGCTCGGCGGGTACAGCCTATACGGGGGAGACGTCACTGACTACTCCACACTTCTAACCTCGGAAGGCATCCACTACACAATCGGCCCGTGGGTGGACGTCGCCCACCGGTGGGACAGCGGCTGGATGCCGGCGGCGGTGGCCGCGTTGTACCAGGACAGCCTGAGCCTGCCGCCCGGGCCTAAGGCCACACCGCGCCACCGGCGAGCGCCGCAGGGCCCTCAGTCGGGCGCGGGCCACGGCCAACGGGCACTCCCGATCGGCTCGACCGATAGGGCCACCGCCGGGGGCGCAGCACAAAAATCGGCCCCCCCGGCGTAGGTCGATCGCAGACCCATGTAGCCTCGGGACAGACGAGCTATGGGAGGTGGCGATGTGTAGCGGAGGCCGGCTGGTGGCGGACTTTGTGGCGGGCACGGGCGAGCAACCGCCGGTGGCGGAGGTGGCGGACAGCTTGACGATGACCGCCGACGGGGCCTGGGTCGTCTGGGCCTACAAACTGGCCCGGGAGGACGGGGACCGCTTCGTCCCCCTTACGGGCCGGGGCTCCTACCCCGCTGACGCCGTCGCGGACTGCTTGTGCGGGCCCGGCCCCGGTCGAAGATGGCAGGTCAATCGGGGGCGAGATGGCCACACGGTCCCCGACCCGTCGTGCACGTGCGGCTTCCACGCCCTGTCTGCCCCGGCGGCAGGGGTCTTCCCCGCCGGGCCCGGCGTGGGCCTCGTGAGCCTGACCGTGGCGTTGTCCGGTCGAGTGCTGGCGTTCGAGGCCGGGGGCGGCCAGCTGTTGTTCCGGGCCGGCCGCCAGACGGTGGTGCGCGTCGAACGCCCTCAGGTGGTACGGGAAGCGAGGCGCCGGCGCCCCGACGACCCTGCTGGTTTTCTGGCCCGCCGCCCGGCCGGCCTTCCTTCTGGAGCGGGCCCAGCTCGGTTGGCCTTGCCGTGGCGTCCGACCCGGGTGGCCGTTCATGACGACGCCGGTTGGTGCCGCGCCACAGGCGAGCCGACGTGGGCGCCGCTTCCGCCCCAACTGGTCGAGGCCTGAACTAGCACCATCTGTTACCGGTGGGACCCATCAGGGCTTCAGCCAGCAGGATCGCGGCGGTTGGTGCCTTCTTGATCGCCGTCATGGCCAGCGCGCTCAGCGCTGGTCCCACTTGGGCGGCGCCCAGCCCGCTGGCCAACCCTAAAACCAACCGGCCCATGCCTTCCCTGGCC
The DNA here is from genome assembly GCA_963807395.1 of uncultured Acidimicrobiaceae bacterium. Taxonomy (GTDB): domain Bacteria; phylum Actinomycetota; class Acidimicrobiia; order Acidimicrobiales; family Palsa-688; genus Fen-671. Next base: position 83,028 of record CAWEBW010000010.1, read on the forward strand.
AACAGCACCGGGAACTGCAGCTACGTGGAAGGTGGGAGCGTGAGCTGCCAGTCTCCCTGCTACCCGAACGGGGTGCTCCGGTACAACTCGTCCAGGCGCTGCACCGCCCTTGTGTTGACCGCCGTCAATGAGGCGCAGGCGGCGGAGCACCTCGAGGGCTTCGCGCTCCCCTCGAACTATTTCCGGCTCAGCGCCACGAGGCAGCTGTTCGTCCTGGTCAACCTGGCCCGCATATCGGTAGGTGTCCCACCCCTGGTGGGGCTTTCGCCCTACCTGAGCGCAGCCGCCACCCAGGCCGCCGACCAGGCCGAAATCCCTCGTTCCAAACGTCGTACGGCCCTGTCGGCGTTTGGCTCCCGGCCGGAGGCGGCATGTACGCGTTCGGCGGGGCCTGGGCGGGTGACTCGGTCAACCCCGTCGCCGCCCTGTTCGGCTGGCTCTACGACGACGGGTGGGGCGGTAGTAAGGCTACGTGGAACTTCGACTGTACGAGCCCGACCGCCGGCGGGTGCTGGGGCCACCGCGATGAACTGCTGGGCGAGTGGGCGGGGACGCGGTGCACGGACTGTATCGCCGGCGCCGGCTATGCCTCCCCCGCTGGCCCCAACTGGAAGGAGTCTTACGACTTCCTCCTGGTCCGGCCGGCACAGTTCCCGACCCCGCTCGTATTCACGTGGGACAGCGACGTTGTCCCTTACCTTCCCGCCGGATGGGAAGCGGTACGGGCACCTTGACCACTGACCAACCCCGCCCGGGGACGCCCCCGCTTATGAGCGAGTACCGAGCCCGTGACGTCGCCGTCTTATTGGCCTCTGTGCGGACGGCGATCGGGCTCACATTTTTGGTCGCACCCTCGCTGGCCAAGCTCTGGGTCGGCGCCTCGGGGCGTAGCCCCGGCGGCAGAGCCCTGTCCCGTTCGTTGGCGGCCAGAGAGGTCGTGCTTGGCTGTGGGACGTTGCTCGCCATTTCTGACCCATCCCGGCTGCGGGGCTGGTTGGCCGCGGGGGCGTTCTGCGACGGCGTCGATGCGCTGACCAGTGCATGTACAGCCGAGCTGCCTTGCTTTTCTCGCGGTACTTGTCACGCTGAGTTCAGGCGCGGCGGCCACTGCCGGCGCAGCGGCGGCGCTGTCGCTGCCGGCCTTCGGCCCGGGTGAGGACGAAGCCACGTCTACCGCCTGAAGATGCCGGGCCCTCGGCCGGCCGAGGGCCCGGCCGGTGCCGCCGTTTATCAGGGGGATAGAGGGCTTCGGGGCCAAGAGTTCCGGCCGTTCGGGGAACTGGGCGCGCCAGCGTCGCTGACCCGTATCGTGGCGCGCCCAGATTTGCAAAACAGAGGGCTGAGCCGAATTAGAGCCACTCAGTCAGGGGCGCTGGACCGGGTTTAGCTGTTGGCCATTGGCCAGGTAGTAGCCCGGCCCGTTGGGGCCACCCTGATCCCAGGCCGAGTACGGAGCCTCGTACAGGGTGCCGTTGGTGGGGTCCTGGACGAGCTGTTGGCTGTTCAAGATGTCGTCGAAATCAGATACCTGGCCACTGAAATCCTGCCATTGCTGGTTTATCTGGGCGATTTGCTGGAGGTCTCCGCTGAAATTGTGCTGAATAGAGCCCATCATCTGGACGAGCCCCCCGTTTACGGAGTTCCATAGTGCAGGAGTGGCCAGGCCCAGCCGGATTACCCCGGCGGCAGTGGAGCCGTTGATGCTGGCCACCATGTTGACCATCCCATGTACCGTCTTACCCCCGAGCGTCCCGACGAACTCCATGTACTCGGTCGCTTGCGCCGGCAGGACATAACTGGCCAGGACCTGGTTTACCTTTATCCCATAAAGGTTGAACATGTAGCTTATGGCCGACCCGACCGACGTAATTGGTTGAGTGGCATTGACACCTTGCTCATACGGCCCCCACAGCTCGTAGACCACGCTGGCGCCCGTGCCGAAACCGTTCAATTCGATGTAATTCTGGTTCAAGTTCGATACCCGCCAACCCGGCGGCATGGCGAAGGTGAACGCGCCCACGTTCTTGAAAACCTGGAACAGGTCCGCCCGCGCGGGCTGGTAGCAGTGCCCGATCTGCGCCAACGTTGGCGTGGCCGCAGAAAGTTGAGCCGCGGGCGCCCAGTACGCGAAGGCCACCCCCAGTTGGTCGGTTACCGCCGTGTGCAGGGGCAGGACGAGGGCGCCGGCCCGGCCGGCGAGCAGCGTACCGCCGACCCGGACCTGAAAGGTGGCCGTCGGTGCAGCACCGGCGTGTTCGGTGTACGTCAGGGCCTCACCTTGCTTGTTCAGCGTCTTTTGCTCGTAGGCGAGGAAAGAAGAAAGCAAACTATGCGTCGAGACGCCCTGAGTCATGAGGGCCGGGTACATGAGCGCCCCTTCTGTGCCGGCGGCATTGGCCGTGACACTGACGAGGCCCTGGAGGGACGAGACGTCCCAGCCGCTCGGCACTCCGACTTTGAACCCGTCGTAGGGGTCAGTGGCCACCGGGAGGTGGCAGCTGCTGGCGGTGACGGCCGGCAGAGCTCGGGCACCAGCGGCCATTGACCGCCCCGCCGGCACAACTGCGGCCGCCGCGGGCAGGCTGGCCGCCACGGCTAACGCGGCGGCGACCGGTACCGCCAGTAGCAGCGCCGATCTCCGCCCAAAGGCGCGGCCAAGCCGGCCGCACACTGCTCGCTCGGCCTGGCTCGGACCCGTGCTATTCGTCTGGGACGGCGTTACTTGCACCCTTTTCAACCTCCTCGTGACCGACAGGCAGGCCGCCTGTGGACGACACTTACCTTCCCGGGTGGGCGTCACACCGTCGTCACAGGCCCGGAAATAGGTGCAACCCTGGGTAGGTTGGCGTGGGTACATTGGCGGGAGTGCAAGACAGGATGGCGTGATGACCACGACACGATCGGACATTTTCCGCTGCGAGAGTTGCGGCACGAAAAACCGGGTGCCCGCCTCCGCCACAGGCGTGCCAAAGTGCGGCAAATGCGGGTCGCCGCTGCCGTGGGTAACCGAGGCGGGCGACGACGATTTCGACGACATTGCAATGACGTCGAAAGTGCCTGTCCTGGTGGACCTGTGGGCGGAATGGTGCCCGCCGTGCCGTATGGTCAGCCCGGTCCTCGACCAGATGGCCAAAGAACGCGCCGGCCAGTTGAAGCTGGTCAAGGTGAACGTGGACAATTGGCGTGGCGTACGACGCCCGGAGCATCCCGACGCTCCTGCTCATTGCCGGCGGGGAGGTTGTTGGCCGCCAGGTGGGCGCCTTGCCGGCCCATGCGCTGAAGAACTGGGTCGACGGCGCCCTGGCCGGCACGCGTTAGCTCGTCTTCGTTATTCTTCGGCCTTCCGGCCTGCCACCATGCGCAAGATGTCGCCCAAGGACCCAACGTCGCCATGGCGGCGACGGATCATGTCGGCGACCACGCCGGTCCAGCCCGTCTGGTGAGTGGCGCCCAGCCCGGCGCCATTGTCGCCGTGGAAGTACTCGTTGAAGAAAATGTTGTCCTTCCACGCCGGGTCGGTCTGGAGCTTCTCCGTGCCGCCAAAGGAAGGCCGGCGGCCGTCCGGCCCGACCAGGAAGATGGACACCAGGCGGCGGCGCAGATCCTGGGCGATCTCGCCCAGCGACAGCTTTTGGCCGGAGTGGACCGGGTACTCGACTTTGAACGAGTCCCCGAAGAACCGGTCGTAACGACCGAGAGCTTCGACCACCAGGTAGTTGACGGGGAACCACAGCGGGCCGCGCCAGTTGGAGTTGCCGCCGAACATCGAGGTGGTGGACTCAGCCGGCTCGTAGTCGATGCTGGCCCGGAACCCCTCGACGTCGAGCTCATAAGGGTGGTCGAGGTGGTAAGCGGAAATAGCCCGGAACCCGTACGGGGCCAGGAACTCGCGCTCGTCGAACAACCGGCTAAATATGCGCTCCAGCCGCTCGATGCTCACCACGCCGAGCAGCAGCCGACGGTTCCCCGGCTCCCCGTGCACGAGACCGCTGCCAGCTAGTTTGTCCAGGTCGTCGAGGCCGTGGTCGCGTAGTAGCCGCGGCAACTGCTTGCCCACCAATATGCCCTGCTGCAGGCTCTGCTCGTCTACGACGGCACACGCCAGCATCGGGATGATGCCTACCATCGAGTGGACCTTCACCGGGACGGGCGTCCCGTCGGGGGTCACCAGCCGGTCGTAGAACAGGCCGTCGACGTCGTCCCACAACCCCTGCGTCTCCATGGCGTCGCGGATGGCGGCGAAATGCTCGATGAACTTGAGGACCAGGTCCTGAGCCGGCCGGGCGCCCATGCGATTGAGCACGATGGCGATGGCGGCCATCGATAGTGCATAAGTGGCCATCCAGCCGGTGGCGTCCGACTGCTCGAGCGTGCCCCCCACTGGCAGGTGCGAACGGTCGATGGGGCCGATGTTGTCCAACCCGAGGAAACCACCCTCGAAGAGGTTGCAGCCTCCTTTGTCCTCCAGGTTGACCCACCACGTGAAATTCACGAGGAGCTTGTCGAAGATGCGGCTCAGGAAATCGAGATCTTGGCCACCGGAGATAGCGAAGACCTCTAGGGCGGCCCAGGCCTGGACGGGGGGGTTGATGTCGCCGAAGTCCCACTCGTAGGCGGGCAAGGCGCCATTGGGGTGCTGGAACCACTCCCGGCACAACAGCACGAGCTGGTACTTGGCGAAGGCCGGGTCCACGTGGGCCAAGGCGACGCGTGTGGAAAGCCATGTCCCAGGCCGCGAACCAGGGGTACTCCCACTTGTCCGGCATCGACATGATGTCGAAAGCGTCGAAGTTCCGCCAGCGGGAGTTCCGCCCGTACTGCCGCCCGGGTGGAGGCGGCGGCTGGGTAGGGTCTCCGTCCAGCCACCGCTTGACGTCGTAGTAATAGAGCTGCTTGCTCCATAGCATGCCCGGAGAAGGCCTGGCGCATCACCATGGCCTCGTCCGCGGAGGCCTGCTTCGGCGTCAATTCTGTGTAGAACTCGTCCGCCTCGGCCTGGCGTTTGGTCATGACCTTGTCGAAATCGCTCCCCAGGGCCTGGGTCGCCGCGGGGCTTCGCGCCCTTCGGGCGCAGCCGCAGGTGCAGGTCGACGGTGGCCCCCGGCTGCACCGTGACCTGGTACCAAAACGCGCATTTGGTGCCCCGCTGCTCGGGGTTGACCGTGTGGGCGCCCGAGATGACGTGGTCGTTGATGCCGTCTTTGGGGTAGTCCGGGCCGGCCGTTATGCCGTACAGGCGGCGGTCATTGGTCTCGTTCTCGCAGAACAGCAACTCCGGCGCCGCCCCGCTCGTGGCGGCCCGGCCGATCAGCTCCAGGTCGCCCAGGAAAGGGTGGCGGATGGAGACCGACGCCGGCCCATTGGCCGACAGCTCGGGTTTGGGGGCGTCGTAATCCCATGACCACGTGTTGCGGAACCAAGCGGTCGGCAGCACGTGCAGCGTGTCCGCCTCGGGGCCCGGCATTGGTCACCTGGACCGACATCAGTACGTCGTGGGGGTCGGCCTTGGCGTAATGGACTTCGACGATCCAGTACCGGTCTTCGTCGAAGACGCCGGTGTCGAGCAGCTCGTACTCGAGGTCCGACTTACCCCGCCGGCAGTTTTCCTGCCGGAGGTCCTCGTACGGGAAGGCGCGCTGGGGGTAGTGGTAGCGCCAGCGGTTCCAGGCGTGACTGGGCAGGGCGTCGAGGTACCACCAGTAGTCCTTCGACGTCCTCGCCGTGGTTGGCCTCCGAGCCGGTAAGGCCGTAGGGCACGCTCCTTCAGGATGGGGTCACGGCCGTTCCAGAGTGCCAACCCGAGGCAAAAGCGTTGCTCGACGTCGGAAAAACCGGCCAGGCCGTCCTCGCCCCAGCGGTAGGCCCTCGAGCGGGCGTGGTCGTGGGGGAAGTACGTCCAGGCTTCCCCGTCTTCGCTGTAGTCCTCTCGCACCGTCCCCCACTGCCGTTCGCTCACGTAGGGGCCCCAGAGGTACCAGTCGCTCGCCTGCCGAAGCCCGTCTTCGAGCTTCCCGAATGTTTTGACCCTGCTCCGACTCGACGCCCATTTGGCTCTCCTTTCGGGTTCGCCCTGGCCTCGGCTGCACCCGTTCTAAGGACCAAGATAGGCGGGCTCCGCCGCCGTGGGCTCACCCAGATGAGGGTAATTACCGGGCGCTGTGGCAATGGCAAAAACGGCGCACTTGTATAGTCGGAGCTGAGGTTTCATGAACCGCCTGCCGCCGCACCACGTGCCGAGACCTCGCCTTACCGGGCGCAGCGCAGGGTACCGGGTCATCGTCGTCGAAGCGGCAGCCGGTTATGGCAAGAGCGTTTTGGCCGCCGAACTGGTGGACCACTGGCGCAGCGTGGGCATCGACGTCCAGTTAGAGCACGCGGGCGTGAATGCCTCCGCTGCTGGCCGCTCGCTTTCACCAGGCTGCTCGCCGGGCCGGGTTCACGGACGCGGCCGCGGCGGCGGCCGAGGGCAAACAGGACCCGGTCGAGTTGGTGGACACTCTGGTGGCTTTCTGGCCGCGAGAAAACTGCACTTTTGTCGTCGATGACGCCCACCACGTCGATCCCGACGCCGGGGAGCTTATTGACCACTTGGCCAACTCCCTCGAGGGGGACCAACGCCTGGTCGTCCTGGCCCGGCGCCTGCCGCGGGGCGCGGCCGTTGCGGCGGGCAGAGTACCTCCAGCTGTCGGCGGCGGACCTGGCGCTCGACCCGAACGAGACCCTGTTGCTGTGCCGGGAGGGCTTCGGGCTGGAGGTGGGGCCGAAGACGGCGGCCGCGCTCGATAAAGCCACAGGGAGCTGGACGGCGGCTACCGTCCTGGCTGCAGCCAGGGCGGCGCGGACCGGCGAGGAGCTGGCCGCAGTGGCTCAGGCAGCGGGGCCGGGCCATCCGGCCGGAGCCGTGGCCGCCATCCTCGAGGACGCCCTCGACACTCTCGGGCCTGAGGCGTCGGTCAGACCTGGCTCAGATCGGCCGTCTGCCCTTGCTGGACGCCCAAGTGGTCGGAGCCGTGAGCGGGCATCCCACGGTGAGGACGATGGCCTGTTCGAACGAGCGCTGAAAGCGGGTATCCCTTTCACGCCGAAGCAGGGGCCGTGGTGGGACCTGGCCTGGGCCGGTGCGCGACTACCTGGCCGCGTTGGCGCCTGTGCGGAAGGACGCCATGGCGAAGGTGGCCGAGGCCTACCGGAGCCGGGGCGAGCTCGGCCCGGCGTTCGAGCTGATGCTGGCTTCGGGGGACCCCAACCAGGCGGCGGCGGTGTTGGGCGGCCACCTCCGGCCCCGAAGAGGACGCGATGGACAACTTCGAGCTTCAGGCCCGCTTCGACCAGTTGCCTCCCGAGGCGGTCGACGCTCATCCGGAGGTCCTTGTCCTGGTCGGCCGGCGTCTCGGCCATTCGAGCAAGTACAGCCTCTGTTGCCAACTGCTCGACCACGCCCAGGAAATAGCCACCGGAGACGGGCGACGCGGTGCTGTACCGGTCGGCGGCCGCCGAACTGGCGAAGGTCCGTCAGTTGGCCGCGCTGGACTACGCCGGGGCCGAGGCCGCGGCACGCCAGGTATTGGCGTCGGCGGGGCCGGAGGAGCAATTGACTCGTGCTCGCGCCAACGAGTTCCTCGGCTTCGCTCTATGCCGGCGAGTCGACATTGGTGGCCGACGTGACGAACAGTGCCGTGGCCGAAGCAGAGGAATGCTTCGCGTGGGCCTCACAGCTTTACCTCGGGCTCGGCCGGCGGGCGGCCGCTTCGTTTGTGCTGGTGGACTGGACGGTGCACATCGACTTTCCCGGTGGCCAGTTCAACCGGGCCATGGACCGCCTGGAGCAAGCCCTTCGTCAGGTGGCGGACAGGCTGACCGCTTGGGGCTTCGTGATGATCTGGAGGGCCATGCTCGCCGCCGAGCTCGGCCAGACAGAAGTATGCCGGGACAGCGTGGACGAGGTGTTCCGGGTGGCGGAGCTGAAAAAGAGCCCCTTCCAACGCTCACACGGCCACTGGAGGCTGGCTGTGCTGTCCTCCTACACGGGGGACGCGGAAGCCACGCTCCATCACATCCGCCAGGTCGAGTTGCTCGGGACGGCGTGGCTGCCGATCGGCTCGGGAGAGTTCCTGGCCGACGCGGCCGACCTCTTGGACCGGGTAGGTTACACGGCTCTCGCCCACGAGTACCTGGCCCGGGTCAAGGCGGAGCCCAAGGACGCCGGGCCACCTGGTGGCCCTGGCCGACGCCGTGCTCGAGGCAAGGCATGGCGACCCCGACATCGCCGAAGAGCGGCTGCTGGCGTTGAGCCGCCAGCGGGTTGACCCGCGCGAGAATGGCGGGTAACTCTCATGCGGGCGTTCGCTGCTTTTCGCCGCGGCCAGGACGGCATGGCAGCAGTGCTTGCCGCCCAGGCGTGCGAGGAAGCAGCTCGGCTTGGGTCAGCCCTTGCTCCCGCTGGTCCGCGAACGGCACGTAACCGAGCAGCTCTTGGCCCTGGCGGCGAATACCGAACAGCCCGCCGCGGTGGCGTTGCGAGCGAGCGCCCTGCCAATGTCACTGGCCGTACTGGGCCGCTTCGAGCTGACCGTGGGCGGCCGGGCCGGTGCCGCTCCGGCCCGGCCAGGAAACTCAACTGCTCAAGTTCGTGACGGTCTCGGGCGGCCGTGTGCATGCCGAGCAGGCCATCGAAGCGCTCTGGCCGGAGGTGGCTCGCTCGGCCGGCCGCAACCGGCTGCGAACGGTACTGAACCGGCTCCGGGCCACCGCCGGTAGCGTCTTCCACCGTGAAGGCGAAATCCTGGCCCTGGACGACGCCATTCAGGTCGACGTCCAGGAGTTTTTCTCGGAGGCACGTCGCGCCCAGGCTCTGGCGTCGAGGGACCTGGCGCTGGCTACGGCGGTGGCACGGGGAGCCATGGCCCGCTACCGGGGTGACCTGCTGCCCGACGACCGGTACGACGACTGGGCCGAGAAACCTCGTCAACAAGCGAAACTGGTGATGCTCGAGTTGCTCGACCTGTGCGCCACGGAGGCGGCCCGGCGAGGGGACCTTGACGGCCTCCGGCGGGCGGTCGAGCGCACCATCGAGTTCGCCCCGTACGACGACGTGCGTTACCTGCGGGCGGCCTCCACCTTGCTCGAGCAAGGCCGACGGGGTGAAGCGCTGGCTGTTGTGCACCGGGCACGTTCCGCCTTCGCCCAGCTGGGGCTAGGCCCGCCGCGGTCGCTGCTCGAACTCGAGCGGTCGATCGTCGCCTGAGGTCCTTCCCTGTCGCGACGAGAGGTCCTTCGCCGTTGCTACGAAACGACGGTACTGGGCCGTATTTGGCCACGGTGTCGGGGGCGCTGCTACCGTCACCGATGAGCGTCGGCCGCGGCGTTCACTTGCGTGCAGCAAAGGAAAGCCGTGACTACGCTATTCAGGTCGACTACCGCGACCCCCTGTCCCTGGGCGGCGGCAATAAGGCGGGCCGCCAGTTCCGATTGCCCTGCGGCGGACGGCCCTCCTCGTCATATTGTCGATCGGGCTCTGGCTGGTACCCACCGTCCCGGCCGTGGCCCAAACGTCGGCGCCCACCGTTAAGGTCTGGTTCCTGCAAGGCGAGCAGCTCGTCTCGGCCAGCCGGATCGGTTCGACGCCCAGGGCCGCCGTCCAGGAACTGCTCAAGGACCCTACCCCGCCTGAGTACAAACTCGGTTACCGCACGTACATCCCGAACGGCACCACGGTCCGGGGCCTTACCGTCGCCAACGGGATGGCCACCGTTGACCTGAGCCTCGACTTTGCCCTCGGGAACGCGCAAAGCCTCGACGCCCGGATCTCTCAATTGGTCCACACGGCCAGTGGCTTCGACGGCGTCACCCGGCTCCAGCTACTCGTAGATGGCGGTACTGCCTACGGGATGTTCCCTGGCATCGTCACGGCCCTGCCGATCACTCTGAAAGAGCTCGAGACTCCCGATGTGCCCGTATGGACAGCCACCCTGGCGGCCCCGGGCACGGCCGTCCCCGACCTCTTGCCCCTCAGAAACCCGTCCTGGAGCCCGATAATGTCCCCACCCTGATGCAGGACCTGCAGAACGGTCCCTGCCAAGCCGTCGTCTATGACGCGCCCACCCTTGGCGCGCTCAAGGCGTTAGCGCCCACCTACTACGGGACTTTGCTCGGGTTGATCCCCACGGGGGAGCACTACGGCATCGCCCTTGCCAAAGGGAGCCCCCTGCTCGGCCGCGTCGATGCCGCGCTTAGCGCACTAATAAGTGACGGGACGGTCCAGCGCTTGGAAAACAGATGGTTCTCAGCCGACCTGGCCAAGGTCCCGGTCCTGCGCTGAGCGGGGGCGTCAGCGCGATTCGAGGGCGTCGTACGCCTCAGCCCAACCCAGTTCCTTCAACTCGGCCAGCAATTGAGGCCGCCACTGGTCGCCCAGCGCCGCCATCGCGTTTATGAACTCCTCCGAACCCACCCGGAACTTGGGGGACCTGCCGGTGACAGGGTCACGAAGGTAGACGTGATCGCCGCCGTTGAGCGGGACGAGGCGCCTAATACCAGGATCGGTTTGAAGCTTTTTCGCCCCCGACTGTACAGCGGAGGCCCGAGCCGTCTTGGAGACGACTTCGTCGCGCGTTTGTATAGGCATGAGGTTCCCTTCGAGCTCGTACGCCGGCTAAAAGGGTACCCGACCAACCGTCAATTTTGGTGGCAGCCACAATTGCGGCCGCACGCCCTCCGCTCATACGCGTCGAGCCCAGTCCTTGCGCCGGCGCCTCGTCACGAGGAGGACGAGCGCAGCGGCGGCCAACACCTCGAACGCGAACACGAGCAGCCCGCTACTCAACAGGAAACGGCCGACCAACCCGCCGATCAGCGAGCCGCCGAGCCCACAAAGCACAGTCCACCAAAAGCCGATCGGGTTAGGGGCGCGACCAGGCGCCCAAGAGCCCCGATGACAAGCCCGCCCACAAAGAGGCCGAGCAAAAACGTCAGCATCGTGCTGCTCCTTTCACTGACACCATTCTCCGGCGCGGTGACCTCCTTCGACCATAAGGGAACACCCTGATCGTTCCCTGAGAGGGGCGGCGCCTGCTGACCCTCTCGAGATCAGCCGGGCTCGTACACCTTTTTGACCCTGCTACGGCTGAGGGCTCCAGCGGGTCGACGCCGCGAAGGCGGCCAGGGCCAAGAGAGCGCCAATAGCGGCGAAGTCCGCGCTCACTTCATGGTGTTCCTTCTGGACGACGATGGTCTTCGGGAGGTTGGCGAAGACCCGGCGCAGTTCGGAGGCATTCCTGGCCGTGTAGCTGGACGCGCCCGTGAGCCTGGACACCTCCTGGAGCGGGGGCAGGTCGGCGACCAGCTGCGAGAGGCCGCCATTGGAACCAAAACCGCCGCCGTAGCCGCCCCCGGCGTTGCCGCCCCCCGTAAATGCCGCCTCCGTCGAGGTAAAAACCACCCTGCTGAGGCGTGCACTTGAGCGGGCCGGGGTGGGTTGTGCCATAGCCGATGGTATAAACACGCACCCTTCGGGCGACCGCGTAGGGAGCGGCCTGAATGGGCGTTATGCCCCGGTTGTTTTGCCCGTCGGTCAACAGGACTATGACGTCGGGCACGTAGCCGCGCTGAGGAGGTTTCGTCCCCGCCCCGCGGCCCCCATGGGCAGCGCTACTGACGCTCCCGGGCCCGCCACTCGGGGCGAACGGTGCGGCGGCGGCGTTCAAAACCGCGCTCCCGATGGGTTGCACCTGGGGGTCCACCTCAGAAATGGCATCGAGCGATTGGAGGATCGCCGCGCCGATAGCGGTGCCCGGGTTGGTGTTGAGGTTGTCTATGGCGCGGTCCAGTGCCTGGCGGTCCTTGGTCGGGGCCACCGCCAGCTCAGCGAACCCGGCGAACTCGACCAGGCCTATGCGGGTCCCGGTCGGCTGAGCGTTGACGAACTGGCGGGCGGCGCTCTCGGCCGCGGCCAACCGGTCAGGAGAAACGTCGGTGGAGCACATCGACCCTGACTCGTCCATGGCCAGGATGATGGTCGTTTGTGACAGGGGCACCTTCGAGGTGAGCTGGGGCCTGGCCGATGCGACGGCCAGCAGGGCCAGCCCGCCGAGCAGCAGCGCGGCGGGCACGTGGCGCCGCCAACGTGACCGGGGCGGGAGCGCCGCCCGCAGCAGGGCCAGGCTCGAATAGGTCACCGCCCGGCGCTGCCGGCGCCGAAGCGCCACTAGGTAGACACCGAGCGTTAGCGGGACGGCCAGAAGTAGGAGGAGGCCCAGCGGCCAGGTAAAGCTCATCTCAGAACACCCGCCCGAACCACAGCATCGAGACGGCGGCGCCCGCGACGATAAGCAAGGCGGCCACTGCGGCGAAAATGGCCGTGATCTCGGTGGACTGGGTCACGATCGTGAAATGCAGGTTGATGGTCCGGGATACGTTCTCCAGCGCGGCCTGGTCGTCGACTTGGTGGTACGAGCCGTTCGTGACCGCAGCCACCGCTTGCAAAGCTTGGCTGTCCAGAGCCGTTCCCAACGTAAAGCCGTCGACCTGAATGGTCGTGCCTGCCTCGGTGCCGACCCCGATGGCCTGGATACGCACGCCTGCGATCGACGCCAACCTGGCCCAGGTCACCGGGTTGGTGGCGCTCGTGTCCTCGCCGTCAGAAAACAGCACGATCGTGGACCCACCGTAGTAGCCGACGTTGATCTCGCCCGAGGCGTCTTCCGCGAGGGCGGCCTGGTTCACTTTGATCGTCTTGCCGGCGATGGCGTCGAGCGACGTGAGGATGCCGGACCCCAGTGATGTACCACCACCGAGCGAAAGGTGGTCGATGGCCTCGACCGCAGCGGCGTGGTCGAAGGTCGGCGGCTGGACGATGATCGCTCCCTGGCCGAAGGCCACGACGCCGATCTTGACGCCCGAAGGCTGTTGACGGACGAAGGCTTTGGCCGCCAATTCCGCGGCGCCGATGCGGGAGGGCTTGACGTCGCGGGCGGCCATGCTGTTGGAAACGTCGAAGTCGAGGACCACGGTGGCCTGCCGGCGGGGCGTCTTTATGGTGGCCATCGGCCGAGCGAGGGCGACGCCGAGAAGGGCCAGGGCCGCCAGGAACAGCGCGAACGGCAGGTGCTCCCGCCAGCCTCGTTGCCGGCCGACGCCGGTGGTGACCAGGCCTTGGGCGGCGAGGGCGGCCGCCCGTGACCTGCGCTGTCGCCGCCACGCGATGTACAGCGCCACCACCAACGGAAGGACGAGGAGCCAAAGAAGGCGCTCTGGCGCTGCGAAGCTCACTTGCGCCGCCTGCGCCGCCCGCCTTCAGCCATTCTCACGAACGCGCTGACCAGGTCATCTTCGGTTGACACGACGTGGAGGCGGGTTTGGGCCTCGGCCAAGGCCCGGCGGATGGCCTCATCCTGCTGCTCGGCCACGGCCCGGAGGCGGCGGCGCAACCCGGGGTCACTCGAGTCGACTAGGAGCTGCTCGCCCGTCTCCGCGTCCTGGACGAGCAGTAGCCCGGCGTCGGGGAGCTCGTACTCCCGGGGGTCGACGAGCCGGACTGCGACGACCTCGTGGCTCTCGGTCAGGCGCAACAGCGGCCGCTGCCACCCGGGTGTGCTGATGAAGTCCGAGATGAGCACAACGAGCGAGCGGCGACGGACGACTCGCGCCGCCACGTCGAGCAATTTGCTGAGGTCGGTGCCGGCGCCTTCGCTTACGGGCTGCAGGAGTTCCTGGACGAGCGCCAGCACCTGGTTGCGCCCTTGGCGGGGCGGGATGGCCCAGTGCCGCCCGCCGTCGTAGATGATGGCCCCCACCCGGTTCCCGCCCCGTACGAACAATTGGCCGAAAGTGGCCGCCAACTCGCACAGGACGCGCTCCTTGGTCCGTTGGACGGCGCCGAAGGCCATCGATCGGGTGCGGTCCAGCAGGAGCCAGGCCGTCAGCTCGCGGTCCTCCATGAACTCTCTGACGTACAGTTCGTCCATGCGGGCGGTGACGTTCCAATCGATGTGGCGGACGTCGTCGCCCCACTCGTAAGTGCGCAGGTCGAGGAAGTCTGTGCCGTTGCCGCGCATCATCGTGTAGTAGTCCCCCTGAAGACGCCCGTCGAGGCGGCGCACTACCTGCCACTCGAGGCGGTGCAAGACCCGTTCGGGCGTCAGGAGCGGAGCGTCGTCCACCATGCTGTGCGGGCCTACCCGCTCACGCCCCGGAGGACGACGTCGGGGACCTGGATCCTGGTCAAGATGGCGCTAACGACGTAGTCGGAGCTGACCTCGTCGCTGAGCGCCTCATAGGAAAGGACCAATCGGTGCCTGAGCACGTCGGGGGCCATGGCCCGCACGTCCTCCGGCAGGACGTACTGGCGGCCGCGCACCAACGCCAGGGCCTGGGCGGCGATGACCATGTAGATGGACGCCCGGGGGCTCACCCCGAAGGTGACGTAACGGGCGAGGTCGTCCAGCCCGACCGCCGAGAGGCTCCTGGTCGCCGTGGCCACCCGCACGGCGTACTCGATCAGGGCGGGGTCGACGTAGACGCTCGGGACCGCCTTTTGGAGCGCCCGTAACTGGTGGACGTCCATCACCTCGGCGACGTCCTCGAGCCCGGCGATCATCCTTTCGACGATCACGAACTCCTCGGTCGGGGTCGGGTAATCGACCAATACCTTCAGCATGAACCGGTCGACCTGGGCCTCAGGGAGCGGGTAGGTACCGTCCGACTCGATCGGGTTTTGCGTCGCCATGACCAGGAAGGGGTCGGGCAAAGGATGGGTTTCCCTGCCGATGGTGACCTGGCGCTCTTGCATGGCCTCGAGCAGCGCGCTCTGCACCTTCGCCGGCGCCCGGTTCACCTCGTCCGCCAGTACCAGGTTGGCGAATATGGGGCCGAGCGACACCTCGAACGCGCCGAGCTTCTGGTTGTAGATCCTCGTCCCGACTATGTCGGCTGGTACGAGGTCGGGTGTGAACTGGATGCGTTGGAACTCCACACCGAGCGCGTTGGCGAAGGTCCGCACGGCCAACGTTTTGGCCAGGCCCGGAACCCCCTCGACCAGCACGTGACCCCGGGCTACCAGCGCAACGACCATCCGCTCGAGCAACGCGTCCTGGCCGACGATGACTCGCTTTACGTGGTACAGGACTTCCTCGAGCGAGGCCTCGGGTCTGCCGGCGGCTCTGCCGCTCAGGGCGCTCATCTCCCCGGGCTCATTTGGCTGTCCCCATTGGCCCGGGCTCATTTCGGGGGTGCGCCAGCGGATTGGCCCGCCGTAGCGATCGGGACGGCGAACCCGATGCCTGCGAAGTTGTCCGTACCGGCTGGGTTGGCGAGCCCTGTCACGATCCCGATCACCTGTCCTTGTGTGTTGAGTAGCGGGCCGCCGGAGCTGCCCGGGTTTACGGCCGCATCAAACTGGATCATCCCCGACAGGGTGCGCCCGTCCGCCAGCCTGAAGGTGCGGTTGAGCCCGGAGACTACGCCGGCGGTGAGGGAGCCGTCGAGGCCGAGCGGGTTGCCGACGGCGAACACCTCGTCGCCGATCTCCGGGCTCGAACCGAGAACTGCGGGCGCCACCACCCGAGGCAATGCGGCTGCCGTTAGTACGGCGATATCGTCCGAGGGGTCGGCCGACTTGATCAAGGCCGTTCCAGTGGTCCCGTCGTAGAACGAGACTTCGATCCGTGACGCGCCCTGGACGACGTGCAAAGCGGTCAGGATGTCGCCTCGCGTATCGATGATGACCCCTGAGCCGAGATCTTCGGTGCCCCCGGCCCCCGGCTGCTTCGACTCGATTACGACCAGCCCCAGCCGGATGGACCCGTACGCGGTTACTGCCGCCGGCGGCTGCGCTTGCAACCGCGAGATCGCGGTGCTCACTTTCTGGTTGACGATGGCGTTGACCTGCTTAGGACTTACGGCCGGTTTCCCCGCAATGCGCACGTCGGTAACGATGAGGCCGACCACAATGGCTACGACAGCCAGCACCACCAGCGCCACCGTGAAACGCAGCGGCAGATGGGGCAGCCGTGGTCGCGGCGATGGCGCGGGTCCTGCGTTGGACGGCGCCTGCACCTGGCGGTGCATACCAGGAGCCTCCTTGGTCGAGAGAGGCCCATTGGCTCCCCGCCCATCGCTCATCGTTCCCCACCGTACCTCGGACCTTTGAACGCACGGCCCCGAGTTAGCCCAGTAAATGGGATTGGGCCAGTGGGATTAGCTACGTGAGATCGGCCAAGTGGGATCTGACCGCGGGGCTGTCTGCCACCCGAGATCGGACAAGGTGCCGTCCACCTGGGTTTTCGATAACCTGAGGGCTGACGCGGACGCGTGGGGCAGGACTAGGCCCAGGAGAACAACAACTACAACGTTCGGAGGCGCAGATGGGTGGGACAGCGATGGGCATGAAGGCCCGGCTTCAACGCGACTCCTACGTCATAGTCGACGATATTTTCGACCCGGCGGCGGATTTAGCTCCTCTTTACGACCAATGGAACTCCGTCCTCGACCAGATCGTGACAGAACTGATGGCAAAGGGCGTCCTGACATCCACGTTCGACGACCTCCCCTTCGAGCAGCGGCTGATAGCGGTGACCGAAGAGAGTGGGCAAAACATCTCAGGCCGCTTCGACATCTCGCTCCCTCAGCGCAATATCCGTCACGACACCCCGATCTGCGCGGCGCCAGCCATGTTCCGGCTGCTGACCAACAAGAGGCTGCTCGACGTAATCGAGGAATTCATCGGGCCTGAGATCACGTCCAACCCGACCCAGCACGTGCGTATGAAACTACCTGGACGTGCTCTGGCCGACCCGCACGACGGGCTGAGCGCAGGGGTCCCTTTCCACCAGGACCAGGGCGTGCTGCTACCAGAAGCCGACGACTCGGACATCTTGACCTGCTGGGTGGCGATAACGGATGCCGACGAGTCGAACGGCTGCCTCCAGGTCTTCCCCGACAGCGACCAGGGTGGCCTGGTCCCGCACTGCCCCGGCGACTCGGCCGCCATGCAGGGGCCGGGCCAGGTTGGGATACCTCCTCGGCTGTTGCCGGGCGGGACCCCAAAGGCGTTGCCCATGCGGGCTGGGAGCGCATTGTTCTTCAACCGCCGGCTCGTACACGGCTCCTGTGACAACTCAACCACGGACCAGGTCCGGATCAGCCTGGATTTGCGCTATCAACCGACGGGGCAGCCGACCGGGAGGCCTATGTTCCCGGGCTTTGTCGCCCGCAGCAGTAAGGACCCTGGTTCAGTGCTCAGTGACGCTGGCAAATGGCGCGACGAGTGGTACGAAGCCCGGGACAGGCTGGCGGAGGACGGTACGCCGCAGTTCAATCGTTGGGACAGCGCTGCGCCGGTCTGCGCGTAGTAACGAGTTCGCTCGGTTGCACCCGAAGGGCGCCGATACCGTAATTCAGTCGACGTCATCGTGAGGCGCCGGGCGTCAGCGGCGGCGTGGCCGCCGGCAGGGGGCCAAGGCTGAGGTCGCGGCATACGCACTGCAGGAAAGACAACCTCATCCAGAACTTGCCACCGGTGGCGTTTCTGCAGCACGACGAGCACGTGCTTGTCTGCTCGGCAGCGCCACCGGTTCGCCGGGAGACCCTGGGGGGCACTGTGGCCCGGGCCTAAGGAGCTAGCCGCCTTGGGAGCAGGTGGGCACCGCCGGTCAGGCCCCGAGCACCTTGGCCTTCTCCTGCTGGAACTCAGCTTCGCTGATCACCCCCCGGTCCCGCAGGTCAGCCAACTTGGCCACCTGGCCAGCCGAGCCGTTAGTAGGAGTGCTGGCCGTTTCCTGCACGTACTGCCGGAAGGCTTGCTCCTGCGCCTGAGCCGCTTCTATCTGGCGCTCGTGCATCTTGCCGCCGCGGACAATGAGATAGGCGAGCACACCAAACAAGGGGATAATTATTACGAACAATGTCCAAAGGGCCTTGGCCCACCCCGATAAGTCGCGGCTACGAAAGATATCGCCGAAAACGATTATCAATAACCATATCCATGCAAAAAACAAGAAGAACTCGAGCATGGTCACGAAGATGTCGGCCAAGGGGTACGAGTTAGCGAGCACTTCTCTAACCTTTCGTTTGTCGGGTTTTCCTCAATTGGACCGGTGGCTCTTCAAGGGGGCGCGCTCAGCGGCGGGACCCTGCTCGGGAGAAGAGATGGCGCGGCGTTGGGCAAACGCTAACCGCGGTGTGGTCAGGTCGCCTCACTCGGTCCGGGTGATTGCCAGCGCACAAGTGTCCTGCGCCTCAGGTGTTCTCGCTCTCAGCCCGTTGCTGCTCTAGTCACAGCCATGCCCGGGGGGTTATAAGCGAGGAAGTGACAGCACAGAGACGACGGTGAACACGAGCACTCCGAACGCCACCTGCGTCCGCGGACAACAACTGAGCCGGCAAACTTCCGGTCACGCCGAGCTGGCAACCGCCGACGAGGTTTACTCTCACGCCCGCACTGAGGCTGCCAGACGGGGTTGGCGCTAAGAGGACGGCGGCTCCACGGGCCGCACTTCGAGCAGCTCCAGGCCGAGTGCTTGCACCCGAGCAATGGCGCCGTGCAATGCCGCTTGGTCCGGGAGCTCGGCCCGCAGCGTGGTGCACTCGGTGCCTACAACTACGTCGAAGTCCTCGAAGGCGTCGATAACCGCAGGTACGGCCTTCCCCGCGACGGTGATCTCATATGTCCTCGGCGTCATCAATGCGGATGTACCCTTCGACCCGGCACTCCTTCCATACCTCAGCATGGTGCCCCGCTACACCGCCGTCGTCACCCTGCACAGGGTGATATCCTGCCCACGTGCCCGCCGACCGTCCGCGGCGGCACTGTTGAGCCCGAAGGTTCTGCAGATGACGACGGATGCAGTGGACCGCCAACGTCGGCCTGGCGCCCCTGTTCGTGGCCCGAGGTTCCCGGCGTCAAAGTTCTGTCCGCCTAAGGCCGCCGCCCACCGGGTGAGCCGGTCGAGATTGCTCGACCAGCTGGACACTGGAGAACAACGCCGGCTCACCCTCGTGGTCGGCAAGGCCGGGGCGGGCAAGACCGTGCTCCTGGCCGACTGGGTGGCCAGTCACCCCGAGCGGCCAGCGGCGTGGCTCAGCTGTGATGACGCTGACGGAGACCCCGTTCGGTTTTTCGCTGCCATCATCGAATCTATTCGCCGCGCCAGCACTGAACCGGGCCTGGGTGAGGACGCTCGCCAACTACTGAACCTGGAGGGCGCCGTTTCCGCCGACACCGTCGCCGCCGTGGCTGACGACCTCGAGGGGCTCGAAGGGCCACGGGTGCTCGTGGTCGATGACTTCCACCTGACCGGGGCGGCCGGAGCCCAGGCGCTTTCCTTGTTGCTCGAGTACCGGCCTCCGTCTCTGCAGCTCGTAGCGGCGACCAGGGTGGACCCCCAGCTGCGGCTCCATCGCATGCGGTCAAGCGAGGAACTCGCCGAGGTTCGCGACCGTGACCTGTCCTTTTCGGCCCAAGAGACCAAGGAGTTCCTGGCCAGTTTCGACGTCGAGCTGGACGAGCGCGAGGTCGACCTGGTCCACGACCGCAGCGAGGGGTGGGCGGCGGGGCTGCAAATGGCAGCCATCTCCATCCACGGCACGTCGGACCCGGTCAAAGCGGTCGGCCGAGTGGAGCTCCACCGCCACACGGTGGCCGGCTATTTCCTCGACGAGGTCCTCTACCGCCAGCCCCCCGAAGTCGTCGACTTCATGCTGGCCACGTCGGTAGCCGATGAGCTGTCTGCGCCGGCCTGCACCGCTCTCTGCGGCCCGGGGTCGGGGGCCTTGCTGGAGCACCTCTACCGCTCGCACATGTTCGTCACCATCGTGGACGAGCGGGCTCTCACCTACCGCTATCACCATTTGATCAGGGAGGTCCTCCGAGCCGAATTACACGCCCGTAACCCGGCCGGCGAGAAATCGTCGCACGTCGCCCTGGCTGGCTACCTGGCCGACGCAGGTCAAGTGGGCGCCGCCACCCGGCACCTCCTGGCTGCAGGCGACCCGTCCGCAGCGTTCAAGCTCCTGGATGAGCGGCAAATCCGTCACTTCTCCTCCGACCCGCGCACGGGCAGCCCGCTCGACCTGGACGAGATCGACCCGGAGGTCTTCGCCAACAGGCTCGAGTTCCTCGTACCCCTGGCGACTGAGTTACTCTTGCGAGGCGCGTTCGAACGTGGGTCGCGCGCTGTCGTCCTGGCCCAGCAGGCCAACGCCGACGTGGTCCCGCCACCCGGTCTGGCCCTGAAGTTGGCACTGGCCAACTGTCTCCATTCCTTCGGCATTGGCGAAATGGACGAAGCGCTGGCCTTTATAGAAGAGGGCCGAAAGCTCGACGTCGACCCGGCGGGCCTGGTTGAATGGCTGGCCGGCCTCGACATCATCGCCATGTACTGCTACACGTTCTTGGGCGATTCCAGCGCGGCTCGCGAACTCCACGATGTGGTCGTCGCTTCGCCGGCTGCCAGCGCATCCGAACGAGAGGTGCTGTGCCCAGCGGTCATGAGCCAGCTGGAATTGGCGGAGGGCTCTTTGCTGGAGGCGGAGGCACTGGCTGACCGGGCGCTTGCTTCAGCCCACCAGCTCGGCTTCGAGGACCACTATTACACGTTCTGCGCCGTAAGGACGCTGGCCTTATTGGCGATGGAAGCGCTGCGACCTGGCCAGGGCATCGCGAATGACCGAACGGGGACTAGAGATAGCTGGCCGCGGCCGGCCCCTGTTCACCTATTTGGCCCAGTTGGACCGGGCCCGGATATGGGCCGCCGAGGGTAATGCAGAGGACGCACTGGCCTCGTTGCCAGCGGCCCGGGCCACGCTCCAGAGCGACCGGTCCCGCCTCTTGGCCAAAGCCGACGAGCTGGAAGCGCGCCTCCGCCTCGCTCAGGGCGACGTGGAAGGCGCTGAAGACGCCCTCGGCCGGTTGCTCGCTGGTCGCCGCCGCGTGCTGTCAGTTATGGTCGCCCTGGCTGCAGGCGACCACTACTTTGGCGTCCGTCCGACTACGCGACCTCCCTGAGCCAGGCCTTACCATCCGCTCAGACCTCGAGCTGCGCCTCCTACGCGCCAGCACCGCCATCGCGCAGGCCTCTCCGCTAGCGCCTCAGCTAATAAGAGAGTCCCTGACCGCGGCCGAGCGGTACGGCTTCGTCCAAACCGTCCTGGAGACAGCCCCGCACGTCGTCGACCATCTGGTCGCCGGCTCGGGCAGCTATCCCGCCAGCCCCACCCTGGCGGCTCTGGTCGCGGCGCGATTGGCAGAACGCAAGAATGCCACCGCTGCTCCAGTGCGGTCCGCCTTGCCTGACCCGCTCACAAAGGCTGAGATCAGGGTCCTCGAAAAACTGTCCCAACGGCTGACGTACGTCGACATAGCCTCCGACCTCAACCTCTCGCTCAACACGATAAAGACACATCTGCGCCACACCTACATGAAGCTCGGGGTCGCCTCGCGGTCTGCGGCCGTCAAGAGGGCGACCTCCCTCGGGGTCATCTAAAACATCTGCCAGATCACGTCCGTTGTTCAACGGCGTCGACCAGGCGAGAATCGACGAATTGCGATGCGGCGGCGGGGGACAACATCCCGGCGCCCCATGCATCGCCACTCATGGCGGTTTCCCGCCCCGGGCCGATCAATGGTCGCAGTTGCCGGCTGTAGGTCTATCGAGGACGGTTGACAATCTCGCGCGATCACCCGCCGACGGGTGATGACGGGTGACCCGCCCAGCCCGTAGCGTGACAAATGAAGAGCTGAGGAGGTCGTGACCGTGTTCCTTTGGGTGATCTCGTTTGGCGCTCTCGTCTTGCTGGCATTGGCCCAGCAGGCGCGCGCGGCAACATTTATCGGTTCGCGGGCACTACAGATTCGCGAAGCCGAGGAGGCCGAGCAATTTGCCCGCGTTTCGGTCCGCAGCGGAGTGGATGGCCGCTACGGAGTGGGCGGCTTCGCCTGCGCTTCGTGCAGTACTGGTAGGGCCAGATGAGCACGGCAAGCGTCGCTCAGGCATGGCGGGGCAATGAAGCGACCACGTCGGGGAAGTTCGTCCCTCCTAATTTGCCCCGGCACCTGGTCAGGCGCGACCGCCTGGACCGTCAGCTGTCCATGGCCCTCCAGCATCGGCTTACCATCATCACCGGGCCGCCGGGCGCAGGTAAGACCGTGCTGTTGGCCGATTGGGCACAAGGTTTTGCTGACGGGGTAGTCGCCTGGCTCTCGGTCGAAGAGGCCGACAACGAGCGCGGCCTGTTCTGGAGGAACGTCTCCCTTGCTCTCGGCGCTCACCCCAGTCAAACTGCCAGCGCTGACCACTGGCGGCTACTAGACGACGACCACCTGATCGACCGCATTCTGCGGCAAGTGCCCGAGGGCCGAGAACGCCTCCTCGTCCTGGACGATTTCCATGCGATAACAGATGAGGCCATCCTCGCCACCATCGCCCGATTGGCTCGCCGGCTCCCGCCGCATCTCAGGGTCATCCTGGCCGGGCAGGGCAACGAGTCAGCCTCGGTGCAGCGGGTCATATTGAGGGAGGAGGCGGCCACCATCGGGGACAATGAGCTCCGCTTCACAGTTGAGGAATGCGGCGCTCTTGTTGCCCAGGTCGCTCGCAGGTTCGTTCCTATCGACGAGCTCACTCTTCTCACAGACCGCTGCGAGGGATGGGTCGCGGGGCTGCACCTGGCTGCGTTAGAGCTAAGAGAGCACGACGACCCGACCGAGTTCGTCCGCCATTTCTCGGGGACCTTCGGGCCGGTGACCGAATACCTCGAGAATGAAATGCTTCTGCGTCAACCTCCGGATGTCGTGAGGTTCCTCTTGCAAACGTCGGTGCTGGACTGCCTCAGCGCCGAACTTTGCGACGCAGTCAGCGGGCGCAGCGACAGTGCTCACATCCTTCACTCATTGGCTCGGCGCAACATGTTTGTGGTCCGAGTCAGGACCGGCGAGCAGGTTTACCGTTATCACAACCTGTTCGCCGACTTGCTCCGCGGCCGGTTCGAGCTCGAAAAGCCATCGGCCAGGAGCCATGCCCACTTTGACGCGGCCAGCTGGTTCCAGTCTCGCGGAGACGTCCGCTCAGCCGCCCACCACTTTGCCGAAGCGGGCGCATATGAACGGGCGTTCTCGCTGGTCTTCTCGGACCTAGTCGGGCGGCTCGGTGACGGCAGACGAGGAGAGAGTGCGCTTTTGGCGCCGTCCGCGCTGGAAGCGGGTTTCGGTGGGGACGACCCGGGCCATGTTTACATCGTCGCCGCGGCGTTGATCTGCGCCCAACGGGTGGCCGAGGCAGCAGATGCGCTTTGCCACCTCAACGCCGTGACGGTCCACGAGCCGGACCAACGGCTATGGAGAGCCCGGGCCGAGTTCCTGTGCGCGGTGCAGGCGGAGCGATTGGCAGACCCCCGTGCCGTGCTTGACCACTGCCGAGCGGTCCAAGAGCTGATGGAGCCCGCCCCTGAGAACATGTCTAGCTCGCTCGAAGCGTTGGGCGCCGCCGGCTTCTGGCACGAAACGATCGACGCATCGATTTCCGCTCAGCTTCCTGTGCTCGCGGCCCGAGCGCTCCTTTGGCTTGGGCAACCCGATGAAGCGCAGTCCGTGCTGGAGGCGCACTTCGGCCCAGGTGAGGCAGCGCAGAAGCACGAACCTGCCCTCTTCGCCTTGGTCGCAAGCCGACGGGGCCTGTTGAGAGACGCCTACCGCCTTGCCACCTCCGCTCTGGAAAACACGACCACCGAAAACAGGGCTCGCGACCTCGCCAATCTGGAGGCCCATTTAGCTGTGGCGGAAGTCCTCTTCGAGCACAACGAGCTGGCGGCGGCACAAGACTGCTTGGAGGACGCCCTTCTTCTGTGCCAGGTGACAGCCGAGACGCATTGGGTATGGGCCATCGAGGTGGCTCTCGTACGGCTAATGCTCGCCCGGGGCCGTCCCGACGAGGCATTGAGCCGCCTGGGGCACCTCCGCGAACTTGGGTTGCGCAAACCTGCGCCCCACCATTTCCTCGAACACCTGGCCGAGGTCGAGATATGCTGCCGGACGGCCCTCGGCGACGTCGAGGGGGCCCTCCTGGTGGCTCGTTCGGCCCACGTCGGGGCCTCTTTTGCAGGCCCGCTAGCTCGCATCGATTTGTGCTCAGGCCGCCCGGAGCGAGCCTTGGCCCGGCTCAGTGAGAGCCGATCGCCGACAGCACCGGGTGAAATCCGCCGCCTGGTGCAGCTAGCCTGCGTTGAACTGCGGCTCGGGCACGTTCTACGGGGCGAGGACGCGATGCGAACGGCCGTAGATGCGGGGCGGCCCGAAGGTTACGTGCGCCCGTTCCTGCAGGAGCTACCGCAGTCGTTGCCGCTCCTCCGCGCCGTCTTGGCCAACCGCCCGGACCCATATCTCGCGCTTTTGATAAATGAGGCCGAGCAACTCGCTCCCCCTGGCGACCCCAAGCCGCCGAGTACGATCGTGGAGCCCCTTACGGACCGCGAACGGCAAGTGCTCGGCTACCTACCCTCGCACCTGAGCAGCCGCGAGATTGCCGCCAAGATCTATGTCTCGCCAAATACGGTCAAGTCCCACCTGAAGGGGATCTACCGCAAGATCGGGGCCGCGTCCCGCACCGAGGCGGTCGCCACGGCGCGCGCTGTGGGGCTGCTGTAAGCCCGTCTACCTGAGCGGAGAAACTTCCGAGCTGAGAACCTGCTGGAGTTCCTCGGCGCGCGAGCTGGTGCGGCTTATCGTCCGGGTGGCGCCCTCGAGGAAATCGGCCAGCCCCCTGACCGAGGCGGGATCTCGAAAGTCGTTGACCTCACCCGGTTGTTCGTATAGCTCAATGCGCCTCAAGGCCGTAACGCCCTGGGCGATCACCCGGAACGAGTGAGGTCCGGGACGCCAGGAGCTGCGAGGATGTAAGGGCAAAGTGCCCCCATGGGCCCAGAACTGGGCGTGCCCAGGGGCCTTTCTCGGGCACGGTGCACGACGTTACGAGCCACCCGGTGGCTGGTCAATCAAAGAGGCAGAGGGGAAGACGGAAATGACGTCCACTACTCCCACCAAAAGCCGTCGGCCCATCCCGTGGAAGCTGGTGGCCGCATTTGGAGCGGTGGCGGTCATCGCTGCCGTCATCGGCGGCGTTATAACCAACGCCTTCATTTCCTCCAGTACGGCGGCGCCGATCGCCAGTTCCACTGGCGGGTCGTGCTCGGTCACCAAGGTGGCCGACCAGGCGTTGCCCTCCGTCGTCACTATCAGCGCCGTGGGCAAGACGGGTGGAGGCACTGGCTCGGGTTCCATTATTCGCTCAGACGGCTACATCCTCACCAACAACCACGTCATCGCCATTGCGGCGGACGGCGGGTCGATCACGGTCCTGTTCAATGACGGGAAGACCGTACCCGCCACCCTCGTCGGTCGTGACCCCCTCACTGACGTGGCCGTAATCAAGGCGAGCGGCCAGAGCAAATTGTCGGTCATGCCGATCGGTTCGTCGTCAGACCTGGTCGTGGGCCAGCCCGTCGTCGCCCTTGGCGCGCCTCTCGGCCTTTCCAGCACCGTGACGAGCGGGATCGTGAGCGCGTTGGACCGCACCATCGCAGTACCTGGTGAGGACGCACAATCTGCGTTACTAATCGACTCGATCCAAACTGACGCTGCCATCAATCCTGGTAACAGCGGCGGGGCACTGGTCAACTGCTCCGCACAGCTGGTCGGGATGCCGTCCGCCGGCGCCACCGTCCCCACCGCCAACGGCGGCTCGAGCGCTGGCAATATCGGCCTCGGCTTCGCCATCCCCGTCAACCTGGCCATCGACGAGGCTAACGAGATCATCTCTACCGGGCACGTGACGCACTCTTACTTCGGGCTGACGGCCGAACCGGTGTCGGTCAATGCTGACAAGGTCAACGGAGCGGCTGAAGGCCTGCTCGTGACCTCCATTGACCCTCACGGGCCGGCACAGGCGGCCGGGTTACGCACCGGCGACGTGATAACCACAATCAACGGGGACCCGGCCTATTCCACGCAGCAAATCGTAGAGATCACGTTGACTGAGAAGCCCGGCACGACGGTCAAGCTGGGTTACAGCCGCAACGGCAAGACGGCCACGGCGACCGTCACCCTTGCGGCTCAACCTCCTTCCTGAGCACCGGCTGCCCGGCGGAGGGCGCGCCGACCGGGACACAGCGGCCGGGCCTGATCCGAGCTGGCCCGGCGGATGTGGGCCGGCGGATGTGGGCCGGCGGATGTGGGCCGGCGGATGTGGGCCGGCGGATGTGGGCCGGCGGAGTGTGGGCCGGCGGATGTGGGCCGGCGGATGTGGGCCGGCGGATGTGGGCCGGCGGATGTGGGCCGGCGGATGTGGGCCCTGGCTCGTTCCGAGCGGGCGTTTCCGGGTGCAAGGGGTGATTCTTGTTGCGGTTGGGCGTAAAGATCGCACACGATCGCGACAGGAACCCAGCGGCGCACCGAAAAGGCCCCCAAATAGCCTAGATCGCATGGTTGGGGGGCGGCGAAGGGAGGCGACGGCTTAGGCCCCAGCTGCCTCCTCGCCTTTTGTCCGAATGACGGCCTGGGGCCCGGCGGCTGGGGGACGGTGGGGTCAGTCATATTAGAAGCCGCGCTGCCTACGCAGTCCTTCGGCTCGTCGTCGGGTCGGGTACCGCCAAGCCAGCCGGTGATTTGGAAGCGAGGCCCGACCCGGCCGCCCCACCGTGCCCAGACGAGGCTGCGCCGCACGCACCCCAGCAACAGCAGGCGAGTTCTGGCGCTCTACACCCGATCGACCGTACTGTGAACGGCCGGTGCCCTCAGCGCTTCAATGGCCAGGAGCAGCACGGCCACGACGACCACCAGGATAATGACAGCTGTCGCTGTGGGCCCGCTGATGAGCAGCAGCACCAGCGCCCCCAGGCCGATGACGCCTATGCGGAGCGGGTTGGTGTAACGGGCGACGAAGATGCTGACCGGTCCCGCCGGGTGGCCCTCGCCGAAATGGCGAGTGTTGTTCAAGACCCAGCGGCGGACCCCGACCGCCCGCGGCGACGGCCCGCTCACCCAGACGCCCAGCGCAACAAGGAGGCCGACCACGAACACCAAACGGATGCTCAGCCGCAGGTAGCGCACCAACGTGTCGTAAATGTAATAGGCAGTGGGCCGGGGCAAGATGTCGGTAGGTACGGCGTTGGCGTACTGGTTACGCCCGATGATCAGGCCGATCGCGACGATGACCATCGCCACGCAGAGCCCGAGGGCGGCGCCAATAAGGGCCCGCCGGTGCCTTCGGGCCAGTGCCACGCCGCCGGCCACGAGGACCAGGCCCATCCAGGGCAGCCAGTCAGCCAGAGTGTTGAGCGCCCGCACCAACCGCTGAGCGTGCTCGACCCCTTTTACCTGGGCGACCTCTAGTGTGGCACTCACGACGGGTATGTGCGCGGCGACAGTAACGCCAGCCTTCACCAAACGGTCCTTGACTTGCTCGACAACCGCGCCCAAGTCGAGGACGACCTTGCCCGACTTGATGTACAGGATCCCGTGAGCAACCTTCTTCCCGGTCAAGATAGCGACTATCTGTTGGTGCGCAAGGCGGTTGATGCTCACCCAGTACCGAGCGAAGAACTTGCTTTGGACGACCCTGGTGGCGGCGGTGTGTATAAGGCCGTAAACGGCGCTCTGGATAGGCACGGCGAGGAGCGTGGCCGCCCTCGGAGGCAGGACCTGCTTCACATATGTGGTGACAGGCAGGTTGGCTTCGACCTGGGTGTCGACCTGAGCCACGACGGCGTCTTGTACGCCAGGGTTGGACGCCAAAGGCGCGACGGTGTCGACGTAGGTGTTGGTGCTGAGCACAAGGTCGCGGCCCCAGATGGCTAGGGGCGCTAGCAGAAAGCAGAGAACTCCGACGATAATGAGCAAAACGGCAAAAAATCCCTTGATGCGACCCCCGGAGCGCTGAGGCGGTGCCGGCGGGCTCACTAGAGCAGCAGAACCGCTATCTGCCGCTGGCGAGCTGACCACGTCCATAGTGCCAATTACACCTTTCCCTGCCCGGGCGCAGGTTGATGAGACGGACGATAGCGCCTTTCCCGCCCCCTCTCATGTATTGAGGGGCGGGTCACCGGCGACCTACGACGACGCGGCCGTGCCTGCATTGAACCCTTCTTGGAGTTCTTCAGCCGTGGAGCTCGACCTGCTCAGCGTCTTCGTCGCCCCTTCCAGCAGCTCAGTCAACGTGTCGACCGAACTTTCGTCGGTGACGACGACCATCGCGATCTCGCCCGAATCCATCACCTCACCCAGGTCCTTGATGTCGCCACGGTCGAGGCTCCGGTTGAGGCGGGCAATGACGCCTCCGGAGGCGCCGCCCGCCACCGCCCCCGCCAGGATTGTGGGCGGGAACAGGAGCCCGACCACCGCGCCCGCCACTGCCCCTTTGCCCCATCCGTGGTGTGACTGGCGGTGGATAGTCGTGACGGCACCGTCGGCGCCTCGTTTTACGAGGGCGGCGTCAGCAATGTCGACGGAACTGGCGCGACCGGCAGATTCCACTGCGGCCCAGTCTTTCTCCGCTGGTAACTCATCGTCATACGTCGCAATCGTCGTGCTCAGCTTTTTCATGCCGGCCTCCAATGCCGATGGTCACCTCCGAGGAGGCAAAGCAGTTCGCGCCAAAACATAGGACCGTCACGAAGAATGCTCCTCACCCAGACTGGGCGATTTCGGGCGAGCGGTGGACTTAGCGGTTCAACCAGCCGGCTGGCCCGCGGCCCGGTTCACGGCGACGATCTTGGCACCCTTTATTCCTCGTGGCCGAGCTGGCTCCACATGGTCGGGAAGTCGCCGGTGCCCATTTCTCGACAGGGGCTCACACACGGGGTCGAAGCCAGCACCGCCATCCCTGCTGATGTAAAAACCCGGGCCACCACGCAGCTTTCTGCGGGCGTGCCTTTTATTTCGGACAGCGACTTACAGGCCCAGCTCCAGAAAGCGAACCTCCCTCCCGAGGTGGCTGACCCGATCGTGAGGGCTAACCAGGACGCTCGCCTCGATGCCCTGCGGACTTCTCTTTTCGTAGTGGTGCTTTTTGCCGTCGTCGGCCTGTTTTGTACCGGGATGGTCCCGGGCGAGCCGATTGGCGGGGAGCCGGCGGCCCGCCCGCGAACATCGCAACGCCAGGAACGGGCTCGGGCAAAAATGACCGGCGCCCGGGCGACGGCACCCTCTAGGGGCGAGGAATGACGAGCCGGGTGGCCAGCGCTTCCCGTCCTGCGAACCGGGCCCGCTCCCCTGCCGTCGCTTCTATCTCGAGCAGCCTGTTCCACTTCGCTGTGCGCTCAGAACGGGTGGTCGAGCCCACTTTGATCTGGCCTGACCGCCAGCCGACGGCCAGGTCAGCTAACCAGCCATCCTCGGTGTCGCCCGAACGGGCCGATACGACCGTGGCGTAGCCAGCGGTTTGGGCCGCCCGCAGAACAGTCTCGGCCCGGGTGACCGTACCGGCCTGGTTGGGTTTCACGAGGACAGCGTTAGCGATACCCTCGGCCACTCCCCGTCTGAGGCGCTCCAGCTGGGTGGCGAACAGGTCGTCGCCGAGGAGCTGGCGGCCGTCGCCCACCAGGCGGCCGGAGTCTTGCCAGCCGACCCAGTCGTCTTCAGCCAGCACGTCCTCGAGTGAGACGATCGGGTATCGCTGGCACCAGCCGGCTAGCTCCTCGAGCCACTCGGAGGCGCTGAAACAGCGGTCTTCGACCCGGAGGCGATAGGCACCCCGGTCGTAGACCTGGTTGGCGGCGATGTCCACGGCCAGGGCGACCTGGTCACCCGGAGCGAGACCGGCCCGGGAGATCCCCTCAGTGACCAGGGCAAGGGCGGCCTCGTTGCTGGTCAGACTCCCGGCCAGACCCCCCTCGTCGGCTACGAGGGCGGCCGGGCCACCCCGGGCAGCCAGGAGCTCGGCACTGGCCGATCGGGCCCGCCAGGCCCATTCGATGGCTTCGGCGAAGCTGGTGGCGCCCACGGGGACCACCAGGACGTCCTGCAGGTCGAGGGCACCTCCGGCATGTGCTCCGCCCGACACGACGTTCACCATGGGCAGGGGGAGCAGGGGTTCCTCTCCCCCGTCGAGCACCTGCCACAGGGGGCGCCTCAGGCCCTCTGCCCCGGCCACCGTCACCGCCAGGGACAGGGCCAGGACGGCGTTGGCCCCCAGCCGGCCCAGGTCGGCGGTGCCGTCGAGCTCCTCCATGACGGCATCGATGCGGGCGCGCTCGAGGGCGTCCATCCCTACTACCACCGGGGCCAGGACCCTGTTCACGTTCGAGACGGCCTGGCGTACCCCGGACCCGCCGAAGCGGCCGTCCCCGTCGCGCAGTTCGGTGGCTTCGTGGCTGCCGGTGGAAGCGCCTGACGGCACGATGGCGCGGCCCTGCGCCCCTCCGGTCAGCCGGACACGGCAACCGACCGTCGGCCGCCCCCTGGAATCGAGTGCCTCCCAGGCGAAGACGTCGGCCACCTGGGTGCCATTACGGCTGCCAGTCTGGGTGCCAGTCCTGGTAGTGGTCATGGCCCGGTCTGGCGGCGTAGATCAGCCAGGTCCTCGGGCCTCCCGGGAGGCCCAATACGATCAGCTCGCCCAGCCGCCGAGCTTTTTGACGTTGTTCTTCGCTCAGGTACTCGGCCGGTGACTTGCCGTCCACCCGGGCCAGGACCAGGCAGCCCACATGCCCAAGCACGTACTCCCACGTCGGGGCCAGCTCCTCGCCCACCTCGGCCTCGTAAGCCGAGGTGAACTCGAGTGCGCACCCGTCATAGGCCGCAGCCAGCTCCGGTCGGTGGAGCGACTTCAGCATCAGGTGGCAGAGCAAGAAAGCGACGTCGAAGGCGGGGTCGCCGAGGTGGGCAACCTCGAAATCGATGACCCAGAGATCCCGGTCCGAGCCCGTCAGCACGTTCTTTGGCGAGAAGTCGCCGTGTACCAGGCATACCCTGGTGGCCAGCATTTCCTCGGCGAAGCCAAGCACGGGGTCCGCCATGTGAGGCAGCCGGCGGGCCACTGTGCGGTAGTAGGGCTCAACCCGAAGGGCCTCAAACGGCCCCTGAGGGTAGAAACGCTCGGACAGTCCCTTCCCGTGCAGGGTAGCCCGATGCCAGCGGGCCAGTAGGGAACCGAGCCGGGCCGCCACTTTCGGGTCGGCCGTTCCGAGGAGCAACTGCGACTTCCAGTCCCGCCAACCGCTCGGAGCTCGCTCGACGACGAGGGCACAGCGGACCGGGTCACGGTCGAGCACACGCGGTACCGCCCCGGGCGTCAACTGGCCGGCCAAGTCGAGCGCCTCTGCCTCGGCCAGCGCCCTTTCCCTGGGGGCCCACCATGCGTCGGCCACTCGTAGACGGGACAGGGCCTGTTTGACCACCATCGCTCCAGGGCCTTCGCCAACGGCGATCACGATGTTGGAGACCCCGCCTCCGAGAGGCTGGGCGACAGCACGCGGGCCGGGTGGCAGGCCGCGGCCCGAAAGGTACGGGAGGACGTTGGCGACATCCAGGATGTCGTCATCTTCGCCGGTGATGTGTGACAAGGGACTCGATGAAACTTGGCTGGCTGACGTTTTCCTGGTCATGATTGGCGGGCCGCGCTGCGGGGTTCGTTTCCCGGCCGTGGAGAGTAGTCGATGACAGCGATTTTGGGCTCGTCCAGTTCACTCCGCGGTGTGCCCGTTTTGGGTGCCGGCATCAGAACTCGTTGGTTTTCAGTGCCGAAACTGCGCCGACCGCAACATGAGCCTGTAAGCACACCGAGATCAGCGGCAAATTACCGCTCTCGGCTACCTCGCTACCACCCGCTCGCCGACCGGACCGTACACGAAGCCCCGGGCCGAGTCGACGGAGTCCATGGGAAAATGGAGCTTGATGGCACTGGGGCTCGTCCTGCCGGCCGCAGCTCACCGTACGCCGCCGGCAGCCAGGCCGCGCACGATG
Source organism: uncultured Acidimicrobiaceae bacterium (assembly GCA_963807395.1). Taxonomy (GTDB): domain Bacteria; phylum Actinomycetota; class Acidimicrobiia; order Acidimicrobiales; family Palsa-688; genus Fen-671. Next base: position 114,970 of record CAWEBW010000010.1, read on the forward strand.
TACCGTTCCGCGAGGATGATCACCAGCAGCGGCGGTACACAACCGAGCAACCCGAAGGCGAGCAATTGCCCCCATAATGTTTGCCCCGGCTGCCCGATATACGTGTAGAGCGCCACGGTGACCGTGTACTGCCCCGGGTTGTTGAGCAGCACCAACGGGTTGAGAAAATCGCACCAGGAAATAATGAACACTACCAATACCACGCTGGTTATCCCCGCCCGGATGAGCGGCACGACCACCCGCCGGAGGACACCCCACTCGCCGGCACCATCGATCCGAGCCGCCTCTTCGATGTCGTAGGGTACCTGTCGTACGAAGGCGGCCAATACCCAAATGCCGAAGGCGGAGGCCGGGATCGTCTCGGCCAATGACACCCCGACCAGGGTGTTCACCAGGTGAAGATGCCGGAGGATCAGGAACAGAGGGATGATCACAATGATCCCCCCTACTACCTGGGCCAGCCGTGCCCATCCACTTACAAACGTTGTGTACCAAGCCTTCCGTCGCGCCAGTACGTAGGCGGCCGGTACCGACACGGCCAGCGTCATGGCGATGGTCATCAAAGCGATAAGCAAACTGTTACGAGCAGCGGTCAGGAAATCAATCTCCTGGATGTTCGAATTGACGAACAGGATCTGCCGGAAGTTCGCCAGCGTCGGGTGGTGAGGTATCAGCGTGGCGAAGCCTTTATAGATCTCGTTTATCGATTTGAACGACCCCGAGACCAGGTACGCCAGCGGGTAAAGCGCGAACCCCACGAAGAAAAGTACCCCCACGATGATGGCGACGCGCTCGGCCGACGGAGCGTTTACGGCTGCGACGTGCCCTCGGAAAGGAGGTGGCGCTGCTCCGGGTAGTGACGCCGGGTGCAGAGACCGCCCCGCTGGCCAAGGGCCGCTTGGCCCCGGGCTGGTCACAATCCCTTGGCTCAACTTTGGCGCTCTTCGCGGAGGCTTATGTAGCGGCTGGCCAGAAACGCGATAACGATCACCACCAGGATCAGGTCACCCGTCGCTGCGGCGCGGCCCATCAAGCCATTGCTGAGGTTGTAGTACGCATAAACCGACGGGATGAGAAGCCCGGCGCTGGCTACGTTGCTAATGCCTCCGCCTTGGCCGAACAGCGCGACGTACATTTCAAAAGCCAGCAGTTGAGCTGCGAACGACAGCGGGACAATCGCCGCTAAGGCGCCCCGCGTGCCGGGGAAAGTTACGTTCCAGAACCGCCGGAACCACCCGGCTCCGTCAACCGTCGCCGCTTCGAGCTGGTCTTTGGGGATACCCTGCATGGACGCCAACAAAAACAGTGTCGCAAACGGCAGCGCCATCCACACGGCCGGGACGGCTATCCACATCCACTTGAACCCCGAATCAGCCAGGAACTCAGGGGTCTTCAGCAGGCGTAGGTGGATAAGCAAACCGTTGATGGGGCCGACACTGGGGTCGTACAAATAGCCGAATAATTCGCCCACAACGACCGCAGGAATTGCCATCGGCAGCAGGACGATGGTCCGCACCACCCGCCGAAAAGGAAATTCCACGTTCAGTAAGGACGCCTGCAAGTAAGCGAAGACGTACGTGGTCAGGACGACCGCAACCGCAATCTCCAGGATAAGCACCAGACCGCTGCGGAAGGCCGGGTCGTCCCAGATGCTAACGAAGTTCGCAAAGCCGACCAGATGAGTCTTTACGATGCCGAAGACGCCTCCGACCCGTTCGTTAGTGAAACCGGTCCAGATCCCGGTGACAATGGGGTAGCCGCCGAGGACCAGGGCGACAACTACGACGGGCAAGAGCATGAACAGTTCGGCTGTCCGGCGCGACCGCAGCCGCCGTCGGGCGGACCGCGGTTGCGCTACCGTCACTTCGGGGGCAGCGGCGGTGACCCCGGCCACCGTATTACGCTCCGGCGGCCAGCTGCACTGCCTGAGTGCCAGCAGAGTTTACCTTGGAGGCAAACCCGGCGTACGTAGACTTGCCCAAGTAGTAGTCGAACATAGCCGGGTCCCACACGGTCCCGAGCATGGGCAACCAGCCCGGGCAGAAAGGCTCACCTTGCAAGTCGGGGCTTTCGGCCAGGGCAATGTTCCAGTAATCCGTGGTGCCAACCGATGCCTTCAGCTCCGCTACGGCGGCCGTGTTCGGCGGGACCTGGCCGGACGCCTGGCAGATCTTCGCTACGTTCGAAGGCTTACCCCACCAGGCCAGGAACTCCGCCGCCGCCTCTTTGTTCTTCGCGATACTCGGGATGCTGAGGGTCTGTGCCGCACCGGTTCCCAGGTTGGCTTTCGGCCCCTTGACGAAGGGCATCGCGGCCCACTGCAACGTGCTACCGCCCTTGTCGCTCGGGATATCGGAACGGGCCCAGGCGCCGCGGATGAGCATGGCGCAGTGCCCCGCGGCGAAGTAGGCGACATTGTCGATGTCGAAACTGTGCGGGTCGGCGATGCCGTCGGCGAACCACGACCGAACGTACTCGATGGTCTTCGCGGTCCCCGGGTCGTTGACATTGATGGAGTACTGGCCTCCACTGAGCCTGATGGGGTTGGCGCCGGCCTCCCACGCCAGCCCGTTCTTGAACAACAGCTCGGAGGACGACCAGTTGGCGTTGATCCCGAAGACGCCGCTCTTCGGGTCGTTGAGTTTCTGGGCATTAGAACGCAATTGGTCCCAGCTCCACCGGCTCGTCAGCGTGGCCGGCGTGATCCCCGCCTTGGGCAACAGGTCGGTCCGGTAGTAAATAACCGGGGTCTCTGTCTCGAATGGCAGGCCGATGACCCCCCCGCTGGCCGTCGTCAATACGCTCAGGGTGCCGGGAACGACCTCCGTCCAGGTACTTGCGGGCAGGATCTTCTTCAGGTCTGCCAGTAGGCCGTTTGCCGCCCAGGGCACCAGCCCGGCGTCGTAGTACTGGAACAAATCGGGTACGTCCCCGCTGGAGAAGGCCGCCGTCATCTTGCTCGCGATGGAGCCCCAGCTGGACTGCTCGTACTGCACAAAGACGGTCTTGCTCTGTGCGTTGAACTCGTTGATGATCTCTCGGGCAGCGGCCAGTTCGGTCGGGATGAAGAACAACCCGACCAAGGTGAGTTGCGTCTTGTTCGCTCCCGCGTACCTCTTTGGCGGCGTTTGGGCCGAGACGCCCGGAGCCTGGCTGAGAGCGGCCAAGCCCAAAGCAGAAACCGCACCTGCAGCCCCGGCCTGGAGGAACCGACGCCGAGTTATTTGCGAAGTCTGGGCCGAGGGCCCGTCGGAAACAGAGTCAGTCATCGTTGCATGTCCCTTTCAAGAAGCTCGGTCTTCCGTCAACTATCAGGACTAAGGCACTCGTTGCAGTGCCCCCCGGGATGGTCCCGGCATATGGTGAGCCGGTCTGGCGCGGGCCGCAAAAGCCGACGGGTGGCCCACCGGGATGTGAGAACCGACGAGTTTGCGACACATGGTTGGTGAGGTCTGCGCCAGAGTGGGAGGGCTCAAAGCTGGTTGGGCCAGCCAGGCCCACTGCAGCGATTTGCCGTCACACAGCGACGAGCGAATGCAGCCAGCCGGGAGCTAACTGGTCCAACCCTCCTATGGCGGCCGCGATATCGTCCGCGGCGCCGCCCGGGAAACCAGCTGTCCCTGGGCGGACGACGGGACGCCCATCGCCAAAGGTGAGGATCCCCACAAGAGCCAATATCTACTTTCCCTCCTGAACCGGTGGTATGGAACTCGCAGCCGGCCAGGGCGTGAAGCCGTCCGTGAGGTTCCGAAATCGGTTTCAGCCTGATACAGTACGACGAGAGGTCCACTCTGTCAAGCCGTGAGAGAGCGATTTCTGAAATGGATTTCCGGGGCAACCCTGCGCAGTGACTACTTTTGCTCGCCCACCGCTACGCATCCGGGACGTCGCTGAACAAGCGCGGGTGTCACCGGCGACTGTCTCGCGCGTCCTCAATGGAAGCGCCACAGTGGCCGAACCGAAGCGCAGTCGAGTCCTGGCTACCATCGCTGACCTCGGCTACCGGCCTAACCGGGTCGCCAGCAACTTGAGACGGCAGCAAGTGCAGATGATAGGAGTGGTCGTCTCTGACATAGAGAACCCTCACTTCACCCAGATGGTCCGGGCCGCCGAGGACGCGGCCTACAAGAAGGGCTACCGGCTGCTGCTGTGCAATACCGACGAAGACCCGGCCAAACAGCGCGCCTACCTCGGCGTGCTGGCCGCCGAACGGGTGGCTGGGGCTATCATCTCACCTACCGAAGCGGACGCTGACGAGATCAGCGAGCTGATCGACCTCGGTACGAGCGTGGTCTCGTTCGATCGGGCCGTTGCCGACCGGAGAGCGGACGCCATCTTGCCGGCAAACCTCGAGGGAGCTCGGCTGGGGACCGACCACCTCCTGAGCGGAGGGCATCAAAGGGTCGGTTTCATAGCTGGCCCGGCCGGCATCCAGACGGCCGAGGAACGTCTCCGCGGGTATGAAGAGGCGATGTGTGCCGCCGGCCTCCCGCTTCGGGTCGGCCAGGGGAGGTTCCGGGTCGATGGCGGCCGCGCCGCGGCAGAGGAGCTCATTCGGGACGGGGCGACGGCGCTCCTGGTGGGCAACAACCTGATGGCCGTCGGGGTACTGCAGGCCATGAGGGGGCTCGGAGCGCGCGTCGGGACCGACATCGCTCTCGTCTCCATCGACGACCCGCCCTGGGCCGAGTTAACGGATCCTCCACTAACGACGCTGGCCCAACCGGTGCGGACGATGGCCGAGGCGGCCGTGGAGTGCCTGCTACAGAGGCTCGAGGGCACACGCAAGCGGCGCAAGCGACAAGTTTTCGACTTCGAGTTGCGGCACCGCAACTCTTGCTGTGTACCTGGAAGTGCCTGAAGTGAGGCAGACCAAGCCAACCCTAAACAATAAGGAGCAGAACAACATGGTGGCGGAGAACAGCCGACTACCAGTCGCGGCAGGGTACTTGCTGACCCCCGAACAAATCGAATCGTTTGACGAACAGGGTTTCCTCGTACTTCGCGACCGGATCCCGGCCGCGACCTTGACGCGGCTCCAAGAAGCGGCGAATGACTGGATCAGCGCCGGGAAAGAGGCACACCAGCTCGGACAGGCGGACGACGACTATCGCTTCGTGACCCGCGACCAACGGGAAGTTATGTTCCGGGTCGACTACGTCCACGATAAAGGCCGAGCCGCTTCGCTCGAGCTGCTTGGCAGTCCACCAATTCTGGGGATCGCCGAAAGCCTGGCCGGCAAAAATATGGTGCCGACGTACGAGGCCATGGTGTTCAAGGACACCGGGAACGGCGCGCCGATCCGATGGCACCAGGACGCGGTCCACCCCCGCCGGTCGCGCATATTCAATATCGACATCTACCTCGACGAGGCCCGGCCCGGGCAGGGCGCCCTCCGAGTGGTCCCGGGGTCGCAGAAAAGCAAGGTCGATATCTGCGAGGTCGAAGACCGATATACGTGGGAAGTCCCCGGGTCGTTGGAAGTGGCGATGGGCCCCGGCGATGTCCTGGTCCACGATGTTATGTTGGTCCACGGTTCGGCCCCGACCCTCGGGAACGCCCTTCGACGCACGCTTTATTATGAGTTCCGGCCGGCCGAACAGATCCTCGCGGAAGGGCCATGGGACCGTTCATGGGTTGACAAGCGGTTGCGTCTCATACCCCTGGCGCTCGAAGCATACGCACGAGCTAACCCGGGCCAGCCCGGTTACGTTTGGCAGGTCGACCCCGATTTGCGGCCCGTACCAACGGCCGGGCCCGAGCTGCGCATCGTTCATATAGTGCACACCCCAGGCTCGTACTGCAGCGCCGGCGACGTCCCGGCGCGGACCTAGCGGGCCAGAGCTCCCGGTTACATCGAAATGCGCACTCGTGATACTCGGTCGAAAAGAGCCTTGTCTGCACAAGCAAAGGGAGACCTGAATGCATGACGCCCTCGACACGCGTGACCTCGTTTCGGACGAGGTCTCCGAACTGCGAGAGAGCGGCCACGAATTGGCCCGGCCGGCTGAGCTCGACCGTCTCATCGAAGGCTCGGAGCGGAGGTCCGCGGCCCTCGACCGCGCTTACGAAGAGCTGCTCCGCAGCCCTCTACGGCGAGACTGGCCCTACTACGAGCCCTCCTCGTTCGACGAGATCGTCTCCTCCCTGCCCGGCCCGGGGGCAGAGTCCAAGGTCACCGAGGACGTCGTGGCCGACCATGTCCTCGGCGCCTGGCTCGGTAGGTGCGCGGGCTGCAACCTGGGGAAGCCTGTCGAGGGCCATGGGTGGAACCGCGACAAGCTGCGCCGCTACCTCGAAGATGCCGGCGCTTACCCTATCACCGACTACCTGCCCGTCCTGGACCCCATGCCAGCGGGGATGGAACTCGACCCGTCGTGGACCGTCGCCACCAGAGGCCGGGTGCACGGCATGGCCCGTGACGACGACACGGACTACACGATCCTCGGGTTGCACGTTCTGGAGAAGTACGGGTTCGGGTTCAACACGGCTCAGGTCGCCGACGAGTGGCTGGCCCTCATCCCGTTCACGAAGACCTACACGGCCGAGCGAGTGGCCTATCGCAACCTGATCTTCCGGTTGGTCCCGCCCCTCACGGCCAGCTTTCAGAACCCTTACCGGGAGTGGATCGGTGCCATGATACGAGCCGATGCCTTCGGCTACGTTTCGCCCGGCAGACCGTGGCGCGCCGCCGAGCTCGCTTACCGCGACGCGGCGCTCTCCCACACCGCCAATGGCATTTACGGCGAGATGTGGGCGGCCGCTCTCATCGCGGCCAGCTTCGCGTCCTCCTCTGCCCGCGAGGCACTCGACGCCTCGCTCAGGGTGGTGCCGCCCCGCTCGCGGCTTTTCGAAGCCCTGCAGGCCCAGTTGGCACTGTTCGACAGGGGGGCGTCGTGGGAGGACGCTATGGAGGAGGTGGACGTCAGCCTCGGCCATTACCATTGGGTGCACACGATAAATAACGCCGCCGTCGTCACCGCCGCACTCCTGTGGGGCGAGGGTCATTTTGCCCGCTCCGTCGGTTATGCCGTGGAGGCAGGCCTTGATACTGACTGCACGGGCGCAACGGCGGGCTCGGTGTTCGGCGCGCTTCACGGGACGGCCGCGCTGCCTGAGAATTTCGTCCGCCCTCTCGACGACACCGTCCACAGTGCGATATTCGGCTATGACGGCTCGAGGATTTCTGATCTTGCCTCCCGCACGGTCACGCTGGTGGGACGGAACTCCTAACCGGGCGGCAGCAGGCGACCGGCGAAGGGCGTGAGCGGCCCGGCCTGCTCTTCAACTGCGGCGGTAACAGAAACGGACTAGCGGTAGCCCGGGTATTGGCGCCCCTGGGGCACGGTACCTTCGGCGGCCTCGTTGCCCCAATGCGACCAGCCCGGCCGGGGGTAGCGGGCGAAGAGCTCCAGGAACGGCCCCGGAGAGCAGGCCTCTACGATCTCGTACGTCTCGTCTGGCTTGCGGGAGTGCTCTCGCTTGCGGGTGGAAAAGAGGTTGACCATGCTGCGGCCCGGCGCAAGGGTTCGCAGCCGGCCACGAGCGCCAAAAAGGACGAGCTCGGTCACGTTGCGGAAGTAAAAACCCACGCCTCGCCCGTCGGAGCCGCCATCTTTTCGGACCTTGTGCCACACGAGGTTGGCCTTGTAGACGAAGCCCCAGTTCTCGAGGACCATCAGGCCCTCCGCTACCAAGGCGTTCGGCACCCAGAGGTAGCAATGCGACCGGTCCGCCATCAGGTCGCCTACCGGGAGCGGAGGCGATCTCCTTCGCCGTCAACGTGCCGTAGCGGGACAGTCGCCGGTGCTCCGGTGCCACCTTGCCGGTCCTGTTGTTGAACCGCCAGGGAGGATCGGCCAGCACGGCACCAAAGGGCTCTGTTGCGCCGAGCAAATCAAGGGTTGGCGAGGAGCCGGCCCAATTCCCTAGGGCCCCGCCCTCCTCGGCACCATTCGCAGCGTCGGGAGACGGGCGCCCCGCAGCCTTACCGGTCATGCTGCCGAGCATCGTACGCGGCGAGGTGCGGCCGGGTGGTGGATGGGCTCAGCCCAAACCCAAAGCCCTATCGAGCGGTCCGGAACGCGCCCGCCCTGACCCCACGCCGGCGCAACTCCTCGGCCATCTCAGTGGCGGCCGTCTGGTCGTCCATCAAGCACAAGACGCGCACCCCCTCGGAGCTGGTCTCGGCCACGGCGAACTGGCTGCGGTAATACAAACGCTGCAGGTCAGGACCCTTCAGTTCGGGTAGTTCGGCAGTCACCGCTTTGCTTTCTACCCCAATCCGGCGGTTGCAAACGAGTGCTCTAACAGCGACCATAGATTAACTGAAGTCCCGCCGGGCGAGGCGCCCATGCGGCGAGGAGACGCAAACCTGCCACCGAGGACAGGAGCACGGTGCGCGCAGCCAGGCCAACCAGGGCACATAGCTGCGGCTGGGGTTGGCTATTTCGTGTCGCTTATTTCCTCCGGAGCGACCAGTGCGACCCCGGCCAGCAGACCGCCGTCGATGCGGATGTCGGCGCCGGTGACGAACGAGGCGAGCGGGCTCACAAGGTAAAGGGCGGCGTCAGCAATTTCTCCGGGGAGTCCGACCCGTCGCATCGGGTACATCGAACCCCATTCCTCTATGACCCGTCCGGGGTTGTCGGGCGAAACGCCGCGCGCCGCCGCCCTGAGCAGCGGCGTGTCGATCGAACCCGGAGAGATGCTGTTGACGCGGATCCCCTCGTGAGCGTGGTCGACGGCCATGGCTCTTGTCATCGCGACGATGGCGCCCTTGCTCGCGGTGTAGGCGACGACGTTGCGCTGGGTGGCGGTGGCCTGGACCGAGGCGATGTTGACGATGGAGCCGGAGCCGTTCGCCCGCATCAGGGGAACTGCGTGTTTGGCCATCAGGAACATGCTTTTCACGTTTACGGCCAGGACCCTGTCCCATTCTTCGGGCGCGGTGGACTCGACGGTGCCGTAATACTGGACACCGACGGAGTTGACCAAAGCGGTGAGGCGTCCATGGCGGGTGGCGACCTCGTCCATAAAGGCTCCCACCTGTTCAGGGTCTGAAGCGTCGACCACTGACCCCCGGGCATCGGCCCCCTGCGCCTGGAGCTGGCGCTCCAGGTCGGCTACCCCATCAGGGTCGTTGGACACGAACTCCACCACTGACCCGTGTTCGACGAAGCGCTCGACCACCGCCCGCCCGATGCCAGAACTGCCGCCAGTAACAACGGAAATCGTCCCTGGCAACATCGGCCCCACCAGCTTCTTCATTTCGACGTCCTCCTTACCCGAGCACTTATAGCAGCTTTAGCCGGAAGCTAGCTGAAAGTCCGCGCCAGCGCGGTACCAGCGTCGATAAATGCATGAGACCGTCGCTCGAAAGGCCCGCGTGGCGCAGTTTTAGACGGCCGCCCGGCTCACGGGCGTCGACTGAAGTAGGCGGAAACGGTGGAATTACCGTTCAGAGGCCTGAGTTTCACGTCTCGAGGCCGGTCACGGCACGACCACCACCACCGGTGCGCCTTTGCGGTTGACCAGGCCCCGTCCGATCGAGCCGGCGACGCGGTGGCGGGCTTTGGACGACCGGCCGACCACGATCAGATCGGCGTGCAATTCACTGGCGACCCGTACCAACTCAGTGGCGGGGTCGCCATGAGCGTGCACGAAGCTCGCCTCCACGGCGCGCTCGACGGGCGTAGTCCGTCACCTCCGCCGCCAGGCTGCCGGCTCGGTCGCCGTCCGCCCGTTCGACCTCCCCGTAATCGACCATGACCCCGGGCACAGCCGCCGCCGCTATAGCGGCCGCCGTGACCTCTGCGGCGGGACTGACGAAGACCACCACGGCCCGGCCTCCCAGTCGCCGCGCTTGGCCGCAGCCCCACCAGAACGCGTCCCACGACGTGGCGGACCCATCGACCCCGATGACGACTACGGGGGTGTCCAGCGCGCCTGCGGCGGAGCGCGTCTTCACCTGGTCAGCGAGCGGCGAGCGGTCGTCCATCTGTCCTGCTCCCTCAGCCGTTGGCCCCTCGCGCCGGGCCCGAGCGTTCGCTCGCTGCTCGCGGTCCAGTTCCCTCAGTTGGTCGAGGGCGGGGACGGCCGCGACCAGGGAGGCCGCTTCGGCCGGGGAGAGCTTTTCGATCAGCTGTTCGAGAGCCTCGGCTCCGGCCCTCCGACGTGACTGGAGGTAGCGCTGACCGGCTGGCGTGAGCGAGACCAGCACCACGCGTAGGTCTGTGCTCCCCTGCCGGCGCTCGACCAAGCCCGACCGTTCGAGCCCGGTCACCAGGGCGGTCATCGACGGTTGGGCCACACCCTCGCTAGCCGCCAGGTCGGTGACCCGCCGGGGGCCAGTCCGTTCCAGTGTGGCCAGCGTAGCGGCTGCGGTCAGGCTGATGTCGCGGGGGCTGTGGCGCACAGCGGCGGCCACCAGGCCGTAGAGGGCCACGGCGACCTCATACAGCTCCCCGGAGCCGCCGTTTCGACCTCCCTTTCCCTCCCGTCCTTGGCGCGTTGTCGGCATATCTCATAAGCATAGCCTGTTCTATATAGGTAAGCAGATGGATTTGCCGACCGAGAGGATGCGAAGATGACGCTCGCCCACCCGAACATTCACTGGCACCGCACTCCCCGTGCCGGTGGAGCAGGGCCGGGCCCGCACTACAAATGGGTCGCGCTTTCGAATACCACGCTCGGGACGCTGATGGCGACGATCAATGCGTCCGTAACTCTGATCGTGTTGCCAGACATCTTCAGGGGGATAGGGCTTGACCCGCTGCTGCCGGCCAACACCAGCCTGCTGCTTTGGTTGATCCTGGGCTACTTGCTCGTGACCGCCGTGCTTGTTGTCACCTTCGGCCGGCTGGGCGACATGTTCGGACGGGTCCGTATTTACAACCTTGGCTTCGCCGTCTTCTCCCTTTTTTCGATCTTGCTGGCTGTGACCTGGATGCACGGGACGGCGGCGGCCTTGTGGCTGATCGCCATGAGGATTTTTCAAGCCGTCGGCGGTGCCATGTTGTTCGCCAATTCGGCGGCCATCCTTACCGACGCCTTCCCCGCCACCCAGCGGGGCCTGGCCCTGGGCCTCAATCAAGTAGCCGGTATTGCCGGTCAGTTCATGGGCCTTGTCGTCGGTGGGCTGCTCGGGCCGGTGCAGTGGCACCTCGTGTTCGTGGTGTCGGTACCGTTCGGCGTGGCGGGAACGGTCTGGGCCTACACCAGCCTGCGTGAACTGAGCCAACGCCGCCCGGTCCACCTCGACTGGTGGGGCAACTTGACCTTCGCCGTCGGGCTCGTCGCCCTCCTCGCCGCCATCACCTACGGCATCCAGCCGTACGGCGGGCACACGATGGGCTGGACGAACCCCTGGGTCATGGCCGGCATCGCCGGTGGCGTGGGTGTGCTGGCGTTGTTCTGCCTCATCGAGGCGCGCGTTCCGCACCCGATGTTCAACCTGAGCCTGTTCCGGATCAGGGCATTTTCGGCCGGCAACCTGGCCAGCTTGCTGGCTGCGCTGGGTCGCGGGGGCCTCATGTTCGTGCTCATCATCTGGTTGCAGGGCATCTACTTGCCCCAGCACGGGTACAGCTTCAGCGCCACCCCGCTCTGGGCCGGCTTGGCCATGCTGCCCCTTACCGTTGGTTTTCTGGTCGCCGGGCCTATATCGGGATGGCTGTCAGACCACTTCGGCGCCCGCTCGTTTGCCACCGGCGGCATGGCGCTCAACGCAGTGGCGTTTCTGTTGCTCGAGCTGCTGCCGGTCAATTTTGCCTACTGGCAGTTCGCCTTGATCCTACTGCTGAGTGGGGCCGGACAAGGCCTCTTCGCCTCGCCCAACCGGGCCGCCATTATGAACAGCCTCCCGGTCGAGCGGCGGGGCGCTGGCTCGGGCATGGCGGCCACGTTCCAGAACTCGGCCACGGTGCTCTCAATAGGCATCTTCTTCAGTTTGATCGTGCTCGGGCTGGCATCGTCGCTGCCTTCTGCCCTCAGCCATGGTCTCGCCGCTCACGGGTTGTCGACGGCCAGCGCAGCCAAAGTGGCTTCCCTACCGCCGGTATCAGTCCTGTTTGCCTCGCTGCTCGGCTACAACCCGATCAAGATGCTGCTCGGGCCGGCCCTCGCCCATCTGCCCGCCGCCCAGGCGGCTTACCTCACAGGTAGGAGTTTCTTCCCTTCGTTGATCAGCCCGGCCTTCAGCCAGGGGCTGAACGCCGCCTTCGACTTCGCCATCGCCGCCTGTTTGGTGGCCGGTGTCGCTTCGCTCTTCCGGGGCAAGAGGTACGTCCACGACGAGCAAGCCGGAACTCTCGATCTCGACGTGCTGGAAAACGCGGGACCGGCCGTTCAGGACGACGGGGACCAGGGCCGGCGCGGCCCGGCCGGAGCCCGTACGCTCCGTCGGCGCTCCTAGCGGCAATGTCTCGGCGAGTAATCTCCTCGGAGGAGGAGGACGGTTTGAGCCAAGCAGCGACCGAGGTGAGGCCCGCGAGGTCATCTCGCGAGCAAACGCCGGCAGTGCGCCTCGTCGCTCTGCGCAAGACATACGGCCCGGTCGTAGCGGTGGCCAGCGTGGACCTGGAGATCGCCGAGGGCGAGTTTTTCACTTTGCTCGGTCCTTCGGGTTCGGGCAAGACGACATTACTGCGGCTCATCGCCGGGTTTGAACGCCCTGACAGCGGCACCGTCCAGCTCGGCGGCGTCGATGTAACCAGGCAGCCACCGTACGCGCGCGACTGTAAACACCGTCTTTCAGGACTACGCGCTGTTCCCGCACATGAGCGTCATCGAGAACGTCGAGTACGGGCTCAAGATCCGCAAAGTGCCTAAGGCTGACCGGCGACGCCGGGCCGGGACCACGCTCGACATGGTGAGGTTGTCTGGGCTAGAGGAGCGAAAACCCATCCAACTTTCTGGTGGGCAGCGTCAGCGAGTGGCTTTGGCTCGCGCCATCGTGAACGAGCCCGAAGTGCTCTTGCTGGACGAGCCCCTGGGTGCCCTCGACTTGAAGCTGCGCCAGGAAATGCAGACCGAGCTGAAGCGGATCCAACGAGAGGTCGGCATCACCTTTGTCTATGTGACCCACGACCAGGAAGAGGCGCTCACGATGAGCGACCGGCTGGCCGTCATGAGTGGCGGTCAGATCGAGCAAATCGGTACGCCGGTGGAGGTTTACGAACGGCCCGCCACCGAGTTCGTCGCCGGTTTCATCGGTGTTTCCAACCTGATCGAACGGGACGGGCAACGGGTGACCATCCGGCCCGAGAAGGTGTACCTGTTGCTTGACGACGCCGAGGCGGCACCGCCGGGCACCCACGTCGAGCACGGGGTCGTCGTCGACGTCGTCTATCTGGGCGTCAGTCACGAGGTACCGTGTCGAGCTCGACGGGGGCGACCAGCTCGTAGCGGTGCGCCAAAACCTCGAGACGCGCGGCCGCCGAAGCCCTCGAGGCCCGCGGCCGGCGGGCCCGAGTGGCGTGGCGCCCCGACCAAGCTTTCCGCATCGGGCCGCAGCTGCAAGGGCCTGCCATTTCGCAGAGAAAGAGGAGGGACATGAACGCATCGGACATTTTCGAGGCGCAGGGCCCATCGCGCAGCGGTGGCTGTTTCCCTGACACTGACGGTGCTGACGGGCTGGGCCGCGGCCGCCACGGCCAGTCCGGGCGACGTACGACTCGCCGCGCTTGACACCGCCCACCCACAGCATGAAGCCGCAGCAATCTGTAGGTAAGGGGGAAGGCCAGCTCAACCTGATCGCCTGGGAAGGTTACGCCCAGCCCGAGTGGGTGAAGCCCTTCGAAAAGCAAACCGGGTGCCAGGTCAACGCCAAATACGCCGGTTCATCGAGCGAGATGGTCTCGCTCATGGCCAACGGGGGCGGCGGGCAGTACGACCTGGTGTCGGCCTCCGGTGACGCCGACCTGCGCCTCATTTACGGCGGCGACGTCAAACCGGTCAACATGAAGCTGATCCCATCGTGGAAGGAGCTCCGCCCCTTCCTGCAGAGCCCGGCTTTCAACACCATAAACGGCGTGCACTATGGGGTTTCGCTGCAGTTCGGCCCGAATGACCTGCTGTACTCGACCAAGGCCTTCCCCAAAGCCCCGACGTCGTGGTCCGTTATCTATTCGAAGAAATATGCGGGCCGCATCACTATCCCCAACAACCCCATCCAGATCGCCGACGCCGCTCTGTACCTATCGGTCCATCAACCCAAGCTCGGTATCACGGACCCGTACGAACTCACTCAGCCGCAGTTCACCGCGGCCGTAAACCTGTTGAAGCAGCAGCGTCCCCTGGTCAAGGCCTACTGGAACCTCGCCTCCAACGAGATCTCCTTGTTCGAGAACGGCGAGACGGTGGTCGGGGCTGCGTGGCCATACCAAACCGGTCAGCTCCAAGCGGCCGGTGATGCGGTGGCCGACACCATCCCGAGCGAAGGGGCGACAGGGTGGGCGGATTCCTGGCTGCTCGCGGCCAAAGCGCCCCACCCCAACTGCGCGTACAAATGGATGGCTTATATAACGACCCCCAAGGTTCAGGCGGAGCAGGCCGTCTCTTACGGGGAGACGCCCGACAATTCGCTGGCGTGCCCGATAATGGACCAGCTCTCGGCTGGGTCGTGCGCGTCATTGCACGCCAATGAACCGGACGCGTATTTCAAGTCGATCAAGTTCTGGAAGACGCCGTTGGCACAGTGCGACAACGGGCAGAGCGACTGTGTGCCGTTCCAGCAGTGGGTGACGGCGTGGACGCAGGTCACGGGCTGACGCTGATCGACAGCAGGTAAGGGGAGCCAGTAACGGGGGTGGCCCGACAGAGCCGAGAACCGACGGGAGTCGGCCTGCTCTCCGCCGCGCTGTGGCGCAGAGCATGGCTCCGGGCCACCCTCACCCTCTCGCCGCCACTGGCCTGGTTCCTCGTCATCTACCTCGCGTCGCTGGTGGTGATGCTGCTCACGGCCTTTTGGACCGTGAACACATTTACCAACAACCTTCAGCACCAGTTCTCGCTCAGCAATTTCGGCGCGCTGTTCGACGCACCTATCCCCGAAATCATCGGACGGACCGTGGCCCTGGCTGCCCTGGTGACAGTGACCGACGCCATCCTGGCGTTCCCGTTTGCTTACTTCATGGCCCGCGTCGCCCGCCGGCGAGTGCGCAACGCTCTGTTCGTCCTGGTATTGCTGCCCCTGTGGGCCAGCTACCTGGCCCGGGTCTACGCCTGGATCGTCATCCTCACCAAAGACGGCACGCTGGACTGGACGACCCAGCACCTCGGCCTCGGCCAGCCGAACATCGCCTATACCAACGTGGCGATGTGGATCGTGTTCTCCTACCTGTGGCTACCGTTCATGATCCTGCCCATTTACGGCGCCCTGGAGCGCATCCCCGACTCGTTCATCGAAGCCTCGGCCGACCTCGGGGCCCGCAACCGGACGACGTTCCGCAGCGTCGTCCTGCCGCTGGCGTTACCAGGCGTCGTAGCGGGTTCCATCTTCACGTTCTCGCTCACCCTCGGGGATTACATAACGCCGTTGCTCATCGGTTCGGGGTCAGGCACCAACCTCATCGGCAACATCATCTACGACAACATCGGCCTGGCCAACAACCTCCCGTTTGCTGCCGCGCTGGCCTTTGTCCCCATCGTCATCATGATCGGTTACCTGCTGGCGGCGCGCGCTCTGGGTGCGTTCGAGGCGATGTAGGTGCGGCTCGGGCAGACGAGGTTCGCGTAAATGGAAGGGCGAGCGACCCGGGCGGTGCTCATTGCGTGGGTCGTCGGCGTGCTGCTGTTCCTCTTCGTGCCCATCGCGACGATCGTGCTTTACGCCTTCGACCGCTCCAACGTGCAGAGCTGGCCGATCAAAAGCTTTACGACCCACTGGTTCACCGTCGCCTGGGACGACCCTGCGGTCAAATCTGCCCTTTGGCTATCGGTCAAAGCAGGCATTGCGGCGACGCTCCTGGCGCTCGCCCTCGGTTCGGCGGTGGCCTTCGGGGTACACAAGTTCCGCTTTTTCGGGAGAGAAGCTATCTCGTTGTTCATCGTCCTGCCGATCGCTCTGCCGGGCATCATTACCGGTCTGGCCCTGCGCTCTTTCTTCACCTTCGGTGGGATCAACCTGTCGTTGGTCACGATAATCATCGGCCACACGACGTTTTGCATTGTGGTCATCTACAACAACGTCATCGCTCGTCTCCGGCGGACGTCGGGTTCGCTGGGCGAGGCTTCCATGGACCTCGGCGCCCACGGCCTCCAGACGTTCCGTTACATCACGCTGCCGACCATCGCCACCGCGCTCGTGTCCGGCGCACTTCTAGCCTTTGCGCTGTCGTTTGACGAGGTAATAGTTACCACCTTTACCGCCGGGGCGCAGACGACGTTACCGATCTGGATCTTCGGCGCCATCCGGCTTGGTCAACAATTGCCGGAGGTCAACGTCGTCGTAACCGCCGTGCTCGTCCTGACGATCGTCCCGGTCGCCCTGGCCGTGAAGCTAACCGGTGGCGGGGGCCTCACGAAATCGACGACCCAGTAGTCCCGTAATCGGTCAGTAGGGCTACGTCGCGGGGGCTGGTCCACTCGGACCGATCGGTAGCCGCCACCAAAGCGCCGTCTGCCGGGAGGTCGCCCTGGGGGCCGGTCGACTAGGGCCGATCGATAGCCCCCACCGAAGCGCCGTCTGGCGGGAGGTCGCCGCTTGGGCGCGCCGGCACCGCCGGCGCCCGCCTCCGCCCGGGATTTCTCGGACGGTTCTGCCGTTTTCGGTGCAGGTTCGCCGCTTGGGCGCGCCGGCACCGCCGGCACCCGCCTCCGCCCGGGATTTCCCGGTCCCTTCCCCCAGTTTTCGGTGCCGGTTCGCCGCTTGGGCGCGCTGGCGTCTGTTATCTCGACTCTGGCGCGCCCAACTCCTGGCAACTGCGAGGACAGTGACCCGTTCGTGTTCAGTCGGCCCCCACTTGTCCAGCTTCAGTTGGCATGAAAAACATGAAAGGGAATGAAAGCATGTCACCCTATAAGGTACGAAACCCCAACGAACTGCTGAGCGTGGAGCAGAATGGCTTCAGCGTCGCTTTGGGGGGTGCTCAGGTACGAGCCTGAGCCTCTCGTGGTTTCTATCTATCGGGGCCAGAGCCCGACCGGCGGCGTCCGCGGCCCCGCATCGCCCCCGTCGGAGCAACCAACGTCTTTAACCCACTGTCGATCGTTGTGCAGCGAAGCCGCGATCTCTTCGGACGCTGATATATCGCTCAGGCGGGGGGTCCCGACCACGAACCCCCTTCGTAGCCTGGTCGACATGGCCGGGGGGAAGTCCCGCTACTGGGGACGGCAGGCTGTCGGCCGTCAGCGCGCTGTTGTCTGTCACCGCCAAGCGGGAGGCGCCGAGCGACAACTCGACGCGCTCCGGACGCCCGGCCCCAGGGAATTGGTGGCTGGAAACCGAAGAGATCTCGGTAGAAACGCGTGGCGCGGTCGAAGTCCGAGGTGTACAGCTTGGGCATACTCGAGCTGAACCCAAGCTCTCCTTTAAACTGGGAACATCTCTCGTTGACCGATCGAATAGTTGGCCTCCGGCCAGCCTGGGTAGAGCGTCAGTGGTGGACGCTGACGGCGGCGGCAGGGGTGATGGTCCACTATCTTCGCGTCCCCTAGTACTAAAGTCTGGCGGCGAGTACAGGCTGCCGATGGGACTCAATTGGGCACAAGCATCGCTGACCTGAGCGTCGCCGATCTCTTCGCCGGCGCGGGTGGGTTGTCTCTTGGCTTCGCCCAAGCTGGCTTCCAGATCGCGATGGCGGTCGAGTACGACCCAGACTCTGTCGCCTCGTACCGCTACAACCACGACCATCTGTCTCTCCCCCGGTCACCGCTGCTGAAGCTCCATGGGGGGGACATTTCTGGGGTCAGCTTTCGTAAGTACGCCGGCCAATTAGACGCGATTGTGGGTGGACCACCCTGTCAGCCATGGAGCCTCGGTGGTCTGCGCCGGGGCCACTCTGATCCCAGGGACGGAATCCCCCAGTTCGCCCGGAGCCTCTACGAGATTGCGCCAAGAGCGTTCGTGATGGAGAACGTGGCCGGGCTCGCCCGAGGTGCAGCCAGGCCCGCGTTCGATCTCATCGTCCAAGTCCTTAGAGGCGAAAAACCACTATCGGGGCTCCTGGGGGGCGGGGTGCTCTCGCGGCGCCAGGCTTGACTACGACGTCTCCTGGCAGGTGGTGCAAGCGGCCGACTTTGGCGTACCTCAGAACCGTCGGCGCCTCTTCGTCGTCGGTGTCCGACCCGGCATGAAGTTCGGTTGGCCGGTCCCCACCCACGGCCCGGGACGCCCGACGCCCTACATCACGGCAGGCGAGTTCGTGCGCTCGGAACCACGAGGTGATCCCAACCCGAGCATCATCACCTACGCAAAGAACCCTTCACTACGCCCCGATCCCTACCACGGCCACGTCTACAACGGTGGGGGCCGCCCTATCAATTTGGCGAGACCGGCACCGACGATGCTCGCGACAATGGGGGGGAACAAGACACCCTGGGTAGACACTTTGGACATCGCGCCGGCGTACCACGCTCACCTCCTCGCCGGCGGTGAGCCCCGAGAAGGGACCGTCGTCGGCGCCCGGCGCATTACGGTGGCGGAAGCGGCTGGGCTCCAGAGCTTCCCTCACTGGGCCCATTTCTTCGGCAAGCGCTCTTCGCAATACCGGCAAGTGGGCAATGCCGTCCCCCCGTTAATGGCAGAAGCGATTGCTCACGAACTCGTCTGCTCGCTCCTGGACATAGGACGGCTGTCGCGCGGATGGGCGCTTATATGAGACCTCAGAGCGGGTGCACTGAGGCTGATCGAAGGACGCGTCGACGTGACCCTGAGCGACCTGGCGGCCGGGCGTGCGCAAGGAACGCGCGCCGCCGGAAGACTGCCACAAACCGCGAGCCGCAGCCGAAAGGCTTCGCCAAGTCATGATTTACCTTCTGGATATCCGTCACAGCAATACTTGTTGGCCGGCGCGACGCAGCGTGCCAGATCACTCGCTGACGTCATTTCTCCCAGGTCAAGCGCGACGCAGTGACGACATACAAGGCCTAAAGGAGAAGAGCTGATCTATTTCCCTCACGTTTCTCCTTCAGATAGCCGGTTATAGTTCCTACCATGAGCCCTCGAAAGTCACGGTCAGGCGGCCAGTCCCGCCAACAAATCGCGCAGCGACTTCGGGAACGGAGGACCCATGAGGAACTGTTGATCCTCGCCGCGGCCGACGCATTGGCCCGACGCAATGCGGCCGAGTCAGCCGTAGCCGAGGCCATGGAGGCCCTCAACGGTACCCTCGAGGAGCTGCAACGGCACGGCTTCGAGCTCAACCAAGTGGCCGAACTTCTGGACGTTGACCCCTCTGAACTAAACAGGACGGGCTCGTCTCGACGCGTCATGGGGAAGAGTTCTCGGTCCGATAGCGCCGCGGAACCGAGCGCGTTCGACGAGATCGGCGCCGCGAGTTCCACGGGTTAGCGCACGCTTGAGCGCGGCTTGAAACCTGCCGGCCCAACGTACGCCGCCGCGCCAGGACGTCTAGCCGCTCGGTGCAAACTCTAGAGACAGCAATTTCGTGAGCACTAGAGCCAGTACCTGGGCCTATTCAAGCGAGTGCCGCGACAATCACTCCTAGCGTTCTCGAGTCTTCGTCTCTCTGCGCATTGCGTGGCTATCGAACCGTTTTAGGTGCGCCGTCGTCCTTAGCAGGTGGCCACGAAATGGAATTTTCCGAGGCCTTCAGGGTCGCTTTGCTGCTCTTTGCACATCTCTCGCAGTACGTAGCGGCCCCGCCGTTCTCCGCATTGGCCCAAGCAGCAATGCGCCGAGAATTCGAGGGTTTAAGGCGAAATCAACCCATATTGGTTGTTGCTTCGGCGGCGATGCGGGGAATAACTGTGGACGGAAAAGCCGACGCTTCTGCACCCGAGTGAATAACTCGGAGAGGACTGATAAAGACTGTGGGCCCCCTCAGGGTACGAGTACGAGATGTGCTCTGGCGCCAGATGGTCTGGGTCCTGCTCGTACTGGCCGGCGCCTTCCTGGTCGTCCTACTCTGGTCCTCGTGGGCAGATAAAGCCAGTGCCCAGCCGACACTGAGTCTCGGGGACTCGACAGTTCAATCGCTCCTATCGACTATCGGCACTTCCAATGCGGGGACTACCACACACCACCACCGCCACGGCCTCGACGACGACGACGTTGCCTCCGACCGGCCCGACATCACTCGAGAGCGCGGCGTCTGATCCGGCGACCTCGGTGTCGCCAACAACCACCACCAGCAGTTCGTCCCCTGCGCCAACCGAGGCCGAGAATTCGTTAAACGCTCTCAGTTCACTGGCCAGCGCACTGCCGATCGCGCCCACCTCCACCGCGTCTCCCTCTGCAGTCACCGGTTCGGCCACCGCGATGAGTTCGGTCCCGGCGAAGGGATCCGGCGCGTCGACTCCCCCGGCCACTAGCGCGGCCCAAGCGACCGTAACTACGTCATCTACGTCTTCAACCACAGCTCCGGCTGCGTCGGCTACAACGTCAGCTCCGGCGACAACCAAGCCGGCGACTCAGTCATCTCGGACACCGCCGACAACCACAACGTCCTTGGCTCCCCCGACATCGACCACTGCCACCTCAGGCTCTGCGAACCTGCTGTCGATAGTTTCCGGGATCCTCACCGGCGGGCCGGCTTCAACCACGCCGGCCACTGGGGACTCGGCCCCCTCTTCCTCGTCCGCCAGGCCGACTACGACTGTGAACGTGCCGACCTCGATTGCCGCTGACACCAAAGGTATCGTTGCTACGGCGGCGACCTCACAACAACCAACCAAGGCTGCGTCCGTAACGCCAAGCGCGGAAACGTCGTCATCCGTTCCGGTTTCGACACCAGCAGTTGGCGCCCCAAGCTCGTCAAGTGTTCCCGGGACCCTGCTCAAGTCCTTGACCACACTCGCAAATGCGCTACCCGTCGGGCCCACCTCTTCCGGCTCTCCCACCAGCAACTCGAGCCCGGCTGCAACGTCGGTTCTATCAGCTGCCGTCCCGCTCGCCAGCGGAAGCGCCTCGCCCCAATCCCTGGCGTCATCGGCGGGTACGGTCCAAACTGGCGAAACCTCGGCCGCGCCAACTGCCGCGATCGCGACCGCAGCCGAGTCTCTGGTGAAAAGCGTGGTGTCGACGACGGGTTCCGCGCCATTGAGTGATGCATTGTCGACCGCAGCGACTGCCGCCGCCTCGGCCTCACCCTTACGCAATTCGTCCTCTGGAACGCTCCTGGTTGCCCCTGCGGCCCAGGTTCAGCTCCCGCTCACTGGGACCGTGCCCTCTGCGGTGCAACTCCCCACCACAGCGATCAGCGGACTGGCCAGCTCGTCCTCGACAATTTCACCGTCGTTGGACAGCGTCACGCGCACAATTGTCTCCGGTGTCAAAGTGGCGACATCTGCAGTAGCGCAGGCTTCTCAGGGATTGGCCGAAACGGGTACTTCGACGCAGTCAATCGTAAAGTCGGTGTCATCCGCGGCCACGGCGTTGGCGACAAAGCCTGTGACGTCGTCGGCGTCGAGCACCGTCGGCAGCGTTGTGGCGATCGCAACTACCACCGTGCAGGGGATCGTGTCGGGCGCCACGGTCCCGTCCATCCCTCTCCCATCCCTGCCCTTGCCATCAGTTTCGCTCCCGTCAGTTTCACTGCCATCAGTTTCGCTCCCGTCAGTTTCACTGTCGAGCCGTCTCGCTCCCATCAGTTTCACTGCCGTCGGTTTCACTGTCGGCCATCTCGCTACCGTCTCTGTCACTGCCATCCGTGACTTTGCCGTCAGAGACTTTGCCGTCCGTGAGCGTGCCAGCGCTGACTGTCCCGGCCGTCAGCACTCCCTCGCTCTCGGTGCCCTCGCTCGCAGTCCCATCGCTGACGGTCCCGGCCATATCGTTGCCGGCCGTTTCGTTGCCGTCGCTAACGCTGCCCTCAGTGTCCTTGCCGGCAGTCTCGTTGCCCTCCGTGTCCCTGCCCCGGGTGTCGTTGCCAGCGGTATCGCTCCCCCCGCTGAGCGTTCCTTCCGTTGCCCCCCGCTCGGTTTCCCCGGCGAGCCCGACGAAAACCAGCCCCGGCGGGTCGAGTTCTGCGCCCGGGCCCAGCTCGAAAACCTCGTCGGCGCCGCCAAGTCCCCTTCCATCCGGGCCAGCCGTCGTGACCAGCGCCGCGCCAGCTCCGGCAATTTCAACCTCGGTGCCGGCCAGCGCCGCTGCCCATCCGTCGACGTACCCTCCGGCTCTCGTTCCCGCCCCTAGCACCCCGGCATCAAACCCGATGTCAACAGTGTCGCCCGCTGCCCCCGTGCCGGCCGGCCCCATATCCCAGCCTCCGGCGGCTCAGGCTCTTGGGCTTCCGGCCACCAGCCTACTGCCTGCAAATCCAGCGATAGCTGCGCCAAAAAACGCTGCTCGTCCCGCAGGACATGCCCTGGCCGGCTCCACCGGCTCTAACCATTCGGCGTCAGTCAGCGGCCTAGGCGTCACCCAAGCTCCGGCTCTCGCTCCATCGGGCCGTCGCGTCACCCTCAACATAACGCCGGTCCCGGCCCGCCCGAGCTCGGCGCTCTCCACCACCGGCGTTTATCGCTCGGGTGCACATCATTCGAGTGCTCCGAGCCTTGCTCTGGCTCCACGGCTCCCTCGTGCCGAGCGGGTTAGGACGGCCATTCCCACGATTTCGCAGCGCGCCCCCGCCCGTGGGACCGCTCCTGGCACCGGCCGACAGGGTAACTCGACCCCTGCGCCGAACCAGCCCGAACCAGTAGCGTCGAGCTCGGTTAATGGCGGATTCGACCACATCGGGCCGGCGGCTCGAGCCTTGATGGAGTCGTCCCCGAGCGGAGCATCCCATACCCCGGTACTGCCGCCGGCCCCAGGGCCGTCACCGGTGCCGCCGGTGCCGCCGGCTCCGTCTGGCGGCTCAACGTCTTCGTCTTCGACATCGGGATCTTCAGGCAACGGTCTCTCGTGCGCACTGGAGCCACCGCGGCTCGCATTCGGGCCATGGCCGTCGCACCTTGTCGGCGAGTCGCCCGACAACTGCAAGCCGGTACGTCTACTCGTTCTTCTCGAACGACCGGGCTAGCCCTGCCCGTCTCCCGGGGCTAGCCGTTGCGCGCTGCACTTTCGTAGCGCCGGTCTGACCGCGGCGCCGACTCCTGTCGCAGCGCCTTTCGCAACGGCCGCCGAGCGTCACCCGCTTGGCACGTAAAGCGATCGATTTCTAAAGCATTCCAAAGGAGACAGATTTTCATGCGCAACAGCAAGATCGTCTGGTCCCTCGCGGCCCTCGTTATGGTGCTGCTCGGGATCGGGGTGGGAGAATACGCCCGAATTGGCTCGGGACCTACCCGCGTAACCACGCCTCAAGCGGCCCCTTCAGCCGCACCGACCGTGCCGGCTGTGACGGTTCGGGCAAAGGACCTCGAACCGTCGGCTCCTTCCTGGACGGCACCTCCCCGTCGGACGGTGCCCACCACAAGAGCCCATCCAGCTCCGCTGGAGACGAGCCCGATCACGGGCCCGACCGAACTAGGCCCGACTCATTCCCGGGGTGCGAGCAAGGTCGCGCCTACGACAAGGAAGGGGCCCAAACTCCGGCCGAAACTCAGGTCACAGCTGCGGCTCGGCACACCGGCCCCGCAATTGGCGAAATCGGGACTTATGCCCTGGAGGCTATTTCGGCTGTCCGCCCGGCTGTGGTCCCGGACCAGACCCCCGACCGCGGGAGACTGCCGACCGGCGCAGCAGCGGCGCGCCGGCGACCGACCACCCCTGGACCATCTCGAGCGGCTCCAGCGGTTCGAGCATCTCGAGCGGTTCGAGTATCTCGAGCGCTTGGAGCAGAGGCCGACCCCGTCTATATCGTCCGCCCGGGTGACACGCTTTGGGACCTGGCCGCCGCCCATCTGGGTAGCCCTAACCGCTGGGTGGAGCTTTTCGACCTGAACCGCGGCCGGGCCGAGCCCGGCGGCCACCTCCTCGACCCGAACCTCATCTATGCGGGTTGGAAGCTTTCCTTTCCCTTGGGTGCGACCGGCCTACCGACCGTAACGGCGTCGACCTCTTCGGTGGCGGCGCACGGCACGGGCAAGGCGACGCAGACCAGCGAAACGCAGACCACCGATACTTCCCGCATTTTTAGCCGGACTTTGGTGGCAGCTGAACGAGCGGCGGTGGCCGGCCAGCACGCCCTGGGCAGTTTGGCCGGGTGGTCGATATGAGTGTCGGGCACCTCGAGCTTCCACCTGACGCCATCGATGGCCGGTCGGTCCACGCCAGTCCTTTGGCCGCGAGCGGCCCCACCAGCCCAAACCATCTGGTGCAGCCGTTGATTCGTCGACGCGTTGTCGTCGGTGGTGCCTCCACCACCATCGTGGAGGCACTGGCGGCGGCTCTCGCCAACCACGCCGGTCTGGAAGTCCTCTCCACGGCGATGAGCCATCACGAACTGCTGGCTCTGATCGGTCAAAACAGGCTTGATTCGATCGTGTTGTACGTGCCCGAGCTCGACGCGAGCACCATCGCTGTCGTCAACCAGCTCAAAGGGCACAACCCGGCGCTGCGAGTCGTTTTACTAACCGCTCGACCGAGTACTCCGTTTCTGGCCCAAGCGGCGGGAGCGGGTGTGGCCGCCTGCCTGTCGCTCAACGCGCGCTTGCGCGACCTGGCCGAGGCGGTTCGCGCCGAGACGTCGGACACGATGCTGGTTGACGCGGCCACCCTCTCCGAGCCGGCGATGGTTCGACCGTCCGAGCTCCCCGATCCGGACGCCACGGATTTGACTCGCCGCGAGTTGGAAGTGCTGGCCTTGCTGGCCGACGGGTACAGCCCGCCGGCCATTGCCGCCAAGCTGGTGATCAGCATCTACACCGCTCGAGGGCACGTAAAGAACGTCCTTCGCAAGCTCGGGTCCCACAGCCAGCTCGAGGCCGTGGCTACGGCCAGGAAATTGGGGCTCCTTCGCCCCACGGTCCCAACCGCGACCGACCCTGGCCCTGACGACCGACAGCAGGGGAAGGTAATGGCGATCGTCCCTCCTCGTGACGGTAGGTTGCTGGGCTGGCCGCGACATGCGTAGATCAATAAGCAGCGGAGCGTTCGACCGTGATGTACCGGTCGTCCTAGTCAAGGTGGGGCGGTACCCCCTACACCACGGTTCCGTCGGTGCGGCCCGCAGCCTGGGCCGCGCCGGCGTCAGCGTATATGCCATCGTCGAAGACGCCTTCACTCCAGCCGGATTGTCGCGCTACGCGAGCGGGCACTTCATATGGCCGACCAGAGGTACCGAAAGCCGGCCGGCCTTGGTCGAGGGCCTGGCTCGTATTGGCCGCCGGCTTCCCCGGCGGTCGATCGCAGTAGCGACTGACGACGAAGCTGCCGTCCTGTTAGCCGAGCACGCCTCCGACCTGGAGGAGTGGTTCCTCACTCCCGCGGTTCCACCGGGGCTGCCGTGGATGCTGGCCAGCAAACGCGGGCTGTTCGAGCTGTGCCGGCAGCACGGAGTCCCAACGCCGGCCGCCATTTTCCCGTCAAGCGTGGCTGAGGTGGAGTCGTTCTCGGCCCGAGCCGGCTTCCCGGTCGTTGTGAAAAACGTCGACCCGTGGGCCCGCCTGCGCGAACCGGCGGTGCCCAGCACGACGGTAGTGGCGACGGCCGAGGAACTCTGTGCCCTCGCCCAGGGCTGGCCGTCGCCTCTCAACGTAATGGTCCAGGAGTACATCCCGAGGAGGCACGCAGAGGACTGGATTTTCCACGGTTATTTTGACTCGTGCTCCGCGGCCTTAGTGGCCTTTACCGGCGTCAAGTTGCGTTCTTGGCCTCCGCACGCCGGGGTGACCACGTACGCGTGCACTGTGACCAACGCCGAGTTGGCCGACCAGGCCGTCGCTTTGTGCCGCCGCCTTGGGTACCAGGGCATCGTCGACCTGGACTGGCGTTTCGACCGTCGGGACGCCAGGTACAAATTGGTCGATTTCAACCCTCGTTTAGGGGCCCAGTTCCGGCTATTCCAGGACGAGAACGGCGTCGACGTCGTGCGGGCCATGCACCTTGACCTAACCGGGCGCGAGGTACCACCAGCGGGCGCCGCGGTCGGGCGCAAGTTGTTCGTCGAGCACCTGGACCTGGCCGCTCGCCCTGCCTACCGAGCCGAGACCTCCCCGTGGTCCCCGGCTCGCGCCCGAAGCGCGCCTACAGAACTCGCCTGGGCTGTCTTGGACGACCCTGCCCCGGCCCTCGTGATGGTGGTGCGCTTCGGTTGGGCCGCAATAAAGCGAATGACCCGCTCCACGATGGCACCCGTGTGGCGGCGCCTATCGCGGCGCCTGCGTAGACCCAGAGGCAGCGATAGGGGTGGCGCCTTCGGCGCGCCGGCAGAGGCGCTCGACGCGTGAGAGGACGGTGCGACGCCTGGCCCCGGCCTCCTCCCGGGCCGCGACGGCGCGGAGAGCCTCCGGCGCCAGGGCTGTCAGTAAGGGGAGAATGTCGACCACTCGGAGCTGGTCGTAGCCGGCGATGGGGAAGATTTCGGGGCTGGTCCCGAGGGTATCAGGCTCCTCCCACGAGCTAACGAGATCGTCGATCCGGCGCAAGACATTGGCCCGAGCCAGCGCGCTGGCTTCATATTCGCGCACGGTGGACAACCGGTCTCGGTCGAGTTCCTGGAGCAGCGGTAATATCTCGTTGACGCGTAGACGGTCATAGTCCTCGATCGGCAGGCAGGAAGCTGGCGCCGGCAGCCTCACGTCGGGGGCATTCTTATCCCCAGCAACCGGGGCGGTGGGGCGGCCAGCGCGGTAGAACATCGCCAATGGGAGCAGGGCCAAACCGTTGAAAAACAACGAGGCCAACACAATCGACGTCGCGTGGCGGGAGAGCCCGACTACCAACATGACCGAGCCGACCACGATCAAACCGACGGTCAGGCCTAGCAAAACGGTACCGGCGCCGCCCCCGGTCGTGGCCCGCACGCCCCCGTCAGAGTCGGCGCCTGGTTGGCGCGGGGCTCGGTTTGGGAGCCACCAATGGGAGCGGCAGAGCAACGCCGCGGCGACCGCGGTTTCCGCTATGACGCAGGCAAAACCCACAGCGACGATGCCCAGGTGGGGCAAGAGCAGTACTGCTAGAACGAGTATGCCGGCCGACACGGATGTCAATACAGCGGCGGCGGCCGCAGTACGGCGCTGGGACCGGAGGGCGAATACTGCCGTCTCAGTGACCAAGTTCGGCAGGGCCGCCAGTGCCATCAACCGCAACAACGCCGTCGCGTGCTGGGCGTACGCCAGCCCAAAGACCCGAAGAATAAGGGAAGCTCCCACCTCCAGCACGACGATGGCGGCGGCCAGTGGGAGGAGGGAATGCTTGACGACACGGCGCCATCTGCTGGGGAGGTCCGTCTGGTCGTCGGCCGTTTCAACCATCAATGAGGCGCCCATGTTCGCACTCAGGGCGAATAGAGCGACCCCGAACTGCCACGCCACAGTGAAATATGCCGTCTTGGTGGCGCCCACGCTGGCCAGGACGATCAGGGGTGTGGCGGTGGTGACAGCCAGCCACCACAGACCTCCGGCGTGGTCGGGCCCGGCGTAACCGGCCACCGCTCGGAAGGAAACGGCGGCCATTTCTGGCCCATTTCCTGGTCCTCGGCCCGGCTATGCCAGGGGATCGCGCGGCTGAAGAGGTACACGTTGGTACCCACTACGGCGACGGCGAGGGCGACCCACCACGAGACGAGAATGCCATCTCGCAGAAGGACAGCCGCCAGGACGACGACAGCGATCACTTTCAAAACGGAGAAAAAGGCGTTCTCTACGGCGACCAAGAAGGCCTGCCGTATGCCGGTAAGGACACTGTCCTGCAACACGAAAACGGCCCATAAAGCCGAGCACAGCACGAGGCCGACGGCCGACCAGGAGTCGGCCGTGACAAAGCGGAACTGGCCTGACAACGTCGGCGCGACGGCGACAAAAACGGCCCCGAGGGCGGCGGCCACAACACCTGCGGTCAGGTAACTGGCCACCACTAAGCGTTTGGTGCGGGTACCGGCCACAGGGACGAAACGGACCAAGGCGCTCATCAGGCCGAGCTGAGCCATGCCACCCATGAGCATCATGGCAGAGATCACTGCAGCACTGTCGCCCACGACCGTGGTGCTATACAGGTGAGCCGCCAGTGACCAATAAATGAGGCCCACGAGGGCGGTGGCGGCCGAGCTCAACGTGAGGAAGTGGCCGTTACGAAGTAACGGCTCACGCCAGGCATCCGTCAGTTCCCGCCGGAGGAGATCCGGCAGGCGGAAAATCACCCGGCCGCCCTCCAGCCGGTCGGGCCGCCCGCTAGGACGTCGTTATCATCGCCCTCGAAGGCGTCTATCTCGTCGGCGGCAGCAAGGCTGCTCACGGCCTCCCCCTCAGCTGAGGTGGGACCGAAGCTGGTGAGTGATGGCCGCACTGACCCGGCTAGCGGCGAATTGTGTCCCGCACACAAATCGCAGCAGCGGCCCAAAGGTCGCCGCCGAGGGCAGGCCGACGAAGAAGAGGCCAGGCGCCGAGGACTCAAAGCTGGCGGTAAGGCGGGGTGAACCGCCCGCTCGTTCGAGGGAAAGGCGCAGGGCGGGGGCCAAGAACTCGAAGGCGGCAACGTCAACGCGGTAGCCGGTGGCTGCGATCACGTGGTCGACGCGGAGCTCGTAACTGCGGCGGTTGGCCTCGTTGAGGTGGAGCACGACCTCCTCGCCCTCGACGGTGGCGGCACGCACCCACTGTTCGGTCCGGATGTCGATCATGCCGTCAACTCGGTCACGGAGCCACCAGGCCCCCGAGGGCCCAAGTACTGAGTGCACTGTGCGCAGGCGGACGTGAAGAGGCAGGTGCCGGAACAGCGCCGGGCCCCGGTGCAGCGCGTACAGGGACCAGCCGGGCCCCATCGGGGAAGGCGGCTTCAGGACGTGATGGGCCGGGCCACCAGGACCGGGCCTGGCCGGGGGCGACGCAAACAGTACCCGGCGCCCACGGGCGAGGACGACAACTTTGGCTCCCCTCTCTCTCAAAATGGCCGCCGTTTCCAGCGCGGACTGCCCTGCTCCGATCACGGCCACACGGCGGTCAGCGAACCGGGACAGGTCGCGGTGCTCGCTGCTATGCGTTAGCAGCCCACTTCCGCCCGGGGTGCCCCCGGCCAACCTGGCCCCGGCCAGCTCAGGCGGGGTATACGTAAAGCTCGTCAAACCCGTAGCTACTACGACGCAATCGGCGGCCACGTCTTCGCCCGACTCGAGCCCGACCCGGAAGCCGCCTCCATCCGGGGCCACCTCACGGGCTCGCACGGGCTCGACCCAAGGTACCCAGCGTTCCTGGAACCACCAGCCATAGCGCTCGAACAGGTCGATCGGCACGGCTTGCTCCTCGGTCA
Source organism: uncultured Acidimicrobiaceae bacterium (assembly GCA_963807395.1). Lineage (GTDB taxonomy): Bacteria > Actinomycetota > Acidimicrobiia > Acidimicrobiales > Palsa-688 > Fen-671. Next base: position 144,443 of record CAWEBW010000010.1, read on the forward strand.
ACCGAGGGACACCCGCGTAGTCGCAAAAATCGAGCAAACTGAAGCCTGGTTGCGGCGCCGAGATCGACGAGGCGCGAGGGGTCGACTTGAGGAACATGCCTTCCGGCATATTCTGGCGCCAGGTCGCCATCGGGTCGCCGAAGACGCGTGCGTGCACACCAAGGGCCCGGAGATGGGCGGCTACAGATAGGCCGTACGGCCCCGCCCCGATCACGACCACTCTCGGGCGCGACCCATCACGGCTCTTAGCCCGGTTGACGGCAGGGATCCCAGTCGTCGGAGCATGACCATTTATGGCGGTGTGGCTTGTAATTGCAGTTTGAGATGGCATGTTGCCTCCTTGTCAGCCGGGCTGCCACACCCGGACGTCATTTACGGCGAAAGAGGCGGGGAACCGCGTGGTCGCGTTCGGTGGTTCCAGGCCGCTCACCGCCAGGTCCATCAACAAGTACATGGGCTGGGACGGCACTTGGCCGGTGACTTCGAACTCAGCCCGGCCGTCGATGTACCAGACGATCGAGGTCGGTTGCCAGTCGATGGCGAAGGTGTGCCAACCGATGGAGAGATCGGGGATCCGGACGAGCCGCTGTTCCTGTTGACCGTGGAACGGGTGGTAGGTCAGGGCGGCGACGTCGGCGTCGGCACCGTCTACCTCGAGCACGTCGATCTCGGGCGGCCACGACTCGTTGGCCGGGAGCAGCCACAGGGCCGGCCACAAACCGGCGCCCGTCGGCAAGCGAGCGCGGAACTGCACGTACCCGTAGGTGAACTGGAACGCACCGGCCGAGGCCACCATCCCCGACGTGAAGGCATACTGGTGGCCGTCTTCCCAGACGGATTGACGACGGGCCGTGAGCTGGAGGGCACCGCCCGTCAGCGAGACGCCCTCGGCGTCGTACCATTCGAGCTCTTTGGTATTGGGGTTCGTGCAGCCGGACGGCGGTGCCCACGGGTAGCAGGTGGTCCACTTGGCGGTGTCGAGGCTGCTTTCTACGAAGTTGTCGGAGAAGATGAGCCTGGCCCGGTCGGGCAGCCCCACGGGCACTCCCGGGCTCGACGCTGCTACGCTTTGGCTGACAAACAGCTCACTTTCGCTGGCCAAGGGGTGATGACCGACGATGACGGCGACGAGCAGCGCGGCCCCGACGGCCGGCGTCAACAGCTGGGCGTGACGGTCTCTCAGGCTCATCGCCATTGCCCCGCCACTAAACGCCGGTAGCGGCGGCCGGCTCGGGTGCGTAATTTGACCCGGGGGGTACCCAATGGGGCTCCCCGCCCGAGCAACCAGTGCTCCAATCTCGCCACCGGCGTCGAGGCCATAACCGTGAGGCGGGACAAGGCAAACAGGTCGTCGGTGCCCGAACTGAGGGCGTTTTTTACCGCGCACGCGGACTCAAAGCCAACACAACGTACAAGGTCGGCGACGCGACGGTCGTAATGGCCGTGCGGGTAGGCGAAACTACCAACGCGGTGACCGAGGGCTTCTTCCAGGATGACTTTGCTGGTGGCGATCTCCTTCAGCGCCAGTCCCTGGGGCAGCACATCGAGTGCGGGATGGGTCAGGGTATGCGCCCCGATCTCGATACCGTCTCGTTCGAGCCCGGGAAGCTGGCCCCAGCTGAGCATCGCCGCCGCCGGCAGCCGGTGAGGCGGGCTCGTCGGGCCGCCGACAAGGGCAGCGGTGGTGACGTACAAGGTGGCCCGTAAGGCTCTAGCAAGGAGCGCGGGAGCGGCAGCAACGGCCGTATCGGCAAAACCGTCGTCGATCGTGATCACCACAGGCCGTCCCGGCCAGGGCCGTCCCGATCCCACCAGCTCGACCATTTCCGAAACCGTTAGGGCATGACAGCCGAGCGCGGTGATGAGGTCGAGATGGTGAGCAAATACCGCCGGTTTGACGGTGAAGGGGGCGATCCAGGCTGGGGGTGCCTCGTTGACGGAGTGGTAGAGGAGAATAGGGACGACCGGCATTGTCAGGAGGCTCTCGTTTGGCCCGGCCGGGCTGCGCTCGGGACCAGTGCGCCAATCGTGGTGATCAGAGCCAGTACGCTCAAGGCCACTAACGCAGACCAGGTGTGCGTCTCTATCAGCGTCTCGGCCACGATCATGGCCAGCGCCATGCTGACGCCGAGGACGAGCACCGAACGTTCGAGGCCGTCCTCGCCGGGCCAGTTCCGCACTACCGCCGCGCCCGGGCAAGACAAAACAAACAGGAACGCCAGCGGGGCGCGCAGGACAGGACCTACCCGCAGGGCCACGAGGGCTACGACGAACCAGCCTGATATGGCCAAAAGGAACCGGGCGTAGCGGCGCCAGTTACGTGCGGTGGCAGACAAAGCCAATGTAATCATCACGCCGGTCCTTTTGCTGATTTGGTCACCACGATGGTGGCATTGCGATTTTGGAAAACCACCCGGAAAAGGCCTGAAGCCAGCACGGCTCGCTCGATACGGGGAATGGAACCGGCCGGCATCAACCCGGTGGTATCGACCTCGGCCGCTTGAGCCCGGCTGAAGATCAAATACGAGGCGGGGTAGCGTGGGCTGCTTAAATCGGCGTGCAAGGACCCGACCGGGTCTGCCAGTATTTCCTGGCGCCCCTTGAGCGTGTCGAGCGCGAACCAGTAATCGCTGTACCATTCGATATTTTTGTACTCCCAGGGCAGGTCGCCGCTAGGCCCGATGATGAGCGACCCCCGCGGCGCGTGGGCATAAAGCCATTCCGTGGCGGCGAGCTCCTGAGGGGAGAAATAGTTGACCTGTTCCTCGCCGTAGTACGAGAAGAGAAAAGCCACGACGAGCACCAGCGAGACGCCCGTCAAGAGGGCCGGGAAGTAATGGGAGCGCCCGTGCCCAACGGTAGGGAAGAAACTCGCAGCCGCAAAGAACGCTACGAAAGGCAGAGAGAAAAGGTACACGCGGAAGACCATCTCACCGCCGTAGCTATTGGCCACGACCAGCGGCAACGGGGTGAGCGCCAGTAACACCAGAGGAAGGTCGGCTCGCCGGGTCTTCCACCGCCGCCACGCACCGACCATGGCCAGGAGCCAAATGAAAGCGCTGAGCAGACGGTCGATCTCCGCCACGATGACCTGGCCCGGGCTGGCCTGCGAAAGGTTGAGCAGGTTGGCCTGGGCATTGGCGTACGGGTGGCCGAACGACGCCGCAATGGACGAAAAGTTGGCGGTCAGAAAACCGCGGGCGGCCACGGCGATCCAACCAGCAGTTACTACAACTGCTATCACGAGTAGGTACCGTTCAGAGCACCGATGGAACACCACGAGGGCGGTGAGGGCGGTGATCAACATCAGCGGCGTCAGCTGGTGGCTGGTAGCGATTCCCACCGCCAGGGCCGTCAGCGTGACGAGCACGCACGCTCGACGTAGCGGCTGTTGCCGAAGTGACCGCAGCGGGCCCGGGCGGACCTGGCCGGTGGCCAGCACGACCCCGCTCGACGAGTACCACCGCAGCACCACCGCAATGACCACCAGGTAGAGAAAATAAGCGGCTGCCTGCGGTGAAAAATAGTCCTGGCCGACCCAGTCACCGAGGAAAAAGATCCAGATGGCCGTCCAGACCAACCGCTGGTCGTGCGTGAAACGTCTGAATATGAGCGCCAACGGCGCCATCAACAGCAAGTCGAAAAAAGGCGGCCCCCAGGCGGCGTAACTCAAAGCCGAAGCCAGCCCAGCCGCCTTCAGGAGAAGCGCGTTCCCGGCGAAGAACCCGGGCCACGCCTGGTAGGCGGCCAGTTCGTTACCAATGTGCGGGTCCGTGGCGCCGTGACGGAGCAAATAGTCGATGAGGCCGATGTGCTTCCAGGCCCATGCGTAACGCAAGGTCTTATAAAGCAGCGTCGGGGTGCCGTGCAGGATGAAAACCAAGGACGCCGTGTACGCGGCGGCCAACGGTCGCGATAACGCGGGGCGGCCGACCGTCAACCCGAAGCCCACCGTCAGCACCGCCAGCGCGACCCAAAACGTGATGGGCAGGACGGATATGAGGCCAATGTCGGTCATCCGGGCCAGGTCCACGTGAGCGAGCGACACGGCCCAAAACGCGAGGGCGAGAGCCAGGACGGCCACCGGTCCCCACTTGACGGGTGGCCGCACGGGCTGGTCCGTGACGGAGGTCGTGGCCTGACGGGTCAGGCGCCCGGCCAGATAACCCGCTACCGTCGTCCCGCCGGCGGCGATAATAGTCATCGACCTGGTCGCGCTGGCGATACGCCCGCGCGCTGATACCGGCCAGGGCGAGGCCGACACCGGTCGGGATAGTCACTAACAAGTAAGACCGTTCGCTTTTGAGCACCCGTCCGGAATCGGCCCTGGACCGGACCACTGCTTTGGACCGGCCCTCGGAATAACAGCGGGCCCGGAAGTAGCTCCACTTGGCGCGGGCGCCCGGGACCCAGTGGTGCACTACCGCCCGAGGCTCGTAGAGGAGGACACTGCCCTTGTCCTTATTCGTGAGCCGGATACAGAGTTCTGTTTCCTCGCACCCAACGGGCTTCGACCCGACGCGCCCCAGGTTGACCGAGAAACCTCCCGAACGGGCCAAGGCTTCTCGCCGAAAGGACATATTGGCGCCTATCAGGTTGCGGACGGGCCCCAAGCCCTCCCGCATGCCGCGGTACGTGCAACCGACCACCCAATCGAACTCCGGCGGGAACCAAGCGGGGCGGCCGGTTTCCCAGTCGGGCATAACCCGGCCGCCCACCCCCACGACAGCGGGGTCCTCATAGTGCTCGCACAGCCGCGCCAACCATGCGGGCTCGGCCTCGGCGTCGTCGTCGAGGAAGGCTACGATGCTGCGCCGGGCGGCCTGGACGCCGCTGTTCCTGGCGTCGGACAGTCCTCGCTGGCCCCGGTTGCAGATGATGGTGAGCTGATGCCGGTCGCTGACGCTGGGGCTGCGGTGGCCAGCTCTTGGCGAGCCTTGCGCAATAAGGCGGGGCAGTGGTCGATCACGACAATGACCTGGGCCGGCCGGAGGTCCTGGTTACAAGCGGACCGCACCGCCCTCACCAATAAAGACCACCGGGACTCGGTATATGTACAGATCACGACACTGGCAACCCGGGCTCGAGTTAGCCCCCCGCGCGAGCTCTCGCGGGGCGGCGAAATGGCAGGTTCGCGCGGGGGACGCGTGTCGGGCACCAAAATTGGCCGCAAATCCGGCACGAACTTTGCGGCCAGGTCCGGCGCCAGGTCGGGCTGGGGGGTGATGGGTGCGATCGTCACGCCGGTCTCCGGGCGCCCCGGACCTGCCAAGTGGAGGTCAGATAGGCGAAGGGGCCGGCCAAGGCCCCACGGCGACCCAGTCGGGCCAGTTGTGGTGGCCAACCAGCGAAACGATCAGAATTGTCGGGCCGATCAGAATGGGGATCCTGACGGTGACGCCGACGGGCCCGGTCTCGTGCCGCGCTCAGCGCAGTCCGGGAGGCTAGGCCCGGATGATGACTGATCGCGTGAGCCAGGTAGGCGCCGAGCCCCACGCCATAGCCGTACGCCTGCATGGCCAAAGCGGCGTCGGTATCACGGTGCCAATGGCGGACCACGGCCGCCGGCTGGTACACGATGCGCCAGCCGCCGGCCAGGACACTGAAGAAGGCAGCCAGGTCGCCGCCGCCTTTGGCCCGGGTGCCAGTCCCCAGAGCCGGGTCGAAGCCGCCGAGACGGCGGAGGCACTCGGCATCGAATGCCATATTGGCGCCTGACCCGCAGCGCCCAACGGCGAGAGGGAAGCGGGCGTCGGCCGGGCGGTGAGCACCGAGGTCGAAGATCGTCAGCTCGAACCCCTTGGCAAAAGATCCGTGTCCTTCCAGGCGAAGTTGGGCCTCGGTGCGTAGCTCGCCCGGTTGAATAAGACCGGTGACGGCGCCTACGTCCCGCGTGGTACTGAACGCCTCCACAATGGCGGCCAGCCAGTGCCTGTCGACTACGACATCATCGTCGGTGAAAGCAAGGATGGTTCCCCCCGCTAGTTCCAGACCGCGGTTGTGGGCGGTGGCCAAACCTCTCCTGTTTTCCCTTACGTACCGCACTCCACGGTCGGCGTATGCCGAAAGGATCAAGGTCGCCGTTGCGTCCGATACCGGGTCGTTGTCGACCACGACGACCTCGAAACTCGGGTACTCGAGCGCCAGCACCGAGTCGAGGCACCGGGCCAGGCTGGCCGTCCGGTCTCTGGTGGCAATTATGACTGTAACGAGGGGCGCCGCGGCCAGGGCTCGAGCGCGAGGTTCGAGGCACCGTGGCCTCGGTTTCAGGGCAGACGCGTGCGCCAAGTCTGAGTCGAGGTCGCCCGGTTCGAGGTCGCCCGGTTCGAGGTCGCCCGGTTCGAGGCCGTCTCGCTGAAAGTGGGCGAAGAGCTCCAACCCAAGTTGGGCGTTGACCGCGGCCACCACCTGTGCGGGCGCCAAGCCGTCCGGGCCCGCTCGCAGCAGCACGGACCCAAGCGGGTGAGAATGAGCGCGGACGAGCGCCAAGAATGTCCTCGGGCGGGACGGCGCACCCGTCGGGACGAATGAGGGAAGGGGGTCGGCCACCTCGAGGTCGATAACCTCGATGGGCACCTCGATGGGCAGCACGTCAATTGGCGTTTCGATGGGCACTTTCACTGAAGCCTGTGCGCCGGCCGGCGGCCAGGCCGAGACGAAAGTGTGTGCCCCTGGAGCCGCCCTCACTCGCCCAGGACGCCGACGGGCCCGGCCGGCAGCTGCGGCATGGCCCGGCCGGGCGTCTCACCACCGGAACGACGGTGCTGGACCAACGTGTTGAGCACCCGCCATCCGTCGCGGAAGGTGTGAAGCCCGGACCGGCCCGTGCGCCGCGGCAGTTCGAAGCTCGGCACTTCGGTGACCCGGAGCCCGGCCAACAGAGCCCGGACGGTCATTTCCGTCTCGATTTCGAAACCACTGGCCTTGAGGTCGAGGCTGTCGAGCCAGCAACGACGGAAGGCACAAAACCCGTAACAAAGGTCGCTTAGCTGCGCCCGATAGAGGAGGTTTACCGCGGCAAGTAACGCACGGTTTCCCGCCCGCCTCACGGCGGTGATATCCGAAGACCCGCCGCCGGCCAGGAAACGGGAGCCCTTGACCAGGTCGAACCCATGGTCGAGGTACCACAGAAAGTTCGGGATTTCCGCGCCCGACATGCTCCCGTCCGCGTCCATCATTACTATGACGTCGCCGGTGGCGGCCAGAAACCCAGCTCGCAGCGCCGCCCCTTTGCCGTGCCCGTCTTGGCCTACGACCCGAATGTCCGGACGGCAGTGCACGGCCATCGCCACTGTGGCGTCGGTGGAATTGCCATCTACCAGAATGATCTCGTCGACGCAGTCTGGGATGGCGGCGAGCACCGTCGACAGGTTGCGGGCCTCATTGCGGGCCGGGACTACGAGGCTGACCCGCGCCGTCAGTTTCTGAGGAGGAACGATCGGGGAAATGACAAGTGGACCACTGACGGGCTCGCTGTCAATCGTGAGGGCCATAGCACGCCCTTTTCAGGTCCGACCCGGCGCGTCTACGTTTCGCCTGACTGCTGGCCAGGCCTGGCCACGCCGGTCTCACGACCCGGCGGGTCGCCGATGAAGCCTTCCTTATCCACAACATTGTTTTCTGGCCGCCCCGCATTTCCTAGCGATGTCTTGGTTTGGTCTGCCAATCTCACGCTACGAAGTGGAGTGGCGCCCGCCAAGCCCGCAGATGGGTCATTTCTCGTCCAACCCAATCTGGGTATTACCGGCCGACGTAGCCAGTAGGCCGCAACCACCCCAGAAATAGCGGAGAAATACGAGTCGGCATCCCACTCCGTCCACGCCGACCAGGTCGCGCCGCACCACCGCGACAGAAGCCCCGAGGGCAGCGCGGGCCACCTCCGACAGAAATCGTCCAGATACGGACGCGGAGGTCACGTCGGCCGGTGGGGGCGTGATGTCGACTCCCCAGGTGACGCCGGCGAGCTCAGGATTGGCCAAAGCGGGACGGACACCAGCATTGCCGGTCAGGGCTCCGACCACACCTACAACCGCCCCGGCCCAGCACGACGAGGGACCGTCACCGGCGGCGCACATCGGCCCGAGGCCCACAAGGACGGCGCACGCCACGGTCTCATGACGACACGGTAGAGCGGCGGCAGGCCAGGGACCATGCAGGCTGCCCCACCTTGCGGCTGGTGCTGGCACGCCCGCGTGAGCATGTCAAAAGACGGAGCGGCGTGCAAGGATGGGGGCCATGAAAGCCCTCATACTCACCTCATTCGGAGGCCTGGATGCACTTAAGGTGGCTGAAGTGCCTGACCCCACTCCGGGGGCGGGCGACGTAGAGGTCAGGGTCCACGCCGCCGCCCTCGGCCCGTGGGACCTCAAAGCTACTGAGGGGGTCTTTGCCGCCGCGGGCGGCGCCACCACATTTCCTCAAGTCCAGGGTTGGGACTTTGCCGGCGAAACTGCGGATCACCGCCGAGTCTTGGGGTTCGTGGCCCAGCCCTGGATGGGCGTCGGGTCGTTGGCGGAGCGCATCGTGGTCCCGGCCGGACTGGTGGCTCACCTGCCTCACGAGCTGGACTGGGCCGCCGGGAGCAGCCTTCCGGTGGCCGCGCTGACCGCCCGCCAACTGGTTGACGGGGTGGACGTAGCTGAGGGTGACAAGGTTTTGGTGACAGGGGCAGCCGGGATGGTCGGCGGTTTTGCCGTCGAGTTGGCTCGGGGGCGGGGGGCCAAAGTAACGGGCGCGGTGCGCGACAGCGACGCGGACGAAGCCCTCGGCCTGGGCGTCGAGGCGGCCGTGGGGACGGGCCAGGACATGGCAGAGGGCGTGCGGGCGCATTGGCCTGGCGGCGCCGATGCCTGCCTGGACACGATCGGCCTGGGGGCGCCAGCGTTGGAGTGTGTGCGCGACGGAGGTCGCTATCTAACGACCGTCTCAGAGACGTTACCCGAAGCGACCCGCGGAGTAGCACCCCTGGGCGTGCAGGTGCATCCCGATAGCGAGGCGCTAGAGGACCTGGCTCGCCGGGCGGCGCAGGGAGAACTGACGGTGCGCGTCGCCCAAACTATGCCCCTGGAGGAGTTCCGCCGCGGGTACAAACTTGTGCTCGAAGGTGGGCTGCACGGCAAAATCGTCTTGACCCTGTAGCGTCTGGGGCGAATATTCCGGACTGGGTCGAAAAATATAATGATAAGAACAGTAATTCGACCCACAACGAAGCTCCTGGGCAGGGACTTGTGAAAGCACCACCTGCAGGTGGTCTTGACGGTCCCGTTGGCAGCTGAGAACCGGCAGTGGGACACTGTTGCGATGCGGGCCAACACGTCGCGAGAGTTGCGGTTGGCGTTTGACTCTTCGGTCGAGCAATACGACGCTGGTCGCACTCGTTTTGAAGCCAGCCTGATAAGCGACCTGACTGCATGGGCGGAGCTTCGTCCTCGGGATCTGGTATTGGAGGTGGGCGCCGGCACCGGCCAGCTCACGAGCGCGTTGCTAGGAGCCGGCCTTCGGGTGGTTGCCCTCGAGCCAGGGCCGAACATGGCTGCGTACCTGCAACGCCGCTTCCAGGACCAAGTTGGGTTTACCGTGCAAGAGTCGTTGTTCGAGGATTATGAGGCGACACAAGGACAGTTCGCGGCCGTTATGTCCGCCAATGCCTTTCACTGGCTCGACCCAGCCGTCAGCTACGCCAAGGCTGCCCGACTACTGCAGCGTCGTGGGTCACTCGGCCTCATCTGGAACTTCCCGATCCTGGCCAATGGGGAACTACAGCGGCGGCTCAACAACGAGGTTTTCCTCGACGACCTGGCAGCTTTCCGCCGGGAGCCTGACGGGTATGTCGAAGGATTGGTGGAACTCCTGGCCGCCGGGAGGCAAGAGCTTACCGGGTCGGGATTGTTCGAGGAACCGCACTGGGTTTTGAAGACGGAACGGCTGCTATGGACGACCGATCGATATATCGCCTTCCTGTCCAGCCTGGCTAACGGTGTCGCCCTCACAGACCAGTTGGACCGGCGGGTCCGCCCCGCCGTTGCCAACCTGGGTGAGCTTTCGATCGCCAACCACATCTACGCCGGGGTGGCGAGGGAAATGGTGCGATAGGTGGCCCACTAGAGACTGCGGGCCTATGGGCCTCGGTCGGAAAAACAACGAGCCTTGGCTGCCGCAGTTCTACGTTGGCCGGCGGCTGTCCAGCCGGATCGTCCATGGGTCGATGGTTTCGACCAACAGGTGGGTCTGGCTCCACGGGTCGCGGGCCAAGGTGGACCGGACGAGGTCCTCCGACGCGGCTTCGATGGCGTGGACGACGCGTTCCTCGTCAGCCAACGGGCCGCCTAATACGATGAAGCCTCCGTCCACTAACTCGTCCATAAAGGCGGCGTGCTCGGCCCAACCTGACTGTTGCTCCATCGGGTGGGACGGGTCCCATGCGGGGCCGGACCGACGAAGCACGACGTGGAACATCGGCATCCGACAGTCTTACCACGCCTGGTACCGCAAAACGGCATCAAAAAACCGGGAAGGTCACCTCGGCGAACCCCCTGCGATAGAGAGCCCGGACCGTCGCCTCCGGCCCGTGAACGTCACGAGCGATGTCGGTCCCGACGGAGATGGCGAGCGCCTGGTGTTCACTCGGGAGAGGCCACGGTTCCCGGCCCACACTGCGAGCCAGGTCGTCGAGGTGGACCGCCTGCTCGACTACTCGTGTGGCCAGGTAATCACGCACGGTCATGACTTTGCCGGCGATAACGGCGATCAACTGGCCGGCGGGCAGCCGCCCGAGCTCCGCTTCCAGCCACCTCAGTTCTTCATGGCAGCGGCGGAGTATTTCGTCCCTTCCAAGCTCGGCGATGGCGGCGCCGCGGTCCCGGACCGACTTTCTGGCGTCAGGGCCGGCTCCCACCGCCACTGCGGCGAAGTATTCGGCCGCACTGGCAAAATCCGGCGGCCCGGTCACAGTACCGCTGCGAAGATATTCGGCAACGACCCATATGCCACTGCGGGCGAGGTGGCCAGCGAGACTGCTCACTTGTTGCTCCTCGAGCACAGACGGCTGGTCCCAGGCCGCCTGGACCACCGGCTCAGCTATAGCGCCGACGATCGTGCGGGCGCCTGCGAAAAACAAGTCGATATTAGTGGCCTCAGTCACCTTGTCAGCCTTGTCTGCGGTCGCGCCACCGTCAAGTCTTTTGGCCGGCCGGTCGCTTTGCCACGCCAGGAAGGCCCTTGGCGTGACGACGGCCACGACGCCGCTTGCTACTTGAAGATATTGACCGCTCGGGCGATGACCAGGGCCACGGTGAGCAATGCCACCGCGGCCTGCAGAAGCATGAGCATCTTCGCCCACCGGGAAAAGGGCATGACATCGGTGGGGCTGAAGGCGGTGGCGTTCGTGAACGACAAGTACAGATAATCAACGTATGTGGGTTCCCAATCGGGTGGGGCCAAGCTTGGCTGCGTCATTTGCGGGAACTGGAAATCGACGTAAGGTCGCGGCGCGTTAGCGCGGGCCACAGGGCCGCCCCGGTCCCACTCCCAGTACCACAGGGAGAACACGATGATGTTGGTGATGTAAATACTGGCCCCCTGCCCCAAGAGGACGGTGGCGCGATTACCCTCCGTGCCGTTTATCAAACTCTTTAGGAGCTCGGCTGTTGACCAGGCGTTAGCGAGCGAAATAAGCGCTATCAACGCCACGCTGGCAGTACGAAGGGTCGTCGAGGTGCGGCTGATCCGCACCGGGTTGGCGGCGACCAGCCCGACCGCCAGAGCTCCCTCCAGGGCGGGCAGTAGCCACGCCGGACGGATGACAAGATGGTTCGGCAGGACCAACTGAAGCAAGATGGCGACGACTATCGCCACGGCCACTGGTAGCCGCTGCTCCCCTTCAGTTACGCGCCGCCATGCCGGCTCGGGGTGGTGCGCCTCGGCCCGTACGGAGGCCGCCTCCGGCATCGCATGCTCCAGTCGCGCCAGTTGCTCGTGTAACGAGCCCAGGATCTCTTTGACGGAAGGCCCGGTCGTGCCCCCAGCGTCGGATCCATCGGGCTTCGAGGAGGCCGGCTGGGTCGCCATAGGAGAATCGTAATGGCGGAACGATCCAGGCAGCCGCCGCGACGGTCCGATGGCGCGACGTTCCAGCCGGGCCGGCTAAGGCGGCCGGAAGCCCCTTTTGCGTGTCGCGGGGAGGCCGTCTGCCCAGCTGGACACCCACGGTGGAGGGCAGCAGCCCTCCCAAAGGCGCGGGATCGGTAAGGTTCGCGGGTGAGTGTTTCTAGTTGGAGGGCCGTTTGGACGACGTCTTTGTAGGACGTGAAGCAGAACTGGCCCAGGTGGCAGAGGTATTGGGCCGGTTCGAGAAGGGCCAGCCGTGGCTGGTGACGATTGAAGGCGACTCGGGGATCGGCAAGACGGCCTTTATCAGGCGCTGTGCGTTCTCGTCGATCGGTGCTACGGTCCTGTCGGCCAGAGCGGACGAGACAGAGTCGGACTTCGCCTATGGCGTCATCATGCAACTGGTCAAAGACGTCGGAGGCCGGTTATTGCGCCACCATTCCCTTCTAACGAGCGCAGAGGTGCACCAGGCGTCGTCGTTTGGGGTCGGGGCCGAGCTGCTGGGCGTCGTCGGGCAGCTCCAAGCGGCCGGTCCCGTGGTCGTTGTCGTTGACGATCTCCAATGGGCGGACCGGTTATCGGTCGATGCCCTGTCGTTCATGTTGCGCCGGCTGTCGGTGGACCGGGTCCTCATGGTGGTGGCCGTGCGCGGGGACCGTGAGACGTTGGACGAGCCCACCCGGCGGATGCTCCAAAGCCTCGAACGACGGCTGCGCCTGCAGCTCACCGGTTTACGTCTCGACGACGTGGCCTCCCTGGCCACCGCCCTCGGGGCTTCTGACCTACGCCCTGATGTGATCCGGCGCATACACGAGAGCACGGGCGGCCACAGCCTTTACGTACAGACGGTGTTGAGCGATAAGGAAAGCCTTGACCGGTGGGGGCCCGGGGCCACTCCCGTCCCCAGGTCGCTGTCGGCGGCCATTGGGGACCAAATGGCGCTTCTGCCCACCGACAGCCGGTCGCTGCTCGAAATGCTGGCCGTGGGCAATGTCCGGGTGCCCTTGGTGCAGCTGGGCGCGGCGGCGTCGGTCGAGTCGCCCAGCACGGCGATCGAACCGGCCGTAAGGGCCGGTCTGGTGGACCGGTGGCCGGCTGAGCCGAGCTGCCCGGTCGCGTTGCGTCACGCGTTGCAACGTGGTGCCATCTATGCCGGTCTGGGAGTGAGCAGGCGGCGTGAGTTGCACGCTCGAGCCATCGCCCTGGTCGACGAGGCCGCTTCGTGGGCGCACCGGGTGGCAGCTCTCGACCGCCCCGACGAGGACCTGGCTGCACAACTCGAGCACCTGGCAGCCGAGGAGGCGGCCCAAGGCCAACTGCCGTCCGCCGCTACCCACCTCCAATGGGCCTCCGACATCTCTCCCGACCGGGAGGGCCGAGAACGCCGCCTCCTCACTGCCGCGCTCCACCTAACGTTGGCCGAAGAAGCCCGGGGCCTGGCGCTGCGTCCTGCTGTCGAAGCCACCGCTCCATGCGCGTTGCGCAGCTGCGTGCTGGGGACGATGGCGTTCGCATCGGGCCGGCTCGGCGACGCCGAACTGCACTTCTCAGAAGCGCTAGAGGAGGCGGAGGCAGACCCCACCCAAAAACGGTTGGCGGCCGTCGCCGCTAACCGCCTGGCCGGCACTTATACCCTGCTCGGCGCGGGTGAAAAGGTAATGGAAATGGGCCGCCGGGCGCTCGCCGCCCACGGCCTCGACGCCGCGGCAGAGAGCCAGACGCGGACGCTCGTTGCCATCGGAGCTTCACAAGTTGGTGGCCCGCGACGAGCGCTCAAAGAGTTGGAGCATCTCCCCGCTGAACCAGCCCGCGTCGGTCGAGCCGATGTTGACGGCCTGGCCTTCCGAGGCGTTTTCCGCCTCTTGGCCGGCGACTTGGCCCTGGCCATCAGCGACCTGTCTGCCAGCGTCAAACTAGCCCGCAAGGGCGCCGCCGTTACCCTCGGTTTGCGAGCGTATTTCTACCTGGCACTGGCGCAGTACCTCTCCGGGGACTGGGACAACGTGCTGCTTGCGTCCGAACAAGCTTTTTCGGCCGCCGAAATCCATCCCCGCCGCTACGAGCGGCCGCTGCTCCACCTGGCGGCCGCGTGCGTGCCGGCGGGACGGGGGGCGATCGCTGACGCGGAACGGCACGTGAAATTGGCCGAAAAGGCGGCGGAGGCTCTCGACTACGGCCAGGAACGCCTCTACGCCGGTATGGCTCGCGCCCTCCTGGGCCAGGCACTGGGCGACTACCCGGGCATCGCCGTTGCCCTCGGGCATTGGCTGGATGAGGGCGGTATGGACGATCGCACCCGTCTGTACGGGGTCCTGTGGCGACCATTGCTGGTCGAGGGCCTGATCGGTTCGGGCCGCCTCGAGGAGGCTGCGGTGGCGCTCAAACCGTTGCGAGCCCAAGCGGACGGGGTCGAGTACCTCGAACCGGCCATGGTGTGGCTGGAGGGATGGTTGGCCGAGCAACAGGGCGACCCCGGTAAGGCCTCGAATCTACCAACGCGGGGACGAAGAGGCCAGTAAAGACAGCCCGGTTTACTCGGCCCGGTTGACCCTGGCCCTCGGGCGCCTATTGCGCCGGACCGGCCAGCGCCGTTTGGCGATAGGCCATTTGCGACAAGCGAACAAATTGTACGTGGCCCTCGGGGCGACGCCATTTATGACCCAGACCGAAGAGGAGTTGGGGGCGTGCGGGCTGCCGCAAGAGCCGGCCAAACAGCGCTCGGTCCTCGACCTGACGAGCCGAGAAAGCGAGGTCGCCCATCTGGTGGCCGAACGGATGACCAATAACGAGATTGCGGCCGAATTGTTTATCACGCCCAACACGGTTGAGTACCACCTGAAAAATATCTACGTAAAGTTCGGGGTCAGGGGGCGTCAACAGTTGCGCCAGGCGCTAGCCATTTCTCTGTCCCCCGCCTAGCGCCGCTCCTTCCTGGGTGGCCCGGTGGCCCGGCGGTACACCTCGCGCCGGGCCGAGCCGAACAAAATGGCGCCCTCGTTACAACGACCTCACGCCGGCCACCACGTGCAGGCCTTGAGTCAGGGTAAGCCGGGAGGTGTCCATGAACATTTGCGTGTTTTTCTTCGGGGAGGTGCCGAACTTGTACGGCTGCGCCCACTGCAGCACGTACCCGTTCTTCACCCCCGAGGCGGTCGTGCACGACTTGAACTGCGCCGGGTCGCAGTACACGGACACGCGGACTTTGACGGTCCCATTCGGGATCCCCACGGTCCAGGTCCCGACATCCTTAGCCACGCCGGGGTTGGCGCAGATGTACGGGTAGCCTTCAGCGAAAGAAAAGCCCGGCAATTTGCCGTAGTTCGATGCCGGGGTGTAGGCCTTGCCGTAAGTGGCGAAGACGGAATCATCCTGACCACCCCCGCACGTGAGCAGCTTGAAGCTGCTCATAGGTAGGCCAAGCAAGGTCTTGGGCTGGTAAACGGGATAGGTGAGGCCAACCTGCGCGTTCTCATAAGGGTTAGGGGAACCCATTGCGGAAGCAGGCACGGCCACTGCGGCCAGCAGTGCCGCCGTGGCTGACCCCGCTGCGACGATGCGGGCCAGAGCCGCCCCTCGTCCGAGCCGCCACCACGGCTGGCGCGCCGCTGCGTGGCGCTCTGGTGCCAACCCCGTTTCGAGGCTGCCGCCCGACTCGCCGTAGTCGATGTCGTTCTCGCTCCTGAGGTCGTTCATTTCGGCCTGCCTTTCAGTAGTTCTCGGCTATGGGGGACGTCAAGGCGCCCACGCTTCTACTGTCCCTCTTTAGGGCTCGGGGCGCCCTACGGAAAACCCGTAGTTCGTCGGGGCGCCGGTGCGGCGGGGCGCCGGGACGGCCACGTTGCGGGGCGCTCAACATAGCTTGGCCGACGAGACCGCGGCTAAACGCACCGCGCCGGCGTGACAATGGTCACCCACCGTTGCACCAGCCGACGGCCGCGGCCGATGATTCTGAACCACTCGCTCGGTCGTATAAGCAAAGGGGTGCAGCACCGCTCGACCCAGGAGGTAGACCAATGGCAAACGGGGGATACGGGCCCGTGGCTGTCTCGCGGCGCGTTGGAGCACCGGCGCACGTCGTATTCGGCGTCTTGGCCAGCCCCACCCGGCACACGGAGCTCGACGGGTCCGGGATGCTCCGCGGTGCCGTGTCGACGGCTCCGGTCACGGGTGTGGGAGACGTCTTCGTGATGAACATGTATTTTGCCCAGTTGGGTGACTACCAGATGAACAACTACGTCGTCGAGTACGAGCGCGACCGGCGCATTGGTTGGGAGCCAAAGCCCGGCCTGGGGCACCCAGATGCCGAGGTCCTGGCGGATGGGGGGGCGGAGTGGGGGCAACGATGGACCTATGAGCTCACCCCGGATGGGCCCGATGCGACAGTCGTAACCGAGATTTACGACTGCTCTCATGTACCCGAGGACGCTCGCCTGGGCATGGACCACGGCAACGTTTGGCGTGATGCGATGGCAAAGACTCTCGAGCGGCTCGATAGCCTTTGCACCGGGCTCAGGACCAACCCTTCCTCGGCCAGCTAGACGACGAGTTGCGCGGGCGGCGGCCGGCTGAACAGGACCGGCCCTCTCGGCGATCTGAGCTCGAGTGTGCCTTCCAGTTGCAACTCCAGCTGCCAACCCTGGGAGTGCCACAAGTGGTGATGGCGGCTACAGGCCAGCACCAGGCTGGACAGCCGGGTGGGCCCGGCCCTCGATGCGTATTGGACGTGGTGCGCCTCGCACCACGCTGGGGGCCGGTCACCTACCCAGAGCGACCGAACTTCTGCTCCATGTAGTGGCCGGCGTCTTCGGAGGACTCCTCAGGCGTGCGGCCATGTTGGCGGGAGTACATGTAGGCCGCATACCAGTCCCACCAGTTGTGCTTCGGCGCGGTCGCCTCGTAATGCCCGTGATGCTCGGACGTCTCGTGTAAGAGGTCGGCCAAACCGGCGATCTCCTTCGAAGCTTCGTTCGTTTCGAGGTTGCTCATTGCCTTCTCCGTGGACTGGTTTGTAGTTACGGTCCCCGCTTACTCCGGCCGGGGACTGACCTGGCTGCAGAGAGCCTTGAGGGCGGCGCTGTAAATCCCGGAAAACGTGGGGAAGGGCTGGATGACGTCTCGCAGCACCCCTAACGGGACCCGGCCGGATCGCCAGGGTGGCCTGCTGCAGCCATTCGCCCGCTTCGGCCAAGAGCGTAGGCACCGGTTATCCTTTCGCCATCGCTGAGGAGAGTCAGGAAACCGTTGCACTCCGCGTAAGTGCGAGTGAACGTCTCGGTTTTCGGCTCCGCCGACAAGGGAGCAGTACCGCTGAAGCTGGCCTCAGTGGCCCCGACGGAGGCCGCCTGCGGATCGGTATAGACGACGCGCGGCACGGCCTCGTAGTTGGCCTCTCGGTCCTCTCCCAAGATGTTCGCTGCCACCACGTCACCCTGGTACTCCCCCACGTGGGTAAGGGGCCAGATCCCCGTGACGTCCCCGATCGCCCACAGCCGCTCGCCCGCCCGCATGTGCGAGTCGACAGGTATACCGTGGCCGTCGGCCTTGACACCGACGGTCTCCAGGCCGATCCCCTCGACCCGCGGGCGCCGGCCCGTGGCAACGAGCAGCCGGTCCCCCCGAACCTGGCGGCCGTCGCCGAGGTCGAGCACGTATTCCTCTCGGTCGAGCCCCGCGGCTGTGGCCGGCACGCCGACGACAACTTCGATGCCCTCGGCCCGAAGGTCCTCCGCGAGCGCCTCGCCCAACCGAGGGGGCTCCCTCGGCAATAGGTGGGCGGCTCCCTCGACCAGCGTCACCTCTCCGCCAAGGCGGCGCACCGCTTGGCCCAACTCGACGCCGACGGGCCCGCCACCGAGCACGACCAACTCGCGGGGGACCGCTTCCATGGCTGTTGCCTCGCGGTTGGTCCAGATGCCCTCGAGGTCTCGCAGCCCCGGGACGGGGGGCACCGTCGCGTCAGAGCCGGTGGCGACCACTATGTGGGTAGCCGTGTGGCTGACGCCGTCCACCTCGACCACGCCGGGCCCGGCCAACCGGCCACTGCCCCGGATGAGGGCGATACCTTTGCCAGCCAACCAACTCACCTGGCCGGCGTCGGAGTAGTTCGACACGGCGGTGTTCCGCCAGGCCAATGCCGCCTCCGCGTCGACCTGGGCGATGTCGGTTGCGTCCCGGGCATCATGGGCCGCCTCGCCCGGGCGTAATAGCGTCTTCGACGGGATGCACCCCCAGTACGAGCAAAGGCCGCCTACCAGTTCGCGCTCGACTACGGCCACTCGCAAACCGCCTTCGGCCAGCGCCGCCGCACAGTGCTCGCCCGGGGCACCGGCTCCGAGCACGATGACGTCGTAATCGGGGCTCACCTGCGCAATCCTCGCTTCATAGTTCCCTCCATCTGAGCCTCAGACACCTGTGGCACCATCAATGCGTTCCCGTATCAGGTCGGCGTGCCCGTTGTGGCGGGCGTACTCCTCGATCATGTGCAGGTAGATCCCTCGAATATCTCGGGTTCGCTCGGGGTGGTGGCCGCGGCTGGGGACGATGTCACTCAGCTGCTTCTCAGCCACAGCGGCGCGTGCGAGTTGTATCTCTTGTATGAATGCCGCAATATTGGCGGCCGCGTCCGCGTCGTCGAGCGCTTCGAAATCTTGGCCGGTCTGGTCAGGGTCATACGGAAATGGCATGTCGGCTTGGCCCGCGTGCATGCGGAACCACCAGCGCTCGACTTCCGTCATGTGCCGCACCAGCCCGAGCAGGGAGAGCCGCGAAGGTGGGACGGCCCGGAGCTTGAGTTGCTCGGAGGTCAGGCCGGTGCACTTGTCGAGTAGCGTGAGGCGGTGGAAGTCGAGCCAAGCGTTTAGGGCCTGGCGTTCACCGGCGATGCGTGGCGCGGGGGTCCGCTCGACTTCCGGAGCGGTCCATGCCTCGGTCATAGCTCGATAGGTTAACCGCACAGCATGACCCGGGCACGCCCCCAAGTGGGATGCGGGAACGGACTTGGGCCGGGTGCTCGATGTCAGCCCAACTCCTCCCGGGACTCGATCTTGTCCTCGTCGAGGGCCATCCCGAGGCCAGGCGCCGTGGGTGGCGTGACTGAGCCCTGGACGGGGTGGACCGGGTTCTTCAGAAACCATTGGTGCAGGATGTTCCACTTAACCAAGTACTCGAGCATCGGCACCAAAGCGGGCGATTGAGCAAAACTGAAATTGGCGTTCGCCGGCACGGAGTGGCCGTGCGGGATCAGCTGGACGTCGTAGGCACTGGCGAGTGCGGCGATCTTCACCATTTCTGTGATGCCGCCCGCCCAGTAGGTGTCCGGCTGGTAAATGTCCATGGCCCGCGCTTGCATCAGCTGGTGGATGCCCCAGCGGGTGTACTCGTGCTCCGCGCCCGAAACTGCGATCGTGTTGCCGATACGCCTGGTGATCTCGGCGTACGATTGCGGCTTATCCGGCATAACGGGCTCTTCGATCCAACGCGGCGCTATATCCTCGAGATCCTTGGCGATCCGCAACGTGTAGGGAACGTCCCAGGACATCCAGGCGTCGATCATCACGTCGACGTCCGGCCCGACTGCCTCCCGCAGGGCCGAAGCCAAGGCAAGGTTTTTGCGGACGCCGGTTACCCCGTCGGCCGGGCCATGGCGCGGGAACCACTTTGTGGCCCGGAAGCCGTGAGACACTAATTCCATCGCCCGGGCGCGAACGGCGTCCAATTCGAGCGAGTAGCCAAGTGCTGATGCGTAGGCCGGGATCGATGTCCGCGTCGGACCTCCGAGCAATACGTACACGGGCACGCCGAAATGCCGGCCCTTCAGGTCCCACAGCGCACAGTCCAGCGCGCTAATGGCCATCATTTCCACACCCTTGCGACCATGCACGCAGTACCGGTAAAGGATGTCCCACACTTGCTCAGTAGCCAGGGGATCCGCGCCAACGAGCAGGGGTGCCATTGTTTTCTTTATGATGAAGGCCTGTTCCTCAGTGATGGGCCCGCCCGTCCCGCTGGTCCCGTCGTCGGCGTCGACGTGGACGAATATCGACTTGATTTCGTAGGCCGACTTCCCGGACCGGGGCAGGAAGGTCGGTCCCTCTGATTGGAACTGAGGATAAATGTCGACCGGCCGGACTAGCCTCTCTTCCCAAAAGACCCCGGGGTCTTCCATGGTCCCGTGATAGGCGACGCAGCTAACTTTTCTGATGTTCATGCGGGCTCCTCAGAGCTAGCCCAAGCCCGCCTAATGAGGGGACTTGGGCGCGCCAAGTGCTGCTCTTGCCTGTACTAACTCCCAGTTAACTCCCGGCCAAGACATCTGCGCCGCGGGTGGCGTGCCCCACTATGCGGCCGAGCCCGCCGGCCGTAACATCCGCCGCGCTGAAGTGGTGCGCCAGGAAAGGCAGCAGGGCTACGGTGCCGGTCCAGCCGGTTTGGTGACTGGCACCGATGCCAGCCCCGTTGTCGCCGTGAAAGTACTCATAAAAGAGCAACAAGTCACGCCAGTGAGGGTCGTTCTGCATAAGCGGCTGCCAACCGTGGACCGGCCGCCTACCGCGCTCATCCCTGAGAAATATGCTCGTAAGACGGCGGCTGATCTCCAGGGCTACCTCATAGAGGTTCATATAGTTCCCCGAGCCGGTGGGGCACTCAACGGTGAAACCGTCCCCCTCGTACGCGTAGAGGTTGAGCAGCGCCCGGATCAAGATGATGTTGATCGGGAACCAGACCGGCCCTCTCCAGTTGGAGTTGCCGCCGAACATCCCGGTGTCCGACTCGGCTGGCAGGTAGCCGACTCTGTAGTCCTGGCCGTGGACGTTGAAGACATAGGGATGCTCCAGGTGCCAGCGCGACACCGAGCGGATGCCATGGGGGCCCAGGAACTCGTCTTCGTCTAGCATCCGGGCCAATATGCGGCGCAGCCGGGATTCGTCAAAAAGGGCGAACAACACCGGCCCCGTTTCGTGGATCTGGCGGCCCTGGCCCCACAGGGCGGCCATCACGGCCGGGTGGCGGTAGAGGAACTCGGTGGCCCGCTCGACTACTTCTGGGAATTCAGTCCGGACCGTGGCCGGGATAACCGTGGCCGCGGCCAGCGGCATCAGCCCAACGATCGAGCGCACCTTCAGCGGCACCGAGCTGCCATCGGGGCGGCGCAACAGGTCGTAATAAAAGCCGTCTTCCTCGTCCCACAGGTTCATGCCGTCGGGCCCAACG
The DNA here is from genome assembly GCA_963807395.1 of uncultured Acidimicrobiaceae bacterium. Taxonomy (GTDB): domain Bacteria; phylum Actinomycetota; class Acidimicrobiia; order Acidimicrobiales; family Palsa-688; genus Fen-671. The sequence goes on from CAWEBW010000010.1 coordinate 165,758, forward strand.
TTCATCGTGGCCGCCGCGATCCAGCAAAAGTTCTCGAAAAGCGATAACGCCTGTTCGAGGTAGACGCGGTCTTCGCGCGCCAGTTCCATCGCAATCTGCATCATGTTCTGGGTACACAATGCCATCCAGGCTGTCCCGTCAGCCTGGTCGATGTGCCCGCCCGTGGGCAGAGGCGCGCTCCGGTCGAAGACACCAATGTTGTCGAGCCCGAGGAACCCGCCCTGGAAGACGTTGCGGCCATCGACGTCCTTACGGTTCAGCCACCAGATGAAGTTGCGCATCATTTTCTGGAACGAGTGCTCGAGGAACGCCCGGTCTCCCTTGCCGTTCCTCGCCTTCTCTATCTCGTAGACGAAATAAGTGGCCCACGCGTGCACGGGCGGATTGACGTCGCTGAAGTTCCATTCGTACGCCGAGAGCTGGCCATTGGGGTGCAAGTACCGGCGGTCCAAGAGCAGTTCCAGCTGGTCCTTGGCAAAGTCTGAGTCGACCACTGCCAGCGCCGTCGCGTGAAAGGCGAGGTCCCAAGCGGCGAACCACGGGTACTCCCACTTGTCCGGCATGGATATGACGTCCTCAGCCAACAGATGGCGCCACTCGCGGTTACGCAGGTTGCCGTCAGTGGAGAAGATGGCAGCGCCGTGCTCTTCCAGCCAGCGACCCACGTCGAGGCCGTAGTACTGCTTGGACCACAGCATGCCGGCCAGCGCCTGACGCACAACGCGTCGCTCGTCGTCACTCAGCGCGGGCCCCACGAGGTCGGCGCAGTACTCGTCGGTCTCGGCCCGACGTACGCTCATAACCTCGTCGAAGTCGTCGAAGGGGCGGCTTCCGAGGGCGGCCGCGCCGGCTTTGCCCAGCTCGCGGTTCGTCAGGCGCAGCCGCACGCGGGCGCGACTGCCACCAGGCACCGACAAGGTGTAGTGCATCCCGGCTTTGGTGCCAACGCCGGTCGGGTCAACGGCACCGGTCTCGCCGTTCACTATGCAGCGGCCGATGCCGTCTTTGACATAAGGTTCGTCGTTCGGTGAGCGGAAGACCCGCTCATTGTTCGTCTCGTTTCCAGTCACGAGTACAGGGACGACCCCGTCCCCGTACGCCCACCAACGCCCGAGGGCGGGGTGCTCCAGTGCCAGGATGCTGCACCCACCCGTGGCGGGCAGGGCGTTCAGTGACGGCGCATCGTCGCCGCCGGCCCAGGACCAGGTGTGGCGGAACCACAGGGTGGGCAGGACGTGACAGCGGGCCTCTTCGGGGCCGCGGTTATAGACCGTGACCTGCATGAGCAAGTCGTCCGGCGCCGCCTTGGCGTACTCCACTTCTACGTCGAAGTAGCGTCCGTCGTTGAATATGCCCGTGTCCAGGAGTTCGTATTCAGGGTCGAGCACCGTGCGCGCACCATTGGTGGCAACCAGGTCGTCGTACGGGAACTCCGCGTGCGGGTACTTGTAGAGCATTTTCAGGTACGACGATGTTGGCGTGGCGTCCAGGTAGAAGTAGCACTCCTTCACGTCTTCGCCGTGATTGCCCTCGGAGTTGGTGAGTCCGAACAAACGCTCCTTCAAGATGGGGTCCTTACCGTTCCAGAGGGCCAAGGCCAGGCACAGGAGCTGTTTGTCGTCGCAGAAACCGGCGAGGCCGTCCTCGCCCCAGCGGTAAGCGCGGGACCGGGCTTGGTCGTGCGTGAACGACGACCACGCATCGCCCCCAAAGCTGTAGTCCTCCCGTACGGTGCCCCACTGGCGCTCGCTCAGGTACGGCCCCCAACGGCGCCAGGGGACCCCTTCGGTGGTCGTCTCCTCCAACCGCCTTTGTTCGGCACCAGCCATCACTCGCCCCTCTCGTTAGGGTGACATTTCGAAAAACAAAGCTTCACACGCTGATTACGGCACGCCACACAGAGTGCCCGTGGGCTATCTAAGCACGCACATTGTCCCCCCGGTTTAGGCTCCAGCTCATGGCTTTGCATGCCCCGATTAGGATGAGCCCGATTAGGACGAGGAGGTACCGCGGCGGCCCGGAAGAGCCGTCCGGAGGGCCCGATACCGCGCCATGTGGCACTCTGTCAGACCCGGAGCGGGAGGGGGCTGTCCCGTGAGTATGCGCCCGGCGAATTCGCCGCGGGCGGCCCGGGGCGGAGTGCTCATCGTGGGCGGGGGCTTTGGAGGGGCAAATGTGGCACGGCTCCTCGGCCGGCGGGGAGCGACGATAGTCAACCCACAAAATTCGATGCTTTTCACTCCCATGCTGCCCGAGGTAGCGGCGGGTATCGTCGAGATGCGCAACGTGATGGCGCCTTTGGCGATGGTAGGCCCCCACGCCGAAGTTATCGAGGGGCGGGTCACTGACCTCTCGCTCGAGGACCGTCACGCCGAGGTCGAGACCGACGGGGGCCTGCGCTTCGGCATCGGGTACGACCACATCGTCGTTGGCGTGGGCGCTGTCCCCCGCACCTTCCCCGTCCCCGGGCTGGCGGAGCACGCGGTGGGCTGCGCCACCATCCTCGATGCCCTCTACCTGCGCGACCGTCTGCTGCGCCTCCTGGCGGCGGTCGAGCCTGACCCCGAGCGCCGCAGCCAGTACCTGACTTTTGTGTTCGTCGGCGGTGGTTTTGCCGGCGTCGAGGCGCTGGCCGAGCTGCGTGACCTCGCTCACGACGCCTTGCGTTATTACCCCGCTCTGGACGACGTCCCCCAGAGGTGGGGTACTCGTAGACGCCGCACCCACGATCCTGGCCGAGATCCCCACCGGGCTGGGCCAGTACGCCCACGATTTGCTGGTCCAAAGGGGCGTGGACATACGCCTTGGGACCCGACTGGAAAAGGTTGTAAACGGCCGCGTGACCCTCAGCGACGGTGGCGAGCTGGGCACCGGGTTGCTGGTGTGGACGGCCGGTGTGAAGGCGAATCCCATCGTCTCCAGGTTCGGTCTTCCCCTCGACGACCACGGCCGCGTCCGCGTCGGGCCGACACTCCAGGTCGAAGGGTACGCACATGTGTGGGCGCTCGGAGACTGCGCCTCCGTGCCGAACGCCGCGACCCCGGACCAGGTCGACCCGCCGACGAGCCAGCACGCCCTCCGTCAAGCCCGCCGGCTGGCCGCCAACCTCATCGCGGCGCAGGAGGAACGCCCGCTCCAGCCCTACAGTTTCCGCTCTCTCGGCCAGGTGGCGACCCTGGGCCGGAAAGAAGGGATCGCCGACCTGAGAGGACTGCGCCTGCGGGGCTTGGCAGGATGGTTGGCTGCCCGCAGCGTCCATCTGATGCAAGTGCCAATTGCCTCCCGCCGGCTCGGCGTCGTGAGCGACTGGCCCTGGCCCTCGTGTTCCCGGGCAATATCGTCAGTTTTCCCGGCCTCTTGGACGCCCCGGGCATCGAGGGCGAGCCCGTTCGTCCGCTCGTGGCCCCGGTCCGGCTGGCGGCGCACGAACTGGTCGAGGACTCCCAACCTTAAGGCGCTTGACATGCAGCCAGGGCGTTGCCTAACGTTAGGCAGCTAAATGGCTGCATGTTGGACCGGAGGAAATGGACCAGGTTTTCAAGGCGCTAGCCGACCCCAGTCGCCGCAAACTGCTCGACAGCCTGAACGAAAAAGGGGGTCAGACCTTGAGCGAGTTGTGCTCGGTACTGGACATGGCGCGCCAATCCGTCAGCAAGCACCTGGACGTGCTCGAAGCCTCCAACCTGGTCACAACCGTGTGGCGCGGCAGGGAGAAGCTCCACTACCTCAACGCCGCCCCCATCTCCGAAATCTCCGGGCGCTGGATCAACCGCTACGACCGCCGCCGAGTCTCCGCCTTGGCGGGGCTCAAAAGAGCACTGGAGGACCCCTTTATGGGCAGACCCGAGTTCGTCTACGTCACCTACATCCGCACTACTCCGGAACGGCTTTGGCAGGCGCTGACCGACCCGGAGTTCACCGCTCGATACTGGGGACGGACGTACGACACGTCGTGGGAGAAGGGGTCCCGTTACGGGATGACCCAGTCCGGGGTTCGAGTCGATGACCCCGAACAAGTGGTACTGGAGGCTGACCCACCCCGCCGCCTGTCGTACACATGGCATGGAGTGAGCCCTCAGCTGGCCGGGGCCCTGGGTTGGAGCGACGAGTTCTGCGGCGCGGTGACGGCCGAGCCTCGCTCGAGGGTGACCTTCGAGATCGAGCCGGAAGACAACGGCACAGTGCGCCTGACCGTTATCCACGACGGCTTCGAAGATGGCAGCGTCATGCTGGAAAGCGTCAGTGGTGGCTGGCCGCGGGTGCTGGCCAACCTCAAGACCCTGCTGGAAACGGGCGAGGCGGTGGTGCTGTGGGGGTGCAAATGAAGGCTGCCGCAACTGGCACCGGCCCGACCGGCGCTGCGAACACCCGAACTGGAGCTACCACGGCGGTATTGGCGTTGACGGCGACCCTTGGCCTCGCCGCCGTGGCCTGGGTCGTCGCCCTCCGGCAGATGAACGGCATGGACATGGGCGTGGCCACCCGGCTCGGTTCGCTCCCGTTTTTCCTGGCTGTGTGGATGTCGATGATGGCCGCCATGATGCTGCCGGGTGCAGCCCCCGCCGTCGTTAGGAGCGCACAGGTGAAGGGCCATCTGCGGGCCGTGCCGCTCTTTCTCGGGTCTTACCTCGTCATCTGGGCCGCGGTGGGCATCGCCATCTACGCCTTGTACCGGCCTCACGGCGCCCTGGCGGCCGGTGTGGTCTCGATTGTTGCGGGTGTCTACGAGTTGACGCCGCTCAAGCAGCACTCCCGGAACCGTTGTCATGAGAGCGCCCGCTCTGGGCTCGGGTTCGGGATCTACTGCGTCGCGTCGAGCATCGGGTTGATGCTCATGCTGGTGGCGCTGGGTGTCATGAGCGTGACCTGGATGGCAGTCATCGCAGTGATCGTTGTGGCGCAGAAGCTATTGACCGCCATACCAGTCGTCGACGTGGCTTTGGCGCTGGCGATCGTCGGCTTCGGCGCTTTGATCATCATTGCGCCGTCGTCGGTCCCCGGGCTCACGCCGCCGATGTGAGGGCACGACACCCAGCAGCAACAAAAACACCAGCCACAAAAACAAAGGAGAAAATGAAATGACCGACCAAAAGACCGCGACCCGCGAAGAGTGGCGGACGGCCCGGCTGGAACTGCTGGAGGCGGAAAAGGCCCTGACTCGGCGGGGCGACGAGCTGGCGCGGTGGCGTCAGGAACTTCCCTGGGTACCGGTCGACAAGGATTACCGCTTCGAAACAGATCAGGGCTCAGCCAGTTTGGATGACCTGTTCAGGGGCCGTTCGCAGCTAATGGTGTACCACTTCATGTTCGGGGCCGACTACACGGCCGGGTGCCCGGCCTGCTCGTCCATCGCCGACGGCTTCGACGGCTTCGCCGTCCACCTCGAGAACCACGACGTGATGCTATGGGCGGTGTCGCGGGCCCCGTTCCCGAAGATAAAAGCGTACAAACAACGGATGGGTTGGAACTTCCCGTGGGCCTCCTCGTTTGGCAGCGACTTCAACTACGACTTCCAGGCGGCAATGACCGAGGAGCAGCAACAGTCCGGGGCGACGGAATACAACTTCCGGGTTTCGGACATGCGCCCGGCGCAAAATAGTGGCTCGGAGCCCTCGACCGGGAGCCGGGATGCAGGGTTGGACAATGCCATGAGCTGTGGTACCGATTGGCCCACCTACATGAGAGAAATGCCGGGTATGAGCTCGTTCGTGCTCGAAGATGGCATCGTGTACCACACCTATTCGGCTTATGCCCGGGGGCTCGACGGCCTTTGGGGCATGTACCAGTGGCTCGACCGGGCGCCCCGGGGCCGCAACGAAACCGGGAACTGGTTCCGCCGGCACGACGAGTACGAGACCAGCTGACGCCGCCACCACGTGCATGGCGGCCAGTGCCGCCGCGAGCATGCGGAGGCGGCCGGCTCAGAAGCCCGCCTCCGGGGCGTCGGGCGACTCATCGTAGACTCCGAACATGGCCGAAACGCGGGTTCGCCGCCAAGTGCAAGTTGTACCGTCTGACGACGGGAGTGTACGCCTGCCCGTCGACATAGCCGACCTCCTCGGAGAAGAAGTCGAAATCCAGGTCGGGCCCGGGAAGGTGGTGACGCTCCAGCCCGCCACGGCGCCGGCTCAGCCTGTCCCGCGGGTCACGGCGCGGCCCGCCCAACCCGCGGGTATAGCCGTCCTCGAAGTCCGAAACCTTTCGGTGATGTACGGGACGTTCAAAGCCGTCGACGACGTGAGCTTTCAAGTTCTGCGGGGCGAAATCTTTGGTCTCCTCGGGCCTAACGGCGCCGGCAAGACCAGCACCCTCAGCGCCATCGAGGGCCTTCTCAAACCACGCAGCGGGTCAGTCGTGCTGGACGGCTTTGACGTCCAGCGCCACCCCATTGACGCCAAAGCGCGTATGGGAGTTCAGCTGCAGGCCACCAGTTTCCAGTCGCAGCTCACGGTCCGCCAGATCGTCCGCCTTTATGCGGGGCTCTACGGGGTTGTCATCTCTGATGCCGAGATCGACGCCCAGCTAGAGGTGATCGGGCTGGCCGGGGAAGCCGTCAAGCCCTTCAAGCACCTGTCGGGGGGCCAACAGCAAAGACTGTCCTTGTATATCGCGGTGATCCACGAACCCACTTTGCTGCTCCTGGACGAGCCGACGGCTGGTCTCGACCCTCAGGCCCGGCGCCAGCTTTGGGGCCGTATCGAGGACATCCGCAAAAAGGGTGGGAGCATTTTGCTCACGACTCACTCGATGGAAGAAGCCCAAGCCGTCTGCGACCGCGTCGCCATCATTGACCACGGCAAACTGCTCACGGCCGAGACGCCGTTGGACCTGATCGCCAAACACAAGGACGACGCCCGGGTGCGCGCCATTGCCCACGGCGACGTCACCCTGGAAGACGTTTTCATCGGATTAACGGGGAGTGAAGTCCGTGACTAGCACGCGCAACTGACGAGGGCCAGGCCGCCCATGCAGCTCATTCTCACCTCTTTGCTCCGGGCGGACTTGACGGTACTGGTGAAGAACCGTCGCTCTTTGGTCATCAGCATCGCCTTGCCGCTCGTTTTGCTTATAACCACCGATTCGACCAAGGGGACCAACCGCCTGGGCGGGGCGTTCTTCGTCATCGGCCTGTGCACTGCGTACGGTCTGGCCGCGACTTCGATCCTCGGCTACGGCTTGACGGTGGCGCGCGACCGCGAGCAGGGCGTTTTCCAGCGCCTGCGGGTCACACCGGCGCCCACGTGGGCCATCATGTCTAGCCGGCTGGCCGTCCAAGTGGTCGCCAACCTGATCATTGCTCTCGTCGTCCTGATCATCGGCAGCGTCATCCATAACGTTACGTTCTCCGTCGGTCAGTACCTGTTGTTCCTACTGGTATCCATACTCGGTGGGGCCGTCTTCCTCGGGATCGGCCAGGCTATGGTGGGCCTGCTCAAGTCCGTCGATACCGTAAACGCGGCGGCGCGGATCATCTTCGTCATATTGGTGTTCCTCGGCCTTTTCGGCCAGAGCGGTGTGCTCGGTTCCACTTGGGAGTCCATCTCCCAGTGGACGCCGGTTGGGGTCGTGATGACGCTTTTCGCCGGGGTGCTCAACCTGTCGGCCTGGGGAGTCCGGGAAACACTGTGCGTAGTAGCGTGCTTCGGCTATACGGTCTTCTTCGCCGCCATCGGGATCCGGTGGTTCCAGTGGGAGGCTCGGTAACGCCGGTCCGGTCGTCGCCTGCCCGGCGGTCGCCTGCCCAGCGGTCGCCTGCCCCTCGCCCTCCCTTCACGCCGGAGTTGGGCGCGCCAGGATCGCCATAAGAGACGTCGGCGCGCCCAAACGGCGAATCTGCGCCGAAAATCGGGAGGCGGAGGCGGGTCCTACCCGCGAGGGTAGCGGGAACTCGGCCGGCCGCCGTGGGACCGGCTGCTGTGGGATCGGCTCTCATGGGAGCGGCTCCCGTGGGACCGGCCCCCGTCGGACCGGCCCCCGTGGGACCGGCCCGCGTGGGACCGGCGGCGACAGATGACCAGATCTGGGGCGATTATCTGTCCTTGGGTCGAATAACCTATTGATAACGACAGTTTTTCGACCCAGTCCGCATCCGCGTCAGCCGAGTCCGCGTCGGCCCAGTCCGCATCGAGCGCCGTCCGCGTCGGCCCAGTCCGCATCGAGCGCCGTCCGCGCCGGCCCAGTCCGCGTCGGCCCAGTCCGCGTCGGCGCCGTCTCCCATTTAGCTCCACAGCCGGTCATGGCTGACTTCTGCCTCCCAGGGCGACGTGTCTCCGAACATCTGCGGATCTGAAGGGTCGAGGAACTCACGAAAAAGGTCGGCATTGATGTCGTCGAAGCCCAGCCCGGGGCCGTCGGGGACGGCGATGTAGCCATCCTCGACGAGTGGTACAGGGAGCCCAGTCACGAGCTCGTCCCAGTGGGCGACGTCCGCGGCGTGGTGCTCGAGGGCAAGGAAGTTCTCCGTGGCGGCGGCAATATGCACACTGGCCATGGTCGCTATGGGTGAGGCGGCCAGGTGAAGTGCCATGGGTACGCCCCACTCCTGGGCCAAGTCGCCGATCTTCTTGGTCTCCATGATCCCACCCGCCGTAGCCGGGTCGGGGTGGATGACGCGTACGGCTCCTCCCTCGACAAGGGGGCGGAAGTTCTCCTTTAGGTAGATGTCCTCTCCGGTGCAGGTGGGCGTATTGATGCGCGCCGTCAATTGCGCCCACTGCTCTGTGAGCTGCCAGGGCAGGAGATCCTCGAGCCAGGCCAGGGTAAACGGGTCGAGGGCTTGGCCCAACCGCAGGCAGGAGTCGAGCCCGATATGGCCCAAATGGTCGACAGCCAGCGGGATGTCGTAGCCGACAGCAGCGCGGACCTCATCGACGTAATCGACGAGCCGGTCGATCCCCTTACCGGTCAATTGGATGCCGGTAAAGGGGTGCATGGTCGAAATGCTCTCACGGGCTCCGTGCGGCGCTATGACAGTGCCTGCTTCGTCCCAGAGGAGGTCGGCACCGACGTCCATTTTCAACCATTTGAAGCCACGAGCGCGGCGCTCGAGGAGGCGCTCCCCCATTTGAACGGGCGACGCGCAGGACGTTGTGTCCACGTAGCACAGCACGCGGTCACGGAACTTGCCGCCGATAAGAGCGTAAACGGGGGTGTCGTAGGCTTCCCGGCCAGGTCCATCAACGCCATCTCGACCCCGCTCACGCCTCCCCCCTGGCGCGCATGATGGCCAAACTGCTTGATTTTACGGAACAGCTTGTCGACGTTACAGGGGTTCTCACCAACGAGATGGTGTTTCAACATCAGGGCGTAGGTCTGGCTGGCACCGTCGCGGACCTCGCCATAGCCGGTGATGCCCTGGTTGGTGTCGATACGGACAATGGTGGAACGAAAGGGCACCCCGCGGAGGTTGGCGACACGCAGGTCAGTGATTTTCAAGTTGCTGGAACGGGTTCGTGTGTTGACTGCGTCTTCAATCCGCGTTGACATCCGGGCTGGGCCTCCTGTGGCTTGGTGTTACACCTGGCATGGGCGAAGGTAGGCGCGTGAGCAATGCCGTTCCAATGGCCCGCTTACCGTCGACCTCGGGCCCTCACTTTTCGGCGATGCTGGTGGGGTGCCGCTTCCGCCTCTTCCGGTGGGCAAATTGCCGCCGCGCCTGATGTCTCGTCTCCTCGCTGACGCCGGGCCTACGCCACCCGAAGTGCTGTTAGGCCCGGCAATGGGCGAAGATGCGTGTGCCATCGACATGCCCGGCGGGGTGCTGGTAGCCGCCACCGACCCTATTACCTTCACGGGCCACGACCTCGGCCGCTTCGCTGTCACCGTGAACGCTAACGACGTAGCGGTCACGGGTACCAGGCCCCGGTGGTTCCTGGCCACCGTCCTGTTGCCACCGGGGACGATGGCAGAGGCGGTCGAAGAGCTATTCGCAGTCATGCGGGCCAGCTTGGGCGCCAGCGGTATCGCACTGGTCGGGGGTCACACCGAAGTGACGAGGTCAGTCAACCAGCCCATCGTCGTCGGCCAGATGCTCGGCCTGGCCGAGGACAGGCGCTTCATCAGGACTGGGGGTGTCGTCCCTGGGCACCTGGTCCTCCAGGTGGGGCGGGCGCCGGTCGAGGGGGCGGCGGTGCTCGCTCGCGAGAGTGCCGCCCTCCTCGGCGAGGTCGACCCAGAACTCTTGCGTGCGGCGGGGCACGCGCTCGACGACCCGGGGATTTCGGTCGTCGATGCGGCTTTGCTGGCAGCCCGGCTGGGAGCCAGGGCAATGCACGATCCCACTGAGGGCGGGCTGGCGGCCGGGCTACACGAGATGGCGGCCGCGTCCGAAGTTTGTCTCAGAGTGATGAGAGCCCAGGTGCTGTGGTGGGAGCCGGCTATCGCGGTTTGCGTGGCGGCAGGCGCCGACCCCTGGGCCACCCTGGCGTCAGGGACGTTGCTCGCCGCTTTCGAACCATCTCGAGCCGCGAGCGCCGTGGAGGAATTCGGCCTCGGGGGCCACGAAGCCGCCGTAATTGCGGTCGCCGAAACCGGAGCGGGCGTGGTCGACGCTGACGGCAACGCCCTCCCTTGGCCTGAACGCGACGAGCTGAGCCGGGTCCTCGGGGACCGGTAGCGCGGGCTCCAGACTTAGCACCCGACCCCACCGCTGATCGGTCTTTCGACGTAGGTCGAGACCGCCCGGTTCTTGTCGTCGGAAGAGAGGGTGGTCCTTCTGCCCGAAACCTACATAAGCGCGGTCGGCCGCGCCGGCGGCGGCGCGGTCCTGGTTCCGCCGTCGACACTTGACCCGTGGCTCGTGCTTTCTGCGGTGCACGGGCTGGTTGTAACCGGCGGACCGGACCTAGACCCGCGCCGTTACGGCGCCCAGCCACATCCGCAAACAGACCTCCCGCGTACCGAACGCGACGAGTGGGAGATAGCGCCGTGCCAAGCAGCTCTCGCCCATGACTTGCCCCTTCTGGCCGTTTGCCGGGGCGTGCAGGTATTGACCGTCTCCCTCGGAGGCACGTGCACCAGCATCTTCCCGACGTCGTGGGTGACGATTGCCACCGGCAAACAGCGGGGGCGAGCCCTAACCCCATGACGAGAACGTCGCCGAGCAACGTCGCCTCCGTGCTCGGTGCCAAAACCGAAGCCGCACGGTAGAGGGCCGCACGTAAAGGGCCATCCTGTACAGGGGCGAGCCGGTTCGAGCGACAGCGCTCGCCGACACCGTTAGGTCTTCTGACGCTCGGGGGAGCCCGCTTACTCGCCTACGCTCGAACTGTGACGCTGGCCTCCCTGACCAACGCGGGCCGCAGCGTGATCGTGGTGATTGTCTTCTTGTCCCTGGCGGCGACCGTTATTCTCGTGAGGCTCCACACCCGAGCACGCCAGCGTGACAATGGAGGGCAGGCGAAATTGACTCTCCTGGAGCGAATCGAGGCCATGTCCGACGAAGAGTACGAGGTGTGGCGGGACGAGGGCCGGCGCCAGCGAGAAGCGAACAAGAGGCCACCGCGGGGCTGACAGCACCGCTCGCCGCCCGGAGCCATGATTTTCGTTCAATTTCGCACAAGCCCGCCATCATCCCCCCGCTTCCTGACCAGTCGTCTCGGCGCAGTGGCCAACATGTCGCGGGACCGAGGCACTGAGCCCTGAACTGCAGTCTCAGCCTGGCCCCCGGAGGTCCCAGCGGTTGCCCACGCAGTCGAGAAAGACAGCCATCCGGCCATACGGTTCGACTCGGGGCGCTTCAACAAACGTCACCCCCGCCGACCTCATTCGCTGGTAAGCAGACTCGAAGTCGCCGACCCGCAGGAAAAAGGCGACCCTCCCTCCAACCTGGGCGCCCACGGCCTGCTCGTCCCGCCGGCCGTCGGCGCGAGCCAGCAATAGGCTGGTCTCGCCGCCTGGCGGGCGCACTACGACCCAACGCTTTGGCCTTCCGGCCCGGGTCTTCGCCGGCGAATCTTCTACCAGCTCGAAACCCAACTTCTCAATAAAAAACTCGATGGCGCTGTTGTAATCACGAACGACCAGGGTGACGAGGTCAACATTCATACGAGCTCGGCACCATCCTCGCGGCTATCTCCGAGGGCGGTGCGCTCATTTTGGGGCCCTGGCGTCCTCGAGGGGGCGCGACGACAGGTGTATCTGGACGCCTACCTAACCCACGAGCATCTCAGGTCAGGCGGGCCGGGACGACCGGAAGCGGCGGAACACCTAACCTGTGATGGCGTTCACGAGTGGTCGAAAACAAGCAAAAGGCGGGTCCCGGGCTGAGCGGTTTGCCGTCGAGGTGGGTTGGTGCCTTCGAGGTGGTCGGGGGCGTCGCTGAACGGTGACGGATGCAACCGTCGCAACCGAGGGTCGCGCCCTTGACCGGTGGCGCCGGGCGATCATTGCCGCCTTCGGGCTCGGCGGGGTCACCGTGTCGGCCTGGGGCCCAGGCTTCCGGCGATCAAAGCCGAGCTAGGCATCAGCACCGCCACTATCGGTCTGCTCCTGGCCAGCATCACCGTCGGAGCCATGGCCGGCCTCGTCGCCTCGACCCCCGTCCTCCACTGGCTCGGAAGCCGGCGAGGGGTGACCGGGGCGCTGGTGCTCATCGCGGCGACCTTGGCCCTCATGGCCGCCGGGATCTCATTGAAATCTCTCCCGGTTGTCGGCGTCGCCTTCGTCTTGGTGGGCTTCGGGATCGGCATCCTCGACGTCCTGATCAACGTCGAAGGGTCTGCGATCGAACGCATAGCCGGCCGCACTCTCATGCCTCGCATGCACGGGGCCTGGTCGGTCGGTGCTGCCCTCGGGTCCGGCGTCGGTGCGGCGTGTGCTGCGGTCAGGATTACCCCCTCCGTACAGTTTGTGGGTGAGGCCGTCGTCATAACGGCCATTGCCTTTGTCATGTCCCGGGCGATCCCGCCCGGGACCCGCACCCGGGAGGAGGAGCTTCTTCCCAAGAAGCGCCTCGAGAAAGTGCGCCAGTGGCTGCGCGGCTGGACGAACTGGCGTCTCCTGATGATCGGCCTCGTGATGTTGGGTGTGGAGCTGGGCGAGGGGTCCGCCAACAACTGGTTGACCCTCGCCGTCCACAATGACCACGGCCAGACCGCCGCCATCGCCGCCCTCTTCTTCACCGCGTTCGCCGCCGGTGAGGCCCTGACTCGGATCTTCGGCGGACCGGCAGTCGACCGCCTGGGCCGAGTCCATACCGTCCGGTACACCACCGCCCTGGGCGTCCTGGGTGTCGTGCTGTTCATCCTCGGCAGCGGCCCGTGGATCGTCCTCATCGGTGTGCTGCTATGGGCCATCGGGGTCTCGATGGGCTTCCCCCTCGGTATGTCGGCGGCGGCCGAAAGTGGCCCGAACCCGGCCGCTCGCGTCAGTGTCGTAGCCTCCATCGGCTACTTCGCCAACTTGGCCGGCCCCCCGGTCATAGGCCTCTTGGCCGTGTCCACTGGCCTTCTCAACGCACTGTGGCTCGTCGCCGTGGCGCTGCTGGGCGCCTTCCTCTTGGGCGGCTCGCTAGGTCGCAGAGCTTCGGATGTGGGGCCGAGCGTGTGAGGTCCGGGGCGGGCCGCGCCTCAAGCATGGGCGGGCCGGGCCAGCGCTAGCGCTGCTTCTTCGACTTCATCCAGTAGCTCCTCGGGAGGTGTTAGCTCGGCTGGCTCCGAAGTGAAAGGCTCCGCCAGGGCGACGGGTTGGGCCAGGTAGCGGATGATGGCCTGGGCCCGTCTTATGTCCTGGTTGTCCTCGCCTTCTATGGGTGGCAAAGAAAGCTGCGGGTCGAAACGGTCGTAGGCGCCCAGCAAGGACCGCACCGTTTCGGCCAGATGCCGGTGACGTTCGTCCGGGTACGAGCGGGCCGTGGTCGTCAAAGGGTCAATGGCCGGATAGAGCCCACGTCCTGCCCGCCGGGGGTCGAAGACGACCTGGGCGTGGTAGCCGTCGGGTGGCCGGGCCTGGGCGGACGGGTACTGGCCGACGAAAGGCTCGATGACGACTGTGGCGTCCACCCGTTGGTCCGCCGCCAGTCTGGGCAGGACGACCTCGACGTCGTGAGCGTGGCCAGTATCGATAAGGCAGAAGACAACCAGCCGCTCAGAGGACGCCTGGCCAAGGCGGTAGACGGCGTCGCCGAAGTAGCGTCGTCGCTCAGACGGGTCGAGATGCCGCGGCGCCAGGTGGATGTGGGCGGCCAGAGCGGACTCCTCCATTCCGTGGCGGATCGAGTGCGAGTCGACGTGGGCCTGGTCGAAGCCGATGTACCACGTTTCCGCGGGCGCCAACGCGGCGCTCACCACGGCGGCCATGACATACTGGCCGAGCCCGTACGCAGCTGGCCACCACTGAATCGAACCGCGGCGGACGGGGGCCAGCAGGTCGAGTACCCGGATACCCGTCCAGAGGTATATACCGCTTCCGGCGGGGGCCGATCTGGCCTGCAACCGGGCCCAGTCGGCGGGGCTGCGACCGCCCGCGTCCTTGCGCCCGGGGTCGGCTCCGGCGGCGAGCAGCAACGGCACGACCTCGTGCCGGCCGCGTTGGACAGCAGCGTGGAGAGGGGTGGCGCCGTGAAAGGCGGCGGCGTTGGGGTCGGCCCCTTTGTCCAGGAGGTAACGGACCATCTCGGTCTTTCCAGCGATGGCTGCCGCCCACAGTGGTGTTTCCCCGCCGTCACAGTGACAAAGGCTATCAACCGGAGCCCCCGCCTCAACCAGAGCTCTTGCCATCGGGACCAGGCCGGTTTCAGCGGCCCTTATCAAAGCGGTGCCCTGCCCTGCATAACCGAGGCCGGCCTGGGCCGCCTGCTGAGGGCTCCACTCTTCCCAGGTGCTGGCCAGGTCGGGCCGGGCGGTGAGGAGCGCGGTGACTGACCCGACGTCGCCGCGGTGGATGGCGGAGAAAAGCAGCACGCCGCCGGGCAGTTCTCCGCGCCGCGATAGGGGGGCCTGGTCGAGGTGTCGCCGCCTACTTCCATGATCTCCTTCAGGCGGCGGCGGGCACTCAGAGCCCTTTTCTTGGCCGCTGGGACGCTAATACCCAGGAACTCGGCGATCTCGGGGTAGCTCATCTCCGCTAGGTAAAAGAGCGCCACTACGACCCGTTCGTGCCGCGGCAAGGCCTCGACGGCAGACCTCACGGCCGAGGCCGACTCGACCGCTACAAGGCGCTGAGCGAGGTCGTTGTCCGGCCCAGGGGCGAGGTCAACCTCCTCGAGAGCAACCATTGGCACCCGCCTAACCCGGGAGGCGCGTGAGCAGGCCGTTCGCACCAGGCGTCCGAACCACGCAGCGAACGCCGATGGCTCCCTCAGGTCGGCCAGGTGAAGGTACGCCAGACGAAAGGCGTCTTGGGCCAGGTCGGCGGATACACCCCAGTGCCCGGACCACCCGAAGGCGGCAGCGACGGCCCGGTCCTGGAAACGGTGGACGAGCTCCGCCCACGCCTCTGCGTCGCCCTGCTGGGCGGCGCGGACGACCTCTTCAAGATCCGCGGTCTCGAGCGGCGTCGCCATCATCTTTCTAGAGCCAGATAAGCCAGCCGCGGTTACTATTTTGGCCCGCTGGTCCCCGCGCCGGCTTCTTGAGGTTTTTCGTCGGGTTCTCCCCCGCCGAGCGCCTTATAGGCCTCGTAACGGGCCACTGTGTCGGCCAAGGCAGCGAGGCCGTCAGCAATTGGCGCAATGTCAATCCATTCTTCCGGTGTGTGCTCGCCCGCCCCGTACGTAATGCCCAGAGCGACGGCGGGGAGGCCGACGGCGTGGGCGGCATTGGCGTCGGTGCTGCTGGCAATCTCTCGCCAGGCGATCCCACGCGCCTCGAGCGCGGCCCGGGCCGCGCTGAACGAGCTCATGGCCGGGGTCAACCCGGCCCGCGGGCCGGCTACCGGCGTCGGATACATCGATGCTGAGGCCTCGGGTTGAAGGCGGGCCCAGCACAGAGCGGGCCTGGACGTCCAGCGCTTCCAGCTGGCCGTCGTCGATCCCACGCAGTTCGAGCTCGAAAGTGGCCCGGCGGCCTTTGGCGTTGATCGCCTCGCCCCCCTCCAGTTTGCCTACGTTGAGTGAGGTCGTCCCGGGCATCGTCGGGACAAGGGAAAGGGCATGCACGAGCCGGCCGGCTTCATGCACGGCGCTGGCAGCGGTCGACTGTTCCCACGCATGGCCGCCGGGCCCAGTCACCAGCACCCGCCAGCGCTGCGAACCGATCCCTACTGTTCCCAGCCGGCCCAGGTAATTGCCCTCGACAGCGATGAACGCGCCCAACTCCATCGGCGGGTGGGCCACAGCGTGACGGGCGCCGGCCAGCAGGCCGTAACCCTCCTCGCCTACGGTCGCTACCAGCAGGACAGCCGCCGACCCGTCACTGGCAGCAATAAGACGGCCGACGGCGCCAAGAGCGGCCAGAGCGACGCTGTCATCGCCCACACTGGGGCCCACGAGACGGTGGCCGCTCCGGTTCACCACGTGCTCGGTCTCAGGGCCGAAGACGGTATCCAAGTGCGCGGCCAAGACAACGGCGGGACCGGCCCCGGCCCGTGCCCGAGCCCAACAGTTGCCAACCTCGTCGGTCCGCACCTGGTCGAACCCAGCGTCGCGCCACCAGCCGCCGACTACTTCCGCTCTGCGCTGTTCGGCCCCGTGTGGGGCCGGGACTTGCGCGATCTCGATGGTCCGCGCCACCACCTCGTCGGCCAGCGCCCGAATGTCGATCACGCGACCACGATTGTGCCGTCGCGGGCGAGCTGGGCGAGTTCGTGTTCAGCTAAGCCGAGTTCGCGAAGGACGTCCGCAGTGTCCGCCCCCAGCACCGGCGCAGCCGCGCCATAGCTGGCCGGGGAACCGCCGAAGCGCACGGGCGGCGCAATGACGGCGTAGTCACCGGCGCGGGCGTGGGCCAGGTGCTCAACTGAACCGAGGGCGGCCACCTGCGCCCCCGCCAGCACATCGTCGAGACTTTGCACCTCGGCCGCCGGGACCCCCGCCATCTCCAGCACCGCCAGCCATTGCTTGGAGGGAGCCCGCCCGAGCACCTCCTCCAGGGCGGCGGTGAGCTGGTCGCGGTGAGCCACTCGCTCGACGTTGTCAGAGAATCTGGGGTCGGAAATGAGCCGCTCGGCGCCGATGGCTGTGCAGGCCCGCTTCCACAGTTCTTCGCTGTTGGCGCCCGCCATTACGATCCAGCCGTCGGCGGTCCGGAAGCCGCCGTAGGGGGCCAAGGTCGGCGAGTGCGTGCCGAGCAGCCCGGGTACTTGGCCTGAGGCCAGATAGCCGGCGGCGAGGTTCCCGAGGCCGGCGAGGGCAAATTCCAACAATGACGTCGAAACGAGCTGACCCTGCCCTGTGGAAAGGCGTTGTACATGGGCCGCGACCAGCCCGAGGGCGCACACGACGCCGCTGCCGACATCGAGGAAGGGCGCCCCTACTTTGACCGGCCCAGCGTCAGCTGAGCCAGTGACGCTCATCAACCCGGACGCCGCCTGCAATATCAGGTCGAAGCCGCCCTTGGTGGCGTCGGGGCCGACGTCGCCATACCCCGATATGGAGCCCACGATCAGGCTGGGAAACCGCTCGTGCAGCGAGGCCCAGTCGAGGCTGTGGCGGACGAGGCTGCCCGGACGGGCGTTCTCGACAAAGAAATCGGCGCGCCCGAGGAGCCGTTCGAGTAGTTCACGGCCGGCGGGGACGCGGAAGTCGAGGGCCACGCTGCGCTTGCCGGCGTTGAGCGACATGAAAAGCACGGACTCACCGTGGGCCCATGCTGTCCCCTGCTGGCGGTACGGGTCGCCCTCGGGCGCTTCCACTTTCAGGACTCGCGCCCCCAGAGCAGCGAGCAAGCTGGTGGCGTACGAGCCGGCGATAAACCGCGTCAGGTCGACAACAGTCAGGTCCTCGAGGGGCCGGTTCACCACCACCACCACCACCGTGTCAGCGCAATTGGCCCAGCACCGTTGGCCCAGCACAATTGCCCCAGCACAAATTGGCCCATCACCACTGGCTCACCACAAGAGCACCTCAGCTCGGTCTCGAGCAGCTCGGCGTGGCCACCGGCGCCACTGCATTGGAGCGGTCCCCAGAAAGGGGCACCGCTTACTGGGGCTGAGGGACGATGCGGATATAGGGTTTGGGTTCTTTCCACTCCCCGAATATTTTCTTGGCTTCCTCGTTGTTGACAGACCCGGAAATGATGACGTCCTCGCCCTGTTTCCAGTTCACGGGAGTGGACACGCGGTGCTTGGCGGTGAGTTGGAGCGAGTCGATTACGCGCAGCACTTCGTCAAAGTTGCGCCCGGTCGTCATGGGGTACACCAGGATCAGCTTGACCTTCTTGTCCGGGCCGATGACAAAGACGTTGCGCACGGTCTGGTTGTCCGCCGGGGTGCGCGACTTGACGTCGCCCGAGGTACTCGCCGGCAACATCCCGTACAGCTTGGACACATTGAAGTCGACGTCACCGATAATCGGGTAGTCGGGCCGGCTGCCCTGGGTTTCCTCGATATCATCGGCCCACTTTTCGTGATCGTTAGTGGCGTCCACCGAAAGGCCAATGACCTTCACGTTGCGGCGCTCGAACTCAGGCGCCAGCTTGGCCATGTACCCGAGCTCGGTCGTGCACACAGGCGTGAAATCCTTAGGGTGCGAGAACAGCACCGCCCATGAATCCCCGATCCAGTCGTGGAAGCTGATACGCCCCTGCGTTGTGTCGGCTTCGAAATCAGGAGCGAGGTCATTGATGGACAGTCCCATGGGCTTTCCTTTCTCGGTGGCGAGCTGTGTCGCGGGCCACAGTTCCTAGTGCGACGATACCCAGCCTCGGTGCGGGTCCGCAGCTGGACGATCAGGATACCCTTCGCCACCCGCAATCATGGTCCAGCCTGCGGCCACCGTGTCGACCCATTTGAGGTCGTTATGCTCCAGCGACCGTTCTGGTCCCCACTTGGTCGAGGGAGGCGCGGCCGACGCCGGGTGTCTCCTGGTCGGCGGCAGGCCGGGCGCCGTCCGGGCGGGAAACAACGAAGTCGCGCCGCCTGATGAGGAGGACCGCCGCCACTGCTCCGGCGAAGGCCAGCACGCTGCTCACCACCAGGATAAGGTCCAAACTGCTGGC
The DNA here is from genome assembly GCA_963807395.1 of uncultured Acidimicrobiaceae bacterium. Lineage (GTDB taxonomy): Bacteria > Actinomycetota > Acidimicrobiia > Acidimicrobiales > Palsa-688 > Fen-671. The sequence goes on from CAWEBW010000010.1 coordinate 184,852, forward strand.
GAAACTGGAGCGCAATGCCGCGATGAAGGCGGGCCGGGCCCTGAAGGCACGAGGTCAAGGGCCCGGGCAAAGTTCCCTTGACGCACGGCAGCTACCACGTCGGGCCAGCGTTGTGACACTAACGGCGTGCCCGCCAGCTTCCGGCCCAAGTCGTGCGCAACCTGGGCGGCAAAGATGGAGCCATAGGCGGCGATGCCTGTGGCTATGCCGATCTGGCGAAAGGTGGTATTAGCGCCCGAGGCCATCCCCGCGCGTTGCGGGGCCACCACTCCGACGGCGGTAGATGCCAGTGGGGGGTTGACCATGCCGCTGCCGACGCCCGCCACGATGAACCCTGGTACCAACGCGGCCCACGAGCTGGCCCCATCCAAGCCGGACATAAGCAGGAGCCCGATACCGACGAGCACGAGCCCCGGACCTATCAACCACCGCACCGGCACGTAGCTGCTGAGACGCCCCGCAATCGTGGCGGCCACGACACTGCCTGCGGTAACGACCAGGAGCCTCACACCGGTACCAAGAGCCGAATAACCGAGGTCGTCCTGGAGGTACAAGACGATGTAGACGAACATGGCGAACAGGGAGCCGTTCATGGCGAAGGCCGCCGCCGACCCGCCTACAAATGTCGGGATACGGAACAACGAAAGGTCGAACATAGGGTGGCTGGCCCGGCGCTCGACGACTATGAACGACGCCAGGAAAACAACAGCCAGGGCGAGGCACACGATGACGCCCGGGTCCCCCCAACTGCTCTCGCCCGCCCGGATCAACCCATAAACCAGGCTTAGAAGGCCGGCGGTGAGCGCCCCGAACCCAGCCCAATCCGGGCCGGCGGCGTACGGGGTGCGTGACTCATCGACCTTCCATCTCGTCACCGCGATCGCAGCGGCCCCGATAGGTAAGTTCACCAGGAAGATCCCTCGCCAGCTAATCCCCGTGGTGATGACGCCACCAAGGACCGGCCCCAAGCCGGTGGCTACTCCGGTGACCGCGCCCCAGACGCCGAAAGCCACGCCTCTCTCTTTGCCATGAAATGTTTGGGCCAGGAGAGCCAGCGAAGTGGCGAACAAAATTGCTCCGCCGACCCCTTGCGCGCTGCGCGACAGGACCAGTTCAAGAGACGATTGAGCCAGCCCGCAGACCAAGGAGCCGGCCGTGAAGACGGCGAGCCCGATCGTAAACAGGAGCCGCCGGCCGTAACGGTCTGCCAACGAGCCTGCGGTCAAGAGCGCCGATGCCAGCGTCAGCGCGTAGGCATCGACGACCCATTGCACGCCGCTGAAGGTGGTGTGGAGGCCCGATTGGATCTCGGGCAGCGCCACGACGACGATCGTGACGTCCAGCAGGAGCATGAACGTAGCCGCGCAGACGACTCCTAACACCCACCATTTTTTGTCCATGGCACCAGACTGGCCGGGCGGCGGCTTGGACGTTATCCTTCGGGCCGATTCTGCCTCTTTCCCGCATGATCTAAGCTATGACGGGTGAAAACCATCACACTGGACCCTCTCGACAGTCGCATCATCCACGCGCTGTACCTCGACGGGCGGGCACCCTTCAGTCGTTTAGCGGATGTCCTGGGGGCATCCGAACAGACCGTGGCCCGGCGGTACCGGCAGTTGCGAGAGTCGGGCGCCCTCCGGGTCGTCGGTCAGTTGAACACCCAGCGGCTCGGTCAGTCGGACTGGGCCGTACGCATCCACTGCAAACCCGACGCCTCCATTCCGGTGGCTAACGCTCTAGCCCGGCGGCCGGACACCGCCTGGGTCCAGTTGCTCTCGGGCGGCACCGAAATCTTTTGCACCGTCAAAGCGCACGATGAGCGGCAACGCACGGCGTTGCTACTTGAACAACTACCCACCAGCCGGCAAATCCTGTCCCTCCAGGCCCACTGCCTCCTACATATTTTCAGCAAGAGCGCGTCTGGTGCGCCCGGCGCCGTCGGGCTCACAGCCCATGAAGTCGAGCGATTGGAAGAACGCTCCCCCGCCGCGGCCCCGTCGAAGGGGAATGGCTCGCGCCCGACCGAAAGGGTGCAGGACGACGACTGGCCACTAATCCAGGCCCTGAGCGACGACGGCCGGGCCACTTACCGGGAACTTGCCGCTCAGGTCCATCGCCATGAATCCACGGTTAGGAGACGGGTAGAGGAACTCATGAGCGCAGGTACGCTCTATTTCGACCTCGATATCCCGCCGGAAATTCTCGGGTTCCGTTCCCGGGCCGTTTTGTGGATGTCGGTCGCCCCTTCGAGTTTGATGGCAGCCGCCACGACTTTGGCGACTTACAGGGAGGTGCCCTTTGTGGCCGCCACGACCGGGCCCACCAACCTGGTGGCTTCCCTCAGTTGCCGCGATGATTACGAGCTGTTCGAGTTCTTGACCCGACAAATAGCCACGCTTGACGGAGTGAGCCATATGGAGGCGTCCCCGATTATCCGCTCGATCAAAATGCACGCAACCATAACGCGGCACGACGAGTAACTCGGGCGCCGCCCCAATTTGCTGCCGGCCCAATTTGCTGCCGGCCCAATTTGCTGCCGACCCAAATTTGCTGGCGGCCTAAAGCTCGAGCCGGTACGGACGTTTTTCACGTCGTACCGGCTCGCTCGGACAGCTCCGGGCGCTCAGGACGAGGGCACCGCTACGACGTCAAACTCGTTACCCTGAGGGTCCGCCAAAGTCGCCCAGCGGTACCCGCCCTCGTCCACGTCACGGATATGTGCCGCCCCGAGGGCCACGACCCGCTCGACTTCTTTGTGAAGCTCAGGGGAGACGAAGTCGATGTGGACACGGTTCTTGGCCGTTTTTGGCTCGGGGACCTTGTGGAACATCCAAACCGGACCGGCTCCGGCGCTGCCGTCCAAACCGATGGCGGCGAACTCGTCCGTCTGGCCGGGGTCGACCGGTCGGTCCAGCACCTCAGACCAGAAACTGGCCAGCTTGCCGGCATCCTCGCAGTCGAGGCTGATAGAGAAGAACTGAACAGTCATCAGAACGTTTCCTTCCTGGTTTCGACGATCACCATTAGTCAGCCAGATCAGCGTGCAGCCTCCCCCTGCAGGAGAGTCAAGAGATATAGGGGCGAAAAAATCTGGCGGGCGGCTGGCAGCGGGGAGCGGGCGGCGGGCAGCGGGGAGCGGGCGGCGGGCAGCGGGGGGCGGGCGGCTGGCAGCGGGGGGCGGGCAGAAAGCAACCGGTGGTTACTCGTACAAGTCCCGGCGCAGCCCCTCGAGGTGGTCCCGAAGCTCGGCCATCTCAGTACGCAACTCGGCCACCTCATTACTCAGCTCGGCCACTTCAGCGGCCAGGCCCCAGGGGGCGCTTCCAGCTGGAGGTTCGTCCAGCGGCTCCTCGGTCACGGCTGCCGCGTCATCAGTTAGCAGTTGCGCCCAGCGCTCTTCCTTCTGACCGGGCCGGCGCGCGAACCGGGCTACCAGAGGCTCGGGCAGCCCGCTCAGCCGCTCGAGCTCGGCGTCGACCTGAGGGATGCCGTCGAGCTCGCACATACGCTCCGTGCGAGCGCGCAGCTCGGCACTCGTCTGCGGGCCTCTGAGCAAAAGCACCGCGACCAGAGCCAGCTGCGGCTCGGAGATCCCCAGCTGCTCCCCGAGGAGCTGCTGGTACCGGGTCACGCTTCGGCCGTGCGAGGGGTAGACAAAGCGCAGCAGCCCAGCTGCCTTGAGCGACACCAACGCGTTGTCGACGGTGCGTTCGTCGAATTCCACCACAGGGTCCCGGTTGGACGTCTGGTTGCAGGCCAATACGAGGGCGTTCATCGTCAGGGGGTACTGCTGGGGCGTTGTCAGCTCTTTTTCGATGAGGCTCCCGATTATCCGGGCTTCTTCTCGGCTGAGCCGCACTCGACGATCCTACTTGCGAGGTCATAAGCCAACGACATGGCCAGGAGGTGGCCACCCTGGCCTCGAACTCGTCATGGCCCCGGGCCCTATAGACCTGGGCCTATAGACGTGGGGCCCTATAGAAAGGTTCCTGTGGCCAGTCGTCGGAGTGCGGTAACACGGGCGTGGGCAGGTTCGCCGGCCGACCGGGCCCGGGCTCGGGTGATCGTGACCACCCAGGGCCTGTTTTCACACGGCGACTACCCCTTGGCCGAGACGCTCGCCTACCGGGGCGACCCCGGCCTGTTCGGGCCAGGCTCGGCTACTTGGTCGATAGTTGGCGATGCGTCCGTGTTCGTCGGCGCCGTTCGCGCCCTTTTGCTGCAGGCCGCCCACCCCGAAGTGGCGGCGGGGGTATTCGAGCACTCTCGCTACCAGCAGGACCCGCTGGGAAGGCTCACCAGGACCGAGTCTTACGTTACGGCGACGGCATTTGGGGCCATGCCCGAGGTCGATGCCGCCGTCGCCCGGGCCCGCCGACGGCACGGCCCGGTTCACGGCTATTCACACCGGGGATTACCGTACGATGCGTCGGACCCTGCGCTAGACGCCTGGGTCCATAACTCGCTTACGGGTTCGTTCTTGGCCGCCTATCGTGCCTACGGTGCTCGGCCCTGCCCGGAGGCTTTCGCTGATCGTTACGTGGCCGAACAGGTCTGCGTCGGCCGGCTCCTTGGGGCTGGCCCGTTGCCAGAGACGGCCGTGGCGCTGGCAACGTGGCTCAGCGAGCACCCGGCACTAACCAGTTCGCCCGGGTCGGTTGACGCCGTCCGGTTCCTGCGCCAGCCGCCGTTGGCACCAGGAGTCCGCTCTGCCTACAGCCTCCTTTTCAGGGGTGCCGTTGCCACTCTCCCGGAACGGGTGCTCCAGGTCATCGGCGTGCGGCGCCGCCCTGGTGACCGCGAAGTTGGTGGGGCGGCCGTAAAGGCGCTCCGCTGGGCGCTGGGCGCCTCGGCGGACTGGGACCTGGCTCTCTTGAGGACCGGGGCGCCGCCGCCTCCGGGCGTTCGCTTCCGCCAACCAATGCGCGTGCCAGTGGCGTTCTTCGAGCAAGAAGCGGCCCGGACGACGGCCGGGTGACCCGCGGGAGCGACCCTTCCTGCCGTCGCCTGAGACCTCTCGTGCGAGGGGGCAGAATTGGCCGCTCTCGGTCCGATCACGGGTCGCCGAACCTCCCGGCCCGGCCGCGACCACTCACTGTGAGCGCTATGGCCGTGCCGGCGGCCCCACCACGGCCACGCTCACCGCGGCGCTCGGCACCTCAGGGCTGCGCCGCCGGGACAAGACGGCGACGCCAGCCAGAGCGGCGAGCAACGAGCTGGCGGCGATCACGAACCACTCGAGCCGATAGGCGGACAGCATCGCCTCCGGGCCGTCCGGTGTACCCAGTACGGCGACGAAGACCGCTATCCCCACGGCCAGACCGACCTGGCGCAGCATATTGATGACAGCCGAACCCGTAGAGAACGAGTGCGCCGGCAGCGACGCCGCCCCGGTGGCCATGAAGGTTGGGAGGGTGAGCCCAACTCCGGCGCCTGTCAGCAGCGTCCCGCCGAGCATGTCGCCCACGTAGTCAGGGACGAGCCCGGTGGCCAATGCCCACCAGGCCGAGCCGACGGCAAAGACTGCCGCGCCCACACCGATGGTGGCGCCCGCGCCGAACCGCTTGATCATCCGGCCGGTGACGAGGAAGGAAAAGAGGGGGACCATCAGCGGCCCGGGCGCCAACGCTAACCCGGTCCGTAGTGCGGACCATCCCCACACGTCCTGGCACCACAACACCCGAGAGAAGAGCATGGCCCCGAACACGGTGGAGAATATGAACGCAACGAGCGACGAACCGCTGAACGCCCGCACCCGGAACAGGGCCAGGTCGATGAGAGGGGCGCTATGACGGGCGCAACGCCAGGTAAAGGCCACCAGAGCGATGACCGCGCCGGCCAACGCGACGACCGTGCGGGCGTCCCCCCAGCCCCAGCTGTTGCCCTCCACCAGGCCGAGCGTCAACGCCGCCGTCCCCCCGGTCACGAGCACCGCACCGACGGCGTCAGGGCGAGGGACAGGGTGGCCCGAGACCGGCGGCAGCTTCCGCCAACCGACCACGGCCGCGACCAGCCCGATGGGGACGTTCACATAGAACACCCACCGCCAGCTCGCCGTCACGAGCAAGCCTCCGATGACCGGGCCGAGCGCAGCGGCCAGCCCGCCCACGGCGGTCCAGGCCCGGACCGCGCTCTGGCGCCGCTCCGGCGCGGTGGTGGCCAGTACCAGGCTCAAAGAGGTCGGGGTCAAAAGAGCCGCGCCGAGTGCCTGGACGACCCGAAAGGCCACGAGCATCGGCAGGTTGGAAGCGGCCCCGCAGGCGGCGGAGGCCAGCGTGAAAACGGTGACGCCGAGGAGGAAGCCGTTCTCTCGCCGGCGGCTCTCTGACAGCCGACCGAAGAGGACGAGGGCGGAGGCATAGACGATGGCGTAGGAGTTGAGCACCCATGACAGTGTCCCGAGGTTGCGCTGGTGCAGGTCGCGGGCGATCGCAGGGAGGGCGACGTTGACAATGAACAGGTCGAGGGAGGCAAGCACCACACCGGCGCACACGATGACCATCACCGCCGTGGGAGAGGCGTCCCCTCTACGGCTCAAGCCACGGCCGGTCACTCGACTCTGACTTAAGACTTCCATAGCCAGCACGTTATCAGGCTGACTAATTAAGAGCTATGTCAGCTACGCTCTGTCAGCTAGCCTGGGGTGCGTGAGTAGTGTCATCCGGCTGACCGGCGACCTCGACCCGCGGGCTCTTGGCCAGCGAAGCATTGCTCGCTCGCCAAAACCGCTGAAGTCATCCATACCCGCTCGGCGCTGCTGGTTATGCGGGAGGCGTTCTACGGTGCCACTCGCTTCGAGGAGTTCGTCGAGCGCGCCGGCCTCAGTGAGCCCGTGACCGCCGAGCGCTTGCGTGAACTGGTCGAGGCCGGACTGCTGCGCCGCGAGCCGTACCGCGACCCCGGCGCTCGGACTCGATATGGCTACGCCCTCACCCCCATGGGCGCGGACTTCCTGCCCGCCCTCATCGCCCTGATGCAATGGGGCGATCGTTGGCTGCAGCCTGACGGCGGTCCCATCGAGCTGCGCCATGACGGTTGCGGCGAGCCCGTTTCAGCCGAACTGCGCTGCGCTAGCGGTCACCCCGTCCATGACGTGTCAGCGGCCAGGCGCAACCCCGCCCCGTGAGCACGTAAACCCCAATCTTCCGTCCCGCGCCCGCACGGCAGGCTCGGTAGGCCAGGAGTTGTCAGGCGATCACGGCGCCGTGATTTGTGAAGCCAGCGTGTCGCCCACTGTCGAGCCGCCGCCGGCCGCAGAGTTGATCTGCTCCAGGTAACCCTCCAACGCGACTAGGGGAACGGTCTTCGATGTCGGGACGTCCCGGGCCAGGCTGACGTGGAAGGTGATCGTTTGGGACGAATCGGCACGCATCGTCGCCCCCAACGCCGAGCCGAGGTAGCCGGTGATGTCATTACCAGCACCGGTCGAACCCGTGAGGTGGACGGTGGTGAACTGCCCACGGGGGCCGTTCGTCGAGTACGAGATGTGCAGCTGGTTAGCGCCAATGCCAGCTTTTGTCCCATCACCGGGATAGGCCACGATGTCCACCTGGGCGTCCGCCAGGGGGTGGATGGAGGGGTTGGTGGCCCTCATCGTAAAAGTCGCCGACCCACCCGGGTGTACGGAGGCGGGGAACGTGGCCGTAAGAGCGGGGCTGAACTTCACGTCCGTGCCCTGGTAGATGATCGACTCTGAACCTCGGCCGCCATCGGCTTCGGTGGCGGTCACCCAGCACTGCACGTTGAACTTCGACGCCGTGTACGTGACGGTGGCGTGGCCCTGGGCATCGGTAACCGCTTCGTGGCTGCTGAGCTTGCCGCAAAGGCCCGTGCCGTACTCGAGCCCGGTGGAGAAGTGGACGTGGTCCCCCTGGACCACATAGCCGTGCTGGTCGCCCACGGCGACGACGATCGTCGAGGTAGCCTTGCTATTGGCGGCCAGCCCCGTGGGGAAGGCGTCAGCGAAAGCGTAGCCAATGGTCGTGACCCCGGTCCCGGTACCGGCTGCTTTGGGGTTCTCCGCCAGCGCCTCGGAGAGGGCGCACCCTTTGCCGACGCCGGACTTCTGGTAAGCGAGGTTGGAGAAGAACTCCTGGGTGTAGTACTTGTGCCCGTTGATGACCTGGTTGTACTCGGTCTGGCCCGGATTGGATGCGCTCGTCGAGCCCAGCGCGCCGCCATAGTTCTCGTCGCACATGTCGCCGATCTCGTTACCTTTGCCGTCGAACCAGGCGTACTGGGGGTTGAGCGGGTCGGTCATGGCCTCCATCAGTTCGTGAGCAAAAGTGCTGATTTCGCCGTCGGCCCGCAGGTTGCCGTTGGGGGCCTGGCCCGTGTCGCAGCCACCGTTCGAGGGTGGGTAGGGGAGGTCGCCGTAGACGGTTTGGTTAGTGCCCGAGCCGAAGGAGCGGTGGTACCCGCAGTAGGCGCTGGCCGAGTTGGAACCGTCGATATCCTCCGTCTCGACCCCGGGCGGCAGGAAGACGGGGTAGAAGTACGCCAGGGTGGTCGGCAGCTTTTGGCTGGCCGTAATACCCCGCAGTTCGTCACGGATCTGGCCATCAGTTATGCAGGCCGAGAACCCCGGCGCCGGTTTGCACCCGTTGGCCGGGAAAGCATCAGTGTCCTCCAGAGGCGTGCCTGAGGCGAGCTTGTACGTGAGGTACGTCTTCACCCCGCCGACCACGTCGAAATACTCGCTAAGGATGGAGTAAACGTTGTCCGTGGTGCCACTGGCCGCGGCGACGTCGTGGATGTACTGGTCTACCAGGTCCTCGTACACCGAGGGGAACGAATACTTTCCGCCGCTCGGCTGCCACCATATGGGCGTCACGGTGAGCCCGGACGACCCGTTGGTCGAAAGGACCGGGCCGCCCGAGTAAATGAGCGGCGGGGTGCAGCTAGCGCACACCTGGGGTTCGATCGTACCCGTCACCTGGGGGTCCTGGCCGTTGGGGGTTTTGGTAGCCACCGGCGTCTTTACAGCCGCGGCAGCCACCGCGACAGGAGTAATGGCCCAGACGCAGCCAGCGCAGCAAATAATTAGAGCAACCGCGACCCTGGCCGCACGGCACACCCGCGATCGAAGGCACACGGAAGCGCTTGGTTGCTTGGATTTTCCGCTCGGGCTCCGCTTCGACATATCGCTCCACCTCCGCTGGTAGCCAGGACAAGTCGAACATGTCCAATCAACACTCAAGGCGGGCGGGCCGCCTCCCTCCGTTCGGGTGATTGGGTACGCGGAATCCCCGGCGGCCGTTCTCAGGGATGACCCAGGTCCACCTGGGGGGCCGGGACGACGTCGGCCGGTGGCCGTCGATGATGATGCACGAGCGCAGCCTTTAGGTCTCGGGCCGCGCCGTTACACCTTCTACCGCTCCGGGTTTGACATCAAGCACGCGAGCATTTGGGGTGTCATCAGCTTCCGTGGCGGCGTCAATGGCCCTAATTGGAACCGGAAATTGCTCCGGTCGATGGAATAGAGGGCGACCTCAGTACGTGCGAAACTGATCAGATGTCCGGAGGGCAAGTACCCAGACCATGGACCGAGGATGAGGCGCCGGCCCGGCCCCGCGTGGATGCCCCACCGGTGCGGGCGAGGATCGCCGCCGCCGGCTCTCTTGTAGTCTTCCTCGCCACCCTCGCCCTACTGGCCGTATTCACGATCTCTAGCTTTGTGTACGTCTTGGTGTCCGTATTGTGTGGTGCGCTCGGCATGTCGGCGTTGTGGGCGGCTTTGACAAACCGCCGGCACCGGCGGTTGACGGCAGCATTGGCGGCCCTTCTGCTCGCCGGGGCGGTGGCCAGTTTGATTGCCGCCCGGCGGGGCGCAATAGAAGTAGTGGTGGCCATTGCCGGTATGGCCGTCGCCGGCGGGCTCGGGGCTCTGGCCCTGCGCTGGGAGGTAAACCATGTCCTCGCGGATCGCTGGCACGAAGTTCCCGCTACCCGCCGCGGTGTCATTTTCGTGAACCCGAAATCCGGTGGTGGGAAAGCTATGAAGTGGCACCTACCTGAGGAAGCTCGTCGTCGGGGCATAAAAGTTGTCATGCTGGAAAAAGGCGACGACCTGCGGTCCCTGGCCGAAGCGGCCGTGGCTGATGACGCTGACGCCTTGGGCGTGGCCGGCGGCGACGGCTCCCAGGCCATAGTGGCGGCGGTGGCAGCCGCGACAGGAGTGCCTTACATCTGTGTCCCCACTGGTACTCGTAACCATCTGGCCCTCGACCTCGGGATCGACCGAGACCGACCGTTACGGGCCCTGGATGCATTCGGGAGGGCGCGTGAGACCGCTGTTGACCTGGCCGAGGTCAACGGCCAAATCTTCGTCAACAACGTATCGCTCGGCATATACGCCAGCATCGTCGCCTCCGAGGACTACCGTGACGCGAAACGCCGGACGGTAGCTGAGCTTCTGCCGGACCTGCTCGCTCCGGGCTCGGGCGCCAAGTTCGGGCTCAGCGTCGACGGGGCCCACGGCTTAGTAACGGATGCGAGCGTGATCGAGGTGTCCAACAACCCCTATAGGCTCTCGAGCTTAGGTGGCTTCGGTTCGCGTCCGCGCCTGGACAGCGGCGCCCTGGGGGTGGCCACTCTTTCCGTGGACCGGGCTACTGACGTCAACCGCCTGGTGGTCCTCGAGGTAGCTGGGACGCCGGGGCGGTACAAAGGCTGGAGGCAGTGGAGCGCAACTTCCGTGGTCGTCAATGGGCCTCCGGGGCTGGCGGCGGCGCTTGACGGCGAGGTGCGCACCTTCGACCCGCCTCTGCAGTTCAAGATACGGCCGCAGGCTGTGCGGGCCCGTATCGCCCTCGACGAGCCAGGGGCGTCGCCCGCTCTGCTGCGCCCGCCAATGTCCGCCACCACCATCATCGGGCTGGTGCGGGTTGTCTGCGGTAAGCCCGTCGACTGGCTCCTCGTCATGGCCTAAACGCCCTGACCGGCCCTCCCATTCGGTATCAGCCCTAAAACTCGGTTGGGTCGGACAGGGGTTGGCCGCCCAAGCGGGTTACCCCGCTCTGGGCGCCCACTACTCCGGTGAACAGCATGCGGCCTAGGTCAACGGAGCTCGAACCGGTCGGCGTTCATGACCTTGGCCCACGCGGCCACGAAATCCTGCACGAACTTCGGCTCCGCGTCCCCGCAGGCGTAGACCTCGGCGACCGCACGGAGCTGGGAGTTGGACCCGAAAATGAGGTCGACGGCGGTGCCGGTCCACCTGACGTCGTTCGTTTTGCGGTTTCGGCCCTCGTAGACATTCTCGTCCAACGACACGCGCCACTCGGTGCCCATATCGAGCAAATTCAGGAAGAAATCATTGGTCAGTGCATCGGGCCGGTCAGTGAAGACACCGTGGCGCGAGTGCCCGAAGTTTGTGTTGAGGGCACGCAGGCCCCCGACGAGCACAGTCATTTCCGGAGCGGTCAAGCCCAGTAGGCTCGCCCGGTCGATGAGCAGTTCCTCGGGCCGCCGCTTGTCCCCGGCCCGGAAGTAGTTCCGGAACCCATCAGCCCTCGGCTCGAGCACGGCGAAAGTGGCCACATCGGTCTGGTCTTGCGATGCGTCCGTGCGCCCGGGTGAAAACGGGACCTGGACCTCATGGCCGGCGTTTTTGGCTGCTTGCTCGACGGCGGCGGACCCGGCGAGGACGATCAGGTCAGCAAGGGAAACCCTTTTCCCGTCCGTCCGGGCGCCGTTGAACTCCGCCTGGATCCCCTCGAGAGCCTGCAGCACCTTCTCTAGTTCGCCCGGGTCGTTCGCATCCCAGTCCTTTTGGGGGGCGAGCCGGATGCGGGCGCCGTTGGCCCCGCCGCGCTTGTCAGTGTCCCTGAAGGTCGACGCGGCCGCCCAGGCGGTGGCGACGAGCTGCGAAATTGACAAGCCGGATGCCAAAATCTTGCTCTTCAAGCCGGCGATGTCTTGTTCGTCGACCAGTGGGTGATCGACGGCAGGGACCGGGTCTTGCCAGATCAGTTGCTCGTCGGGGACCTCGGGGCCGAGATAACGGGAGACAGGCCCCATATCGCGATGGGTGAGCTTGAACCACGCCCGGGCGAAGGCGTCGGCGAACTGGTCCGGGTTTTCGTAGTAGTGCCGCGAGATCTTCTCGTAGGCCGGGTCGAACCTGAGCGAGAGATCGGTCGTGAGCATCATCGGGGCGTGCCGGATCGACGGGTCGTGGGCGTCGGGCACGGTGTCGTCCGCAGCCCGGTCGGTAGGACGCCACTGGTGCGCGCCCGCCGGGCTCTTAGTCAGTTCCCAGTCGTAGCGGAAGAGGTTGTGGAAGAAATCGTTATCCCACTTGGTCGGGTTGCTCGTCCAGATGACCTCGAGCCCGCTGGTTATGGTGTCGTCGCCCGTGCCCGTACCGAACGTGTTCTTCCACCCAAGACCTTGCTCTTCGATAGGGGCACCTTCAGGTTCCCGCCCCACGTATTGCGTGGCATCCGCGGCACCGTGGGTCTTGCCGAAGGTGTGCCCGCCGGCGATGAGGGCGACCGTCTCTTCGTCGTTCATAGCCATGCGCGCAAACGTCTCCCTGATGTCCCGGGCGGCGGCGACGGGGTCAGGGTTGCCGTTCGGGCCCTCGGGGTTGACGTAGATCAGGCCCATTTGGACCGCCGCGAACGGGTTGGCCAGCACCCGGTCCCCGCTATAGCGCTCGTCGCCGAGCCAGGTGTCCTCCGGCCCCCAATAGGCGTCTTCTTCGGGCTCCCACACGTCCTCCCGGCCGCCACCGAAACCAAAGGTCTTGAAGCCCATCGACTCCAGGGCGCAGTTCCCGGCCAGGATCATGAGGTCGGCCCACGACAACTTCCGCCCGTACTTCTGCTTGACCGGCCAGAGCAGGCGTCGCGCCTTGTCGAGGCTGGCGTTGTCGGGCCAGCTGTTGAGGGGGGCGAAGCGCTGCGTGCCCGCTCCCGCACCGCCGCGCCCGTCGTAGATGCGGTACGTGCCGGCGCCGTGCCACGCCATCCGGATGATCAGCGGCCCGTAATGACCGAAGTCGGCCGGCCACCAATCCTGTGACGTGGTCAGTACGTCAATGATGTCGGCCTTGACGGCCGGCAGATCGAGGCTGTTGAACTCGGCCGCGTAATCGAACCCCTGGCCCATCGGGTCGATCAACGGTGAGTTCTTTCCCAGTGGCCTCAAGTTCAACATGTTGGGCCACCAGTGCTGGTTCGCCATCGAACCAGCCGCGACGAATGGGGTCGTTCAACACTGGGCACCTGGCCGCTGGTGCTGACTCCTCTGACATGGTGGCGGTGGCGCCGGTGTCTTCGTTGCTCATCGTGCTCCTTTTCTGTTCATGTTGTTGGTCCTGCCGCTTGTCTTGCCTCGCCGTCGCCGTTCCGCCTGCTGGCAGGCGGGGCAATAGCCCCAATAGAGGACCTCGGCTTCGTCAATGATGAACCCGTGCTCATCGGCCGCCTGCAGGCATGGCCTGTGCCCTACCGCGCAGTCGACGTCTACCGTGCGACCGCAGGTGCGGCACACGATGTGGTGATGGTTGTCATCGACCCGGTCCTCATAGCGGCCCGGCGAGTGCGCCGGTTGAATGCGCCGTATGAGGCCATTTTCGGCCAATATGCCCAGGGCGTCGTATACCGCCTGGCGCGAGACCGCACCGATCTCGGCCCGTACCAGCTCTTCGATCTCGTCCGCCGTGCCGTGCGGCCGGCTCGACACCGCTCGCAAGACAGCCAGACGCTGAGCCGTCACCTGGACACCGCGCTCACGGAGCAGGTCGGCCGTGTCAGAGGCTACTTCCCTGAGCACAAGTTAGACTGTTGCTCTGATTCTGGACTTTGTCAAGTTCGGGGCTCCCCCGGGCGGCTCGTAAGACAAAAAGCCACACGGCGCAACGCCAAACTCCTACACGGCGCACAAGGAGGTAGCCATGCTCCCACATGTCGTCCAGACCCGTGGCACTGCAGACAAACCGGCCACCCCACCGGCCACCGCATCGGCCACCCCGTCGGCGGAGCCGGCGCTCGTGATCGAACACCGGGAAGCACTCATCTACATGATCTGCGCCGCCGCCGAGCTGGAGCACGCCCTCATGTGCGAGTACCTCTTCGCCGCCTTCAGCCTCAAAGAGGCCACGGCTGAGGGCCTCAGCGAGGAGCAACTCGCGGCCGTGAACCGGTGGCAGTCCGTCATCTTGGGCGTCGCCGGCCAGGAGATGCTCCACCTGGCGCTCACGGCCAACATGTTGACCGCCCTCGGCGCCTCCCCTCACCTATCGCGGCCCAACCTGCCCCAGCCGGCGCGCCACTACCCGGCGGCCGTCAAATTGGCGTTTATCCCCTTCGGGGAACAAGCACTCCGCCACTTCCTCTATCTAGAGCGGCCCGAGGGGATGGCCCTGGACGACGCCGAAGGGATGGGCGCGCTGGGGGAAGCCGTCCCCCTCATGACGGGCGAGGACATCGTCCCCCATGGCCAGGAGTTTTCGACCGTTGGCCATCTTTACCGTTCCATCGAGGAGGGCTTCCGCCATCTGACCGCCAAACTGGGGGCCGACCGGCTCTTCGTGGGACCACCGCAGGCCCAGGTCACAAGGGCCGAGTTCAGCTGGCCGCAGCTCATCCCGGTAACGGACCTGGCCAGCGCCACCGCGGCCATCGAGGCGATCGTGGCGCAAGGCGAAGGCCCGCGTGGCGACTGGCGCGAAGCCCACTTCGGGCGCTTCAAGGGCGTCTTCGACGAGTATCTGGCCCTGAAGGCGGCCGACCCGACCTTCGAGCCGGCCCGTCCGGTCGTCGCCGCCCAAGTGCGACCGGGCGAGGGGGGCACGGCCGGGCCGCTCATCACCGACCCGGTCACAGCCAAGGTGGCCGACCTCTCCAACGTGATATACGAGGTCTTGCTTTTGCTCCTCTACCGCCTGCTGGCCCGCGTGGACGAGACGGAAGAGGAAGCGACCACGTTGGCCAAGGTGGCGGTGGGGCTCATGTTCCAAGGGGTGGAACCGGTGGGCAAGGTCCTCAGCACGCTGCCCGTCGGGCCGAGCTGCCGGGCGCCACGGCCGGGATCCCATTTGAGCTCTTCTACCAGCCCGACTACCTCCTCCCCCACCGTGAGGCAGCCTGGCTGCTCATAAGCGAGCGCCTGGCCGAGGCCGCTTCTTCCGCGGCGCGCCTTTGTCTGGCTGTCCCGGCCCTCGGTCCGGTCGGTACCGCTCTCGGTCGTTACTCCGAGACGATCGGTGCCGGAGCCAAGCGCTCTACTTAGCCCGGTCCGGATCTTTTTCGGGCTAACACCTCGAACAGCCGGAAATAATTATGAACCCCAACGCCGTCCGGCCTTCGCTTTGTACCATTTGTCGCGCTATATGCATACAAATGGTACCAAGCTCTGTAACTGAAATATAAGGTGTAACGATCTAAAGGAGGATCCCGTGGCTGGAGCACTCACCAACCTGAAGACGGACGTAACCCGAAATGACGTGTTGCGAGCCATAAAGGAGTACGACCGGTTAGGGGCCCGAGCGGTTTTTCGCTGAGCATGGTTTCGGCCCCAGCAGGAGCTACGAGCTGGTCTGGGAGGGGCGCCGTTACCCGCACAAAGCCATCCTGGGCACTGCTTATGAGCTCGCCACAGGCCTGCGGCTGGGCTCGGCTCGCTTCGAGGGCGGGAAGGCCGGCGCTGTGTCGGTACTCACGAAGCTAGGGTTTAGCGTCGAGGAGAAACAATAGCGATAATCAGCCCGATAAACCCGCCTTCATGACATAAGGGGCAACCTGGGGCCCAGGTCCGCCCTGAGTTCCAACGTTCGGGCGGCATAACGTCACGAAAACGGCCGGCGGGCTGCTTCGCTTCCTAATTCGGGGTATTTACGCTCGTGCGACGCTGTCCTCACCTGGTGGGACGGCCACGGCCAAGGCGCCCTCGGGCATTTAGTACCCAATCCGGCGTCTTGACAGCTATGTAGTTACAGTGCTGTAATCAGTCCCACATGTTGTGTCACCCGGACCAGGTACCCCTACATGTTGTAGTCCTGCCCCGAGTGACATCCCCGCCAAGAGCAAAAGAGCCAAGAGCCACTGAACAGGAAGGGGACGCTATGACGCTGATCGCAACCGCGCGCCCGGCCGGCGCCGATGAGCTGGTCCCTAGCCCGATGCGAGTACGCAAACGGGACGGGTCCATGGAGGCCGTCGACGTAAACAAGATAGTCCGGGCGGTTTCTCGTTGCTGCGCCGGGCTCGATGGCGTCGACCCCTTGAGGGTGGCGACGCGGACGATCAGCGGGCTGTGCGATGGCGCCAGCACCGAGGAGCTCGATACGTTGTCGATCCGGACGGCCACGGCACTTGTGGCTGAGGAACCCAACTACTCCCGTCTGGCCGCCCGTCTTCTTTCCACCGTGATCGCCAAAGAGGTGGCCAACCAGGACATCCACTCCTTTTCGCAGTCGGTCGCCGCTGGCCACCGCCTCGGGGTCGTTGGCGACGACGCGGCCGAATTCGTCGCCCGCTATGCCAGAAAGCTCAACAACGCCGTCGTCCTCACCGAGCGGGACGAGCTCTTCGAACTGTTCGGGCTGCGGACGGTCTACGACCGCTACCTGCTGCGTCACCCCGAGACGCGTCAGGTAATCGAGACCCCGCAGTACTTCTTCCTACGGGTCGCGTGCGGCCTGGCCACCTCTCCCGAAGACGCCCTCGACCTGTACGGGTTGATGTCGACGCTGGAATACCTGCCCTCCAGCCCGACTCTGTTCAACGCGGGCACGGCCCACCAGCAGATGTCGTCGTGCTACCTCATGGACTCGCCGCGCGACGAGCTCGACTCCATCTATGAGACCTACGCCGATATCGCCCGGTTGTCCAAGCACGCGGGCGGTATAGGCGTGGCCTTCCACCGGGTCCGCTCGCGGGGCTCGCTCATCCGGGGCACCAACGGGCTGTCCAATGGGATCGTCCCGTGGCTGAAGACCCTCGACGCCTCGGTGGCGGCGGTCAACCAGGGCGGCCGTCGCAAAGGAGCGGCCTGTGTGTACCTCGAAAGCTGGCACGCCGATATCGAAGAGTTCCTGGAGTTGCGAGATAGCACGGGCGATGAGGGACGCCGGGCCCGGCACATCAACCTGGCCAACTGGGTCCCGGACCTGTTCATGCAACGAGTCGAGAACGACTGGGTCTGGTCGTTGTTCGACCCCAAGGTCGTGCCAGAACTGTGCGACCTCCACGGCGACGCGTTCGAGCGGGCCTACCTCGAAGCAGAAGAGCAAGCCCGGTTCGTGCGCCAGGTCCCGGCCCGCCAGCTCTACGCCCGCATGTTGCGCACGCTGGCCGAGACCGGCAACGGCTGGATGACGTTCAAAGACGCCGCTAACCAGAAGTGCAACCAGGCTGCGGCGTCCGGCCGGGTGGTTCACCTCTCGAACCTCTGCACCGAGATCGTCGAGGTGAACTCCGATCGAACCTCTGCACCGAGATCGTCGAGGTGAACTCCGACGCCGAGACGGCCGTTTGCAACCTCGGGTCGGTAAACCTGGGCCGGATCGTCCGGGGCGACGCCTTCGACTTCGTTCGCCTGGGAGAGATAGTCCGAGTGGCCATTCCGTTCCTCGACCGGGTCATCGACCGGAACTACTACCCGACGCCGCGCACCGCAGCGTCCAACGCCCGGTGGCGGCCCGTGGGCCTAGGCGTGATGGGTCTTCAGGACGTGTTCTTCCAGCTTGGACTGGCATTTGACAGCGACGAGGCACGCCAGCTGTCGCGGCGCATCGCCGAAGAGATCTACTTTCACGCCCTATGGGCTTCGAGTGAGCTGGCCGAGCTCAGCGGCCCGCACGAAACGTTCGCCGAAACGCACGCCGCCCAGGGGCGACTGCAGTTCGACCTGTGGGGGGTGACACCCTCGGACCCCAACCGTTGGCAGCCACTCCGGGACCGCATTACCCGGTTCGGGCTACGCAACTCGCTGCTAGTGGCCGTCGCCCCGACCGCAACCATCGCCTCGATCGCCGGCTGCTACGAGTGCATCGAGCCCCAAGTTTCCAACCTGTTCAAGCGCGAAACGCTCTCTGGCGAGTTCCTCCAGGTAAACACCTACCTGGTGCGCAAGCTGCAACGGCTCGGTCTGTGGGACGAAGCCGTGCGGTCAAAAATCAAGTCGGCAGACGGCTCGGTCCAGGAGATCGAACAGATCCCTCCAGAGGTAAAAGCCGTCTTTCGCACGGCGTGGGAGATACCCATGCGTTCGCTGATCGACATGGCCGCCGAACGCGGTGCGTTCATCGACCAGAGCCAGTCGCTCAACCTGTTCGTGGCCGCGCCGACCATTGGCAAGCTGTCGTCGATGTACCTCCACGCCTGGAAACAAGGGCTGAAGACGACTTACTACCTCAGGTCCCGCCCGGCGACCCGCATCGCCACCGCCACCGTCCCTGTCGCCGATGCGCCCGTCGTGCCCATGTACGCCGGGCCGTCCATCGACACCGCGGCCGTGGCCTGCTCCCTGGAAAACCCCGAAACCTGCGAGGTGTGCAACTGATGGCGCTTATCGAGCCCCCGGCCGCCTTCGTCCCGACGGCCCCTAGGTTTGGGCCGCCGGTCGGGACGCCGGTCGGGTCACCGGTCGCGCCGCCGACCAAGGTTCCTGGCCTTGGTGCGACGAGACATGCCCTGCTCGACCCGGGGCTCGACCTGACTCTTCGCCCCATGCGGTACCCCCAGTTCTACGAGCGCTACCGGACCGCCATCCGCAACACATGGACAGTGGAAGAGGTCGACCTGTCGGACGACCTGGTCGACCTCGACCGACGGCTATTGCCTGCCGAAGAACGATTAGTCAAACGCCTGGTTGCTTTTTTCGCCACGGGCGACTCGATCGTGGCCAACAACCTGGTGCTCAACCTGTACAAGCACATCAACGCGCCCGAAGCCCGCCTCTACCTGGCCCGGCAACTTTTCGAGGAGGCGGTGCACGTGCAGTTCTATTTGACCCTGCTGGATACCTACCTCGCAGACGAAAACGAGCGCGCCGAAGCCTTCGCAGCGATCGAGCACATCCCCTCTATCCGGGCCAAGGCTCGGTTTTGCTTCCGGTGGATCGATTCGCTGGCGACCCTCGAGCGGGTCGAGTCGAAGGACGACCGCAGGGCGTTCCTATTGAACCTCGTGTGCTTTGCAGCCTGCATCGAAGGGCTCTTCTTTTTCGCCGCCTTCGCCTATGTCTACTACCTCCGGTCCAAAGGTCTCCTCAACGGGCTCGCCTCCGGCACCAACTGGGTGTTCCGAGACGAGAGCGCTCATATGGGCTTTGCTTTCGAAGTCATCGACACGGTCCGCGCCGAGGAGCCCGAGCTATTTGACGCGACCTTCGCTGACCACGTTACGGCCATGATGGTCGAAGCAGTCGAGGTGGAGACGGACTTCGCCGAGGACATACTTGCAGAAGGCGTCCCGGGGCTATCAGTGGCCGACACCCGGTGTTATCTAGAGTACGTGGCCGACCAGCGCCTGGCCCGGCTGGGCATTCCCAAACGCTTCGGAGCCAGCAACCCGTTCGGCTTCATCGAGCTTCAAGACGTGTCAGAGTTGGCCAATTTTTTCGAGCGCACCGTCTCCGCGTACCAGGTCGGCGTGGCCGGGGAGGTGGCGTTCGACGAGGAGTTTTGACCCGCCAGGGCACAGCGGCCACCCTCCCGAAGGGCGACGAGTTAGTACTCAAAGGAGCCCACTGACGGACCAGGGCTACAAATTCCTACACTGGTAGCGTTCAACAAAGGCTGGCGCGGACCACTGCCACCGAGCGACCTACAACAGGCCACTAAACCTCGGTTCGGGAAAGGCGGGGCAAGCACTGGCCCGGAGCAGTCACAACCGGGCCGTGGGGGCCAGCCAAACCGGCCTACGACTTATGGAGACAATCGATAGATGGTCGTACTCGCAACCAACCTCGGCTTCCCGCGTATAGGCCCGCACCGGGAGCTCAAGAGCTCCCTCGAGGCTTACTGGGCGGGGAAAGCGTCAGTTGACGACCTTCAGGCCAAGGCGGCCGAGATTCGCGAGGACGTATGGCGAGCGCATGCCGAACTGGGGTTCGACCACATCCCCTCGGGTGACTTGTCTCTCTACGACCACGTCCTGGACACGGCCGTCCTCGTGGGCGCCATTCCCGAGCGCTACCAGGGCGCAGGCCCGGTTGACGCCCTCGACCGTTACTTCGCCATGGCCAGAGGAGGCACGCTCGGCGGGAAAAGCGTGACTGCACTCGAGATGACGAAGTGGTTCGATACGAACTACCACTATCTGGTGCCAGAGCTCAGCTCAGGGCAACGGTTTGCCCTCTCATCCACCAAACCCCTGGACGAGTTCCGCCAGGCGGCCGCCATGGGCATAACGACTCGTCCCGTCATCCTGGGGCCCGTGTCGTTCCTCACGCTGTCGAAGCACGTGGGCAACGGCACCAACCTCGAGCTACTGCCCGCGTTGTGTGAGGTCTACGCCGAGCTGCTCGGGGCCATCGCCGATGCAGGAGGGTCGTGGGTGCAGATCGACGAGCCGGTGCTCACCCTTGACCTCGACCCGGCACAACGCTCAGCTTTCGCCCGCGCTTACGCCACGCTTCGCGAAGCCGCGCCGCGGCTTCGGCTCCTCGTCGCCACGTACTTCGCGGGCCTGGCTGACAACCTCCTGACGGCGCTCCGGCTTCCGGTCGACGCTCTCCACCTCGACGTCGTCGCCGACCCCGACCAACTGGACGAGGCCGTCGCTCACGCTCCCGACACACTGGCCCTCTCGCTCGGCGTCGTCGACGGCCGGAACGTATGGCGGACCGACCTGGAGACCACGCTGACCCGTCTGGAGGACGTGCGGCGGTCGTTAGGCTCAGAGCGCCTCTTTCTCGGGCCTTCGTGTTCGCTAATGCACCTGCCCGTCGATCTCGACCTCGAACCTTCTATCGACCCCGAGCTACGCAGCTGGCTGGCCTTCGCCATCCAGCGTTTGCGAGAGATCACGACCCTTACCCGCGGGCTCAACGAGGGCCGTGAGGCGGTCGCAGAAGAGCTCGCCGACGCTCGCGCCGCCGTCGCGGCCCGGGCGGCATCGCCGCGAGTTCACGACGTTTCCGTGAGCCAACGGTTGGCCGAGCACGACCCGGCGCTCGAGCAACGGGGCTCTCCCTACAGCTCTCGCCGCAAGGTCCAAGCGGCGCGCCTCAACCTCCCGATCCTGCCGACCACGACCATAGGGTCGTTCCCGCAGACAGGGGCAGTCCGCGCCTTGCGGTCGCAGTACCGGCACGGCCGCATCGACGCCGAAGCCTATGAAGAAGGGCTGCGGGCGTACATCGACGACGCGGTGGCGTTCCAGGAAGAGGTAGGCCTCGACGTCTTGGTGCACGGCGAGCCGGAGCGTACCGACATGGTCGAGTACTTCGGCGAGGTGCTCAACGGGTTCTTGGTCACTAGCAACGGCTGGGTACAGAGCTATGGCTCACGCTGTGTGAAGCCGCCGGTCATATTCGGCGACATCAGCCGCCCGAGGCCGATGACCGTGAAGTGGTCTGTGTATGCCCAATCGCGCACCGCGCGCCCGGTAAAGGGCATGCTCACCGGCCCTATAACGATCTTGCAGTGGTCTTTCGTCAGAAACGACCAGCCGCACGAGGTGACAGCTCGCCAGATCGCCTTCGCCATCCGGGACGAGGTGGCCGACCTGGAGGCGGCTGGCATCAAGGTGATCCAAGTGGACGAGCCGGCACTACGTGAAGGCCTTCCCCTTCACGCGGCGCAACGCAAGGACTATTTGGCCTGGGCGGTGGCGGCGTTCAAGTTGGCCTCCTCCGGTGTTCGTGACGAGACGCAGATCCATACCCACATGTGCTACGCCGAGTTCAACGACATCATCGAATCAATCGCTGCCTTCGACGCCGACGTGATCTCGATCGAAGCCTCTCGCTCTCGAATGGAGCTTCTCCGTGCCTTCAGGGACTTCGAGTACCCGAACGAGATCGGCCCCGGGATCTTCGACATCCATTCACCGCGTGTCCCGAGTACCGCCGAGATGCTAGAGCTCTTGACCGCGGCCCTGGAGGTGGTCCCGCTGGAACGGCTCTGGGTCAACCCGGACTGCGGTCTCAAGACGAGGCGGTGGGAAGAGGTGCGCCCAGCTCTGGCGAACATGGTGGCCGCGGCGCGTGAGGTGCGAAGTCGGGTCGCGGCGCGGTGAGTCGTTATTCGCAGGTAGCGCAGTGCCCGAGGATGGCGAAATGGTGGGGGTCGATCACGAAGCCGAGTTCGGACCTCGCCACTTGAGCTAGCCCCCGGAACACTTCGTCTGGAGCTTCTACGACAGCCCCGCAGCGTTCGCAGACGAAATGAGCATGCGCAGCCGACGCCAGGTGGTACGTCGGCCCGTGCCCCAGATGCGAGTGCACTATGACCCCAAGGCGCTGGAGGTCATCGAGGTTGCGGTACACCGTTGATAGATAAACTTCCGGGAGTTTCTTCTGGACGGCTTCGCCCAGCTGCTCGGCCGTTAAGTGCCCTTCGGCCTCGAACAGCACGGTCAGCAACGCCCGGCGTGACGGCGTGACCCGCCCCCCATGGGCACGAAAGAGACCGAATACCTCGTCGACCGATACTTCCGCCGCCCGGACCGGAGCAGCCGGGACCGTTTTGCTCATGACCAAAAGGATACGCCCTCGTCAGGGGACTGGGTGCGCTGCCCATTGCCCGCCTATTGCGGCCAGGTCGCAGTAGCGCTAGATTGCGTCAGGCGGTACCCACGCCGAGACGGACGAAGCCCCCCATCGGAGGTCCCTAATGGCAGTCACGGCTTCTCCCCCTGGCACCGAAGCCAAACTGGGCCACGCCAGCGAAGTCAACCGGTGGCCGAGGGCCCGGGTTGCTCTTACCCCCTCCGAGTGGCTGCGGCTGGCCGGTATGACGCTAACCATCGTGGGTCTCAACGTGCTTGGTTGGGGCATGCTGGCGGCCGCTGCCGGCGGCCACTACCACATCAACCGGACGGAGGTCTTCGGCTTCGGCACGGGCCTGCTCGCCTACACCCTCGGGATGCGCCACGCCTTCGACGCCGACCATATCTCGGCCATCGACAACACCACCCGCAAGCTGCTGAGCGACGGCAAACGCCCGCTCAGCGTCGGCTTTTTCTTTTCCCTCGGCCATTCGTCGGTCGTGTTCTTCCTAGCCGTCCTGCTCAACTTCGGGATCCGGGGCCTGGACGAGCAAGTAAAGAACGGCAGTTCCACTTTTCAGTACACCACCAACATCGTGGGCACCCTGGTATCTGCCTTTTTCTTGTTCATCATTGCCGGCATCAACATCGTGATCCTGGTGGGGATTTTGAAGATCTTCCGGGACATGCGCACGGGCGTATTCGACGAGGCTGAGCTCGAGCGGCAACTGAACTCTCGCGGCCTCCTGATGCGAATCCTCGGGCCGCTGTCGCGCCGAGTGGACACGCCCTGGAAGATGTACCCGATCGGGTTCTTGTTCGGACTTGGCTTCGACACCGCCACCGAGGTGGCGCTCCTGGTGCTGGCCGGCACGGCCGTCGTCGGCGGGCTGCCCTTCTACGCCATCTTGTCCCTGCCTATCCTCTTCGCCGCCGGGATGAGCCTGTTCGACACCATGGACGGCTGCTTTATGAATTTCGCCTACGACTGGTCATTTTCCAAGCCGGTGCGCAAGGTGTACTACAACCTCACGATCACGGGGCTGTCGGTGTTCGTGGCCCTCTTCATCGGCGCCGTCGAGGCTCTCGGGTTGCTGGCACTGGACGGGCACCTCAACGGCGGGTTTTGGTCGTTCATTGAGAAGTTCGACATAAACAAGGCCGGTTTTGTCATCGTCGGCGTGTTCGTGGTCACGTGGGCCATCGCCCTAGCCGTCTGGCACTTCGGCGGCATCGAGGAGAAATGGGACAAAGGGCTGCGGGCGTCTACGCCGGACTGAGCCGGTTTGGCCGGCTCGCCGACGGGTGGCAAGGACAGGTACTTGTAAGGTGACGTCGGGTATCGTCAGACCAGCACGACCACGAAGCCAAGACCGAGCGGCCCATCGTGGCCAACGATGGAGACGCGAAGATGTGGAGATACCCGGCCATAGTGGCTCAGTGTTGAGTGGTGTTGATGCCCGAGGTCACGTTCCCACTTACCATCCGAGATCTGGTCCCCGAGGACCTGCCGTCCTGCAGCTGGTCGGGTTCGGTCACCCATCTCGCCAGTGTGGCCAGAGCACTGGAACGGGCCGGGCGGGGTGAAGTGGACTATCTCGCTGTGTGCCCACCGTCGGGCCTCCCGGTGGCGCTGTGCGCGATTGACTACACCAAGACCCCGGGCTCGGGGACGCTCTGGCAACTCGAGGTTCACGCCGCGCTGCAGTCGTGCGGGATCGGTACCCTCCTCATCCACGCCGCCGAGAAGCGGATCGGCGCTCGCGGCCTCCATCGGGCCGAGTTGGGCGTGGAGGAAAACAACCCGCGTGCCCTCGCTCTATATGAGCGCCTCGGCTACGTCCCATACGGCAAGGAAGCCGCTTCGTGGGACCAGGAAAACCCGGACGGGACCCTCACCCGTTATGAGACCGTGTGCACGCTTCTGTACAAGGAGTTGAACTAGCGCCAGGCGAAGCGCGTCTGGCTAAGCGCGGTCGAACCCACGCCGGGCCTCGTTGGGCTATGCACGGGCGTCCTCCACCGTTGATAAATGCACAAGACTCCGGATGAGAGGGCCAGCTTTGTGGAGTTTTGGACATGATGCGCAGTTTTAGCCGGGAAACAGACAAAACTCCGCACAAGCGCCGGGCGGCGTCGAAATATGCAACTTGCGAGCCCTGAAAAGCCGAGCTTTGTGGAGTTTTAGACATGATGAGCAGTTCTAGCGACGGGCCACGGTCGCGCTAGATGACCTCGAAGACGAGCCCAACGCACACTCAGAGCCGCGGCAGCCACTTGTGGTCCGGGTACAACCGTTGGATGGTGGTCGCCAGCCAGGCGCGGGGCGCGGGCGCCAATAATGGCAAGACCGCGGCAATGTCGGCTTCGTCCTTGTCGCGGGCCCACTTCGCCTTGAACAGCAGTACCAGGTGCGGAGCCAGGTAAGGGATACCGGCGCGGTCATGGCAAATGATCTCGTCATAGGGGAAGACGACGTTCTCGTCCCTCCGGCACACCCATTGGCCGTCGCGCTGGGGTTCACGGAAGATGTCGAGCCGGAAGACGCGGCCCTTCGGGCCAGCAGGGCCGGGCTCACTCACCCACGTCTGGTGCAGTAAATCGAACGCCGGGCTGTCCAACGGCCACAACCGGCCGGGCAGCGGGCCGCCGGGCACCTCGATGTCATATCCGGCCAGTGCCCGCCGAACTTGGCCGAATGCGTCGTCAGTGTTGGGCACCCCGATCTCGGTGTCCTCATGTTCGCGAGCCTGTCCGCCGCGGAACAGGTCAATCGCCCAGCCCCCGGCGACGTACCAAGGCGCGGTGACGCTGCTGAAGATCTGAAGCAGTTGCGAGGGATGCCATGGCTCCCACACGTGGTCCCCGATCGGCACACCGCCCGGCAGCTCAGGGGGCTTCTCGTCGTTGGCCACGAGAACGTGCCTAGCACGGCGTGGAACGATAGACGCGAAATTCTGGATTGATCAGGTTTCGGCGAGCGTGGCCCGGGCCGCGTCCCTGTCGACGGACGCCTCGTCAAGGAGCCGAGCCGATATGCCACCGGGCTCATCGAGCACGACGGCGAATAAGTCGTCTGCCGTCGGCTTGGCGTCACCTCGACGGTTAGCGCGTCGCAGGGCCCGGAATAAGGCCCACTTCAACCGGGGGCTGAGCGGTGGGTCAGGGGTGGGTGTGGCCGAAGTTGGCTCCCGGGCCAGGGCGGCTTCAACTACGTCCACAGGCATGCCCAACGCAGCGAGGCGTTCGGGCGTGCTGCGACGCAGCAAAGCGAGAAGCAGGTGACCTGTCCCGGCGGCCCGGTTAGACCTGGCGATGGTCTCTTGGCGCGCTAGCGCAAGGACTTCCGCAGCGTCGGGCGCGAGCTGGTCCGAAGTCAGCGGGAAGATGAAGGCGCCCACCTCGGCGCGGATGTCCTGAGCGCCTTCCGGGTACTCGTCCGCGCTGACCTGCTCGTACTCCGCGGCCCACTGATCGAGCACTTCCGTCGCCACTCGGACAGGAGCACCGCTGAGAACGGCCAGGTTGATGGCGTCGCTCGGACGGGCGTCAACGGTATGGAGGCCTGACGGGCCGTCCAGGATTAGCTCCGCTACATAAGTGGTCTCTGTCAAGCGTACGACCCGCACTTCCCTCACCGAACCAGACAGGGCGGCGATTACGCTCGCCACCATTTGGTAAGTCATCGGCCGGGGAGTCTGAAGACCGGTCAAGGTACTGGCCATGGCCCGGCCCTCAGGCTCGCCGATAAAGATGGGCAGGACCCGGTCCCCGTCCCGCTCATGAAGCACGATTGCGTGAGCCCGACCTCCGCCGCGCCCAACGGCTCGTTCTCTTTTCACATCGACGACGTCCACGTCGACGAATGACGGTTGGGCCACGGTCACCTTCCTTTCTTCGCACAGATGGCCGCTCAACGAACGACGAGCCTTGTGGAGGCGGCTCTTTACGGCGCTGCGGGCAATCCCGAGCTCGGCGGCCACCTCCAACTCGTTCAAGCCGTCGAGGTAAAACAGCCGCACAGCTTCTCGCTGCCCCGGTGGGAGCGTGTCGACTGCTACCCGGACCTTGGCTGCTGTCTCCGCCTCTTCTAGGAGGTCTTCGGTTAGCGGCTGGCCGGGTTGCGGCGCGGGTGAAGGTGGTCGGCCGCGGTCTCGGAGTTGGCGACGAGCGAGGTTCAGGGCGATACCGCATAGCCAAGGCCCAAAGCGCGCCGGCTCCCGGAGACGGTCCAGGCACACTAGGGCCTGGACCGCACTCTCCTGGAGGACATCTTCCACGTCTTGCCCGCTGTCCAAGATGCGAGCGACCAGCGCCCGTGCCGGCAGGCGGTGACGTTCGAACAAAGTGGCGAAGGCCGCCTTATCCCCGGCGCACGCTCGCTTCACGAGGTCCTCGTCTTTGTCGGGCAGCAGCGAGCCCTCGGCGAAGATCATCACCCCAATAGTCGCAGTAGTGCACCCTCCGGATACCCACCTCGTCCAGGTTCGCCAGGAAACTTGTCGGCGAGCGGAACCTGGTGCGGATACCGTGGTTGGCGCCTGGCCCGAGACAAAGCGCCGTTCGACGATTGGGCGAAAGACGCTGCTCCCAGCACGCAACTGCGTACGTGGTACGGCCACGACCCCCAACGTTTCCAACTTTTCGCCCGCCGTTACCGAGAGGAGCTGAAAGAGCGGCCCGCCAGTGAGGCCGTCGCCCGGTTGCGAGCCACCGCCAAACACGGTGGCCTGGTCCTGGTCACGGCCACCAAGGACGTGGAGCACTCCGGTGCCATTGTGCTCCACGGCGTTTTACTGGGTAAATGATCGTGGGCCACTCGGAGCTCAAGTCCCCACAACGGTCGCACCGGGTGAGCTGCTCCACCCCAACAGCCCGGGGGCCCCACTTGCTTCATCGTCAAGTTGTTCTTGACGATGCCACATCGTCAAGCTAGGATTGACGCATGAGCATACAAATGACGCTTTCCTTGCAAGATGTCATACAGCGGGTCGAGGCTGAGGCCGAAGATCAGCCGCTCAGCCGGCTTCGAACTGCCTCGACCCTGGTCAGAGAGTTAGCCGAGATCGGGGACGCCGCCTTGGGCTACTTCGTCGACCAGGCTCGGCACGCGGGCCACTCCTGGTCGGAGATCGGGGAGGCACTAGGTGTATCTAAGCAAGCGGCGCAACAGAAACAGACCGTACGACTGTCGCTCGGCCTCAACCCTCAGACCTTCGCCCGCTTCACTGACCGGGCTCGGGCCGTGGTGGCGGCCTCGGAACCGATCGCCCGGAACTTGGGCCATGGTTACGTTGGCACCGAGCACTTGCTCTTGGCGCTCTACCAACAACCCGAGGGCGTGGCGGCCCAGATCCTGGTAGAGTCCGGCCTACCAGGGGACGAGGCGGAGGCGGCCGTCGCTCGTCGCATTGGAGCGGGTTCGGTGGTGCCGGAAGGGAAACTGCCTTTTACCCCCAGGGCGATCGCCGTTTATAACGGAGCGCTCGCCGCGGCCCTCGAGATGGGCCACAATTACATCGGGACCGAGCACCTGCTCCTGGGTCTGGCCCGGGGCAGCGGGGTTGCAGCAGACGTCCTGGCGGAGTTCGGCTTGACCGAAGAAAACCTGGCACAAAAGGTCACAACAAAGCTGTCCGGTTATCTCGAGGTACGCGGCGAAGCGGGATCCGGGGAGAAACCGTCGCCGGCCAAAGGTCCTGTCATCAGGAGCACCGCGACCTCAAGGCATGGGCGCGCCCCCGCCTCTGGATAGGCTCCGCGTGTGCCTTAGTTACTGGTGCCGCCAACTGTCACATTCACGACCGGTGGGGTGTCATCTGGTGATGAGGTCGGACGAAGGAGGTACCGATGACGGCGATCAACACAATGCGTAACCACGCCAAGGGCAACACCCACGTCAAGTCTTACGAACTGACTCCCTTCGACGAGCCGGTTGAGGGACCGCCACTGGTCCGGCTCCACCTGGTGGAGGACTTCAGTGGCGACATAGTCGGCGAAGGCGTCGCCGAGGGCTTGCAGGTCTCTATTGGGAAGGCTGCCGCCAGCTTTGTGGGACTGGAACGGGTGAGCGGGACCGTCGGTGGCCGTCAAGGAAGCTTCGTACTCCAAGCCCAGGGCACGTGGAAAGGGGACACGGTCTCGGCGACCTGGTTTGTCCTTCCCGGTTCGGGGACCGGCGACCTTCAGGGGATACGCGGTGAGGGCGGGTTCCAGGGAGTTCGCGGCCAAGGACCAGCGGAGATCATGCTCGACTACTGGTACGAAGTGACAGGGACGCCGGGGGCGTAGATAGCGTGCGTTAGGAGCCGGGTGCTGGCCCCTCGTTAGGGACGAACTACCGTCCCGTCACTTTGACGGATCTCCGGCCAGGCCCCATTAAACGGATGGTCCGGGAATGGGAACTGCGCCGCCAGCCGCTCATCCACGTCGATCCCAAGCCCAGGGCGTTCGTTGGGCCACATGGCGCCATCTTTGATCTCGGGGCAACCGGGGAACACTTCGCGGCACGCATCGTCGAATAATTGCGCCTCCTGGATCCCGAAGTTCGGACAAGAGACGTCGAGGTGGAGGTTGGCCATGTGCCCGACCGGCGACACATCACCAGGCCCGTGCCAGGCTGTGCGCACACCGAAGAACTCGCATAGTACGGCCAACTTCCGGGCCGGGCTCAAGCCACCAATGTCGGATATGTGGACGCGAATGAAATCAATCAGCCGATCGCTTATCAGCGGGACGTACTCATGCTGGTTGACATACAGCTCACCCATGGCGAGAGGGACAGACGACTGGGACCGGAGCAACCGGAAGTACCCGTTGTCCTCCGGCGCAAAGACATCCTCGAGGAAAAACAATTTGTAGGGCTCGAGGTCTTTGGCCAACTGTACTGCCATAATCGGTGGCACGCGTTCATGGACGTCGTGCAACAACTCCACTTCGGGCCCGAATTCTGAACGAACGAACTCGAACATTTTGGGCACAGCAAGGCAATACGGGCGCGGCTCCCACGGAGCTTGGGCGACGCCGAGCCGGTCGCTGACGGCTGAGGCGCCTGGGCCGACGCCGCCCGCATTAGACACCCCATAGGTGGCATAACCGGCAATGGCCATCTGGCAGCGAATGTACTGGAAGCCTTCTTCGAGGTAGGCGGCTACCGAGTCGCGCAACTCCGCGTGGTCCCTGCCGCTAGCGTGGACATATACGCTGGCAAAGCGCCGGCACATCCCGCCGAAAAGTTGGTACACGGGCACGCCGAGGCGCTTGCCTTTGATATCCCACAACGCTTCATCGACGCCCGACAGCGCGTTGTTGAGCACCGGTCCGCTCCGCCAATAAGAACTCACATATCCTGCTTGCCAGATGTCCTCGATATCGTCGACGCGCCGGCCGATCAAGAAGGGCCGCAGGTAGTCCTCGATGGCCGAGACCACCGCCAGCGGGCGTTGGGTGAAGGTCGCACAACCGACGCCGTACAGGCCGTCGTCCGTTGTCTCCACCTTTACGATTACCAGTCGAATACCGCTCGGAGCGGTGCAAATGGCGCGCACGTCCGCGATGCGGACGTTTTCACCCGCGGCGCTTGGCTGGGTCGGGACCACGGAGGCTTCCGGCCGGTGGACCTCTTGGCTCTCAGGCATGCAATTTCCTTTTCGCAAGCTGTCAACTGCAGACTTTGTAGGTCATTATTCCCACTCCGCTACGCCCAAAAGACGGCGGCCCAAGGGAGTGAGCTCGGCGGGCGCGCTGCGCTGTTCCTCGATCCGGCGTGAATCTCCGTGAAACGAGCGTCCTGGGCCCGGGCCGTTGCTGCGCCAGGATGCGAGCCGTTGCTCAGACATACTCTGCTGTGCCTCAGCGTCATCAGGAGGCGGGTTCATGGTGACATACTGCGCCAGCCGAACCCGGTCCGACGTGTTGCGCCCGTTGCCGTGCAGCATGGTGCTGCTCCAGATGGCCAGCTCCCCGGCGCGAAGGGGTACCCGTCGTATCTCGTAGCCTGAGTAGTCGGGTGCGTGCGGGATCGGTCGTTCCCCCGGGTAGTGGTCAAGGAAGGCCGGGAGATCGCGATAAACATCTGGGACACACTGGAAACCGCCCATGTCGGCCTCGCAATCCGCGAGGGCCAGAACGCCTTGCACGTGCAGCGGTATATTTGGGTACCGGTTGATGTCGGTGTCCCAATGGATGAACCCGGCTGACTCGAACTCCGTATGCTCGTCGCTGACCGGAGGCTTGAAGGCGACCCGGTCAATAGAGACCCAAAGCTCCGGCGTACCGTGTATGGCCGAAAAGATCTCGTACAAGGCGGGGTGCTGGCGCACCTCCCACATCGATTGGTAGTGGTACATCTCGACCATGCCGGCTCGGGGGTTGACCACATCTGCTCGGTACCACGTGGTCGGGTCACCGGGACTGGCGCCAACGTGCTGCCATATGTCCGCCGCCACGGCTTCGACTAAGGCGCCCGGGAGGCCTGTGCGAACCACGAGATAACCCCGCTCGTCGAGTTCCTTGCGGAGAGCGGCATCACTGGCCCGGAATACTTGTTCGCTCATCGCCCACTCCTCTCAGCCGTCGCAGTCAGGCTAACCCACGCCGCTGCGCGGTCAGGGAAGCGTCCGCCGGCACCGGCGCCTTCCTGACGTACGATCCCGCCGGGTTTCGCTATTCGCCCTGCCGGCGGATAGCCGCCACGAATTATAAGACTTTGGGGCTACGCCAGGACGAAGTCATGGGCCAGCATTTTCTAAATCCCGACATTCGCTCCTGTTAAATGCGGTCCTGCTGCGTCGGCCGCGGGCCTGCGGGCGTGATCACGGCGATCGACGAACTCGAGGCCAGCTCGCCCGCATCACCCGCCGGAGGCCTCGTCGGGCAGGTCTTCCAGGTCGCCGGGGTCGGTGTCAATTATTTCCAGGTCGCGGCGATCGCCCACTGCGTCGTACTCGTTGTCGTCCAACCAGCCGTCCCGCTCGTCCTGTTCAGCCCCCGTATCGTCCTCGTCCTCGTCCTCGTCGTCTGTCTGGCGCCCTCCGACCCGTGCACCAGTGCCGTCGGGGTCGTCCATGGCCCCTTGGAGGAGGGACATTTGTTCGGGGTCGTCCAGGTCCGCACCCGCCTCCTCCAGTTCGGTCCGGTCAACCACCAGGTCCGAATCCAGGTCGCGCTGCCCTTCCGGGCCGCCGGAATAGCCCCGCTCGGCGTCCACTTCGTCCAGCGCCTCGTCCAGGTTCTCGAAGGCTTCGTTCTCATCGGGTGGCTCGTCAAAACTGTCGCTCACAGCGGATTCCTACCCTGGAAGCGACGGCGACACTCAACCCCTCGACCAGCGCAAGACGCGGTCCCGGTCTCGTCTCTTTCTGCCGGTCCGAGGTGCCGCAGGTTTGGCGGCCAGTTTCCCGGGGTAACCCTCTCATCGCGCGCCTTCTTCCTAACGGCGTAACGGAGGTGAGCGTGCCCGGGTCGCTGGCCCAGGTCCGATTCGCTGGGCCTGGGCCATCGACCTATTCCGAAGAACCTCAACGAGACATCCCGGCAAGAGCCACGTGAAATCCGACGTAACGATTACTATGGGAGCGGGTACGACCACTGGTATTAGTTGGTCGAAATAGGGGGTGAAACCCTTCCGCCTGCAAATAGTTATTTCTATTTCTTCGCCCACCGCCACGCCAGTAGCGCACCCGCCAACTCGACGACCCCGCCGATCGCAAGTGCTAAGCCTGGGCACATGCCGTTAGCCGCCGACCTGTCATCCCTCAACCTTGTTGGGTGAGCCGGCACGGGCCGAAATGTGCGTCGCCTTGCTGGGCGGCCAAGCCCTCAGTGCCGGTGAGCTGGCCCGAACCGCCCGAGTCGCCCCGTCCACCGCTACCGAACACCTGTCATCACTGGTCGCGGGCGGCCTCCTTTCAGTTATAACCCAGGGGCGGCATCGTTATTACCGGTTGGCGGGCCAGGACGTGTTACGACCACCTGGCTGGAGTAGTGGCCGTCAACCTGGCAGAAGCCTTTGTCGACGCCGACGCGCTGACTGACGACGATGGCGTCCTTCACCCCACCGGTTCGACAGAAAGGTTCTTTGCCCAGCGCGGCGTCGACGTCTCGGCCACAAGGGGGACCGAACGAACTCTCGTCCGCTCTTGCCTGGACTGGACGGCGCGGCGCCCCCACTTGGCTGGCCGGTTGGGAGCGCTCCTGCTCCAGCACCTCCTCGACAAGGGGGCCGTCACCCGCAAGGCCGGGACGAGAGCCGTGCAGCTCAACCAGGGCGGGAGCGCTTACTTGTCGGGCACATTCGGCGTAGACGTGTCCGGCGGGTTTTCGGCCTAGGCAGAGTTGAGGCCGGCTGTTCCTAGGGTAGTCGGTGTCATTGAGCCACCAGTACGCCCCGCAGCTCCCGCCTCGAGTTGATGCCGAGCTTGGCGAACACGTTGCGCAGGTGGTACTCGACGGTGTTCACGCTGACGTAGAGCTGGCCCGCTATTTCACGGTTGCTCAGGCCCTTCGATACAAGGGAGACCACGTCGCCTTCGCGGTCCGTTAGGTCCAACGGTGAGCGCCGGGCGGCGGTAGGGGCGCCGATCCCGCTCAGCGCCAGGGCCTTCTCAACGCGCTTGGCGTACGTTGCCGCCCCAACGGACATGAAGAGGTCGTACGCCTCTCGAAACTGGTCCACCGCCTCGCGTCTCTCACCCAGGGCTTGCAGCAAATGGCCAAAACCGTGATGAATGAAAGCATGGTCCAGGAGGGGAACATCAGGGCCGATTTGGGCGAGGGATTGCCGGTACTCGGCCACGGCCCGCTCCGTGCGACCTTCCGCGGCGCTCAAGTACGCCTCCAGCGCCATGATCCGGGCGGCGAGGTTGAGGCGTCGTTCCGCGGCCGCTTGGCGGAACCGTGATAACTGTGCACGGGCCGCCTCGACCTGGCCGAGGTCGAGCAAAGCGGCTATAAAGGGCGGCGTCCACACGAGCGAGCTGATCTTGGACCAGCCGTAGTCCTCGCTGTTGGCCTGGACTTGGAGCGCCGCCACCACTTTCGCCGGCTCGTTCCTGGCTCGGGCCAGGGCGCCTCGGCCATCACGGCCGTCCCGCGGGCCTCGGGCGTGCCAAGTTCAGTGGCCGCGATTTGAGCGGCGGCGAGCTCCGCTTCCGCTTCCGCCCACTGCCCTCTCGACGCCAGCAGCCGCGACAGCGTGGCATGGACCTGCGCTTCGACCTACGTCCGACGCTCGTCTGAGAGCAGGGACAGGGCGACCCGCCCCTGCACGAGCGCCTCGTCCCATTCGCCCGCTTCGAACAAGAGCTGCGAAAGGTGAAGGTGGGCGCGCGGCAGCTGCGTCGTGGCCACGTGACGGGCTAAGCGCACCGCTGCTCTCAGGTCGGTTATCCCTGCTGTCACGTGCCCGGCGTAGCGATGCAGCGTGCCTCGGGTGATAACCAGGTCGACGTCCGCGGGGTCGGCCCGCTCGGGGTCCGCCAGCAGTCGGCCGGACAGACGGTCGAGCCCAGCAGGCGCTCCGCCCAGCATGGCCTCGCCCAAGGCCGCTGACATCGTGGCCGTCCGTTCTATGCTCGGGTCGCCCGGCTCGTAGGCCAGGGCGGCGGCGGCCGTGTCCACGGCTTCACGGGCTCTAACCTGCGCCACGTAAATCACCGAGAGCTGGGCCAATGCGTCAGCCGCCGTCTCAGTCTTCGCAGCGTAGCCGCTCGCCAGTTGCTCGGCGCTGATGAAGCCGGCCGCTTCGGTAAGGAGTTTTTCTGCCAGCACGGGCTCTCCGTGGTCCCACGCCCCCAGCCCCAGCACGAGGTTACGGGCCGGCCCCGGCGGGCATTCTTCGAGCCGAGGCCGGAGGACATTTACCTGAGCGGTCTGGCCGGCGGCCAGCAGCAACCGAGCGGCGCGCAGGAGCCTGGGCTCTGCCTCCTCGGGCGCCGAGCTGAGCTGTGACGCGGACAGCAGGTGCGCCGCGGCCGTGCCGAAATGGTGGTTGCGAGCCTCGTCTTCAGCGATCGCCTCGACCTCGTCGGCCAAGGCGTCGTCGGCTGTATCGGCGGCCGCCACCCTATGCGCCAAGGCCCGGCCTCCGATCACCTCTGCCGCGGCGCGGTGTAGCTCCTGGCGCCGGCTGGGGGCCAAGTCGCTATAGACGGCAGCCCGGTAGATGGGGTGAGTAAAGTCCAGGAGGCCTTGCCCGTTGATCGTCTGCCAGGTCACAAAACCTGTGGAAACGAAAGGCTGTCCAAGGCCCGCGAGGGTTCGACGACCCCGCCGACCCGAGCCACAAGCTGGAGAGGTTCGCCGTGATTGAGCACGGCGAGCGCTGCCGCCAGGCTGCGGGCACCCTGGGGAAGCTCAGCCATGCGAGCGACCGTGGCCGACGCCAACGAACGAGGCACGGGGAGGTTGCCGTTTGAGTTGGCTAACTGCGCCGGCGAGAACTCGCTGAGCAGGGTCCGAGCGTACAGGGGGTGCCCTCCCGTGTGGCGGTACAGCCGTTCCGCGGCGACCGCCGAGAGGTTAACTCCGCCGGCCCGGGCCATTTCCGAAACCTCTCCCACCGACAACGGTGTCATAGGGACCACCACGCAACGGCTCGGGTCGAAGCGGAACC
This sequence comes from uncultured Acidimicrobiaceae bacterium, assembly GCA_963807395.1. Taxonomy (GTDB): domain Bacteria; phylum Actinomycetota; class Acidimicrobiia; order Acidimicrobiales; family Palsa-688; genus Fen-671. Next base: position 220,135 of record CAWEBW010000010.1, read on the forward strand.
GTTCCCAGCCATCCCCCGGTGCGGCCTCGGGGCGGCTGGTCACGACCATGAGCACTCTGTCTTGGCTGAGCCGCCGGGCCGCCACCAGAAGCGCAGCACGCGATTCCGGGTCGGTCCAGTGGAGGTCCTCGACCGCCAGCGCAACCGGTCCTGCTGACTGCAAGCGACCCAAGTACTCGAGTAGCTCCAGGCCGGCAGGAAAGACCGCGGTGGCCTGGCGCACCCCCAACTGCTCCAGGAGGTTGAACGAGACGTCGGAGGCAAACTCGTCCGCCTCCGCAGTGACGACAATGAAATCCGAGGGCAAGTCCCGCAGTGCCTGGCGCAGCAACGACGTCTTGCCCCAACCCGCGCCTCCCTCTATCCAGACGACTGAAGGCCGGTGATCCGCGGCCGCCTGCGCCGCAGCCAAGACGGCGGCCAGTTCTGGCCGACGACCGACGAGACCCGCATTTCCGGACGGGGAAACTTCCACTCCTTGTAGGCCTCCTGCGGTTCGGCAAGAGGCTGGGCGGAGCCTCCCGCTCCGACTACTTTAGCCATCGACCGGTGACGTCGTCCCTGGTCCAAGTGATGTGGGCCGGCGCCAGAGGCGCCATTCGGGTGCAGTAGCGGCTGCCTTTCCAGCCTCGTTGGGACGGCCCTGAGGGGAAACTATGGGGTTTCCGTGGGTTGCGGCGAGGCTAGAGGGCCGATAGTTACCAAATGCAGATAATCATCGAGGTGTCGATCAGTCCGACGGGCCGAAATCGACCGCGTACTCAGCGCGGTATTGAGCGAACGGCTCCCCGGTTACATCTTGTTGCCGGCTGACGTCGCCAGCGCGCCACTGGCGCCTCCGAGCCGGCCGTTGCAGGTGCCCCGGGCCATCAGCGACCCGGTTTCACTGGCTGGGTACGTGGCCGCCGCCCGGCAGCTGATCGAGTCGGCGGCCGATGTCAGCGACGTCAGGGTCCTGGCCGGGCTGTTGGTCCACCGGCTCGGGGCGGTCGCTCAGATACGGGATTTGCTCGCCGCCGGCCCCCTCTTCCACGCCACCTCGGTATGGGGGAAGAGCCTGGTGGACGAGAGCGCGCCGACGTTTGCGGGAGTTTACGCCGGTGCCGCCAGCAACACGGCGGTCCGTGAAGTGGTCGAAGATGCGCCCGTCCTCGTCCTGGCCGGTGTGCAGTTCACGGACCTCAACAGCGGCTTTTTCACCCAGCACATCAACCGCACGCAGACGATCGAAATCGGGCCGAACACGGCCAGCGTGGGCGCGGCGGTGTTTTCTCCCGTCACCCTCCAGGACGCGCTCGAGGCGACCACAGCACTCGTCAAGGAACTCGCGGCCACCTCTTCCTCTCGGCGGGTCGCCGCCTTCGTCGATCGGGCCGAACCGAGCCGGGCCACACAGCCACGGATGCCCCTGTCCCAGAGCGCTCTATGGGACCGGGTGGCCCGGTTTCTTCCGGCCCGGAGACGTGGTGCTGGCCGACCAAGGGTGCTCTTTCTATGGAGCGGCCACGCGACGTTTGCCCACCGACGTTGTATTCATCGGTCAACCTCTCTGGGCGTCGATCGGCTACACGCTGCCCGCGCTCCTAGGCGCCTGCCTGGCCGAACCGCACCGGCGGGGGGTCTTGCTCATCGGGGACGGCGCCGGGCAAATGACGGTCCAGGAAATCTCTAGCATTTTCCGGGAAGGGCTCTCCCCCGTTATTTTCGTGGTCGACAACGACGGCTATACGGTGGAACGGGCCATCCATGGCGCCGACCGGGAGTACAACGACATCGCCAAATGGGATTGGACGGCGGCGCCGTCGTTTTTTGGGCCAGGCCGCGCCTGTCGCACTGCCCGTGCCGTGACCGAGGACGACCTCGACCGCATTCTTCTCGAAGCAAGCGAAGGGCCAGCCGTGCCCTGGATCGTGCAGGTGGTTGTCCCCCGGCTCGATGTCCCGCCCCTGTTGGCGGACTTGGCACGGGCGGCGGCCACCGCCAACGCCCGCGGTTAGAGAGCTCTGTCACACTTGTGTGCCATAAGCGCGACAAGTGGTACAAAGTGAAGAGGGCGCACTTCGGCGCTCAGACCGTTTTCCATGGCAGTTGCAGAGGCTCGGCGCCCCTGGCCGTGCCGGCGTGAACGGCACGTATGAGCTCGGCCAGTTTGGCGGGGAGGACGGGTTCGTCGGTTTCGTCGAGTTCCTCGGGTGCCCACCAGCGCCAGTACTGATGGATCTCGCGTTCGATCTCGTCCCACCCAGAATCGCTAGGTTCGAATATGTCAACGTGCGTGGCAAAAAACCAGTCTTCGCCGTATAATGGGACACCCCGGAACTCCCAGTCGCCGCGGCACACGGCTACGGGCGGGCCCAGCTCAGATACGCTCAACCTGAGACCCGTTTCTTCCTCCAGCTCTCGAGCCGCAGCAACGGCTATCTCTTCTCCGGGCTCGACGCCACCGCCAGGCGTGACCCACAGCGCCGGCTTGTTGTCCCGGGGATCCAGTACCCGCAACAGCAACACTCGGCCGTCTCGGTCGAGGAGCGCGACCCGGGCTGAGTCTCGGCGCCGTCGGTAGCTCGACGACGTCCTCGCTGGTTGGCTTTCGGTCATTTGGCCATCATGCCCGACCAACCGTTGGTTATCCCCAACGCGACCCGGCGCTCACTGTCCGGCCGAGTGCGAGAGGGTGTTACCTTGGCCGGGTGACCGTTGCTCGGCTGCCTCGTTCGGCCCCGTCCGCCCAAGGCGTGGACGCCGCCGGAGTCCTAGCCTTCCTGGAAGCGGTCGACGCCGCCCGGCTCGACCTGCACTCTCTGATGCTGTTGCGCCACGGCCATGTCGTGGCCGAGGGCTGGTGGGCGCCGTACCGCCCCGACCGCGTCAACTTGCTTTACTCGTTGTCCAAGAGCTTCACGTCGATGGCGATCGGGATAGCCGAGGGCGAGGGGCTGCTCTCGATTGACGACCCCGTGGCCCGCTTCTTCCCCGATAAGGTCCCGGCGGATGCCGCGTGGCCGTACTTGAACGCCCTCAAGGTGCGGCACCTCTTGGCCATGGCCAGCGGGCACGCCGAGGACACTTGGCCAAAATTGGCGAAGGGGGGCCCCGATATTGTCCGTTCGTTCTTGGCTATCCCACCGGACAAGGAGCCGGGGTCGCTGTTCTGCTACAACCAGGGCTGTACTTTCATCCTCTCCGCCATCATTACCAGGCTCACAGGCGAACGGATGCTCGACTATCTGAGGCCCCGCCTTTTTGACCCGCTCGGGATAGAGAAAGCCTACTGGGTACAAGCCGAGCCGGGCATCGACCAGGGTTTTTCAGGCTTGCACCTGGTGACCGAGTCGGTGGCCAAGCTCGGCCAGTTGTGCCTGCAGAACGGTCGGTGGGAAGGCCGGCAATTGGTGCCTGAAACGTACATGAGCCAAGCCCACAGCAAACAGGTCGATAACGGAGCGCAATCGGTAAAGACCGATTGGGAGCAAGGGTACGGCTTCCAGTTCTGGATGTGCCGCCATGAGGCGTACCGCGGTGACGGAGCGTTCGGCCAGTTCTGCGTAGTGGTGCCTCAGGCTGATGCGGTCATCGCCTGCACCGCCCAAGTGGCTGATATGCAGGCGCAGCTTGACCTGATCTGGGAGCACCTGCTGCCCGCTCTCTCCGGCGATGCGGAGGCCGACTACAAGGCGGAAGGAGAACTGGCGGACCGTCTGCACCGTCTGTCGACCTCTGTTATCGATGCCCGTGTTATCGACGCCCGGGCGGGGCGGCCTGGGCGTGAGGTCGCCTTCACCCGCATTGGACGGGCCGTTTTCACCAAGCGCGTCAGTGCGCTCCACGTGGAGCCCACGGACAATGGGACGCGGCTCACGGTGGTCATCGACGGCGTCGGGCACTCATTCGACCTGCGACCGGGGGCGTGGACGGAAGGCGAACTGCCCGGGCTCCACGCGGCATTGCCCGCAGTCGCGGTGAGCGGCGGTTGGAAGTCCGCCGATGAGTTCCGAGCCGACGTCGTTTCTTTGACTACCCCGCACCGGCTGCGCCTAAGGGCGAGGACCGGCGGGCAACCAAGCTTCGACGCCGAGTGGTCTGTACCGCCCCTCTGACCAAGGTCGTTAGTAGCGCCGGCGGCACGCCCCCTTCATCCAGATGAGAATATGGGGCCATGGACTACGAAACGACCAGAGCCCGCCGTGGCCCGGGAAATGACAAGACGGGCTCTGTAGTGGCACTCCGCGTCGGGAACATAGCGCTGGACTGCGACGATGTGCTCAACGTGGCCCAATTCTGGTCGGCCGCCCTCGGCCGCCCGCTCGACGCAAACAGCGGTCCCCACTCGCGTCCATCGGAGGTGGCGACCCTGAGCGGGCCGAACCAGCTTGGTACTTCGAGAAGGTGCCTGAACGGAAAGCGGCCAAGAACCGGATGCACTTGGACCTAGTTGACCCTGACCCCTCGACTGTCGGCCGCCTGGTCGCTTTGGGGGCGTCGATTGTGGCCGAGCACACCCTCGGGGACATCCACGGGTGGACGGTAATGCAAGACCCGGAGGGCAACGAGTTCTGCGTCGCCCACAAGAGCTTCACCGGGTGAGAGCGGCCACCGGCCGCATATTGAGAGCGAAAATCAGTTGCCGCGGGCACCGTCCGGCACCACGCTTTGCTGATGGAAAGCTACGACGCCACCACGTACGGCCAGAGAGTGGCCGGTCTCTACGACCATTTGCTGAGCGGGACCTTTCCCGGTCAGGTAGACCTCTTGTCCGAACTGGCGGGCGCCGGGCCAGTGCTGGAGCTGGGCATAGGCACAGGCCGCGTCGCCCTCCCCCTCGCTACTCGAGGTATCGACGTCTTTGGCATCGACTCGTCGGAGGCTATGGTGGCGCAGCTGAAGGCCAAGCCTGGCGGTGACCGAGTGGCAGTTACTGTGGGGGACTTCGGCGATTTCGACCTGGGGAAACGGTTCGAGCTCGTTTTCGTTGTGCGCAATACCTTCTTCGCCCTCCCGGACCAGGAGGCGCAGCTCAACTGCTTTGCGGCCGTTTCCCGTCACCTCGTGCCCGGCGGACGTTTCCGGGTCGAGGCGTTCGTGCCCCGGCTGGACCGCTTCGAAAACGGCCAATGCGTGAGGACGGTAAAAGTAGGTCTCGACGAGGTGCTCCTGGAATGCTCGCTCCACGATCCCGCGAACCAAACCGTGACCACTCAGCAGGTGGCGCTGGCAAGCCGAGGTACTAGTTTCTACCCCATCCAGATACGCTACGCCTGGCCCTCAGAGCTAGACCTTATGGCGAGGATGGCGGAGCTAGAGTTTGAGGCACGCTGGGACGGCTGGGACCTGAGGCCGTTTACCGCCGGGTCCTTCACCACCATCTCGGTCTGGCACGCCCGGCTCGGTTAATGCTTGAGGAGTTCACAAACGCTCGGGGCCAGCGGTAATCAGAAACGGCCGTTGGCGACCGTCGTTTTCACTTGGCCACCACCGGGCCGATCACTTAGTCGGTAGTTTCTTCCAACTTGCTGAGAGGTGCCTCCCAGCAGTAGATGAACTCGCCCCTTAGAGACGGGTCGACGCGGCGGAACTGGCGCACCTGGAAATGAGGATCACTCCTACCGACGGGCCGGTAATAGATGCCAAGCGGCCCCGACGGCTCGAAGCCGAACCGCTCGTAATAGCGTGGGTTGCCGAGCACCAGTACCAAGGGCCAGCCAGCGGCTTCAGCCCCACGGAGCAATTCGTTCATCAGTGCGGCGCCGATGCCCTCGCCCTGGCGCGACGACGTTACGCACAGCGGGGCCACCGCTAGGGCGGGCTGGCCGCCCAGGTCTCCCACGGCCCCGAGGACATGGCCCACAATCGCCGCCCCGTCCACTGCGACCAGGTCCATGCCTTCTGGGCTGGCGCCAAGCGCCCAGGTGCGCGCCACGATGCCCACCTCGGCCGCGCCGCTCCGCCCCGGGCTCGTAAAGGCCTCTCTTACGATGGCAAGAACAGCTTCCTCTTCGTTTGCCCCTTTTGGCCTCACACTGCAACGCATGGTGCCAAGCTTGCACGCCGGCTCGAGCTCCGCCAGCAAATTAAGCGAGCCGCGCTCCCCGGAGGGCGAGACAAAAACCGCTAAAGGGTGCCCACCGCTCCACAGGGCGCTCAAAATCGATCACGGGGCGTAAAGTCGATTGCCGGGCGTTAGAAAATGAGGACATCGGCGGGTGCGGTTATACAACTCCCAGACGACGCCTCCGATAAAAACACCCAGAACTAGCCTTCTTATGATGGCAGGCCGTGCGCGGCGCGTGGGCTGCCCAAGGACAGCGATCGATGTTTACCACGACTAAAACCAAGGTCCTTGTTGTCGTCGACGGAGGCGGCTAGGTTGAGCCACGTAATTCGGTTGCGCCAATTCCGGCCCGCCAAATACCTTCGAACTCGTGGTCGGCCCTCGTCGCCTGCTCGTCAACTTCGTCTACTGCCATCCGGTCGGGCACGCCATCGAGGCGCTCCACTATTGCCACGGGTACCACCTGGCCGATCCCGACTTGCGCATCGGGCTAGTGCTGAACGCAAACACGCCGGTCGAGTTGGCATCCCTCTGCCCCTTCCTGGAGGCGACGTACCCAGTGACGGTGGACTTGTTCGACGCCGGGTGGGCGCTGGCGGGGCTGGACGACATTCCCGCCAGGTGGGACTGGGTGGTCGACGACGGCCGCAGCCGCCAGTCCAACCAGCGAGCGCTGTTCCCCGGATTGGCCGCTTACTACGACCGTACAGGCGAGCGCTTCGGCCCCTCCGTCGCCGCGATAGGGACAGCAGGGGCCGCTCCTCCCGGCTACGTCCGGGGTGGTCACTTACGACTTGCGGTGCCCGCCGCGGCGTCGGCTCGAGCCGGCGAACTCATGGCGCGCGGTGGCACAGACCCTTCAGACGTCCCGGATAGCTCAGACTGTTCAGGCGTCCGGGGTGGCTTAGGTCGTTCGGAGGCTTGGCCCAAGATCGCCGTGTTGCCCGCCGGAAGCGGCCCCCGCTCGAATTACCCCTCCCTTCGCTCGTGGCGCCTTATCTTCGAATCGCTGATCAAGCGCTGGCCCGCGGCCCAGTTCTGTGTGGTTGGAAAGCTCCGCCGCGACGGCCGGACTTCGACCAGTTTCGGGCGCTCGGAGCTACAAGACCTCCTGATGACCCCAGGCGTGGTAGACGCCGTGGACGCCGTGGACCGGGATCTCATCGAGCAACTGGCCATCGTGTCAGAGTGCGACGTCCTGATCTCACCCCATTCCGGCTTCGGGATGGCCGGTCTGGCCGTCGGGACGCCATGGCTGACGATCTCCGGGAACCGCTGGCCCGAGTACTACTTCAACGGCGTGACGTTCTATTCGGTGCTCCCTGACGTCCGCCGGTTCCCCGCCCTGCAACAGTTCGAGGCCGAGCCCGCGCCGGTCGATGACGACGGCCCTCGCTCACCGAGCATGTGCTTCGAGCGGGTCCAAGAGGACCTGGAGGAGATAGTCGAAGGGGCGGCCCGCCTCATTGAGCGCCGCTGGCCGTACGAGACAGCGCTGGCCGATTATTTCGAGCGTATGGTCAAGCTGCGAGAAGGGCGGGCCGAGCTCATCTGGTCCATCGATGGGGTACACCTGCCATACGTTGCCGTCTCAGGCTAAATAACCCACCTCCCCGGGGTGTGCGCCGAGGGGCAAGTGGGTACTTTTGCAGACCGGAGCCAACCACATGCAGATTTAGCTGGAAAGCGGGCAAAACTCCCTACCGGCGCGGCGAGGCCGTCTAAATATACAAACAGCGAGGCGATAAAGGAGGGGCAAGTGGGTACTTTTGTACGGCCAGGCCCCGTCGGCATCGCCCTGGTCCATAAATCCACAACCGTGTGTCGCCGGCCGTCAGATACGCACGCTGTGGCCAGTGTGCCCAACTAACCCCTTTACGGTGCCCGCTACCAAAGAGTCCCCGCGTAGCTCCAGGTTGGGACGCACGGCACGACCGTTGGCCATCACAAAATGGGTGGTCGAGCCCTTGTCTTGTACGTTCGGGACGTGGACACAAAGCGTGCCGAGCGCCAGCTACAACTCATCGTCGACACGGCAACGGCCTGCGCGGCGATCGGCGCACAAATCTGCCTGCGGAGCGGTTGGGCGATGTGTTTCTTCCTCGGGAAGACTTGAGCCATGGGACGTCACCTTGCTCTGGTGTTGCCGGGCGGCGGGGCGAGCCTACACCGCACCTCTGCTCGTGCCGTCCTTGGCCGTCGAGGAGCTTGGGGCCGAGGTCAAAGTCGTCCCCTACCCTGAGTTCCGGCCCCGAAGTCTTGATCGAGCCGATGCCCTGGAGTTCGACGCCTTCGTCTCCGAGCGTGTCGTCGAGATCCTGGCAGAGCAACGCCCGGCCAGGGTGACGTTTATTGCCAAGTCGCGCGGGACGCTCTTCCTCTCGGTAATGGGCGAGATGTCACTTCCTGATGAGGTTGATGCTATCTGGGTCACGCCGCTGCTTGGGTTCGACTACGTAAGTGAGGGCGTTGTTAACAAAGGATGGCCGTCTCTCCTCGTGGCCGGTTCCGGAGATCGTTACCACGATCCGGGCGCTCACGCGAAAGTGTGCCAACAGATTGGGGCAGAGTCGCTGATAATTCCCTGCGCCGATCACGGGCTGGTCGTGGCGGGTAACGTCCGAGCCACCGTCGAAGGGTTCCGATCCCTCGCCGAAGCGAGCCTCGCCTTCGCTGCCGCGGAGAGGCTAAGTCCCCCGGCCGACCCTAAGACTCGCTGCCTTACTGACCGGGACCCTTATCGCGAGGGTGGAAGAGCCCGCATGCGTTACACCATCAGCGACTCATCTGACGTTATGGCGCTCCTGGCCCACCTCCCGGGAACGGGGAAAACTTCTGGCACGCTCTCTGCGCACTCTGGAACTGCGGTGAGTTGGGGTCGACGCCCCTCAAACTGAAACTGATGCCACCCCCGCTCGAGCTCGGGTCGGGGAAAGTGGGCTCGCCATGAGAACGCATGCACTGGGCGAAGGCGAGCGCCTGCGCGAGCATCCTGGCCTGTTCCGCGGGTGACACTGGCTTGGGTTTGGGGAGCAGATGCTGGCAGGACTCCTGTGCGCTGCGGTACTGCGGCGAGTTGGGGTCGATGCCGTTGAACGAGAAGACGCCGTTGGAGGTCGGGTCGGGGAAATTGGGCTCGCCGTGCGAACGCATGCACTGCGCGAACTTGAGCTCCTGGGTGTAGCTGGCACCGACGATCTTCATGGCACCCCCTCCCCCGCCATCGGCCTGGGCCGGGACAGCCCAGGCGGACACGAGGAGGGCAGAGCCAGCGAAGAGGGCCGCCGTAAAGCCGGTTTTCCGTAGTCTGGAGTGGGCCATATCAGGATTGTCGCTTATGGCCAGTAACAGCCACGTAACAGGTCCGGCTGTTCAGGAATCTATTGCGGGCCCAGATCGGGAAGGGGCGTGCCGAGGAGATCGGGCGACGAAACCACGCGCCGCTGGCCGTGGGCGGGGACGGCCACCGGTTGCTGTATGTCTGGGCGAGCGACGGCGAGGTAGCTGACGAGGATGAAGACGGCGACGCTGAAGACCACCGCGGTCGGCCCATCGCCGAAGCCGATACCGCTCAAGCCCTGCGGCTTGCTTATGTAGTCGGCGAACGATGCCCCGAGAGGGCGGGTCACGACGTAAGCCATCCAGAAGGCGACGACGCTGTTGAGGTTGAACCGCCACCAGGCCAGGGCGGGGATCAAGATGACCACGCCGAAGAGGATGCCCGAGGCCAGGTAGCCCAGGTGGAGAGAGGTTGCGGTGAAGTCACCGAGCGCAGTGCCGAGGGCGAAGGTGGCGAACACCGTCGCCCAGTAGAAAGCCTCACGGCGCTGGGTGGTGATGCTGTGGATGGACAGAGTCCCCTCGCTGTGGTACCAGGTCCAGAAGACCGCCGCCAGCACGACCGCCCACAGAAGGGTGGTACCTGCATAGGGGATATGGACATCCAGGTGCAGGAAATCGGAGACGCCGGTGCCGAAGATGGCAATGGCGTAGGCCAGGAACCAGTAGGCGAAGGCTCGGTACCGGCGAGTCCCGAACTGCCATACCAGACCTATAAGGAACAAGGCGATTTCGGCGCCGCCACCTTTGATGTTGCCCAAGGTCTTGAAGTAGTCCGACGTCGCTTCTCCCCCGGCGGTGGTCAGGATCTTGGCTACCCAGAAGAGGAAAATGATCTCTGGGACCTTGGCAGCCACGGGCGCGGGAAAGATGCGACCGATAACCGGTACTTGCCCATCGCTCGGCCCCGGTCTGATCGTGACCGGGCTTGAGATCCACCGTGGTTGCCCGCCTTCACCTGGCGCATAGCTCCTTTGGCCGTCGCCCTAAGAACGCCCCGGCGGCGCGCCGCGGTCCACTCCGCCGAGCTTCATTTCACGAGTATGCCCGCGCTCCCCGCACGGCGCCACGCGGACCAGCAGGTTGTAGGTGACTAGGGCGATGGCGAGGTGCATGAGCCACAAGAAAGCAACAGCCCTCGCCGGCTGGCCTTTGACCAGGACGTAGAGGTCTGGGAGCCAGAGCACCAGTGTCACCAGAATGGCCATTCGGAAGAACAGCCAGCGTGCGCTGGAGCTAATTCGCGTAACCACGGGCCACGCCGCGCAGGCGATCAGCACCCCGATGATCGTCAGTTTGGCGTAATCCGAGAACTGGAAGTGCGGGTAGCCCTTGGTCGAGGGGAAGACCGCCTCGGCGATGGCGACGATGAGGGCGTCGGCTAGTAACGAACAGACGACCGACGCCACAGTGGCTGCTATGACGCGCACCCCGGACGGCTGAGGGTCGCTCGGCTCGAAGTCGATGCGAGCCAGTTCCAGTACGCGAGCTAACCACGCATGACGACGGGCAGCCTCCAATGCGCCACGCCACCCCGTCTGGTCCCGCCTCTGCACATCTGCTCCTTCAGTACCTCGGGCGCGCGTGGTTGTTGGGCCAGGCGTCACATTTCGATGGTACGAAACGGGAGCGTGGCTGCCGACCTCCCACGGGTTGAAAGTAGGCGCGCCCCCTCATCCCTAAGGATGATCCTGGCGCTCCCTCGACTGCGGCTCCCTGTACGCTCGACTGACGGGTACCCGAGAGCCATGAACCTAACGCCCAGCTCCCCCCGTCCACGACGCACCGCTCTGGCCGTACCGGCCGCCCTAACCTCGGAACGCGGGCACCGCCGGGCCGGCTTCCCGAAGCCTTACAGGCGGGCGTAATGCTGAGGGTTGTCCTGGTTGACGACCAGGCCCTTTTGCGGCAGGGCTTCCGGATGATCCTCGAGAGCCAGGGCGATATCGACGTGGTGGGCGAAGCCGACGACGGCGAGCAGGCCGTCGCGGCAGTAGCTCGCTGCTCGCCCGACGTCGTGGTGATGGACATCCGGATGCCGCGCATGGACGGGATCGAAGCCACCCGGCGGATCGTGGCCGCCAGCCGGACCGCCCGGGTACTCGTCCTCACCACGTTCGACCTCGACGAGTACGCCTTGGGCGCCCTCCGGGCGGGGGCCAGCGGCTTTATCCTCAAGGACGTACGCCCCAACGAACTGATCGGTGCCATCCGCACCGTCGCGTCGGGTGATGCCGTCGTGTCCCCTCGGGCCACCCGCCGACTGCTCGAGGAGTACGGGAGGCTGGCCGGACGCTCGCCCGAGACGGCGCCCTCTCCTGCCCTGGCCGAGGTCATGCGCCTCACCGAGCGAGAGCAGGAAGTCTTGGCCGCCATGGCCCGAGGCCTCTCCAATGGAGAGATAGCAGACCATCTGTTCGTCTCGGAGGCGACGGTCAAGTCTCATGTGGGCAAGATCCTGTCCAAACTGGGGCTGCGTGACCGCGTGCAGGCTGTCGTCCTCGCTTTCGACGTTGGCTTCGTGCGCCCGGTAAACGCTCCCGGGCAGCAGCCCGCTCCCCTGGCAGGGGACTGACCCCGGCGCGGCCTGCGCTAACCGGCGCGGCCCGTTGTTGTACAGGCTCTGGTTGGTAAGAGGCGCAGGTGTCCGGTTAGGCCCGGGCCGGGCTGCGGTCCTCCGCCCGGCCGGCAATGCTCAGGAGGCGCGACGCCGCCGCAGACGGCGGGCGATTTGGCGCCCAGATGGCCCGGATCGCTCGCTTGAGCGACAGGCCCTCACACGCCACGGTGACGAGCTGACCCGCCTGCACTTCAGCGCGGACTGCGAGGGTCGACACCACCGCCGGGCCGGCCCCGATCATCACCGCGGCTTTGATGGCGGTGGTCGAGCCAAGCTCCATGGCCACGGTGACGTCGAGACCGTGGGCACGCAGGGCGTCTGTCAGGACCTCACGCGTCCCCGAGCCAGGTTCGCGCAGTACCAAGGGGGTTTTTGCCAGTTCGTTCACCGAGATGGGCCGCCGCCGTCGGGCCCAGGGATGACCCGCTGGCACCACGATCACCAGCTCGTCGGTTAGCAACTCCCGCGACGACAGCCGTCCGGGTGGCCGGGAGCCCTCGATGAAGCCGAGGTCGACCTCTCCTCGGGCGACAAGGTCGCCGACGTGCGCAGTGTTACCCATCTCGAGGGAAACCTTGGTGTCAGGGGCTGCGACTGCCAGCAGGTGTAGAACGCCGTGCCGGTGACGATTACGTCCTCAGTGAGCACGCCCCCTAACGCGCCCGTGCTGACCGGCGTCTCGCCCACCACCGGGGCGGCGGGCACGACGATCACCCTCACCGGCCAGAACTTCGGCCCGTCCCAAGTGTCGAGTTTGTCGGACTTCGTCACATTGACCGACGCCAATGGCGACACGTTCGGGGTCGCCTGGCAGCGCCGCCCTCGACATAACCAACTGGAGCAACGGTTCGGTCAGCTTTGTCGTGCCCAGCGGCGCCGCCAGCGGGACGGCCACGATAAGCGTCACCGTCAACAACTTCGCTACTGCCACGCAAAACCTTACGGTTAGCCCCTGAGAAATCCCGGCGCCGGGCGCCGGCGTTCAGCTGGCCACCACCGCCGAGGACGAAATCGTGGCTGCCCGGCTGGGGAGGGGACATTTACCTGTAACCCTAGCTGCTGAAACTAGCCGTTTGCCTGTCGGCGCCGGCCGAGGTCACCTCGTTTATCGGCAAAGGCTGCGGGCCCGACCTAAGTACGAGTTTTTCGCGGACCTCGTTGCCGCGGCCCCGCTTTGGCTTGCTTCCCACGTGAGTACCTGGACCGGGTGCAAATCTGTGACCCTTAGCAGTTTTAATCGGTACCGGTACAAAAGTACTAATAGACGGGGGACGCGTGTCTAAACCGCAATGGCGACGAAGCTGATGGCGAACGCGGCATAGTGGCCCGCGTTCTGTTGCACTGAGGACCACAACTGGGGCACGGTGGCCCCAGTCGGTATTGGCAGGTCGATGGCGACCAAGGTGATGGCAATAGCCACCACGGCGTCCGAAAACAGAGTGAGGCGGTCGACGGCGCGCGAATCGGGCTCGAGCTGACGGTCGCTCACGTTTACTCCTCGCCCGTCTGGCCCTGGCCGGCGACGTCCAGAAAGGAGAGGCCCAGACCGTCGTGAGCTCACTCGGGGCGGCTCGGGTTGATGAGGCACTCACAGGAACTAGTCTCCGCCATCGGGAACGGACCGACCCTAGGGTATCTCCCCAGTCGAGGATCCCACGCTGTGCCGCGCTACTGCGCCACCGGACGGCCGGCTAGAACCCGTGCTAGCCGGCCTCTCTCACGTCATGGAACGCGGTCCGGGGACTTCGATAGTCTTCAAGGTCGTCGCTGCCGAGGTTGGAGTAACCGTCATTGGCCGTCCGTCGAGAACTTCCAGTCCGTGAGGTCCTGCGGGGCCGAAAGCTGAACTGGGCCGACCTCATTGTCGCCGTGGGGGTCGTCCTCGTCCTCTACGTAGTGGTGAGGTTGGGTGAGTCGATGACCGTCAACTTCACCCCGGGCCGGGTCCCCGTACCGATATCGACGGACATCACTCATGTCCCCTATTACGCCGCTCGCTCTTTGCTCCGAATGTTCGCGGCGCTGGCGCTGTCCACCGTGTTTACTTTCGTTTACGCTACTGCGGCGGCCCGCCTCCGGCGGGCCGAGAAGGTCCTCATCCCTATCCTCGACATCTTGCAGTCGATCCCGATCCTCGTCTTCCTTCCTATCGCGCTGACCTTTTTCATCACGTTGTTCCCCAACAGCCTTCTCGGCCTCGAACTGGCCTCGATCTTTGTGATTTTCACGTCGCAGGCGTGGAACATGACGTTCAGCTTCTACCACTCGCTCGTCTCGCAGCCGGCGGAGCTCGACGAGGCCGCTCGCATGTACCGCTTGACGAAATGGCAGCGGTTCTGGAAGTTGGACGTGCCCAGCTCAATGATCGGTCTCGTCTGGAACATGATGATGTCCATGGGAGGAGGTTGGTTTTTCCTCACCGCATCGGAGTCGGTGACCGTGTTCGTCAAGGGCGGCCACGGTGTCCTCGAGAGCCTGCCCGGGATGGGGAGCTACATGGCGGCCGCGGTCGCTCGGGGTTCGTACGCCGACGTAACTGTGGCCATCATCGTCATGGTCATCCTTGTGGTGGGGACGAATTTCTTCGTTTTTCGCCCGTTGGTCGCCTGGGCCGAGAAGTTCCGCATGGAGACCTCAGAGTCCGCGGACAAGCCGAACAGCCTCGTCCTGAACTTCCTGCGCCGCTCCTCTGTCCCTGCACTGGCTGGCTCCGTCAGCCACCCGATCGGGCGAGCCCTCGATGAGATAACACGACCATTCGGGTTGGCGGAGTACCCGCTGCGCGGCAACGTCCAGCGCCGGCGCCTAGGTGACGTCATCTTCTGGGGCGTAGTGGTGGCGGCCGCCGTGGTCGTGATCGTGCTCGGGCTGATATACCTGAATTCGCGCCTGGGTTTTGGCCACTTGCCCCGGCTCTTCGCCATGGGCCTGGCGACGTTTGGGCGCGTCGTCGTCCTCCTTGTGATTTCCACCCTTATTTGGGTCCCCGTCGGAGTGAAGATCGGGATGGACGCCAAACTCTCCCGGTACGCTCAGCCAGTGGTACAGGTACTCGCCAGCTTCCCGGCCATCTTGCTGTTCCCGTTCGCCACGTTGATCTTCATCGACCTCGATATCCCCCTCAACTTCGGCGCCATCCTGCTGATGATGCTCGGGGCGCAGTGGTACATACTCTTCAACGTCATCGCTGGCGCCAGCTCGATCCCCAACGACCTCCGTGAGATGATGGTGGTAACCCGCCTGTCGCGGAGCCAACGGTGGCGCCAGGTGATCCTGCCCGCAATATTCCCGGCGTATGTGACCGGCGGGATCACAGCTGCTGGCGGGGCGTGGAACGCGTCTATCGTGGCTGAACTGGTGGCCTGGAACCACCACACGCTGAACGCTTACGGCCTGGGGAACAGCATCGCGATGTCGTCCAATGAGGGTGACTTCGCCCTACTCATTTGTCATGAGCGCTTTCGTCGTGACGGCCAACCGGCTGTTCTGGCGGCGCCTCTACCGGCTGGCCGAGAGCCGGTACGCGCTTTGACGGGTCAGGGGTTGACCCGCAGTAGTCCACTCAGCCAACGTGATGCATGGTGACTAGCGCCTCTGCCGAAGCAGCAGTGGGGACGAGGCCCGGCCCCGCCGTCATCATCGAAGTCGCTCACGTGAGCAAATCGTTTGTTTCACCCGACGGCAGCCCGTTGCCGGTGCTCGATGACATATCGCTCGATATCCGAGAGGGCGAGATCGTGGCCCTTCTGGGCCGCTCCGGGTCCGGCAAGAGCACCCTCTTGCGATGCATCGCCGGTCTGATCTCGCCCACGTCGGGCGAGGTCCGCTACCGGGGCCAGGTCCTCAACGGCGCCAATCCCGGAGTGGCGATGGTCTTCCAAAGCTTCGCCCTATTGCCATGGCTCACTGTCCGGCAGAACGTGGAGCTCGGTCTCGAGGCGCGGGGCGTCGGCCCGGCCGAACGCCGTCAGCGGGCGGAGCGAGCTATCGATACCATCGGTCTCGATGGCTTCGAATCCGCCTACCCGAAAGAGCTCTCAGGTGGAATGCGCCAGCGCGTCGGGTTCGCCCGCGCCCTCGTTGTTGAGCCCGACGCCCTGTTGATGGACGAGCCGTTCTCGGCTCTAGACGTGCTGACTGCGCAGAACCTCCGAGCCGAGCTGTTGCGCCTGTGGCAAGAAAAGGACTTCCCGACCAAAGCCATGCTGATCGTCACGCACAACATCGAGGAAGCGGTCATCCTGGCCGACCGTATCTTCGTGCTGGGCGCCAACCCCGGTCGCATCCGCACTGAGATCACCTGCGTGTTCCCCCAGCCCCGCGACCGCCACGACGAGAAATTCCAAGCTCTAGTCGACCAGATCTACGGGTTGATGACCGGTCGAGACACGCGCCCGCCGGCACATATATGGACCGTGGCTACCCCTGGCGAGGGGACACCGACCGACACTCCTCTGCCGAACGCCAGCGTGGGCGGGATGTCCGGGTTGCTGGAAATCCTAGTCGCCCAGGGTGGCCTGGCGGATCTCCCGCAATTGGCTCACGAACTGACCTTCGAAGTGGATGACCTCCTCCCGCTGGTGGATGCTGCCCAACTCCTAGGACTGGCCGAGGTGGACGACGCCGACCTCAACATCTTGGACGCAGGGCGGGTTTTCGTGGCCGCCGACATCCTCGAGTCAAAACGGATCTTCGCCCAGCGCGCCCGCGAGCGGGCGCCCCTGGTCCGGGCCATATGTAGGGCGCTGGAGGCCACCTCTGACGGGAATCTCGGGGAAGGGTTTTTTCTCGACGTGCTACGGCGGGGTTTCTCAGAGGACGAGGCGCGACAGCAACTACGGATCGCCATCGACTGGGGCCGGTACGGAGAGCTGTTCGACTTCGACGCCAACACCGGCCAATTCACGTTGGAACCGGCCGTACACGACGAGGGCCGCGCCGACGTGGGCGCCCAGGCGCGGGCGGGCTAAAGCCGGCCTGGCGTTGTCACTCCGTGGGCGGCGGAAAACGATCGTTGGGTCCCGTCACCGGGCCCGACCTATCCTCTCGTCGCTCGAGCACGTCTCGGAGACTCGCAAAGATAACTGTGTCGACCGAAGACCGGGCAAGTTCATTGAGCCTGGCTTCATTGAGCTCGACGGCTTGGTCGGCCGCGTAGTCCGGTCGGGGCGTGAGTTGCTCGGCCAACTGTTCGATGCTGTCCGCCAGCAGGTAAGCGTCGGCACCCGCTTTCAGGGCGCGCTTGACCGGTCCGGGCAGGCTCACTTTGAAGTCCCAGTCCTCCAGCTCCACAACGACTATGCGAGCGGTTGGATAGGCGCTTCTGAGCGCGGCCACGCACTGCGGGCTGCATGACGGGGCCAGGACCAGGTCGGCTCCGAAGACAGCGTCACGAATATCAAGGATCTCTACCTCGCCCAGCCGCTCCGCTAGTTTGGCCCGGCCAGGGGCTTTGAGCGGGAAGGCAGTCACGACGACAGATCGTGGGGAAGCCCGCACGACACTTATCGCAGCGCGGTCCCGGTTCCGCCGCCAAGGTCGGAATGCCACCAGCACATCCTGCCAGCTTTCGAGCCGCTCGAGCCGGTCGAACACGAAGGCCGACCCGTCGCCCTGGCGTCGAGTAGCAGAGCTCCCAGGCTGCTATTTGTTCTCTGAGTTCAGCGCGACGGCTTTTCGAACCAGGTCCTTCAGCGCACCCTCGTTGATCCTTTCATTCTCCTTGATGTCGATGGCCCGCCGGACCTTTCCTTCCAGACCAGAATTGAACAGACCTGAGGGATCGTCCAAAGCAGCACCCTTGAAGAATGTCAGCTTGACCACGTCCTTGTAGATCTCACCCGTACAAATACCCCCGTTGTGGGACCACACCGCTGTCCCGGGACTGGTGGGTTTCACCCACTTCCACTCCTCGACGATATCGGGAACCGCTTGCTTGATTATCCGCCGCACCCCGCTGAGCGTCTGCCCACGCCAGTCGCCCAGGTCCTTTATCCTCTCGTCAATCATTTTGGAGGCGTCCGTCTCGTTATTTGCCATTTCTGCTCCCCTCCGCAGTCGAATCCAGCCGGTAAGGCTTGTGGGGCCACGGTGACGCTGATGGCCAAAGGGGCGTACCGTGGTAGCTCGTGACAAGCCTATGAGAAGTCTGCGCCGCAGGAGCCTCGGCGTCAGCGTGGCTCTGGTCGGTTTGGTGACCGGGGTCCTCACGCCAGCCGCCAGTTCGGCGAGCAGCACCGCCGCCGGCGCCAGTATGGCAACTGTAACTATCAGTGTCCCTCCTGGTAACGGGGCCGCGCCGTTCAACGTAAAGAGGGCACTCAAGGTGCCCCATGGCTGGCAGGCCGAAGTATGGGCGCGGGTTACGGGGGCACGCTTCGAAGCCTGGAGCCCCCAGGGTCAACTGTTGGTCAGCGTGCCAAGCAACGGTGACGTGGTCGAGCTCGTACCGCGAGCCAACCGCGCCCTCCCGCCGGCCGAACGCACATTGCTGTCAGGGCTGAACGAGCCGCAGGGCCTCGCCTTCGACGACCTCGCGGGCCAAGAGGTGCTCTATGTGGCCGAGGCCGACGAAGTGGACCGCTACGCCTGGGGACCGGGAGGCGCCGGTGAGCGCCGAGTAATAGTCCCCCACCTTCCCGACCTCCAGCCAACCGGGGACGACGAGCACACGACCAAGACGCTGGCCGTGGGGCCGAACCACGTCGTCTATGTGAACGTGGGCAGCTCCTCGAACGTGGACACAGCGGACCTGTCGTGGCACCCGCCCCGGGCGTCGGTCCTTTCGTTCAGGTCGGACGGCGGCGACCTCCAGGTGGTGGCCACAGGGGCCCGGAACGCCGAGGGGTTGGCTTTTGCCCCCGACGGGACACTTTGGGCCGCGGTCAACGAGCGCGACGACGTTAGTTACCCGTTCCACCGTGCTTATGGCGGCGATGCAGACGCCTTCAATGCGTGGTTCCAGTCGTACGTCGATAACAACCCGCCGGACGAGCTGGCCCGCATCACACCTGGGCGAAACCTGGGTTGGCCCTACTGCGACCCTGACGCCCAGGTGCCCCCGGGCGGTACCAGCACCAACTTCGATTACGCCGCCATGACCTTCGTGCCCGACGCCCAGACGAACCCCAGCGGGCGGGTGTTCGACTGCGCCAAGTTGGAACGGATCGAGCGTGGGCTTCCGGCGCACAGCGCTCCTCTCGGGATGACCTTTCTGGAGGGAAGCAAGCTTGGCGCTCCCTGGGACTCAGGCGCGGTGGTGTCAGTCCACGGCTCCTGGGACCGCGAACCGCCTCAGCCGCCAGCGGTGCTATGGCTGCCATGGAGCCCGGCCACCCACCTGCTCGGCGCGCCGCTAACCATTGTGTCGGGTTTTCAGCTGCCCAACGGCTCGCGATGGGGTCGCCCGGTGGAGGCCGTGGCCGGCCCCGATGGAGCGCTCTACGTCACCGACGATACGGCCGGCGCCGTGTACCGCTTGGTCTCGTAGCTGGTCTCAAACGGCGACTTGCTCAATGTCATGACCGCCATTTACCTCGTTTGACCGAGTCTGGGGCGAATTACTGTCGTTATCCCTATGTTTTTCGCCCCAGTCCGCATTATCCGACCCAAAATGGCCCACCGCTCACCCCAGCGATCCCCGATAGAGCCCCAGGTTCCCATGAAGAGCCCCCTAAAGCTCGGGTATAGCTATATCCGCGAAAGTGAGCGCTTCGGGTTGCTCGGCCGCGGGGAGAGTCAGCTCAGGCCGGTTAACTCGGGCGTTGTTGACCGCCAAACCAACAAGCCACGACGTCAGAACGCCATCGGGTGTCGGGGCAAAAAGTCGGCGCAGCTCGTCTTGACTAGGAGGCTCGGCTCTCAGCCACTCGTCCCACGAGCTTTCAGGGAGGACTACTGGCATGCGACTGTGCAGTGAGGCAACCAAAGCGTTGGCCGTCGTCGTTATGATCGTGCAGCTACGCAACGGTTGTCCTTCAGCGTCGCGCCAAATGTCCCACAGCCCGGCGAAAACGAGTGGCTGGCCGTCACTTCGGCAGAAATAGTGCGGCTGGCTCCGGCCAACGCGTTCGTTCCCTGACCTGCGCCACTCGTAGAAGCCCGAGAAGGGCAGCAGGGCTCGGCGCCTGGCCAGAAGGGTGCGGAAGGCCGGTCTCTCGTCGAGCGTCTCGGCGCGCGCGTTGATCAGTCTCGACCCGATGCGCGGGTCATGTGCCCAGCTGGGAACCAACCCCCAGCGCATCGCCCTTAGTTCTCGGGTACCGCTGGAACTAACGGCCACGCCGTAGACCGGCTGGGTCGGCGCCACGTTCCAGCTGGTCGGCAGCTCCTCGGTGTCGACTTCGTCGACGCTGAGCAGCCGAGCCAGAGTGTCCCGCGGGACCGTCGACGTGGTCCGGCCACACACGTTCAAACCACCTGCTGAGGGCGGGCTGAGCCAATGACTCCCACAGGCGAGACCGTAGCGGAAGGATGCCCTTGCGAAGGACTTGGCCGGCAGGCCTAAGGCCATGGTCCCGGCCGCGGTGGGCAGGACGAGTTACGAAGGGTACGCTCGAGGAAGCACCCCTCGGAGGCTTCGAACGTTTGAGCGGCACAACAAAAGTCCCAGAAGTGTGGTTGAGCCCGCAACAGCCTCCCTCAGAGGTCACCCACGGCCTGTTCGGGACCGGGAGGCGCATCGCCGGGACGCACCCGCTACTCACTGATTCCCTTCTGGCCGCGGTCCTCCTGCTGCTCTCGACTTGGTGGCTGATCGGCTCCCGCTTCAACAGCACCCAGGCCGCCCTGGTGCAGACGGCCCTCATCGTGCCTCTTGCCGTCAGACGGGCCCGTCCTTCGGGCGTGTTGGTGGTAATCAGCGCGACCGCCTTTTTGCAATGGCTCCTCGGCTACCCGCTCCTGGGTGACCTCGCCCTGCTCGTGGCCTTGTACACCGTGGCCGCCCACCAGGCTCGTGCCCGAGCGCTGGTAGGGGGCGCCATCCTCGAGGTGGGGGCCGTCATGGCCGCCGTGACCTGGACCCCTGCAGGGAGCGTCCTGCGCTCGTTGGTATTCCTCACCGCCACCGTAGTGGCCGCTCTCTTCGCTGGCCTAACAGTTGCCTCGGGACGGCGTTACCTCGATTGGGTGGAGGAGCGAGCGCGCCGGCTGGAGGTCGAACGAGACCAGCAAGCGGCCATCGCTGCCGCCGCCGAACGGACCAGGATCGCTCGCGAGCTGCATGACATCGTGTCGCACACCCTTTCCGTCGTGATCACCTTGGCGGACGCCGCGGCGCTCGTCAACCAGGCCGACCCGAAGAGAGGCGCAGAGGCGATGGCTGAAGTCTCCGACCTCGGGCGCAACGCTCTGTCTGACATGCGGGCCATGTTCGGCGTCCTGCGCACCGACGAGCCGGTCGAACTGTCACCGCCGCCAGGTACCGCTCAACTAGGCGGCCTCGTAGAGCGCATCCGGACGACCGGCCTCGACGTTCAGCTGCAGATCGACGGGGAACCCTTTCCCCTTGGCGCCGCCACTGAGCTCACCCTGTACCGGATCGTTCAAGAAGCGCTGACGAACTCCCTCCGCCATGCGTCGGCGCGTCAGGTTTGGGTCAGGATCTCTTACGACTCCCCCGAAGTGAACCTCACGGTGACCGACGACGGACGACCACCCAGGGCGCCGCGGCGCAACGGCCATGGCATCGAAGGGATGCGCGAACGGGCCGCTCTTCACGGCGGCGAACTTCAGGCGGGGCCGATGCGAGATGGCGGATGGTTGGTCTCGACCACGCTACGCCCCGACCGCGTCGCACCCCCCACCCCCGTGCCAAGGTGAACTAGGCCGAGCCCAGAATCAATCAAGCTCTCTTGATACATCAGGCCTCCTTGATATAAGGTGGCCCGGTGCCGGTGGGTGCTGCCGCCCTTTCGCCCCCACAGTTTTTTCAACTCGTAGCGGATCCCCAGCGCTGGCAGTTGTTGGCCGAACTAGCTAAGAGCGACCGGAACGTGACTGAGCTCACCCTCCTTCTAGGCAAGCCCCAAAACCTTTTGTCCTATCACTTGGCCGAACTGCGCCGTGCTGGTGTCGTAACCGCCCGGAAAAGCTCGGCTGATAGGCGAGACACCTACTACCGGGTGGACCTCGTCCGCTGCCGCGAGCTCCTCGGCGAGGGCGGCGCGGCGCTTCACCCCGCACTTCGCCTGCACCCTCAGCTGGCGCCGCCTGAGACCCTGAAGCGACGTGGACGGGCGCCGCTGGTGCTGTTCCTTTGCACGGGCAACAGCGCCCGGTCCCAGATGGCCGAAGCCCTCCTCGATCACCGCTCGGGCCACGCGGTCCACGCCCGCAGCGCGGGCAGCCACCCCAAGCCACTACACCCCAACGCAGTACGGGCTATGGCCGAGCTGGGCATCGACATCTCTGGACGTTCCACAAAGCACTTTCGTCGCTTCACCCGCGCCCGCTTCGATCACGTGATCACGTTGTGCGACAAGGTGAAAGAGATATGCCCCGAGTTCCCCGGCCACCCCACCACGGCGCATTGGAGTACGCCAGACCCCGCGTCGGAGGGGACCACCGATGAAGAGACTTACCCCGCCTTCTGGGGCGTGGCCCAGGAACTGGAAGCCCGAATCAGCCTCCTCCTGGCCGAAATCAGCACCGAACAGGCGCAAAGGAGACGCCTGCGTGACAAATGACTGGCCAAGTCAGGCAGGCTTCGGCGTGGCGCCGTGCGGCTCATAGTTCAGGCAGGTGACTGACCCGTCCAGCGGCAGTGCTAACGAGGTAACCCGTGCGCCCGTTAGCTTGCTCACGATCGCCCGAGAATGGGGGCGGATCGGCTGCGTGGGTTTCGGCGGGCCGCCGACCCACATAGCGCTCTTGCGCAAACTCTGCGTTACCGACCGCGGCTGGCTCTCGTCGACCGAGTTCGAAGATGGGATCGCTGCCGTCAACTTGTTGCCAGGGCCGGCGTCGACCCAGCTATCCATCTTTTGTGCGTGGCGGCTCCGGGGTGCGCTCGGCGCCCTCGTAGGTGGGGCCTGCTTCATTTGTCCCGGCCTTGTCCTAATCCTTGCGCTGTCGGCCCTGTTCCTGGCCCGCCACCCACCCCCCTGGCTCTTAGGGGCCGCGGCGGGAGCGGGCTCGGCCGTTGCCGCTGTCGCCGTCAGCGCCGCTATGGGTTTCGTGCCGGCCAGTTGGAAAAGGATCGGCCCTCCCGCCGGGAACGGGCGCGCTGGGTCGTGTACGCCATGGCCGGGGGCGCCGCCGCGGCCACGCTCGGCTCCTACCTGGTCCTAGTCCTCCTGGCGGCCGGCCTGGCCGAGATGGCCTGGCGGGCCCACGTAGAGGCCCGGGCGCGGGCGCCGGGCCCAGGGCTCCGCCGTCATCCCCCTGTTGGGGGCCCTCGCGTCCGTGGGGGGACTGGGCGCCCTTAGTTGGGTTGCGTTCAAGGTTGGTGCTCTGTCCTACGGCGGCGGCTTCGTCATCGTGCCCCTCATGCAGGGCGACGCGGTCCATACCTACCACTGGATGACCAACGCCCAGTTCTTGAACGCCGTGGCCCTGGGCCAGGTCACCCCGGGCCCGGTCGTGTTGACGGTGGCGGTGGTCGGTTACGCCGCCGATCATCTCCGGGGCGGCCTGCTCGCCACGCTGGTGGCCTTCTCCCCATCGTTCCTTTTTGTGCTTCTCGGCGGGCCACACTTCGACCGCATCCGGTCGAACCCCCGCATCCAGGCCTTCCTCACTGGTGCAGCGCCGGCAGCCATTGGAGCCATTGCCGGCTCGTCGATCCCTCTTGGGCTGGCGCTCGCTCACTTGTGGCAGGCGGGGTTGCTGGCCGCCGCCTTTGTATGGCTCGTGGTCTTCAGGCGCAACCTGGTCATCGGCCTGATCGGGGCAGGCTTGGTCGGGGTCGTCGCGTCCTACGTCGGCCTCCCGGTCGGCTCCTGAACGCGGCCGTGGCGGTTTGCTTCGTGTGGGGCGGGCAGGAACGAGGCGCCAGGTCATTTCGCCCGGTCAATGGCCGGCGATCTGGCCCCCGTCGATATGCAGGATCTCACCCGTGACATAAGGGGCCGACTCGAGGTACAAGATGCCCTCTACAATGTCGCTGACTTGCCCGACCCGCCCCATGGGTGGGAGGCGGTCGCCCAGTTGGCTGTAAGACTCGGGGGGGTTCAACGGGGTCTGGATGATGCCGGGTGAAACCGCATTGACACGGATACCACGACCGGCGTACTCGGTGGCCAAGGATCTGGTAACGGCAGCCAGGCCACCCTTGGTGAGTGCGGTCAGTGCGGCCGGCTCTTTGGAGCTGGCCGATTCAACCAGAGTGGTCGTGATGTTCACCACGTGGCCGGCGCCCAGCTTGAGCATTTCCGCGATGGCACGCTGGGTCAAAAGAAAGAACCCGGTGAGATTAACGCCGACAATCGCTGCGTAGTCTTCGGCGGTGTAGTCGGTAAAGGGCTTGGACATAAAGATGCCGGCGTCGTTTATAAGCGTATCTACGCGCCCAAAGCGCTCGAGAGTTTCCCTCACGATGTTGTCGGCGGTCGTGGGCTGGGAGATATCTCCTTCAACAGTAAGGAGATCCTGCTCTGTAGAAGGCTTGATCTTGCGGGCACTGGCGACCACAGCCCAACCTCGTTGGCGATAAGCCGCCACCAAGCCAGCACCTATGCCCTGAGAACCTCCAGTAATTATGGTGACCTTGCGCTCTGTTTCGCTCACGGGCCTAATCGCGACCGTGGTTGCTCGCGAGCGCCGGGTCCGACGGGTGCGGCGTCAAGGGGGTGATGTCCACTGTCATCCAGCCCGACAGAGGCAATCCATCCAGGATCGCTTTCATCCCCGCCTCATCCTGCGACCGCCACAAGCCAAGCGCACGTCCATGGCCGTCCTGACTGGCTAGCGTCCAGAGCCTTATGAGGTGGCCCTGTTGTGCCAGTTCATCGGCCGCCTTTGCCTCGCTGGCTTCGGTATCGTCAACGGATTGGCGAGGCGTGCCATCCGGGATATCGATATTGAACGTGGTCAGGAACTCCTTGGTGCCACCGTTGGTTGGGGCCGACGACAGTTCAGCGTCCTGTCGGGGACTGGTCCCGCCCGTCGCCGGGTCGTTGGGGTGGGGCAAGAGCGGCGTGACCTCGTCCATGCGCCATACCCGGAGCGGCATCGACTTCAATACGGCCTCCAGCTCAGTCCGGTCTTGGGCGGCGAAGAGCCCGAGGGAGCGCCATTCGCCTGGTTGCAGAGGTGGACGCCACAGCCGGAGCAGGTGGCCTTGCGCCGCCAGCTGGCGCGAACGCGCCGCCTCCTTATCCCGCGTAGCCTGAACCGTCTCTTCGGACGTCCCGGCCGGGACGTGGGTGGTCATAGTCACGAGGTATTCCATCGCGGGGGTCTCCTTGTCCAACGTGCGCCCGAGTTCTTGTCTCCTACCCGTCAGGTTCGCGCGCTCGACGGCCCCTGGCGCCAGTGTGAGGCCCTGGTCGCTTACTAGTCCTCGAGTGCGGTCCCTCAGTCGCGAGTACCGGCCTGGCGAGACCGGCCAGGCTTGGAGGTGAAAGTCCTGGCCCAGCCGCTTGCGACCGTGAGGAGGGGCGAGAGCGCCCTCGTCATACGAGGAGGAACGGGGAGCGGGAAGACAACCCTGCTCCGCGCCCCGGTGGCGACGCAAGCTCGAGGCCACCGGCGAGAAGGTGAGAAACGCAGCGACTACGATCGCAACCAATTGGCTCCTCACGAGAGGGGAGATCGCCGAGATGGCCCACAAAGGACGGACCGACGGCGAGATTGGAGCTCAGTTGTTCACCAGCGCGCGCACAGTGAGCT
The DNA here is from genome assembly GCA_963807395.1 of uncultured Acidimicrobiaceae bacterium. GTDB lineage: Bacteria > Actinomycetota > Acidimicrobiia > Acidimicrobiales > Palsa-688 > Fen-671. The sequence continues at coordinate 245,976 of CAWEBW010000010.1, forward strand.
GCCACTCACGGAAGGTCTTCACCAAACTCGAGATCAGTTCCCGGCGCGAGCTCGACAACGCACTTGGAGACCACCGAGGCCACCAGAGCGCTGCCGGACGAGCGCCAAACCAGACAGAGAACCCGAAGGAGGCCAGAAATGGCAATCGAACTGGTCCCGCTGGCCATCGCCCGGATCCAATTGCAGCCATTCATAACGCTGGAAACGACGCCAAGGGGACGCTGCATATCGTTGAACTGTCAGATATCCGGATCGAAGGCGACAGGCTTCAGGCAAAGCAAAAGGGCGTCGCCGCCGCGGACTGGTTGTTTATGGACCAGGAAAATATCGGGACGCTCGATAGCTGCGCTAACCGGACCGCTTGGAGCAGACCAGGCCGACGGCGTCCGGGGTGGGCTTGGCGGAGTCGCCGTAGCCCCGCAGGTCGGCCACTACGACCGTATGGTGCTCGACCAGGGCGGGGGCGACGTGGCGCCACGTGAGATGGTTTTGCGGATAGCCATGCAGCAGCAGGGGCGGGCCGGCTCCCTTGACGGCGCAATTGATAGTGACACCTTCGACGTCTATGCGCCGGTAGTCGAACCCGGCCAACCGCATGGGTGAGGTGGCCCGGTTGGTCTCCTGCCCGCCAGCGACATGGGCTTTCCGTTCAGCAGTGCGCTTGTTGGTCACGGCTCTGAGCGGTCCAAGTCGATGAGCGCGATCCCGATATCGGGGCGCATAACCTTGCGCAACCGGGCCGGGGTCTCGGTCACGATGGCCTCGAGAGTCGGGAACACCTGCGCTTCGAGGAGATGGCCCCCCCGCGTGGTGCCATCCGACAGGCCAAGCACGACGTGCACGTGCACTACGGAGCCGTCCTCGCCCTCAGCGACATCGCCGATCAGCGATAAGAGCTCGCACTGCTCGTCTACTTCGATACGGCGGTAGTCCCGGGCTTCGGGGTCAAACCACCCGACGGTAGCGCGCTTGAAGCCGCCGACGGCAGTGATCTGCGCGGCCTCCAGATCCTGCGACCTGGCGAACTGCGACAGGAGGGAGACCGCCTCATCACCCGGGTCGCACACGACTACGTAGGTGACCACATCTGCATCCTCGACAACCATGGATTTCATCTCTAACTCCTTGGGGGCAGGACCATCTTGAGGCTCGTCAAGTCAGTACGCCAGCTTGCCTGAAACCGGGGACCCTCGCTTTAATCCTCCGCGGGAGGTAACGCCGAGCTTGGCGGACACCTGGTGGAAGTGCCACTCTACGGTGCGGGCGCCGATGAACAGCCGGGCGCCAATTCCGGCATTTGAACGGCCGACGCCGACGAGGCGGAGCCCCGAGGCCCGGCCAGCGGGCCCTGGAGGTCGACCCCTCTTCCGGGCCCGCCAGCGGATGTGGTCGACCTGGCCGCCACCAGCTTCAACGGGAAGCGCCTGGGCCGTTGACAATCGGTCCAGGTCAAGCGAGCTGGTCGTGCCCCAGCCGAGCGCGTCGTCGAGCTGGGAGCGCGACGTCATGCCAAGCTTGGTGAACAGCTTTTCTGTACTTGGCTTTAGCGGCTCGGGATGGCCGGCGAGGCGGCGCTAAAACGCCGCAAGGCGGTGGCCGTTAGCAGCAGAAGTCCGGCGCCGCCCCAGACAGTAAGGGTCGGGGCTGCGCCAGTGAGACCGTAGCCGCCGAAGTACTGGACTCCCCGCACCATGGTCAGCCCCGCTCCCTGGGGGAACACGGGGGTGAGGGAGGAGAAGAACCCGTTCAGTAACGGCCTCGGGACGGGCCCGCCAGCACTTGTGTTGCCCAGGATTACCATCACCAAAACCACCGCCAGCGTGGCCGCGGTGCCGAGCCGGGCAGCGATACCCGTGACGGCCAGGCAGACCGCCGTGGTATAGCCCCAAAAGACCAAGAACAGCGGGCCGGGATGGCCAACAAGGGCGCCGAACCCAGCGTCGACGACCACGGCGAAGACGGCACTCAAGAGCGCCGTGTAGCAAGTGAGCATAAGAACGCGCCAAGCGGCCTGGTTGAGCCCACTGACAGGCCCAAGCAGGCGCCCGAGCAGGCCCGCACCGACAGACGCAGCAATCGTGATGAACACAATGGCGAAGAACTCGACGGCCCCGGATGAGTCCGCTTGGGCCAGCGGGGCCAGGTCAAAGACGGAAAGGTGGGCGCCGCTGTTTTGCGCAAGTGCATTTGCGATGCCGCCTAGCGCCACCGCCACGGGTCGCCCACCGCCGCTCGCTATGTCCAGTTGCAAGTGGGCCGGATCGTCCCAGATGAGGGCTCCATCGACAGAACGGTCTTCGACCAGCGTTCGAGCTTGGGACCGGCGACCACTGGCGCGTACGTCCAGCGCAGAGTTGGCCTCCAGTCGCCGGACGAGAGCCGTGGGGGCGACGGCGGCGACGGGGATCTGCCGCGGCTCAGGGTTGCCGAAGGCGCCGGAGAAGCCGCACAGGAAAAGGGCCATTACGACGATCAACGCTCCGCCGACAAGCACAACCCTGGCCGGTGGCGGGTGAAAGCCGGGTGGCTCAACTGAGGCCGGGCCGCCAGCGCCGGCAGTCGTCTCCTCGATGGCGTGGTCTTGGCTCACCCTCTTTGTATTCACGTTGTTCCCCTTCGCTGCTCCTCTTTCTTCACCGGCCCCGGTGTTGGCCGAAATCCGGAGCTGCACCACCCTCTCTGTTGAGCCCGTAGCGGCCCTGCCCGTTGTTCTATGGTCGATCAGCGAGGGGGAGTTTCGCACCAGGGGGTGTCCCTGGCCTGACTAACCAGTTGCGCTGCTCGTCAAGACCGAAGGAAGGGGTTGCGCATGCACAATGAGAAGGTGTTGGACAGATCTGGTCAGTACCACATACAGGAGGCGGAAGTCGCCGTCCGCCTCGGCCACGATTAGGCCGGGTTCGACCACGACGACCGCGTCGAATTCGAGCCCTTTGGTGGAGGCGGCGGGCAACAGGGTGACGTGTTCCCCCAGTGCAGCCACCCGGACGCCGTCTACGAATGCCACCCCGGCAGCTTCGAGGCCGCTGCCGATTTCCTTGCGCATGGACTCGGGCGTGATCACCGCCGTAAGCGGCCAAATCGATGCGACCGATATAGCCTCCTCGGCCGCCGCGGTGACCAGCCGCCGCCCGTCGACCGAGACGATCACCGGCGCCTGCCCGACGCTGCGCACCGAACTCGGCGGGCGCACGCCGGGAGCTGCGTATGGGAGGAGCCGGTTGGCCACCGCCATGATCGGTTCGGGCACCCTGTAACCGATGGACAACTCGGCCAGCTCCGCGTCGGGTGTGCCCAGGTCGTGTACGGCCTCGGCCCAATCGGTTTGCCCACCGGGAGAAGTGGTTTGAGCGAGGTCACCTAGGACGGTCATGGAACCTCGCCGGCTGCGACGAGCGATCATGCGCAGTTCCATGGCGGAGAGGTCCTGGGCCTCGTCAACGACTATGTGCCCGTAGGTCTGCCTGGGGCCGGCGATCAGCGCCTCCGCCTCGTCCAGTAGGGCCAAGTCAGCCCGGCTCCACTTCTGGTCGGCGGCCCGCTTGGCCGCCGGTCGAGCCAGGTGCACCGCCTCGTCCGGGCCGAACACGCCTTTAGTGGCACGGAAAAGAAGCGGTCTATGGGCGAACAGCAAGCGCAGGACGCTCGCTGCGGTGATGGAGGGCCACGCCTTGTCCAGGAGGGCCTTGAGGGCGTGGCTAGATCGGACGTCGGCTTCAAAAATGGCTTGACGGGTGACGTCGGACGTCGACTTGGCCACATGGGTCGTCCATGCCAGGTCTACCAGTTGCTCCCGCAGGAGTTGGCGGCCGTCGCTGTAGCGGGGGGCGCGCTCCAACACGGTTATCACGACCGCGGCAATCTCGTCTGCTCGGAGCCTCACAGAGCCGAAGCTGGTGGGGATCTCGACATCGGCGGAAGGAGTGCCCACGTTGTCGAAAACTGCCCTCTGCACGACCTCCGCCATCCGCCGGTCACCCTTTAGGCGGGCCACGGCGCTCGGCTCAGCGCCACCTACCTGGTACTTGACGCCAGCGAGGCCTTCGATCGTCAACTGGGCGGAGGCGACCTCCCCGAGCGACGGCAGCACCTGCGATATGTACCGAAGGAAAATACGGTTGGGCCCGACTATTAGTAGCCGCTCTCGCTGGAGAAGGGACCGGTGTTCGTAGAGCAGGTAAGCGGCACGGTGCAGCCCGACGGCGGTCTTGCCGGTACCCGGCCCACCCTGGACCACCACGCAACTCTGCAGCGAGGCGCGGATGATGACGTCCTGTTCGGCCTGGATAGTGGCCACAATGTCTCGCATCGAGCCGGTCCGGCCCCGGCCCACTTCGGCCAGCAGAGGGTCGGGGACGTAGGCGCCGGACTCGACCGCACCGGGGTCGGCGAGGTTTTCGTCGAAAATGTCTACGATCTGGCGGGTCTCCACCAGGAACCGCCGGCGCAGGTCGAGGCCCATAGGGGTCTGCCACGGTGGCCCGGTAAAAGGGGACGGCCACGGCCGCCCTCCAATCTGTGACCAGCGGCTCCCCGCCCTCGTCCTCTATATGGCGGCGCCCGATGTACCACCGCTCCGACGGATACTGGTCGATGCGGCCGAAGCAAAGAACGCCGCCGCGGTCAGTTAGCTCGTCTATTCGCGTTTGCTTGTCGCGGTCCCACTGTTGGCGGTCATGGGTCTCCACCCCGCCTTCAGTGACGTTGCCACCCAGATAACCGAGCCCTTTCAAGTACTCGGCCCGATGGCGCATGTGCTCCAAAGATACGTAGGCACGGTCGAGAAGGGCTTGTTCTTCGGCTAACTCGGGATGGTCCCCTGTAGCAGTTCCCACAGCACTCATAACCGGGGAACGCCAAATCAAAATTCGCCCAATTTCAAGAGAATTCCCGCGAGCAAAAGGAGCCGAATATCTTCGGCTACTACTTTCCACAGCCCGGGGAAACGGCTTGACAACAAACATAATTCAGCTGAAAGTCGAACGCAAGTCTTTTTTGATTCGAACCGCGGGAGCCTCGGACCGGCACCCACCCGAGGCCTACGCCACGCCGTTGTCGAAGGACGGCGGTCAGAGGGCCCGGCCGTCAACCAAGCAAAGCGCGGAGCCTGGCAAGTACCAGTTCCTCCTCGCCTGGGGCGAGCGTCTGGGGGTTTAAGGCGATGGCGTCGGCGCCCACCAGACCTACGGCCACGCGTGGATCGCCGTCCCACAGCTGTTGAACAATTTCGTCGCGTACCCAGCGGCACGGTGGCGTGAACCGCACAATCGCCCGTCCAAAGGGCTGGCCCGCCTCGTTCGGGTAACCGCGAGACGCGGCGACGCCGGCCATTCCGGCCAGCCCCTCTGTCCACAGCCGGACCGCCGCCTCGTACCATGCGACCATCTGCGCCTCGTCCTGCTCCAGGTACCACTGAACGGCAGCCAGCAAGCCGATCGTTTCCTCTTTCCCGACCTTCATCGCTCGACCGATCGACATGTTCGGGTTCCCATTTGCCCGGCACGATTCGACGATATTTTTGGCCCCGAGGACCAACCCGGTGCACTGAGGCCCGCGTAGCCCTTTTCCGCCACTCACTATCACGAGGTCGGCGCCCGTGTCGCGGGTGTAAGACCAGAGGGAGCATATGGGTGGGACCTGCGCGGCCGCGTCGACAATTACGGGCACAGATTGTGCATGGGCGACCTTGACAACGCGCTCGACAGAGGCGACGTCGGTCCCGTAGCGGGCACCGACGAAGCTGAGCACGCAAGCGGTGCGCTCTGAAAGAACAGCCTGAAGACCGCCAGGCGTACCATCGAACTCGACGATCCGGCCGCCCGCCAACGTGGCCGCATAATCGAAGCCGTTACGTTGGCTCTTGTCTATAACGACTTCTCGTCTCTTCACCCCCTCGAGGTGTGGGAACGCCGCTACGAGGTGCGGGTCGGACCCGGCGATGCAAGCGGCCACGGCCAAAGTTATGCCCGCAGCGGCACCAGAGGTGACGTAGCCGGCCTCGTTGTGGGTTAGTTGGGCCAGGCGGGACCCGACCCGGTCCTGCAGCTCGACGACGTCGACGAATGAACCGGCCGCGTCTGCCATCGACTCCAGCACCGGACCGGGCATCAGCGAGCCTCCGAGCGATGTAAGCGTGGCCGCCGCGTTGATGACCGGGCGCAGGCCGAGTGAGCGGTACCAGCCGGAGGTCTTCATCGCGGCGTGGGGTCGAAGCGTCGCCTCGGCTCTGTGCCCAATTTACGAGCCAACCAGGCATCGAACCAGTCCGCGTCGTCCCCGCCTTTTCCGGTCTGCTGGTGTTCTTCCACGGGGCCGGCCAGCGCTTCGGACAAAGGCTGGAACCAGGACGGCGCATCTACGCCGAGATCGGCCCAACCCCGAGAACGGTGGCCGCTTTCACACTGGGTCCGTGGTAAACAGGGTCGAACAGGGCCAGCGTCGCTGCCACCGCGGCCACGGCAGACGGTGCCACCCGCAAGTAGTCGTTCAGCTCCTCGAGGGGGTACTCGTCGGTCATGTGCCGGGCTTCGAGGGCGCGGTAGAAGAACGTCGCCTCGACATGAACGGCCCGGAACTTGGGCCGCCGGGCCGCCACCAGGAGGGCAAGGTCGTTGCCACGGATCCCCACGCGACCCGTGTCCACCTCGGGGCGACCGAGCAAGAACTCTGCCCCACGCAGGCAATCCGCAATTATCCCTCTATAGGTGAACTTGTCCGGGTCTTCAATGCCCTCGGTCAACAAGCCCGGGTAGCCGGCGGCATACGGCTCGTCCGCGAGGCGTTGCCCACGGTGCATGAGCGTCAGGACGACGTAGCGACAACGGTCGTTCCAGTGAGGAGGGTTATTGGCACTGCCATATCGTGGAACCTCGAGAAGGGCCGGGAACGGCCCGGCGCCGTTCGGCACGCTGAAAAAGGCGAAGATCCGGTAGGGGCCTCAGCTCGTCAATCGCGTCGAGTACACCGTGAAATGCTCGCTGGAATGCCGCGGTAGCGCCTCGAGTAGCGGTTGGCTCGGCAGCCAACCGAGCTCCTCGTCGAGCCGGCTCCAGTATGTACCGAAGTGAGCGGGCTTATCGGTCATTTCTCGGCATTTTTCGTTGACAACTAGCCGATGCCGACTGGCTGTAGGTGCTCAGCCAGGAAATCTCGGACGTTATCAGAGAAAAAGTGGGCTCCCGCGTCGTGCGCACAACCCTCCATCGCCAGTAGCTGTTTCGGGCACGACAATGCCTCGTAGAGGGCCCGCGGGTTTCGGGTGGGCAAATATCGTCCGCCAAACCGATATGGACGAGGGTGGGGCACCGGATCATGGGCGCAAAGTTGACCACGTCGAAATACGCCAAGGCATTTTCTGCCTGAGCGACAAGGCCCGGATGAGCCCGCACGAACTCATTTATCTCCTCATACGGGTAGGAGCGTGTCAGCCGGGTCGCGTCCCAGATACCACACATGAAAGGGGCACCGACGGCGCAGCAGGAGACCGAGCGCGGACGCAGCGCCGCCAGCACCAGTGACAGCGCCCCGCCCTGGCTGCCACCATGAACGCCTATCCGGCTGCTGTCCACTTCGGGCCGCTCGACCAGGAAGTCCATCGCCCGGCAGGCATCCGCGTAAAAGCCGCGGTACCCATAGGTGTTGCGATCGACTACGTCCCGCACCAAAAGGCCCGGATAGCCTGGGTTGAACGAAGTGTTCGACCGGAGTTTGCCGCGCGGAGCGCAGGACAGCACTGCATAGCCCTGCTTGGCCAGAGACTTTGGCACCACCGGCTCCGAGATATAGCCCGGGCTCAATATCAAGGCGGGGTACGGCGGCGAACCACAATTAGCGGTGGGGACACAGTACCAGCCGGCCATCCTCAGGTTGTCGAGGCTTGTGTAATGCAGGTCGTAGACGTCGACGGCGTCGGTCGAGCGCTGCGCTACATGCTGTAGGGATGGGGCGAGGGGGAGCCTCGCCACTTCATCCATGACGTTGGACCAAAACCGGTCAAAATCTTCGGGCCGCTTCACCGTGACCTGCAGGCGATCGGGGCTCGAGGTCGAGGAGGTCATCGCGCGCCGCGGGCTACTGTTCCTGCCATTAAGCCGTACCCGGGTTTGGTACCGGAGGATAGAGCGCCGCCGTTGGCTGCCAGTTGAGCAGCTCCTTCGCCTTCGAGAGGCGCATCATGCGCTCACCAGCGTCGCCGCTTATCGTGAATACCTCAAAGCCGTTCCGGTACCCGAGGGCGGCCAGGATGGCCCGACCGACGTCGTTAGCCCGGGTAAATGTCGTGGCCCGCAATACCGGATCCGTGGGCGCCGGCGCATCGTCGTCGATGGGGTAACACAGACGCAAAGCGGTGACTGTCATACCCCCATCGGCGACTAACGTCTTGCAGACTTCCTCGCCTAGGCGCTTGGTTAGACCGTAGTATTCGCTGGCGTCGGCGGGCGCGGATTCATCCGGGTAAACGCCTTCCCGTTCCTTGAATACGCTCATGGTGCTCGTGTAAACGCAGTGGAGCACTCCGCTGTCCCTGGCGGCCATAAGCGCGAAATAGAGCCCTTTGACGTTGACGTCGAAGGCGTTAGCGACGGTGGTCGGGCTCTCCGGGTTCCTCTGCGTGTTCATGGCCATGTAAACCAGCGCGTCTACATCGGCCAAGTTGGAGGTGAGGGCTTCCACGTCCTGTACGTCCCCGATAGCATGTTCCCACGGCCCGGGCTTTGGCTCGACGAGGTCGAACACCTTGACCTCATGCTGCTGGGCTAGCTGGGGAAGGACCATTTGGCCGACATACCCCGACCCCCCGATTACCAGTAACCTCAAAATTGCTCAACCTCTTCCGGGCTCTTCTTCCCCGGTGCACGATACTGGCGGGCTCCTCCGGTTGACAATCTCCGGCTTTCGAGAAGGGGCGCCCTTCGGCGGGCGGCTGCGGGGTATAGCGGTTGCGGGTCAAGCGGGGCGGGCGGCTGCGGGGTATAGCGGTTGCGGGCCAGGCGAGGCGGGCGGGTCAAGCGAGGCCACGGCGGGTCAAGCGAGGCCACGGCGGGTCAAGCGAGGCAGGCGAGGCGGGCGAGACCACGGCGGGGCGGGCGAAACCACGGCGGGGCAAGGGCCAGAGCGGGCCGCTGGCCCCAGACTTGGGCGCGCCAGCGTGGCAATCACACACGCTGGCGCGCACAGACCGCCAAATTGCACCGAAAACCGGGCGCGTCCGACAAGGGCCGGTTCCTTCACCCCAGGTTTCTGTCGTCACGGGCGTGGGCGGGAGTGACATGTCCGAAGTGCTCTTGCACGCGCCGCACTTCTATGGTACATTACTCAAGTAACTAACCAATCAAGTACCGGGAGCTAGGTGGCGACAGTCGACGACGGCACGCCTCTGTTCGTGCAGATTGCCGAACGGATATCCGACGACATCGTCGACGGCGCGCTCAGCGAAGGCGACCGGGCGCCGTCGACTAACGAGCTGGCGGCCTTTTACCGTATCAATCCGGCTACCGCCGGAAAGGGGATCAATGTGCTGGTGGATACAGGTGTATTGGAAAAACGGCGGGGCCTCGGCATGTTCGTGGCGGCCGGCGCACGCGAGCGGCTTCGGTCCGAGCGGCGGGCGCGGTTCGCAGAGCAGTTCGTTTCTCCGATGCTGGCCGAAGCCAGGCGTCTCGACCTCGACAGCGCCACACTGCTCTCGTTGATCCAGGAGTCGAGCCGAAGCAATGGAGGCATGGCCCAATGACCCCACCCATATCGACTGTCGGCCTTAGTCGCCGGTACCACAAGGACTTGGCCCTAGACGCGGTGTCGCTGGACATCGCCCCAGAGGCGATCACGGGGCTGCTCGGCCGAAACGGGGCGGGCAAGACGACGCTTATGCGGGTGATCACGGGGCAGGAGTTCGCCACGTCCGGCCGGGTCGAGGTCTTCGGCCACAACCCGCTAGAGAACGACCACGTCCTGCGCCGCATGGTGTTCGTACGGGAAGACCAGCAGTACCCCGACTTCCGCGTACGCCACGCTCTCGAGGCCGCGTCCTGGTTCTATCCCAATTGGGACCACGACCTGGCCCAGGAGTTGGTTGACGATTTCGGGCTCCCCGCCAACCGTCCCATCAAGCGGCTGTCGCGCGGGATGCGGTCAGCGGTTGGGATCGTCATCGGGATGTCTGCTCACGCCGAAATCACGCTGTTCGACGAGCCCTATGCCGGCCTCGACCCCGTAGCCCGCCAGATTTTCTACGACCGCTTGCTGGTGCACTTCGCCGAGCACCCGAGGACGATGGTGATATCGACGCACCTCGTTGACGAGATCGCCGACCTGCTGGAGCGGGTGGTGATACTCGACCATGGCCGCGTCGTCGTCGACGCCCCGATCGAAGAGGTGCGGGGTGGGGGGTTCACGGTCAGCGGCCCCGGCTCTGCTGTCGCCGAGTTTGTGTCGGGGCGTCGGCTATGGCAGCACCAACAGCTAGGGCCCCGGGCATCGGTCACCGTCGCCGAACGCCTCGACGCGGCCGACCGGCCCGGGCCTCGGCGCTTCATTTGAGCGTGGCGCCGCTTTCCCTGCAGCAACTCCTGGTACACGCCACAGGCCCTGAGACGAAAGAAAAGGTGAGCGCCTGAGCGAGTTGAAAACATTGAGCAACGTCGGTCGCTACCCACCTGTGCGACCGGGTGCAGTACCTCGTCCTACCGTGGTCGATCCTGACGTTTACGTTCCTCGTCAACGTGATTATCGCCGCCGTAATACCCAGGGGGGGCGCATGACCAGTATTACACAGGCGCCGTCGCCAGCATTTACTGCATTTTGTTGCTGCTAGGTGCGGGCAGCGTAACCCGGTCACTGCCGTTCGGCTTCGCCGTCGGGCTGAGCCGCCGGTCTTACTACCTCGGGACACTGCTGCTGCTCGCTGGCCTGGGCCTGGTCTACGGCCTGGTCTTGACCGTGTTGCAGGCGGTTGAGCGGGCGAGCGGCGGCTGGGGCCTCGACATGAACTTCTTCCGGATCCCCTGGCTGCTCAACGGGGCGTGGTACACGACGTGGCTGACATCGTTCGTACTTCTGTTCCTGGTTTACGTATACGGCATGTGGTTCGGCATGGTGTACCGCCGCTGGCAGCTACCCGGGTTGGTCACGTTCGCCGCCGCCCAGGTACTGGTGGCCGTGGCCGTCGTCCTGGTAGGCACCTGGACAAACGGTTGGAGCGAACTGGGCGCCTTTTTTACCACCGTCAGCGCCATGGGGTTCACGGGGCTTCTGGCCGCGCTGGCCGCGCTTTTGGCCGTGGGTGGGTTTGGCACGATGCGACGCGTGACGGTCTGACCGGTACCGCCGAGCGTGCTCCGCCATCCCAATCACCTGCGGAGCTTTGTACCCTTTGTCTACACATAGCGCGACAAAGGGTACAAAGCGGCGCGCTCAGCTCGACGCCGGCGGGAGTTCGCCGGCGGAAGTTCGGGTAGCCGCGTTAGTGCGGGTAGGCGCGTTAGTGACAGTCACGGCCCGTCCGCCTGCGCAATTCGGTACAGGACGTGGCGGCGCAAGGGATGGCCTGCTGGAAGCGCCGGGTGGTCGAAATCGTCAGCAGGGTCGTGGTGCATGCCGAGTTTCTGCATGACGCGTTGCGAGCGGAGGTTGGTGGTCGTGGTGAAGGAAACGACCTCGTCGAGGTTGAGCGGGCCGAGGGCGTAATCGAGAGCGGCGCGCGCCGCCTCAGTGGCCAGGCCTTGCCCCCAGTACAGGCGGGCCAGGCGCCAACCGATCTCGACCGCGGGTGTGAAAGGCGCCTCGAAAGTTGCGGGGTTGAGGCCGACGAAACCGGCGAAGGCGCCGTCCGCAACGACCTCAACGGCCCACAGGCCCCAGCCCCGTGCGCTCATACCGGACACAATCCGGTCGACGAAAGCGTCGCTGGCGGCCCTTGTAAGGACGCTGTGGAAGTGCTCCATGACCTCGGGGTCGGCGTTGAGCGCAGCGAAGGGCGCCCGGTCGGTGTCACGCCATTGGCGCAGCATCATCCGGTGGGTGCGAAGCTCTGCGGTGACGGGCGATCCCAACTTTGTCAGCTTGCCCTATTCCGGTGCGATGGTGACGGCGCCTTAACTCGTGCCCAGGACCGCCCACTGGTGGCTGCCCAACCAGCGGGACGGTCCGAAGCGACGTCTGCTCAAAGCTCAGCAAAACGTTGTAGCTCCGCCCCTGCTGACAATTATGGGTGCCCGCGCCGCCCGGCCGACCTACGTATTTATGTTCACTTGAGCCAAATAGGTCTCCCTCCCTCAGCCTCCATATGTGGGCCCTTTCAGGTCGCGCCCCACCTCGCTTTCAGGTGGGCGTACGTCCGGCGAGGTCGTCCCGGCCATTCTCCGAAACCGGGACCCACACTCGCATGGCCGGGGCACGGCGGTTCGAGCGGGCGAAATAGGGCACCAAGGTCAGGGGCACAGTCTCGAGCTCTTCTGGGCGGCCGTCTTCCTCGTATAGCTGTGAGCTGGGGCGGCCCAGGCGCGCCCCCGAGGCACTGATCGCCACGCTTACATAGCCTTCCAAACCTTCAGGCGCCTTTCCGACGGCCCGAAGTGGTTTGGACGGGTCCACCGCAACATCTTCAATTGCCGTCTCGCCTTCCAGGTCCTCGGCTTCGAGACAATAGACCAACGGTCCCCGCTGCACGGCAAGGCAGCCACGGACGGCGTCGGTCCTCCAGTGGGGCCTCAGCACGCGGACGGGCATGTCGTTAGAGATTTGGGCCCGGTCACCCGGGCTCCAGGACCTATTTACGCGCAGGTAGGAGCCGGCCCACGAACACTCGGTCGGCTCCCCATTGACCACCAGTCGCGTGTGCGCTTTGTCCGTCCACTCCGGGGCCCGGAGCGACAATTGCCAGTTCTCAGACGAACGGCAATCGGTCACTTCGATCTCCGTGGTACCGGCCCAGGGGTAGCTGCTCTGGATGCTGAGCTCCACAGAGCCACCCGGGACGTCGGTTGAGACCGTGCCGCTAAAGGGCATATGCACCTGCAGCCCCGAGGCGTCGTTTGTCAACAAATAGGCCTGGATGCTCGCCATTAAACGGGCCAAATTGGGAGGGCAGCAGGGGCATTCGTACCAGTCGAGGCGGTGCCCCGGAGAATCCTCGTCGGTGGCATCGTGCCCGGTACGAAGGTGGAGAGTGTTGGAGTAAAAGAACTCGGTCCCCTGACGGGAAACGGCCCCTACGATGGTGTTCCAGAAGACGCGTTCCATGGCGTCGGCATAACGCGCCCGGCCGGTGGCCAGAAGTAGGCGCCAGTTCCATTGGAAACTGGCTATGGCGGCGCATGTCTCGCCGTAAGCCCGGTCGCTCGGCAGCTCGTAGGCATCACCGATCGATTCGTCACGGTGCCTGGACCCATGAGCCCCGGTTACGTAAGTCTTGCCACTGTAGAGATCCTCCCAGATGGCCTCCGACGCGCGGAGCAACTCATCGTCGTTAGTTTCGACCGCGACATCGACGACGCCCGCCTGCAAGTAGAGTTCGCGCACGGCGTGGCCTGTTGCCGCTCGTCGTTGGCGGACCGATAAATGGTGGAGGAAATACGACAGCGGGAAAGGTCTACCCCCCACGATACCGGTGGTTGGCAACGGGACATCGTGCCGACCGCGAAGTTCGACCTGGCGCTTGGCGAGTTGTAGCGACCGGTCGTCTCCGGTCAGACGGTAAAACTCGACCAGCGCTGTCTCGATCTCTGGGTGGCCGCAAACGCCCATCAAACGGCCGTCTCCGTCTTCCAGGGAAAAGGTCTCGAGCAGGTGCCCCAGGAACCGCTCAGCGGTACCGGACAAACTCGAGCCCCCTGTCCGGCTGTTGGCGACAGCCGCCTGTAGCAAGTGGCCGGTGCAGTAGAGCTCGTGGCCCCAGCGCAAGTCCTTCCAGATGAGCTCGGGGTGCTGGCCCTGGAACCAGGAGTTGAGGTACCCGTCTTGGCGCTGAGCCCGCCGTATGACGTCGCTGGTTTCATCTACGAACTCCTGGACCTCGGCCGGCGAACCCCTGAGGCTGTCCCACGCGGACGCTTCTAGGACCTTGTAAACGTCGGAGTCTGAGAAATGGAGGCCATGGTGTCCAACTTGGTCAGCGCGCCCGTCCGCTACCTGCTCGAGGTTACGTACGGCACCCGAGCGCCTGAGCTGGTCCATGCAATGAAACAGTGTCCTTGCGCTGTTCCGTCGCTGCCAGTCTCCTAGCTCAAAGCCTTCTGCCAGCGTCACCTCTCCGAGACCGAGGGGACGGAGCGATCTCGTCGCAGAAATGCTCGGGCTAACCGGCCCCTCGATGTTGGCTGGACGGGACGACCTGGCTACTTCAGGGAGCGCAACATCGTGGCCTCTACCCATTCCATCCGCCTCCTTTCGTCCCCCCCGAGTTCGTGGTGACAGGTCGTCCTGGTCCTCCCCTCGCAGTGAGGAAACGCTATCTCGGCTAGGGGCTTCTGGTCAAGCCGGGTTGGGCCTAAACTCGGGTTGGTCACTTGAGATTAGCAGGGCCATTACGGCGGAAGCGTTTTCTCAAAGTGGGGAGATGTGGCGCCTCAACCCGCGTATGCTGGGCTCGTGAGAGCGGTGCGGCCACCAACGCTCACCGAGGTCGCTCATCGCGCCGGCGTGTCCCTCACGACGGCCTCTAAGGCGGTCAACGGGCGGGACCGCATTTCGGAGGTGACCCGACGACGCGTGCTGCGGGCGGCCAAGGAACTCTCCTACGCGCCCAACCTGGTGGCCAAGAGCTTGGCGCGTGGCCAGAGCAGCATTATTGGTGTCCTGCTCAGGGACCCGACGGTCCACCGGTTCGCCATGCCCATTGTTATTGGCGCTCAGTCCGTACTCGAACAGCGCGACTTTTCCGCCATCATCGCTGACGCTAGAGGAGTCGTCGAGCGTTTCGCCGACCTGGCGACGGTGCTCCAGCAGCGCAACGTGGACGGTTTGCTAATAGTCGGCGACAACCAGGGCCTAACTCCTTCGATTACGGCGTCGGTCCATATCCCTTGCGCGTACGTGTACGGCCCGACGAGCAATTCTCGAGATGTCGTGCACCTGGTCGACGATTTCGCCGGGGCCGTTGCCATAATCAACCATCTGGTGGCCATCGGCCGGCGCCGGATAGCTCACATCACTGGCCCTGAACACTCCCCCGCAGTGCAGCAACGTGTCTTAGGCGCCGCCGTTTCGCTGAGCGAACATGGGCTGCAGTTTGCCACCCCCGTCCGCTATGGCGAGTGGTCCCAGCGTTGGGCGCGCCAGGCGACGCGCCAGGTCCTGGCCGAGGCTCCTGACCTCGACGCCATTGCTTGCGGGTCTGACCAGATCGCAACTGCCGCCCTAGAGGCGGTCGTTGCCTCTGGCCGACGCGTGCCGCAGGACGTGGCCATCACCGGCTACGACAACTGGACGGTCTTCGCCCATGAGACCGACCCGGCCCTCACCACGCTCGACATGGACCTGGAGCACCTGGGGGCCGCGGCGGTGCGCGACCTCTTCGCCATGATCGGGGGTGCCCGCGTCGGCGGCGGTACCCGCCATCACGAAGGGACGTTGCTGGTCAGGGGTTCGACAGACCCCGATGCGTGATCAGTGTGCCGGTGCCTCAGCCATGCCCAGGTACTCGGCCAGCCACGGCCCCGTTACGCTGCTCGGGGAACGGGCCACGTCATCGGGTGACCCGGTGGCCAAGATGCGCCCGCCGTCTGGACCGCCCCCCGGCCCCATATCAATGATGTGGTCCGCCGCGGCCAGGAGGTCCAGGTCGTGATCGATGACGATGATAGTGGCGCCGGCCTCGAGCAGCCGGTCGAACACGCCTACCAACGTGGCCACGTCCAACGGGTGTAGCCCGGTGGACGGCTCGTCGAAGACGTACAGGGCCCCGCGCTGACTGCTGCGCAACCTCGAGGCGATCCGCAGCCGTTGCGACTCGCCGCCGGAAAGGGAGGGCGTGGGCTCGCCGAGCCGGAGATAGCCGAGGCCGACCTCGTTTATCGGACGGAGGGCAGCGGCAACGGGAGTTCGGTCAGCAAAATGTTCGAGGGCGTCGACGACACTCAAGCCAAGTACATCGGCAATTGTCAGTCCGTCGACCTTGACCGCGAGGATGGCTTCGGCGAAGCGGGAGCCGTGACACGTGGGGCAATCGACGGTGATGTCCGGCAGGTACTGGACGTCCAAGTCGATGTGACCGAGCCCGCGGCAAGTCGGGCACTGACCCTCGCGGGTATTGAACGAGAAATGCCCGGGCTTCCAGCGCCGGCGCCGGGCGTACGGGGAATCGGCAAAAATGCGCCGGATTTGTTCGAACGCCCCCGAGTAAGTGGCGGGCGTCGACCGCGAGTTCTGACCGATGGGAGAGGCATCGATCTCTACGATTTGGCGGATGTCGCCCAGCTCTAGTTTGCGGACATGGCTGGGCGGCGCCGACCCGGTCAGCGCCGCCCGCGCCGCCGGGATAAGGCTGTCGAGGACGAGGGCGGTCTTACCCGCTCCGGACGGCCCCGCCAGCGCCGTCAAACGGTGTTGCGGGAAGACCGCGGTGACGTCGCGCAGGTTGTACAAAGAGCTGATCTCGATGGAGATTTGCCCCCCGGCACCTGCGGGCTCCGGCCGCTACGCTCCACCGCCACAGCGCCCGCCAGGAACGGGCCCATGATCGACTGCGGATCCTTTTTTAGCTGGGCGGGGGTGCCCTGAGCGATGACGGCCCCGCCCTTGGCGCCGGCCCCAGGACCAAGCTCGATGACCCAGTCGGCAGTGCGGATGAGCTCGCGCTCATGCTCCACCACGACCACGGAATTTCCATCGGCAGCCAAGGCTGCGATCGTCTGGCGCAGACCCACGACATTGCTGGGGTGCAACCCGACCGATGGTTCGTCCAACACATAGAGCATTCCCGTCGTGCTGAGCCGCACTGTGGAGGTGAGCTCAATTCGCTGCCGCTCCCCCGTGGACAGCGAGGCGCCGGCCCGGTCGAGGGTCAGGTACCCAAGCCCCACATCCAGCAATGGGGTGAGGGTGCTGTCGAGTTCGGTCAGCAAACCAGTAGTCACCCGGCTAAGTTCAGCCGGCAGCCCGGCCGGCAAGCTCTCGGTGAAGGCGCGCAGCTCGCCTAGCCCCAGGGCGCTGATTTCCGCGATATTGCGACCACCGAGCAGTGATGTCAGTGCCTCAGGCCGCAACCGGGTCCCGTGGCACACCGAGCAGACCCGGGTGACCACAAAACGTTGCACCAGCCGGCGCGAACGCTCGTTATCGCTCCGCAGCGAACGCTCCACCGCCGCGACGGCGTTGTCGTAGTTGACGGAAAGTTGCACGGTCCGCCCGGTCCGCCCCGATCGCAGAGTCACTTGGCGACGGACCGGTTCTCCGTAGAGGACGATCTGGCGCTCACCCTCGGTGAGAGATTCGTAGGGGACGTCGAGGCGGACCCCGAGCTTCTCCAGCGGCGTACATCGACAACCGCCGCCCGCCCGAGTTCCACGGCAGTACGGCGCCCTCCTCGATCGTCTTAGTTGGGTCGGGCACGAGCGTGCTGACGTCGACTTCCGAACGTACGCCTAGGCCCTGGCAAGCGGGGCAGGCACCGTACGAGTTGAATGCGAAGGATTCAGCGCTCGGGTGCTCGAAGTGGACGCCGCAGACCGGGCACACGATCTCCTCCGCGTACGTGGCCACAGACGGCCCGACGCGATGGCCGTTTGGGCATAGGTGCGAGCCCAGCCGCGACATCATCAGGCGGAGCACGTTGAGCACCTCAGACAGGGTGCCGACCGTGCTGCGCGGCCCAGGTATCGGCGGCCGTTGGCGCAGGGCGAGCGCGGGCGGGAGGTGCTCGACCCGGTCGACGTCTGGCCGGCGGGCCTGGGTCAGCCGCCGGCGGCTATAAGTGCTCAGGCCATCAAGCAGCCGCTGCAGGCCCTCGGCGTAAAGAGTGCCAATAGCCAGCGACGTCTTCCCCGACCCCGACACGCCGACCACGGCGACTACGCGCCACAACGGCACGTCGACATCGATGTCTTTCAGGTTGTTTTGCCGTGCCCCCCGAACCGCGATGACCTGGGGCAGGTCCTGCGGGGCCGGAAGGGCGAGAACGGGCTCATCGACCACGCGGCAGCCGTTTCGCCACGTCGGTGACCTTGCGCGCTGGTGCCGGCACCGCGGCCGTCCGGTCATAAGCGGACGAGAACAGGTAGCTGGTGGCCAGGCTCCGATAGGGCCGCCATTTCTCAGCGATGTCGAGGACCTCCTGTTGGCTCGGGAGGTGGTCGAGTTCGTAGGCGATCTGGATGGCCTTGCGCAAAGCAAGGTCTCCCGGCAGGACCACATCTTCTCGCCGCAGCGCCACGAGGAGGGCGCCCTGGGCTGTCCAGGGGCCTATTCCAGGGACCGCAGTGAGCTCGGAAATGAACTCCTCATCAGGCAAGCTGCTCAGGACATCTTCGTTTAGCCGGCCGTCTGTCAGTCGCTCGGCCAGATCGCGCAGCGTACCTATTTTCCGCCACGAGAGGCCGGCCTCGCGGAGGCTGCTGGGCTCCACTGCCAGCAGTTCTGCCGGGGACGGGAGATGGCCGTCAAAAAGGGCCTGGATGCGGGCGATGGTCCGGCGAGTAGCGGCGACGGACAATTGCTGGCCGGTGACCTGGAACAGCAAGGCACCGAAGAGGTCCATTGGCGGCAACTGCTCCATCCACGCACGCGGGTCGAAATCGGGACGGTCCGCGATGATCCGAGCCACTACAGGGTCAGCGTGGCGTAGGTGGGAGCGAGCTTGCTCGAGCCACGCGCCCTGACCGGCATCTTTGCCGGCCGGGCTCGCTGCGCCCGAACGAACGTCCTCAATTAAGGTCGCACGGGGCTTCGCTGGTCCCTTTCGGGTGCCGAGATTTGCCACCTCGTTCTCCTTTTGCGGTTGGAAGCTGATGACCAGTTTCCCGTCGTTTGGTGTCGGACCGAACGTCCCGTTTATTTGCGGTAACTTCCTTGGCGGAACTCCTCGTCAAGCGACGGGTGCGACGGGGACCAACCGAGTTCGGCCCGAGCCTTGGCGGCTTCGGTGCCTTGGTCGAGCAGCAGGACTTCGGCGAAATAATCGCCCAACCGTGCCCGAGCCTCGGCGTCGGAACCGGGCACCGCCCCGGGTGCGCCCGCGGCGACCGCGGCTGCCTCGGTCAGCTCGGCCACGGTCGGGTGCAAACCGTTGCTGATCACGTAGTAGCCGCGAGCGGAGCCATTTTCGAGGACGCGCCGGAAGAAGTCCGCCAGGTCGGCCGTGTGCACGGTCGCCCAGTGCTGCTGCCCCGTGCCCAGCATTATCAAGTTGCCGGCATCGTCTCGCGGCGAGCCGAGAAGGACCCCGGGGATCCCTCCCCCGCCGTCACCGTAGGCCGTGCCGGACACGACCACTACACCCCGCATACCTGTTGCTCCCAGTACCCGCCTTTCGATCGGCTCCTTCCAGGCCACCAGCGGCGGCGCATTGAAGGGCGATTCCTCGGTGATCGAGGTGTTGTTGCCATAGACCCATAAGCCGCTGATCTCGACGTAGGGCTTGCCGCTGCCGGCGAAGGCGTCGATGGCGGCGTCGGCCACCGCGTTGTCCAGGTCTGCGCTGGTGGCGTCGCCCGGGCTGGCCGTGTGCACCGCCCCATCGGCACTACTGAACACGCCCACCACCGCAGGCCGGTCGTAGAGGTCGACGACCGTAGGCGTGGCGCCGCGGGCGGCGACAATTTCGGCCTGAGCGTCGTCCCGGACGAGCGCAGTCACCTCGTGGCCGTGAGCTTCTAGTTCCGCCAGCACGTGAGACCCGACGAACCCTGTTGCACCGGTGAGTGCCACTTTCATGGCCGACATCCTCCTGGCTTGGTCGTGACATAGCTTGAACTGTGAAA
The DNA here is from genome assembly GCA_963807395.1 of uncultured Acidimicrobiaceae bacterium. GTDB lineage: Bacteria > Actinomycetota > Acidimicrobiia > Acidimicrobiales > Palsa-688 > Fen-671. Next base: position 265,889 of record CAWEBW010000010.1, read on the forward strand.
TTTGAATCTTCAAGTGACATTGTTAGCACCGAAGGTTGCCGTACGCAAGGGGATCCCACATGGAACGACGCCGCATAGCCAGTCAGCAGGTTGGGGCTGATCGCCTCTTTGGCCTAATACCCGAACCTTTGCCGGTGCAGGACCATCTAGAAGACTGTGGAGCAGCACAAGCCGAGACTTGCTGCTCTAGTACGCGACCGGTTACCTTTAACGGATGAACCGTCAAGTGACATCCTTGGCTATGCCAGAGGAGGAGGTCTAACAATGCGTCTATCGAAGCCGTTGGTCGAGTGTCACGGTCACTGCTCCGTAATCCTTAAGCGCCGCTCCCTCGCTCGGCGAGCCACTTGAAATGTATAGTGATTGGTACCCTGAACGGGTGGCTGGAGAGGCGCACCGAGGCCACGGAGAGCGTCCGGTCAAGTGGTTAAGCGACTCAGAACTCGAGTCCTGGCTGTCGGTTGTCAGGTTGATGACCTGGCTTCCGTGGTCGATCGACCAGCAGTTGCGGCGCGATTCGAAGTTGAGGATGGTCGAGTACCAGGTGCTCGCCATGCTGTCGGAGAGCCCGCGGCGGACCATGCGGATGAGCTCGCTGGCGGAGGTCACCAACGCGTCGCTGTCCCGCCTGTCGCACCTCGTCGAGCGCCTCGAGGGGCGAGGGTTGGTGCGCCGTGAGCCTGACCCGGCAGACGGTCGCTTCACCAACGCCCTCCTCACGGAGAAGGGTTTCAAGACCCTCGCTGAGGCCGCGCCGGGGCACGTGGCGCACGTGCGCTCGCTCGTGATCGACGCCCTGTCGCCGGAACAGCTGCGGCGTCTCGGCCGTGACGCCCAGCGCATCACGTCCCGCATCGATAAGTCGGGGATCAACTAACGAGCGTCCTCTCGGTGGCTGTAGTGCTCAGCTTCCGGCTGCCAGGTACACTCGCCGCACCAGCAAGGCCCCACGGCCCCTGCTCACTAGAGAGGCCGGGCGGCCAACGGGTCGAGGAAGTTGACCCTAAAAAACGGCGGGTTTTCGGGGCAAATCGGTAAGTATTAGCAGTTTTAGCCGGCGGGCGGGCAAAAGTACCAACAAGCGCCGGGCGGGCGTTGAAATATGCTCACCAACTTCAGTGAAATCGGGGAGTAAGGACGGACTTTTATCTGCGCCGGGCGCCGTACTACCCGGCAGTGCGAGCCTCCTGTCATGGCTGGCGTTCGATGGCGAGGGGATGCTTCGGTTGGTAGAGACCGACCTCCCCGCCCCCGGGTAGGGCGACCTTTGTCATCACCCCCCACCCCGCCTCGTAAACCTCCGAACAGGTCACTCCTCGCTCTTCAAGCGAACTCATCTCGGCCGCCAAGTCGTCACACATGAGGTAGAGCTCCGCACCTGGCGTCTCAGCCGGATGGACTGCCGCCTCTGCCGGCGGCAAAACGAATATCAACCATCCCCCGCCGGCATCGACCGACTGAAAGCCGAACACGTCGGCAAGGAACGACCGATCAGCGTCGGCATCCTGACTGGACAGTACGAGGTGCGCTCCGAAAACCATAAACGCATTCTGCCTGTTGTGGCGTCGAGGGCGCCACGGCTCGGCACCGGGCACCCCCCGAGGTACAAGGGCCCGTTGACAACCCGCGGCGATGACGACCCCTGGTCGACCTACTCGCCAAATTCATCCGTCCGTGCTTATTGCGAGGTGGGAGCCAACGAGCACTAATAAAAGCGCCCCCACCGGAAGGACGGGCGCAAAGCGGGGTGCTTCGGTCGCGAGCACAGCTCCGAGGGCGCCACCCACTACGAGGGCAATTAGCATGGCGAGGCTTCGAATGGATAGGGCCTTTGGCCCGCCACTGAAGCTGGCCACAAAGTGGGTGAGCGTGCCGGTCAGGTACGTCGTCGACAAGTTCGGGTCGCCGAACCGCAGTACCGCCCCACTCTCGGCCCCGAGCCCAGTGGCGTTCACCGCCACCAGCCAATAGGTCGCACTACTAGGCGGGTGCCCGCCAGTCGCCTCCCACCACCCGGCGAACACCAACAGGACAACGAGTTCGACACCGAGGGTCACGCTGACCCGGCGGGGCCAGATCGGCTGGCCGTCCTCCGGTCGACCAGCGACGCGCGACCCGACAAAGGCTCCCAGGATGTAGCCGGCAACTGCGACCCCGGCGTGCACGGCGAGCGCGGCATCGTGCCGGCCGGCAGAGATCCCGAGCAGCACCATGTTCGCGGTCGTCACGCTCGTGAAAACTCCGCCCAGGCGAAGAAACCCGACCGCGTCCAACGAGCCGGTCACCAAAGTGAGGACCACGACGAGGACATCCCGGTTAGTCTCGGCCGACCACCTTGACCCGGAGCCCACCGACACAGGCTAGATGGCCTCGAACTCCGATCGCTCAGTGCCCGGCCGTTAGGTTGCTCCCAGGTCCTTACCTCAATTAGAACCAGCCCATGGACATTGGCGTCGCTACCTTCCCTACCCACGATGCGATAAGCCCGGGGGCGATGGCCCGCCTGGTGGAGGAAAGGGGTTTTCAGGCGCTCCTCTTCGCCGAGCACACCCATATCCCGGCCAGCGATCACCCGGTGGCCGAGAACGGCGCGGACCTACCCCGCAAGTACTGGCATACGTATGACCTGTTCGTGGCCATGACTGCGGCGGCCGCGGCGACCAGCCGCTTGCGTGTCGGCAGCGCCATCTGCCTCGTGATCGAGCGCGACCCAATAATCACTGCCAAGGAAGTGGCCAGCATTGACCACATGTCCGGTGGCCGGGTGGACTTCGGTGTCGGAGCGGGCTGGAACCGGCAAGAAATGGCCGACCACGGCACCAACCCGGCTGTGCGGATGGCAGTCATGGCCGAGCGGGTCCAGGCTATGAAAGCGATCTGGGCCCAGGACGAAGCGAGTTTCCACGGCAAGTACGTCTCATTCGGTCCCATTTGGTCGTGGCCCAAACCCGCTCAGCAGCCTCATCCGCCGATCCTGGTAGGCGGGTACGGTCCCCATGTGCTCGACAGGGTCTTGGCTTTCGGCGACGCGTGGTTCCCCAACTACGGACCGCCGGACTTGCTTGATCGGGCCAAGGAACTTCGCGCCAGGGCTGACCGTCCGATCGACCTGCACGTCGCCAATGCGCCCGCCGATCCGCGTGCCCTCGAACAACTCGAGCGGGCTGGCGTCCGCCGGGCCCTGGCCTGGATACCAGCCGCCAACCGTGGGCCGGTGGAGCGTGCCCTAGACCGCTTCGAGGCCGCCGTGGCAGAGATGCACGGCGAGTGACCGGCTTTCGTCTCGCCCCAAAATATCCGCAGACTGGATGAAATAATCCAGCTGGGCGTGAGGGGTTTTCGTCGCGACGATAGCCAAGTGAGTAATCTGTGCCCAACTTGGTCCTTCGGCCATCAGCACCGTCGAACCAAGAAGGGATGGAGGATGCCATGAAGGTCCTTTATATGACCCAACCCGGGGACGTGAACCCGTGGTACCAAGACTTCGTAACTGCGCTTGGAGAGGGGTTTGATGTCCCAATCTGGGCCCCCGAGCGACCCTTCGCTTCGCAGGTCCAGGACGCCCTGGCGGTTGTCGACGTCGGGGCTCCGCTCCAGCCTGACATGGTCCCGGAGGCCAGCGACGCGGGGGTCAAGCTGTGGCAACTGATCCTCGAAGGTTATGACCAGGTCAACCTCGACCTCTTCCAAGAGAATGACATCCCGGTGGCCAACACTCCCGGGCAGTTCAGCGCCCGGGCGCTCGCAGAGCACGCTCTCATGCTGATGCTGTGCGCCGTCAAGGGTTTCTCAAAGAGCCAGCAAGATTTGAAGGCGGGAGTTTTTTACCGCTCCTTCGGCTACGAGCTGTACGGCCGCACTCTGGGGCTGATCGGCCTCGGGGCCAGCGGCCGCGAGCTGGCCCAGCTGGGCCTGGCGCTGGGCCTGACTGTCGTCGGGGTGGACCTGCCCGGGCCCGCGCTCGACGAGGCTGCTCGCCTCGGCGTCCAGGTCGTGGGAGGGCCGGAGAAGCTTGACGAACTGTTGGCGAGGGCGGACGTGGTGTCGATCCACGTCCCCCTGACGCCGGATACGCGGAGAATGATCGCGCAGGCCGCGTTCGAGAAGATGAAACCCACGGCGGTCCTCATCAATGTCTCGAGGGGCCTGATCGTCGACCAGGTCGCTCTGATGGACGCGCTTAGCTCACACCGGATCGCCGGCGCCGGCCTCGACGTATTTGACGTCGAACCACTTCCCCTTTACGACCCTCTGCTGAGCATGGACAATGTCGTCCTCACTCCCCACGTGGCCGGTTCGACGTACGAGACATCGCGTCGGAGAGGAGCGGCGGCGGCCGAGAACGTGCAACGAGTGGCCAAGGGAGACCCACCGCTATACGTCATCACGTAACCCGGTCCGGCCATGACCTCGTTGCGAGTTGGGCCCAACGCTGTTTTTCCTTGGCCTCAGCGGAGGCACTCGGCCCCTCCCTTGCCGATTTAGAGCCGGGCCTCGTCTGCGGCTCGGGTAACAAACGGCGGCGATGTCCGGCACGGCCAATCAGGCGCAACGTCGGCCAGCGCTCAGGAAGCAGCCCGGAGGCCGATCGTCCCGGCCATGGAGTTCAGCAGTGCCTAGTTAGCCGGCTGCTGGACGGGAAGCCGTACCTGGAACCGGGTGTCCCCCGGTCTGGAGTCGACGCGGATATCGCCGTGGTGGCGTTTGACAACAATGCGGTAACTGATGTCGAGGCCTAGGCCCGTCCCGTGACCGACGTCTTTGGTAGTGAAGAAGGGCTCAAAAATCCGGCGCTGTATCGAGGCTGGTATCCCCGGACCGGTGTCCCCGATCTCGACCAGTACGCAATCACCGTCCCGGCTCGTGGTTATCGTCAACGTTCCTTCGCCTGACATCGCATCGATGGCATTGTGGATTATGTTGGTCCACACCTGATTGAGCTCGCCCGCATCGGCCGAGATCTTGGGTACGGAGTGATCGTAGTTCTTGACGAGCTTGATACCTTTCTTGAACTCGTGTGAGAACATAACGAGCGTGCTGCTCAGGCCTTCATGGACGTCGATTACTTCGAACAAGCCCTTGTCCAGGTGGCTGTAGCTCTTCATCGCCCCGACGAGCTCCGAAATTCGTCCGGCCGAGTTTCGGATCTCGCTGACCAGACTGTCGATTTCTACACTTAGCGACAACCAGCGAACTGTCTGCGGCGCTGAGCCCCCGGAGCATTCGATCACTCGGTCGAGCCAGCTCTCATCGAGCCCAGCGGACGCCAATGCTGCGGCCACGTCCCAAGAATCCTCAACGCCAGCCTCACGGAGGCGAGCACCGAGCTCGTCCTCGAGGTCGCCCGATTCGAGCGTCGATAGAGCCGGGGCTGACCGGGCCCGTTCAATAGCGTCGCCCAACAGGTCGATCAGGCACGAGAACGCAGTTTCAGTGAGCTCAGGGGCCACGCTGAGGATGGACCGGCGGGCGTCCTGAAGCCGCGCCCCGAGCGCCTCTGCGGCGCGCACCTCGGCGGCGGCGGGGTTGTTCAGCTCGTGCGCCAATCCGGCCGAGAGGGCGCCAAGCGCCATCAGCTTATCGCGCTGCCTGGAAAGCGCTTCGGCATTGCTCAAACCGTGGAACAACCCGTCCAGCAAATGCACTGCCATCGGGAACCAGGTCTTCAGCAAATAGGCGAAGTCTTCGGCTCGGAGCTTGAACAATCGAGAACTCGTGAGCGCCCTCAGGTTGGACGGATAGGACTGGTCGGCGGACGAGCCAATAAACGCCCGCGTAGCCCCTGCGTACGCACCGGGCTCGTGGGCAGTGGACAATGTGATGTCAGAGCCGTCTACTCGCTTCACCAACTGGATCTCGCCTTCCAACAGCACGTAGAAGTATTCTGCTGGGTCGTCCTGGTTGTACACGTTGGCACCCGGGCTGTACGTTTCGACGGTGCCGTGTTGGACCAACCAGTCCAGCTGTTCGTCACTGAGGCTCTCAAACAGAAAACAACGCCGCAGTTCAGCTTTTGACGCCGTGGTCTCGCTCATAGCAGCTCCAGGTACCGGTGGACGAATGTTACGGCCATTGCTCCCTCCCCGACCGCTGAGGCCACTCGTTTGACAGACTGGCCTCGCACGTCGCCGGCGGCGAAGATGCCCGGGACGCTAGTTTCGAGGTAGTACGGCTGGCGTTCGAGCGGCCAATCGGCCGGGAGTTGCCCGTCTGTCAACAGGTCCGGTCCGGTCATTACGAACCCATTTTCGTCCCGGATGATCTGTTTGCAGAGCCAATCGGTAAAGGGGGCGGCGCCGATAAACACGAACAGCCACGAGGCATCGACTTCCTCTTCGGTCCCGGTGTCCCGGTCGGCGATCTTCAATCGCTCGAGGTGGTCACTCCCGCTGGCGCCGGTGACCTCACAACACGTCCGCACCTCCACGTTGGGCAGTTGACGGATCTGTTCGATCAGGTAGTGGGACATCGAATGCTCTAGGTCGCGGCCCCGGACCATGATCGTGACCCGCCGGGCGAAGCGGGAAAAGAAAACCGCCGCCTGTCCGGCCGAGTTAGCCCCACCAACTATGTAGACGTCCTCGCCAGCGCACGACTGAGCCTCGGTGGCGGTGGCGCCGTAGTAGACGCCGCTCCCGGTGAAAGCGTCGATGCCAGGGACGGCCATGCGGCGGTAAGCCACACCGGTGGCCAGGAGGACCGAGTGCGCCGACAACTGGCTGCCGTTGGCCAGGCCGACGACCCGGGCCGACCCGCACACCTCCAGGTTGGCTACGTCGGAAGTGAGCAGCATTTCTGCGCCGAACCGGTTGGCCTGGGTCCTCGCCCTCCACGCCAGTTCGCCGCCCGTAATACCACCCGGGAAGCCAAGGTAGTTCTCGATCCGGGAACTCTGGCCGGCTTGGCCTCCGATCGCTTCCCTCTCGACCAGGACGGTGTTCAGTCCTTCAGAGGCGCCATAAACGGCTGCCCCCAAACCGGCCGGCCCGCCCCCTATCACGATGAGGTCGTAGAAAGGAAGGGCTGGAGTGGACATGAGGCCTAACGCGGCCGCGACCTCGGCGGTGGAAGGAGCGCATAAAGTCTGGCCGCTATCGGTGATAACGAGCGGCAGGTCGTCGACGTTCCCGCCGCTGGCCTCCAACAGGGTCGCCGCCTCCCCGTCTCGTTCGAGTTCTAGCCACTTGAACGGGACCTGGTTGCGAGTGAGGAAGTCCTTCACTTCGTGGGAGGGAGCCGACCAGCGGTGGCCTACAACCCGGGTGCGTTCTTCCGACTTGAGACGGTCCAGCATTTTCCAGTCTTCCAGCAGGTCAGTAAGCACTGGGTAGAGTTTCTCTCGGGGTGGGTCCCACGGTTTCAACAGGTAGTACTGCACATCGGCCTGGTTGATGGCGGCAATGGCCGCGTCGGTATCGGCGTAGGCGGTAAGCAGGACACGACGGGCTTTTGGGTAAAACTGGCGCGACTGCTCCAGGAACTCCACGCCGGTCATCCCCGGCATGCGGTGGTCGGCCAGCAGCAGGGCCACCTTCTCGTCGCGGAGCTTGAGCTCTTTCAGCGCCTCCAGGGCCTCCGGCCCGGACTCGGCGCGTCGGACACGGTAGTCCTCGCCGTACTTCTGGCGGAGGTCGCGAGCCAGTGACCGGGACACCTCGGGGTCGTCGTCGACAGTCAGGATGATGGGCGGCGGCATGATCGCCATTGTGGCGCAGTCCCGGAGGTTTTGAGGAGGGCAGCTGGTTCGGGGGCGCCGTGAGGGAGGCCTGGCCCGGGACGAGACAGGTAACGCAGGCGCCGTTGCGCCTGCCGCTCTGGTCGCCCCTCGCTTACCCGCCGCCGGGGCCATGGCTGCATTCGGCCGTAGGGACGGCTAGCTAGGGCTCGCCGGACCTGGTATTCGGCCTGGTCGACAGCGAGGTCTTCGGGGCCTTGGAGACGACGAACGTGACTGGGCACCCCTCCGCTTCCGACTCGCTCCAGTGACGCGGCCGGACAATCCCCGAGGGGAGCGTCGTGGTGCTGTCGCCGGTCATTACCTCGACCTGGATCGGGGTCAGGAACAGGCTGCCTGCCAGGCGAGCACCGCGGACGTCGGCATCTCTCATGTCGGCCCCGAACAGGTCGGCACCAAATAGATCGGCGTTCACGAGAAGGGCGTCGGACAACTTTGCGTAACGCAGGTCGGCACCTCGGAGGTTCGTGCGGGCAAGGTCAGCTCCGGACAGGTCCGCGGTGGCCAGGTCGAGACCTGACGGGTCGGCCACTTGCTCACGCCGGGTTTTGCTCGCTTGCTGCAGCGCCTCCATCACCTGCTTTTGCAGCGCAAATACGTTGAGGTGCTCGAGCTCGGCGGCGTCTTTCCAGGTCAGTTCCTCGAGCGTGCGGCGCAACTCACGTAGCTCGAAGTGCAACGGACCATCGGCCACAGCCGCCGATGCGTCGCTGAGGTGCCACAACAGCTCCTTCAGGCGCCGCATCACGTCAAACACCGCGAACACCGTCGCCGCTCCGGCCACGTCGTCCTGCCAGCGGTAGCCGGCGAAGGTGACCTGTGTCACGTGCTGGCCAGCACCGAAGCAGTCAAAAGCAGCGCAGCCCCGATAGCCCGAAGGACGCAACCGGTCGTGGATGCCACATAACCGTTCCTCTACCAGATGCGGGCACGCCACTCCGGCAGCCTTGTCGGCCGCGAACTCTGTCGATGCGCGGAACGAGGTCGCCACGCAACACAGCGCCGCGCAGCTCGAACAATCAGCGCGCAAATTATCTCTCGGCTCGAGTGGGCCTCGTCCCGCCCCCAGGTACCCTCTCGTTACGTCGGTGCAGTGTCACTCATAGTAGTATCGCTCCCCGGCCAAGGCACATGAGCGAGTTCTGGGCCGTTCCAGCCGAGCAACGCAAGCCCGCGGTCGGGAACTTCCAATCGAGCGCTAGAGCGGCTGTCCGGGCCCTAAGGAACGAAATAAGCCACGAGTTGCGGGTTGCCACCACCGCCCGCCGCCGTCTTGGGACCTCCGGCCGGGACGAGCACCGCATTGCCAGCTATGGCGATGGTCGAGTTGGCGGACGTCGGTAACGCGTGCTCGTAGACGACCGCTCCGGTGTTCCTGTTGAGGGCGACGAGTTCCCCGTCGTACAGCGTGGTAAAGACGAGGTCGTTGGAGACGGTGGCGCCGCCGAGGGGCATCTGCGAGAACTTCCTGACCCACTCGACCTTCCCGGTCGCCAGGTTAAGGGCAAGGACCTCGCCGGTCGGCTTTGCGCCGGGCGGCGTTCCCACGTCGGCCCCCGCCATCTGCGTCAGCGTTGTGAACTGGAAGGGGAGGTCGACGGTCGCCACGTAGGCGCTCCCTCCGGCCACCGCCAGGTTGGTCAATACCCCGCCCAGGGCGCCGGGGAGGAAGGTGAAGGGCGCCGTCAACGTGCTCTTGTGCTCGAGCGCCTGCGAGCGAGTCGTCGTCGTGGCCGTTGTGCTGGCCCACCGGCGTCTTCCATATCAGCGCGCCCGTCGTGGCGTTCATGGCGTAGACATAGCCCATCTTGCCTGCGCCGATGACCGCCGCCTTACCGCCGATCGTCACCGCTATGGGCGACGTCTGCATGTCGTAGTCCTTGAAGTCGTCAGGGACGCCTTGGTAGTACCACCGCAGCTTCCCGGTGGCCGCGTTCAGGTTCACGTCGCTGTCGGTATAGGCGAGCGTCGAGGGGTCTGCGATGGCGGACTGGGCCGACTGGTAAGGGTTGCCAATGCCGTATGTGACCGAGCCGTCGGTCCCGACCAGCGGCGTCTCCCAGGCGCCGCCGGCCGCGTACACGCCCGGGTGGGTGCTGGACACGGTGTTGAACTTCCACAGGACTGCCCCGGTCGACGCTCGCAGCGCCAGCAGGACGCTGCCGTGGGGGCCGGTCCCCACCGCGCTCGCCAGGTAGACGCGGCCACCCGCCACCTGGGGCTGGATGCCGAAAGGCCCCTGGGCCATGGGAGCAGATGGCGGTCAACCCAGATCGGTTTCCCGGTGTCCGCCTTGAGGGCGAACGCCGTGCTCGGCGAGTCCCCGTAGACGACGCCGCCCGTGAGCGCCACTCCGTCGGGCCCTCAGGCTGACGCTGAGCGGCGAGTTGACCTGGTACTCCCACAGCAGGCTGCCGGTCGCCAGCGACAACGCGTACACGTTGGCGTAGAGGTCCTGGAGGTAGACGACGCCGTCCTCGACGATCGGGGTGGCCGGCTAGGGAGCCAAAGGCGGATATGCCCTTCGCCGCCGGGCCGGTGATCTTGAACGTCCACGCTTGCCTCAGAGCTGCCGACGTTCGTCGACGAGATCGACGAGTCGGGCGCGTCCCGGCGTGTTCGCAAGGTCGCCATTGGGGTACGGCCACGACCCCGACAGCGTCGGTGTTACTGCTCCTACCGCTCCTACCGCCGTGATGGGCAACATCCCGGCTGCCGCGAACGTGGCACCAACGAGGAGATTGCGAGCAGGCCGAACCCTGAGGCGCCACCGGGGATTGCGCATTGGCCGCCGACGAGCGGCTTGGGCCCGTCGCTGACGGGGAGTGACCATTCGCCCTAAAGGTACGGGAGGGTGTGCGCCGCCCTCACTCCGGCCCGACCGTTGTGCCCCGTTCTCATTCGCCGACTTCATCAGGACGCCTCCTGTCTGTGGTGTCGACCCTTCAACTACCGTATCAATGTGATATCACTTTTTGTCGTGCTGGTCAAGGCTCGTGCTGGTCAAGGCTCGTGCTGGTCAAGAGCGGTAGCCTCAGCAGCGCCACCGGTGAGGAACTTTTCCCGTGAGGATTGTTCGTGGCTGCCCCGCTTCTTCAGTTGGAGGCTGTCAAGGGCGGCGTCGCGGGCCGGCAGGACCGTGCTGTCCAAAAAGCGCTAGTGTGCGCCCGAGGACCACTTACCCGGGCGGCGCGAATAGCGTAAACTCCCCGGGGCCGGACAAAAGTCCGCACTTACCCCCATTTTCACTCGAAGCTACGTGCATATTTCAACGCGCGCCCCGCGCCTGTTGGTACTTTTATCCGTCGGGCGGGAGCCATTAGCAGTTTTGCACGCATGCCGGCTAAAAATGCTAATGATGACAGATTGTCGGGCCCTCGAACACGAGCGGACGCACTCTGCTCATCCCTCTGACCCGCTATAGGGCAGTCCTCGGGGGATGAGCTTTTGGCAGACTTGCCGGGCCCGGGTGAACTGCGTCGAATTGGTGTCAATGCTGGACGGTTCGGAGAAGTTAACCTGGCCGTCGGAGAAAGTGGGGTCGGGGAAATTGGTGATGCCGTGCGACCGCATGCAGGTAGCCGCCTTCAGGTAGTCCTGCTCATCTTGGGCGGTGACCGGGCGGCTGGGCTGCCCACTCAGCGAACCTCCGGCCGGGAGCAGGTGCGTGCAGGCCTGGGAGGCGGCTTGGGCTTGCGCATTGCTGACTTGGCCAAACGCCTGGATGACGGCGTTTTTTGGGATCCCTCCGTTGCCGGCTGGGTCGGGGAAGTTGGGCACGCCATGTGAGCGCATACAGGATGAGTACGCCAGGAGCCCGGTCCCCTGCACACGGCCGCTGGCCGAGGCGCTGGCCCTGGCGGTCGTGGTCGTCCGGGCCGCAGCCACGCCCTGCGTCGACCGGCCGCCGCCGCAGCCCGCAACGGCGACGCCGGCGGCCAGGATCCCGGCTGTGATCAAAGTGGCACGGCGCAACAGCTGACCTCTTTATCTATCGTCATACAACAAGGTTCCAGCCAACCTGGCTGCTGTCAACTACGCCTGTTACCACTTGCCCCGGTGGACGACCTCCTCGAACGGGCGCCGGTTGGGCCGCTTCAGCGGGGCCAAGGGCCGGTCCGCCGGGTAGCCGAAGGCCACCATGCAGGAACACTCCCGGTCCTCGGGTAACCCTAGGACGCTCCGGGCCCGGGCCTGGTCGCCGACCGAAGCATGGCCGCTACCGATACCTAGGTCCGCCGCCTCGATCATCATGGCCATTACAGCCTGCCCGGCGTCGAATTGGTCGAGTTCTCGGTTGCGGGCGTCGGTCGAGGACGGGATGACGACGACGACGGTGGCGGCCGAGGTGGCCACATGGCGGGCTGACTGCCACACCTCCGACAGCTGCTCGAGCTGGTTACGGTCAGTGGAGACCACGAAGTCGCGATGCTGGCGGTTGTTGGCCGAAGGTGCCAGCCAACCGGCCTCCAGTATGCGATCCAGGTGGCGGTCGTCTATCGGCCGGTCAGAATAGGCGCGGACATTGCGCCGTGCTCGTATTGCATCCCACGTGTCCATGGCAGCAACCTACACGCGCCCGGGTCAATCCGGTTGGCTTCCGACAACGGCAGGAACCGTGTGCCCCCTTCTTGAAATGCTGACGTTTTTCCGCAGTGCCGACCATAAAGTCGACCAGCTCGGGAGGGTGGCCCCTGTCTCGAGGCATCATAAAGGTCGGCCGCACCGTCGAACAAACTCCGTTGGTGTAATCGTTTGCGACGCGCCTCAGCGAGTTCTCCAGTCATCGGTGGCCCACAATAGCGACGCCCGTTTTAGGCGTCAGTGCGGTACCGGCTCGTGTGAGCCCGATGCCGCCTCCTCGAGGCGCACAAGTGAAGCTGCGAAGTCCGCGTCGAAGTCCGTCTTGGCGCTCCGGAGGGAGTCGAGCACACGCTGAGCGATAGCGGGAGCTTCTGCAGCCGACGCCTCGCGGACGCGACCCAGCGTGGCGTCGATGGTGTCGTTTAGGCGCGTCGTTGCTTCACCTAGGGAGTCGGCGAAATCTCGCTGTGGAGCGTCTTCTACGTGGCTCATGTGTGTCCTTTCGGTCCCGTAACAATCGTCGTCGCCGAGTTGCTTATCATGACGAGGGCTACGCTCGCCAGGACGCCCGGGCGAATCACTCAGGTTGCTTACTTACGGCTGTCCAGGGCCAGAAACGCCGCGCTCGATGTCTTCGCGCCCGTGGCCGGCATCGACGGCCCGTTGCCACTGGACAGAAAGCGCGCCCAGCAAGGGCGGAGCGTCGCCGCCGGCGGCCTCGATGGCCAGGTCCACGTCTTTTAGGGCCCATTCGAGCGGGAACTCTGGCGCAAAATCGCCCTTTTCCATCTTGTGTAGCTTGGCATCGGCGAGGGGAGCGTCCAGCGGGCCGCCCTCGATCACCTCTGACAACTTGGAGGTGTCGACCTTCAACTGTTCGGCCAACTTCAGCGTCTCTGCGACCCCCTCGATCAGGATCGACAGGTACGAATTCACGACAAGCTTCATCCGGCTGCCTTGACCAGCCGCACCAAGCCACACCGTCTTACGCCCGATAGCGGCGAACACCGGGCTCAGGACCGCTTCGGCCTGGGCGGGGCCGGATGCCAGCACCAGCAGTTGACGGGTCTCGGCTGGCCCTTGCTTCCCGATACCGGGGCATCGACGAACAACACGTCTGGCCTTTGCTTCGACAGCCCGGTCACGATGTTGGCGATCGCTTCCAAGCCGATGGTCCCCATCTGAGCCCATACAGCGTCCTGGGCAAAGGCCTCCACCACCCCGCCGTCAAGGACCACCTCCTCGACCACGTCGGCGGTGGGCAACATCGTGATCACGACCCGCGCCCCTCGGGCCGCATCGCTCGCCGACCCGGCGACCCGGGCGCCGGCGTCGGCGAGCGGGGCAGTGGCTGCGGTCGACCGGTCCCATACCGTGGTAGGCAGCCCCAGGGCGACCAGGTTGCGCGCCATGGCCGAGCCCATGATGCCCGTCCCCAGTACTGCTACCGTCGTATCACCCATCGGCTTTTCCCCTTCAGAAGTCATAACGATTTCTCTCCTTGCTGCGTTCGCTGGCCTGGTCCAGACGGCCAAAAGGCCTGGATCCAAGGCGGCTGCCCTTTACGTTGGTTATTCCCAGTTGGCCGCGTGATCCCGCACGGAAATGGCCCACTAAGTGCGGGTTAAGGCCACAGTCTTGGGGTCGGTTCCTCTGAGCAGCACGCTGGCGGCGGCGTAAGCCGCCGGAGCGTCAAGCGTCTCGGCCTTCAATAGGGCGCTGGCCAGGCTGTCGAGCTGTTGGCGATGGGCCGAGAGCAGTTGGCTGGCCCCCGTGTGCGCCTCCTCTATAAGCCGTTGCACTTCTTGGTCAATAAGCCACTGCGTTTGCTCTGAAGTCTGGCTGGCGCCGGGGAAAGAAGGCCCCGTCCCATCGGCGGGCAAAAGCGTGACGGGGCCTAGCTTGTCGCTCATCCCCCACCGCCCCACCATCTGCCTGGCGATCTGGGTCAGGTGGTCGAGGTCGGACTCGGCGCCGGTCGTGATGGTGCCGTAGACGACCTCCTCGGCCACCCGACCCCCAAGGGCGACCTTAATCTGAGCCTCCAGCTCCTCCCTGGAATACGACACACGGTCGGAGTCGGGGGTCGACACGGTGACCCCGAGCGCTTGCCCGCGGGGGATGATCGAGATTTGGCGGACCGGGTCGGCCTCGGGAGTCAGCATCCCCACGAGGGCATGGCCGGACTCGTGGTAGGCGGTCCGTTCCCGGTCGGCGGGGGCCAGTACGATCCCCCGGGGGTCGCCGAGCGTGATCTTCTCCAGCGAAGACGTGAAGTCGGCCATGTGGACTCGGTCCGCGCCGCGCCGAGCCGCGGCCAGGGCAGCCTCGTTGGCCAGGTCGGCGAGGTCAGCCCCCACCATGCCGGGGGTCGAGGCCGCGATCGCACCGAGGTCGACGTCGGCCGCCAGCGGCATGTGTTGAGTGTGAACCCGAAGGATCTTGAGCCGGCCGGCCCGGTCGGGCGCTTGCACCCCCACGCGGCGGTCGAAACGGCCGGGACGTAGGAGGGCGGCGTCCAGTATCTCGGGCCGGTTGGTGGCGGCCAGCACGATGACAGCATCAGTCGGCTCGAAGCCGTCCAGCTCGGTCAAGATCTGGTCTAGGGTCTGCTCTCGTTCGTCGTCGGCGCCGCCAACGTTGGCGGCGCTTTGGCGAGAGCGGCCAATGGCGTCGATCTCGTCAATGAAGATGATGGCCGGAGCGGACTCCTTCGCTTTGGCAAACAAGTCGCGGACACGGGCGGCGCCCACCCCCACGATGGCTTCGACGAACTCCGACGCCGATAAAGAGAAGAAGGCGGCTTGGGCCTCACCGGCGACGGCCCGGGCCAGGAGTGTCTTGCCCGTTCCCGGTGGGCCATAGAGCAGCACCCCGTGAGGCAGCCGGCCCCCGAGGCGCGTGTAGCGGCTGGGGTCCCGGAGGAAATCTACGATCTCGGTCAGGTCCGCCTTGGCCTCGTCGATACCGGCCACGTCGTCGAAGGTGACCATCACCTTCTGCGGGTCCGCCCGGCGGGCCTGCGAGCGGCCGAAGTTCCCGAGCCCGCCCAGCCCCCCGCCGCCGCCACCAGCGGTGGCCCGACGAGCCAAGAACCAGAACAGCCCAACCAGCAGCAATGTCGGCCCGAAGCCGAGCAGAAGGTCGGTCAAGAGCGACGAGCCCGTGCTCTGCGGCTGGGCGTTGACCTCCACCCCTCCCGAACGGAGCAGCTGCGTGAGCTGAGTGCTGTCCCAGAACGACGGCACCTCAGTAGAGAACAGCGTCGTGGGTGTGGCCGACTTGTCGTCTGGTGGGTAGCGCAGTTTGGTCGTGAAGGTGCCCTGTATCGTGTCACCGGTCGAAGAGATCGACTTGACCCGGTGTGCCTGCACCTCGGAGAGGAAGTACGGGCTGAAAGGTACGGTCACCCGGGGTTGGCCACCCGACTGGGACATGAGGAGTGCCGCCCAGTTGAGGGCCAAGATCACGACGACGAAGATCCAAAACCCCCGCCACCGGTGCGGCGGGCGGGGCTTGTTTTCTTCTGGCGCCCCCCGGCCGTCGGGCGCCGGGACTACATGCCAACCCCGTTTGTCACGGGGCATCGGGGCCGGCGGGACGGACTTGTTCGGACCGCCGTTCTCAGTGGCTGTGTTTTTATCGGTGGGGGCGGAGTCGTCCGCCAGCGTCAGGCTATAGAGACGTTCATCAACCGGCATGCTGTGCTGTCCCTTCTCTGCTGTGTCGGTCTGGTCGCCGAGCGGCCAAGACCGTCATCCACGTGGGAGCGGGCCTGGTTGGCCAAGGTTGGTGGCTGGCCCTCAGTACCCACCGGCGTCGCCACGCGAGCCTCGGTTGTGGTCATCGTGACCTCCTTCGAGTTGTTATGAGGCATAACGATTGCGCTTGGACGGCTTCGTCGAGCCAGTAAAACTCCCTGGTGTGCGCTAATCGAGCCATCGGGCCCGCCGGCGCAACAGTGGGCCATGGACAAACGTAGTGCTCGAATTAAACAGAGGAGCCAATGTTCGGAAAGGAGATATGAGCTCAGTGACAGCACCAGCGGGGAACTATGCGGTTAGGTCGGGGTTGGCAGGCGCCGTAGCGGGGGCCGTCGGCACAGTGGCGATGGACCTGGTCTGGTTCGAGCGTTACCGGCGCGGGGGTGGCAGCCAGAAGTTTGTTGCCTGGGAGACAGCGGATGGGATCGACACATGGGAGAAAGCCTCTGCGCCCGGGCGCGTCGGGCAGAAGCTTGTCAAACAGCTCACGGGCCGAGAGCTCCCGGACCGCTGGGCTCGGTCGACGACCAACGTAGTCCACTGGATGACCGGCATAGCCTGGGGTGCCCAATTTGGGCTTGTGAACGGCCCTTCCAGGCGCCACTGGTGGGAACATGCCTTGCTGTTTGGCCCTACGGTCTGGCTGGCCAGTTACGTCGTCCTGCCACTCGCCATGGTCTACAAGCCGATCTGGCAATACGACGCCAAGACGCTAGCTAAAGACCTCAGTGCCCATCTTGCCTATGGCGCCGTCGCTGCCGCCACCTTCGCCGCTCTCACGAGCCCAATGAGAAGACCCTGACGACAAGTGGCGGTTCGTCCTGTCGCCCACGCCACGGCTGTGAGAGCTGGCCGACCAGGCCTTATCAGGAGGCTTCGCCAGGGTAGACAGGCTGCCACATAGCGTCCTGGACAGCCTGTACGACGTTGTCAGGTTTGGTGGTGGCGGCACCGTCGGCGATGGCCGCCTCGACCACCGCGACGGCGGCGGTCGCCGAGGACGCCCGCAGGTTCTCCACTAACGGTAAGAGGGAAGCGCCCGGTTGGCTTACGTCGGCCTGGCCTGCCACCGCCTCGGCCGCGGCCAGCAGCATGCCGTCGGTCACGTGGGACGCGCCAGCCACGATCGTGCCCAAGCCGAGACCGGGGTACAGCAAGGCATTGTTCGCCTCGCCGAACAAGTAGTGCACGTCCCCATAGTCAAATGGCCCCCACGGCAGGCCGGTGGCCACCAGCGCTCGCCCCTTGGACCAGGTGATGATGTCGGCCGGTAGGGCTTCGATGTTCGAGGTCGGGTTGGAGATCGGGAAGATCACCGGCCGCTCGACGGAGGCCGTCATGTCCTCAACGATCTGCTTGGTAAACGCCCCGTGGGAGGTCGAGCACCCAACCAGGATCGTGGGCTTGATGTGCTCGATGACCGTCTCGAGGGTGATGATGCCCGACTGGGCGCGGGCCTGGCGCAGGGCGGCCATCTCGGGCCAGCGCTGGGCGGCGGCCGGGTCGACCTGCACTGGTGTCTTGGCCCAGCCCGCGGCCTCCGAGGCGGGGCGGGCGTAACGGGCCTGGTAGTCTAGCAAGCCGTCGCCCATATCGTCGATGAGCAGGCCCGGCAGGTCCACTATCCAGATATGGCGGGTGGCTTGGTCCGGGCTCAACCCGTCGCGGACCATCTGGTCCCGGACCTGGTCGGCAATGCCCACCCCCGCTGTGCCGCCCCCGAACAGCACAAGGCGCTGGTCCCGCCACCGGGTACCCGTGACTTTCAGGGCGTTGAATAGGCCAGCCATGACCACGGCGGCAGTGCCCTGCATGTCGTCGTTGAAGATCCGGTACTTTTCCCGGTACTTCAAAAGGATGCGCCGGGCGTTGCCGGCCCCGAAGTCCTCGAAATGCAGGAGGGCGTTCGGGAAAAGCGACGACGCCGTCTGGACGTACTTCTCGATGAAGGCGTCGTACGCCGCCCCACGGGCCCGGGCGTGGCGGTTGCCCAGGTACAACGGGTCGTTTAGTAGGCCCTCGTTGTTGGTCCCCACATCGAGCGACACCGGGATTACCCGGCGCGGGTCGATGCCTGCCGCAGCCGTGTAGACGGCTAGCTTGCCCACTGAGATCTCGATGCCACCTACGCCCCAGTCGCCAATACCCAGGATCTCCTCGGCATCCGAACAGACGATAAGGTCGACGTCCTCGCGGCCCAGGTGCAAGCTGGCAAAGGCCTTCTCCATGTCGTCGGGGTGGTCGATCGACAAGTACAACCCCCGGGGGCGGCGGTACTCGTGCGAGTACCTCTCGATGGCGTCACCTACCGTGGGGTCATAAACCACTGGCAACAACTCAGCCAGATGGTCTAAAAGCACCTTGTGGTACAAGACCTCGTTGCGGTCGTGCAGCTGCTCGAGGTAGACGTTCTTGGCCAGGTTGCCCGGCTGGCGCTGCAGCTGCTCGTACACCCGGAGCGCTTGCTGTTCGAGGGTCAGCACTGCGGATGGGAGGCGGCCGGTCAGGCCCAACCCTTCCCGTTCCTCTGCCGTGAACGCCACCCCTCGGTTACGTAGAGGGTCGTCCAACACCTCCGGCACGGCCGTCGTAGTCACGTTCTTGCCCATGGTTACCTCCTTGAGACCACTCGTCTAACGGGCCCGTCGATACTCCTTACTGCGTGATGCTTTCACTGACATTACGCAGTCACGCCCGTCAAAACCCCTGGTTTCCGGCAACGGTTGTCTGGGTGAGTGGTGCGGGTCGCCGCTGGGCCGATCCCCGCTGACCCACGTCTCGACAGGAGACCTGTGATCGGAGGCCTCCTGCTGAGTGCTGGCTCTCGAGTGATCTTTCACCGCTCTTGCTGAGAGAAGATGGCCACGAAGAAGAGGAAGACATTGAGTAGGTCGAGGAAGATCGATGCCGCCAGGAAGGGGGCGGTGCGATGTCGGCCGACCGCCTCAGCCGTTGGAAGTCGAAGGCGGTGAAGCCGGCGAAGATGAACAGCCCGATCACGGAGTAGATCAACGCGCCGCCGGTGACCTGCAGAAAGATCAGCACGATGCCAAAAATGATCAGGGCCACCAATGCCCACAAGCAGACCCGAGCCAACACTGCCAGGTCGCGCCGGGTGGCGTAGCCGACCGTCCCGAGGCTACCGACGAATAGCGCAGTCGCCCCTCCCGCCTCCCAGAGCGCACGCGGCTCGGGGTGTGCGCAATCACCCTCGCGCCGCCGGTCGCCGGTCGCGCCCGTCGAAGTCCCTGGTCCAGAGTTGTTATGTGAGCACCCAGATCGCCATAGTGTTCTTCGCCGGCGGCCTGCTGGTCATCCTCGTCGCCATTGCGGTGCGCGCCCTGCGGATGCCGGCACGACCGGAGGGTGACCGTCGATGCCCGCATCGCATAAGGCCTGATAGGGACGATGACCGAGCCAGCGTCGGGACCCGCCAACGTCCCCGCCGACGAGCCCGTTCCTGGCGGGGGGACCGAGCCCAATCAAAGCGAAGGGCAGCCGAGTAGCGGGCAGGCCCAAGCCCCCGCAGGGAGGCCGTCCCCCGGCTTGGCCCTTGTCCGGACCGGCCAGCCGCCTCGTCCCCAACCTCGGGCCGCGCCGCTCCTTATGGATCGCGTTGTCCGTCGCACTGCTGGCCCTCGTCGGAGCGGCTCTCGCCGTACTGGCCGGCTCGCTGCCTGCGCTGTTGGTAGCCCAGTTCGCCCTGGGCGTCGCGGCCAGGTTGAGCCAGGTCGCGTCCACGTTGGCCGACACCCGCGGTCCAGTGGCGGCCCGCTCCGAGGGCACAGCCAGTGCCCTGCTGGCCGCTACGCGGCAGTGTGGCTCCGCCTTCGGGGTCGCCATCGTGTCCGCCACGCTGGTTGTCGTACATGGTAGTGACGCTCATCGGACGGCGACGGCCATGTTTGTCGCCGCCGGTTTCGCCTTGGCCGGCCTGCTGGCCACCCGCGTCGTGCCGCCGGCCCGCCCCACCCCGACGCGCCGCAACCGCAGCATCTGTTCCACCGTCACGCCGGCGGGATCCCCTGACCGGCACGAATGCGAGCGCCTGGCCACCCGGGTCCGCCGCTTTGGCGCATTGAGGCTCGGAGCCGCTGGGGAAGTCGAATAAGGTAGGCGACTACCCCAACACGCTGGCGCGGCGATCGACGAGGCCGAGCATGCCCACCTGGAAGCCATCACTGCCCGGGCGAACACGGAGGACGCGACCGGGGGCTCCGCCGGTCGACGGGGCCAGCGCCACTGCCGACGGGGGTAAAGCCACGGCCGACGGGGGTAAAGCCACGGCCGACGGGGCCGTTGCTGAAGAAGCGCTGGCTCGTGAAGAGCCCCAAAACCACGTTGTAATTGAGCCGCTCCCCACCGCCCCCCGGGCACGGCGGGCCAGCGATGTCCTGCGATTGCTGGTGGCGTTGGCGGTCCTCGTCGGGGCCCAGCTACTAGCCGGGCTGGCTCACGTCAGCGTCCGGGTCACCGAGCACGCTCTCCTGGAGTCGATCGTCACCTTGCCGGCTTCTCTGCGGGATTGGATGAGCGCGCAGGCTCAGGTCGTGGCGGTCTTGCTCCCCGTAGTTTTTATCGGGGCCCTCGTGGGCGGCAAGCGGTTCAGCCTCACCGCCCGGGCCGTGCTGGCTGCGTTGGCCGGGACCAGCGCCGGGGTGCTCGTATCGGACGTGTTCCTGGCCTCGTCCCACCCAGCCTCCTGGTCCGAGCTTTTGGTCGGGAGAGGAGGGGTATTCGCGGTCAGGTTCCCGCCGGTGGCGTGGCTCTCGGGCGTTGTCGCCATGCTTACTGTCGTATCCCCCGAAGTGTCTGGACGGTGGCGGCGGGCCTTGTGGTGGGTGGTCGTAGTGGGGAGCGTTGTTGAAGTAGCCGTAGGAGCCTTCCTCCCCGTCGACGCCGTCGCGGCAGTGGCACTGGGGGTCTGCGTTGGTTGCGTGGTCCTTTTGGCTTTCGGTGGCCCGACGAACCGGCCCAATGCGGACCAGGTGGCTGCCGCGCTAGAGGAGTGCGGCATCGAGCTTTCGCGGCTGAAGGAGGTCGACGCCGGGACGTCCGGTCCGGCGCTGTTCACGGCCAGCACCACACAAGGGCCGGCTCTTACGGTAAAGGTGCTGGCGACAGAGGACCGCGATCGCGACCGGCTTTCCCGCCTGTACCGCTGGTTACTAATTCGCGACCCGGAGGACGACCGGGCCGGGCCAACTGTGGAATCGGCCGCCGAGCATGAAATGCTCACCATGGTCACCGCCGCTAAAGCCGACGCCCGGGTACCTGACGCTGTCGTCGCTTACCCCGTCACCAGCGGTCGAGGACCACGGGGCGCGCTTGTGGCCTGGGTAGACGTCGGCGGGCGCAGCCTGCCTTCGGTCCAGCCTGACGATATCTCTGGCGAGGTCTTGGCCGACCTGTGGCGCAGTGTCGCGATACTACAAAAACACAAGCTGGCGCACCGCCTTTTACGCACCGACAACGTCTTGCTGGACAAAAACAAGCAGGCCTGGCTCGTGGGCTTTTCGTTGGGTGAGCTCGGTGCTACGGATCGTCAGCTCGCCATCGACGTGGCAGAGCTGCTTGTTTCGCTTTCTGTTCAGATCGGGACGGACCGAGCTGTCTCGTCGGCCGTGGCGGGGCTCGGTCCCGCCACACTGGAGCGGGCCGCCCCGTACGTGCAGCCCTTGGCCGTGTCCGGAGCCACCAGGGGTAAAGCTCGAGCCTTCGACCGGGCCAGGGAGCCTCAGTCTGCCGGCGGCCGGCGGGTGCTGAGGCCGGGTGGCCGGCCCGACGTGTTCCGGGACCTGAGGACCGCTGTCGCGTCGGCGACGGGGACCTCTCCGGCTAAACCCGAGCAACTCTCCCGGTTCACGTGGAAGAGGCTGCTCGCATTGCTAGGTGGGTTCGTCGTCATTTACGTCGTACTGCCCCAGCTGGCCAACTTCGGCGCCGCTGTACGTGCTCTGGAAAATGCCGACTGGTGGTGGATCCTGGGCGCTCTACCAGCGGTCTTTGTAGCAGAAGCATTCTCGACGCTGCTACTATTAGGGACCGTAGCAGCGGTGCTGCCTTTCCGCCCCACCTATATAGTCGAGTTTGGCGGCGAATTTCTCGATAAAGTGACACCCAATGGTGTGGGCGGCATGGCTCTCAGTTTTCGCTACTTGCAAAAGGCAGGCGTCGACTCTGGAGCCGCGACCGGGTCTGTGGGCCTACAGGCGATCCTCAGTACGGGGGCCAGTATTGTCCTCGCCGCTACTTTTCTAGCTGCAACTGGCCGGAAGACTTCAGCTCACTTCAGCCTTCAGGGCCACGAGTGGATTTTTCTTGTCATCGCTGGCGTCCTGATCGCATTGGCGCTCTTCGCTCTTACGCCCCCGGGCCGGCGTCTGTTTCGCGAGAAAGTTTGGGGGTTCCTGCGCTCGGCGGGCGGCACTGTGGCAGCCGTGGCCAAGAGCCCGCGCCACGTTTCCCTAATTGCTGCAGGAGCGATTGGCTGGCCCATGGCCGAGGTGGTCGCCTTCGCCTTATGTGTTCACGCCGTCGGCGGCACTCTCCCCTTCGTGCAGGTGGCCGGTATTTATCTAGGAGGCAATTTGGTGGCCAGTATCGCCCCGACACCAGGCGGCTTAGGCGCCCTCGAGGCTGCTCTAGTGGCGGGGCTATCTGGGCTAGGCATGCCACTCGGGGCGGCCGCGTCGGCCGTCCTCATATACCGATTATTGACGTTCTGGCTCGCGATCCCCGTCGGCTGGGCGGCGTTGAAGTTGGCCGAACGGCACGGCTACGTGTGACCGTCCGGCCGAGGACTGGGCTCGGCTGGGCCAGTAGCGTGGGATAATTCTTGGGCATGACTGAGGGACCGTCCGAGTTGGATGCCCAGGAGTCGAACGAGTCCCATCGCTCGCCGCTGCGCTGGGTGGCTGCAGCGGTCATCACGGTTACGCTGCTTGCCCTAGTCGCCTGTGAAACGGCCAGGCGCTGCGAGCTTATGACGCACTCATAGCGCGCCCAGAGGTCTTGTCAGTCGCGCCAGGGACCGACGACGCCCAGCTGGGCGGCGTGCGCGACGAGGTCCGGGGCCTCGCCAGCATGATCCTGGTAGCCTAACCGCCCTGTTTGACGACCCCGAGGCGCGCCTGTTCCTCGACGAGGTGCAACGCCTGGTCGGCGCGATCTACGCCTCCCCATCCCTCGGTTTTGCTAGGCCGGCGGAGGGTGAAACCGAGAATACGGTCGCCCGTTTGAGAGCGTCTAAGTCAAGGGTGGAAGCGCGAGTGGTCCCGTTGGCAGCGCGGTTGCCCAAACAGTACCGGGCCGGCTTCGACGAGAGGCACAGCCAAACCGCGGCCGAGCCAGGCGACGTCCGCTGCCAGCCGCACCGAGACGGCCTCAGCCCGAGCCGGCGGCGGCGCCTAGGAGCTCGTCGAGCATCGGCTCGAGGGCGCCGAGCCCCACCGACAGGTGGCCTTCTCCCAGCTCGAGGTGGGCGGCCACGCCGGGGACGCGAGACGACAACCACTGACCATGAGCGAATGGCACCATGAGGTCCTCCGAGCCCTGCCAGAGGGCAGTTGGCACGGCGACCTCGGCCAGGTCGAAACCCCAGGGCTTTGTAAAGGCGAGGTCGTCGTCGAGCCACCCGTCCACGCCCAGCCGGAGGCCCTCGTGGAAGGAGGCCGCCAGGTCCTCGCCGAACTCGCCGGTGAGCGCGGCGCGGTCAACCTCGGGCAGGAGCGTTTCTAGCGAGGTGATGATGCCGGCAGCGGTGACGTCTTCTAGCTGCTCCCGCTGGGCGCGGAGGTACGGGCGGAGGCGGTCCTCACCTTGCAAGGCGGCCCCGAACTCGACCACGTTGTCCTCACCCATGCCGGCCGCCCAGTCCAGGCCGGCGGCGCCGTAGGGCGCCACGCCGGCGATCACAAGCACGGCCTCAGCCGCTGGGAGCCGGGCGCCGCAGGCGAGGGCGTGTGGCCCGCCGCCGGACCAGCCCGCCACCAGGCAGCGTTCGGCACCGAGGGCCTGCAAAACGGAAGCGGTGTCGGCCACCACGTCCACCACAGCACGGCCCGTTTGGCGGCTCGAACCGCCATAGCCCGGCCTCGACGTGGTGACTAGACGCAGGCCCCTAGCGTGCGTAGCCCGCTCGAGGGCTCGGATCGGGGTAGCGGCCCCGGGCGTACCGTGGTGGAACACGAGCGGGACGGCACCTGTCGGCCCGCTCACCTGGACATCTAGGAGCCGCCCGTCGGGCAGGCGCAGCTGGTCGAGAGCACCCATGCCGAGATTCTGCCACGACCTACTCCCGCTATCGACCGCCGCCGACCCAGGACCTCAGCCCCGCACGGCCAACTCGATGACGACGACGTAAAACAGCAGTCCGGCCAGTATCACCAGGGCATGGAACACTTCGTGGTAACCGAACACGGCCGGCGCAGGGTCCGGCCAGTGACGGCTCAACACCAACGCCCCGATCGAGTACAGCAGCCCGCCGGCCACCAACAACTCGAAGGACACGACCCCGAGACTGGTCCACAGGCTGGGCAGCACCGCGACGGCTATCCAACCGACGCCCATGTAAAACACGCCCATAACCCACCGCGGCGCACTGAGCCAGAAGTTCCGGACCAGCACTCCTGCTATGGCAAGGGCCACACCACCCCGAGCAGGGCGTGGCCGGTTGTCCCGGCCAGGCCGATGACGGCGATCGGGGTGTAGGTAGAGGCGATGGCGACCAGGATCATGGAGTGGTCGAGCCGACGCATCCGGCTCTTGGAGACCGGTGCCCAGTTAGCCCGGTGATAGCAGGCGCTCGACGCGTACATACTGCTGACACCGACGGCATAGACCCCAACGGCCACCTTTGCTGCTAACGAGCTGGCCACCAGGACGGCCGCTACGCCCATGAACGGGAACACAAAAGCGGCGACCTCGTGAGACACACCGCGTAACCGCGGCTTGGTCGGCTCCTGGATGAAGCCATCGCTCAGGGCGACCGGCCTGGCGGCCGGCGGTCCGTCGACCATAACTGGATCGTAGAGCAAGCCGTGGCCCAAAGCCCACGTCGAGCCTCAGGCTCCGTCACAGGCCACGTCGGGTCGCCCCCCACAAGGCCCGACAGCAGCGTCCCGGGCGCGGGCCCGACGAAACGGGAGCCAAGTCTGAATTGCGACGACGCCGCCGGGAGGGGTTATTTTGGCTTTGTTTTCGTGAGCTACTCCTGGCCCACACAGTTGGCGGATTGGGCGGCATTGTGCTTCGAATATTTCGCGCCGATAATTTGATCGGTTTTTTTGGGCTCGTCGGTTGGCTGGTCCAGATGGACGGGTGCACTGCATCGAACTGTGCCAAGAGTAAGTGACCAAGCGATTAGCGGATTTGTCCAGCATTTCGCACTGCCTTCCAAGGCCCACCCGCGGTTCCCAGCTGGCCGGAGCGGGAGCTAGTCGTACGGCCTAAAGTGGAACGCTCGTGGAGCTGACCGAATATTTCCCCCGTGGCTTGGGACCAGCTGAGGCGCCAGATCTCACCGCCCTGTACCGGCGCTCAGGCCCCTTCGTGACGTTGTACTTCGACAGCGGGCCGCCTTCGGAGCTCGCCTACCGGGAGGCTGAGACGCGGTGGGACGAGATGCGTCGGCATCTAGAGGAACAAGGCGTCGACGCGTCGACCATTGACAATATGGCTGCCGCCCTTACCCGCGTGCCCGACACCGAGCAGATCGCGGGACCGACGTGCGTCGTGGCCTCTGCAGGCGAAGTCTTGTTGCTCGAGCGTGGTCCCACGCCCCTCGGCCGAGACTTGGCCCTGATCGGCCCGTTGCCTGCGCTGGGCCCCGTGATCGAGTGGCGCCAGCGCGAGGTCACTTATGCGACTGTGTGGTGCGACCGGGCCGGGGCTGATATCCGCCTTCACGGCCGCCGGGGCGCCGCGGACCTCGAGGCCGGCGAGCGGGACCGTCACGACCCGCTTCTGCACAAGGCACACGTAGGCGGGTGGTCCTTTCATCGTTACGAGCGGAGAGTGGCGAACAACTGGGAGCGCAACGCCAAAGACGTGGTCGACATCCTGGACCGCTTGATCGAACGTGTTCACCCACCGTTGGTGGTATACGGAGGGGACCCACGGGCCGTGGGTCTCCTGCGGGCAGAAGCCAGTCCCAGCCTGCGCCCCCTGCTCCAGGAAGTGCGCCTGAGCCGAGCCGCCGAGCCGGCCGAGGACCACGAGCCCGAGGCAGTGCGAACGGCGGTGGACGCGGTGGTCGCCGCCCGTACGGCTAGTCTTCTTGACCGCTTCCAGGAGGGAAAGGCGAAATCGTTCGCGGTCGAAGGCGCCGGCCCGGTACTGAGTTCGCTCACGGCGGCTCAAGTGGAGACGCTGCTACTCCACGAGCAACTAGACGACGAACGCACTGCGTACCTATCCATCGACCCGCCCGGCGCAGGCCTGGGTCTCGACGACGTCGCTCCTTTGGGCGGCGAACCCTTCAGCGCCCGGCTCGTCGATGTCGCCCTCGCCATGACCTTCCTCACTGGAGCGGGAGCTTGGGTCCTCCCCGAGCCTTCGATGGAGGGAGGCATCGCCGCCGTGCTCCGCTTGCCGGTGTGAACGCCCCCGCCGGGCGACGTCGCCCGGCCTGGGGGCGGGCGGCCGACGGCTTCGATGGCCGCTTGTTCAAAGCGAGTGACACCTGGGCGGTGCGCCCGCTCCCTTACCGCTTCGTTTCTTTACCCCCGACGAAGAGATCGCGCCAGTCTTGCTCGCTGAGATGCACCCCAAACCGGTCGGCGGCCTCTTGTATCCGTCTCCAGGCTTCGTCCCGCTCCTCATCGGTCACGCCTTCGACCTGGTCGAAGCGGGCCACGGCGTTGCGGACGTGGCCGGCGTCGATGAGCGGCTCCTTCCGCTCCCGCGGGAAGGCGAAATCATCGGCGGGAAGCCTGTCCTCCTCGGCCGTGCTCAGGCCGGGAGGGTACGGGATGTCCTCGCCGTGCGCTCTTTCGCTCTCCACCTCCCGAGCTTTTTCGATGTTGCGACGGGCGGCTTCCTTTTGCTTGTCGGTGGACACTTTCCAGCCTCCTTGTCTGTCGCGAATTGGTTGGTACCTATCAGTGCTGAGCGGCTCCCCGGCATTGTTGACGCTCCACTGTTCCTTTTCCACGGGACCAGGCCAAAGTGCCGGTCACGCCCCCGAGTTTCAATCGTTCCCACCCTATGCAATATCAGAAGCAATGGGCCGAGGCGTAACGGCTCATGGAGGGAGGTGGAGTAGTGGAACGAGGCCCTCAGCCCGCAGCCGGCAGTGAGCGAGAACTCCTTCTCCAGTGGCTCCACTTCCAGCGAGAGACGCTTGCCCTCAAGGCAGGAGGCTTGGCGCGGCCGGCCTGGTTGCCCGCCCCGTCCCACCTTCGACGCTCTCGCTGGCCCGGATCCTGCGTCACTTGGCTGACATGGAGCACATGGACGGCCTGATCCTCACCGGCCAGGCGCCCACCAGCCTCTACGTCGAGCCGCCCGCCCCAGATCCCTCGGCCAACGACCCCGCTAACGGGATGTACGACTGGTCACTGTACGACGTCGACGACGACCCATTAGCCGCATGGCGCCAGCAATGTGCAAACTTGGACACAGCCATCGAAGCGTTCCCATCCCTGGATGACCACCTCCCGGGTGACTTCAGGGCTTTAACCGTGCGCTCGGTCGTATTGGCACTCGTCGTCGAGTACGCCCGGCACAACGGCCACGCTGACCTCCTCCGCCAATTGATCGACGGAAGGGTGGGGTACTGAGTTAGCCGGTCCGCACTCCAGGTGCGAGATCGGGTTTGTCGCTTAATGGGCGCTGTCGGAGATGGCGTCCACCTCTTGCTGGCTGAGCTGGATACTGGCCGCGGCAACGTTGGCGTCTAAGTGGGCCACCGTACCAGTACCAGGGATCGGCAACATCTGCGGCGAGCGGGCCAGGAGCCAGGCCAGTACGACCTGGCGAGGATGGGCATGGTGGTGAGCTGCGGCGTCAGAGACGGCCGAGTTCGACGAGTAGTCCTGGATGGGAGCCCACGGCAAGAACACCAGGTCCTCCTGCTCGCAGAGGTCGACCATACTTTCTGAGTCCCGGTCCGAGACGTTGTACCGGTTTTGCACCGACACTACGGGTGTCAGGGCCATGGCCCGGCGCAAATCGTGCTCTGACACGTTGGAGACGCCAATGTGGCGGATCTTGCCCTCCGCTTTCAGCTCCACGAGCGCCCCGACCGACTCCTCATAGGGGACCTTGGGATCCGGGCGGTGCAGCTGGTACAGAGGGATCTGCTCGAGACGCAAACGGCGGAGGCTCCCCTCGCAGGCCGCCCGCAGGTGCTCCGGGCGTCCGTCGGGGGGCCACTTGCCCGGACCAGGGCGGGTGAGACCGCCCTTGGTGGCGATGACCAGGTCGTCGGGATAGGGGTGGAGAGCTTCGGCGATGAGCTCCTCGCTGACGTCGGGCCCGTAGGAGTCGGCGGTGTCGATGAACGTGACGGCGAGTTCCATGGCGCGGCGCAGCACGCGCTTTGCCTCGTCCCGGTCGGGCGGGTCACCCCAGACCCCCTCGCCGGTGATGCGCATCGCACCAAAACCCAAGCGGTAGACGGTCAGGTCGCCACCAATGTCGATTGTCCCGGCCGCCTGGGCAGTAGTTGCAGCCGTCATGCCTAACCTCCCGAGGATAAATAACGGACACAGGCACCGTACCCCGAGCGGCAGAAGATCACTAGTTCTGGCCGGATGCCCCTTCAGAGAGGGCTCGGGGGCAGCGTGGCCAATTGTGGCCGGGTCGTCGTGAAAACAGCTGATGCGAGGAGTATGACTTCGACGACGGTGGCCAGCGGGATCGCCGTGCTGTCGATAACCAGGTGGTAGTGATAGGCAGCGGTCGGGTCGACTCCATAAAGACGGCGCACATACGAGGTACGAGCTTTGTCGGCGGCGTGCATATGAGCGCGGGCCTCGTCGATGCTTATGCCCTCGACTACGGCGCCTTGGGCCAAGCGACGGTCGGGCGGCCCGTCCAGGCGCACGTGGAAGCCGTGGTCGGGACCGAGGACAACCGCGGCCGCCCGGCCCAGGACGACCCCGCTGCCGGCCGTAGCCAGTGCCACTATTTCTGCCTCGAAGGCGAGCCGGATCTCGTCCTCGTGCTGGCGGTGAGAGGGCGGCGACAATGTCGGCCCGGCCGGCATGGCGTGGCTCAGGGAACCGAGCAGCCGGTGCACCGGCGTAGTGCCGGCTTCCTCGGCCGATAGTCTTTCACGGTATATTGGCGGCTCCCCCACGCCGGCGTGGCCGGTGACACGGTCAACGAAGGGGACGCCCAGGCGTTCGGCCAGGGCGGGAGCGACCACAGCTCCTCCTGCCCCATACGCAGCCGAGATGGTGATTAGCCGGGCCTCGGGTGGCGGTCGCGGCCCGAGGCCCGCGCGGTCGTCGGTCATGGCCCGGCCTCCATCTGCTCACGCCGGGACCGCGGCGATCTCGCTGGCCGCGCTTCCGGTGGCCGCGCTTCCGGTGGCGGCCCTCGGGGCTCCGGACGGCAACACAGCCGCGGTCACGATCGCCCCAAAAACGAATATGCCGAGCACCACCGTGAACGACACGACGTAGCTGTGCACGGCCGCTTCGGCCAGGACCTCAGCGGTGTGGCCGTGGGCGAGTACGTAGCTGGCGACGGCGCTGGCGGCGATGGTGTTGAGCAACGCGGTCCCGATGGAGCCACCCACCTGCTGGCTGGTGTTGACCATAGCCGACGCCACCCCCGCGTCCTCACGGCGAGCACCAAAGGTGGCGGTGTTGATGGCGCATCCGAACACGAGGCCCAACCCCAACCCGACCAGGATGAGCCCCGGGAGTATCCCGCTGGCGTAGCTCGTATGCAAGCCCAGCTGACGCAACAATGCGGCCCCGGCCCCCGCCACCAGCATGCCGAGCGGGACCAATGGGCGAGGGCCAATTCGGGGCAGCAGCACGGCGGTCGACACGGTGGAGGCGACCATGACCATGCCGATGGAGGGAAGAAAAGCCAGGCCGCTCTTGACCGGCGAGAAATGGAGGGTCAACTGCAGGTAGTAGGTGAGAAAGAGAAAGATGCCGAACAGGGCGATAGCCGTCAAGCCTATGGCCAGGTAGGAGCCCCCCCGGTAGCGGTTCAACACCACCCGCATCGGCAGCAAGGGGTGATCGACTCGCCGCTCGACCAGCACGAAGGCAGCCAGCGAGGACGACTCCGCATGCGATCAAGGCCACGGTCAGAGGCGCTCCCCAGCTGCTGGTGGCCGCTTCCCCCATGCCGTACACAAAAGACACCAATCCGGCGACGGCGAGGACGGAACCTGGAATGTCCAGGCGAACGTCGGGGTTGCGGGGCTGGTTGACCAGGAGCCGCAGCGCCCCGACCAGCGCCACCACCGCCAGGGCGACATTCACATAGAGGCACCATCGCCAGTTCAAGTACTCGGTCAGCACCCCCCCGAGCAACAACCCCACTGCCCCACCGGAACCGGCTATAGCGCCGTAGACCCCGAACGCCTTGCCCCGGTCCGATGGCTCGACGAACGTGGTGGTCAGGATGGACAGCGCCGAGGGCGCCAGCAGGGCTCCGAAGGACCCCTGGATGGCGCGGGCGAGCACCAGCATCGTGAAGCTTACGGACGCACCCCCCAATGCCGAGGCCGCGGCGAACCCCACCAGTCCGATCAGGAACGTCCGGCGCCTCCCGAAAAGGTCCGACAGGCGCCCGCCCAGCAACAGCAGTCCGCCGAAAGCGAGCGAGTACGCGGTCACGACCCACTGCCGGTCGGCGTTGGAAAACCCGAGGGCGCGCTGAGCGGACGGCAACGCGATGTTGACGATGGTCGCGTCGAGGACGACCATTAGTTGCGCCAAGCCCGTGACGGCCAAGATCCACCAGCGCTTGTTCGCGCCGCCGTCTGCGCCCGCCGTCGAGCGTACCGCTGGTGGTAAAACAATTTGCTCAGCCATGGCCGCACTCACCACCAGCAAAACCGACAGGGCTCGACGGGAGGGCGCGCACGCACCTTGCGCAACTGGTGACGCGCTCCGGGCACCGTTCGTCGTCTGGAGGGAAGCGCCTGGCCAGCCTTAACTCAACCTCCACCCATCACCACCTTGCGACGAGCCGAACGAGCGTTACCTTAACACACCCTCTACTTTCGGCGCCTCTCCCCTGGTGCGCGCCGGAGTTCCCTCACGTCGGGAACGTGCGCCACCCTCACTCCGCTACGGGGTACTCCACGAAGGCGAAATGGAGGCTGTCAGGCGCCCATCCATTGACGTTCATGGTCCCCTGGCCTCCGTGGAGGTGCAGGAGATCTTGGCGCTCACGCCCGCCGGGGCTCATGGAGCGGATGATCACATCCCTATTGGCCGGGTGACCGACGGTCCCTGGGTCATAGCTTAGATAGATGAGCCGGTCACCGTTCGGGGACAGGTGTGGGAACCAATTGACGCGCTCGTCGTCCGTGAGTTGGGTGATCCCGGTGCCGTCGGGGCGCATGCGGAACAGCTGTGCGTGGCCGGGCACCGAAGAAGCCATTTCGGAGTTGAAGTAAATCCAGGCCCCGTCCGGGCTGTACTCGGCACCGTCCTCTGGCTTATCCGAGTGTGTGAGCTGGAAATCGTTTCCGCCGGCTACGGGCAAGGTGAAGATGTTCAGGGCGCCGAAAGGGTTACCGTTGACCTCCTGGGCACCGGTATAGACGAGGGTCTGTCCGTCGGGGGAAATCCCGTGCAAAAAGTAACGAAATGGACGCGGATGGCTGTTGGACACCCGCCGTTCCCTGCCGCCTCCCATAGGGATCTCGTAGATATGGCCGTCTCGCGAGGTTACGTACACGAAGCGCCCGTCGGGTGACAGTACGTGGTCATTATTGGAGTCCTCGATACGGCCCGTATCGAGGACCTCGGGGATAGCGTCTTCACGTGGGGCGACACGGTAGAGGCGCCCTTCCTGGTTGAAGATTAAAACGTACCGTCGGGCGTCCAGTTCGGAGCCTCGATAACTGCGTCAACGCTCTCGTAGACGAGCCGTTTAGTCCCGGACCGAATATCGAAAGTGCAGAGGCGCGCGGTCTCGTCCCCTTCTAGCTGACGCCACCCATGCGGCATATGAATACCTCTTTCTTGTCAATGCGCTGCAGGGCCACATATACGATAGTCGCGGCCCAACGCCTGGCTCCAGCGCGGTGGCTGGTAGGTAGGTTATGTCACATCGTTCAGACGTATGGACCTTTGAGTCGGAGCTGTGACATACTGAGACCGTGGAGCGTGGCCGGCTTCATGGACAACTTGGCGGACGCGCTCGCCTTGAAGCATGCGGGTCGAGATGTACGTCGCCCAGCCGAGCAAAAGTGGAGGTAACGACGTGACTGAAGTACTGAATTTTCCTGACGGTTTCTTGTGGGGGACGGCGACCGCCTCGTACCAAATCGAGGGAGCGGTCGGCAAAGACGGCCGCGGGCCCTCGATCTGGGACACTTTTTGCCACACCCCCGGCAAGATTTTCCATGGCGACACCGGCGATATAGCCTGTGACCATTACGACCGGTGGGAGCAAGACGTCGTCCTCATGGCGGGCTTGGGGGTCAACGCGTACCGGCTCTCAGTAGCTTGGCCGCGGATCCAGCCCGACGGCACCGGGCCGTTCACCCAGAAAGGTGTCGACTTTTACCGACGGCTTCTCGACCGCTTAGTGGAGCATGGCATAGCCCCCGCCGTCACGCTTTATCACTGGGACCTGCCGCAGGCCCTGCAGGACAAAGGTGGGTGGGCGAACCGGGACACAGCAGCACGCTTCTCCGATTACGCCCACCACGTGGTGGAAGCGCTGGGGGAACGCGCCCGGTTGTGGATTACCCTAAACGAGCCGTGGGTGTCGGCGTACGTTGGCTACGGGTTGGGTGAACACGCCCCGGGGCTCAGCGATCTCGGTACGGCCCTGCGGGCCGCCCACCATCTGCTCCTCGGCCACGGCCTGGCCGTCGCGGCCATCCGCCCCGCAATGGCGGCCGGCTCCGAGCTCGGCATTACCCTCAACCTGTACCCCACCCACCCGGCTACTGGCGCGCCGGCCGACGCCGAAGCAGCCAAACGGGTGGACGGCTATGCGAACCGGTGGTTCCTGGATCCCGTCCTCAAGGGGGCTTACCCCAAAGATATGCTTGACATCTTCACGCCGGTCAGCGGCGATGCGCACATTCACCCCGGTGACCTGGAAACCATAAGTGCCCCGCTGGATTTCCTCGGCGTCAATTACTATGCGTGTCATACCGTTGCCGCCGATGGAGGTGCCGAAACAACGGGCCGGCCGTACCCTCGGCTCCTGCATGCGGTCGAACGCGGCGACCCGAGGACCCCAGTAACCGGGCGAGGGTGGCCGATACAACCCGACGGTCTCACTGAACTGCTGGTCGAGATGTCCACGGAGTACGGCCCTTTGCCTTTGTACGTGACCGAAAACGGGGCCGCATTCCCCGACTACGTCGACCCGGAAGGAGAAGTCAAGGACCCCGAAAGGGTGAGTTACCTCGAAGCCCATCTTCAGGCTGCTCACCGGGCCATCGCGCAGGGGGTCGACTTGCGCGGTTACTTCTGCTGGACGCTGATCGACAACTTCGAATGGGCCGCTGGGTACTCTCAACGCTTTGGGATCGTGTGGGTCGATTTCAAGACCCAGGAGCGTATCCCGAAGACGAGCGCCAAGTGGTTTGCCGGCGTGGCTGCCCGTAATGGCGTATTGCTCGAGCCCAGCTCGTGAGCGACCCAGCTCGCACCGATGGCGTCTCTCCTCGTGCTGGCAGGGCGCTCCCACGGAGGAAGCTCGGCTGCACGTCGTTGATGGTGACCCCGCTGTGCGTAGGCGGCTCACCCATAGGCAGCATGCCCCAGGTCTTTGGAGAAGAAGTTGATTTCGGACGAGCCGTGCGGACGGTGAAGCACGTGTTCGAGGGCCTGATTAACTTTCTCGATACCTCCAATGGCTACAGCCAGGGAGAGAGCGAACGTCGGATCGGGGCCGTGATCGCTGAGCGCGGCGGGCTACCGCCTGGCTTCGTGTTGGCCACCAAAGTCGACCCTGACCCAACTACCGGTGACTTCAGCGGTGATAGGGCCCGTCGCTCCG
Source organism: uncultured Acidimicrobiaceae bacterium (assembly GCA_963807395.1). Taxonomy (GTDB): domain Bacteria; phylum Actinomycetota; class Acidimicrobiia; order Acidimicrobiales; family Palsa-688; genus Fen-671. The sequence continues at coordinate 300,140 of CAWEBW010000010.1, forward strand.
CTGACGAAAGCCTGGAGCGTCTCGGCCTGCAAAACGTTCAACTTCTGTACCTCCACGACCCCGAACGCATCGGCTTCCGGGACGCGATGGCCCCGGGTGGCCCGGTCGAAGCCTTGATCTCGCTCCGTAATGCCGGCGTGGCGCTACACATCGGCGTGGCCGGAGGACCGGTCGACATGATGGACCAATTCATCGGTACCGGCGTGTTCGAGGTGGTCCTCACCCATAACCGCTTTACGCTGGTCGACCGTTCCGCTGAAGAACTGATCGCCAAAGCGGCGGCGGCCAACGTGGGCGTGGTCAACGCCGCCGTATTCGGTGGTGGCATCCTGGCCAAAGGGACCAGCCATACCGATCGCTACGCCTACCGCAAGGCGGGCACGGAGATGCTCGAGCGCATCCGGGCCATGGAAGAGGCCTGCGCAAGGCACGGAGTGTCCCTGCGGGCGGCGGCGTTGAACATGTCCGTCCGGGACCCACGGGTCAGCTCGACCGTTGTTGGTACGGCGACGCCGGCGCACGTGGACGAAATGGTTGACCTTGTGTCAGAGGAGGTACCTGAGCCGCTGTGGGAAGAACTCGCCGCGCTGGCGCCGTCCGAGCAGCACTGGCTGCATTAGAGAGGCAGATAGAGCAATACAACAGTAACGAAAGCGAAGAAAAATGACTTCTCCCGTTCGTTTTTTTGTTATCGGCACAGGCTGGCGGGCGGATTTCTTCCTGCGTCTAGCTCTCCAACTGGAGGAGGTGGACCTCGCCGGAGTAGTCGTGCACCGAAGTCGTACCCCGGAGCAAGCGGAGGCACTGTGGCACGCCCCCGGTTATTCATCCCTCGAAGACGCGCTGCGGCGACAGAAGCCCGACTTTGTCGTCATTAGCGTGCCGCGGGCGGTAGCTCCCGATCTAACTATTGCCGTTGTTCACAAGGACATCCCCGTCCTCCTGGAAACACCCCCCGCCACCGATCTCGACGGTATGCGACGTCTCTGGGACGACGTAGGGATGAGCGGGCTCGTGCAAGTAGCCGAACAGTACCCGCTGTACCCCGGCCACGCGGCCCGGCTCGATCTGGTGCGAAAAGGCGTCATCGGCCAACCCACGTCGGTCCAGGTGTCGTCCACCCACGGCTACCACGCCGTCGCCCTGATGCGGAAGTTCCTCGCCGCTGGGTTTGCTCCTGCCACCGTGAAGGCATCGTCATTCAAAAGCCCGCTGCTCAACCCGTCGGCGAAGGGGGGCTGGACGGGCGACAGCACCGTCCATCAGGCCGAGACGGTAATCGCCACCCTGGACTTTGGCGCCAGCATGGGCTTGTACGACTTCACCACTAACCAATGGCATAACCAGCTGCGGGCGCGCCGCATCGTCGTGCGCGGGAGCCACGGGGAAATAGTGGACGACACCGTGTACCGGATGGCGGACGAGCGCGCCTTCGTCAGCTCGCCGTTGATCAGGCGTCAGCTCGGCTACGACCTCGATCTTGACGGCTACGACACCGACCACATCAGTTTTGACGGCCAGATCATTTACCGCAACCCCTTTCCCGGGTTACGGTTGGCCGATGACGAGATCGCCGTCGCCTCCCTGCTATCAGGAATGGCTAAATGGTGCCGCCGGGACGGCCCGCCCCCGTACCCACTGGCCGAGGGGAGCCAGGACCACCTGGTCTCATTGGCTATAGATGCCAGCCTGGCCAGCGGTGGCGCGGTTACGACGACTACGGAAAAGCGGCCCTTTAGATAGTCGTGAATTCGGCTCACGCCGCCCCTCCGATTACATCGACGTCGAGGCCGAAGACGCGTCCCAACAACCTAATCCCCGGCAAATCATAACCGCCGACCAGCACCGAATGATGTGATGGCACCCTCTCCATCAGAGCATGGCCGTCGCGCACCTTTATCAGGGCGCCGTTGCGACAGTCTGACCCCGGGTAGCCGGCATAGCCTGTGAGTTCGGCTTCGGCTATCACCAGGTTTTCGAAGCTGGCCCCAGCTTGGCCAGGGTAAGCGGTCCGAGGGCCATGCGGGCATCAATGGCACTGGCGTTTTCATCTACGATCTCGAGTACACGCTCTCTCAAGCGCCACTCGGTGGCAAACGGCTGCGGGAGCACGCCCAGGTAACCGCAATGAGCGGCCAATACATAATCATCGGGCCTCCCCTCGACCGCCGGGAACGCCGGTAAACGTTCGTGCTTGAGGGCAGCGTCGCCCATCAGAAAGGGGTAGAGGTTCGTCATCATTACAGGGGCACGAAGGGACCGGTGCAGTATCAATTTGGTGAGCATCGACACCAGGTCGGCCTCGCATCCCAGATCAAGTCGCTCTCTTGGTAAAGAAGGTTCCAAGCCAGGCAAGGCGTGGTGTCAGAGAAGCTCGACTCGTTCAGGCAATTGATGCCCACGGCGAGGACGTCCTCATCTCCCTCGATGTCTCGGCGTACCGCCTCGTAGAGCTTGAACGCACTCAGTGCCGAGCGCGACACAATGTCCAGAAGTGGCATTACGGTTGCCACCGCTCCTGCTGTGCGATTGCGGCGCTGTCGGGCAGAGACCTGGCCGCTTCACCGAGCTGGGCAAAACTTCGTTTCTCGACGGCCACGCCGAACTTGGCCCCCATGCGCTCAGCGCATTCGCCTTCCCACCAGTAAAACCGCCTGAAAATAGCTGGCTGCTGGCCAGCTTCGCCGGGCTTGTCCCAATAAACAACGAACTTGCCTTGGCGTAGTTCCCGCCTCGTGGCCAGCGCGCGGCAGGCAGTGAGTGCCCCTGCCAACGAATACGGCGCCAGCAGCCTAACGCCCTCCTCCCGCAGATAACTTATCAGCTCCCAGTCCCACATCGCCATCGTGCCGAACTCTGAGGTGAGGACCAGCGCCGGTGCCGTGAGCTTCATCAGCTCGGCCTTCCTCCTATAGACGTCGCCTGTGAGTTCTGGGAAGAGGGCAGCGTCGGCGTCCGGTGCGACCGTGCCCAGCGCCTGGGGTGGGAGCAGGGTGGCTACGTCCCCCAGCAGGTCGCGCAACCTGTTCACCTGGGCCACGAACTCCGGCTCGGCGGCGGCCCCGAGGTAAATAGGGACGAGCTGCGCTTTGGGCGGGGGCCGCTGTTCAGAGCGCGACATACTCGTCACTTCGTCGCCCTCGCGACCGGGCGCGCAATTAGGGCGATCTCTGAAAGCTCGCCTCTTAGTTGGGCATTTATCTCCACGTTGAACACCTCTTCCAAGACGCAGGTCCAACCGTGCAGGAAATAGTTCCAACCGTCCTCGATCCAAAGTGCCCTTGCCTCACGCTGGCGCCGTGCCTGGTCGAGGAAGCCAAGGGCTCCTCGGTAGTTGAGCTCCCAGACTAGACCACGTTCAGGAAAGATCCCGCCGTCGGACACGGGGCTGCCAGGCGCGTCTTTCCCCATGCCAGTCCCGTTCACGACCAGCGACCCTGGGGGCAGCGACGCCATCAGACGGTCATTTGCCAACGGGTCAGAGTTTTCCACATACCGGACCTCTAGCGGCCCGTCCAGCCGTTGGTGCACTTGGCGGAGGGCAGCTAGCCGTTTCGGGTCAACATCGACGACGGTAATACAGGTGGGCCGGTCCGGCTCAGGCCGCCCGGTGGCCAGGCTCACGCTTATCGCCGAGTTGGCTCCCCCCGCCCCAAACAGGAGCGCCATCGCTCCGGTGGCGGACCAGTGCCCGGGTCCTATGAAGTGGTCGAGAGACCGCGCTGAAGAGACTGGGTCTTTGGCATGGGCCCGGAAAACGCCATCGCGCTTGGACAAGGACGACACCTCGCCCAGTAGATCGGCGAACGGGTCGATGTAATCGAAGAGGTCCCGGCAAGCATCGAAAAGATCGAGTTTATGCGTCGTCACCAAGCCCCCCAGTTCTAAGGCGCCTGTCTTTATCCTTGCCACTACATCGCGATAGCTCCGTCTATCACTTCGAGGAGCAAAGTCGATCCCCACGACACCTACGTCTGATAGGCCAAGGTGCGCGGCCCATTTCGGGAAGACGTCCATTATGGCTGACTGGGCCGTGGTCACACCGATAAAGCTGAACGCTTTCACTGGCGTTGGGCCAGGGTCACCGTGTATGCACCGCCGGACGATGAGGCGCCATCTCGGCGTTACGACCGATGCCCACGACGCCGGCCATCTGGCCCATCACCTCGGAAGCGACAAGGTCACTGGTCGCACCCGTCGGCGCGTCCAGGCCAGACACGAACAGCCGTTCTATTGTTCACCCGCCGCCTACGCTGGATTCATCTAAACGTATAGACATGATGTTACGACTCTGCCATGCCGACTTGCTCGACGCAAGGCGCTAACCACCCGCCGTGCTGAAATGCTAGGAGCCTGGATAGGCGGGGCCCGAGCCGTGAGGTCATCCCTCATGCAATCACAGCCGGGGCATGCACCACTTAGAGAACGGCAAAGACCACCAAAAGGAGGAAACCGTATGCCGTCCTTGTCTACTGGGCTCAATTGTGGCAAGGTCGGAGTTGGCTATGTCTGTACGTTTGGATGATTTGGCCCGGTTGCTCGACCGTTCGGCGCCGATCCCTCTGTACCACCAGCTCAAGCAATGGTTCTCGAGCCGGATCCTCTCCGGCGAGCTCGCTCCGGGCGAACAATTGCCTGACGAGTTCGAATTGTGCCAACGCCTGGGCGTCAGTCGAGGCGTGGTGAGACAGGCCATGACTGAACTCGAATATGCCGGGATGATCTCCCGGCAGCGCGGCCGCGGGACATTTGTATCCATTCCGAAGACGGCGGAGGGACTGATCAGCGGCCTACGCGGCCTGGCCGACGACGCGGCGATGCGGGGAGAGAGCATCGAGAGCAAAGTCCTTCTTTTGCGAGAAGTCCCCGCAGGCGAAACCGTGGCGAGGAAACTGCAGCTCGACCCCGGCGACCCTGTCGTTGAACTCGAGCGCGTCCGCAGCCTCGACGGAGAGCCACATGTCCTGGTCGTTACGTACCTACCGGCACTCTTGGTGCCTGGGCTGGTCAAAGAAGACTTTAGCGGCTCCACCTCGCTTTACCGGGCCCTTCGTGACAGCTACGGCCTTAGCATCGTTTCGGGCCTCAGACGGGTAGAGGTGGCGGCGGCTGGGGCGCGCCAAGCCCGACTTCTCGAGGTCAAGAGGGGCAGCCCCTTGATGGTGCTCCGGAGCGTCGGGTATACGACCGGCGCCAGGCCCATTGATTATTTTGTTGCCTACCACCGGGGTGACCGGACGGCGTTCGAAGTCGAACTGAGCGCGCCGGTAGGGACGGCATCCCGGTTTGACAGAGTGCCGGCGGGCCGAGACGGCTCCTCCTGGTAGGAACGGGCTCAGAGCCCCGGCCAATTGGGATAAGCGTCGCTGGTCGGCCCGAAGTCACAGAACACCTCGTCGCTGACGAGGTAGTCACCGGGACGACTGGGCGAGACCACTGGGCCGTCCTCCTCATCCGAACAATGGCGCCCGCGACGTCCGCCGACCCGAAGGGGGGGACACCCAGACGGACGCACCCTTAGTTAGACAACCTGTCGCCGGCTCATCTAAACGTATGGACCTTAGGACGTATGTTTGATAGGGTACCGCGGTCGTGACTTTGCGGATGGTCCCGTCGTCGCCAGGTGATGGTGGCTGGGCCATGGGGGAAGGACACGTTCCGGCCCCTTGCCCTGCCCCGCTGCTGCAGCCGCGGGTACGATTCGCTCACGTACCCGCATCGGCCCGAGGGCAACAGCTTTGGTCCCGTCCGGAGCACGATTGCGACGGTCAGCAACCCGCCGCGTACGATCGCCCGTTTGGTCCGAGCGCTGAACAACCAATGCGAGTGGTACACGAAAGGGGTCAGCAACCTAATGTCCGAAAATGAACCAGCCGGCACCCCCAACGTTGACCCGGCACCGGCGCAAAGGGACGACAACGGCGGCCTGTTGAGCCGCCGTAGTTTCCTGGCCAACGCCGGTGTTGTTGCCGGGTCCGTGGCACTTGGTGGCATGGTCAAGAGCAAGAGCAACGCAATCTTTTCCAGCCGCCCCAACGTCCGAGACTCGACACAAGTCACGAACATCGAGGTCTGGTCCTGGTACACGGAAGACGAGCCGGTGTGGCCCAAGATCCAGGCCCAGTTCCATGACGCCTATCCGAGTATGAAAGTAACTCCGCGTACCTTCGGCACGCTGGCCGATTATTCACCCGCCATCGAGGCCGCCGTAGCCGCCGGGTCGGCGCCCGATATCCTGGCGCCGGCTACACTAGCCATCTCTTACGGCGAGGCCGGGATAATAGTCGACCTCAAGAAGGAGCTTGGTACCAGCTTCCTCAACAATTTCTTTCCCTCGATCAATGCGGAGTACAGCGTTAACGGTAAGCAGTACGGGATCGGGTGGGAGGCGCAAATGTTCGGCCTGTTCTACAACCCGGACCTTATGGCCAAGGCTAAGGTGGCCTTCCCGGAGACGTGGGATGACTTGATAGAAATCGCGCCCAAGATCAAGGCGACGGGCGTGGTGCCATGCGTCATCTCGGCCAGCCCGAGCAACCAGGCGTCCGACTTCTTCCTGCCGCTGATAACGCAGGCCTCGAACGACCCGAACCTCTGTCTGGAGCTGGACCAGCTAACCAAGCCGGGACTGTCCTGGAACAGTAAACCGGTGGTCGACGCGTTCGGGATGATCGAAAAGCTGGTCAAGGGCGATGTCTTCGAGCCGGCGCCGGACGCCATCTCCTTTAACGAAGCACTAGCCCTCTTTTACACCGGGAAATCCGCCATGCTGTACTTCGGTTCGTTCATCGTACCCGGCCTGGCGACCTCGGCCTCTCCGGCCTTCAACAAGCTCTATCAGGTGGGCCAGACACCGGCGTGGACAGCGGGCGCAAAGCATTGGAGCGGGAACCAGGCGGGCGCGGGGTGGTCCGTCAACGCCCACGGCAACGTCGACGCCGCCCTTACCTTCTTGAAGTGGCTCTACGAGCCGACTCGGTACGCCGGGATCCAGAACTCTGCCAACGACATGCCCGCCACCATCGAAGCCGCCACCAAGACGGCCAATCCTCACCAGCGCCTGATGGCGTCGTGGATCACGGACAACGGTTGTGACCACATCATGTTCGGTGTCGGTTCCGAGACGGCGTGTGGCAACGTTGCCGCGTCCGTGATCGGTGGCAAGCTGACGCCCGCCGCGGCCGCCGCTGAACTCGAAAGCCAGGTAAAAGCGGCCCGGCGTATCTAGAACTGTGAAGGTCTGACACAGTGGACCGGGCGTGACCACCGCCGCGGCACGCGTACGCAACGACGGGCGATGAAGACTACAGCGCCCGGTCCACCTAGTCCCGAGAACAGCACCAGCTGGGACGGGCCCGGCTGATGCGCTTTGTACATGAGGTAGCGCGATGACAGTTAGCGTGCCAACCCCTACGAAGGCGCCACCGGGAGGGAGCGCGAGCAGCCAGACAGGCGCACCCAGCGGGCGCAAGGCAAAGAGGCCGAAGCGCGGTCGGTATTCCTGGGCCACCGGATCGTCCATGACCACGAGCGGCGACACCCGAGCCCGGTCGATCGGATATTACTTTATCTTCCCCACGCTGGCTCTGTTCGGTCTCTTCATCGGGTACCCGCTGGTACGGTCAGTGTTGATCAGCCTCACGCAGTGGCCTGGGTTCGGGCCTCTACATTCGTCGGCCTCGACAATTTCAAAGCGATGTTTAGCGACCCTGTTTTCCGAACGGCGCTTATCAACACGATCGAATTTTGTGCCGTCACCACTATCCTTCAGACCGCCATACCCTTGGGTCTGGCCGCATTGCTCAACTCCCGGATCCGGTTCTCGGCCGTGTTCAGGGTGGCCATCTTCCTCCCCGCCCTTATGTCGCTCGTTGTTTCGGGGGCATTGTGGAGCCTCATATACGAGCCCGAGTTCGGCATACTCGACCGGTTCCTGGACTCCATACACCTGCACGCTCTGGCCATTGGCTGGCTCTCCAACACGGCTACCGTCTTGCCGGCGCTCATGGTGGTGTCTCTCTGGCAGTCGGCCGGCTTCTTTACTCTGATTTTCTACGCCGCGCTTCAGGACGTGGATGCCAGCCTGTACGAGGCGGCCGAGATCGATGGTGCCAGCCCCATGCAACGGTTCCGCCACGTAACCGTACCGATGGTACGCACGATCACATCGGTGGTTGTCACCCTCAACTTGATCAACGGGCTCAAGATCTTCGACATCATTTACGTAATGACGGGCGGCGGGCCCAACCACGCCTCAGAGTCTCTGAGCACGTACCTGTACTCGCTCGCCTTCGGTGGTCAAGTGGCAGGCGCCATACCTGCCATTGGCTATGCCACTGCTATCGGCATAGTGATCCTGCTGTTTGCCGTGGTCGTGGTGATGGTCCAGCTCTTTATTTCGGCTCGGCGGCGGTTCTGAGATAAGGACCAGAGGAGAGGTACCGGACGTGACAGATATTGCGTTCCAGTCGGTTAACTTGCACATACGTCCTCGGGTGTCCGCTCGCAAGCGGGCGGCTCGGTCCAGCATTTACGTCATTCTGACCGTCGTGTCCGTCCTGGCCGTGTTCCCGATCCTCTGGGTCGTCCTGACCTCGCTCCGAACGCCGAGTTCGGCGTTCAACGAGTCCTTTATCCCGACCAACAACGAATGGACCTCCATTAGCTATGTACATGCGTTTACTCAGGCCGGAGTGGGCGGCGGTATCCTCAACTCGCTCATTGTCACGGTAGCCACCATCTGCTGCGTCCTGTTCGTTGCCGTCCTGGGGGGCTACGGTTTTGCTCGCTTTGCGTTTCCTGGCCGGAGCGCGCTTTACATACTTGTCTTGAGTACCTTGATGATCCCGGTCGCCGCCATACTCATCCCACTGTTCCTGGAAATGAAGACTTTTCACCTGCTGGACTCGCTCCCGGGGCTCATCCTCTTATATACGGCCACCTCGGTCCCCTTCGCCGTCGTGCTGATGCGGGGCTTTTTCGAACGCACACCGGGAGAGCTCGCGGATGCAGCCAGGATCGACGGAGCGACCGAATGGGTAGTCTTCTTGCGCGTCATGGTCCCTCTGGTCAAGCCGGCTATCCTCACCCTGGCCGTCTTCCAGTTCCTGTTCAGCTGGAACGAGTTCCTGCTGGCTGAAACGTTCCTGAGCGCACCGTCCAGGTTGACGCTGCAGCCGCGCATTTATTTCATAGTCGGTCAATATTCGACCAACTGGTCCTTGCTGTGCGCCTCCCTCGTCATCGCAATGGTCCCCATCGTGATCTTGTACGCCGTTATACAGCGGCGCTTCGTCGCCGGGTTAACCGCCGGCGCCCTCCGTGGTTAGCGTGCCCCGTGGCTTTTGAGCTGCCGAGGCATCCATTGGGCCAGACCGGGCTGGAGGTCACCGCGATTTGCGCCGGCGGGGCTCCTCTCGGCAGCATCCCGCAGAACTTCGGCTACGAGGTCTCGCCACAACGGGCGTACGCAGCTATCGCGGCCATCCTCGACAGCCCCATAAACTTCCTCGACACGTCCAATTCATACGGGCACGGTGAAAGCGAGAAACGGATCGGGGCGGTGATCAGGGAGCGAGGCGGCTTGCCTGCAGGATTTGTGTTGGCCACCAAAGCCGACCGCGACCCACTGACCGGCGATTTCAGCGGCGCCCGCGTCCGTCGGTCAGCGGAGGAGAGCCTCGAACGGCTGGGACTTCCGCAGTTCGACCTGTTCTACCTTCATGACCCCGAGAACATCAATTTCGCCGAAGCCGTTGGCCCGGGTGGGGCGGTCGAGGGCATGGTGAAGCTCCGGGAATCCGGGTTGGCCCGGCACATAGGTGTAGCTGGCGGCCCAGTCCGGCTTATGGCCGATTACCTCGAGCTGGGCATGTTCGAGGTCGTGCTCACTCACAACCGGTTCACCCTCGTCGACCGTTCGGCCGATGGGCTCTTGTCCTTCGCCTACGAGAAAGGAGTGGGTGTAGTCAACGGAGCGGCCTTCGGAGGCGGCATTCTGGCGAAGGGGGTCACCTACACGGACCGGTATGCCTACCAGCCCGCGTCCTCTGACGTCTTGAACAGGGTGGCGGCCATGGAGGAGGTGTGCCGGCGCTACGAGGTGACACTCCGTGCTGCCGCACTGCAGTTCTCGTTGCGGGAACGGCGCATTTGCTCGACCGTCGTCGGGACCGCCTCAGCCGAGCACGTTGAGGAGCTGGTGGAGGAGGCGTCGAAGGTGCTCCCCAACCAGCTCTTCGACGAGTTGGGGGCGCTCGCCCCCTTCCCGGACGAATGGCTGTGGTGACGATCAGTGGGCGGACCACACGGTGGTGAGCCGCCGCCCAGCGATCCCCGCGCAGCAGCGGAGTGGGTTAGCGATCTCGCCGACCAATGGAGTGTGCACGCGAGCACCGCAACGGATTGAAGTTAGGGTCGTTGCCATGAAGCTTGCGTCCCGTATGGAGCGGTTGGGCACAGAGTCCGCGTTCACGGTTTTAGCCAGAGCGAAGGAGTTAGAGGCCGCTGGGCGAACGATCGTCCACCTCGAGTTAGGAGAGCCCGACTTCCCGACCCCTACACATATCGTCGACGCGGCGGTCGAGGCCCTGCGCGCCGGACATACCCGCTACGTGCCTACGCCAGGGATCTTGGCGCTGCGGGAATCAGTGAGCGCGTTTTTGCAGAAGACGGGCCGTTTGCGCGCCCCGGCTGATCGCGTGATCGTGACCCCCGGGGCCAAGCCCATCATGTTCTTCACCATCCTCGCGCTCTGCGAAGAAGGCGACGAAGTGCTCTTCCCCGACCCAGGCTTTCCCATGTACGAGTCCATCGTGCGGTTCGCCGGGGCCGGCCGGTGCCAGTCCCACTGCGCGAAGAGAACCAGTTCAGGATCGACCCCGAAGAGCTCGAGCGCCTCGTGACTCCAAGGACGAAGCTCTTGGTCCTCAACTCTCCTCACAACCCTTGCGGCAGCGCATCGAGCATGAGCGACTGTGAGGCCATGGCCGAGATCGCGATGCGCCACGATATAACCGTGCTCAGCGACGAGGTGTACTGGGCCATCTGCTACGAGCGCAAGCACGCGAGCGTGCTCGACATCGACGGCATGGCGGAGCGTACGGTCCTACTGGACGGCTGGTCCAAGACGTTCGCCATGACGGGTTGGCGCTTGGGCTTCGGAGTTTTCCCCCGACCCCTTGTAGAGCCAGTGACCAGAGCCGTGGTGAACTCAGTGTCGTGCACTTCTGCCTTCAGCCAGTTCGCCGCCAAAGCCGCTCTGGAAGGTCCGTGGCAGCCGGTCGTGGACATGGTGGCCGAGTTCCGGCGACGTCGTGACCTGATCGTCGACGGCCTGAACAAAATCCCTGGCATTACCTGCCAAACGCCGGCAGGCGCCTTTTACGTGTTCCCTAACATTTCCTCGCTCGGGCTGCCCGCCTCGGTACTACAGGCCCGGTTGCTGGAGGAAACGGGGGTCGCCTGCTTGGCCGGCACTTCCTTCGGGTCGCAGGGCGAAGGCTATCTGCGGTTGTCCTACGCAAACTCCACTGACAACATCCGCTTGGCGTTAGGTGCCATGGAGGAGTTCTGCGCGGAATTGACCCCGGTGCCACGTTGGTAAGCACGGTCGTAGGGTCGGGCCGGCTGGGCGGGGACCCCGCGCACTGGCCAGCAGTGGGGGCACCCCGGAGCAATATCCGATAGTGGCCGCGAGGGAGCAGCGACGCTACGGTGATGGGTCATCGACGCCGAGTTCCGCCCGGCAATTTCTTCGTCGAGCCAGGCGGGCGGGTCGGGATCGTCGACTTCGGCCAGGTCGGCCGGGTCAGCGACGACCAATTGGCGACGCTCAGCCGGCTCCTGATCGCGGTGACCCGCCGCGACCCTGACCGACTCACGACCACCCTGCTGACCCTCCGGGTGCCAACAGAGCCGGTCGACCGGGCTGCCTTACGCCGTGACCTGTCGCAATTGTTGTCGCAGTACGGAGGTCGCGCCCTTTATGAGGTGCCTATCGGGAGGGCCATCACCGACGTCATGGGCATCGTGTGCCGGGACAACCTCATCATCCCTCCCGACCTCGCGCTGCTTTTCGCCGTGCTGGTGATAGATGACAGTTTGGCCCTGGAACTCGACAACAAGTTCACCTTCGACGGCGCCCTCGCCCCTTATGTCGAGCGCCGCTTGGCCTCCCACTTGTCCCCCTCGGACTTGGCCCAGCCGGCCGAACACTTCGGGATGGAATTGGCTGAATTAGCCGAGGAACTGCCAGGGCAATTCCGGAGGCTCCTCGAACTGATCGGGGAGGGGCAGTTCGAGGTGCACTTGCGCACCAACGACCTGGAGCCGCTGGTTAGCCGCATCGAACGTCTCGGGAACAGGGCGGCAATTAGCATCCTCGCCGCCGCCCTAATCGATGGGTCTCCGAACTGGCGGCCCACAACACTCGATCGCGGGGCTGGCGCCGGCCGTTGCTCGCCGCCGGGGTGGCGGCGGTTACGTCGGTCAGTGCTTACACAGCTTGGCGACGCTCTCCCTTCGCCTCGGTCCTGGACAAACTCCGCGTGCCGCCCGAATAGCAACGAAGTCTCTCACAGAAAGGAGACGTTTGATGGCTAAGACTCAAGCTGACGTGATGGTGGCCATCCTGAAGGCGTCAGGGGTGAAGCGGGTGTACGGGATCCCCGGGGACTCGCTGAACGGCTTCACAGATGCGATGCGCCGTGACGGCACTATCGCCTGGGCGCACGTCCGCCATGAGGAGGCCGCCGCCTTCGCCGCGGCGTCAGAGGCGGCGCTGACCGGGGAGTTGGCGGTATGCGCCGGCAGTTGTGGGCCGGGCAACTTGCACCTGGTGAACGGGTTGTTCGACGCTAACCGCAGTGCGGTGCCGGTGCTCGCCATCGCGGCCCAGATCCCAGCAGAGGAGATCGGCGGAGAATACTTCCAAGAGACTCACCCCCAAGAACTGTTCCGCGAGTGCAGTGTCTATTGCGAATTGGTGAGCACGACGGCGCAGCTCCCACGACTGCTCGAGATCGCGATGCGGGCCTCGCTGCAGCGACGCGGCGTCGCCGTGATCGTCGTCCCGGGGGAAATCTTCCTGGCCGAGGCGCCCTCTGATGCCAAAGTGGTCCCTGTGCGGGGCACACAGGCGGTGGTGCGGCCCGACGACGAGCCACTGGCTGCCGCCGCCCAGGTGCTCAACGCCGCTAACCAGGTCACGGTCCTGGCCGGAGCCGGGTGCGAGGGCGCTCACGACGAGCTCATCTCGCTGGCTCGGGCGCTACAGGCCCCGGTCCTGCACGCCTTCAGGGGCAAAGAGTTCGTCGAGTACGACAACCCCTACGACGTCGGCATGACCGGGCTCATCGGCTTCAGCTCCGGGTACCGGGCCATGGAGCACTGCGACGCACTAGTCATGCTGGGGACGGACTTCCCGTACCGCCCGTTCCTACCTGATGGCGTGCCCGTGGTCCAGGTCGACGTGAGAGGAGCGCACATTGGACGCCGTGTGCCGGTCGAGGTGCCCCTGGTTGGCACGGTCAAAGACACAGTGCGAGCGTTGCTGCCTCTGCTCACCCCCAAGACCGACTCGGCCCACCTGGACCGGATGACCGCCCACTACCGGAAGGCCGCCCGGATGGACAAGCTGGCTCAAGACCACCGCAACGACTCGCCGCTGCACCCTCAGTACGTGGCCGCCACGGTCGACTCGATGGCGAGCTCTGACGCTGTCTTCACCGCTGACGTGGGCACCCCCTGCATTTGGGCGGCACGGTACCTCCACATGAACGGCACCCGCAGGCTCGTCGGTTCTTTCAACCACGGCAGTATGGCCAACGCGCTGCCACACGCCATCGGGCCCAGGCCAGCCACCCCGGCCGACAGGTGGTAGCACTGTGCGGCGACGGTGGGCTGGCGATGTTGATGGGGGAGCTGATCACACTGCGCCAGCTCCACCTGCCAGTAAAGGTCATCGTTTTCAACAACGGGGCACTGGCTTTCGTCGAGCTGGAGATGACGGCGGCCGGCATAGTCACCTACGGCACCGACCTCGACAACCCCGACTTCGCCGCCGTCGCCCGGGGAGTAGGACTATCCGGCACCCGAGTAGAGAAGGCGGGCGACCTCGAGGCCGCCCTTCACGCGGCGTTCACCCACGATGGCCCTGCTCTCGTCGACGTCGCCGTTGCCCGCCAGGAGCTGTCGCTGCCCCCGAAGCTCTCCTACGGGGAGATAAAGGGTTTCACGCTGTACGCCACCCGCATCATCTTGTCAGGCGAAGGAAAAGAACTTGTCGAGCTGGCTAAAACCAACCTGCGAGAACTTGAAATCGAGTAAGCATCTCTAAGGAGTGGCGACCGCTTAGGCCTGCAGTGCGCCCCCGCGCAACGACCTTCTAGGATTAGCTCGTGCTTGTGCTCACAACTTCGCCAGTAACCGCAGGCTTGCACGTCGGTAGTGACGCCCTCCAAGCCCGGGGTACCGTAACGCCCCCCACAGCTTGTGGTGCAATGCGCATGGGGCCCGCGTTTGACTAACTGCAATAGCTCGCACCGGCATCGGAGAGCGGCTCTCGGGCGGGGACGTTTGGCGCTCGGTAGTGCGATGGCGGCGCTGCTCGTGGGCGGTTTGGGCGTGGCCGACGTCGTGCCCAGCATCCCCTCCGTCGGCATGGCCGTCGCCGTCGCCGCCACTCGGAGCGATGTAGTGGCCACGGTCGCCCGGAGCGCGCCGCTGCGCACCAGCTGCAAACAGGTAGCCCATCTCGGGGACTCGACTTCGGACGGGCTCGTCGAAGCCGACTTCTTGCCCGATCCCGCCCAGAGGATCCCGGCCCAGTACGCCCGGGTTGGTGTGTCCCGTTCGATCATGGAGGTAGTAGGCGCCAATTCGATCGTCGAGACGCTCCCAGGAGACCAGAACGGGTATGAGATCGCCCAGGGCCTGGTGGCCCAGGGGTACCGGGGGTGCTGGGTGATGGCCCTCGGGACCAACGACGCCGCAGATGTGGCCGTCGGGTCGAGCGTCGGCCTGCCCGCCCGCATAGAACGCATGATGTCGGTGATCGGCCACGCACCCGTGCTGTGGGTGAACGTTAAGACCCTGCTCAGTAGCGGGCCTTACGCCGAGTCGAACATGCAAATGTGGGACAACGCGCTGCTCGCCGCTTGTCATGCATACCCGAACATGCGAGTGTTCAACTGGGCGCACCTCGCCAACCCGGACTGGTTCACAACGGACGGCATACATTACACATCCACTGGTTCCGCCATCCGGGCCGCCGCGATCGCCGATGCCCTGGCGGCGGGCTTCCCAGCCGGGCCCGCAGCTCACGCCTCGCACAGCAGTTGCGTCGTGAACTGGTCACCCACGTGGCACCTGCCGACGACGTACCTCCCCTAGCCACGATCAGGCCCTAGCCACGATCAGGCCCTAGCCACGATCAGGTCATAGCCACGATCAGGCGAAGGCCATAGCCAAGATCAGGCCGTGACTTCGAACCGGGCCGCGCTTTTTCCTTCTGACGCCACTTCCCGCACGTAAAAGGGAACGCTCCAAAGATATCGCTCGATCGAGTGATGTCGGCGAACGGCGAAACCGGGAGACTGGTGGAAAAGTCCTCGGAAGAAGGAGATCGGAAATGGCTACGAGCCCGACTGTCGTCCTGGTCCACGGCGCGTTTGCGGACGCGTCCGGGTATTCGGCCGTGATACAGAGGCTCCGAGCTGAAGGATTGGCGTCGAGGGCCCCGATGAACCCCTTGCGCGGTTTGGCGTTTGATGCCGACGCGGTGGCCCGGTACACGAACGCCATTGACGGCCCTGTCGTGTTAGTGGGGCACTCTTACGGCGGCGCCGTAATCTCACAGGCGGCGCCTGCGGTTAAAACGTAATCGGGCTGGTATTCCTGTCCGCCTTCGCTCCTGACGAAGGTGAGAGCTGCGCCAGCGTGCAGGAGCCATTCCCTCCGGTGTTATCGGCGACGACTACGGTCGCCACATCCTACGATGCCCCTGGCGCGGCCGGAGGGCCGGACCTGTTCATCAACATCGCCGACTTTCACCAGACCTTTTGCGCCGATCTGGCGGACGATATTGCGAGCACGATGGCGGTAAGCCAGCGCCCGCTAAGTGCGGCCGCGGTCACCGAGAAGGCGACCGTAGCGGGGTGGAAGACGCTCCCGTCTTGGTACATGGTCTCAGAGCAAGACAACGCTATTGCGCCGGACGCGGAGCGGTTTATGGCCAAACGAATGGACGCTGTCACCGAGTCCGTGGATGGCTCGCACGTTGCCTTTATTGCCCATCCTGAGATCGCCGCCGGGCTTATCCTGAAGGCGGTGGCGGGGACGTAACTCGGCCTGCAATTACGGCACCCCTCATGGCCTGAAACCACACTGATCTATTGAACATTTCCGGAGGAACGGCCCATGCCGATGATCGACGTATATGCCAGTGAAGGTACCTTCTCAGAACCGCACGCCCTGGCCCGGGACCTGGCGGCCGCGGTTATGCGCTGGGAACAAGTCCCCGACCTCGCCCTGTTCCGCAATAATACGGCCGCATTTATACACGAACTGCCCTCAGCGGCTATTTCCAATGTCGCCGGTGACAGCAACTACATCCGGGTCCAGGTCCTAACCCCGATCGGGGTCTTGAACCGCGACAAACAGCTTGGAGTGGTCAAAGAGCTTACAGACCTTGTCGCCGCGGCCAGCGGAGATCCGACTGCCGCGGGTCGGACCTGGGTGCTGATAACGGAATCGCCCGAAGGGGGCTGGGGTATCGCTGGGCACGCCGACACCGGAGCGGACATCGCTGAAGCCGCTCGCCACGAGCTATCCGGGCAATGACGGCGGCGGGCTCAGGGCGTGCCAGACCTCCCATTATGTAGACGGGGGCACGGGCAATGGCCTGAGGCTCCACCCGGGCCTAGACTTCTGGGGTGACACCGTCATGAGGGACAGGATGTCCCCACCGGTGCGGGGCCGCGACGAGGAGCTCGGACGCGTACAGCGGCGGCTCGAAGAGGTCGCCTCGGGTGTCGGGGCGGTCCTAGTGGTCGAGGGCCGGGCGGGGCTCGGAAAGACCAAGCTGTTGGACGCCTGCGCGTCGCTCGCCGCGGAAAGGTCATTTCGTGTCGGGCGGGGCATCGCAGAACCGGGCCGTAGCGCTGTAGAACTCGAGGCTCTCCTGGAGGCTCTTTTCGACGGGGACGAACCGCTTGTCGGCCGCAAGGCACTCAGCACCCTCCAGGCTTCGGCAGAGCAAACATTCTGGCTTCTCCAAGACATCCAGACGCTTATCGAGGAGACGGCCCTCGAGGGCCCGCTGCTGATTTGCCTCGACGACCTCCATTGGGCCGGGAGCAGTTGCGCCCTGGCCATGCGACAACTCCCTGAGCGGCTCGCCTCCCTGCCCGTGGCCTGGGTCCTGGCCTTTCGGCCCAACCAGGGCCTTCCCTCAGTCGTAGACGCCAAGAACGAACTGCTTGACGCCGGCGCCGAGTTCATCAGCCTGGGCCCGCTCGACGGTCCGGCTGTGGCCCAATTGGCTACCGACGTCCTCGGCGCCCTACCCGACGAAAAGCTGCTGGAAAAGGCCGAATGGGTACACGGCAGCCCCTTTCTCCTCGTTGAATTCTTTCGCGGTTTGCAGGCCGAAGGCATGGTGGCTGTCAACTCTGGCAGAGCCACGCTGCTGGGAGACCACCTCCCCCGCCGCGTCAGCGATAGCATCCAGCGACGCCTGTCACGACTTTCTCCCGAAGCTGAGCGGGTGGCGACTCTGGCCGCGTCGCTGGGCCGACGCTTTTCCGTTCACGACTTGGCTGCCATGACAGGCATTCTCGTCACTGATCTGCCACGGCCGGTCCGGGAGCTCATGGACGCGGACATTTTCGTCGACAGCGATGGCACTCTGGCCTTCGGGCATGACCTCATCCGGGAAGGCGTCAGGGCCAGTTCGGCTTCCGCGGTGCGGCGCGCCCTCGACCGCCGGGCCGTCGATGTCCTCGTGGCTCGCGGCGCCTTGCCGGTGGAAGTCGCGTACCAACTGGCCGCCAGCGCGGAAGTTGGCGACGACGCGGCGATCTCCACCTTGTTGGAGGCATCCGAGGCCATAGGGCCCACGGACCCGGCGGCGGCGGCAGACCTGGCTGGGCGTGGCCTCGAACTAGCTCCAGCTCAGCACGCATTACGAGCGCCCCTCGTTTCTAGACGGGCGATCTCGATGTTCGCCGCCGGGTTCGCAGACGATGCCAAGCGCTTCGCGGACAGCGCGCTTCGCCAGGTTCTCCCGGCCGACGACGAAGCACAGGTGCGCTGGACAATTGCCGGGATGTTCGACCTATCTCCCGATGTGCGGGCAGACAACGCCCGGACAGCCTTGGCTCTCCCCGACCTCGGGACCGATTTACGCGCCTTGCTCTGGGCCTCGCTCTTCCACAACTTGGTCGTCGCGGTCCGGACCGAAGAGGCGCTGGCGCTCAAACCAAAGGCCAGCGCCGCCGTTCAAGCCAGCCCAACTCGGGCCGGCTGGTTCGCCCTCGAGGTGGCCGAGTCGGGCCTCCAATACCAGCTTTCGAATTTCAACCAAGCCGTAGAAGTCCTCGACGCGGCTGAGCGTCTCGCCCTCCCAAATCAAGAAGACGCCAGACAGCGCCTGGCCAGCAACTTCCGGGCGTCGTTCCTTTCCGCCCTCGACCGGTTCGACGAGGCCTTTCAGATCGCAGATGAGGGTGTCGCAGCAGCGCAACGCGACCGCCAGGACTGGGCCTACGCATGTTCGAGACTTGGAGAGGCCGCCAACTGCTCCAGATGGGCCAACTGGCCGAAGCCACCGCGGCCCTCGAGCGCCGGTTCGGCGTTAATGATGCGGACCGGATAGTCGGGATGCTGGAGGCCCCTTCGGTCGTTGCGCTCGGCAAACTGAGGATCCATACCGGTGATGACAGAGGCGCCAACGAGGTGGCTCGGATCGCAGAGGTCATGCTCACAGCCAGCGCGCCCGGCGTCCAGTGCCACGCCGCCTGGTACCTGGCCTTGCATGCCATGTACGAGGGGAACCCAGAGAGCGCTCACCGCTGGTTATGCGCCCGGGGCGGTCAGGAAAGGCTGGCCCTGTTCCCGCTCTTCCCGTTTGAAGCGGTCGACGACCCTCAATTGGTCCGCATGGCCGTGGCGGTAGAAGATGACGAATTGGCGAAAAGCACCGTCGTTATGGCCGAACGACGTTCCGAGTTGAACCCGCAAGTTCGGTCTCTGGCCGCCGTGGCTGCTCACGCCCGAGGCCTGTGGGCCAAGTCCATAGACGATCTGGAGAGAGCCACCATCCTTTTCGATGAGACCCTCCGTCCTTTGGCCTTGGCATCAGCCTTGGAAGATCTCGGGCGGTTGAAGATGGGCGACGGCGCGGTCGCCGACGCGGCCGCGGCTTTCGACCGCGCCCTTTCCATCGCCACAACCGCCGGGGCGCTTTGGGACGCAGCCCGGGTGCGCCGCCGCCTCCGAAAGTTGGGGGTTCGACGGCGTCCCTTATCGGCGAGCCGGCCCAAGTCTGGTTGGAAGGCGCTGAGCGCCACGGAGTTGGCGGTCGCTCAGTTAGCCGCCGATGGCAGGACTAACAGAGAGATCGCCGAGAAGTTGTTCATTTCGCCGCATACCGTGAACACCCACCTCCGGCACTTGTTCGAAAAGTTGGGTGTCAACTCCCGGCTGGCGCTCAGCCGGATCGTTGAGGACCGTCAGCCTCCAACTAGCTAAACCGAGAACGTGCTGACCACGCCGTCCGTGGTGATACGCCCTATAGAGCGGCTCCCGAAATTCGTCCCCATTGGTGGTGGCACTTGGTCCTTCGGCCCCAGTTACCGGGTAGATGGTTACCTTCCCTATCGCATCCCCGCCATCCTACGAATGGCAGCGGCCTGCTTTCCCAACGTCCCGCTGCTCCTGGCCGTCGAGGACAGCGGATTGGCTCGACGGCCCGACTTCTGAGGTGCTCGCATTCATTGCCCGGCGCATCGAGTCCGACCCGGTCATCATGTTGGCCGCCGTTCGCAGCGGCTACCCCTCGGCGCTCCTCGATGCCGGGCTGCCAGAGCTCCAGCTCGCGGGCCTCGACAACGAGGCCGCCGGGGCGTTGCTCGACGCCGCGGCGCCGCAGCTTCCGCTGTCCGTGCGCGCCGGCGTGCTGCGCGAAGCAGCCGGTAACCCGCTCGCGTTCCTCGAACTGCCCGCGGTGCCGGCGGGGATGACGATGGGCAACGAATAACTGGCGCGTTATCGTTGACTGAACGGCTCGAGCGTGATTTTGTCGCGCGTGTCCGACCTGCCAGATGCGACGCGCCTTGTCCTGTTGGTTGCCGCACTGAACGACGAAGACTCGACCAGCGAAACCCTGCGGGCCAGCAGCGCCGTGGCCGGGACGACTCTGGGCCTAGACGTCGTCGCCCCAGCCGCCGAGGCAGGCATTGTCGGCCTCGATCTGCAGAGGCTCCGGTTGCGCCACCCGCTCGTTCGTTCCGCCATCGCGAGAGCGCAAGTCTGGCGGACCGTCGGCGGGCCCACGACGCACTGGCGAATGTGCTCGAAGATCCAGACCGGCGGGCGTGGCACCGGGCGGCTCTACTTACCGGCGAGCACGAGGACGTCGCACAGGAACTCGAAGTGACGGGCGCGCACGCGCAGCAACGGGGCGCGCTCGCCGTCGCCGTAACCGCCCTGAGACGCGCCGCGGAACTCGGCGAGCCCGCCAGGCGCAGTCGGCGCCTGCTGGCGCGGCCACTCTCGCCGTCGAGCTGGGCCGGCCTAACGCCGTCGTACCCTTGCTCCGCGAGCTAAACCAGCTGGACCTCGGGGACCTGGAGCGGGCCCGGGTCACGTGGCTGGAAGAGGTAGCCGTGACCCGCCCGCTCGGCGACGCTGGGCGCATCCCCGCGCTGGTCGCCGCGGCGGAACGAGCCGGAGCGGCAGGGGACCACGAGTTGCACGTCGACCTGCTTTGGCTCGTCGCCTCACGCACCTGGTGGGTCGACCCGGGCGCTGAAACCAGACAGGTCCTCATCGACGCCGCTGGTCGGTTGGGCGATGCCAGCGCCAAAGACCCGCGTGTATTCGCCATCCATGCATATGCAGATCCACTGGGTCACGCGGCCGATGTCCTGAGCGCGCCTACGGAGCGCGGCGAGGGACGAGCGGCTCGACGCTTACGCGGCTAGCTTCTTTGGCCCCGCCGCGCTCGTCGTCGGCGCGTTCGCCCCGGGCAACGACTTCCTGGCGGTGGCAGTAAACGGGTTCCGGGCGGAGGGACGGCTCGGGCATCTGCCGCGCCTGCTAACCCTGTACTCGAGCATGGCCGCCCGCCTGGGCGACTGGGAAGTGGCGATCTCCGCCGCAGAAGAAGCCAAACGGCTGGCCGAGGAACTGGCAGAACCACAGTGGGAAGCGGCCGCCGACACGGCCATCTCACTCGTGGCTGCGATGCGAGGGGATGAGCAGACGGCGCGAGCACGGGTCACCCAGGTCGAGGCGGTCGCCGGTGGGCGGACTGGCACATGGCTGGCGTTAGTGCTCGGGCACGCCAAAGCCCTGGTCGCCGACCCAGAGGAGGCAGGTGACCGCTTCGACGAGGTCCTGGCCGCCGACCTGGCCCGCTGGCCCTTCCAGCGGGCCAGGGTTCAACTCGCGTACGGTCAGTGGCTCAGACGTCAGCGGCGGGTGGCGCAGTCGCGTGGCGTCTTGCGGACGGCGCGGGACACGTTCGACGCGCTTGGGTGCGCCCCGTGGAGCGAGTACGCGCGGCGGGAGCTGCGGGCGTCCGGCGAACGGAGCCGGCATCGGGTACCCGACGCGCGCGATCAGCTAACGCCGCAAGAACTACAGATCGCACAGCTGGCCGCGGAGGGCTTATCGAACCGCGAGATCGGCCAGCACCTGTACCTCTCGCATCGCACCATCAGCACCCACTTGTACCGGGTGTTCCCGAAACTCGCGATCACGTCTCGCGGTGAGCTGAGCACGGTGCTGGCCCCACGCCCCCTCGTCGCCGGAGCGGCTGGTCGGGACTAAGCCCGCACACAAGCAGCGGGGTAACCAGCAGCGTAGAGGTACGACGGTGGCGGTACGACGGTGGCGGTACGTACGTAACGCAAAGCCGAAAAGTGCCGTCAGATGACGCACCCGCCCGAGCAGACCGCCTCTTACCGTGGCCGGTGACCACGTCGACCTAGTGCAGGGTCGACCAACGAAAGGAAGGTCATCCATGACTGGTGTGAACAATGTCGTCCTGGTCCACGGCGGTTTCGTCGATGGGTCCGGCTAGCAGGGGGTCTAAGAACTGCTGAAGGCGGACAGGTTCAAAGTGACCATCGTCCAGAACCAGACGCTGTCACTCGAGAGCGACGTCGAGACCACCCGCAATGCGCTCGACCGCCAGGACGGGCCGGCGGTCCTTGTCGGTCATTGGTACGGAGGCGCTGTGATCACGGAAGCCGGGCGGCACGAGCGTGTCGCCGGCCTCGTCTATATCGCCGCCTTCGTGCCCGACAAGGAGGAGTCGGTGAACATGCTCATCGTCGGGCTTTCCGACCGGAGGGCCGCTCCTGCCGATCCTGCCCCCCCAGGACGGGTTCCTGTTCCTCGACCGCGACAAGTTCGCCGCATCGTTCGCCGCCGAGGCCGCTAAACCGGCGGCGTAGTCAGCGAGCCAGCCTGGCGCAGCAAGCCGAGCTGGTACCTCGTTACGGCTGACGACCGGATGATCCCGCCCGCGGCGCAGCGGACCATGTCCCAGCGGGCCGGTTCGACCGTCGTCGAAGCGCCCGGCAGTCACTCCATCTACGTCTCAAAGCCCGGCGCGGTCGCTGACCTGATCACCCAGGCCGCCCGACAGGCCACTGCCTAGACTGCCGCCACGGCTTGACCCGGTGCCGGGAGCGTGGCCCACATGGCTACGCCACGCTCCTGGGGCGGTTGGTATCGCGGCCGTTTCTGACCGGCCGCCGCCGGCGGACTGGGTCGAATAAGTGCGATTGGGTCGAATAAGTGTGGTTATCATTATGTTTTTCGACCCAAGCGCGAATATTCGCCCCAGGCATGGCCGAGAGGGAGCGAATTCCGGAGAAGACCGGAGAAGCCGCAGAAGCCGGGAGAACACCGCACCCGCCGGAATCCGCCTCGGGGCCGGCTTGAAGCGCATTCTGGGCCAAGAAGACGCCGCTGATACCCACCACCGCCATGGTGTAGATCCGCCAGGAGACGAAGGGGTGGCCGTGGCCCCGGGACAGCTGGCCGGTCATCGATTTCATGAGCGCCGCCGTCAGGCCGAAGGTGACGCCCGCCGCCACGCCGAACAGCGCCGCCCGTTGCTGGCCCTGAAGCCGGCGGCCGGTCATGACGGCAACGACGACCACGGCTGCCGTTGCCCCGCCACCCACCCCCCAGGCCAAGCCGCTCGTCGCAGAACCCCGCCTGTCGGGTGCAAGAAACCGAGCACCCCGGCCAGCCCCACCGTCAGTAAGATGACCGAGCCCCACTCGGAGCGGTCCAGCTGGGCGCCGAGGCCGATCTTGGCTGCCACCAGGGTCAAGGGCAGCCCGAGCACTATGACCGTCTGCACGGCTGACAGCTCACCAGAACCGAGGGCACCGGCTTGAAGAAGGAACGACGCGATGAGCAGGCCCATGCCCATCAGCCAAACCTTCCGATGGAGGAGGTCCACGATGAGGCGGGGCGACAGGCTCCTCTCCGGCGGTTCCTGCTCGTCTGCCTCGCGCTGGAGAACGTTGGACACCGCGTTGGACACGGCGGTGCACAAAGCAAGGACGAAACTTACGACTACCGTGGCTGGCGCTTCCCCCTCACGTTTGCTCGTCGGTCGCGCTCGAAGGCTCCCCGTCTTAGCGCCCGTCGGCCTCCGCCCGTCACCCGACGTTAAGTTTGCGTTTACCGGGCCAAGGTTTTCTGCTCCGCTTGACCGTAGTGCACACCTGCACAATACTTGGGACCGGGTAGGACGGAGATGAATCTCCGCAAGGCACCGTGGTCTTCGCTTACCGAAGTTCGTGAAACGGGCTACTCCTAGAGGAAGGAGCGGCCCCCCGTGCTATACGGCCCGTCAGCAGGTGAGATTTTGCGCGCAGGAGCACGATTGGTCGCTTTCTCCTTGGCCGCCAGTCCACGAACCTCCGTTGTGCCCGGCGATGGTCACTAACCAACTACCCAGGTGGTACGGCCATTTCGTTGCCTTAATGTCGAGGGAGGGGAACACCTATGCGCATTCGTTACATCGCGGGCCCGATCATTACCGCGCTCTTGATGACCGCTACGGTCACGGCATCCGCGGCGCCGACGTTCGCTGACGGCGCCCAGTGGAAACCGTCAGGACCGGTAACCGTACAACTTGCCAACAGTCCGGAGGGCCCGGTACTGGTGACCGGTCCCGGCGCCACCGCCGGAGCGGGACTGGCGCTATACGAGTTCAGTGGTGATGCTTTCCCGCCGCCCGAACCTCCAGGAGCCGCGTTCCAGTTCAATTGCACGGCCTCCAACACAACCACCCGCTTCACGACCGGGACCGGCGGCGTCCCCTGTACCACCCCTTGGCCGCCGCTCATGGCCACGGGGGCACTGGTGGCCGGCCGCGGGGTGGACGCAGCCGGTCTCAGCACAGCCACCGCTGGTTCGGGGTTTACGCCGGGACAGGTGGAGTACTTCGGGCACCCGCTGTACAGGTTCATTAAGGACACGACGGGGACGTTCGTCGGAGAAGACCTAGCCGTTTTTGGAGGCCTGTTCTGGCTGGTATCACGAAATGGCAGTCCCAACGCAGGCGTGGCCAAAGTGGGCACCGAAGTATCGCCCTCTGGGGCCGCCCTGGCCACCACGACCGGATCGGGGGGACGGACACTCTACATGCTGTCGTTCGATACACCGGGCCCCAGCTACGACTCGTTCCAGCCGAGTGCTGGACCAGCGGTCAGCACCTGCACCGGGCCATGCTCGGGGGTCTGGCCACCGCTGCTGACAAAGGGACGGCCAACGGCGGGGCCGGGCGTCAACCCGCGGCTGATCGGTGAGCTGCGCCGGCCCGACGGTACGACCCAGGTGACCTACGCTGGCTGGCCGGTATATCTCTACTTCGGCGACCTCGCCCCGGGTGCCCCGGCAGGAGAAACCAACGGGCAGTACCTCCTCGACAACATGGCTGACGGGGTGTGGTACGAGGTCGCCCCGCAAGGCGGTCCCAACCCTGGCACGGCCACGCTGACGACCGCCGATGGCCTGCTCGCCGTGTCGTCGTCTGCTTTCCCGCCCCTCAACCCGGACGCGACCGTCTACACCCTAAGTACCGATACGGCCCCCGGCACCAGCAGTTGCACCGGCACGTGTGCGAAATTTTGGCCACCCGTCCTCACCAGCACGGCGCCCGCTGAGACGACGCTGACGGGGACGGTTGGCACCATCCAGCGGCCTGATGGGACGTTCCAGGTCACTTTCAACAGTCACCCGCTCTACTTCTTCAGCCAGGACATGAACCCGGGCGATTCCCATGGCGCGAGCATTAGTACGCCATTTGGGACGTTCTCGGTCGTAACGCCCTAGAAACGGGCGGAAGGACGCCTGACGCGCTCGGCTCAGCCGCCCAACACGGCTGGGCTGAGCACGGGCTTGTCGCCCCGGACCTGAGCGCGCCAGAGTCGCGACAAGAGATGCTGGCGCGCCCAGGCGGCTAAATTGCGCCGAAATCGGGGTGCGGCGCACTCGCTCGTCCTGGAATATTGACCGACTGATTGCGCCGCCAGCCGAAGGGCTCAGAACATCCGGTACGAACCGATGAGAGTTATCTCGTCCACCACCGGCGGCGCTGCGGCCCACTGTTTGAGGTTCTCTAGGAGATCGGCGTACGTCGGCAGCGCAAACAGGGGGTTGTCCCCGCCGTCCTCGTTCTCAAATTCCACCAAAGCGATAAATGTGACGCCGTCGTTGAGCCGGCCCGAGGCGTACCGCACGCCGGCAATCTGGGTCTCGTCCATCTCCTGGACGATCTTTTCAACCGCCCCTTGCACGTCGGCCACGTTTCCTTCGTTGATTGTGGAGCGAATTAGCCTTACGGTCATTGGTTGATTTCCTTCCGGGTGTCCTTGGAGGTCTCCCTCCACGGGTCGTGGGCCCTTTCGCCCCCCAAGACGAACCAGACCGCGCCCGTGTGACACCTCACCTCCAATGGCTAGTTGAATGCCGGAGACGCTCCCGTGCGACTCCATGGCCTCGCCGTGTCACATGGCAGGGCCCTTCCTCGTCTAAGGGGGCCGACAACGTACTAATGGACCCTTGGGAAGGGAAAGAAAAATGGCCTTGCTCGAACCACAACAGGCGGTCGCCGAACCGCCGACGACCGAGCTAACTCGGCTCGTCCACACGCCCCCGCGGGCGCGGACGGCGGCGCGTAAACCCATTCAATTGCCAACCCGGGCGGCGCCGGCCTGGACTGTCTTGGCCCTGTGCTGCATGGCCCAGTTCATGGTCGTCCTTGACGTTTCGATCGTAAATGTGGCTCTGCCCCAGATGAAGAGCGGCCTGCACCTCTCGGTCACGGGTCAGCAATGGGTGCTCAACGTGTACACCCTCACGTTCGCCGGCCTGCTGATGCTCGGCGGCCGGGCCGCCGACGTGTTCGGGCGGCGCAAAGTGTTCCTGCTCGGGCTGGGCCTGTTCACCGGGTTCAGCCTGGTCGGGGGGCTGGCGCAAAACGGTGCGTGGCTGATCGGCGCCCGGGCCGGCCAGGGCATCGGCGGGGCGCTCCTGGCTCCCGCGACATTGAGCCTGCTCACCACGACGTTCTCCGAACCGGCGCAACGGCGGCGGGCGCTCGGCGTCTGGTCGGCTACTGCAGCCAGCGGGGCAGCGGCGGGGGTGCTGGCTGGCGGGGTTCTCACCGAACTCCTCGATTGGCGGTGGGTGTTACTAGTGAACGTCCCGATAGGCCTCGCCCTCATGGTCGTCGCCGTCAGGGCACTGCCTCGATCCCCGCTCGCCGTCGCCGGCCGCCGTCTCGACGTGCCGGGAGCAGTCTCGGTCACAGCCGGCCTGGCCTTGCTCGTTTACGGCATCGTGGGCACCCGCACCCACCCGTGGACCTCGGCCTGGACCATATCGTTCATAGGCATGGGCGTTGCTCTGCTCGCGGTGTTCGCCCTGATCGAGTCCCGGTTCGCCAAGCAACCGCTGGTGCCGCTTGGAGTGTTCCGCCGCCGCTCGCTTTCTGCCGCGAACGGCGTATCGATTGCGCTCGGCGGGGCGCTCTACAGCCTGTTCTTTTTCTTGTCGCTGTACCTACAGCAGGTCAACCACTACACGCCCCTCCGGGCCGGGCTGGCGTTCCTGCCCTTGGCTCTGTCGAGCCTCTTGGCCGCGCTGTGGGCTTCCAAGCTGGTCGCCTGGGCCGGGGTGCGCACCCAGCTGGTGCTCGGGCTCACGCTGGCGGCGGTAGGCGTGGCGTGGATGACGCAACTGGCACCCGGCGACGGCTACTGGCCCTCTGTGCTGCTGCCCGAGTTGCTCGCCGGCACCGGGTTCGGCCTGTCGTTCGTGCCTATCACTTTGGGGGGCACCGCCGGCATCCCGCCGAATCAGGCGGGCTTGGCGTCGGGGTTACTCAACACCACCCGCCAGGTGGGCGGCGCCGTCGGGTTGGCAGTGACCGCGGCGGTAGCCGCCGCCGTTCATGCGCACTCGGCCGCACCCTATGCCGCCGCCACTGCACTGACCACCGGGTACGACCGCGCCTTTGGCGTCGGTGCCGCCGTACTCGTAGCTGGAGTGCTGGTGGCGCTCATGGTCCCGCCCAAACCTGGGCGCTGCCCATGCCCGTCAGGCGAGAGGCGGAGTGAGGGCGCTCTTGGCGGACCGGCCACAAGGTTCGCCGGTTCCCCATCGAGGACGGTCGTGACTGATGGTCAATTCACTGCCGAACGACGGGACAGAGCTCCGAGGGCTCATGTTCTCCATCGCCTACCGCATGACCGGGAGCGTCAGAGAGGCCGAGGACCTGGTCCAAGAAGGCGTTTTTCCGGCTCCAGCGGGCCCAGCAGAGCGGGGTGGTGGTCGAGTCGCCCAAGGCGTACCTGGCGGCGGCCACCACCCGGCTAGCCATCGACCACCTGCGTTCGGCCCGGGCCCGTCGGGAGGCCTACGTCGGCACGTGGTTGCCCGAGCCGATCGTCTCCGACCTGCACGACAGCCCTGAGCAGATGGCTGAGCTGTCCGACTCCCTCTCAATGGCCTTCCTCGTGCTGCTGGAGAGCCTCTCCCCCGTAGAACGAGCCGTGTTCTTACTCCGCGAGGTCTTCGACTACCCCTACGAGGACATCGCTCAGATCGTCGACAAGAGCGAGGCCAACTGCCGGCAAATCTTCGCTCGGTCCCGCCAACACATTGGCTAGCCCATCACGCCCGCTACCAGGCATCGACGGAACAAAACGAGGCTCTGCTGCGGTCCTTTCTGGCCGCCGCCCGTGGGGGTGACCTCGACCAGCTGGTGGACCTTTTGGCGGCGGACGTCGCCATGTACGGCGATGGGGGCGGTAAAGCGACCTCTATCGGCGAACCCGTGTTTGGACGGGACCGGGTCGCTGCGTTCCTCCTCAGCGTGTTCGAAACGGCCGATGGTCGAGGCATAACGTTCGAGCCGGTACTGGTCAACGGCGACCCCGGCCTCATCACCCGCGACCGGGAGGGCAAGATCGCCAGCGTGCTCTCCCTCGAGGTCCTCGACGGCGTCATCCAAACGGTGCGCGGCGTGGTCAACCCCGACAAGCTCCAGCACCTGGGGGCCGTCTCCGACATCCTCCGGCTTCCATCCCCGGACGAAGGCCAGGAGCCCTAACGGGCTGTAACCGTCATGCCAATACTGACAGCGCCCAAGAAGAAAGAATGAGCGTCGGTGGGAGCGTTGTCGCTCGCGAGCCGTTGTCGGCTCATGATCGTTTTGGTAGCGGTGGTCGGCGGGGTCACCGCGGTCCCTGCCCGAGCCGGCGTGGTCGGCCCCGCCACCCCGCCGGCGTCAATTTCCACTATCCCGACGAGCGGAGGCCAGGCGCTCGTGCGGGGCCGCACCTTCTACCCGCTACCGGCGCGGCCCGTACAGCCCGAGCCGTGCCCCCCGCCTCCGATCCCGCCCTCTCCCCCACCTCGGCCCCTTGGGCCTCCAGTCGTCCGCGAGGCTGCGGTGCCACGCGTCGGGCCTCCGGCTCCCCGCCGCGTCAGCCTGGGGGCTATCTCCGGAAAGGGCATCTGGCTTACGCTTTGGCCGGGTGAGGCGGTCAACGCGGCGGCCGTGGTGGCCACCGCTTGCTCGGCGGGACTGCACCAGCTGTGGGTCCGTACGGGCAGCAGCCAAAACGGTTTCTACGGCGGTGCGACCCTGCGAAGGCTGGTACCAGCCGCCCGCGCCGCCGGGATCTCGGTCATCGCGTGGGATTTCCCGACCTTGTCCAACCCAGCCACGGACGCGGCCCCGAGCGGCACTCGCGTTCCAGGCGGGCGCGGCCGGTTTCAGCCCCGACATCGAAGCGGCGGCGGAGGGTACTTACCTCACCGCTCGTCGGGTCAGCTACTACCTCTCGTTGGTCCGGGCCATCGCCGGCGACCGGCCTGTCATCGCCACCGTCCCGAGCCCTGACAGCTACTGGCTGGGCTTTTATCCGTACGCAGCCGAGACCCCCTTTGTCGACGCTTTCGCACCCATGGTGTACTGGGCCTGTACGGAGCCCGGTGAGGCGGTCGACCAGGCGGTGGCCTACCTGTCGCCGATGCGCCCGGTGGCCCCGGTCGGGCAGGACTACAACATGGGGCCCGAGGGCGGGCCGCCGGGCCTACCGACACCGAGAGAGATATGGCGCTTCCTCGACGTGGCTCACCGTCTTCGCACGGTCGGGGCCAGTCTTTATGACCTCGAATCCGGCGGCCAAGCGCAATTCGAGGCGCTGGCGGCGTACCCCTGGTAGCCGGCGGGCCGGCCGGCTCGCATTTACCCCCGGTGAGCACAGCTTTGCCCATCACCTGCCCCGCCTCGAGCGCTCGGTGCGCATCGGCGGCAGCGCGTCACCGATCGTGGCGACCTTTCGAGCGACTTCTCGGCGACCCGGTCGACCCTCGTACCACCAGCCGCGTCGGCAGCTCGATCTGCACCGGCCCACGACGCGGCTCTGCCAGCCGGAGCAGGAGCCCGACGGCTGTCCGGCCCATCTCGGAGAGGGGCTGGCGGATGGTCGTGAGCCTGGGCGCCACGACCGTCGCTAACTTGGTGTCGTCGAAACCGACGATCGAGAGGTCCTCGGGCACCCGCACGCCCCGGTCCCGGGCTGCGTGCATGGCGCCAATTGCGATCGAGTCATTGAACGCGAAGATCGCCGTTGGTGGCTCCGCCAGGTCGAGGAGGCTGCCGGCGGCGACGGCCCCGGGGTCGAGCTGGAAGTCCGCCTCGACTTCTAGAGCCGGCGTCGCGCACCAGCCCTGCCGTCCCAAGCGCAGCCCGATAGCCGCTCCGGCGTTCTTCGGTCGCTACCCACCCTGGCGGCCCCGTAATGGCGGCGATCCGACGGTGCCCGAGCGCCAGCAAGTGCTCCATTGCTTGATCGGCCCCCGAACGGTGCGCCGCTGAAACGCACGGGACCCGGCCGTCGACAGGCAGCAGGGGGTCGACCACGACGAACGGGCAGGGGCCGTCCAGGAGGCGTAGCAGTTCCTCGTTCGACTGCTCGGG
The DNA here is from genome assembly GCA_963807395.1 of uncultured Acidimicrobiaceae bacterium. GTDB lineage: Bacteria > Actinomycetota > Acidimicrobiia > Acidimicrobiales > Palsa-688 > Fen-671. The sequence continues at coordinate 330,891 of CAWEBW010000010.1, forward strand.
CAGGATGAGCACGGCCCCGTCGGTAGCGCCATTGGTCAGCCGGTCGACCAGAGACGCCTCTCGCGTGCTCGTGCTGGGTGGGCGAGAGCACGAGCTCCATTTCGTGCTCGTCCAAGGCGGCCGCGACCCCCTGCAGCATGGCCGAGAAGTAGAGGTCGTAAACGATGGGCACGACGACGCGGACGAGACCAGTCCGTTGCTGACCGGGCCCGGCCGCGCCATCGGCAGCCGGAGCACTCGTCGGCACCTCTGGCGGGCTCAAGGCGCCGGTGGTCGGGCGGTCAGAAGGTAGGCCGGGGCTTTCGTCAGCCCTTCGGGCTGGCTCTCCGGTTTAGACCGTCCCGCGATTACTCGTGCTCCCACCGCGTCGCTCAACCCCAGGAGCCCCGAGCCGGCCCCGACTTCGGCGCCGCCAACGTCGAGGTCAGAGACCGTAGCGCACAGGCCGGTTTGGTCACACTTGACACTAACGAAGATCGCCGGCGCTTCGGATCGGCGGGCTCGCCCGGCCGTGCCTGCTCAAGCCGCCGGGCCCCGCGCAACGGTGGTGCGCCTGAGATACCCGCATTCGCGTGATGTACAAACTCAGCTGAGACCGGATGATTGGAACATGAAGAGAACTAAGTTTCAGCGCCAGCCCAGTTCGTTAGCGGGTTGGCTGCGCGGCCTGCGCGACCGGATCGGGACCGGGACGACCGCACGCCCTGAAGTTGTCGTGGTCCCCGTCCCGGTTCGAGCTATCACGCCAGAGGCGTGGCGGCGGTCGCGAAAAGAGAGGTAAAAGAGAGGTAACTGCGCCCCGGCACACTTCCAGCATGCGAGCGACGGGTCATCCGAACGTGAACACGAACGCCTCTACGCCGCTGTCAAGGAACTCGATCTGGAACAGCCGGTCGGTGATCGGGCCGGGCTGGCGAAACAGTTGGTAAAGGCGCGCACTCGTCACAGTCCCGTGGCCCTCGTCGTCGACGTCGAGGCCATGGGCGGCGCCCGGCGGCTGCCCGTCAAGGTTCACCCGAAAGGGCACGGGCGGCCCTTCTGGTATGACTGGGCGTATCACCAGGTGAAGGTCGCGAGCGTGGAACCGGCACGAGATGGAGCCCCCAGGCTGGGCCAGGGCAACCGAGGCAAAAGTCATTTGCCAATCACCAGACAGAGCCCACTCGTTACGGCGTAACGAGGCCGGCGCCGAGTAGACGTGGCGCTCGTCGAGCACCGCCCCTCCGGGGGAGGCAAACCCCTCCGTGCGCTGGAACCCAACGTAGTTCTCCGGCGACAGCAGGTCGTCCCAGTCGGCACCGAACTCCACGCCCCGAGCCTCCACGCGCACGAGGGAGCGATCGACGTCGGCCACACCGGCCTCGGCCAGCAGGGCCTGGAGCACCCGCTCGGACTCTTCGTACTCGCCTTCGCCGAAGTAATGATGCCGGATCCGTCCTTCGGCATCGCCGAAGTAAAGGGCGGGCCAATAGTTGTTGTTGAACGCCCGCCATACGGCGTAACCGTTGTCCACCGCCAGCGGGTAGCGGACGTCCATCTCCCTAATCGCTTGGCTCACGTTGCCGAGGTCGCCCTCGAAGTCGAACTCGGGCGTTTGCACCCCGACCACTGCCAGCCCCTGGCCTGTGTACTTGTCCGCCCATGCCCGGACGTAGGGAAGGGCGCGGATCCAGTTGATGCATGTATAAGTGCCGAAACTGACGAGGACGACGCGCCCTCGTAGGGCTTGGGGCGTCAACGGCTCGGAATTGAGCCACTTGGTGGCGCCGTCGAACGAAGGGAGCTCACCCTCGAGTGGAAGGCGCATGGTGGTGGCGGCGTCGGCGCCACCACCGAACGGACGGTGCAGGCGAAGCACTGGCCCTCCTGATTAGCGCGGCTACGGTAATGCGACCGATCCCACTGTGCACGCCTCGGGGCCGCGACGCCAGTCCGCCCTCCGCATACGGGCCAGGGCCAAGTCCATAAACCCAAACCCTTCGAACGAAGTAGAGGAACCACTATGACCCAGACGAGCCGGATGACCCCGCTGCTCCAACGCAACGAACAGTTCGCTCGGGACTACACCGCGGTGCCACTTGGCATCCCTACCGCCCGGATGATCATCGTCACCTGCCTGGACCATCGAGTCGACCCCGCTATCGTCCTCGGGCTCCAGCTTGGAGAGGCTCCTGTCATCCGCAACGCCGGAGGCCGCGTCATGCAGTCTGTCATCGACGACATCGCCTACCTCGCCTTCCTGGCGGAGCAGCTGTTCGCCGCACAGATCGAAGATGAGCGGCTCTTCGAAGTCGCCGTCATCCACCACACCCAATGCGGGACGGGGTTCCTTGCCGACCCGAGCTTCCGGCGGCGAGCGGCCGACGCGACCGGCGTAACCGAGCAGGCCCTCGGGGCTTCCGCAGTCTCCGACCCCCACGTCACCGTCCAGACGGACGTGGCACGCTTGCTCGGATCTCCCTGGTTCCCGCCCAAGGCAAGCGTCTCCGGCCATGTGTACGACGTAGCCACTGGAAGAGTGACCACGATCGTCGAGGCTCAGTCCCCACCCCGGGTTCGCCCGGCTAATTAGGCCGAATAACTAGCCCGGACGCTGGAAGGCCGCTATCCGGTACCTAGAGGCGCACGGCCTTGGCCGGGGTTGGGCGCGCCAGCGTTACGCTAAGAGACGGCGGCGGCGCACGGCCTTGGCCGGGGTTGGCCGCGCCAGCGTCGCGATAAGGGACGGCGGCGCGCCCAAACCTCGGATTTGCACCGAAAAAGGCGCCCCGAGATCTCGCTGACCTTCAACTCGGGCACCGGCTAGCTGCAGTACGAGAATGCGGTCAGCTTGCCTCGCCAACTGTGGCTGGCGTCATTGTCTGACCGGCGCCCTGGTGTGACGATTGATGTCGAGCGTACGCCTGGTTGACATCTGAGATGCCCGGCACGCTGGTGTTGAGCGTGAAACCGCAAGCGGCCACCTACATGAGGGAGACGATCATGGCCATCACCACTGTGCCGATGGATCTATACGCCCGCAACACCGCCCACCGGAACCCCCGCAACGCGGCGGTGGACCTGACCGTCGAGCAGACGCACATCACTCGGCTGACCGGCGATGGCCGGTCGAGCCCAGATATCGCCGCCAGTCGGGCTCGGCACCCCGCCGGCCAGAAAGGGGTAACCGTTACGACCGACCGGGTTGAAGGCAACGCCGGACGGGAGGGGCCGCGCCACATAGATGGGCGTCTGGCCTGGTTGAGCAACGGCCGTTGCCAGTACGACGAGGCTCTGGCGGCCGCCGAACAGGGCAGCGAATACCCGGACGATATTGGCCTGGCGACTTGGTCGATGGCCGAGCTGATCGAGGCGGCGGTGAGGTCAGGTCGGAAAGAGAAGGCCGCCGTCGCCTTCCGTCAGCTCTCGACGGCGACCCTGGAGAGCCGCAGCGATTGGGCTCTTGGTATAAGGGCCCGTTGCCGAGCATTGGTCAGCGAAGGGAACGAAGCCGAGCTTCTCTATCGGGAGGCCATTGAGCGCCTGGGCCGGACCAGCGTCAGAGTCGAGGTTGGTCGTGCGCATCTCTTGTACGGCGAATGGTTACGACGTGCCGGTCGTCGAGTCGACGCCCGTCGGGAGCTCAGGTTGGCCTATGGGACCTTCAGTTCCATGGGCGTCGAGGGGTTCGCCGAGCGGGCGCGGCGAGAACTGCTGGCCACTGGCGAGACCGTGCGCAAGCGCAGTGTCGAGACCTTCGATGAGCTCACCCCCCAGGAGCAAGCGATATCGAGGTTCGCCAGCTCGGGCTACACAAACTCCGAGATCGGTACGAAGTTGTTCCTGAGCGAACGCACTGTTGAGTGGCACCTGCGAAAGGTGTTCAAGAAGCTGGGGATTCGCTCGAGGCGGCAGTTACGCGAGACACTGGCGGCAGTCGACTCGGTCCCTTTGCCAGCATAAGTCGGGCCGTCGCCGATGCGACCAGGCCGGCAAACTAAGTGTTATGACGACTGAGCCACAGACCGGCCCACAGAGTGCTCCACAAACTGGGTCGCAGAGCCCGGTGACGACGGCGGAGCCACAAAGAGACCTGGTGATCGTAGGCGGCGGGGTGGCCGGGGTGAGCGCCGCCCTGGAGTGCACGGACATAAAGCTCGATGTTGTCCTCCTTGAAGCGCGGGCGACGCTGGGCGGCCAGTTGGCGGAGATCACCCACCCGGTGCGCAACGTGGCCACCGGTCGGTACTCCGACGGGCCGGCCTTGCAAGCGTCGCTCCAAGATGCCGCCGCCGCCGTGCTCGGAGAGCGAACGAAACTGGGGCACGCGGTCACTGCGGCGTCCTTAAAGGAGGGCTGGGTGGAGGGAGGCGGTCAACGGTTCTGCGGCAAGGCCGTCCTCATCGCCAGCGGCTCGACCCCAGAACATCTACCGGCGGCGCCCGATGGGGCCTTCGGAGGGGACGTCACCTACGAGATCGAAGACGACCCGGACAGATTCAGAGGAAAAACAGTAGTTGTCATCGGGGGCGGCGACAGCGCCACCCTCGACGCGCTGGCTTTGGCCCCGATCGCTTCATCGGTCCTGTTGGCACATCGTTCTCCACAATTGACGGCCCGCCACGACATCGTCGCCCAGCTCCGGGCCGAAAAAAAGATCGAGGACCTCCCGGGCTGGGACCTCGTTTCTGTGCACGGCAACGCTCACCTGGAGGAGGTTGTCCTGGCTAACCCGGCCACCGGCGAACGCCGGACCGTAAAAGCCGGCGGAGTGGACGTCAAGATTTCACGCGACCCGAACACCACGCCGTTCCGGGGCCAGCTCGACCTCGACCACAGAGGGTTCGTCGTCGTCGACCAGGGGCTGTCCACTTCTTGCCCCGGCGTATTCGCCGCCGGCGACGTAGTCAGTGGGGCGTACTGGAGGGTGTCAAGCGCCTTGGGCCAGGGGTCGCTTGTATCCCGGGCCATCCTCAACTTCGTGCAAGGAAGCCGATGACCCCTAGGTCCGAGGTGAGCGAGAGCCTGGTGGGCGCCACCGCCGCCCAACTCATCGCCGAAATGGAACGGGTGGTGCTTGAAGGACGAGATAGTGCGCCGGCCTGGACGGCGCTCATCGGTGAGCTCGTCGGCTCGAACCTCAGGCAGTGGGACCTGGAGGACACGAGCCGCGACCCTGCGGCCGACGACTCAGTGGTAGCCAATGCCAAACGGGAGATCGACCGGCTCAACATCGGCCGGCACCACCTGGTCCAGGAAATCGATGCGGACTTCGGTGCGTCGCTCGACCACCAGGCCGCCGTCCCGCTGGCCACGGAAAGCCCGGGTATGGTCCTCGACCGGATGTCGGTCCTCGTTATCCGGCGCGCCCGGACTAGAGCGGCCTCGTCGGGCCATGCCAGCTACGCCGACCGGCTTGAAGCGGTCGAATCACAGTTGGCCGCGCTATCCCTCGCTTTCGACTCGTACATGGCCGAGCTGCGCGCCGGCACCCGCCGTTTCTTTCCCTACCAGCACCTCAAGCTCTACCGGCCGGCCCCGTCCGGGGCGGGCTGAGCAAAGCGAAAGAGCCGGTAGCCGCCCCGGTTGAAGCCGCAAAACACCCGGTCGCTGACGACCGCCATATGGGCGATGCCGAGAGAGGTGCGGGCGAGGGGGGCGGTCGACCACGACCCGGCGTCCGCCCCGCGGATCCACTAGGTGGAGGCACCCAGTACGGCCGGCTGCCACCAAGAACCGGCCGAACGGGGCCACGGCGGCCCCGCCGGTACCCCAGGCGATATCGTCGGGCAGCGGCCCGGATACGACTTCCCTTCCGTCGGCCAGGTCGAGGGCGGCGAGGCCCCGCCCTTCAGCTGCTCCCAGTCGTAATCGTCGACGGCGGCGCGGTCGGGGCCAGCTACCCACAGCGCGCCATCGTGGCAGGCCACGCTGGCGACGCGGAAAGCCACGGCTGTCTCCCATTTGGGCGCTCCCAGCTGGCCTTTGTGAAAGACGAGCAAGGTCGCCTTGCCCATCCCCACCGACGGCGATCGACGGCCCCAGCGGGGACGGGACCACGCCGAGGGCAGTTACCTCCCCGAAAGCGGTAGCCGACAGGGTCACCGGGACGTTGCCGCTCGGCGGCACGCTGCTCAGGGGGCGGACACGAGGAGGCCGACGCCACCGTCTGATCGCGGCGTCGACCCCACCAAACGCCCGGCTACGGCCACACAGCCGCTCGACATCGGCGGCGAACCACCACTGGGCGGCCGGCTCTACGAGGCGCTCGCCGGCCGGCTCCTGGATTTCAGCCCGCCGGAAGCCCCGGAAGAGCCCAATGTGGTTGAGCACGCCGACCAGCCCGAGCTCGGGCAGGTCGACAATGGCATGGACGTCGAGGTCGTACTGGGACGGCTCGTCCTCGTCCGGGAACAACGTGGACCCGAATACGCCGTGCGGGCGGGCCTCCAGGTCGGCGAACACGACGTTGCGGCCGAGGTTGTTCCAACACAGGAGACCGTCGAGGGCAACGACGCGGCCGATGCCCTCCGGCTGGCTGTTGCGTACGCCCGCACGGGCGGCGGCGTCGACTTCGCTTTGGGCCAGCCCGGCGGTCGCGCCCGCGCCGCTCATAACAACCCTCGCAACAGGGCGAGGGCGTCTTCTGGCCGGACGCCGGCCAGGCACCGCTGGCCCGACGGGCAACGGCGCGGCCCCGGACGAAAATCTCGCATGCTCACCACCTGGTTGTAGGCATAGCTGGCTTCGACGGTGAGACATTCGTCGGTGCAGTCGTCTCCCCGGAGGGCTACGCAGTGAGGCCACGGTCGCACATAAACAGAACTACGCCGGCAAATAGCAACCGTGGGCGTGCCCTGCTGCACGGCGATGTGAGTGAGCCCCGTGTCGATACCGATCACGGCCCGACAACTGGAAAGCGCGTCCACGGCCGCAGCCGGCGTGGGCGCCACGAGCGCTGGGACTTCGCCGGCGTCCACGAGCGGCAGACCGCCCTCTCGTTTTGTCACTTGGGCAACTTCGAAGCCGTCAGCGCGAATACCGGCCGCCAACTCCGCCCAGCTGTCCACTGGCCAGCTCTTGTGGGCGCCGTCGGTCTCGTGCACCAGGAGGACCGTCCCGCCAGCTCGGGCCGGGGGTTGGCCTCGAGCGGCATCGGCCGGCTGAAGTCAGCATCGATGCCAAAGTCGCGGCAGATGAGCTGGAGGATTTGGTTGATGTTGAGGGAGCCCCACTCCTGCTTCGAAAGCGGCTGAACCCCACCAGTAGTCGCGCTGTAGAGGGTGGTCTCGGAGGTCGATCAGGCGGTCGCCCCGCTGTACATACGAGGTCGCCCTCGTCGACCACCCCGGCCAGGCCGGCGATCCGTTCGGCAAGGAGCCGTTGCGACGGGCGCCCGGGCCACGAGCCATACCGGCCGCCCCTCCCGGATGAGGGCCTGGATGGCGGGAGAGAGACCACCAGGTCGCCGAGCCCGTACGATACAGGGGCGAGAAAGGTGCGGGCCATAGCCAAAATCCTCGGCGAGCTCAGCCGGAGGAGTACGTGGTCCTGTCGTGGATGCCGGCCTCGGCGAACGCCTTGTGACGCTCGGCACACTTGTTACACGGTGCCGCAGTGGTCGGTGCCAGCGGGAGCGACGCACGAGAACGTGTGCTCGAGCGGGAGACCACGACCGAGGGCCAGGACCTCGGCTTTGGTCAGCGCCGAGAACGGCGTCACCACTTCGAGCGGATGGCTGAGGGCGGTGCTGGCCAAGTGGCCGAAACCCGAGAAGAACTCGGCGCTGGCGTCGGCAAACGGGTTGGCCTGCAGTGTCCCCAGCGCGATCCGGCCCACCCCGTGGAGGGCGCACCAGACCGCAGTCTTAGCCAGGAGCAGCAGGTTGCGCCCCGGGAGGTACACGGCCTCGTCGGGGGTCGTCTCATCGGGAGTGCCCGCGCCTGAGACGCTCCAGTGCGCCCCGTAGACGTCGGAAATGGGCAGTTCGAGGACAACGAGCGGCCGCACTTGACCCTGGTCAGAAAGCGAGCCGAGGAAACGGCGCAAGTGAGCCTCCTCGACTTGCTCCCAAGCCAGGCCGAAGCGGATGTACATGGGTTGTACGACGTGGCCCGTCCGCCGCCAGGTTGGACACGAGGACGGCGCTGTCCAGGCCCCCGCTGGCCAGGACCAGGATTTCGGCCGGCGCCGTCACGGCTCGCCACGGTAAGCGCAGCCAGAGGTGCACGTTTCGTGGACGAGCACCTGTGAGAGGTCGGGGAGCGGCTCACGGAGCCGTTCCCAGATCCAACGGGCCAGCACCTCGCTGGTGGGGTTTTCGAGGCCCTCGACGTCATTCAGGTAATAGTGGTCGAGCTGGGCCAAGAGGGGCCTCATGGCGCCGGCCAACTCGGAAAAGTCACGGACCCAGCCAGTTGTTTCCCCCATCCTTCCTTCCACGTGCACGCCCACCCGGTAGGAGTGCCCGTGCAGGCGGGCGCACTTGTGGCCGTCGGGGACATGAGGGAGCCGGTGGGCAGCCTCGAACGTAAACTCCCTGAAAATTTCCACAGCGCGGCCACCTCCGTGCCGTCCAGGCTTTCAATGGCCCGTATTTGGGGCCGCAGCGATCTTACGGCGTGGCGCACGAGTGCCTCGTAGGCTCCTCCGTGCGCGGGGTCGGGCCACTGAGGGCTGGTACACGACGATGGAACGCTCGAAGTGTTCGGCGATGCCGCTGGTGATCAGGCGGATCACTCGATCGAGTGATGCGACCGCGGCTACCTCAGGTGAAGACTGCCTTCATGACTGCTTATTCCGACCTACCGAACCTGTCCGTGCCCGGCAAGGACGGGGTGGTCTACGCGTATAGAGATTCCGAGGGGACGGGCACTCCCCTTTTATTGTTGCAACACTTCCGCGGGAACCTCGACAGCTGGGATCCCACGCTGGTCGACGCACTCGGCAACGGGCGCAGGGTGCTGGCGTTCGACAACGTCGGTGTCGGCGGCTCAACCGGTGTAACGCCAAGCACGATCCCAGAGATGGCGCACGGGGCGCTCAATTTTGTCGACGCCCTCGGCCTTGATCAAATCGACATCCTCGGCTTCTCCATAGGCAGCTTCGTGGCCCAAGAGATCATGCTCACCCGACCCGACCTGGCGAACCGAGTGGTCCTCGCTTCGGCCGCCCCGCAGGGTGCGGAAGGGATGCACGGATGGGCTTCCGAGGTCATAAGTGCGGTAGGGAAACCTGAAACCAACCCGGACGGTTACCTCGGCGTGTTCTTCACCCACTCTGAAGCGAGCCACTCGGCAGGAGTTGCGGCCCTCAGCCGCATGTTGGCCCGCAAGGACAACCGAGACGCCCCGACAAGTTGGGACACTCGACTAGCGCAGTACGACGCCGTGTGCACGTGGGGCATCCCGAACCACAGCCTTTTACAACATATGGGCACGATCAATACGCCCGTTTTCATCGCCAACGGAGACAGCGACCCGATGATCCTTCCACGCTATTCCTACCTGTTGGCCGGGCTGGTCCCGAAGTCGCGCCTGAAGATCTACCCGGACGCCGCGCACGGGTTCCTGTTCCAGCATCATGCGGAGTTCGCCACTGATGTCGGCGCTTTCCTCGACGACACCGATTAGTGCGCCAGCACGGGTACCCGTCTATTCCAGCTGGAGGTGGGTTCTCATCCAGACGCGATCGGACGGCGCCACTCCGGGTGGAGAATTCAGAAAAAGCCTCCAAATACGGGGGAGAAGCGTCGCCCGAACGTCGGCCTAATACAAGGATCTCACGACCTAGTCCGAGATGAAGCCCAGGATGTCTTTGTCCAGCGCCTCCTGATAGGCGCCGTAGATGCCGTGTGGTGCCCCAGGGTATACCTTGAGGGTGCCGTTCTTGACCAGCTTGATGGACTTGTAGGCGGCATCTGCGATGGGGACGATCTGGTCGTCGTCGCCCTGAGCGATCAGCATCGGCACGTCGATCGCCTGTAGGTCCGCTGTTTGGTCGGTCTCAGAGAAAGCTTTTACGCAGTCATAGGCGGCGGCCAGGTTGACCAACATGCTTTCCCGCCAAAACTCGTCCCTGGCGCCCTTCGAGACCTGTGACCCGGGCCGGTTGGCACCGTAAAATGGAGCCGACAAATCCTGGTAAAACTGGGACCGGTCCTTCACCAGGCTTTCGCGGATCTGGTCGAACGCCTCGATGGGCGTACCCTCGGGGTTGCTGTCCGACTTCACCATGATCGGCGGCACAGCGCCCGCCGTGATGACCTTGACCACTCGCCCCTTACCGAAAGTAGCGGCGTATTTCACGACTTCGCCTCCGCCCGTCGAGTGCCCGATGACGATGACATCGTGCAAGTCGAGCGAGTCGATAACGGTGGCCAGGTCTTTGGCGTAGGTCTCCATGTCGTTGCCGGTGTAGGTTTTCGACGAGCGGCCATGGCCCCGGCGGTCATGGGCAATGGTCCGGTAGCCCGCATCCGCAAACAACTTCAGTTCCACTTGCCAGGCGTCGGAGTTCAACGGCCAGCCGTGGCTCAGCACTATCGGCTGCCCACTGCCTTGGTCGGTGTAATAAATCTCGGTCCCGTCAGAAGTGGTTACGAATGGCATGGGTCGGTTCCTTTCTTTTTTGGGTTTTGTCGGTGGGTTGCTCTAACGAAGCGACCGGAAGGCGGAGCGAAGTTCTCCTCGAAATGCTGGGGCCAACGGCACATCCTTCGCCCCCGTAGGAAACCCTGGTTTGCTCGCCCTCTCATCGGCCAGAGCTGAGCGGCGCGGAGGATGGGCGTCTTCGGGGTGTCTGGCATCGGGGCCCTATGAGCCTTGAGCCTGGGAATTAGTGGGGACCTGGGTGCCATCACTAGCGGTCCCGGTGATCAAGCGGGACCCGCGGCCGTGGGTGAAGAAGCTGACCGACCAACGGACCAGTACCACCACGCGGTTCTCGAACCCGATGAGATAAAAGAGGTGGACGCCGAGCCATGTGAGCCATGCCGGGAAGCCACTTAACCGCAGTCCTTTGATGTCAGCTACGGCTCGGGCCCTTCCTATGGTGGCCAGGTTCCCCTTGTCGTGGTAGTGAAAGGGCCGTAACTGGCGACCGGCAATACGGGCCGCGATCAACCGGGCGGCGTACCGGCCTTGCTGCATGGCCACCGGTGCGACCCCCGGGAGGGCGCGCCCTGTCCCCGTGCGCGGGTCACGGACGCGGACCATGTCGCCCAGGACGATGACCTCAGGGTGCCCCGGCAAGGTCAGGTCGGGCTCCACCGTGATGCGCCCGGCCTGGTCGATCTCGCCGCCGCTGGCGTCCGCAAGCGCCCGGGCCAGGGGGGATGCCGTAACACCGGCGGCCCAGATAATGGTGTGGCTGGGAAGCTCGGTCAACGACCCGTCGGGGGCTTTAATCGTCACACCATCGACTTTTACGTCCACGACCGTGTGGCCGACCAGCGGCGTCACTCCGAGCTGCTGTAAGGAGCGAGCCGCCCGGCGGGACAGGCTCGGCGGGAAAGAACTAAGGACACGAGGCGAGCTCTCGACCAGGATGACGCGGCCCGTGCTCGGGTCGCTGTCACGGAACTCGCGCGGCAAGGTGTCGCGGGCCAATTCGCCGATCTGGCCCGCCATCTCAACCCCGGTCGGCCCGCCACCGACCACGACAAAGGTCAGCCACCTCGAGCGCTGGCGCTCATCTGTCTCCACCTCGGCCGCTTCGAAGGCACGGAGGATCCGGCTACGGACGTTGATGGCGCTATCGAGCGATTTCACCTCCAGGGCCATTGGACGCCAGTCGTCGTGGCCGAAGTAGGCGTAGCTCGAACCACCCGCGACCACCAGGGTGTCGTAGTTGACTCGACGGGGGCTCAAGCCGGGGCCCGGGTCGACCTCGATTGCCTTGGCGGCCAGGTCGAACCCGGTTACCTCCGCCAGCACCACGCGGACGTGGCGGTCCCGACGGAACACCCACCGCAGCGGTATCGCCATCTCAGCCGGGGCAAGTGACCCGGTCGCCACCTGGTAACTCAGCGGCTGGAAGAGGTGGTAGTTGTGCCGGTCGACCAGCATCACTTCGACGTCGGCGTTCCTGAGCGCTTTGGCCGCTTGGATCCCTCCGAACCCTCCACCGACGATGACGCAACGCCGACCGACGGCGAGCGCAACCTCGGATCCCGCCGCCGGTGGGCCCCCTGGAAGCCAGCTCATACGGAAAGCGCGGACGGCGCGGCCTCATCCAACGCGTCGTCGATGGCTGTGACGCGCTGCCTCCCGGCCCGAAGCAGGAGTGAGGCCGCAATGGTGGCGCGGTACCCGCTCTGGCAGTACACCCAAAGCTCGCCGGGCGGCAGCTCGCCGAGACGGTCTGCCAGCTCGTGCAGCGGGATATGGACAGAGCCGGACAAGGTTCCCGATGCCCATTCGAGCTGGCGCCGGACGTCGACCACCGTGACCCGGCGCTGTTTCTGCACCTTGTCCAGGTCGGCGAAGGTGGCCCGGGGCAGTGCCACCGGTCGGTGCGGTCGGCCGATTCGTCCGGCCCGCCAGTCGCGGCCGCGGCCGGCCGGTCGATGCCAATGCGCGACAGCTCGCGCTGGGCCATGGCGATGTCGTTGGCGGTCTCGCCCAGGAGTGTCACCGGCGCACCCCACGGCACCAACCACCCCATATAGGTGGCAAAGGAGCCGTCGAGCCCGATAGCAATTGTGCCTGCAAGATGGGCCTCGCAAAACGCCTTACGATGACGGAGGTCGACGACCCATTCTCCGAATTGGGCCCGCCTCTGCAGCTCCGGCGGAGCTATGAAAGGCGGCGGGGTTGGGTCCGTCGCAGCCGGGCCGCCCAGGTTGGCCGGCGCCATGTGGGCGTAGAAGGCGGGCCAGGCGTCGAGCCCGGAGAGCACGTCTTGCACCCACGCAGCCTCGCTTAGCAGCAGCACCGGGTTTGAGGCGCGTTCTGCTCCGATGGTCGACGCCGAGACGTCGGACTGGCTGGCCGAGCAGAAGCTGCCGAACCCGTGCGTCGGGTACAGTGCGGCGGCGGCCGGCACGAGCGACGCCAGGCGTTGCGCCGTTGACCACTGGTCGTGAACCAGCCGCTCCGTGTGGTCGGGGCCGAGCAGGTCGGGGCGACCCGTGGACCCGTAGAGCAGCGATCCTCCGGAGAAGACGGCTACGACCTCCCCTTGGTGCTCGAGCAGGAAGGCGAGATGGGTGTGGGTGTGCCCGGGGGTGGCTAAGGCCCGAATCGTTAGCGACGGGGACACCACCACCCGTTGCCCGTCGCTAATTCGCGAGGACCCCTCGAAACCGACAGGATCGTCGGCGTTCACCCAGTACAAGGCGCCGGTTTCACGTGCGAGCCCATAGCCGCCAGTCACGTAGTCGTTGTGGACGTGGGTCTCGAGGATGTGCTCGACCCGCACGCCACGCTCGGCGGCCACGTCGAGCACCCGGTCGATGTCTCGCTGAGGGTCCACAACGAAAGCCGTGGTGCCGTCGTGTACAAGGTAGCTGCGATCACCCAAAGTGGGCGTGTCAACGACAATTACCTCGAACATTTGGGTACCTCGAACATTTACGACCCCATTTCGTCTCGGCCATCAATGCCGCGACCAACTCATCCTCCGGTCATTTTGGCCCCTAGTCCAATTGAAGGACCCGATCGCCTACAGGGGGCTCGCTTATGGACGGTAGTGGTCGCCTGATGCTCACGTCTGGGTGAGGCCCCGGACAACCAGCTCAGCCGCGGCCGGGCAGCCCTTTGTGAAGCCGAAGAACGGGCCGAAATCCTTCGTCCCGGTAAAGCCCGGCATGAAGAGGCCGGGAAGGCTCGTCTGGAAAGCGTCGTCGAGAACAGGGAAGCCGTCGGCGGTGGCAATGAGCGGCAGTACCTCGGCGAGGTATGGCACGCGGGCCAGGTCGGCCTTGTACCCGGTGGCCAAGACAATGCGGTCGGCGGCGAGCTCGGTCCCGTCGCTCAGCTGCACGCGAGCCACTCCCGAGCCATCTGTCGAAGCGGTGACAACCGACGTACCGGGGCGTAGGTGGAACCGCTCGCCCTGCAACCTGGGCGTCAGCCACCACTCGAGAGTAAGGCGGCCCGCCTCCCAGAACTTACGGGCGATCGCCTCCCGCTCCGAGGCCGGTCGCGAACGCCACCAACCCGGTGAGGCCACGGTCGCCTCGACGTACTCGTCGGCGAAGCGCCAACTCACCCGTTCGAACCTAGGTACCTGGTGCCGGTGCACGATGTCCACCTGCTCCGCCCCGTGCTCACCGATCAGGGCAGCCCACTCGTAGGCGCTCTGCCGGCCGCCCACTATCAGCACCCGGGCGCCGGCGAAGTCGTGAAAGCGCACCAGGTCGCATGTGTGCGAGCAAAGGCCATCGGGCAGTCCGGAGCTCCAGTCCGGCCGGTTCTGGAAGTAGCGCACCCCGGGGGCCGCGACTACCGCGTCGGCGACGAGCTCTGCCCCGTCGGCCAGGCGCACGCGGAAGCGGTGACCCCTGGCCCCACCGCCCCGGTCGCCGTCGCTCTCCAATCCCACGGCCGTGACGAAGCGCTCGTCGACGACGACGCCCTTCGCTCGCTGGAACCAGCGGGCGTAGTCGAGGAAAACGGCGATCGGGACGGGGTCGACCTCGGCCGCGCCGATCCCCCGCTCTTCGAGGAAAGCCTCGAACGTGTGTACCCCCGACGCGTCCAGGTGCCAATCTGGCCCGGACCGCAGGTACATGCCCTCTGGCATGTTGTCCGTCCAGAACCCGAGGGACCGCCCGAGGACCGCCACCTCGATCCCCTTTTCGATGGCCCGGGCCGCCGTGGCGATCCCGTAGGGCCCGCCACCGACCACCACCAACACCGAGCGTGCTCCCCTTTCAACCGGCGCCCTACGGCCGACCGGGCGGAGTCTACGCTGGCCCGCGGATGAAGGCGACCCGCATGGGCTTTGGGCACCATGATCTCGGCGATGTCCTGCGCGCCGAGGTCGTGGGCAGCAATCGATTCGTATGTGGCCAGGAAATAGCTCACTTATGGCGCGGGTCGTCTTGGGCGTGGACATATTCGAGGCTGATCGGCCCGATCGCCGTCACCTGCGTGACGTACTCACCGGATTTTGCCCAATGGAAATGGCGCGTACCGCTGGGCAGGACGATAACTGCACCCGGCGGGTACGCCTCCAACTTGGTTTCATCGAATTGCTGACCCCGGCCAATGTAGAAAACACCGGACATGACGGTGTAGACGCGGTCCTCGTGGTGCCAGTGCGGCATTAGTTTCACACCGGACGGCACCTTGACCCGGACCGTGTACGGACCGGGCTCTTGGGGATGGCCCACAACGACAGCTAGCCGGGCCGCAGGTGGGAAGGCAGGGAAGCTCTCCCACACGATGCCCTCCGGCAGGACCGTCCTGAAGACCGCCTGGTCTGGTTCGTGCGTACTCATCTTGGGACCTCCCGGGTAGATGGCGGACGGGCTCGTGCGGCTAGGAACGATCGTCTCACCGGCGCGTCCCGTTGCGCCCATATGAGCCCTTGGTCCCACCCCGGGGCCGGCCCGCGATCACTGGCGCATGTCGCACCCAGGCCACCGCGCCCGTCCTGGTTCACTTGGGCCGCAGACGTGCCGATACCCAAAATCGTGGGATTTAACCGGGCCACGGCTGCCAATGGCGCGCCCTCCCGCCTCGGCACCGGAGCAGGGCTGAAAGCCCTGCTAAAAGGACCAGGACTGGTGGCCGTGCTGGGTTTCTTCGCCGTGCTGACGGTCGCCGTCGTGACCTTGTCCGCTTCTCAGGCCTCTACCAGAACGCTTATCGTCCTGCGCTATCGGGACAAGGTCGGCTCTGGCTCGGCGCTCATCGCCACCTATGTGGCCCAGGTGGCGGCCGACGAGCGCCTAGTCGTTGCCCACGGCCTCAACGGCCCGCACCCGAGCGCCACGGACCTCGAGCAGAGCGCCCAAGCCCTCGGGACGCCGGCCGCATTTCTGCTCGACGCGCAGGGGAAGCTCGTGCAGGCTTACCCTCCAGACCCCGCACTCATGGCCAACGATCTCGCCACCCGGTACGCGTACCTGGGCGGAGCGTTGTCAGGTCACGTCAGCGTGTCCGACGTCGTCGCTTCGGCTGTCAAGGCCAACCCGATCGTGGCTGTAGCGGTACCAATAAGTACCCGGGCGGGCCGCGGCGTCTTCAGTGCCGGCTTCGACATCCGCGACGGCCCTCTCACCGCCTACTTGGAGAGCGCTTTCCCCCATCCGACGACAGCTGTCTACTTGGTCGACGAGTCGGGGAAAGTGATCGCCAACACCGGCGCGCATTGGGCACTGACACTGAAAACTGTGAACGCGGCGCTCGCTTCTATAGTCGCCGTCCACCCTTATGGCTACTACGAGAGCCCGCGGGAGGGGGAGGCGTTCTATGCCGTCGCTGCCGTCCCCGGGACTCCTTGGCACCTCGTGGCCACGTTGCCGACGCGCTCGATGTACGCCTCGGTCCGCGACAGCTGGGTTTCTTGGTGCCTCTTGGCCTGCTTGGCCTTTGCCGGGACGGTTGCACTAGTAATGCTTGGCCGCGTTATCGCCGGGAGGGACGAGGTCGCCGCCGCGTTGGCCAAGAGAAAGGAACTGGACTCCCAAAAGAGCGACTTTGTCTCCAGCGTCTCGCACGACCTGCGCACGCCTTTAACCAGCATCATCGGCTACGTCGACCTGCTCACAGAACCGGGCGCCGAGCCCCTCTCGGACGACCAGCGCACGATGATGGGCAATATCGACCGCAACGCCAAACGGCTGGCGTCCCTGATCGACGACCTGCTGCGGGTTTCTCGGCTGGAGGCGGGTCAGTTCTCTATGACGTTCGTCCCAGTTCGTCTGCAAGAAATAACGGCGGCGGTCATCGCAACCATGCGCCCGATAGCGGCCGACCGCCGTATCAACCTCGAGCTGTGCCAGCCAGATGCCCCCGTTGTGGTCGCCGCTGACCGGGAACAGCTCGAGCGTGCGGTCGTCAACCTGGTGACCAATGCGATCAAGTTCACGCCTTCCGGGGGGCGGGTCGAGCTGACCCTCACGACCGATGGGACAGAAGCTTCGATTGTCGTTACGGACACCGGCTGTGGGATCCCGGAGGTTGAGACGCCGCGCGTTTTCGAGCGCTTTTTCCGGTCCAGCGCCCCAGAGAACCAAGTGGTCCCTGGCACGGGCCTCGGCCTGGCCATAACCAAGGCCATCATCGACCAGCACGGCGGCTCGATCGAGCTGCGCTCGTCAGTCGGTGCCGGCACCACGGTTACAGCGACATTGCCCGTTGTGCCGACCGACCAGGCAATTCCCGACTTTTCGGACGCGCTTCAAGAAGCGCGCCAAGGTATGTAACCAACGGTCCCAGAGGAGGTAACCATGGCCAATGTGCTGGTAGCGGACGATGACCCATCTATGCGAGACGTCATTTACCGCAAATTGAAGGCTGCAGGGCACAACGTCACTACCGAGGACGATGGGACGGCCGTGCTCGCAGCGGCCGGATCAGCGGTGCCGGAAGTGATGGTCTTGGACTGGATGATGCCTGGCCTCACAGGCCTCGAGGTGTGCCGAGCCGTCCGGGCGCTACCGGGTATGGAACGGGTACACATCATCGTGACGAGCGCGATGAGCCAAACGGACCGTGCTCACGACGCCATTGCGGCGGGCGCTGACGACTATTTGCCTAAGCCGTTTGACCTCAACGAGCTACGCGATATGGTCAAAGCGGCGGTCGAACCGCCCACAGAGCCGAACCCGGAGCTGGGTTACCACCAAGCGCTGGCCACCGCTCGCCAGCGACAAAGCAAGAGTCGACGCCGACCGTAAGGCGCCTTCCTTTTTCGGGCCTCCAACTAGGGGTTTCCACGGGCGCGAACGGCCATCTCCGGGTGAGACTTTGTCGTGAGCGCCGATCAACCAATGGAGGTCAACATGAGCAGTACCAGTGCCGACGTAGGTGCTCGCAGCGAGGCCCCAGAGGTGGGGGCCATCGACATGAAGCTAGAGGTGGTGACGCTGCCCGTATCAGATGTCGACCGGGCCAAGGAGTTTTACCAGAGGCTCGGTTGGCGCCTAGACGCCGACATCGTGAGAGGCGACGCGTTCCGGGTCGTGCAGTTGACGCCCCCCACTCGGCCTGCTCGGTCGCCTTCGGCAAAGGGCTGACCTCGGCTGCGCCCGGCTCGGCCCAGCGCCTGTTACTGGTCGTCTCCGACATCGACGCGGCCCGTGAGGACCTTCTGCGCCGAGGCATCGACGTCAGCGAGCTGTTCCACCTCGACGGCGGTCGCGTCCCAGGGCCGGACCCCCAAGGCCGTTCGTACCAGACTTACGCCTCGTTCAGCGACCCAGACGGCAACGCCTGGCTCTTGCAGGAGATAAAGACTCGGCTCCCGGGGCGGGAGTGGGAGGACTGACCCCCATACCGGTGAGGACGGTTTGCGGCCCAGTCTCGGGCTGCGTGACGCGCTCCCAGAGCGACATACAATTTGCTCGTTAACGATAATTGCGTCGAGCTAACGCGTGGTGGACCGGGGACGAGGGGATTGCACCTATGGCACCTGTTGAAGTGGTCGAGACTTTCGGCGCATTTTGGGCCGACCACAACCTCGAAGGGGCACTGTCGCTGCTGACGGAGGACTGTATATTCGACTCCACCGGCGCCCCCGACGGCCTCAAGTACCGGGGCCGAGAGGAGGTCCGAGACGCGTGGAAACCTATCTTCGACGACCAGGCATCCCGGTTCGAGGCGGAAGAAACGTTCAGCGCCGACGATCGTGTCGTCCAACGCTGGCTCTACAGCTGGGGTGGCGGGCACGTCCGTGGTGTCGACATCTTCAGAGTGCGCGGTGACAAAATAGCTGAGAAGCTGTCCTACGTAAAGGGATAACGCTCCGGCATGCGCTGAGCCTGCCCGCCACGAGAACCCATCCGAGCGACAGCGGGAACGGCGGTTTTCTTTAGGCCGCACAATGGGCGTATAGGCGCCACGCATGGTGGCGCAGCCCGTTAGCTATCTCTGGCTCAACTCGGGCTCGGAGCCAAGCCACAGCCACTCATCCAGTTCCATGAAGCGGGTTAGTACTGCCGGTTCGGGGATGCCCCAGTCGGTGAACGCGCTCATCATCTGGAAGTAGCCGGCAAACAACTCGGGCGTCGGGAGAGCGAGAAGTTCTCGAGTCCTGTCGATGTAACCGTCAGGCTTTTGTTCAACCTGCTCCACCGTCCTGAGGAGCTGTTTCGGGCACGGAAATAGGACTCGGTTATAGGCCAGGAGCGCTCTTCCCGCGAAGAGCACCGTGTGTGTAAGCGAGTGACTAAGCAGGAAGGGGTCCTGTTTTGCCAGCGCCTGCGGGCCAAAGTAACGAGCGTGAAGAGCCATGTATGAGAAAAAATCACGCATGTTGGTGGCTCGGTTTTGCTCGGGGTAGACCGGGATAGAGCCCACCAGCGGTTGCAGGTCGCCGATCCGGGAGTAGACGACCCTCGAACCAATGAAAGAGGCACGCATCGGTTCAGGGCCTCTCACCGCCGTTTCCCTCAGGATCTCGAGCGTGATCAGTTTGCCGTCGACGTACCCGCCCGGGTAATCGCACGTGGCGATGTAGGCCAGGTTTCCCTCGGCCTTTCGCTCCTCGTACACGTCCTCGCCCACCACCATGTACACGTCGACGTCGGACGATTCCTTGGCTGTCCCGTTGGCGATTGACCCGCCGACGATGACGGCCTGGAATATGCCTCCGTCCTCGACTTGGCCAACAAGCGTCTCGATCGCTCTTTCATGATGCGGGTGCACTTGGGGCAGGGCGGGCCGCCTCCGGCGGTCCACTATTCGTCACGCTGCAGCGCAAGTAACTGATCGAGATGGACCTGCAGGTGGTCCGTGGCGTTCACCTCAATAAGCGTACGGATAGGAACGGGGCCATCCAGGACGATTTGGCTGCCGTCCACAATCCTTACCGGGACCTCGGTCGCGCCCGCCTCTGGTCCGAGCCGCTCCCACGCACCTGCCAGCTGACCGCCGGATTTATCGATCATTACTGCGAGCCCTTCCAGGTTTCCGGCAGCCGACGCCACCTCACGCAGTCGCGCTTCGTCGATCACCTCGGCGTTGTCATATGACGGGTTTTCGCCAGCAGCGATCGCTTCTGCCAGGGCCACCATCGCCTCGTTGTTAAGGGCGACGTGCGCGGCGATGAACGCTGCGCCCCAGCCCGTATCGGGTTGTGCGAACCCTCCCGCACGCAGCGCGTGAACAAAGGGTTGGTATGCCTTGACAATCTCGTCGCGCTCCATGGAGCGCACTATATACGAGCCGCTGGGCTCAGGCTTTATAGCTGGCGAGCTTGTCGGTGCCCAGCCCGGTAGTCACTGCGTGGCCGAGGACGTTGATCGCCATGCTCCCACCGCTGTTTTCAACCATGCCGACATTCTTGGCCAGGTATAGGTGGAAGGTCAGGTTGGCCGTTAGCGGCATGGTGCCGGTGGCGTGCATCCCGATAGTTAATTTCACCTCTTCGGTGGAGAAAGTGCCGGCCGGGACGGTCACGGTGTGCGACCCGAGGGCGGTCGCAGTTTCGGTCAGCGTCCCGATCATGGACTTGCCCGCGAAGTTGGCCGAGAACGGCCCTGAGAATTTGCACGCCGAACAGCTCTGGATCTGAGCTTCCGTGGGGATCCAATAACTAGTCGAAAAGCTGGATGCGCTCGAGCCCGACCCAGAGGAGCTTTGCACTTCGACGGTCCCCCCTTTGCCAATGGTGTAAGTCAAGGAGGTGACTTTGCCGGGCTCCAGGCTGTCCGTCGTGTCTATTTTCACCTGCGTACCCGCGGCGGCGGAGCTGGTACCGGCCACCGTTTGGGAACTGG
Source organism: uncultured Acidimicrobiaceae bacterium (assembly GCA_963807395.1). Taxonomy (GTDB): domain Bacteria; phylum Actinomycetota; class Acidimicrobiia; order Acidimicrobiales; family Palsa-688; genus Fen-671. The sequence continues at coordinate 351,766 of CAWEBW010000010.1, forward strand.
TGAAGCTGGTCGCGCCGGTGTCGTAATCGTAAGTCCACTTCGAGTTCAATACGAGCGGGAAGTAAGGGTTGCCGCTCAAGTTGGTCCCGCCTAGCGGGTGCTGGTCTGAGGTCGTGCCTGCCACACGAGGAGCAGACGATGCCCACACCGGCTGCGCCCAGACGCAGCCAACCAGGGCCGTAGCCAGCGCGGCTTTAGCCAGCACCGGATAGGAGATAGAGAGCTTGCTTCTCATTCCTTGACTCCCCGATCGAACGACTTTGGACATAAGGACTTTGCTTCCTCAGTAGGATGCCGCATCCGCACCCATCAATACCTATTGTTTCGTCATTTGCGGACAGCGGTTCCTATGACCTCTTTGCTGCCGCCCTGCGGCGGAAGGTGCGGGCGACCACTGCGAAGCCGGCGCCAGGACCTTGTACGACGCCCGGTCATTCGGGTGGCTCGACAACTTGCTGCACCCCGGCCTCTGCTCGCGGGCTCAGCCGCTTTCTTCTGAAACGATCCCGCAGACCAAGTAGCACCACGCCGGCCTTGGCACTTCGGGCCCGCTTTAGGGGGACTTGGGCCCGCTTTAGGGGGACTTCGGGCCCGATTCAGGGAGCTTCGGCCCCGATGCAGGGGGCCCAAGCCCGGCCGCAGCCGAAGCAGGCCCGTCGATTTCCCATGCCGCGGGCCGACGTCCACCGCGTCCGCAAGCCCCAGACGACTGGCGCGCTCTACGGCCAACGCCAAAGGTGGGCCACACGCGGTAGGAGCGCCCAAGTGATCTCCTCCTAAGGCGAGAAGGAAACTTGAGTGCCGATAAATCAGCTTTCATACTAAACTTAAGTCATGCTTCCCGGGATTGCCGGGATCATAGAAAGGATACTCAGAGATGTTGATGCGTTTCGATCCCTTTCGTGACTTCGGTTTGACCCGGAGCGTCACGATCAACGGCCGTCAGTCCTGGATAGCGATGGATGCCTACCGCCAGGATGACCATCTCGTACTGCAGCTTGACCTGCCAGGCGTCGATCCCGCGTCGGTGGACGTAACTTTCGAGAACGCCACGCTGACGATCACGGCGGAGCGGCGTTCGGCGGCGGCCGAGGACAGCCGGGTGCTCGTTTCCGAGCGGCCCCAGGGCACCTTTACTCGCCGTCTTGCGCTAAGCGAGAACTTCGATGGCGAGCGCACTGAGGCCCGTTATGACAACGGCGTTCTCACCCTCACCGTCCCGGTGGCCGAGCAGTCGAAGCCGCGGAAGGTGGAGGTTGTTACCGCCAGCCAGCCCAGTTCCACCAGTAGCGAGCCGGTGGCCGCCTAACCCGTCGACACGGGTTCCATCGAGTGGGGGTGCGTGCCGACCGAGCCCACCCCCACCAACGAGTGACGCCCGGAGGTGGGGCTCCGGCGGAGGGCCCGGCGCACCGGGAATCTTTGGCGCCTCCTAGAAGTTAACAATGGGAGACTCAAGTTTTGCCAGTGAGGAGGATGCAAGGGTGGCCGCACAGGCCGATTGGTTGGAGAAGGATTCTTATGCGGTCCTGGGAGTGGCGGAAGACGCGGACAGCAAGTCGATCAGTCGCGCCTATCGCCAACTGGCCCGCGAGCTGCATCCCGATACCCACCCGGACGATCCCGGTGCCACAGAGCGCTTCAAGCAGGTAACGGCGGCGTACGACGTGCTCGGTGACGAGAACAAGCGCGCCGAGTACGACGACTTTCGGCGGGCCGTAGCGGGGGCCGGTCGCTCGGGCCGTGACAGACGGACGTGGACCTCGGCCGAGGACGGCGATTTCGCCGGCGACGACGGGGAGGCGTGGACGACCTTCGACAGCTCTACCTGGACTACCTTCGACTCCGGCAGCCTCGACGACTTCCTCAGCAGGTTCATGGGCCGAGCGGGCCGGGGTCGTGCCACGACGACGGCGTGGCGGGGTGAAGACCTCGAGGCGGTGCTCGACCTGAGCTTCACGGATGCTGTCCAGGGCCTCACGACCGAAGTGACGCTCCAGCGGCCGGATGGTCCGCAGACCTTCAAGGTGCGCGTGCCGGCCGGGGTTCAGGACGGCCAGAGGATCCGTCTACCGGGCAAGGGTGGCGCAGGGGTCAACGGCGGGCCGCCTGGTGATCTCTACGCCGTCGTGCGCGTAGCTGCTGACCCTGTGTTCGGCCGCAACGGCCTGGACCTGACTGTCGAGGCCCCGATCGGTTGGCCCGAGGCCGTCCTCGGAACGGACATCGATGTACCCACCCTCGGTGGGCCCACCGTAAAGGTGCGGGTGCCGGCGGGTACGCCCCACGGGCGCACCCTCAGGGTCCGCGGCCGTGGGGTACGCACAGACAAGGCTACGGGGGACCTCCTCGTCAAGGTCCGCCTGACGGTCCCGGAGCGCATCAGCGATCAGCAGCGTGAGGCCGTGCAGGCCGTGGCCGAGGCGTTCCGGGCTGCGTGACAAGAGCCCCACTCTGGTCATAGCCCATAGCCCATAGCCGCTCAGGCCCGGGCGATCTCGGTGCAGTAGCCCGTTCTCGTCGTGCTTCGATGCAGTTTTTGCTTCGGAACGCGACGAGTTCGGGTTTCTGCACCAAGAAGGGGGAGCCTGGGACGGGCTTAAGGGCCGCTGATACGACACAACTGGACGGCGGACTGGTCTATGAAACTGCGGTCGAACCGTAATACCTCTAACTGCGCGAGCCAACTCTCGATTAGGGACGCTGAAGTGGCACCCAACGCTTTGGTCAAGACAAGCCGACTATAAAGTTGATCGTCGCTCCCAAGATGACTGTACCGAGGAGATACGAGAGCAGCGCATGTTTAAGAGCAGCAGATCGGATCGTCGTCGTCTTGAGGTTCGTATCCGATACTTGGAAAGTCATCCCGATCGTAAAGGCGAGGTAGGCGAAGTCCAGATAGCGTGGCGGGCTGTCCTGGTTGAAGTCGACGCCACCACCAGTTAATTGATAAAGGCGGGCATAGCGGAGGGTGAACAATGTGTGGACCAGTAGCCACGACAAGGCCACACTCGCCACTGCCAACCCCGCTAACATGCCCCGGGTCACGGGCCGGGCCGAACTTGCGGCGACCAATACCACTCCGACGGCCACCAGACTGGCTACGCTGGCCCCTAATAAAAGGGCGTCGGTTATAGGACCAGTCGGGTCTTCTCGCCGGGCGTACTCTGCGGTCGCCTTTGCATCCATGGGTGCAATACCCGCCCACGTAAGGGACGAGAAGGTCACTACGGCGGCGTCCCAGCCGATGAGGGCTGCATACTGCCAGGCGCCGAAGACCCCGCTGATGGCCGTGACCGCGACCCCGACGAGCGCCGTCAAGACCAGCCTTCGTGCCGCCGTTAAAGCGTTCCACCTTGATTGGACCGCTCGCATAAGAGAACTAGACGTCGTTGACTTGCTCACCCACCTAGTTAAGCAGGTCCTGAGCGGCGCTCCCCCACGGTGATCTTCGGGCTCTAGACCATAGAAGAGTTCTTCGTCACCGTCGAGGCAGGCGGGAGCTCGACCGGAAAAAGTACCGGTTAACCCCCTCCTTTTGGGCCTCGCTGTTGGCATTTATCGACGACGGATCCGCACCCATAGCAGTTTTGCAGTCATAGAAAGCGGACAAAAGTACCAACCGTCGCCCCGACGGCAGGCTCGACCGGCAAAAGTACCGGTTAACCCCCTCCTTTTGGGCCTCGCTGTTGGCATTTATCGACGGTGGAGGCGCACATGTAGCAGTTTTGCCCTCAGACCGTACAAAAGTACCAACCGTCGCGACCGGTCCGGGTCAGCCGCCCGCTTCGAGTTCGCCGCCCCTCGTCTCCCGGGACGTCCACAACCCTCAGGCCCGCGAAGAGGTCATCCAGCCCACCGCCCGCGGTGACGTGGGCGACCTCGCCGCGCTGTTGATCACCGCCAGCGGCAGGGCGGTCCGAAAATAGTGGTCAGTTGACGACACTTTGCCGCAGCTAGGGTCGACTCGGCTGGCCAGGCTCGTACATCAGGCGCCAACGGCGCCGTTACTTAGGGCGAGATGCCTTGGCGTAACGCCTCCCGTACGATGTCTACCCGGTTCTTCGCGCCCAGCTTGGCCAGTATGCGGGAGATGTAAGTCTGCACGGTTCGCCGGGACAAGAACATGCCGCGGGCGATGTCCGACGTGGAGTCACCTCTGGCGACTAAGACAGCGATGTTGACCTCGGTTGAGGTAAGTGCCTCCCAGCCGGAGGCCGCGCGCTGGGCGCGGCGACCCCGGACGCCTCGTTTGATGCCATGGAGGCGAACCCGGCCCTCGGCTCGCCGGATGTCCCATCGAGCCTGCAGGTCCTCGTACAAACCTATGGCTTCGTTCAAGGCGGCCCGGGCCTCCTCTTCGTCGCCCCGCCCGGCCAGTACGACAGCCAGAATCCTCTAGGGCGGCCGGCAGCTCCACCGCTGGGCCGACGGCCCGATAGTGAGCCACCACATCCCGGAGCGGGCCAGGGTCCGACCGAAGCAGTCCTTGGCAGCGCAGGCTGGCCGCCGCGGCGCGCGCCGGCGGGGTTTCCGCCGCGGCCTCCGCCTGGCAGGCCTGCGCCGCAGCCTCGGCCATCCGCTGGTCCCCGACGGCTAACGCGAGCCGGACTAGGTCGGGCAACCACTGGTGGGTCAGTGTCACCTCACCGCCGTACCGCGGCAATATCGCTCCCAGCCGCAGCATGGCCTGGCTGGTCTCCCCGCTCTGTTCGAGGGCCAGCGCGTGCGCGGCGACCAGGAAGTCCTGGTTCTCCCGGTTGCCGAGGATCCGGATAGGCAGGGCCAGGCCCTGGCGAAGGTGCTGCTCGGCTTCGGAGGGCTGTTCCCGCCGGCCGGCGATAAGCGCGGCCACCCCGTGCGCCAGCAGCGTCGGCCAAGGTAAGCGCAGATAGGTATACGCGTCGGTGTCGCCGGAGCCCAGCTCGGCCAGCGCGTCGTCCCACTGGCCGAGCCAGTAGCGGAGCACTGCCGCGGCAGCCCAGGTCGCGCTATCGGGGCTCCTGGACCGTTGGGCGAGCTCGCGAGCCTGCCGGAGCGCCAACTCAGCTTCCGGCCAGCGGTCGAGGTTCTGTAGCGTGAAGATACGGTTGCGCATGGCGGTTCGTTCGGCGTCAAGGATGTTGGAGGGAAGGTCCGGGGCGCCTGGGCCGTGGCCGAGCACGCGAAGCGCCCGGTCGATGTAATCGAGCGCAGCCGTATGGTGGCGCCTGACGCTATGGCTGTGCCACAGTTCCGTGAGCGCGCGCGCCGCCGCGAACGCGTCGCTCGCCTCCTCGGCGACAGCGAGCGCTTGGCGGGCCGTCGCGTCCGCTAAATCCAGGTCACCTGTGGTTACCCGCTGGAGCATCGCCAGCAGAGCCAGGAGCCGTGCCCGCCACTCGCCGGGTAAGTCCTCAGACGCCAGACCCTTTCGCACCGTGGTTACCGCAGCGTCGTTGTCGCCCACGCTGACCTTTCCGCGGGCCAACATCCAGTACGTCTCGGCCCGTCTTACGGCCTCGGTCATGACCGTCAGCGCCCGAATGGCCTGCGCGGCCGCCTCCTGGTAGGACCCGGTGGCGAGCAGGGCCTGTACGAGGTTAGCCATGAGCCCGCCCAAGGCCTGTTCGCTTGGGGGCGCCTCGTCGAGTTCCCGGCGTAACAGCTCGGCTGCTAGCTGTGGGGCCCGGTTGATCAGACCCGGCGCGGCCTGGATGAGCCAGGCCCGAGCCCAGCTCCCGCCCGGTTGCTTGGCGGCCGACAGCTGCTGGGCGACGCTCAGCGCGTCGGCGCCGCTGGCCGCAAGTTTCCGGGCCGCCTCGGCATGGAGCGCGGCACGCAAAGCCGGCGGCATGCTCTCGTATAGCGCCTGCTGGATCAGCAGATGCCGGAAGGCCAGTTCGGGGCCGGAGCCGACCAGGATGCCCGCTACCACCGCCTCCTGCAGACCTTCTGCCAACTGTGACACCGGGCGGCCCATGAGGACGGCCAAGTCGGTAACCGCGAACGTCCCGCCCAGCAGCGCCGCGTCGCGCAACATTTGTGCCGTCTCGGCTGGGACGGACGTGAGCCTGTCGTGCAGCGCGGCGGTCAGTGAGGCGGCCAGCTGTTCCGGGGCCGCGGAAACTTCGGCGGCGCCGACCTGCAGCGCCTGCTCTCGCACCAAAGCGTCGACCAGCTCGCGCACGTACAGTGGATTGCCAGCCGCTCGAGCAGTCAGTTGACGCAGTGTGCTCCCGGGTGGCACTGCGACCATTGCCGTCACCAGGTCGACCACGTCCGTTTCGGACAGCGGCCCGAGCGCGATCACGGCACCTCGGCGACGGACAACGGCCGCCCACACTTGCTGAACCTCCGACCGGCGTAAAGGCGACCGGCATATCCCGATTAGCAGCAGCCTTAGCTGGTCGATGGAGGCCGCCAGTTGATGCCAAAGGATCAACGAGGCATCGTCGGCCCATTGCAAGTCGTCGATGACCATCACCGTGCGCCGGCCACGCACAGCTCGTCCACCAGTGTCGCAAGGACCTCGATGCCGGCCACGGATGTGTCGCCGTCACCTAATAGTCCCGACTGCAGGCTCCGGAGCACTTTGGCGGCCTGCGCCCGCCATGGGTCAGGCGAACTCAGGCGCACCTGGAGGCAGTCCTGCATCACCGACAGAGGTAGACGCTCGGTCAGCTCGTCCGCTATCCCCCATGCGACATCGAGCCCGTGCCCAGTCGCTGCCGCCAAGGCCTCGGTCACTAGGCACGACTTGCCGATGCCAGGCTCACCCTGTACCCAGACCACCGACCCTTCACCACGTCCTAGAGCCTCGACAGCGGCCCGGAGGACCTCGAGCTCCTCTTCGCGACCGACCCAGTACGGCGGCAGACCAATCGGCCACATGAGAGTAACGTATGCCGCCCGCATCGCCGGTGCTTAAGCGACGCCGAAAGCGGGCCGGTCAGCCGAGCGTCAGCTTCTCGTCCCTCCTCGAGCGGATCGGGCCATCGCCGATCCCCGTCGGCTCTCGCACGGGTCGCCGAAGAATAGGCGCTCGCGGGAGGGAATTTGCCACCAGAATTTGCCACCATATGTTCATGCGGTACGACCTCGGCCCGACCGAACGTCCTCCAATGGAGGTACTCGTGGTCTCACCTTCCACGTCCTTATCTGGCGAAGAGCGCCTGGCCCTTTGGCAGCAAAGAGACAGTCGGCCACTGGTCGCGGTGACACCTAATCTACTGGCCAGCATGGCCGAGGAAATCGTCGCCGCGGTAGATGCCGGCGACGATGTGGCCCAGCGGTACCATGCTCGTCAATGCCTGCTGGCCCTGCTCGACCACTTAATCGCTTGGCCAGGCTCCTCGTCGCCGGAGTCGCCGCCCGGAGGTTATCTCGGCGCCCTTCAGGACGGCCTGTTCGATACCGCTCGTCACCTGGTCCTAGCGATGGCCAGGGACAACCTCACGACGCGTCCGTTGGCCCACCATCTGGCAGCTTTGGCCGCGCTCTACTCGGAGCGCTCAGGTCCCGGGGATCAGTAGGCTTCCGCAATCTGGGCCGGCCGGTGGGCTAGTACGTTCCTTCTTTCCAAGGTAGTCAGTCGACAACTTGGCCGTACTCGCAACGCTACGGACAACGGTGGGATCTCGCTATCGGCGTTCGCATATTTTCCGGTACCACCCTCGTCCTAGATACTGGGTCCGGTTCGGACTACGCGAAGGCGGGATTCGAGCCTCTCAGTGGCGTCGTAGGCTGACACAAAGAAAGGCAATGCCGGCCGAGCGGGGTTATAACGGTCGCCGGCACTGCAAGCCTGGAGGGGACGGAGTATGTGTACGGACCATGGCATCTGGTCGTGGGTGGAATTTGATGTCCTTTTTATAAAGGTGGTCGGGCAGCTGGACCTGGCCGCGTTGCCCTGCTTCCGGGCGGCATTGAGCAGCGCAGACCGCGAGGGCTACGCGGCAGTCGTAATCGACGGTGCAGAGATGGAGTTCGTGGACGCTGCCGGCCTTGGCGCGCTCATTAGAAGTCATCGTCGTATGCGAGATCAGGGCATTGACGTGTGCCTCGTGATTTCCCTGTCCAGCTCAACTTCTCCGTTTGGCATGGGGGGAAAACGTCGCTTTCCCTGCCGAGATAGTTTCGCGCTCCCCGTGGGGCCCAGCTCCGTCGACCGAGGACAGAAGCTGGGCCAACCTCGAGCGCTAAGCTCGTCAGCACGGGGGCGACGACGCCTAGGGGACCACTACCAGCCGGTCAACCACATCGGTGACCCCGGGTGCCGCCCAGGCGGTATCTTCGGCCACCTGCATGGCCGCGTGAGAATCCGTCGTCCCGTCAAGGAATATCGTGCTGCCATCGTTGGTGACCTGGATGACGGAATCGTCGAGCATGGTCTTTCGGGCCAGGGCGTCGTTGATACGCTGGGCCACATCGCTGGGTATGGGCTCGCTGGAAATGGTCGTGTTGTCCGTAACGCCGCGGACCCCCTGCACCCGGCGCACCGCGAACTCCGCAGCCTGCCGTTCAAAATGGTGGCGGACCTGACCGCTTAGCGTCACCCAGCCACCTGTTACGTCAACCTGCACCGCCCCTTTGGGGACAAAACGGTCGGCGTCAAGGGCGTTATTGCAGCGGGTGGCGATCTCATCATCGGTAAGAGCTTGGCCCACGGGCCCGACCAAGAGCTCGTTGTCGACTGAGGTGACGCCCTTCACGCCCCACGCGTCGTCCGACGCTTCGATAAACTCGGCATAAGTTGGTACGGCTCCCGTTAAGGTGACCCGCCCGTCGGCCGCTTTGACGCTGACCTGGCTGTCGTCGAGCCAAGGGTCCCAGGACAGTTCGTCCCTAACGTCCTTCTCCAGGATGTTGTTCGGCTTGAGCATTTCGCCCGTCCTTTCTGCCTCTAATTAGTCCGGCCCTTTCATACTCCTGGCATGATGCCTAGTTCCGCTATCACGTGATCGCGGAAATTACGGTTAACCGGAGCCGGCGACGGACCGAAGCCAGCGCAGCCTGGTTTCTGCCCTCGCGCGATGTGGTCCTGGCGAAGAATTCGCGTTGAGCCCCGAAGGGCCAGCAGAGCTGCTTAGTAGTGCTCGACGATTTCCTGCCAAGGCGTGGCCGGGCGTCCAGTCACCCCAGGCTGCACCGCCCAAACACTGCCGGCCAACGGTTGCTCACGCAACCGGTCGTCTTCGAGGTCCCGCCGCGCGCTAGTGATGAACAAGTGATCAAGGTTCGGACCACCAAAGCAGCAGCTTGTGGTGTAACTGACGGGCACTTCCACAACCGTGTCGAGGCGTCCGTCCGGGGCATAACGGCGCACACAGCCTCCACCCCGCAGTGCCACCCACAAGTACCCTTCATCGTCGCTGCACATACCGTCGGGTAGGCCGTCAGCCCGACTTACAGTGACCAGGGTCCGCGGCTCGCCAATCCGGCCAGTGGCAAGATCGAACGGGTAGGTTCGTACTTCTTCGCTAACCGTGTCGATGAAGTACATGGTGCGGTCGTCTGGGCTCCAGGCCAGACCGTTGGACACGCCGATCCCGTCGAGCACGAGGGTTACTTTCGGACCGGTGTCGAGACGGTAGAGCGAACCTTCGTGCTGGCTTTCTTCGTAGCTCATCGTGCCTACCCAGGCGCGTCCCGAGGGGTCGCACTTGGCGTCGTTAGCCCTGTTACCAGGCAGGTGCGGCTCGAGCGGTACGACATCCCTGAGCGTCCCGTCCGGTTGCAGATGGGCCAATCTGTCAGTGAGGGCGACCAGCCAGCCGCCTGCCGCCGCCGGCAGCGCAGCGCCCACATGCGACGGGAGGCGCAGCTCTGATAGGAGGTTGCCCTCCGAGTCGCACACTTGCACAGTCGGTCGGAGCACGTCTACCCACGAGAACTGGTTAGACCGGGCGTCCCAGCAGGGGCTCTCTCCCAGAAGTGACGGGGCGCGGAGCCAAAGATCGGCCTTGAGGTTCCTGACCATGGGTGGTCCTTCTCAGATCCCGGTTCGTTCGGTTCGGGCGGGGGCAGGATCGGGGACGTGGGGCATAAGGGCGTTGGCCGGGATACGACCGAGGCGGCCGGCCTGGAAGTCCTCAACGGCTTGGCCGATCTCAGCGCGGGTGTTCATAACGAAAGGCCCGTAGTGTTCGACGTGCTCGCCTATGGGTTCGCCGCCGAGGAATAGCATTTCCAGGTTTTCCGAGCCCGAATCTTGACCTGGCTGAGCCTTGACGCTCAGCCACTCGCCGGGGCCGAACAACACAAGTTGACCGGTACGCACTGGCTGGAGGTCTGGACCGGCGGCGCCCGAGCCCGCGAGGACGTATGCCAACGCGTTGAAGGCGGGGTTCCAGGGCAGCTCGAGTAACGACCCCGGTGTGATGGAGGCGTGCATCAGGGAGATCGGTGTATGCGTGGAACCCGGTCCGGCCACGCCGGCCAGGTCGCCGGCGATCATCCTGACCAGGGCGCCGGCGTCGGCAGAGGCCAGCAAAACCACGTCTCTCGCTTCCAGGGGCTGGTAGGCGGGCGGGATCCACTTGTCCTTAGCGGGCAGGTTGACCCACAGCTGGATGCCATGGAAAAGGCCTCCCGAGACCACGAGTTCTTCCGGCGGGGTCTCGATGTGCAAGATGCCCCGCCCCGCAGTCATCCACTGGGTGGCGCCGTCTGTGATGAGCCCGCCCCCGCCGTTGGAGTCCTGGTGGGCGAAGGTCCCGTCGATCATATAAGTGACGGTCTCAAAGCCTCGATGGGGATGCCATGGTGTCCCCTTGGGCTCACCCGGGGCGTAGTCGACCTCTCCCATTTGGTCCATGTGCACGAACGGGTCGAGTTCGGCAAAGGTCCTTCCGGCGAAGGCGCGATGAACGGGGAACCCCTCCCCCTCGAGGCCGCTCGGCGCGCTCGACGCCGACGACACCTGTCGTTGGGGCGCCGATGACCGTTCCGGCGTCGGGATCCGCTTTAAGGCTGTCCAGTCAGGGACAGTTACGGCTGGCATGAGCGTCCTCCTCGGGGCGGGTCACCAAAGCATCAGCGGTTCAACCTGCAGCCCAGTATGTCCGAGATCCCCGCTCCAGCGGGCAACCGCCGGTCGTGACACTCTGGGGCGGTGGCGCATACGGGCGATCAGCTCCCGCCAGTGTCCTCCAGGCTCTCGTGGCGCCACGCGTTGCCGAGCTCGCCATCGTGTAGCCGTCGCAACAGATGTGCATAGTGGTCCAGCCGGTCCGCGGCCTGCACCATTTCGTGGTAGTCGTGGCCGTGGTCACGAGCAGCTGTCTTGTCCTCCGCTCGTTTGCGCACAATGTGCAGCTCTTCTCGGCTCAGCTCCATGACCCTGGTCAACGCCTCTTCCAGGTCCACTCTCTTCCCTCCTCCGGTTTGACATCCCTGCCAGGTTAGACGGTGCACTCTCCAGGCTCGCTTGTGGCGGGTGCGGAAATTCGATGGCCGGGGTGGCTGCATAGGCCTACGATGCCCGAAGATGCGCCGGGATCCTGCACCGCTCGACTTCGACGGTTGGGTAGCCCGATTGGCCGCCTCGTCGTACCGACAGCGGGCTAAGCAGTACTTACTCGGGTCCGGGCCGCCGGCGGTGGCGGCGGTGCGTCGCGGTCTGGGTCACGACAAGGCCATCGTCCGTCGCCAGTGTGTCAACATCCTTGACCACCTCGTCGACGAGGAGTCCGTTGCTGACCTGGTTGCTACTTTGGACGACGCTGACCCCCAGGTGGCCGGCCGAGCCTTGCACGCTTTAGCGTGTGACCGCTGCAAAGAAGGTGCCTGCCGCCCCGGAGAGGACAGCTGGGTCCCTCGAGCTTTGGAACTTCTGCACCACCCCAACCCCGACATGCGAGCTGCAGCCATAGACGCGCTCGGCAAGGTGGCAGGGCGCAAATCAGACGTAACCATCGCGCTCGCGAGCGCGTCCGAGTGCGACGCCGACAAGGGGCTCCGCGGCATGGCCCGTCGAGCCATTGGCGCCTGAACACAACCTGCCAAAAACCCGCACACGTCCCGCTTCGGAAACTGCAGCGGGCATGTCCTCGACGTCCACCAAGGAGTTGTCGGCGACGCCGCCCTTTTGTCTAGCCTGGTTGAGTGGGGCTCGCTGGACTATCGGGTACGAGCGGGCTCGCCGGCATGGATAACTTTCAATCTGGCCACTTGGGCTATCTGCGTGTCGCCACGCGACTTCGCCCACCAGCGTGACGCATGGAAGACCCGAAGGACCTCGTAACCGAGGGGCGCAAAGAGGTAAAGGCCGCCGAGGCAACTGCGGAGACCACCGCTGACGAAGCTTTGCAACATCACCGGCACTTGTCCCGGATACTGCATATCGGTGGCGGAGTGGTGCACGAGCAAACGGCTGAGACGGTCGGTCTCGCGGCTGCGGGGGCGACCTTCTGGGTGGCCATCTCGGCGTTCCCGACCGCAATCGCCGCGGTCAGCCTCTTTGGGCTGGTCGTGAGCCCGGAGAAAGTAGCGACCGACCTCGCGAGCTTGACGAGCGGGGCACCGTCGTCGCTGGCCTCGCTGGTGACAAGTCAGCTGCGACGGGTGGCAGCGAGCGATCACGCCACCCTGTCGCTCGGGTTGGCGGCGTCCCTGGTGTTTGCCCTATGGAGTGCCTCGGCGGGCGTCTACAACCTGGACCGCGCAATTCGTGTTGCCTACGGGCTGACGCCTCAGCGCTATGCGGAGGCTCGGGGCCGCGCCCTGGTGGGCGCGGTTGCCGTCGTGGTCTTCCTTGGTGTGGCGGCGTTAGCGAGCTCGGCCGCCATCGGCCGGTCTCGCCCGGTGGTGGTTGTCATAGTTGCTGCTCCGGTGTTGTTAGTGGCAGTAGCGGCAGGCGTGGCGGCGCTGTACCGGTTCTCGGTGGGCGCGAGCATGGGAGCCCGGGCGTTGCTCCCTGGAGCCGTCGCGTCATCGGTGGGGGTGGTGGCCGCGCTCGCCGCATTTAGCGCCTACGTAGGCTGGTCAAAGCATTACATAGCCGTGTACGGCGTTTTCGCAGGTGCCGTAATTGGAATGCTTGGCACATACGTGGCCGTGTACGTCATCCTTCTGGGCGCGGTGCTGAACGCTCTGCTCGGAGCTAAAGTGCCACAAAAGTAGACGCCGGCCCCTCGAGCCGGGAGAGGGTTGCTTGACGGCTACCGAGTTTCGGTACCGGCGGGGCCGAGCAAACCTTTAGACGGGGGACGTCAGCTCTGGCGGCCCAGTTATGCCGAGCTTGCGTCGCGCTCGTTCGTAGAAGGTGGTATTGCCCAACCTCACGACCCGAGCAGCGTCGGCGCGAGACGTCACGGTGATCGCGTCGCCGGCTACTACGTGGGTGGCGACCTGGCCGTCCACTTCGACGGCGAGACGGCCGGCGGAAGGCATCAACTTCAGCGTCAGGGACTGTGACGGGTCGATGATGATTGAACGGTTGAACACCGAGTGCGACGAAGAAGGTGTTACTACGATCCCACCGATCGAAGGGTCGACAATCGGTCCTCCCGCCGAGAAGTTGTAGGCGGTCGAACCCGTGGGTGTGGCGACGATGACGGCATCGGCAGCGTACTTAACGAAATGGGTTCCCTGTACCGCTAGTTCGACATCGGCGATACCCTCACCCGGGACCCGGACGACCACGAGGTCGTTGAACGCGACGAAGATCTCGTCACCTATGGTCACGTCCAAAGCGGCGCGCCCCTCTACCGTAAAACGGTTCTCGCTGATGGCGGTCAGGGCGGAATCGAGTTCGGCGACATCTACCTCGGCCAGGAAACCCAACTTGCCGAGGTTGACCCCTAGGACCGGCACGGCGTGATGAGCGGCCAGTCGCATGGCGCGGAGGACCGTGCCATCGCCACCAAGTGCTACGAGCAGGTCCGCTCGTTCTGCCATCTGGTCCTCGGAAACTGCGATGGCTTTGCAGTTCAGGCGTGCAATCTCGCCTTTCAGGCACAGGACGTCGACTTGATGGTTATTCGCCCAGGCCAGGATCCGCTCGACCGGTCCGGCAATCTCTCGAAGCGGGTGCAAGACCAGCCCCAGCGAACGGACAGTCGTTTTCATGTGCTCTGTTCCTTTTTGACGAGGTAGTCCCTGGATAACCATACTAGCCAAGCAAAAAAAGGCTCTCCCGGCCGAACCCGTTTACCCGGCCGTTCGGTGCGCTGGAAATCCCGTGTTATCTCCCGGTTTCGGGACGCTTGTTCGGTCTAAAGGCGACCCAAGGGGAACGCCGGGCCTTGTCGGTACCGTTGGCGGAAAAACGAAGGGCTTGTGCTATTGCCGCTTGTTGGGTCCTCCGCCGCCCGATCCTCCCCCCGTCGACGGCGTCGGACTTGTGGGGGGCGTAACGGGCATCCCCGGGCACGGGTTGTTGTTGCCAGGGGGGCACGTAATACCACTGCCGACCCGTACGAGCATTCCCATGACGTCGGCCAATAAAAGGCTCTTGAAGCACCTCCATGCAGCGCCCGTGTGAAGATCGAAGCCATAAGCATTGTGCACTTCCGGTACCGCTAGGCTGTCGAGGCCAGCGCGGACGGCCGTGCCTGGAGCGAAAGCAGCCACGATCAGTGCCTGGATATTTGACGGCAGCGTGGCGATGCTTGGTGCCCGCCATGTGAACTTCGCATTAGTAGTAGACGCGGTGTCCTCAGCCGGAAGGAGCAACAACGCCCGGAAGTTCGTCGGGACCAATAACGGATTTACGGGCTGCCCCGCCGCCCCGGCACGTTGAGCGGCCTGGCCCTCGCCGAAACTGAGCCTGACGGCAGCCTCTGCGTACTGCACCGTCTGAGTGGCGGCCGGGTTCGGCGTCGAGGGAAAGAGATGGTCGTCCCCTACGGCGCGCCAGCGGACGGCCGGCACCCCCAGTTGCGCTCTGCGGGCTCACCACGTCCAGGCCCGCGTTGTCGGCGTCGTGGAGGACCTTGGAGATAAGGTCCCCGATGGAGAACGAAGCGAGCTGAGTGCCTCCCCGGGCGCGCAGCTCGGCTGCGATGGGCCCTGTGAGCATTGGGACCGTGGCCACCCATCCGACGTTGTCCACGTCATTGATGTACGACGCCATGAAACATGAGATCGTCTGGACGAGGTTGTCCCGAAAGTCGGGGTAGAGCCCCTCCCAGTACGTCTGGATGGCGCCCCTCTGCGTGCGTATGTGACCTGCTGCAAAAGCATCGGTGAGAAAATGGGCCGCGAAAGCCTCCTGCGCTTGCCAGTTAGAGGGGCGCACAACCAAAGGGTTCAAGCCTTCGTACCAGGCGTTCCTCAAGGCATCCTGATGGCGGGCAATGTACTGTTCGCGGTTGGAGTTGCCAGGCGAACTCCCCGTCGAAAAGTGCGTCTCGTTGTGAGCCGCCAATGTGTTGTAGCGATCTTCTACTGCTTGTTCGGCAACGGGGTCTGATGGCGGGCGGGGACGGCTCGGGTTGACCTTCCAAAGCGCGTAGGAGATCTGTGCCTTACCGTTTCCCCCGGACGAGGCAAGGTTTTCGATGTCCTTCACGGAAGAGAAGAAATCCCCGAGCGCGATCATCTCCCCGTACGAGATCTTCCCGAAACCGGTGATGAGAACGTCCTGCCCGGGGAGCGCCTCGCTACCTAACCTCACGTGCTCGTCGGACGAAAACCTTTGCGCGCTGGGGGCGCCGCTCGAGACGGGCAGCAAAGGTGCACTGCGGCGACCCACAGCCGATGCGCCACCCCACCCCTGCGGGGGGGTCGAAGCACTGAAAGCGCTCCGAGAAACAGTGTCGGCTTCCCGCTCGAAACGGTCGTGCGGACGGCTCACAACTACACCATCGCTAGTCTCGGTGCCCTCCACGGGCCCGCTCCGCTGCTGCAGCACGTGAACCAGCTCATGGGCAAGGGTCAGCCTGCCTTCTGCGGTACCGGGAGAGTAGCCGCCCGCCCCAAAAACTATCGAATCGCCGACTGTGTAAGCTTTGGCTCCCGCGCTCCGCGGCGGACCGCGCGGCAGCGGCGCCTGTGTGGACACGGACCGTGGAGAACTCTCCACCGAGGTGCGACTCCATCTCAGAAAGGGTTTGTTTGTCCAAGTTTTGCCCATCATGACGGTTCACGATGCCTATAGCCTCGCGGCCCCAGGCGGGAGGCAACGCGACCTGTGATGGACTAGGCGCCCGCTGCGCCGCCTCCTTTTGCCCCTCAGCCTCACTGGCGCCGCTGCACCCTGGGCACGGTGCGTCGTCGCTGCAGCCACGACAACTTCTCTGGACTGCGGCTACGCCCCTCGCAGCAAGACCGGGCCAAGTCTGCGAGGGCAAGCGGCCAACCCGTGAGCGGTTCCCAATTCGTCCGCGCTGTGGCGACCTCGAAGCGGCGGTGGCTCGCTTTGAAGCTACGCTCAGCTCGGCCATCTCTGAACCGGCAGGGGCGGTTTGCATCTACGCTCCTTGGTTGAGCGGGAGCGGCCTATCGAGCGTCGTGCACCCGTTTGAGCGAAGAGTCGGGCACGGTTCGCCGCGGGTGGGGGTTGTGGCTAATACCACCGTTGACAGGCTGGTCGACCACATAAGTTCCCTCCCAGGCGGCGTGTCTTGCCATCATATTGCTCCCTGGGGCTGCACGCTGGGAGAACTAGCCAAACTCCGAGGAGGTGTCGTAGAGCCATGCCGCACCCGGCTGGTACAACAGGGGGATCCGAGCAAGTGCGGCCAGCCACGCGTCCGGGTCAGGGCGTCACTGCACCTCGCGGCCGTCGGTTTGAACGCTGAATAGTTGCTGAACCTCCGGCAGCGAGAAATCCGACGGAAAGCCCCACCCGGTCCGACTGGTGAGCAGATCCATCACCGTAATAGCACGGGACGCGGGCACGACGTCATGGACGGGTGAGTGGGGAGTGCGCACAACTGCCGGTGAAGCCAGTTCCGGGAGCCATTCGCACACCGGGCGCGGGGCGGACAAACCGCCTATAACCCTCAATGGTTCGCTGAGCCGGGGTAGGGTGCCATCGAGGCAGCCATTTCCACCGCGGGGAGCGCCCCGTGGTAGGCGAAACTGTTGTAAAGATCGGCGCCCGACGCCCACGTCAACGTCGTGATCAACCCATCACCCACGTTGATGCTGTCCATCTCGCCCCGGTCGGGCAAGGGGTGATCTTCTACATAGTCGATTATTTGGTCGGCCGTCTCCGTCCACGGCCCGCCGACCCACAAGTACGGTGTCATCCCCGATATCACGAAAGTCCAGCCTTGGGCGTGCCACGAGGCCTGGCACGGCCCCGCTTCCCCACTACCCGGTCCCCAGGAATCCACTGTCGCTTCCACACTGTCGGCTAGTTTGAGGTGCGACGTTCGAGTGCACCCCGAGAACGGCCGCAAATCGGCCGCTATTTGAACCCCGAGCGTCGCCGAGGCGGCCTGGTCACTGCCGTAAGCTTGCGCGCCGAAGCTGCCGAAGAGCGCCATCTGGTACGTACAGGAGCCCGACGGCGACGACATGGCACCGCTGTTGAGAGGCAGTGGCGGGGAACAGTCCTTCAACGTCACGTCGTAGTTGCGTACCGCTGTGCTGGCTGCGGCGGAATTTGCCACCAGCGAGGCGGGGTTGTGCGTCGGTAGTGACCGCGGCGCCTCGAGGGGGACATGGGTCGTGTGAGAAACGTAGGCCATAGCCGTGACGATGAGCTTCGGCCACGCCGGTTCGGCGCGGGTGCGGCCGTCCGCGGCCAACAAGAGCACCGTAACCAGAGGCGCGACGGCAACCCGCATCATGCGACGACGCGTCCTTGCTCGCGGGACGGGCGCGCGCTCGTGGCTAGCATCGCGCCGTCGATGGCCACAGTGAACTCCTTCTCATCGCTTGGCTCCATTATCCTCAACTGCCACCAACTGGCAACGTTGAGTCATAGACGGTTTAGCTCGTCGCTCGTTACTTCCTGGTCCCGGGAACGTCGCGGACCGCACCATAGCCGAACTTGTCGGCCGCCGGGTAACTACTAACAAAGAGGGGGCACGAAGTTACTCACGATTTTCAGGAAGCTCGGCGTCAACTTACGGGTTAAATTGGCCGGAGTGGCGAGCGCTACGAGGCGCGCAACGCGTGTCGATTTCCCTGCCCGCCGGGACGCGGCAGAGGGATGGAAGGTGAAAATGCCTCAGCTGGCGTTAGACTGAGCCAGGGCTTTCATCAGCTGGCTCCGCGACCTTACCTCGAGTTTGGCATAAACCTTGCGTAAGTGGTACGAGACTGTATGGGGGCTAATGAAGAGTTGCGCCGCGATCTGACTATTTGAGCCCCCTTCAGCAGCGAGCTGCGCCACCTGGAGTTCTTGTGGCGTGAGCTGGGCCGAGCGTGGTCGGCCCGTTTTCGCGCGTGCTCACCGGTGGCCAATAGCTCGGCTTCGGCTCGGAGCGCAAAGCCAGCAGCCCCGGTCTCGAAGAAAATGTCGTACGCCTTGCGCAACTGTTCCCTCGCCTCTATACGCCGTCGCTGGCGCCTCAGCCATTCGCCGTAAAGTAAATATGCCCGAGCGAGGTCGGTCACGACGCCTGAGCGGCCTAGTTGTTCAAGCGCCTCCAGGTAATGGGCTTCGGCTTCCGTGTCGGCCGCCACTAGCGCGCGGCTCCGGGCGAGCAAGCCGAGGGCCCACGGCGCCCGGCTGGCGTCTGCCCGCTCGGAAAGCCGCTCGAGGGCCAATTTTGCACTACCTGGGTCGTCACTGCGCGACGCCGCCTCTACTAGGTCGGCCAAGCTCATCGAGCCAACGCAGAAAGGATCTGCCTTGTAGACCGCCAACGCGTGCCGACGTGCCTCTTCGTAACGTCCGTGGCCGAGGGCCAGGAAGGTAAGCATAAAGTCGACGATCTTCAACGCCATCCCTTGACCTTGTCGCGCCGCCTCGTTAGCGACCTCGGCGGCCAGGTCTCTTACTTCTGAAGCCTGCCCGCGCCAAGCCAGGAGGGCAAGGCTTAGGATGCCGTGCGCCCCAGGGAGTTCCGGTGCACCGGTTGCTCTGGCGATGCCAGTGCTCTCGGCGTTTAGGGCCTCGGCAGCCTCTGTCCTCCCGGCCAGGAGCTCACACCACGCAAGGGACGCAAGCGCGACCGGGAGGGCCGCCAGCGCTCCGTCTTCTCGCGCTTGACGAACCCTTTCTCGCCCTATAGCGATGTGAGATTCGAAGTCGAGCATGTCGCCAGTGGCGATCGAAAGCATCGCCAGGAGCTGAAGACGGGCGTTGCCGCTTACGTCCCCTGCGCCCGCCTTAACCGCCCCGCGCCACCAGTGCACGGGGGCGGGGTAACCGGTGGTCACCCGCTCCGCATAGCCTCGCAACAACAGGGCCGCCGTCGTCTCCTGTCCTGGTCCGGGCCAGGTGCGGACGGCTTCAGCCACGTTAACAAGAGTCGTCCCATTGGTCAGGTGGCCGGCCCACATGGCCGCCTCAACCGCTTCCATCATGACTTCGTTGGCGAGGCGATGATCCATCTTCCTCATGGCTATAGACGCGCCGAACAGCAACGTCGGGGTATCTCCTCCGCGCCCTTCGACGAACCGCAACGCGCCCTCGATCCGCATCGCTTGAGCGCGCGCCGCCGGGTCGACGAGATGTCCCTTGGCCATTTCGAACAGCTCTCTTGCCCGGTCGATGACCCCCGCTTGCAAAAAGGCTCCGCAAGCAAGAAGTCTCCGGACAGCGCGTGCACCCGCCTCAGGTGTGAGCTCTGCTGAACGCTCCAGCAGCGCGGCTGCCGCAGCCCACCCACCGCGCTCCTGCGCTCGCCCCGCCGATCGTTCTAACTCGCCGGCGACTGCCTCGTCGGGCCAGGCCGTCGCCGCGGCCAGGTGCCACGCGTGGCGGTCCGGGTCAACTGAGGGGTCGGTCGCAGCGGCCAACGCTTTGTGTACCAACTGTCGCTCGCGGTAAGGCGCTAAGCGGTATGCGGCCGAGCGGACCAGGGGATGGCGGAAGCGCACTGCGGCGCCGATATCGAGCAAATCCGCTTCGTGGGCCGGTCCGGCTGCCTCTTTGGCAATCCCAAGGATCTCCGCCGCCCGCCAAACTTTCGCTGCGTCCCCCAAGTGGTCAGCCGCTGCTACGAGCAGTAGACGCTGCGTCGCGAGTGGTAGCCGGCAGATCCGGCGCCCAAATGTCTCTTCGATCCTTCGAGGCACGGGCACATCTACGCGCCCACCAAAGCCAACCGTCAGCTCTGCCGGCGTGAGCCCTCGAGGTAGCTCGAGCAACGCCAGTGGGTTGCCGCGAGTCTCGGCAATTATCTGGCGGCGTACCGTTGGGCTGACAGGGCTAGAGATAACCGAGGACAGCAATTTTGCCGCGTCTTCGTCCTCCAACCCCCCTATTACCAGTTCAGGCAAACCGGCCAGTTCGTCGTGGTAATCGCGCGTGGCGAAAAGCATGACGATCGGCTCGCTCATCAGGCGGCGGGCGACAAAGGCCAGTGCCTTTGCCGACTCTCGGTCTAGCCACTGCGCATCGTCGACCACACAGACAAGGGGCTGCTCTTCCGCCAATATGGAAAACAGGCTCAGCGTCGCCAACCCCACGAGGAACCTTTCGGCCGCTGTTCCCGTCGTCAGCCCGAAAGCCACGCTCAAAGCGTTTCGCAAAGGAGCGGGAAGGCGCTCCAGACGGTCAAGCGACGAACTGCACAACTGCTGAAGGGCCGCGAACGCCAGCTCAGTCTCTGGTTCGACGCCGACGGTCCGGACGACTCGCCAGCCGGGCGCCGAAGAGACGGCGTAATCGAGGAGGTCTGTCTTGCCGATACCCGGGTCTCCCCGGAGCACGAGGACGCGGCTGCCGCCCGGACGACCTCCGGCGAAGAGGCTCTCGAGGTGGCTGGACTCCCTGGTCCGGCCAACGAGCACGCCAGGTCCCCGTTGTGGTGCGGCAAACGCCCCGCCCTGCTGCCGAAAGGGGTCGTCGACCACAAGCGACACAGGCGGGGCCTCAGTTGTCATCACCACGACCGTTTCGCCCAGATAGGTGGCAGGTTGCTTTTCCGCCCTCGCTCCGGCCTGGGGCTGGCATGCCCATCCCGGCGAGGCTCACGCCTTAAGGTAACCCGCTATGCCCTAGTGAAAATACCCGCTATGCCCTGGTGAAAATAGTGGTCAAGTGACGACACTTTGCTGCGGCGGTAATTGACGCGGCTGGATTAGCTGGTGGCAGGCGCCGACGCTGCCGTCAGCTACGGCGAGACGCCCTGGCGCAGTGCCTCGCGGACGATCTCGGTCCGGCTCTTCGCACCCAGCTTGGCCAGCATGTGGGAGATGTAGGTCTGCACGGTCCTCCGCGACAAGAACATGCCTCTGGCGATCTCGGTGGTCGAGTCACCCCTGGCGACCAGGGCGGCGATGCTGACCTCGGTTGAGGTAAGCGCCTCCCAGCCGGAGGCCGGGCGCTGGGCGCGGCGACCCGGCCCCGCGCTTGATGCCGTGAGGGCGAAGCCGGCCCTCGGCTCGCCGGACGTCCCATCGAACCTGCAGGTCCTCGTACAGACCAATAGCTTCGTTCAAGGCGGCCCGGGCATCCTCTTCCGAGCCGCGCTCGGCCAGTACGACAGCCAGATCCTCTAAGGCGGCGGGCAGCTCCACTGCCGGACCGATTGTCCGGTAGTGCGCCACGACGTCCCGGAGCGGGCCCGGGTCAGATTTGAGAATTCCTTGACATCGCAGGCTGGCCGCGACTGCCCGACCGGGCCGGGCTTCCGCCGCGGCCTCGGCCTGGCAAGCCTGCGCCGCGTCGACGGCCACCCGCGGGTCGCCGGCCGCCAGCGCGAGCCGGACTAGGTCGGGCAGCCACTGGTGGGTCAGGGTCATGTCGCCGTCGTGCCGCGGCAGCATCGCAGCCAGTCTCACCATGGCCTGGGCGGTCTCCCCGCCCTGTTCCAGCACCAGCGCGTGCGCGGCGACTAGGAAGTCCTGGTTCTCCCGGTCGGCGCGACTCTCGATGGGCAGAGCCAGGCCCTGGCGAAGATGGTCACCAGCTGTGGTGCGCTGTTCCCGGCGGCCGGCGATGAGGGCGGCGACACCGTGCACCAGTAGCGCAGGCCAGCGTTCGCGCAAGTAAGCGTACGAATCCGTCTCGTAGGACTCCAGCTCGGCCAGGGCGTCGTCCCACTGGCCAAGCCAGTACCGGAGCACTGCTGCGTTGGCCCATGTTGCGCTATCAGGGCTCCCGTTTTGTTGGGCGAACTCGCGGGCCTGCATCAGGGCCAACTCGGCTTCCGGCCAGCGGTCGAGGTTCTGCAACGTGAAGATGCGGTTATGCATAAAGGTTCTTCGCCTATCAAGGCCGTAGGAGCGACGGTCCGGGCGACCGGGGTCGTCTCCAAGCACACGTAGCGCCCGGTCGATGTCATCGAGCGCGGCGGCATGGTCCCGCGTGACGCTATGGCTCATCCACAGTTCGCCGAGGGCGCCCGCTGTTGCGAACAGGTCATCGGCCTCCTCAGCGGCAGCGAGGGCCTGGTGGGCGGTCGCGTCCATCAGATCCATGTCGCCTGTGACTATCCGCTGGAGCGAAGCTACGACTACCAGGAACCGCGCCCGCCATTCGCCGGGCAGGTCCGCAGATGCCAGGGCTCCTCGTACGGTGCTAATCGCAGCCTCGTAGTCGCCGCCCGCACTGATCTGCGCCCGGGCCAGCATCCATTGTGTCTCGGCCCGTCTTCCTGGTTCGGTCATCACCATGAGGGCCCGGGTAGCCTGCGTGACCGCCTCCTGGTGGCGACCGGTGGCGAGCAGAGCCTGTACGAGGTCGGCCATGAGGCCGTCCGAGGCCTCCTCGCCGGGGGGCGTCTCGTCCAGTTCCCGCCGCAGCAGCTCGGCCGCGAGCTGGGGTGCCCGAGTGATCAGTCCCGGCGCCGACTGGCTAAGCCAGGCCCGCGCCCAGCCCTTACTCGGCTGGTTGGCGGCGAACAGCTGCTGAGCCACACTCAGCGGATCTGCGCCGTCAGCCGCCAGCTGGCGTGCAGCCTCGGCGTGGAGCGCGGTACGCAGGGCGGGCAGCATGCTCTCGTACAGGGCCTGCTGGATCAGCAGGTGCCTGAACGCCAGGTCCCCGCCGGAGCCGACCAGGATGCCCGCCGCTACTGCCTCTTGTAAGCTCTCGGCCAGGTCTGACACCGGGCGGCGCGTCAGCAGGGCCAAGTCGGGGACGCCGAACGTCCCGCCTAGCAGCGAGGCGGTCCGCAGCATCTGGGCTGTCTGGGCGGGTACGGACCCGAGCCGGTCATGCAGCACGGAGGTTAGTGTGACCGGTAGCTGCTCCCGGGCGAGGGAAACCTCGGCCGCCGGCCCGACCTGCACTGCCTGCTCGCGTAGCAAAGCGTCGACGAGCTCTCGCACGTACAGCGGGTTGCCACCGCCTGAGCAGTCAGCCGGCGCAACGTGTCCCCGGGCGCCGCCCCGACCATCGCCATGACCAGGTCGGCCACATCGGTTTCGGCCAACGGCCCCAGCGTGACTACAGCACCGCCGCGGCGGGCAACAGCCGCCCGCACGTGCTGCACTTCCGGCCGGGGCGACGTCGTCCGGCACGTCGCGATCAGCAGCAGGCTTAGCTGGCCGGTTGAGGCAGCGAGCTGGTGCCAGAGGATCAATGACGCGTCGTCTGCCCATTGCAGGTCGTCGATGACCATCACCGTGGGTGAGGCCGCGCATAGCTCGTCTACCAGCGTCGCCAGCACCTCGATGCCGGTCACGGACAGGTCGCCGTCGGCTAATGGTCCCTGCGGCAGGTCACGGAGCACGCGGGCGGCATGCGCCGGCCGCGGGTCGGGCGAGCTCAGGCGCACCTGAAGGCAATCCTGCATCACCCTCAGAGGTAGGCGCTCAGTGAGCTGGTCCGCCATCCCCCATCCCACATCGAAACCTGGATGGTCTGCCGCCATCAAGGCTTCGGCGACCAAGCACGACTTGCCGATGCCCGGCTCGCCCTCGACCCAGACCACCCCTCCTTCACCACGGTCTAGAGCCTCGACACTGGCCCGGAGGATGGCGAGTTCCCGTTCGCGGCCAACCCAGTGCGGCCGCAGAGCAATCGGCCACATGACAGTAACGTAGGCGTTGCGCATCGCCGGCGCCCAAGTAGGGCCATCGACATCCACCCAAACTGCGCCGTCGTGAACTTGGCTGTCCTCATCGCCACCAGGATGAACAATTAGATCGGTGGCAGGCGAGCAACTGGTGCTTCTCACTGGCGCGAGGTGCCGTCGGGCCTATTACCGTCATGAGATGAAATGGGAGCCCACGGACAGGTGGGTGCAATCGAGGACTCTTGGAGGATGCAATGGCTTCTACGACAGATCAGCCGGCCCGGGGCAACACTGGCGTCCGCCCGTTTCAGGTGCATTTTCCGGAGTCAGATCTTACGGAGTTGCGCAGACGCGTAAACACCACCCGCTGGCCGGAGCGGGAGACGGTTACTGACGATTCGCAGGGCGTGCCGCTCGCCCTCATGCAGGACCTGGCCCGTTACTGGGTGACGGACTACGACTGGCGCGATTGCGAGGCGAAGCTCAACGCCAAACCGAACTTCATCACGGAAATCGACGGCCTTGACATCCATTTCATTCACGTCCGGTCCCGGCGCGACGATGCGGTGCCACTAATCGTCACCCACGGGTGGCCGGGCTCCATCATCGAGCAGTTGAAGATCATCGAGCCGCTCACCGACCCAACGGCGCACGGGGCGGATGCATCAGATGCCTTTCACCTGGTGATCCCCTCGCTTCCGGGCCACGGGTTCTCCGCCAAACCCACGTCGACCGGGTGGGATCCGGTCCGCATCGCGCGTGCCTGGGTCGTCCTGATGAAACGCCTCGGCTATACGAGGTTTGTAGCGCAGGGCGGCGATTGGGGTGCGGCCGTCACGCAGTCGATGGGTGAACAGGCGGCCCCGGAACTTCTTGCCATCCACTCGAACATGCCTGGTACCGCCCCGGCCGACCTCGTAAAGGGGTTCGAACGAGGCGACCCGCCGCCCTCTGGTCTCTCAGGCGACGAGCGAAAGGCGTACGAGCAGTTGAGGAATTTTTATGCCAAGCACGTAGCGTACGCGCTCATCATGGCAACGCGCCCGCAAACGCTGTACGGGTTGGCTGATTCACCAGTCGATCTAGCCGCGTTTATGCTCGACCACGGCGACGGTACCGGCCAGCCCGGGTTGGTAGAACAAATCCTCAACGGGAACCTGAAGGGTGACCTTACTCGAGACGACATCCTCGACAACATCACCCTTTACTGGCTAACCAACACGGGGGTCTCGGCGGCTCGTCTCTATTGGGAGAACAAGGGGGATTTCTTCAATGCCAAGAACATCACCATCCCTTTCGCCATCAGCGTCTTCCCCGACGAGCTCTACCAAGCCCCCCGGAGCTGGGCGGAGCGGGCGTACCCCAACAACCTAATTTATTACAACAAACTCGACCGGGGCGGTCACTTCGCGGCGTGGGAACAGCCGGAGCTGTTCGCCTCAGAAATGCGAGCCGCGTTCAGGTCACTTCGGTGACTTGCTGGACAGAGGGCCTGTGGCCCCTCCGTCGTGCCGGCCGCCTCGCCCTCTCTTCTTTCGTCTCCGATGAATTATGCCGTCGCCTTCGCCGTAATAGCCTGAAGGGTGCGCACGGTCGTCTCGATGTCGCGGACATCAAACTGGCTGAGCAGCTCCACGGAGGGACCGCTTATGTAATCGCGGAGGCTCTCGTACTCCGTCCGACCAGCGGCGGTCAGATCGAGCTCGGCGCCGCCCCCGATCAGGCCGTCTGCCTCTAGACGGCCGAGCAGCGAGCGAGCGGCGTCGGCGTTGAACGTGGGGCCTCGAGCAACCGGACGAGCTCGGCCCTGGGATAGGCCGGCCCGCGGGTCGCAAGCAGGCGGAGGGTGTACCAAGCTTCGGGCACGGTCCCCCGCTGGGCGAGGTGCTCGCGGAGGACGGCGGAGAGAGTGCGTTCGGCGAGGCCGAGCGCTTGGCCGAATTGGCCGTAAACAGCAGGGGTGTCGGACATCAGGGCTCCGATTCGCTAGAGTGGACAGGGTCCTGTCTACTCTAACACTTCGACAGGGACCTGTCTATATGCCTTCGCAAAAGTTCCCGGACCAGGCGATGATCGGGTTGCTGGTCCGCTTGGCCTACCAGCACTACTCGCAGGCGATCGATGCCGCGCTCCGCGAGGCCGGCTTCGAGGACATCGGCCCAAGTGCGGGGAACGTGTTCCCGTTCGTGGGGCCCGAAGGGATTACGGTGTCGGAGCTGGCGGAGCTCGCCCACGTACGGAAGCAGACGATGGCGCAGGCGGTCGAACAGCTCGAGCGGACGGGCTACGTCGAGCGGAGGCCAAACCCGAGTGATCGGCGGTCGCGGCTGGTTTTCCTCACGGAGCGGGGTAAGTCCGTGCCGCCTGTCACGCACGCGGCCGCGGCGCGCGTCGAAGAACGGTGGGCTGCGCTTACAAGTCCGAAGGAGCTAGAGGCGCTTCGAAAGTCGCTGCTCCGCCTCCTCGACAAACTTCGCGCTGACCCGAGCTAAAGACCACATCGCCAATTGATGGCGCCGCGACTCGCAACGCAAGAGGCTTCAAGTGCCTGGTGCCGCTGGGGTATACGATCCAGGCTGAAGTCGTTGTAGCTCTGGCTTTCGCCTACGGCTCGCGAACCGGCAGCGCCTCAGGCCGCCAGAAGATCGTTGGGCGGATTACGTGCTAGGAGGATCTTCCGATGGGACTGTACATGTACCAGGCCGCCTACACCGCTGAGTCGTTGGCGGCGCAGATTAAAGAGCCACAAGACCGCGTCGAGGCGGTCAGGTCAGCAGTCGAGGCCATGGGTATCAAGATCATCGCCGGTGGTTACCCCTTCGGTAAATATGACGTCCTGTTCCTGTTCGAGGCTCCCGATGAGACCACCGCAGCCAGTGTCGCGCTGGCCGTGGCCGCCGGCGGTGCCGTTAGGGCAGCCGAGACGACCCGGCTACTGAATGGCCAGGAGTGGGTTGAGTCCTTGCGCAAGGCGCAAAGTTCTCAGTACCGGCCAGCCCGGTAACCCGCAACCTCCGGTGAAGCTACCGCGTGAGGCCGGTACCGAGTGTTTGCAGGGCCGCCTCGAGCACAATGGTGGCCGCGGGAGCGCCCACTCCGACTCGCCCACCACGGCCGCGCTTGTGCCATCACCCGGGACCCAAAAAGGGCGCCACGGCCCAGGGGTATCTACTGGCTTGGCTCCTCGCCGCGTGAACTCGTCCAGGAGGAGCGCTGATAGGTCAGCACCACTGACTCGGGAACGGGCAGGCCTGGGCCGGCGAGGCAAAGCGCTGGCGAAATCACCGGGTGAGACGACCGCGTCATGCAGTGCTTGCCATCGAAGTTCGGGTACCTCCCGAGCGCCATTCCCGGAATGGTAGGCCCCGCGGCCAATCGGAGTACCGGAATAAGTGCCGTTCCCGTCCCGGGCTGCCCCACTAAAAGTTTTTTATTATCGGTGTGTTCTCGGAGCACCGCGCTATGGACCGCGCTTTGACCCGGAAGATGACGCTTTAGGCCTGAACCGCTGTTACATCACGGCGGGGACCTCTCTCGACAAAGGTTTCTTCATGCCCGCTATGAACCGTGCTGATCGACATCACGAACGAAGCGTGGTTCGGCCCGCCACGCGTGTTGCAACGATTGGTAGTCGATGACGATGATCCCTTCGTCGTGGAGGATCTCGGGTGCCTCCCGTGAGGTGAGGAAGGCGTGGTCTGTTTGCCGTACACGCCAGCCGCTTGGCTCTATCATCTGCCATTCGTCAGTCGCACGCGCTCGGGTGGACGGCCCATTCGTTGAGGCCCGGCGGTAGGTCGCGGAGCATTCGCCGCGTAGGTTGCTGCCTTGTCATCGAGACTGATCGAGTAGCTGTCCAAGAAGGCGTTGTCGACCACAGGTTTGCCCCGCTGGCGAGCTTTGCGGCGGCCTTCGTCCAACCAGACCCGCGCGGCGAGGCCATACTCCTGGGCGAGCGCTGTGGCCAAGTCGAAGATGTCGGCACGCCCGCCATCGGCGAGACAGTGCCAGTCGAGGTGCGTCGGCGAAAGTCCTGCGTCAACGACGGTGTCGATCTGTGCGCGCAGCTCGCGCTCGACTTCGGTCAGTTTGGCCGCTGCCAGAAGCGTGGCGCGTTGCACCGGGGTGTTGACGTAAAGCTCATTAGTGCCAGGGTCCAGCACCGAGGGCACTTGGGCCTTGGAGGCGGAGGGGCCCCAGCGGTAGTCGGGCGAGTCCCGGATGAGCGCGGATGGATCCCGAATTTGATATGCGGGCGTTTGCGGAGCAACCGAATCGCGTGCGGCGCGGCAGGGCAGGGCACCATAAGGCTGCAAGAGCGAGCGATGCCGTTCTCGATCGACTCCACCACAGCAGCGTTGACCGCCTCGTGCATGCCGAAATCGTCACAGTTCACGATCAGGACCCGTGCGTCAGAGGTGAACCCCAGCAGCTCGCTAGACAGTTGGACCACAATGCGAGTCTGCCCGACGGCCCGGGTGGTCCAACACCTCGGGACGTGGGGGAGGCGGCCGGCCCAGGCCGATCAGTGGCACGATTCCTACGCGGTCTCCTCGCGGCCAATGTCTTGGAAAAGGTTGCTGAGGAGTGCGGCCGTACTCGTAGCTGTGGAAGCCCGTAGTGGGGCCGCAACCAAAGCCGAGGTCCCCCTTACCATCTTCAACAGGCCTGGGTGAGCAAGACTTGGGCCGGGAAGTCCGGCCGTGCCGGTATGGCTCATTGCCCCCTGCAGATGTCGATGGCCTGGGGGGTGTTGCCGCCGGCGCAGTCGGTGCGTGAACCTCTGATGGGGACATGCGGCTTGACCGCTGGTTCGTAAGGTGGATGACGGCGAGCGCACCATGGACGGCCTTCCTTTTGTCCCGACGAGCGAAGAGGAGATGGAGTTGGCCAGGCCAGAGGAAGTGGACGTCTGGGTGGGACTGGACGTCGGCAAGGAAGAGCATTTTGCCGAGGTGCTGGATAATGACGGCGAGCGGCTGTTCGCTCGTAGCATCGCCAATGACGAAGCGGCCTTAGAAGCCGTGTTGGACCGCGCCGGCGAGAACGGCACGGCCGGCTTGGTTATTGACCAGCCCGGGTCGATCGCCCAGCTCGCTCTGGCCGTCGCGCCGCCGCGGGAGTGCCCGTGGCGTACGTGCCCGGGCTGGTGATGCGCCGGGCTGCCGACCTGTACCCAGGAGAAGCCAAGACCGACCGTCGGGACGCATATCGTGATCGCCGATACGGCTCGCACTAGGCGCAAACAGGTGCAGTGGCTCGACGCCGGCTCGGACGAACTGCTGGAACGCCTCAGGGTCCTTAACGGGTTCGACATCGACCTCGCGGCTGACCAGACCAGGATGACCAACCGGCTTCGCGACGCCCTGAAAGTATCTCCCCGGCCTTGGAACGGGCATTGGGCTCCCGGCTGAACCACGCTGGCGTGCGGGACTTGTTAGCCAAGTACCCGACCCCGAGCGCTCTGCGGTCCGCCGGGCGGGCCCGCGTCACCCTGGGCAGTTAAGGCTCGGTCGCCGCGTCTGGCGGCGAAGGTGACAGACGACGTCATGGCTGCGCTAAATACCCAGTCGGTGACCGTGCCCGCCGAAGCAACGGTCGGACGTGTGATCGCCGAGCTGGCGGTCGAGCTCGACCGGGTATTCGGTCGCCGGGACGCCCTTGCGGGCGAGATCGAGGAGGTCTTCTTGGCACACCCTTTCGGTGAGCTGCTTTCGTCTCTGACGGGGATCGGGCCACGCACCGGCTCGAGGATCCTGGCCGAGATCGGTGACGGCTCTCGGTTCGAAAATGGCGACAAGTTGGCTTCCTACGCCGGCTTGGCCCCGGTTACACGGCAGTCCGGCAAATCAGTGAATGGCGAGCCCAAAAGCCGGAGAGGCAACCACCGGCTCAAAAACGCGATGTTCCTGGCCGCCTTCGCCTCGTTGCGCTCGCCGGAGCCCAAGGCGTTCTACGACCGCAAACGGGCCGAAGGTAAACGGCACAACGCTGCCATCATTTGCCTCGCTCGCCGACGCTGCAACGTCATACTTGCCATGCTCGCCACCGGCGAGCGCTATAACCCAGCCCACAGGGCCGACCGACTGATTGAGGCGGCCTGAGGCCCCAGAAACCACTTGACAAGAAGATGGGGACACCCCCCACGTTGTCGTTCACGACGGACGGGTGTGGCCCTTCCCGGCGCGGCTGGTGACCTGGAGCCAGGCGGGCCGCTGCCTCATTGCGAGACCGTGCCCGAGCCGATGATCGTCAGGATTCGGCGCGGAAACCCGGGCCCGGCACGTTGGCGTCTTCTGGTCCTCGTTGCCCGTCAGGGTCAACGAGAACTTGCCCTTGATGCCGGCGTATGCCCGCGACCCAGAACCCGCCACGATCGGTACGGTAGCGGTGACTTGAAAGTAGTCCGAGCACGTCGCCGCGTACAGCGGCTCGTGCGATTGAAAATCCATCCTTCTCCAGCCGAACCTAGCTGTAGGTGCCCAGCGCTCCAGGCGCGGGGGCGATCAGCTCTGACTCCGCGCGTAGGCAAGGTCGACGCTGTCTTGATGGCCCGACCATTGCAGGGTGAACTGCCAGCACCCTGCCTGCGGCATGTCGATCCCGGAAGGCCCTGGCCCGCCAGCGACCGTCCGTTGGACGACCGGGCCTACCGTTGTACCGCCGACCAGCCGGCGCGCCGTGATGTCGAGGTTGCCCGTCGTGCTCAGGGGAAGCCGCGACACCCAAAGGATCTTGTTGCCCCGCCCGGGCTTCGGCGGAGAATAGAGCGGGTCGTGGCGCGCCCAGAGCACTGCCACGATGTCGCCCCGGGCGCCGAGCACGTAAGGCATGGCCACATCCGCTGGGTGGAAGCCTGCGCGCGCCCACGGCGGGAGTGGCCCGTAGGTCATCGCCGACGCGCATGATGCCGCCGCGGTGAGCTGAACGCTGGGTGCCGGGCCGGGGTGGCTGGCGGGGTGCCCACCGAAGCCCGTACCAAGCCACGTGGCGACGGCGGCGACCGCTAGCGCGACGGATGGCACGCCGACGAGCCAGCGACGTCGTCGTCGAGCCCGGGCCGCAGCGATAAGGGCCTCAGCCTCCGGGACGTAGTGATCGTGGCGTCGTTCTGGTGCAAGTGTGGGCATCGGGCACTCCTAGGAGACCGCTTTGATCATGGCAACGAGCTCTTCGGTGGCGTAGCCCTCATGGCGTGCGAAGGCGACGAGGTCACGCACCTTCTCGAGCACGGCACCGCGCTGTGGCGTCCCGGCAACAGTGATGCCCCGGCCCCGCCGGAACTCCAAGAGGCCTTCGTCGCGTAGCTCGCTGAGCGCGCGCAGCACCGTGTTGCGGTTGACGCCGAGGACGGCGGCCAGGTCTTTCGCCAGGGGCATCCGCTCGCCGGGCCTGGCTTCGCCGTCCGCGATCGCCCGGCGTAGCTCGGCCGCCACCTGCTGGTAGAGCGGCGTAGGTGCGCTATGGTCGATCCTCATGGTACTAGTTATCCTAGACTCATTCCTCGGCGATGACAAGTCCCCAAACTTTTTGGAAAGGCATTCGGTGACGCCGACAGAGGCCGCCATACATCCGCCATACAGAAGAGCGAGTCCGGCCCAAGCGGGCGACCACCGCGAAGCAAGGCAGGACCCGGCCAGTAGCTTTCTCCACCCCCCGCTTGTAAATGTTCCCGGCTGAGATCTAAGGAATACGGGTTAACCGATGTAGCGCCCGCCCCAGTCGAAGGCAATTTGAACGAGCCGGGCGTTGCCGTTGTACTCGTAGTAGACGCCGCTCCACGGTCCGGGTTAAAGGCCCACCTTCCGCCCGATTTTGGTGCAGATCCGCCGCTTGGGCGCGCCCGCGTGTGCTATCTCGACTCTGGCGCGCCCAAACACCGGAGGCAAGATGTATTCACCCGCTGCGCGCTACGAGGCGTGACCTTCGGCAGGAGTTCGACGCACAGGGCGCGCCCAAACACCAGAGGCAAGGTGTATTCACCCGCTGCGCGCTACCAGGCGTGACCTTCGGCAGGACTTCGACGCGGAGGGCGCGGCCCTATAGGCTTGGTGAGGCCCGATGTACAGCCTGCCGCCGTACCACATTCCCCGGCACCGTCTCACCGAGCGTTGTGCCGGCTACAAAGTCGTAGTGGTCGAGGCGGGAGGCGGCTACGGCAAGAGCGTTCTCGGCGCCGAACTGGTCGCCGACTGGTGTGCCGTCGGGGTCGAGGTCCAGCTCGACCACCCGGGCACCGACGCCAACCTCTTGGTGGGCCGGTTGCGGGCCGCTGTATTGCAGGCGGGCTTCTCCGATGCGGCGGCCGCCGCGGTGGCCGCGGGCGCCGACGCTACGGGTGCAGTCGATGCCTTGCTGGGCGCTCTGGCCAAGGAACCGTGCGCCTTAGTCGTAGACGATGCCCAGCACGCCGCACCGGACGCGGCCGCCTTACTGGAACGGATTGCTGCTCACGTCTCGGGCGACCAACGGCTGATCGTGCTGGCCCGCAAGCTGCCCCAAGGCGCAGAGCGCCTGCGCAGGGCCGAGTACTTCCACCTGAGCGCCGCCGACCTCGCCCTCAGCTGGCAAGAGGCCTCGGAGTTGGGCCGTTCCGGCTTCGGTCTAAGCGTCGCGCCCGAGGCAGCAAAGTCCCTGGTGGTGGCCACAGGCGGATGGACCGCGGCCACGGTGCTGGCACTGGCGCGGGCGTCACGCACGGGGGAAGCGGCCGAAGCGATCGCCGCCTCGGTGATAGAGGAGGGCGACCCGGCCGGGGCCGTGGCCACCATCTTGGAGGAGGCCTTGACCACGCTGGGGCCCGGTTCATGGCCGCAACTGGCCCAGGTCGCCCGCCTACCGCTGCTCGACAGCCAGGTGGTGGACGTGGTCGTCGGAGAAGCGGGCTTCTTCGAATCGGCCGTGCGCGCCGGCGTGCCCTTCACGCCAGGGAGAGCGACGTGGTGGGACCTCCCCGGCCCGGTCCGCGAGCACCTCAGCACGTTGGCGCCGGCCGACGTCGACGCAATGCGCCGGGGGGCCGTGGACTACCGTCAGCGCGGCCAACTGGGCGCCGCCGTCGAATTGCTCCTGTCTCCGGCAAACCGGAAGAGGCGGCGTCTTTCCTCACCAGCAGGGCCCTCGAAGATACTGAGGCCATGGACAGCCTCGAGTTGCAGTCCATTTTCGACATGCTCCCGGCCGAAGTGGTGGAGGCCAACCCGCGGCGTCCTAATGGTCATGGTCCGTGGGCACGGGGCGGAGTTCCAGTACGCTCGGCGCGCCGCCGTTCTCGAACAGGCTCGCCAGTTGGCGGCCACGACAAATGACGCCGTGCTGGCGAGAGCTGTCGACGCCGAGGACGTCAACGACCTATGCCGCCGCTTCGCCTACGACCAGTCCATAGGCCTCGGCCGGCGGGTGCTATCGGCAGCCGGCGTGGACGAGCGTTACACCAAGGCGCGCTGCTTCTATGCCCTGGCTCGGGCCATATGGTTGCGTTCTCGCCTCCCGGGCGGCTTGCGACGCGACTCTGACATGGCCGAGATAGAGCAATGTTTCCGGCGGGCCATTGAGCTTTACCGATCCCTGGGGATGCGTTCGGCCACTTCCCCCGTGATCATTGACAAAGCCATGACCGTCGACTTCGAGAACGGCCGGGCCGGCGTCGCTCTGGCCGAACTGGACGAGGCAGTGGCCCTGGTCGCCGACCGGCCCCGGAGAGCGGCCTATGCGTTGTGCTTCAGGGCACGGGTGGCCGCCAATTTGGGCCTCAGCGAGGAGTGCGCGGCCAACGTGGACGAGGTGTTCCGGGTCGCGGAGAGGCTCGACGACGACCTGTTGAGGGCTTATGGACATCATCGCTTGGCCATCTTGGCTTCCTACAACGGCGACTCCGAAGCCACGTTGCGCCACGTTCGGGGGGCCGAGCAGCACCGGACCGAGAACTGGTGGTCTCAGGCATCGGCAAGCTTCTTGTCGGAGGCCGCGGATTGCCTGAGCCGGGTCGGGCACACCGAGCTGGCCTGGGAGTACCTGGCCCGGGCGCAGGCCGAACCGAAGAACTCCGGGCCCCAGGTGGCCCTGTCCGCCGGGGCGCTGGAGGCCCGGCACGGGGACCCCGCTCTGGCCGAGGAGGCGCTCCTTGGCGCGTCTCAACTGGCCATCGCTCCCCGAGAGCAATGGAGGGTGACCCTGTTACGGGCTTACGCCGCTTACCGTCGAGGACAACACGAGGCCGCCGGCGCTTTGGCCGCCCGTTCGTTCGAAGAAGTGGCCCGCCTGGGAGAGCCCCAACTACCCGATGATCTGCGAGCGGTCCGTGAGCGAGCAATTGATGGCGTTGGCGGCGGCGACCGGCCAGCCGGCAGCGCTCGCCCTGCAAGCGGCCACGCTGCCACTGTCGTTGTGCGTCCTGGGTCGTTTCTCCATGGCCGAGGCGGGCCGGCCCGTCGCCCTCAACCCGGGCATGGAGGCCCAACTCCTCAAGTATGTGGCCCTGCACGCCAGGGTTCACGCCGAACAGGTCATGGAAGTGCTCTGGCCCGAAGTGGGCCGCGAGGCCGGCCGCAACCGGCTGCGCACCGTCCTGAACCGGCTCAGGGTGAGCGCCGGCAACGTGGTTGAGAGGAAAGGGGAAACGCTCGTGCTGAACGAAGCGGTGCGGGTCGACCTCAATGAGTTCCTCGCCGAAGCCCGGCGTGCCCAGGCGTTGGCCCACAACGACCTGACCCTCGCCACCGCCGTTGCTCGGGGTGCCATAGCCCGTTACCAGGGGGATGTCTTGCCCGACGACCTCTATGAGGACTGGGCGGAACGGCCTCGCCAAAATGCCCGCCAAGTAATGCTCGACCTATTGGACATGTGCGCCACCGAAGCGGCGCGCCGCGGCGACCTCGACACTCTACGCCGAGTCGTGGAGCGGACGATCGAGTTCGCTCCCTATGACGACTTCAGGTACATGCGGGCGGCTTCGGCCCTCCTGCAGCAAGGGCGACGCGGTGAGGCCCTAACGGTAGTTCGGCGAGCGCGCTCCGCCTTGGCCGAGCTCGGGCTGGAACCCACTCACCCGTTGCTCGACCTCGAACGCTCGATTGTGGCCTGAACTTTGAACGACACAAGGCCCGGCCGAGTAGCTCAGCAAACAGGGGGCACGTGCTTTTGGCCGGCCGAGCCGGGGATGTCGTGAATGGTCGTGAGCGTTCCGCTCAGGCAACAATACTTTTCTCCATTCTCTGGCGTATGGGTTTGGCCTAACGCAACTACTTCTGCTCGGGCCTCGCGCTCAAAAAGGTAATTGCGGCGCTAATCGCGCGATGTTTTGCATTTCGGATGTGACGGGTGGGGCGTGCCACATGCTGATGACATCCCCAGGCGCTGCGATCGTGCTCGCAGTTGTCGTAGGGCCCGGTCACTGGAACCCCTGGCCAGGCGCCGGGCGGCGGCGGCACACCGAGGCCACACGTAGGGCGGGCAACAACAACCTGGCAGCCAGAGAAGCTACACTCCTCGTCACGACGACTAACGTCTAACTTGGAGGGACCAAATGCACCAGCCACGAGCTACTAGGGCAACGCGTAGCTTCGTCGCGGCCCTGGCATCGCTCGCGATGGCCACTGCCGCCGGCACTGGCACGGCCAATGCCAGTTCGATCCACGTGCCCAGTAAATACGCGTCCGGTATTCGCATGGCCATGGACGCCAGTTACCCGCCGGACGAGTTTATCCAAAACGGCCATATCGTTGGCTTCGACGCTGACTTGGGCCAAGCGCTCGGGAAAGTACTCGGTGTAAAGGTCACCATGGTAGATGCCACCTTCGACACCATCATCCCCGGCGTTATTGACGGCAAATTCGACGTCGGTAACTCCTCGTTCACAGATACCAAGGCTCGCGAGGCCGAAGTCCAGTTCATCGACTACTTCCGGGCCGGGGAAGGCTTCTACGAGAGAGCCAATAGCACCCGCACCTTCAACGGCCTAAAGTCTCTGTGCGGACAAACGGTCGCCGTCGAAACGGGGACGACCGAGCAGGCCGACGCTGAAACGCAGGCCAAGTCCTGCCACGTTACTGTCCTGCCTTATGCCGACCAAAACCAGGCCAACCTGGCAGTGTCGGACGGACGGGCGGACCTCGGCTTTGCCGATTCACAGGTGGCGGCCTACATCGTCCACCTCTCCAACGGCCAGTTCAAACTCACAGGCACACCCTTCTCCACCGCTCCCTATGGGTTCATCGTGGCCAAGAACAGTGCTCTCGCCGCACCGTTACTGGCCGCGGTCAAGGTCCTAATGTCGGATGGCCAGTACAAGAAGATCCTCGACAAATGGGGCGTCGAGCAGGGAGCCGTCACCACCCCAAAAATAGACGGCGCCTCCAGCTAGTGCTGGCCTCGGCAGCGACCCCTCGGGGGCCTCAACCGCGGCCCCCTGGGCGGGGGGTGCCTCCGCTGGCGCTAAAGCGATCGTTGCGGGCCCGCCCACCAGTAATCGCTTTAGGGGTGGCGGCCTCACTCTGCAGGAGGTAATGGCGACGGCTGAGCCTGCTAAGTCCCCAGGTAGGCCGCGCACCGAGATGCAAGTGGTCCCGTTGCGCCACCCAGGCCGGTGGGTGGCGGCTGGGGTAGTCTGCCTCCTGGCTGTAATGGCGGTACACTCTTTGTTCTTTTCGAACGTCCAAAGAGACGGCGTCACCGAAGAACGCTTCGAGTGGAATGTCATAAACCACTACTTCTTCTCCACCGGGATCCTCGAAGGCCTGGGCGTAACGCTGGCTTTGACGGCGGTAGCGATGGTCGGCGGCATCCTGCTCGGCGTCCTCCTGGCCGTCATGCGGGTCTCGTCCAACCCGATCGTGAGCGGGAGCTCGTGGGTCTACATTTGGTTTTTTCGGGGTACGCCTGTGCTGGTGCAGCTCCTGTTCTGGTACAACGCCGCGTATATCTTCCCGAGTTTTAGCTTAGGCATCCCGTTTGGTCCCGCCCTGGTCCATTTCAACCTCAACTCCTGGCTGACACCGTTCGTGGCCGCTGGTATTGGCTTGGCCCTAAACGAAGGGGCCTACATGTCAGAGATCATCCGCGCCGGGATAATCTCGGTTGACGAAGGCCAAATGGAGGCGGCGCAGTCGCTCGGGATGTCGCGCCTGTTGGCCCTGCGCCTGATCGTCCTACCCCAAGCGATGCGGGTGGTGATCCCGCCCACGGGCAACGAGACCATATCGATGCTGAAGACCTCGTCGCTCGCCTCGGTCGTGGTCGCACCCGAGTTACTTTTCCGCGCTCAGCAGATATACGCAGCCAACTACAAGGTTATCCCGCTGCTCATGGTGGCCAGCCTTCAGTACCTCTGGGTAACCTCGGTGCTCATGGTGGGGCAGTATTACCTCGAACGTCGTTATGCGCGGGGTGCGGTCCGCCAGCTGCCGCCTACGCCGCTGCAGCGGCTGAGACGCTGGCTTCTCATCCGCCCAGATGAGCATCGGATCAGGCGGCTGGCCCATCCGGAGGCTCTCCCGGCGGCCGGGTACCCCCATGAATGAACTAATGGTCCGCGCCGAAGGGGTTTATAAGCATTTCGGGCGGGTCGAGGTGTTGCGCGGCATCGACCTCGAGGTGCGGACCGGAGAAGTCCTCTGCATAATCGGGCCCTCCGGGGCCGGGAAATCCACCTTCCTGCGCTGCATCAACCATCTCGAGAAGATCGATGAAGGGCGTCTCACCGTCGATGGGGAACTGGTCGGCTACCGGGAGCATGCTGGCCGCCTGTACGAGCTGCGCGACCGGGAAGTGGGCCAGAGACGGGCTCAGATCGGCATGGTGTTCCAGCATTTCAACTTGTTCCCGCATTTGACCGCTCTCGAGAACGTCACCGTTGGCCCCTTAAAGGTCAAACGCGAAGATAAAGCAATCGCGATCGGACGGGCCCGGGAATTGTTGGTACGCGTCGGGCTGGGCGAGAAACTCGATGCTTACCCAAGGCAGTTGTCCGGCGGCCAGCAGCAAAGGGTAGCCATAGCCCGCGCACTGGGAATGCAACCAAAGCTGATGCTTTTCGACGAACCTACGTCGGCGCTCGACCCCGAACTCGTGGGCGACGTGCTCGACGTCATGCGGTCGCTGGCGAAAACCGGCATGACAATGGTCGTCGTGACCCACGAAATCGGTTTTGCCCGAGAAGCGGCCGATAATCTCGCCTTCATGGACGAGGGAGTGATCGTAGAATCTGGGCCGCCGCGGGCAGTCCTATCGAACCCCCGGAACGAGCGCACCCAAGCCTTCCTGTCGCGCATCCTCTAGGGCCGTCGACCTCCTCAGCTAGGGCGCGTGAGGCCGTGCGAGCCGAGTACTCGTTGGTGCCGCCGGCAGCGTCGGCAAGCTGCCTGGCGCGGTCAGCAGCCGGGCCGAGGCCCCCACGCTCTTTGTCTACACTTATTGTATGGCCGAGCTTCGAAAGGGATTTCACCAAGAGCTGCAGGAAATCGAGGGCAAAGTCGTCGAGCTGTTCGCCCTCGTGGGTGAGGATTTGGCTATAGCCACAGGAGCCCTGCTGAGCAGCGATGCCACTGCCCTTAAAGTCGTGGCCGAGCGCCAGGACAGCATTGACGGTATCTACCGTGAGCTAGAGCTACTCGTCAACCGGCAGCTACTCCTCCAGGCCCCGGTGGCCGAGGACCTGCGTCTCTTGTTGTCGGTGCTGCGCATCCTTCCCGATCAGGATCGCGCCCACCGCCTGACGCTCCACATCGCAGAGGAGGCCACCCACGTCCTGACCGACGATTTCTCCCCTCGTACCCGGGGTCTCGTGCAGAGAATGGGCGACACTGCAGCCGATATGTGGAACAAGACATCTGACGCCTGGTATAAGCGCGACCGGACCGCCGTGGACGCACTGGAAGAACAAGATGACGACATGGACAGCCTCTACTCCGCTCTTATCGCGGAGCTCGCCTCAGGAGCGATGAGACTGCCGGTGATAATGGACATGACCCTGGTGGCGCGGTACTACGAGCGGTTCGCCGACCACGCCGTCAATATCGCCCACCGGGTCGTGTACCTGGCGGGGCGCGGGCACACAGACGAGCCGGGGGACGATGGCTGAAGCGCAACACGAGACCATACGCAGGAGAGAGTTCCTGAAGGGTGCAGGAGCTAGCGTCGGCGGGGCCCTGTTGGGCCAGTTGAACGGGAAACCAACTCTGTCGGAACCCAGGGGGCACAGCACCGTTCCACAGCAGACGAACGACGGGCGGTACGGGCCTCCGAGTTACGTCGTTCGGAGTGCTCTCGCCCCGTGCCCTATCTCCGACGTCGACCCGGGCTCCTCGGTCCCGGCAGATTGGGCGCTACTTAGGGGCGGTGAACGAAGAATTCCTACAGATCCAGGGTGACTTGCTCTATAGCGACTTCTACCCTCTCACTAACTACAGCCTGGCGGTAGACGTCTGGTTCGCTTTCCAGTACAACCGACCGGAGCCGGGCACCGGCGTGCTCGAGGCGTTCCGCCGCCCAGGCGCCCCCTCACCCGTTCGGTCTTTCCCCTTGAGAGGCCTCATCTCCGGAGGCCGATACCGGTTGAAGAACCTGGCCACCGACGAGGTCGAAGTAAGAACCGGACGAAGCCTGATGGACGACGGCGTCATGATTTCGCTGACCAGCGCGCCCGGCGCGGCCATCGTGTCCTGCGGCCTTCTGCGGTGACAATGTGCGGGCCGAACGTGCCGCCCGGCCCGCAAACGCGAGGAGGAACGCCATGCGCGACGAAGACCGCTATTTGTTCGACATCCAAGGCTATTTGACGGTCCCTAATGCCCTTTCCTCCGCGACCGCTGAGGAGCTGAACGAAGCCATCGACGAGCTCGTGGACCGGGAAATGAGCCGCGAGGAAACGACGCACCGTTGGAGCGGCCTGTTGCCCCGGAGCCGAGTGTTCCTGAACCTGATCGACAACCCGGCGGTCCTTCCGTTCCTGGAAAAGTTGTTAGGACCGAGATTGCGGCTCGACCATGAATATACGGACGTCATACGTTCAGGTCTCGGGCCTATCGGCGCCCGGTTGCACGGAGGAGCCGCCCCATTCGACCCGGCCCAGTACTACTGGAGCAGTGACGGGCACCTCCACAGCGGGCTACTGGTGGTGGCGTATAACCTCAAAGACGTCGGCCCCGAGGACGGAGGTTTTGCCTGTGTACCTGGGAGCCACAAAGCGGCCTTTCCATTTCCCGAGGACTGGAAGGAACTGACCGACCTCCACCCGTGCGTCCGCCAGGTCACCGGCCCGGCCGGTACGGCCATTATCTTTACCGAAGCCCTAA
Source organism: uncultured Acidimicrobiaceae bacterium (assembly GCA_963807395.1). GTDB lineage: Bacteria > Actinomycetota > Acidimicrobiia > Acidimicrobiales > Palsa-688 > Fen-671. The sequence goes on from CAWEBW010000010.1 coordinate 392,072, forward strand.
CGCACGGCACGCTGCCGTGGCGAGGGAGCGACGAGCGGCGGACGGTGTTTTACAAGTACAGTCCGGAGCCACTGGCGTGGTCCAGGCGTTATTACGTCCCAGACGATTACCCCGACCTGAGCGAGCGACAGCGCAGCCTTTTGAGGCCTCCAGGGCGATCATGACCTGGATTTGCCGCCGTGGTTGCGAGGCCGAGCCCTCTCACCCGCCGGGAACCTGAGCCCCAGCAGACGTCAGCTCTTCACCCCGGAGAACACCGAGGTGGCGAAGTCCTCGACGTGATTACTGTCGGGCAGGATCACCGAGGCCAGCCCGAGCCGCCCGGCGCGCTCGTCCAACAAGTCGACCATCCGTTCCGGCGGCCCGACGAGGGCGAACGGGCACTGCCCGAGGGGCACTGGCTCCAGCCCGTACTGTTCGCACAAGCGCCGCTCGTTCTCCTCGATCTCGCTAGTTGGGCAGCTAACCACATGAGTCAGCATCACGCTGATGGTCGGGGTCGGCCGTCCGGCCTCGGAGGCCGCCGCCGCCAGGACGCTGACGCTTTCCTCCAATCCGGCCACGGTGGCTGCGAGACGCTTGCGATTGTCCTCGACGACAGTTACGGCACCGCCGATCGTGGCACTCACCCTGCCCGCCTTTGTCGGGGAGTTGAGGTCGACGTGGTCGGCGTAGCGGCCGGCCATCTGCAACGCTCGGGCACTACCCCCGCCGAGCATCAGCCGGGGCGGCACCCCTGGATCGGGTGACAGGGGCAGGTCGTCGGCGACGATCTGAGCCCCATGAAGATGACCGTAGCCATCGTCGAAGAGCTGGCGTCCGAGCAGCATTGTCTCCTCTAGACGCTCCATGCGTTGGCCGTGGGCCTGCCAAACCAGACCGAGAGCCTCGAACTCCTCGCGGTTCCAGCCCGCCCCGAGGCCGGCGTAGACGCGCTCACCACCAAAGAGACGAGCGAGCTGAGAAAAGTGCCGCAACAGCAACGCGGGATGCTGAAGACCGGCGTTGGCGACGATGGTGCCGAGCTTGGCCCGTTCTGTCACGGCGCCGGCGGCGGCCAACAGGATGTACGGGTCGGGCTGGCGTCGGGCTGTCGCGGCGGGAGCCGTCCATGTCGAAGAACAGGTGGTCGGTGGCGAACACCCCGGCCACGCCGACGTCCTCCCAGCGCCGGACCTGCCCTGCCAGTTCCGGCATGCCTGCGACCTGCGACCCGATAACTCCCCAGAGCTCCATGGCTTCGACCATAGGCGAACGACGCACGGGCAGGACTACGGCGAATAGCCACAGTATCCATCGGGTCTACACGGCTTCCCCATATCGCCTCCACGTCCTGGCGTTACCATGCAGTCGTTTTCTGCCTCGTCTCGGGACGTGACGCATATCTGGCTTCGCGTGAAGGGTGTGACTGCCCCGGACGGGGCCGCCAGCCTGGCGTCAACAATTCAGGGGATCGGGCTCATGCAGGGATCTCACTCATCGCGGACGGAAACGGTTTGGCGTGCAACGGCCGGCTGCGCTCTCGCCGTCGCGCTAGGCCTTCCCTTGGCCGCCATCAACCCCGCCGGCATCAACCCCGCCGGCGCCGCCGCGACTGGCACTAATGGGGGCTCGGCCCCGTGGTGACTACTCAAGGCGGCGTGGTCCGCCGTATCGGCGGGAGCACCGTCGACGCGTTCCTCGGCCTCCCGTACGCCGCTCCCCCAGTTGGGCCACTGCGCTGGCGAGCGCCGCAGCCCCCCGTCTCGTGGCTAGGCGTCCGCGACGCTACGAACTTCACAGCTGCTGGTCCGCAACCAAAGTCGGAGACCAGCAAGAATGTCGGGGACGCGTCGTAGGTCAACCAGCAAACCATCGAAGCAAGGAGACCGATATGTCTGAGAGCACCGAAGGCTCAGTTCGTAGCCATGAGGTCCGATCGTTCACAGTCCAGATCCCCGAGCCGGCACTTGAGTCGCTGCGGGCGCGCATCGCGGCGGCGCGCTGGCCTTCCAGAGAACTCGTCGCAGATCGATCGCAGGGCGTGCAATTGGCAACTAACGAGGAGCTCGCGCGGTACTGGGAGGCTGATTATGACTGGCGTCGTTGTGAGTCAAGGTTGAACGCACTGCCGCAGTTCAAAACTGAGATCGATGGGGTGGACGTCCATTTCATCCACGTAAAGTCACCGCACCCGAACGTGTTGGCGCTCATCGTGACGCACGGCTGGCCCGGCTCGGTTATCGAGCTCCTCGAGGTCGTCGGCCCGCTCACCGACCCGCCGGCGCACGGTGGCCGCCCGGAGGACGCGTTCGACCTCGTAGTACCGTCCATACCTGGGTACGGGTTCTCCGCAGAACCTACTGAGATCGGCTGGCACGCCGGCCGCGTCGCACAGGCGTGGGCAGAGCTGATGCGCCGCCTCGGACGCCCTGGCCGAGTTCAGGAAGAGCGGCTTTGGCTATTTCCTGGAGCAGGCCACGCGCCCCCAGACGATTGGCTACGCGTTGCTGGACTCACCCGTAGCCCTGGCGGCTTGGATGATCGACCACGACACGGACAGCTATTACAAAATTTCCCGGGCCTTCCTCGATAAGCAGCCGGCGGGCAACCTCACCCGGGACCACATCCTCGACAACATCACGCTGTATTGGGTGACAGGCACCGGGGCCTCGGCGGCTCGGTCGTATTGGGAAAGCGGACGAGCCGCGGCGTTGACGGCCGGCCACGCTCCGCCGCCGGTACCCGTCCCGGTCGGCTTCACCACCTTCCCAGGCGAGATCTTCAGGCCCCCCGCAGCTGGGTGGAAGCGGCGTACCCCAACGTCATTTACTTCAACGAAGTGGACAAGGGCGGTCATTTCGCTGCCTGGGAAGAGCCTCAACTCTTTTCCGAAGAGCTTCGCGCCGCCTTCCGGTCACTTCGCTAGGCGATCAAGACGGCGGACGATAGGCTCAGCGCCGTCGATCGGTGGACATCGGCTCTGCCAAGGCCACTGTTGCCAGGAGAGGAGGCGCCTGATGCACCAATACGCCGTCGTGGGCTCCGGTTATATGGGCGGGGGTATCGCTCAGGTCCTTGCTCTCTCGGGTGCCACCGTCGTCATCGCCGATGTCTCTGAAATGATCGCAGTAAAAAGCTACGACCGGCTCTTGGCCGAGTCGGTAAGCTTCGTCGCCGACGGGCTCCTCGCGCCGGGCGCGACCGAAACCCTGATGAAATACCTCAAGCCGGCGGCCTCGGTCGAGGAAGCCGTTGCGGAGGCCGAGTTCATCGAGGAGTCGGTAATAGAGGATGTCGACGTCAAGCGAAATGTGCTGTCTACCATTAGCAGCGTCGCACGGCCCGCAGCCATCATTGGAAGCAATACATCGACGATCTCGATCGGCACGCTGGCCGAAGCAGTGCGGGGCCGAGAGCGCTTCCTAGGTGTGCACTTTTCTAATCCGGCGCCCTTTGTCCCCGGCGTTGAACTGATCCCCCACGCCAAGACCGAGCCCCGCGTCTTGGCCGCCGTGGAAAAGATAATCAGGGGGGTCGGCAAAGAGCCGGCGCAGGTCCGAGACGTGACCGCGGTTTGTCCTGAACCGTCTGCAGTTCGTGCTGTTCAAGGAAGCGGCTCAACTGGCGGAAGAGGGGGTGGCATCGACAGAGGACATCGATAGGATCGTTCGGACGACCTTCGGGTTCCGGCTGCCATTCTTCGGCCCATTCGCTGTGGCGGACATGGCCGGTCTCGACGTGTACGCCGCCTGTTTCAAGTCCCTTGAGGCGACCTTCGGCGACAGGTTCCGAGCGCCGAAAATCCTTCAGGACCTTATCGAGGCGGGCAGGCTCGGCACGAAAAGCGGGGGCGGGTTCTTTGAGGCCTCAGGCCCGCAGGCGGAAGCGCTGGTCGCATACCGCAACAAGGCGTATGTTGCGCTACAGAAATTGCTTGACGAGCTCGGCCCCGCCCCGATTGACGGAGCCGCCGAGCAATGAAGTCTTCGTGCTTATCATCCCTTTATTTAGGTGGCCACGCCCGAATTGGTCAGGCCGCGTCCGGCTATTAGCCCAGGAAAATGGCTGCCGACGGCCTCCCCGCCGTGAAGCTCGAGATCCCGCAAAAAGGTTTCCCTGGTCGTCCTGGCGAGAGCGGGGTCCACGTCACTGGCGGCCTGCCAGTCGGCATGGCTGAGCTGCTGCGGACAGTACACGGCGTCCCCCAGCAGCAACATTCGCGCTGGCCCGTCATGGACCACAAATAGCGAGTGACCTGGTGTGTGACCCGGGGCGGATAAACGGGTGAGGCCCGGAGCGACCGCCGTCTCCCCCTCTTGCAGCACCACTCGTCCTTGCCCGTCGAGCCATTGGAGGCTCTCGCGGGTATGCGGCTTCAGGGCGTCGTCCCGCGCCATGAAGTACTCCCAATCCCCGGAGCCCAGCACGAACCGGGCGTTCGGGAAGACCGGCCTTCCGGCGGCATCACCGACCCACCCAACGTGGTCTGCATGCAGATGGGTCAGCGCCACAATATCGACGTCCTCCGGACGAACGCCGTGTTGCGCCAGGTTGCCGAGCAGCCGACCGCCGACGATCACGCCGGGCTCTTCGGTAGGTCCGAAGCCGGTATCGACAAGCACGTTCGGAGGCCCGGGGAAGAAGAAACAGCCAAGCGGCAGACGGGACTGTCCGTAAACGCGCCGGATGACGTTGTCCCCCGCAGCCGGGTCCTCTACGGTACCCAAGAACGTGCGGGAAATCTGGAGGAAGCCGTCCGACACGGCGACCAATGTCCGCCGCCCGATGCTGAACGAGGCTGCCGCCGCGCCCGATAGCGGATCCTTGTCGAACGGGTGCGGCGGGGGGCCCGACATTAGCGGCCCGTGATGACTTCATCGCCGCTGAAGGCCGGCACCCACCCGAGCCGGGTGCCAAAGCTCTTCTGAGCCCTGTGCTCCTGCAGGTCCGCGCTCTCTCCCGTGAGTTGAGCTCGGGATTTAAATTTAAGTACCTTTGACGGATCACGTTAGTTGGACACCCACTTCTTTCGATCTAACAGAGCGTTGTCAATTGTTCATCACCGGTGCCCCGCCACGTAGTACCGCAAACTGCGAATCTCCCTCGCACAACTTGTGGCCGGTCGGAGGTCCATCGGCGGAATTGCCGAGCAATACCTCAGCCCCGGACGGGGCAAATTGCACGATATACGACTTGCGCGTGCTGGTAGTAACGTTGGGGCCTGTCAGGTGCGGCGCAAGTGAGGAAAAGACGACAATATCGCCGGGCTCCACTTCGGCCGAGACTGTTGCGACTGGCGGATCCGCAAAACACTCCCATCCCAGTGGGTCGACATAGGTATGCGTAAGGGTTCCAAGCTTGTGCATACCAGGAACGATTTGAGGGCACCCGTTGTCGATGGTTGCAGTTGTCAATGGCGTCCAACAGGTCAGGTACTGCTGCGGAAGTACGAAGGTATACCCGTTGTCTTGGTGCCACGGAAAACGACGGGGGTTCTCTGGCTTCTTGTAGACAGCCTGGTCCCAGTACAGGTTGACGTCCGGGCCGATAAGATCCGAGCACAACTCGGCGTAGACCGGGTTCTTAACGAAGTCCTTCAGGGCGGCGGACTTCGTGACAAGGTGTGAGCTGAAGGTGATCGCATTTTGCTGGCTAATCCCTTCGCGTCCGCCCTTTGCCTCGAGCTCGGCCTCTCTTTCCTTCTCTAGCTCGTCCACGTTAGAGCGAACGGATTCTATTAAGTCCGGGTCGAGGACGCCCCGCAAAACGACAAACCCATCGGCACTAAAGGATGCGGCCTCATCGGGGCTCAGACGCAGGAAAGGGCCAGTTGGGTCGATCCATTGGAACCCTTCGCTCCAAGGGTGCGGCTTCGCACCAGTGGGCCAGTCCAGCATTATCTTAGCTCCCTTCTATCGAGTCAATCAGGTGCGCTGATTGCGTGAGCTGATATGCGCCTGCGCATGGTCCCAAAACCGCTGAGGCGGACCAGGGCAAACGCGAAGATAACGCCGATCACGAATCAGTATTCAAGGGCCCGAGCGACTAGCCGGCGGTCTTATCAGCTTTGGCGAGCAACCGCCACCGAGCGGAGCGGGCATCCCAGGCGTAGACGACGGCGGTCCCCCCTATGAGGTCCTGGAGGGCCCTGTGGTCCTGGCGCAGGACAATGAGCAGAAAACCGAAGCCGAGGGTTAGGAAGCTCAGCGGCAGGGCGAGGATCCGGATGATTGCCTGTGACCAGCCCACCCGGGAGCCGTCCGCCCGCACCACGCGCAGGCCAGCCACCGCCATACCGAAGGTACGGCCATCGGCCGCGACGGGGTAAGTGCAATACAGGAAGGCCAAGATGCCAAGGGACAGCCCCCCTCCCATCGGCAAGTTGGAAATCTTCCACGGGGCGCCCGAGAGCGTGGACACCAGGTATTCGACGGTCTTGCCCAGCACGTCGAACAAGACCAGGAGGACGACGAGATCGATGACGAACGCAGCCAGACGGGTGGCGAGGCCGGCGTAGCGGCCCTGGAGGCTGAGGTCCCGATCCGGTTCCACGAGGAGAGTCATGGGACCGGCCCGTCCGGTTCCCCAACGAGTAGCGGCGGCCCCTCAGGGCGCCGGGAGAAGCGCCGCCTCAGGAGCTTGTCCGTCCAGCGTTGCACGGTGAGGTCGAGGCTTACCCCTTCGCTCCGGGCCACGTCGATGGCCTTGCTGGCGATCCCGGCGCCGGTGGTGGCGATGATCGAGCCGACCTCGGTCCGCTGTATTAGGGCGTCGAGGTCGACGCGCGACAGGACGGAGTTGAGGTCGACCCGGTCGAGTACCCGGTCAATGTCGATCTTGTCGATCAATGCGTTCACATCTATGCGGGCCAAGAGCAGGTTGACGTCGGCCCGGGCGAGGACGGCGTTGATGTCCACCTGGTCGATGAGCTCGTCAACGTCGACCCGGTCTATCAGCGCGTTCAGGTCGATTCGGGCCAAGAGGCTGTTCAGGTCAGCCCGGGCTAGGACCGCGTCGAGGTCGACCTTGGCCATCACTTCGTTTAGGTCGACCCGGTCGACGACCTCCTGGATGTCGACCCGTTCGACAACGTCGTTGACATCGATGGCGTTCACGACCCCGGGTGCCACCTCGTTCGCGACGGACTGCAAGACGCCGGTGGCATCCGCCAGCAGCTCTCCCAGGACCCCGGGCCGAGCACGTACGGCGGCGCGTCCTCGGCGGCTACGAGGGGCCATGCCCCGATTCTGGCACGTCGCAGACGCCCCCCGGCCCTGAACTTCAGAAAGAACGTGACGTGACTATTACCCCCTGTGCCTCCGGGCAGGGAAAAAGGTAACCTGTCCGGCAATCCGGGCGTCGTCCTGCGTCACGCCGCAAGCCTCAGGAGGTTGTTCCAGGTGTCCCACCGTCTGAGCCCTATCGAGTCCATCATCTGGCGGGTCGGGTACGATCCGGACCTGCGGATGACGATCGGCAACCTGATGCTCCTCGAGCACGTTCCGAGCCCTGCCGAGCTGACCAGTCGTCTCTTGGCGCTATCCAAGGACACCCCCCCGTTGCGGGCCCGGCCGCACGAGTCGGCGCTGCCGGGGCTCCCCGGCTACTGGGCGAAGGAGCCGGCTTTCGACGCCACCCAACACCTGCGACGGGTTACAGTGCCGGCGCGGGGACAGCTCCGCCACGTCCTGGACCTGTTGGGCCTCATCGAGGCGCTGCCCTTCGAGCCCGACCGCTCGCCCTGGGACGTGACCCTCATCGAGGGGCTGGCGGACGGCAAAGCGGCGCTGTACCTGCGCGCCCACCATGTGCTCACTGATGGCATGGGCGGGACCGCCATCGTTGACGGGATCTTTGACGAGGCCTGGGCACAACCGGCAAAGCCGACGACGAGGCACAGGCAGCCGCCCACCGCGGCCACCGAGAAACCTGACAGCGGCGAGCCGCAGTCGGGGAGGAACCGACCGTCGCTCACCGTCACGTTCGATGTCGAGCGTTTCAGCCGAGCCGTGCAGCCCCTAACGTCCAACCTCAATGGTCTCAGTGCCAAGCTCGTAACCCAGCCAGCCGACGCGCTGCTCCGCGGCGTGCAGGACGGCCTCGAGGTGGCCAGTTCGGTCTCGCGCCAAGCGCTCATCGTCGGCGGCCCGTTGGCCAGCTGGCCCGACGCTCGGTCAGTGACGACCCGGTTCGAGGTCATTTCCTTCCCCGGAGCTCGGTCCACGGCACTAGCTCTCGGAGGCAGCAGGAACACGCTCCTGGTGGCGGCGGCTGCCAGTGGGATCGGGCTCTACCTGGAACGGCTGGGCCAGACCTGCCCAGAGTTGCGTCTCGCCACACCCGCCACTCTTCGTCACGGACGGGACACGGGGGGGAACTGGTTCGCCCCCCTCCGCATCGAGGTCCCCACTGCCTTGGGTCACGCCGGGCCCCAGTTCGGAGTGGTCGGGGAACGCCTGGCCCGCGCCCGCAACGAACCAGCCCTAAGGGTGACCACAGCGCTAGCCCTGACGATCGGCCGGATGCCAACCCGCCTGCTCATCCCGGCGCTCCACGCCCAGGCAGACACCGTCGATTTCGCCGCCACCACTGTCCCGGGTGGTCGCGCCCCGCGCCACATCTGCGGTGTGACCGTGGAGCAAAGCTACCCGTTCGGGCCACGGCTCGGTTGCCCGATCAACATCAGCGCCTTCGGGAACGACGATCGGCTCGACATCGGGATCGCTCTCGACCCATTGGCAATTACCGAGCCAGAAAGTCTCCTCGACTGCCTGCGGACGGCGTTTTCCGGCTTCGCGTCGACCCCGGGCCCCAGCAAGGCACCTACAGACGACAGCCCGGCACCTGCCCCGGCCACCTAATGCGCTGACCTGGTCTGCTGACGCACGCGCTCACGATGGTTCGTGTTTGCCGAGCCGAACTCATCGAAGTTCGCCCCCAACTTTATGTTGAGCAGACGCGAGGGGCGCGCCCGTTCACTTGAAGATTCAGTTCACTTGAAGATATTGACGGCGCGCGCTATCACCAGGCCCAGTACTAGAAGCGAGACCACCGACTGCAACCCCATGGCCAGCTTCGCCCAGTGCCTCAAGGGCATGACGTCGGTCGGGCTGAAAGCAAGGTTGTTTGTGAGGCCCAGGTAAAGGTAGTCGATGAACGTTGGGTACCCGTTAGGCGGGGCGATCGACGGGTTCAAGTCCTGGGGGAAGGCAAGATCAGGGAACTCGCGCTCAACGTGCGCCCGCTCGCCGGGGCCGCCCAGGTCGAGCTCCCAATAAAGGAAGCCGAACGTTATAAACAAGCCCAGCCAGACCAGGCCACCCGCCCGCAGTAGCTCCTGAGGCGAGTTCGTTATGGCGGCTGACCCGGCTACCAGTGCGCGCGTCAGTTCAACCGTCGCATAAGCGGTACCGAACGCTAGTACGACGAGGATGCCGAGCCGCAACCAGTGCAAGTCCACTGAGCGGCGGTCGATCCGGCCCGGGTCGAGCACCAGCATGGCGACCAGTAGCGCGAAGATAATGCTCGGGACGATCCAGCGCGAACCCGAGATCAACTCGTCTGGCATCAGCAGTGGGATGGCCATGGCCACGACCATTGTGATAACGACGGGTAGACGCGGCTCTCCTCGCAGTTTGGTTCCCCGCGCTCGACCGGGTACAGCCACGTCGGCGGTTGGACCCTCTTTCATCTGACGTCGATCGTAAGCCGCCGCACCCGTAGCCTTCTCCCACGAACTGTGGGATCCTTTTTTGGCCCGGGATGAGCCGCTTCGTATGCCGGGGACCAGGCCTTGTCGTCACCGTTGCGGTGCGGTGAGGCACCATGGGGGTTGAGATGCCCTGGTTCCCGGACTTCGCCGATGCCGTCGAGCTGGCCCGCAGGCAGACCCGTGCCGCAGGTCTCGCAAATCCCGCGATGGCGTACTTCGATGCACTCAACAGCGGTGACACTCGCGCTCTGGAGACTGTGTGGCCTGGCGAGGTAGTGATCTACGACCCCCGGGCGGGCGAGGTCCGTGGCCACAGGCAGTTGCGGCGGTTCGTCCGCCATAACCAATCCTGGTTGGCCGAGCGGCACGCCCGTATTGAGACTGTGGCCTCTACCCTGGTCGGCGGCCGGGCCGTAGTCGAACTGCTGGCCCACCTGGACGGCGATGGAGCGAAATTGGCTTGGCCGATAGCCGTCGTAGCTGAATCCCCCGATGAGCAGTCGGTGGTATTCCGTACCTATTGCAGCCAGTGGCCGGTCGATGGGCACCGCCACCTCAGGCCTCCCATCCTCGAGACCGCGGACGCCCACCCAGGTGATGTAGTCGGCCGCTACCAGGCCGCGCTGGACGCAGGCGACGCCGAAACCATCGTGGGCACGTTTGCGCCAGATGGGTACTACCGCGAGCCCATCGGGCCCCACTCCGCCCACCGCGGCACACCTGAGCTCCGCTCGTACTTCATCAAGTGCTTCAGCGCAGGCGGAGGCGTCGGCCTCCAGCACTGCACAGTGACCGACGACGGCGTGCGCTGCGCCCTGGAGTACAACTGCGTCCGTTGGGGCAGCCACGACCTGCCGTCCCAGGCGGGAATTGGTGTATATGAGCGCAGCAGGGACGGTCTTCTGGCCGCTGTTCGCATTTATGACGATATCGAAGCCCCCTTCGAGCACTCGTGACGCCCGCGGGGCAAGTGAAAGTGCCCGCCCGCATTTTGGCGGCGAAGCGAGCGAACAAGAGGTGACGTAGCGGCCGCGAAGGATAATCTCGTGACCACAAGCTCGCCCCTGAGTGCGCAGGGCGGGCTCGACTTCAGCTAGAAGGTGGCGCGCTTGAGGCGACGAAAGAGGCGGTAATCCATGCGATCCGACATCAGACCCGGGGGCACGTTCCCCGACTACGCCCTGCCGGACCACACCGACACGGTGCGCAAGCTCAGCGAGATCCAGGGCGACGACCCGCTGGTCCTCACACTGGCGCGGGGCAACTACTGTCCGAAAGAGCACCAGCAGCACCTGGAGCTGGCGGCGAACTATCCGAAGGTCGCCGTTGCCTACACCCAGATCGCGACGATCTCGACCGACGACCACCACACCACACAAGAGTTCCGCGCCTCGGTCGGTGCCCAGTGGCCGTTCCTGTCCGACCCGGGGCGCATCGTCCAGAAGGACCTCGATATCCAGGAGTACACCGACCCCGAGCACAACCCGATGATCCCCCACACCCTGGTGCTCAAGCCGGGGCTGGTGGTCCACACTGTCTACAACGGGTACTGGTTCTGGGGCCGCCCGTCGTTCTACGACTTGTGGCGCGACTTGCGGGCGGCGTCGAGCGAAATCCGCCCCGACTGGGACCTGAGCAAGCCGGGACTGCGCCAGGCCTGGGACGCAGGCGATTACTCGGACTTTCACGGATGGGACAAGCGGGCTGCCCAGACGCCGCCGACGTCGTACGCGTCATAGCTTGATGTGCATCTGCCCGCGTTGGCCCGAGGGGTCGACGTCGAGGACGGTTGTATGCGCGGCCAACCGAGACGAACGGGTAGGGGGTATTGGTGCGAACGCCGGTCTGTGAGCTGCTCGGGATTGAACAACCGATCGTCCTGGCGGCCATGGTGGCGGTGCCCGAACTGGCGGCCGCGGTCTCGAACGCCGGTGGGCTCGGCATGGTGACGCTGACGTGGTCCGCTCCGGCCGGAGACGTGGTTCGCCAGACGGCAGCGCTCACCGATCGTCCCTTTTGCGGCAACCTGGTTCTCACCTCCGATCAGCACCGTCGCCTCGATGAGGCCCTTGAAGCCGGTTTGCGGACCGTGTCACTTTTTCTTGGAGATCCCGCCGGCTACGTCGAGCCGGTCCACGACGCCAACGGGCTCGTTCTGTGTACGGTCGGAAGCGCCGAACAGGCGCGGCGGGCAGTCGCCAGCGGAGTTGATGTCATCGTGGCGCAAGGTTGGGAGGCTGGGGGGCACGTGGGGGGCCAGATTGCGACCCTCCCGTTGGTGCCCGCCGTCGTGGACGCGGTGGCGCCGGTGCCAGTGATCGCGGCCGGCGGGATCGGCGACGCTCGCGGCGTGGCCGCCGTCCTCGCCCTGGGCGCCCAAGCGGCGTGGGTGGGTACCCGGTTTCTGCTCGCCCAGGAGATGCCCATCCACGAGGAGTACCGCCGTCGTGTGATGGATGCGGCCGAGACGGATGCGCAGTGGTACCCCGACCTCTACGACGTCGGGTGGCCGGACGCGCCCCACCGCGCCCTCCGCAACTCGACGGCCGAGATGTGGGAGGCCGCGGGCCGGCCGCCTCTGGAGAGTCGACCCGGAGTGGGCGATGTCATCGCGCACTTCGCCTCCGGCGAAGCAATCGTCCGGTACGAGCCGGCGCCGCCGATGGTCGGTACCACCGGTGATATCGAAGCGCTCTCAATGTGGGCCGGACAGAGCGTTGCGCTCGCCAAGCAGCCACAATCAGCAGCAGAGATCGTGGCTGAGCTGGTCTCCCGTTTGTAGAGCTACGCCCGGTCAGGGCGGCGAAGCGGTCAGGCCCCGCCGACCAGTGACCGAGCCTCTGCGGGGCCGACTACCAGGTCGTGAAGGTCGCCGCCCACCTCGAGCCGGCTCGACTGTCGGAGCCCACCGATTTTCACTGGCTCGAAGCCGGCGGTCCGGATCAACTGCTCGACTTCTTTGCCAGCACGGTCGCCGTCGGTCGCGTAGAAGAGGACCGCAGGATCCGGTGACCGGTGGCTGGAGGACTCGAAGAGACTGGCCGACATGGACCCAAACGCCATGGCCACGTGCGTCCCCGCCGGCAGCCACCCGCTGACCACCTCGCCAGAGGACTGCCCTTCCGGCAGGAGGTGAATGAGCTTGCCACCTGCGTCGAGGCCGACCGGGTTGCTCGGGACGACCACGACCTTGTCGGTGAGCGCGTCGGCGATCTCGTCTATGACCCCTTTCAGCACTGTAAACCGCAGCGCGAGGACGACGGCATCGACGTCCTGCAGCGCGGCGCGGTTGTCGACGGCGACAACCGCAGCGGGACCGATCTTTGCAGCTAGCGTTCGAGCCGACGCTTGGTCGGCACTCGAGAGCCGCACCGTCTCGCCGCCGGAGGCGAGTTGGCGGGCGATGGCCGACCCGATCCCTCCCGTGCCGATGATCGCGGTAGTCATGACCGAAACCTCCTTGCGCTTTGGTACAAATCACGGCGCATAGAGCCGACGAACTGTGGCTCTAGCAGCATCAGACGGCCCAGATAACTGGAATCTGCTGGACTCGAGGGGATGGCTGAAACAACGATAACCGCTGCGGGCGTTATAGACGCCTTCCTGCTATTGCTCATCGGCGTCGGGCCGAAGCTTGCTCTGGTCCCGTACCTGCAGATAACAGCTGGCCTCGACGAACCTACAAAGCAACGGGTACGCCACAAGATGCTGGTTACGGCGGGGACTGTGGCCCTCGCGCTCGTCTTGTTCGGCGAGTTGCTCCGCATCTTGCTCCACTTCAGCGTCGGGTCGCTCTCGATCGCGGGAGGCTTGATATTGCTAGTACTGGCGGTGGCAATGGTGCTGGGCCAGCCGGGCCAAGACCACCTCACCGAGGGCAAGGAGCCATTGCAGCTGGCGCAGTTCCCTTTGGCCGTGCCTTACCTGCTCAACCCCGTCGGCATTGTCGGCCTCGTGACTTTTTCAGCAGAAGCGAAGTCGCTAAGCGTGGTCGGAGTCGAAATAGCCATATTGGCCTTCGTGATGCTCCTCGACGTCGTGGTCTTCCGCTGGGCAGACCGCGTCAGCGCCAAACTCGACGAAAACCGAATGATGGTAACAGAAAAGGTGTTCGGTTTCCTTATTGCTGCTATCGCCGTGCAGCTGATACTGGACGGCCTCGTATCGGTGGGTGTCATCGCACACGTCTCACATTGATCTCGCCCATATCAATGGCGACGAGCAGCGGCTCGTCGACGCGCTGGTGGTCGCCTGGCCAGACGTAGCCGCGCCGTGCTGTGAGGATGATAATGCCGTCGCCGTCGGCCCGCCCCGATTAGCCCGGGCAAGTGACACTACCCGGCCCGTCGCTAACGAACGAGCCCTTTCCGCCCAAGGCGAGGTCGCCGTCCCAGCCATTAACGCGCACCGAGCTGACCCATTTGTCACGGGCGACTTCGACGACGGAACCGGCGGCAGGATCAACCAGGTTGGTCTCCACCTCGAAAGAACCGACCGCCGACAGGTTGACGGTCCACAGCCGATCGCGAGGAAGACTACCCGTCGTACCGTGGCCACACTCGACGAAAACCTCGGCGTTGTCGCCCGACCGGTCCACCGAGACAACCCAGCCGAACGCTTTCGCCACCGAGAGCTTCGGGTGAATGGCTGGATCGGCGTATATAGCCATCGTCGTATGCGGCAACACGGCGTAAGTGGCGATCCCCGCCCTCGATATGAGGAACGCCCGACCGTTGGCGCTACAGGCGACGCCGTCGAATCGCGACGCACAGAGGAACGGCCCGGATGTGGTCGATGCCATGTACGCCAGCACGGGGGTGTTCTTAGCCGGGTGGCCCACACACGCAACTCCCGAGCATTTCTCGATAGCTCCTGTGGCGGCGATCGTCACAGATTGCGGCGGGGCGAGGGTCTGGCACAACGTAGCTGCGCCCAGGTGCGGGAATTGCCAGTCCAGTTCGCAACCGATGTTCCGGGACGGCGAAACAAAGACGGTGCCGTGCGCCGTGGTAATTGCGGGCCGACGGGCCACCGCCGCGAAGTGGACCGGGCCTGTTGCCCGCCCCTCCATTGGCCTCGTCGTCTCGGCGCTGGCCTGGCCACCGGGGAGCGTGCACATCGAGGAGACCGCGAGCGTGGCGATGAGCACTGCACCCCTGGTCGCCGTCGGCCTGTGAGCAACGCTCACGGGCCGAGTAGTACCGCCTCGACCCCGGGACCCGAGCATACGTGCGCGACTCTAACCCCGATTTTCGGTGCGAGTTAGCCGCTTGGGCGCGCCAGCGTCTGTTATCGCGACCCTGGCGCGCACAGAGCCGGAGGACGAGCCCGCGGGCTGGGCACTCGGTCACTGGAACGCGGAAGGACGGCGAGATTACATTTGAACGAGATACGCGGAGCCTGGGCATGACACTGCCCTGTTGAACCCAGCTCCCGGCTACCACGAAGGGGTCCGGTTCTTTGAGGCTAGGGTCAGAACTGCGTCGGTCGTCCGCAAACGGCTACGGGCCTGACGGACGGCGGTTGTCCGACCACTTGTGGCGCGCCTGGTTGGCCGACGCTCATGGTCACGCTGGGCCTGACCGGTGCGGTCCAGGCCACCGCCACTGCGCCCGCCGGCGCCACTTCTGCCTGCACGTCAGGCGCGTTCGATGACACTTTCAGTACTGATAGCTCTCTCTCGAGTTGCTGGCAAACAGGGACACCGCTGATCTCGAGCTTCGAGGCCAAGATCGGCGCGACCAACACGCCACCGCAGCTGAGCTTCGGTAGCGGGATGAACATGGCCGGGGCCGC
The DNA here is from genome assembly GCA_963807395.1 of uncultured Acidimicrobiaceae bacterium. Taxonomy (GTDB): domain Bacteria; phylum Actinomycetota; class Acidimicrobiia; order Acidimicrobiales; family Palsa-688; genus Fen-671. The sequence continues at coordinate 407,562 of CAWEBW010000010.1, forward strand.
GGGCATCAACCAGTTCAGTGCCATCCAGTCGGTGGCCGCCTATTCTGCTCCATTCACGTTCTCGGTCACCGCCCTCCCGTTGGGGGTGGCAGACAAGCCTTTTTCGTACGGCAGCAGCCTCGGCATCTACCTCGTGAACTCTTCATTGAGCCAAGCGTTCTCCGTCGAGGGCAACTTCAACCCGGACGCCGGCAGTGACTATGGGATCTGGGCCAACGATGGCCTGACCGCGGACGGGACGGGCACAGATGTCTACGCCAGGCCGGTCACTTTGAACCCGTACGAGATAACCATGTCCGTAGATAGCTCGGGCAACGCCACCGTCAGCGTAACCGTCCCGTACTTCCCCGGCACAGGTACCCAGTACACGATCGGCAACGTCGGGACGGGGCCGTTTTACCTAATGCTCGGCCAGGACGAGGGCACACCCGACGCCCAAGTGCTGGCGGACCAGGCTTCCTTCCCGGAGAGCGCCAACCTCACTAACTGGGAGTCAGCCAAACTGAACTATTGCTCGACCACGGCCCTGGCGGATGATTTCAGCGCCGACCAGGCCCTCTCGAACTGCTGGGAAACAGGTACACCGGTAATCAGCACCGTGGCGTCGGATCTCGGCGACAGTGCCATGCCCGCAAAGCTCCGGTTCGGCGACAGTTTCGGGCCTGAGTACGGCAACTACCTCGACATGCAGGGCACGTACAGCAATAACGAATTTGCCGCCATCCAGTCGGCCAACGCTTATCAGGCTCCATTCCAGTTCGATGCCAGCGCGGCGGATATAAACAGCGTCCACGCTGACACCTCGTGGGGCATATGGCTGGTAAACGCCGCTAACCCATCGGACACCTTCTCGCTCCAGATGAACGACGATGGCTTGGACGCCGACTACGGGCTGTACGCCAGCAACCAGCTGGCCGACGCGCCGTCCTCGAGTAGTACGTTATTGAGCGCAAACCCGGGGGCGGAGGGCGGCACGTACAGCGTCGCCATGACCATCGATTCGGCCGGGAACGCCTCTGTTTCGCTGAGCGACGTGTTCGAAGGCACCACCACCCCGTTGGGTGACTTCTCGATAGGCAACGTCGGGCTGGGCTCGTTCTACGTATTGCTCGGCCAGCAAGAAGGCAATACCAAGCAGGCGCAAGAGACCGGCTTCACGGAGGCGGGTTGGTTCTCCGCCGACCTGTCGCCCGATTATTGTTCACCCCAAAGCTCCGGCACTTTCTACGACAATTTCGCTGGTGACACCTCCCTTAATTCGGCCTGCTGGTCGACGTCCGGCCCCGCCATTTCGCAACTTGAAAGCACATTCGGCACCTTCGAGGCCAGTTATTCCGACCCCGCCCTGAGCTTCATAAATGGAATGGGAATGAGCTCGGGCGGCCAAGACGGGCCCGACTTCTCGGGCCTGCAATCAAGCTATGCGTATTCGGCACCGTTCGATTTCGAGACGACGGTCACCGGTACGGCCTCGGGCGACAGCGCATTTGCGGTTTACCTGGTGGGTGGCGTGGGTGGCGACGACGGAGGGGTGCTGGGTGTAGAAGGGGACCTCGACCCGGACAACGGGGCTGACTACGGGATCTGGGACAACCAGGAAAGCATCCCGGCCGGGAACGGCTTCACCGGCAGTGAAGACCTCATCGCCGCCCCGAGCGAGGGCACGCCATACAACATCTCCATTTCGGTCAACGCTTCCGGAGCCGCCACCATAGAAGTGAACGGCGTCACTAGCGCTACCCACGCCGACGTCGGTACGGGCCCTTTTACCTATTCCTCGGCCAAAGGGACCTCGGCCAGGGCTCGGGGGCAGCCCCGGCAGCGGAGACGACAGCCCCGGCAGCGGAAACGACAGCCGCGGCAAACGAGGCGACGTGGGCAACCGCCAGCCTGACTGCCGGTGTCGCCACCGCGAGTTTCTCTTCGACTACTCCCACCGTGGCCGGGGTGGAAAGCGTGCCCGCCTCCGCCCTCCCCGTCTCCAGCACCAGCGGTTCGACCCAGGCCGGTGCCGGCGACGCCGCCTCCGCCCCGCTCAGCTCCATACCCCTGGCTTCCTCACCGCTGAGCTCGATCCCGCTCAGCTCGATCCCGCTCAGCTCCATCGCCGTCCCGGCGGCGGGCAACACCGCCGTCGCCGCCGCCCAGGCGGCCCTGTCGAGCATGTTGCTTTCGGATCTGTCCGTCACCTACCCCGCCGGTTGTGGCCCGGCGCCGGCCACACCGTGCACCGGTTGGGCCGGGATCCTGGCTGGCACACCATACGCAAACTCCCCCCTCGGAGGCGGTGACGTTGGAAGAGGTGCTCAGTAACAGCACTGCGCTGGCCAACCTCGACTCGGTGGACCTGGGGGCACTTGGACTGGCGTCGAGCCCGCTCAGCTCCATCCCGTTGAGTTCCATCCCGCTCAGTTCCATCCCGTTGAGCTCGATCCCGCTGCCTGGCGCCACTTCGGGGGCGTCGGGGGCGCTCACGGCGTGGTGCGCCCAACTGCAGTCGCTGAACTTTGCTTGTTCCAGCTTCGGGATCAGCGCCTCCTCGAGCACACCTGACGACAACGGCGTGACCCTGCTGACCCTCGCCCTCGCGGGTGTACCCCTGAGCTCGATCCCGCTCAGTTCGATACCTCTCAGCTCGATACCGCTCAGCTCGATCGACCTGAGCTCCTCGCCGCTCAGCTCCATCCCCTTGAGCTCGATCTCCCTGGCCAGCAACCCACTCAGCTCCATCCCGCTCAGCTCTATCAACCTCAGTTCGTCGCCACTCAGCTCCATCCCGCTCAGCTCGATACCCCTCAGTTCGATCCCGTTGAGCTCCATCCCTTTGTCTTCGATCCCGCTCAGCTCCATCCCGCTCAGCTCCATCCCTCTGTCTTCGATCCCGTTGAGCTCGATACCCCTGAGTTCGATCCCGTTGAGCTCGATAAGTGATTTGCCCGCCGTTGTCGATTGCTCCACCTATTCCCAATGCGCCAGCGCAACCCTGGGCCAGGCCGCTCAAGCGGGGGCCATCCTCCCGGGCGCCGACCTGGGCGACCTTGGCACCTACGGGAGCACCACCCTGGGCGACCTCCCCGCCAGCGCTATCGCAGCGACTACCCCGCAGACCACGTTGGGCCAGCTCGGTACGTACGGGACCACGACGTTGGGGGACCTTACGACCTACAACGGCCTTACCTTGGGCCAGCTGCTAGAGGAGCTGAACACGTCGGCCCCCGGCTTCCCCGCCATAACCCTTGGGGACCTGCTGCTCTCGACGGTGCCCCCGGCCAGTTTCCCGTGGCAGTCTTTCACGCTGTCAGACCTGCCTCTGGCCGCCGACGAAACGCCCGGTGACGGCGGAACGGCTACGTACACAGCGACATTTACGGTGCCCTCCCCGGGCGTCCAGCAAATATCGGCCGACATGCCGTCAACATTCGCCTACGTCCCCGGCACCACGACCGTGGATGGGGCGGCGGCACCCGACCCCAGCGATGGGCCGGCGGGCACCGGCGCGCTGACCTGGGCACTGCCCCTGACAGAAGGCACACATGTGCTGCAGTTCCAGGCCAACGCCGGCATCGGCCTGGGGACGGCAAACGCTACCTTTTCGGTGAACGGCCAATCATCTTCGGCTACGGCGCCGATAGAAGTGGTCGACGGCGAGGACCCAGCCGTCTCCAGCCAGGCGACTGCGTTGACAATGACAGCCGGCACACCGCCTTTCGTCAGCGGCAGCCTCAGCATCGGCTACCTGACTTCTCCCGGTGACCTCAACGACTGGTCTGTTCAAGTAGCCCAGGGCGAAGAACTGAGCATTGCCCTTACCAATTTGCCGGCCACATACGACCTCGAACTGTTTGGCCCGGCGCCCCAACAGCTACAGGGCACCCCGAGCCAGGACCTCCCGGGCGTAAGCGACACATTGCCTTCCCTCTCGCCCGGCAGTACTAGCGAACCGAGTACCGGGTCGCAGGACATCCCCATCACACCGCCCGCCGGCGACTCGCTGCAGGCCATCTCCAATAACCCGGACGGCCAGGACCAGTACATACAAACGCCTCCCCTCGCGGCCGGGACCTACATCGTGCAGGCGTCGGGCTACAACGGCGCCTACAGCTCAGAACCATACCTGCTAAGGGCCAACTTGCTCACGGGGTCGACGTCCCCGAGTTGTGCCCCGATCCAGTACCCCAACTCGATGCCGGCCGCGGCCACCGCGCCCGTGACCATCCCGCAGGGCGTCAACACGTTGTTCCTGGTCGACACCCAGCGGCTGTCTGCCGCGTTTGGGAGCGCGACCGAACAAACGATCATGTCCGACGTGCAAGCTGTGGCGTCAGACTCCGCCGCCGGGGTCACCGGCGCCATTGTCCCCGTTGACTCGTACGCCAGCGTGCAAAGTGCTTACCAACTCTGGAACTCGAACCCATGCTCGGTGACATCTGCAAACGACGTTGTTACAGCCATTTCCGCGGTGGTCGACCAAATCGAGCGCGATAACCCCACTCTCCAAAACCTGGTCATAGTGGGCGCCGACGACCAAATACCGTTCGCCCGCCTGGCAGATGGCGCCACCGACTCCAACGAACGCGACTACGGGGCGTCCACGTTCGCAGGCGAGAACAACGTAGAGGCGGACGCGCTCTCGCTCGGCTACTACTTCAGCGACGACCCCTACGCGTCTCCCCAACCATTGGGAGTGGGCAGCGCCACTTTGTACACACCACAGCTGGCAGTCGGGCGGCTGGTCGAGTCGGCGACCGAGATCGAGTCCGCCCTTACCCGCTTCGTTGGTTCGAGCGGCAACCTGGACGCTACGGCCAACCTCACCACGGGCTATTCCTTCTTGACCTCGGGAGCCGAGGCCGTGTCCGCCAACTTGAAGGCCAATGGGCTTACGCCGGAAACCCTCATAAACGAGAACTGGTCGGCAGGCGACCTCGACAACGCCCTTACCGCTACCGCGACGCCACGTGTTGACAGCATCAACGCCCACTTTGACTACTCGCGTGCGCTGCCAGCAGACGACAACGCCAGCGGCGTGGACGCCAACCTGTTCACCACGACGGACATCCGCAATTCCTCGAGCTCGTTCGGGGGCAGGCTCTTGTTCTCGATGGGTTGCCACTCCGGTCTCGACGTCGACGATGCCGAGGTCAGTCCCGACATCGGGGCGACGGGGCCGATCGACGACTGGGCCAAAACCTTCGCTGATGCCGGGGCACTCTGGGTCGGCAACACCGGCTACGGCTACGCCGATACCGACACAATTGCTTATTCGGCCAAACTAATGGCTGACTTCGCGGCCAACTTGAACTCAACGGTGACAATCGGCGAAGCGCTCACCGAGGCCGAACAGCAGTACGCCGCAGGCAACGCCATCCTCAGCCCCTACGACCTGAAGGCGCTCATGGAGTCGACGTTTTACGGCCTGCCGATGTACAACCTGAACCACCCGGGCACTCCAGTCCCGCCCCCAAGCGGCCCGCCCACAACGGTCCTGAACGGCACCACAGGCCTGACTGACCTCTCATCGCCAGTCAGCGTCAACCTCACCCAAGGGACGGCGGCGGGGCAACTGTCCCTGGTAAAAACAGCCAACGGAAACTACTACCAGGTGAACGGGCCCACGGCCTACAACCCCGGGACGCAGGCCACTGAGTACCGGCCGATCGAGCCGCTCGTCGCGTCTCCGGTGACCGAGCCAGGCCTGACGCCACACGGCGCCCTCGTGACCGCGTTGTCGTCCTCTGACACACCCGACCCGGCGCCGGCCTACTCGTTGCCGACCGCAGGGTCAGCCAACGCCAACCCGCCGCTGGTCGGCAATGCCGCCTTCCCGGGCACCCTGCAGAGAGTGTCCACGTACGGGACGTTCACCGCTACGGGCACGGGGACGGCCGCACAGCTGGACCTGGTCGCCGGCCAGTTCCTCCCGAGCAGTACGGCGCCGGGCACGGGTACCGAGCGCCTGTTCAACTCGATCGCCGCCCAGGTTTACTACCTGCCGGCGACCAGCCCGTACGCGGCCGACTTCACCCCGCCAACTATCGACTCCACCCAGTCGAGCCTGTCGTCCAGCGCGGCCACCTTCACGGTCCAGGTGAGCCCGGCAGTGGCCCCCGTGACCGAGGTTCTCGTCCTGTACACCGATGGCGCCAACCCTGGTAAGTGGACAGCGCTCAACCTTTCCTCATCCAACAGCCAGACGTGGACGGGCTCAGGGCCGCCACTCCGAGCGGGCAAGTTCAGTACATCGTCCAGGCTCTGGACGGCGCCGGCAACGTGGCGGTCTCAAACAACGAGGGGACAGCGTTCAACGCTTCGCCTCAGCCGCTCGTCGCCATAGGCTTGGCGGGCCTCGGACCTGTCAACGGCTTCTACACGGGTACCGTCACCATCAACATCACCGCGCCCAGCGGCTCGACGTATGTCCTCGACGGGTCGATGCCAACGGCGGTGCCACCGAACGGGCCCTGACCGTGAAGAGCAGCGGTCAGCACACCGTAGCGGTGAACGGGCCAAGCGGGAGCAACGCCACCGTTACCGAGTCGTTCGCCATATCGACAAACCAGACGACTACGTCTGTCTTGGCCAGCCCGGCTTCAGCCGTGATCGGCCAGACCGTGGACCTGACCGCCTCGGTGAGCGCCGCCAGCGTAGGGGCGGGGACGCCGGGCGGGGACGTTGAGTTCTTCGACGGCTCCACCCCCATGGCTGGGTGCGGCGGGCAGAACGGGACTGCCGTCGGGGCCAGTGGCACGGCTGAGTGCCCGGTCAGTTACAGCGCAGCCGGGACTCACGAGATCTCCGCCAGTTATATCCCTAACGGCAGCTTTGCCGGTTCGGTGTCCAGCCCGCTCGGCTTGGTCATCAGCCCTCGCGTTGCCCACGTCACTGCCTTAAGTGTTTCAGGCAGTCCCACAACGTACGGGTCCGAGACCAACTTGACGTTCTCAGCGACCGTCAACGCCAGTGATAGCGACCCGTTCCCGGCCGGGGACAGCCTGACAATCGCTCTTGGTACCAGCACTATTTGCACCATGACCCTCACGCCTGAGGCCGGGGCGGTGCCCAACTCCGGCTCGGGTAAGTGCAGCCCGACATCGAACACCGTCCTCACCGCCGGTACGTCAGAACTCTCCGGGACCTTCAACGCCAGCGGTGCCGACCCCAGCTTCGAGGCCACAACACCGGGCACTGTCCAGGTCGTCGTGGCTCAGGCCACACCCAAAGTCTCTTGGCCTACGCCGGCCCCCATCACCTTCGGGACCAGGCTCAGCTCGGCTCAGCTCGACGCCTCCGCCTCGGTGCCCGGGTCATTCGTGTACAACCCGCCCGCCGGTACTGTGCTCCAGCCCGGCACGCAGACACTGAACGCCACCTTCACGCCGACCAATTCGACCGACTACGCACCTGTGGCGGCGAGCACCACCATCTCCGTCGGCTTCACTCAGCCGTGCATCACCGGCGCCTACAACAGCTCTCTCACGGTGGCTAAGGGCCAAGTCGTGTGCATCGGGGCCGGGGGCAAGGTAAAAGGGTCGGTGAGCGTGGCCAGTGGCGGTGCCCTGTATGTAAATGGGGGCAGCATCACGGGCTCCGTCAGCTCCGCTGGTGCCTTAGCCATCACGTTCTGCGGCGCTACCTTCGGCGGGTCAGTGTCGGTTTCGAACAACAGTGGGCCTGTCACCCTGGGGGGCTCGGGTTGTGCGGGCAACACGATCGGAGGCAGCGTGTCGATCACCAGTAGCAGCGGCGTGGTATCGTTGCAGAACAACCATATAACCGGGTCGCTATTGGTATCTACCAACAGTGGCGGGGTCGGCGTCACCGGGAACACCATCACGGGCAGTGCGTCTTTGACGAACAACTCTGGTGGTTTTGTCTACTCGGGTAACACCGTCCACGGATCGGTCCAGATATCCGGCAATAGCTGAAATAACCGTCTCAAGCCTGGTCTGTCGCGTTCGACGCCGCGCCCAATACGTCGGCCGGGAACTCTCCGAAGATCTGCTTGTACACGTCCTCGCCATAAGCACTCGGTTCCGGTGCCCCCTCCCGGATCTGGAACTGTTGCACCTCAGTTTGCCTTGGCGCCCTCAGGAAAAGAACGTAGCTGAGATGCTCCTCATAAAGGCTTTGCGCAAAGTCGGTGAGGTGAGTAACTACGACTACCTTCACTCCCACGCTCGCCAACGGAAGGAAGACTTGGCGGCCGATGTCCGAGCCTTCCCGCTCGTTAGTCGAAGCGAACGGTTCATTGCAGAGCAATAGGCACCCGGGCGACATATGGGAAATCAAGGAGCTCATCCTGGCCAATTCCTCTTCCAGCTTGCCGCCCGTCATAGACCTGTCTTCGTCGCGCCTGAAGTGAGTAAAGACGTGCCCGCGCACGCCAGCACTAAACGATGTCGCGGCCACGAACATCCCGCATTGCATCATGAGGTGGGCCAGGCCGACGCTACGCAAGAACGTGGTCTTGCCCCCCCGGTTGGCCCCCGTCACCACGACGAGGGCCTTGCCCTCGGCGCTCAAATCGTTGCCTACGACAGGCCCGTTCATACGCAGACTAAGGCCAGGGTCGTAGAGGCCGGTCGCCTGGCGCCAGGGGCTTTCGGCCGGCATGGGTGTGGGGGTGCAGATCGGCTCCCCCTTCGTCGCCAAGGCGGACCGAAGATTGAGGCACCCGACATAAAAAGCCATCTCGGAGCGGAGAGAACTGAAAAAGGAAACGACGCTCTCGACGGAATGGGCCAGGGCGTCGGCCACCAGCACTATCCCTCTTGCCTTTAGCTCGTCCAGGGCCTTCAGGCGTTTGTCGTCGTCGTCGCGGACGGTGAAGCCATACCCGGTCTCGCTGCGTCGGGACAGTCTCCCCCGCCGTCCCGGCGCGGGCGCTCTGTGGAGCACGTAGCCGGTGCCCTTGTTGGCGCGACCGAGGTGGGCGCTCATCCAGACGCCGGGTTGCAGCCTGAGCTCGTCCAGATGGCCTTTGAGCACGTTCAGGTAACCCTCGTCGAATTCGCTCAAGACCAATGAGCGGAGGCGCACGAACGCCGAAGAAGACATCTCAGCCCCCTGTTCGGCTGTTATACGTCGCAAACGGACGAGATAACCCAACAGGAGCTCCAACGCTTGCAGCGAGATGTAATGGAGGCTCTCCGGAGAAGGGGTGAGGCCCCAGGACATGATCTTCTTATGGCTTTCAACCGCCTCAGTGGCCAACCCGTACAGCTGGTTGGTGAACTGCGGGTGGGCGAGGCAGTCGGCGAGGGCTTCCTGGCGGTAAATAATCTCGCTCGGCTCGGCGAGGGGCGAAAGTACCGCCGTTTTGCCTACAGCTAGAAGGAACTTATCGCCCCTGGCCATGGCCTCGAACAGCGTGGAGAGGCCGAGGTCCTCAATCAAGCCGTCGCTTTCTGGACGGAGGTCGCGGTCCAGCTTGAAGTCCTCGCTCGGGTGCATGAGCAGGACCCTGAGCCCGCCGCCCTTGTCCTCGCTTTTGCCTGGGCAATTTTCCTTGCCCACGTGTTCGCTTATGGCCCGGTAGGTGAGCCCATAGCGCTCAGCCAGCGAGGCGGCGTAGGCGGGCCCGCCGGGTGGCCTCGGTAACACTTTGTACGTCCGCCGGGCCGGGTCATCAGGGTCGACAGTAGCGACCATGCTGATCGTGGCTTCGTTAGCGGTGGCCAGCTCGTCGACAAAAGTCACGAACACACTGACCGAGCCCCGAGCCACGAGCTGGGCCAGTACCGCTCGGCCGAGGAGAGCGGCGTCGCGCACCGTCGTCGACGAGAAGCTCTCGTTCAGGATGATGATGCTGCGCGGCGAAGCCTGTGCGATGACGCCCTGGAGGCGCACGAGTTCCTCTTCAAGGTGGCTCCGGCCAGAGCCGAGCCGTTCGGCCTGGGCAAAGGAGGTGAGCACGCCATCAGCGAGCACCAGGTCGGCCTCTCGGGCCGGCACGGGCAAGCCCAGGCTGGCCAGGTAATGGAGCTGGCCGAAGGCCCGGGCGAAGGTTGTCTTGCCACCGTTGTTGGGCCCGGTGATGACGAGCACCCGGCCGTCGGGGCCAAGGTCGAAGTCATTGGTCACGACGGGGGGGAGTGCGGGGCGCAAGCTGAGCTTGGCTGCCAGGGCGAGGTCGAAGGCGTCATTCGCGCGTTCGCGCCCAGGCGAAACAGAAAGACGCGGATAGCAGAACGGCAGGCCGGCTTCCCGTGCGGGTTCGATGTACTCGATATAGGCAAGGTAGAACTGCGAGTCGCGGTAGAAGGCGGAAACTGCGGCATCCAGGAAGCCCTGGTGACGGTGGAAATATTCGTTCATGGCCCCGAACGGCCCGGGGTTGAGCCGGGCCACGAGTTCGAGGACCTCGGCCTCGACGTCGTTCATGTTCAACCGGTTTGGGAGCGGGGCCGACTGCGCAGTCGCCGGTCCTTTACTGAACTTGGCGAAGAACGTCTCTATTTCCTTCGCGTAATCAGGCTCGTCGCGGTCACCGGCAACGGTCACCCGGGTGCCTTTGATGTTCAGCGCGTACCTGACCGTGCCGAGTTTCGAGGCCACGTCGCCGGCTCCGTCCACCAGCGCCGCGAAACTCCGCGAGGAGCGGTAGGCAGAGAGGTACTCGGCAAAGACGCGCAGGCCGCGCGAACCCGGTTGAAGCCTCGACAAGGAGCTCTCCAGCGAGATAGCTGCGTCACAGTAGGCAGAAACCGCATCGACAAACAGGCGTTTCTGCTGCCAGTGGCTGCGCAGGGACCGGGCCTGGCCCAGGATCTCACGGGACTGGCGCATCCCTCGGCCAAACGCTCTCACTTCGGCCCGGACATCAGAGCGCTCCAGGTCCACCAGTACTTCGTGACGGTAAGCCACGTCGTCTACCTGGCTCAGAGGAGCATAAAAGACAGACGCGAGGTCGAGTTGTTCGCGCCCGGCGTTGACCCCAGCAAAGATCTGGTCGAGGTTGAGGTCGACCGCGAACCGGTGGTCGGCAAGTGGCGCCGGCGGGTTGTCAGCGCCGGCAGCGTACAGGATCGATGGCGTCATCCCGAGCAGAGCGTCTCAAGTTTGGTAGCAGCCACAAGCCTCCCGTCGACTGCCTGGTGCCGTGCCGACGGGGCCCACAGTACCGGTCCTGCACCCGGACCGGTACAGCAACGGGGGTCACTCACACTCGGAGGCTGGCAGCCCATTCGCGGAGCACCTGGTTGAAGCGGTCAGGCTCCTCGAGAAAGGGGCAGTGGCTTGAACGCTCGAAGATCTCGAGGCGCGAACCCGGGATCTGCTCCGATATCCATGCACCGGCTTCAGGAGGCGAGGCCTTCGGGTCGCGGCCGAATACGACGAGCGCCGGGCAGCGAAGCGCCGAGACGACCCCGCGGTAGTCCTTCAAGGTCTGGTCAACCAGGATCGTACTGGCGATCGCCGCAGGGACCCGGAGCATCTCGCTCACGATCCACGACGTCACCGGTTCGGTTGGTTCGTGCAGCATCAGATTGGCCACCTTGACCGCTACGGCCGCTTGGTCCAGTTGCAGGGCCGCGACCAACTGGGCCAGTCCCTCGATGGTAGACCCTGACGTGTACGGGAGACCCTCCAGGGCGAGGTCGGACGGGGGTTGGTCGATTATTCCAATACCCTTCACCGAGCCCTCTCCGAACGCCTTCAGGTACTCGAGCACCACCATCGCGCCCATAGACCAACCGACGAGCACCGGGCGCTCTATCCCAAGCTCTTCAAGCAGCAGGTGCATGTCGGACGCGTAATTGCCGACGGTGTGGCCGTGGAGTACCTTCTCAGACCGCCCGTGGCCACGAAAGTCCGGGACGACAACTCTGTGCCCGGGCAGGGCTCCCCCCAGCTGCGCCCGGAAAAATCGCCCGCTCATCGACCACCCGTGCATCAGAACGATCGCCGGGCCATCGCCTTCCTCTTCTACGTGAAGCGCCACGTTGTTGACGAGCACGCGATCCGTTGCCACCCGCACGGCTAGTTTCCCTCAAGCTCGCATTCTGCAGTTACCCGCTCGACGAGCGCCCCTACCTCGTCTTCGCGAAGGCTCGAGGGTTGAATCGTCAGGACGCCGTTGTCGATCCAGGCGTCTAAGCAGAAGATCCGGGGCGAGCCCTGGCGCAGACTTCGGGCAACATGGGCGGCACACGACGGTCCACCATTGCTCGCAAAGTCAAGGACAACATGCCATTTCGCCTGAGGAGGCCCGACCAAGGAAACTTTGGCTCTCCTGACCACCTGTAGGCCGTCGGCGACCGTCTGGTAACCGCTTACCCTAGCGTCCGCCGCCCAAGGCTGTCAAGGCCCTCGGGTAACCTTCTATTGACACTCGGTAACCGGTTACTCTAACCTCGGTCCTCACATGGCATCAAGGCGTCCCATTTATGGGCCCGCGATAGACAAGGACCAACCTCCGTCGGTGGTGGCGCACCCGAGGGTCACGGTCCGCGATGTGGCACGCGCCGCCGGCTTATCGGTGGCGTCTGTCTCACGAGCTCTTAGCGGCGCGCGGCCCGTGCGGCCGGAAGTTGGCCAACGGGTGGCCGAAGCCGCGGCTGCGCTTGGTTACCGGCCCAACCTCGTGGCGCGAGCCCTCAGCGTGGGTGCCACCTCCACCATCGGCCTCGTCGTCCCCGACATACTCACCCCGTTCTTCCCCAAACTCGCTGAGGCCGTAGAACGCACGCTCAGGTCCTTAGGGTTGAGCCTGCTCTTGATGAACGCGGAGAACGACCCCGCCTGGGAGAAGAATTGCATTTCGGAACTTACCAACCGCCGGGTTGATGGGCTGCTGATCAGTGCCACGCACCGGGTAAAGAGCCGCCAGGCCATAGAAGAGGCGGCCGAGGTCGTCCCGGTCGTGCAGATCGACCGTTACGCGAGCCCTAAGGTTGACCGGGTCGTAACCGACGCGGTGGAGACGGTAAGAGTGTGTGTCGACCATATGGCTGCGCAAGGATGCAGGACATTCGCCTTCGTGGGTGCGAAGGGTTCCGCCTCGCCGGCTATGGCGCGGCGGCGCGCGTTCGAACGGGTCACTCGGGACTATGACCCAAGCGCTCGCGCACGGGTGTTAACTGGCGATTTCAGCTTGACCTGGGGCTATGAGTCAGCGAAGCTCATCGCCAACCACTGGTCGGATGTGGACGCGGTTGTGTGCGCAAACGACCTGATCGCGCTCGGAGTTATCCAGGGGTCCATTGACCTCGGCCGTGATATTCCCGGCGAGATGGCTATAACTGGTTGTGACGACACAATTTTCAGCGAGGTGAGCCGGCCAACCATAACGAGTATCGCGCAGCCCGTATGGGACATCGCCAGCACCGGTATCGACCTGTTGGGGCGGCTCACTGGAGAAAGGCAGCCCCTGTCGATCGAACTAGCCCCGGAGCTACATATCCGTGGTTCGACGGTGCCGCACAACAGCACAGGGTCAGCCGCCAGGGGTACCGGGCCGGCCCGTCCGGCGACAAAGCGGGGTGGCCAAGTCCGGACCAACGCCGCCAAGGTTCGGGTGACGTCCCCCGGGTGAACTCGCACCCCATTTGCCGCTACTGAGCCTGGTCGACCTCTTCCAACAGATTGTCCTGGCTTACGAGGGCCAGGTCCAACCGTTTGTACCCTGCGTGGTCGAAATCGATGAGGATACGTGACCCCGCGTAACCGATTACCTCACCTTCGCCGAGAACTTGGTGCCGCACTCGGGCGCTCCGCGCAAAGGGGCGTTCCGGGTGGCGGCTGTCGCTGTTGGCGTCGGCCCGCTCATCATTGTCGCAATGCCCACATCTTGTCGAGGTAGTTTCGCCGAGGTACTCGAGTAAAAAGTTCCATCGGCAACCGCGGTCTTCGGCATACCGCTGCATGGTCTCGACGCGGGAGCGCTCGACACCGCGACGCAAATGTACAAGCTCGGTGGCCTTTTTTACTGCCTCCGTCAGCTCTCCGGTTACTATGACCTCCCCGTGAGGCTGGACCGTGACACCACCCGCGTCAGCCAGCACCATGACCGCTTGTTCGGCGCCGTTCTTGGACAGCCCGGTGAGCTCCTGGACGCTGGACAAAGTCAAACGCGACCCGGCTTTCCCCAGCGCGTTCGCGATGGTATTGAGGCTGTTTTCGCTCGGCCCGGAGCCCGCCGCGTACATCCGGGGCAGGGCCAGGTCCTCAGTCCGGAAGTAAAGCTCGGCATCAGCGGTGTCGCCATCCCTCCCCGCCCGGCCCAGCTCCTGGTAATACTCGTCGAGCGAACCCGGGACGTCAGCGTGAAACACCCACCGGATGTCCGGCTTGTCAATGCCCATGCCGAAAGCGATTGTGGCTACGACCACATGTAGTTCGCCTTCGTGGAAACGTTGTTCAGTTTCCCTTCTTTTTTTACTCCCCAGGCCGGCATGGTACGGCTCCGCGTGAAGCCCAGGGGCCGAGAGCCTGCTGGCCAACGTTTCGACCCGGTTGTGCGTCGCGGCATAAACAATGCCGTGGCCTCGGCTGCGCACCGCCTCGGTCACGTCGCTGCTGACAACTTCCAGCTTGTGGTTGTCATCGATGAAGTAGGAGTGCACAGCCAGGCGGATGTTGGGGCGCTCAAAGCCCCGCACCAGCACCTCTGGTTCGCGGAGCCCCAGCCGCCGGACGATGTCTTGGCGGACTGCGGGGGCGGCTGTGGCCGTGAGAGCCAACATGGTAGGACGGCCGAGCGCGTTTGCTGCGGCGCCTATCCGGAGGTAGTCGGGACGAAAGTCGGCCCCCATTCGCTTACGAGATGGGCTTCGTCCACGGCCAGTAAGACCGAGCCCAACTTCGCCAATCTGTCCAGCACGTCAAGGTGCGCAAGTTGCTCCGGGGCCAGGAAAACAAAGTCTGGACGACGGCGGTCCGTGGACAATCGGTCCAGTACGTCTCGTCGTTGGGGGGTCGTCAGCGCCGAGTTGATGGTGACCGCGATAAGGCGACCGCCGGCCTCGAGGGCGCTCACCTGGTCACGCTGGAGAGCCAGCAGGGGGGAGATGACCACGGTCGGGCCAGACAACAATGCCCCCGCGATTTCATAAATGGCCGACTTGCCGCTCCCAGTGGCCAGCACCGCCAGCGTGTCATGGCCAGCAACCACGCCGCGGATTGCCTCGTACTGGCCAGGCCGCAGAACCGTGTAGCCAAACAATCGGTGGGCAACTTCCGCAACCGCCTCTTCGTTAATGGCAGTCATTTTGTCTTTTGCAGACGCGGCGGTTCGCTGGACGAGGGCACCAAATCATCCTTCGAGGTAGCGGAGGACCGCGAGCACCCGGCGGTGATCACTCGAGGTCACCGGCAGGCCGAGCTTGGAAAAAATGTTGGCCACGTGTTTCTCTACCGCTCCCTCTGAGACGACAAGGCTGGTCGCGATGGCCGAGTTGGTCCTCCCTTCAGCCATGAGAGCCAGCACCTCCCGCTCCCGGGCGCTCAGCTCCGCCAGTGTGTGCGTGCGACGAGAGGCACCCATCAGTTGCGTCACGACTTCTGGGTCAAGCGCGGTGCCCCCCGAGGCTACCCGTACCAGCGCCTCCACAAAGTCGGATACGTCGGCGACCCTGTCTTTGAGCAAGTAACCGATACCGGCCGCACCACCCGAGAGCAGCTGGGCGGCGTAACGAGTCTCGATATATTGGGAGAAGAGCAGGAGCCCGACGGCGGGATGGTCCAGGCGCAAACGGATGGCGGCTCGCAGGCCCTCGTCGGTGAACGTCGGCGGCATGCGGATGTCGACCACCGCGACGTCAGGGGGATCGGCCGCCACCGCCAGCTCGAGGCTGGCGCCGTCACTAACTGCGCCTGCCACCGCGAAACCCCTGTCCGTGAGGAGCTGGACCAAGCCGTCGCGCAGGACGGCGGAGTCCTCGGCGATCACGACCCGTATGGCCTCGGGGTCTGTCACGCCGGGACTGGGCACGTCAGGATCAGGCACGTCAGGATTGGCAGGTCAAGGACGGACCGGCAGGTCGACGGTTATGGCGGTCGGGCCGCCGGGAGGGCTGGCGATGCTGAGATGCCCGTCCACGGCCCCAACGCGGTCAGCCAGACCCGCCAGGCCGCTCGAAGAGGAGCCGAGCCGGTTGATGGTGGCGCCGCCCCGCCCGTTGTCGCGCACCACGACCCTCAACCACGGGCCGTGTTGCGCGCAGCTAAGAGAGGCGCGCGTCGCCCGGGCATGCTGGGCGACGTTGGCGAGCAGCTCAGCGGCGCAGAAGTAGCAGATAGCCTCGGTGGCCGGGCTGGGTCGGGTGGAGATCGACACCGTCACGTCAGTAGGCACGGGGCTGCGCGAGGCGAGGGTCGTGAGGGCGTTTTCCAGGCCAGTGTCGAGCGCCGGTGGGTGGATGCCGCGGGCCAGGTCCCGGAGATCGGTAATGGCGTCCTTCACGCCGCGGTGAGCTTCGTCGACCAGGCGCCGGACAGCCTGGACCTCTGCGTCCCCGTCTGCGGCGCTCAGGTGGTCGAGCTTCTCCTTGGCCTGACCAAGCCGCATCGCCAGGGCGACCAACTGGGCCTGGGTGCCATCGTGGAGGTTGCGTTCGATACGGCGGAGCGTCTCGTTGGCCGCGTCAAGGGTCTTGGCTCTGGACTCCTCGAGGCTCCTCACCCGGGACGCGGCGGCGTCGCGGCTGAGCAGGAGATGCATCATCCTTTTGTCCAGGTAGACGACGAGCCTCATGGCCCACGGGGCGACAAAGAGTAAGACGACCCCGCTCACGAAGACAGCGACGCGGCTAGCGAACCCGGGAGGCGACTCGCCGTTGTAGCCCGGGGCCGAGGAACCGGCCAAAGAAGCCGAACCTCGCTGGCGCACCACCCCCGATCAAAGAGCAAAGCGATGCCGGACAGCGCCTCGACCCAGACGCTGAGGGCAAACCAGACGCCGAAGACGATGAGCGGCACCTTGGCGATGAAGTACCCCACCGCCCGCCAGCCGGCCCAGTCTCCGAAGGACGACCGCAACCACCCAACAACCCCGGACGGGCGGTAATCGGCTCGGGCTCGGAGATCTTCTCGCCCAGCATCCGCCGCGCCAATGCCCGTTGCCAGCGACCGAAGCCCCTGAGCGGCCCGCAGGCCAGCAGCCAGGACAAGGACGCCGACGAGCACGAAGGTGAGCGCCAGTCCGGCCACCCCCAGCGCAGCCAGAGCTAGCGCCACCAGGCAGGCCAGGGCGGAGCTGGCGAGAAAGTACCCCAGCTCCGCCCAAGTGCGCTTTTGAAATGGTTCCCGGCCGATCAGCCGGGCCAGGCGCTTGACCTGTTCGGCTCGCTCGACGGGGAAGCGCATTTCCACCCGGCGACCTTCGACGCCGGCCTCGCTCAAGCGTCTCGCCGGACGAACAGAACGGCGCCGGCGGCGAGGACGACTGCGGCATAAACGGCCATCAGCAACAACCCTACGGCCGGAGAGAGCGGTGAGAGGTTCCCCGGCCCAGGTCCTTGATTGACCGTCGACATGATCGAGTTGGTGAGGATGTTCGTCGGCACGTAGCGAAGGGCGGGCTCGGAGATGGCATGCATCACGAGCGGGAGCACGAACACCACCCCGACAAAGGCGGCGATCGCCCCCGCCGTACTGCGCAAGATCAACCCGAAACCGAAGGACATGAGCGCCATCAGCGCAATGAACACACCGGTCAGTGCGACCGCCCGCAGCGCCCCCGGCGAACCGATGCCTGCCGAGGGAGCCCCGCCACCGGAAAGTATGGCCTGGCCGAGGAAGAACGATACGAAGCTCAGAAGCTCACAGAAAAGCACCGTCACGCCGGCAGCGACGCCGATCTTGGTCGCCAACAGCATGGGCCGTCTGGGAGCGGCAGCCATAGTGGCGCGGATAGTGCCGCTGGCGTACTCGCCGGTAATAAGCAAAGCCCCGAACACTCCGGCGGTGAGGCCGGCAACGATGAGGCCGATCAGCGAGTTTTGGGTCGGGTCGAAGCCGGCGTAGTACCCGGGACTGTGGTGCAAATTAGCGTTCGCTACTAGCCCTGTCACCAACAGGCCGACTATTACCGTGAAGCCGACGATGATCGCGTTCGACCGCAGCGTCAGGATCTTGAGGACTTCGGACTTGGCCACCTGCTTGACGCGGTAGTGCCCCAGCGGGCTGGCCTGGATGGCGAGGGTCATATCGGTCACTCCTTCCAGCCGGCGGCAGTCGCCCCGGCCATCGTCGACGGGCGGAACTCCACCTCGTCCTGGGTCAGTTCCATGAAGGCGTCCTCGAGGGACGCCGTGATCGGCGTCAGTTCGTGGACCCGCAAGCCATCGCGGGCGGCCACGTCGCCTATCTCCGGGGCGCTCAGCCCCTCGACCGTCAAAGAAAGTCCGTCGCCGTCGCAGACTTTGGCCCCGATCGCGGTGAGCACCGAGGCAAACGCGGCCGCGTCGGGCGTGACCAGCCTGACGCCGGCGCCGCCACTCCTGGACACGAAGTCGGCCACGCTGGTCTCGGCGATGAGCCGGCCGCGGCCGATGACAACCAGCCGGTCGGCCGTCAGCGACATCTCGCTGATCAGATGGCTGGATACGAACACGGTCCGGCCCTCGGCAGCCAGGCTGCGCAGAAAGAGCCGGGCCCAGCGGATGCCCTCGGGGTCGAGGCCGTTGGCCGGTTCGTCGAACAGCAAGACACCCGGGTCGCCCAACAGGGTCGCCGCTATGCCGAGCCGCTGGCTCATGCCGAGCGAGAACTTACCTGCCCGCCGGTTGGCCACAGAGCTCAGCCCCACCTGGTCCAGGACCTCGTCGACCCGGCGGAGGGGGATGTCATTGGTGAGGGCCAGGCAGCGCAGGTGGTTGCGGGCCGTCCGAGCGGGGTGGAACGCTTTCGCGTCGAGCAGGCCGCCGACCTCCCGCAGGGGCCAGGCCAACTCCGAATATGGCTTGCCGCCGATCAGGGTCGACCCCGAGTCGGGGTAGTCGAGGCCCATGATCATGCGCATGGTCGTCGATTTGCCGGAGCCGTTCGGGCCCAGGAAACCGGTGACCACACCGGGCGTTACCTCGAAGGTGAGGTGGTCTACCGCCGTAGCTGCGCCGTAGCGCTTCGTCAGTGAGTGTGCCGTAATCATCACTAATAACGATAAAAGTTCGCTCTCTCTGGCGGAATACGGCTGGTCGGCGTCTTTTGAGTTGGTGCTAGCCCGCGTGGAGGGGGGGTTAACCCGAAGTGTGCCGACCCGGTCGGGCGGTGAACGAGGTTCGATCAGGGCGAGATCAGGCCGAGATCAGGGCCGTGGGGGCCATCCGCTCCTGGGGTCTGGAGCCCAGGTGACCCTGGGGGTAGCGATTGCAGGCCGCCGGCCAGGTTGGACTGGCCCACTCAGTCGCGGCATTGCGAGGGTTCTCGGTGCCGCCGGCGGTTCCTGTCGCGCTCTGGCGCCTTTTCCGCGTCGGAGCGCAACAGGAACGTCTCAGCGCACCGAGAAACCCGGTCAAACGAAATGGAGCGGGCTCGAAGAGCCCTCAGCGTAGCCTGACGCTCTGGAACCACCGACGGATCACTCGCCGGTCAGTCCCTCTTCATCCACCAGTCGGCGCAGATGCTCCAAGCAGCGCGCCCGCGTGGGGCCGATGCTTCCCACAGGCATCTGCAATAGCTTTGAAACGTCTCTGTAGCTCACGGCGTCGTCGGTGATCAGCAGCGAGAGCAGCCGTTGGCAGCGAGGGTTGAGCTGCTCCCAGGCGACCTTCAAAACGGCACCGCTCTCTTCGGCAATGGGGCGGGCGTCGGGTTCAGGCAGGAGGATATCGGCCATGTTCGTAATCATCTGGTCGACGCCGGAGCGGTACTTGGAAGCGCGCCTCAACAGGTGGAGGCTTTCTCGACGGGCGGTAGTTGCCAGCCAACCCCCCAGACGCTCAGGATGTTCGATGTGGTGTAGGTTCTCGACAAGCCGCATCCACGTCGTTTGTTGTAGCTCGGCTACGTCCGCTGCCGTCAAGCGATAACGGCGGCCCGTGGAAGCGATCATGGCTCCGAAACGCGACACGAGCTCTTCCCAAGCGCCCGGGTCAGCATCTCTCGCTTTTTGGACCAGGGCCGCCACAGAAGCGGACTTCAGATCGGTTCCCGGCGATCCGGTGCGCGCCGCCTCAAGGGCTGCCTCTCGGCCAGTGCCCCGGCCCACGCTCACCAACTCGGCTGCAGATGGCTCGTTATTTGGAGATCCTGAGACAGGAACGAATTTTGCGACGGTCCTTGCCGTCCAGGCCTCGGTCTGGTCGCTCGTGCGCGCACTTACACCCTCGAATACCCGCTTAGATACCAACACATCTCCTCAGATGCAACGCCCGGACAGCGTATTGTGCTATTGGTATCGGAAATTGCCGAGGCGTTCTATATAGGCCGCGACTTATTCTTAGACCCCGTAAGGCGAAAAGTTTAGAACCGTCTCAAGTGCGCCCTGGCCGCGGGCCCGTTCGCCTGGCTGAAGGCCGCAGGCCAGCGGGCCGGCCCTCCCCTCCTCAGGTGGCCGCCGTCGCTCTCGCCATTACGCACGTGACAGCCGGGCTTCGACCACGTGAACACTAAGCTTGGGCCTAAAACTGAAAGGGAAGCCATGCTCGACACCAACAAGCACCTACTGGCAGCCGAGTACCTAATCGGTACTTTTTACCCGACGGACGACACCGCACCGGCGGCAATGTCTCACGATCAAGCAACCGCCCTCGCCACGGCCCATTCTCTTCTGGCGATTGCCGGTTTGCTCCGCGAAATATCAATCGCGCTAACTAGTGCTGACTAACTCGGGTCTAAAATGCGTTGCATAAGCACAGGAGAGGGCCGAAACATACTTTGGTGGCGGAAGAGGATATTGGCTCGGTGGGCAAGCGGCAACGAACACGATCTCAACTAAGTCCGCCACCAACCGGCCTCAAAGCGGCGGCAGCAGGTCGTTGTTATCCGGAGTCCCATCGCTGCGCACTGTTGCGTCCTCGCAAGACGCGCCCGAACCCGAGACGACCCGAGAGCTTATAGATTCCCAAGGCCTGGCTGGCTACCAGCGACCGCGCGTGCATAAAGGCGCGCAATCCCAGAACAGTGTTATGAGCGACCGCGACGCGCGGCTGTCGCGCCGCGACGCCTAAGCGATCAGCTTCTTACGGAGGCGGTCAAGGGTTCGGGCTCGCCGAGCCATCTCCGCTTCGTCTAGGTCCTGCCTCTGGCGTAGCCGCTCGCCCAACGCATCGAGCCGCGCCATCTCGCGGCCGCGCAAGCTCTCCTGCTCAGACGCCGGCAAGCGCCGCAGCGCCCGGTTGAATGCCGCGTTGGCCGTGGTGGCCCCTTCGAAGCCGAGCGCGCGGGCGATATTTGCGAACGAGCGTCCCTGCTCTCGGAGCACGAGCACCTCGTTGTCGCGCTCGGTGCTGTCTGCCACTATGACGGCGCCCGGGACGGTTGTGGTCTCAGCTGCGGCCCCATTCTGCGCCGGGACCTCTACTGCGTCGACGGGGCCGGTCACAGCGGCGTTACCTGCTTGGCTTGCGGGCCCTTGGGGCCTTGTTCGACTTCGAAGTCCACCTTCTGGCCTTCCGCCAGTTCCCGGTAGCCGGAGCCACTGATAGAGGAAAAATGTGCGAAAACATCGGGGCCGCCGTCATCGGGCGTGATGAAGCCGAAACCCTTTGGACGCGTTAAACCACTTCACAGCGCCAGTAGGCATAGTGCCACGTCTCCTTCTGCTGATCACGCTGGGATGCTTGCAGGAAACCTGAGAGTGGCACCAGCAACGACGCGCGGCCAGCATGACTAGGGCCGCGGCTAGCTAAAGCTTACCGGCCGGCACCCTCATTCGGCGCAGAATACAACGAGACCGGCTTCGCGGCTCGATGGCGGGTTGGCCGTCTGGGCTACCTCATCGTCTCGCGAAGCGCCTCGAGCCCAGCAAGGTGGCGTTCCATCTTGACGGGCTGATCCGCGTCCCGCGTGCGGATGCGCACCTCCAGCTGGTCGAGGCGGGCCGACTCGCGCGCGTGGAGGGCTAGACGCTCCTTTTCGGGGAGGCTGCGCATGACCCTTATGAACGCCTCCTGGGCGTTCACAGCACGTTTGATACCAAGCGCACTAGCCACCGCAGAATAGCTCTGTCCCCGCTCCCTGAGGGCCACGACCTCTTCGTCGAGGTTCCTACGTGGCTGACGGGGCCCCGAGTGCATCGGCCGGTCCTCGCGGTCGCGATCGCTCCTCGTCGATCTGTTGTCCCTTCCTCTGCTGGTCATAATGCCTCGCGATCATCGGTAGGCCCTCCTGGCCGCATCAATGACCCCCGAACGATCAGCGGTCCGGTCACGCGACGCGCGTTGACCGGAGGGAACAAACCAGTGTAACCAGGTAGTTACCGATGGCGCGTCTCGGCCCCTCAGCCGGTGGTCAACTTCTGGCGTTGGGGGGCGGAGGCCGGATGGCGCAGCTTTTCCATGGCCCTGGCTTCGATCTGGCGGATCCGCTCGCGGGTGAGCCCAAAATGGGCGCCGACCTGCTCCAGGGTGCGCGGCTCGGCACAGTTGAGCCCGAACCTCAGCTGGATGATCTCGCGCTCACGGTCCTCGAGGCCGGTTAGCATCCTGGCTACCTCGCCGGACAGCAGGACTGCTGCGGCTGCCTCGAACGGTGATACTGCTCCGTGGTCTTCTACGAGGTCGCCCAGCTCGGCGTGGCTGTCGTAGCGCAGAGGTTCAGACAATGAAGCGGGGGCAGCAAGGTGCGGGAGGATCTCGGCGATCCTGTCTGTGCTGACCTCGAGGTCGCCCGCGAGCTCGACGACGGTGGCTCGTCGACCGTGTTGGGTCTCGAAGTGGTCCCGGGCGTTGACGACCCGGTTTAGCAGGTCACCAGCATGAACCGGCAGGCGTATGCTGCGGCTGCCATTTGTGATGCCGCGGGCGATGGCCTGGCGGATCCACCAAGTGGCGTACGTGGAGAACTTGAAGCCCTTGCGCCAGTCGAACTTCTCGACGGCGTGCATGAGCCCGAGGTTGCCCTCCTGCACCAGGTCGAGCAAAGGCAAACCGGCGGCGTGGTACTGCTTGGCGATCGACACCACCAGGCGGAGATTGCCGTTGGTAAAAGTCTCGACCGCCGCCTCCCCCGCGCGTACGGTCCGCCGCAGCTCGCCCATGCGGGCCGGGCTGATCTCTTCGAGCGTCGTCAGCTCGGTGTGGGCGACGCGTCCGGCTTCGACCACCTGGGCCAGCCGGACCTCCTCGTCCTTAGTCAACAACGGGTGGCGGCCGACGTCACTGAGGTACAAACGGACGAGATCCTGTTGTGGCGTCTGAGCACGCCTGTTGGCCAATGGGCCCCATTTCTGAAAAGCGCAGCCGGAAGGTTGTGGCAGTCAATCCTGTACTTCGCAGGTACCCTTGCCTCGCCGCCGCTTCCGGTATCTCGTCGACGATTCGTGACGACGTCAGCCTACCCCTCGGATGGCTCCGCTCCGTCGTTATGCCCCTCCTGTACCCTCTGGGGCTTTTCCGACTGGCCGGCAACCTCAGGTCACCAATGGTTTGCGCGATTGCCAAACATCGTGGCCAAGCTTTTTTTGCGCTGTCAGGCCGTCTCGCCAAGTCGTCGGCTCTGCACCCGTCTGGCTTCGACGAGCTGATGGTCAACACCACCGCCAACGCCTCCACCGACCGCCCCCAACTCGCCGTCAACGGACAGATCTGTTGGCATGGCTAGGCGGCTCCGCCGGTCACGGTTGGGCAAAACAAATGGGAATTGACGGTCGGATTATCCCAATGCCGGGCGGTAATTATCAGATATGTACGGCGGGTCTGTGGGCACTGGTTATAGTTACCTCTTCTGGCCCGGGCTTACGGCGTAAAAGGCTTGGTGACATCAGTCCACTAGCGCTGAGTTAATCGCCCTTGGGACGTTTGAAGTAGTACCTGGGTTGAAACCCCGACTCACCTAGCGTTATCGTTACTAGCTCCCAGCCATCGGCACCAAAGAAGTTGAGCATTTCGTGCTCTATTCCTGATTGCAGATCCAGTGGCGTCGCTTGGTTTTCCAAAAACCAGTGTCCCATTGTGTCCTTCGCTACCACGCAGTACGACCACAGACCGTTCATGCACTGGAGGCTACGCGGCGCCGTGGCGCAGCGTCTAGGTCGCCCCACCGCCCGCCGACGCTGCCTTGGGCCTGATCTTCCTCCGCGGCGCAGGGAAGGCAACGCTCACGAGGGAGCAATAACCACGGCCCGGAGCTCGCTGCCCCTTGACGATCGGCGTGGTAACCACTTCCGGGGCACCCCAGGTGGAGGCCCGGTCCTTCACCCCTCGGGCCCCTCCGCTGCGGAAGGACCAGCGACGAAGCGTCGTTCGGGCTTCGCACTAAGCCCGCTAGCATTAAGGGCGCGGGCAGGCGATGGGGTCGCCCCCACCAGGGACGGAGAACGACTGGCCCATGCCAGATGACCAAGAGCCCGACCTGGGCGCGTTGCTACGGACGGCACGTGAGTGGCGTCACGTCACGCAGGAGGAATTGGCCGCCAGGACGGGTTCCAGGATCAGTGTCGAGACGGTAAGCAACATCGAGCGGGGCCGGACCCGGCCTCGGCGCCGTACGCTCGACGAGTTCATTGACGCGTTGGGACTGGACGGTCCCGAGCGCGGGGCCGTACTCGCCGCCTGGTTGCGACTGCGCGCGCCATCAGAGGCCGCAGTCATCACGCCCAACACCGCCCCGGTCGAGCCAGTGCGCTTGCCCACTATGGTTACGCCCCTGGTAGGACGCGACCAGGCGGAAGCGGCGTTAGCAGAGTTGCTGGAAAACGAAGGCGTTCGCCTACTTACCTTGACCGGGCCTGGCGGCGTGGGGAAGACGAGGCTGGCCCTTCAACTGGCAGCGAGGCTCAGGGAGCGGTACCGCGACGGTGCCGTTTTCGTTGACCTTTCGTCCCTCCGGGAAGTCGAACTGGTGCCCGCTTACATAGCGCAAGCCTTGGGCCTAACAGAGCAGGGCGGCCGTCCGGTGCTAGAAACCGTTGCCGCCCATCTCGAAAGCCGGCAGCTCCTGCTGCTGGTTGACAACTTCGAGCAAGTGCTCGATGCGGCGGGGATATTGGGCCATTTGTGTTCCACCTGTCCGCGCTTGAACGTGTTGGTTACCAGCCGGATGCCCCTGCGGCTCCGGAGCGAACAGGTGTACCCGGTCCCACCCCTGGCGCTCCCTGCGCCGGAAGAAGCCCTCACTCTGGAGGTGGCCGGGCGAGCAGCGGCCGTGACGTTGTTCGTACAACGGGCCCGGGCACGGCGGCCCGATTTCGCCCTGACGAATGCCAACATCCGGGTGGTCAGCGAGCTGTGCGCCCGACTGGACGGCCTGCCACTGGCTATCGAACTCGCGGCGGCCCGGGTGGTGGCGCTGCCGCCAGCGGCTTTGCTATCCCGCATGGGATCGGCTCTCGGGGTCCTGAGCGACGGGCCGCGTGACTTGCCGGACCGTCAACGGACCATGCGTGGCGTGGTGGCCTGGAGCTACGGCCTGCTCAGCGAGGACAAGCAGGCGCTGTTTTACCGTTTGGCTGTCTTCGCTGGAGGTTGCACCATTGCTGCGGTGAGCGCCATATGCGGGGTGGCCGAGAGCGAGGCCCATCGCGGTGAGCCCCGGGATGCAGGTTTGCTCGTGCTCGATGGACTGACCGCGCTGGTCGAGGCGCACCTCCTCCAGAGCATCGAAGCCACGCCCATAGAAGTAGGGGCCGTAGAAGCAGAGGCTGCCTCAGGTTCACCGGCAGGTGGCCCAGCGAGCGCCGGGCTCACCGCGTGGCGCTGGGCGCCAAACGGGCCGGGCGGCCCCTTCGACACAGACGACCTCATGGCCGACCATGAAGTACGGTTCCGCCAACTCGAGACCGTCCAGGCTTTTGCCCTGGAACGGCTCGAAGCGAGCGGGGAAGCGAACGTCGTCCGCGAACGGCACGCCGCCTACTACCTCCGTCTGGCCGAGGCGGCCGCGGCCGAGCTCTCAGGGCCGGACCAGGGCGCCTGGTTGGGCCGTCTGGAACTGGAGCACGACAACCTGCGGGCGGCCCTCGATTGGGCGCGCCAACGCGGTGACGCGACCTTGGGGCTGCGGTTGGCGGGAGCACTGTGGCCGTTCTGGCAACGTCACGGCCATCTGAGCGAGGGGCGGCGCTGGCTCGAGCACTTCCTGAACCTCAACGGCGTACCCGTTTCGCCGACCATTCGGGCTGAGGCGCTGACAGGGGCGTTGTGGCTGGCGCATGAACAGGACGACACCGTCCCCGCCGCGCGTTGGGACGAGGGCCTCACTCTTTACCGACAGCTGGACCAAACGGGCCGGGTCGCGGGTTTACTCGCACAGCGGGCGCTCGGGGCCCGCGCCCTGGGGCTCTACCAAGACGCACTCGCCCTCGTCGAAGAGAGCCTTGGATTGGCCCGCAACACAAAGGACGACGTCGCCATCGCCTACGCCTTGTACCGCCTGGGCACGATACGGCGCGAACGGTGCGAGTTCTCCGAGGCGATAGCCACATATGAAGAGTGCATGGCGTGCTACAAGACGTTGGACGACCCGGCCGGAGTGGCGTTTGCTCTTTTGGGACTGGGCGACATCGCGCGCGACCAGGGAGACGTACCGGCCGTCCAGGAGTATTGCGGCGAAAGCCTGGCCCGGTGCCGGGAATTAGGCCGGCCATGGGGGATCGGTTATTCACTCAACAACTTGGGCTTAGCTGCAGCGCTGCAAGGCGACCTGGCCCGAGCCGAAATGCTGACCAGGGAGGGGCTCGAGATCTTCCGCACGCACTGGATGCGTGGTGGGTTGCTCGAACTGATTATCTCGTCGGGGCTGTTAGCTTGCGAGCTCGCCGACTACCGACGAGCCAAGGGCATATTGCGTGAAGCGCTTACCTTGGGTTGGCCGGCGGGGCCGTATTGGAAGGTGGCCACGGCTCTGGAGGAGGTGGCGCGAGTGACGGTGGCGGAGGCCGACCCGGAGACTGCGGCTCGCCTTCTCAGTGCAACCGGAGAATGGCGCCGTCGTATGGAGGCGCCGCTCCCGCCGTACCGGTGGGCCAGCGTCGAGGCGGCGACCGAGGCGTCTCGCGCCGCGCTTGGCGGTCAGGCCTTCGCCCGGGCTCGAGAAAAAGGTGCCCTTCTACGGCCAGATGCCGCGGTTGAATTAGCACTCGGCCCCCCGACCGGGTTCTGATCACTTCGACCTCGCCCGGCAATGCGCCGGGCCAAAACTCCCTTTAACGCCCGGAACTTCCGAAGTCTCGACCGAAAATTCACCCGCAATTTCGGTTTTTCCGGGTCAAGTTCCGGCCTCTTCCGTGGTCAAGCGCAGCGAACCGGCTCATAATCAGGACTGGCCCGTGCCTGGTCAACCCAGCGGCCGCAACTTGGCCCGCTACCCGGAGGAGTATTACATGCATCCCATTTTCAGACTGCGTAGCTGTCGCGCGTTTAGCTCCTTGGTGGGAGGGAGACGGTCCGGCGTGGCCACTTCTCCGCGTTCGTTTGGCGAGGCCAGCCGGCGCCGCAGGCTTTGGCGCGCCCCCGTCGGCGTCCTTGTGACCCTGGCGGTGCTGGCCAACGGGCTGGCACTCACCGGCGGGGTGGCCGCTGCTGACAGCAGCACGAGCTACCCGCCACCCGACCTGTTCAACCTGTCGGCCCTCGAGCTCCCCGCCACTTTGCCGTCTTCAGGTGACTACTACGCCGGTGGCGTCTACTCGGCCACTTCGGCCCAGGTCACCTCCCTGCAGGATCTGGAACAAGAGGCCATCGCCAACACCATCTCCGACCATGCCCTGGCCGCTACCGATACCGAAGCGGTCGATAGCTGGCCCGGCCGGACGCCGACGCCGAACTGTGGGCGCTGCTGGTCCAGGCTATCCAGGCCGTACAGGCCGGTACCGCCGACACCGACCAGCAGAACGCGGCTGCCTGGCTCAATTCGGTCGTGCTGCGCCAGGGGGTGCTGGCCGCCCAAGCCGCCGGCCTCGAGTACAGCAAGTGGGCCGGGCTCGGAACCAGTGCTTACCAGGACCTGATCGCCGGCAACCCGAGCGAGGGCACCCTGCAGTCGTTCCTCTCGGCCACGCCCGAGCCCTACACCGACGGCGGGTCCTATTCCAACCCCTCAGCTAGCGCCGACGGTGGCTACTGCGTCTACCAGTCGCCTTCGCCATACCAGAGCGACTACACCGCCAACATCTATGACGGCAACGACACCCCCCAGACCTGCTTCACGCCGTGCACCGCCATCTTCGGCTGCCCACCTGTCATGCCGACCTACTCCCAGTTCATCGAGTACGGAGATGCTGACGTCAACGACCAGCTGTTCAACAACTCGGCCTTTGCCACCGACGTGAACGGGATAGCTATGAGCGGCTCACTGGACGGGCTGGCCACCGTGGGCTCGATCGCCGCTGGCTTGGGGACCGGCTTCGCTCTCGGGACCAGCGGCGTCTTGGCCGGCACCGCCTTCCAGACATCTGTCTTCCCCTACGCCAATCGCCCAAAGGTGCAGATCAACACCAAGCAGTCGGCTGAAGACACTGAAACGGCGGACGAAGCCGACGCCGAGGAAGTGGCCGACGCCGAAGCAGCGGGTGAAGCCGAAGCCGATGCCGTGGAGACGGGGGCAGAGGCCACGCTGGAAACGATAAACGGGGCCGCCGGCGCGGTGGCCGCTAGCGGGGTCGGGATAATCGTCTCTGCGGTTATCTTCGCCATTACTACCGCGGTGCAGGAAGGGCTGTCTGTGTTTAGCGCGGCGGCCCTGCCCGGCCAGCTGGCGCAGGACATCGCGGGCGCGCCCACAGCGACCTACGACCTCGGGTCGATGCTCTCCAACAGCGGCGAGGCGCAGGGCCTGTACTCGCTCTTCGTCGGTTCCACCGAGCCCGACCCCACGTTTACCACCTGCAACAACAACCCCGGCGGCATTGTGATCGGGAGCTTCGATGCGACGCCGGCGGCGACCGCGGCGTGCCTCAACCCGACCCCTGTGCCTACCGAAGCAAGCTACGACCCCCAGTGGGTGGTGACGCCAGAGGGTGCCACGACGTCGACCACGCAGCCCACGATCACCTACACCGACTCCGCCAGCCAGCTGACCTCGACCACTTATCTTTCCGGCAACTGGTTCGTGAACACCGCGACCATCAATGGCACGGCGGCCACAACGCAGAGCCTGCGCCTGCAGTACACCGACTGGAACGGGAACGAGGACACAGCCTGGGTGTTCGACAACGACAACCCCCCGGAGTTCCTGGTCGTCAACGACTCTGACCTGGGCAGCAGCTTCGACCCCAGCACGTGCTTGTCCAGCGGGGCCTGTTGGGAGACGCCGTCCATCGATTTCGTGGGCGGTGACGGCAACGATTACTCGGCGTCGGTGACCGGCGGCGGGGTGGAGGCGCCGCCCTTGCCGCCCGATCCCACCCCGCCGAGCTCGCTGTGCAGCAGCGACGGCAACCAGCTCGGGTGCCTCCAGAGCCTCAACCCGACCACCACAACCGTCGCCGCCTCGCCCGCCACACCGGGCGTGGGGCAGCCGGTGACGCTCACGGCCTCGATGGACACATTCATTGCCTCCGGGACGGTTGATTTCACCGATGGCAGCACCGTTTTGTGTTCCGACGTCCCTCTACAGGACGCCGACACCGAGACCACGCTGCCAGGTGGGATCGAGGAGTTCCAGCTATACTATGGCGGCCACCTGTACGACCACTTTCTCGACCGAGGGGGCCCACTACGTGTTCGCCACTTACAGCGGCGACACTTCCGGGGACGAGCCCTCCCAGGGAGAGCTCACGCTGGACGTCAGCAACCAGGCGGCCACGACCACCACGGTGACAGCTGATAGCACGACGCCTGTAGTGGGCCAGCTGGCCAATTACACGGCTTCGGTGTCGGACTACCCGGGCGGCCCCACACCCGGCGGTACGGTCACCTTTACCAGCGGGACCACCACCTTGTGCTCCGGTGTCGCACTGTCATCCAGCGGGACCGCCGGCTGCGCGTACGCCTTCCAAGCTCCCGGGGCGGAAACGGTGACAGCCACTTATTCGGGCGACGCCAACACATTCGGCTCCTCGGGGCAAGTGAGCGTTACCGTGGGCCAGGCCAGTAGCAACACCCGGGTCTTGGTGCTGACCCCCGCCTCTTTCCCCGGCCAAACCGTCACGTACCAGGCCATAGTGCAGCCCGCCGCGCCGGACATCGCCGGGCCGGCCCCCACCGGTACGGTCAGCTTTACCAACGACGGCACGACCGTGTGCTCTGCCGTGGCCCTGTCCACCACAGCACCGTTTGCAGCCACTTGCTCGCAGGCCTACGCGGCGTCCGGCGACCAGACGGTTACGGCCACTTACTCGGGAGATAGCAATACGCTCGGGTCTTCGGGCCAAGCGTCCGTGAGCATTCAAAAGGCCCCGAGCAATACCTCCTTGTCGGCTTCCACCTCGGCACCGGTGGTGGGCCAACCCGTCACTTACACCGCCACAGTGTCGACGAACGCCCCCGACGACCCCAACCCGCCGGCGCCCACGGGCACGGTCACATTTACCAACGGGAGCGCCGCGGTGTGCTCAGACGTCACACTGTCGACCACGGCCCCCTATACCGCCACCTGCTCGCAGACCTACACCGGCCCAGGCTTCGAAATGATAACTGCCAGCTACTCCGGCGACGACGCCAGCGTCGCCTCGCAGGCCCAAGCCGGCGTGTCCGTGACGAAGGCCTCGAGCAGCACGTCGATAACGGCCTCCGCCGCCGCTCCGGTAGTGGGGCAGCCCGTCACGTATACGGCGACCGTCGCGGTGGCGCCGCCGGACATCAATGGGCCGGCGCCGACAGGGACGATCACATTCAAAAACGGCCTCACCCCGCTCTGCTCTGGCGTGGTCCTTACAGCTACCGCCAGTGCTACGTGCACCGAGACGTACTCCTCGCCAGGGCCGGAGACCGTAACCGCCAGCTATTCGGGCGATACGGCCACTCTCAGCTCCTCAGCCCAGGCGGCGCTGGACGTCAGCCAGGCGTCGAGCGTCACCTCGTTGACCGCCACCGCGACGGCAGTGGTGGGACAGCCCGTCACCTACACGGCGTCGGTGGCTGTGGACGCGCCCGACACCAACGGGCCCAACCCGACCGGGACAGTCACGTTCACCAACGGGACGGCCACAGTTTGCTCCGCGGTGCCCCTTTCATCGTCCGGGACCGCCACGTGCGCCGAGACGTTCTCGTCCACGGGGCCAGAGACCATAACTGCCACTTATTCAGGCGACAACAACACCCTTGGGTCCGCCGGGCAAGCGGCCGTCACTGTCAACCCGGCGTCCAGCAGCACCTCGCTATCGGCCTCGACGGCCACGCCGGTAGTGGGCCAGCCCCTCACCTACACGGCGTCGGTGGCAGTGGACGCGCCCGACACCAACGGGCCCAACCCGACCGGGACGGTCACGTTCACTAACGGGACGGCCACAGTCTGCTCGGCGGTGCCTCTTTCTTCGTCCGGGACCGCCACGTGCGCCGAGACGTTCTCGTCCACGGGGCCAGAGACGCATAACTGCCACTTACTCGGGTGACGCCAACACCCTGGGATCGTCGGGCCAGGCCACGGCGGCCGTGGGTCAGGCTGTCACTTCCACCAGCCTGTCAGCATCGCCCGGTTCGGCCACCTTCGGCCAGGTCGTCACCTTGACGGCTCAGGTGGCTCCATCGGCCCCCTCGACGGCCGGGCCGCTCCCCTCAGGGACCATCACCTTTGCCGTCGACGGCCAGCCGGTCGGGGCGCCGGTCAGCCTGAACGCAGGCCAGGCGCAAAGCCAACCCATCACCGACCTGGCCCCCGGGGCCACCAGCTGACGGCTACGTACTCCGGCGACGCTAACTACACCGGCTCCCAAGGGGGCTCGTCCGAGAACGTCACCTGCTCCCAGACGCTGACGTCCGGCGGTAGTGGGCCCCTAACCGTGACCAACAGCACCTGCGTAGAAGGAGCGGACCTCTCGGGCCCGGTCACCGTCCGCTCGGGCGGCGATCTCGCCTTGATCGGGGCCTCTGTCAACGGCCCCATCACCGCCACTGGCGCAGCCAGCGTGCTCTTCTGTGGCTCCTCGGTGCAAGGGCCTGTCACTCTGACCGACGCCACCGGGGCGGTGGAACTGGGCGGTGGCCCGGGCTCTACGTGCGCCCAGGACAAACTGAACGGGTCCGTAACGGTGTTCGGCGGCCAGGCTTCCACCTCCATCGAAGGCACCACGTTCGTCGGCCCGCTCTCGGTGGCCAGTAACAGCGGGCCCGTGACCCTCAGCGGGGACAACGTGGGTGGCCCCGCCGACGTCAGCCTGGACACCGGGGGTGTGACCGTGAGCAACGACACCGTTTCCGGGCCCCTCAGCGTCATGTACGACACTGGCACCCTGATGGTCAGCTCCAACTCCGTGAGCGGCCCCGCAGTGGTCGAGGACAACAGTGGCCCGTCGGCCCCCACCGTATCGGCCAACACGGTCGGTGGCCCGCTCCAATGCTCGGGCAACACGCCCGCTCCGGGCGACGCGGGGACGGCCAATAAAGCCTCGGGAGGAGCGCAGGGCCAGTGCGCCCCCCTGGCATGAGCCTCCCAGGGCCTGAACAACCATAAGGCCTAGTTAGTCCCAATTAGTACGGCCAGGCCGGCACGTCGCCTTCCCCAGCTCGTCTCCCACCGTGGGGGCCGGCCGGGCGGGTGGCGGTGCCGGCCACTGACGGATGTATGCGACCGAACACGAGCAAAGGGGCAAAAAGTGAAGCGGCTGACCAAATACGAGGCCAATAATAAGTACCGGCTAGGCCGCCACCCTGTAGCCACTTCGAGCGGGCAACTGCGCCAAAAACACGCCATAGTTTTTGCCGCGTCGGCGTTCCTAGGGCTTTCCGGGTTGAGCCTCGTGGCGCCTCCGCCGGCGGTGGCGGCCGGGGCGAGCCTGTACGCTTTTGCGGGCGGCCAAGCGATGTCCCCGACGAGTTGCCCTGACGATACAAGCACTCCCGCTAACGAGTGCTCGCTCGGCTCGGCTCTCAACCTGGCGGCGGCGGGCGACACGGTGTACCTGGCCACCCCCGGCAACGGCACGAGCCCGGCCGACTACATAGGTAACTGGACGGTCATAACAACGGGGACCTCGGC
Organism: uncultured Acidimicrobiaceae bacterium; assembly: GCA_963807395.1. Taxonomy (GTDB): domain Bacteria; phylum Actinomycetota; class Acidimicrobiia; order Acidimicrobiales; family Palsa-688; genus Fen-671. The sequence continues at coordinate 440,739 of CAWEBW010000010.1, forward strand.
GTCAGAGCCGCTCACGATCGAGCCGGCGCCCGGCGTCGCCAACCCCACCCTCAGCGGCAACGGCGGTAGCGCCAGCGGCTGTACCACCTCAATTTGCGATGGGCCCGTACTGGCAATCACCCAGGACTCGTATGTGGACCTCGTCGGGATCACCATCAAAGACGGCAACAACACGGCTACTGGCTTCGGGGGCGCCATCGCCAACCTGGACGGGGGCAATTTGACCCTCAGCGGCGCAAACTTCTTCGGAAATATGGCCGGCAACGGGGGGGCCATCGCCAACGGTGACGACGGCGGCATTGGGACGCTCAGCGTTAGCACATCCACGTTCTCTGGAAATATGGCCACCGACGGTGGAGCCATTGATAACGGCAACAACAGTGGCGACGGGATGCTAACGGTCAGCAACTCCACTTTCTCAGCCAACCAAGCCACAGGCGACGGGGGCGCGCTTGACAACGGTGACCAATTGAGTATCGGCGTGTTAAGCGTGGCCGGGTCCACCTTCTCGGCCAACAGCGCTCTAGCTGACGGCGGGGCCGTCGACAACGGCGACAACAGCTCCACCGGGATCCTCAATATAAGCGCCTCTACTTTTTCGGGTAATAACGCCACGGATGGAGGGGCTGTCGACAACGGCGATAACAGCGGCAGCGGCATTTTGGCCGCCGTCGCCACCATTTTCAACGACGGCTGCGACCAGGCGGGCGGGGTTTGGGAAGACGAAGGCTACAACGTAGGCAGCGACGGCGCCTGCTTGGCCGGAGGGCTGGGCGACGTCGAGAACGGCTCGAGCCTAAGCGCCGTGTTGGGGCCCCTCAACGACAATGGCGGGCCGACCGCCACCATCCTGCCCTTGGCCGGCAACCCCGCCCTAGGGGTAATACCGAACCCCACCTCGGTTACGCTCAACGGCACCCCCACCCAGCTCTGCCCGACGACCGACGAGCGGGCGGTGGCTAGCGCAACAGACGCGCCCTGCAACGCCGGCGCCGTCCAGTACGTGCTGCCGGTGGCCCAGGCCCAGACCTACCAGTCCACCGAGGGCGTACCGCTAGCAGGGCCGGCGGGTTCTCTTCTGACCGGGGTGACGGACGACAACCCCGGCGCGACCTCGTGGACAGCCGAAGTGTCCGGCCCGCCGGGCAACGGCGCGGTGACCGTCAACCGCGACGGGTCCTTTATTTACACACCCGGCTCCGGCTTCGTCGGCACCGACTCTTTCACTTACACGCTCACGGACAACCTCGGCTACACCTCCGCTCCCGCCACGGTCAACATCAATGTGGCCCTGGCCTTCTCGGTCACCGCAAACGGAGCGGCACAGGCCACGACGCCCTACGGCACCCCGGCCAGTTTCGGGGAGAGCGGCGTACCACTCACGATGACGGGCTCGCTCACGTTCTCGACCAGCCCGGGTGGCCTCGTCCTGTGCACCTTGGCCTTCCCCACCACGGCCACCAGCTGCGGCGGTGGCGACGACCTGGCCCCCGGTGAGTACACGATCGTGGCCAGCTTCGTTGACCCCTCGACGCAGGTGACCACCCCGGCCAACCTCCCGGTGGAGCTCGACGTAACTACGGCGCCCGTGGTGGCCAGCGTCTCTGGCTCCCAGGCCTACGACGCCTCGAGCTACAAACTGCTCTACAGCAACAATGCGCCGCCTGGAGTAAGCGTGGGCGGCACCCTTAGCTGCTCTCGCGTCGACGGCGGCGAACCGATCAGCGCCTCCCTGACAGCCAGCAGCTACACCATCGACGGGACCAGCTGCACGGGCCTCACTTTGACCGGTACGGCCTCCCCTAACTACGAGGTCTCCTACGTGGGCCTGACAGACGGCTTCGTCGTCTCCCCCGTCCCCCTCACCGTGACCGCCTCCAGCGCATCGTTCACATCTAGGGGGACGGTTCCCCAGATCACCCCGAGTTACGCCGGCTTCGTCAATGGGGACAGCGCGGCCTCGCTTTCTTCACCGCCAGCGTGTTCAACGACCGCCGCCCGTTCCTCGCCGCCCGGGACGTACCCGTCCACCTGCACCGGGGTGGTCGACGCCAACTACGCCATCGCCTACGTGGCCGGGACCGTCACGGTCAAGCCTCCCCCGACGGTCAACCTGTCACCATCGCCCACCACGACCACAACCACGACCACGAGCACGACAAGCTCAGCCCCCGTTGGCGGTTTTGGCGCCTTCCCGCACGCACAGTTCTCGTACCCCAACGGGGCCGTCATCAGTTTCGGCACTAGGCATTACGTTTTCGCGGGCGGCCACCCCTTCCTGGCCGCTACGGGCGAACTGGCGGCCGTGGAAAAGGTCGACCATGCGAAGGTCATGCCCGCCGAAGCCGGCGCCGCACCCCCGGTGGCGGCCCCGCGCCCCGGGACCCTCCTTTCCACTCACGCCGTCGACGGCGAGGCCACCATTTACGTTGTAGGCACGGACAGCGAACTGCACGGGTTCTCGACCTCCGGCCAATTGTGGCGCGACGGTTACGACGCCGCTCTCGTGGTCACGGTGCCGAACCTTGCCGGCCTCAAAGTGGGGGCGACGGCAGGTGTGGCGGGCGCCTCGGCGACAGCACTAGCCGCTCGGGCCGACGGTGCCATCGTTGATTCGGCAGGCACGTTTTACGTTTTTGCCGGGGGTCGGGCGTTTGGTATTTCCTCGCCCACCGGGCTGGCGAGGGTGCGCAGCGCCGACCGGGCCGCTGTCCTCCGTAGCCCGGTGCCGCCGGTTGACATGGGCGCCGACATTGCCGGCGGTGTGCTCCTCTCTGTCCCGGGGCAGGTCTACGTGAGTGACCACGGCACCCTTTTCCCTTTCAAAACAAGGGCTCAACTCGCCAACGACGGCTACAACGGGACCGCCGCCGTGCCGCTTCCTGGCAACGGCGGGCTGATCGTCGTTTTCCCCTACCCAGGGTCGTAATGCCCTCTCATGGCCAATTTGCACTGGCCAGGCCGGTTTACCGGGGGGATGCGGTCAAGCTGGCTCCGAGAGGTTCGGTCGAGCATGGGCGCGCACAGCTGCTGTACGCCGGCGGCTAGGCGGTAGGCCCTTCGGCTTAAAACCTCGTCTGACCGTTGGCTGTGCCCGATGCGAGGTAGCGCTGGACGAGTTGGTCAGACTTGCTTGAACACTAGGGCACCGCGCCGCTCCTCGCATTATCCGCCGTCCCGGCCCTCGGGACGCCTACTGATGACCGCTTTCATCGTAGGGTGCGTCTGTGACCCCGACCGGTGTTATGGCAGTCCAGGCAATGGTGGCGCCGGAAGTGCTCGTTACGACCCCTGCTCCTCCGACGGCACCGTCTGTTACACAAGGCCGTTCTCTTGATTTTCGCTGGTGTTTCCGTTTTGGTCCTGAGCGTGATCGCCATTGGGGTCGCAGTGACTAGCGCCTCGGACTCGGTTGGTAACGCCGGGCTCCCCCTGGTTCTGTTTGGAACTGTAACGATTCTGGCTGGGCTCCTCCTCGCCGCCCGTTCGATAATGATTTCTCGCGATGCAATCAACTACGAGGTCGAGCGAGCGCTTTCGCTCGGGTCCTGACTGTGCCTCCCTACCAAGCGGGCCCGTTCGTCATCAGACGGCTGTCAACGGACGAGGAAGAGCCTGTCATTGCCGCCCTTTCCTTGGCGCGACTGCGCCAGGGCAATGGTTATTACTTAGTCGCCTGGCTGGGTGAAGATCCCGTCGGCCACGCCCATCTGGCCCTCACGGAGCCACCGGAGTTGCAAGATGTTTTGGTGAAAGACGCGTACCGCAGACAGGGCGTTGCGTCCGCACTGACACACGCGGCCGAGGACGAGGCACGTGGGCTCGGTTTCGACCGGCTGCGCCTGACCGTGAGCGTGGACAACGGTCCCGCGCAGGCTTTGTACCGTCGCTGCGGCTACCTTGACACCGGCCTTCCCCCACGACGTGTGAAGGGGACGATCCAAATCCGGACAGGCCCGATCGAGGTCGACGACACGCTCCTCACCTGGGAGAAAAAGCTCTAAACGATCTCGGGGGTCCGCGGGGGATCCGACGAGAGGGAGAGGGGGCCGGGGTCCATCGTCGGGACCCATCCCCCGCACCGAAGGATGGTCCTACTAGGCTCAGCGAGCCGACCAGACCCGCCGAGGAACGGAATGCACGAAAAGCAGCTGATCGAAACCAGGTCGCAAGACTTTCGCGATTTGTTCGATCGAGGCAAGACCGCTACCCGGCTGTCGTCCAAGCTCAGCGCTTACTCCCTGGACGATCGGGACGGGATCCGGAAGTCCTTCGAGGAGCTGATCGGCAAGCCGGTTGACGACCCGTTCTACCTGATCCCGCCGTTCTACACGGATTATGGGCTGAACATCAGGGTCGGCCGGGCCGTTTTCATCGGTTACGAGTACACGTTTACCGGCCACGCTGCCATCAACATCGCGGACCAGGTCATGATCGCGCACAAGGTCAATCTCGTCACGGCCGGTCATCCCGTTGAACCAGACAAACGCAACCATGACTTGCTCCAAGCAGGGACCGCGGAGATCGGCCTCGCCCAAGCGTCCCCGGTCAACTGGCCATCGGCCGGCTTGCCCGGTCTGATCTGCTCGGGAGGTGTCCAAATCTACGCCTGGTGGGAGGACCTCCCCTCTGCTGCTCCCCCGGCTGGTGGGCGCTGGCGGTCCATGACCTCACGGCCAAGCGGAGCTTCCTGTTGGCCCAACCCTACGCTGGGCCCCGGTACCGCGCAGCTCATGCGCTCGGGCTTCGCTGTCCATTAGACCCCCGGCAACGTTAAGCGGTTAAACAAATGCTTTGAGGATATGGCCAAAAAGGACAACCCGTCATCGCGGTGCGTTCACCGCGGAGTCCAAGGCACGGATCGTGGAACGGTGTTTGGCTCCCTTTGCCTATATGGGTATGGCCTCGGGGTCACGACACTCGGTACAGCTCATACTCGACCCCAGGGCCGGGGATCACGTGGCCGGAGGCGACGAAAACCGACTGGGTCAGCCACTGGTACCTTTCGTCGCCGGTCTCGAACCGGGGCGTCACCCGGAAGTACTGGTCGGCGTAGTCGGTCCCTGACCCTGTAGATAGAGCTGTCATAACGGCCTCGTTCAACGAAAGCAACCCATGGTACTGAGCCAGGATGCAAGCCCCGTCGTCGGTGGTCATCGAAGCCCGGACGTCGAGGCGGCCGAACCCGTCAGCGCAAGCGAACAGCCAGTCTCCGCCGCCGGAACCTACCAGGCCCCTGATGCGGGAGCCTTCGACGACCCCTTCTACGCACTCGAAATACATGCGGTGACCAGTGGGACCGTGGCCGAAATCTACCGGCTGCTTTAGCCTGGCAGAGTAACTGCACTCATATATATCAGCTCAGGCTTTGACATGTCACCCCTTTAGTGCACCGACACCTCCGGACGGCGCTCCGGCACGAACCGTAGCACCGGGATGCCCTCGGGCTACCTTCGGCTCGGCTGTCGACGCTTCCGATCTCTTGCAGGTCTCCCTGGTTGGCGTCCATGCAGTGGCTGGAGAGTCGCAATAGCCTCCCCACACCCTGTGGCGTCGTAGCCCGGAAGACTTGCCAGCTGGTCGCGTAACCACCGGGACCGGAGCACCCGGTACAAACCTTGTACTTCTCGGGTACCGGTTTGCGCACGAGAGATGAGAATGTCGAACCGTTCTGTAGCCAACGGGACGAACGCCAGTCCGAACGCCAGTGCTGCTGGTTCACTTCCGATCCCAGCGTCGGCGAGCCCCGCCGCGATCGCCGATACGACCTGTATATGACCGGTCGCCTGGGTGTCGTACCCGCGAAGGTGCTCAGGAGGTAGGCCAAGCCGCGCCAGTTCTCGGTCAAGGAGCAGCCGGGCCTCCGATCCGGGCTCGCGGTTGACGAAACGAAGGCCGGCGCTAGCCACATCGGCTATGCCAGATGTGGCCGCGGCTACCTCCAGCGCGTAGCGCGAGACCTTCCCTCCAAGAACAAAAACGGACCACCTCGGCGCCTTGGCGGAACTGCTGCCGTGCCTGTCCGATGTTGTAGTCCCCGGACGGATCTCGTAAATGGCTCCCCGCCGCATGGACCAGTCCGTTCGCCGCCAGCTCTAGCGCCTCATGGCTTCCGCACTGCCACCAGAGCAGCGACACCGGCGGGTCGAGCAAACTGAGCGGGACCTCCAGCAGAGGGAGCGCAGGGTCGCAGCCAGCAACTACGAGAGTCGGTCGAGGCGGGCCAATGGCCGGATCCTTCGAGTTGAAATGGCCGCCTCACCGCCCCGACTATCCGCAACGCCATCTGTGGGGACAAAACCAGACTTGGTAGCGGCCGCGCCAAAGAGTGGTGCCGCAACGAACGAGTCGCCGACCTGTGCCAGCGAAACGCGGGTACCGCCCTTGTCCAGCCGTGCTAGCGGACGCGCCTCGACTCGCGGCTCCGATGTAACCGGCCCGAACATCTCCTCCACGGTTAGCCCGAGGGCCTGCGAGAGCGCGAGCGCGACCCGCAGCGATGGGTCAGAGAGCCCTGACTCCACCGCAGAGACCGCCTGGCGAGATACGCCGGCCATGGCCGCCAACTGCTGTTGAGAAAAGCCTCGGGCTTGTCGCGCCACGCGGAGGCGCATGCCGTTCTCTCCCCCGCCGGCTGCGGTCAAGCTGCGCGCTTCTGGGGCCGCCTCGGCTCCGAAGTCGTCGTCGGCGTTCATTGTTCCCTGACCAGCGTCGAGCTGACGCGAGCCGCCTCGGCTGGCCCGTTTCGAGGACGGCGCCGCCGGCCTCGAAGTAAGGCGGGTCGAGCGCAGTAATGACAAAGCTGTCACCCACAGATGCCGGCGTGTCGGGCAGCCGGCAGATGATCGTGGTGCCTCCGGTAAGGATCTCGGCCTCCCAGCCCCCGCCCGCCGGTCGAGACGCGGTCACGACGCCCGCCAGCACGCGCCCTCGGTCGGGGTGCGCTCCCGCAACAACGCGCTCAGGGTGGACCCCGGCTGTAATCGCGGCCGCGTCCGGGGCGCTGTCACGGCCACTGCCATCGGCCGGAGGATTTCTAGTTGCGCTCTCCACCCTCGGTCGCGGCGCCCCCGGCAGAGACCCTCCCGTGACGGGCACAAAACCGAGGTACCCCACCAGCTCGGCCACTCTCCGGGACGCCGGCCGGCGTACTACCTCGCCGGGCAGGCCAACCTGCAGGATATTACCCTGGTCGATCACCGCCAAGCGGTGGGCGAACGCCTGGGCGTCGGTGAGTTCGTGCGCCACGAGGAGAGCCGGGATGTTGCGCCTGGACACCAGGTTCACCACCAACTCCGTAAGCGATCGCCGGAGGCTCGCGTCTAGGCCCGTGTACGGCTCGTCCAGGAGCAACGCATCGCACGGTGCGAGGAGCAGGCGGCCCAGTGCCACTCTATGGGCCTGGCCACCGGACAGCCCTCTAGGCATGACCTTCAGTAGGTCGCCAATTCCTAGCAGAGCGGCCAGGTCCTTAACCCTGGCCCCGCCTTCACCAGAATACGAGTACGTGAGGTTCCCCATAACCGATAGGTGAGGGAACAAGCCCGGGTCCTGGCGGAGCAATCCGACCCGGCGCCGCCACGGAGGTAGCGCCCGACGCGGTGGCGACGTCGAGGTCAGCACGGTGCTACCAAGCACCACTCGACCTCGGCTCGGTTGGACCAGGCCGGCGATCACCTCGAGCAAGCTTGTCTTGCCTGCGCCCGAGGGCCCAAACAACGCCAGTCGTTCGCCCGCGCCTACCTGCAAGGCAGCGCGCACCGTGAAATCGCGGCGCTCAACCTCGAAGTCGGCGTCCAGCATGGGCGCTCCAGACATACGCCACCAATGGCAACGGCAATGCCACCACTAATAGGACCAAAGCCAACGGTAGCGCTGAGGCAAGGCCTGTCTCCTGCAGGGTTGTATAGATCTGCAACGGTATCCCGAATGGGTGGTAGGCGATGATTATCACTGCGCCAAAGGCACCCATCGCCCTGGCCCAGGCCACCGCGAGTGCTGCGGCCAACCCGGGCATCGCCAGCGGCAGCGTGACCCGTCGGAAAACACGCACAGGTCGGTCGCCCAGTAGTTCTGCTTGTTGCTCGAGCCCCCGGTCGACCCCTCTGAAGGCAGCTTGCGCGGCGAGCACGTAATACGGCGCCGATTCGTATACCTCCGCTATTACAAGCGCCAGAAAGGTATTGGTGGCCGAGAGGTGGACGTGGCCGAGGAGCTGCCCGATCGCCGTGTACGGCCCCACCATGAAGATCAGCAGCAAGCCGATAACGAGGGGCGGCAGCAGGAGGCTACAGAGGACACCGGCCTCCCAGATACGGGGGAACGGGAGCCGGTCGCGCGCCATCATCCACGCCAAAGGCGTGGTGACAACGAGCAAAACGCCGAGGGTGACTGCTCCGGATGTGACCGAAACAACAAGCGGGTCGAGTGCCCCCGGCGCTGAAAGGGAGCTGACAATGGCGCTCCCCGATAGGTGCGTCAAAAGAGCGATCACCGGGCCGAGCAGGGCGATCCAGATGACCCCCGCACCGGCCAGTGCCACTACACCTGACGCGGAGTGGATAGCCCAGGGTGCGCCACTTGGCCGGCTTCGACCCGGTCGGTCCGGGTAACGGCCGGGATCAGCCGCGACCCAGGGGACGCCGCCGGCCGCTACCGCTTGGTCAGGTGCCCAGCTCACTCTTGATCGCGGACGGGATAGTGCCAGGGCTTCCAAAAGCGCTAGGCGTAAGCAACGTGAACCCACCTTGTTTGTATTGAGCCAGGCCCGTCTTTGACAACGTGTACTGGACGAAGGCGACGGCTGCCGGCATAGGCGTCCCGATGATCGTTATGTCGATCACTTGCGGGCTCCCCTTTTTGACCTTCTCCCCAGTGATAGTGACAGTGGCTTTTTTGTACAGCGCTGCGTCGGCAAAACTGCCGAGGTTGATCGCCGCCGGGAGCTTGATGTAGGGCAAATGCAACTCGATGGCCTGGGTGATGAACGCGCTGGAAGCATCGAGCTGGCCTGATTGCAGAGTGGCGTCGAGCGACGCCTCGTTGAAGATTTCGGGAGAACTGGCGGAACTGGCCGGCCCGCCGAGGATCTTCGTCACCGTATCGGCCGGAAGGTGGTAATACGACTGCGCTAGTTCGAGCATGAAAATGAAGTCGCGGCCTTGAGGGTCGATATTGGGGTCCGTGCGACCGAGCTTGAAGCCTGGCTGCTCCATGAGCGTAAAGAGGTTGCTGAGTGGCTCCTTCCCACTCGCCAGAGCCGCGAACTGGCTGGCGTACTTACTTTTCGGGTTGTAGGCGACCACGATCGACGTGCCCGCGTACTGCACGTACCAGTTGGTGAATTTCGGCTCGAGTGGGGTGATGTTGTCGCCGCCCACACTCTCGAACACGTTCGGGCTGATCTCACCAGAAGCGATGTCCGCCTCCAGATCGCCCGAGGACGCGCCGCGGCCGGAGAACGTATAGCCATCGGCCTTGGTAAAGGCGGGGCCCACAACCTTCTCGTCGAGGTACTCGAGCGAGGAGGCATAGGCGACGTTCACGGTCCCTGACGACTTGGCGGCACTCGGTTCTCGCGCGCCGAGCGACGCGGCTTGTGCGGCGCTCCCAGGGGTCAAAGTTGCGAGCGCCACGCATGCGATCGCTACAGGTGCTGCGAGGCGAGCTCGCGCCGAGGAGAAGAAGGACATGTCGTGACGCTAGCCATTGCCAGTTGCTGTGCGCAAGAAGATTGGACAGATTCAAGTGGGAGTAGGACGTCGCTCGGGATCGAAGTCGCCTCCGACGTCCCCCGGCGGGGCAGGCGGTGCCCGTTTGTCCCGGCACACCGCCCGCTCGGCCGTGGTTGGTTAAGTGCTAGAGGGCGCTTTCGCTGGCGCGGGGGTACTTGTGGGTGTTTTTGGCGACGTAGAGCTCTTGCATGTTGGTTGAATCGGTGGCGAAGCCCGGCCACTGTAGACCGGTATAGCCGAGGTAGTTCTTGGCCAGCGCCGATCCCTGGAGATAAGGCCACATCAAGTAGGCGTCCAGGCCGTGGAAGACGAACACCCCGGGGGCCTGGGATGTCAAAAGGATCTGCGCCTGGGTGTAAATTTCCTGGCGCTTGGCCTTCTCGAAGGCGGCGGCACCCTGAGCGAGCAGGTTGTCGTATTGGGCATTGTCCCAGTCGTGGCGCCCACCACCCTTGTAGACGCTGAGCATGTTGGAGGCGTCGAAGTAATCCATCCCGTAAGAGACGAACCCCATCTCGACCTGCGTCGGGAGGGCCTCCATCTTGGTGTAGAACGTCGAACTGTCCATCTCAGAGAGGAGCAGGGTGCTGTTGCCCCCGAACAAGACGCTATTGAAATTGTCCGAGAGCGCCTGCACGACCAGCTCCACGCTCGTGCTGTCGAGCGAGGCGTTGCCGGCCGGGTAGCTGAAGGTCACAGTCGGGAAGCCCTTGCCGTTCGGGTACCCGGCCTCGGCCATTAGCTTTTTCGCGAGCTCGGGGTCGTAGTTGGTGTACTTCTCGAGCGGCTGGCTGATGGCGAACGGGTAACCATCCATGAGGTAGCCGTAGGCCGGAGTGGCCAGCGGCGCCAACAGGGCGTTGATGATCGCTTCGCGGTTGACGGCGTGGGCAAACGCCTGGCGCACCTTCAGGTTGTTGAACGGCGCCTGCTTGGTCTTGAAAAAGACGTAGTAGACACGGAAGTCCTGCGGGTTGAGGTATGTCTGTAGTTTGCTGAGCCTCGAGTTGCTCTTGACGATGGCCAGGTCGGTCTTTGTGAGCGGCGTCGTCGTCCAGTCGACCACACCAGTCTGGAAGAGCGGCATCTCGTCGGCGCCGGCATAGATCTTGCCCACCTGAGACTGGATCGCCGGGGCGAACGGGGCGGTGTACTTCGTGTTCGGGCCGAGCACAACCTCGGCGGTCGGGTTGAAAGTCTTCAGGATGTAGGGCCCAGCACGAGATGCAGGTGGCCGGGTTGATGTTGTAGAGCCCGTTACCGTACTTCGCGAGACCTGCCGCGGAGAGCGCCTGCGAGTAGAGCATTGCCGACGGGATGAAGGCGATCGGCCCCTCGGTAGTCACTACGAAGGTGTACTTGTTTGAGCCGACGCTCACGCCGATCGAGTTGACGGGGACCTTGCCCGCCACCGCTTCGGTGTAGTTTTTAATGACGCCCGACCAGTACCAGGCGAAGTCCCAGGCATGCTTGGGGTCCGCGGAGTAACGGAGGGTCTCGACATAATCGTTGGCGGTCAGCTCATTGCCGTCGCTCCACATGATCCCGGGCCTGATATAGAACTCCCAGGTGCTAGGGGAGGTCTGCGCCCAGTGCGTCGCCGTCCCAGGCACGATCGAGTAGTCAGAGGTGATGCGTACCAGCGAATGGTTGAAGTTGTCGGCCAGAGGAGCGCGCGAGTAGACGGTCTCGTAGAAGTCCATCGCCTTGTACGTTTGGCCGACCGAGTCGAAGTACGAGACCAGGAACTGTTGAGACGCGGGTGCGGCGTCCGCGGGAAGCGTAAGGCCGAACGCGTTCTTTTCCCCTGAGACTGCCGGCTTTGCCAGTCCGGGATGGACGAGGCCGCTCTTGGCGAGGTAGAGGCCGAGGGCACTGGCGCCGCTCGCCCCGATGAATTGCCGGCGACTCAGGTTCGGGAATTGCCGACCCTCGTCCCCCGTTTTTTCGGTCATTTGAATAAATCCCCTTCCTATACCACACAAGACATTATCTTGGTGGCGGAATTGTAGCGCGGCGTCTAGGGCCTGTCAATGGCTCTGAGCGGGCGTTGCTGTGGGTGGCCCAGCAGCGCCACTGTGAGTCATTTCAAAGGTCGCTCCGGAAGAGTTTCCTAGGTTTTCCAGACCTCCGTCTGGATCGCGGCTTCGTCAGTTTATACCGTTTTCGTCGGCGTAGTCCCGAGGTGTCATTTCCCCAAAATAGGCCCCATGGTACCCAGTCATCGTTTTTGCCAGATGTGGTCGAACAAATCCGAGGCCGCTCCGATGATGGTGGTTGAGCCGACGCCGAAATAGGAAGCGCCTCAGTAGTTGAGCAGTGAATCTTGTCAGAGCAGGACATCTCGAATGAGCGTGCCTGACGAGACCTAGCCCTGTTGACGATTTACGCCTGGCGATTCGTCGCCTCCCCGCATGACGTTGCGACCTCGCGCGTGGGCGGCACAAGATGAGAGGGTGGTGAACAAGAGCCGGGTCAGCGCTCTAGTGGTGGCCGCGGGAACAGTGATCGGGTTCGCCGCACTCACAAATACCGGCCGTGCCTGGGCGGTTGCCAGCCACCGAGCAGCACCGTCGGTCAGCAGCCCGCTCGCCGAGCTGGCCGGGTCGGGCACTGTGCCCTGGGACTGGTTCGGCGCTTCGGTCGCCGCGTCGAGCAGCACCATCGTGGTCGGCGCACCGGCCGCACCTCTTCTATCCTCGGGCTTCGGCCGGGCGTACGTTTTCACCAAAATGGCCACGGGTTGGCGCCAGAGGGCCGAACTGGAAAACCCTGACACTATCGGCCCCGACTGGTTTGGCGACTCGGTCGCCGTTTCGGGCAGCACCATCGTGGTCGGCGCGCCGGCAATATCTGTTCTCTCCTCGGGCCTTGGCCGGGCCTATGTTTTCGCCAAGACCGTCGGGGGTTGGCACCAGAGCGTCCAACTGGAAGGCCCTGACACAGCCGTTGGCGACTGGTTCGGCGACTCTGTCGCCATCTCCGGCGGCACCGTCGTGGTCGGTGCACCTAGTCACGCCGCAAAAGCCGGGGCGGCGTACGTGTTCATGAACTCTCGCGATGGTTGGCGAGCAACCGAGCTTAAGGGCTCCGACACCGTTGCCAAGGACGATTTCGGCGACGCCGTCGCAATCTCGGGCAACACTGTCGTGGTCGGCGCTTTCGGGCATGCATCAGAGGCTGGCCGTGCGTACGTGTTCACAAAGGGCCCCAGCGGTTGGCACCAAGCGGCCGAGCTGTCAGGCTCGAGTACCGTCGCTGGCGACGGGTTCGGCGTTTCGGTGGCCGCCGCGGGCAGGGTTATCGCGGTTGGCGCAGGGCTTGCCGACTCAGGCTCGGGCCGGGTGTACCTGTTCACCAGGAACGCCAAAGGTTGGCACCAAACCGCCCAACTGGCCAGCTCTGACACGGTCGACAAGGACGATTTCGGCGACTCAGTGGCCGTCTCGGGGGACAACGTCGTCGTCGGGAGTTTCGCTCAAGCCCCCAGCGCAGGCCGAGCGTACTTGTTTACTGGCACGGCCATGGGCTGGCACCAAACCGCCGAGCTGGCGTCGACCTCTCGTACTGCCGGCGGCAACGAGTTCGGCTATTCGGTCGCCATCTCAGGTAACACGATCGCGGTCGGCGCGAAGGGCGAAGAAGCGGGCGCTGGCCGAGCGTACCTGTTCGACGCTTAATGGTCGGCGAGCTACACCGGAGCGCCACGCACGCCGACCTCTGACGGGTCGCGCGCGTAAACTGCAAGAGAACCCGCACTGCGAGGGGGATCATTGGAGCACGTCGTCCAGGTGTCGGCCCTACCGACGGAGGAAGTTCCCCGGCCTAAGCCACGGGACTACAGCCTCACCGGCCCCGAGGCGGCGGTCGCTGTGGCCGCGGGCCTCGCTGACGCGGAATGGTACCGGTCGCCCATTGACCCCGACCGGCTTCGGAGTTTGATGGAACGTACTAATTGGCGGGCCGCCCGGGACACCGTTTTGTGGTTCTTCCTGCTGGCGGGGATCGGGACCGCCGCTTTCGTTAGTCTCGGCACCTGGTATGCCGTGCCGGCCTTTGCTGCCTTCGGCGCTCTCTACGGAGGGTCAGCCGATGCTCGGTGGCATGAGAACGGGCACGGCACTGCGTTCCGGACGAAGTGGGCGAACGACGTCGTTTACTACATCGCCTCGTTTATGCTCCTGCGTGAGCCGACCCTGTGGCGTTGGTCGCACTTTCGGCACCACTCAGACACCATCATTGTTGGACGGGACGCCGAGATCGGCTTTTCCCGCCCGACCCCGCGGTGGAAGGTGGCTGTGGCGTACCTCAACTTGGTCAAGGGGCCGCAGATGGTTTGGGTGACCGCCCAGCACGCCGTGGGCCGGATCGACGGGACCACTCGGGAGCTGGTCCCGGACGAGGATTTCCGGCGACTGATCTGGGAAGCACGCGCCTTCATAGCCGTTTTGGTCGGCGTTATCGCCTGGGCCGTCGCAACCGGGTCCATTGTGCCCCTCCTGTTCGTGGGGCTGCCCTCGTTCTATGGCGCGTGGTTGGTGGTGTTTTTCGGCATCACCCAGCACGCGGGGCTCCGTGAAGACGTCCTGGACCACCGCCTGAACACGCGGACGGTCTACATCAACCCCGTTTTTCGTTTCCTCTACCTGAACATGAACTACCACGTGGAGCACCACATGTTCCCAACGGTGCCCTACTACAACCTCCCGGCGCTCCATGAAGAGATAAAGGCGTACCTTCCTCCGCCGAGGAGATCGATGTTCGCGGCTTATCGCGAAATCTTCGACGCTCTACGAAGGCAACGACGCGACCCGACCTGGGAGCTTCCCGTCCCTGATTTCCCCGACGGTCCGTACGTACCCGAGGCTCGACCCGTTGGGCTTGCGACACCAGCAGTACCCGGGGGGCTCACGGTCGGCGAAGGACGTCCCGCTGAGGTGCGTCAGGCCAATGGCGCCGCGGCCACGGCCTTGGAGCGGACAGACCTTGGCCCCGTCAGCTCGCTCGCCGTCGGGGAAGTGCGCCGCATAGACCATGCCGGCAACACCTATGCCCTCTACCGTCTGGGAGACGACGAGTTCGCCCTGACAGACGGGCTCTGCACGCACGCTCAAACCCATCTGGCCGACGGCCACTTCGAGGGCGAGCGTCATCGAGTGCCCGAAACACAACGGTAGGTTCGACGTCCGAACGGGCGAAGTTATTCGACGTCCCCCGAAGCTCCCGCTATGCACATACGTCGTAGAGGTAGCCGACGGCAGGGTGGTTGGGTACTTCGACCCTGGCAAGTCGGCGGGCGCCCCAGTCGGATCGGCCGATTCCGGGTACGAGGCGACAATCGCGCTCTCGTGAGCGAGCCGACGGCGAGGCCTGTTCAAGGCACGGTCAACAGCACCCGAGACGAGACGCCAGCGCAACCGGCGAGTTGAGATCGTTTACCGCTGAAGCCTCGTCTTCGCGTTCCCACGTTGCCATTGCTGACCTGAGGAGGGCTTCAACCTCGTCAGGGGGCCTCGCGCTGGAAGGGTCGAGCAATTGGGATCCCGCTTCGACCGCATCGTCGATGTGAGGCGGCGCTATCTCGGGTCTGCCGCGCCAAATGAGGCGGGGCGCTAGAGGAGCGGGCCGGGCGCGATGCCACGGAGGAAGTAGCGCTGCGAGGCGAGGAACACGAGGAGAGGTGGTCCGATCGACAACCAGCTGGCACCAAGGGCAGCCGTCCCGCCAAGCCCGGCCGCGACAAGGACTGGCAGGGTGTAGAGGGACGGGCTGTTTGTCATCACGACCATGATGATGGCGTCGTTCCAGACCTGCAGCACCGTCAGAACGACCACGGCGACGAGGGTGCTGGCCGACATCGGGAGGAACAGCCTGGTGGCAATGCGTGCCGTCGACGCCCCGTCGACCCGCATAGCCTCGAGGAGCGGCTTGGGGACAGCGGCGAAAGCGGCACGGAGGAAGAAGATAGCGATAGGTAGGTCAAGGGATATATAGATCAGCATCACGCCGAGGCGTGTGTTGACGAGGCCCATCAACACGAGGCCCCGCGCTTGGGGGAACAGCGTCAGCGCTCCCGGGACCGCTATCGCCACTAGCACCAGCCCGAATAGCGCAGCGCGGCCGGGGAAGCGGCATTGGGCGAGGACGTAGGCGGCTGGTACCGCCAGTAGAAGCGTTCCCGCGACTGTGCCGACAGTCATCACGGCACTGTTCACCAGCCCCGTCTCGACCTCTGGCCAGGCCAGACCGAAGACCGGCCCCAGGGCTCCATGTTGGAACGCGCTGGTCAGAGGGATGAGCTCGATCACTCCGGCAACGAAAAGCGCTGTGGCGGCCAGCCGACGCGTCCGGCGCTTGGAGGCGCCGAGCCAGGCGACGCCGGCGCCCGCTCTCGGCGGCCGGCGTTGACGAGAAGGCTTCTGCTGGACCCAAGGCGGCGGGCGCGGCCGCCGCGCCATCATCGGCGCTCGCTGGCATGCACGTGGCGCGCCGGGCCGGCTCAACGGCCCGTCGACTTCGCCCGACAAGCGGTAGCTTCGGCCGATAAACGAGGGCCAGGGCGATGAGTGCGAGCGCGAGCAGCACGGCGCCGGTGGCAGTGGCGAGGGCCTCCGACTCGGCAAATAGGAACGAGCCAAACGCAAGTTCGGTGGCGTAACTCCCTATGAGCTGGGTGGCGTCGAAGGGGCCACCTTGGGTAAGCAGGTCTACTGATGCGGCCATCTGCGCCTCGGTGAACAGGCGGAAAACCGTGACGAATATGAGCATCGGCCACACCGTTGGGACCACGACGTACCGCCAGTACGACAGCCCCCGCCCTCCGTCCATCCGGCCGGCCTCGAATAGTTCGACGGGAGCAGTGCTGAAGGCCGCAAGCATGAGGAGGAAGCACCACGGGGCGCCCTTCCAGATGCCGACGAACACGATCACCCCGAAGCCGAGCCTGGGGTCGAGATCCCAAGCCAGCGGCGTCGTATCGCCGATTACATGGTTGAGGATCCCGTCGAGCCCGCTAGTTGCGCCGAGGAAGCCGGAAAAGAACGTCGCCGTCGACGACCAGGGGATCACTAATGGGAGCACGAAGAGCGCGGTCAGCGCCCCCCGGCCTCGCCGCGCCCGGTAGACGAGCCATGCACCGCCGAGGCCGAGGACGACTTCGACGGGCACGGTGATAGCGACGTAGATGGCGGTGTGCACGATTGCGGCCGAGGCCATCGGGTCGGCCAGCACGTCGCCGTAATAATGCAGCCCGGCGAAGGACACGGGGTGTATGTCAGACCAGTTGAAGAAGCTGCCGACGGCCTGGTCGACGAGGGGGGCGACGGAGGCGAACAACAGGAAGAGGAAGGGAATGGCGAGCGCCGCCAGCCAGGCCGCGCCGAGCGCCGGCCGGCGCCGCGCCGTCGTCTGCCACGTGCCGGGCGTCGGCACGCTCCACTGCGGTGCCTCTTCCGCCAAAGAGGTTCCAAGTTCGGCCGGCACCCGGCCAGGCTAACCGTCGTTGTGAGCCCGCGGCGTGGTGCACGCCGGGCAGTACGGCCTTGGTATCGCAAAATCGCCACAGATGGTGCCCAATTTCCTCTGGGCGACGAGCGTCCCATCAGAGACACCCTTCGGCAGGACTACTGCCTCGAAATCGGGCCGGTTATCGAGCGGCATTATTTGGCAATGATGCGCTCCGCTTCGGCGGTTTCGAGCGCTTCACTAACGTTCAATTTGGGTTGTCCCATAAGCTATTGCTCCCGCTCATCGCGGTCAGCCCAGGTGCAGACGCACACTTCGTTCCCCTCGGCATCCGCCAGGACCCAGAACGACCGCGCAAACGAATCATCGAGTAGACGGCCACCAGCGTCGAGGGCGGCGCGCACGCGGGCCTCGGCTTCGTCGTGGGCCACTGTGATGTCGAAGTGGACCCGGTTGCGCTGCGGGCGCGGACCGTCCATTTGCTGGAACCAAATAGCTGGGAGCTGTCCGGCGGGGTCGACTATGGCGCCCTCGGGGCCAGTTGTGCCGGGCTCGTCGACGTAGGCCATCACCGCTTTCCAAAAGGGGCGGACGGCCGCGATGTCAAGCGCGTCGATGGCCATCTCCAGCGTCTGCACCGGGCGGGACGACTCGGCGCTGGTCGGCCCGGCGAGGCGGAACCCGAGGCGGTCCAAGCTCTCGGCAACGCGCCGAGCGACATGGGTGTCGCGCCTTGTCACCGCGTTCAGCTCCCTGGTTTGTACCGACAGCTCGACGCGATCGGGACGAAGGTCCAGGCGCAAATGCCTATCGCCCTCCACCCCGCCGGCCGCTATTACGGCGACCGCTACCTCGCTGGCCTGGGCCAGAGTCGACACCGGTACCGAAGCGCTGAGCGCGCCAAGCAAATAGCGCCAGCCGATGTCCTCCACGGCTCGAGAAGCATCCGTGCGCGACAGTGCCATATCCGGGTTGGGCTCCGTCACGGACCAAGCTTGCCAGCCGGCGGCAGCGCCCGTCGACCCGACCCACACGATAATAGCCTTCGCCCTATAGCAACTACAATAGGTTTAGATATGGGCGCCGTCTTTTGGTACGAAAGTTGTTACTTCGTGGTGGTTTTCTGATCGCTTTTCGTTCTCACCTCTGTGCTAAGTACGGCGGGAGCCGCTGCCTCAGATGCAAAGAAAAGGAGACCACGATGCCCGAACTCCTCGTCGACTTCATCACTTCACTAGATGGCTACGCCGCTGCCGTCGGCTGGCCCGGCTGGTGGGGGCTGGAAGGACCCGAGTACCTGACGTGGCTGGGACAACAGCCCGAAGGGGACTACGAGGTATTGATGGGCGCCACCACTTACCGCCTCATGTCGGGGTTCGCGGCACAGGGCGAGCCAGGCACAGATGCCCTGGCGGGCATGTCGAAGGTCGTCTTCTCGACCACGTTGAGCGAGCCCCTTTCTTGGCCGAACACGCAATTAGTGGCTCGAGACCCAGTCGAGGCCGTGCGGGAGATGAAGGCCAAGGGCTCCAGGTCGATGCGCACCATAGGCAGCCTCAGGCTGTGCCGCTCTCTGTTGAACGCTGGCCTCGTGGACCGCTTCCGCGTGGTTGTCTTTCCCGTCATCACCGGAAGCAGCGGGCGGGAGCGGATCTACGACGGCTACCCCGATGTTGCTCTCGAAATGATCGGCAGCCGTACGTTCGACGGCCGCCTCCAAATGCTCGAGTACGTCCCGACGATCCTGGCCGGGCCGCCGGGCACCAACACGATCGACGCCTGACGGGCTCCGGCTGGCGCAGCGAACCGCAAAAGGCTCGTCCGTTCCAACGTCAGCGGAGACTTGTCAGAATTTTCCACGTCCACGGCGGAGGTTTAGTGATCACACGAATGATCAACGAGTTTGGGATCGCCAAAAAGGTTGCTGAAGCTATCGAAGCGTCGTTCAAGGCGCCCGCCAGCGTCAAGTGATTGATCTCCGATCCCCGTACCGGCACTCAGCCGGGCGTCGGAGAGAGGCGCCTTCGACGCAATAGCCGCACTCCGAAAATTGCGAGCACGACCAAGACCAGGACAGGGACGGCCCTCTTGAGCAACGGCGGGCCGGCCACCTTGGCCAAGTCGATCGAGCCCTGCTTTGGCAAACCCACTTGTCCGTCCGTGGAGGCGTCTGACGTCGCCTCTTCCGACTTGGGTTCCCGCTCGGGCTCCAGTGCGGGCTCCAGTGGCGACGATGGCAACAGGGTCGCCTCGAGGCAGTTGACGAACTCGGCCATGAGTTTGTTGCTCACATCGGCCAGGACACCTCGGCCCAACTGGGCCACCTTGCCGGTTATCGTCATGTCGGTCACCACCGAGACGCGGGTGGGGCCGCGCCGGGCCGGGGCCTCCAGTTTGGCCGTGACCGTGGCGTTGGCGTTGCCCTGGCCCCGACTCTCGCGGCCTTCGGCGCGTAGTACAGCACGGTAGGTCTCCTCGTCGCGTTCGAGGAAGGTCGCCTTTCCCTTGTACTCGGCGGTGATCGGCCCGACCCTCACCTTCACGATGCCGTGGTACTCGTCTCCGTTCACCTCCCGAAGCTCGGCGCCCGGCAGGCAAGGAGCAATACGTCGCACATCCGTCAGGACCGACCAGGCTTCCTCGACTGGCAGGTTGACTTCGAACTCACTCGTTAGCTCCATCGCGTGGTCCTCCTATTGGTCGCTACGGTCGCGGCCGAAGTCAGTGGATGGGCCCCGTCCGGTCGCGAAGTGACAGTCCAGGGTGCCCCGTGCGAAGGGCGATGATCTCGGCGCAGATGGCGACCGCGGTCTCCTCGGGCGTCCGAGCACCGATGTCGAGACCAATCGGCGCCATCACCCGTTCGATGGCAGCAGCGCTCACGCCGGCCTGCTGCAGGTGCCTTACCCGATCAGCGTGCGTTCGCCGCGAGCCCATCACCCCCAGGTAGCCCACCTCTGTCGATAGAGCTGCGACGACCGCTGGTACGTCGAACTGCGGGTTGTGGGTGAGGACGCAGATCGCGTCCCTGGGCCCCAGTCCAGCGCCGATCTTTTCCAAGTAGCGCTCGGGCCGGTCAACGATGACCTCATCCGCCATCGGGAACCGGGCGGCAGTCGCGAACACCGGCCTGGCGTCACACACTGTGACCCGGTAGCCGATTACTTTTGCCAACCTGGCCAGAGCAGCAGTGAAATCGACGGCCCCAAAGATCACCAGCCGGGGCGGGCGGGCGAACACCTCGATGAACACTTCTACCGAACGTTGGCGCGCCTCCCCCGTGGGCCCGTAATGACGGGTGGCCGAGAGCCCACTGGCAAGAGCGCCGGCGGAATCGCGCCGCACGACCTCGTCGAGATGGGCCTCCCCGAGCGAGCCGGCGACGCTGCCGTCCTCGCGCACGAGCATAGTGGCACCGAGCCTCGTAGCGCCGCTTTGGACGATTAACTGGCAAGACCGCTCCGCGGCCATCTCGTCGCTCAACTCGCTCGCTGGCCCAACCTCGTCTGGCAGCTCAATCTCGGCCGGCAGCCCAATGTCGGCTGGCAGCCCAATGTCGGCTGGCAGCCCAATCTCGGCTGGCAGCAGAGTCACCGTAGCCAAGGCCACGGGCTCGGACCGCTCCACAGCGTCGCGGAGCTCGTCGTAGACAGGCGGCAGCTGGGGGTCGACCAGGACGTGCACCGTCCCGCCGCAG
This sequence comes from uncultured Acidimicrobiaceae bacterium, assembly GCA_963807395.1. Taxonomy (GTDB): domain Bacteria; phylum Actinomycetota; class Acidimicrobiia; order Acidimicrobiales; family Palsa-688; genus Fen-671. The sequence continues at coordinate 461,634 of CAWEBW010000010.1, forward strand.
GTCAGGCCTACCGCGAACGCCTCATCGTCCGAGTAGCCGAAGCTGCAAAGGCGCGCTCCTGCTCGCAACTCCAGGGCGGCCAAAGCTTCGGTGACAACTGCACCCTCGACGCACCCGCCGGAAACCGAGCCAGCCACCTCGCCGTCCTCACTGACGGCCATCGTCGCGCCGGCATCGCGGGGCCCCGATCCCTCCACTCCAACGACACGGGCCAGCGCCACCCGTTTGCCACCCTGGCGCCAGCGCTCGACCTGGCTGATGACTTCCTTCATGCGCATACGCCCATGTGGCTGGCTCGCTTCACTTGGCCCACGCGCCGACCAGTCCGGCCAGCGCCTCGAGCGAAGCCAGCGAATGTCCTTCGACGAAGTCGTCCACATAAGGGAGGGCTGCTGCCATCCCCCGGGCGAGCGGCGCATAGCCGGGCGAAGCCTTGACCGGGTTGGCCCATACGATCCTGTGAGCCACTTTCGAAAGCCGGGCCATTTCGTGCGCCAGAAGGCCGGGATCGCCCTGGTCCCAGCCATCAGAGAAAACCACGACCACAACTCCTCGCGCCAGGCCCCGCATGCCCCACTGGTTGTTGAACTCCCGCAGCGTCTCCCCCAGGCGAGTGCCACTCGACCAGTCCGCCACTACCCGCGCCGCTCGGGCCAGGGCGGCGTCCACGTCGTGCAGGGACATTTCCCTCGTCACCCGGGTCAACCGGGTGCCCAACGTGAACGCCTCCACCGGCCCGGGCCGCTGACCACTACATGGAGAAAGCGCATCAACAGGCGCGCGTAGGGTTCCATCGACCCGCTGACGTCGCAGAGGACCACAATTCGCCGAGGGCGTTGTCCGGGTGCTCTCCACGCCCTGTGCACTGGCTCGCCGCCGGTCCGCAGGGCCCGGCGCACGGTACGGGGAAGGTCCAGGTGCGCATGCCCGCGCCCCGTCGGCCGGTACCGGCGCGAGCGCCTCATGGGGCCTCCGAAGCGGACCAAGGCCAAGAGGCGCTGAACTTCAGCCCACTCTTCTGCGGTGCAGAGAGCGAAGTCTTTGGTCCGAAGGACCTCGACGGGGCTGTAACGGAGACTGAACGCCAGCCCGTGGTCGCCTCCATCCGGGCCGTCGCCGTTCGAGGCTCCGGGCTGGTCGTCTGCAGTGTCGGTCACTAGCTCGGTTGCTCTCAAGGAGCTGTCAGTTAGCCACACCAGGTGGGCTCGGCCGAGGAAGAACGCCGCGAAGGCCTCGTCGTAGGCCGCCACGTCCTCGGGTCGAGAGATGAGCGTGGCGCGCCCGGCCCAGTAGACGGGCCACCGACGGGAGAGGCCTAGAGCCGACAACGCTTCGGCGTAAACGAGGGAGGCGTCGGCCGGGACTTTGAGCCCCAACGCGCGGAGCAACCGAGCGAAGGCCACGGCCACGCGCTCGGGTTGGGATTGACCAGTCCGCGACCCAGCCCTGTCCATATTGCACGGGGTCAACTTGCTCGCTCCGCGGCCGCTTCGACGAGCTGGCGGATCCCCAGCACACGGGCTCGCTCCGTGTCCTCCCGGTACTTGAGGACTGTGCCCAGCGTCGCTTCGACCGCGGCCTCGTCCAGGCGAGCGCGGCCCAGGGTCACGATCGCCTCGGCCCAGTCAATCGTCTCGGCGACGCCGGGGGGCTTATAGAGGCTCAGTCCCCGTAGCAGCTCGACTGCGGCCGCCACCTCGCGGGCCAACGCCGGCGGCACCCCGGGCAGCCGCAACGAGATGATCTCGACCTCGCGCTCGAAACTCGGGTGGTCGACCCAGTGATACAGGCACCGCCGCTTCAGCGCATCGTGAAGGTCCCTGGTCCGGTTCGAAGTTATGACCACGACGGGGTGAGCCCGAGCCTTGAACGTCCCGAGTTCCGGGACGGTAATGGCGTGTTCGGAGAGTACTTCGAGGAGGAACGCCTCGAAGTCGTCATCGGCCCGGTCGACCTCGTCGACCAACAGCACCGGGGCCGGGCCGCTCGGGTCGGCGGTGATGGCCGCCAGCAGCGGCCGCCGGACCAGGAACCGCTCGGAGTAGAGCTCGTCTTCGACCTCCGCCGGCACGTCGCCGCCGCGGGCTACGGCCCGCGCTTCGGCTGTCCTCAGGTGCAAGAGTTGCCGTGAATAGTCCCACTCGTAGACCGCTTGGGAGACGTCGATCCCGTCGTAGCACTGGACGCGCAGGAACTCCCCGCCGGTCCAGCGAGAGAGCACCTTCGCCACTTCGGTCTTCCCGACACCGGCTTCGCCCTCGAGCAACAGCGGGCGGCGCATGACGAGGGCAAGGTAAATCACAGTGGCGAGCCCCTCGTCCGCCAGGTAACCATGCCGTCCAAGCGCCTCCCGGACCGCGTCTGGCCCCCCGGCCAGCACCGGCCCCGCCCCCGCCCCCCCTCCCCCGGCTGAGTTGAGGCTGGCCCGCCCTGCCGACCCTTGGTGCCCGCCGGCCCGGAGCTCGAGCTGTTCACGCCGGGGCCCGCGCCCCTGCCAGTGCCCGCTCCAGCGCCCTTCGGACCAGCACGGTCGCCAGGTGACGACGGAACTCTGCGCTCGCGTTCAGGTCGTTCGCCGGCTCGGTCCCCGCGTTGGCCTGCTCGGCTGCCTCGGCCGGCGCCGCCCCTGCGGCCACGGCTTCCTCCACCGCATGAGCACGGATGGGCGTTAGGCCCATGTTCACCAACGAGACCCGGACGGGCCCACCATCATCACCGGCAATAGCGACGGCACCGACCGTGGCCCAGTCCTGGGCCCGGCGATGGAACTTCTCGAACGCCCAGCCGCCCGCCACTTTGGGCACGCGGATCTCAACCAGCATCTCGTCTGGCCTGACGGCGGTTTCGAGAAAACTCAAGAAGAATTCGCGCGCAGGAACCTCGCGCTGGCCGGCGGGGCCCTCCACGAGCATTGTCCCGTCGAGGGCGAGCACGGCGGCGGGGAGGTCGGACGCCGGGTCGCCATGCGCGACGGAACCGCCGATCGTCCCGCGGTGGCGGACCTGGGGGTCCCCGACCTGGCTCGCCACGTACGCCAACACCGGTGCCTCGGCCCGCAGCACCTCCGAGTGTTCGAGGTCGTGATGGCGGGTGAGGGCGCCGATGGCCACATAGTCGCCTTGGTCGCGTACATAGGAGAGGCCGGGGAGGCGTCCGATGTCGACCAGCATTGTCGGTACCGCCAGTCGTAGCTTCATGAGAGGAAGGAGCGAATGGCCGCCGGCAAGGAGTTTTGCCCCCTCGCCATGCTCGGAGAGGAGGGAGAGCGCCTCGCCGACGGAACCGGCGCGCCGGTAGTCGAACTTCGCCGGGATCAAGCCAGCTCCTGCATTTCCACCACCGCCATCACGGCCTGGACGATGTTGTGGTACCCGGTGCAGCGGCAGAGGTTGCCTTCGAGGCCGTCCCTCACGTCGGTCGCAGTCGGCTGGGGGTGTTCCTTCAGCAGGGAAGCAACCGCCATGACCATTCCCGGGGTGCAGTAACCGCATTGGAGGCCGTGGTTCTCCCGGAACGCCTGCTGGATGGGGTGGAGACGGCCGTCCGAGAAGGCCACTCCCTCGATAGTCGTAATCTCCGCCCCGTCCCCCTGGACCGCAAGGACGGTGCACGATTTCACCGATTCGCCGTTTATGAGCACTGTGCACGCCCCGCATGACGACGTGTCACAACCGATGTTCGTGCCTTTCAGCCCGAGCGTGTCTCGTAGGTATTGGACAAGTAGGAGCCGTGGCTCGACGTCGTCGTCGCTGACGATGCCGTTAACCGTCATAGCCACTTTCATCTTTGCTCCTCGTCCACCCTCAGGGCCCGCCAAATCCGTTCCGGCGTCGTGGGCATGTCCAGGTGACGCACGCCGAGGTGGGCCAGCGCGTCGACGACGGCATTTTGCACCGCCGGAGTGGACCCGATGGTGCCTGACTCGCCAATTCCCTTCGCCCCCAGCTCGTTTTTCGGCGTTGGGGTCTCCATCCGGACGCTCTCAAAACTCGGTAACTCGGCCGCGCTGATGACCGTGTAGTCAGCGAAGTTGGTGGTGAGCGGGTTGCCGTCGTCGTCGTAACGGAACTCCTCGAGGAGGGCCTGGGCCGCCCCCTGAGCCAGCCCGCCGTGCACTTGCCCGTCGGCCAGGAGCGGGTTGAGGATGCGGCCCGCGTCGTCGACAGCTATGAGGCGCCGAAGCACGACCTTCCCAGTCTCGGTGTCGACCTCCACGACGGCGAGATGAGCCCCGAAGGGAAAGGTGGGCCCGCCGTGCTTGTAATCAACGTCAGCGCGCAGCGGCATGCCCTTCTCCGCGGCGGCCGTCGACAGCTCAGCCCAGCTGCGGCGGGCCGACGGTACGCCGGCAACGTGAAGGCCGCCGCCGGCCTCGTCGACCACGAGGTCCTCGGGCGCCGCCTCTAACAAGTCGGCCGCCAGCTCCCGCGCCATCTCGAGCACTTGTCCCGCGGCTCGACGAGTGGCGATCCCGCCCGTCTGCAAAGAGCGAGAACCGGCCGTCCCGCCGCCACTTTTGACGAGATCGGTGTCGGATTGGACGAAATCGACGGCTTCCAACGGGATCCCCAGCTTTTCAGCGACGAACATCGACCAGGCGGTGGCGTGCCCCTGCCCGTGGGCGGACGTGCCCGTCTTTATAACGGCGCGTGCCGTCCGGGCGGATCTCGACGGAACTGAACTCGTTGCCTTCCTCGCCGTTGGTGATCTCGACGTAGACGGATAGGCCGAGCCCGAGTTGTACCGTGTCGCCGCCAGCCCGCCGTTCCGCTTGCTCTTTGCGTAACTGCTCATAGCCGGATGCCTCGAGGAGGAGGTCGAGGGCACGCTCATAGTCGCCAATGTCATAAACCATCCCGGTGGGTGTTGTGAAAGGAAATTGCTCACGGGCGATGAGGTTGGCCCGCCGGACCTCGACCGGGCCGATGCCTATCTCAGCCGCAAAGAGGTCCATGGCCCGCTCGATGGCTGCGGTCGCCTCGGGGCGCCCGGCACCCCGGTAGGCGACCACCGGGGTGGTATTGGTCACTACGGTCCGGCTGAAGAAACCCACCCTGGGGATGTCATAGGTACCGGTCATCATGGCGCCCGTAACCGGCGGCAGGAGAGCGCCGAGGTTAGGGTAGGCGCCGGCGTCCTGCAGCACCTCCAGCCGGTAGGCGCTTACCTTGCCGTCCCTCGAACCGCCCAAAGTCACCTGCTGGATCTGGGCTCGCCCGTGCCCGAGCCCGACCATGCTCTCGGACCGGGTCTCGGTCCAGCGCACCGGGCACCCGCTCCTGCGAGCCAGCCACGCTACGAACAGTTCCTCGGGGTACGGCCAAATCCTCGAGCCGAACGCCCCGCCTACGTCAGGGGTGATCACGCGCACCTGGCTCTCGTGCACACCAAGCACTTTGGCCAATTGAGCCCGGACGTGGAACGGGGTCTGGGTGCAGGCGTAATAGGTCAGCCGTCCATCCCGCCCGAAACTGGCGGCAGACGCACGGACCTCCATCGGGCACGGCGCCACCCGCTGGTTGACGATCCGTTGGCGGACAACCACTTCGCAGCCCTCGAACAACGAGCCCTCGCCTTCTTCCCCGTTGGTGAACGCCACATTGGTGCCAGCTTCGGGGAACAGCAAGGTGCGGCCGCCGAGGGCCTCCAACGGGTTGACGACCGGGACCAGCGGGTCGTAGTCGACCTCGACGAGTTCTGCGGCGTCGACCGCTTCGGCGCGTGAAGCGGCCACCACTGCTACGACCGGCTCCCCGACAAAGCGCACGACGTCGTGACCCAAGAACGGACGCGCCATCGCACCAGGGAACATGGGGTCGTCAGGCGGGTAGAGCAAAAAGCCGCTGTCCGAAGCTGTCACCACGTCCAGCACCCCAGGCGCTAAGCGCGCCGGCCCGACGTCGGTGCTCACAATGCGGGCGTGGGCGAAAGGAGAGCGTACGTACACCACCCAGGCGGCCCCAGGCAGCAATATGTCATCGACGTAAGTGCCGCCCACAGTGAGGAACTTCTCGTCCTCCTTCCGCAAAACGCGGCTACCGAGAATGGTCAAGGCACTGAACCTCCCCCTTTCGTCTTCTCGGGAGATTATCTCCTCTACAACCGCCTCATCGGGAAGTCGGCTCCGTCAACTACCGCAGCTAGGCATTCTGCCTGTTCGGAGCGGGTGCGGGCGCTGCGAAAGCGAGGGCTCGACAAAAAAGGGGGCATAGTGACGCCCTCTGACAGCGCATTGAGAGCCCCGTGTTAAATCTCGGTCCTAAACCGTCCCCCAGGTCGCTTCAACAAATTGAAAGGAGCCATGATGAGGCAGTCGGTTGAGCGCGTCGGGGGCGCCATCCTCCTGATATCCGGCGTCGAGCCCCATGCTGGACCGGGAGCGGAGGAGCGCCGTCGGCACCCGGCTGCGGGTGGCAAAGAACGTCTCCGGCCCACTTACGACGGAAGGCTCAACTGGGCGCACCACCGGCGTCCCGGAGCTGAGACCGAGCCGGTCGAGCCGGCTGCGGGACGCCCAAAGGCACGCAGGAGCGTGGTGGCGCTGACGGTCAGGCCACGATGACCGAGACGGCCACACGGGATGCTGCCGTTCCCGGCCAACGGGAGAACGGAGCGCCGGGCCCCGAACTTGGGTCGATGTGCTTTAGTGGCCCGATGAATATCACCCTGCGGGACGGGGTCCCCGCCGACGCCACCGACTGCGGTCGGATCTGCCATGAGGCCTTTACCGATATCGCCTTGCGCCACGGTTACAAGAGCTTTTTCCCCACACTTGGGGACGGGGTTGGGCTGATGTCGTGGATGCTTTCTACTCCGGGCTTCCACGGAGTCGTGGCCGAGGCCGATGGCCGGATCGTCGGGAGCGGGGCCCTGCAAGAATGGGACAAGGTCGTGGCTGCCATTGCGGTCATAAGCGTCGACCCGACCGTCCAGGGCCGGGGCGTCGGTGAGCAGCTAATGCGGGCCATGCTCCAAAGAGCGGCCGAGTCCGGGTTCGTCGCCGTGCGGTTGGCGCAAGCGGCGTATAACCGCCATTCGTTCTCGCTGTACGCCAAGCTCGGGTTCTCTGTGCGTGAACTGCTCGTCCGCTTTAACGAACGACCGCAGCCGTTCGTAATACGGGGATATACGGTTCGCCCCGCAACCCTCGAAGACGCCTCGGCATGCAACGCGCTATGTATGCGGGTGCACGGCCACGAGCGTTCCCCAGAGTTGTGCCACTCCATAAATGAGGGCACCGCTCGCGTGGTCGAGCACGACGGACAGCGTCAGCGGCTACATGACCGGCCTGGGCGGGGGCGGGCACATGGTAGGCGAAAGCAACGAAGACCTAAAAGCGCTCATGGGCTCAGGCAGCGACCTCGGTGGCAATGGCTTCGTCGTCCCCACGCGCAATTCGGCCCTGCTTGACTGGTTATTTTCCCAAGGCCTGCACGTCGAGGATCTGTGCACGCTTATGGGTACTGGGCTGTACAACGAGCCGAAAGGCGCGTGGCTACCCTCGTTTGCCTACTGAACGGTCTTGTGGCACAGATCGCGCCGGGGGCACCGGTCCGTCGCTTTACTGACGCTGCGGGGGCTCTGTTTGCAGCCGTGGTTCTATTTTTTCCGACGACCCCGGCCTCTGCTTCGGCTGTCCCCGTGAACGCGATATCCAATTGGTCGGGTTACGGTCTGGCTGGCAGTGGTTTCACCGGGGTGACGGGGACATTCAACGTCCCTGCCCCAGTTGAGTCGGCGTCGTGCTTGGAAGACACAGCCGTCTGGGTCGGCGTTGACGGCCTGGGCAACCCTGACTTGCTCCAAGCAGGGATCGCGGAGATCGGCCTCGCCCAAGCGTCCCCGGTCAACTGGCCATCGGCCGGCTTGCCCGGTCTGATCTGCTCGGGAGGAGCCCGAATCTACGCCTGGTGGGAGGACCTCCCCTCTGCTGCGGAGCGGGTCGACCTGCCAATCAGGGTGGGCGACAGCGTCACCGTGTCCATCTTCAGGATGTCCCCCGGCTGGTGGGCGCTGGCCGTCCACGACTTCACGGCCAAGCGGAGCTTCCTGTTGGCCCAACCCTACGCTGGGCCCCAGACCTCGGTGGAATGGGTGGTTGAGGCCCCTGAGGTCATGGGGCCATTGAGGGACCCGCTCCCCGTTAGCTCGGTGCACTTCCACGACCTCGATGCGCAGGGCAAGGTCCGCCACCTCGAGCGCTTCAGCCCCGGATTAAGTACATTTCTCACCTCTCGGCCGGATGTAGTCACCAGTACCGCGCAGCTCATGCGCTCAGGATTCGCTGTCCGTTAGGCCCTTTGGAATGGTTAAGCGCGCCGCCAGCAGCATTTCGCCAAGGGACACCCGGGTCGGGCGCCCCGGGGGTGCTCCCCCCGAAGCGAGGAGGTCCTGTCGTTTTACAATGCCGCGGCCCCCATCCTCACGCTCCTCACGACCTCGTTCATGGCGACCGAGTTAGCGTTGTAACAGGTGACGGTGCAACCAGTCATCGCTATCCAGGCTGTATGGCCCGTGGTGTACACGACCTCGTCCAGTTCCAAGTCACCGGCACCGGGCACAATGACCTCTGAACGGTCCTCGGACCCACGAATGCCCCCAGAGCTGACATCCAAAGGCGTCGTTAGGCTGGCCACTTTTGGGTCAAGTCCTTGTCCCTCCTCGAGCGTTGCTTCGCCCTCCGGGGCCAGCTGGTACGCAAATGCAGGTGACGGCGCAGGGGACGCGGCGGTCTCGACCAAGACCGTGAACCAGGGACTTGGGGTTTCCGACAGTGCGTAGCCAGAAGGAGGGTTGGGCACACCCGCCAATGTTGCGGGCTCGGCCCCGGCTATCAGCGTATACGCGGGGTAAGGCGCAGACAGGGACAGGGAATGGTGTACGACGCCGCCCTAACAGGCCTCTAACAGCGACCTCTCACGCTTTGTTCAAAATGTCGGGCCCCGACCTTGCCTGCGGCAAGCACCAAGGGTCGGTGGCGGACCTGGCTACGTTCAGGTGGGCCAGACGGTACGGCGGGTCATGGGTGCCGGCGGGGCGATGACATCGATGGCTCTAGTGCTGACCCGGTTATCGGTCCCCGGGTTACTCGGTTCGCGTAGTGCCAGAGCGACTGCCTCGTCAAAAGTGAGCCGGCCTCCGGTCGAGTAGTTACGGTTAAAGTTGTCGCTGCCGAGGACGTGGCGGAGGTATTGGCGATTATCCTCACGCAACCTTTCCTCGACGATCGTCAATTTCTGGAACCGGTTTGACATCCCTGGCGTGCCCGCGTGGCGCAGGTACGGCGAATGCATCACGTCATAGGCGCCTGCCAATTCCGCGGCTTCCGCGGCTTTTCCCAGACGAGTCGCACAACAGGCCACATCGGCCAAACGAGATACGGTGAGGTCGCGAAGGCCCAGGCGGCGAAGCCCGACCAAGGCCTTCCGCGAGCAAAGAGCCCTTGACCGATCCACTCCTGCGCCTCTCGACGCTCTGTCTTTGAGTCCCAGCCCAGCGAGCTCGCCCACGCTATACCGACGAGGCACAGGCCGGGCGCGTTCGCGGGGGGCACCGGGTCGGGCCGGGCTAGGGCTGAACGAGCGGCGTCGATGCCGTAGCGGTGGCAGCGGGTCCAGAGGAAGTAATACAACCCGGCACCCATCCTCAGCACCTTCGCGGCCCCGCCCGGCTCGCAGAAAAGTCCCTCCCCCCTCTCTGCGGCCAGCGTCGGCGCTACTTGACCCACACACACACACACACACAGGCACACACACACACACACACCGACAGACAGACAGAGACACACACACACACACACACACACACACACACTCACACACACACACACACACACACCCACACACACGCGCGCCCATGCAGCCCAGCCAGCGAGAGGCAGTCCTGATCCGGGTCGGCCTTCACGGCGGCCCACCGACCCTGGCGTTGCCCGTGCGGCTCCGGGGGCGAATGGACCGAGGAGGCGGGCACGTACAACCTGGTCCGCCGAGGTGTCTTCACCCGCAGGACCAGTAACCACCACAGCTAAGCATTATGCCCGCTCCCGGTTGCACCGGACGGCTAAGAAGGCGAAGACTCGTTCACAGGGATGCCGCCCGCGGCGGGGCGGTGTGGACCCGAACCACGGAAAGGGCCCACTCCAATGACCCATAAGGCCGAGCCGAAGAGTCAGCCGTCGAGCAGTATGTCCTTATCGTCCGGAGCTCGTGAAGCACTGATCGTCGAGCGCGTCCGCGCCATCCCTGAAGGGTTTGTGCGCACGTACGCTGATATCGACCGGAGAGCACCTCGGATGGTCGGCCGTGTCCTGGCCACGACGCACGAGGAACTCCCGTGGCACCGGGTCGTACGGTCTGACGGCACCGTAGCGAAGGGTGAACGGCAACGGAGGCGATTGCGCCGCGAAGGGGTGCCCTTCCGGGGCGAGCGAGTTGACCTATCGCAGGCGCGGGCCCACGAATAGTCGCACACTCGCCTCTCTCTTTCGGGTAGGGGTTCGCGCCGGCACGAAGGCTCTAGGTTCCACGGAGCTCAGGAGCCTTCGCCACTAGTCCAAGTCGCCCGGTTCTCGTCATCCTTCACAGAACCTTCAAGATTCGGGCTCGAGCTGTCCTCTAGGGTACCCCAGGTGCCGCATCCGACAGTCTTCCGCACTGCGATGCTCATGGTGCTGGCGAGCGCGGCGATAGTGGTCAACTGGGGCGGCTCGTCGGCAGCGGCTACCTCGGCCGCGCCCGAGGTCCTGTCCGCCTATGCCACCCCGAGCGCCCTCGGCCCGAGCGGGGGCACGGTGACCGTAACGGGCAGGGTAAAGAACGCCCGCGACTGCCAATTGGAGGTGCTGTCGCGCCAGTCGTTCCCCGTGGTCTACTCGCACAACCCGACCACGCCTGCCAGAACGGGGCTTTTTCGGCTCATGTCCTCATCGGCGCCAACCCGAGCCCGCTCAAGCGCACCGTGGCTTTCGCCCTGGTTGGCGCGCGACGGGAAGCCTGTCGTCCACCGGGGCCTTTTACGTCTCGGTGGCACCGCTCCTAGCGCCGTCGGTCCTGTCCGCTTATGCCACCCCGAGCGCGCTCGGCCCGAGCGGGGGCACAGTGACCGTAATGGGCCGGGTAAAGAACGCCCGCGACTGCCAATTGGAGGTGCTGTCGCGCCAGTCGTTCCCGGTTGTCTATTCCCACAACCCGACCACGCCTGCCAGGACGGGGATTTTTCGGCTCATGTCCTCATCGGCGCCAACCCGAGCCCGCTCAAGCGCACCGTGGCTTTCGCCCTGGTGGCGCGCGACGGGAAGCTGTCGTCCACCGGGGCCTTTTACGTCTCGGTGGCACCGCTCCTAGCGCCGTCGGTCCTGTCCGCGTATGCCACCCCGAGCGCGCTCGGCCCGAGCGGGGGCACAGTGACCGTAATGGGCCGGGTAAAGAACGCCCGCGACTGCCAATTGGAGGTGCTGTCGCGCCAGTCGTTCCCGGTTGTCTATTCCCACAACCCGACCACGCTGCCAGAACGGGGCTTTTTCGGCTCATGTCCTCATCGGCGCCAACCCGAGCCCGCTCAAGCGCACCGTGGCTTTCGCCCTGGTGGCGCGCGACGGGAAGCCTGTCGTCCACCGGGGCTCTTTTACGTCTCGCTGGCGCTCCGTCCCCCCTACCTTCCCCCTCCGCCGCCGCCCCCGCCACCCCCGCTGCCGAGCCGGTACACGCCGGGGTCAACCGGTTATGACGTCTCTTGGCCTCAGTGCCAGGCACCCGGGTCGGCGCTCACAAAACCCCTACCCAACGCGCCGACCTTTGCGGTAGTGGGGATAAACGACGGGACCATCGGTGGTTTCAACAGCTGCTTCTCGGCCGAAGCGGCGTGGGCGGGCCAAGGACTGTCCGTCTACATCATCCTCCAACCCGCGCCATCGGGCAGCCGGGCGGCGTTTGAGACGTCGGGGCCGAAGTCGTCCTGCGCGGCCACGAACCAGCAGTGCGCGGCTTACAACTGGGGCTACAACTACGCCGAAGCTGACTTGGCCTTTGCGCGCGCCCAAAGCATCAAGCCGCAGATTTGGTGGCTCGACGTCGAAACAGCCGAGGGATGGGGGACGTCCGCGGCGGCCCAACCGGCGAACGGGGCCGTCGTCCAAGGAGCCCTGGACGTCCTCACCGGCGCCGGCGAGACGGCGGGGATCTACTGCACCTGGTACCAGTGGGGCCAGATAACGGGCTCGTACACGCCGGCGGCGCCGGCGCCGATATGGGTCGCCGGCGCGACCAGTCTCGGGAACGGCTATTACAGCGCGCAGTCGTACTGCCAACGAGCACTGGCGGTCGGCGATCCCTCTACTCTTGGCTCCAAGGGCATCGGGTTCGCCGGTGGCACCCCCTGGCTCGTGCAGTACGCGTATACACCCGGCCCAGTGCCCGTCGATAACGACTACGCCTGCGGGTAGCGTCGTCGCCATCATGCCTTTGCGCGAGCGCGACATGGATCTGCGCTCGTGTAATGCCGTGCCTACGAAGTTGAGCACTGGTGGCGAGCCCGAGTTAGAGGCTGGAGACTTTGTGCTCCGCGCTCAGCAGGTCTTTTGGGTTTCGTACGTTATGGGGTGAGACACTTTTCATCATATCTCATTGCTTTTCATGCTAACTCAAGCTTGACAAGTGGGCCCGACTGAACACGAATGGATCACCGCCCCGGCAGTTGCCGGGAGTTGGGCGCGCCAGAGTCGAGATAACAGACGCCGGCGCGCCCAAGCGGCGAAATTGCGCCGAAAATCGGGAGAACGTCCGCAATCCCGGGCGAAAGGGCGGGTCACCTCAACGACAGAGGCGGGGTTGAGGGCAAACAGCCGGCGCCCGCAGCCGCCAGGCCCTCGTGTCACCCCCACTCTCCCGCTTTCAACTGACTGGACGGTCTGTAGTTTGAACGCAAGATTATGGTGGGGGCACCTCTGGTTCGCTGCGACACGTTCGTGTCGGCGGCGCGTCGGTGAGGCGCGTTTTGCGCCTGGTGCTTGGCGTTGACCTCGGCAGCACGGGCGAGGTGGGCTCGTCGTGCTCGGCACGAATGGACGATGGGTCGGCATGCTTCGGAACAAGGGAACCGGTGCATGAAGTCGTGAAGAGATCCGACTACCAAGGGGTACGAGCGTTCCAGCTCGATGGTGATGGATTGTGGAAGGCGAGGCACGTCGAGGTTCCGGCGGGCGACCACGTAAGGCTGCCTGTCGCGCGGCGGTTCGTGAGAGGCACGTACGGGCGCGGTGGATGTCACATCCACTCCAGTCTGGTAAGCCCACGTCTTGGGCACATGGAAGTGACGTTAGGGACGCAATGCACGAGTGGAGATTGTTATTGAGCTGCTAGTGGGGAAATGAGCTAGAGGGGAGGTGATTGAAATGATTAGAGGGAGAGGAAACTGGTGGGTGTGGTCGCCCTGGTTCACTCGACCCGAACCCAGGCGACAGTCGGTACTTATTTATTGATATTTGTTAGATTAATGAGGTAGATGTGGGTATATGGTGGTAGATAGGTTAGTAGAGTAGGGTGGGTGAAGATTTTAAATAGATGAATGTTTTTATAGGGTTTTGTTTGTGGTGGTGTGTTAGTGAGTATTGGTTGAAATGGTTGATGTGTAAGTGTGTTTTAGTGGTAATTTAGTTTATGTGGATGGGGAGATTAAGGATGGTTTGATTATTTTTTGTGTGGGTTGTGTTATGGTTGTTAGGTGAGTGTTGGGGTTTTGTTATTTATTTGGTGAGTAGGGATGGTTATGAGGATTTGGTGTTTTAGAGTGGTAGTTTTGTTGGTTTGTTTGAGGAGGTTTTAGATTGTGTTTGTGTGTTGTATATGGTTGATGAGGTATATATGGTGTGATGGGGTTGGTTGGAGGGTTAGTTTAGGTAGTAGTTGTTATTATGAGAGAGGAAGGTAGTTTTAGTGAGTGGTTATGAGGTTTAGTAGGTGGTAGAGGTTGTTTTTGGTGAAGTGTTAGTAGAAGGGTATGGTTATGGTGTTGTAGTGTTGTTTGAAGGTAGTTAGTTTTATGGTGATAGTGTTTGTGTTGAAGAAGTAGTTAGGGGAAATAATTTTTAGTTGGATTACGGAAAAGTAGATTTTTGTTTGGTAGAGTTAGGAGGTGTATTTGGGTAGGTGGATGAGTTGGAGGTTGTGTTACTAGTTTTTTAGGAGTTGGATTGATAGTTTGGTTTTATGGGAGTTGTTGTTGTTGATTATTTAGAATATTTTTTTGGTGTTGAGTATAAGGTTTGGTTGTTATTATTTGTTTGATTAAGAGGTTGAAGGGGGTAATATTTGTTGTGTTTTTGTAGTGTTTGAAGATTTGTGTTAGGTGTATGTTGTAAAGTGGTTAGGTAGGTGATAGTTTTGCGACGGTAGTATTAGTGCTTGACGCGTATAAGTAGGGTTTTGTGTGGAGGGAGTGTAGGGTGGTAATGGTATAGTGTTTGGATGATTGTTTTTTTGTTAGTATATATGATAAATTTTTTGTCTCAGAGGGCTTGGTTTTAGAAGCAGCGGACGTAAAAGTAGAGTACCAGTGCAGCTTTGGTGGCGAAATCGGGGTTAAGGGGGAATATCTACGAGCGGTGCAGCTAAGGCTGGATGGCGTCTTTCCGGAGTGTCAGCCACACTGTCGCAGCAGAGATGGACGCCACGATGACTTGTAGGACGAACTAGCGCGTCAGCTCGGCGCTGCTCTATCGCGACAGCGGGACTTAGGTAGTGGCTGGCAGTTGGCAGGTCAGCGCTTTCACTTCAGTAGTGACCTGAGCACTGTAAAGCCTGGGTCGGCTCGAGCGCTCCTTGTCGGCCAGCCCCATGACAACTTGCTTGCAGAAGCGTTTCCTCCAGCGGTGCACGACTTGAGGGCTCGTGCCCAGCCGGACCACGATCTCAGCATTAGTTGCTCTCTCGGCCGCTATCAGCACCAACTTCGCTCGCTGGACCTCGCAAAAAGGGGCTGTGTAACTCGAGCGCCCGGTGCACCAGCTGGCAAGCTGGTAGGAGTTCAACGCAATGAGAAACGGTCTACTGGCACGTCAAGCACAGGTAGTATGCCACTGTTTCTAACAGATAGTGGAATCATGGTGGAGTGCTCTCAGCAAGATTAGGAAGTGCTGCAAGTGAGAAGTGATAAGAAGGGTGAATAACGTATTAGGGGACAACTAAGTCACGATCTAGGTATGGGTGTTCGCGTGGGGCACGCTCGTAGGCGGGCCCGGAGGGACTGAGCCGCCGCCACCACCCCCACCGCCGCCACCGCCGCTCGAGGAGGGTTGGCTGACCGAGACCGCGGCGTCACAGTCCAACGCCCATTTGTCCTCGCTGCACACGCGCATCTCGTTGGTCGGCCCAGTGGCCAGCGGGTCGACCATGAAGGCGCCGCACGGGTCCGACGAGCCCCCGCAGGTCAGGTCGGGACCGCTGTCCGGCACACCCTCCCCGTAAGAACCGTCATTCGGGAACCAACCAGGGACGTTCGTCCCGGGCGTCTCGGCGTACAGCTTCGAGCCGTTGACCTTGAGGTGGTAACCGTTCTGGAAGCCGAGGGTGTACGCCGGGGCGGTGGCCCAGCCCCCGCTGTCATGTTGTTGCAAGACCACCCAGTTGACCGCGTGAGGTTGGTCAGGTGAGCAAGTGGCCTCGACGCTCGGCCCTGAACTGGCATACGGGTCGGCTCCAGTGCCCCAGGCAGTGCAACCGGCGGGTACCGGTTCTGGTGGGTTCATCGAGTAGGTGATTATGAGGTTGTCCGGGCTTACGTCGGCGGAAAGCCCGAACGTCACGTCCGTGGCGTGGGGGTAGCTCGGCTTGACGTAAAAAGCCGCCATGAACGTAGCCAAGGAGTTGAGGTCGTTGTTGACGCTGGTGATGTCCGGCCCGAGCCCGAGGAGCCCCGCCGCGCCGCTGATCACGTAGCCGTCGAGCCAGCTCTGGGCGTCCGACAGCAGGTCCGGTGCGAAGATGTGCAGCAGGACGTTCGCCGAAGAGACATCGGCGTTGGAAAAGGTGATCTCTGAGGGCCCGAGGCTCACCGAAGACGACGGCTGTCCCGCCTCGATAGAGTTCTCCAGGTCCAAAGTGAGGTGGAACTGAGCGTTGAAGGTTGCATTAACAGTGGCCCAGTCGCCGTCCTTTTCCACGTCGAGGCTCGTAGCAATGTGGTCGATCTGGTAATCGAGGCTTACAGAATTGGGCCGAGAAGCTGGGCACCCAGCGTGCCGCCCGACGGCAGGTCACAGACCCACTGCTCGAACGAACCGAGGTACGCCACCAACTTGTCGTGAATGGTGCCGCAGACCGTAGCCTCGTTGGCGGCCCAAGCGCTGTTGAACAGGCTAGCCATGGCCGGGACCTTCGAAGGTGCGAGCTTTTGCAAGTCCTTCCCGATTACCGTCCCTTGGTAGCTGTACTGTAAGTCCGGCTCACCGGGCCAATTGGTGATAAACGGCCCGGAGCCCGCCCAGGCGGGAGGGGCGGCGGCGCCCACGGTGAACCCGGCGGCGGCCACGGCCGCAACCAGGGCTACCGAGGCGGCGCGCCTTAATACATGGATGGCGCTGCTTACGTTCTTTTTCACAGCTGTGTCCTTTCGTATCGGGTCATGGCTGGCATCCCAGATGAGACGGGAGGAGGGCTCTGCGGTTACGTTGTCCATACCGCCAGGGCAAGAGAGGGGCCCTCGGTGATCGGGCCTTCGCAGCGTCCCTTTGCCATCCTCAACCTTCGAACTGCCCCAGCGTGCCTGGGGTGCTCAAGTCCTGACGCGACTAAAACGGCCCAAAATACGTCTTCTCGTCGGGGCCTGCCCTTCACGCTCCGAATAGTCGGTTGGCTGTCTTCCGGAGCCGCACCTGATCTTTAGCGTTGGCCGTTTTCCGGGAGCCCTCGAAAGTTAGGCTGCCGTTGCCTTTCGGTTTCTCTCAGGGACTTTTAGGCAAGCCTTGAGACAAGTCACAGCCGTCTTTCAGGCCTAGGCGGGACCCTGGGTGCGGTACGAAACCGAAGGAGCAACCAGTGAGCACAATTCTCCCAGAGAACGGTCCCAGCCGGCCCGAAACGCCCGAAGCGTCCGGCGCGCCTGGGTCAAACGAGCCCGAGACGTCTGCTGCCGGTTCGCCCGGCGAAGCCGGTTGGCCCGGCTCAACCCCGCTCACGTCTTCGGGTTGGGCCGGTGCTGCGCCGACTCGGCCCAGCGGCGAGCCTGCACCGCCGCCGGCCCCGGGTGTCCTATCTGGCCGGGCCACTCCCGCCTCCCCGACCCGCAGGCGCGTCCGGCGCCGCCGGGCGGCGGCGGCGGGTGTCCTTTTGGCCGCCGCCGTCGCCGGTTTCGGCATCGGTGGGGTGTTACAACAAAAGGGCGCTACGGCGACCGGCAGCACCTCTGCAGCCACTCTTTCGCTGCCCCATCTCGACGCGAAGGTCGACCCCGCTCTGGTGGACGTAGTCTCCACCCTCGATTACGGGGCAGCCGAAGCGGCAGGCACAGGGATCCTTCTCACTGCCTCCGGGGAAATAGTGACCAACAACCACGTTGTCGACGGCGCGACGAGCATCCGGGTCACCGACATAGGTAACGGCAGGACGTACAGCGCCACCGTTGTGGGCTATGACGTCACCTCCGACGTCGCCGTCATCAAGCTGAACGACGCCTCTGGGCTTTCGACCGCGCCGTTGGGCAACTCAAATGGCGTGGCCGTGGGCCAGGGCGTGGTAGCCATTGGGAACGCCGGCGGAGTCGGCGGCACACCCTCGGCCGCGACGGGTACAGTGACCGCGCTCGGTCAGGACATAACCGCGTCCGACGAGTCCACCGGCTCCCAGGAGCAGCTGACCAACATGATCGAGACCGACGCCGATGTTCAAGCCGGTGATTCGGGCGGCCCGCTAGTCAATATGAGCGGCCAGGTCGTCGGCATTGACACGGCAGGGTCGTCCACCTTCCAGTTCCAGTCTGGCCAGTTCCAGTCTGGCCAGTTCCAGTCTGGCCAGTTCCAGTCTGGCCAGTTCCAGTCTGGCCAGTTCCAGTCTGGGGGGTCCCAAAACGGGAATGTCTCGGACAGCGACGGTTTTGCTATCCCTATAAACGAGGCCGTGTCGATCGCCAACCAGATCGAGTCGGGGAAGTCCTCGTCGTCGGTCCACATAGGCGCTACCGCGTTCCTCGGGGTCGACGTGGCCAGTACTTCGGCGTCCTCCGGCTCCCAGTTCGGTGCCTCCGGTGCCGGGGTCGTGGGCGTGGTCTCGGGTTCCCCGGCAGCCAGCGCCGGCCTGTCCGAGGGCGATACCATAACTTCGGTGGCTCACAAGACTATTTCCTCGTCCACGAGCCTGCGCGATGTCCTGGACGAGTTCCATCCAGGGCAGAAGGTGTCCATTACATGGACGGACCCCACCGGGGCTTCTCACACCGCCACCGTTGACCTCGCGTCAGGGCCGACGGGGTGATGAAAGACTCGAGCACCGCGGCCCATTCTTGTCCTCAATGGTGCCAGGCACCCAGATCCCTTGTAGTTAGGCGGGACAGCGAAAGCATGACCCGCATCAGTGCACGCCAAAAGTCGTCCTCTGTAGCGGTTAGCGGCTAAACCTTGGCCATCCACCCACCCGCATTGGCGCGACAACAGGCCGCTTGACACGATCGGATACCAAGGGTATACACTTGCTTGCGCAAGCAGTAATGGTATGGTTTAAACCCTCCCATTCGAAAGGGTCACATCATGACCACTCGCATCGCGATCGTGGCTGGTGCCGGCAGCGGGCTCGGCCAGTCCACCGCCCGGGCGCTCCGCGGCGCCGGGTTGACAGTCGTCGCTGTCGACCGCAACGAAGCCGGGTTGAAACAGCTCCCAAACGAGGTACACCTGGAGGTGGCCGACGCCACCGACCCCGCCGTACCAGGACCTCTCGTGGACCGGGTCGCCGCCGAGATCGGCCCGCCGGACATCCTCGTCAATACCATAGGCGCC
This sequence comes from uncultured Acidimicrobiaceae bacterium, assembly GCA_963807395.1. Taxonomy (GTDB): domain Bacteria; phylum Actinomycetota; class Acidimicrobiia; order Acidimicrobiales; family Palsa-688; genus Fen-671. The sequence continues at coordinate 480,613 of CAWEBW010000010.1, forward strand.
TTCGAGGTCGGCGACGCATTGGCCGTGACCCCACAGAACCTCAAACAGCTAATGGACGTGAACCTCGGCGCTGCCCTGTGGCTGACCCAGGCGGTAGTGCCTCACATGCAACAAAAGGGCTCCGGTGTTATCGTCCACATTGCGGCCCGGCCCGGGGTCGAACCGACGGCCGGCTTCGCCGCTTACGCCGTGACCAAGGCCGCACTGGTGCACCTGGTCCGCACCCTCGACGTCGAGCTGCGTCCACACGGCATCCGGGTCAATGCCGTCGTCCCTCAGCTGATAGACACCGAAAAGAACAAGGCGATCTTCCCTCCGGAGGCGCTAGCTAGCGCCGTAGAGCCGGAAGCAATCGCTGACGTCATCGCCTTCCTAGTCAGCGACAAAGCCGCGTCCATAAGCGGAGCCATTGTGCCGACCGACCGCGCATGAGGACAATGATGGCGCCAGGGCCAGGCGCCCTCCCGGGCAGTCGGGCGGGCGAGCGAATGGTCCCCGCTCAGCCGGGTGACCACTTCTCAATTGACTGTCTTCTCAATTGGGTGTCTCGGGGAACGCCGACTTTGACAGCTATTGCTCCCGGAAGCAAGTTATGCTCGTCGCCATGGCGAACCCGGAGCCGTTGACCGCCACCGAAGAGATGCTTTGGCGAGCTCTCATGCGCATCATCGTCTGCTTGCCTCGGCAACTGCAAGATGACATGGTCCGCGCCGCCGGGATAACGGCCAGTGAGTACACAGTGATCATGAGCCTGTCCGAAGCACCAAACCGTCAACTACGAATGGCTGACCTTGCTGATGCCACCGGACTGTCCCCCAGTCGGACCACGCGCCTCGTAGACGCCCTACAGTCGCACGGGTTGGTGGCAAAACGGGCTAGTGCCGCCGACGGGCGGAGCAACCTCGCCGAACTCACCTTTCTAGGTCTGGCCAAGCTGCGCTCTGCGTGGCCAGCCCATGTGGCGAGCGCCAGGACTCGCGTGCTCGACCACGTCCCTCCGGGCACCCTCGCCAAGACGGCGCAAGCCTTGGCGGCTGTCGCCGCGCAACTGGAGGACAACGGCGTGGACACCGCGGAGGGGTCATAGCGTCCTCGCGGGGCACCACGTCTCTGCGTCAACTGTCACACCTCCCAAGCCGTCCCGTTCGACGGCTCGGGGTCGCCCCGGCTTATGGCGCCCTGCGGAAGATGTAACTAACGGCTGCCCCGGCGGCGAGCACGGCAAGTGTCCCACAATAAACCAGCGCGGTGCGGTGGAGGCCAAAGTGCGTCGTTGCCAGCCCAGCTATGACGACGGGGATACTGAAAGCGAGGTAGGAGAGGGTGAAAATGGCGGAGATCAGGCCGGCACGCTCGTTGGGGGAAGCGAGCGCGGTGATCGTGCGATAGGCGCCCAGGTAGACAGCCGTCCCGAAGCCCGCGCCCGCGAGCGCAGCGCCAGTCAAGAACGCGGCACCTGATGACGATTCGATCGCGGCGATCGTCACCACGGTGCCGGCGACTAAGGACAGGCAACCGGAAAGCATCGTGATGGGCGGGCTCACGGCCCGGAAAACGACCGTGGCTGCGGCCCCGGTGCCCATAAGCAGGAAGATCACCAGGCCGCCCCACAACAGGTTCGGTGAGGCGAACACTTGAACAGCCAGCGAAGGCCCCAGTGATAAGTAAAGGCCATTGAACGCCCACGCCGCGATCAGGCACGGGGCAGCCACAATGAAACTTGCGCGTGCCCCAGCCGGCACGGCCACCCGGGGCCGGAGGGAGGCGACGACACCGGGACGCCTCGGCACGGTCTCGGGCACCGCCAGCACCGCGACCGTTACGACCAGGCTGACGCCGAGCAGCAACCACCACACGAGATGCGTCGGCGCAGGCCCATACTGAACGAGCGCGCTGGTAACGAGCGCCCCCGCACCCAGACCTAACAAGGTCCCGGTGCCGGTCGCCACTGAGGCAACCCCGCTACCCCGGGGTTGCAAGTCGATCAGCGCCGCCGCAACCCCCTCGGTCCCCAGGCCGACTGCGACTCCCTGCAACGCCCTGGCGACGAACAGGAGCCCGACACCGCCGGCCGCGAGGAACAGGGCACACGCGACGGCGGTGATCAAAAGGCTGGTGAGGATCACCGGGCGGCGGCCGAGATAGTCGGCGACCGACCCGAACACCAGCAAAGTGACGAGAAGGAAGAGGGCGTAGACGGCAAAGACAGCAGTCAATGTCGTCGTCGAGAACTTCCATTGAGCCTGGTAGACGTCATATAGGGCAGACGGTAGACGGCAAAGACAGCAGTCAACGTCGTCGTCGAGAACTTCCATTGAGCCTGGTAGACGTCATATAGGGCAGACGGCGCGCCGGACGTGAAGAAAAGAAGGCACAGCGCCCCTGCCGCCACCCAGAACCCGGCCGTCCGCGGCCACGCCCTGCGCCCGACATGGTGTCGTGTAGACCACGCCCCAGAATGGTGGCGGCGTTCTGCGCTGTTTTGCGCCGGTTTGGTGCCATCGTTGGTGTGAGTGGCCTTCATCGCCCGTTCCTCATTGCAATGAGCGTCCTTCAAAGCCCATCGTCGGCATATGGCACGAACGTGCCGTTTGTATTCGCACAAACGAGACGTGTCGGCTGACGAGTCGGCGTTCGGGACGCGAAAAAGACATCGCACGTTCGGGCCATGAGGCTCCACCGGGACGCGGATAGCTTGCCTCACAAGATGCACGCCAGAACAATCCGGCCGTCCGTTTGTTCGTCTTCGCCCGCCACGCCGAGTCCTGCGCCAATGCCGCACGCGTGGTCAGCAGCGTCCCGAGCCGCTCAGCAGGGCTGACAGCGCGAGGCCAGGCCCAAGCGCGCCAACTCGGCGCACAACTGGCCAATTTCGAAATCGACCTCGCCGTTTGCACGCGTTTCTTCGGACGCAGCAAACGGTGGAACTCGCTCTCCAAGCCCGTCGGGTGCCTGTGCTGATCGACGCGGGCTTCGACGAGGTTCGGGCTGACGACTTGGACGGCCAACCAATCGAGACCTACTGGTCGTGGGAGCAGCAGCACACTGCCAGCGAACGGGTACCGCATGGGGAGAGCATGAACGAAGCGCTGCTCCGTCACGCCGCCGCCCTGCGGCGCCTCTTGTCGCGGACGGAGGCGGTCACGTTCCTCGTGGTGCACGAGTTCGCCCTGCGTCACATTGCCGCAGCGGCGACGACCTCCACGTCACCAACCTTCCAGCCGTCCTTCGCCAACGCCGTTCCGTACCTCTTCGACAAGAACGCCATCGAGCGTGCGGCCGTTTGCATCGGGGCGTCATTTCAATCTGATTGAGATGAGCAGCGGCGGCGGGTACGCGTCGCGGATAGGTTTTCTCGCGGTCACGACACGATTCGCGGGCCGCCACGCTCGGTAGCCAGCCTGGCGAGGTCGACGCGCGAGTTGACCCCAAGCTTTGCGAACACTTCGCGCAGGTGGGTGTTAACTGTGTGCGGCGACAGAAAGAGGCGTTCAGCGACCTCGCGATTTGTAAAGCCGTTGGCGACGAGTTGGGCGATGGCGAGTTCTGACTTTGTCATCGCCCCCCACCCTTTGCGTGGTTTCTCTGCGCTCAGCACCCTACGGCGGATCCCGAGCTCTCTCAACGAGCTTCGCAGGCGCGCCGCATCGCGGATCGCCCCGGCGCGCGGAAAAAGGACGAGGGCCTGGGTCAAAGCGTCGGCTCCAGAGCCATCCATCCCCTGTCGGCGTTGCGCCAGGCCGAGGTCCTCGTAAGCGGCGGCGAGCGCAATGGGTCGGGGGCTCTGTTTGAAGAGGTTTACCGCCTCGGACAGTTCGCGAGTATCTCCCTTGGTAAGCCCGCGTGCGTGGGCCGCAGTGGCGGCGAGCGACTGAACACCGGGGTTGCGGTCGGAGCGGTACTCTGCGCGGGCAACCGCGCTTTCGGCGAGCTCGCGGTCGCCAACTTCGAGCGCCATTCGCACCAGCTGAGGCTCGTTGGTCAGATCTTGCCAAAGCCCGGAGAGCACCTCTTTACGCTCTGGCTTGCCTGCCGCACAGAGCCACCGGTGAGCCTGTTGCGCGTCCCCATCGGCGGTGGCCTGGAGGCTCAGCAACCAGGCGGCGTGGCGACGAACACACGGCGTGGTCTCATTGAGCATCGCCGTTGCGATCTCTGTTGCCTGGCGAAGTTGCCGGACGTCACCCCTGTGGAGCGCGACTCGCCCGAGCGCGACCACCCCCGTGGCGTCCATCGAGGTCGAGACGGCCGGCCCCTCGGGGTCGAACCGCCCCTCCAACAACGCCGCGGCATCCTCGAGGCGGCCCAACTGCAGGAGCATGAGTCCCCGGGTGAGGTCGGCGACGTGCAAGAACCAGGTATAGCCGCGTCTAAGCGACTCGGCGATTATCCCGTCGATCGCCTCGAGCCCGTTTTCTGCCCGGTCCAGGGCAAAAAGTGTGACCGATCGCCACAGCCGGGCCAGGAGCTCGTCGAGCCCGTGCGCCTCCGCGACCTCGTCGCGGAGGACCGCGTCCAACAGCTCGAGCGCCCGGACGAAGTCCCCGGCCGTGTATTGAAGCCCAGCTTCGCTCAGCGCAAGCGGGAACCGGGCAACCTGGTCAAGGCGAGCACCAGCGGCCACCGCCTCGGACCACCGGGCCTGCGCCTCCTCCGTCCGCCCCCCCGCCACGAGGTTGTACGCCAACTTCGCCATGTGCGCCAGTCGCAGTTGCTCGGGCACACCCTCCAGCTTCAAGGCCTCCCGGCTGGCGTGCACCCGCTCGTCGGGGGACACCAACCACATGCCGGCGATAGCCAGGCGCACCTCCGCTTCCTCTCCCGCCGGGAGCACCCTGCGCATCTGGTTGTCGGCAAACGCCTTCGCCTCCTCGATCCGACCCGCGGCGTGGAGCGACATCGCCGTTTGCACCACGAGCGCAGCACGAAGAGGGTGCCTCTCGGGGGCCAGCTCTAGAGCCCGTCGGCTGAGGTCGGCGCTTGCTCCTGGGTCGGTCGTCGCGAGCGCCTCGGCCGCCGCAAGGAGAGTCGTGGATCGCGACCTCGTCTCCCGGCTCTGCGCTGACGGCCAGTTGGGTCGCCACTTCCACCGGCAAGGCTCCCCGGGCCAGCATCACGTCGGCAGCCTGTCGGTCAAGGGCACGGCGGGCTGAGGGTGGACACGCTTGGCGCACTGATTCGCGGGTTAGGTCGTGTTGGAAGGAGAGCCGGTCCCCGTGCTCTTTTACGATGCCCGCCTCCATCAGCTCCTCGACCGCGGCCAGCACCGATGCCGGGCGAACCCCCAGCATCGTCCCCAGGTCGGAAACGGAAAACGCCCGCCCGAGCGATCCCGCCGCCGTGGCGGCCCGACGCGCTGGACCTGACATGCGAGCCAGCCGTTCTCGCATGCTCGTGCTGACCCTGTCAGGGAGCCGGTCTTCGGTCAGCGTGGCCCGCCCGGCGCCGATTTGGACCAGCCCCTCCTGGCGGAGGCCCTCGAGCAGTTCCACGAGCAGGAACGGGTTGCCGCCGGCCTCCCCCGCCATCCGGAGGAGCGGCTGATCGGGCTCCGCCTGCATCACGTCTCTCGCCACCTGCGCCATGGCCGCCGCGCTGAGCGGCTTGAGCGCCAGCCTTTCCGCGCCCTCACCGGCAAGATGTTCGACCGCGCTCTGTAGCTGGCCCTGGCCCTGACCAGGGCGCATCGCCATGACCCACCCGATCGGAAGTGAAGCTAGACGCGGTGGCAGCGCCCGCAGCGCGGCCACGGTGCCGCTGTCGGCCCACTGCACGTCGTCGAGGAACACGACTAGCGGAGCGTTCATGGCCACGCCCTCGAGCAGCGACTGCAGTTCTTGCAGCTGCCAGAAGCGTTGCTCAGGTGCGGCGCGGAGCCGGCCCAACCCGGCACGATCGAGCAACGGTTGTGGCCCGTCGAAGAGCGCCCTCAGGAGCGGCGCGAGCTCGGCTACCGACTCCCAGGGTTCAGCCGCGCCGACGCCGGCGGCGACGGACGCACGCTGCGCCATACGGACGCCCTCGCCGATCACGCGGCTCTTTCCCATACCGGCTGCGCCTTCGATCAGGAGCACCGCACCCGAACCCGAGCGCATCCGACTGAGCCGCTGGCCCACGGCGGCGAGCTCAGCGTCCCGGCCCCGGATCGTCGCGCTGATCGCCTGTAAGGAGGCCACAGGACTTCATCATGGTAGCCCCCACTCGGCTATCGGCCCCGGGCCGGGTGGACCACCTTCGCCCACCCGGAAGGCAACGAGTTCGACCTGGTGAGATTTCAGCCTGCCTAGTCGGGTAGCACGGCTAGCTTCCCCATGATGGCGACGAGGTTTTGACGCCGTGGCGTCCGAGCCGGTTTCACACCGTGGTTGAAGCACCAGAGCGGCAACTATGGTGAGCGTTACGTATGAGGGTGGTCCCCCGCCAAGGGGCGACCGCAGTAGGCCACCACGAAGACGGAGGGCTCAGCGATGAGTAAGCAAGTTCGTGTTGCATTGGTCCTGGCGACGGTCGGTATCATCATGTCTCTCGCAGCCGAGTGGGCCGTCAGGCACTTGACTGAGCGGGAGCCCCACCACGAGCACTAAGCGAACCGAAGCGCCTGGCACCATTCGTCTCTGAAGAGGCTTGGGCTATTTAGGTGCCGGGAGAACGGCTCAAATCATGGCTCAACACGACCTCTGCCAAACGAGCGCCTTGGTCAAAGCAGCCCACTCGTATATGACCCCATAAGCCCAACTGGCCAGGGAGGGCCGTGCGGCTACGAGTTTGACGGTCCCGTGGAAGCAACGCTGGACCCTCAAACGGGCGCGCGTCGACTGAGGGACTGAGCTAACCACGATGAGGCTGTGCCAGCCGTACAGCTGGGCTTGGTTGGCCGCGTAACACGCTTCTCCCTGGGTGCTAAAAGGGTCCGGCCGGAAGCACTCGACCCGGACGCCTGGTACGTCTAAATTTGGGCAGTTCCAGCGCACAGACGCGACCGATACCAGCATCACAGGGGCGGCGCGCTCCTTGGCAAGCTTGAGCGCGACCTGTAATCGGGGGCCAGGGCCGCCCATTACCAGGATGGCATCAGCTCGAGCGCCCTTGATCGGGTCGAGCGAAGGCCAGATAAAGAGGACGGCACTAAGCGAGCCCCAGAGGGCCAGTACGAGGACGCCCACAGCCCGCAGGAACCCCCGATGTCGAAGTCTCACAACGTCATGATCTCCAGCCGCGCGCTTCCTCAGTCAATTCGTCAGCTCAGACCGCGGACGCGCCCAACCAGCACCAGCCGCTATGGGCTAGGAACGACCCCTTTGGTCCCCCAATCCCGGAGGTCTCAGGTTGGGCACTGGAGCACCCGTTATTTCGGAGAGGGACGGCCCGACTTCGATGCTCACCGCCGGATAAGGGCTCCAAGTGCCTCCGGGTCGTACAGCACTTTGGTCGGCACCTGACGCCCTTCGAAGAGGCCAGCAGGTGTCCCGGCGGGATCCTGCTTTTCGAAGTCCCGGTCCACGGCGACGACCCATTTCTCGTACCGCCCAGAGCGAACCCCGCTCTCATAGTCCGGGCCCCTAAGGCCGGCTCGCCTCCCGAATTCAAGCAGGTCGCCAACGGTGAACCCGCCCGTTTGCTCGGGGGGCTGGTCGGCGAAGAGCTCACGTCGCAACTGGTCGAACTGGCCTGACTCGGCGGCCAGGGCAAGAGCGTTATCGGCCCGTACCGACTCGACGCCTAGGAAACACCTCATGCGGTACTCGATCGCTACCGCTCCGGCCGCGACCTCCCGTCGGAGGAGATCCCCGGACACCTCCTCGAACCGCCGGCAATACGGGCACTGAGGATCTTCGAACAGCACCAGGCGGCGATGGGCACCCTCGGTCCCCACCAACACCCCGCCTTCAGCGGTGTGGCCGGAAGGTACGTCAGTGGTTACAGAGGGTTCCATGCCTGGCTCCTGTTCATGTGAGGTACTTACCCAAGGGTGGTCAATTGCAACGTCACGGTCAACGTCCACGGTAATTCGCCCGTTCCACGTCGAGGTCCAAGACGACCAGCTCGCTGAGCTCTATCCGCCGGTGGCTCCCACCGAGGTCAAGCTGCCGGTCGGATTTACTACGTTCCCAGGCGAGATCTTCCGGGCACCGCGCAGCTGGGTCGAGAAGGCGTACCCCAATCTCAGGTATTTCAACGAGGTCGACAAGGGCGGCCACTTCGCCGCCTGGGAACAACCGCAAGTGTTTTCCGAAGAGCTGCGGGCGCCGTTCCGGATATTGCGTTGAAGGCTGGGCACGCAAACGCCTTTGGGCCAAGCGGGTCAAAAACATAGGGTCAGGTTGCGCGTCGAGCTGGTCGCACACGGCGGCCCGACGCGCAACTGGGACAACGCTCGTCTAAGCAAGGTTGCCAGGGCTAACCAAGCCGATGAGATCGGCCGTGCTGGCGGCGCTCCCGGAGCCTCTTGGCGGTATGGGCAATGATTGCTGTTTTAACGGCGGACCGGGCTAGGTGACGCTTGCGCAACATTGGTTTCTCCTTTTTTGATTTATCGGAATATGGAAACTTAGGCGGGTGCCCCAACCGTGGTGATCGGGACGGTAACGTCGGGGCCAGTGCCCCGGAAGTGCCGGCTGGTCAGTCACGACCGGGCCGGGCGGGAGCCTCAGGGCCGGCTAGGACACCGCCGCAGCGATTGAGACGGCAATATCGTCGGGGACCCTGGCCCCCTCGACGAGCTCCACGCCGGAGGCCTGTAGCGCGTCAAAAAGGGGTTTGGCCCACGGTTCTTCCCACAGCAAGAGCACTGCGGAGGTCCCCGGTGCGAGCGCCTCTCCCGCGTAGTCAGCGTCGTCTTGGCTGATCAGGCCACCGACCACGCCGTCTACGGCCGCAAAGGCGGCCAAAGCGTCGGCTTGGTCGTAGTCGAAGAGCTGGATGCCTCCGTCTTCGTCCTTTTCAATTAGGGCGAGATCAAGCAGGCGGACCGTACCGTTGTCCACCAGCTTGGATATCTCGTCGGCGGCGGCGTCGAGCCCGTTTTCGCCGTAGCTCAACACCATGTACTCAACTGGTCCAACTGACATGTATATGCCTCCTTTTCTAGAAGGACTGTTACTCAAAACAGCCCAGGCACCAACCATACGGAAAGAAAGCAAATTCCAGTATCCTGCGGTCGCGTAGTTCCTCGTCCACTGAAAACCAGCTAACCCGGCGCCTGAAAGATCGCTTGGCGTGGGCGCGTAGTTGGTGGCCCCCACAGACGACGTGAACCACGACGACTACGCGATGGGCCCGTCTAGTGGTCGCCTTCAGACTACGCGAAGGGTGGATTCGACGCTCGGCGCGGGCTCGTAGCGTAAGAACCGAAGTTACCGATCGGGCCTGCAACCTCTACCTGCGGGGTGGGGCGTCCCCAACGCCGTGGACGCCCCCGGGCCCCGAAGACGTGAAAGGACGTGCGACGTGAGCGAGGCCGTTCAAGAGGAGCGCGGCGGGCCGGACTGGGCCGGATCCGACCCTGAAGTCGATGATGAAGGACTGAGCACCTGGCGACCGCAAACGACTGCGAAATCCCAGGCTGCAGACAGGGTCCTGCTGGACGCCTTCCTGAGCGTGCGCGGCCGGACTAGGGGGCCTCTGGTCGCCGTAAACGAACGGACAATGATAACCAACCTCGGGGCGTCCGAGCTGCTCCAGCCGGCCGACCGCCGTCTGCTTTGGGACCATGCGACCAGAGCGTCGAGCGACGTCTGCGACACCGCGACGCTAGTGCTATGCAGCGGCGTAGAAGTGAGGGTCTGGCCCAGCTCGTCGGCGGCCAGCTGTCCCCGAAAGGAGCGGTCCTGCACCTGTCGGTCGAGTCCCCGGCCCGCGGGGCCCCGCCGGTGGCGCCGGCAGCAGTCGTCAACGCCGACGAGGCGCCCGGAGCGAGCCGGTCGTTGGACCCTGCCCTCATGACGGGCTGGACGGACCTCACCGACACGGAGCGGACCGTGGCCGAGGTCGTGGCCCGCGGCATGACCAACAAACAGGCGGGACGGCTCCTTTTCTTGTCGCGCCATACGGTCGACTACCACCTACGGAGGGTTTTCAGAAAGCTCGGCGTCACCTCGCGGGTGGAGCTTGCTCGCGTACTCGGAGAGCACTACGGGGTGCTCAACGGGTGTTGAGTACTGCCCAGGAACGACCATCGGCCGAGAGTGACCCTCGAAGCTCGCGGCCTTTTGCTGGGAAGAAGCTGGTGGTCCGGGCGGTCGCCGTTGGTGCCGCTGGCCTTGCGCTGTACGTGGTCCTTCCGAGCCTGACCAAAGTGATCAGCTCGTGGCCTCGCCTGTCATCTCTCCAGCCCGTGTGGATGCTCGGCGTCTTAGTGGCCGAATCGGTCAGTTTTGGTTGCGCGTTCGCCCTTCAACGCCTGTTTTTGAAGACGCGGGGTTGGTTCGTCGTGGTCTGCGCGGGCATAGTCGGCAATTCGGTCACCGACGTCCTGCCGGCTGGCGACGCCTTTGGGGCGGGGGTGCAGTTCGAAATGCTGAAAAAAGGGGGCGTCGACGCCGGCAGCGCCACCGGAGGCCTACCGGCCTCATCGATGCTCGGTATTGGTGCCTTGCTGGCGCTTCCTATCTTCGCCCTTCCCGCCATCCTGGGTGGTTCCCCGGTTAGCCCCGGCCTCCTACGCACCGCGCTCCTGGGGCTGATCGGCTTCGTCGTGTTTGCCCTGTGCGGTTTCATCGTCCTCGACACCGACAAGCCACTGGCGCTGTTCGGGCGGCTCGCGCAGCGGGTTTGGAACGCGTTGGCCCGTCCCAAGAAACCTTTGCAGGGATTGGACCAACGTTTGCTCCAGCAACGCGATGCTATAAGGAAGGCTCTCGGCCAGAAATGGCGCCAAGCCGTTTTGCTCACGACTGCTCGCCTGGGCTTCGACTATTTGAGCCTGCTCTTTGCCCTTCGTGCCACCGGGAGCGACCCTCGGCCCTCGCTGGTGCTCCTTGCGTACGCCGCCACCGGCATCATTGCTCTTTTGCCCTTCACCCCCGGCGGGCTCGGCCTCGTCGAAGCGGGCCTTAGCAGCTTGCTGATCCTGGCCGGCGTCAGCGCCACCAACGCTTTCGTGGCCACGCTAGCTTACCGCCTGGGCTCCTACTGGCTCCCGCTGGTGGCCGGCCCCTTCGCCTACATGGTTTTCCGCCACCGTTACGGTGCAATTGCCCAACCGCGCCAGGGTGGGACGAGCGAGAAAGGTCCGGCTCAGGATCACCAGGTTTAGTGGGTGGTTTTCGACCTGTTGGTAGACCAAGAAGGTTCGGATCGGCCGTAGCGGGTGGGATATCGCTCCGGGCCCCGACCTTTCACTCACGGAGGCGGACCGATGGTCGATGCCTCTGACCGACGCCCCACCCACAAGAGGTCGACGGCTCCCACGGGACTGTCTGAAGCGTGCGTGTGCTCGTAAAGCACAGTGACATCGGTGGCAGGAACGTCAGCAGACATGAATTCATGTCCCGAGTGCCCGGACAACCCGGGTAACGGCACGCTCGGAGCCAACCAAGGCGTAACCCTAGCGGTATCTACGAACTCTCGGACCGCTTGTACCTCAAGATCAGACGAATTGCCTCGTTCAGCCCAGGTCTGTAAGGCGACGACCTGACCGAGCGGCCCATGATCCAAACTTGCGGCCCGCTTATCGAAATAGGCCATCATTGCCGGGTTCTCCGTGATCCGGAGCGCGGTGATGACAGACCGGGACTGAAGTGCGCCTACGAGTTCGCAGACCTCGTATCGTCTGCCATTCAACCACGCCCGCAGCGGAGTCTCGTCTCCCAGCTCCGCAAATCGCACTGTGTTCCACCATCCCGTGATGCCCTCTGGTTTGCGACCGAAGCTAACCAGCACGTCATTGATCCGCGCCGCAGCAAGTCGCCTTTGTTCCGCCGTCGGTTCGGCGTTGCCCGGGTCAGGATCGTTCGGCAAAGTTGTCCTCCTTTTTTCGGGAGCCAATGGGCCGGACGACCACTGAGATAACGGCGGTTAGCAACTCATAAAGCACGTTTTGCCAGCGCTCTCCTTGTTATTCGAGCATACACAGCCGCTCGTTTCGACCTCGTTGGATTTCGTGTTCAACATTACGCTCGCGCTTCAGACACCTCGTCGCACCGGTAGTCGTCCCGGGTCGGCTCGCTGGCGCGCCCAGCGCTGGCCAGAGTTCCGCCTTGGTAGAGCCCCTTTGAAGTCCTGGGGACGGTCGAAATCCGTGGTCGTCTAGGCTTTGGGGCGAATGGCCGCCCACCGCCAGCCGGGGTTCCGGGGCCGGACCAGCGAGTGCCAGGTGCTGGATGGGCTGCTGGAGAACGTGCGAGGGGGCCAGAGCGCGGCCCTGGTTATTCGTGGTGAGGCCGGTGTCGGAAAGACGGCCCTTCTGCGCTACGCCGCAGGGCAGGCGACTGGGTTTCGGGTCGTCCAACTCGCAGGTGTGGAGGCTGAGATGGAGCTGCCGTTCGCGGGGTTGCAGCAGCTGTGCGCGCCGATGGTCGACCAGCTTCCAGTACTGCCCGGGCCCCAGCAGGATGCGTTGCGGGTGGCGTTCGGCCTCTCGTTCGGAGATGCACCCGATCCCTTCTTGGTGGGCCTGGGGACGCTTAGTTTGCTGTCCGAGGTTGCGGCCGAGCGGCCGCTCGTGTGCTTCGTGGACGACGCCCAGTGGCTCGACGGGGCCACGCGCCAGGTGCTGGGGTTCGTGGCCCGACGCCTGCTGGCGGAGTCGGTCGGGATCGTCTTCGGGGTGCGCGAACCGAGAGACGAGCGCGAACCGAGAGACGAACGCGAACTGGTGCGCCTGCCCGAGTTGCTGCTCACAGGGTTGAACGAGGAAGACGCTCGCGCCCTGCTGGCGGCCATCATCCCGGGCCGGCTCGACCAGCTAGTGCGCGACCGGATCATCGGGGAAACGCGGGGCAACCCGCTGGCCCTGCTGGAGCTGTCGAGGGGGATCACCGCGGCGCAACTGGCCGGTGGCTTTGGGCTCCCGGCGGCGGCGGATCTGCCCGCTCAGATCGAGGACCACTATCTGGGCCGCGTCCGCGCTTTGCCGGAGCCCACCCAGCACCTGATGCTCCTGGCCGCGGCCGATCCTGTTGGAGACGCCGCGCTCCTCTGGCGTGCCGCTCAGTCCCTCGGTATTGAACGGTGGGCGGCGGAGCCCGCTGAGGCAGACCAGTTGCTGGAGATCGGCGCGGCCGTGCGGTTTCGCCATCCGCTCGTGAGGTCAGCGGTTTACCGCGCCGCGTCGACGGAAGATCGACGGGCCGCTCACGGCGCCCTAGCCACCGCCACCGATCCCGAGGCCGATCCCGACCGGCGGGCCTGGCATCGAGCGCACGCCGCCAATGGCCCAGACGAGGAGGTGGCCGGCGAGTTACTCCGTCGGGCCAACGATGCCGAGCGCCGTGGAGGTATTGCGGCTGCCGCCGCGTTCATGGAGTGGGCGGTGATGCTCACACCCGACCTCGGTGCGCGAGCTTCACGGGCGCTCGCGGCGGCAGGGGCGAAGTTCCAAGCTGGAGACTTCCCGGCGGCAGAGTCGCTGCTGGCGACCGCAGACGCGGGCCCGCTCGACGAGCTCGGTCGAGCCCAGGTAGAACGTATGCGCGCCCAGATCGCCTTTGACCTCCGCCGCGGGAGCGACGCTCCAGGGCTGCTTCTCCACGCGGCGCAGCGGCTCGAGGACCTCGACGCAGAGCTCGCACGGGAAACCTACCTGGAGGCGCTGGTTGCCGCGATTTACGCGGCCCGGCTGGCCAGCGACACGAAGGCGGCTGACCTTGCTATGGCGGCCCGATCGGCGCCCCTCGGCCCTGAGCCGCTGCCAGCCAGGCAGCAGCTTCTGCTCGGCCTGGCCATCCGTTTGACCGAGGGCTACGCCGCGGCGGCGCCGATCTTGACCAACGCCCTGCACACGTTCCGAGCCGAAGGCGCCCAGCTCGATTGGTTATGCGTGGCCTACAACCTGGCTGCGATGGACTTGTGGGACGACAAGCGCCTGGTTCGAGCTTGCCGCTAGCCAGGCCGACCTGGCGCGGTCGACGGGCCGGCTGGTCTTGCTTCCTTACGCCCTCGACTACCTGGCAGGGTTCCACATCCTGACGGGCGAGTTCTCACGGGCGTCTCTCCTTGTGAGCGAGGCGGAAGGTCTCGACCTTGGAGCCCGAGCCGAGACCCTGCCGTATATTCCGCTCCGGCTCGCCGCTTGGCGGGGCCAAGCCGCGGTCGCCTTGGACCTGGCCGAGGTGATGATGCGCGGCGCCGAATCGCGGGGCGAGGGATGCGCGATCACGGCAACCGAGTACGCCACCGCGCGTCCTCTACAACGGCCTTGGCCAATACCAGCTTGCCTTCGAGGCCGCAGAAAAAGCGGCCGCGGCGGACGAGGTCGTGACTTCATCGTGGGCACTGTACGAGTTGGTAGAAGCGGCGTCGAGGTGCGGCCGGCAGGCGGTCGCCCGTGACGCCGCCGATCGACTTTCCGAGCGAGCCAGCCGGCGCGGGACCGAGTGGGCGAAGGGGACCGTGGCGCGCTCGTGCGCGCTCGTGGAGCCAGGTGGGCGAGCCGACGAGCTGCACCGGCAAGCGATCGACTGGCTCGGGCAATCTCGCATGTCGGCACACCTAGCTCGGGCCAGGCTGACCTACGGGGAGTGGCTACGTCGAGAGAACCGGCGAGTCGATGCCCGCCAGCAGCTACGCCTGGCGCATGACATGTTTGCCAAGATGGGCGCAGCGGGGTTCGCCGAGCGGGCGCGGCGCGAACTGTTGGCCACCGGTGAGAAAGTGCGCCAGCGCCGAGACGACACCCGTGACGAGCTCACCCCTCAGGAGGAGCACATCGCACGGCTAGCCCGGGACGGACGCACGAACTCAGAGATCGGCGCCGAGCTGTTCATCAGCGCCCGCACCGTCGAATGGCACCTGCGAAAGGTCTTCACCAAGCTCGGGGTCAGCTCACGCAGGGGCCTCCGGTCTGCTCTGCCGAGCTGAGAGCGCGACGTCCCGCCGGGTGGCGACCGAGGAACTAACCGGGCACTAACCGGGCCAGATGCAGTCGCCACTAGAGCCGGCATTCTCCAGGTGGAGCTCATCGGCCCCTGACTGCTGGCCGGCGCGTCCGCCCTCCTCCACCAAACATTCCGAGGGATAACGCTCGCTTTGGCCAGGGGATCGACCAGGGCGTCCCACCGGCGCGACGCGGGATCGGAAGCGCGACCGTGAGATCAGCACCGAGCTGACAGCCCCACCTTCGGACGAAAGAAACGAACGAGGAGCAACGACATGCGAGCCGACATAGCCCCCGGCGGGCTCTTCCCCGATTACGAGCTGACCGACCACACCAAGACCCGGCGGCGAATGCAGCGAACTCCAAGGAAACGACCCCATGATCCTCGTCATCGCCCGCGGCCACTTCTGCCCGAAGGACCACCAGCAACACCTCGAGCTCGCGGCCTTCTACCCCAAAATCTCCGTCGCCTACACCCAGGTCGTCACGATATCGACCGACGACATAATCGAGACCCGCGAGTTTCCGCGCCTCAGTCGGCGCCCAGTGGACCTTCCTTTCCGACGCCGACCGCAAGGTGCAGAAGGACCTTGACATTCAGGAGTACACCGACCCATATCACGACCCGATGATCCCCCACACCCTGGTGCTCAAACCCGGGCTCGTCATCCACAGCCTCTACAACGGGTACTGGTTCTGGGGCAGGCCATCCATCGAAGACCTCCGCCGCGACCTCCGCGAGGCAACACGACAAATCCGTCCCGACTGGGACCTGAGCACGCCGGGCCTCCGGGCGGCCTGGGACGCCGGGGACCACTCGAGCTTTTACCCGGATCCCGGACGTCCACCCCGTCTCGGCTCGGCTCCAGCAGAGCACGCCCGCCAACAGCGACCCCTGACGGCGTGACCCGCACTCCACCCTCGGCGGACCGACAAGTACCGCCGGGACGGACCCGCTGGACCAGGACCAGGTAGCGACTAGGGGCTCCTACGGGCGCGACGGGCCGGCTGAGACGCGAACCTGAGTGAAGTACCGGTCGGCCGGCGCCCGGTCTGTCACCCGGGCGCAGGCCAGACCCCGACAGAAAGGAACGCTCATGCCCAAAGTCACCGTCGGCTGGGAGAATTCCGCCGATATCGATATCCACTACGAGGACCATGGCGCGGGCCAGCCCGTCGTGCTGATCCACGGGTACCCGCTCAGCGGCCGGGCCTGGGACAAGCAGGTCCCGGTCCTCCTGGAGGCCGGCTACCGAGTTATCACCTACGACCGCCGCGGGTTCGGCGAGTCCAGTCAGCCGACAACCGGCTACGACTACGACACATTCGCCAATGACCTCTACAGGCTGCTCGAGACCCTGAACCTGACGGACGTCACTCTCGTCGGTCACTCGATGGGCACCGGGGAAGTCACCCGGTACCTGAGCGCCTATGGCTCGGCCCGGGTGGCTAAGGGCGTGCTGGTGTCCCCGATCCCGCCGTTCCTGCTGCAGACGAGCGACAACCCTGACGGGGTGCCGCAAAGCCTGTTCGATGGGTTCGTCCAGGCCGCACGCTCTGACATGCCGGCGTGGATGAAGGGCTTCCTGGACAACTTTTATAACGTCGACAGCCTGCGCGGCACCCTGGTCAGTGACGAGGCCTACCAGGCCAGCTGGAACATCGCCGTCAGCGCCTCGGCCACCGCCGCGGTGGCCTGCATCCCGACCTGGGCGACCGACTTCCGCGCCGACCTGGCCAAGATCAAGGTACCCATGCTCGTGGTACAGGGCGACGCGGACCGGGTGTTGCCGCTGGACAAGACCGGCAAGCGGCTGCCCGACCTGATCAACGACCTGCAGCTCGTGGTGATCGAGGGCGGCCCGCACGCCATCCCCTGGACCCACGCCGACCAGGTGAACACGGCACTGCTGGACTTCCTGCGCAACTGACGACCGGCCACACCACTCCATCCAGACAATCACCACCAAAGAACAACCACCACTAAAGGAGACACCATGTCGAACCATTTCAGCGCAGACAAGCTCAAGTTCCCCGGCGACGACAGGCGCCTGGACTTGACCGACCTGTTCGTCTTCGAGTCATCAGACGACCCGGACAAGACGGTCCTGATCATCGACTCGAACCCGACCAGCGCCCCGCCCCCCATACCGGCGCCCACGACCGGCCCGGAGTTCTACCCCGACGCCGTCTACCGGGTCAACATCGACACCAACGGCGACAACCTAGCCGACATCGCCTTTAGTTTCACCTTCTCCCCGTTCGAGAACGGTGCCCAAACCGGGACAGCCTGGTACGCCACCGGCAGCCAGGCCCAACAGCCCGAGCCCGCCGGCGAACAGCTCACCGCGTCGCTCCCGGTCAGCTTCGACGGCACCGCCCGGCCCGTCCAGGCCGGCGCCATCCGGCTCTCCGCCGCTCTGCGCAGCGACCCGTTCTTCGCCGACGTCGAGGGCGCCCTGCACGGCTTCGTGTGGACCGGCCACGACGACTTCGCCGACAACAACGTCGACTCCATAGCCCTGGAGGTACCCAACGACATGCTCGGCGCCGGCCCGGTGATCGGGGTCTGGGCCACGATCAGCCGGCGCCGCGACGGCAAGCTCGAGCAGATGGACCGGGGCGGGAACCCGACCATTAACCCGTTCATCAACCCCGACGGCGAGAAAAACCTGTTCAACTCTCGGCAACCGGCCGACGACGTGGCCAACTACCTGGGGCCGTGGTCCAAGATCCTGGAAAACGGCGGCTACTCGCCCGAGGAGGCCAAGGCGGCAGCCCTGCAGGTGCTGCCCGACATCCTCCACTACGACCGCACCCAGCCCGCCACCTACCCCAACGGCCGGGTCCCCACCGACGACGTCTACAGCATGCGCTTTGCCTGGCTGAGCCACGGCAAGATCCCGCCGACGGGCCTGAAGCCGCACGACGACCTGCTGGCCCAGTTCCCCTACCTCGGCGTGCCGAACCCCCCGAAGAGCAATTCCTGACCCGAACCCATGCGGGCCCGGCTGGCCGGGAAGCAAACAGAGGGCATGCATGATCCCACTTCGACAGGGGATCTGCATGCCCTCGCGTCGTCATTCGGCGGCTCTAGATTTCATAAATCTCGTCGTAGTCAAGGGTCATCAATCCCTCAATGACGAACGGCAGAGTGTCCACTCGGTCTCTCAGGGAGTCGGCGTTAGGCCCGTCGAGGATGAGGTAGACCCCTGGCCCGGTGGCGCGCCGATAAATAGCTTTAATGACGCCCTCGGCTTTGAGCTTCGCCACGGCCCGCATCTCGTTGTCGACGTGGGGACCAAGCGCGCCCGGCTCGGTGATGGAACCTTTGGCCAGGATGATCATTCGTTTTCTTCCTCTCTGGCTTCTCCGATTTGAGCAGCGATGACACTTGTCATCGACTTGGCTACTGTAACACCTTCGATGACAGTTGTCATCGAAGAGTTTGTACCCTGGGTCAGCGGGATCGATCGAGGAGGAAAACGAGATGGGAACCGACCGCCACGAGCGGCCAGCGCGAGGTCGCATGGTGCGAAGCGCGGGTGTACTCATACGTGAACGGGGAGTCCATGGCGTCGGCCTTCGGGAGATAGTCGCTCATTCGGGCGGGCCTCGGGGATCCCTACAACGGTGGTTCCCCGGCGGCAAAGCACAGCTCATCGCCGAAGCGCTCGATGAAGCCGCGGTAGAACTCTTAAGCAAAGTCGACTCGAAGCTCGTCGACGCGCTGGACCCTGGCAGACGCGGTGGATGCCGTCATCGCCCCGTGGCGACAGCTACTCGTCGAGAGCGATTTCACGCTGGGTTGCCCGATCGCCGCGACCGTCGTGGACGCCTCGGGCGACGACCAGCTACGCGAGAAAACGGAGTCGCTGCTGGTGCAGTGGCACGACTCGGTGCGGGACGTATTGATGAGGTTCGGCGACGACGACTCGACCGCCGACGAGCACGCATGGGTGCTGCTCGCTGCGATCGAGGGCGCCCTCATCCTGGCCAGAGCGGAGCACCGCACTGAGCCTCTGGACGCAGTACAGCGGTTCTTCACGGCGTCATTGGCGCAAACCGATGGCCGGCACGCACCACGCACCAAACGCGCCGCGTCCGGACATAACGCAGAGCGCGCTAGTCCCCGTCAGCGCTGAATGGACGGCTCCTTGGTCGGTCGAGGGCTTGACGCCAGTCCCAGATTGCCTGCAGCACGAGTTCGGGAGTCTCCATCTGGGGCATGTGCCCGGTGGCCGGTAATACCTCGAAAGAGGCACGGGGGATGGCAGACGCGTAGGACTGACCGTAGGCAGGGTCGACAATCTGATCGCTCTCACCCCACAGCAGCAGGGTCGGGACAGTAATGCCGCTGAGACGGTCGCGCAGCGTGGGGTCGGCCATCGCCGGAGTGCCGGTGTAGACGGCCAAGGCGGCTCCGTTGGCAGCCATCACCGCCTTTTGGGCGTCAGGGAGGGCGGCGGGGTCGACACGGAAGGGCGTCGGGTCGTGGAACGACAGGGACTGAATCTCCGGTACTGATAAGCCGGAGACGTCGGCGACGGGGTGCCCTTCCATTTCAATCCCCACGGCATCGACGAGGACGAGACCACCAATGCGCGGTGAGCCCAAAAGGGCCATCTCGGCGGCGATCCAGCCGCCGACGGAGTTCCCGATAACCGTTACGTCCTCGAGCCGGAGGTCGTCGAGCAGGCCGCTGTAGAGCGCGGCGAGGCCCGCCACGCTGTCCAGCTTGTCGGGCCGCGGTGTGCCGCCGAAGCCCGGGTGGGTGGGCGTGAGTACCCGGCAGCCGTCCTTCTGAGCCAGTAGCTCCGCAAACGCAGCCACTGATTGTGGACCTGCGCCGCCATGCAGCACGAAAAAGGGCTGCCCGACCCCTCGCTCCTCTACGGTTAGCTCAACGGGGCCGATGTCTGCGACGTTGAGGGTTTTGGTGGTCGATATAGCGGTCGTGGTCACGTTCTGTCTCCTTGCTGCCCGCCGGGTATGAGTCGCTCGGCGTTCTTTCGTGGGTTTTTACACACGGTGCGTCTCGCTGTTCAGTCGGCGTAGTCGGTGGCCGGGACAGTGGCGTAGCGTGCCATCACCTCGACTGTTGCGGCGGGCGTGAAGGGCTGACCCTGGGCGATCATGTCGCGGAGGTCTTGGAAGTACCGCACGTAGAGGTCTGGGGTAAAGGTGTTGAGCAAAACCGTGGGCTCGTCGCCAGGGTTGGCGAAGGTATGTGGAGCGCCAGGGGGCACCATGACCAAGGTGCCGGCGGGGGCGTTATAGGTCGTGTGCCCCACCGTAAAGCTAGCTGTGCCGGAGACCACGTAGAAGCCCTCATCGTGACGGGCGTGGCGGTGCTGTGGGGGCCCGTCGGTATGGGGCGGCAGCGTGATCTCCCCCACCCCCAAGCGGTGGTCGGTCGTGGTGCCGTCCTCCAAGATCCGCATCCGCACTGGTCCCAGTTGAATGGCGTCCCCACCGTCGGGACCGATGATCGCTACCTCCACGCCCGTACCTCCCGTTCATGAGAGTTGACTCTCACCCGCCACGCTAACGCGCTCAGGCCCGTCGTGCAAGTAGACTCTCACGAAGAGAGACAACTGGTACGAAGGAGTTCGGTGGCCATCGCTGAGGGCGGAGGACGGATAAATCAGAAGGCGCGTACTCAGCGGGCGATCATCGAAGCCTGCGTCGAACTCATACGGCAACGCCAGCCGGTGACCATGCCTGAGGTGGCGAAGGCAGCGATGGTCTCGGAAGCCACCGCATATCGATATTTTCGAGACCTGGCGTCACTGCTGGCCAATGCCCTCGCGGAGGACTGGCCCACTCCGGCCGAGGCTCTTGCCCCGGTTGAGTCGTCGGACGACCCTGTCGAACGAGTGGCCTTCGCCGCCCGCTTTCTCCTGCAGGGAGTCGCAGAACGCCAAGCGGTGGTCCGGTCAATGATCTCGGCGACCATCGCGCAGCCAGGTCTCTCCAGCAGGGCCCGACCGGGGCTCCGCTTTGGGCTGATCGAATACGCCCTGGCCCCCTTTGTCGATGTCCTTCGTACGGCCAATCCCGAACGACTGGCTCAGCTGCGGCTCGATCTCGCCGTGGTCGTCAGCGCCGAAGCGTTTTTCTGCCTTACCGATCTCTGCGGCCTCAGTACCGAGGAGGCCATAGATAGTGCGGAGAAGACGGCCAAAACGCTTACCGCGGCAGCCTTTCAGCACGTCAGCTAAGGCTTGTTGACCGTGGTGCTTACTCGGAAATCGGGGTTAGAAGGATTGACTTTTTTCACGTTGTGCGTCGAGCCACCGTGTATTCGACTAGCTCGATGCGCGACCGGACCCTAAGTTTTTGGAACACTTTGCGCAAATGGTAATCGACGGTGCTGGCGCTGATGAGAAGGCGTGCCGCGATTTCGCGGTTGGTGAGCCCTTCGGCCGCCAGCTCAGCGATTTGCCCCTCCTGAGAGGTCAATTTGTCGAGGGTATCCTGCGCCTGGCGACGGGATTCCCGCACCCCGGTCGCAGCAAGCTCCAGACGTGCCCGTTCGGCAAAGATCTCGGCTCCCATAGATTCGAACATTTCCCGCGCGTTTCGAAGTTGCGTGCGAGCATCGTGGTCACGTCGTTCACGCCTCAACCACTCGCCGAACAGCAGATAGGCGCGCGCCAGGTCTGTCGGGATCTCCGCCGCTTGCAACCGGTCGATCGCTTGCTGGAAATGGACTTCAGCATCTCGGCCCCGAGCTAACAAGGCGCGCGAACGGGCGAGCAAGCCGAGCGCCCAGTCTGTCCCGCTGGCGAGGGCTCGCTCCGAAAGCCGGTTGAGTGCTAGCTGAGCGAGGTGGGTGTCGCCCGTACGAGAGGCGGCTTCTATGAGATCCGGCAGGCTCCAGCAGCCAAGGTAGGTCAGATCTTCTTCGTAAACCGGGAGCAAGTTGGCCACCGCACTCTTGTATTTGCCGAGCCCGATTTCTAGCAACCCCATCGCCGAGAGGGCGTGGGTCAGCCCGGCGCCCTGTGAACGCTCCATAGAGTCCGCCGTCATTTTCGCCGCTGTGGCCCAGGCTTCAGTCTCCTGCCCGCTCCAGACCTGCCAAAGCAACACGCCGGCGCCTGGTGAGCCCACCACGCCAGGGTTCTGGATGGCGGTCGAGATTCTCATTCTCTTCTGCGCAGCTCATCCCGGCGGCCGCCAGCAACCCGCTTTGCGAGTCACACCAGGCCTGGTAATTGAGGGCAACTGCCAGTGCGGTGAAGAGCCCGTACTCCCGTGCTCCGCGTACCCAGTTGGTGACCAAAGCGGTGAAGGATGTGTTGTCCCAGATTTCGCCGGCGGCGAGGCAACCGAGCATCATCCAACGCAACGCCTCCGCCGTAGGCTCCGACTCGAGCAGGAGCTCGATGGCGCCACGAAGGAGCGGCACCGCCCGTGCGTACCCGAGAGAAAGCAGGGTGGCGAACCCCTCGAGCAGAGCCCCCGCAGCCGTCGCCCGTTCAGGCGGGAGCGGGCCGCTCAGGACCGCGCTGGCCACGGCGGCGGTGTCGACCTGGCCGGCCAGGCGCCCCGCGTAGATCGCCGCCTGAAATGCCTCTAGAAAAGTGGCGCGGGCCAGGTTCGGGTCGCAGGCCGCCAGGCGACCAGCGGCCTCTAGGAGAAGGCTCGTCGTACCGTCGAGGTCACCACGGGCATAACGGACGGCTCCCGTAAGCCCGAGGGCCCGGGCCTGCTCTCTCTGGTCCCGGAGCCAAGGCTCGGCCTCATCCAGCCACTCCTGGGCCGTGCCCGGGTAACCAGCGGCTAGCTCGAGCTCGACGGCCCTGAGCAACCGGCGCGCCCGCTCGTCCGCGCCCGGCGTCCGCAGGGCCGCCTGCCTCATGAGCTCAGCCGCTTGCGCGGACCCGCCGCCCGGCAGCACTTTTTCAGCCGACGACTCGAGGTCGGCGGCGACGTTTTCGTCCAGGTCGATAACCGACAGCGCCAGGTGCCAGGCCCGACGACCCGGCTCGGTGCCCGTCGAAAGCTTGGGCAAGGGCGGCGTGGACCTGGCGGCGCTGCGCCGCGGTCGCCGCGTAGTAAATAGCCGAGCGGGCCAGTGCATGGCCCAAAGACACCTCCGAACTCAGAGCCGGCGCACGATATATCACCAGGTCGAAAGCGGGCGCACCGGCGACACCGAGGGTCAAAGCCGCTTGCCGGAGGATGGCTGGTCCTCCCGCCGGCTCCGCCGCCTTGAGCAGCAACAGCGTTTGTTCTTCAACCGGCAGTTGGCGAAGCTGGCGCACGAAGTGCTCCTGCAAACGGTGCTCGAGGGGAAGAGGGTCCGGAAGCGGCGCCTGTCCCGACAACTGGCCCCTGCTCAGTTCACCGGTCAACTCTACGAGCGCGAGGGGGTTGCCCCCCGTCTCGAGCGCGATGCGCTCGCCAGTCCGACGATCGACTGGGCCGCGCACGACCGAGGACAGCAGCTCGAACGCGGCATCGCCGGGCAGGCCTTCGACTCTCCGCTGAAGCAGGCCCGCCAGCGACCGGTGTAGGTCGTCCCCGACCTGGGCGAAGACCATTGCGACCGCATCCGCGTGGAGGCGTCTGGCTACAAAACCGAGCACGTCGGCAGATGATGAGTCCAGCCACTGCGCGTCGTCGACGGTGCAAAGGAGCGGTTGGTGGGCGGCCGCGTCAGAGATTAACGTCAAGGCCCCCAGGCCAACTAGGAAGCGGTCGGGTGGACCGCCGCTTTCTGCTCCGAAGACCTGCCGGAGAGCTCGAGCCTGAGGCCCGGGCAATGTGTCGAGCCGGTCAAGGAAAGGGGCCAGTACTTGGTGGATCCCGGCGAACCCGATGGCTGACTCAGACTCGAAACCGTGCGCCCGGACTACCCGGAAGCCGGTCGCCCTTTCGACCATGTAGTCCAGTAGCGTCGTCTTGCCTATCCCGGCGTCGCCCAGCAGCACCAGGACATAGCTCGAACCGGCGCGCGCCGTCCCCAAACCCTGGTCGAGCGATTCGCGGTCCGCTTCACGGTCCACCAGCATCGAGAACCCCTATCACGGTGACGCCACGAGCGTACCGCCGCCGGTGGTGCGGGCTGATCCGTAAGAACAGGCCTCGGATAGAAGTCTCAGCCGAAACGCTCTTCGGTCGGGTCTACGCTCCTGCTGGTGCTGTCTTCGACGCACGGCGCTTGACCCTGGCCTCGGGTGTGGTTCCTCAGGTCAATTTAGACGAGCGGGCTCGTCCCCGAGATGGCCCTGGAACGGGATTCGCTCGTGCGCCGGTCCGCCTTGCACTGCAGGGGCCGACCGAGCAACCCGCCCGGGCTTTCCAGCCTGTCGAAGCATACGCAGGTGCGGGAGGGCAGCCGCAAGGAACTTGGCGTTTAATACCTAGAATGAGCGCAGAACGCGAACGGGCCCGCGCTTTTGGACGCCTGGAAGACGGCTTGCGGCAGGCGAGCGACTGGTACCTCTGGGGCCTTTACCTCAGCGAGCGGCAGTGGGGCACAGTCCGCGAGGACTACAGCGACCAAGGCGACGCGTGGGACTATTTCCCTCATGACCACGCCCGGTCGAGGGCGTACCGTTGGGGAGAGGACGGCCTGGCCGGCTTCAGCGACATCGAGCAACGTCTCTGCCTCAGCCTGGCGCTGTGGAACGGGCGGGACCCGATCCTGAAGGAACGAGCGTTCGGGCTTACCGGCGAGCAGGGCAACCACGGCGAAGATGTCAAGGAGTACTGGTGGTACCTGGACTCCGTACCAAGTCACGCCTGGAACCGCTGGCGCTACCACTACCCTCAGGTCGCGTTCCCTTACGAGCAGCTGGAGCGCGAGAACGCCAGAAGGACGCGGGCGGACCCCGAGTACGAACTAGTGGACACAGGCGCCTTCGATGGCGACCGCTATTGGGTCATCGAAGTGACCTACGCCAAAGCGGACCCTCACACCCTGCTCATGAACCTCGAGGTAACTAACGCCGGGCCTGACGCCGCCGAGCTCCACCTGCTCCCGACTCTTTGGTTCCGGAACACCTGGGCTTGGGACAAAGGGACGCTCTCACCGTTAAATCGAGCAGACCGGGCCCGCCCGGGTGGGGATGCAGCACCCTTTTCTTGGGCGTCTGGAGCTCGTCGCTTCTCCCGCCCCCGACGGCACCGTCCCCGAGCTTCTTTTTTGCGACAACGAGACCAATTTCCTGCGGCTGTACGGCGTCCCGTCCAAGACTGCCTACCCAAAGGATGGGATAAACGACTACGTGACGGCGGGGAAAGCGACGGTCAACCCCGACCATCGGGGCAGTAAATGCGGCGTTTTCCACCGCTTAAGCGTGCCTGCAGGGGGCAAAGCCGTCGTCAGGTTGCGCCTTGGCCCCGAAGGATCGTCTACCGCCGCCTCGCTCGGTACCGAATTTGACACGGTCCTCCGGACGTGCCAGGCCGAGGCGGACGACTTCTACGGTGAGCTCTTGACGCAGGGTTCTCCACCGGAAGAAGCCGAGGTGATGCGCCAGGCCTTCGGTGGTTTGCTCTGGGGGAAGCAGTTTTACTCTTACGACGTGGCTCGCTGGCTCGACGGCGACCCCACGCAACCGTCGCCGCCCAGTTCACGGCGCGACGGGCGTAACGCCCGCTGGCGCAATTTCGATTCCTACGACATCCTGTCGATGCCTGACAAGTGGGAGTACCCATGGTTCGCAGCATGGGACCTCGCCTTCCACTGCGTCGCCCTCGCCCACGTCGACCCAGCCTTTGCCAAGTACCAACTCACGCTGCTGTGCCGGGAGTGGTTCCAGCATCCCAGTGGGGCCATCCCAGCCTACGAGTGGGACTTTGGCGATGTCAACCCTCCGGTCCACGCCTGGGCCGCCCTCGAGGTGTTCGAAATTGACGGGCAGAGCGACGTCGACTTCCTCACTCGTGTTTTTACCAAATTGCTGATCAACTTCACGTGGTGGGTTAATCGTGAAGACGCCAGCGGCTC
This sequence comes from uncultured Acidimicrobiaceae bacterium, assembly GCA_963807395.1. Taxonomy (GTDB): domain Bacteria; phylum Actinomycetota; class Acidimicrobiia; order Acidimicrobiales; family Palsa-688; genus Fen-671. The sequence goes on from CAWEBW010000010.1 coordinate 506,616, forward strand.
CAACCTGTTCGGGGGTGGCTTCCTCGGCCTAGACAACATCGGCCCCATCGACCGTTCCCACCTCCCGCCGGGGACCGCCCTCGAGCAATCTGACGCCACCGGATGGATGGCGTTCTACTCGTTGAGCATGGCGACCATCGCATACGCCCTGGACAAGACGGGGAAGGAGCCCACTACAGACCTACTCATCAAGTTTGTTGAGCATTTCGCGGCCATCAGGCAAGCTATCGACAACGAGGGCATGTGGAACGAGACCGACGGGCTGTTTTACGACCGGCTCGTCCTGGCGGACGGGAGCACGGTGCCGGTGGAGGTGCGATCGATGGTCAGCATTATCCCGGTCCTCGCGGCCGGGGTCGTCGACAGCCAGATCCTCGAGCAGGCAGCAGAACTCGGCAAGCAGTTCTCGCAACTGGTGGAAAGAGTCGACCTTCATGACCCCGGCGCCCTCAGCCGGTTGGGCCTGGTTGAGGGCGGCCCCGGCAACCAACGGCTGTTGCTCGGTATTGTCGGCCCCGACCGCCTGACGTGGATTTTGACCAGATTGTTCGACGAGAACGAGTTCCTGTCCCCCTACGGGCTGCGGTCGTTGTCGGCCTACCACCGCGACCACCCATACCAGTTGACGGTCGAGGGCTCCCAGTCGACGGTCGATTATGAACCCGCGGAGTCCACGACCCCGATGTTCGGAGGCAATTCCAACTGGCGTGGGCCGATCTGGTTCCCCTTGAACTGCCTGGTGATTAGCGCACTGGAGCGGTATTACGAGTTCTTCGGCGACGATCTGACGTTCGAGTACCCGACCGGCTCCGCCAACCGGCTCGCGCTGGACGCCATCGCCCGAGACTTGCGCAAAAGGCTTATATCAGTGTTCTTGCCGGGACCTGACGGCCGTCGGCCCTGTTTCGGCCAGGTGGAGCGCATGCAGGTCGACCCCAACTGGAAAAATAACATCGCCTTCAACGAGTACTTCCACGGCGACCTCGGGTGGGGGCTGGGCGCTTCTCACCAAACGGGCTGGACCGGTATGGTCGCCGATGCCATCGTTTCGACGTTTTCAACGCACGGCGGTCGATCAGCAAGCTACTGATTCGCAGTCATAGACGCGACCGAACGAGGGCGAGCGCGATGACAACGGGCCGACGGATCCGTTCGCTGGTCCATCACGCGATGGCGTAATGAGCTCGACGGGAGCTTGCGAAATCGAAAAACGGCATCGCTGCCGCCCGACACACTGAGGCCCACGTCAAACTAAGGCTGGGGTTGGTCGAACGCCGTCCCCAGACGAATGACCGAGAACCCGAACGTGCCAATTGCGCCGGCACCGACGACAACCCCGCGATCACGTGATGGCGAAAGTGGCCAGATTGCCGGCACGATGAGAGTACCGAACCATTCAAGCAATAGAAAGGACCCAAAATGCGAAAGCCGAACAATCTTTTGGAAAAGGACGTAAACGACGAACTGTCGTGGGACCCCTGGCTCGACGACACCCAGATAAATGTCAAGGCCGACGACGGCCGCGTCACCCTCACCGGCGCCGTCCCGACTTACGCCGACTTGGTCGAGGCAACCGACAAAACCTGGGGCGTTAGCGGGGTTACCTCGGTGGACAATGAGCTGTTGGTCGGGCCCGCGGCGAGACCCTGGTCGACACGGATATCGCGGCTCGGTGCCAGGACGCCCTCAACGCCGACCGCTTCGTCCCCAAAGGCGCGGTAACGGTCGATGTCCTCGACGGTTGGGTCACCCTGGGCGGCCATGTCCGGGGCCACTTTCAGCGTCAAGCAGCCAAGTTCGACGTCCAGCGGGTCAGCGGGGTACGTGGGATAACCGACAATATCACGATCTCTAGCGAGCCCATCCCGAGTGACATCGCCGCTCGGATCAGTAGTGCCATTAGTCGCCAAGCGCTTCTGGACGATTCCGTCATCGAGGTTACGAACGACGGCAGCACGATCTACCTGGACGGTACGACCGACTCTTACACCGCGATGCAGACCGCCGAAGACACAGCCTGGGCGGCGCCCGGGGTGACCGAGGTCGTCGACCGTCTCGTCGTGGTCCCCTGAGCTGGCTGCTCGTTTGTCAGGGATTACTTAGAGTATTTGGGCTTAGCTCGGCGGTAAATGGCTGACCGAGCTGCCCGAACGACCGGCAACTACAAACTAGGAAACGGCTGGATCTACCTCGCTGAGGCGATCATCTTGATCGCATGCGCCGCCGGGGTAATCGCTGGCTCTCCTGTCAGCCGATGTGGGGGCATTGAGGCAGGGGCGCTGACGTGCATTAGCGGGCATTCAGAGCCTGCCGATGGTTCACGCGAACCAAACGACCCTGAGGTACTACTAACTCGCGGGATGGCGATAACGCGTCTTATTTCGTAGCCTCCTATCAGGGCTTAAAAGTTGGGCTCTGACAACGACAACCATTTGAAAGGTGTTTCCGATGCTCGTTACACAACTTCGTGACGCGGCCAGAGAGGCGCTCGGGCCTTGGTGGACGTTCCTTATAGCTGGCATTGCGTGGTTCGTGATCCCAATAATCGTGCTGCAATTGAACCTTACGTCGGTAGGCACTGTTGGACTGCTTTTGGGCGTCGTCTTCCTCGTTTCGGCGTTGGAAGAGTTCTTCATCGCCTCCGTCTCCGGCGGGTGGGGTTGGGCACGTGTGCTCCTGGGGATATTCTTTGTGATCGGGGCAATTTGGTCGTTCGCCGACCCTGTCGGGACGTTCGTCTCAATTGCCGACGCTCTCGGTTTCCTGCTCATCTTTAAGGGTTCGTTGGACCTGGTAACGTCAATCTCGAGCCAAGACGTGAACTCGGTCTGGTGGCTCGGCCTGATCGCAGGGCTCCTCGAGCTCGGGCTGGGTTTCTGGGCCGCCCAGCAATACTTCCCAGCCAGGGCCTCGCTGCTGTTGCTTTGGGTCGGCTTTTACGCTCTCTTCAGGGGGATCTCCTCGACAGTCTTCGCTTTCCAGCTTCGGTCAGCCAGTTGATGTCCCTGGGCGGCTCTTGGAGACCCGAGGGATTAGGCCAAGTGGCTGCAAAGTCCCACCTTGCTCGGCCGTGAAAGAGTTGCGTGATAGGAGTTTTATCCGGCGGGGGAGGACCCATCGCAGTTTTGCACGCATAGCGGGTAAAACTCCCTACCAGCGCGGCGCCGCCGTCAAAATATGGGCGTTGTTAAGCCAATTGGGGCGAGCAAGCGGGGAGTTTTATCCGGGCGGGCGGGGACCGATCGGCTCCGCGTAAAAATATGCGGGTTGCGAGGCGGATCGAGGCGAGCAACTGTGGAGTTTTGTCCGGCGCGCGGGCTGAGGGGCGAAATAAGCGCGCGGGGCGGCGGACGGGGGTGAGTTAGCGCCAGGCTTCGTCCGGTGGGGCGGGTGCCGGCCGGCCGCATCCAGGTGGGGCCGAGCGCTATTCCACGCCGGCCTCCGGCTGCCGGGGTCCACCATTCGTCGAGCAAGCGGACCGCCTCGTCGTGCGAGTGGTTGCCCAGGCCCGCCCAGTGGCGTAAGGGTGCTCGGGCCCAGGAGAAACGGAAGCCGCGCCCCCTCGAGACCCGACGTGGTCGTTTCGCCCGTCAAAGCGCCCTCTAGGGCACGAGAACCGACCTCGGATAGGGTGCGAGCGCCTGGACGAGCTGGCTACGGCGAGTAATACCGAGCTTCGAGAACACCTTGCGCAGATGGTAGTCCACCGTGTACGCGCTGATGAACAGGCGCTCACTAATCTCGGCGTTCGACAAGCCCTCGCCGGCCATCGTGGCGATCTGAGCTTCCTGAGGCGTCAGATCACGATTGGTCTCGACATTTCGCCTGCGGGCCGTCTCGCCGGTGGCCCGCAGCTCACGTCTGGCCCGCTCGGCGAACGCCTCCATGCCTATGGCTTCGAACATCCCAGAAGCCGTCCGCAACTGATCCCGAGCATCGCTCCGTCGCCGCTCGCGGCGCAACCACTCCGCATAGAGAAGATGGGCGCGAGCAAGCTCGGGGCGAAGCTGGGTCCGGCTGAGCCGCTCGATCGCCTCGCGATAGAAGTGGTCCGCGGCCTCGCCCTCGCTCAAGAGGGCGCGTGCTCGGGCCTCGAGCCCCAGCCCGTGTTCCGTCCCGCCGGCCCGTGCCGTTTCCGACAGTCTTCCGAGCGCCTCGCGGGCCACCCCGGTATTCCCGACGCGCGCGGCCGCCTCGATCAAGTCGGGCACGGCCCACGTGGAGACAAACAGCTCCGGGATGTACTCCGTGGCTTGCAGCGCGGCGGCAAGAGCCTCCTCGTACCGGCCGAGGGCGTTGTACAGTACCGCAGTCATCCAGTTCGCATACGGCACGTTGACGCCCTGTCCTGCAGAAACGGCTTCCTCGAGAGCCGACTTGGTAAGCGCGGCAACTTCAGCCTGGTTGCCCTGCAGAGAAGCAAGGAACATCTTGGCGTACGGCGCTATGCGCGACCCTGTTGCCTCGCAAACCGTATCGGCCTCCGCGATCAACAAGGACGCCGCGGCAAAGTCACCCCTCCAGGTCACCGTCATGGCCTGTGAGTTCAAGTCGAGCGCCAACTGCTCAAGGGCGCCGACTTCACGCGCGACTTGAGTTTGGCGGACTGTGATCGTGCGTGCCACAGCTCGGCCGCAGCCACGTGCGCCAACCAGCCCCAGCGGAGCCGCTCGTCGACGGGAACCTCTGCGCTGGCAAAGCTCCGTGCTGCTCGGCGCAGTCTCGGTGCGGCGGCGGCGCGGCCCTCGGTGATAAGCAGCGCGAGGCCCTCGAGCAGGAGGTCGAGAGCACGCGGGTGGGGCGGCCGCGGCAGGTCCAGAGCGGCGCGGGAGACCTCGGCCAGGTCCCCGGCGCCTGCCAGGCGCCCAGCGAACAATGCTGCCCCCCACGCGGCCAGGTAGGTGTCACGGGCGGTGTCGAGGTCGAGCGGTTCCAAACGCTTGGCCGCTTTCAGCAACTGGGGAGGTGCGTCGCTGCCAAGACCTGTAGCGAAAGCGATCTGGCCTCGCAGCAGGTCGACTCGGGCACTGGCAAGCTCATCTAACGGCCCGGCCTCTGCCGTGTTGAGCAGCTCGAGGGCGTTATCGAACGCTCCGGCCTGGATATTCGCCACCGCGGCGGCCAGGGCGCGCTCGGCGCGGCGCAGAGGGTCGGCCGTCATGAGCACCGAGCGCTCCAAGAACGCCACGGCGGCAGCTAACCCGCCACGCGCTCGGGCGCGTCCCGCCGACTGCTCGAGTTCGGCGGCCACGTCCTCGTCAGGCCCGATCGCGGCCTGCGCCCGGTGCCAGGCGCGACGGTCAGGGTCGAGCTCTGGATCGGTGACCTCCGCCAAGGCGGCGTGCACATCGCGCCGCTCCTGGGCCGAGGACGACTGGTAGACCGCTGAGCGCACCAGCGGGTGGCGGAAACGGACCGGCGTCCCAAACACGATCAGGCCGGCGTCTTCCACCGGCGGCGCCGCAGTGGCACTGATGCCGAGCCGGCTGGCTGCCCGCCACAGGAGTACGGGATCTCCCAGCGGTTCGGCGGCGGCCAGCAGCAGCAGGCGCCTGGCTTCCCGGGGCAAGGCTTCGGCGCGGCCTCGAAAGCTCTCCTCGATGCGGGCTGACGTGCCGAGCGCCGCAGGGAGCCCGAACCCGCCCGCGAGTTGAGTGGCGGTCATCCCTCGGGGCAATTCCAAGAGCGCCAGCGGGTTGCCGCGCGTCTCGGCCACCAGCTCGTCACGCACCCTGGGGTCCACTCGTCCACGCACTACTGACGCCAGCAACTCCCGCGCATGCTCGTCGTCGAAGCCCTCGACCACGGCCTTCGGCAGGCCCTCCATATCGGCCGCCACCGTCCTCGCCCCGAACACGAGGGCGACGGACTCCGACCCGAGCCTGCGGGCCACAAACGCAATGACCTGGGCGGACGCGCCGTCGAGCCACTGCGAGTCATCCACTGTGCAGAGCAGCGGCGCTTCGGCTGCCACCTCAGCCAAAAGGCTGAGCGTAGCCAAGCCGACCAAGAACCGGTCCGGCGTGGGCCCAGTGATGAGACCAAACGTCGTCGCTAAGGCATCTTGTTGCGGCCTTGGGATGGCGCTCAGGCGGTCCAAAAGAGGTGTGCACAACTGGTGCAACGAGGCGAAGGCGAGCTCCATCTCGGACTCGACCCCCGCCGCACTCACCACCCGGCAGCCAGCGTCGGTTGCCCGCCCGGACAGGTACTCCAGCAGCTCAGTCTTGCCTATGCCAGCTTCGCCGTACAGCACTAAAGCGCGGCTCTCCCCGCTCAGTACCGCCGCCAGCAGCTGGTCCAACAGGCGGCGTTCGCTTTCGCGATTGATAAGGCTCGTTGCGCTGCCGCGGGCTGGTGCGGGAGGCTCCGGCACAGTCCGAACGATATACCGCACCGTGCACCCGACACCCCTGCCATCCCCCGAAATCGGGCGTCAGTGCAGTTTCTGGCGAGGACATGGCACCGACTGCCGAGCCGCCACTAGCGCCCCTATCACCTCATTCGAGCGCCAGTTCCGGGCAGGCTCCCTAGCTGTGAAGGTCGATTTCGTCATTTCGGCTTCGCTCTTGGTCCGGACAGGACGTTACAATTCAGGCTTCCACTCGTTTTGCGGCCACTTCTGGCCCTGGCCGGAGGTGGTCCCATTCCCGATGGCAAGCACAAAACATGGAGGGCTCCACGATGAGTAAGCAAATTCGGGTCGCGTTGGTCTTAGCGGCGGTCAGCATCGTCGCGTCTGTTGCTTCTGAGTGGGCTATCAGGCACTTGACCGAGCGGGGGCCGCACTACCATTGAGCTAATCGACCCCGGGGCACCTCGCCGGCTCGCTACCGCTCGTTGGCTAACGTGCAACCGGCTGCGGTTGATGTCAACCGGCCGGCCTACTGCACCTGCGTGATGAGGAATTGCGGGCGGCGGGGGCCATCGGGACGTGTTCTTTGCCGGCTCGGTGGTGTAAGCGACCAGGACTAGCCCTGGTCAGCGCCTCATAGTCAGCGCGCCCACCAAGTACTGCGTCGCTGCCTCGCCCATCGCCTCTGACAAAGACCGGCGAGCGAGCGGGGTCGGGGAGCGACGATAGGAGCAGCGACCCCCGAGACGGAACGCCGTCGCCCGCGGTGACGGCTTGGCCCGAGGGCGAGCCACAGCCGCCGCAGACCGACCAATGGCGAGGTGACCCGGCGATGACCACACCAAGGAACGAGGCAACTCGATCGAGGCCGGGGGGCGAGCCGTGCTTCGACTGCCTCGATGAGGCGACCCCCATTGACCGCTTGCGGTTAGCGCGGCCGCACGAGGTGGCGTTCTGGTTGGTTGCCTACGTGTTCGCCGCCACCATGCTGGGGACGACCCTGCCCACCCCCCTGTACGTCATCTGGCAGAGCCAGTGGCACTTTTCGTCCGGCGTGACGACCCTGATCTTCGCCGTCTACGTGACGGGGGTGCTGGCTGCGCTGGTCTTCGCCGGACGCGCCTCTGACCAGGTTGGGCGCAGGCCGGTGCTCGGGGCCGCCCTGGTCTTTAGCGCGCTCAGCACGGTCGTGTTCATCTTGGCGCCGTCCGTAGGGTGGCTCTTTTTGGGCCGGGTCCTGTCTGGGTTCTCGGCTGGTCTCATGACTGGCACCGCCACGGCGGCACTCACGGACATGGTGGCACCGGCAAAGTCTCGCCGGGCGTCTATCGTCTCTACGGTCGTCAACACCGGTGGCCTCGGACTGGGCCCGCTCATGGCTGGCCTGTTCGCGCAGTACTTGCCGCACCCGACGGTGCTCGTGTTCGAGGTGTACTTGGGCTTCTTGGTGATAGCGGCCCTCGTAGTCGCATGGGTCCCCGAAACGGTGCCGCAACGTGTAAGGCTTACCCTCCGCTTCGCCGGCTTTGGCTTCCCGAGCTCAGGCAGGCACGAGTTCTTCGCGGCCGGCGTGGCGGGGTTCGCCGCGTTCAGCCTGCTAGGCATCTTCAGCGCGCTGGCCCCGACGTTCCTCGGCGACGTCTTGCACCAACACAGCCACGCTATCGGCGGCGCCGTCGTGTTCACGATCTTTGCAATTTCGGCGCTCACCCAGGTCGTCGTCGGCCACTTCGACTACCGGAAGGTCGTCACGTTCGGGCTTGCGCTCTTCCTCTTGGTCCTGGCCCTCATAGTGGCCGGGTTGTCGCAGGCGTCCCTGGGCCTCTTCCTAGCCGGCACCGCCGTCGGAGGGGTAGCGGTCGGCTGCGTTTTCATAGGTAGCCTCTCGACGGCCAACCGCCTGGCCCCAGCCGAGCGCAGGGGACAGGTGGTCTCGTCTTATTTCGTATTGTGCTATTTGGGCCTTGCCGTCCCCGTAATTGGCGTTGGCATCGCCTTTGAGCACTTCGGCATATTCCGGTCGGTCCTGGTGTGCTCCATCGCACTCGCCGCGCTGTCGCTCTTCGCATTTGCCACCTTCCGAAAGGGGCGGGCGGCCCGGGTTGAGGGCGCACTTCATGGCCCCAGGGCCGAACCGTCAACCTAAGGAAGGTCAGCGACTACAAATCCGCACTCGTAAGCGAATACAACCGCTTGGACACGGTCGCGGAGATTAAGTTTCATGAGGAGCCGAGCGACGTGGGTTTTGACCGTGCTTTCTTCGACGACGAGTTCGGCCGCGATCTCCGCGTTAGACAACCCCCGGGCGACCAAGCGAAGGACCTCTCGTTCGCGAGGCGTAAGGGCAACAAGCTGTGAGGGCTCATCCCGGCGGGGCTGGCTGGCCCGGACGAACTGATGGATGAGCCGGCGCGTGATCGAAGGGTCGATCAATGCGTTACCACTGGCTACGCTCCGAACCGCTGCGACCAGCTGCTCTCCAGGCGCATCTTTTAGCAGGAAGCCACTGGCCCCGGCCCGGAGCGCAGAGTAAACGTACTCGTCTGTATCGAAGGTCGTGAGTATAAGCACCCGGCTCTCGGTCTCAGCCAGGATCACCCGTGCCGCCGCCAGGCCGTCCAGGTTGGGCATCCTTATGTCCATCAGGACAACAGACGGTGCCAACCGGCGCGTGAGCTCGATAGCTTCTCGGCCATCGCCCGCCTCGCCGACAACACAGAGGTCCGGCTCGGTGGTCAGGATGACCCGGAACCCGTCGCGCAAGAGCCGCTGGTCGTCGGCGATGAGGACAGAAATCCGGCCCTCGGCGTCCGGCAAGGGTCAAGCCTCTCCGTGGCGGCCCCGGACCGACCCGCGCCGGCTTCGGTTAGTTGCGCAGTCGAGGCAAGACGACGTGGCAACTCGGCGGTCACCCGCCAGCCTCCCGGCGCCGTCGGCCCAGCACCGAACGTTCCGCCACAACGAGCGGCACGCTCACGCATGCCCGCCAGCCCGTGTCCTCCTCCGGCTCCGACCAGTACCGAGGAAGCAATACGGGCCGGTCCGTTGACGACCTCCACCGAAACTGTCCCAACATTTCCCTGGATGGTGATTTCGATCGGCGCCCCCGGGGCGTGCTTCATGGCATTAGTGACTGCTTCTTGGACCAGCCGGCAGGCCGCATCCGCACTACTCTCGGCGAAGTCCTCGCACTCGCCGACGAAATTGCAGCTCACCGTGAGGCCAGAAGCGCGCGCCCTGCGGACGAGTTCTTCGACGATGCGCAACCCAGCACCAGAGCCGGATGGTCCCGAGTGGTCGAGGAACTCGACCAAACGGTCTATCTCTACTTCGGCTTCGCGTGCCGCCTCGGCGATCGAGGCGAAGGCTTTGCTCGCTTCGGCCGCGCTCGACTGCACGAGCCGCTCACCGGCCCCGGCTTGTACGACCATGAGGCTGATGCAATGGGCGACAATGTCGTGAAGCTCGCGCGCGATGCGGCCCGCTCATACCGCACCGATGCGACTGCGAATATCTCTTGCTCCTCTTCCAGCTCGAGGGCACGGGCCTCGAGTTCGGCGGCCAGCCGGCGACGAGAGCTGACCACCAGGCCGACTAACCACGGAGCGATCGTCACCATTTCGAAAAGGGGGTTGAAGCTATTGCTGGTGGTGTTGACCCCGACCGTTAGGCTGACCAACCCAATAAGCGACGGGCCCCATCGGCAATTGGCGCCGAGACTGTAAGCAATAAGGAAGACGGCAAGCAGGCCAGGCAGAGCAACGGCACTGTTGTTGAGCGCGGTGGCGTCACCCATGACCGTAGGCAGTGCTAACAGAGCGCCCCCTACGACCCCCACAAATATCGGGTAGCGCCTGCGCGCCGCCACCAAGGCCATGAAGGCGAGCACGCTAAGCGAGGCGGGTAGGGCCGAGGACAGAAGGCCGCTTGCGCCCAAGATCCCCGCTGCAGTCGCCGTAAGTACCGCGGCGGCAATTTCATCCGCGCGGCCCCGCCCCCACCGCCAGAGACGGCCGCCGAGCTCACGCATGCCAGGCCACGATAGGTAGCTGTACCACCGTTTTCCGGAACGCACCTTGGGCGTCGCTGCGCAAGGTCCCTCCATGCAGTGCGGCCCGCTCCTCTGCCGCCCCCAACGCGGCACGCACTTCGGCGGCGCGCGCTCGGGCGCACAACCGTAAGCTGCAACGAGTCGGGCCTGAACTCGACCACTACATCGACGTGAGCGGCGGGGTCGTTCTCAAGCGCGAGCAGCGCGTGCTCGACGATGCGGTAACCCGATAGCTCTACTCCCGGAGGCAGCAAGCACGGGTCACCCTCCATCCTTAGCCGGGCGTCGGCTCTAGTAATGCCGCCGAGAAGCCGGTCCAGCTGAGAGAGCACCGGCTGCGGCCGCATCGGCGCGTCGTCGCGCAGGTTGCCGACCACGTCGCGCATGTGCACCAAGGCAGCTCGCCCGGTGTCCTGGATGTCTTTGAACGCTTTCTTGGCCAGATCGGGCCGCGACGTTAACCCCTCCTGACCCAGCTTGGCGATGACGGCTATCTGATCGACCTTTTCGTGGAGGTACGAATCGAACTCACTGGCGACGCTGGCACGGTCGGCCGCCACCGCCAGCTCGGCATTACGTTCGCGCTGCTTTCGCAGCTCCTCGTTCCGGGCACGCAGGCTGGCGACCGTCTCATTTCGTTGGCGCAGCAGCAAGCCCGCCACGGCGAACCCGATCGCAATAGGCAGCATGAGCAAGAGGGTTGCCAAGGCGTCGAGAGCTGGCGGCTCGCCACTGGCGGCTTTAGCGCTGGCTAACTGCGGGTCCGAGTAGCCCTGGCACAAGATGTTCACGGCTAATAGCGCCATACCGACAACCGCCTGACGTCGGTTGCATCGCAGACCGATGACGAAAGCCACAAAGAACACGGCCGGTAGTGCCGCCCCGCAGCGCACTAGGTGCCCGACCCATAACGAGTTGACGACGGCCCCAAAGGCGAGCCCCGCCGCTGCCAGCAGCGGGGCGCGGCGGGCGAATAATACTGGCGCGGTCATGAGCAGGACGGCGATGCCCCCGACGACGCCTCCGTGGGGGTTGGCCTGGTTGACGAGGCCCGTGGCTAGAACTACGCCAAAAGCGCTCAGCCATAGGGCCAAAACAAGGTCACCGATGCCCACGTCGCTGAAGCCGAAGACCGGGTGCGTCAGCAACCGTGTCGCAACCCGACTTGTCACAAAGAACCCCTCTCGGCTGTGAATCTATTCTGACCGTCTGCTGAGGTGACAGCAACGCCCGTCAGCGGGGCCCGGCCCTTATGGCTGAAGGGAGCTCTCGGGAATGGGCGGTCGGCCGTCGGAACGGCCGACGACGCGGCTTTGACGTCTCTCACAGTCGGCGCAGAGTGATGGTGACGTCGCTGTTGCTCGTTTGGGCGCTCGGGTCAAGTTGGACCACCATTATCGTGCCCGTTACCCCTTGGAACGTTCCGGTGCCCCCAGTTACCTGGAAGGTCGACGTCGACGTGCTGGCCGAGACGTGCCCGAGGTCGGCCTGCGCCAGGATCATCGAGCCTCCGACGGCGATTTGGGCGTGGCATACGGGATTTCCTTTGTCGTCCAAAATGCACAGCTCGTGGTCAGAAGCCGTCCAGTTCGAGGCATGGTGGGCGTCATCCCCGACATAATCAAGGTTCGTGCCCTCGATGGAATCGCCCGGGACCGGTGGGTTCTTTTCGGAGGGGCTGAACAGCTTCCCCGCTGCCGTCAGAAACACTTGGCTCTCGAACTTCGAGAAGTAGTGCAGGACTTGCTGGGTGTGCGGTTGCACCACGGACGCGCTGGCGGCTGCGAGTGGCGAGCCGATGGTCATGAGCGCGGCTGACGCGGCCACAAGGCCACGGGGAAAGCTGAAACCTGCCCGTCGGTACGGGCGTCCTGAGTTCTTCGGGACATGAATAGACATCTCGACCTCCATTAGGGATGGCTGCGGCAATAGCAACTAACACCGAAAGTTTGCCGGGAACGAACGTCTGTGTCGTCAGCCGCATGGAGGAACTTCGTATTGGGCTCGTCCGTCTGGAGGGGGACACTGCGGCCGTCTCATGGAGTGCCTTGGATCCTTTCCCATATCGGTAATCCAGGGGCGGTCGGCGTGAAGCTCGTGTGGCCCCACGCGCTGGTGGCAGCTATGCGCTCGGCGAAGTGTCAAGTCAGATGACTCAAGACGACGACGGGTGACCTGAGGCAGTCTGACGATTACACGGTGCACGACGTCCTATATGTCGTGGACGGCCATCCCCACGCCCGTCATTCAGGTTTTGAAGCCCCTCTACTCATACGCAACAGGAGAAAACAATGAACACCTCGGAGACGATGACCACTTCCAGCCTGGAGACGCTCAAGGCGATGGTCGCCGGTGAGGTCTTCGTCCCTGGCGACGGCGGCTTCGAGGCCGCCTACCTGGGCGACGGCGGCGCCGGCGCCGAACTGCTGGGCCCGCTACGCGAGCTCGGCCCCGAGCGGGACACGTTCGCGCCGGCCCGGCCGGCCGCCCTGGCCCAGTTGAACATGGACCCCGAGCGACCCATGGCGGTAGCGGGCGACGGGGCCTTGCTTAGCGACCTGCCCGCCGGCGCCCTCGACGCGCTGGTGGCGTTGGCCGGCCCGGAGGTCGACACACCCCTGCAGAGCATCGAGCTCCGCCACCTGGGCGGCGCTCTGCTATCCAGCTCGACTGGCGTTCTCACTGTGCTCCTCGGGAGTCCAGGTTGGAAGCCCGGCTTTGACGAGAAGCGTACGCGAATGCGTGATTGCTCGCCGTCGTGGTATCGCCCATGCTGAGTCTGGACGATCCTGGGCAGCGGCGATGCGGCTGTGTCGCCGCACGAGGAACCGTCGTCTGGTGGGCCTCTTGGAAGCGTTCGGATGCACAGGGATCGGTCGTCAATAGCAACCCGAAAAACAGAAAACGAAAATCGGAAAGGACAGCACAGTGCCGCTCTTCAGCGCCAACGATGGAACCGAGTATTTACTACAAGGATTGGGGCATGGGGGATCCCATCGTTTTCTCGCACGGTTGGCCGCTCAGTGCCGATGCGTGGGACCCGCAGATGCTCTTCTTTGGTCAGCAGGGCTACCGTGTGATCGCGCACGATCGCCGTGGTCATGGGCGTTCGAGCCAGACGTGGGACGGGAACGACTACGACACCTGGGCCGATGACCTAGCCGGGTTGATCGAAGGACTCGACCTCACGAACCTCACCCTGGTCGCCCACTCGATGGGTGGAGGTGAGATCGCACGGTACGTCGGCCGCTATGGCACGTCGCGTCTGGCGAAAATGATCTTCATCGGCGCGGTGCCTCCACTCATGCTGAAGACCGACAACAACCCCGGCGGCCTGCCCCTGTCGGTATTCGACGGCCTTCGCGCCGGCCTCGTTGCCAACCGGCCCCAGTTCTACAAAGACACGAGCGTAGCGTTCTTCAGCTATAACAGGCCGAACGCCAAGGTGTCCGAGGCTACCGAAGACCAGTTCTGGCGCCTAGGTATGCAGTCGGGCGTCAAAGCCTCCTACGACTGCATTGCGCAGTTCTCCGAAACCGACTTCACCGAGGACCTGAAAAAGATCGACGTCCCGGCGCTGTTCATGCACGGAGAGGACGACCAGATCGTCCCTTACCAGGACGCCTCCGTACTCGCGGTGAAGCTCGTGCAGGACGGGACACTGAAGCTCTACCCCGGGTTCTCACACGGCATGGCCCTCATCCAAGCCGAGACGATCAACCCTGATCTGCTGGCGTTCATCCAATCTTGACGGCCTTCTTTCGGCTTCGACGAGTCAGCCGAGCGTCAGGCAGGCCCCAGAGGGAGGCGCGTCCGAGATGATGGGCGAGCTCATAGGTGGCTACCAGCTACAGCCCCGTGGGTAGCGGTGGAAAGGCGTAGGTCAAGGTCATGACAGTGCACACAGTGGAATCGACCTCAGAGACGGTGCGTTCGGGGTTCCTCGACCCGAGCGCAGCTCCGGTGGCGACGATCGAACCGGGGGACGTGGTCAGCTACCCGAACACCTGGTTCCACTGGGGCAATGAAGCCAAATTCGGTATGACTTTCGCCGAGCGTGAGCCGCTCAGGCACCGCTACCCAAACGGCCCGTACTCTATGGTCGGGCCTATAGAGGTGGCCGGAGCCGAGCCGGGGGACGTCATCGAATGCACGCTCGTCTCGCTGCGGACTAAGGACTGGGGGTGGAACTCGTTCCCCCTCGGTGTCGGCGCCCTGCCGGCTGACTTCGCCGAACCGTACGTACACTATTTCCGCTTCGACGACGCCCGGCGCACGACCGAGTACGTGCGCGGTATCACGCTCGCCCTCGCCCCCTTCCTGGGCGTCATGGCCCTGGAGCCCGCGGGGACGCTTCCGTGAGCGCCATCCTGGCCGGGCCGTACGGCGGCAACCTCGTTTTGCGGGAGCTGACGGTCGGCTCGTCGTTGTTCCTGCCGGTGGCCAAGCCGGGCGGCCGGGCCTGGACGGGCGACGTCCATGCGCTCGAAGGGGACGGCGTGGTTGACCAGACTGCCATCGAAACGGCAGCGGAGGACCTGCAGATCCGCTACGACCTCCACTCGGGCGTCGCTCTGGAGAGCCCGTTGGCGGAGACGCCGACGCATTGGGTCGGCCTGGGATTTGCCGACAACCTGGACGACGCCCTCGTGGCCTGCCTGCGAGGGCTCATCAGCTGGCTGCACGTCGCCGCCGGCATCTCGAAGGCCGAGGCCTATGCCCTCTCGAGCATGGCCGTAAGCTTTCGCGTCACCCAGTACGCCCACCAGACCAACTCGGCTTACACCTCTATCCCGCCCAAGACCGTCCACGCCCTGGTGCCGAAGAGCGTCTTCCCCCAGAGCCTGCGGGACCGCATCGGGTCGTTCGTGCGCCCGGGGCGTGGGAGCCCGGCATGAGCCTGTCGGTGGACGACCGGCTCGGCATCTTGCAGGTCGTCGCCCAGGCCGACTCGGCCGCTACCCGCCGCGACGCTGAGGGCTACGTCGCCCTATTCGGTGACGATGCGGTGCTCGACGGCGCTGAAGGGCGAGCACCGGGGCAAAGAACTGCTGCGCCAGTCACTCGGCCCCATCTGGGCTTCCGAAGGACCAATGAGCGTCCACCTCACGCTGAACGCCGTAGTCGACCCGGTCGAGGGCCGGCCCGATCGGGCGGTGGCGACATCGGTCCTGATCATCCTGACGGGCGCGGCACTCACGTCCGTCCATAGCGTCTCGGCCATCGTCCAGCACCTCGTGAAGGTAGGACAAGGCTGGCAGATCGAGCGTCGTTCGGTTCGTGTGATGACTGAGGCGGCGTAGAAGCCACGGCGGCGCAGAAACCATGACCGCGCAGAAACCGGCGCGGCGCAGAAGCCACGGCGGGCGGAGAAAGGCCCCGCAAAGGGTGACGGCGGAGCCGGGTGGCTCAGTTGCGCAGCCGGTCACGGGTCTCGTGCATGAGCTTACGGGCCCACTCGACGTGCGCTCCGACGAGCTGGCCGTCCCTTTTGACGACGTCGCCGCCGACCATCACCGTCTCGACGTCCGCTGGTCCGGCGCCGAGCACCATCACGAGGGTCGCCGAACCCGTCGAGGTGCGGTGAGCGCATGTCCACGATGGCGATGTCGGCCTGCTTGCCCGGCGTCAGAGTCCCAATCTCGTCGTCGAGGCCCCACACCCGGGCACCGTCCAGGGTGGCGAGCCGGAGCATGTCGCGCTGGTGGAGGTCGACCGTCCCGACCCGCTCACCTCGGGCCAGCGCGGCGGCGTTGGCCCGGGAGCGCTCCGCGGCCAGAGCCAGGCGCATCTCGGAGAACAGGTCCGTTCCCTCGCTACAGATGGTGTCCACCCCCAACCCGGACACGATCCCCCGCCCGAGCGCCCGGCCCGTGCCCGGGTAGGTGCCGAACTGCATGAGCATGTCCGTCGAGGGGGTGATCGAAAGCGTACCGCGGCTAGCTGCGATCAGGTCGAACTCTTCGTCGGTGAGCATGTTGCCGTGGGCGTAGTTCACGTCGGCGCCGAGCAGACCGAACCGCTCGAGGGTCGTGATGGCGTCCGCAGTGCCGGCCATGCCGACGTGGACCGAGATCGGCAGGCCCAGTTCACGGGCGAAGGCGAAGTCCGCGGCGTTGCGCTCGGCGCCGGTAAAGCACGGTCCCCGCAGCGCCATGCCCATGCGCAGACGACCGTTGGTCCCGGCCGAGAACTGCTGGTCGCGCATCCGGCGGGCGTCTAACGGGTGCGGCGGGTTCGGATCGTCGGTGGCCGGGCCAGGTCCACCGTAGAGGAAGTAGCCCCGTATGCCAGACTCCTGCAGGCCGCGCAGGTCGGCATCGGCATGCTCAGCCGACTGCAGGTTGTGGCGCCAGTCGCCAATAGTCGTGATAGTGACGACATGGCCGCCCTGGATGAGCAGTTCGTTTGGCATGATGGTTCACAACCTCCAGTGTTCGAGCGCGGAATGACAGTCGGAGTGGGCGTTGCTTTGGCGCCTACGGCGGCGGGAGCGGAGTGCCGGTCAGCTGCGCACAGCGGTCCAGCAACCCGTCTTGGATATCGACCGAGCGGGCGGCCGGGTGCACCTCGTGCGGCCGTTGGTGAAAGAAGTAGCCTCCGGTCACCGTGGCCGCGGGGTCGTCGCTAACGGCCAGCCAGGCCTGGGTGACCGGTGCCAGGCTCAGGTCGTCGGGTGCGCCGGGGCCGCCCATCTTGGTCGGGACCCAGCCTGGTTCTAGGGCATTGGACAGCGCTGCGGGCCAGCGTCGGGCTACGGCGAAGGCCAGCACGACGTCGAAGAGCTTGCTGTCGGAGTACGCCTGGGCGCCGTTCCAGCCCCGGCGGGCCCACTGCAGGTCGTCGAGGTCGGCCTCCCCGCCTCGGTGCATACCCGAACTCAGGTAGACCAGCCGGTCGGGTGCCGGGATCAACGCGGTCAGCAGGTACGGGGCGAGCACGTTGACGGCGAAGACGTGACAGAGACCGTCCACGGTCTCGATACGCCGAGGTTCGCGGTAGCCGATGCCGACGTTGTGAATGACGGCGTCATATCGGCCGACGGCGTTGGCCTGCTCCGCCACCTGACGCATCCCGGCAATGCTCTCCACATCGCCGATCACGACATCCTCGGCACCTGGCAGCGCCTGACGGGCGTGGTCGCCCCGTTGCTCGTTGCGGGCGTGCAAGACGACGGCGTGGCCGTCGTCGACGAGCAGCCGGGCGGCCATCAAACCGAGGCCGTCGCTCGAACCGGTGATCAGTACCCGTGCCATCCGGCCTCCTTTGCGCGGTATACGCCGAAGCTCGTGGCGTCCTTGGGTTCGGCCTAGACAAGAACGGCGCCCTCACAAAGAGTGACCACCGTTCCCGGTAGCACCACGACGACTCGTCTGAACTCCAAATTCAAGGCCAGCTCCTCCTCGGCACCACCGCGCCACCATCTACGATGCGCTCGCTTTCCTGCCCTTGTCCAAGACCTATTTGGTCGTCTGTGATACCTCTCCGACATGAGCCGTGGTAGGAAGGGCTCGCGCGGATCTTGACCTTCGCAAAGTCCGCTACTTCGTCGCCGTCGCCGAAGAGCTCCACTTCGGCCGGGCCGCCGAGCGGCTCCACATCGCCCAGCCCGCGCTTTCCCGCCAGATACGGGCGTTGGAGGACGAGCTCAGTTCCCAGCTATTCGTGCGTGACCGGCGACATACCGAGCTGACGGCAGCTGGCCAGCAACTCCTCGAAGAAGCTCGGCCGCTTCTCGCAAACGCTGACGCGCTGCGCCGCAGGGTCGGACGTACGGCGTGTGGGTCGGGCACATTTACCGTCGGCTTCATGCCCGGGCTGCTCGTCACTGGCGCCGTTCGGGCGCCCAGTGCGGTCCACCCCGACCTGACCGTCGATGTCATCCGTACCAGTTGGGATGACCAGGTCCAGGTCGTCCACGACGGACGAGTCGACGTCAGCTACGTTCGGCTCCCGATCGACCCAGCCGGCCTCAAATTGGTACCCCTCTTCAGCGAGCCGCGTTTAGCAGCACTCCCCGGCGGTCACCGCCTGGCCGGGAAGGAAACGGTCAGCATCACTGACCTCGCCGACGAGCACCTGCTCCAGGACCCCGATGCGGTCCCGGAGTGGCGAGAGATCGCGCCCGAGATGCGGAGCGGCAACAATCGGCCGCCTGTCCCTGTCATGCGCACTGTCGAAGAAAAACTCGAACACGTTGCTAGGGGGCACGGCATGGTCATCCTTCCCCGGTCCACTGCCACCTTCTATCGCCGGCCGGACGTCACCTGCATCCCCGTCGAGGACATCAGCCCCAACCAGGTCAGCCTCGCCTGGGACGCCAGCCGGCGCAGCAGCCTCATCTACGAGTTCGCCGACCTCGCCAGACAACACCAGGAGGGCATCGACCCCTCACGCTGACCCGCCCCCGACGCTAGCCTGTACAATACGGCCCGACTGCACCCCCAATGTGCGTGGAGTCAAGCTCCGTCGGAGCGACTGGCCGTGGGTAAAGGAGGCTACTGATGGCAAAGGAACGTGAACTTGCCATTTTCACCGCGCTTTACGACAGCGTCGATGACGCGAGAGCCGATCTCGACGCTATTGAAAACCTGCACAAGGACGACTTTCTTGGCACCTTCGACGGTGCCATTGTCGATCAACAGAACGGGAAGCCGCACATCGTCAAGCGGATGGACCGTCCCGTCGTGCGTATCATCCCGGAGGAGCTCGGTTTCGGGCGCCTTCGGCACAAAGAGCTCAAGGAGGCAGCGGCCGAACTCGGGGCCAATCAGGTGGGCTTGATCGTTATCGGCGAGCCCACCCTGGAAAAGGGCTTCGATATAGCCGTTACTCGGGCAACAAAAGTCGTGAAGCAGACCGTAGACGCCACCACCGACGAGATCTCCGAGGAGATGAAGCAAGCCGCGAAGAGCTGAAGCGTGCCAGCGGCGTGGTTGGGGGCAGCCGTTGCGGAATGCAGTTGGGCCGACGGCCTGGTTCATGCGAAGCCAAGCTTGCACGCCAATTGCAGTGCTTCAGTGAGTCGAACGGCTGTCGCCGCAGCTTCGTCCCGGTCCCATGCCGCCTTGGCGCGTTCAATAAGGGATTCGACTTCGTCCGGTAGACGGACCTGAGAGGGCTCTAGCATTTCGCGCCCTGCGTCTACAGCCCCGGCTATATCACCGGATGCAAGCTTCACTGCCATCAACGGCCACAGGCAAAGGCCCTTGAAGAAATAGACATGCCACGTACTCCGCCATGCTGCAAGTGCCTCGTTGGCATGGACGATGACGTCGTCGAAGCGATCATCCTTCCAGGCCACCCATGCCATCGCTGCGTTGGCTGCCGCCCCGAACACTGAGGCCCTGTTGTTTATGGCCGCTTCAGCGGCCTGACGCGACACGGACCGCACTGCCTCGACGTCGTGACGCCGGATGCCAATCAGGCAGAGCCCGCACAAACACCAGCTCCGGCACTCCTGGTCATACGTGCGTTCGGCAATAGCTAAGGCAGCTTCAAACATCTTTTGGGACTCGTCAGTGTTGCCGTGCCAAAATGACATCTCGCCAAGCGTGCCCAAGGTGTTGACAAGGTCGTACTCGCCGACACCCGTCTCGGCCGATCGAACCGCAGCCCGCGCCGCGGCCACGGTTTCTTCGTCTATTTGGTAGCGCTTCTGACGGGCCTGGTGAAACGCCAGCTGTGCATAGAAACCTGCTTGACGGCCCGTTGGTGCATGCGACTCTATGACCGGGCGGGCCTTAGCCAGGGCCAAGCCTGCCCGCTCCGGCTCGTTGGCCCAGTTGTGCAGGTTGGCCCGGCCGTCCACCTGGACCTCGAGCCACACGTCGACCCAATCCCCGTCTTCGCTCCCGGCGAAACGGCCTAGGAGCTTATCGGCAGCTTCAAAAGCACTCAGAGCGGCGTCGTACCGATTGCTTTCCGACTCCACTCGCCCTAGCCGGGCCTGTAAACGGGCGGCCTGCAATCGCCGCTGCGGGCTAACAAGCGCCAGAGCCGCATGGAGAGCCTCCCTTGCCTCGCCGAAGCGCCTGCTGCGCCAGAGCACTTCGGCCAATTGGTACCGGAGGTCGACCACGGACTGCGCTGCACCCTGGCTCCCCCGGTCCTCGTCGGCGATTGCGATGGCTTTGCGGTACAAGGAGACTGCCTCGTCGACGGCGAATCGGGCGGCCGCGTATTTGCCGGCCAGCTCGAGGTGATGGACGGCCCGGTCACTTTCTCCCGACATGGCAAAGTGGTGGCCGATGACGGCTGCCATCTCCTCCGGGCGGCGCCCTGAGGCTGCTTCGATCCCCCAAGCCGCCCGGGCGTGAAGTTGGCGGCGCTCGTTACGCAGGAGCCCGCGGTAAATGGCCTCCTGGATAAGAGCGTGGCGGAAACGCAAAACAGGCTCGGGTACTCGGCGGACCTCGGTGAGCAAGCGCGCCTCGCACAGCTCGGCCACCGTTTGCGATAACGCCGGGCCCACGTCGCTCACAGTCTCAAGTGCCCGAAACGAGAACTCGGGACCAAGCACCGAGGCGGCAATTAGCACCTGACGGGACGGGGACGGTACCCGGTCGACGCGCGAACGGATAAGGCGCTCCAGGACCTGTGGGACATCCACGGAAGGGTTGCTGCTGAGCGACCATGACGCCCCCTCTTTGACGAGGGCGCCGGTCTCCACCAAAGATAAGAAGCGCTCCTCCAGGAACAGCGGGTTGCCGTCGACGTTCGTGCGTACGGCCTGTATTACGTGACGATCGGCGTCCGCGCCGAGGATGTGCACGGCGAGTTCACGCTCGGCATCGTCACCAAGAGGCGATAGCTCAAGCCTTCGGAAGGGGCACGAGGAGCCGAGTTCGACGGCACTCTCCAGGGCCGAAACTCCTGGGTCGGGTTCCGGGCGCCTCGTGGCAATTAGCAACAAGGG
Source organism: uncultured Acidimicrobiaceae bacterium (assembly GCA_963807395.1). Lineage (GTDB taxonomy): Bacteria > Actinomycetota > Acidimicrobiia > Acidimicrobiales > Palsa-688 > Fen-671. Next base: position 527,940 of record CAWEBW010000010.1, read on the forward strand.
GCCCGCGCCGGCCACGCTAATGAGCTCTTCTGTCAGCCGCAACGACGTCGGGTCGGCCCAATGCAGGTCCTCCAGGACCAAGACAGTTGGCCCTTTTGCCGTCAGCCGTTCAACCAATGCCTTCACCGCAGCAAAGGTCGCCCGTTGGAGCGCTTCCGGGTTCTGCCGGGCCACGGCGGCTGACCCGCCATGGGCACGAACGCCCATCAAATGGCCCAAGAAGGCGGCGTGGTCGACGCGGCGGCCAAAAACGGCCTGTACGGCGCGCTCGAGCGCGGCGCCAACGACATCGTCCCCTTCCTCGGGCGCGACACCGGTCCAGCCGGAGAGAAGCTGCCTGTAGAGGCCATACGGCATGGATGACGCGTAGGACGCACACCGGCCTTCGAGCCAGAGCGGTAGCCTGCCCGTGCCGGCACCGACCCAGGCCATAAAGCGCCTTCGGCACTCCTGGACCAGGCGAGTCTTGCCAAGCCCTGGCTCCCCCACGACGAAAACGACCGAGCCCGCCCCCAACGTCGCCTGCCTTAACGCACAATCGAGTGCCCACACCTCTGCCTGACGGCCTACCAAGCCGGCGGAGCGTGCCCGCCCCGGTCCACCCCGAAACCCGGGGCGACGGGCCTTCGGCCGCACCAGGTAGACGGCTTCCAGCGGCTTGGGCCGCCTGTCGACCGCGACTTCACGGGCTGGCCCCCACTCGAAGATACCTTCAGTGGAAGCTTTCGTGACCGGGCCCACCAGCACCGAGCCAGGCTTCGCCGCCGATTGCAAAGCGGCGGCGGCGTCTACTACTTGCCCTGTGGCACCGTAACCGGCGCCCGCCGCCGGCCAGAGAGGGCCGACGACGGCTGAGCCAGTCTCGACCCCGATACGGAGCAAGAGCTGTCCGCCGCGTTTCTCCGCATCTCCTGGAGCCCCGATCGCTAACAGCATGCGGAACCCGGCCCGGACCGCTCGTTCGGGGTCGTCTTCATGAGCTTCGGGTGCGCCAAAAACCGCGGCGAGGCCGGCGCCGGAGACGGCCGTGACTGTACCGCCGAGGCCTTCAACCTCAGCTATGGCGCTCGCCAGCGCGCTCCCGACGGCGCGCTTCGTCTCTTCGGGGTCCTGTCCGTCGTTCGGGGCGGAAACACCCGAGAGTTGTGCGAACAGTACGCTCACGGGCCTGCGCTCCTCCTTGCCGGGGTGCGCCGCTGCGGCCCCCGCCCTCGCGCTGCGAAGCTCGCCATCTGGCGCAACTGCCCAACCAAGGCTTCGCCTGGCTTCCTCCAGCGCCGGCGATACGGCCAGCCCGAGGGCCTCGAGGGCAGCGCGGCAACGCTCAAACGCGCTCGAGGCCAGCTGACGCTGCCCCGTGGCCGAGTAGACCCGCATCAGCGCAAAAGCCGCTTCTTCCGACGATGGGCCGTAGGCAAGACAATTTTCCCATGCATCGATGACTGTGTCTGGTTGCGACTGCCCAATGCCCCGAGCGCGGTCCCGGGCCAACTCAAGGCGGGCTCGTTGGCGTAACAGTTCAAGAGCTTGTCGAGCTGCGGCGGCCCAGTCGGCGTATGGCTCGTCAACGAGCAGGACACCGTCTTGATCGAGGGCGGCGCAAAGAGCGACGTCGCGCTCGGCGCCGGGCTCCATCTTGAGGGCCGACCGAAGGGCTTCCTCGTGGGCTTCGGCGTCGATGTCCACCAGGACCTCGTCGCCGACCCAGATGTTCGCCCTGTCTGCTCGCAAGAGCCCGACCCCCGCTGGCCCGAGTGCAGCCACCGCCTGCCTGGCCAGTGACAACGCTCGAGACAAAGCGTTGGCCGAGGCGGCCGGCGCCAGCCTGGGGAACAAGAGATCCCGGGCCACTTCCCGGCCCAGCCGGTGGGACGGGGTAATCATCACGAGCGCGCACAGGCGCCTGGCAGCGGGGCGGTACCACGGGCCGGCAGCCCGCCCGTCCAGCGTTATGCGGAACGGGCCGAGGAGAGCCACCCGCACACGAGTGACGGTCGAGACTGGGGGACCCTGAACCGCTCCGGCGGCCACCCTCGTATTATCTCACCCTCCGATCGGCCGCCCTCGACAAAAGCTGCTGCATCGAACCAACGAAGCCGGGTCTCCCGCATGGCCAGGGAACTCTTTCCAGCGCGCTCGCGGCAGCGGTGGGGCGAGCACGGCCAGGAGGACGCGGTCTGCGAGCCTCGAGCAGCGCCTGCCGCTGGCGTAAGGGTCGTTCTAATGTTTGACCCCTCTCGAAACATATGCATAAGGTTGCACGTGCACGGCTTCGCAAAAAGGGCTGCGTTAGGCCGAACGGCTCATTTCCCGACCCCGCGCTGTGACCTACGCTTTTCCTTCGTTGGGAGGCGGTCCTTTGGGGAAGGGAGTCCTGGGGTGCGCCATCGTGCTCACAACAGCCGGTGTGCCACCCGGCGACGATCGCACCGGTAATGGCTTCGAGGTGACCATGTTTTCGGCAATCTCACTGTTGATGGGCCAGGGACGGTGATGGCCCCCTGGGTGCAACAGGGCGGCGGCGCCCCAGAAGAGCACGCTGCTCGGCCAGTTGCTGGGAAAGGCCATCCAAGGGTAGCCCCCTTCCGACGATGTAACTTCCCCACCACCGCTCGGCAGGCGACGCGGTGGCAAATCTTTTACCCCACGGCATAATCTGAACATATCTTGAGGCGGTAGGCGGTGTCAAAATGGTTCGACTTATTTACTCAAAGGTTTTTCCCACCACGAACAAAACTGGCTCATTGGTTTCTCAAAATCGGGTTATGGTGGCCTGGACCTACTTCTCCGACATCCACGTATCTTTACCCTCGGAGCGTTTTGGGATTTCCCGGCCAATATGTCGAGCTACAACCAGTACATCGGCTCAGCCGCTTCGTACGGGACGGCTGCCAATTTTCAAACGAGTTACCGCTTGACCGCGGCTTTCGTGAATGCTTATAAAGCTCCCTTTGTTGCCGAAAACCGCATATGGATCGGCGGCTACAACTTGTTCGGTGCGGATGTGTATGATTTCAATGATTTACTCAAGCGCGAAGGTATCAAACATACAACTGAGGTCCCTACGCCCATGGCCCATCGTTGGGATAGCGGCTGGGTGACCGTCGCTCTTTCGGCACTCTACGAGAACAGCCAAAACCGGGCCGGGAAGTCCCGTAGTTCTCTGGCACGCCGGGTCCGGTCCGGGGTGGACCAACTGAGCCCCGCGGCCCTAGCGAGCAAGCCTGTGTAGCCGGCCAAGACCGTCCGACCGGCCCCGGCTTAGCTGGACTGTCGGCCCGCGGCCACTGTTGCAGACGACCTGTCCCCGGACCGCTTTACCGCGTGAGCTCAGCGGTGGCCGGTTGAGTCCTCAGCGGTTCGGTGTTAGCCCCGCGCAGGACCCGGATGGCAAGCTGCCCGTTGGTGAGACTGGCCTCCAGCCCTCCGCCGTAGCCCTCGGGGAGCTCGATCTCTCGCTCGTAACAGCCGTACTCCCATTCGTGCAGAAGGTAGTCACGCGGGCCTGCGCTCCGAAGGCGGGCCCAGAACCGAAGGACCCCCGGCTGCACCTCTACCGTCACGTCGCTTGCGGTCACCGCAGGTAAGGGAGCCAGGACGACCAGGGCCGCCGGCGTCTCGTAGACGTTAACGGGCACGGACTGTGGTCGCATACTGGCCTCAGCGGCGGCGGTCGCTTCTACCACTTGGTCATGCGTGGGGTGGTCAACGGCCATACTGGAACCGTAGTACCTTCCCGGGCGATATTGACAGCCGTGGTCGAGCGCGGACCACGAAGTGCCGGAGCCGCGGGGAGTAAGTCGCCGCCTTGGCTTTAAAGCCTGCAACGCCGCGTCCTCCATGCGCCGTCCCGTCCCTACCTAGAGTCACAAGTAAACCCGGTGGCCCGGTTAAGACCTGAGTTCTTTGGGCCAGGTGGTCATGCTCCAGTGGGCTGGAGCATGACCATCACGGCTCACGGATAGTTGACCGTGTTCGACACGTCGCCCAAGTTGTCCGTTACCTGGAACGTCGCACTGAGCAACGGCGTACTGCTCTCGACCTGGACCACGAAAGGTGAGCCTTGGGTGAACTGCGGTAGGCCGGTGTCCGGGTAGCTGTACGGTCCCAGTGCTGTGTTCTCAGTGGCGGTGAGGGTGAAAGTGGTGGCCCCTGCTGGTGCAGTCCACCACAAGTTCACCACTGTCACTCCGTTGTCTTGGTAGGGGGCTGAAATATATAGCACCAGTGACGTTGACGGACCAGTGACCGTCTCGACCTCGTCACCTGTCTTGGTTTCGCTGCCACAGCTGCTCGTCGAGGCGGCGTCGTTAGGGTCGCCGGAGTACGAGGCCTGCCAAAAGTAGCTGCCCTTGGTGCTCAAGGTCACGGGAGCCGAGGCGGGCAGCGTGCCCGGGGTGGTGATCGTTTCAGGGCTGCCGCCGCTGACAAGTACCGTGCAGGCAGAGTTGGAGTACACGTTGTAGGTCACCGTACCCGTCGCCTCCGACGCGTTGCTCCCCGACAACGCTGCGCTGTCAGTCACCGCTGTGCCCGGCGGGACGCTGATCGAGGTGCCGGTCTGGCTGTCACCTGACAGGGACGTGCTCAAAGACGTCGCCGCCGTAACTACGGCCTCCTCACTACCGCAAGTGCTCGTGGAGGTGCCGTTGTGGGAGTCGCCTGAGTACGAGGCCTGCCAAAAGTAGCTGCCCGTGGTGCTCAAGGCCACGGGAGCCGAGGTGGGCAGCGTTCCCGGGGTGGTGATCGTCTCGGGGCTGCCGCCCTTGACAAGTACCGTGCAGGCAGAGTTGGAGTACACGTTGTAGGTCACCCTACCCGTCGCCTCCGAGGCGTTGCTCCCCGACAACGATGCGCTGTCGGTCACCGCTGTGCCCGGCGCCACGTAAATGGTCGAGCCGCTTTGACCTCCACCCGACATCGAGGTGCCGATCAAGGTCGGCGGCACTACGGATTGGCGTGCCGCTGTCACAGAGAAGACTTGCCCGATCCACACGAGACAGTCATCTGTCCCTTCTACAAACGCGGACTCGGAGGTAGCTCCAGGATTGACGTACGAGCTGACGTTGAAGGTGAGATTGTCCCAAAGGTTGCCCACGGAGTAATTCGGCACGGCTTGGGGGGCACTGCCGAGAAACGGGTTGATGAGGGTCGCCGCGTCAAAACCGCCCTCACTGCCAATACCTTGGCCGTCGGCAACGATGAAGGTGGTTGATGCTGAGGGAGAACTTGTCGCAGTGAAACCGGTCAACGTCTGAGTTAGCAAGTTCCCGCTGTCCGTCTCGGTCGAACCGCCAAGAAGCTGGACGGTGGTCAGGGGGCTGGTCGGGTTTGCATAGATGACGACCAGCGATGCCCCTTCAGAGTCCGGGGCAGGCGAACCCACGTTCCACGGGTCCTCCCCGTTTGTGGCGCCACTGGCGAACCCAGTCAGGTCGTAGTCCCCATTGCCCGTCACCAGGGAGGTGACGTTGGCTACGTACGAATAGTTGTCCGTTGCTTCAGACCAGCACGGTGACTCACCGTGGCCTATAGCGGTCCCAGTGATCGCTGTCTTGTCGAAGGTCCCCTGGCCGAGGGCCGCCGTCGGGTAGTCATTGAGCACGTCCCACAGCAGGTATGCGTATTCGACGGTAGAGCCGCTTGGTATACCCGTGAGATCGATGGTGCCGTACCCGAGGTTCCGCATCGCAACGCCAGCCGATTCGTAGCCACCATTGATCTGAACCGTCTGGAGCGCGTAGAGCGGGTTGGGGTCGTTCCGGCTTGTTGCATTACTGGTGTACCCCGACCCGCCGGGTGGCCGCGTCGCGGTTGCGTTTTCCGCCCAAGCGGCACCGTTGCCAATGGGCCCAAACGCCGTTGTCACGAGAAGGAGGACTGCCACAGCAATCCCGGGGCAGTAACGAAGAGCTAGTGATTTGCAGGCTTTTAGCATTTGCGCTTCCTTTATGAAGAGTGGTGGCGGAGTACCGATGTGTACTTCGCGTGGCCGAGCCCAGGTTTCAGAGGCGCTAACAGATGACTATCGCGCTCTATTATGCGATCCGTTTGCACTTCGTTGCCCCTTTTGGGATTGCTCTTCCCAGGGGGCGCCTAACGGCACTGTAGTGGGCGCAGATGTGTCGCGGCGAGAAAATTCGCCGCATTGGCCCTTCTCCTTTTGGTCCGAAGGCTGCCTTGTGGCCCTAAACGCTACTCGGTTTGCAGCGGCGAGAAAAGCGAGTGTTAGGCAAGCTGGACAGAGCCCTGGGTTCTGGTGCGCTCCGTAGTCAGCTGCCCACTTTAGGCGTGTAGGGTCGTTTCGTAAAACTGAGCAACTTGTCATTTGTCCTAACGGGCTTGGTATCGCCCCGGACGCCTTCAGCTCTGGGTGTCTTTCGCGCTCCTGCAGGAAAACCCTTTATTCGCGTAAAAATGGGGCGGAAATGCTTTAAAATACCTTTCATTAAGGGTCCTCCGCCGGAGCCGTCCCAACTGGCCAACTTGGCCAGTCGAACACTCCCCGACCGACTGGCCGTCGTAGGCGACCGATGGCCTTGACTGACCACATCGGCCCCCACGGCGGGGCATCTCCGGCCCGTCATCGTCGGTGGATTTGAGGGCCCGCCATTTTCCCCGTTTATAGCGCGGGGAGTCGAGTGGTGTCGGCAACTCGTGAAGCTGTATTATGTGAACGTCTTTGAGCCTTCGAATCACGCGACTATTTATCCGAAGATCGCATAACTTGGCGGAGCGCCGGCCGAGGTTCTATCTCAGTTCACAGGTGCTATTGGGCACGCGCGTGTTGGACGGGAGGGGGTATGCCCTTTGCGCTGTTCGCCAAGGCCGCGTCCCAGTCGCACACGGTGCAGGCGTAAGCGATAACCGCCCGGCCGAACTCAAAAGCAGCAACGTGAGGATCGGGGCTGGCGATCACGTCGTCCCAGTCCAATATGTACTCGCCCAGGGTCGGCTCCCAGCGCGCCGAAGGCGGTGACAGCTTCCCTTTGGCGAAGTTATCGGGGGCGGGGAAGGCAAACCCATAGAACGCCGCATGCTGGTACCGGCCGTCTCCCGGCCACCAACCGACCACGATCTGCTCGGCGTTGGCCGAGTTGCGCTCGATGAAGTCGTGGCCAGGCGGGTTGGCCGGCCGGCCGTTCAAGAAGTGCACCGCCAGGTCGAACGAACCCCACCACGCGTCGACTGGGCTCGAACGGCCCCGGAAAGGGCCTCGCAGAGCCGCCAGGACCAGGGCAGCGCTGCTGGCGGCGGCGAGGTAGGTCGCCACCTGAGCCGGGTCGTACGCGCTGTGCTTGTCGTCTTCGTCCAGTCGGATGCCCCACTGCACTTCCTGCGGCCGAGTGTTGATGCTAACCGGCCCCGCGAGAGTTTCGACCGCCGCAAGGACATCGCGGGTGACGGCGCCGACCGAGCGGTTCGGGGTAAGAGGGACGCGGCGAGCGCGGCCGTCGCTGTGCTCGACCACGGCCTCGTGAGCGTGGAGGTCGAGAGCGGCGACGAACGCACCTGAGCGGTCCGGTGCCGGCAAGGGCGCAGTCTCCCACCCGCGCGCAGTTAAGCGCAGGGCGGCGTGTTCCAGTTGCCACTCTTCTGGCGCCAGGGCAACGGCGAGCTTGCCGAGCACCTGGGTGTGCATGTGGAGCGTGTCGCCCGTCGCACTCCACTGTTCGTATGGCAAAGCTGGCCAACTATGGGCAATGTGCGAAATTGGCGTTCGGTCATGCGATATCATTGCGGCCCTCGAAGACTGGTTTCCGAGCAGCGTGCCACCGCACGCCCTGAGCGAAGCGTAGTGCCTCGGCCGCCGTATGGCGCTGACAGCCTGGCTCCGCTAAGGCGCTTGGATGATTTTCCTGAGACGGCGGGACATCTCTTCTGCCTCGCCGTCGGAGGTCACTTAGCCTCCGTTTTTTGAGTGGCCCATCACGTCGTCTCCTCAGCTGGCGAGGAACGGCAGGAACTGGCCGAGGAACTGGTCAGGCGTTTCGAGATGTGGGATATGCCCACACTCGGGAACCACGACCCGCTCGGCGTGCGGGATGTCGTGAGCGGCCGTCGCAGAAAGTCGGACGAAGTCACCGAGCCTGGCGGCGTCTTCCGGTTTGGCGTACTGGCCGAGGGGCACAACGTGGTCCTCGGCGCCCACGATCAACAGTGCCGGCGGCACGATCAGGTGGTACTCGTAACGGACGGGCTGTTGGTAGATCATCTGGAACGCTAGCGCCGCCGCACGAGCCCACCGTGGGTAGTCCGGGCTCAAGGTGACGCGGACCAGGATGTCTGCCAACGGCCCGTACAGCTTCGGGTCCGGATGGACGAAGTACCCGGCGACGTAGGCGCGAATGACGTGTGGGTCGGTCCAGTTCAGTTCGTGCTCGTACAGCGTTTCCTCGGTCTGTGGAGGGATGCCGATCCGGTAGTCCGCCAGGCCGAGCGGATCTTCAAGGACAAGATGGGTAACGCGGTCGGGGTTCATCAGCGTGAAGCGGGTCGCAGTCATGCCGCCGGTCGAGTGCCCGAGAACGGCGACGCTGCCGACGCCGAGGTGGTCGAGCAGGGTGGTGGTGTTGCCGGCCAACAGCTGGAAGCTGTAGTGGATGTCGGGCTTCGGTGACTTGCCCCACCCAATCTGATCGGGAGCGACCACTCGGTACCCGGCCGCCGTCAGCGCTTGGATGACATTGAGAAAGTAGTAACAGCCGAATGCCTTCCCGTGGAAGAGCAGGACTGTCTTGCCATTCGGTTCGCTGTCCGGCGGGATGTCCATGAACGCCATCTTCAGCGGCTGCAGGTCGACGCTGAGGGCAAAAAACTCGACCGGGTACGGGTACTCGTACTCCTCCAGGCAAATGCCGAGAGCTGGCAGAGGTTCAGCCGCGTCGTTCGTCATGAGGTTCGGCCTTTCGGTCGGTGCCGGGTACTTGTAGCCTGCGTGTGGACGGGCTTCGCCCTCACCGGGTGGTTGCCCACGTCTCCCATACTCGTGCGTCTATTCTGTCGTCACCATCCCGTGGACGCGTAATCCTAAGAAGTGCGAGTCGCCGACCAGGGTTGCCAGTTTGACGTGCACATTTCTGCCGTCCCGTTGGCGGAGAACACTATGTCTTCGCGTAAGGACCCCGCTACGGTCTGAGTCCCGGCGGGAGTCGCCTCTTCGAAGTACCCAGCGAACGAGTAAGTGAACTTGGCGTTGGCGTTGTCGAAGACCCCGTGCTCAATTGCCGTCCCGCTGAACGAACCATTGGGGCCAATTGCCACGTTGGGGATGACGATCTGGTTAGACCCCGGGAAGGAACCTCCCGGCGTACACTCGACGCCGGCGTCAACCGAGATGTTGGTCAAGCTCCCCGGCGAAACAGAGAACGTAAAGCCGTAGTAATCGCTGTTGCCGCCAGCCGAGTAAGTACCCGGCACTGCTACGGTCCTCGCCGGGGCCGGTTGCGGGTCGTGAGTCGCCGCCCAGGATTGGAGATTTGACGTGCACGTTTCGGTTGTCCCGTTGGCGGCGAACACGACACCTTCGCGTAGCGTGCCCGCCACGGTCTCAGGCCCTGCGGGAGTGGCGCCTTCGAAGTACCCGGCGAACGAGTAAGTGAACTTAGCGTTCGCGTTGTCGAAGACGCCCTCCTCGGTGGCCGCCCCGCTGAACGAGCCGTCGGGGGCAATTGCCAGGCTAGGGATGACGATCTCTTTAGAGCCCGGGAACGAACCTGCCGGCGTACACTCGACGCCGGCGTCGACCGCGACGTTCAAGAGGCTGGTGCCACCCGGCGAGACGAAGAAGGAAAAGGCGTAGTAATCGCTGTTCCCGCCGGCCGAGTAGCTGCCGGGCGCGGCTACAGTCCTCGCCGGGGCCGGTTGCGGGTCGTGAGTCGCCGCCCAGGATTGGAGATTTGACGTGCAACTTTCCCTTGTCCCGTTGGCCGCAAACACGATGTTCTCGCGTAAGGTGCCGGCAGCAGTCGGCGGCCCGGCGCTAGTCGCCCCCTTGAAGTGCCCGGCAAGGAAGTAGCTGAACTTAGCGTTGTCGTTGTCGAAAACACCCTCCTCGGTGGCCGTCCCGCTGAACGAGCCGTTGGGCGCGATTGCGACGGTGGGGATGACGATCTGATTAGACCCCGGGAACGAACCTGCCGGCGAACATGTGACGCCGGCGTCAACCGAGATGTTCAACAGGTTGGTGCCACCCGGCGAGACGAAGAACGAAAAGCCGTAGTAATCACTGTTCCCGCCGGCGGAGTAACTGCCGGCCGCCGCTACGGATTTCTCCGGGACCGGTTGTAGTCGGCGATTAGGTCCAGCAACGAACCGTGCTGCGACGGACCCTAACGACGAGGTCAGCTTCACCCTGCATGTGGCACCGCCGGCGCAGGGGAGGCCCCAGCGGGCAAATTTGGAACCGGCCACCGGCTTGGGCGTAAGAACAACCGTCGTGCCGTATGCGAAGGTGGCCGCGCATTTGCTTGGGCACGAGATGCCTGCTGGGGTACTTGCAACGGAGCCTGGCCCCACGATGACCACGGCGAGCGTGGACGTGGCAGTAGCCCCGGCTGGCGCCGCCAGACCGGACGCGGCAAAGAGTGACAGGGCCGTGACCAAGACGGCGAAGGCGGTCAGGATTCTTCGTGACAGGACCATATTGTTTCCTTTCTAGGGTGGAGGCGATGACGTCGTGCGTGCGACGCCACCTGAGGTAGATGCCTGAGCTGTAGATGCTTTAGCTGACCACTAATTCGCTGGCGCAATGTCCGGCTGTGCGGCGCTTAGATTTTCGGCGATGCTATTGAACAACCCGTCCGGAACTTCTGAGGGTGCCCGCAGACGCGGGGGCCACCCCATCGGAGAGATCCGGTTCGTATTCTCCTGGATCGCGAAGATGGCCATAAACAGCTCGAGAAGGACCCGGACAATAATTAGGTTGAACAAGAAATATAGCGGGCAGAGGATGAGCAGCGCGACGGCACCAAACGCAGCATTAATCTCGAATGCGGCTATGATCAACCCGACAGCAGCGAGCGCTAGCAGTGCCATCCACAGCACATACAGCACTCGGATGACCCTGCTCGCGATAAGGCTCTTGAACGAGAAGTCGAATAGTGAGGCTAAAAAGCCTTTCGTTTGATTCGTTGTCTGACCTTGAGTCATGTCGTCCCATCCTTGTGGTATTGGCTAACGGCTATTACGTAACCTGGGGCTTAGTTTTCAACGTCGACGAGAATTGAACCTCCGCGGCGCTGGCTGAGCTTTTTTCCGATCGAGCTCGGCACGTACATCGTGGGCCCAGCCACGGGCCCGAACATCCGCCATCTGCCTGATCTGTGCTAGCCGATGCCGGAAGGGCCCGAGAGGCCGGAGCGACCATCGCTGGAGAGACTGCCTGAGGGGGACGTCACTAGCGTGAACAACCAGCGGAAACGAAGGCGGGCCCGCCATGTAGCGGATGTTGTCTCCCCGGCCTTGGACGACGATGCGGGAATGAGGGATGATGTGTCCCGTGGGGGCAGCCGGCTACTCCTGCTGGGAGATGTGAGCGGCTCGGCAGTGGCTTTCAACTTGCCCACCGGGACGGTCACCTTCGTGCTGACCGACCTGGACGACTTGTCGGGGCAGCGCGACGCGTCCGAGGAGATGGCGACCGCGATTACCCAACACTGCGTGCTCTTAGACGAAGCGATCGCCGAGCACGGCGGTATCCGGCCGGTCCAGCTGGGCGACGGCGACACTGTCGTCGCCGTCTTTTCTCGAGCATCGGACGCCGTCCGAGCTGCTCTGGACGCCCAGCGAGCCCTGAGCGCTCAGGCCTGGCCCGACGGCGTGGTGCTGCGGGCCCGCATGGCGGTGCATACCGGTGAGGCGCAGCTACGTGATGAGGGCAGCTACTTCGGCCACAGCGTGGCGCGTTGCGGCCACTTGCAGGCGGTAGGGCACGGCGGCCAAGTCCTGCTGTCTGACGCCACTGCCGGTTTGGTGGCCGATCGGCTGCCCGAAGGAGCCGACCTGGTCGACTTGGGCATCCACCGGCTCAGGGACCTCGGTCGCCCGGGACGGGTCTGGCAACTCGTCCATCCAGACATTCGGTCCAAGTTCCCAGCGTTGCGCTCACTCGACGTCTTCCCGAACAACCTACCGGTGCAGCTCACCCCTTTGATCGGCCGTGAGCACGAGGTCGGTGCGGTTGGCCAGCGGCTGGCCGAGGACCGCTTGCTCACCTTGACCGGCTCCGGTGGGATTGGCAAGACCCGCTTGGCCCTGGCCGTGGCCGCCGCCGAGGTCGAGCGCTATCGGGGTGGGGTGTGGCTGGTGCCCTTGGCGGGCCTAACCGATCCCGAGAGCGTGCCGGAGGCGGCGTTGGCTGCCCTCGGCGCGCACCAGGTCTCGGGCCTGCCGAGCGCAGAGCTGCTGTCGAGGGAACTGGGCGTCGAGCCATCACTCCTGGTGCTCGACAACTGCGAGCACCTGGTTGACGGGTGCGCCCAGTTGGTCGCCGGGCTGCTCGTTGCTAACCAGGCGACCAGCGTGCTGGCCACCAGTCGCGAGCCGTTAGGGGTGCCCGGAGAGGTGACCTGGCGCGTGCCCTCCTTGGCCGCGCCACCGCTTGAGAACACCCTGGCGGTATCGGCCCTTTCGCAGTACGACGCGGTGCGCTTGTTCCTCGACCGGGCCAGACGAGCCCGTCCCTCGTTCGCGGTGACCGAGCAGAACGCCCCCGCCATCGCTCAGATCTGCTACCGCCTCGACGGGATCCCATTGGCCGTGGAACTGGCCGCCGCCCGCTGCCGGCAGCTGTCGGCGCAGCAGATCGCTCGGGAGCTCGACGACCGCTTCCGGCTGCTTACTGGCGGGGCGCGAACAGTCCTGCCCCGCCACCGTACCTTGGCGGCGTCGATCGATTGGAGCCACGATCGTCTCGACGACGCCGAGTCGGTCGCGTTCCGTCGCCTTGGTGTGTTCGCCGGGCCGTTCCCGCTCGAGGCGGCCGAGGGCGTGGTGGCGGCGCCTGGTGATGTCGCCGAGGCCGGGGTCTTCGACATCATCAGCCGGCTAGTGGATAAGAGCCTCGTCGCCGTGGAGGACGGCGCAGGCGGCGAACCCCGCTACCGTCTGCTCGAATCACTGCGCGCCTACGCGCTCGACCGGTTGCGTACTTGCGGGCGAACTGGACGCGCTGGTCGACGCCCACGCCCGCTGGTGCCTGGGCTGGTTGGAGCGAGAATGGCGCCGCGCTTCACCTGGACGTGGTGGTAGAAGCAGGTCGAAGCTCTCCATGACGATTTCCGAGCGGCGCTGGACTGGAGCCTCGATAAGCCCGACATCGGTCTGGCGTTGTTGCGCCATCTGGCGCGGGTCTGGCAGGTCTGCGGACGACCTAACGACGCCATGCCGGCTGTTGACCGGCTCCTCACCGAGGACAACGCCGCTCGCTTCGGGCTTGAGTGGATCGCCGCTGCCCTTCCGGGATCCGTCCTGGTCGACATGGTACGTGGTTTCAGCGAATCGGTGGCCCTGCTCCAAGAGACCGAAAGGCTGGCCACCGAACTTGACCACGCCTACGAGGCAGGCATCGCCCGTTGGCTGGCCAGCTTCGACGCCGCCTCCGGCAAGGCGGCTCGTGACGCCGCTCGAGAGCACGGCGATCCCTACTTCTACGCATTTGCGCTCTATCTCGCACATTGAGGCGCAGATCGAAGCCGACCCTCGGGCTGCGTCGCAGTTGGACGCTGAGGAAGTAAGACTGCCTCTGATGGGAGCAGCCTTCTTCGCGAATATGCCATCTATGCCAGCGCTGAGGCGGTGCGACTGCCCGGCAATCTTCGCCGGTGCATCGACCTCACCCGCGACCTGACGCGGAGCCGGTCCGCAATGACCGTTTCGGGCGCTGTAAACGTATTGAGCTACGCGGCCCTCCTCTCCCGGGACGAGGCCGCAATCGATCATGGCGGTGGACGCCGCTGAGCGAAAGCTGGGTACGACAGTCGGGCACCTGGGACATAGCGCAGCACCGCTTGGGCCTGCTTCGAGGCGAGCCCAGCCGTGTCGACCGTCACCTTCGCGAGAACGTTGACAACCTGACCACCAGCGGGCTGCACATGTTCGTGAGGGAGGCCATTGATGCAGGGGCCGGCGCCCTAGCCATCACCGCCGCCCAGGGCCAGGCTGGGCGGGGGCCGTTCGCCCAAGCGGTGCTCGCCTCTACCGAGGCGGCTGTCTCTAACGACGAAGACCATTGGCACGACGCATTGCGGATCGCCGCGGACCACGGTCTGCGGCTCATTATCGTCGACGCCCTGGAGGGGCTGGTTGCCGCTTCTGTCGGCTCCGAGAACTGGGCCGAGTGCCTTCGCTTGTTCGGCGCCGCCCAGCGGCTGCGCGCTGAATGCGAGTACCACTGGCGCTTCCGGCTAGAAGAGCAAGTCTTGGACGTAGCCATCACAGCCGCCCGCCAACAACTGGGCTCCGCTCAGGCGGCCAGCGCTGAGGCGGAAGGACGCGCCCTCCCCTGGGCCGATGCTGTCGGCTACGCCCGTCGGGCCCGGGGCGAGCGCAAACGGCCCCGTCACGGCTGGGCCAGCCTGACCCCGACGGAGGAACGTGTCGTCGAGCTCGTGGCCGAGGGCCTCACCAACCCCGAGATCGCCGCACGGCTCCTAATGGGGCGCTCCACCGTCAAGACCCACCTGGAACACATCTTCGCCAAACTCGGCGTCACTTCTCGCAGCGACCTCGCTTCCCAGGCGGCGCGGCGAGCGCGTTGACATCAGTGGGCCGTAGAGACGTGGCAATGCTCTCCTCGGCAGAAGTCCTTCGGGCAAAGGCCGGTCGTCTTTGCTCATAACGGCCAACGCCAAGCGGAGCCAGGACAGAGCTTCAATTGTGGAGGTGTCCCCCGCGTACTTGCCCCTCGTTACAAATTCTTTAAACGACCCGGGCGTCCGGACCATACGCGGTCGCGTAAATGCGCAATTCAGCGACTACCGCCTATTCAAGGTAGCCCGTGTGAGCTCGACCCTTGAACTGAGGCCAAGCTTGCGGAATATGCACCGTAGATGAAAATCGACTGTGTACTTGGAGATGAAGAGCCTCTCCCCGACCTACTTACTTGGGGCTCGATAGTTACTAGGCCGGTCCGGGAAGGCTTCGCGTTATCGAGTTCCGGCGCGTGTCCCCGCTACACTTGCCTAACGGCGCTCAAAGCGCTGGCCTCCGTGGGGCGTGCTGGCCAGCAGGTGATGGGCAAAGCGGTGATTGGGTCTCGAGAGCCCCCGGCACACAGGACTTTTTCGGCTTCTGTCCCCAAGATTTAGCCCTGGTAGGACCGCTGTCGTGGCAAAGTCGTGGCCGTGGAACTCGCGGACTTAGATTTCATCGGCGCCCAGGACCACCATCTCGCTATCGTCGCGACCACACGAGCTGACGGTAGCGTCCAGGCCTCGGTCGTGAACGCCGGTCTGGTGGCGCACCCGGTATCAGGCGAACAAGTCATCGCCTTCGTCACCTACGGCAAGGTAAAACTGGGCAATCTACGCTCCCGGCCGTGGGCCACGGTCATCTTTCGAGCCGGGTGGCAATGGGGAGCGCCGAAGGCCATTGTGACATAATTGGCCCAGACGACCCGTTACGCGGGTTCGACCCCGCCGCGCTGCCTGAGCTGTTGCGTGCGGTCTTCCGGGCCGCCGGCGGGACCCACGGCGACTGGGTGACCTTCGACAGGGTTATGCGCGGGGAGCGGCGCAGCGCCGTTTTGCTCCATGCCGACCGCATCTACTCCAATCGGTCCTGACCCTACAGCGCGAGCGCAGATTTGCGTTTGCCCAGCTCAGATAGCACGTCTCGTACCCAGTCGGTGACACCTCTCGACCCTTTTGCCGTGTCGCTGCCGGACGTTATTGCACGGCCAGCCTGACACCCAGGGCGCAAGAAAGAGAACTGCCGCGGTCGGTTTAGGGAAGGATGGCGTGGGTGCCTACCGCTAACCGTACGATGTTGACCCCCCTGGATTGAGTTCGTGACCGTCGGTAAAGACTTCCCCGTCGTTCGCGGCGACAGCCGAACGCGAGTCATCAGCACTGTGAACGCGTTCCTCTTTTCGTTGGGGTTGCTCGTAGTGGTGGCCACGTGGGCGAATGTCCTGGCCACCATGGTGCTGCCCCGGCGGCCGGCCGGCTTCAACCGCGTGTCGCTTTGGGTGAACCGTGGCGTTCGGCTGGTCTTCTTGGGCCTGGCCCGGTTCGCCAGCTCCTTCGAAGCGAAGGATGCCATCCTGGCTCCGGCGGCGCCGGCCGCCCTCCTCAGCCAGCTCCTCGTCTGGGGGGCCGCTTTCATCGTCGGGTTCGGCCTAATGCTGCAGTCGACCACCCATAACCTGGCCAACGGCCTCCTCCAAGCACTCGGGTCGGTGTTCACAGTTGGCGCCGTCCACCCAGGCGGCCCCGAGAACGTCCCGCTGGACGTGGCCGCGGGTGCCACATGGGTGGTCGTGGTGGCGCTGCAGATCGCATACCTCCCGGCTCTGTACGGGGCGTTCAGCCAGCGAGAGGCGCTGGTGGCGATGCTCGAGAGCCGAGCCGGCGTTCCGGCGTGGGGCCCGGAACTGCTGGCTCGTCACCAGCTCGTGGGGATCATCGATACTCTCCCCGACCTCTACTCGGCCTGGGAAGAGTGGGCGGCCGCAGTGGCTGAGAGCCACACGACGTACCCGGTGATGCTGATGTTCCGGTCCCCCGAACCCTGGTTCTCCTGGCTCCTTGCGCTGCTGGCAGTGCTTGATGGTGCTGCGATGCACCTCGCCCTCGCTCCCGCCACGGCGTCCTCTAACGCCCGGTTGTGCCTGCGGATGGGGTTCACCTGTCTCGACCGGATCGGCTCGATGCTCGGCTGGCGCCTGGACCCCGACCCGTTGCCGGAGGCGCCGATCGCCCTCACCTTTGGCGAGTTCGAGGCAGCCGTCATGATGCTCGAGGAGACCGGCTTCCCTATCGAGCGGAGCGCCGGAGAGGCCTGGCCTGACTTCCACGGATGGCGAGTCAACTACGAAACGGTCGCCTACCGCTTGGCTGACAAGTTGGTCGTCCCGCCTGCGCCCTGGTCGGCGCGGCGCCACCTCGGAACCGGGATCACCGAACCGCGACGGCCCCCTCACCGCCGCCCTGCGAGCGGTGCTGACGCCTTCGCCCCACGAACCTTGATGACGCGGCGAGGAAACCTCAGCCCCACAACCACAACCGATCCTCCCGACTCAGGGTCGTCACCCCATCGGGCGCCGGGCGCGTCTCGAAGCGAGACAGAGCAATGCTGATTTACATAACCTCGAGGCTTTTCGCCGCACGGTCGTAGCATCGGCGCTTGTAAGTTCGATATCGGCGGTAATTGAACCACTCTTTCCCACAATCGGCGCCAAGTCTCGGCACGGTGACAGTTTCCCCGGCCCACCGGCGGCCGCGCCTTCGGGACCGCCCTCCGGAGCCAAACCCCCAAGGTCCGGCTGGACTTTGGGGGCGCGTACGACGGACGAGTGCCATGATGACAACCATGTCCAAGCTCAATCCAGCCGAGACAATCATTATCCCCCCGGGGGATGTCCAGTGGCGGGTGCCGGAGCAGGCGCCGCCGAGCAGTGTCGCCGAGGCCGTTCTAGGGGGGCGGGAGGACAGCGACGGCGCGTACCTAGTACTCATGAAGTGGTACCCGGGGTGGATGAGCGCCCCGCACACCTACGTGACCGACCGGTTGTGCGTCGTGCTGTCAGGGGTGTGGTGGTGCAACAGCGGCCCGGACTTCGATCCGGCTGAGGCGGTGGCGGTCTACCCCGGAGGCTTCGTGCGCCGAGTAGCGAGGACGCCCCACTACGACGGGGCGCGGGCGGACGCCGCGGAGCCCGCGGTTATCGCAGTCAGCGGGACCGGCCCGGTCCGACAGGAGTGGGTGGACCCGTCCCAGCCAGTGCTGCGGCGCTGGTAACGATGCCCGACCTCCCGCCAGTCCCGGTCGCGGCGTGTCAGGTGGTTGCACAGCGGGCTCGCTCCCCGGAGAACGACCAGCGCACAACCCGCCACGCAAATAGCAAATAGCTTGGCCTGCTCGTTCCCACTGGCGGGCCCATGAGGTCTCGGCGCCCGGCTGCCAGCGAGTAGGGTTGGGGCGTTGATAGACAGCCCTGTGCAGTTCAGTACGCGTCTCCTCTCTGGGGCCTGGTCACCTAGGCTGATGCCGGGAGCCGTCGTGGTCCCGCACGGGTGGCCAGCAAGAGCTATGCCCTTTGATGTGGAGGCCTCTTTACGGGGCCGTCACGGGGAGAACTTTGTCCTCCACGAGAAGTACCTAAACCACCAGTTGGTGCGGGTCCTCAAAACCATTGGTTTCGACCGGTTTTATGTCCGAGCTGAGGGTTGTTACCTCTACGACGAGGCTGGGCAGGACTACCTGGATCTTCTCTCCGGTTTCGGTGTATACGCCCTGGGACGAAGCCACCCGGCGGTCAAGGCGGCGCTCCACCAAGCTCTCGAGCTCGACCTGCCCAACATGGTCCAGATGGATTGCGCCCTCCTCCCCGGCTTGCTGGCTGAAAAGCTAGTGAAGCGTGCCCCGAAGGGCATCGACCGGGTGTTCTTCTGCAACTCCGGTACGGAATCGGTCGAGGCGGCCCTGAAATTCGCCCGGCAAGCCACACGTCGGCCGCGAGTGCTTTACGCGGAGCACGCCTTCCACGGGCTCACCACTGGATCCCTGGCCCTCAATGGCGGGGATGAGTTCCGCGACGGTTTCGGCGACCTGTTGCCCGGGTGCAGCCCCGTCCCTTTCGGTGACAGCAACGCCCTTCGACGGGAGCTACACAAAGGTGACGTTGCCGCTTTCGTGGTCGAGCCCATCCAAGGCAAGGGTGTCTACATGGCGACCAGCGAGTACTGGCAGGACGCCCAGGCCGTGTGCCGGGAGCACGGTACGCTGCTGGTCACCGACGAGGTGCAAACGGGCATGGGGAGGACGGGCAAGTTCTTCTGCTCCGAGCATTGGGGCCTCCAGCCTGACATCGTCACCATTTCCAAAGCGCTCTCAGGCGGGTACATTCCTGTCGGGGCAATGCTAACTTCCGACCGTATCTACCGGTCGGTTTTCAGTTCAGTGGACGAGGCCTTCAAGCACTCCACCACTTTTGGCCGCAACCAACTGGCTATGGTGGCCGGCCTGGCCACGTTGGCCGTCTTCGACGACGAGGACATCGTCGAGCGGGCACGCCGGTCGGGCGAGGCCTTCATGACAGCGTTGGCCCCGTTGGTCGAGCGTTACGAGATGCTTCACGAGGTCCGAGGAAAGGGGCTGATGATTGGGCTCCAGTTCGGACCGCCGCAGTCGAAGGCCTTGCTACGGCGCTACAACAGCGTGGAGCACCTGCGCTCCGCGCTTTTCTCCCAGATGCTGGTCGTCCCCCTGTTCCAACGCCACCGCATCCTCACCCAGGTGGCGGCAGACAACGTGAACATCATCAAACTCCTGCCACCCCTTATCTGCGGCCCGAAGGAAATAGACCATTTCGTGAACGCGCTTGACGACGTCCTCAACAACGTTCACGGTGGCCGAGGTTTCATCTTCGACTTCGGCCGTACTATGGCCCGGGGTGCAATGCGGCGCACGGAAAAGGTCCGGCCTAGCGCAGTTTACGACCCGTACGTCCAGGCGGCCGAACCGGCGGCGGACATAGGGGCCACCTGGCCCTGAGTCGCCGGTACCTGAGTCACCAAAGTAGTAATAGATAAAGCCAAGAGTTCCGGGGTCTCATCGGCGGGCTCACGCTCGGGCACCGGCTTGTCGCCGGGCTCTGGGCTCGCTCCGCCAGTCTCATGGAACGCCCCGGGCAACGAACCCGTGAGCGGCTGCTGGCTGCCGCCGACGAGCTCTTCTATGCCGAGGGCATCCAGACGGTCGGCATCGACCGTATTATCGAGCGTGCCGGGGTAGCCAAGGCGTCGCTCTACAATGCCTTTTCCAGCAAGGAAGAATTGGTGGCCGCCTACCCCGCCGGCCGGCACGACGGCACCACTAGCAGGCTGGCCGAGGCCACGGCCCGGTTCGACGACCCGCGCCAGAAGATCCTGGCTGTGTTCGACGCCCAAGCCCAACAGTTCAACCAACCCGGGTTCAACGGCTGCGCCTTTATCGCCGCCTCCACCGAGGCGCCCCCCGGTGGGCTCGTCGAACGAGCTACTGACCAGTTCCTGGGTTCGAGGCATGTTCACAAATCTCGCGGAGCAGCTCGGTGCGCCCGACCCGGCAAAGCTAGGCCGTCAGCTCCATTTTGTCTACGAGGGCGCGGGGTTGGCAGCCCGCATGGACCACGACGACCCCGGGATCGCGCCGTCCGCCCACGATGCCGCTAAAGCGCTGCTTGACGCGGCGTCGGCTCGCCCAGACATGAGACGCCCCAAGGTAACCCGGGCATCTAGGCGTGCCGCCACGCCCGTTGGCACCGTGGCCCCGATGAAAAAAGGCTAGTACTGTCCTCGACGTCCCGAGCTCCTGGCGGAGGAGCAGCAGGGCATTGCCTTTTGGGTCTCAGCGGCCCGTCCCATTTACACCGGCAATTCAGGGCGGGGCGCGAGTTCTCGTACGTCGGACGGTCCTAGCCGGCTTATTGTCTTTCGGGAGAATAAAGTAACCCATGAAGGTTCGAGGCCTGTCGAAATCTACACTGTCGCCTTTTCGGCTGTATTTTGCACCCGAATCGGAATACACCCGCTCGCCAAAAACGTTGCCGCTACTGCAGTCCCAAATGCAGGGATGTGCAAAATAAGGAGGACGTTTTAATCGTGACGTCTCGGTACTTTACTGGTGCAATTATTAGCCCGGCTCGGGACCTGGTCGTGGAAGGTAGCCGGAAAGAGGGGGGCGTTATCGCCCTCCCCGCTGTTATTGGCGGTCGCGAACGGGCGAGAAGTAAAGCAGGACTCGGGTTGCCGCGTACGACCAGGGGGGCCGGGAGGCTTGCGGGGCGAGCGACGCCGCCCCGGTTGCGGGCGTTCTGGCTGGTGGCCACGGTGTTGGTGCTGTTGTTCGCCGTGGCGGCGGCGCCGTCGCCGCTATACGGCGTCTACAGGCCAGTGGCGGTTCTCGGCCAGCACGCTGACCGAAGTGTTCGCCGTCTACGCCTGTTCCTGCTGGTCACCCTGCTGGTGTTCGGGTCGGTGTCGGACTACCTGGGCCGCCGCCGTGTGATCCTGGCCGGGCTGGTGATGACCGCGGGCGCTTGCGGGTTGTTCCTGGCGGCGCACGGGGTGGGGCTGCTGTTCGCGGCCCGGGCGCTGAATGGTGCCGCCGTGGGCACCGCGTCGCGCCTCGGGCGCGCGACGACCGCACCGAGGGCAGCCGGTTGGCGCCCGTGCTCACGACCGCCGCCAGCCTGCTGGGCCTGGCCGTAGGCGGGCTGGGCGCGAGCGCCCTGGTCCAGTACGGGCCGGCGCCTAGCCATCTGGTCTGGTGGCTGCTGCTCGGCTAAGCCTGGCCGCCGCCGTGGCCGTGGTGGCGATGCCGGAGACGGCGCCCGGGAGGGCGGGAGTTCTGGCCTCGCTGCGGCCCCGGGTAGCCGTGCCGGGCCAAGCGCGGGGGACGTTCGCGATGGCCTTGCCTTGCCTGGTCGCGGTGTGGATGCTTAGCGGGTTTTACCTGTCCCTGGGACCGTCGCTGGCCGCGGAGGTGCTGCGCTCGACGGACCTTTTGTGGGGTGGGCTGGTGATCTTCCTGGTCGACGCGACCGGGGCCGCGGCTTCGGTCGTGTCCCGCCGCGCCACCGGGCCGGCCGCCATGCTGGCCGGCTGCCTGACCCTGCTCACCGGCACGGTGGTGACCCTGGCCGGCATCGAGACGACGTCGGCGGCCGTTTTCCTGGCTGGGACCGCCGTGGCAGGCGCGGGCTTCGGGACGGCCATGCTGGGCACCTTCCGGACAGTGAGTGCACTGGCCCCTCCTGGCCAGCGGGCCAGCCTGATCGCCGCATACTTCATCGCGTCCTACGTGGCGTTCAGTGTCCCCGTCGTGGCCGCTGGGGTAGCCATCACGCATTTCGGCCTGCACTGGACTGCTCTGGTCTACGGCGCGGCGATCGTCGTGCTCGCCGGGGTGGCAGCTGGCAGTCTGATCTTCCGCCGCCGCTTCCCCACCCCGGCGCCCGACTCCATTGTGACGAGGTTCTGCTGAAGGAATCTGCGGCTGCGTGGGAGGCCATCGGGGCCCGTTTCGAACGTGCCTGTACGCTGCTGCTCCTGCCCGACCACGCGGAGGAAGACGCCCGGGAACTGGCCCTGCTCGGTTGCCTGCCGAGCGCCGAACGCGTCGGCTCCACGTGACCTAGCCATTGCTGCCGGCCCGCACTGGGCTCCACTCGGTCCCACCCTCGACCGGGACGATCCCGAGGAAGGTTGCCGGTTTGCCCATCCGCCCAACTCCGTTTCGGGGACGCTGTGCCCGCGACATGGGCGGAAAGGTTCCGGAAAGACCTATCACCTACAGATTGTCTTATGACTCTAGGCCCAACCAGGCTCTTTTCGGCCCTGGCGGTCTTCGCCGCTCTCGCTCAAGTGGCTGTCCCGCCCGAGAACTCACACGTGAGCTGCAAAGCCGCTCAGATCGCCTTTGATGTCCCGAGGACCTGGGGCATCGACAACGAGCAAACCCTTTTCGAACAGGGCTTCATCGTCCCGCCGGAGCCCCTGTACGCCTTGGTGGCGTCGCCTGGGCCGGCCCCAAGCCACAACGCGTTCAACCCTTCGTCTGTGCCGTGGTTGTTCGTAACGGTGGAGACCGACGACAATTTGCTGCCGCCGTCAGAGTTGTACAAGCTGGCGCCCGAGTACCTGCAGTACCTGGCGTACTCCAGCCCGGGTGCGACGACATCTGTGGAAAGCCTGGTGCCACATCATCCCGTACGGGAGGGAGGGTTGAGCGGTTCGGCCGCTGCGCTGAGGGTCGCCTCAGCGGGCGGTGCGACGAGCATCGACGAGCTGGCCTACGAGAAGGGGGACCGCCTCTGGCTGGTCATCGCAGGCTGTTCAGCCTCCTGCTATGAGAAAAATCAAACCACGATCACAGAGATAGTCGACAGCGTGCGAGTGGGGACGGCGGCCTACTCGGTTGGACTACCGTAATCAGGTCCGTTGTTCCCTGAGGGCCGTGCCCTCAACCGCGTGACGGCCAGCGAGCCCCTTCTATCAGTGCCTACCGTGACAGGGTGACGACGTGTTCGGCCCAGGCGGTAGTCCTTCGGGGCGGAGCGCGCATCGAGGACCCACTCGAGGTAATCCTCGGCTTCCTCGGCGCCCGCCGGGATCTCGGCGCGGGCAACCCTTCGCGGCCGATGTTGTTCGACGAGTTGGACCCCAGGTCGGCGAACCGGGGCGGCGCCCGCATCTCCGCGGCCGAGATCGCGGCGGTCTTGGAGCGGCGCAACTCGATCGAGCGAGCGCTGCAGTCGGTCGTTCCCGATGCTTCGCTGGCCAGAGGGGCGAACTCAGTGCCGTGGCTGGCGCTGAGGCAACTTTTCGACGCGTTTGCGGGCATCCGCGGGATCGGTTTCTCGAAGATGACGAAGGCGCTGTACCCGAAGCGGCCGGCGCTGGTCCCCATGCTCGACAGCGTCGTGCAGAAGTACCTGGAAGGCGACGACCTGGGAGCGCACGCTCCCTTCGGGGAGCGAGCGCTCGGGCTCGTACGCGGCTACAAACGCGACCTGGACCGCAACCGGGCGGCGGTGCGAGAAGTCCGGCAGGAACTCGTCAGACGCAATTGTGGGCTCACGGAGGTGAGAATCCTGGACCTGCTCATCTGGTCCGTCAAAGCCTGGGCCTCATTGGCTGTCGTCTCGCGCCACGATCACAGAGGGCGTGGGACACGAGGGACACATTTTCTCGGCCCGACGAGGATTGGGTAGATGGGCCAAGAGCTGCCCGCCTGCCGTTTTCGCGCGCGAGGTACTCGCTGCGGTAAGCAGAATGACGCTCCGGACGACGGGCGTGTAGCAAGTGTGCTACATTTGGAGCATGGTTGAGATTGCCTCCCGAGAACTGCGCAATGACACCCGGGGGGTGCTACGCCGAGCCGAGGCCGGAGAAGACGTTGTGATGACGGTTGACGGTCGGGCGGTGGCCGTGCTGCGGCCAGTCGGCCAGGGCAGGCGTTGGCTGTCACGTCGTGAGTTCATGCACCGTTTCTCGGGCCGCCAAGCCGATCCCGGCCTGGCTGAAGACCTCCTCGAGCTGGCGCCCGACACGACCGACGACGTGCGTTGAGCCGCGGCTTAGCCGACACGAGCGTGTTTGTCGCCCGTGAGTCCGGCCACCCACTGGACGAAGCCAACCTGCCCGACGAGTTGGCGATCTCGGTGATAACCCTCGGCGAGCTGCGAGCAGGGGTATTGGCAGCGGTGGACGTCGAGACCCGCGACCGACGGCTGACCACGTTGGGCGAGGCGCTGGCCTTCGATCCCGTCCCCGTTGACGAGCCCGTTGCCGAGGTTTGGGCGCGCCTACGCGTCCTGTTACGAGGCATGCAAAAACGGATGCCAATCAACGACTCTTGGATCGCCGCTACAGCCATCTCGCTTGGGGTGCCGGTCGTGACCCAAGACGAGGACTACGTCGAGGCGCCGGGGCTCGAGATCATCCGGGTTTAAGCCTTGGCTCGGCGATCACGGCCAGTGAGTAGCTTGTACTTGGCCGGAATAGCGCCGTCTTTCATAATGCGCTCGCGCATCGCCGCGTGTAAGAGCCAGCGAACTCCGGGTCGCGATGTTCGAGCTCGGCGAGCCATGCCCGTTGCCCGACGGTCCCGGGATCCCTGGTGTCGCTCATCAATTTCCTCCCATAATTTTCCTGAGGCCTCGGCCCTCGTTTGAGCCGTGCCTGTCCCGTTTACCGAGTTCTCCTGCTCCGGCCGGTAGACATTGAGCTACCGGTCCCGCCGCTCCCCCCTGCCGCTCTCCATCTGGGCGCCACCGCGAACTACCATGGCCGCCGATGGCGACAAGCGGCACCCGTGCGGCCACGACCCAGCCGGGGAGTGCCGTTGGGCCCCAACCCGGACCCGAGCGGCGAGTGGTCATCCATACCGAGCAGCTGACCAAGATCTACCCCGGTGCCGACTCCGCCGCGGTCGACGCCCTCGACCTCGACGTTTACGCGGGAGAGATCTTCGGGCTCCTGGGCCCGAACGGCGCTGGGAAGACGACGACTGTGGGGATGCTCACGACCCGGGTCGTCCCGACGAGCGGTCGAGCCCTCGTCGGAGGGATAGACGTGGCCGCCCATCCGGCGCTGGCGAAGCAACTGACCGGGATCGTGTCGCAACAGAACACTTTGGACCGCCAACTCACCGTGTGGGAGAACCTCTATTTCCACGGCCGCCTCTTCGGGATCGGCCAAAGAGTCACGGCGGGTCGCCGACGAGCTGCTCGAGGAATTCCAGCTCTCACGCTGGGCTAAGGCCTCGGTGTACGCACTGTCCGGCGGTATGGCACAACGCCTCATGGTGGCCCGAGCGATCTTCCACAGCCCGTCGGTGCTCTTCCTCGATGAACCGACGGCGGGGCTGGACCCGCAGAGCCGGCTGGCACTGTGGGACCTGCTCGGCGAACTCAACCGAGACGGCCAGACGATCCTGCTCACGACGCACTACATGGAGGAGGCCGACAAGCTCTGCGAACGCGTTGCCATCATGGACCACGGGAAGATACTGGCCCTCGACACACCGGCCGCTCTGAAGCAGAGCGTTGGAGCGGACACGGTCGTAACGGTCAAGACAACCGGCGACCCCGGACAGCTCGGCCTGCTACTCGATGCCGAGGTCGCTGGCATCACTCGCACCCGGACGAGCGATGGTGCCCTGCAGCTGCACGTGAAGGGTACAAGTCGACTTGTAGCGACGATCGTGAACGCGGCCGAGCGTGGCGGGTTCGATATCCTCGACCTCTCGATCGCAGAGCCCACCCTGGAAACCGTCTTCATCAACCTGACCGGCAAGGAGCTGCGCGACTGATGGCGGCAACGACTGTTGCCCCCCCGGGCACCGTGCACATGGGCGACCGGCCGCTCCGGTCGGTTACCTCCGCCAGCGCAACTGCGCTAGGCGCGCTCATGCTGCGCGACGTCGTGGTCCTGCGTAAGCACATCTGGGAGTTCGTGCTGCGCACGCTGATCCAACCCTTCCTACTGTGCTTCGTGTTCCTGTATGTGTTCCCCAAGATCGGACAGGGCATCGGAGGCCAAGGCGCAGCAGAGCAATCGGCCTTCGCCACCATCCTTGTGCCCGGTGTGGTCGGCATCTCGATCATGTTCCAAGGCGTGCAGTCGATCGCGCTCGTAATGGCTCAGGAGTTCGGCTACACCGCGAGATCGAGGACCGGGTCCAGGCCCCATGCCCTATCTGGCTCGTCGCGGTGGCCAAGGTGCTATCGGGTGCGGCGCAGGGGGCGCTCTCTGCAGCCATCGTGCTCCCCATCGCCTCCGTGGTCCACGCCCCGGGCGTGCAAGCGCACCTATCGCTGCATTGGGGCATCATCGTCACCCTCGTCCCCATCGCGTGTGTTGCAATGGCCGGTCTCGGGCTCGTGCTCGGCACGAGCTTCGAGCCGCGCAACATAGGGCTCATGTTCGGTTTCATCATTCTGCCCATCACTTTTCTGGGTGGCACCTACTACAGCTGGACCCGGCTGGCGCCAGTCAAGGTAGGCGGGTTCCACTGGCTCCAGGCGCTGGTGCTTATCAACCCCTTGATCTATGTCAATGAGGGCATGCGGGCGGCCTTCACCGACGCGCCGCATATGCACCTATACGTCGTCTATCCCGTTGTCATCGGGTTCGGAGTCGTGTTCTTGGCCCTCGGGCTCCGCAATTTCCGCCGACGCGTATTGTCCTGACCGGTCGAGCCGGCAGATAGGACCTCTATACACCGTCGCTCTGCGTGGAAGGCCGCATCATCAAACTGTCGTAACGCTGATGCGGGTTGAGTTTTGGCGCGGTTTAGCTCTCAACAGCAGCCCCTGCGCCAGGACTTGTCGGGAGAAGTAACCCTGGGACCGTCTGGGGCCTGCAAAAGAGTTTTGGACTCTCAAGGTCCCGAAGCGTACTGCACAGGCACCGCGACGGTCCGTGACAACATGTACAGGACGAGCTACGCTCTGTGCCGGGGACGACACTCCTAGTGCCGCCCAAGATTACCTCGACGCAACCACGCAAGGAGAACCTGGATGCCCTCGCCAACGCAAAAGCAACTCAAGACCGGGCTCGGGGGAGCGATTGGGTGTGATTTTCGCACCGCACAGAACGAGCTGATCTTCGTGGAGTACGACGGCAAATTGTCTGCGCTGACTGTCGCTCCTGCCGTCCCCGCTTACACGGTACTGGGCACGGGTTACAACCAGCCCGAAGATGTGAAGCTTAGCGTGGATGGCATTCACGCCTACATTACCGAACGTACCGGTGACCTGGTCCGAGTGGCCCTCAGCAACGCGGACCGCAGCCACGCGACCGTAGTGGCCTCAGGGATGACGGCGCCTCAGCAGTTGTTCTTGGATGAGGCCCACAATTCGGCGTACGTAGTCGAATTCACGGCCGCGGGAAGGCTGCTCAAGGTCAACCTCACCAGCGGTACAACAGCTGTCGTAACGTCCGGCCTCAATAACCCGGTCGGTGTGGTCCTGAGTGCGGACCTGCAGTATGCCTACGTCAGCGAGCAAACCACCGGGCCAGAACGGGGGCGCATCAGTAAGATCCAGATCAGCACGGCCGGGCGCACTACCCTCGCCAGCGGTCTTATCAACCCGTTCTTTTTGACATGGGCAGATGCGGCTCAGGACTCGTTGTTCGTTCCCCAGCGCGACCCTGCCAACTCCATCCTGGTTGTTAACGTGACGAGCGGGACTTCAAACACTGTGGTCAGCGGTGTGCCGTTACGCCCTTCCAGCGTCGCATCGCCTTACGCGGCCCAAATGTTGATCTGTTGCGACACCGTGATTGATGAAGCCCTCTTCTCCGTCTTTCTTAGCGACGGCCCTCTATTGATGGGGATTGGGCTAATCCCCGCTGATTACGTGAACAGCGTTACTGGACTGGCCACAACTCCGGCGGGCTCGCCGTACCAGGTAACAGACGTCCCGTTCGGCGGGACGCTGCCGATCATGGTGAATTACCAGTCGGCCGATAGTGCAGGCGCCAAGTACTATCAAGTGCTGGTGGACGGCCACGTTCAGACCGACAGCTGGACAGTCTATTTTTGGAACGGCGTGATGAATGTTCTAAACACGGTCGTGGCCTCGGTTGTCGGGGGCAAAGTCGGCTGCTACCCGGTGCACCCCGCGGCAGACCTCTTCAAGTACCAACCCCCCGCTCTCGGGTACCAGCTGGATAGCACTGCCCTCAGCAACGGGTTCCACACCATTGTGCTGCGGTTCTTGAACAGCGCCGGCCACATAATCGTAGATAGCCTGCCACTGAAGCTCTTGGTGAACAACCAAGCGTGTGTGGCTACTCTCTCACCACCCGTCCTCAATGCATTGCCGCCACAAGTTGCGAATGCCTGCGGAGTGCTTGACTACTCGAGCACGTCTCTTACTCTCACATTGGCTTATACGGCTACCCAGCCAGCGGGTTTTGCGGATTTCTCCTTTGGCCTCGTCCGAGGTGTTACGGGGCTGAGCTTGGTCCCCCCGTTGCCAAGCGGCCCGGTGCCAGGTGCCTCACCAGTCACACCAGCACCTACCGTAAGCGAGCTGTTGGGGCCATGCCCGACCGCAGGATTTGCCGCAGAGGTGTACGTCGCCGCCACCATGACGAATGGGTTTAACAGGCAAAGCCAGTATGATGCCGAGGCTCTGATCGCCTTTGTCTTGACGCCTCTATTGTCTTAACGCCGTTAGCCGAAGGGGCTCAAGGCGCCGGCGTACGACCGGGGAGGGTTGTGCGACCCCCATAAGGGTGGGTCAGCGAAGCGTAGTAGCCCGACTCCCGCGATGCGACAGAGGCACTTTCCCCCTTTGCTGGGCGATGTACGACCCAGCGTCTGGGAGATCGTACGACCGCTGGGAGGGGAGCGTAAAGGTACTAGTGTCGCTGGTCCTGGTTTCAGGCTCAAGGGCCCTGGCACTCGTCTCCAGACGCGGGCCCAATGCGGCTACTGCCGCAACGCCAGCGGCAGTGGTGCCGAGCCCTTCGAGGAACCGTCGCCGGCTGATCGTTGCGTCAAATCTCGGGTCTTGCATTCCTTTTCCCTCCTATTGGGCAGAAGTGGTCCGAATTGTCAGCCCCGGTTTTCACGTCTGCACGGCCTGTGAGCCTAAAACAGCCGCCAAAGTGCCCGTCCTGGAAGCGAAAACTGGGTTATCAAGACCTAACCAAGCTGACAGGAAGGCCTTAGGGAAAGAAGCGTAGTCCCCGCTTCGCCCCGATGAAAGTACCCGCCCCTTCTGATCTGCTTTAATGCCGACAGAACCGGGGAAGAGAGCACCGGCGAGTGCACCCACCTGGCCAACGCGGCCTGGCAAGGTCAGCGTGGCACGCCCATCGTTAGCACCACTTTTCCCTGAGGGTGTTGCTCCATTGCGGCATATGCGTCAGCCGCCTTCGATAATGGGAACGTCGCCGCGATCTGCGGCGGTTGAAGCTGGCCATTATCAAAACCTGGGCGGAGCAGCGCCAGCACGCGGGCATTTTGGACGACGTCGGAGGTGCCGGTACCAAAGCCATGAAGGCTCAGTCGGCTCCGGTAAAACTGGTCAAGGTCGAAGGTGACTTGACCGTCGCCCGTGGCCGAAAGGTTGACGATGCGGCCCCCTCTCGCCATTGCTTTGACAACGTCGGGCAAAACTGGGCCACCAACGGTATCGAAGCACAAGGTCGGCCGTACGCTTTCGTCGAGGTCGACCAGTTCCCCGGCGTCCTTCACGCAAGCTGTGGCACCAAAATGGCGCGCTGTAGCGACCTCAGCATCATCGCGGACAACCGCAGTCACTTGAACGACGCCACTCCACCGGGCCAGTTGGACCACGGCGGAGCCTACGGCCCCTGCTCCGCCCGTCACCACGACCCGGTCACCCAGGTGTACGCTCGCCCCCTCCACCAGCCCGTACCAGGCGGCGGTAAACGCGACACCGACGCTGGCCGCCTCTACCGCGGTGAGGCGGGACGGGCGAACCTGGACGCCGGCCGTCGGGAGGACCGTGTACTCGGCCTGGAAGCCGTCCCGACGAGTCCCAAGCTCTCCTCCCGTGGCCCAAACTTTTTCACCCACTTGGGCCGGGTCACCTTCCTCGACGACGCCGGCCAGAATCTCGGCCCGGGATTTTCGCAAGAGCGGTGACGGAACCGTGGCCCAGTACTACGCGGAGGTCGGAGGGGTTTATGGCGGCGGCTTCGACCCGGACCAACACCTCGCCGGCACCGGGCTTTGGCCGAGGTCCTGCGCTCACCGCGACCTGGTCGGGGCGAGCGCCCCCTTGGCGAACGGCGAGCATCGGCGGCGCTGTACTGGACATGGTTTTTGTGCGCCCGGCCTACCACCGGCTCGCACCTTTAGATCTAGCTGGCCAGAAGGTCAGCTGTCCACCGCGCGTAGGTACGCCCGGCCCGCCGGGGACGAGTTCCGCTTAGATGGTCTGGTTTATGAGGCTTCTAGGGTCAACCCGCCCGAGGGAGGACACGACGGAGGCCGTCGTGTCCCGCGGTGGTCCTCCCGGCGAAGGTTGCTCCCGCGCCCGCCGCCCATTCCGCCTCGCCGATAGCGCCTGGCTCGGCGGGGAGGTAATGAGTGAGGATGAGCTCGTTGACGCGTCCGCGTTCGGCGACGCCTCCGACCTCCCTGATATCGGTGTGGAGCCCCGCCATCCGCTGCAACTCGACGCCTGTAGTCCCGTGGCGTTCGAGGTAGCCGAGATCAGCGACGCAGTGAACGAGGATATCCGTCTCCTGGGCCAGGGCGATGAGGTCATCGTTGACCGTCGTGTCGCCGGAGAAAACCACCGATCCGTCCGCAGTATCGAAGCGGTAGGCCAACGCCGGGACGGCGTGGCCGTGCGTGACGGCGATGGCGGTGACCCGCACACCATCGTCGTCCACCACGACGGTGGGCCGATCGACCTGTCCCTGGGCCGGTGCCGGGACCAGGATGTCGACTGCTCGGACGAGCTCCCCGGCGTCGGGCATCCGGGCGTCGAGTGGCATGAGGTTCAGGTGGTAGGCGTAGCCGGCCAGGATGCTCTGCACCAGGTCGGTCGTGCCAGGGGCGGCTCGGTCAGGGTCGATCGTCGTCTCCCGATGAAACACGGCGTCACCGCTGGGCAGCGCCGAGGGCGAGCCGGGGCCGTAGACCCGGATGGGTGGCAGTGGGCCGTGCGCACCGGCGCGCACCCCCCACGGGTACAGGAGCATACCGGGGAGATCGCCGACGTGGTCGGCGTGGAGGTGGGTGATGAACACGGCGTCTAGGCAGCGGAAGTCGAGGCCGGCGTCGACGAACGCAGACGGTGCTCCGCGGCCGCAGTCGATGACAAAGACGCGGTCGCCGACGATGAGCACCGACGCGATCCCGCCCCGGCCGGCGACCGGCATGGGCGCGCCCGCCGTCCCTAGGAGGACCAGCTCAGTGGTCACACCGACGACGATTTGTTGCCACCATCAGAGTCGTACAGGCTAGCGCCCGAGTACCTCCAGTACCTCGCCACGCTGAATTGTTCTCCCCGCCTGGCCACTCGTACGTACCTTCGCCTACAGCCGGCGGGCACAGGCTATTCTTGGGCGACCCGATGGCTGCGCTTTTAGAAATGGATCACGTATGTCTCGCGCCAACCCAGGCCGGCCAAGCAGGGACGGCCCCCTGAGCTGACGATATCGTCCGCTCCAAGGGAGGAACAAAATGGACCAGGGTTCCCTTTCTGCACCGGAAATGCCTCGCTCCGCCCAGCGCCCCCTCCGTGTCGGACTTGTGGGTTGTGGGTACCAGGGCAATTGCTTGGCCACGGCGGCGGCCCGCACGAGAAGGGTTTCTGTCGTCGCCTGCGCCGATCCCGACGCTCGGGCGGCTGAAAATGTGGCGGGACTGGCACGAGACGCAACTACCCACCCCTCCGTCGAAGCTCTCTTGGGAGAGGCGGCTGTAGACGCTGTCCTCGTCGCCACGCCCCACCACCTCTTGTGCCCGGTCTCGCTGGAGGCCCTTCGAGAGCGCAAGCACGTACTGGCAGAAAAGCCGATCGGGTTGAACGCAGACGAAGCCGTCGAGGTCGAAACCGAAGCAGCGAACGCTGGCGTCTGTTTTATGGCTGGCTATTCATGTCGCTTCTCCTTGGGCCGCTACGTAAACAACCTGCTCTCAGAGGGAGTAGTGGGCGAGCTCGTGGCGATGACGGGCGCGATCGGCTCCGGGCCTTTTGAGCGAGGTTGGCCGACATCCGTGGATACTGGTGGCGGCCCTTTGCTGTACCTGGGTTCGCACCTTGTCGATATGCTCCTTTGGTTCGCTGGCGAAAACCCGGTCGAGGTCTCAGGCAAAATCAGCCGTCTCGCCAGCAGTGGGCTTGACGAGACGTCGGCGTTCCAGGTCGTGTTTTCCTCGGGTGCAGCAGCTCAATGCCTGGTGACCCAAGCTGCGTCGAGGTTCTTTTACAGCGTCGACATCTGCGGCCGGGCCGGGCGGGTGACGCTCAGAGGGTCGGACTTCACCGACTTCGAGGTCGAGGTGGAAAGCCAAGCCGTACCCGCTTATGTGCATCGCACCGTGGTTCGGCCGCGCCCAGAAGGCGACCACATCGCCACCATGCTCGTGCCTGAACTAGAAGAGTTCGCCCTCGCCGTCCACGAAGGCCGGCCACCGGCCATAACCGCGACGGACGGGAGGCGCGTGTTGCAAGTGCTCGACGCCGTAGTGGCTGCTGACCACCGCGGCAGCTTCGTCAAGATCGGTTGACCGGTCCCGCGTTGTGCGGTTATAAGTGCTCAGGCATACCGGAGCCGGCAGGCCAGGTCCAACGCCCGGCTCAACCTCTTCGTCGCCAACTTCGTGTCGCCGCTGTCCCAGGTGTCGAGCGCGGACTGGACGGCGGATTCCAGTGCCTCCGGGAACCTCTGCTGGTCTGGCCCGAGCAATTCCCGGGCCACGGCAATGGCCTGTTCCGGCCGGCCGTTGTCAAGACGCACCGCCACGAGCGGCCAAAGGCCGGCCCAGCACCAGGAGTAATGGACCACACATGTGCGCCACAGCTCCCGGGCTCCTTCTGCTGCGGCCTCGGCATCGATATGTCGCCCCTCTTTCCATGCTGCCCAGGCCAACATCGCTTTAGCCATCCCGGCGTACTCGGGGAAGGCCAGTTCATCTGCTAGTGCCTCACCCTTTGGTGCCAAAACCTTTACCTGTTCGACGTTGTGCTGGCGGAGATGAGCGCAGCACAAGTACGTGAGGACCCGGAGCTCGAGCGTCTTGTCGTCCGCTCGCCTCGATACCTCCAGCGTTTGCTCCAGGTGAGCCTGTGCCCCTGTGAAGTCCCCGTACCACAGGAGGGCGAACCCCAGGGCGAAGCGCATGTAAAATCTCTCGTTCTCTAGCCCAGCGTCCACCGCCGCCTGCCATGCTTTCCGGTAGTCAAGGATGAGGCTTTCGTCGACGAGGTACCTACTGGCCCGCGCCCGCTGGGTGGTGACGGCGCCGTAGAAATCCACTTTTTGCCGGGGATTGGACCGCGACTCCACGACCGGGCGGGCCCGCTCGAGGACCAGCGCCTGAGCGGCAGGTTCGTTGTGCCAGTAGTGGAGGTTGCTACGTTCGAGCTGGACGTCGACCCAGATCTCGGCCCATTCGTCAGAGCCCCGGTCTGGCCAGTCCCGTAGTTTTTGCTCGGCGGCTTCGAGCGCACCGAGCGCTGCCTCGTGGCGATGACCAGCCGTTTCTACCGCAGCCAACAGGCAAAGCGACCGTGCCGCGACCAAGACGGCGTCAGCCGAAGCAAGCCCCGCGGCCCGCTCGAACGCCGCTCGGCTGTCTTCGAAGTGCCCCAACCGCCAGGCCAGGCGGCCTAGTTTGAGCCAGATCTCGGCCACCGTGACGGCACGGGCTGGATCGGGGCCGAGCAGCTCGATGGCCCACGAATAGGAAGCCCTGGCCTCGTCGTTCGCAAACGTCAACGCGGCGCGGTCGCCGGCAAGTGCCAGATAGAGTGCGGCCCGCTCGACTTCTCCGGCCAGAGCGTAATGGTGCCCGAGCAAACCAGCCACTTCTTCGAGCCGACCGGCCGAGGCTTGTTCGAGCCCCCACGCCGCACGCGAGTGCAGGCCGGCTCGATGACCCCGCAAAAGGCCTTTGTAGGTCGCCTCCTGGATCAGGCTGTGGCGGAAGCGGAAGGTGGCTTCTTGGACATTCGGCACCCGGACCAGCAAGCCTGCCGAACACAGATCGGAGACCGCCGGCAATAACCCGCCGTCTGGCTCGGTGACGGCTTTCAGGGCTTCGAGAGTGAACTCCGGCCCGAGCACTGAGGCAGCGACGATGACATCACGCGGGGCTGGGGCCAGGCGGTCAACGCGGGCACGCACCAGACGTTCGATCGCGTCTGGTGACTCGGCCTGACCATCGGTTTCCAGCCGCCATTTCTGGTCGCTCGTCGTTACTAGAGCACCCGTTTCCGTCAAGGACGCGAACCGCTCTTCGAGGAACAGCGGGTTGCCGTCCGCCCCTTGGCGCACGAACGCGGACACGTCTTCTCGCGCCCCCCGCCCAGGAGGGTGTTCACCAGGTCACGCTCGGCGTCGTCACCGAGGGGCGCCAGTTCGATTTTTCGCAGGCTCAAGTTTCGGGTACCACCAAGGGCCGCCTCGAGCGCGGAGACGCCCGGGTCGGGTTCCGGCCGGCGGGTGAGCACGAGGAGGAGGGGGCTGCTGATTGTGAGCGACGAGATCTCCTCTGTTAGGCGCAGGGATGTGGGATCCGCCCAATGGAGGTCCTCGAGAACGACCAGAGTAGAGCCGTACGAGACCAGCCGGGACAAGAGAGACATAAACGCCTTGAACCGGGCCCGCTGCAACTGCTCAGGGCCTAATCGTGAATTGCTAGCCGCAACCGTGGTCGACCCAAGGCCCATGACCTGGGCTAATAAGCCAACCTGGTGATCTTCGACCTTCGGGCCGAACGCGGCCTTCATCGCCCTCTCCAGCGCGGCAAGGGCGCGCTCTTCGTCGGCCTCCGGGGCGGCGCCGACCCACGCCGACAGAAGCTGTTGGTAAAGCCCAAAAGGCAGAGAAGACGTGTACGACGCGGCTCGGCCTTCCAGCCACAGAGGCAATCGTCCAGAGGCGGCTCCAGCCCACGCCATGAACAGCTTGCGGCACTCGTGGACAAGCCGGGTCTTTCCCAGTCCGGGCTCTCCTGTTATGAGGAGCACGCTGCCGGCCCCGGAGGTTACTTCCCTCAACGCGGTGCGGACGACTGACATCTCCGGTTCGCGTCCGACAAGGGGCGCGGAACCGGCGAGGCGCCGCCGGCTGGACTGGCCGGTCGGGCGCGCCTTCGGCTGGCCCAGGTAACAGGCCTCTAGCGGCTTACCCCCTGTTTGGACCACCACCTGCTCCGAGGGGCCCCATTCGAAGAGGCCCTCGGTCGCCGCCCGGGTGGCCGGGCCGACGAGCACCGAAGCCGGGGCCGCTATTGACTGGAGCGCCGCCGCCGCTACCACCACCTCGCCTACCGCCCCGTAGTGAGTGAACGTTTGCGACTCGATGGGGCCGACGACCGCGGCGCCGGTCTCGACTCCAGCCCGCAGCGACAGGCCCGGGCTTCCTGTACCGGCCACCGCCACGGCGCGAAAGGCCGCCCTGAGCGCCCTTTCCGGATCGTCCTCGTGCGATTCGGGCGCACCGAACAGCGCCACCAGTCCCGCCCCGGAGACCGACGTGACTATGCCGCCGAGCGCCTCTATCTGAGCAAGCACTTGGGCTAGAGCTCCGCCTATCACCTCTCGCATGTCCTCCGGCCCGAGCCCGCGCCCGCTGCTCAGCAGGCTCGAGAGCTCGACGAAGACAACGCTCACGAGCCTGCGCTCCTCTGCGTACCGAGGCTGGGCTTTGGACGATGGCCGGTCTGGAAAATAAGGGGCCGAAGTCGTGGCGGTATGGACCTCTTCGAGGGCGGGAGAGACTCTCAGCCCCAGCTCGTCCAGGGCGCTCCGGCATCTTTGGTAAGTGGCCTCGCCGAGGGCCTGCCGTTTTTGCGACGAGTACACCCGCATCAGGGCGCAGGCGGCCTCTTCACAGATGGGGTCGTGCGTCAAGCAGGCTTCCCAGGCTCCCACTACGTCGGCGGGCCGGTACCGGCCCGAGCCTCTAGCGCGGTCCCGGGCCAACGTAAGCCGCGCCTCCTGGCGGGCCAATCGCGCTGCTCGCGTGGCCTGGAGGCCCATTCCGCGGCTGGCTCGTCTTCGAGCAACACCCCTTCGTTCGCTAGTGCTTCGACGAGGAGGTCGTCGCGGCCCAAACCGGGCGGAGCGTCGAGGGCGAGGCGCAGAGCTTCTTCTTCCGCTTCCCAATCGACGTCAAGGGGGTAGTCCCGAGTGGCCCACACATACGCACGGTCCGCTTGCAACCAGGCCCTACCGGCTTCGCCCAACGGGGCGAGGGCGGCGTGGGCCATGGCAATGGCTTTGGACAACCCTCTCGCTGCTTCGGTCGGCGGAAGCTTGGGGAAAAGCGCATCGCATGCCCCCGCCCGGCTGATCCGGTGGCCCGGGCTTACCAGCACCAGGCCACACAGGCGTCTTGCGACCGGCCGTGCCCAGGGGCCAGCTACCCGTCCCTCGAGGGCGACGGAAAAGGGGCCGAGCAGGTTGACCCGTATGGGCGCCGCATCGCGGCACACCTCACCGGCCGGCGCAGGCACGAACGAATTATGCCACTCCTAAACCGCCGGTGACGGGAACGGTGCCCGGGGATCAGAATCCTCACCATGGGGGGACACTTCATTGGGGTAGTGCCCCCGATATGCCGCTGGCCTCGGGCACGCTTTGGGCTGGCGGGCTGCCCCGCTCAGGGCCGATTTGTCCACTTGGTCAAGGCCCGAGGCCCGACGTCCACACTGCCAATAACCCGTCCGAGTGTTACTGCGTTGGCATTGTAACAGGCCACTGTGCAACCTACTACCACCATCCACACGGTTTTACCCTGCATTTTGTCTATTGGTTGCAATGGCGACGGCGGGGCGCCCCACGATGGGGGCCCCGCTGTCTCGATAGGCCTCGTCGGGCTTCAGAATCACCGTCGTCCCCGGGGGGATGGTCGGCGTCGCCGGCCCAAGCGCTTCGTGGCGCAAGAAGGGGTTGATGGTCATTTCGCTGGGTCCTATTGCCTCTCGTACCAAACCTTCACCGTGGCCAGGCGATAGCACCACGGGATCATGGTCGCGTCACCCTGCCATGTGCCGCTGCCCTGCAAGCCGGAATAGGCGCCTGTGCCCCCCGTGATCACGATTGTCGCGTCCGGGCCGGTCCGGCCGGGCGGGACTTCGACACCATTGACGTCGACGGCATTGTCGGTGATGTTGTAGGTCGAAGCAATAGTGATGAATATCGTCCCCTTTTGGCCGGCGATCGTCTGCTGGCTGTAAAAAGTGCTCAAACCAGTGGCCGGGCCGGAGCTGGCGGCACCGGGAGTCGCCGTGAAGGTGCCCAAGGCGTACTGTCCGGGTTCGGGCGGCGGGACGAGCACGACGCCACCGGAAGGGACCTTGTCGGCGCACTCTTTGTTGGCCGCGGCGATGGCGGCCGCTCCGGTCAGCGCCGTGGGAGCGGCGTACTGAGCGCTGTCCTGCCAAGTCGGGCCACCGCTTTGGTCATCAATGGCCCCGCTGATCTTGCTGCACTGCCATGCGGTGGCGGAGAGGTTGTTCTCGCTGAGGGCGGTGTAAACCCAGGACTGGATGGTTATGGTGCCACCCTGCTGCTCCTGCTGGTGCTTGACGGCGGTAGCCCCAAGTGTCCCCATCGAAAGTAGGGCCAAAGGTATGACGGCCGCAGCCGACCCTGCAGCCAATAAAGCTCCGTTCTTCCTAACCTTGGTTGCGTTCATTTCGGGTCCTTTCTCCTAGCCAGCTGCTTTGCCGGCTCAGAAAAGGACTACCGAAGGACCGTTCCCGAACTGTTCCCTGCGATCGTCAGGGGGCCACTCGGTGAGCTGCCACGGGCACCATCGAGCTGGACGGCATGGTTGTTGACGTCGGTGGCGTGGCCCAAAAGGCGGTGGCCGCGGCCCTGGCGGGCAGCCACATCGGAGACGCCTCCGGGTCTCTCCCGAGCCTCTGGGACGGCCGTTCGATCGCTCCCTTTCGGTGTGGGGGGCGCCCAGCTATACGTGCTCCCGGGGCAGCTCCGCGGGTTGCCTTTCACGGAAAACCACTATCGGCGCCTCCCGGACGATAAAGATTGTCTGGATGCCGGCATCGGAGAGAGCACCCAGGCCCCGATTACCAGGGCCTTAACCTGGCGGCACGCTCACGTGTGGCCAGAACCCCGGGCCTACAAGGTTCAGCCCAACACTTCCAACGTCGCCGGTGACGACGGTCGCTCACCCACCAAGAGGAGGAAGCAATCCTAAATGCAAACCTGTCGTAAGTCACTAACCTCGCCGAGAGCGTCTCGCAGACGTTCCAAACTCGTAGGTATTGCCATGGTGCTGGCCCTCGCCGGCTACGGCACCCTGACAGCAGCCACCGCCCTGCCAGCGTTGGCAGCGTCGGTTACGTCCAGCAACTTCACGATCGGGTCGCCAACGGGAGGCGTCAACGCTGTCACCGTGACCCCAGCCAGCACAGTCCAGAGCACCAGCGTGAGCTATACGGTCAGCTTTACCGCCACTGCGGCTTTGTCAAGCGGTGGTTCCCTAACCGTCACACCGTCGACAGCGCTCGGGAGCGCGCCAACGAACGGTTCCCTCGTCGACACGTCGTCGTCCTGCCTGCAGGCCGGTTTCAACGGTGGCAGCAGCAGCGCGACGAGCGTAACCTTCATCCTCACTAGCACGTGCAGCATCGCCAGCGGCAACACCGTGCAGGTCGGCTTTACGGCCACGGCGCCGGCATCGAGCGTAGCCAGTTACAGCTTCGGTGTCTCCACGTCTGCCAATGCCACCTTGGTCTCGTCCAACAACATAACCAACACCTCGACACCGCCAGTGCTTTCCGTCGGCAACAGCGCCCCCGGTACGAACACCGTTTACACCATCAGCCAGTTCGGCGCCGCCAACGGCGGCCTGTCGGCCGCGACGGCCTCGCTGGTGCTCACGGCCAATTGCACTTTGACGTGCACTGCGAGCCCGCCCTCGATCGCCTGGGCAAATAGCGGCGCCGGGTCATATTCAGTGACCTTTACCCCATCGGGAGGCACGGCAACTTCCGCCACGGTGAGTAGCGCCACAGTCTCTGGAGCCTCGGGCAACGTGGTCACCTTGGGCCTCGGTTCGTCGATCCCGGCCGGGGCCACCGTCACGATCACCGGCACAGGGACCAACCCCCCGGGATCTTCGTCAAGCAGCATCACTATCGCCCCGTTTGCGAGCGTGGGAGGGGCAAGTACGGGCACCCCGGAGACGACGAACACTATTACTTTTGGCAACTCGGTCACCAACGTGACGCTGACGGCGTCGCCCTCCGTTGCGGCCGCGACTGCGACCTATACAGTCACATTCAGGGCGACTACCGCCGTGCCTGCCGGAGGGACAATCAC
Source organism: uncultured Acidimicrobiaceae bacterium (assembly GCA_963807395.1). Classification (GTDB taxonomy): domain Bacteria; phylum Actinomycetota; class Acidimicrobiia; order Acidimicrobiales; family Palsa-688; genus Fen-671. The sequence goes on from CAWEBW010000010.1 coordinate 567,667, forward strand.
CCTGGCCCAACCGAACACAGGCTTTTCGAGTGTGACGGGCTGGCTCGTCACTGACATCACCGCCAACTGGCGGGTCGTTGGCAGTACAGCGGGCGGGGCTGGCAGCATAAACCTGACGGTGACGGGCCAGTCGATCGCCGCCGGTAATTCGCTCACTGTCACCGTCGCCGGCATCACCAACCCGGCTTCCGGCACTTACTCCAACTTCACGGTGGCCACCTCGGCCGACACTGTGCCAGTGCCTGCCCCTCCGTTGACCATCGGGCCGAGCGGCTCAGCCGGCCTAATCGTCACCCCCAACCCCACCACAGTGGGCGCCCTGTCGACGTACACGGTCACAAACTTGTTCGCCACAGCAGCTTTCACCGCCGGGGTCTCGACGATCGGGATAGTCGCCAACACGTCCGGGACTACCCTGCCCAACAACCGGACCAGTTACACGATCACCGACATCACGACCCCGTCTGGGTCCGGGACAGCTTCAGCCATAAGCGGCTTTTCGGGCAATTCCATAACCATCACCGTCCCGAACGCAATCAACAGCGGGGACCAGTTGGTGCTGACCATCTCAGGTGTTATCAACCCGAGCACCGCAAGCAGTACCAATACGATGACCTTCACCGGCAATTTGACCGGCCCATCTGCCGTGGCACCGTTCCCGACGGCCAATTCGACCTTCCCCAACGGAGCGTTGGTCAACTTCTCTGGCGTCATCTACGTGTTCGCGGGAGGCAAGCCCTTCGGAATCCCGTCGCAGGCGGTACTCAACAAGATCCGTTCGGTCAACCACGCCGTCGTGTTGAGCGCCGCGCCCGGTAGCACTTTGCCGGTAGCGGCGAGTTCGCGTAGCGGCACCTTGATCACCACCCAGACGGTCAACGGCAGCCCCACCATTTACGTGGTTGGCACCGACGGCCAACTGCACGGCTTCTCCACCCCACAACAACTAAAGTCGACCGGGTACGACGCCAGCCTCAACGTAACGGTAAGCAACCTCGGCGGCATGACTGTCGGCAGCACTGTGGGCGTCGCAGGCTCAGCGGCGTCAGCTTTTGCCACCAGCGCTGACGGCGCCATAGTCAACTCTTCCGGCACCGTCTTCACCTTCGCCGGTGGTCGTGCCATCGGGATTCCGACACCGGCCAGCCTGACGCGGATCCGCAAGACCAATAACGCGGCCGAGTTGTCGGGGACCGTCACCTCGACCCAGACCGGGGCCAGTATCGCCAGCGGCGTGCTGCTGAGCGTCATTTCGACTACTACCGCTACGGTCTACGTGAGCTTCGTGGGCAACGTGTTCCCCTTCAGGACCCCCACCCAGTTGAAGAACGACGGCTACGGCGGTACCGCGGCGGTACCGGTCCCGAGCGTCGGTGGGCTACCGGTCGTTACTGGCACCACCGGTTCCTAACCGCTACCACCCGCTCGCCTCCCGGCCAAAGGAGGGCCAGGGACAATGAAAGGGGGGGCGGCCTTTGCGCCGCCCCCCTTGTTCTTAGTGCCCCAACCCCTACCGCCCCCCGAACTCGCCAAGTTGGTGCAAGGCGCCAGTCAAAAGTTTTCGAAGGGCACGAGTAAACCCGTACTATTGAGGCTAAGGGGAGGAACTCGACCTGTCAGGGCTAACTCGTCCAGTCCGTCGCCTGCGCCGGGGCTTGCGCGCCGCGGCGGCGCTGACCCTCCCGGTCGCCGCCTTGCCAATTACCGCTTCCGCCACCGCTGTACCCCCAGCGGCTAGCAGCGTCAGGCTGCAGCACCAGGGACCGGGTGTGGCGGTCCCACCATTCAAGTACGGCGTAGGCAGGGTCACCGCGGCAGATGTCCCCTTCACGTGGCACCGGGGCTGTCCAGTAGCGCCTTCCGCGCTCCGGATGGTAAATACGAGTTATTGGGGGTTCGACGCCAAGGCGCATTCAGGCGCGGTCATCGTAAATGCCTCTGTAGTCAGCAGTGTTGTGCAGGTGTTCCGCGCCTTGTACCGCGAACGGTTCCCTATCTGGGAAATGGTGCCGGAGGATGCTTACCACGGCAACGACAACGCTGCCGCGGCCGCCGACGACACGTCGGGGTTCAATTGCCGGTACGCCGTGGCCCCGGGGCCACCCAGGTGGTCAGTCCATGCCTATGGGGAGGCGATCGACGTGAACGATGTCCAGAACCCTTACGTCGACGGGCCTACAATCATCCCGCCGGCAGGGGCCGCCTACCTCAACCGCGGCGACGTCCGCCCGGGCATGGCTGTCCCCGGAGGGGACCTGGTCCAGGCGTTCCTGTCAGTCGGTTGGTACTGGGGCGGCAGGTGGGTTTCTTCGCCGGATTACCAGCACTTTTCGCTCACGGGTGGATGATGGCCGGCATCCTGGGCACGGCGTCTGAGCCCCTGAGGTCTACAGCCGGCGGCACTCGACGACCAGGTGTCCTAGCGACGGCTCGTGCGTAGTGGCCACCTCGAGCCCCGCCTGACGAACGAGGCCTTCGAACTCGTCAAGCGGCGTGTCGTTGCCACCGGTCAACACGTTGTCAATGGTGAGCGGTCCGGGCGGGCCGGCGGGAACCACACCTCCAGCAACAACGACCCGGCCCGAGGAGGGGACCGCCTCGGCGCAGCGGCCAAGGATGGCCACTTTCTCCTGGTCGGGCCAGTCGTTGAGGACGGACCTCAGGAGGTAGACGTCGGCTCCTTTGGGGAGAGGGTCGAAGAAGCTCTGGCCCACAGCGACAACCCGCTCGGAAACCCCTGCCTGGGCGAAGGTGGCCGCCGACCGGGATGCCGTTGCTGGCAGGTCGACCAACGTCCCTCGCAGACCTCGATCCGCGCGGAGAAGCTCCGCGAGGACGTGCCCGGTGCCACCGCCCACATCGACCACGGTCCCGACGGAGTCCCAGCCCCCGCTGATCCGCGGGACCTGCTCGGCGCCTCCATGCACGGCGGCCATGAACGCGTCGAAGCTGGCCCCGATGGCCGGGTTAGCCTCCAGGTCCTCCCAGAACGAACGCCCGAACATCTCTGCGTAGCCGGGTTGGCCCGTACGGAGGTAAGTGAGCACGCTCCCCCAGGCAAGCGCGATGCGCCCCCCGATCCCCTCCAAGTCCAGAGACAGCACCGGGCCGGTTCGAGGAGGCCAGTGCCCGCCTCGTTGAGTGCGAACCCGCCGTTACCCGACTCGTCGAACACGCCTCTGGCTGCGAGGTGAGCCAACACGGTAGCCAAGACTCGGGCGTCGCAGCCGGCGGCCCGGGCCAGTTCGCGAACGTCGGTCATCCCGGCTGCCATGTGCCGCGGGATGCCGAGCGTGACCACAGCCCTGAGGCACCATGGTGTGGCCAGGTCGGACAGTGCCTCGACATCGACGGGCTCGTTGCGGTCTGCGCTCTTACGGTTCACCGCACGGACCCTATCCCTCCGCTGGGGCAATCCGACGGCGTCACGCGATGGCCGGGCAGCTGGTCGTGAAGGCGGCCAAAGGGGATGCCGAGGAAGCGCTGCGTCATCGCACAGCGCTCAGCGCCCACTCGGCCTAACGCCGAGCGGCCAAAAACCCTCGGTCGAATAAGCGCCGTACGAGGCCCACGAGAGTCCCTTTGAGAGCGCAACGACGGAGTCACCATCAAAGAGGCCCACGTACGGCACGTCCAGGGACAGCCGTTTCAATATGGTCGCGTAGGCGCCGAAACGCTTGGCGTCGTTATCTGTCGAAATTCCGGCCTTGATCTGCTCGTCCAGTCCAGGAGGCGCGTAGTCGGCGACATTGAATTGTCCGCTTGCGAGGTTTGCGCTTCCGAGCAACGTCATGTAACTGTTAGGGTCACCATTGGCCACGCTCCAGGTCGTGTACATTGCGGGGCGCTTGGCCGCAGGGCCCGTCGCCTGGGCGAGCCACTGCGGGAACGTTAGTACCTGGAGTCGGGCATTGATACCGATCTGGTGAAGTTCCGCTACGATTACTTCGGCCGGGTTGACCGCACTGGGGGTCCACACCACGATGGTTGTGCTGGCCCCACCGTGATAGGCCGACGCGGCCATTTCCTGCCTCGCCTTCGCCAGACTGTGCGGGTACAGGTTGATTGTTTTCAAAAGTGCATCGATCGGACCTTCCGACGCAATTGTCCGCAACGATTCAGGCGGGATCAGTGTGTAGCTTGGAACGGCATACCCTCCCTGCGCAGTAATGATGTTCGCCCGATCGAGGGCGTAAGCCACCGCGCGACGAACGTGAACGTCATTCCAGGGGGCGACCTGCGTGTTCATGGTGAAGGAGCCGATGAATGCCGGAGAGGGAACGCTGAGTAATGCCACCCCAGACCCAGCGGTAGAGGCGAAGGCTCTAGGCGTGGCGACACCCGTGTCGACATCGATCTCACGGGCACGCATGGCAAGACCGAGGCTCGTCTCATTGGCAAAACTTGTAAGCGAGATGTGCTCGACGGGGACGCGCCCTCTCCACCAGTCTGGGTTGGCCGAAAATTGTGCTCCCGTCGTCGGGTCGAGACTGTCCACCTCCCATGGCCCAGAGCACATGATCAACGTTCCGGACTGGCCAAAAGTGGCTTTGTGCTCTTCTGTGAACCTCTTTTCGAAGATAAACGCACCGGGAACGTCACCGGGCCAAGTCGCGTTAGGGTAGCTCAGTTTGACGGTCACCTCGTAGGGCGCTGTGGCAGTCACGCTTTTCACACTTGGGAAGAAAAATGCCCACGGTGAACCAGGAGCCCGTTCGAGGTTCAGTGAGAATGCGACGTCGGCAGCCGTCACAGCGCTGCCATCCCAGAACTTAACTCCCTGGCGAATATGGTAGATATAGGTCACGTCGTTCGGCTGACTGACGGATGTTGCGAGGTCCGGCAGCAATCTGCCGTCAGAAGCGTAGGACATCAACGTGTCGCACGATATGAAATCTATATAGCTGGCAAAATTATCCTTCGTCACAGTGGCCGTGGGTATTGACCCGACCACGCCTTCTCTCAGTAATGGAATTACTGCTTCTGGTTGTTGGGCTGATACAGCCGGTCCGTCACTGGACACCCAGGTGGGCCCGAGTACGGACATTGCGGCAGCACCAATGCAGATTCTTCGACGGGTCTTTCTCACTGAACCTCCCGACTTGATGTCGCTAACCTCGGGTATTAATCGCCAGTGCGCAGGTCAGTCAAGCCTTGATAATGCTCCTTTTGCCTATTCGTCCAGGTAGAAGGTGGCATTTGCTGAAATGTCCAGGCGGAAATTGTGGATGGCGGCGGCTTGCTCTTGCCCTGCGGCTTTCGCCAAGAGCTCGTCACAACAAAGTACTATAACGTGCAGTATCGTGCAGGACCAGGGAGTAGTAAGATATTTACCGGAAATTCAAGCAGAGTTCATCCGATCCCCGAGGAACGTGGTCCGAGGGGCGGTGGCGCTATTGCGAGAAAAGTGTTCGTGTTGACAACTGAGGAGCTCAGGCAACATGCAGTTCCACTCGGTGTCAAATGACGGCACAAGCCGAGCTCAGGCGTGGATCACTCGGGCGCCCTGTCGGGCGAACTGCTCGAGGGCGGGGTGCCCGGGGGGCGCGTCAGTCACGACGCCGGCCACCCCCGAAAGCCCCACGATTCTGTGAGAGGACGCCGTCCCCAGCTTCTCCGAACTGACCAGGACATAGGTCTCCGCCGCCCGAGCGATGAGGATGCGTTTCATGGCGGCGTCCTCGAGCTCGTCGGTCATAAAGCCCTCTCTCGGGTGCACAGCTGCGATCCCCATAAGGAAAAGGTCAGCCGAGATGTTATTGGCGACCTCGGCGGCCGCTGCGCCGCACGTGCTGGCGACCGACTTCAACATGCGGCCTCCGAGCAGCACGACGTCGACCGACTGGTGACCGACCAGGACCGTGGCGACCGCGGGGCTGCGAGTTACGACCGTGGCCGCCAGCCCTGGCGCGAGCTCCTGGGCGACAGCGAGAGATGTCGTCCCAGCATCGATAATGACAGTGCTACCCGGGCTTATGAGCGTGGCCGCCCGGGCCGCGAACGCGCAGCTTTCTTTCGGGGACGGCCACGGCCCGATGGGCGAAGTCGGCTGTGATCGGCGACGGCGGGAGCGCACCTCCGTAGACTCGTTGGCACAGGCCAGCGGCCGCCAGGTCCCGTAGGTCGCGCCTCAGTACGTGCTCGGGGACACCAAGTTCATCAGCCATTTCTCGCGCCACGATCCGCCCGTCGTGCCGCAACCGGTCTACCAACAGGTCTCGACGTTCAGCAGCGAGCACTTTTCCTCCCCGAATTCATATGTACGTTACCGTACGTTATAGTACAGCACTTGAGACGGCGTGGGGGGTCGGTGATCGGGGCATGGGCGGGCGCTGGGCGGGCTCTGAGCGGTCAAGGAGCCTATTCAATCTCCCCTAGGGTTCTGCGGCGTGTCACGCGGGCTGGTAAACTGCGGCCCAGCTCAAGGGCGATCTTGCCGAGGTTGTTAGCCTGCCGCTTGATCGCGTACAGTTGTGTATGTTATAGTACGGTTCGGTGCCAAATCGAGGCCACCGGGTTCAGGGTGTCGGTACAGACGGGCCAGCCCGCTAGCAAACCGAGCCACGAAGTACCGAAGCAAGACCTCTCAGCAACCAAGCCAATATCCCCGCCGTGGAGGAGAAAATATGAGGTTCCGTTCGGTCACCACAGCTGTCGTCGGGGCGGCTCTGCTCGCCCTCGGTTCCTCGGCGTCCGCAGCCGCAGCACCGGCGCCGAGCCCGGCCAGCGGCGCCACGATCCCGGCTTTCACAATCGGGACGGTGTACTCGCTCGACACCCTTGACCCCCGGGCGAACCGAATCTTCGCAGTCGGGTCCCTCAGCCTAGAAGACTTGCTCCAGTTGGGCCCTCAGGGCCAGCTGGAACCGGACCTCGCTACATCGTGGTCGGACCCCAACCCGCTCACTTATGTCTATCACCTTCGCCATGGGGTCAAGTTCTGGGACGGCAACGAGCTGACCGCTGCCGATGCGGCCTATTCCCTTAACTGGGAACGAGCTCCGGGCTCTGACGAGGCTTCCTTCTTTCCCACCAGCGTCAAAAGCATCACGGCCACCGGTCCTTACACTCTCGTCGTGAAGCTGTCCCGCCCAGACGCTAGCTGGCAGTGGGTACCTGCGTCGTACAACGCAGAGATCTTCGAGGCGAAGTTCGCCGAGGACCACAAGGGAACCTTCGGAAAGCCAGGGACGTTGGTCATGGGGACCGGGCCATGGATCATAGACAGCCTCGATCCCACCACAGGCGCTGAGTTTTCGGCCAACCCGCACTGGTGGGGCGGGAAAGTCCCGATACAACATATTTCTTACAAGATCTTCGCCACCGAAACGAGCCTGGCCCTGGCAATGCGCGCTGGTGAGGTCGACCTCGATCCGCTTATCGTCGACCCCAAGAGTTTTGAGGGTACCTCGGGGGCCAAGATCATTAGCGTCCCCGCCCCATCGGACGTCGTGCTCTCAATGAACACCCAGATTGCTCCGTGGAACGACGTCCACGTCCGCCGGGCAGTCGATTACGCCCTCGACCGGCCCAACCTTATCATCGCTAACGGTGGGTACGCCGTGCCCACCTACACCCTGATCCCTCCCCAGCAGCTCGGACAGATCGCGTCCCAGGCGCAGATCACGGCGTTGCTCAAGTCGATACCCCTGTACCAGTACAACCTGGCCAAAGCCAGGGCCGAGATGGCCGAGTCGGCCTACCCTAAGGGATTTTCTGCGACTCTGGTTGAGGGCGTTTACGGTAGCACCGTCGACATGGCCGAGGTGGCGGCCGCCGAGCTCCAGAAGATCGGGATCGATCTGCATGTGAAGGCGGTTACGAGCAGCGTGTGGGGCGCCGAGATAACGGGCCCAGCGAAGCAACGCCCACTTTCTCTGTACGACACTGGCACCTGTGGCATCGACGTCAGCTGCTATACGACTTTGCTGCTCGGCAGCAGGAACTTGGTCCAGGGGCAGTGGAATACCGCCGACTACGCACCGCCCGCAGTTGACAGACTGATCACCGCTGGCCTCGCCGGCAGCACCCCCACCGCGCGGTTCGCCGTGTATTCGAAGCTACTGGGACAGTTGGCGAGTGACGTCCCTTATGTGCCTATCTGTGCCCAAGACTACGCCATAGCCCTCAACCCGAAGTTCACGGTGGCCTGGTACACGGCCAACTTCGCCTACGGGGACTACCCACTATTGGTCAGGCCGGCTTGATAAAGCCCTTACCGACGCAGGACTAGCGCCATTACGAAAGGTGGGCCGGGGTGCGGCGCTGGACGGGCCTTACTCGGGTTGCCCATTTTGTGCGGCTTCTGGGACCCCCCGGCGTCTGCCGCAACGCGGCGGAACCAGAGCTAACTGACCTGGCGCGCTGTCATACGTGAGTGGTCATCCCGCACCCTAATGTCCTCCCAGCTCTCGTAACGCCAGCGGCGTTCGCCGCGGCTAACCGTGGCTTCATGACTACGAGGACAGGATCTGCAAAGATTTGCTCAAGGAATAGGCGCGCCTAAGTGCTGCGATCGAGCTACGGGGGCCGAATGACGATCGCCGCCGCAACTTGACGGCCGGCTATCAGCCACCACCCCCCGCCCCCCGCTGGAATCCCGCAGGCCACAGACGATGAACCCTCGGGCAAGGGCCAAGGCCAGGGCGAAGGTCCGTTTACTGGTGCCTCCGGCCGGCGGTTCGCTGCCGGCGGCCATGGGTATATATGTTCGAAAGCCGGCGACGGCCGAGACCGCACGAGGGCCGGAAGAGGAGCACAGTAAAGCTATGACGAGGTCGCTTTACAACCCCCTGGGGTGGATGGTCACCGCGCCGGGAGCGCTGGCGGCGGCCTTATCTTCGAGGGGCCCGCGGAAGCTGATGCCCACGCCGGGCCGACAAAGCGGGCATTGAGCTCATCATGAGCCCCCCGGACGTATGATGTGGCCAGAATGTCGTCTGTTTCTCATGGAGAAATAGTGCCCGTAGAGCCTGTATCAGTTAGAGCCGGCCCACACGACCACATCGCCCGGTTCTACGACGACGACCTCGACCTGAGCGAAAGCGTGGTCGAGTACCTGCTCGGCGCCCTTGAGGCCGGCGGCGTGGCTGTCATGCTGGCCACGGCCCCGCATCGGGCGGCCCTCGAAATGGGGCTAGCGTCGGGCGGGATCGCCGTGGCATTGGCATGCCGCGACGGAAAGATCATCGCTTTAGACGCAGAAGAAACAATGGGGCGGTTCCTGGTGGGCTACGCGCCGCGCCCCGGTGTGTTCCGTGCCGTCGTCGGTGACCACGTTCGCCGAGCAGTTAGCAGCGGCGGTCCTGTACACGTCTACGGCGAGATGGTCGACCTATTGTGGAGGGCCGGCCAGGTGAACGCAGTTGTCCAACTCGAACGGCTCTGGGTCGACCTTGGCCGGGAACTTCCTTTCTCCTTGTTTTGTGCGTACCATAACGAGCCTTTGGTAGGCGACGACCACGCCGGGGTACTCTCCGAAATCCATCGGCTCCATACTGCCGTCCTGATGGACCCGCCAGCCGCCCTCGAACTATCGCAACCTAAACCGGACGAAGTGTCCTGCCAATTTCCAGCCAGCCTAAATTCGCCTCGCGACGCCCGACGTTTCGTGGTCGCGGCCTTGAAAGCCTCCGGTGACGATGCACTCATGGCAGATGCCGCCTTGGTGGTAACGGAACTGGCCACCAACGCCGTTGTCCACGCCCATTCCGGGTTCACGGTGGCGGTCAGGCCCCTCGAGGACGGCGCCCGGGTGTCTGTCTTGGACGGCGGCACCCGGGAATGGGTAGACAAGCCGCCCGCATTAATGGCCTCGTCGGGTCGAGGACTGGGGCTGGTCGCGGCAGTGGCGAAAGAGTGGGGCACGACCCCGGTTGATAATGGCAGGCTGGTCTGGGCTGACCTCACCGGCCGGTATAGGCGCTAAACAGCTCAGGTACGCGGCTCAGGCTGCAGCTCCGGTTGGTGGCGAAAGGAGCAACCACGACCGCGAAGGCACGGGGAGCCGCAAACAGCCGGATACCTTCGCAACTGTAGCCGTACTGGCTGCGGCACAAGGTCACCCACGGCGTCCTTGGTCTCTGCGAGGTCACACGCCCGGCCGCCACGGGCTGAGCAGCTCCGGCTGGCCCTTTGGCTAGAGCCGTCCCCATGGCCAAGGCAAGCGAGCTGCCAGTGTGGAGGACTACCTCCCGACCCGGGCTCGTGGCCCTCGGGTCACCGTGACAATTCGAAGAATGGGCGGGGCGCACCCCAGGATCATGGGTGCGACGTAAGGGGTTTACCACCTATAAAAACGGTGGTTCCCCGCGCTCTCGCCTCGGCCCAACGCCACGCCGGCCAGCCAGAAGATGAGAAAGATCGCGGCCAGGATCCAAAGAAAGTGGATAGCGAACCCGAGCCCGGCAAACAGCAGAACTAGCAGCAGTACGAGGAAAATAATCACAACAGCGTTATACCGTCATGGGTCAATTCTAAACCTAAGGAGGAAGGCACTGAATGGGCGGGAGCACCACTCGTCACACCGTTTCCACGACCACGTAGAACTGGCTGATCCTGTCAGTCCTGCGCCCCTCGGCAGCCCTTCACTCAGCGGCCACCGCGACGGTTTCGCGGTTGGCACGGCGCAAGCCGCGGCGGAACCACCACGACGAGAGCACTACGCCGCCCAGGGTGAGCACCCAGACAGGCCCGTCTTGGCGGCCGGAACGTCGCGATGGGCACGTCGAGCAGCAATGCGACCGTGCCGGCGGCATTGGCCAGGCTCACCAGAGCCCACAGCAGGCTGATCCGTACGAACAGTTGGCGGACCTTCGGCCGCTTGAAGAACGAAGGCGGCAAGGGCACGAAATCGTGCGCCAGCTTCTCGGCCAAGGGGCAGCCAAGGGGGACAGAGACCAAGAACGCACCACCCAATAACGCCGTCCCTAGGGAGGGCTGCAAGAAGTACACGAACAGGCTGCTCGAGCTCGCAAGCGCCACGACGGAACGGGCCGTCAGGCCCACCGTGCCGAGCACGAGCACACCCGGCAGGCGCTCGTGCCGCCACAGGCGGCGTAGGAGAGCCATGAAGTTCCAGGCCAAAGCGGTACAGATCGCACCTTTCGGCCCCAGCACCAAAAGGGCGGCGTAGAACAGGCCAAGGGGGATGAGGACCGCCTCTGCGATCTGCGGCACCGCCCGTCTGAACAGGTCGCGCGAGCGTGGCAGCTCGAAATGGTGGTCCCCCACTATTTTGGGGCTAATCGGCGCCTTGTCAGGCATGTCTTGCCTCTGGTCGGCTTGGGGCACCAGATGGTGCTCGCGTTCCAACGTGCTTTGGGCGAACGCCTCCAAGCAGGTCAGACCGCGGTCCGGAGTCGGCAACTGGCAAACAAGCCCGCCAGTATTAAGGTTACCCTAGTTTCACGAAACTAGCAAAAAATTTCTGGGAAACCTCTTCAGCTACACCGTCGGCGCCTTGTGGCGCCCGTAGAAATCCCCTGGTCCAAGCGATGTACGACAACATTCCCGTGGCCGAGCAGAAGCTGCAGTGGATCGAGGGCACGAAAGCCCGATGGGACGGCTGCCTCGAGTTCCATCGCCGACCTGAACCGATGCAGGCGTGGTTTGACAGCCACATGGCGTGAGCCCTTCGCCCCAAGCCGACGCCCATGTGGGCATCGGCCACGTACGGGCGTCGCCGCCCCCAAAGACGGCGGTCCGGCGGCGTCCGTGTACGCCATGCCGAACGCAACGGAGGGCCGTAAGGACTCTCTCCACCGTTCTATAACTCTTTCGCCGGCTCGAAATAGGTCCGTTCATGAGCCATGTAGAGCAGGGGCCGATGATCACCATCATCAAGACGTTCCCCGAAATCCTGCGCTACAGCTCCATTTTGAGGGCAGGGGTCGACTTGCACAGCAGGTTGCCTACCAAGTGAAACGAGGAGAAATGTCGAGGGGAACGGGGACGGGTTTGATTACCCTCGGGATCGTGTTGGTCGTAATCGGCGCCGTCCTAAAATTCGCCGTAACGGTTTCCACCACTGGTTTCAACGTAAATACTGTCGGGGTCATCTTGTTGGTGGTGGGTATTTGCTCTGTAGTTATCGGCGTGGCAATGTTCGCTCTGGGTGCCAACCGGAGCTCGACGACCCGGGAAAGCGTGCAGAACACGCCCAGTGGTAGCGAGCACATAGTCGAGCGTCACGCGTAGCCGGGTAATAAGCCGGCGGGTGACCAGAGTGGAGGTGAGAACGACGGTCAGCGTCGAAGGGACGAGGGCTAGCCCTGTCTGTAGCGGGCTGAACCGTTCTACCCTTTGCAAGTACAGGGATACGAAGTACACGTAGCCCGCCAGGACGGCGCCGATGAGGAGCATGGCCCCCACCGGGCGCGGCGTGTCGGCGAAGCGAGTATGGCGGCAGGCAGCATAGGGGCCGAGACCGTCCGCTCGAACCAGACGAACGCGACTGCCAGCGCAACCGCGCCAACCAGGGCGGCGATCGTAGCCGGCGACGCGAAGCCGTGCTGCTTCCCATTGCTCAACCCGAAGATCAGCCCGCCCAGCGAGGCGGTTATCAAGAGAGAACCAACAAGGTCGAGGTGCTGGCCGCCGGCTGGGCGAGCTGCTGGTAACCGGCGGGCAAAGAGCAGCATGAGGGCGATCACCGGCGGGTTGACGAGGAAGACGGCACGCCAACCGAGGTACTGGGTGAGGACCCCGCCGGCGATGATCCCTGTGGTGGCGCCGGCCGCGGTTGTCGCCTGCCAGATGGAGAGCGCTCGGCTCCTCGCCGGTCCCTCTGGGTTGGTGGTCGTGAGGAGCGACAGTGCTGCAGGCGACACCATGGCGCCGGCCGCACCTTGCACAAGCCGGGCGGCAATCAGCATGACGGGCCACTGGGCCAGCCCGCACGCCACCGAGGCCAGGGCGAACAGTACCAAGCCCAGGACCAATAGGCGGCGCCGCCCCAGCAGGTCAGCCAGGCGGCCGCCGGCCAGGAGCAACGAACCAAAAGTCGAGCGCGTAACCGGTAACGAGCCATTGGAGCTGGGCGGCGGGCATAGCTAGGTCGCGCTGGATCGTCGGCAGCGCGACGTTCACAATGCTGAAGTCCAACTGGAGCACGAACTGGGCTGCGCAGATGAGGACCATCGTGAACCGGGCCGCTCCCGCCCCTGAGCGACCCTGGGCCACGGGGCCTGTGTTCAAGCGCGCCATCGCCCAGGGTTACCGCTAATCGGCAGACTAGGGGTACCGGGTTGACATGGGGCGCCGCTGCCGTTGATGTCGCTCTTGAAGCTCCCTCCGACAGGTCCGTTGTTACCCGCATTTCTCCAGGGGCCGGCCGTCATGTATACCCGCCCTCCGCAGGCTCGGCCTGGAGGGCCTCAGTTTCCACCCAGTCCACCACTCTTCCGAGATGGTGGCATCTCTCAGACGACAGCGCTTCCAGCTAAATTGGTCAGCCGGGGCCAATGGACAGGGACTACGCGGTAAGTGATGCCCAGCTGCGGGAGGGCAACCGCGGCTCGCTGTCCGCCAGCCAGGTGAGCCAGTACGACGAGGAAGGCTACCTTGTCGTCCCCGCCCTCCTTGACGGCGACGACCTGGCCCCAGTGAGGGGGGCAATGATGCAGAAGGTCGACCAGATAGCCGACCGGCTCCTAGAGGCCCGGCTCATCAAGGACGCCCTCACGACTGAGCCGTTCGAGACCAGGTTGGCCAGGCTTTTCGAGGGCCTCAGCCCCGAGGAGTTCGTGACCTTCACCGGGCAGAGCTGGCGTGACCGGGTACCGGGCTACTTCGCGCTGATGACGAACACCAAGGTCCTCGACGTCGTCGAGAGCCTTATCGGGCCAGAAATCTTCGCCAACCCCGTCTATAATGTGCGGCCCAAGGTGCCACGCGTGGCCGCTGGAGAGGTCCCCTGGCACCAGGACAAGTCGTACTGGCCGGGGTCAAAGAGCAACCCGGTCGTTACCGTTTGGATCGCTCTGGTCGATGCCACGGTGGCCAACGGTTGCCTTCGCGTGGTCGCCCGCACTCAGCACGAGGCCGTCGGCGACTTCCACTTCGAGACCTATTCGGGCACCGCTTACCGCGAACTCGACGACGAGAAAGTCAGGCACCTCAGGAACAAGGCCCGGACGGTCCCGGTGCAGACCGGTACCGCCATCATCTTCAACGACCGCTTCATCCACTCTTCTGGGCCAACACGTCAACCCATGTCCGCTGGAGCGTTGACTTGCGGTACCAACCAGCGGACCAGGACCCCATGCGCCAGCACGGAATTGGGTTTTTAGCGCGGAGCCGCGTCCACCCAGAACGAGTCGCGAGCCTCGATGATTGGCGGGCGGGGCTGATGGAAGCGCCGGTCACGCAACCGCAAACACCGCCGGGATCAATTGGCTTCTGACGCCGTGGTTCTAATTACTCGAGAGGCAAACGGATCGGATTTAATGATGCCCCAACATTTCGGCTACGCCATCGACAAACGCTACCTGCCGGTGCTCTTGCCCTTCGGGCTGCGACCGGCAAGAGACGGCGTCACGCTCACCGATAACGGCTCCTTTATGGCGACGTTCGGCTTTTTCAAGCTGGGCACGCCGCTCGCCAACATCACCGGCGCGCACATCACTCGGCACTACCGCTGGTGGACGGCGTTCGGTGTTCGCGGCTCAATGGTTGACGACGGTTTGAGTTTCGGGACCAACCATGACGCTGGAGTCTGTGTCCACTTCGCCGACAAGGTGCCGTCGCCACTTCGACGAAGCGGTCACTCGGCACTCACAGTGACCGTCGCCGACCTAGACGGACTGACGGCAGCGTTGGGCGGCGACGACGCCGAACCGTCCGCTGCACCCTAAACCTGAGCCGAAGGCTGGGCCGCGCCGCCGATGGAGCGTGACGCAGCGGGTTGGTCGTGTCTAAGGGCGTGGATAGCTCACGCGTGCGCTGGGTACCCACGAGTGAAGGTCTGAAAGACCCCCGATCCGTCGGGACACCCGGTTCGCGCAAGCGATCACGAGCTGGCCGAGGCGTTGGAGCTCCTTCTCCTCCATCTTCCTGCCGTAAGAGGCGACGCTCACCGCTCCCTGCTGGGCATGGGCCGTACCGAGGATCGGTGCCGACACGCACCACAGGCCAAGGCTCAGTTCCTGGCGGTCTACGGCGTAACCCCTGCGCTGCACCTCGGACAGTTCCGTGGTCAGTGCCTCGGCGCTTGTGACCGAGTGCTCGGTGCGCGCCGGGTAAGGCCCGTCGCCCACGATGTTCCGAAAGGGCCGGGTCTCAAAGGCGAGCATCGCCTTACCCATCGCTGTACAAGTGGCCGGCACCCGGCTCCCCGGGCGAAGGTTCAACGTAAGCAGCTCGTCGGTCTCGACCCTGGCCAAGTACAGGACCTGGTCCTCGATGAGGACGCCAAGGTTCGCCTCCAAGCCCGACTGATTAGACAACCGCTCGATCTCGAGGGCGGCGACGTCGCGGATGGTGGTCCGGCTCGCCACCTGGCACCCAATCTCGAACACCTTCAACGTCAAGCGGTACTCCTTGGAATCTCGGAGCTGCTCTACGTACCCGTTGCGCTGAAGCACCCGGAGCATCCGATAGGTCGTCGGAAGGGGCAGTCCCAGGTGCCGCCCCAACCGGGTGACCCCTATCCGGTCGAACTTCGATAGCTCCTCGATAACCATCAACAAGTCACCCGTCGTTGAGCGGGGCGCGTTGCCCTCGGCGTCGCCATCCGGCTCTGCCGCGAATGAGCGGTCACCAACGCCAGCGGGTCGAGGTTCTGAACCCGCTATTGGCGTCCCATCGAACTCGCGGCTAGCGCGGCGGGACCGGGAGGGCCGCTTCGCTGTACGGGGCTTACCTGCGCCGACCATAGAACTCATTTCACCGGGTCAGAGGCCGTCTCATGGCACTCCGCGGGCGTGTTGCCGATGACCCGCGACCTGGTAGTAACTCCCAGTCATGAAGGACCATCTGCCCCAGGACGATGCCTGCGCTGAAAATGCCATGCTTTTTTCAAAATGCCGCCTGCGCTGAAAGGCCAGCGTCCGCAACACAGGCCGCCCCCGTGACTGCGCTCGCATCGTCGCTCAGCAAAAAGAGAACGACTGCGGCGATCTCTTCTGGCTCGATCACCGTACCGCGGGGGTGGATCCGGCCCCACTGCTCGATGGTCTCATCGGGGTCGCCAGGGGCGAGTTCCGCGGCGTGCCAGAGCATCGGAGTCCGAACGGAACCTGGGAGCACGCAATTGACCCGGATCTTGTCCTTGGCGTGATCGAGAGCCAGGGTCTTGGTCAGCGAGACAACCCCGCCCTTAGAGGCGGCGTACGCCGCTACCTCCCGCTGACTGATCAGGGCTTGTACCGAGGAAAGGTTGACTATCGCGCCCCCGCCGCGGCGGCGCATTTCAGGGATGGCAAATTTCGACATGAGGAATTGGCCTTTCAGGTTGGTGTCAAGCACCGTGTCCCAGTCCTCTTCTGCGAACTCCGGCACTTCGCCGTAGATGACGACGCCGGCGTTGTTGACGAGAAGGTCAAGACCCCCGAACTCCTCGACCGTCCGGCTGATCGCCTGCTCGGCCTGGCTGGCTCGCCCGACGTTGGCGACGATCGGGACGGCGCGGGCCCCGGATTTGGTGATCTCGTCGCTAACGGCCTTGGCGGCACCGCCGTCGAGGTCGACGAGCGAGACGGCGGCCCCCTCGGCGGCCAGCGCCCGCGCCACCGCCGCGCCGATGCCCATCCCCGCGCCTGTTACCGACGCCACCTTGCCGCCGAATCTCTGGTACGAGGTCACGACTTTCCACCTTTCCCGCGGCCGCGGCGCGTCCGTGGCCAACGCTCCTAATTACCGGTAGATCACCTGCGGGCAAGGGCGGCGCCCGTGATCCACATGACGATATCCTCCACACTCACCTCGTCCCGGCGAAGATCGGCGACCATGCGGCCGCGAAGCAGGACCACGATTCGGTCGCACAGCTCGTGCACCTGGGGCATGTTGTGGCTGACGAGGACCACGCCGACACCTTTGCCGGCGACTTCTTTGATGAGCCGGGCGATCTTCTCGGCCTCCATTACCGCCAGCGCGGCGGTCGGCTCGTCGAGCAGGAGCACGCGCTGAACCCCAACGCACCGCCCGGGCCACGGCCACGGCCTGACGCTGACCGCCCGAAAGCAGCCCACACCGGACGGCGGTGTCGTTGATCTCGATGGCGAGGGAGTCGAGCGTGGCCTTCGCGTCGCGGGTCATCGACCGGCGGTCAAGAACACCGGCCCTCCCGAGTAACCCCGCCTTGCGCTGTTCTCGCCCGAGGAAAATGTTCTCCACGACCGACAACTCAACTGCCAGCGCCAGGTCTTGGTAGACCACCTCGATCCCTCGTCTGCGGGAGTCTTTCGGGGAGTGGAAGGTCACTGGGGTGGCGTCGATCAGCAGTTCGCCGGACGTTGGTTGCAGGGCGCCGCAGAGGATCTTGAGCAGGGTGGACTTACCGGCGCCGTTGTCCCCGACGAGACCCACCACCTCGCCCGGGCGGACCTCGAGGTTGACGTCGCTCAGTGCCACCACGCTCCCGAACGTGCGGCTTATCCCCCGCGCCTCTAGCAGCGCGTCGCGCGTGTCAGGCCCCGTCATCGCTCCGCCCTTCTCACCAGCCGGTCCGTGAGGACGGCAAAGATAAGCAGACAACCAAGCACAGTGTCCTCTAGGTACGTGGAGAACTGTAAGAGCGCGAAGCCGTTTTGCAGTACGCCGAGGATGGCGACGGCTACGAGTGTGCCGAGCATCGTCCCGCGACCGCCTCGCAGGCTCGCCCCCCCGAGTATCACTGCAGTGACCACCGACAGCAGGTAGGGATCGCCAATCTGGGGAGCAGCCGAGCCCAGCTCGGAGGTGACAATGATCCCTGCCAAACCTGCGCTCAGGCCCATTGCGACGAACAGGCCAACCCGCAAAAGGTCGGCCTGGATCCCGGAGCGCATGGCCGCGTCGTAGTTGTCGCCCGTGGCGTAGATGTGGCGGCCGAGGGCAGTGTAACGAGCGATCGCAGCACCGAGTAGCCACACGCCGAGGAAAAAGAAAACGGGGACGGGGATCTGGCCGACGCTCCCGCTACCGAGTACCCCGAAACCCTCTCCGCCGATGCTCACGGTGGTCGTATTGGACAAGAAGTACGCGAGACCGAGGAAGATCGAGTAGGTCCCCAGGGTCGTCACGAGGGAATTGACCTTGAAATAGACGGTGATAATGCCGTTCACGGCCCCGACGCAGCCCGAGAAGAGGAAACCCAGGATGGTCGCCAGCCAGATGTTCAGCCCACCGGTGACCATGACACCGATCAGCACCGAGGTCGCCGCCATGACGCTCCCGACGGAGATGTCGATCTCCCCCCCAATTACGACGAGAGTCTCCGTGACCGCCATAACACCGAGGACGCTCACGACGCTGGCCGCAGTAAGGAGGTTCGCCTCGGTCAGGAAGTAGGGCGAGCTCGCCCACATGATGACGAAGACGATGCCGAAGACGAGCACCAGCCCTTCGCCCTGGATCCGCTCGATGATGCGCCGCCGACGGGCAAGCCGCCGCTCTCGCGCGGTCGCGGCCCGTTCCTCTTCGACGTCGAACTGTGTCGCCACCGCGACTTGCTCGGCCGACGACCCAGGCGACGAGAGCTCGAGCCGTGCTCCGCCGGCGGTGCGGCCCTCGCTCAATTGACCGGCCCTCCTGGTTCGGTAACCTTCGAACGCCGACTGGCCCCCACTGTCAGCGCCAGGCTTCCCCGGCACCGGCGCGAGCTATCAGGCTCGCACCGGCACCACCTCTGTCCTACGGGTCTTACTTGCAGTGTGGCGGCTCCTACTTGCAGTGCAGCGACGGTGTGCTGGAGGTGACCTCATCGCCGATGACGCCGATCAGCTTTTGGACCTTTTGGCCGTTGATCTGGTCCATGATCGCCGTTAGCGACTGTTGGCCCCACACCTCGGGCTCCAGGTACCAGGCACCGACGTAATGCGAGTTGGTGCAGACCTGCTGGAGGCCGAAGGGGTCACCACCGAACGAGTTCACCAGCGTATTGGTAAAGCCCCGGGACTGGGCCGCTTTCGCCATGCCTGCGGTCACCTCGTCGTTTACCCCCGTAAGGAGCACAACCGACCCTGATGGTACCGCTGAAAGGGCAGAGAGCGTGTTGTTGTAGGCCGTGGTCTCGGTGCCGTCGTTCTGGACCTCGATAACGTGGCTCTTCGGCAGGCTTGGGAATACCTTCTTCTCGCCCGCAACCGCCCCATTGTAGCGCTCGAGGATAATCGCCCCAGCGCTCGGCTCGGCGCCGCCAAGCACGTACGGCATCTTGCCCGCGAAGCGCTTCTGCGCCTGCTGGGCCAGATAGAGGCCGTCGCTGTACGCAGCCTGGTAGTTGTTCGCCCCCACGTCAGGAGAGCCCGGCAGATCGGCCCCAACGATTGCGACTCCCGGGATCTTGGCATTCTTCAGCGTAGTGGCGATCGCTGGCTGATAGGCGGCCAGCACTTGGAAGTCGACAAAGCCGTCAATATGCTCGTTGATCAACGTCTTCAGGTTGCCGACCGCGACTGGCCCACTGAGGTTGTCAATCGTTTTTACGACCGTCGCGCACCCGGTAGCCTTAGCCGCTTGCACCAGCCCTTGGGTAACAAGGTTCGCGAAAGGCTGCGACCCAGAGAAGACGTCGTAGCCGATCTTGTAGCTGCTCTTCTTGCACAGCGCCTTGCTCGGCAAGGGCAGCAGGCCGGACGCGGTGGCTGGAACGTGACTTATTTGAGCCGGTCGAGTCGCCGCGCCCGCCGATGCTGAGACCGAGACAAGGGCCAGGGTTACTACTCCGGCCGCGCCCAGCAAGCGGATGCTCTTTGGTCCTGATGGCCTAAACACTGCTTCCTCCCTTTCAACTTTGGTCGCTTTTGGCGGTATGTCGCTCTGTTGAAGCTGTTCAGGTATTCACGTTTCTACGGTTGTAGGCGATTTTTTCAAGTGCTTTGTGTGTTCCGCGCGGTTCGAAGGTGGACTAGCGCCGCGCTATCGCGACAAACACATGCCAGCATGGGCCGGTTGCCGGTAAGCCTCCGACCTCCTCACATCTCGATACGAGGGGTTCTCTCCTTTCGTCCTGGTTGTCCCTGCGTGGCGTCACAATTCTGCGCCGGCATGGCCTGCGGCTCCCTACCCGGGTGCGACCTGTAGCCAGGCGGCCTCCAATAAACCTTCCCGCGCCAGGGCATAAAGGTGGGCACGAGCCGTGGGAACCGTCTGGGCCGAGACCGGCGGGTTCGTCCCTACTGCCTGGCCGATCCGGACCGCGAGTTCGCGGGTCGTCACCGGGCCGGGCCCCCGTTCCTCGAGGAGATCCCTGGCGATAGAATCCGCCTCGTCGATAAATGCGAGGCTTTCTTCCAGGAAGCCAATGCCCTGCGACCGGTCCATCGGCGGGACATGAGCGGGGCAAAGTTTCTCGAAAGGGACATCAAGCAGCCGCCGTAGCCCGAACCGCGCATCGACGACATCGAGATACAGCGGTGCGAATACCGTGCGCCCATCACAACTGGGCACACCGCGGCCCTGGGCCGCATCGCCAGTGAACAAGGTTGAGCTCGCCCGGTCGAAATAAGCGCAATGGCCCCACGTGTGGCCGCGAGTCTCTATGACCTCTACAGCTCTGTTACCGGTGCTCACCGTGTCGTCGTCCCTAAGCAGAACATCGACTCGTGGCTCTGGAACGCACAACCCCGCCAGGAACTCTCGGTCGCTCATCAGGTCGAGGGCCCCAGGGTACTCATCCCAAAACCGCGTCCACTGATGGTCGAATGATTCCACCCACGGCGCGTCAACGAGCGGTGCCACGATCCGCGCGGATGGCGCCACTGCCTCCCACGAGCTCAGTCCTCCCGAATGGTCCGGGTGGCCATGAGTGGCTAACAAGAGGTCGGCGCACCGGGGCTCGAAACCGACCTCGCGGACAGCTTCGTCGAGCGTGGCACCAAATGTGCTGCGGACGCCGGGGTCGATGAGGCCGAACCGCTCCCCATCTGCAATCAGATAGGTCCAAAGTGGCGCATTACAAACGTCGGGGTAATTCGTCGGGAGTTGATATATACCGTCGCCGAGGTCAACCGGCGGCTCTTTGCGCATCTCCAAGCTCACGCCCCCCGTCTGTCGCGGCCGGCCGCGGTGGCACCGAATAGCTCGGCGGTCTGCTGACCCGGGTCTGGGACAATACGGTGGATCCCGACATGCGTTTCAGAAAACACGAATGGCGACGCCAGCGCCTTAGAGGTCCGGTGCCCGTCTCCCATCGGCACTTCCCAGAACGCACCGTTGTAGACCTCCTGCGGGCCCTGAACGAGCGCCGTGAAGTCGAGCACCCGCACGTGAGAGAGCGGCCCACGACGGGCCTCGTCCCTGAGCGTGCCTGCCGTGCCGCTCATCTCTGCACGCTCTTCACCATCCACGACGGGTGCTTGGCGAATGTCGGTTTGCGAGCGTGGCCGCTCCGGGCCCGACGTTTAAAGGTCCAGACGCTTGCACCCAAGCCCCCACCCCCTGCGAACCCTAGATAACGGCCTTTTCAGCGACGGCGATGATGTTTCATTGAGTGAAATAATCATTTCGCTCAAAGACATGGCATGTCGCAAGCAGCATTATCGCATACCGTACCTAGCAGGTCAAGGGTGCCGCGAGGCACCCGCGACTCGTAGCCCGGTCGTCCGCGCCAGC
Organism: uncultured Acidimicrobiaceae bacterium; assembly: GCA_963807395.1. GTDB lineage: Bacteria > Actinomycetota > Acidimicrobiia > Acidimicrobiales > Palsa-688 > Fen-671. The sequence continues at coordinate 589,420 of CAWEBW010000010.1, forward strand.
GCACAACAAGGGCTTGTCCGTCCAATGGAACACGGCCCGAGGGCTTGCCTTCTACACTGTAAGGCGAGCACCGACTGCCCCACGACTGCTGGGGGTCCGTCAGCTGGCTCGGATCGCGTCGGCGCAACGGGATAAGGAAGCTGCCCACGCCGTATTGGCAGCGGCTCCTCCCCCGCCCGCACCTGTCGCCCTCGACGAAGTGGTGAAACCCTTATGGCCTTCAGAGATTTGCCCGGACTGCTCACCACGGTCGACCAAGCTGACCGTCCTTCGCCCTACCGAGCGCTGGGGCTGGCAACCACCTACCACCTCGGACCAGAGCCGGAATAAGTGAAGCTAAAAGCCACTTTTCCGGGCACAGCCCGGAGGCGCGGCGGAGCGGGACTTTATACAAAACAATCAATGTGTGGTTCGCGGACCGCCGGGACGGGCGGGCCTAAGTGGCCTCAGGTCCTTTAGGAGATTTACGAAGACCGAGGATCGAAGGAGTGAGCACATCGTAGGGTTCTAACCCGGCGAAGTACCGCAGGCACTCGTCGACCATCAAAGCGAAGAAGCGGCGCCGGCTTTCCTCGCTGGCGCCGCCCAGGTGGGGGGACAGAAAGACGTTGTCCAGGTCCCGTACCGCCGATGCAAGGGGGATGGGCTCGGGGTCGAACACGTCCAGGCAGGCGACGACGTCGCCGGGCTGCAGCCGCTCGAGCAACGCTTCGCTGTCGACGACACGTCCCGCGTGAGACGTTGACGAACACGGCGCCCGGCAAGAGCAAGCCCAGCTGGTCGCGACCAAGCAGGCCGTGGGTTCGCGGGGTGAGCGGCAACAAACAAAACACCACGTCCGCCCTGAGGGCCGCCTCGAGCGGGCCAAAGACGATGCCGTACGCCTCAGCCAACTCCCGGGGCGGAAATGGGTCATAGGCAACGACGTCGACCTCGAACGGACCGAGGAGCCTGGTCAGGTGACGGCCGAGATGACCGAAGCCGAGCATCCCGACCCGTTTGTGGCTCAGCTCGGCCCGCTCATAACCCGCTCGTGGCCCGACTGGGGATGTCTCCTCATGGGCGATAAGACGGCGGAAATGGGCACCGGCATTTCGCAGCCCAACGAGCGCCAACCCGAGCGCCCACTCAGCCGTCGGCCATGAGGAGCCGTGCGTAGTGTCGACGATGGGCACACCGTGCGCTGCTGCAGCATCCGTGTCGAAGTGATAGCCAAAGCGGTCGCCCTCGAGCTCGCCCAACAGAGACAAACGAGGCGAGGCATCCAGCACCTCGGCGCTCACGTACGGTGACCCGTGGCAGACGACCAGTACGTCGAGATCCGAGGAGAATTCGGCCAACGCCGATTCGGCGAAGGCATCCCGAGGCGCCGGCCCACTGAGCCCCGAGGCCACGTCGAACGGCTGGAAGCGCAATTCAGCTACTGTCTCTAGCCGCTCGACGTCGCACGGGTCGATGTAACTGTCGTAGACATCCTGGCGGCAGGCCAGCCCGACAACCGGGCGCGCGGCAACCGGGCGCGAGGCAACCGGGCGCGAGGCAAGTGGCCCCGAGGCAACGGGGCGGGAAAGGTCCTGGCCGGGCGCCACCCAACCGGTGGTCCCGGTACGCCGGTGCCAGGGAGCGATGGCGCTCACCTGATGGCCACCGAGCCGTCCTCGCGCAGGGCAGGGTGGGTGAAGTCTGGAGGCTGCGAGGGGTGCTTCGCCAGGGCGCTATCGTCGAGCTCGATGCCGAGCCCAGGGCGCTCGGGCGGCAGCAGGTAACCATCCCGGAGCTCGATGACGCGGTCGACGAGGTCGGTCGAGGGCGGGCTGTCCTGCGGTAAGTGCTCTTGCAATTCCCAGTTGGGAGTGCACATGCCGAGCTGAACGTGGGCAGCCGTGGCCACAGGACCGGAGGGTACGGCGTGGGGCAATACTCCCGCGTGCACAGACTCAGCGAGGGCGCAAATTTTATGGACGTGCGTGATCCCACCGGCGATGCCGATATCAGGACGGGCGTACGCGACCCCGGGGCGCTCAAGGTACTCGACAAATTCCCATATGGTCGTATTCCTCTCGCCAGCCGCGACAGGGATCGGACAACGAGCGGCGAAGGCGCGAAGTGCGACCACGCTGTCGGGCGGGATGGGATCCTCGACGAACAGAGGGCGGAAACGCACAAGCTCTTCGCACAGCATCAAGGCGTCACCCGCGGTCATGTTGCGGTGCAGCTCGACGCCGAGGTCGATTTGCCAACCGACGGTCTCACGGATGGCGGCAAACCGGGCCACCAAGTCGTCGATCCTCTGAGCCTGGCGCATCCCATGGTGCTCGTGTTGGAATAGCAGCACCTTTATGGCGGTGTAGCCCTCGACATCAACCGCGACACGGGCGGCCTCGACGACCTCGTCTACAGTGCCTGTGCGCAGGACCCGCATAGCTCGCACGGCTTTACGGGTGCGCCCGCCGAGCAGCTGCCACACCGGTACCTCGAAGTGCTTGCCCTTCAAGTCCCACAGCGCCTGGTCCAGGGCGGAAAGCGCACCGGTGACCGCCATACCCCGGAAGCACAGCGCCCGGTACAGGGCGAGAAAGTGCTGCTCGGTGTCAAACGGGTCGCGCCCAACCAGGTACGGGGTGAAAGAACGGGCGATTTCTGCCACCGCCTCTGGCCAGCCGAAGTAGGTTGACTCCCCAACACCGGACGTGCCGTCCTCCGCCCTGACCCTGACATAGCAGGCGCGGGTGGCAGGGAACACCTCTAGCGATTCGACCCGCATCTACGTGCCTCTCCCTTCGTTGTTCGTGTATTGCGTGTGCCCCGCTAGAGCACGCCGAGGCCCCGCTAACGGGGTACCAGCTATCGGGGGTGATAGTCGAGCGGTCATGTAGCCGAGACCGGGACAGCTCAAAGCGCCACAGAGGCTATACGGTCGGCCCGAAAGAAGCCGCCCCGTCCTCTTCTCGGGAAAGGCCTAGGGCCGCGTCGACCGCGGCCTGGGCGGCGTCCACCGAGCCGTCGGCAACATCGGCGACCTGCACGGGCCGCCCTGCTATCTGGGACTCCGCGATGGCCCAGATTATGGCGACCGCAAGCAGCCCGTCGCGGCCATCTACCTCCGGGGGGCGACCTTCGTTGACGGCGAGAGCGAAGTCGTCAAGTTCGATGCCAATGGTGGCCGCGTCAACCTCGGGGAAGGGCCGCTCGTACTCGGTCCCCTCGGGGCCAAAGAAACTGGCCGCCGCACCGGAAAGCTCGAAGCCACCTAGCTCCTTGCGCAGCTCCGCTCCCGACAGCGTCCTCTCGCCAAGCTGCACCACGACCGGGCCCCTGTACGGTCACGTGGCACCGTCATCGACCCGGCTCTTCCATGCAGGCTGCGCTGCACGAATTGGCGGCCGGGACCAGACGGCACAAAAGCGAGCTGGACGAGTACCCCGGACGAGGCCCGGAAGCTAGCGACAAGCGAGTCGTCGCCAGTCGCCTCGATGTAGCCAGGCACCTTTTCACCCGGCGTTTGCGTCGTCCGTAGGCCGCAAGCGACGTAGCGGCTCGGCCACAAACGCAGCCCCGTAAGCGGTGTCTATCTCGCCAAGGTAATAGCGAAAAATGTCGCCGAAGTGCACACCCATGTCGAGGGCGATCGGCCCGGCCTCTGCCTTGTGCCGCCACGGCGTGATGATCACCGCGTCGCTACCCCCGATACTTTGCTCGACCATTAGGTAGAGCTGGCCCAACAAACCTGCCTCGAGCACGGCCCGCGCCAGCCGGTTAGGGCCGTCGCGACGGTAATTCTCGGCCGTGGCCAGCAGCGAACCCGACGATTCAGCTGCCGCCACCATCTGCCGGCAGGCCCGTACGGTCAACCCCAAGCGGCTTTTCACAGATGACGTGAAGGCCAGCATTTAGCGCCGCGGGGACAATTACATGGTGCACGGAGGGCTCGGTTACCACGTCGAGGACCGCCACCTCGCCGGAGCCGACAAGCTTCATGCTGGTCGCTATAGATCGCCGGGCGAGTCCCGAGCAGTTCTTCCGCGAGCTCTGCCGCCTCCCGTGCCGCCTCCGGCCGAGGGTCGCACACTGCCACGACCTCGAAGCGGTCCAGGCCTACGCCGCGCAGTGCGGCATAAGCGCGAAGGTGGCGACGGCCCATTCCCCCGCAACCGACGAGGGCGGTGCTCAGGCGGTCCATGCGAAGCCCCGCGTCGGCGTCAATGTCGCCGGAGTGGTGGCGCCGCGGCAGGCGACGCGGGGCAACGGCCGAGGACTGAAACGGCTCGTGGGCGCTGAGCTTGCTCACTTGCTTCGGACGTGCACTCTCGCTCCTTTATTCTTTCTTCCTTCAGCTGTACCGGGAGTTCAGCCCGGGCGAGGCTGGGCATTGCCCAGCGAACCTGGTTCAGCGTTTTCGGTTTGCCGCCTGTAAAACCAGATCGAGCCTGACCTTGGTGGCAACTCGAAGGTCAGGCCGTCATTTATGAGGGTCAGCCCGTCGACAAGACGTTGCTCGCCGCGTTCAGCTTCCTCGAATACGTAGGTTGCGTCAGCGCGCAGGCGCTGCACGTGGAGGGTGCGGCTTTCCTCAAGGCTGCGGCGATGACGGATCGCCTGCACGAAGCCCTCGTTGCCGTTGTGGCTACAGAACTGCCGGCCGACCCAGTCGGTGCCGCTCCGCCCGGACGGGGTCAATGCGTAGTAGTCGCCGCGGAGGACGTAGGGTGCCGAACGCCGCCAGATGGCGATCATTTGGCGGGCTTTGTCCAGGTCGTACTCATTAAGCCGGCGAGCGTCAAGGGACGGCCCGAGCATCGGGGCCAGCGCACAGTGGAACGCGAAGCTGTCTGCTTCTCTGGCGACGATGCCTGCGCTTCGGCGTCAGCCACGTCCCAGGACTGCGTTGTCTCCTTGAAGTACGGAAGCCACTCGTACATCGTTTGTTGGAAGTCGAGCTTCACCGGGTGCAGCCCGTACCCGAAATCCGTGAAATGCAGCGGCACCGACCGCCGCATGGTCTCGAGGTCGTTGCGCCGGCCGCCTGAGGCGCATGAGTCGATGAGCAGCCCGCGGTGACGCTCGAGCAGAATGTCCCAGAACTCGAGATGGCCCTGCACGTAAAGGTTCTCCGTGGCACCGCGACGGTCGGCGGGGTCGTGGGCTTGCCAAAACTCGAGCGGCCCGTAGTTGAAGTCCTCGCGATAAATGCCGATCCCGTAGGTCTCGATCAGCCCGCTGATCATGTCTGCCAGAGCAGCCTGGCAGGCCGGGTTCGAGAGGTCGAGGAGCCCAGACACGTCCTGAAGCCAGAAGCTGTGCGCGGGCTCGGTCGTCGGACGCGGTGGGCGGTCATCGGGTGCCCACCCCGGACGGTCCAGCAACCATTCCGGATGGTTTTCGGCCAGGGATGTCCCCGGGAAGACGCGTTCGGGCTCGAACCACAAGAGCAGTTGCGCCCCGTGCCGGCTCGCGTTAGCACTGACTGGCGCCAGGCCGCGGGGAAAACGCTCCGGGTCCGCAGCCCAGGTGCCCGTGACGCACCAGTGGGTCTCGTCGCCGGCGCCGTCTCTGCACAGGTACCAACCGGCGTCGACCCACCACACGTCATAATCGACGCCTTCCCGGGCGAAGCGCTCCTGGTACTCGATCTGATTTTGCTCAGTCGCCCCAGTGAACTCCCCGCCCGGGCCATCGTCAGTCGAAGCGAGCTGCAACAGCGGCGACGCCGGTTGCCCGCCAGGACGGGGCATCACGTGTTCGCTATACCAGCGGCGCCAGAGGTTTATGGCGCGCGCCTCCTCCCCGGACCAAGCCATCAGGGTCATGCGCGGTGTGCGGACCGACTCCCCCGGTAAGAGGTACATCCGGACATCGGCCTGGCCCGCCTGAGCTACGACCGAACCGCCCTCGCCTCGAAACTGAGCATGCCACTGACCGGGCCAACCCAGGGCAAAAGTCAGGCCGCAGTCCGCGGAAAAGCAGACGGAAATAAGGAAAGGCACGGTCGCATGGGCGGCCAAGGTAAGGTCCCATCTCGACCCCGTCCCCGTCCAGCAGCGCGCTCGACTGCCAAACGTACCCATCTTTACTGGCGAAATCGCCGTTACAGTGGCGCAGCACGGGGCCCTCACCACGGAACGATGCGTCAAGCGCCAGCGGTCGCTCGAGGATGGCGCTCGCATCGTCGGTCGGATTGGTGAACCATGTCGTCCACTCCACGACGGGGTAGTCATCGTAGGTGACCACCTCGACGGTCGCCTCCAGCCCACTCGGCCGGTGCCGGCCGCGGAACACAGTCTCGGTTATGGTCGAGCTGACGCGGCGACTGTGACGACCCGGACTGCCAGTTATCAGGCAGGCCGTGGAGCGGCTCACCGTCGTAAGAGAAACTGACCGGCAGGTGCTGGGCGGAGTCGAACAGCTCCTGCGCCCAGCCCCGCAGGCAGGCCCAGTCCTGCTCACGTGGGCGCGGGATCCTCGGGATGTTGGGCTATCTCTGCCACGTCGCCGCTAGAGTTACCTAAGCGCACCCGGTGCCGCAAATCCCCTCATCTGGCTGTCGATAGTCATTCCACACCCGACCCCGTAATGGCACGGACGAAGGTGCGTTGCGCCACCAAGAACACGATGAGCATGGGCAGCGTCGTGATCATCGTGCAGGCGAACGCCACTGTTTCTGGCACAGTCTGGCCGCCAGCAGAGGCCGACCCGAACACCGCAATTACTTCGGTGAGCACCTCAACGTTCGGCTTGGTCGCCGCGACAAGCGGCCAGAGGTACATGTTCCAAGCACCCAGCAACGAGATGGCCGCGTAAGCGCCAGTGGCCGGCATGGCGAGGGGGATGATGATCTTGCGCAGGATCACCCGCCACTTTGCGCCGTCGACGCGCGCGCGTCGACGAGCTCGCTCGGCAAGTTGACAATGAACTGCCGGAACAGCAGCGTGCCGAAGGCGGTCTGGGCGGCAATCGGGAGGATGAGGCCCGGATAGGTGTTGAGCAAGTGCAATTTGTCGACGACGATGAAAGTCGGCACAAGCGTCACTGTCGCTGGCAAGAACAACGACAAACCCAGCGCAATTGTGATACCCATACGGCCCCGGAAGCGCATCTTGGCCAGCGCGAACCCTCCGGAGATACAGAGCGCCCATTGGATCGCCCACCACGCCTATGGTGAATATCACGGAGTTGACGAGCGTATGGGCCTCGATATAGCGCCACCCGGCGGAGAAGTTGGAGAGGTGGATCGAGTTCGGGAAAAACGGCGGAGGGAACGACATGAGCTGGCTGTCGGACATCAGCGACCCCGATACGAGGTAGATCAGAGGGCCGGCCAGAATGAGCCCGACAACCAGGATAAAGAAGGCCCGGACCGCTCGCCGCAGGCGTTTCCGAGCGCTCCTTCGGTGACGGACCGGTACTAACACCGTCTTGGTCTGTGGAGCGCCACGAAGATCAACAGCTGCGGTCATCGGCTCACGGCCCGGTACAAGAACCGCCCGCCCCCCAGGATCAGGACGAAAATCAGGAGCTGTGCCAGTGACAACGCGGCCGCATAGCCTAGCCTGATCTGGGCGAAGGTGACCGTGTAGATGTAGTAGATAAATGTAGTCGTCGCATTTATCGGACCGCCTGCGGTCATGATATTGACGAGGTCGAAGGACCCGTTGGAGAACGATAGGATCGCAACTATCGCAACCACGATCGTCATGTTGCGCAGGTTCGGGACGATGATGAACCGGAGCCGGCTGAGCGGGCCGGCACCATCGAGCATCGCCGCCTCGTACAGGGACTCGGGGATCCGTTGCAGGGCCGCCAGGTACAGGATGATCGCCACGGGCAGAGTCAGCCAAATGTTGATGATGGCCAGCGCCGGTAGCGCGTACGTCGTGCTACCGAGCCAGGCCGGGCCGACGATGCCCACCTTGTACAAGAGAAAGTCAAGGATGCCTTCCCCTGGTCTGTAGATCCAGCTCCACAGCACGGCCGACGCTGCGAACGAGACGACCGCCGGTACGAAGTACAGCGTCCGCATGACCGTGATGAAGCGGAACTGGACGTTGACGAGTATGGCCAACAGCATGCCCAGGATGACCGTGGGCACGGCACCTAAGCACAGGAACAGCAGGGTGGTCTTGATGGAGGTCCACACCATCGGGTCGCTGAACATGGCCCGGTAGTTCTCCAGGCCGACGAAGTGCGGTACCCCGACCAGGCCCCAGCTCGTGAAGCTGAGGGCGATGGCGAGCACGATCGGGATCAAGATGAACACCGAGTACATCACGATGTTCGGCCCGAGGAGCCCGAGGGCCGGTAGCCAGTCCCGGTTGGCCCAACGGTCCTGCAACACGCTCCGGTGTCGCAGACTTCGTCGCACGAGGTGCGAGTTGCTCCTCGTCCACGCTGAGTGATGTCGATGTGCATCGGCTCCCAAGTGCCTCCCGGAAAACGCCACGTCTCAGCGAAGACGAGGCCGCTGCTAAAAAGGCTCGGCGGCACCGCCCGTAGTTGCGGTGCCGCCAGACCTACGGGTTACGAGTTCAGTCCACCCTCACATTCCTACGATTTTGCCTGGGCGTAAAGGGCGTTGGCCTGGCTCTGGAGCGTAGAGAAGGCCTGTTTGTACGACTGGTGCGACTCGAGGACGGCCTCGACCGCCTTGGTGGCGTCAGTCTGGAAGCTGGTGAAGGCCGTGCCCGGCATCTCGGGTGCGACCGAGCCGGCTTTGGCTGCGATGACGTACGCCTGGGTGTTGCCCGGGCGGCGCGGCGAGTTTCTCCCAAAGTTGGCCGGGGCTGAGCCCGGCGGGCGTGGCCGGGACCACGCCGTAAGCCTTCTCCTCGATCTGGGCGCCTGTCGTGGAGAAAAGGAACTTGAGGAACGCGAGCGCAGCAGGCACGTTTTTGACCTGGGACGACAGGGCCCAGCCCACGCTCCCTGCTCCCGTGGGCCGGGTCGGCCCATCGACGCCATTGATGTACGGCATCGGCACGACGTTCCATTGGAACTTACCAGCGGCACCAGGCCGGAGGGCAGGAACATTACCGCGGACCGACTGCTCCATGGCAACCTGCTGCGAGAGCCACAAGGTCTGACAGCCGGTCGAGTTTTCCGTAGCAAACGGCACGGCATCGCCATTGGTCAAGGGCTGGAGCATAAGCTGCCATCCGTTGAGAGCCGCCGCATTATCCACGGTCGCTGTCGTGGCGGTGAACGGGGCCCGACCTAGATATGCGTGGATAAACGGGTTGTAATTGATATACGAGTCAGGGCCGTAGCACACGCCCCACTGCGTTTGCACGCCATCCCTTGTGACCGACAGCTTTTTGGCGTCGGCCAGCATCTGCGACCAAGTCCAATTGTCCGTCGGGAGCGCGACACCCGCCTTCTTGAACAAGTTTTCGTTATAGGCAATGACAATGGCATCCGCCTCGTTGGGCAGACCGAACACTTGGCCCTTCAACTTCCCCTGATTAGGGATATAAGACGCAAGAATATTTGGGAGCCAGTAACTCTGCGGATAAGGCTCATCCTTGGCCAAGTAGGGGCTCATGCTTTGGTCAATGCCGTCGTAGGCGAACTCCGGTCCTTCGACATCAGCAGGATTTATGATGTCCTGCAGCGACCCGGACAGCTTTTCCGTCAACAAGACCGTGGTATAAGAAACGGTGCTGGTGCCCTGTACCGACGCCTCGACCTTCAGGCTTGGGTGTAGCTTCTGAAAGGCGGCAATGACTGGGGCAATGATAGGTGCCGTGAACGCCTGCTCTGATATCGTCAGCGTCCCGGTTAGGCTCGAGCTCGCCTGAGCTGAGCTGATGCCGCCAGACGCGACTAGCGCGAAGCTGGTGGTGAGACCAGCTACAGCCACTTCGAAGCGCCGGTGCCGTCGAGGTCGAGCGGCCGGGCAGGCCGCGGCGGATGTTCGAAGGCTACGAACGTGCATGAAACCCCCTCTGAGCTGTTTGACAGTTCACCAATCGATGGTGACCGATTTTGCTTAGTTTTTCATTTGAGCTTGCTCAGCACACCTCGTACGGAGCCAGCTAACTCCCCGAATTCCCCACCGCTTCGTGTTTGAAGTCCTCGATTTGCGGATCTTTAAGTTCGTTTGAGATTTTGCGAGCTACGGTTCACTGTGGATCGTTGACAAGCCTACAGAGTTGAACAGTAACGAGTCGCCTTGGGCATGTCAAGGCAACATGCAGCGTTGATCGGCCAGTCGCGCCCACGCAGTCCGTCTCGTCTGCCTCAGCTCAGCGGCCCGGCCCACTCAGCGGAACTGAATAGACAGGCCCAAATTCCCGAGATTCCGGCAAAGGGCCGGTCGTGTTTTGGGTGCATTCATCGGTGACCGCGGCTGTGCCGGCGGCGACGGCGTCGAGGAAGCTCGCTGCCGCACCCGCGCCGGGAGGTCGGCGGCGTCCCCTTTGTACGCGGTCAGCCGCACGCCCATGGGCAGGTAGTCGAGCGATAGAAGTCACGTACGGTACACTGGTTCGACAGCATCCCGCTGAAGCACGCCACTTCGTGGACCCGGACCGACCGCAACGTATCGGGCAGCGTTGGCGCCCCGACCAGCTCGGCAGCGGGCTGGACCAGTGCGGTCCCTTCCCCGGCCGGCCCGAAGGGTTGACCCGGGCACCCCGCCTCAGTCGCTCACGCCCGGCGGCGCGCCTCATGGAGGACGGCGCAGGCCGGCACGACTCTGCCGCTCGGCGGCAGCAGTTCGTACAATCAGGCTGCGGTCGAGCGGATAAAGATCGTCCCCACCGTCGGGCGGTCCTTACCATCAGTGGAACTGTCCTACCCCTGTGCTACGATTTGGTCATGGCTGTGAGGAAGAAGCGATCGGTTTCAATTCCGCCCGATCTCGACGCTCAGATTGAGGCGGCGGCTACAGAAGCCGGAATGACCTACAGCGCCTGGCTGGCTGCAACCGCACGCAAAGAGTTCACCATACAGGCGGGCTTGAAAGCGATCGCGGAGTTCGAGGACGAGCAGGGCGCTTTCAGCCCCGAGGAGATCGCCGAGGCCGAGCAGTGGGCGCGCGATGCGCTTGAGCCGTCGAGTCGCGGCGGTTCGCGACGAAGGCGCAGCGCCTGATGGGCGTCACATACGACTCCGGCGCTCTGATCGCGGCCGAACGAAGCGATCGGCGGATGTGGGCTCGACACCGCGCCTTCCTAACAACGCGGGTGGTCCCCACCGTCCCCGCCGGAGTGGTGGCCCAGACATGGAGGGACGGCCGCCGCCAGGCCATGTTGTCGCGACTCCTTGTTGGCTGCGAGGTCGAGGCGCTCGATAATGACCAAGCCCGCAGAGTTGGCCCGCTGGCGGCCAAGGTCTCCACTCGCGACATTGTCGACGCCAGCGTGGTCGAAGGAGCGTTGCGTCGCGGAGACCTTGTCATCAGTTCGGACCGTCAGGACCTGGAAGCCATAGCGTCAGGTGGGGGGCGATCCCTCCGGGTCGAAGAAGCCTAAGCCCGGACATCACGTTCAACACTGCGCTCATCTGTAGAATCGGCAAGACCCTCTTGACAGATGCCGAATCGGCGAACCCGGAAAACCTCAGGGGGTAAGGCCACGGACAAAAGCGTGGCGCTGGATCGTCTCCCAGCAGCAAGCGACCGCCGGGGCGCGACGCTCGGGGGAACTCCTGGAACACCCGCTGGTTGCCGTTGTCGTCGACGTACCGAACGACGTGAACCAGTTGATGATCGCGTCGAAGCTTTCATTAGGCCCGAGGGGTAAGCCCCGCAGATGGCCAGAGCGGCAGTCGACCGTTACCTCGGCATGCTGAACATGGCCATCCGGGTCGCTCGAACGCAGCCTGCTTGGCTGTACGCCGCCAATCTTGCCGAAGAAACCAAATCCAAGAGCGTCGCCCTGCCCTCAATAGGCTTAGCTCTGATTGCCGACGGAGCTCGGTTCCTTTTTCCGGAGCTCGGTTCCTTTTTCCCCGGCCACGCGCCCGTAGCGCGCGTGAACCCGACGGCGCCGCCGCGGTCGATGGCGGCCGTTACAAGCCCGAAAATGGCACCGCGAAGTGCGGCCGCGGCCAGCACCTCACGCCAGCTCCGCCCTTCCTGAGTTGCCGTCGGGGCCACGTCCTGATGGCTCATGAGTTTCCATAGACGTTTGAAGATGACACTCGCCACGAGCCCGCCGAGCACGCTCATTATCGTGCCGAACGGTTTGTAGAGGAGCTTCATCATGGCTCTACCGCCGCCGGCGGGCTCGCCCGGCCCACAGGACCAGTAGGGCGGCGGCCAGCCCGATGGATAGCGCCAGCTTCTGCCGACGCCATATGTCCCCGGCGGGCTGTGCCGCCGATTTGGCCCATTGAGCCGTTGAGGAAACAGCCGGCTGGACCGCATCGGGCATCGTTTGCCCTAAGCGTTCGGCGACTTCACTCAGCTTGGCCTGGACCCCGGCGGTTGAAGTCTTCACCGCCTCGCCTGCCTCAGCGACCTTGTCCGACGCACGCGCCTTGACGTCGGCTTTTTGGCCGATGGCTTCGAGGGTCTCGCCAATGTCCCCCCGCGTCTGCTCTATGGCTTCGCGGATCTCACTTGCGTCTTGAGCCATGCCACGTCCTCCTTAGTGCTCTCTATGGCTTCCTCCGGGACCGGCGGTGATGCGCGCTGGATGTCGGCCTTCCCCAACAGGCCAAGCCCGCCGGCGATAGCTAAAAGGACGACGCCGACGATCAGCGCCGCCAGCCAAACTGCAATTGCCTCGGACAGAGCCGCGATAATGCACGCCACCACGGCGCCCAGGGCCAGGAAGGCCAGGACCGCGGCGCCCGCCAGCAGCCCGGCACCGGCGCCAAGACGCTTTCCTTTGGCCGTTACTTCGGCCTTCGCCAGTTCCAGCTCCTGATGGACAAGAACACCCAGTTCCTGGGACAGATTGTTTAGCAGCTCTGCCAGCGATTTGTCCTTCAGGTCCTTGCTCGCAGGTCCAATGGCGCTGCTAGTAGTTGTCCCTGCAGTAGTGGGCTGGGGCCCACTCGCTTCCGGCATCACCGTGGGCCGGCGCACCGCGCCGCCAACCATAATCCCTCGGAAAGTGCCGCTTTCATGATGTCCTCCCTCGCGGGGTCCTTGCTCCTTATAGCGGACCGCCGCCGTATTTACCCCGAGTGGCCACAAGTGAACCGCTGAGGAGCTTAGAAAATGGGATCCGGTGGTCATTGCGGCCACCAACACCCAACACGTCTGGAGGTCTTGCGTGCGGCGCCCGGGCCTGACGACCGACGGAGCACTTGCCGCTCGGAGATGAGGCCCGCCGATGTCCACCACCAGGTCCGTGTACGGCGGCGTGCTGATCGTCACCCCTCGAGGATAAAGCCGCCCTTGTCTCCGCGGTCATCGAAAACGAGATTTCAGAGCGTGGTCAGAACTTTCCAAAGCCCTCGGCAAAGGGCCTTGCCGAGCGGTAGGCTTGGGCCACCTTCAACAGCGAGGGTTCGACTGAGCCCTCGGTGCTGGGCGGAGAAGGTGTCCTGGTGTCAACTCCCCCGCCGCTGCGTCTCGGGCGAAGCGCTGACCGCACGCCTCGCCACGGCCCTGCGGGCCCGCCAGACCATCGCCCAAGCCACAGGCATCTTGATGGACCGCCAGGGCGCATCTCAGAAGACGACGCCTACAGCCAGCTCCGCCATTTGTCCCTCCGGGCCGGCCAGCCCCTGGCCGAGCAGGCGGCCGAGGTGGTGCGCTCAACCAGGCGCCCTCTCCCGTCCGTCCCACAGCAGCGCAGCGCTCGCGATGATTAGCCCGCCCGATCTTTTCGACCTTGCCCGCCGCGACGCTGGCCTCAGCCATGGCGAACTGTGGTTGCGCTACTTCGAGCTCGGCGGCATGAGCAATGCCCTGCAAGTCGAAGCCTTCTGCTATGGCGCCCTCCGACCGAGCGCTCATGACCACGACGTCATCGCGCATGCCCTCAACGAGCGCTTCCGCGAGCTTGGGAGGGACCATCCCGTCGCCTACTCCGACGATGGGGGGAGCCCCCTGGACCGAGGGGGCAGCCTGAATTGAGGTCGTCCCCCCTGTGTCGCCGCTCGCAAGGGCTCCTCGGCCTCTGGCATTTTCGGCGCACACCCAGGTTTGGAATTAGCCCGAATGGCGGTATAACGCAGTTGTGATTATTTTGCTCGTATTGTTGCTAGTCCTGCTGTTTGCTGGTCTCGGGTTCGCCATTCACTTTCTTTGGATCCTGGCCGCGATCTTTCTCATCTTTTGGCTGGCCGGCGTGGCGTTGGGCCGCGGCGAGAGCGCGGGGAACCACCACTTTTATAAGTGGTAAACCCCTTGCTTCACATCCATCTTCCTTGGGTGCGTTCCGCCCATTCTTTGGGTTGTCGCGGTGATGTCCTCTTTGTTTGGCTCACCGGGGTTACGATCTGGGCCCGGAGGCGCTGTCCCTTCTGGCAATAGCCACTTGGTACCTGGCATCGTGAGTATCGGGCATCACACCTGAGGTTGGCCGTAATGCCCCATCGGACGGCGGTACTGCAGCCCAGGATATCACGGGTCTCGTGCTGACTAACAGACAGGAGGCGACCTAATGAAGGACGCCCAAATAACCGAGCTCCTCTTGCAGGCGCTAGAAACCGAAATAGGCGGCGCCCAGGTTTACATGACGGCGATCAAGTGCGCCACCAACGAGGACCTGAAAGAGGAGTTCACCAAGTACCTCGACCAGACCCAGCACCACGTCGAGGTTGTCGAGGCCCTGCTGACCGAGTTCGGCCTCGACCCCAGGGCCACTAGCCCGGGCCGTGAGGTGGTCCACCATATTGGCGGTTCGCTGGTCGTTGCAATGGAGACGGCGCTAGCCGAAGGGCCACCCGAGGCTGCTCAGCTGGTAGCGGCCGAATGCGTGACCCTGGCCGAGACCAAGGACCATCTAAATTGGGAGCTGATCGGTGAAGTCGCTGACAAGATGACAGGCAAACGGGGTAAGGCGCTGCAGGCCGCGTTCCAAGAGGTCGAAGCGCAAGAGGACGAGCACCTGTACCACAGCACCGGCTGGGCCCGGGAACTGTGGATCGAATCGCTCGGCCTGCCGGCGGTCCTTCCTCCGCCGGAGGAAAAAAGGGACGTAAAGACGGCCATCGGTGCCGCCCGGGCCAAGCAGGCCCGCGGGCACATGGCTGAGGGTTAGCCAGGCGGCCCACCAAGCTCACGGGCCCCTGATTTCGCGTAATTGGCACTGACGGCAACTGATGCCGGGCGGGCCTCTCACCCCCTGAGAGGTAGAGGGTCCCAGCCTGGATCTACTGTCGGGGCACCGGTACTCGGTGCCCGTCACGAGCCAGGGCCGACGGCCAGGCCGCCTTTGAGACGTCCCGGGACCTCGAGTACTGCGAATTTCAGTACCGCTCCTCGTCAGAAACCGTGCTCCTCCGAGCGGCTCGGGGTCGCCGACGGATCTTCGGCGCCGCGCGCACCGAGTGCCGAGTGAGAAAGCTCTCGTCCGTCAACGCCCGAGCGGCGGCTTGGCTCCGGCTCGTGACACCGAGCTTGCGGAACACCGCTTTGAGGTGGGTGCGGACCGTGTTTTCGCTCACGAACAGGGCCTCGGCGATAGCGCGGTTCGAGAGCCCGGACGCCACAAGCGCCAAAACCTCGCTCTCGCGGGCACTTAGGCCCCAGCTTGACCCGGGCCACTGCGCTTTGACCCCGCCTCGAAAACCTCCAGTTTCGACCATCTGGCCTTGAGCGACGGCCTCGAGAGAGCCGACCAGTTCCTCGGCAGAAAGGGCCTTGGCAATAAGGCCTCGAGCGCCCGCGTTGTAGGCCGCCGCCCGACTGGTCTCGGTGAGGCTCCAGGTGTAGACGGCCACCGCTCCCACTCGCTCGTCCGCCGCCAAAGAGCGGACGCGATCGAGGCCTAGACCTGGCTGCCCGTAGGTATCGAACAGCGCGACGTCCACCGCGTGCTCAGGGTCCTGGTCTACGTCCAGTTCGACGACGCCAACACGATTGCGGTGGGGGGCAAGCATGGCGCTAACCCCCGCCACGATCAGCTCGTAGTCGTTGACGATAGCCACTTGGAGAGGTGGGACGCTGGGTTTTCGCCGAAGTTTGCTACCCTTGCCGCTGGCTTGAGGCATTCTTGTTCGGTACCCACATTAACGGGTTTAGTACCGAGCTGTCGGGGCCAGAAAAATCACTCAAACGGGTGAGGCCTCACCCTAACTGGCGCTTTAACCTCTCTGGACGTGAGTAGTAGCCCAGGAGCTTCGACGTACCCTCGGTACCAGCCGACCATTGCTCCCGCCAGGGAGCGTGTCAGACGTGGGCCCGGACGGTCCACAGACATTGAGCCTAAATGGACCACGCCATAACACGATCTGGGCTCGGCCCGTCACATCGGCCACAGCGCTGTCTGCCCAACCCAGGCCGGACCGTTGCACAAAGCGTCTCGCTTTCGCGGCGCTGGCCAGCTCAGGAAGAAAAACCGCTGCCGGCTCGATATCGCCCGCCGATGCCAAAGTTTGCTTTCCCAACGCTCGTCGTCAAACGTATCCTTCCCTTTTTCGCCGCGTTCGTACCGGGCCGCTCCCGCGCCGGGGCGCTGGGCTGGGTACGGACCAATGAGCGAACTCCTTCAGGCCGGCGTCAGGCGGCAGCGCCCTACCCTGGAGGGGCTAGGGCTCGGACTGCGTCGTGCACACCGCATCGTTGCCCAGGCCGATGGTGGGTTGTAGCTGAGAGGGGGTCGACAAATCGCGGAGATAGCCAGCCGACCACGACGGCTTTCGATTACGGCTCGCCTGTCTGTAGTCGAGGAAGTGGCCACGCGCCTTGCTGACACCCATGGCGTCGGCGAGGTTGTGAAAGCCATCGGTTCGTCTCTGGAGGCCGGGTTAGGCGTCACGGCGCTGGCCCTCAATGTCGTAAGTGCTGACGGCAATAGTTTGGCGATGGTTTACGAGCCTGGGACCTCGGAAGATGCCCACGACCTCCTCCGGATCTGTGTGCCGTTAGACGATGGGCCGGTCAAGGCCGTCTTGGCCACCGGCGAACCGATTTACTGGTCAAGGCTTGACCAGCGCAACCGTGACTACCCGGAGGACGCGGGCTTCCCGAGGCCATGCCGCTCCTGGGCCCTCCTCCCGCTCATTGTTCATGGGGCGACCATCGGGGCGTTATCGATTGGATGGGCCGACCCGCGGCGGTTTGGCCCCGAGGACTCAGCCCTCCTCCACGTCATCGCGCTCCAATGCGCCATTGCGGTGGACCGGGCGCGCCTAGAAGAGGCCGAACGCAGCGAGCGAGAGACCCTCGAGCTGATGAGCGAAGGCACTCGGGTGATGGTGAGTGATCTGGACCCCGCCAGCGTCGTTCGCAAGCTTGTGCTCCTTGCCGTCCCGCGCCTGGCGCCGTGGTGCGCCGTCTACGTCGCCGAGCGCACGACGTTGCGAAGAGTGGCGATCGAGATCGCCGACAACAGCGACCTCGCCGAGGAGCTGCGCGGCCTCGAGGCTGTCGATATCGGTGCTGACAGCCCGTTGAGCCGGTGCTACCGGACCGGCATAGCCCAAGTCGTGCCGAGGGTAACCGAAACAGATGCCCAGCAGGTCTACGGCGATCGGCTCCGGCCGGCGCAGGCCAATTGGACCGCTCTCATCGTGCCCATCAAGGCGGGCGGCAAAGCGATCGGGGTCATGAGCCTCGTGTCCAACACCTGGGGTGGCTCACCGTCGTCTGGGGCGTGGCATTCGGCGGAGGGCCTCGCCGGTCGCGCCGGGGTCGCGCTTAGCAATGCCCGTCGTTATGCCCTCGAGCGTTCTACCGCCAGCCTCCTCACCGAAGCCGTCCTGCCTGGTGAGCTCCCAGACATCTCTGGCTACGAGGTCGCAAGCCGGTACATCCCCGCCGAGGGACGGGTCGCAGGCGACTGGTTCGACGTCGCCCGCTTACCTTCCGGTCGTGTCCTCGTGGGTATCGGCGATGTAGGTGGTCATGGGATTAGCGCCGCTTCGTTGATGGCGCAGCTGCGCAACGCGGCCCGCGGACTGGCGATCGCCGGCAGCGGGCCGGGGGACATCATCCGCGGGCTGGACGAGCTGACGCTGATGGACGACGCGCATGGCTTTGCGACTGCGCTTTACGGGTCGCTGGACCCCAAGGAGGGAAGTTTGCTGTGGTCCTCGGCCGGCCACATCCCGCCGCTCGTCTTCGGCGCGGGCGTGGCGTCCTGGCTCAGCTTCGCCGAGCACCCTCCTCTCGGGGCCCAGATGGTCAGCCAGCCCCCAGTAAGTCGCCATCAAATTGCGCCGGCCGAGGGGCTCGTCCTCATAACTGACGGAGTAGTCGAACGGCGCGGAGCCGATATCGGCGATGGGCTCGAGCAGTTCAGCAACTTGGTCGCACGGCACGCGGCTGCCAGCGCTCAATTTCTTGCCGATGCGATCGTGGCCGAGTTCTGTGTCGCGCCATACGACGATTGCTGCGTCGTGGTGCTTCGCCACGTGTGATGTTCTCGGGATGTGCCATCCCCACACGACCTTGAGCACCCTCGTAACTGCTGGCGGTTTGGCGGCCGAGGACGCTCTCAAAGGATGACCCGAGTCAGGCTGACGTTTACGCCATGAAAGGCCAGAGCGTTCTATTGGGCCACCGGCGGCGTTGGCCGGTTCGACTGACGTGCCACGGGGTATAACGCCTTGAGCCAGATTAGCAGTGACCCAGAGGGAGCCGAGAAGTTGTCAGTCACAAGAGCCCGCTATAACGGTCAGAGCTACGAGGAGCCGCCCGATAGCCCGACTGAGCTTTCCAAGCCGTCTCTGAAAGCTGTCATCAAGAGGTCCCGGACCGAGTTCCGAAACAAAAACCTTACTACCCTCGCCGCCGCCCTTACATACTACGGCGTCCTGGCTTCGGTTCCCGGGCTAATAGTTATCTTCACCGTGCTCGGGTTACTGGGTCGACAGGTCTCCACCACCGTGGCCCATCAAGTCAACGCCGTGGCCCCTGGGTCCAGTGGCCATTTCATCCAAACGCTCCTGTCACAGGCCCAGTCTCATAAGGGCGGCACTGGGCTGATGGCGGTCGTTGGCCTCCTGATCGCTCTGTGGTCAGCATCCAGCTACGTCAACTCGTTCAGGCAATCCTCCAACATCATCTATGAGATCGGCGAGGGACGACCCGTTTGGAAGACGGCCACGATGCGAATAGCGGTTACGGTCGTTGCCGTCACCTTGTTAGTGCTCTGCGCGCTGATCGTCGTCGTGAGCGGCTCGATTGCCAACGCGGTGGGGAACTTGATCGGTGTTGGGCACACTGCCGTCCTCATCTGGGACATAGTAAAGTGGCCAGCGCTATTGGTCATGGTGTCGGTTTTGCTTGCCGTGTTGCTCTGGGCCAGCCCAAATGCTAAGCAAGGGGGAATTAAATGGGTCAGCCCGGGCGGGCTCCTGGCAACGCTAGCCTGGCTAGTCGTTTCTGGCCTTTTTGCCCTTTACGTCACCAATTTCTCGTCCTACAGCAAGAACTACGGGCCTCTCGCGGGGCTCGTGATCTTCCTGGTCTGGCTCTGGCTCAGCAATATCGCCCTGTTGTTTGGCGCCCAAGTTAACGCTGAGCTCGAGCATGAAAGGGCCGTAGTCGCAGGGCTTCCGGAAGATACGAGGCCGTTTATCGAGCCACGGGACACTCAGAAGCTCAGCGAGGACGACAAGCAGGCGGTCCTTCAGACGCAGGCCCTCCGCCAACGGTAGCGGCCTGCGATACCCAGAGCGCCCGCTGGCCGATACCTCAGTCTCGCGGGTACCACTCGGCAAAGGCCGGTCCGTCGGGCGCCTCGTACTGGCGAAGAGCCATCGGCGGCCCTCCGGGGACACCGATCACCGCCTGGTGCCCCCAGAACGAGATCGGCCTGGAGGGCGGCCTAACGACACTCGCGCCGTTCGCCAGCGCCGTGGCAAAAACAGCGTCGAGGTCGTCGACCTCGACCCCGAAGACGTACGGCACGGCCGTCGGGTCTTCCGGCTCCTCCGCGGCCAGCAGCTCGATTAGCACCTCACCGAGGCGCACGTACATGATCGCGCCACGGGGGTGGAGCTCGAACCCGAGCACGTCGATGAAGAATTTCTGCGCCGCATCCCGGTCCCAGACTCGGAAGGGTATGTGGCTCACTCGCATCGCTGCACCCGTCGCTTTCCTTTCTCTACCGGCGTGGCGCTCACACTCTATTGGATTATGTTCCGGGGGTGTGGTCTCAAGTGGGCGCCGCCTGGCCACCTGCTACCTCGACACCAAACGATGGCTGCCCCGTAGTCGAGCCAGCCATCGTCCGCGCTCAAAATGCCGCCAGTTGGCGGGTCCTTTTTTAGCCTTAGGGGCTCACTTGCTCCGCGTGCCACGGCGCAGCCCCGATCGCTTGCCAATAGAGCTCGACGCCCAGGTTAGGGCCGATGGCACTAACAACCGAGGACTGGCCCACCTGCGTCACCGACGGGGCCGAGAAAGTGGTGCCCGCAGCGGCGACTTGCTCGGGGTGCCACGGTGCTGTCCCGATGGCCTGCCAGAGGAAGTCCAGGCTCTCGCCTTGTCCTTCGGCCGCAATTACTGTGGACTGGCCCACCTGCGCCACCGACGGGGCCGAGAAAGTGGTGCCCGCACCCGCGGCTTGCTCGGGGTGCCACGGTGCGGTCCCGATGGTCTGCCAGAAAAACTCCAGGCTTCGGTCGGGGCCGTCGCTGGCGATAACGGTGGAGTTCCCCACCTGGGCCACCGAGGGCGTGGACGCCACGCTGTTGGCAGAGGCCACCTTTTCGGCATGCCAGGGTGCGCTCCCGATGGCCTGCCAATAGAAATCAAGGCTATGGCCCGGCCCTTCGGCCGCGATCACCGAGGACTGGCCGACCTGGGCCACCGACGGGGTGGAAAAGGTGGTACCCGGGCCGGCTACTTGTTCCTCGTGCCAAGGCGAAGTCCCGATGGCCTGCCAATAGAAATCAAGGCTATGGCCCGGCCCTTCGGCCGCGATCGCCGAGGACTGGCCGACCTGGGCCACCGACGGGGTGGAAAAAGTGGTACCCGGGCCGGCTACTTGTTCCTGGTGCCAGGGCTTCGCCCCAATGGCCTGCCAGAAGAACTCCAGGCTGTTACCGGGGCCTTCAGCTGTCACTACCGAAGAGCTCCCCACCTGGGCCACCGAAGGGCTCAGCGCGGTTGTGCCGGTCGGGGCCACTTGCTCGGGATGCCACGGCGAGGTCCCGATGGCCTGCCAGAAGAAATTGACGGTGCCGTTGGCGCCCGTGGCGGCAATAACGGAGGAGGTCCCGACTTGTGCCAATGTACGGGCCGAAGCAACGGGGGCAAATGGTAGTGCTCCTACGCCCACGGCGGCTAGCACGAGCGCGGACCTCGCGCCAGCTCTCCAAAGTTTCTTGGTTCTGTGCGTTCCGGGTACGCCGAAGCGTCGGCTGGCCAAAACAAGACCGCGCCGAGCCAAGGATCGATTGCTTTTCATTTCAGTGCCTTCCTGGGATGTTAGGCGCGGGGCGCTTCAGGCCCCGGCCGTGATGGTTTTCCCGGGCCGCTGGTGCGGCCCAGTATTTTCTTTCGACACCAAGTACGCAGCGAGACTGCGAACGGTTCGCTCCTTCACGCCAGTGGGCCATTCCAGCCCGTCTAGGGCTTAGGCGAGAGCTGGCGTCCTCGGAGCGCCATTTCGCCGGGGCGGCAAGCAAATTCGAATGACCACGACGCCCCTGCAATAGTGCCTGAGACCGCTCAAATCGCCAGTAGGGCTGCTTGACCTGGTCTTATCCAGTCTGAGCGGCAGACGCAGCCCGCGGCTCATTAGGCCGTGACCGAGCCCGCCAGTGACCGCAGCGCCGAAGAGCCTTCAGAGGTCGTATTCCAATTCGTAGTGGTGCGTGCCTGCCTCATCGATCGTGAGATGGAAGCGGCCGGCGATATCGTGCAACTCGCCGGTGCCGGACCCCGGCACAACCTCGTAGTGCAAGGTCCGCGAGCCGGCGCGCATGGTCCCAAACTGCTGCAACGCGAAGCCTCCCTCACGAGCCGCCAGACGACCGCGCACGGTCTCAATGGCCACGTAACCGGCCATTCCGCCCTGTGGGTCACCGCACGAGAGCATCACACCAGTGCCAGTCCCATCGAGGTCACCATGGAAACGCTTGGCAAACTCGAAACGGTTCACCACCCCCTCCAGTTCTGGCGCCCCAGGTGTCAAATCAATGTCGAAGGTACCTCTTGCAGTACTGCTCACTGGCAGCAAGATAGCGCCTGTGGGCTGCAACAACCTACTGCGGGGCCCCCGTCGGTCGATAGGCCCGCGGTCCCGCTCCAACAAAAGACCACTTGTTCGTGCCATGTGCCGCCGGTTGGCCAGGCGCACGATTCACAGAGTTGACGAACAAAGGAGCTCCAGTGTCGACGATCACTCAGGACAACCTTGACGGGCAACGGGCGCTCGTAACGGGTGCGACGTCGGGCATCGGCCGCGCCGTGGCGCTGGCGCTGGCTCGCGACGGGGCCGAGGTCGTGGCCCATGGCCGTAACGAGGAGCGGGGCGCCGAGACGGTCAAGGAGATCACCGCCGCCGGCGGAAGGGCGAGCTTTGTCGCCGCCGACCTGCGCGAGGCGGCCGACGTGCGCTGGCTCGCCACCGAGGTGGGAGACATCGACATCCTTATCAACAACGCCGGCATAGCGCTCTTCGGGCCGACCGTAGGCTTCGATGTGGCCGGGTTCGATACCATGCTCGCCAGCAACGTCCGGGCGCCGTTCTTCTTGGTCGCGGGGACAGCCCCCGGGATGGCAGCCCGAGGCCGTGGGTGCATCGTCAGCCTGAGCAGCATGGCCGGCGGGGTCGGGCTCGTAGGGGGCGCCGCCTACGGCGCCACCAAGGCGGCGCTCGAGGCGATGCCTCGCGCGTGGGCCGCCGAGTACAGCGGGAACGGGGTGCGCGTCATCGCAGTCGCGCCGGGACCTGTATATACCTCGACACCCTCAGGCCCGGAGTTCATCTCGGCGCTCGGTCTCACCACACCCATGGGCCGCGCCGCGCAGCCCGATGAGGTCGCCGAGGTGATCGCTTTCCTCGTCTCTTCGCGGGCGAGCTACATGACCGGCACCACAGTCGTCGTCGACGGCGGGCGCAGAGCGGTCTAGCCTGGCCCCTCGTCGCCTGAAATGCTGGGACCGGGTACCGGCCCGTAATGGCCGCCCGAGTACGGCTCACCGCACAAGCAAACAGGAGGAGCGAACCATGACCATATCTGTAATCGGCCTAAGCATCGATTGCGCCGACCCGCCGGCGGTGGCCCGGTTCTGGTCCGAAGTACTCGGGCGGCCGGTCAGCCCGGGCGCGAGCGGCGACGACGCCGCAATCGATGCCACCGCCCCGGACAGTGGGCCGCGGCTGACGTTTCACAAGGTGCCAGAGCCCAAGACGGTCAAGAACCGGCTCCACCTCGACCTGCGCACCAACGACTTTCAAGCCGAGACCGAGCGGCTGGTGAGCCTCGGCGCCACGCGGATACGCGAAATCGAGAAGCCCACGGTCCGGTGGACCACCTTCGCCGACCCAGAAGGCAACGAGTTCGACCTGGTGTCATTTCAGCCTGCTTAGCCGGTCCGCACGGCTAGCTCAGGCATCAGGTAAACGAGTAGTTCGATACGTAAGCACCACGACTGCGGGTCGCCCAACAATGCCGGCGCCAATCCCCCGAGAACCGCAGGTGGTGAACCCTCGCCAACCTGCGCGCGGGGCCGCGATCTGACACTCCCGAGGAGGGCCATCCTCCCCTTTTGCCCACTTGCGCTATTGCCCTCCACGTGGTTGAGGACTGCGGTTTGGTCGTTATCCGTCGGCGAACCCTGGGCATCGCATAATAATTTTCCCTTACGGGAGAGCATCGTGAATTGCATCTTGGCCACCGCACACGGCAGTTGGCGAACTAATAGTCCCTCGTTCCGCTCTGTGACTAGATGGTACCCGGCGATAAACCTGGCACCGGCTAGGCGGACGAGCAGGACCGAACTGAGGCCCCGATTGTCGCGGCCCGAGTGCGTCGCTCTGGCTGAAACGAAGGACCACTTGAACGCGGAACTGCTGGGCGAGCTGAGCGGCTTCGCTCAAAGGTGTAGCTGAATTCCTACACGCTCAAAATCCTGTCAGGCTGGCTTATTCGACGAAGTCGCCGGCGGAGACGCGACTCGAATAACGGTGGCAGGGCGTCGTTGGCTGAAGCGGGAACCCCAGCACCGTGCGGACGACGGCTCAGCGCAAGGCGGCCGGGCGCAAAGGTGCAAAGGCCGCGGCCAAAAAGGGCTAGCATTGGTTGCCTGGAGCGAGGTGCTGCTGTGTTCGGACGCCACGAGGCGCCAAGTACATGCCCGTCGTCCGGCCCGGCTCGGGGACCTAGAGGCAATTGGGCTCCTACCTCCCGCTGTAAGAGAGAAACCCTGGCACTTGCGATCAGCACGGGCGACGATAGCGTGAGCCCGAATAGCCCGCACAGTCGTGAAAGAAGGCCGTCATGTGGAAATTGCCGTTGGTAGCCGGTGGGGTTATCGGGTTCGTGCTCGGCTCTCGCGCCGGTCGAGGCCCTTATGAGCATCTGGAGAACCGGGCCCGTCAGCTGCTCGGCCAACCCCAGGTCCAACGGGTGACTGACCAGGTGCGAGAGTCAGCCAAGCACGTCACGGACGAGGTCGCAGAGTCGACCAGGCAAGTCGGTGACGCCGGCGCGGAAGTTGTCTCGATGGCCGCCGATCGAGCTGCCGTAGCCGCCTCAGAGGCGGTCAACACCGTCGCTGACCGGGCAGTCGAGATCGCCGGCAAGGTCGGAGGCCAGCTCGATAACGGCCCCCCCATTAGCGACTACGACAAACTGACGGCGACCGAGATCACGGCCCAGCTCCGCTCGCTGTCGCAAATCGACCTGGCCAAGGTCGACGCCTATGAGCGCAAAAACGCCAATCGCTCCACCATCACCGACCGCATCAGCTCATTGCGCGTCGAAGAGCCGTGGCCGGGTTACGACGACCAAACCGTCGCCGAGATCCGAGAAACCCTCGCCGCCGCCGACGAAGCTCTCGCCCGCAAGGTGCACGACTATGAGCGCCGCCACAAGGCCCGCCAGGGCGTGCTCGATGCAACCGACAACGCCAGTTCGTAGCGCTTATCCCCATGCCCGGGGACCATGTCAGGGCGGCCAGCATGCCCCACGACGAGTTCTCGCGCTTCCCCGAGAAGGTCGCCCGCGCTAACCCGGGTCGCTAACTGCACACGGTGGCGGACGACTACACCGCTCAGAAGCGCTCCGACGTCGACGCTTGGCTGGGCCAAGAAGCCGCGTACCAGCTTAGCTTTCACCCCGGCATCGGGCTCGTTGCTCAACCTCGTCGAGGTCTGCTCCGGGATCTTCAAGGTATATAGCGGAAAAGTAATATGCGCGGTTTCTGTTGTCGTACAACCTAAATTTAATGGGCGTTGCGGCGGATCCGGCGAAGAGCTGTCGAACCAGCACTATCAGCCCACTCACCTGTCACCGTCCGCGCGGTCCTGTGCGTCGCCCCGCCTCACTAGCAGGGCGAAGGCCGTCGAGCGCGGCCCGGAGAATCGGCTCGAGATAGCACGAGTCGCCGTGGATCTTGGCGATGGCGACGACCATGTCGGTGATCTGCTCCAGGGTGAGGTCATCGCGGACCTCGTGAGCGCGTTGTGCGGCCTCGAGAAGTGGCCGGCCTGCAGCGAGCACCCGAGCACGGCCTTCTCCCAATAAGGGGTTACTGCCGTCTGAGCGCTCGAGCAACTCCGCAGCGATGGCTCGCTTGGAGGTGACGAAGGCGAAGAACTGGTGCAGCCAGGCCACGAGCACGGCGCCGGGCGTCTGGCCATCGACCATCGAGGCGGCGCCGCAAAGGGCTCCGATCCTGTCGGCGTAGAGGGCCTCGAGCAGTTCACGGCGACTGGGGAAGTTGCGGTATAGCGTCGCCATCCCGACCCCGGCGCGCCGCGAGATCTCGGCCATCGACACCTCGGCGTCGGGATCGGCGAACGCGGCACCGGCCGCCGCGAGGATCTTCTCGCGGTTACGCTCGGCGTCGGCCCGCCTCGGGGGCGATGGGAGCCGGCTCGAAGGCATTGGTTATCTAAGTGGACAGGCTATCCGATAATCGCTAGAGTGAAATGGACAGGCTCTCCACTTACTGGACCAGCTGATCCAACTCACCTGTCGCGACCTGCTCGTGGCTCACACAAGGAAGGAACCACCTCCATGGACTATCGACCTCTCGGACGCACCGGCGTCTCAGTCAGCCACTTGTGCCTGGGCGCGATGATGTTCGGCGCCTTTGGCAACGCCGACCACGACGACGCAGTGCAGATCATCCATAAGGCGCTGGACGCCGGGATCAACTTCATCGACACCGCCGATGGCTACTCAGCTGGCGAGTCGGAACTGATCCTCGGCAAGGCGCTGTCCGGCGGCCGGCGCGACAGCGTGGTGCTGGCGGTCAAGTTCGGCCTTCCGATGGACCGTGACCCTAACCATCGCGGGGCCGGTCGACGGTGGATCACTGAAGCGATTGAGGGCTCACTTCGCCGGCTTCAGACTGACTGGATCGACCTCTACCAAGTGGGCGTACCCGATCCCAACACCGACATCGACGAGACGCTCGGCGCTATGTCTGACCTGGTGCGAGCCGGCAAGATCCGCTCCTTCGGCGCGTCAAAGGTCCCCGCCTCTCAAATCGTCGAGGCGCAATGGCTCGCGGATCGCCGCGGCCACGAGCGGTTTCGCACCGAACAGCCTCCCTACTCCTTGCTGACCCGGGCAATTGAATATGACTTGCTGCCGACCTGCCAGCGCTACGGGATGGGCGTCATGGCCTACAGCCCACTGGCCAGTGGCTGGCTGTCGGGCAAGTACCGCAAGGGCCGGGAGGTCAGTGGGCCGGGTTCCGCCGCTAGATTGCAGCGCTGGCCTGGGCGCTTCGACGCGAGCAACCCGGCAAACGCCGCCAAGCTCGACGCCGCGGATGCGCTAGGCGCACTGGCCGACGAGGCCGGGTTGACACTGGTCCAGATGGCGGTGGCGTTTGCCGTCCGCCACCCCGCCGTCACCTCCACCATCATCGGTCCGCGCACCATGGACCACCTGGATGGCTACCTCGCCGCCGACGGGATCGATCTGTCGGACGACGTGCTCGACCGCATCGACGAGATAGTCCCACCCGGGGTCACGATCAATGTGGCCGACAATATGTGGGAGGTCGGCACTACAGCGCTGGATGCCTCTTCCCGTCGTCGGTAGACAACCCGCCGGGCCAGGGCCACATCACCTCTCGAGATGTACCCAGACGACCTTCGGGCATGAACCCGAAGGCCGGCCTCCAATTGGCCGGCTCGGTTTCTTCTTCACCGAAAGCGTTACCGGAGATCGTGGGGGTCACGTATTGGGCGCCCGTCAGAAGTAGGGTGGCATTTGCGGGCGGGTGTGGAGTGGTAAACGCGTTTTAGGGCGGTCGACTGCTCGAAGCAGGAAGGGAGCACAGTGACACCCGAACAGGCAACCGCGGGCGCGCGTCGCCCTTCTGAAGCCCTCGGCCTCGCTGTCGTCTCGCTCGTCGACCGAGATCGGCTCCTGACCGGTGCGCGGGATTGACCGCCTCGGTCTTCGAGCCAATCGCACCCACCTGGGCACCGATCCGGGGAGAAAGGAGGGGGCCGGTGGCGGCAACCCTGCAACTTGTAAGAGAAGGTCGCATTATGGAGCTTCGACGTGGCCCGTTCCACGTCTTGCTCGACGGCGACGACATCGGGTCGATCGAACCGCACCGGACGATCGATGTGCCGATCCAGCCAGGGCATCACGAGTTGCAAGTCAAGTTGGGTCGGTACAAGAGCCGAAGAGACCCCTTTGACGCGGGCGACGGAGAGATCGTCAGCTTCCGCTGGTATGGCGGCCGATCTGGCCCCTGCCTAGCGCCCATCGTCAAGCCCGACGTGGCGCTCACGCTCACGCGCACCTGAGACCAGCCAAGCCGACCGCGACTGCGCCCATGCAGAGGTGTTGGGCAGGCAGTTCGCAGTGGAAACCCCGGTGGCAAATTCATGGACCAGCGTTCGCAACGTCGAGGCCCGCTCGGACGTGAGCGTCACACGATCCTGATTTGCTCGCCTTTTCGCTCCGCGACAGCCTATGCCTCGTCGACTCGGTCGACCACTGCATCGGCTTCACGTATTGCTTGACTTTCATCGCCAGTTCGCTCGAGCGCCTCGTTTGCCACTTTGACCCAGAGCTCCTTTCCGGCGGTCGATAAGCCCTTCTTGTGCCTGTCGACGTCTTCAACAGTCCAAGGCATTGTCCCTCACTTTCGTTCACCCGCAATCGGGCTCGAGCCCTAGAGCCCGAACATAACGCGTAGCAGAGGCCTCGCGGCTCGGTTACGCCGGTCCGCGCAGTTCGGCCAGGTGGAGCTGCAGCGGGTACTCTGTGCGGATTTTAGGAGGGCTCGACGTTTATCGTCGCCAAATCGCCTATGGCCATCGTGGCTTCGATGACAAGCCCTTCTCTCCCTCTCGGCAGGGGGCTCCGCCGGCTGAGGCGGTCCCTCCGCCCGCGGCTAGCTGGATTTAGGGCTCAGGTCACTGGCCCAGCGCCGCTGCCCACGAGCGGTCGTCTGAACTGCACACTACGCTCGCCCCGCTGGCCGTAAACGTGATGTCTTCACGGATTATCCCAGCAATGGTGGCGGCACCGGTCGGCGTCGCGCCTTCCACGTACCCCTCTAGCAGGTATGTGAACTTTGCGCTCAAATCGTTGAACACCCCGGGTTGGGTGGCCGCTGCGCTAAACGACCCGTCGGGAGTGATCGCTACCTGGGCGATGGTCAGCGGGTTGCTGGTGGGAAAGGACCCTGTCGGCGTGCACGCCATGCTGAGGTAGGGCACCGATACATCGGCCAGGGCTTTGCCACCGGGCGTCACCGAGAACTTGAGGGTCCCGTACTCGCCGGGGTATTCGCCCGTATAATTGCCGGCCTTCGCCAAGGAGTTTGTCGGCACCGGCTGGGGGTCGTGGGTGGCGGTCCAGAGGTTCTCGTTGGACGTGCATATTTCGTTCGCTCCGCTCGATGAGAACTTCACTTCTTCGCGTACAGTGCCGGCTATGGTCACCGGTCCCGACGGCGTAGCCCCCTCCACGTTGCCGGCGAATGTGTACGCGAGCGTTGCCGGTTCGCCGGAAAATACGGCTTTCTCCACGCCCGAAGCCACGAAAGAACCGCTCGGCTTGATCTGTGCTTGAGGGATGCTCAATGGGTTACTGGTGGGGAACGACCCCGTCGGCGTGCACGCCATGTTGAGGTACGGGACCGAAATATTGACCAGGCTCCTGCCACCGGGCAAGACGAAGAACGCCAGCTGGCCGTACTCGCCCGGGTAGCTACCCGAGTAACTCCCTGCCACCGCACTAGAATTTTGCGGCGCAGCCTCAGCGTCGTGACTCACTGTCCAGGACCGGCTGTTGGACGTGCATCGTTCGGCGGCGCCACTGGATGTGAAAGCCACACTTTCACTAAGCGTGCCTGTGGCCGTGGCCGGCCCAGCGGTTGTCGCGCCCTTGAACCGACCGGTAACCGAGTAGCTGAATTTCGCCAACCCGCCTGAGAAGACCCCCTGTTGGGTGCCCGCAGCCGTGAGCGTCCCGTTAGCGGCGATGCCTGCACTCAGGATGCTGAGCGGCGTACTGGTCGGGAAGGAGCCGCTCGGCGCGCAGGCCATGTTGACGTACGGGACAGAGATGTTGAGGATCTTTGTCCCGCCGGGCGAGACAAAAAACGTCAAGCTCCCGTACTCTCCGGCGTAGTTGCCGGTGTAGCTGCCCGGCACTGCCACCGTCCGGTTGTCGGTCTTGATGGGTTGTGGATGTACGGCTCCGGCTTTGAACTCTGCCGCCACGGCGGCGAGCGAGCCCATCGTTACCGTGCACGTGCCCGTGCCGCTGCAAGACCCACCCCAGTGCTCGAACGAAGAACCGCCAATGATTTTGCGGGTCAGGATAACCCGGGTACCCGTTGTAAAAGTCGCCTTGCATTTGGCCGGGCAGGAAATACCAGGAGGACTGCTTGTTACGACGCCGGGGCCCACCACGCTGACAGTAAGAATTTGAGACGTGGCGGCCATGGCTGGCGCAGTTAGACCGAATAGCGACAAACCTATGACGGCGGCACCGAATATGCACTTCGTCGTCCGCCTCCCACCAATGGACGCAGCCCGCGCCGCTATTTCTGGACGACGAGCAGCCCAAAACATTTAATGGCCCTCCTGAAAATCATGCCCTTATAACATGCGGGCTGTGACAAGTTCTTAAGATAATCTTCGCGCGCCCACCAGTGGGAAGGACGGGCGCACTTGTACCGACATTATTAGGAGTTAAACTCTTCGGCGACCGTACCATTCGATGGCAGAGCACGAAGTACGCGGAAGCACGAGCGGGGAAAAGAGTGCTCTCTCGGCGCCGCCCTCGCCACAGCGAGCGACAGGTCGGGTTCGTGAAGGGCGCGGCCCTGATGCGTCCCAGGGGACCACCGACTGATGCAAGGGGAACTCGAAAGGACCGGGAGCACCCTCGACCTTTTCCACGTTTACTACCTGCAGTGCGACTTACTACTCCGCCCATCCAGACTTTGCGCCGGGACGCGCCGAGGTGGTCAATCGGGCGACAGCCACGCCGGTGGCGTAGCCTGACGGGCTGAGGGGGCGACCTACCAGGAGGGATGTGTCCAGCTCTTCGCAATGGGAGATGGTCGACGAGGGCTGGGGCCGCAAGGCGGTCGATTTCTCGGCCCTCAGCGAGCCGAGCAACTCGAGAGAGTACGTCGCCGTCCACCACCGCCTCACTGTCGACGCCGGCGACGGCCTGCTTGACGTAGCCTGTGGGTCGGGGCTGGCCATCGAACTAGCTCGCCTGCGCGGAGCGAAGTGTGCCGGTATCGATGCTTCACCCCGGCTAGTGGCCGTGGCGCAATACCGGAACCCCGGTTGTGACATCCGGGTCGGCGACATGCACGACTTGCCGTGGGACGGGGCGACGTTCAACGTCGTCACAAGCTTTCGCGGCATATGGGGGACGACGCCCGCAGCGATTGACGAGATTTACCGGGTCCTCCGGCCTGGCGGCCGGTTTGGGCTCACCGTGTGGGGGCACTTGAAGGTGTCGCCAGGCGCTTGGGCGCTGGCGCCATTTCGCCTGGCCGCCGCGGCCAAAGTCGAGCACCAGGCGGCGATGGTGGCCCTGGGCCGGCCCGGGGCGGGCGAGAGCCTGCTCGGGTCACGCGGGTTCGTCGAAGTCGAGCGCTTCGACGTGCCGTTCGCATGGGAATTCCCGGACCCGGAGGTTTTCGCACGGGCATTGGCTTCAACAGGCCCTGCCTATGAAGCCATCCAGAACGTCGGCGAAGAAGCGTTCCGTCTTGCGGCCCTCGAGCAAGCCAACCCGCAGGTCCGGGACGGACTGCCGCTGCGGGCGGAGATCAAGGTAGTCGGGTACCTGGCTCGCAAGCCCCAAGGAGCGGCCAAAAGATGACCGGTAGCTTCCTGGAAGAACCGCCGATGACCCCGCCGGTACAAGCACGGCGGCGGCCTCGACGGTGGGCGACTCGTACTGCTCGCTGGCGTGGGGCGGGAAGCTCTCAGGTGTCGGCCGCCGACCTGGCCGCCCGGGGGCTCAGCGGCGACGACACGGCCTTGAGCGACCAAGAACGAGCTATGGCAGCTTGGGCCCGCAAGGTCGTGAAGGACCCGAACGCCACGACCGCGGCAGACGTGCAAGCGCTCAGGGGCACTGGGCTCAATGATGGGCAGATCTTTGCCATCACCGTTTTTGTGGCGCTGCGCCTGGCCTTCTCGAGCGTTACGACGCTCGCGGAGCTGATCCGGACCCCAAGCTTGTGGCGACCCTGCCCGAAGTCGTGGCCCAGGCGGTCACCTACGGTCGAACCGCCACCTCGCCAACGCTGGAGGCGCGAGCGGTCACGCAGTAGGAGCGAACTTCTGCAGTGAGTGGGTCCCGTCCGGGACGTGGCCGCGAGACACCCCCTCTGTCCACGTCACCTCGGCGACGTAGACGTTGCCCTTAGAGTCGACAGCAACGTCGTGAGGGGCAACGAAATTGCCCGGGGCACAGCGGTCCGGCCCGCCCCAGCGGGCGAGAACGCTGCCCGCCGCGTCGTAAACGCTCACTCGCCCTGGATAGTCGTGCGATGCGGGACCGAGGCGAAGCGACTCGTGCCCGGGACGACGCCAGAGCTCGGAAATATAGACCCTCCCCTCGGCGTCGAAGGCGACGTTCGTCGGGCGTTGGACATCGGTCCATTCGCGTAGGTAGTCGCCCTCGGGACTGAACTGCTGGACCCGGTCGTTCTCCCGGTCGGCGACAAATACCGTGCCGTCCGCGGCGACGGCGATGCCATGCACGAGGTGGAACTCACTCGGGCCGCACCCTGGGGCGCCCCAGGACTGGACCAGCGTCCCCGACGAGCTGAAACGGTGCACCCGGGCGTTGCCGTACCCGTCGCTCACGTACAGTTCGCCGTTAGGCGCGACGGCGAGGTTCGTCGGCTTATTGAACGGCGGCCCAGAGCGCGCTATCGAAGCGAGAGAGCTCCCGTCGTAGCCTGTATCGGAGGCCAGCCCGCGGGTACCTATTGTCCGCAGTAGCTTCCCAGACGCCGTGAACTGGAACACCACCTCGTGACTGACATCGACACAGTACAAAGTCCCGTCCGGGGCCACAGTGAGCCCGTGCGGCCGGTCCGAGAAGTAGCCCTCGCCCCAGGCGTCTAGGAATTCGCCCTTACTTGAGTAGACGAGGACTCGCGCCTCCCTGCGGGTGAGGAGGAAGACGCGATCGTCGCTGTCGACGCCGACGCCCGCCACGTCGCCGTGGTGCAACCCCGAGGGCAGGTCCTCCCACTCGTCGACGAGCGCGTACCGTAACTGCGAGGGCGAGTCCTTTAGCATCCACGCTCCTTTCTCTCGTAACCATTATCTCGTTCGCTGCTGCGGCGCGATCTTTTTGCTCGACGTCTGGAGGGAAGGCTCACGGCTTTCCTGACATCGTCCGTCCTTACGCGGCCCCGTTGTGGCGCAGATGCCACGCGGGGCAGGTGACAGTGCGGGCCAGGTGGTCGACGCCGAAGTCGTCGCGGGGTGACAAGGTTGTATTAGTGACCGGTACGGACGTCGTGGAGAAGCTCCGCTTAGCCGGCGTCGGGCGTGGGCACCTCGTCGGCCTGGCGTACGCGCCCGATGGCGGGCTCGGCTTGGCGACGGGCTCGACGGGGCGCTCGTGGTCGTACGCAGCTGGGGACGCCCCGGGCGTCATTGGCCTCCTCGAGGAGGCGCTGCGGCCCCGATGGGTGTGGTGGTCGAGCGAGACGGCGGTCCCGCTCATCAGGGCCGGAGTGCGGGTAGCGACATGTTGGGACATCGCCGCGGTACATCGTTTGCTCTTTGGCGGGTGGCGGGCCGACCCAGCTCGAGTGTGGGCACAGCTGCGCCACTTGGCGCTCGAGACGGTCCCGACAATGGCTCCGCCGGACCTGTTCAGCTACGCCGAGGCCGACGGCGACGGCGAGGACCCCGTTCAGCCCGACGGCTACCTCCGGCCGGAGTGGGCGGGCGGGGGATGGGCTCGCACTCCTGGCCGGGTCGTTCGGTGGGCCCAGCTGGCAGCGCAGGTCGCAGATCTTCAGCAGGCGAGCTTGGCCGAGCTCGGCGACCGGCCCAGGGCGGGCGCCTTGGCCCGTTCGGAGTCAACAGCCGAACTGCTCTGCGCCGAGCTGTCCGCCGACGGGCTGCCGATGGACCGCGCCGTCGCCGAAGGGATCGTCGCTCGGATCGTGGGGCCGCGCCCGCGCACCGCCACAGAGGCGGCCGACCAGCGCGCTCAGCGTGACGCCGAGGTCCTGCGCCATGCTCCAGCCGCCGGCCACGTCGACTTGCGCAGCCCGGGGCAGGTGCGCTCGTTGCTCGCCGGCGCCGGGATCGAGCTTCCCGATACACGGGCATGGCGGCTCAGGGCGCTCGCCGGTACGCACCCTCTGGTCGATGCCCTTCTCATCTGGCGCAAAGCCGAACGGGTAGCCACCACGTACGGCTACGCCTGGCTCGACGAGCACCTCGGTGCCGACGGCCGGTTGCGCGGCTGCTGGACGGGATCGGACGGCGCCGCGGGACGGATGACTGCCTCCGCGGGGCTGCACAACATGCCCGTGGAGATGCGCGCGGCCGTGGTGGCCGAGGCCGCCCACGTCTTTGTGCGCGCCGACCTGGGCCAGGTCGAGCCCCGGGTGCTGGCGGCGGTCTCCGGGGATAGGGTGCTGGCCCGGGCCACGCTCGACGATGACATGTACGCGCCGGTCGCTCAGCATCTCGACGTGGACCGAGCGATCGCCAAGGTGGCCGTCCTCGGGGCCATGTACGGCCAGACGACCGGCGACGGTGCCCGAGCTTTACGCCGCCTCGAAGCCGCTTACCCCGTGGCCATGGCGTACTTGGCGGAGGCTTACCGCTCGGGCCAGGCCGGGCGGGACCTCCGGACTTACGGCGGCCGGCTAGTCCCGATGAGCTGGGGGGGCGGGGGCAGCGGCGAGGAGGACCGGGGCACTGCGGCGGCGCGGGGCCGCTACGGGCGCAACGCGTTGGTCCAGGGAGCGGCGTCTGAGCTGTTCAAGGTGTGGGCGGTGACCGTGCGGGCCCGTGGTGGGCGCCTTGGCGCCCACATCGTGCTGTGCCTACACGACGAGCTGCTGGTCCACGTCGGCGCCGAAAGCGCGGTGGCCGTGGCTCAGCTCCTCGACGATTGCCTTCAGGAGGCCGTCCGCCACTGGGCCCCCGATGGTGCGGTCCGGTTCCTCGCCGACATTGCCGTTGTCGAGCGCTGGTCTGACGCCAAGGCCGCCGGTGTGGCTTCGGGCGGGAGCAGCAACGTCTCCTAAGACCACTCATACCGACAGCGCCGGTGCGGGCGCTCTCCCGGTTACAGAACAGTCTGGCGCCCACCCGGGCGATGGGCGGTTGCCAGGAGTTGGGCGCGCCAGAGTCGAGATAAACAGGCGCCGGCGCGCCCAAGCGGCGAACTTGCACCGGGATTTCGAGAATAAGGGCGAACCGCCTTCGGCTGGCACGCAGACTCGGCATGAGTCGGCATACGTGAAGCGCACGACCGGTCGAAGCTCCCGGACGAACCGGATGCACGGCTCCGCCACTAAGCCGAGCGACGGGGACCACGATCTGGTCTCTCGCTGCCAGAATATGCTGCGCACCCACCAGCACCTGCTCTACAACAATTTTACCACTCGTCCAGGGCCTTGCCGCAAGCCGCTATCAGGGTGCAAACTCCGTCGCAATTCGTCGTAGAGGCGGGCCAAATCGCCGTAGAGGTGGGTGGTATGGGGGTCGTCGAGGAACTGCGCGCCGAGCAGGCTCACATAGACCGGGCGTATGCGCGCCTCGATGAGCTGCGCTCGAGCGCGTTATCGCTGGCGGAGGATGTGATCGGGCACGGGCAGGGAGGCTCGTTGGCGGACCGGGTAGACCGTGACGCACGCGTCCAGCTGGCCCTGGCTCGTCGTGCCGCTCTGTCTGTCGGGGAGCGACCCTTGTGTTTCGGGCGGCTCGACATCGAAGGAGGCGACCGGCTCTACATCGGCAGGCTCGGGGTCTCCGACGAGACGGGCGAGCCATTGATGGTCGACTGGCGGGCTCCGGTTGCCGAGGCCTTCTACCGAGCAACCAGCGCGGACCGGCGGGGAGTGGTCCGACGTCGGCACATCCGCATGAAAGGTCGACGGGTCGTCGGGGTCGACGACGAGCTTCTCGCTCGGAAGCCAAACGGAGCGGGCCGCGGGTTGGTGGGCGAGGCGGCCCTGCTGTCGAGCCTGGAACAGGCCCGCACCGGTCGCATGGGCGACATCGTCGCCACCATCCAGGCCGAACAGGACGCAGCTATCCGGGCGCCACTGCGGGGGGTGCTCGTGGTGCAAGGTGGGCCGGGCACCGGCAAGACCGCGGTGGCGCTGCACCGGGCGGCGTACCTCCTGTACGCCCACCAGTTCCCCCTGGCCAGCCAAGGGGTACTGGTGGTTGGCCCTAATCCGGTGTTCTGCCGTTACGTCGAAGACGTGCTGCCCGGCTTGGGGGAGACGGGCGTGCGCCTCTCGACGCCGGCTGACCTAGTCGCAGCTCCGGCGGGAGCCGAGATGGTGGCCGACCCGGCGGAGGTGGCGGCGGCCAAAGCGGATCTGTCGATGGCGGCACTCTTGTCACAGGTCGTGCTTTCTCATAAGCGCGCCCTCGATGAGGTGGCCCGCGTCAGTTACTCCATCCACCGGTTGGCCGTAACGCCCGCCGATAGTGCCCGCATGGTGGCCTCGGCCGGCTCAGAGCCGACATATCGGGCTGGTCGGGCCAAGCTCGAAGCCCTCCTGCTCCGTTACTTGTGGCGCCGGTTCGAACGAGCCGAGCAGCGCGTCAACCGGTCGGGACTGGCTCGACGGCCCGCGCCCGACCGGGCTCAGGTGATCGACCAGCTTCGGCACCTGCCCGCCGTGGCCGCCCTGGCCGACCGGATGTGGCGCCGGTTGACCCCCGAGGGGGCGGTACACGAGACG
The DNA here is from genome assembly GCA_963807395.1 of uncultured Acidimicrobiaceae bacterium. Taxonomy (GTDB): domain Bacteria; phylum Actinomycetota; class Acidimicrobiia; order Acidimicrobiales; family Palsa-688; genus Fen-671. The sequence continues at coordinate 626,084 of CAWEBW010000010.1, forward strand.
TTACGGACCGCCGGCATCGAGCCATCGTCAGGCTGGAGCGAGCACGACCTTGCATTGTTGGACGAGGCTGCCGCCCTTATCGGGCCGCCAGTCATGAGACGCCGGCCGCGCCGACCGACGGCGCCGGGCCTAGACGAAAACCTGGAGCGCACACTGTCGTCATTCGGGCAATTGCCAGAATGCCCGTCGTGCGGATCCGAGCTGTCGTTCGCGGCCGGCCGTTGGCAGTGCGGACAAACAATGTGCCAAAGAACTTGGCGCACCGCGGAGGTCATGTCGCCCGAAGCGTTCCAGCGGGTGCGAGAGATCGCCGAGCGGGTGGCCGAGACCCATCACGAGACCAGCACGCCAAAGCCGACCGCCGAGACCTTCGGCCACCTCATCGTCGACGAAGCCCAGGACCTGACTCCCATGCAATGGCGGATGCTCGCCCGTCGCTGCCCCACGGGGTCGATGACCCTGGTCGGCGACCTCGGCCAGGCCAAACACCCCTGGTCGGCCACCAGCTGGTCAGCTGTATGCGCCGTGGCCGCTCCTGAAGCACCCCACCGGGTCCTCGAACTGACGGTCAACTACCGGACGCCGGATGAGGTCATGCGCCTGGCCGCCTCCGTACTGGCCGATGTAGCTCCCAACCTGAAGCCCCCCGCCGCCGTACGGAACAGTGGCCATGAGCCCGTCGTCGCTCGCACGTCCGCAGACCGGCTGGTCGAGTCGGCCCGCGAGGCGGCTCAACACGAAGCGCTGCTGGTGTCACCGGGCAAGGTGGCGATCATCTTCCCGCCCGGGGTGGTGGGCGGTGTAGAGGCCGACGTCCTCGACCGCACCGTCGCGGAACTCGACGTCGAGCGGGCCAAGGGCCTCGAGTTCGACAGCGTGGTGGTAGTGGAACCAGCCGCGCACTCCGCCGGGGAACTGTACGTGGCCCTGACCCGCACCACCCGCCGCCTCGTCCTCGTCCACTCGCGATCCCTACCGGCCCAGCTGCAACTCAGTCGCACATCAATAGCCGTCCCTGGCTGGACGCCTGGCCGATATCAGAGAACAGCCGACGGCTCGAGCCCGGCCGCCGGCAACCTGTCAGCGTCGCCTAATCGGGAGGGGCACTCCACACCGAAATGGTTGTGTCCGAGCCAGCCGTAAACGGCCGGCGGTCCCAACCGTCACAGCGGGCCTTCAGTTCGAGGCCGGCAAGTTTGGCCATCAGGTCTAGCTCCGAGGGCCACGCGTAGCGGATTTGCACCGGGTACAAGCGGGTGCCGGCACCATCAAGCACAACGTGCTGGGTACTCACGGTCTGGGTGGCTGCGTCGTGGCGAGAACAATCGAGGCGGACGTCATTGAGGCCAACGTCTATTACGCTCACCCGCTGGCCGCGGTCGTAGCGGCTGAGGTCTGGTACAAAAGCCTCTACGAGGAATAGCCCCCCAGGCAAAAGGTGGCGGGATACGTTGGAAAAACAGGCCGATTTGCGCGTGCTGGTCCGGCAATGTGAAGAGCGTGTTGAAGACTACAAATATGAGACTGAAGCGTTTCGAGAGGTCGAAGTCCCGAAAGTCTCCCAGCGTTACCGCCACGCTCTCGCCGCCAGGTTTCTCCCGCAGCTTTTCGAGCATCGCACCCGACGAGTCGATGCCGTGCACTTCGAGCCCCCGGCTCGTCAAGGGAAGAGCGAGACGGCCAGTGCCGACTCCGAGCTCCAGCACGGGGCCATTTCCGGCCAGCTCACACAATAGCTCGAGCTGCCCGGGCCGCGCTTCAGTGTGCCAGTCGTCGTAGACCTCGGCGATCCTCTGGCCATACGTCGTGGCGTCGTAACCTTCCATCCACCGAGGGTGGAACATAGCCGCCCAGTGGGCAAGCGATTTTCGCACGTTCGGGTGGCGACGCCATTGCCATCCTGGCCGAGGTATTGCCCGCCAAAGGGAGACCCAACGGGATAAATTAGGCAGGTAGCAATCCCACTCCTTCGGCACGAAAGGGGCTGCCGTGGTTGGCGTCACCGTTACGTTCGATTATGCGTACGGGTTTGACCGCTCAAGGGTAACAAAGTTGGCCGAGAACGCCCGGGCCACGTTCGAGGGCATGCCGGGCCTGCGCTACAAGTTCTTCACCTTTGACCCAGACCAGCGTCGCGCCATGAACTTCTACGTTTGGGACTCAGAGGAGGCCGCCCGGAGCTTTTTCTCACCAGAGCTACGAGAGCGAATCACCGGGCTCTACGGCACCGCGCCCACAATTGCGTTTCTGGAGATTGCGGAAATAGTCGAGAACAAAGCGTCGAGGCCTAACTGACGCCAGCACGTGTCGCTTAGTTGGGGCAAACACGGGAACGTGCCTTGCCGACAGCGGGGCTGCGTGCTCGCCTGGGCTGCCAGTTCGGCCGCCGGTACGCCTCGTACACCGACCCTGAGGACCCAAATAACCGATCAGCCTCAGATCTCAGGTATCGATGTAGTCCAGCGTCTTGCGCTCTGCGTCGCGAAAACTACAGGCGAACTCCAAGAACCGGTATACGTCGGCGAAGTTGGTGACCAATCCAATGGAGGCGCGGACGGCACCGGTGGTCTTCCCGTCGACCGCCTCCAGGAACTGGTCGTAGCCCATCTGGTCTTTGTACTTGAAGACTTCAACCATCTCTTCCTTGGAAAACCCTAGGGCTATCTCGCGCGCCCCCGGGTTGCAGTGGCAGCCGCTACGCAACGAAATCCCCGCGGCACTGGCGCGCCGCTCGACCACGCAAGAGTCGATGAGCTCCCCGGAGGGGGCGGTGAAGTTCATCGCTATCGTGCCCCCTCGGCCACGGGTGTCGCACGGCCCGTAGATAGGTACAACCGGCGCCCCGTTGTTGTGCCGCAAGGCAGCTAGCGCGTCCAACAACCAGCCCGTAAGGCACATCACCCGGGTGTGGATAGTGTCTATGCCGATCGAGTCGATGTAGCTCAACCCGATTTCGATGGCGGGAATGCCCGTTGCGCGCCGAGCGCGCCGCCGCTGATGGAGCCACCAACGCGCGGTTCGTCGTAGCCGACGTGCAAACGGCGGTAGTCGAGGGCGGCCCATTCGACGCTGTCATTAGCCAGTTCGGCGTCATGTTCTTCGACGAAGGTGTCGCGGCCTTCGCCAATGTCAGGGGCTCACGTGCGTATGGGCGGACGACTGACGTTCGTCTGCTGGCAGACAGTCGCAGATAATCCCTGGTTCGTCGGGGCGTTGTTGCAGCCGTACTGGCCCCCGGTGCCCAGCCCGGGCCTGGGCAAGAACGCCACTGGGCCGTTCACACTGGCCGACCCTGAGTACACTCGCGGCGTTTTGGTCCAGGCCGGCTGGTCCGCCATTGAACGGACTCCCTATCGCCAAACCGTAACCGTCGAGCAAGAGGCCCTTTTTGGACGACGACGCGCACTTGGATTATTACGGGGTTGCCAAGGACCGCTTGGCTGAAGCTCGCGCCGCGTGTGAACGGTACTTGGCACCATTGCGACGCAGCGACGGCCGTTACGACGCCCAGCTCGGCGTCCCAGATCTTTACTGCGCGCAACTGACGCAAGCGCAAACATTGTCGGGCGACGTTCCCTACCGTCCATGCGGCTGACGACAGTTCGTCACCGGTCAACGGCCGCCTCACCAAGAATTTACTCATACGTGCCCGACTTAACCACGGGCAGGAAACGACCAAGCTGGCTGCGTGAAGTAATGTCTAGCTTGGCAAAGCCGGTCGTTGCCATGGTCGCCGGGCCTTCAGACCCCTAGACGTTCGGAGAGACGTCGCCGTGGGACGCAGAAGTCAGCCATGAACGGCTGCGGAGCTAAACAGGAGAAGGCGCCGACGCGGACTGGGTCGACGCGGACCGGGTCGGAAAACTGTCGTTATCAATAGGTTATTCGTCCCAGGGACAAATAATCGCCCCAGTTTTGATCATCAGTCCTCGCCGGTCCCACGGTGGCCGGTCCCACAACGGCAGGTCCCCACGGCGGCAGGTCCCACCTCGGCAGGTCCCCACGATGGCGGGTCCACACGACGGCCGGCCGAGTTCCCGCTACGCTCGCGGGGCAGGAAGCGCTTCCAGCCCCGCGATTTTCGGCGCAGATTCGCCGTTTGGGCGTGTCGGCGTCTCTGATCGCGACTCTGGCGCGCCCAACTCCTGCCTGAAGGGAGGGCGACGCCGCGGCCAACTAACTTTGTACGAGCGCTGCTTTCAGTGCCGCGGACGTAGCCCACATACGGCGCCGGGACGCGGCCGTGGCTCAGCGACCGCTCGTGGTTATCGCCGTCGGCTTGCCGCGGCGCGTGCTCCATCCTGTGGTCTTGCCAATTCGCGCTCAAGTTGAATGCTCCTTTCCGTAATCGGGTATTACTAGGGCTCGTCCCTTTCGCTCAGCCGCACATCGTCAGATCTGCGAATTCCACAGCGAATTCCAGGCTGGGATCTTTTGTATTCAGGCCCTTTGGCGCCTTCTGATATCTCGTCAAGGAGCCGGCGCCGATCTCGCCGCTGACCTGTTCTTGGACGGCGGCCACTTCCGCATCCACCAAGGCGCCCGGTCCGAGCGGGTCCTGGCCCGAACCCCGACAAGGACGTCAGTGCCAGCCTCACCGAGACTAGGACAACCGGCGCCTAACCAACGAGCCCGACTAGCCCGACCGCCCTGGACGAACTGATGTGGTTGACTGAAAGTGTCAGGCCCGTCGTAAGCCGGGGAAAGCCCCAACAAGTAGAGGTGCCAGTGGCCGAACCCACGCAGCCCGTAGAGCGAATGGTAGTTGGCCACTTCATCGTCTCCGATGATGTCGAGCGCTCCCGGCGCTTCTATACCGAGGTACTCGGCGGCAGGGTGATCTTCGGCCCGGAGCCGACCAATGTCGCACTCGCCAACAACTTCATCATCATCAACGGAGGCGGAGGCCCCACCGACGACAAGCCCACGGTCACCCTTGAGACGCCGAGCGACCCCGACCGGGTCAGCAGCTTCCTCAATATCCGGGTCCCAGACATCTACGCCGTGTACGCCGAATGGAGCGCCCGGGGCGCGCAATTCCTGACGCCGCCGAAGCAGCACCAGTACGAGATCCGTTGTTACATCCGAGATCCCGACGGTTACATCATCGAGGTCGGGCAAACCACGGACCCACAGGGAGACTGGTGGCCCGCCGAGTGGCCACCCATCAATCCCGGCGGCCAATCCGACTGAACCCCGTCTCCTCGATGTCACGAAGACGGCCATCGCACCTGACCGGAGGAGAGCTTCAGGGACAAGAACGTACTGGGTCGCAGTCTCGAAAGGACGGGCGGACTGGGCCCCGTGCACCACGGTCTCTGACCCAGGCGTTCGGTGCTTACGCCTCACCAATAGGAACACGAAACCGTGGGTGTAGCTGGGTTCGCTCGAGGATGCGGTCACACGGCGGCGCGTTCCTCGACGGGTCGGCGGCGAAGCTCCAAGCGCTGGAGGGCTGGGGGCACGTAGGCCTGGTCGAGGCTGCCGACGTCGGTGCCGGGCGGGACGATCTCATCGATCCGGTCGAGGATGTCGTCGGTGAGCGTGACGTCCATGCCGGCGAGCAGGTCGTCGAGTTGCTCCATGGTGCGCGGCCCGAGGAGCGCGCTGGTCACGCCGGGGTGAGCGATGGCGAAAGCCATCGCGAGGTGTGCCATCGGCAGGCCCGCCTCCTGCGCCAGCGGGACCAGCGCCTCCACGGCGTCAAGGCGCTGCTCGTCGTTCAGATGGTGGAGCAGGCCGGCCCGCCGCAGGTCGTTGTGCTCGCCTTTGCGCACGCGGCCGGTGAGCAGGCCCTGCGCGAGCGGGCCCCATACGAGCGTGCCCATGCCGTAGCGCTGCGTCACCGGGAGCACCTCGCGCTCGATGGCACGGTTGAGGATCGAGTAGGGCGGCTGCTCGGTTCGGAAGCGCTCCAGACCGCGGCGCTCGGCGACCCATTGGGCCTCGACGATGTCGGACGCGGGGGTCGTCGACGAGCCGATCGCCCGTACCTTCCCGCTGTGGACCAGGTCCGACAGCGCCGACAGCGTCTCTTCGATGTCGGTCGTCGGGTCGAGCCGGTGGACCTGGTACAGGTCGACGTGGTCGGTCTGCAGCCGGCGCAGCGAACCCTCGACCGCGGTCATGATCCAGCGCCGCGAGGTGCCCTGCCGGTTGGGGTCGTCGCCCATGGCACGACTGAACTTTGTCGCCAGTACCACGCTGTCGCGCCGCCCCTTGAGCGCCTTGCCGACGATCTCCTCGGAGTCGCCGTAGGAGTCCGCAGTGTCGACGAGGTTGATCCCCGCGTCCAGCGCCTTGTGGATGACGCGGACCGAGTCGTCGGGATCGGGGTTGCCGATGGACGTGGCGAACATCAAGGCGCCGAGCGCATAGGGACTGACCTTGATGCCGGTCCGGCCGAGGGTGCGGTACTGCACGCGGCTTCTCCTGAGGTTGTAGTCGAGATGTGGCGGGCACCGGGAGATCCGGTCCTGTCAGTACTAGCTCGTTTGGACCGCCCTCGTCACGGGCCGGGGAAGGCCAGCGCCATCCGTCCTCGCTCGCTTCGGTTAGCGAAGGCCTTATACGCCGCTCCCGGTCGTCGAGGTCGAAGACCTTGGCAACGGGTGCGTGCGGCACCTGGAGGTTGACCATGCCGAACTGTCCGACTCTGACTGCTCGCACCCTGGCCTCTTCTATGCTCGCGGCTTGCTATTCCGCTTCGCCTTGCTGACGTTCTCTTTTAGCTGGGCCAGAGTTCTGGTGCGCAACGAACGCTTTCTGCCCGGCGTCGACCCGCCAGCTTTCGTCGAGCCCGCCGATATCCAAGGCGTCGAACCCGAACTGGTCATAGAGGTGGGCGACGAGCTCCTTGGCCTCGGCGTCGTCGCCCGACAGGGCCAGCGCCCGCCGCTTGGGGTCGCCTTCGGGGTGACCGTCTCCGGACATGTCGGCCGCGTCGATCATGCTGAAGGCGCGCACCACCCGGCTCTTGGGCAGGTGTGCCTGTAAGAGCCCAGGGGCGGTAGTACTGCCGTTGTCGATCTCGGGGATATGTCCGAGCCGGTCAGGGAAGTAGTTGATGGTGGAGATGACCACTTTGCCCTCGAGGGGTTCCACCGGCACCTGGTCGATGGTGGTGACGGGGATGGCGACGACGGCGAAGTCGGCTCGGGCGGCCGCCTCGGCCGGTGTCGCCGCACTGGCGTGGGGCCCGAACTCTTTGACTACGCCGGCCAGCGAGCCGGGGTCCTGGTTGTTGCTGAGGACGACGTCGTAGCCGTTGGCGATGGCCGCCTTGGCTATGTTCTGGCCCACATGGCCGCTGCCGATGATCCCGATGGTTGTCATTGCTGGCTCCCTTTCTTGCTTGGGTATTCGTTCCTGCTGGCTCAGCGCACCAAGGCGAGCTTCCCGTAGGGGTGCTCTCCCATGAGGGCGGCGACCGCCGACGGGCGCGTCGTTTATCGAGAAGGTCATGGCGATAGGGACGGTGATGTCGCCATTGAGCGGCCATCTGGAGCAGCCGGGAGCGCTGTGACGCTCGGTAGGGCCCGCTCTTCGGGTTGGAGCCGCCGATCCACTGCAGGCCGTCGGACTTGGCCCGTTGCGGGGCGGCGATGGTCACGATCCGCTCGCGGTCGGCGACTGCGGCGAGGGAGACGTCTATTGCCTCGTCGGTGCCGACGGTGTCCAAGGCGGCCGTGACAGGGCCAGGTGCAGCCGCACGCACCCGCTCTTCGAGCCCGGGGCCGTACTCGACCGGCACTCCGCCGAAGCGGGCAACCGCGTCGAAGTTGGCCTTGCTGGCGGTACCGATGACGGTCGCGCCGAGCGAGCCGAGCTTGCTGGAGAGCGCTGCGTGCCAACGGCGCCGGCGGCGCCGTGGAGGAGGACCATGTCGCCGGCTGCGAACGCACGGTGACGTGCAGCATCTCTGCCGCGGTGGTGCCGACCAGCAGCAGGTTGGCGGCCTCGGGAAAGCTGAGCTTCGCCGGTTTGGCGAACACGTCAGATGCCTTGACCGTGACGTGGGAGGCGTACGCGCCCGTGATCTGGAACGCCACCACCTCCTCGCCAACCGCTCCGCCCCCGCGTGGCAATCTCGGTCCCAGGGCCGAAGGCGGAGAGCACACCGGAAGCCTCGTACCCGATCGTCAGTGGCAGCAGCGAGGGATCTTGGCCGGCGGCGAAGTGCTTGTAGTCGGCCGGGTTCATCCCCGCGGCGCGGACCTCTATGGTTACCTCGCCCCTTTTGGGCGGCCCCAGGTCGAAGTTGGGACCTGCTTCAGGACCTCGGGCCCGCCGAAGTCAGTGGCTAGCCATTGCATTGCCATTTTGTCCCTCCTTGGGTTGCCATTCGGATTTCGAAGTCACCTCGCCGGTACTTTTTGCTCGGCGAAGTACGAACGTTACAACAACATGCGTGATCAGCGAAGCAACCGCTCCGGGCTATCGACACGTCGTTCAGCTCATTTCATCAATCGTCGGTCTAACTCCAGAGGCGTGGCCATGCTGATCTCCATACTCCTGCTCAGAAACGCAGTCGTATGCATCAAGAAATTTCCTTGCTCAAAAATTAGCCGTGCGGTTAAACGCCCACGTTGCGTCCGCTCGATGTTTCATCGTCCAGACGTTGCTGCGCGTAAGTACGATGAGGGCAGTCGGCATTTCGATCGGTCCTTTCGGGATCGGTCAGGCGCTGGTTCCGGCGTTCCAATGTGCAAGTGTTCGCTCTTCACCTATGTGGAGGCCTGACTGCACTAACTGCCTGGCGCTCTCAGTTAGCCCTTGGTCCCTGCCTGCGGAACGGTCTCACCGAGGTAGTCTGATCTCTATATCGTAACGCTGCATAGGGACAGGTTCCATGACTGAGACACCGAAATCCTTTGCAGATCGTCCAGAGGCGGGCGGTCCGTGGCGGTCGCACCAGAGGGAGCCGCATACCATCCTGATCTCCTCTCCGGGCTTCTCCGAGAGCGTCCGCCTCCGGGGTGAGCAGATTTTCTGTTGCGCACCGGAAGCGCCGTTCGCAATCTCCTTGGACCACCTAGGGGGGACAATCCACATCCTCAACGAAGGCAAGTTCGAGCTTCAGCTTCAGGGCCAGCGGCATACGTACCGGTACGAACAGGGCGACGTGATCCTCCTGCCGGCCGGCGCAGCACACGTGGTCCGAAGTGGGAGACGAGTACCACCGCGGTCCCTCTCTGAAAGCGACACACGCGACGAAATCGTTCGGCACAGCACCGGCACCCGCTGGTTGTCTGGAACGTTTCTCGTTCGACGACTCGCGCGGAGGCCGGCTACTTCACGCTCTGCCTCGCTGTCATCGACTTACGAGGCGCTCAAGGACGAGTCCGTCGTGTGGTTGGACGTGAGCACGCAGATGCTCATGAAGGAGAAGATCTCACCATCGGAGGGATCAGCCGAAATGATCTCGAGGATCCTCGACCTGCTGTTCATACAACGTGCTACGAGCATGGGCGATGAGGCCGGACGCGACCGGCAGGTTGGCTCACCGGAGCTATGGACTCTGTGATCGGCGACGCTATCACGGCGATCCATGCCAACCCCGGCCGCCCGTGGACGGTCAAACGGTTGGCAGACAAGTGCAATCTTTCACGCTCAGCATTCTCCGAAAGATTCGTCAGGACAGTTGGACAACCGCCAGCTGCGTACATTTCCCAGGTGCGGCTGGGAGAAGCTGCTGACCTGATCCAGTACACGACTGAGGCCGTCGGCGTAATCGCGAGAGAGATCGGCTACGACTCGGAAGCCGCCTTCAGCCGCGCATTCAGCAAGCGCTATGGAATCCCCCCAACAAAGTGGCGGAACGAGCGCGGGGGAAGCGTGAGGTTCCCCGAGAGGGGACCGAGTAAAGACAGAGATAGGCGCTCCGGCGGCTCCCGTCCGACCTGGGCAGCGTCCGAATGATCTCTTCGGCTGCCACTTCACCTGCGACACTGAGTTGCCCGACGGTGCCCAAAAGCTCTCGCGAATGTCGCTGTGATTACCTTTCTTTTGGGCATCACTGGCCCGTCGTCACCACAAGCTTGCCGCTCATAGTCCCATCTTCCATTGCCTGGTGGGCCTCGATGATCTCGTCGAAGCGGTAAACGTGAGCAATGGGGACTTTGACCCGGCCGGCCTCGACATCGTCGATGAAGTCTTGCAAGACGGTCGCCGGGAGATCGGCTGCTCCTCCCCCGTACGCCGTCAACCGGACTCCTCGGGGTATGTAGTCAATGGGATAAAACTTCTCCACCGTCCACTGGTTGGAGAGCATCCCGGTGAAGCACACTACCCCATGGACCCGGGTTGACCGGAGCGTGTCAGGGAGCGTTGGCGTGCCGACCAACTCGAGGGCGCCGTCAACGCCGTCGGGACAGAACTGCCGAACTGCCCCCGACACGCTTCCCCCGTCTATCACCACGCGGTCGACCCCGATGTCGTCTAAGTCTTTGACCTTGGCGGGGTTCCGTGTGGTCGAGAGAACGGTCATGCCGAGCCGCTTGGCCAAGACTGCGCTTGCCATCCCTACCGACGACGTGCCGCCGCGCACCAGAAGCGTCTGGCCGGCCTTCGCGTCGAGCCCGATGCGCAAGGACCCGTTGGCCGTCTGCAGCATTTCGGGGATGGCCCCGAGGGCCGGCCAGTCCAGGCTGCTAGTGAACGGCACCACTTGGCCAACCGGCACGCAGGTGTACTCGGCATAGCCGCCGTCGAAAGCCCGGCCCATTCCGCCCATGAGCGCGGCGACCTGTTGACCGTGGGCGAATTCCCCACCCGGGCAATCCTCAATGAGGCCGGTCGCTTCGATCCCCAACACTCGGGGCCAGGTCATGCCCTCCGCCTGACCGAGCCGCGATTGCAACTCTGAACGGTTGAGCCCGAAGGCCTTGACCGAAATGAGAGCCCAACCCGGGCCGGGGACGGGCACGGGAAGCTCCCGGAGATGTAACGCAGTGGCGGGACCAGGGCCGTCCAGGACTATCGCCCGCATCGTGGTGGCCATCCCGTTACGCCGCCGGTTCGTTCATTTATGCCGGCAGAGACGCGGACGAGGACGTTGGCAGAGGGCCAAACCTAAACGCCGGCTCATTACCGGACAACGCTAACCGTACAAGTGATGCGCGTCCATGACCAAAGCACCGGACTTCTTTGCGGATCGTCCAGGACAAGGTTTGGTCGCGGCGGTAGCCACACCGTTGTGACAAGGTTTCGGAAGTGGCGTGACCACGACGCCAGGAGGAACCGCCATGCGAGACTCGACCTTGGAGGGAAGATTCGGTGTGGCTCGGGCTCAGACCAGCATCAAGGCGACGACCTACAAATCGATAGATGTGGACCGGCTTTCGATCTTCTACCGCGAAGCCGGCAGCCCGGATGCGCCTACCTTGCTTCTCCTTCACGGGTTTCCGTCGTCCTCTCGGATGTACGAACCGCTCTTCGCCCGGCTTGTTGATGCCTTCCACCTGGTGGCTCTGACTATCCATGGTTCGGCCACAGCGATGCGCCAGGCCCGACCGCGTTCGCCTACACCTTCGACAACCTTGCTCGAACCGTCGAAAGGTTCGCCGAGCTCATACGTATCGACCGGTACAGCCTCTTCCTCTGGACTACGGCGGCCCCGTCGGGTTCCGTATGGCGATGGCGAGCCCGGACCGATTGGCTGCGCTGGTGATCCAGAACGCGGTCGCTCACGAGGACGGATTGGGGCCACTGTGGCGTACCCGTCGTGATTTCTGGGCTGACCGCGCCGGCAACGGAACTGGACTCCGGGCGAACTTCTTGTCCCTGGCAGCCACCCGCGAGCGGCACCTGGGAGCTAGCCCGAACGTAGCCCTGTACGACCTCTGGACCGACGAGTTCGCGTTCCTGAGCGGTCCAGGCCAAAGCGACATCCAGATGGACCTGTTCTATGACTACCGGACCAACGTCGCGAGCTATCCCGCGTGGCAGGAGTGGCTTCGCCGCCACCAGCCGTCGCTCCTCGTACTGTGGGGCCGCTTCGACCTGTCGTTCCAAGTCGGAGAAGCCGAAGCGTACCGGCGCGACGTGCCGAGCGCGGAAGTTCACATTCTCGATGCCGGCCATTTCGCGCTCGACGAACAACCCGACACGGTCGCGCGGCTGACTCGGAAGTTCCTTACGCGAGGATGAACCCCGGACGAACGGCGCCGCTAGGTCATCGTGCTTCGAGGAGTCACGATACGAATCGCTTTACGAATGCGAGAGCAGTGTCGGCTACCTCGCGCCAGCCGCTGTCGATGGTGAGGGAGTGGCCGCGGTTCGATATCACGGCAAACTCTGTCACATCGTTGTTGCGTTGCTGCCTTTTGAAAGCGGCGGCCGAGATAGCGCGCGGTACAGTGTGGTCTTTCTCGCCGGAGACGAGCAGCATAGGCCCACGCGCCGGGTTGTTCGTATCGACCTTCGCCTCGGTCCATGGGTTCAGGTTGGCGACGGCTGCCTGGAAGAGAGGCGCACCAGGGGCCGGCACCGCGAAGGTCTCGAACAGTTCGGTGGCTTCGTCGTCGCTAACTGCGTTGGCGAACGCGAAGCGGAATTGGTCGAAGGTCAGGGGTATGGCCCGATGGCGGTTTAGCGGGTTTTCGAGCACAGGTTGGGCCGACCTTAGAGACGAAATCGGCAGAGGTAGCACGCCACGGAAGGGCGCAGCGTCGATCGCTACGGTTGCCGCCGACAGCCCGCGCCCCGCGATCATCTGGGCGAGCAAGCCTCCGAAGGAGTGCCCGATGACGGCCGGCTTCTTTTCTAGGTTCTTGATGACGGCGGCGTAATGATCGGCCACCTGACCGATTGTCTTGTTGGCGAAGACCTCAGGGTGAGCATTGCCTTCCGCAACCGTCCCGGGGTCGTCAGGCCAGCCCGGGGTCACCGGGGCGTACCCGGCCGTCTCGAAAACGGCAGCCCAGCGCTCCCAACTGGTTGGGAGTAGCCAGAGACCGTGGATAAAAACGACAGGCGTCCGTCCGGAGAGGTTGGCCTTGTCGATCTCGTGCTCTTCCTCGTCGGTGATTGTTGTCATGACGTGAACTCCAGTCGGTCAGGCGCCTGATCCAAGCATGAGCAGGGGCAGGCGGGTCTGATTGGCCTCCACGGTCGACCTTATGCGCGATGCAGGAACACGGGTAAGGAGCCACGATCATCGGTCCAAGGGCACGGACGGGATTTACGCCGGCTCCTGTGATCGGGCCGCTGATGAAGGTCGCCGCGTCCCACGCGAGGCGATTGCCAGACCCGACGGTCACCGCCGGGTTGACGTGGCCGCCAGGTGCGTGGTCCCAGGCCAGCCACTACACCCGCCAAGGCTAACCCTCCAGCGAGCAGGACCGATAGCCAGGACCTGGTGGACGGCGCGCCGGGAGGCGCTGGCGACCTTGGCGGTGCGCTCGCGGGACCAGTGGATGGTCCCTCGGCTTGCGTCTCAGTTGGCGGTCTGGAGGCCGCAACGGGGAGCGCGGGGCCTACGTCGTCTTGGCGGGACCCGATCCAGTTTCACCCTGAAGGCGGCACCCCCACGACGCCCCCGTGACGATGTGCGACCACTCAAAGCTTGCGCTTGGTGTGGGCCTTGTCGGATGCATCGGCCTGCTCTATGGCTTCAAGCTCGGCGGGATCGACGGGCGCAAGCTCTTCGAGCTCCGCGGGTTCGTCATCGTCGGTCATGGGCGCCACCACCTCCGGCGGCGCCTCGTCTTCGGTGAAGTTTTCGGCATCTTCGGTCATCGGGACCTCCTTTGGTCCGTTCGGCAAGAGGTGACTCCTAACTTCGACACCGCCAGAGCGGTCTTGGCACCACGCTCATTCGCAGCTCGACAGGTTTAGGTAATCGGCGTCGTCGGCCCTGTGGCTCTCTCCGCAGTGCCCTTTCGTTGTCGTCATGGTCGGTCACTTCTCTCTAAGCCTGCCGCAAGGGCCGCTCCTATAACCTCGGGCCTGCGGAACGTGCCCGACGCGCTGATCGAGGCAGCACGAGACGCTGGAGCAGGCATGGCCACGACTGTCTGGCACGTCTTGTTACCCCTCAACCTTCTACCCAGCCTTCCCCAAGATCGGCTCGTACCTGGCCATCGCTGGTCTGTTCTACAATCTGCACATCATGGGGACCGCCGTCGGGGTCGTCCTGATCCAGTTGCTCGGCACCATCGTCTTGATGGTCTGGATCCCTGCCGCCGCTTTCGCTGCAGTGCCACCGGCCTTCGAGGAAGCGGGCCGGGATGCCGGCGCGGGACCGGTCAGGACCTTCCTCGGAGTCATTCTGCCCATGGGCGCTCCCGGGATCTTCGTCGCCGTCGTCCTCGTCTTCTTGGCCTCTTTCGACGAGGCGCAAGGGGCGTTACTTGTGGGCGTTTTTCAGAGCGGCAGATCCGCCGAGGTCATTTCAAAGAAGTGGTGCTCCATTTACTGGGACCGGATGGTGCTACGGGCTCAGCCGCTAGGCCGAGCCGCCTCCGTCCGAGCCACACAGACTATCGCACGGCCATGACCGTCATCATCGCGCACCGTGGAGACCCGGTCGGCTTTCGCGAGAACACCTTGGAGGCATTTGGTAGTGCGGTGGCCCTCGGCGCCGAGATGGTCGAGCTGGACTGCAAATTGACCCGCGACGGTCAAGTCGTAGTGGTCCACGACGACACCCTCGAGCGGCTGTGGGGCGTACCTGCGGCCGTACGCGACGTCGATTGGCAAATATTGCGCGCCATCCGGTCTGAAGGGTACCGAGTCCCCAGCCTGGCCGAGGCCTTGGACGCCATCCCGGTCTCGGTGATGGTAGACGTGGCTAGCACAGTAGTGATCGACGCAGCATACGGCGTCGTTTTGAGTGCCGGCCGACTGGACACGGTCATTTTCGCCGGCGAGACGGCGGCTTTGGCCCGGGTGCACCAGCTCTCGCCGACCGCACGAATTGCCCTTACGTGGGACCGCCCTACTCCTCCCGACCCGCACTTACTGGAGTCGTTGGCGCCCGTATGGTTCAACCCTTATTTCCGTTTGGCCGCTCCGGCAGTCGTCCGTAGCCACCACGACGCCGGGAGAGGCGTCTCGGTTTGGACCGTCGACGAACCCAAGGACATGGCCATCATGCTCGAGACCGGCGTGGACGCCATCATTTCCAACCAGGTCGCTCGGCTAACAGACATTGTTCGCGAACGATCACGACGAGAAGCACCGGGAGCGCAGTCGTGACCGTCCTCAACAGCGAGGAGGTCAGCCTCCGCCTCGATGCTGCGTGCAAGCTGGCGGAGGATGCCGCCAGGCGTATCACTGATAATGCCGCCAGCTCTCGGGCCCGGTTCAAGGGTTGGGCTGATTGGGTGACCGCCATCGACGTCGCCATCGAAGAGCACGTCCGGGAGGAACTGTCGAGGCAATTCCCTGAAGATGCCATAATTGGCGAGGAACTGGCCAACGTACCCACTCGCGCCGACGAGCCCGTATGGTATGTGGACCCCATCGACGGGACGACCAATTTCGTCCACGGGCTGAAGTCCTGTTCGTTCAGCCTGGCCGTGGCCGACTCCACTGGTATTGCTCTCGGCGTCGTAGCAGACCCATGGCGTCACGAACTCTTTGTCGCCGCGCGTGGCCAGGGCGCGCAGGTGAACGCCGTCCCCGTGCACTGCCGTGACGATGTGTCGCTCGAAGGTGGCCTGGTCCTCACCGAGCTGCTAGGCCCTGGGCCTTGGCCGGGCATGACAGCGCTCATCGAGGACCTCGGCCGTAGTGGGTGCGTCACCCGGATCCTGGGAAGCTGCGCCCTTTCGCTCGCCAATGTCGCGGCCGGGCGGGCGGCCGGGCTCGTGCTGGGCGGTGCCCATCCCGTCGACGTAGCCGCCGGGGTGCTTATCGCACGCGAGGCGGGGGCGGTGGTGCGAGTAGGGGCCGCAGCCGCACGGCGCCTTAGGGCCTGACGAGCTCGGGGCCGGCGCAGCATTGCTCGCGTCGGCGCCTGGCGTCGTTGGGCTGTTATTTGAAGCCCTCAGTCGATGTTCGCCCAGTCCCGTGTCCAACCCGGCAGCCCGGTTCGTGGAAGACCGGTGACCGCCGGCGTTTCCCCCACTTCCAGGCGTCATTGGCCGAGACGCTCGGCGCCTCAATTTCCCCTTTGTAGCTCGATGGTGGAGGTTCACGGTCAGGGTCGCGGATGCACCACTAATACGGAGAAGTTCCCCCGGGCGATCACGGCGGCGGCGACGTTGCCATGAAAGTGTTCCCCGAGGCCGGCGTGGCGGTGGGAGCCGAGCACGATCAGGCTGGCCTGGTGCTCCTCGGCGGTCTCGACGATCCCCTTCCAAGTCGGGGCCGCCTGGACGGTCGTTCCCTGCGCTCGGAACCCACCCTCCCGGGCCAGCGCGGCTCCGTGCTCGGCGGTCTCCTCCGCGGCCTTTCGTACTTCGGTGGCCTGGTCCGCGTCGAAATGGCGCTTGCCGACGGGCACGAACCCGACATCTACCGGCTGCCACACGCACAGCACGAGGGCGTCTCGCCCGGTCTTCAGCTGCCTGGCGGCCTGCCCGATCGCGAACCCCGCCAGATCGGAGCCGTCGTAGGCGAACAGCACCGGACCGATCGGCTCCGCAGAGCCAGGCTGAGCCGACGCCATTCAGTGAACGCTTTCAGGTTCGAGGGCCCGGTCGGACGGGCCGAGCCAAGTCTGGCCAGAAGGGGTGGTGAGTACCATGCCGGCGCCGTGCCCGATAGGAAGCGGTTAAGGTCGGGCGTCTGCGGTCGCGCCCCGCTAAGCGCGTAGATGGTGACTCCGGAGGCGGCGCCGGCGATTGCCAGCCCGATACCGACTAAGAGCATTATGCCGGCACCTTCGTCGAGGCTGCCGGAGATCGTCGAGGCTAAATAGATGAAGATCGGTGCGACCATGAACGCGGCGACCGCTCGGAAGAGTTCGACAATTGCGAACACCCGCTGCAGGTTGGCGGACGCCAGTGAAAACCCGGCGACGAAGAGCGCCGGTGCGACCGTCGCCCCGAGCCCGATCCCGGTCAAGGCCGAGCCGACTAGCGTCAGCACTTGGCTCGGGGGCACCTCGACTCGGAAGACGGCTATGCCGGCAGCCAGCACGATCATGCCGACCAACGGGAGATAGTGGATGGCCCGCCTCTGGAGGACGAGGCCGAGCACGACCGCCGTGATCACCGCGCCGCCGACCTCGGGGAGGAAGAGCACTCCTATGCGCAGCGGGCTGTAGTGCCCGGTAAGAACTTCGACGGTGAGTGCTGTCGCGGATACCGACGCCGCCGCTGCAAACAGCGCCAAGGTGACGCCAGCGACGGGTATCGAGCTGGTCAGCATCATGCGGATAGTCAGTAGCGGTCGCTTGGCGCGGTACTGGTAGACGACTAGAACGACAATCGCCGCCAGGCCGCCCACCATCGGCACTATCGCCACAGGGTCCAAAAAGCGGTGGGTCGTGAGCTGTGCGGCGCCGAAGAAGGCGGCCACGCAGCCGACCGTAGCCAGCGCGATCGCCAGCAAGTCTCGAGGCGAGTCGGGGTTGGCCGGGGGCGCATCATCGTAGGTCAGCACGACTAGTAACAGTGCCGTGGCCGATATCCCGGCGACGATCCAGAAGAGGGGTCGCCAGGCGTTCGCTTCGGCTTGTAGGCCGCCGATGAACGGGCCGAGGGCGACCGCCCCGAAGATGCACAGGTTCATAATCACGGCGGTGTCGCGGAGCTTGTCCCGCGGATAGCCCAGGGCCAAGGGGGGAACTGCGGCGATCAGCAGCAGGCTGGTGCAGAGGCCCTGGATCACGTGACCCACGATGAAGATGGCCGCACTCTGGGCGGATGCGGTGAGCACCGATCCAATGAGCAGCAATACTGCGTAGGCCAGCATCATCCTGCGCTGTGGTAGATGTTGGGCCAGCTGGACCGCCAGCACGGTGCCCACCGCGTAGGCGGCGTTAGCCAAGCCGGCGCTAAGGCTCATGGTCTGAAGGCTGGTGTGGAGCTGCTTGGCGATGATCGGCGTCAATGGGTTGAGCGCAGCAGATATGGCCAGGTAGGGGATCAGAGCGGCCATAACCATCGCCGCCACCGCGGGGTACCGGCCGGCGAGTGGGTCCTGACGTATCAAAGTCCCTGACCTGTCTCTGCGATGGGAGACCACATACGCCGCCCCGTGCCAGGGACCCGGGAGTTTGCCGGTTGACGCCACGCCAACGGCGCGGCGCAGCATGGCCGGGGGGGTGTCAACCCGGGGGCAGACAGTCGGGATGAGCCGTGCATCGGTCTCCTTCTGGTGTCGGACAGACGGAGCCACACCCTGCCGATGCGGCTTGCTCCAGTCACATCGGGTTTAGCAGCGCATGGGCAGACATTTCCAGTTGCTTGCCACCTGAGGCTCTGATTGTCGGAATTGTGAATTCCGACCATGAGGTGCCCGATGAGCCAAAATGAGAGCGCTCGCGTGGTTGGACGGAGCCAGCGGATAAGGGGGTAAGTGGGGCCGTGCGAGTGCTAATAGCGACGACAGGCGGTGAGGGCCACTTTGCGGCACTGGTTCCTTTTGCTCGGGCTTTGGAAGCATCGGGGCATGAGGTTCGAGTGGCCGCCCCAGCATCATTCGCGGAGTCCGTCTGCCTGCGGGGCTTCCTGAGGAGCGGCTCGACGACGCTTCACCGGGGGCACTTGGCGCCGTCTTCGCCCGGTTGCCGAGGTTGAGCATGCTCGAAGCTAACCGGGTAGTGCTGACAGAAGTGTTCGCCGGGTTGGACGCGGACGCCGTGCTGCCTGGGTTACGAGAATTGGTCGACCGGTGGCACCCCGACGTGATCGTACGGGAGCCGGCGGAGTTCGCTTCGTACGTCGTCGCCGAAGAGCGCGGCATCCCTCACGTTCAGGTCAATTCAGGGCTCGATCGTCTAATCGATTCAGTCCTCCCCGCGGTCGAAGACCTGTGGGACCAGCTTGGGTGCCCGAGCGGCGCGGCGGGGTTATTGGCCGCGCCACGCTGGACACTGCTTCCCTGGTCCTTCGACCCGCCGAGCCGGCTTTTCTCGGAGGAGCCGCACCGGTTCCGGCAAACGCCGGCGGCCGACGCCGAGCCGGCACTGCCGGACTGGTGGGGCGCTTCCGACGCCCCGCTCATCTACGTAAGCTTCGGCTCGGTGGCGGCCGGGATTGGCCTGTTCCCCCAGCTGTACGCCTCGGTGCTCGACGCGCTAGCCGACGTCCCTGCCCGCGTGTTCATGACGCTTGGGCGCTCAGCTGACCCCGAAGCACTGGGGACGACACCGGCCAACAGCCATGTGGAACAGTGGTGGCCACAAGACCAGATCATGGCTCAGGCTGCGCTGACGGTAAATCATGGTGGCTTCGGGACCACCCTGGCCGCGCTCGCCGCGGGAGTACCTCAAGTAGTCGTGCCGCTATTCGCCTTGGACCAGTTCGAGACCGCTTCGGGCCTCTCCGAGGCGGGAGCGGGAGTAACGGTGCCGAGCACAAAGGATTCGAAAGCCACCGCACCGTCGATGACTATCGCCGGCCCCGGCCTCCTAGACGAGTTACGCCAAGCCGTAATTGAGGTGCTCAGCGACGAAGCGATTATCCGCAAGGCTGAAACAATCGCGGCCGAGATGGCGACCCTACCCGGATGTGACGGCTGCGCAGCGTACCTGGACTATTCGGACCATCGGAGCGCGAGTGGACGACCGCGGAGGTAGTCGGGACGGACTGTCGGTTGTCGGGCGGGAGGAGGAACTCGCGCGCCTCGACCATTTCGTACGCGAGGCGCGGCCGGGAAGCTCGATCGTCTTGATTGGTCCGCCCGGCATCGGCAAGACGACGCTCTGGGAAGCTGCCGTGTATGCCGCCCGGCACCTGGGCGCCTGCATGCTCGCCGCGCGGCCGGGCGGCAGCGCAGCGCCACTGCCGTTTGCTGGTCTGATCGACCTCTGCGATCACCTCGATGAGGCCGACCTCACCACCCTGCCGATTGTGCAGCGCCGCGCCCTCGAGGGGGCGCTTTTACGGACCGAGTCAGCCGGCGGACCAGGAGCGATGCGTCTCGTCACGCTCGGTCTGCTGGGCATCGTGCGGACCCTCGCAGCCCGCGCGGTCGGTCGTGGTCGCGATCGACGACCTGCAATGGCTGGACGGGCCGTCGGCAGACGCGGTGGCGTTCGTTGCCCGCCGGATCGAGGGTGGGCGGGTTACGTTCCTCCTTGCGCGCCGCCCGGGGCCTGTTGGCAGCTTGGAGGCGGTCCTGTCGAGGGGCCGTCGTCGAGCGGCTACAGGTCGGTCCGCTCTCGTTCGGCGCGGTACGCCGGTTGCTGTTCGAACGGCTCGGTCTGACGATCTCGCGTCAGCGCCTGCGGCAGATCGTGGATGCCACCGGGGGGAACCCGCTGTTCGCGCTCGAGATCGGCCGGACATTGCTCGATAACCCCGAACGTTGGGTCACAGACGGCCTGCCGTTGCCCGACTCACTCGAGGAAATGCTCAGTGAGCGTGTGAGCCGGCTGGCGGCCGCTGTCCGGCGGGTCCTGCTGACCGTGGCGCTGTGTGGGGACCCGCGGGTCTATCAAGTTCTGTCGATCGTCGAGGCCGGCGCGCTCGATGACGCGGTGCATACCGACGTGGTCGTGGTCGACAGCCAGCGGGTGCGCCCTGCTCATCCGCTGTTGGCGACCGCAGCTGAGAGCGTCTCACGCCCGGGCGAGCGCCGCGAGCTGCATCTGGCGCTATCGCAGGTCGTCCGGGAGGAGTCGGGACGGGTCATGCACCTGGCCCTGGCGTGCGTGGGGACCGACCGTGCCCTCGCGGCGCGCGTCGCAGCGGGGACCGAGGCGGCTCGCGTGCGCGGATCCCGTCGCCAAGCGGCGCTGCTCGCCGCGCAGGCGCTGCGGTTGACCCCGCCAGACGCAACGGAGCGCGTGGAACGGGTGCTAGAGCTGGCCGAGCGTCTCGACGACGTCGGCGAGTTGCGCCGGATGACCGTGCTCCTTCGCGAGGAGCTACCCTCGCTGCCGGCCGGCCCGCCGCGGGCGCGTGCGTGGCTTGCTCTGAGCGAGGGCGACGACGTGCGCAGCCGGGAAGACCAGGACCGCTACCTGGACCAGGCGCTGGGCGAGTGCGGCGGGGACCACAATTTGCGGGCGCGTGTGTTGGCCAAGAAGGCCGGAACGCGGCGGCCGCGGGCGTGTCGCAGCTCGCACAGGCCGAGGCGTGGGCGCGCGAGGCGCTGACGCTTGCCACCGACCAGTCCGTGCGCCGGTACGCGCTGTGGTCGCTCGCCTGGCCACTAGCGCTCAGGGGCCGGCCGCTTGACGACCTACTGGCCCGGTCGAGCGCGACCACTGACGTCAGCGCGTACCTGTCGGCGTCCCCAGAGCGAGTTGCGGGTAAGAGGCTGTTCTGGCGGGGTGAGCTGGCCAGCGCCCGCGAGCTGCTGCGGTCGCTGCAGGCGCTCGCCGACGATCGTGGCGATCTCACCTCCTACGCGATGGTCCGCATGCACCTCGTCGAGGTCGAGCTTCGGGCCGGCGAGCTCGCCGCCGCGGCGTCGCTGCTCGACGAGTGGGGCGAGTCATCCGACTACGAGACGCAGTTCCGGCGGCAGTTCCCGCGCTGCCGAGCGCTACTGGAAGTGCAGCGTGGGACGGGCGAGGAAGCGCGGCGGTGGGCCGATGAGACGATCAGGCTGGCACAAGCGGCGGGGAGCATGTGGGACGAACTCGAGGCGCGGCGCGCCCGGGGGATCAACGGGCTGCTCGGTCTCGTGCCGGACCGGGCCGTTATAGATCTGGGGGCCGTGTGGGAGCATTGCGAGCGGGAGGGAGTGCTCGACCCGGGCGCCTTCCCGGTCGCGCCGGATCTCGTCGAGGCGTTGAGCGAGCTGGAGCGCTTGGAGGAGGCGGGCGACGTCGCCCGCCGGCTGCGCGAGCTAGCTGCTGAGCAGGATCACCCCTGGGCGAGCGCCGCCTCCAAGCGCTGCGCCGGGGTCCTGGAGCTGGCGACCGGCGGCGACGTCGAGAGGGGTGCGGCGTCGCTGGCCGAGGCGTCGGCCGCTCTCGACGCTCTCGGGTGCCGCTTCGACGGCGCTCGCTGCCTGCTCGCGCTCGGCCACGCGCAGCGGCGACTGAAACAGTGGCGCGGTGCCCGCGAGTCGCTTGAGGCTGCCGCTGTCTCGTTCGCGGCGCTCGGCGCCGACGGCTGGGTCGCACACGCCGGGCGGAACTCGACGCGTCGGCGGGCGCCGGCGAGACGGGAGCGATCTCACGCCCAGCGAGCGCCGGGTGAGCGAGCTGGCGGCAGATGGGCTCTCTAACAAGCAGATCGCCGCGGCCCTGTACGTGACGGTGAACACCGTCGAGGTCCACCTCGCGCACGTACGCGAAGCTCGGCGTTCGTTCGCGCAGTCAGCTCGCCAAGCGGCTGGCCGGGGGCTCATGAGCGATCGCGGCAGCCAATAGAGTCAGGGTTTCCGTTATTTAGCCGACGCCGGGCCGTCCGTACAGTGTGCGTCGATGCGAGATTTCGTGGGCAAGCATTACTTTCCTGCCGAGGCGGCGCGGGACGCCGGACGCTGCGCTAAGGCCGCACGAGCGGCCGCCGATCAGGTGCGGGGCGAGGGCACACGGGTCCGCCACGTCCGCTCCATCCTTATCCCGGAGGACGAGACGTGCATCCACCTCTACCGGGCCGCGTCGATCGAGGCCGTGCGCGTCGCCGCGGCACGCGCGTCATTGCGCCTCGATCGTCTCACGGAGGCGGTCAGTGGCACCGGTAGAGTCGCGACCGGCGGCCGGCCCGGGGACGCTCACGTTGTCGGTGACGCCCAGGCGCCACTCGAGCGCACGGACGTGTTGCTATCCGCCCCTGGCGGAGCGCTTCTGTGCCTCAGGCCGTTCTAGGTGACGGGAACGTCCCGTCGCCAAAGAGAAAGGAAGTAAGGAATGTCCCGCAGCAGGCTCGGACCCCTGCCATCGCATTGGTCGTTGCCGGCTTCGCCTCGGCCGCTGTCCCCGGCTTCACCGGCGCCCTTTTTTCGGGGGCCAGCGCCGCGGGGTTGACGTCGCTCGCGACCCGGCACAGTCCGACACCCGTACTACCTGGGCCGCCCCCGGTGACGACCACCACATCCTGTGGCCCAGCGCGTAAGCCGCCAGTGCCTCGACCGCCGGTTACTGTGGCCCCGATCTTTACCCCGGGCCCCCGGCGGCCCCCGGCCTTTGCCCGTTGCAAGCCTCCGAGTACGACGTCGTGGTCTCTTGGTACAACCGCGCATCCACCGCGACAAGCTTCGTCGTCTACCCCCTCGACGATGAGAACAACCCGCAGCAGGTCAACGAAGTCGCCGCTTACAACGGCGGCGCCACCGGCGAGCCCTATTCATGGACCGACACCGATACCGACCAGAGCGGGCAGTGCTACATGATCGCCGCCGTAGGCCCTACAGGGACGGGCGACAGCCCAGTCGAGTGTACCGTCCGGCCCGACCCCCGCCAGTTCCCGCAAGTCGCCGGTTCCGCGGGGCAAACGCAAGCCCAATGGTCCGGCTTGAGCGGCCAGAACGACGGTACCGGGGCGCTGGTGTCGGATGTGCCGAGCGTATGGCCGAACAACCTGATCTGGAGCCCAAATACCCTAAGCCTCAACCCGCTTAGCCTTCATTGTGGATGCGGCGTCGACCTCGCGTTCAGCAAGACGCCGTCGTTGTGGAAGGTGCAAGCCGTAGCCGGGCCAGTCGTAATGTACGGCGAAGCGGTCGCGTTGCGGGTCTGGGGCGGAGGGTGGCTCGAGTACGCGCACCAGACGTTCGGCGTCGACCTTCACTTGGTCAGTAAGCCGGTCTATCAGTGGTACATACTCGACAGCACAGCCGGGGACGTCGTCAATAACCCCGCCGACCCCTCGAACTTCGCCCTTTGGAACAGCGCCGCCAATGACTATCTCGTCCACTTCAAAGAGACCTTCGGTGTCGACCTCCAGTGGGACAAGAAGACCCTCCCGCCCAGCCAACCCCCACCGCCGGCGGCGTCGGGCATCAAGGCGTTAGTCCTCTACAACTGCATCATGGAAGACAGGCCGCTAGAAATTTGGCTCAATGACCACACGGCCGGGACGGGCTGGACCGACGAGGGCACGCTGCAACCGGGATGGGTGGACGGGGACGGGTGCGGGCTGACCGCAGACGACAGCTGGACGTTCTCTCCGGCTGCGGGCCACAGTTACGAAGTCATAACTGTCGACTTCGATGCCGACGGCTGCGCCAATGACCCGACGCTCGGCGAGTGCGTCCGCTCGGACACTTCCTTTGTCGGTGACCCCAGCGGGACCGTACAGCCGGTACCAATCGGTTGATCGCACCTTGTCGATCCCAGCCACAGCCCGCCACCCGCGACGAAAGCTGAACGGTGCCGCGCAACCGCCTCATCAAAACGACCAGGCCCGGGTTACGGGAGCGGCTTCGTGAAGAGGCGGCAAAGGAACTGAAGCAGGCCAAAGGGTCCTCACCCGAAAGGCCGACCGGCCGAGGACGGGCCGCCAGGCAATTCCATCGTTGTCAGAGCGTGCCACGCCTTTCTGAGTAACCCGGGAAAAGCGCGTGGCCAAAAAGCGGCCAAGAAAAGGGGACAAACGTGTTCCAACGGAAGACCGGCCCTCCAGGCAGTCGTGCCCGACGAACGTTGACCGCGGTCGCCCTCGTGACCGGACTGAGCGGTGCTACAGCCATCCGCATGCCTGCGGCATTTGGTGCTTCAGTTTCGGCCGGGCCGCTGTGCGAAGGCTACAGCGCCTGCAGCGTCGCCCCGTACACAACCCACAACTTCCAGAATGAATATAGAACATCGTACTGGGGCATGGCCGCCGACCAGGACACGGCGCCGAGTGGCGCGTGGGCCAACTGTACCAACTACGTGGCCTTCGTCGAATCGACGGTCTACGGTGCCCCCACCCCGAAGCACGCTCTACCTATTAACGCAACCAACTGGTCGACCGGCGCACGAGAAAACGGCTTCGCAATTAACCAAACCCCGACCGTGGGATCAGTAGCGCAGTGGACGAAGAACGACCCTAACATCGGGCCCGACGGGCACGTCGCCATCGTCGAGGCGGTCGGGCCGAACGACAATTACATCGTCATATCCCAAGATAACTGGTCCACCGACACGGACTATTACGGCTGGGCGGTGATTTTGGCTGGGGCACCCGACCAGGGCGAGCCCTGGCCGGATAGCTTCATCCACTTCCCCGCTACGAGGCTTCCCACCACGCTCTCCTACTCACATCCCCACCGTCTCGTCCAGTCCACCGGCAACCTCTATTGGACAGCGGACCAAACCCTGGACGGCATTTCGCAGGCCGAGGTCTTCCGCGCCTCGAAAGACAACGAGCCCGGCCAGGAGCGGGCCCTGTACCGGGAATTCCTGTCAGCGACTTCCACGGCCGTCGACTTTGAAGCGATCACCTACGCGAACGTGAGTGGCAGCTGGTACGGCTACTTCGTCGCCAACTACCCCCGGCAGGGCGAGTCCCAGGTCATGCGAGTGCCGCTCACTGGCGGTGCCGCCGTCGTTCTCGCCAGTTCCACGGCAGTCATTGGCAACCGCGACCTGGTGACCGACGGGTCGTTCCTCTACTGGGCGGACGAGGACGGGATCCGCAGGATGGCGATCGCCGGCGGCACGGTCCAGACCCTCGTCGCCGGTCAGACATTCGCGCACCTCGGGCTCGACGGACCAGTGCTCTACTACACGTCTGGGGACAGCATGCTGCGCGTCCCGACCAGCGGCGGCGCGTCCACTACGGTCGTGTCGGCGGCGAGCCCGGTCACGGCGCTGTACCCGCCCTCTGCGACCAACGGTAACGTCTACTGGGGCGAGGCCAACGGCTCGGTCTCTCTTTTTCCCGGTCCGCACCGCTCGGTGTACCCGCTGCAAGCTCCCGGCGCCGGCGTCAGCGTCAGCAGCGTGTCGGTCGCAGGCAACTACATTCTTTGGGGTGAGCGCACGCCCGACGGCTACAAAGTCGATGGGTACGACAACGGCAACGTCGTGTCCGTGCCTGCGTCCAGTCCTCCCGTGGACGTCCAAGGTGACGCCGGCGCTTGGTACTGGGGCGACTCCGACTTGGAGAAGTTCACGCTTTAAAAGGGCCGATCGCGGTCGGCGTCCAAGCTCTTGGCACACGGTCCAGTCGGGGCCAGTGAGGGCTTTGATGCTCACGCCAACGCCGAGGCGGACGCGCCGGTCAGTGAGGTCGAGGCCTCGCTCGAGGCGCACATCGTAACCGAAGAGCACATCGTAACGGAAGAGGTGGCGGGGTAAGAGCCCTCTCGGGTGCCGATCACTCGGTCTCCTCCCCCGGGTCGACGCAGCTACAAGGCGATTGGGCCACCGGCGTATACTGCCATTCACAGCCGTAAACTCTTTGCAGGGCATGCTGGCGGCGCCCGCGAGGCCTAGCAGGCCTGGTCGGCACCTCTGATCGCTATCGCTCTAGAGGCTCAGGACGCGGGCGATAGCCGCAACGTTCTCGGCGAGAGGCTGCACGGAGTCAGCAACGAAGCACGCGCTTGGATACGGGCGGTACCACCGTCTTGTCCGCTCAACGTTCTCCCAGCGCAGGTCCCAATCGCCTATGGCAGCGGTGCCCCGGTCTTCGAAGCGTGAACGGTGGATCTCGGGGTCGGAGCAGGTCGTCTCGATAGCGGCAAAGCTCGCGCCGGACTCCTCAGCCATGCGACGCCACCCATCGCGGACCGCAGGGTGCGCAACGCACTCCAGAACAACGGACTGCCCAACGTCGAGTTGTTGCCGAAGGATGGCCGACTGGAGGTCGTAGCCAAGCTCGGGGACGGGTACCACCAAGGGATCCTTCAGCCCTGCTACCGGAAGGCCTCCTTCCAGGAGCACGGCCATCAACGGGTCCCGAGAAACCAGTGCAGCGTTCAAGCTGCGCGGCGACGGTTCTGGCTAGGGTGGTCTTGCCCGTGCACTGCACACCCGAAATTGAGACGACCCAACTCACAGCACCAAGCCTAACAACAGCGCTCATACAAAAGAGTGACGGTTCCTTTACCATCGGAGGGGTCTATTCGAAGCTTTTGTTTCCACACCTGGCCGCCCGCAAATCTTCAATGCTCTCGCGACTGACAGGTTAGGAACATAGCGGGAGCAGGTTACAACAGCCGCCTTGTTAGCCAAAAATTACGCCGTACCCATTTGAACACTTTCAGGGCTTCGGGGACGGGAAAAGGATTTGACCCGTCTTATGCCAGTTACTCCTGAGCCGTCCTATCCCAAACATAGCCCACTAGCCTCGTTCAGCTCCCGAATATCTGTCGCCCATTAACTGCTGACAACGGCGAACTCCTTCCAGACCTCCGTAATCCGTGTGGTGATATATCAAGCCTTCTGGCACAAGTCACCACGGTACCGGACGAGGGTGGTGCGACCATTGCGAACCTCCAGTCAAGGTGAGACGACAATAGCTCTATGCCCAGACGTGTACTCCGAATGTGCGGAAGAAGTCCACGAGGTAGGACTTTGGTACTCCCTGCACATTAAAGTTATAAACACCATGCACCGTATGGATAGCAAGCTGGAACCGCTGAGTGCTTGCATACTCCCCGCGTCCCCACCGCCCCATTCCCGTTACCTGGGCTACTTCTGTTATGAAGACAGATTGAATCTCGCTCAAAGGAAGGTTCTCGGGCGTCGGACGACGCTTGTAGCTACGGGTGCGTTCCAAACCCTGTGGGCTGATCCTGAGAAGCCACCCATCGGTAGTCTGTAGCCTCAACTCGTCCACGCCGTAAGGGTAGCAGCAGGGACATTGCTCTGGCTGCGGAGGCGGGGCCACGTTACTGCAGATCTCACCAGGAAGTTTCTTGGCTACATAAAGGGAACGGGTCGCAAAGGCAACAGAAGCGTAAGCCCAAGCGGGGAAGGCCCTCGTAGTGGAGGCAGAGCAGGACTGTACCGTCTTAGGAAGCCCATACCTAACTAAGGCCGCGCTAGACGAGAGTGTTATGCCAGTGACGGGCTCACAACGTATGGCGCACACGCTTACCATTACAACCTTAGGTAAGGGCCAAGCAATTAGGTGCTAATTCGCCTTTGCGGCCCAGGAACATCAACCTTTCGTGCCCACTGGGTGCCCGGTTCGACGCCCCGTCTACGCCACCTCGTCCCGACCGGGTCGAACCGCTATCCCCAAGCACCGTAGGTTGACCAGGCCGAGCGAACACTTGGTCAGCTCCGCTTGACCGTCCGAGCGGTTCCGCCAGATGCCCCCCAGCGCCCAAATGCTGACGAGCAAACGGTCGCGAGGTAGGGGCAATACCGAGGCGGCGCCAGTGGCGAGGGCGGCCCACGCAGCCAGCGGTTCGATCTGCCAGACGGCGCAGGGGGCAGCCGAAGGAATGTGGGAGCCGGGGAGGTCGAGGAGACGGTCGGCAACCAGAAGGTAAAGCGCTGGCCCGCGGCCGCACCGCCGGGGTGGGCCTCAGGGCCGCACTTCGTAGTAAAGGTTGGAAGGGTCGTCAAAGTCGTGGACCACGAAGCCGGTGAAACCTGCATCGCGGCACATGGCCTCGGCCAACTCGGGATGGAGCCCGAGCGTGCCGAGCCCGGCCCCACCCGGCTCCGAAAGCCCCGAAGACATGCAGGCCACGACGGACATGCCGTACATCATGGCCAGCATCGGGTTGCGCTGGTTGTCGCTCCAGGTCGCAGCGGCGCGAATGTCCTTGATGAGCCAAGTGCCATCGGATTGGATGGCGCGGCGAATGGCGGCCATGGCCTCGGCCGGCTTCGGCATGTCGTGGATGCAGTCGAGAGTCAACACCAGGGCGTAGGTCGGCCGGTCGGGAAGGTCGGTGGCCGACGCGACGTGCAACGTCACATTCGTCAGCCCAGTATCCGAGATGCGGGCTCGGGCCAGGTCGATCGCCTGTTGCGAGGGGTCGAACCCTTCGAACCTCGAGTTCGGGAACGCCGTCGCCATCGCCACTAGGGCTACACCCGCACCGCAACCCACGTCGACTACCCGGGCGCCGGCCTCCAGCCGCGCCCACACGCCGTCTAGAGCGGGGAGGACGCGTTGGACCAGGCCGAGGCGCGTCCACGGGGCTAACGTCCGCTCTGCGTCGTGGGCCCCCGAAGGCCCGCGGTCGTCAAAGCTCAGGCCTTGGCCCGTTCGGAACGCGTCGGCGACACGGTCCACAACCTCGGGCGGGGCGATGCCGCCGAGAAAAGCGCCCGCCGCGAACCACAAACTTCCCTCCTCGTCTGCCAGTACCTCACCGCCCTCCGGGCTCAGTTCGAACACTTCGCCGTCGGTGGTGTCGACCAGGCCGGCGGCAGCCTGGCACCGCAGCCATTCACGCAGCCAACGTTCGTGCAGTTGGGTCCGGCCAGCCAGACCCGCCGCCGTCATAGGCCCCTGCCCGGCCATCGCCCGATACAGCCCCAGGCGCTCGCCGAGGTGGATCATGAGGGAAACCACTTCGCCCTGCTTGTAGCTCCAGACGTGCAGCGCGAACGAGGCTAGCCGGTCGTCATCCGCCAGCGGCCCATGTTCAGGAGTTGGCGCCATGATGCCCTGCTGGTCTGCGGACTCTGGCAATTTTCGCATCAGCAAGGACGCTACATCAGAGGCGCCCGCACCGTCGCCGTGCCCTCGCTGCGCCGGCTGTCCCGTTTTGGGGCGCGCCCTAAGTGGGGACCCAGGCATGGCACGCGCATTTTCAGGGCAGCTTCCCCGCTCCTCTAGCCATGGGAGGGACAGAACACCGACAGAGGCTTGTATTTCGGGCGCCTAGTGGTCCTCTGATGTCGTATTCGGAGCGGTGGGAGGCCAAGGCTGGGCGACAGCATCATTGTCGACCCCGAGCTGTAACCTGGCCGCTGCCACGAATGCATCCTGCGCCGTGACAATGTCATCGATAAGCAACGCCCAGCGGTTGGCGTCCCGGGGAGCGTTAGTCGTGTATTCGGCCGCAGTGGCGAGGTGGCGTAAATAGAGGGCGTTTCCAGCGGACTGGACGCTCTCACTTGCAACCAACGAAAGTTTCCACGCCATGAGTTCAAATTCTCGCAATTCTTGCCCAGCTGCCGCGTTCCGGGGGCGGGAATAGGTGGCCGTAGGGCGCAAAAGAGCATCGGCGGATAGACGGTGCTTGTGACCTGCGGCGAGAAACTCCGAAACGAGTGTCAGAAACTCCTGTCTCTGCCATTTCTGCAGCCCACCCACCTCGGCAAGCTGTGCCGCAAGCCTACTGGTCTTCGTCGAAGCGCTGGCAGCGATGCGCGCCGCCACGATGGCCCCAACGGCACTGACAAGAGCCACCACAAGTGTCGCGACACCGAGGGCGGTACTCACTACACGCCGATGCTAACAAGGTGGCGTGACTAGGTGGAACGTTGCTGCCCTCGGCTCACGGCGATGCCGCTACGCCCCCTGAAGTAATACCGGAAGAGGCCTCCCGGCTCAGCTGGTCTTCCCATCCAAACGGTCAGTGAGGGCTGCACCCTCCCCTCCTCTCGCCGGTGCAAATTCAGGCGGCGCTGTTCGGCAAGTTTTCGGGATTTAGTTTTGGTGGGCGCTCCGTAGAAACGGCATTGGGGCTGGTGCCGCTTACTCGTACGTCTAATACGGGAATAAGTGCCCGCCAATAACTCGCATCCAGCATCTGCCCAATTAGGCGAGAAAAAGAATAACTTCGACCTGACCCTGAGCGCGGTGCGGAACTCGGTAAAGCAGACCGAGATGGGCGTCGCCCGGTCGGAAAGACGGCTGACGGGAGTCCCAGCAATTGTCCGCAGTGTAGCGAACACTTGTTCGAGTGTCGGAGTAGGGCCCTGAACGGTTGCTCTTCCCCGGGGGGATTCATCGTCATCCTCGAGCTATGGCTACCAGTAACGTGACCAGCACGATCAGCCCGCTCACCAGGGACAGTTGGCCCCCCGCCCGTGCAGTCGCCACGGTCGCCTTAGGCGACCCTCGTCATCCTGCTACTCTCAGCCGGGCAGGTCTTCAGGTCGCTTCTCGGCGAGCTTCCCTTGGAGCACTCCGGTGGCCTGGCCGACTTCGATCATGTAGCCGTCGGGGTCTCGTATGTAGCAGCGGATTTCAGCGCCGCGATCGATCGGAGGCGTGATGAACTCGGCCCCTTTTGAGCTCCACTGCTCATAACACGCCTGGATGTCGGCGACGCGCAGGTTCATGAAGGTCGAGACCGTATTCCCGGGCTCGTAGTTTACGACCGAGACGTCGGGCTTGTCGGGGGTGGGGGGACCCCCCGGGTTCATCAGGACCCATGAGTTGGCGAGCTTGACGATGCAAGGGTTCTCCTCCAGCACCACCTGGCCGCCGAGGACCTCGGAGTAGAAAGCGCGGGACCGAGCGACGCTTCGTACGGTGATGAAGTGGGTGACGAGAATGCCCTCCTTCGGGGCGGGCAGGTTTTCGTGGTCGATGAACGGCGCATGCTCGTGTGCTTCGGTGGCGGCCATCGCGACCTCCTGGTTGCGGTCGGGAAGACCTCGATTAGTCTTCGTTGTGGTGATGTCATCAATGGTGATCTGCGTGCCTGCCCATCGGACCGGTAAGCACCCGGTGCACGGTCACGGGTCACGGGTCACGGGTCACGGGGTGATTCCAGTCGGTAAACGTGCCACGGCGCCGAACGCAGTCGTCATCTCCAGGGCTCGCTTGCCAAGCCACGTATTGATGACTCATGCACCGCAACCTTGTAGATGTCGATGATCTCGTCCACCTCATCGAGTTTAGTTACCAAAGGACGTGCGATGGTGTTCCGATTCGGCGAAGCTATAACGAATAATCCTCGACGACGGGCAATCTGTTGTACGGCCGCACCGACGCCGACGGATATGGCAGTCAAGTGCACGATGTCCACGCTCGCTAGTACACGGGCCAGGTTCGCCTGGCGCCGGCCGTCGCGCCACACCTGTGCCAACGCCCCAGCGCTCGACAGGACATCGACGCCGTCCCGTTGCAGGACCCGCAACAATGCGCCAACTCGTCGGTCTCGTCTCTCCACTCCCACCAGGGCTCCGGCGTCAAGGACAGCGCTCACGCTCCACCACGGTTGGGAGCGCTGCTGAGGGCGCTGACAGCGTCGTTCAGCTCCTGGTCGCTGAAAGGCCGAAGGGGGCATTTGAACGGGCTCTCCACGAGGCGCGGAGGGTTCATATTCCGTCCCGCACGTTGCCTGGCGGACGCCTGAACAGGTCTTTCAGCGGGCGACCTGTGGCTAAGGACATAGACCTGGCCACCGAGGTCATCGTGCTGCACCGCGAGGTCGCGGTCCTCCGGCCACGCGACGGTATGCTGGCGGCGTTTCACGATGCCGCTACTCGAACAGTAGGAGACGAGGTTGTCACCGCTCCAGCTTGGTGAAAAGGTACCTGGCTTTACCCTGCCAGACACTGATGGAAAATCGGTCGAGTTCGTACCGGGGATGGGCGCAGCGGTCGTGGTCTTTACGTGTAACCACTGCCCATACGCTCGCGCCTGGCATGAACGTCTCAATGACGTCGTCCGCGACTATACCGGGAAAGGTGTCCAGTTTTTCCAGCTCAATTCCAACGATGTGAAAAGGTCGCCGGGGGACTCGTTGCACACGATGACCGACCGAGTGGTGGCTGGCGAATTCGCGGGGCCGTACCTCCACGATGAAACCCAGGATGTCGCCCGCGCGTTTGGCGCCGTGGTCACGCCGGACGTCTTCGTCATCCGTGCCGACGGCACGCTCGCCTACAGAGGCGCTCCTGACGAGGACCAAGACCAACCAAGTCTCCAAGCGCAATGGGTTCGGGACGCGCTCGATGACGTCCTCGCAGATCGCCCAGTCAGGCTGGCGGCCACAAAACCCGTGGGGTGCACTATCAAATGGTCGGCTTGACCACGACGGGACCTGTTCCCAGCCCACGACTGGAGCTCCTTTGCTGGAGAGAGTGCCCATCGCATGAGCGCGCCCGGGACATGCTCCGCGAGGTATTGCCAGACCTCGGCTTCGACCCTGCATCAGTTACGCATACATGGGTTGATAGCGATGCGGATGCGATCCGGCGTCAGTTCGTGGGCTCGCCTACCTTCCGAGCCGGCGATGCTGACCTGTTCCCCCCGGAGCCGGATGATCCTTATGGGCTGAGCTGCCGCCTTTACGTGCGGAGGGACGGCCGCCCTTCACCCGTACCAGACATCGACGATCTAAGAGACGTCTTGAGGTCGACACTGACAGAAAAGGACATGTAACAGACAGAAGTGGCGCCCGGTGTGATTTCTTGTGCTGGGAGGCATGCGTTCTCAATCGTGCCCCACGGCTTGTTCACGAGGTACCCGGGACGAGCAGGTGAGCCGGCGGCACGGTCGGTTAATGCCCGCCGAAGCCCGGCTCCGGTCGGTTCGGCGGTGCGCGCACAAGTTGAACCGGGGACAGGCCCGGCTTAGACTGCGAGCGCCTCACCAAGTGCGCCGGAAGGACTGGACAAGTGCTGACCCTTATCGTTCATTACCAGACCCAACCGGGCCAGGGGGACGTCGTCGCCGCCACTCTGGCCAGGCACACTTTCGCCACGCGTCAGGAGCCGGGCTGCTTGCAGTTCATCACCTACCGGTCGCGAGAGGATCCGGACAGCTTCATCCTTTACGAGCAGTACTTGGACGAGGACAGCCTGGAGGCTCATCGTCAGACTTCGCATTTCCAGCGTTACGTGCAGGAGACGATAATCCCACTGCTGACTGAGCGAAACTTCGACCGCTACGAGGAGGTACCGCCCGAGGCCTGAGTGTCTGCTCGCCTGTGGAGGAGCTTTTCGGCGGCCCTTGGCGGCACTCGAGAAAATGGGGGATGGCGCGGTGTCCCCTGATGGTCCCCTCGTGGGCGACCAAGTCGAGGGCCAGGCGTGCGTGGCTCGTAAGCCGGCGGGCAAAATCCGGGAGGCGGGCGTTATCGACGGGCTCTTCTACCAGAAGTTGCGCGGCCCCCGCCGCCAATCAGCACGCGCTCGAGGTTCAAATCATTCAGCGGACTGACACCTGACCTTCGGCGAGGAAAACCGAACAGAACCAAGGGAGCCTGGTATGAGCGACGATCAACGATTGGGTCAAGCCGAACAACTTCTGAAGGAGGCAAGAGCCGCATTGCGGGCGGCCAAAGGCGACGGAACGACTGTCACTCCCAGATCTGTAGAGGAGGCGATCGAGGCAATCGACATTTACTTCCACCACTACTTTCCAGACCTCACGAACCGCCCGAGGGAGTGATCCTCGACGACACAGGGGCCACTCGCACTCCGGCGGTAAAGCAGCGAGAGCCCACGGGCCGTTCGCGATGTTCAGCATGTACCAATTGACTGGGTTAACGCCCCAACTATTCCACTGGGCACCGGCAGCGAGCGGGAACACCGCGGCAGCGTCTAGTTTCGGCGGCGCCGGTCGCCAAATCCTCCCTGTGCCTGTAGTTTTTGCGCAGCGCGCCCAAGGCCCTTCCAGTAAGGCCTGGCGCGAAGCACTTGGCACGATTTGCCTTCTATGCCTAAAGGTCGGGGTTGCGCACCTCCCAGGGACTCGTTAGCCTATAGAAAAGATGATACAGATGGATTCAATCAGAAACCAAGGGGTTAAGTCCCAATGGACTGCGTGAGGTCAGCGGCGTCGCGCTCGAGAGGAGCGAGCCGAAAGTGACCAGCAATGGGCGAGACGGGCCTCCGACGTCTACCTCGCTCAGCGTGGAGCCATCGCGTGCTGTGATCGCGATGCTGCAGGACCGAGTCCCGACACCGGAGAACACCGTCCGTTGGCACTGGAACGAGGGTGACGTCGCGATGTGGGACAACCGGTCAACCCAGCACTATGCCGTCAACGATTATGGCGACATCCACCGCCTCGTTAAGCGCGTAACGGTTGCTGGCGCAGTACCGGTCGGCATCGATGGGCGCCCCAGTGTTGCCTTACGCGGCGACTCCAGTGCATGGAGCGTGGTCGGCGCCTACTAGACAAAGCCCCACTGGTACTTCGCTCCGGCGTGGTTTCTGTGGCCGTGGTCGCTGGGGCAGCAGTATGTTCGTCCCGGGCTGGTAGCCACCCATGATTTGACACGGGATGGTCAATGCGAATTTCAGTCGGCGTGGGTGACGGCGGGCACGAAGGGCAATAACAGTTGTCCTTCATTGCGTCTTGCAAAGCGAGCGGGCCTGCTCGGCGGTCCTCGTCGAACACTGCCCGCTTCGCCAATGGCTGGATGACGCCGACCTTGGCGGCCCTCCCCCTGTCGTTCTACGATCGCCATGTGAAAGCGACGACAGGCTTAGCGGATGACATGGGCTCGGAGCCGGCCGGTGAGCGCCACGGGTTCTGAGCTTGTCGACCGTGTGCGGGCGGTGCTGTCGGCGCCACGGCCGTGGAGTGTCACCCAAGTGGGAGAACCGGTCCTGCGGCAGAGGGCAGCACCCTTCGACGGGCAGCTTCCCGAGGACCTACTGTACGAGCTACTCGACGCCATGTACGCCCACCTGCCGGGAGTGGGGGTCGGGCTGGCCGCGCCCCAGATCGGAATTCCCTTGGCGTTGGCCGTTATCGCCGACCCAGCCGATGTGGCTCCGGAAGTTGCCGCCGCGCCGGAACGAACGCCGCAGCCGCCGCTCGACCTGATCAACCCCGTGGTCACGCCGCTCGGCTCGGAGCGGCGTGCGTTTTACGAAGGCTGCCTCAGTGTCTCCGGGCTGACCGCTGTCGTCTCGCGCGGTCGCCGGGTACGCCTATCCGCGCTGGACCGGACTGGCCGCGACTGCGACATCGAATTATCGGGCTGGCCGGCCCGTATCGCCCAGCACGAAACGGACCACCTCAACGGGGTGCTCTACCTCGATAGAGCAGACATGCGCTCGTTGTCTACCAATATCGCGTATGAGCAATATTGGGGCCAACCCACGCCAGCGGCCGCAGCGGCCGCCCTCGGCTTCCCGCTCGACCCCGGCTGAGGCCAGAACCCTGGGGCTCTCTGGCCAACTCACCTTTTTCGGGCACTTTTTCAACCCGTTGTTCCTGCAAAGCGAGCACCGACCACCCGCTACTGCCAGAGGGCCACCCCGTCGGCCAAGCCGGGCGCGAAGACCACCTCCCTCCCCTGCGTCGATGCAGGGCTAGCAAAGATGTTCGCCGCCGACCGGATTGAACAGACGGAGCGCCAGGTCGCCGAAACGAATGGCCAAGGCAACCGAGAGGGCCCCGCTATCAGCCGCGCCCCGGCCTCTCGGATCGCGTCCGGCAGCGGGAAAAGGAGGCAGCCCAGGCCGTATTGGCAGCGGCTCCTCCCACACCCGAACTTTTCACCCTCGACGACGTGGTCGAAACCCTTATGGCGGTGAGAGATTTGCCCGAGCTACTCTCGACTGTCGACCAGGCTGACCGCCCCGTCCTCGATCAAGCGCTTGGGCTGACAATTTCCCTTGACGGTCGCGAAGCGTTCAGAGATCCGGGTGTCGTCCGCTAGCTATGGTGGCCTTCGCGCCGCGATCGTCTCGGCGAGCTACGTTCCCCCAGATCACCCAAAACCATTGCGGCTGGGTCTTGGCGAAGACCTTTCCGCCCGCTTCGATGAAACAACAGGCAGCGCTCTTGCTGGCTGGTCGCCCTCGGCCCGGGGTTCTTGGTACCGGGTGGCCCTGCTCTAGTTTGCCTTAAACCGGGGGCGGGCATTAACAACCTGTTCGGCCGTAGCGCGCAAGCAAGGAGGCCAAGGTGCCACAACAGGCGTGGAGCAACAAACGAGAACGGCAGTACGAGCACATAAAGAAAGCCGAAGAAGGCAGAGGCGTGCCGCAAGGCACAGCCAAGCAGATCGCGGCCAGGACGGTCAACAAAGAACGGGCGCGGGCCGGTGAATCGCAGCAATCCAGCCGGACATCGACTGATGACATTTCGTCTGGGCGGCGTGGCGGATTGCGTTCTCACCGTGGAGCCGGCGGTCGCACCCGTGACCAGCTGTATCAGGAGGCCAAACGGCGAGGTATCCGAGGACGCTCGACGATGTCGAAGCAACAGCTGGAGGAAGCCGTGGGCCGATGACCGCCGGATTTGGGCCGGAGGTCACTGGGTCCTGGCTGGGTTGGTACAGCGAAGTCGGGAGCGGCGCGGGGCGGCACAGCCGGGCTAGGTTCGGTCAGCTGATTTCGCCCTCGGCGAGGTGCATCTCGGAGCGTTGAGCTTCATGAGACCAGAGAGGCTTCGAGGGTGATCTCGGGCACGCCAGCCAGCGCTCTGCTCACCGGGCACCCTACTTTGGCCGCCTTGGCGTGCTCAACGAACGAAGCCTCGTCGAGCCCGGGCACCTTTCCCAATGTGACGAGAGCGATCTTGGTGATGGTCGGCGCGCCGTCGACCGGTCTTAGTGTCACGGTCGCGTCCGTCTTCACCGAATCCGGCGGGTGCCCGGCTTGGGACAACATGTTGGACAGGGCCATCGAGAAGCAAGCCGCATGCGCGGCCGCGATCAACTGCTCGGGGTTCGAGCCGGGGCCGTCCTCGAACCGGGATTTGTACGTGTACCCACCGCTAATGGTGTCGCCGGCGAGGAAAGTGCCGGAACCAGTTGGGATGTCACCCTTCCACTCTGCAGACCCCTTCGCAGGCATCGCTCTCTCCTTCTCTTTCTCTTCTGAGGCTCGAGACCGGCCAACTCTTTAGACGTGGGCTGTCTCGACATCACGGACGATCAACCGTTCTACCGCGAATGCGGCCAGCGCCACCAGAGCGACGAACCCCAGCGCATTGCCGAGCCGCAATTGGCGCACGACGTACTCGCTACGCAAAACAATGGGACGCTGTCCGTACGGGCCAGCTACCCAGCCGAACGCCTCATCGAAGACGACTCTGAAGTGGAGAAGGCACTGGCACTTCAGCCTCCGGTAAATGTGGGTTTGGATACGAGTCGGCTCCATTGGGCCTGGGCAATGCTCAGTCGGCTTCCTCCGTCACCACAGCGCACTCGTCTGCGTTGAGGACTGCGAGCAGCGGGGCGCCGACCAAGACCATAAGCAAATACGTGGCCTCAGATTGCACTCCGGATTTACTTGAAGTCCGCGGGTATCACCATGTCATATGCATTTGCCGGGCCCGCAGGGAGTGCTCTTGGGTGGGTTTGCTATCGTGAGGGAGAAGGCATCGCTCGCCGAACCCAGCGGGGCGGTGACGGTGAGGGTAACTTGGGATGTGCCGGCTTCGGCGGGGAAGCCGCTGATGATGCCGGTGTTGGCGTTGATGGAAAGACCGGCGGGTAGGTTGGCCGCCGTCCAATTGTACATGCCGCCCCCTCCATAGGCATGCTCGGTCGCGGTGTACAACAGCCTTCGTGTGCCCTCCGGTAAGGAGTTGACCGGCGGTGTGGCAATGATCGTTGGCGGGCCCACGACGGAGATAGTGGTGTCGGAATGGTTCGCTATAAACACAGAGTGGGTGCTGGGGTCTATACCGATGCCGAGAGGGAAGTCGCCGACCGGAAGTGTGGCGGTGACGGCCGGGGGGCTCTCACTGTCGCTGACCACCGAGACGGTGTCGGCGACACCATCGGTGATATAGGCGGTGTCAGTGGTGGGGTCGACGGCTACGCCGTCGGGGTAGGAACCCGGATAGCGCCCGAGGGTGAGGCCCGCGGCGACCTCGTAGCCGTTTATGAGCTGGACCGTGCTGTTGCCGTTGGCCACGTACACAGCGTGTGAGGTGGGGTCCACGCCTACGGAGTCGGGGTCCGCTCCCCCGTTGTTGAATGTGGCGGGGTCACCGAGATGGATGGTGTGTACCACCTGGGGCGGGTTGTCCCCACCGTCGATCACCGCCAGCAGGTCGTCGTTTATCTCGGTGACGTAGGCCAGATGTGTCGTGGGATCGACTGCGACCCCGAGGGGGGTGTCGACGATCTCGGGGTAGCCGATCGTGGTCACTGTGGGCGGGTTAACGGCGGTGTTGACCACTTTCACGTCGTTGGCGCCGAACTCGGTGACGTACACCATGTGCATCGTGGGGTCAACGGCTACCTGCCCAGGTAAGTCACCGCCGAGCGGGATAGTGCTCCCGACGGTCGGGGGGGTGGTGGCTCCGTTGATCATCGTCAGGCCGTCGTCGTCGGCGACGTAGACGGTGTGGGTCGAGGTGTCTACGCCGATCGCGGTGGGGTCGCCCGGAACCGGCAGCTGCTCAAGTAGGACAGGTGGGCTGAAGTTGTCCGCCGCATCGATGACCGACACCAACCCATTGCCGTCGTTTTGGGGGTCAGCAACGTAGACCATGTGGGTGGTGGGGTCCACGGCTACCCCAGACGGTTCGGTGTTGAGCTGGATGGTGGGGAAGGTCAGCGGGGGTGCGGGGGGCGGGTTGGCCACTCCGGCCGCGGCCGGGCCGGCACCCACGGTAATGGCCAGGGCGAATGTTGCCAGGCTGAACGTGCAAGCGGCGATTGATTTGGGGAACCTCATTATCCCTCCTAGGGTTTGTTCTGGCGGCGAATTGTGCCGTGGCCGACGCCAGGTTCTCGGTCACTCGGGGAGGAGTACGCCCGCCCGGGCGATCCGGTTCGCTTCGCCTTGCCCTGGCGAGCGGCGGCCAGTTACAACCGCTCGACCGAACTCGGGCGTGAGGAGGCGATCATTCGCTTAAAGGTCGGCCATTGATGGGCAGTGTCCCGCTGCCTGCTCCCGTACATCTCGTTCCTTGAGAAAGGCCGGAGCCCCGTGGGGGTACCCGTGCCGTTGGTCGGGCGTGCCCATGACATGCGCTCAAAACCTGAGTGGATTTCATCCTCGGCGAAAAGCAGCTGCGTGACCCTCATCCTCCGAGCGGGCGGCATCACCGGAATGCTAAAAGGCGCACATCCCGACAAAGGTCGGGATTTTTACGAAGAACTCGGGCTCAACCTCGTCTACGAACGCGTCGGCGGCCGCCACAAAGCGACAGCTTCACTAGCCGAGCAGTTTTTTCTTGTACGGCGCCCTGACGAGGGCCGAACGAGCGCGCTCGTTACGCCACCGGCTTGCGGAGGGCCGGGTCGAAGTAGAACGGCGATAACGCGATTGCGGTCCTTCCGGCAGTGGCAACAATTTACGAGCTTTCAACCAGCGAACTAGCCCTCAGAACGGGTGACCGGCCCCGAACTCGACGGGTTCAACCGCCACCTTGGCTCCGACGCTCCATTGCACCCCGGTAACGACGCCGGCAGCGTCGGTGTCCAGCACCATGGTGCCGATGCCCAGCCCAGAAGGTACCTCGGCTTTCCCTGGGCCGGTTGGCGCCAAGGCGTTGCGCCGGCTGAGCGGGTCTGCCGGGGAGCGCGTGTCGAGTGGCCCGTGGGGGTCCTGGGTGGAGTCCTCGACGACGACTTCCCAACGCAAGCGCCCCGACCCGGCGATGGGCTCGGGCGCCACCAGTGGGATCACGGAGTGGCCGACGCCTGGTACCAGCGGCTGCCAGGCCAGGATGTCGCCTGCTTGGATCGATGCCGCCGTGGGGTCGGTACGCCAGCCCGCCTCGGGGCGGGCACCCAGGCCTCTCAAGAAGTCGACGAACTCGAGCGGCGTTGGGGTGGCCTGCCCGGCCTGGAGCCCGACCACCCGCCCGACAGTGGCCCAGGCTCGGGGGTCCGCCCGCTCGAGGGTGTACCCGGTGAAACCGACGCAGTCGAAATAGAAGTAGCTGGGCGGGGCCTCTTGGTAAATTTGCTGGTACCGGCTGCACTTCATGTCGTTGAACTCTTCGTACGCGAGAGCCAGTGTCGTCGATGCCGAGCCCGGGGCAAGTTTGGCCGCCTGCAGCTGGACCCTGACCGCCGGCACCTGCGCGCCCGTCGACGAGGGCATTGGAGGCGTCTTGTCGGCGCAAAGGTCGGGGACCACCGATGGCACAGACGCCGATGGCACAGACGCAGATGGCACAGACGCCGCCGCACTCGCCGTCGACAGGGCTGGGGCCAGGGGCAGCACGGTAGCCATGAGCAGCAGCGCCGAAGCACGGGCGGTGAGCCTGGGGAGGGGTACCCTAGCGCAGGCCACTGGCCGAATTGTTCTTGTGAGCGCGGCCCGGCCAACAACAATAGATTTTTCGCACCTCATTTTTCCCTCCAAGGGTTGGACCCACTCACCACAAGCTGAGGCTGGGGGCCAAATTCGCACTTCTTCGGGGAGTGATACGCACCAGGCGGGCAACCGGTTCGGCCACTCATCTGAACGTCGCATCCTCGGGGCTTCGGTCGGCGCATCCGGCGAATGACCAGTTTCATTAGTCTTCCGCTGGGACAATACGGACCTGTTGCGAGAAGTTCCTCACTAGCCGCATGGGCCAGGCCGGTAAACGGCCCGACAGCCGGATTTGGCGCAATTCCCCAGCATCGACCTCCCCTCCCGTGATGGGGGCGCGTCGCAGCGTTGAGGTCGCCCAGCTGCCGGTTCTCGGCGTCGTCGTGCCGGCGTTGGCGACATGCTAGTCCGCGACCACAGTCGTTATCTCCTGTTTAGCTGTTGTCGGCGCTGTCTGCAGGCTCC
>CAWEBW010000011.1:0-504559 GCA_963807395.1 uncultured Acidimicrobiaceae bacterium
GCGAGACCTTGGCGCTGCGTTAGGTCCCTTTGTTCAGCAACATCTCATTAGCTACAAGCCGATGGGCAATCCTCTGGGCTGGGACCACCGCGTGAATATCGATGGCCGCCTGATATACATTGTCACGGGCTCGGGCGCCCCTGCCCGGCGTTCTTATATACAGATCTTTCGTTCCGGAATTGTCGAGACTGTTCGGCATTTGCGGCCCCTAACTCAAGACGGGCAAGCGTATATAGCTTGCCGCGAGTGGACCCTCGAATTGCGCGCCTTTGTCCAATCGCAGTTTCAGATGCTGGTCCAGCTCGGCCTGGAACCGCCGCTATATCTCTTCCTGTCGCTGGCCGACGCCAAGGGCTATTTCCTGGCGGATGAATTCTTTCAGAGGACCAGCGGAGTCGGACTTGCGCGCAGTGACATTCTTCTTCCCGAGGTGACAGTCAGCTCGCTTGCGGCCGACATCGATGCCTTGCTCATTCCGCTGTTAAACAGAGTGTGGAACGCCGCCGGAAATGAGCGGTGCCCTCACTTCGATACGGACGGAAAATGGATGGGTCCCACACGATAGCCGGATCAGGCGCAGACACAGCTGTGACTTTAGCTTCGGCCGCACAGGCTTGCCGCCGCCGCAATAAAAGAAATTATTTATATAGAACAACCCCGACCGAGCCTGTCTGTGGCGAATTGCTGAATCTGGCAGAGAATACTTCAGTTGCGCAATCTTGTGAACCCTTCACTTACCGTTAAAGTTCGCTTTCATGCGAGAACT
The DNA here is from genome assembly GCA_963807395.1 of uncultured Acidimicrobiaceae bacterium. GTDB lineage: Bacteria > Actinomycetota > Acidimicrobiia > Acidimicrobiales > Palsa-688 > Fen-671. The sequence continues at coordinate 767 of CAWEBW010000011.1, forward strand.
ATTCATCTTGATCGCCCATCTGCTGGTGACCCTGGCAAAGCTTGCCAGGCAGGGCGGTCCTGAAGCGGTGGCGGCAGAATCACTGGCGGTCAAACACCAGTTGCTCATCATGAAACGTGCGCAGCGCCGTGCACCGAATCTGGCCTCATGGGATCGGCTGGTGCTGGGGGTTTGTGCGCTTTTGGTGTCACCCAAACGCCTGAACAAGATGGCTGTGATACTGAAGCCTTCCACCCTTCTGTGCTTTCACCAGGCTCTGGTGAAGCGCAAGTATCGCTTGCGCTACCTATAAGACTTCTCCAGTACAACCTCGTAGCGTTCGAAACTCGCAAGCCGCAGCGAGTTCTGCCTTGGCTTCTTAATTCCCCACGCTAGATCCCGAAAAATCGCACCGCATTGTCACCCAGTACCTTGTCCACTGACGCCGCTGACAATTTCGCGAGCGCCTTGCGCGCCTTGGCCACCGGCTGGGTAAAACCTTCGGCGTGCGGGTAGTCGGAGCCGATGAAGAACTTGTCGTCGCCGACCAACTCAATCATGTAAGGCAGCGTCCGCTCCGTCGGGTCCGCTGAAATCCAGATGTTCCGCGCGAAGTACTCACTGGCCGGACGTTTCATCCGCGTGGTATGGCCCATGTAGCTATAGCGGTAGTCGAAGCGGTCCAGCCACTCGGCAACCCATCCACTGGCGGATTCGATAGTGGCTACGCGCAGTCGCGGAAAGCGCTCGAAAACTCCGTCATAGACCATCGTGGTGAGCGCCATCCGTGGATCCTGGATAACGTTCATGCTCAGGAACATGAAGCCGGGATCGCTATCTCGATGCCACTCGTTGCCGATGTAGGCACGATGCACCACGAGATGAAGGCCGACGGCGATGTCGGCCTCCTGCGCCGCGGCCCACACCGGATCAAACTCGGGATTACCGAGGCTCTTGCCGCTGACCGGCATCGCCGCGATAAACACCGCGCGAACACCGGTTTTCGCCAGGCGCCGAAGCTCGTTCGCGGCTTCGGCTGGATTGCGCAACGAGACGTGCCCCACCGGATAGAACCGGTCCTTGTGACCGGCGCACATCTCCAACGCCCACGTGTTGTACGCGCGACAGTGCGCCGCAGCCAAATCCGGATCCTCGACGCCATCTTCCCAGAACAGGCCGAGCGTCGGATAGATGAACTGCGACTCGATTCCCTCGTGGTCGAGGAAGCCGATCCGTCTGTCCATATCCTCGAGCGAGTGGGTGAATATCGCCGCCGGATCGAAGGAGGTTAAATTGAGGCCCTCCTCCTTCTGACCAAAGCCGACGGCAACGCCGAGCAGCTCGCGGTTGGTAAACTCGCCCATTCCCAAGGAGCGCTTCCCGTCCAACAGCATCGCGTAGTTGCCGTCAGACTCACGCTCGAAGCGCAGACAGCGCGAGCGATACTTCGGCTCGATATACCGCTCCCAGAGATCCAGCGGCTCCATGAAATGGCTATCCGCGTCTATGATCCTGCTCATGGTCGTTCCCCTTCAAACGAAGACTGACATTGGTGGTCCCGCGCGCTCAGTCCATCACGTAGCGCCGCTTCGCCCATCCCTGGTCGAATGCGGTCCAGAACCACGAACCCAGCTTCAGCCGCTTGAACTTCCATTGGCCGCCGACTTTGACGTACTCCTCGTCGTAGCGGGCGGCGCCCCAGGTGGCCTGTTTCCCCTTGGCGAAGGTGCATGGCTCGAGCAGGTACCAGATGCCCGTCGCGCGATTCCCGTTCACCTCGATTATCGGATTCATCACGTAGTGGATGGCGAAGTGGAGCATCTCAGGGATATTTCTGAAAAGGCCGCGGATCGCTTCGCGCCCCTCGAAGCGGCCGAACTTGTCCGATTCCCAGACCGCGTCCTCGGTGAAAAGCGATACCCAGCCCTCTTCGTTGGCGTGATCGACGTGCAGGCAGTAGCTGGCCTTGAGCTTCTTGATCGCCTCGATGTCTTCGAGTTGCGCGATTCTTTGTTCCAGATCACTTGCGCTCATGTTCCGCCTCCTTCGTTATGCGGATTCGCTGGATTACCGTCGGCCAGCGTGGTCATCCCTCCTGCCAGCGCAGCGCCCGCACCTCCTGAAGAGCCGCCCGGTGTGTAATCGAAATTCCACGGATTGCGCGTGATGCCCCAGAGCGGACTTGCCGTCATTCCAGCATGGGCAAATTCGGGCGTGGTTGTCCGGCAATGCATGATCGCTCCCGCATCCAGTAACCGCTGGACGGTCGGCGCCGTGTTATCGGGTCGATAGTCTCGATAGATCTTCGATCCGAAGGTGGTGATCTCGCCCTTGACCGGATGAAAATCCTTGATCGCGACGGACACGCCTTCGAGCGGGCGCGGCTCGCCGCTGCGCCGGGCGTACTCGGCCTCGGCGGCCTTGGCCTGCTCGAGCGCTCGATCGAAATAGGTGTAGGTGAATGCGTTGACCTTCGGTTCGAGCCGCTCGCATCGTGCGATGATGGCTTTGAGAAGCTCGACCGGAGAAAGAGCGCGCGTCTTGAACGCGGCAATTGCCTCCGTTGCCGTCATGTAACAGAGATCGAGATTGAGATCGCTCATCTGTCCTCCCACTTGTCCGCGTGCGATGGCGAAACGCGTTGCGCTACAGGCTCGGATGCTTGTCGTGCCAAGGCGTTGCCTGCTCGTAGGCGTGCGCGACCTGGCAGATCGTCGCCTCGTCGAACGGCTTGCCCGCGATTTGCAATCCCACTGGCAGTCCGTCGCTATCGAAACCGCAGGGCACCTGGATCGCCGGAAAGCCGGTGAAGTTGAAGATTGCCGTGTAAACCGAAAAATCCTGGGCCACGATACTCAGTCCAGGCGAATCGTCGAGCACCGGACTTACCGGGAACCCCACCGTCGGCAGCATCAGCACGTCGACGTCGCGCGCCAGAGCCCCGAGCAACTCGTCGCGCACCTGGGCGCGCGCCCGCTGCGCCATCAGGTAGCATGCGCCGCTGATCAGCAAGCCGTAGGCGACGAACAGCTTGGCGTGCGGATTGTAATCGGCCCCGTGATGACGAACGTTGTCGACGTGGATCGCGGCGGTCTCGGCGAACAGCCCCGGCCACTCGATCGCCTGCATCTGGGTGAGCGTGATCGAGGGGACGTCGACGATCCTGGCGCCGAGCTTTTCGAACTCGCCGAGCGCGGCGTTAAATGGTCCCAGGATCTTCGGATCGCAGTTGTCTTCGTACACCGAACGCATCAACCCGATCCGCATCCCCTTGATCGGCTGCCCCAGCCCGGCGCTGAAGTCAGGCACCTGCACGTTGGCCGAGGCCGGATCGGCCGGGTCGTAGCCCGCGCATCCTTGCAGCATCTGCGCGGCGTCCTTGACCGTGCGCGCGAGCGGTCCGGTATGGTCGAGGCTCCACGCCAGCGGATAGACCCCCACCCGGCTCACCCGCCCATAGGTGGCCTTCAGCCCGACGATTCCGCAGCACTGCGCGGGCCATCGAATCGAGCCGCCGGTGCATGAGCCCATGCTCGCGTAAACCAGTCCGGCCGAGACTGACGAGCCCGAGCCGCTGCTCGAGCCGCCCGCGTCATAGGCCAGGTTCCACGGATTGCGCGCTGGCTTGAAGTAGGACTTGGTGGTTGGGAAGCCGTAGGCGAATTCGTAGGTCGCGTTTTTGCCTACCACCAGCGCTCCGGACTGCTTGAGCTTGCGCACCGCCGTGCAATCCTCGGCGGCGACGTAATCCTTGAGCGACTTCGAGCCGCAAGTGGTGGGGCCGCACTCGTAGATGTCCTTGATCCCGATCGGGATCCCGTGCAGCGGCCCGCGATACTGGCCGCGGGCGATCTCGGCCTCGGCCGCGCGCGCGGCAGCCATCACGTCGTCGCGAAACAGCGTATAGAAGGAATTGAGTTTGGAGTCGAGCGCCTCGATCCGAGCGAGCGACGCGCGCACCAACTCGACCGGCGAGAGCTCTTTTTTCCGGACGAATTCCGCGACCGCCGAAATCGGGGCGAAGGCCAGTACCTGTGTTGAGGCGTTCATGGTGTTCATCCTTTCCGGTCGATCGTGCGCTCGATCGCGTGAATCAGGATCGGCTCGCTCGCCGGCGCCGCCATCCCCTCGACCAGCTTCTTCGAGAGCATCATGTCTTCGAGCACGCCCTGCCATCGCAGCAGATTCTCGTAGGCAGGGACGAGCTGATCAATCTCGCGCTCGCTAAGCGTCAGTCCCCATTCGGCCAGCCTTGCGACAATTGTTTCCCTGATAGCCATCGCAACTCTCCCGTTCTGCTCGCCTGTTCTTCGGCGGCAAAGGTGGTCAGCTCCATCCCTTTGGAATGGGAGGCTGAATTTTGGTCTTGTCCAACCCGAGTTCGTAGATGCTGGCCTCTGACAGGCAGTAGTCAGACGGTGGATGATGAATCGTCGCCGTCACCCCGTCGCGAAACAAGAGTTCCAGCATCTTGCCTTTGAACAGCGAGTGCGCGCCTCCCATCTCCAGGCACGAGCGGGTGACCGCCGCGACCGTCTCTCCCACAAAATATTTGGTTTTGAAGTAGCTCGCAGTGACAGCCGGAGTTTGGCCCTCACGGTCCAGGCGCCAGGCGCAGTCGCGTACCATCAGGCGCGCCGCGTCAACCTGCGCGGCAGCTTGGGCGATACGCCGGCGGATATCGGGATGATATGCGAGCGACTGCTTATAACCTCTTGGTTGTCGCTGATGGACTGCCTGTTTGGCCGCTTCCAGAGCGCCGACGGCGACTCCCAGGTAGACGGCCGTATAAGGAAGATTGTAGAGCGGCTCACTTTCAGAGACGAAGATTCCGGCGTTGGGAATCGCGCAGTACAGCGCCTCCTCGGGCGCAAAGACGTCCTCGAGCACGAGGTTATCGCTTTTGGTCGCGCGCATGCCGAGGGTATTCCAGTTGCGCTCGACGCGGATGCCCGCCAGCTTGGGAGAGATTAGAAAGCTGAGCGCGGTTTCGGGGTCTTCCGAATCCTCCGGATGGGCAAAGATGTTGATGACGTCGGCGGACTGCGCCATGGTGCAGAATCCCTTACGACCATTGAGCCGCCATCCGCCGACCACTTTGCGCGCCTGGGTTGCGCAGGCAAAAGTGAAGGGCAACAAACCGGTCGTGCCAGGCTCGGAGAGAATCGCGGCGAGCAGCTTGTCCGGTCTGACGATCTCATTCGCGAGACGCTGTTTGTAGGTTTCCGCGAAATTGGTTTTCATCAGGTAGGTCGCGAGCGTCGCGACGTGCATGTTGAAAGAGACCGCCGTCGACGGACATCCCTGCGCTAGCTCTTCAGCCGCGACGACCCAGCCGAGCACTCCTGCGCCCGAACCACCATATTGCTTTGGTGCGACCAGACCGTAGAAGCCGGCCTGCTTGAGCTTGGCGTAGTTTTCGTCGGGAGCGGTGCTCTCCTGATCGTGCTGCGAGGCTCGCGTAGCGAAATCCTCGGCGAGTTCGCGGGCCAGCTTCTGAATACGCTCTAATTCGGGGTCCAGTTCGAAGTTCATCTCAGATCGATTCCATCAGGTCTCGTCGTCAAATCTCGCGCGCCAGCTTTTCGGCCTCGTGGATGACCTCCGCAGGCCGGCGCGGCGCAAGCACGTCGCCCACGCGATGCACTTCCTTGAAGCTATCCTTGATCTCGTCGAACAGCGCGTCATTCGGTACTCGACCCACAGCCATTACCAATGCGTCGACGCCGGTGATCGTCCGAGGCGAGCCGCCCCAGATGTCGTAAACCTCTAAGCGGTCACCGTCGATTCTCTCGATAAAATGCTGAGCCGTTATTCGCACTCCGGCCTCCTTGAGGCGCGGGAACAGGAAAGGCATTTCGGAGGTGCGAAAAACATCCTCGGCGGCGAACATATGCGGCGTGATAACTTCGACTTCCGCCTTGCCGCTGGCCGCCAGCACCTCGGCTAGTCCGAAGGGCAGGTACGCCGCGGTCTCGTCCAGTATCACGATTTTGCGGCCGAGCGAGCCGGGGTCGGCGAGCGCTCTCCTCACGGCGGTGGCGAGGTCGATCACGTTGCTTTGCTCGTGGCCGGGTATGAAGTCGCGGTCAGGGCGATATGGACTGAAGCCGGTGGTGTCGTAGTGGGCGCCGGTGGCGCAGATGACGGCGTCGGGCTTGCGCTCGAGCAGGGATTCGCGGGTCGCGGTCACGTTGAGCGAGACCTCGACGCCCACGGCCTCCATTTCGCCAATCAGGTTGTCGATCGCCGTTTGCCATTCGCCGCGCGTGGGCAGGCGCTTGATGAGGTTGATATGGCCGCCGAGTTCTGGCTCTTTCTCCACCAGCGCTACCTTGTGGTCGCGCCGGGCGGCGACTGCCGCCGTCTTCATCCCTGCCGGTCCGCCGCCAACGACCACGATTTGTTTGGCGGCGCCGTTGGCCGCGGGCTTGAGCGTGCCCTCACCCCACTGGCGCTCGTGCCCGGCCGCGGGGTTCAGCATGCAGGCAACTTCGCGGTTCTGGAACAGTCGATTGCCGCACTCATAGACTCCGGCGCATTTCGTAATCTCGCGTTCGCGGCCCTCACGTGCCTTCGCGAGCAGGAAGGGATCCGCGAGCAACGCCCGCATCATCCCAACCATGTCGGCGGCGCCTTCGGCGAGCACGCTTTCGGCCATACCGAGGTCGACGATACGGCCAACGATGAATACGCGCGCCCGCTCGCCGACAAGCTCCTTGGCGCGCTTGCCAAACGGGATCATGAAGCCATGCGGAACCGACATCGGCGGCGCCGCTTTGTGAACCGTGTGATATCCGCCACCGGAGATGTTGAAGAAGTCGAACAGCCCGGTGGACGCGAAGATCTCCAGTTGCTCCTCACCCTGCTCCTGCGTGATGCCCGCCGGTCCCAGGAATTCGTCCAGTGAAAGCCGCAGCCCTACCGTAAAGTCGCGGCCGGCCCCGCGCCTGATTGCTTCGATGATGTCCAGGATGAGCTGGCAGCGTCTGCGTACCGAACCGCCGTAGCGGTCGGTGCGCTTGTTGTAGGCCGGGCTGAGAAATTGGCCGAGCACGTAGCTGTGCGCTCCGTGGAGCTCGACGCCGTCGAGTCCCGCGATCTGGACGTGAAGCGCAGACTGGCCGAAGCCCTCGACCATCTGATCGATCTCGGCCTGCCCCACCACCATCGGGGTCTCGTGATGCAGGATCGACGGAACCCGCGAAGCAGCCCATAACGGATGCCACTCATCCATGATCATGGCGCCTTTATCGTGCACGCCCCATCCGGCGAGCTGCGCGAACATCCGCGCCCCGTGCTCATGAACCGCATCGGCCAGTTTTGCGTATTGCGGAATCGACCGTTTGTCCCAGGCGCTGCAGCCCATGTGAAAGGAGCCCTTGGTGTATGGATAAGCGCCCTGCTGCTCGGTGATCATGAGCCCGGCGCCGCCTTTTGCGCGCTCGCGGTCAAAAAGCGATATGCCGTTCGCTCAGGATGTGGTCTTCCGCATAGTTCGAGGTCATCGCGGTCATCACGATCCGGTTGTTGACCGTGATGCTGCCGATCCGAAGCGGCGTCCAAATGTGGCGATAGGCGGATCTCTGCTCGCTCACGCTGTGTTCCTCCTTACCGCGCGGGATCACGCTGCTTGCCGGCCTTCAAAGCATCACGTCGCCACCATTGGGGCTCAGGCACTGACCGACGAAATGGCGCGACTCGTCGGACGCAAGGAAGGCGTACGCCGATACGATATCGTCGATCTTTGCCAGCCGCCCCTTGGGAATCGCGGCCTCGATCGCTTCGATCATTTCCTCGCTGATGCCCTGCGTGGCGGCGCTAATATGTCCGCAGACGCCGCCATATTGCGCGTTTCTCTTCCTTTACGCCAGCGAAAATCGCCGCGTCAAGGCGATTCCGAAAGCTGCGGCAGCTCAGCGACGGGACAGCCTGTATTCTAATCGCAAAGTTTGCGAGGATTCGGTCGATGGATGATGCGGTCGATCCGGGGCTCGAACAATCGGCGGGAGGGACCCTCATGTTGCAGAAGCTGTTTCACGTCAACATTTGTGTCCGCGATATGGAGCGGTCGATCCGCTTCTATCAGGATCTGGGTTTCACCAAGGTGAACGATTTCACGCTTGACGATCCAAGCGTCGGCGACGCCCTTGGCCTTAAGGCCAAAAAGCTCCGCGGCGTCTTCATGCGTCTCGGCGACGATCCCAGCGCTCCCGTGCTCGATCTCGTCCAATTCATCGACCCGCCGCCGCAGGGCCAGCCCTACCCGACCCTCAACAACATCGGCATCTGCCGCATCGCCTTCAGCGTCGACGATATCGACCGGACCTACGCAGATCTGCAGGCAAAGAAGGTTCCATTTGTCGCGCCACTCAAAAAGATCAAGGGACCGGACGGCGCCATGATCGGCGTGGTCTGCTTCAAGGATCCGGATGGCGCGATCCTCGAACTGATCAGCGGAATGTAGCTTTAGATTCTTGACATAAACGCGCGTTAGCGGTGCTCTCGAACTGCCGGCGCCCTGGGCCCGAAGACACGCGAGGAGGATCAGCCGATGCTCGCAATCGACGCTGACAGCCATTTCGTCGAACCGCTCGATCTCTATGAAAAATACATAGATCCGCAGCTTCGCGATCGCGCTTTCAAGGTGCAAACCAATCCGGCCACCGGCAAGCGCCAATTGGTAGTCGACAACAAAACGCTACAGCTGCTCGACGTTGAGGAGCTGCTGAGCGCGATCTCCGGCTATGGACAGAAGGAAAGCGGCCACGACCTGAGCAACTTCGATCGCGAACTGCCCTACAGCGCCGATTGGGAGGACATGGACAAGCGGATCAAATTCCTGGACCAGGAGGGATTTGCCGCGCAGGTCATCTACCCCACGGCAGGCTTGTTATGGGAGGACAGTGTGAGCGATCCCGTGCTGGCTGACGCGCTCTGCCGCGCCTACAACACGTGGGCTCTCGAGCTTTGCGCCTCGCACAAGGACCGGCTGTTTCCGGCAGCGCATCTCTCCCTGCGCGATCCGGAGCTCGGGGTGCGCGAACTGCAGCGCGTGGCCAAATTGGGATGTCATTCGGTTTTCGTTGGCGCGGCACCCCATAATGGCAAAAGCTTCGGCGATCCAATTTATGACCCGCTGTGGGCGGCCGCTCAGGATCTCGATCTGGCGGTCGGATTGCACCTCGTGGGTCATGCTCATTACCCCGGAAGCGAGTACTTCCGCGGCCGCGATCCAGGGTTTATGTGGGTCACGATGAATGTGATTCAGGATCCTCGAATTGCCCTTGCGACGATAGTTTACGATGGCGTCTTCGATCGATTTCCGCGGCTGCGGGTAGCCACGATTGAAGCGATGGCGGGATGGGTCGGCGAGTGGCTCGAGCGGTTCGAGTATCGCTACAAGTACATGAAGCACACCTCGCGGATGAAACGTTCGCCGACCGAGTATTTCGCGGCCAACATTTGGGTCAGCGGCGATCCCGAGGAACGGATGTTCCCGATCATGGTGCAGTTCGCCGGTGACGACAAATTCTTCATCGGGTCCGACTATCCGCACGCGGAAGGCTTCGTTGACCCGGTGCGCAAAACGCGGGAGCGGCTGTCCTCGCTTGCGCCGGAGTCGGTGGAGAAGATTCTCGGCACGAATGCCCGGAAATTCTTCCGCATATCGTAAATGAAGGTTCGGAAAGCCCTTATGCAACGCACCATTTTGTACCAGGTCGATACAGGACGATACGTGATGACGCGGCCTTGAAAACCGGCAGCGGCTAAAGTCGCTCGTGGGTTCGAATCCCATCCCCTCCGCCAACGAGTCTCAGGTTTGAGGCATTCTCCGGGGATGACCGCAAAAAGCGCGCGTGTAGGCGCGATGCGCATGGCGATACAAATAGGCGCGGCTAGGAGTTATACGCCACCTCCTGGCTGAGCGCGTGCTTGAAAGTGTACCGTATCGCCCACCAGGCGATCGGTGACGGACCGCGCGATCTGGTAATGACCCCTGGCGCATCGTGCAACCGCAGTCACATCAAGGCGTGCGCGCGACGACACGTGGCAGGGGTGGAGAGGTAAACTCGTGACGTCACGCCCGGATGGATGATGCCCTGGCGGCGAGTCACTCAACCCGGCCGCGACTTGACGCTGGGTTCGGCGCTGGGCTACGTGTCGTGTGTTTGGAAAGTCAAAAAGGAATCATAGAGGCGTTTGCCCGAGATCGGGGCGACGTCGATTATCTCGCTGAAGATCGCCTTTGGAGGTTTTTACTATGGGCTTACGACAGGTGGGGACGGTCGCAGCCCTTTTCCGGTATCCAGTCAAATCGATGCTGGGCGAAAAGATGCCTGAGCTCATGGTCGGGCCCGGTGGAGTCATCGGGGATCGTGCGTGGGCGCTTCGCGAGATCATCAACGGCCGCATTGTCAGTGCCAAGAAATTGCCGCAGACGTTCCAATTCCGCGCAGTCTACCCTCCCGACGCATCGAGCCCGGCGATTACTCTCCCTGACGGACGTACGGTCGCTGCCGATGCGCCCGATACATCCGAAGTCCTGTCGGCGACGCTCGGGCGCAAGGTCTCGCTCGAGCGCGCGCAAGCCGACCAGGTCCCGCGCGCCTCGTTCGATCCGCAAACTCTTTTCGGCGACATGCCGGCCGAGCAAATGCTTGAGATCATCATGAAGTACCAGGAGGTCGATGTCGGGCCAGACAACTGGGCGCTGCCCAGAGGCACCTTCTTTGACGGCGCGCCGCTGCATATTCTGGCCAGCGGAACCCTGACCCATCTAACGCGTCTGGCCGGCGCTTCGCGCTTCGACCCGCGCCGCTTCCGTCCTAACATCGTGGTCGACACCGGTTCCGAAGCCGGCCGCTTCATTGAGGATGAGTGGCTTAACCACGCGCTTCAGATCGGCCGCGAAACCGAAATCGCGGTGACGGTTCCGGTGGTGCGATGCGTGATGACCACGCATAGTCAGGAAGACCTGCCGCGCGACCTCGACGTCCTGCGCACCGTCGCAAAGCAGCACGAGGCGCTGGTTGGCGCATACGCGAATGTCAAGACGCCGGGGCAGATCAGGATCGGTGACCCGGTGATGCTCGCTGATTAGCGCCGCGCGACTTTGCGCCGCGTTGGCCATCGCTGTTGACAGAATATGGCGGTGTCTCCTTCCCGCGTAGTCGGTGCAGACCGGAAGAGTTGTCAGAGTTTCGGGTTAGCTACGCGAAGGGCACCAGCATCGGGACGCGACTCCGATAATTTGCGTAAATCTCCGGACCAAGTTCGGCGACGAGAAAGCGTTCCTCGATATGCGCTTTTAGCCACAAGGCCAACGCAATCAGAACCCAGCCAAGCGACGCCGTTGCGGTAGCTTCGGCAACGGCGGTCGCTAGGGTCGCGGCTATGAGCCCCGTATAAATGGGATGGCGAACGAGGCGGTAAGGACCAGAATCGACCAAACGATGGTCTGCCTTGCGAGTGATGCTGCCCGACCAGAGACGTCCTAGATGAATTCGCGCCCACCACGCGAACAAAAGACCAGCCAACGTAAACCCTGCCAGGAAATAACCTCCTGTGTATTCGACATGCCACATTCGTTGCGCGCCAAGCCCTCGAGCTGTCCAGTGTGAGAGCAGGACCGCGCCCGCCAAGGCGAGCGCGCGAGAGGCCCAAACATCCCCGGTCGCGAGGCGTTTCTCGGTCGCACCAGTTGAGCCCGGACATACAACCCCGATTTTGCTGACCTATGCGCTCACGAAGCGCGCTTTCATCCTGGATCTGGCGCTCGCCCGCAGCGTGGTCCGGAGTCTTGCCCGGCAAGGCTTCGAGATCTACCTCACTGACTGGTTTCCACCAGCGGACGGCGACAGCTGGCGCGGACTCGGGCGCGATGCAGCATAGGGTCAACGTGCCAGTCGGGACGCCTCGCGAAGCGAGAGAAGGTTCACCGACGAAATTGAGGCCAACTTCAAGGCCGAAAGCGGCCTTGGCTTCGGCGATAGCTGAGGACCATTCGAATTTCCCTCAAAGGCCATCGTGGCTCGGTCCTTTTCGCGTGCCTACGATACGGGGCCTCATCGAGCTGCGGCCTTCGTCAGCGTGCTACGTTGAAATCGAAAATGCTTTTCCAGTCGTGCTTCATGCTGACAACCAGTCTGCAGATTTACGACCAAGGAGCGAGAGTTGACGTCGGAGGCTCAAAAACGGATATTCCGGTTAATATGAGAGGTCGCCGTATGGCTAGGGATATTGACGAACCGCTAGCGCCCTATGCTCATGATCAGCCTGAATATGCTAGCGCATTCGGAACTTTTCTCACCCATACCGATCAAAAGGCCAAAGCTATCGGATGGCTGACCAACTTCGTCAAGGGACTCCGATCACATAGCCTCTTCGTTGACGCAGGGGCGGGTGACGGTTCCATGACTGCCGCGTTGGCGAAATTGTTCGACCGAACGATCGCCATCGAGCCCAACAGTGCACTGCGGGCGGAACTCGCGCGACGCTGCCCGGAAGCTGAAATCGTAGAGGCGCCACTCGGCGATGCGAGGATCGCCTCTGCCGCCGATTTCGTGCTCTGTTCGCACGTCCTCTACTACATCCCGCAAAACGACTGGACCGACACGCTGGAACGGTTGACCTCATGGCTTGGAGCTCACGGCGTTGTGGTGGTGCTCCTTGCAAACTCTAACGCGGACGTGATCGCACTGGCTCGTGAATTCTTTGGCGGAAATATCGACCTGGCTCCAGCTGTGCAGGAATTCAAAGCACGCCATAACGATTTCGAGATCGCGATGCACACGCTGAACTGCGAAGTCGTGGTAGATGACCTGGAATCCGCCTGCACGCTTACGAGATTATTTCTTAGCGATTATCCTGACTGGGGCAGAACCGTCACACGTCGTAGAGTGGAGGACTATGTGCAGAGCCACTTCACTGATCCGCGCGGCTATCGGCTGTCCTGTGACCAGGACGCCCTCTCGTTGCTGCGCCACTGATGGGCAGATAGCCGGAGCCGCCGTGGGGCGAGCTCGGACCCATTCTCACGTGGAGTTTGTGGCGCACCTCCCGCGCAACGCGACCGGAAAGGTGCTAAAAGCGGAGCTTATGCGCCATTGTGGGGGAAACACGACCAGGAAGGGATAGAGCAGTGTCCGGAACAATGATAGTAACAGCTGGCAGTCGCGGGATAGGCGCTGCGATCGCTCGGCTCGCCGGCCGCCGTGGCTACGATGTGTGCGTCAATTACACGAAATCCAAGGACCAGGCCGAGCAGGTCGTTCGTGATATCGAAGCGAGCGGGCAGCGCGCCCTTGCGGTGCCAGGCGATATCGGCAACGAAACCGAATTAACCAGCCTTTACGAGGTCGTTGATCGGGAACTGCAGAAGGCGATCATCTTCGCCATGCGAAGTTCGTTGAGCTGCGCGCTGACAAGGACCCAAAGGATGTGCGCCGCGAGACCGGTGCCTGATGAAACCAATGTGCGGCCGCTTCACACTGACTCGTCAAAGTAGGCGCGAGCTTGCGCAACTGCTCGGAGTGAACGAGGACGACCTCCGTGATTACCGCCCGCGCTTGCGCAGTCCGGCGACTGTCTTGAGCCAGCCGAAGATCTCTTCCACTCGTTTGCGCCGCCGCTGGCTGAGCAGGTAGCCGGGGTGGCGAGTGCTGCGTCGGTCGATTGCGCTGTTGACCTTTTGCGCAACGTGCGGGGTGACTCGATACTCACGCAAGGCGCACACCAACTCCTTTTGATCGCAACCCTTGCCGGCGCCCAGAGTGACCCGACCCTGGCCCGCGATCTCTGCCGCCATCGCCAAAGCCGCGGTGGGCTCGGCGATGCCGCTGGCCTGAGTCAGGCGAGTGTTGACCACCAAGCCGTGACGATTGTCCATCTGCAGGTGCCCGGCATAGCAGAGCCGGGCTTCTTTGCCCGGCCCTTTGCGGGCCAGCCGCGCCTCCGGATCGGTGGTCGATTGGTGAGTCGCGTTGGAGCGTCGCTCACCATGAAAGTTCACGCTCGGGTTGCCGGGATCGTCGGGCGGGGTGTGCTGATTCTCCCCTTTGCGCTTGAAACTCTTGGGTCCGGCCCAGGCCTCGATCAGCGTGCCGTCGACCGTGAAATGCTCGTTGGAGAGCAGTCCTTGGGCACCCGCTTGCTCGACCGCCGCGGTGAAAAAGCCCTGTGCAACCTCGCCTACCAGCAAACGCTCCCGATTCTTCGTGAAGACCGTCACGTCCCAGACCGGATCGTCGATGTTGAGTCCCACAAACCAGCGAAACAGGAAGTTATAGTCGAGCTGCTCCATCAACAGCCGCTCGCTGCGCACCGTGTACAGCATCTGCAACAGCAGCGCGCGCAGAAGCTTCTCCGGCGGAATCGACGGCCGCCCGCTGCGAGCGTAGACCGCGTCGAAGCGCCACGACGGCTCCTGCAGGGCCGCGTCCACCATCACGCGGATGGCCGCAACGGATGATCCCTGGGTACTCGTCGCTCCGCCGATATGTAGCTGAACATTCCGCTCTGCTGGTGGTCCACTCCGCGCATCACCGCCACCTCCCCCTGCAACCACTTCCTACTCCACTATATAGTGCCGTGCGGAAAACTCATCGTTTTTCCGCATCCTGCTAGACGAGAATGGCTCGCGACGCATGCGCAAGCGTTCAATCTGCAGAGGAGCGGACCCGACCAAAAGTAATTTCTTCGAACCTGTGCCTGCCGAAAACTCAAACTCGTACATATTGATGATGCAAGCCACCCAACAGGGGTACTGACACGATCGCGCCGACTGGCTGCACGCATCGAAAATCCGGCGCATTCTTGTCCAACGAAAGATGGGTCCGCACCTGGTTGCAATAGGCGGCGTACTTTTTCAGGACGCGGCGCAGGTGCGCCAAATCCTCTGCGCAGCATGGGTCAGGGTTTCACCGGCGCCACAGAGAACTCCCGCATCGGGCGGGATGAGTCCATATCGCTCGGCGAGCTTTGCTGCGACTCCGAGCCCGGAGGCGCTCGCTGCTACTGCCAAGCCAGTGATAATGAGTCGACGCCGTGAAATCATGTTCACGCTTGCTCCATAGGTTCGGTAACGCGACCACTGATCATGGCGCTCATCCGGTTTCGGAATCCGCCAATCCAAAGCATAAGGACGTGGACGAGGACGAAGAGCACCAGCATTATCGCAACGAAGAAGTGTATTGTGCGCGCGGATGGCCGCCCGCCCAAAGCGATGACCGCGGCTGGGAACGCAGATTCGATAGCAGGGGACATGGCAAGACCCGTCCAGACTACCAAGGGAAAGAGAACGAATACGACGAGCAAATAGGTCAAGCGCTGCAGTAGGTTATACGACCAGGCTTCTTCCTCGCTCGGGCGCCGGAAGTGCAGATGCCGGGCAATATCGGCCCCCAACCGCCTCGGCGAGAGATCGGAGGGCGCGAGAAATAGATTCCTCTTGAAATGGCCTTTAAAGAGTCCGGCGGTTACATAAAGTAAGCCGGTAAACACGAGAATCCATGCAGCTTCGAAATGGAGGTAGCGGCTCCATCCAATTTGGTCCGGTAGCCGTAGCCGGTCGGGACCATGTCTCGGGAGGACGGGATTGGCAGGATAAACAAAGCCGGAGTATTGACATTGCCGGTTTCGCCCCAATAAAAGCGCGGGTGCGAGATGAGAATCTCCACTCCACTGACCAGTAGGGCTAGGAAGGACAGAACAGTGAGTCAGTGCGTGACGCGGACAACAACCGAGTGCCGCGAACGCTCGAGTTCGGCCGTTGGCGGAATCGTGCTCATTGAGTCGGGCCCATCGGATCATAGGCCGCCGCGGTATTCAACCTCGATCCCAAGGTCAGCGAGTTTATAAGCTGAGGGAGAGAAGTGCTTCGTCGCGTTTGTTACGTTTCGCCAATAGCCGAGCGCGACTAATCGTTGCCCGCAACTCCAGCGACCGAGACGCGATATTCTTGTTGAGCTTCACAGCATTTCTGCAGGAACTTTTGTTCCAGGTCTGAGTGATCATAGGATTCCTGCTGTCTGGTAGTGAAAGTAAGATGGGCATATTCAAGAAATGCGCGGAGGGCGTCTGAAAAAAGTCTCGCGCTAAGATAAAGAGGCCTTATGCTCAAATTATTTTACGCTACCGGCACTTGCGCTTTGGCATCGCACATCGCCTTAGAGGAGGCGGGTGCCGAGTATCAAACAGTACGACTCGACTTTCGTTCCCACGAGCAGCGCATACCGGAGTATCTGGCGGTCAATCCGAAGGGGCGCGTCCCTGCCCTGGTGACGGATAGGGGTATCCTGACCGAAACCCCGGCGATTCTGGTCTTCATTGCGCAGAGTTTCCCCGAAGCTCATTTGGCTCCGATAGACGACCCCTTCGCATTGGCGCAGGTGCAGGCATTCAACAGCTACCTGTGCTCCACCGTCCACGTTGCCCATGCCCACCGCGTGCGCGGCTATCGCTGGGTGGACGCGGCTGATGCGGCCGCGATAGTGGCAATGCAGAAGAAGGTGCCGCAATCGGTCGCCGAGTGTTTCGATCTGATCGAGCGCGAGATGTTTGCGGGCCCGTGGGTAATGGGGACGAGCTATACGATCTGCGATCCCTACCTTTTTATCCTGGCTGGGTGGATGGAGGCAGACGGCGTCGATCCGGCCTGCTTCCCGAAAATCCACGACCATCGCAAGCGCATGTCTGAGCGCGCCGCTGTGAAGAGAGTGCTTGCGCAGGAGACTGCCCCAGCCGTTTGAAGAAAGCGTGCGCCTCCGCGAGAACAAAATCGGGGCCGTCTGCGCGCCATCGCCGGCGCCATGCTGCTTCTCACCGGAACCTGGTTGCATCCGATGCCGCCCGATTCCAACAACGCGGTCCAGGCATTCGCGGCCTACGCCGACGACCGTCTTTGGGTAGCGAGCCATCTGGTGCAATTAGTTGGAATTGCGCTTGCGTTGGGAGCGCTCGTGATCCTCGCTCGGCAGTTGGAGACAAGCGGAGCCGCGGTCTGGGTGCGTCTTGCGTCGGCAGGAGCGATCGCGAGCCTGGCCTTGGCCGCCGCGCTGCAAGCAGTAGATGGGATCGCGCTCAGGGCGATGGTCGAAAACTGGGCGGCCGCGGCCCAAAAAGGAGAGCGCCTTTCAGTCTGCATTCGCTGTGCGGCAGGTGGAGCTCGGCCTGGCCAGCGTGCTGAGTCTTGTACTCGGCGCGACAGCGACACTCTTTGGAGTAGCGTTGCTCGACGGCCTTAAGTATCCGAGATTGATCGGCGGTCTGGCCATTGCGGGCGGCGCTTCGACGGCGCTTTCGGGAGTCGTGATGGCCTTCAGCGGCTTTTCCGATCTCGAAATGGCGATCAATATGACGGCAAGCATAGTCCTTGTCGTGTGGGTGCTCACCCTCGGCGTGCTGATGTCGCGCCGCGATCGAAAGCCATCAGGCGACACGGCAGCCTAAGGTAAGGGCAGGGCCTAACGGCTGAACTATTCCGCCGTCCGCAACGATATTTTGACGGTTGATCCAGCGTGCAGGATTGCTTACCACGAACGCGACGACATCGGCAATCTCCTCAGGTTGCCCGAGGAAGTGAGATCACGCCGTGAGACCAGGGCGACTTCGAGGGGTCGGTCCCTTTTCTCTTCCACCGAAGGGTCCTTGAAGTTCAAATCCAACTCTCTCCGCCATAGAGTCCTTATCCGTTTACGATTCGCCCAGAAATAATCGAAATACGCGGAAATATTGTGAGGCCTTGCCCTCGCGATCCTGGGAGAGCCGAACATGGAAACGGAGAAGCTCGACAATCCACTGATCATCCCGGCCACCGTGCGCTACCTCGGCATCGAAGTCGACGATGCTCTGGCGATAGCAGAACAGGGTGACGTCTGAGCAGGCATTTCCAGCTATGTAGAATTTCGGCGCAGAGCTCCCGAGACGCGCATTCGGGCTCGGAAGCTACGCTGCTCTCGCACTTGCCGGGACACCCGCCTCTCACCAGCTCTAGAGTGGTCGTGTTCGCTCATACCGGCTAGCGATCCACGACAGATACCGTCTTGTCGATCGAGCTTTGACCCAGAGCTGAGCTGCGTCCTTGAGGCCTACCAACTCCACGCCCAGTCGCGTGCGCTGGAGTCCAAACCGACGGCCCCGAATTCATTGGCGACTGCTCCAAGCGCCTTCATTTCAGAGACCGATTGTTCTCAGGGTCACGCACGCTATGAGCTTCGTACGATGCGGTCGAGGTAAGTGGTAACCGCATTCCAATTTCCTGCCTTCGCCGCGAGGGCGGTATATCCGTCAGGGCGGATGAGCCAGATACCGCCGTGATGATAAGGTTCGCGGAGGGCCGGCTCGAGTAGATTGGCGCAGCGCTGCGGAAAGTTCGACGGCATGCCATCAGGGTCGGGCCGCCCGACAAGGCCGCGAAGTGAGGCATCTCGTTCATTTTGATTCGCAGGACGCTTGGCACCCAGCTATGCATGAACTCAGAATTGAGTTCAGTTGTGCATTACCAGCGTTGGAACATTCGTAATCACAATTCCGAGTTATCGGCACCCGATCCAAAGACAATCTGCACGTAGCCATCCTTTACGTCGAAGAAAAAGGCCCTAGGGGAATACGCGCGGCCCGGTCGGGGTTTAGCAAGTCTGTCAACTACTGTTTGTCGTAAACAGAGGTGTCAACTAGTTTTTTCTTCGTGCCGTTAGCATTAGTTTCGACGGTGGTGACGGTGCGGGTCTTGCCGTCCGCAGAGTAGACAATGCGACTAGTAAAAAAACCCTTACCGCCCTTTTTGTCGGTCACCGCGAGGGTGTGATCATTGACCGGCTTGTACGCCCGCGTGTCGACGTCGGGATCACCGGTAACGGGATAATCTTTGCCGTCGAACTTGCCCATCCATTCGACATGCATGGGCTTGCCATTGGCGTCGATGCCGCCCAATGTGACTTTCACGCTGTCGCCCGCAGCCGCGATGACAACGCTGGTGAATTTCACGGCTCCGGGGCTGAACTTGGACTTGGCATCGTTTAGCTTCCAGGTGCCCATGTCCACGTCGGCGGCGAAGCACACCACGACTGCAGCGAAGACCGCTACTAGAGTCAGCAAGATCGTTCTACTTTTCATGTGACTCCTCTAACATTTCTTGACTTAAGAAACCGAGCAAATCTCAAATAAACAAAAACTATCTATGCTTGCAATTTGAAGCCAATTTTGGCCGAGGTTGGTAGGTCCGCGTAATCAGGCAGACCTCTGCTGTACGCTCAACTCGTCGAGCAGCGCCTTTGCGTCTTTCAGGTCGGCGGTATCGAAGCCCTCGGTAAACCAGCCGTAGATCTCGGCGAGCATTGCTCGCGCCTGGTCAACGCGGCCCTCCTTTGCGAGCAGCCGCGCGAGACTCATCGTTGCGCGCAATTCCAATGATTTGGCGCTCTGATTCCGTGCAATCTCAATCGCGCCTTGAAAGCAGTTCTGAGCTTCTTTGGCTTTTGAATGGTCCTGGCTCAGCAGCAGTTCGCCTTTGAGCCGATGCATCTCGGCTTCATAGTGACGAATTCCATGTTCCTCTGCTGCAGCCATTGCCTCGGTCAAAGCATTTAGTCCGTCGTCGAAGCGCCCCGTCTTCTTGCATGCTTCGGCCAGCAGGCAAAGAGCATGCGGTCGCAAAGCTTCATTCCCTATCGCTCGAAACTGGGCCAGGCCTTCCCGTATCTGTGCAATCCCTTCTTCACCGTGCCCCTGCTCTGCCATCGCCCAACCGCGCGTGATAGTCGCTTGAGCCAGCCAGTGGGTAAACCCGTGCTCAGCAGAAAGTGCCACCAGATGCTCCGCGGTCTCTTGAGCTGAGCGTGCTTCCCGCCGATATTGACGCAGATAGCCGACGGGACCCTCCGCAAAAGCCAAACTGAGGGGATGCGATAGCTCTTGAGCTAGCGCGACCGCTTCATTGCCCCTCTTGAGAGCCAAGTCCGGGTAGCCGAGGGTCCACAGAGTCAAAGCCATGTACGACAGACAATTTACCCCGGTGTCAAAGCCGATCCACATTGGACGCTCACGCTCATAGAGGGAGATCGCTACTCCGAGGTGATCCCTGGCGAGTAGCCAGGGATAGGGGCAGTGCGCCACATGAAGCTCGCGCGACAGCCGATGATGGTCCCGGAGTTTGCCTTGCTCGGTCCTAGCACCAGGTGGTCGCCAGAGTTGATTCTTGCAGCGTCAGTCGACGCCGTATCCGGGAGTTCCACGCCGGAAAGATTAAAGAGGGAAAGAGGAGGCTTACACTGAGTGAGCCTGAAAGCGAGGATCGCTCGTTCACGAATTACTTTAACGGTCCAATCCGGATTGTAATCGAAAATCTTTTCGGATCCCTGGTAGCCAACGACCAAGTGCCACCGCTGACCGAAGAATTGCACATACGTGTATGAAGTTTGCCTCGAAACCTTCGGGCGAAGTGTCGGCGCGATAGGACTGACCACACACGGCGCGTTGCCAATTAGCCTGACCAACAGCACTAGAGCGAAGAGGTTTCTAAACAACTTCCGTCCTGATTCCTTCGGTCACAAATCGACCGACAAAAGTGGGTCACAGGCACTGCGCCTTGATAGTCATTGCGCTTAGCCATTTTTCGTTCTCTTTTCCGTATCCGGTCGTGCAAAGGAGAACGCAAACTCAGTGCCAGGAGCGGAACCGACTATTTCCCAGGCTTCTGATGCGCGCGGTGCTGCGTTTGCTTAGCGCTGCACTCACGAGGTGCAAACGAGAACTAGCGGCGCAGCCAGGACTACTCTATCGGGGCGAGGCTAGAAAGACGCTGATAGTAGGGAGACGCGCACCGCACAACCCCGGAACTGCAGGGGCCTTGCTATCCGCTCAGTTGGTCGAGCAGCGCTCGTGCGTCGTTGAGGTCGGCGGTGTCAAAGCCGTCGGTGAACCAGCCGTAGATTTCGGCGAGCATCGCACGCGCTTCGGCACGTTTACCTTGGCTGTCAAGCAGTCGCGCGAGACTCAAGGTAGAGCGCAGTTCTGGATGCTTCGCCCTCATCTTTTGGGCTAACGCGATCGATTCCCGGAAGTCGGCCTCCGCCAATTCCGTTAGCCCTTGCCTGTACCGCAATTCGCCGCGCAGCTTGAGAGCTTCGGGGCGGTAATTGAGGAGCTCTTGGGGGTATGCCTGAAGCGCCTGTTCGACCGTTTCGAGCGCGTCGGCGATGGCACCGTCGCGTTCCTGTGTCACCGCCAATTCCGCGATAACATAAGGAACGGTCAAGCGCATGCCGATTTCGAGCATCGCAGCCAAGCCTTGGCGAATGAGCGCGATTCCCTCGGTCGTGCGTCCTAACTGTGCTCGCGCCTGACCGAGCGCAAACCGCGTATACGCTGCCGGCTGAGGCATTTGATGCTTTTCCGCGAAATCGAGCGCGCGGGCTGCCGAAGCTTCCGCCTCCTCGTACTCTCTCAAGCCAAGTCGGTGTAACGCGTCAAACATCCATGAAAACGCGACCTCGTACGGGTTGCTCGCGTTCACGAGTGTCATCATCCGCGTAATTCGCTCGCGGGCAAGATCAAAGCGCCCTAGCTGCCGTGCGTTCCAACTTGCGAATGCAAAAGCTGCTACGACAGTGGCTGCGCCCTGGTCGTGGAAACCTGGGTCGTTGAGAGACTTTAGCGCTGCCGTGAAATGCTTCTCGGAGCCCACGAAGTCGCCAAGATAATAGCGCGTCAACTGCTGGTGGTGATGCGCGCGTCCGAGAATTCTGGGACTGCCTTCGCGGAGAGCAAACTCCAGGGCTTGGTCCGCAAGCGTGGCGGCGGCGGCTAAGTCGCCCGAGAAAAGAGCGATCGTAACTTGCGACGATACCGAACTAACGAGTTGGGTGAGGTTGCCACTCTTTTCGGCCAGCGCGGCAGCGCGTTCGGTAGCGTTTTTCGTTTCAGACGCGGCGAACCCTTTCGTGACGTAAAGCACCTGAACGACTGACTGTCTAAAATGTAGCTCGCGATTGTCACGCTCGGGCGAATTGGGTAGCAGCTTCAGCACCGCTAAGGCCTGATCGTAACTCTCTTGTGCTTCCCTGAATGCGCTACGCGCCCGCGCGACTTTACCCGCTCTTGAGCACTCAGCGATCGCGGGTTCGATTTCGCCCGCTTCCGTCCAATGGCGCGCGAGAAATTCGGGACGCATCTCCTTCAGCGCGGGAAATTTTTCATCGATCATGCGTGCTATCAGCCGATGCAGCTCTTTGCGGCGGCTCTTCAGCAGCGCTTCGTACGCCGCGTCCCGGATCAGCGCGTGCTTGAAAGTATAGTTGGCCTCGGGCGGAATGCCGTGAACGTTGATCAGTTCGGCATCGGCGAGCTTGCGCAGAGCTTCCTGCAACTCCTTGTCAGGAATCGGATCAACCGCGTGAAGCAATTCGTAAGAAAATTCGCTTCCGATCACGGCGCCGACCTGCGCCACCTCTTTGGCCGATCCCAGCCGATCCAGCCGCGCCATCAAGGAGTCATGCAAGGTCACCGGGATCTGGCGCCCGGTGAGTTTCGGGTCGCCACTCTCGAGCACCGCTCGTGTCAGCTCTTCGACAAAGAGGGGCACCCCGCCAGTGCGCTCGAGTACGGTCGCAATGGTCTCCTCCGACAATGCCCTTTGCGCCGCTACTTCCCCCACCATCGTGCGCACGTTGCGCGCGCTCAACCGGTTGAGCGTGATTTGCGTGTGATGCGCCCGCGGCGGCCATTGGGCGCGAAACTCGGGGCGCGCCGTATACAGCAGCAGCAGTCGCGCCGATGCCCCCTGCTCGACCAGCAGTTGGAGCAGCTCCAGCGTCGAGGGGTCGGCCCAATGCAAATCTTCGATCGCGATCACGGTCGCCTGCACTCGGGCGACGCCTAGCGCCCACTCGACCAGCGTGGCCAGCAAACGGCGGCGCTGCTGCTCGGGCGAAAGCGGTGACGGCGGATACTTCGCCGACGTCGGCAGATTCAAGAGCGGAGCAATCAGCGGCAGCGCGTCGGCGGGCTTGAGTCCTGCAAGTTCCAGCCGGGCTTCCAGTTGCCCGAGCCGCTCCTCCCCGGACTCGTCGCCGCGCCACGCCAGAAGTTCGCGAAGCATCTCAGTAACCGCGTAGAAGGGCGTGTTCTGGTAGAACGCCCCCGCCGCCGCCTCGACCCAGGTATGAGGCGTGCCCGCGATCTGTTCACGGAAGCGCTGCACCAGGCGCGATTTGCCGATTCCCGCCTCACCGATGATCAGCGCCATCTGGCCTTCACCTTCGACGGCGAGCTCCCAACGATTGATCAGCGGGCGCAACTCGTCTTCGCGCCCCACGAATGGGGTCAGTCCGCGCGCTGCCGCGGCCGCCTCCAACCGTCCGCGCACCCCGCTGGGCTGCACTACCCGGTAAAGTTGGATCGGTCGGTCGATGCCCTTGAGCGCCTGCGTCCCGCAATCCGCGACCACGAACAGACCCGAGACCAGCCGATGTACTCCGTCGGTGACTATCACGGTCCCGGGTTGCGCGACCGCCTGGACGCGCGCGGCTATGTTTGGAGTGTCCCCGAACACGTCCGCACTTTTGCCGGCACTGCCACCGACCACTACCGCGCCGGAATCGATGCCAATCCGGACAGCGAGCTTGGGACGGTCGGGAAGCTCGTTGAGTTTTGATACTGCGCTGAGGATTGCCAGGCCGGCATGAGTGCCGCGCTCGGCATCGTTGTCGTGTGCCTCAGGCCAGCCGAAAGTACGCCATCACGCCGTCGCCAAGGTACTGGGCGACACTGCCTCCGAAGCGCTCGATTGCCTTCGCCGACTCACGATGGTAGTCGGCGACGATCTCCCGCCACTCCTCCGGATCTAGATGGCTGGCGATCTCGGTAGAGCCGACGAGATCGCTGAAAAGAACAGTCAGGTGACGCCGCTCACCGGTTAGGCCGTCGTGTGGCTCAGCCTCTGCACGAATCGGCCGGGCTGGATCGAGTGGCGCTGCGCATTGCGCGCAGAATCTGGCTTCAGGAGTGTTTTCAAAGGCGCACTTGGCGCAGCGCTTATTGAGCGGCGTCGCACACTGGTTGCAAAACCGCGAGCCTGCGACATTGTCGATTCCGCACTTCGCGCAACGCATCGAATCACCTGAGCGCCAAGCGACTGGGCCTCTTATATCATCCGGACCCGACAAGAGGCAGCGCCGCGCAAACGAGCTGCCGTCGACATGGCTCTGAAGCTTGAGCTGAACTTGCGAACAACAATCATCACGCAAGTGCTGGCGCTCAAGACCGAGTCGGTCGGCCGTCAGCAGCGCTCATCCGACCCGTACGGCAGAGGCTTCAAGGAAGTATCGAGCTGGATAACTTTGACGCAGGTATGAGAGTCGAGAAGCAGTCGCCACTGAGGTTGACCCTCCGCGTGGCTCGGTTACCAGTATGAGCCGCCTAGCTTCTATCCGCCGTCGATCTTTCTTTTCATCGGACGAAACCTGTGATCGAATGGGAAGCCGATGGAGCGTGGGTCTGCCCAGCTCGCACCCACTACTCAGCGCTCGCGCGACAGCGGCGGAGCTGACTACTTCCGGCGGTCGGTCAAGATCGGGCAAAGGCCATGTTTGCGCGACAGCCCGGAGACAGTTACGGGTAATACGATAGAGGCAATGCCATCGAGAGCCGCGCGCCGAACTGGCCGAGGTTGCGGCGAGCATGATATGTTCGCAGCAGTTTCGCCGCAGGGACAATATGCGGTCAAGCGGAGTTAGCTTCGGTTCGGTGTTGGATTCCCGCTACGGCGCCTGTCGGCAGAGCGGTCCCAACGGGAGATACTGCGGATGCCGCAATATTCGCAGCTCGTAAACGTCACCCATCGCACGATCAGTACCCACGTGCGGCAGATGTAACGGTCAGTGACCTCAACAGGATGGAGAAAGATGGACGTAAAGACCTGTTGCAAGAATTTTGCAGCGCGCCAACTAGTTCGTTGACCCGTCCACCAAACCTTCCCTGGGAAGAGGCCGATGGTTGAGACATCGACAAGGAACCTATGCCGGCTACAGCATCGGTTTCGTCGTTGTCTTGGCAGCCATCCTCTCCGCCTTTGTGGAGCGGACGAGAGGGAGAAATTGCGCACCGGGCTCGCCGTCTCCACAAGTGGAACGAGTGGCCTTTACTGCTAAATGAGGCGAAAATGGAGCGGTCGTGTCGGAGTGCGAAGTGTTCCTCTCGGATGGGCATCCTGATGGTCCGGGTTACCCGCTGCCCAGCCGATCGGGCCCGAGGTTGGACGTAGGGCGAACGATTTCGCCGCTCGGTTTGCGGGGACCGT
Organism: uncultured Acidimicrobiaceae bacterium; assembly: GCA_963807395.1. Classification (GTDB taxonomy): domain Bacteria; phylum Actinomycetota; class Acidimicrobiia; order Acidimicrobiales; family Palsa-688; genus Fen-671. The sequence continues at coordinate 26,043 of CAWEBW010000011.1, forward strand.
CCGCCAGGACTGTCTCGACCACCTGAAAAAGCCCTTGACCACTATGCCCCAGCGGTCCCCGCAAACCCGGCGTCAACGCCCAAGATAGGTAACCGGCCCTATCAGTATGGGCAGAGATTGCCCATGTGCTTTCCTATGGACGCTCGTACCGTAGCTCGTGTTCACAGGCTCGAGGTCACCCAGGAGGACCCAAGACGCCTGTGAGCGACGACAAAAGGCGCACATTTTGCGTCTACGACGACCCCTTCCCCAAAGGAAATCCGAAAGGCCGGCGGGCGCAACGACCTCCCGGCCGACCGGGTTACCCGGGTACAGGTGCTCGACCCCTACTTCTACATGTGAGGTATTTACGATGCGCAGATCATCAAAAGCCATAATCCCAAGGTTCTTGCCACCACCGGAAGGCTCATCTCTACGAACGACGTCGCCGGGCTCACCCTCGGCGGCGGCGCCGGCTTGGCTGAGGCGGGTGTTCGCCGTCCCCGCTGCTGTCGCCATGCTCACTTTCGCACTGGTGATCGTGATGCCGCAGCTCAGCTCGCCGGTGAGCGCCCAGGCTCCTTCCTGCGGCACCCCTGTGACCGCCCCGACCGGCCCTGCCACCGTATCGGCGGCGTCCAGCCCCTATGGCACGGTGCTGGTCATCGGCTCGGGTAAGTACTCGGGCTGCTCTCTCTACGTGCTCACGACCGACGAGCTGCACACGCTCACGTCCGGCAAGGCCCCGTTCGCATGCACCGATTCCACTGCCAATGCTTTCAAGGCTTCTTGTGACACCGTGCTGTGGCCGGCGCTGCTGACCGACGGCGCCCCGGTCGCCGGGCACGGGGTCAACCCCACCCTCCTCGGGACAGTGGCCCGCACCGACGTCTTTCCCGGCAAGTCGGTACAGCAGGTGACCTACGGGGGCCTACCGCTCTACCGGGTCATCTTGGACGACGCGCCGGGGCAGACGACCGGGGCGGACATGTTGGACCCGGCGACCTCCCCCCAGGGCATGTGGTACCTGGTCGACCCGAGCGGAGGCCGTCTCGCGACCGGACAGGCCCTAATTGGGCAGGAAACCGCGCCCGTCTACCAGAACGGGAAATCTACCGGGATCTCGGCCACGGTACTGGCTGTGTCCGAGAGCACCGGCCTTTCCGGGGAGGTCGCCGCCGGCGGCATCGCCGCTGGCCCAGTGAGCGCACCCGTCTACACCTTTAGCCTGGACAAAGGCCACCAGAGCGCGTGCCAGGGGATGTGTGCCATGTACTGGTCGCCCGTCCTCACCTCTATGTCCCCTGAGGCCGGAGCGGGAGTTGACCGACACCAGCTCGGGGTCATCGTGAGGCCCGACGGCACCCACCAAGTGACTTTCGACGGTCACCCCCTGTACATGTTCCACCAGGACGCGGCCTTACCGCTCCTCACCGCCGTGTACCCCACCAGCATCAACGGAGCCGGGGTCCAGGCTTTCGGGGGTCTCTGGCAGGCGGTGCAGCCCTAGTAAATGATGCCGAGCGGGCCAAAGGTGACGGCCCGGCGCGGCCAGCGGACGCCGTTCCAGGTAAGGCGGCACGACTGCGAGCTCGCAACGTTGATGGCTGCTGCTCGTAGGCCCATCCAGGCTGAGTTGTGGGACGATGTTCAGGTCCAGTTCCCGCTCGTGGTGAACGCGTATGAGCCGCATTTGGCCAGCCTGAACGACGATGAACCTGCCGGGCGCTGCTACTCGCAGCGCCCGGCGGCGCGCAGCCAGGATGCGCCAGTACGAGGTGACGTCGCAGAGGTCCCATTTGTCGGCGAACACCACAAACTCGTGCTGAGCACTCCAATCTGGGGAGGTTACCGGGCGCCCGGTCCTGTCCTGGCGTCTCTAGCGGAGGAGCCTGGAAGCTCGCCCCGAGCCCGGGCACGCTCCGCTGCTAAGGCAAACCTTAGAAGCGACGACCGTCAGTAGCCATCCTCCTCAGCGACCACCTCTAGGACCACCAAACACCCTGGTGGTGCCGATATGAAATGCGTTAGCTGAAACCGACCGTCCCCGAGCCCATAACAGATATCCATTGGGCGAGCGGAGGTGCGTTATTGCTCTTCGAGCACTGGCCCTTGTTCGGGCCGCTCGTCACGCGCGGGCCTATGAAGGCAAAACTCGTCGAAAGCATAAGGGTGCCGGAGATGCCGGCATAAAGACCGGTGCCGTCGACAACGGGAGCTGGCGCGCTCACACTTGCGTGAGCCGAGCAGCTCTTGAGGTCGAAAATCGTCTGTGGGAGGTTGTTCTCCTTTTCGTTCAATGCTGTCAGGTTGATCTCGATCGTGCCTTGATGGAGCACAGCCTTGCCGTAGTTACCGTTCGGGTCCGGCGTGCCGTTCTTGTTGACACTTTCGGTCTTGCCGTAGTCCCCGATGGCGCCTGTGATGAGGATGGTCCCGCCGCCGCTATTACCACTAGGTGTGGCAAACAGCTCGATCTTGCCGCCAGTGGGCGGCGTTACGGAAGCAGCAAACGACGACTCTCCCCCAAGCAATATCCCGCAAGCCAGGGCGACACTTATCACAAGTGGCCCGGCCACCATTCGTTTCACCCCAAACCCTCCTCTCGTTCCCTTCGCGGCAGCCGACACTAGCAGTGGGCCGCTAAGTGTTCCATGGCCCATTTGGTCTAGGGGACGACCTTGCACGGCTAAAACGGCACGCAGCGCGAGAAGCAGCGTCCCGCGCCGCTTCTGAGTGATGCCCAGCGCCGTTTGAGGGCCGTCATCGGATGGCGACCAAGGTAGGACATTTACATGGGCCTGCCGGGGCCCTCGGCTTGAAGGGACGATGCTCCCACGAACTTCTTGCTCGAGATGTCGCCGTCCCACCATTTACTCGTGGCACTTTACTCGTGGTGCGCTCAAAGGAACTCCACATAGCGGAAGCTTGCCATCCCAGAGGTACGGGGTCCTCGCCGGCGCGGCAGTAGGAGCCCCTGTTGTGGCGTGGCCGCTGAGCCGGCCATGGGTTGAGCGTCGCTGACGAACAACGCCCCCACCGCCACCATGGCCCTCAGTGCCAGCCGCGTCGCCGGGCTGCCGTAGCCTTTCCATGGGCGTCGCCAAGCTGGCCATAGCCGAGGAGACGACCGCTCCCCCTCAGGTCTGAACGGAGGCGGGAGCCGTCCTTCATATCGAGTACTTGGGTTTGGTCTTGGTGTAGAAGAACGGGACAAGACGGGCGCCCAGGCTCTCGATGGCGTTTCGGTGCGCCTGGGGGAACGTGTCCAGACCGGACCGCCCGAGCGGTACCGGCCACTCGGAGGTCCCTGCGCCGACGACCGTGTAGCCGTCGGCGATCTCGATGTCAACGCCAAAAGCGTTATTTTTGGGAACTCCGGTGCTCCAAAGGATCGCCGTCACTTTCCCGTGCCCCGGGATCTCCCCCAGGGCGCTCGAGCCGTCCGGGGCCAGCCGGCCGAGGTGCGGCAGGATCGATATCTTCTCGTGGGCACCTGGCGTGTGGGCCGCCTGCCATTCGTCCTCTGCACTCGCCGGAGCTTGCAAGACCCCTTCGAAGGCGAGGGTTTTCGCGAAACCTTTGGTTGGTTCTATGCCGAGTACGCATTGAGTCGGCGTATCTAAACCAATCGCCCAACCGGAGCCGAAATTGGCGTCGACAAAGCTCGATTCCGCGCTGCACAATTTGCCCGCTGGCGCCGCAGCTGCCGGGGACATCGACGCTGCTGCCGCAGGCCCCAAGGCGAGCAATAACAGGGGACAACGTAACGCGCCTAGCTTTAACAGACCGCCGGTGCGCGTCGGCTTGGGCCATTGGACGTCAATCGCCAATTTTCCTCCCTACCCCGTGTCGGTCTCGGGCCGAGTCGGCTCCACCACGATTTGCACTGGACACTATTGCCAGGACCGCCCAGGTCAATAGTGAGTTTGCACCTTGGCGATAAGTTCGCGCGTACCATTGGGCCGGGTGCATTGGCGGGGGGCCGTCCTTCTAGGGCTTGGCGTAGTCAGCGAAGCCCTGCCAGTCGATCACGACGCACGGTTCGTCCCCGACCGTCCAGGCGTCGTGCCCGGGAGCCATGATGGCGAAGTCCCCTGGGCCGTACTCCATCTCTTCCCCGTCATCTGTGACGACCTTCATCCGTCCGGAGACGAAGTACCCCATGTGGGCCGCTTGGCAGCTGTCTGTCTGGGCGATGGGTTTGACGTGCTTGGACCACTGCCAGCCCGGCGCGAACGTTGCCCGGCCAACGGCCCCACCTTCCACGTTGACAATTTCTAGCTTTCCCATGCCATCCTCGAAGGGCCGAGTCTCCTCTGGAGAGTCGAGGCTCATTCGGACCAATCCAGCCATCCTGTTCCCCTTTGCCTAGTTCTCAGCCATTAATGGCCGAGTTGAGGGACCGTGCGCTCGCGCCGCGACGAACAAGTCGGGCCTGACGCGCCTGACCTCGCACTGGAGAGCCCCGGAGCCACGGCCGAGGTCTCCGACATCGGGACCGTCGTCCCAGACCGGAAAGTATGCGAGAAAGGGTGACGCCGGGTGCAGTTCGAGTGTTTTTTTCAAGCACAGGGAGGTGGTTTGAGTACTTCCTAGGTTGGCTACCCGTGGCGTACCCAGGTGGAGGCTGCTCGAGTACGTCGAGTGGTCGGCCCCCACTTGGGCCGAGGTCAGCTTGTGAGCGGTCGCGGCAGCGGGCGCAGCGCCGCGTTGGACCTAACGACACGCCCGGCGCGCTCCCTGTACGACCAGGTTGCCCACCCCACGTCCCTCGTCGTGTACGAGCGCTAGCCGTCTGGGGTCAACCACCAGCACCGCCTTTCGCCGGGGCGTTGACGTGAGCTACAAGACGATCCGCTAACGGCAGCGCTGAGGCGGCTGGTGCCAGCCCTCGGCCAGCCAACCGTGGCGAAACGGCAGCTGACCGCCAGTACCCGGAGGTTGGCCGGGACGGCTCCGACCCGGGAGCGGAGCTCCGAGCTGTAGCTCTTCTCCTGGGCCGTCTCAGGGAGCTCTTGACAAGGGCACGACTGGGCCTTTGAAGGGCCACGTCTTTGGAGGTGGCCTGCAATCGTGCGAGTTTGTGGTCGCCACCGCCGGCCCCTAAGATATTCACCCTCATGGGTGAACATGGTGCCGACGTGCTCGACCGGGTCTTTTCTGCCGTCTCCGACCCCACGCGCCGCGAAATACTAGCCCGGCTTGCCGATTCGGATGCCCGGGTGACGGATATCGCCAGAGGGTTCCCGATCTCGCTCAACTCGACGTCGAAACACATTCGGGTGTTGGAGGAGGCGGGGCTGGTACGACGGAGGGTGCGGGGGCGCGAGCACATCCTGACCCTTGATGCGACGCCCCTTGCCGAAGCTGTCGGATGGATGGCGCGTTACCAAGCTTTCTGGAATGAGCAACTTGCCTCGCTCGATGCCTTTGTTACCCGCCGCGGCAAGGCAGGGAAGCCGTCGTGACGGACGGGTACTCAGTCACCGTCCGGCGGGAGATTGCCGCTCCGGCCGAAGAACTCTTCGATGCGTGGCTGGACGGGCAAAGCCTGGGGACGTGGTTCCGGCCGGCCGGTGTTCGGGAGACTCGTGCCGAAACGGATCCTCAGGTGGGCGGGACGTTCCGAATCGTCATGGTCCATGACGAGTCCACCGTGTGCTCCGGCACCTACCGGGAGATCGACCGTCCTCGCCGTCTGGTGTTCACCTGGTCTTCGCCCGACACCCGGTTCCGGGACACGACTGTGACCGTGACGTTCCAACCGTCGTCGACGGGGACGGTCGTCGAGATCCATCAGACCGGACTTCCGGACGAGCAAGCGAGGGACTCGCATTACGCGGGCTGGTCGGACATCCTGCGTGAGCTCGGGCGCATCACCCACTAAGAGAAAGGCCCAATTTGGTGCCAATGTTGGACGGGAAAGTTGGCGTCGCTTGCGGCGTAGGAGGCGCCACCCGTGGGGCGATCGCGCGTGCTCTACCAATGGTGACCAGTGGTAGGAGAGGTGCGACGGCAGCCGCGCTAACGGGACGCGCTGACAGGTGGCGCCCCTGGGTCGTCGCGGTCCAGAAGGTGAACGTTATGGACATGGGGTGGGGGATGAAAGGGAGACAGCATAATGACGAGTCATCGCATCGGAACGCGCGAGCAGTGGCTCACGGCGAGCGCCGAGCTGCTCAAGCGCGAGAAGGAGTTCACAAGACTGGGGGATGAGCTTGCCCGGCAGCGTCGGGAGCTTCCTTGGGTGCCGGTCGAGAAGCAGTACATGCTCCAGACCGCAGACGGGGCCAGGACGCTGGCGGAGCTGTTCGACGGCCGCTCGCAGTTGGTGGTCTACCACTTCATGTTCGGCCCTGGTTACGAGGGCGGATGTCCTTCCTGCTCGTCGACGGCCGACAGCTTCAACGGCGTGCTCGCCCACCTGAAGGCCTGCGACGTGACGATGATCTGCGTCTCGCGCGCGCCGATCGAGAAGCTGCTCGACTATCGGGAGCGAATGGGTTGGAGCTTCAACTGGGCGTCCAGCCACGAGAGCGACTTCAACTTCGATTACGGCGTTTCGGCCGGGGAGGGGATGACGCACGATGCAGCCGTGCCGGTGCTCAAGGCCAACGAGCTCGTGCTTCTGACGCTGCTGAACGAGCAGCCGGCCGTCCGTGAGGAACTGCCGCTGGTTACAAGCCAGAACGCCAGCGCCACCGGGACGGACGTCGACGGCTATTTCTCCGAGGGGCACGGAGTGAGCACGTTCGCTCTTGAGGGCAACACCGTCTATCACTGCTACTCCAGCTACGCCCGGGGTACGGAGTTCCTGATGGGCTACTACGCGATACTCGACCGGGCTCCGAAGGGCCGCGACGAAGGCGATCAACCCATGAGCTGGCTGCGCCGCCACGACGAATACGAGAGCGAATGAACCATGGAACGCGTCCGTGATCGTTGCCCCCTTACGCGCCTCGGCGACGTCGGGTCGGTGCCGGACGTGCAGACCCAACCCCATCAAGAGGAGAGAGTCATGAAGGATGACGCAACGAACCTCGACGGGCCGACGGCCGGCGCCACCAACGCACCGAGCCTGCCCGCGGCCGTCGACCGGGCCACTTTCCAGGCCGAACTGGACAGGCTGCGCGTTCGGGAGAAAGCGCACACCCGGGAAGGGGACGCGATCGCCGCTGCCCGACGGCGATTGCCCATGGTCGAGGTGGACGCCAACCTCGCGCTGGTCGGGCCAAAGGGGGAGCTCACCCTGCTCGACGCGTTCGAGGGGCGCCGGCAGCTCATCGCCTACTACTTCATGTGGTACCCCGGCAGACCCGCGCCCGAGCAGTGCGAAGGCTGTACCTTCTACACCACCCAGGTCGCGGAGCTGTCCTACCTTCATTCGCGCGACATCACCTACGCCACCTTTTGTCAGGGCCCCTACGACGAAAGCGTCCGCTACCGCGACTTCATGGGATGGGACATGCCTTGGTACTCCGCACAGGCCTCCCTCGACGCGCTCCTCGTCGGGCGCCAGGTCGGCTTGTTCCACCTCGTGTGCTACCTACGCGACGGCGAGCGCGTCTTCGAGACCTACTGGACGACTCGGCGCGGTGTAGAGGCAATGGACTACAGCTACGCGCTCATGGACCTGACCGTGTACGGACGCCAGGAACCTGGGAGGACTCGCCCCCCGGCTGGCCACAACGGTGCTCGAACACGCGGACCGACGCTGGCTCGCCCGATTGGCCACCAGTGTCAGTGTGGCCGGGCGGACGCCCCATCGCCCAGTGGTCGCGACTCGAAGCTGGGCGCTCTGACGACCTGCGGTCGCCGGCAGCACGAGGCTGAGCCGCCGCGGCCCACCGGCAATGTGGAACCAATCAGACAGGAGGGCAGGTTCATGGCAATGACCCGGTTGCGCTACCAGCTGCTGGGAGCAGTACCAGGCGGCACCACCGCTACGACGGCCGCCGCGCTGACAGCGACCCTCGGGGCCGCGGCCGCATGCTGGGTTATCGCCATCGACCAGATGCGAGGCATGGACATGGGCGTCGCCACCAGGCTCGGCTCGTTCGCCTTCTTTGCCGCATCGTGGGTCTCGATGATGGCGGCCATGATGCTGCCGGGCGCCGTCCCGGCGCTGTTGCGGCGCACCCACGCCAGCGGGCGCGTGCTCGCCGCGCCGGTGTTCGCGGCTGTCGTACATCGCCATCTGGGCGGTGGTGGGCGTGGCGGTGTATGCGTTGTACCGGCCCCATGGGACGGTCGCCGCTGGCGTCGTCGTGACCGCAGCAGGCGTGTATGAGCTGACTCCCATCAAGCGGCACTTTCGCCTGCAGTGCCATGAGAAGGTGCGTTCCGGATTGGTGTTCGGGCTCGACTGCGTTGGCTCGAGCGCTCGGGCTGATGGCGATGCTGGTCGTGCTCGGGGTCATGAGCGTCACCTGGATGGCCGTCATCGCCATCGTCGTGGTCGCCCAGAAGATCCTGCCCGCCAGGGCCACCATCGATGTCCCGCTCGCGCTCGCGATCGTCGGGCTCGGCATCGTCGGTCCTCGCTGCCCCCGCGGCGGTCCCTGGGCTCGTGCCCACCACCGGTCACATGCCGATGATGTGAGAGAGGAGACAACCGATGACTGAACACAAGGTCGGAACACGTGAGGAGTGGCTCGCAGCCCGGCTGAAGCTCCTCGAGGCCGAGAAGGCACATACACGGCGTGGCGACGAGCTGGCCAAGATGCGACAGGAGCTGCCGTGGGTGCGCATCGACAAGGACATACACCTTCGACACCGAAGGCGGCGAAGCCTCGCTCGCCGACCTGTTCCGGGGCCGTTCGCAGCTCCTCATCTACCACTTCATGTTCGACCCCGACTGGGACGAAGGCTGCCCGAGCTGCTCGTGGGTTGGCCGACGGCTTCGACGAGACCCACCTCCACCTCCAGAACCACGACGTCGCCTTCACCGCGGTTTCCCGAGGGCCGCTCGAGAAGCTACTGGCCTACCGGGACCGGATGGGCTGGAGCTTCCCGTGGGCCTCGTCGGGACGGAGCGACTTCAATTACGACTTCCATGTCACGATCGACGCCTCGGTGGCGCCGGTGGAATACAACTACCAGGACCAAGCCGAGCTCGAAGCGGCCGACGTCGCCTGGCGCGAGTGGTCCGGTGAGCAGCCTGGCATGAGCGCCTTTGCGCTCGAGGACGGCCACGTGTACCACACCTATTCCGCCTACGCCCGAGGATTCGACGCGCTCTGGACCATGTGGCAGTGGCTCGACCGGGCACCGCTCGGCCGCAACCTGGGCGACCTGTCGTGGTTCCACCGCCACGACCAGTACGAGGCCAGCTACCGATGACGATCGCGCACATCGCCGGAAGCCAGGCTGAAGAAGTCGGTCCGAGACGGCCCGGTGGTGGTCGCCCTCGAAGCGCTCAGTCGGTACCGAGAACGAGAGGAGCCCAATGGCTGAGACAGCCGCGCAGTACAACGCCAAGATAATCGATGAGTTCCGTGCCAACGGCGGACGAGTCGGCGGCATGTGGGAGGAGACGCCGCTTCTGTTGCTTCACCACACCGGCGCGAATTCTGGTGTGGGCCGCGTCAACCCGGTCGCGTACCTGCCCGATGGGTCGCGTTACTTCATCTGGGCCGCGAACGGAGGAGCGCCGAAGAACCCAGCCTGGTACCACAACCTAAAGACGCACCCGAGCACGAGGATCGAGGTCGGTGGCGAGACGATCGAAGTCGTCGCCGAGGAGAGCTACTGGCGACGAGCGCGACCGGCTGTTCGCGACAGCAGCCGAGCGCTATCCGCAGCTCGCTGAAGTCGCGCGGAAGACCACGCGCGTCATCCCGATCGTGGTCCTCACACCCAGACCGAGCAGGTGAGGGTTTCGGGCCGCCGCCCACAGTCCGTGTACCTCTTCGGGCCAAGGTTGGCTCCGTTTGCGGTTCCAAGCCTGACCGTGATCGCTGTTGGTAGAGTCTTGCTTCTTTTGGTCCGAAAGCATCCCGACTCGCAGGGTGACCATCCGCAACGTGCCGAGCTTGCGAGATCAATCAGGGGTGTTCAACGCTCGTGGTCAGCACGGAACCGCCCACGCAGTCGACAGGGGTGATGGTGGGCAGAATGACGGCAACAGGCTTCAGTTGCACGTCCGAGGCACCTGCCCCGGCATCGGCGATCACGGAAGCCGTGGCCAAGAGCTGACAGCGTTCGAGCCCGGCACGGATTGTTAGACTGCGGCTGGATAATATGGGCGTTGGTTCCGGACCACCCTTGTAGCAGAATTTTCCAGCTTTTCAACGCCAAATCCGTCACCATGAGCGGATTGTCGTTGTGTCTCCAGCATTGTTCAGGTATACATAACCGACTGTGCTGGGCTCACGGAGCGTGGAAATCGATGACCGGCTGGGGCCTCGGGTCAAAGAATTACAAGTGGCTGACTTGGAACGGAGCATGCCGAGGGCAGAGAACAGCGGCAGGTCCGTCCCGTGGGCTCGCGCTAGAGCTGGGTATAGCCAGGCGGGAGGCCCGGCGCCCATGGGCGGCACAGTCGCCAGCAACAGTGCAATCACCGGGACTTCTTGCTGGCGGCACCCCGGCGGCACCGCGCCCAGGCCGTTGGCGCTCGTTCAGCCTTTGCCCAGCCGTTGCCCTGGACCGTAAACCGGCACAGAGGGTCCCGTCCAGCCCAACAGTAGTGCCGTCCGACTGGAAGCCAACAGGCTGGCCGGGCATCCTGGAGGAAGCCGAGCCCATAGGATTTTCCGGTGTCAGCGGTTACCGCTCCCGTGCAACCAACGGCCGTTGGCGAGAAGCTGGTGGTTTCCGACCTCGAAAACACGCTCTGGTGGCCGTGCCGGGAACTCCACCTTCTTTACGCCAAGGGCGCGTGGGCTCGGTTTGCGTGCGTCCAGGTCGGCTACAACGCCGTCCCGCGTCGCCAGAAGCCTGAGCGAGCCAATCCACCGACCGGGCCGGCGAGCTAGGCGCCGAGGAGAGGGATTTTTGCACTCCGGCCACGTCGTTCAAGCTCGGTTGTCGTCTCTAAGTACAAACGTGTTCAGGCGCAGCGTTGACATTGGTTTTGTCTCCCTTGGCCTACCCGTTAACGGCCGTAGCGCCGAAGGTGACCGTGTCGTTCGCGACCACCACCGCGTAGTTATGACGGTTGCCGCCCGCCGAATTCATCTGTGCCACGCTCAGGCACAGCGGTCCAACCTTTTCGTTCGCAAATCCGGGGCGCGCGCTCCCGCTGCCGTCGGCCGGCCAACGCCTCCCGGTGCCCAGCCCGTTCGTGGCACGCAGCCATCTGCATGGACCGCCTCAGAGGACATCTGGGGGCGCGCCGAGCGGCGGGGCCTGTCGTTAACAATGGCCGTCTCGGTACCAGTCGACGACCGTCTCCTGAACCCGCTGCGATATACGCGGGAGAAGGCCGCAGGCTGTCCGAGCGCAGCACGCACGCTCCGGTGAGTGAGCCCGGGAATAGACGTCCGAGTCGCTGGCCCTGGCAAGGCTACCTGACCCGCCGGTAGGTGAGATGGGTAACGTGCGGGTTACCCGATGCCTCGGTGACGAGGAGTTCAACGGGCGCGTTGATTTGCTCGAAGAGACGGATGCCCTTGCCGAGCAGGAGAGGCACCAGGTCGATGTGGATCTCGTCGAGCAACCCCAGCTCGAGGCACTCCCGCGTAACACTTGGGGCGCCCACGACGACGTCCTTGTCGCCGGCAAGGTCTTGTGCCGTGGCGATCGCGCTCGCCACCCCGTCGGTGACAAAGGTAAATGGTGACCCCTCCTTGTCTGACCCATTCCTCAGGTGACGAATGGGTAACGACGACGACGGGGACGCCCATTGGGTGCCGGCCGCCCCAAGCGTTTGCGATATCGAACGTCCGCCGCGCCGAAACCAGCACTCCTGCGGCCTGGCCAGCCTCTTGGATGTACTCCGCGCCCTCCGTCGACAACCTGAAGGTGGCGTCGCCAGCCTGCACCTCTGCTGTCGTGTCGCCGATGGAGTACCACTTGAATACCCGGTCGACACCGTCATCCACGTCGGCAACGAAGCCGTCGAGCGACATTGAGAAACCTGCCGTCACCTTGCCCATACGACGCCTCCTGTGGGTCGAAATGAGGCCAGCCACCTCAAGGCCAGCCACCTCACGCTCTCAATTGCCATCGGGTCTCCTGTCATTCTTTGTCCAACTGAGCAACCAGCCCTCCGGCGAAATTCCTGTCGCACGTCGTGACTATGTACAGCCAGCTGACGGTGATCTAGGAGTTTCTGACGTGTCGGCTCCGGGTCTCCGGTGGGAAGACCCCACGGGTCGAACTCGATAGGTTTGAGCTGCGCTGCGTGCAAAACATCGCCATTGTCTCGGGCCCGCCGGTCGGCGACGCGGCGAGAAAGCCGTGGAGCGACATGCCCATTTGCAGCACGGTCCTGGGATAGCCACATGTCAAGCCTCCTATTGGGCCCGGCAGGGGCAAGGCTACGCCCGAGGCAGCGCCTCTTTCTTGAACAAACCGGCCATGTTGCGGCTACCGAGGGAGGCGGCCGTCTCAAAACGCTCAGGCAATCGCCAACATCGGGGCGAACGAAGCCGCATGGACGTGACCGCAAGCGCACTGCCGCTCAATCTCTCGGAGGAACGCCGACGCGGTCACGCCGGTCAGACGTAAGCACTCGCGGGTGAGGTGGGCCTGATCCGAGTAGCCTGCCCGAGCAGCCATACGCGCCAGCCCGTAGGAGGATGGGCGAACGCCTCGCGCGACAGCGAACTGGGCTTCGGCAAGGAAGCCCTGGAACCGGACCATCCGCTGCATCGCCTTAGGAGGTACGCCGGTTGCCGTCAAGAATCGCCGCCGGAGCTGGCGCTCAGAGACCGCCAGGGAAGACCTTATCTGGCCAACCCCGTTAACGTGCGGCTGCATCATACGCTTGACCGCCTCGGAGACGAGGCGGTCGGAGCCGTCCTCATCGGGGACAGCGGCCCAAAAGGAGTTCTTGGAGCAGGGTAACCAGCTCTCCGGGCACGGTTAGTTCGGCTAGCCGTTCCCCTATTGCCCGCGCTTTTTCGCCCCAGACATCGTCGACCCCGATAGTCATGTCCACGAACTCGGACGCTGGCGCGCCGAACACCGAGCCTGCGACGGCAGGACGAAGGCGCAGCCCTACAACCGTCGTCCCCGGTGCGAGCAGTTCGGCACGCGGCCGGCTCAATGGACCGACCAGCTCAGGGGTCGAGCCCAGACGGCACCGCAGCTCGACGGCTCCGTTCGGGATGCTCCGGTGGAGGTTAGGGCGCGCTACAGACTGTAAATGCTGAACCCACAGGACCGAGACCACCTCCTGAAGGCCAGCGATGCGTCGACTTTCACGATAGGACTGCAGCGCCGGAGATGGTTGGTCTTCATGGCCGCGATGCACTTCGCGAGTATGCACGCCTACAAGACCGCTATGAGCAAGTGGCGACAGCCCACGTCGGCAGCGCCTAAGGCCATGTTGCGGGGCATGCCAACCCAGGGTACGTCCTGGACTTGAACTGCCAGCCGAGGTCACTTTCAGCGTGCTCGGGCGGGGTCGAAGCGACTGCGAGCAGGCCGCGGTCCGCGAGCAGGGTCAGCACCGGTTGCGTCTGTTCGGCTCAGCCGTCGACATAGGTGAGCTATGGTGCGACGCCGACCGGCACGTCGGGGGCTGCCCACGGCACCGGGATCCCGTCGATTTCATCAGTGGATCCGCTAACTTTCGGCATTGCGTCTCCTTGATCGTGTGTTGGGGGAGTGTGTGGTCTGTCGGCGTCCCGGATTCGGAGTGAGGTCATTGGGCGCGTACGTGAGGATCACTGATCCGTTGTGAAGTCCTTTCTGATCGATGAGCTTGAGCTTGAGCGACGAGGTGTCCACCCCCTCGAACAGCCGTTGCCCGGCGCCAACGACAACGGGCCGGATCCAGAAGCGGAACTCGTCTATGAGGCGGGCTCGAACGAGGGTGTCGTCGAAGCGGCTGGTCCCGTACTTGATGAGGTCCTTGCCGGGCTGGTTTTTCAGCTCAGCGATCGCGCCGGCTGCATCGGGGCCGAGGAGGGTAGCGTTCCAGCGCGTCTCGGTCAGTGATCGCGATGCTACGTACTTGGGCATGGCGTTGATAAGGTCGATGTAAGCGTTGCCGGAGGTGTGGCCCCAGTTGGCGTAGAAGTTCTCGTAGGTCACCCGGCCCATGACGAAAGCGTCGTAGTGGCCCAGTTGCTCATGGGCGAGCTCGGTGTCCTCGGCGTCGAAGTCGGCCCACCGCTCGGGTATTCTTGTGACCCCGTCTAGCGAGACCAGGACCGATTCGATCAGTTTGCGCATTGTTGTCTCCTATTTCGAGAGCGGGCCGGGTCCACGCGGCCCTGCATTTTCTGGACGGGCCAACTGATAGCTCGGGCCTCGTTCCGGTACAACCGCCTTATCGGCCGACGACAGTGCGCCACGGTGGGTTGCGGTACGGCGAGTCACGAAAGGTCCCGGGGGGCGTCGTCCGGTGCCTCAAACTTTGACAGTGACGTCAGCGGACGGTGATCTTGTCCATGTCGATGGCGACCATCAGTGTCTCGGTGGCCACCCGGTCGTCGTTTTGGGAGGAGTAGGCCCGTCGGGTGGCGGGGATGACGATGCCCTCTACGTCGCGGTAGTCACTCGCCTCAAGGGCCGTGGGGATGCCACCGAGGATGTCGATGGTGAAGTCATGACGGCGGAGCAGCCCGTCGGGGCCGAAGCACAAGATTTGTTGTCGGCTATGGGTCTTGACGTGATCGGGGAACGTGACTTTCAGGCGCCGCCACGTTTCACCGTCGACCTCGACCGGGTCGATCTCTTCGGTGACGAACCCCGGCCATGTGCATAGGAACGGCGTGTTCAGGTATGTCCACAGCGCCTCCCCCGTGAAATAGGCCAGATGAAGGTCGTCCCACGGGGCATCGGGCGCTTGGCCGTCGAACGACCTCTCCGGGTCGTCGCGTGCCTCGATGAGCGCTCCGTCAGCCCGCTGCATCTCAACACGAGCGGGCTCGAACACCGACCGTTTATTTTGACCGATGAAATCCATCGTCAGGTGTTCCCGCTTGGTGCCCACCTCGAAGCGAACGGCCTCGAGCGCGTCACCTTTGTTCTTGAAGTACCAGAACCCTCCGGTGATCGACGCTTCTACCATGATCGCCGTAACGTCGTGCCATCGGTCCAAGCCGCCGTGGGCGGCAAGCGCCGTGTCGAGTAGGTCGTTCATCATTGCTGCTCCTCTCAGTCGAGGGCCTTCGGCCCGTCCGGTGCCAACATGTACGCGAGGATGTCGTCACCATCGCAGGTGACGATGGAGGCCACGCTGTGTGCCACCTGCTCGGTCGTCAACGTAGGTCCCAGCTGGGAGGTGAACCCGTCGATGGTCAGACCGGCTGCGGCGGCGTAGGCCTTGACCCCGCCGGCGCCGAGGGCGGTAGCCGGGGTCAGCTGCGGGAGGACCGACACGAAGCGGATGCCTAGTGCACGGGCCCGGGCTTCGCCATCGGCGTAGGCGCTGATGAACCTGATCGTGGCCTTGGCCCCGGCATAGCCGCCGCTGAGCGGTGAGCCGCGCAGGGCCGCAGCGCTCGAGAAGCTCACCACGACGGACCCAGGCTCGAGCGGAGCTGACAGGCTCTCTTTGACGAAGTGGAACACCTGCTTGACATCCACATCCCAGTTGGCGCTGAACGTCTCCCAGGTGTGCTCCCCGATCGGAGCGGTGTGGGGAGCGGCGCCGGCATTGAGGACCACCGTTTGAGGCTGGTAGCGGCCAATCAGCTGCCGGGGCAGGTCTGGGTCAGCCGCGTCGGCAGCTACGGGGACGAACGCTTCGCCCAGCTGCTCGCGGACCTCGTCGAGGTCCGCCTTGTGCTGGGCCACGCCGATCACCTGGGCGCCGGCTTGGCAGAGCGCGACCGCGGTGGCCCGACCGAAGCCACGACTGGCGCCGGTCACGATGGCGGTCGTACCGCTCAGGTCTTGAACAGTCATTTTCTTCTTCTCCTTTGGGAGTTTTGGCGGGTGTTGGTGGGGTTGGAGTTGGCGGCCCGCGGCCCTGACGAGGACTGGCCCAGAGCCCCGGGCCGGGTGAGCGGCCCTCAGTCGGCGGGCACGGGCGCCGGGGCCTCCCGGCCTTGGCTGGCCGCCACGGCACGGGCCATCTCCTGGCGCTTGACCAGGACGATCGTCGAAACGGCACCGGCCAGGCCGACCAGCCCGCTTACCCACAGGGCCGAGCGGAAGCCGCCGGTCAAGGCGCCCGCTGCAGTGGCCCCGAGGTGCGCCAAGGCATGCGTGCGGGAAGCGGCAATAGTCGAGGCAATGGCGACACCGATGGCGCCGCCGAGCTGCTGGGAGGTGTTGAGCAGCCCGGACGCGACGCCGGCGTCCCGGTCACGCACGCCCGCTAGGGCGGCAATCGACACCGGGATGAAAGCGAACGCCGTGCCCGCACCGGCCACGAAGAACGGCCCGGCCAGGTCGGCCCAAAAGCGACCGTGGACGGGGACTTGGCTCGCCCAGACGATCCCGCCTCCGATCAGCGCCATCCCCACGGCCATGACGGCCTTGGCCGAGGTCCTGGTGACGAGTGCCTGGGACAGGCCAGCCAGCGCGACCGAAGTGAGCGATGCCGCCAGCCAAGCGAGGCCGGTCTCCAGCGCCGAGTAACCGAGCACCTGCTGCATGTACAGGGTCCCGACGAAGATGAAGGCGAAGAAACTGCCGCCGAGCAGGAAGCCGACGACGTTGGCGGCGGCCAGCGTCGGGGACCTGAACAAATGCACGGGCAGCAACGGCGAGGACGAACGTGCCTCCACCACCACGAAGCCAGCCAGGAGCACGGCGGCGACGGCCAGGGTGGCCAAAGTCCGGGCCGAGCCCCAACCGACCTGGGGCGCTTGCGAGATGGCGTACACCAGAGCGACCAAGCCACCCGTCCCCGTGAGGGCACCGAGCGGGTCGTAGCGCCTCTCCAGGGCCGTCGAGCGGCTTTCGGGCACGACCCGGCGGGCCAGGGCGAGCCCAGCCACGCCGATGGGCACGTTCAGGAAGAAGATGTACTCCCAACCGACGTAACGGGTGAGGAGCCCGCCGGCGAGAACGCCTACCGTCGCGCCGCCGGCGCCGATGCCGCCCCAGATGCCGAGGGCCTTGTTGCGCTCGGCGCCTTCGGTGAACATGTTCATCACGATGGAGAGGGCCGCGGGCAGCACGAGGGCTGCCCCGAGGCCCTCGGCACCTCGCATGACGACCAGGAACGTGTCAGTTGTAGCGAGCGCGCATGCGAGCGAGGCAGCGGTGAAGAGGGCGAGCCCGGCCATGAGCAGGCGCCTCCGGCCCAGCAAGTCGGCGGCCCGCCCGCCCAGCAACAAGAAGCCGCCGAAGGTGAGGGCGTAAGCGGTGACCACCCACTGGAGGTCGGCTTCGGGGAAGTGAAGTTTGCGCCCGATGGTCGGCAGGGCGACGTTGACGATGGTGAGGTCGACGATGGTCATGAAAAAGGCCACCGCCAGCAGTGCGAAGGCGTACCAGCGCCTGGGCACCCCTTCGTCGGTCGTCCGGCCGTCCAGGTTCTGGAGGCTGGTCACCTTTGGCCCGGTCAATGGCCTTGCTGCGCGTCGCCGGCCGAGCCGGTTGGTGATGGTGGTGACGGCTCGGTCTTGGTCGAGTACGGTCATTTTCGTGCCTCCGATCTCTTAGGTCACGTACTTGGGCGAGATGGAGGTTGGAACCCCAAACCCGGCGAGGACTAAGCGCCGCGGGGGGCGCTTATTCGGACGCCGCGTTGGTGTTGGAACTGTCGATGGCCCTGGCACACGAAGGGGAGGCCTAGGGGCAATGACTGACACGACGCTCGCACGAGCCCAAGCGGGCGACGGCGAAGCCTTCAGGGAGCTGACCGGGCCTATCGCCGCGCAGCTCCTGACGCACTGTTACCGGATCCTCGGCTCGCTCCAAGATGCCGAGGACGTCCTTCAGGAGGTCCTTTTGTCCGCGTGGCGTTCCATTGGCAGTTTCGACGGGCGGTCGTTGCGCCCATGGCTCTACCGTATTGCGACCAACCGCTGCTTCAACTTCTTGCGGGACAAGTCACGCCGCCCTCGCCGAGCGGCCGACTTCTCGCCGGTGGCAGGAGCGGTGCCGGCCCAGGACCCATGGTGGCTGGAGCCGCTGCCAGACAGCCTGGCAGACGAGGCCGCACCCGGGCCCGAGGCTCGCTACGAGGCGCGCGAGTCCATTGCCCTGTCGTTCGTCTCCTCCCTTCAGAGGCTGCCAGCTCAGCAGCGGGCGGTCCTGGTCCTCCGCGACGTGCTCGGCTTCCCCGCCTCCGATACGGCGGAGATCCTCGGGACCAGCATCGCGGCGGTCAACAGCGCCCTCTTGCGAGCGCGCAGTGGCTTCAACCCCCCAGTCGGGCGCGACCAAGTACCCCTCCCTCGCTCGGCCGAGGAGAGACAGCTCGCGGACCGCTTCGTCGACGCCTTCGAAAGCGTGGACGTAGACAAACTCGTCGCGCTGTTGACCGAGGACGCCTGTTTCGCGATGCCGCCCGAGCCGATCGAGTTCCACGGGCCGCTGGCCATTGCCGGGTTCGTGCAGTCCCTACCGTTCTGGGGCCGGCCGCTCAAGCTGGTCGAGTCTCGGGCCAACGGGCAACCCGCCTTCGGCTATTACGTGTTTGACCGGGCGACCTCGGTCTTCCAAGGCAATGGGCTCATGGTCCTAGGTCTCCGCGCTGACGGCGTATCGGGCATCACCCGTTTCGGCGGGCCCGCCGTGCTGGCACGCTTCGGCCTGCCGGCGGCACTAACGGCCTAACGCTATGACGAACGAGGATCGGCGGCCGCCTGATCCGCGCTCTGCGGCCGTCTCGTTTGTGACCACTGAGCATTTCACGCTCCAGGGTGCCCGCGCCTCCACGATCGCCGAGTCGGTGGGCCGGGCGACGATGTTCCTCACCTCCGTTTCCGGAGGGCTGGTCGCCTTGGGACTTGTCGCCACCGCCACCCACATTGGTACAGCGTTCTACGCCTTCGGTCTGGCGTTGCTTCCTACTCTTACCTTCGTCGGGCTGGTGACCTTCGAGCGCGCACTGCAGTCGGGGGTGGAGGACTACGGGTACGCGGTGCGTATTGCTCGGCTGCGGGCGTACTACTTCGGTTCCGCCCCGGAGGTCACCCCCTACCTGGCCAGCGTTTCAGCAGGCGAGCGGCTGGCCATCCAAGGGCTGCGGGGCGGAGCCAGGCAACTGTTCCGGAGCGTCGCTGGCATGGTTGGCGTCATAACCGCCGTACTTGCGGGCTCGACAGTTGGTCTCGCCGCTGACGTCGCGTCCTCCTCGCTCGCCGCCGCACTGGCCTCAGGGCTAGTAGTCGGTCTAGGGGCGTTGGCGGCCTTGATGCGCTACCAGGGTTCGGCCTGGGACCGGGCCGGGCGGGCGACCCTGTTCGAGGAGCCGGACGAGCGGCGGGCGTAACCCGACAGCGTCTGCACCTTTCCCGCTCAGGCCCACTGCCTCGCAGCCATCACGAAGGACTCGCTCGTTGACGGCACGCCACCACGGACTGCCGGGACGCTCATTGAACGGTGGTTGCAGCACTCCCCGTTCGATCTGCCAGCGCATGAACGACATCGCTGCCCGCCGGAACGGGAGATGCCTGGGGGCTTGGCCGAACGGGCCGTAATAGCAGCGCTCCATCAGGGTGACCCGCCCGGCTGGGTCGTCGCGAACAGAGGCGACCTGTTGCTCAGCCCAGGCCGCGGCGGAACCCCCAGATGTCACGCCATGATGATGGCATCTTTCGTCTGTTGCGTCTGGCACCCGGGCACGCAGTTGGGTCGGGTGGTGGCCGAGGGTCGCTTGCTAGTGACCGTGGCGGTACAGGGCATATCCCAGAGCTGAGACCGCAGGAACCAGCGACGCGGGCACAAGGTTAAGAGGCACTCCGGCAATGCGCGGTAGGTGCCCCGGCTCGTCTTCGACCCCCGCGCCCGGAGTCGCGACCGCGGCAAAAAAAGGTAACCATGCCAATGCCGAGAGCGCAGCCGCTGTCTTGACGGCCAAGTCCCGGTCCGCCTCTTCCTGGACTGGCCGCCACAAGAGCCAGAGGCCCAGCAGTTGCGAAGCCGCGATGGTGCCCCAACCGGCGACGCCATGGAAGCGGGCATGGGGCGGCCACTTGGGATTGGTCACGTGAGTGGCATTCAGATCGGCGCGTCCGGTGCCGACTATCGTGCCGACGGCTGCGCCTGTGAGGAGAAGACGGCTGACCCTCACAATCGGACCTCCTTGACTGACCTCATTCCGGGGTTCTAGCCACACATAATGCTTGGTCACGCGGGCGTTTGGTGAGCTGGGCACGCGAGTCGGCGGGCGTGCCCGGTCCGGCGATCCCGCGGCCACCGGTACCGGACCGGGCTTCGCCCGACAGCGCCCGAGAACGCCGGTGGCGGCCCCACGATCTATGTGCGCGTTCTGGTCCATCCTTTTCTTCAAGAGGTCGGCGCTTTGCACCCGAACCGTTACGCGTCAATCCTCCTTGTAAATCCAACCTCTTTTCGAGTGTACATAACTGCCCGTAGGGTCGCTGGCCGTCTCTACCCGCCGACCCGGTCAGCGAAAGTTACTCGGAACTCGGTCTGCCCGATCGGAGGTGCTCAACTGCATCGTGGAGGCGGCACGAGATCGAGCGGACTGACTCCATATCTCCTCGAGGCGCCTGCGGCCACTCAGCGAGGCTGACGATGATCGACGGCCTGCCAGCGCGCTTTGGCCAGTACTCGCGGGGTGTTCGGGTACCGCGCCTGCAGGTGGACATGGAGGTGCGGAACTCCGTCGCCGTAGACATGGCAGTACACATGCTCCGCGTCCTCGGTCGCACGAAAGGCAGCGGCGAGGTCGTTCACCAGCACGCCGACGGCCGCCGCTTCGGACGGGGTGAGCTCGCCGATGCCAGCCACATGCCGTTTCGTGTCCACAAACAGGTGACCGAGGTACGCGTCGCCGCTGTCAGTGCCGGGTGGAACGTGACTCGCGAAGACGAAGTCGTCTTCGTAGATCACGCCACAACCCAGCGCATCGCCGCTGGCATGCTTGTTGCAGATGAAGCAGTCGGGTACCACTCGCCAATCATCGGTCATCCGGAGGCCGACACGTTGGTTCGCCCTTTCTGACCCGTCACCAGTGGCGCAATGTTGCCGGCTCGCCGCGGCCGCCAGCGTGTTGCGGCGCGAGGGGCCGCCGCACACTGCGGTCGTACGGGCGCGGCACCGGGTCGGCGGAGTTGGTTCTACTTCGAGTGTGCGGCGCGGAACGCGAGCCGCGTCAATGGCATATGCGAGGCACGCATGCCCGTTGGTCGTTGAGGATGACCTGTGGGAAGTCTCACCCGGTCACAATTGTGACCTGGGTGTGACCTTTGGTTTCGTAGAACTGTGCTCAACACCGCTTCGCTCAACACCGCTTCGAGCATGGGGAGACGCTGCACGTGAAATCGTATGAGGAGCGCTCGGACAGCGCTGATGGCGCCGGTCGGAGCGCTCATCGGCGAAGAACGATTCGGCCGCGACGGACGATTCTGACGATCACGGTGGTGGCCTCGATGGCTTTCGGTCTGTCGGCGTGCGGTGGAGGTTCGCCGCCAGGCGTCGCGAGTGTCGGCTCGACAACGACCACCGCCCAGGCGGCATCCGCCGCGGCCGCAGGCAGTAGCGGCAACGCCAAGTACCGGGCCGCCCTCGCCTACGTCAAGTGCATGCGTTCGCATGGCGTGCCGAACATGCCTGACCCGGCCGCCAATGGAACGCTGAACGTCGACTTCGCGACCGGCGGGAAGGATGGCGCGCCTGTGTCGAGCGGCATCAATCGGAACTCCTCGCAGTACATTTCGGCCGACCAGACCTGCCGGCACCTCCTCCCGAACGGAGGTGTACCGACGCCCGCGCAGACTCAGCAGGCTCTCAGCACGGGTGTGAAGTTCGCGCAGTGCATGCGCAGCCACGGCGTGCCGAACTACCCCGATCCGAATCCGGCCGATCCCGACGTCGTGCACCTCGTCGGCGTCGACCTCAGCTCCCCTCAGTTTCAGAACGCGCAGAAAGCGTGCCAGACCCTCGTACCAGGAAGTGGTTCCAAGTGATCCGGCCCTGCGCCCGTCGCGTAGAAAAGACGCGTCCAAGCCTCTACACGCACGTCGCTAACGACCGCACCTGAGCAGCCGAACTTCACGCTGGGCCATGGGATGTATTTTCCGCTCATCAGCACGACCGAGGTCCGGTCGCGCGAACAGGCCCATGAGTCCGGCGTTCAGGCCGGCAGCCAAGGCTTGTGAGTGCAGCTTCCCTGACCTCACCCATCGGCGAACAGGACGCGCCCGCCTTAGTATCCCGGCCACGCAACAGGAGACGCGCGACCTGCGTGTCACACCGGCCGGCGGCTTCGTCTGTCGAGGGCGCGGCGCACGGCCATAGCGGTCCTACCTTCTGCGAGCCGGACCAGTCGGCCTACCGTCACGCAAACTTTGGGCGCACGCGAATGCTTCAGAACCGGTAGTTATGGTCGCTTCCCGAAAAATCTCCCCGATGAACTTGACAATCGCGTAATCGGCGATCTCGCGTAGTCCGAAAGCTGGCTGGAGACAAACAACACGAAGCACATAACGTTTCGGAGTCCTCGAGGTTGGACTCGGCAACAAGCTGTGCTTCCGTGCGGACAATATGTGTCGTATTCACAGGAACTTGTCCATCGCGTGGGCCACGCAAAACGATTATTTGCTATGCGGCTAGTAGTGGGAGACCGACGCCTTGGCGAGCAATATTTCCAATTACGGGCGCCTCACGATGCAGCCCGAGGCACAGGGGCATTGACATCATGCTGTGGGGTGCCCGCTCAATATGATGGCCCATGCGAGCAGCAGGACAACCACCAGTGCCTGAGCCCAACCTGCCGACCACCGCGCGCCGCGCGCAACTCGGGACCCGTTGCCGAAGATGGGAGTTCACCGTCGCGGTCATCATGGCCCGTCGCAGCGCAACCAGCCCCCCCGGCTGACGCCGGTCCCCCAAAGGGGGGCCGTTGCCGTCAAAGCAGTTTGGACCGCTTCGGGTCACAGGAAAGCCAGACAGAACGCCGGTCAACTTCACGTCCAACACGCTTGGCAACCTCGACAGGTCAATCGCCACCTCGTAGAAATATCTCGCCCATCCCGAACCCATAGCTCCCCACTTGACACCCATCATCAGCCCGGGGGAACATCACCATAGCCGGCACGCGGTGGGCCAAAGGTGGTCCAATGCTTGTGGCAACGAGGTGGTCCAATCGGGCTGGCAAGTGACAGAGGCCCGAGGCCCGGGGCCTACCCCGGCTACCGCGTTACTCTGCGGCCAGCACTTACACCAAAAGCGGACATGATTGTCGACGATGGATGTTTCATTCGTGGAAAACAGGAATGGCGTGTAGACCCGGGCTCGTGGCTGTCTTAGGCCTGACCCCTCTGCTGCTAACAGTAGGCTCAGTAACGACGAAGCCCAATGACAAGGTCCCGAGGCACACAGTAGTCAAGGTGGCCGCAGCACGTGGCGCGTGGGGACCACACGCCACCCCGCCAACTGGGTCTTATGCCGACGCTCGAGCTGGCTCACCGCGATACGAGATAACAGTGAGCTCAAACCAGCGGCTTTTCACCGGGCGGCTCTACTTCATATACCAGGATGGGCGCACGAGCCTAGTTTTTCATTACGGCGCCCAGGCTACTTCGGGGCCAACTTTCATCATGCGTACGAACGCCTCCCCGCAGCCGTTCACTATTGGTTCCCGGCCGTCATTCCCCCAGGCTGGCAGCGAGCCCTTGCCGGCGGGGGAGGCGCTTCCTGGCAACTATTCCCACAACACGATAGTTCTGTCGCATTGCGCTTCGTACCTGTACTGGGCAAATGCGGCGCACACTCCTCGGCCTGCGTCATGCACGTTCTCCCGCATACGCGGCTAGAGCGGGGAGCAACACCGCCCCGGACCGTGACGGCAGGGCCCGAGCGGGCGCCAGATGTGCGGCCGTTCGCGGTACTTTTGGGTGGCGACTGACTACGCATGGGCCTGCAACCAGGGCGCCCGGCCGGGGATTATAGGGGTATGAGCGCCGTCTTTGCCCGCTCCCGCGCCGCTTCGGCCTCTGCCCTTCTGACGCTCCTCTTGGCCCTGGGGGCGGCGCCGAGCCCGAGCGCGCAGGGCCAAGCACGGTCGCCGTGGGCTTTTGAGTACGTCCAGTTTGCCACCCCCTCCGACGGCTGG
The DNA here is from genome assembly GCA_963807395.1 of uncultured Acidimicrobiaceae bacterium. GTDB lineage: Bacteria > Actinomycetota > Acidimicrobiia > Acidimicrobiales > Palsa-688 > Fen-671. The sequence continues at coordinate 50,350 of CAWEBW010000011.1, forward strand.
GCCATGGCGTACAAAAACGGCCCGAACAGGTTTACCGAACTGTTCACGAGCCACGACGGGGGCCGGCGCTGGCACGACGTCACCCCGCCCGTCGTGGTGGCCGGTGAGAACGCCTCGTTCGACAACCTGCTGGAACCCCAGACGCCGTTCGTCTTGAACAGCCACGACGCTTGGCTCCCGGTGTTGCACGACGAAGGGTACGGCCGGTACAAGGTCTACGTGTTCATGACCTCCGACGCCGGCCGGAGATGGGCGCTGCGCGGGCGGTTCCCGGAGGGACGAGGTGCTCGGCCTTTTTTTCCTAAGCCCCTCTACCGGTTTCATCGAGACCGATGATGGTGCGGCCATGAACGGGGACCCGGTGCAGGTCTACGCCACCTCCGATGGGGGCAAGCACTGGCGGGAGGCCTCGGCCTCGCCCCACTGGGGGCCCGGGCGGCAGCTCAACTGCCATCGGCGACAATTGCTACAAGAACGGCGTGTCTTTTGCCAACGCCCGCGTCGGCTTCGCCACTGGGTACTGCCTCGCCGGGCCGGCGTACCTCCAACGCACGAGCGACGGGGGCCATAAGTGGGCTGGCATCATCATTGCGCCCCGTAATGGCGATGATGGCGCCGCCACCTACCCCCCGGTGTTCTCGTCCCCAGAGGTCGGCAGCATGGTCGTGGAGGTAGGCCCCGTAGTCTTCGTCGCCACCACCACCGACGCCGGCCGCCACTGGGGCCTGAGGCACCTCCCCCCGCCGGCGGAGCGGCTGCTGTCGGGCGACGACGACTTCCTACCTGGTTGCGTGGACTTCGTCTCGGCCCGGACCTGGCTGGTCGGGGCGGGCCACGAACTGTTCACGACCACCGACGCCGGGCTCTCCTGGCGAGCGTCGCCCTCACCCATGGCCCTTACCAACCTGCAGCTCGATTTCCTGAGCCCGAGGGTGGGCTGGGCATACGCGGGCGACGTCTACGGGGGATGGGACGCCCGCATGGTCCCCCTATGGCGTACCACCGATGGCGGGCGGCACTGGTCGACATATTCTTTGGCCGCCCCTTGAGCCCACGGCCCGGTGGGAGCACTAGGTACCGCGGCCCTAATTGGGCCCCGGTTTCTGGCAGGACCCTGGGCGTGCGCCGTTGTCTTTGGCCCTCTGCTGCTAAACATGGCCCCCGCCGCAAACTAACGGTCCCATCGGGGGAGAACGTTTGTGGTATTCGTCGGAGTTTGGAGCGGGAGCCTGCCCAGGGAGAAGGCGGCAAAGAACTATCTTCGAGGTGGCGAGCAGGGAAGCGCCGCCACGTGCCCGACCAAGGCATGTTCCATAAGAACTAATAGTGGCTAACTCCGGTAGTGCCGGTGGCGTCGAAGCCCACCTTTTGGCTGCCAGCGAAACCCCGGTTGGCCCACCAAGGTCGCAGTCCCGACTAGGGCGCCAAGTACCGCCACCTCATCGCCCATCCCCGAGCCGTCGACCCGGGTGTCCGCGCGATCTGTGGCCGGCCCGCCTCAGCTACCGGTAGCGCCAGGTGAGCCTGGCGATGCCAGCCGTTACGCTGTGCTGGCTCCTAGGGGAGGCCTCCCCAAACGTTTAGCTCGGTGCCGACTTCTCCGGCCAGTCGGCGGGGCGTAAAGTCCGTATTGCTGCACAAGGGGGTTGTTATGCGTCCAATTTCACGCGTGGTCCCAGTGATAATCGCCGGTACCGTTGGCATGGGAGCTGGCCTGGGGATCGGGCTCCTGGCCGCCTCTCACGGCTCGGTAGCCACGCCGGGTGGTACCGCCACCACTAGCGTCGCCTCGTCCGCTCAGTGGGGCGCCGAGGGCGCCCAGCTCGTACGCGAAACGCACGGCAACTGGGCCTACGAGTCAGTACCCATCGACATAACCGGGAACGGCACGTACTTGTTCGACTTTGGCCCGGTCCCCGCCAGTTTCGACTACCCCTCGAACCCGAGGGGCATAGCGTTTGACTGGCCTTCTGATTCGCACTTCAGCATGTTGCCAGCCGGGACGCCAACGCGTACCGTGACCCTGCGGGGCAAACGGTATTTCCAGGTCGGTTTCACCGTGTCCGGCTTTTCGAGCCCTTACCGCGGTTATCGGGCCTGGATTTACTGAGCATGCCCCGGTGAGCTACCTCCCCCGGACCAGCCGCCGTCGGCCGGTGGCCCGTGCCAGATGGCTACTGGTGCTCGCCCTGGTGATCGCTGCCCTGGTGGCATTCTGCGGGCACCCGGGTAGGCACAGCGCTGAGCGCCGAGCGGCCCCGAGCCCCAGCACGCACGGCCAAGCGCCGTCGTGGGCTTTTCAGTACGTCCATTTTGTGACCCGGTCCGACGGCTGGGCCATGGCAGCCAATGACCAAAGCGGGTTTACCTACCTGTTGACGAGCCATGACGGGGGCCGGCGCTGGCACGACGTAACCCCGCCCGCCGTGGTGGCCAGCGACAACGCCTGGCTCTACGACTCGTCCCACAACCTGGACATGGAGAACACCCCGAGCGGGCCGCTCGAGGACGCGGCCACCGAGCAAGCCCTGACGCCGTTCGTCTTGAACAGCCGCGACGCCTGGCTGCCGGTGTCGCGCTCGTACGGGCCCAACGACCAGTCTTCCGAGCTCTACGTGTACATGACCTCTGACGCCGGCCGGACATGGGCGCGGCGCGGGCGGTTCCCCTGGGCAGGGTGGGGGGACATTTTTTTCCTAAACCGCTCTACCGGTTTCATCCAGACGGGTGATGCTGCGGCCGCCGGTGAGGAGCCGGTGCAGATCTACGCCACTCATGATGGGGGCAAGCACTGGCGGGAGGTCTCGGCCGGGGCCCCGCTTTGGGGGCCGGGGTCCAGCACGTCAGCCCGACCGCCATCGGCGACGAATGCGACAAGAACAGCCTGTCTTTTGCCAGCCCCCGGGTCGGCTTCGCCACTGAGTCCTGCGTCGTCGGGGCGACCCTCCAACGCACGAGCGACGGGGGCCGTAAGTGGGCTTACATCGGCATTGGACCCGGTAACGATGGCGGGGCCACCTACCCTCCGGTGTTCTCGTCCCCAGAGGTCGGCAGCATGGTCGTGGAGGCAGTCCCCATGGTCCTCTTTGCCACCACCACCGACGGCGGCCGCCACTGGGACCTGAGGCACCTCCCGCCGCCGGCGGCGCGGCTGGCTGGCGGCCGACGACCTATGCCTACCTGGTTGCCTGGACCTCGTCTCGGCCCGGACCTGGGTGGTCGGGGCGGGCCACGAGCTGTACACCACCACCGACGCCGGGCTCTCCTGGAGGGCGTCGTCTTCGCCTCTGGACCTTACCTTCCAGCAGCCCGTTGGCCCCACCAACCTGCAGCTCGATTTCGTGAGCCCGAGGGTGGGCTGGGCATACGAGGGCAACATCGACGGGGTACCGGACGCCCGCACTGCCCTCCTATGGCGTACGACCGACGGCGGGCGGCACTGGTCGACGTATTCTTTGGGCGCCCCTTGAGCCACGACTTGGTGGGACCACAACGGACCGCGGCCCTTATTGGGGCCTTCCCGCTAGCTGGGACGGCGGGAACGGCGACTAGCTCAACTGGGCTGTCGGCGCTTGGTCATGCCGGCCGGTCGACGTGCCGGAGCGCCCGGCTCAAGGTGAGCTGGGATGGTTAGCCGTCCCTGGAGAAGCGCCGCCCGTGCGCACCTAACCCCGGTCCGCGGAGCGCTCGCTTCAAATCGACCAAGCCGATCGGCTTTTCAGCGGAGGTGAACACATTGGTGGACTAGCCGTTCTCCTTGCCGTACCCGGCGCCTATAGAACCAAGGCGCGCTTCGTGCTGGAGGAGGTGGCATCCCTCGCCGACGCGGGGGCGTTGGAGGGTGCGTGGTCCTGGTACTTATCGGGAGCCCCAAGTCGAGGATAAATACGGACCCGCACCAGTTGCACCGAGCGGCCCTCTTTCGCCGAGTTGGCTTCAATCCAAACCTGTGTCTTGCCGGCACCGCATATTGCCAGACTAAGCCGGACACTCGACTGCGCCCAGTATGCGCAGGTCGCCGGCACCCGGCGGCCCGGCCGTGGGGCTGGGCCCACAGCGGTTCCACATCCACCCACCTGGGGGCCCGGCATGGAAGTAGCACATACCCAACCGCAGGTGGTTGCCGTTGAACAGGCAGCGGCGGCAAAGACCGCGTGTGATCGGGCAACAACGGGACCGGACTAAGCACCGACCGCCGGGCCTCACGACGTGACCGAGGCCAACAGTGGCCGTACGGTTGATTCTGGCGGCTCGCCGCCACCAACCCAGTTGAGGTGAGGTCCTTATGCCTAAAAGAAGCTCGACCGGGAAGCTCGGTGCTACGCCGCGCCGTGCTGGTTTTAGCGTGCTCGGCGTCGTCGTGGCGCTGGCTGCCTTGGCTGTAGAGACCGCGGCACCCGCTCAGCTTGCCGTGGCCGAGCCCAACTCTCGTCATTTCCCGCCCGTTGTCGATGGCGTGCCCGTCATGCGGCTGGCCAAAATTGCCGAGCAGGTGTCGCTATTTTGGTCCGAGCCACGACCCTGGGACGTGCGGGCCGCCCTCGGCAGCGACCGGGCGGCGAACGCCCTGCCGGGGCGCGACGGCATGACCTACAACTACGGCAGCACGGCAAGGCGGTGGGTCATCTCCCTTGAGGGGCGCTTCGACTGCCGGCCCCCTTCCTGCTCGATCCCTCAAACGCCGTTGGCGGGCAAACATATCCCGACACCAAGCAGGAGCGGCCCGGTGGCGGTGAGGACCATGATCCTCACCGTCGACCCAGCCACGATGCGGCTGGACGGGAGCTTCCGACTTGTGAACCACAGCGTCGACATTGCCAAGCTGGGCCACGTTTGGCCCCTGGCTCCTACATGCCCCGGGGCTCGGGGCTGTCACCCGCCAATGCCGGCCCGGTGGGACCGGAACCAAGGGCTAGCGCGTACCTCACGCGTGGCGAACCTTCATACGAGAAAATTGCCGTGGGGGCGAGCCCACGAGGGGCGCTCCAGCCGGTCGCTTATAGCGACGGCCAGTTGGAGGTCCCGTCCGGCTGGCCGGTGGTCTACCCGGGCATTTCTGAGTGCGAGACCGGGCTTCCTCCCGCAGACGGGGTCGTCCTCCTCGGCGCCTTTGGGGCTTCGCAGTGGTGCAGCGACGATGCGCGAGCCGCAGGCCAGTCACTGCCGAGCGTGGCCAACGTCGTACGGCTCGGTCCTCTGCCCATAGGTGAGCCTTACGGGTCCTTAGCAAAGACCAGGCGCAATGGGCTCACCATCTACACGGCTGTGCCCCATGGGCCGATCTCGGGGACCGTGTACCTCGTCCCCTCCCTGGGTGTCGAACTGATGGCAGACGGCCCGGACGCGAACACTGTGCTGACGAGCATCAGGCCGTCAGTGCGGGCGCTTGCCCTCGCCGTGCCCGTGGCGCCTGCCCCGCAGCGGTGGCGGCGGGTCGGCCTTGCCGGGCTCAGCCTTGCCGTGCCGCGCACTTGGCCGGTAACCAGGACAGACCTCTCCCATGGGTGCATGTGGCGGGACCCTATTGCCCTGCCTAGCCCGCCCCAAGTGGTCCTCGACACCGACACTAACCCCATGGTCCCCAAGTGCCTCGGGGGTTCAGCCGGCCCGCCGGCGGACGGGGTGGTGGTCCACGCTGGCACCCTAAGAGCGCCCAACGCCGTGCAACCGGCGCCAACCGAGCTTCGGCTCCACGGACTGCGGGCCTTTGTGAGCCAGGCCAACCCATTCTTCGTCCTGGCGGTCGACGTCGTGGTCCCCGGCCGGGACATGCCTGTAGAGGTCCTGATCGGCCTTGGTGACCCGGTGACCGCCGCCCGGGTCCTACGTTCCATAGCGCCAGCTTGAGTAGCGCTGCGCGCGAACGCCGGATTTGACCCCGGCAAGTGCACGACGTTCCAGATACCGCCGAAGGCGCTCGGGCAGCGTCCCATAATGCGCGGCGCGTTGGGGCGTATTTCAGCCTCGACTACACCGCGGCCCGGTCGATGCCCTGCGACCCTACGAGCGGGCAAGCAAAACTGCTGAACTTGAAGCGAACGCCGCTGGCTGGGATCACGCCTCGAGAACGGTTACATCTGGTCCGCCCATGTGGACGGGCACGCCCACCGGACACCTGATTACGTCTTCGAGGGGATATGGGACGCCCACACGGTCGTTCTGTGGCGTACGGGTGACGGCGGGCGGCACTGGTCCTCGTATTCTTTGGGCGCCCCTTGAGCCACGACTTGGTGGGACCACAACGGACCGCGGCCCTTATTGGGGCCTTCCCGCTAGCTGGGCTGGCTCGGCAGAATACGGCGACCGCGACGGAACACGTACTGTCGGCGTGTACATAACTGCCGCTTCTGCGCCGCTGAAAATGCCTTATTCTACAATCAGAATCCGACCAGATCGACGGTTCCCGCCGCAAAGAGCCATACGTAGCTTGAAGAAATCATAGCGCAGAACATGCACTCAGAAGATGACGCCATAATTACGGCCCTTTTAACGGATGAGGCACCCAGATCGGCACTTATTGTGCCGACGAGGTCCACGGAGCCGATCCGGATTCCGAATACCGATAGACGCTTAAGGCGTCGATAGTCTCAGGACTCGTGGGTTTCTTAGCGCTACTCACAGTGGCAAATCGGCTGCCACTGGCGAATGTCAATTGGCCGTCCCTAGGCAGTTACTCTCCGCTGGCCGCCTACAGCTGAGGTCATTACTGACTGGGGACATCTCGCTCTGGGGAACCGTGCGGTCTAACGGGGTTTCCCCCGGGATTCCCCCGGCACTTCCCATTGCCCAAAAAGGCGTCTTGACGGGGATCTTTATCCCAAGGGAGGGGGAACAGGGATGTAGCGCGGCCCTAAAAGGTTAACGCCAGCGACGAGTCAGAAGAGAACGCACGAGTCGACGGATCCTCGACCTCTTCCCCACAGGCAGTCACTACTCCTCCCTGCGGTCAGAAGCCGTTCGAGGGCCGGCGGAAGTTCGTGTCGTATTCGGGAGCGTGGCCGCATGCGTACGATCTGGCGGTCACTCCGTCGTGAGTATGAAGGCTCTTGCGGCAGCTGCTGTCGGCGGGCTACTCGCGCTCGTGGTCGGACTGGTGATCCTGGCCGGGGGTGGGCCGGCGACCACGACCGCTGAGACGACCGCTCTGACCGGAGCCCTCCAACAGGTGGCACAGGACAGCACTTGTATCTCGACGGGACCGCTGACGGGAGTGTCGACAGCTGTTGGGCGACTCTCTAGATGACGACTTGGGGGGCGGAAAGCGGCAACTGGCACGGTGACGTTCGAAAGGGCCGGCGTGGTTGCATTGCCGGTGGTGCGAGCGGCAACGTGAGGAGGTCCGAAATGGGAAGGACCCCCTCGCCTATCTCTTGGCCGAGAGCGAAGGGGTCCTCTGGGATGCCTGGAGGGCACCGCTTTGCTCATCGTAAGGGACGACCCTCGGGTTGTCGAGGCCGAGCTGAGGGCCGGGGAGCTCGCTTGCCCATGTTGCCGAGCTGAGCTGCGGCCCTGGGGGCACGCCCGCCTGCGCACGGTGCGTTTGGCCATAGGGGCCGAGCGGCACCGGCCCCGCCGGGCGCGGTGTAGGGCTTGTAAGAAGACGTCGGTCCTGCTCGCGGAACGGTTCTTCGCCGCGGCGCCAGGATTTAGCCGAGGTGATCGGCCGCGCCCTGCTGGCCAAGGCGGCCGGCGCCGGCCAACGGGTGGTGGCGGCCCGTCTTTGCCGCACCCGGGAGACCGTACGCAACTGGTTCAGGGCTTTCGGCGCCCGGGCCGCCCATATCTGCCGGCACTTCCTGTCCTGGGCGCTCGCCCTGGACGCCCGTCTCCACGAGGTGCCAAGCCACAGCTCGGCCTTCGCCGACGCCGTCGAGGCCATCGCCCTGGCGGCGAGGGCGGCGAGCCTCGCCTTTGGGCCCCGCCCGGTGTGGTCCTGGGCCTCCCAGATGACAAAGGGAGGGCTCCTTTCCAACACGACCTGGCCCTACCCGGCCCCGCCATAAATAGCGAGCCTTCTATTTGCACGGTTTTCCCCATTGCAAAAGGAGGCAAACAATGGACCGCGCCGAAGACATAGCCCTTTTCCGTTACAGCCTCGTACGAGAGGCGGCCGACCCCAAGCTCTCCAAAGCCGAGCGGGGCCACCTCGTGCGCGCTCTGGCCGGCCAGCCCCACACCGGGCCGGGGGGCGAGGTGGTGGAGGTGTCCCGCACCACGCTCGACCGCTGGGTGCGCACCTATCGCCAGGGTGGTTTTGCGGCCCTGCGCCCTGGCCCGCGCCGGGTCGAGCCCCGCACGCCGGCCGAAGCATTAGAACTGGCGGTCAGGCTGCGAAAAGAAGACCCCCACCGCAGCGGGGCCCACATCGCCGAGGTGCTGCGGGCCGCCCAGGGCTGGTCGCCCCACCCCCGCACCCTGGAGCGCCACTTCAAGGCCCTGGGCCTGACCCGGGCCGCCCTCACCGGGGCCAACGTGGCCTTCGGGCGCTTCCAGGCGGACTACCCGAACGAGCTGTGGACCGGCGATGCCCTGCACGGCCCGGTCGTCGGGGGCAAGAAGGCCATCTTGTTCGCTTTCTTGGACGACTGCACCCGGCTGGTGCCCGGGTCACCGCTGGAGCTACACCGAGGACACCCTGGCCGCTCAGGCGGCGCTGCGCCGGGGCATCTTGGCCCGAGGCCTACCTTCGACCTGTTACCTCGACAACGGGAGCAGTTTCGTGTCCCGCCAGCTGCTGCGGGCACTTGCGGTCCTGGGCGTCCGGTTGGTGCACAGCCGGCCGGGCCGGCCCGAAGGCAGGGGGAAAATAGAACGCTTCTTCCGGACCGTGCGCGAACAGTTCCTGGTCGAAGTGGCCCACAGCAAGGTCGGGGACCTGGCGGCCCTGGAGGAACGTTTCGTAGCCTGGCTCGAGCAGTCCTATCACCGCCGCCGTCACTCCGAGACCGGCGAGGTGCCCCTCGAACGCTTCTCCCGCTTGGCCACGCCGCAATTTGTGAGCCCCGAGCTATTGCGCGAAGCGTTCTTGTTCTCCGAAGCACGCACGGTCACCAAGGTGGCCACGGTCAGCCTCTTCGGCAACAACTATGAGGTCGACCCGGCGCTGGTGGGGCGCAAAGTCGAGCTCGTATTTGACCCTTTCGACCTGGAGCATGTGGCCGTGCGCTACATGGGCCGCGACTTCGGCCCCGCCCTGCCACAAAAGATAGGCCGGCACTCCCACCCCATGGCCAAGCCCGCCGCCGAGCCTGGCCCCCCTTCAGGCATCGACTACCTCGGGCTGCTGGCGGCCCGGCACAAAGACGAGCTGGGCCGGCCTATCGGCTATAAGGACTTGGCCCGATGAGCTTGGACCAAGTGCGCAGCTATTTCGGCTTCACCAAGGTGCCGTTTGGCAAATCACTGCCACCGGCGGCGCTATATAAGACTGCCGGCCACCAAGAAGCCGTGGCCAGGGTTAGCTTCTTGGTCTCCGAGCAAGCCATCGGCGTGCTTACCGGAGAAGTGGGCTCGGGCAAGACCGTGGCCGCCCGAGCGGCGGTGGCCGAGCTCGAGCCGTCCCGCCACACCGTCGTCTACCTGCCCAACCCGGCCGTGGGCGCCCGGGGCCTCTATGCCGAGGTCGTCGCCCGCCTGGGCGGGGAGCCCCGGTTCCACAAGGCGTTTTTGATCGCCCAGGTGGCCTCGCTGCTGGCCGCCGAGTCAGCCGAGCGCGGCCGGGCCATTGTGCTGGTCGTCGACGAGGCCCATTTGCTCGACAGTTCCCAGCTCGAAGAGCTGCGGCTCATGACCAACGCCGAGATGGACTCGGCTAACCCGTTCGCCCTGGTGCTGCTCGGCCAACCCGCGCTTCGCTCCCGCCTGCGCCTCGGCAGCTTCGCCGCTTTGGACCAACGGGTCACGCTCCGTTACGCGTTGCCGGCCATGTCCCCGACCGAGACGGCCGGCTACGTTGCCCACCACGTAACCCTGGCCGGCCGAAAAGACACCCTGTTCTCTGACGACGCTGTGGCTCGTCTGCACGAGGCCGGCCGCGGCTTACCGCGAGCAGTCAACAACCTGGCCCGCCAAGCCCTCGTCGCCGCCTATGCCAACCGCAGCTCCCTCGTCGACGACAAGGCCGCCCGACAGGCGGTGGCAGAGGCCGAGTCGGACTGAGCCCCGAGCGACAACACGAGGACAACGATCACCATGCTCATTGCCGTTGGCGACAACGCGGTTACGCCGCGTCGTCAACGGCAACGCCGTCCCCGTCACCAAGTTGTCGGTCGCCCAACAACAGCCCAGGCATCCGACGCCGAGTTAATCGTAAGCGTGAGCGACACCTTGTCACACGAGGACATGCGCGCAGCCCAGATTGCACTCATGACGTCGATCACCGAGACGCACCTGACGAACCTCGACGGGGGGATGGGTGGCGCTTACGGCCTGTTCCAGCAGACGCCGCCCGCCTGGGGGACCGTCGCGCAGATCATGGACCCCACGTACGCGGCGACCCAGTTCATCAGTCGGCTGCTGGCCGTGCCGGGGTGGCAGTCAATGGCCCCGTGGGCAGCGGCCCAGGCGGCCCAGACTTCCGGCGCCGGTCAGCCCGACAGTCCGCTCAATCCGGAGCCTGGCGTGGTGGGTGGCAACTACGCCGTGCACTGGCCGGCGGCGGGGCAGGTGCTCGACCTTGTGCTCGGCTCGGCGACTTCGGCGAGTTGTGGCGGGGGACCGACCGGCGGCGAAGTGGGCCCAGCGTCGCGCTACGGGCTGCCGGCCGGCTATTCGATCCCACCCGGTACCACGCCCCAGGCCCAACTTGCCGTGGCGTATGCCATCTCGAAGTTGGGCGATGCCTACGTGTGGGCAGCGGCGGGCCCCAACACCTTCGACTGCTCCGGTTTGACGATGATGGCCTGGGCGCAGGCCGGCGTGCAGTTGGCCCATTACACAGTCACTCAGATGAACGAGGGCCTGAACGTTCCGGCATCCCAGATAGTGCCCGGCGATCTGGTGCTCATTCCGGGTTCCGATGGCAGCTTGGCCGCTCCCGGCCACGTCGGCATTTATATAGGCGACTCGCTCGTGCTGTCCGCCGTGGACCCACAGGATGGGGTCATCGTCCAGTCGTGGGCGACGTTCGTCTCGGGCGGGCTGTCCGCCGTCGTGGACCCACTGACCCAGCCCTGAGCGGTACCGTACGATTTCGCCGGCGGCGGGGCAGGGGGTGAAGGCCCGCACGGCGTGGGCCTCTGAACCTCACGAGGAGCCCACTGTCATGTCCACCCTTCCCGCCGCGGCGCGCCAGCTTGCCGGTGCCGCTGGGGTCGATATCACCCCCAACACAACCGGCCTGCCCGGTGTGGCGCAACTGGAGACCATCGTAGGAACGCTGATCGTGGTCGCCGTGATCGCGGCTGTCGCCGGCCTGCTCATAAGCGCCACCGTCTGGGCCATCGGTAACCACAGCTCGAACCCGCAGCTGGTGTCGCGAGGCAAGACGGGTGTGCTCGTCGCCGCTGTCGCAGCCGTCCTCGCCGGTGGGGCCATGCTGATCGTGAACTTCTTCTTCGGCATCGGCCAGGCGTTGTGATGCTGAGGACGGCCTGGCACTTCCACCGTGCCCTGAGTGTCGCTATCGGGTCGATTTGCGCCGCCACGCTCGTCGCCGGCATCACCTTCAGCCTGATCGCCGGACCGACGGCGAAGCACCCCAGCGTCGCACCCCCTGCCACCGGCCCATCCCGGCCGGCGACGGGTGCGAGGAGTAGCGGCTCGAACGGCGCCCAAAAGTACCAGCCGAGCTACGTGACATCGCCCAGCACGCCTCAGCAGCAACAGTTCGACAGCGAGTTGGCAGCCGACGAAAACAGGACGGTACTGGCTGCCATGGAGGCGCTGGCGGTTCCGGCCGGGGCTTACTCGGCGCGGTACCCCGCGATCCCCGCAGCCGGCGACTCTGAAGCCATCACTTACGCCGACGCCTTCCTCGCCGAGCTGCTGAACATCGTCTACAGGACGGATAGCCGCTCCGCATTGCTGGCATGGGCGCAGATGGAGGAGGCGGCGAACACGCTGCCCGGGGTTCCCGCCAGCGTGGCCGACAAGGCGCTGTACGCCTCACTGGCGGACCCGGACGTGGGCGGCGCCGGAGGTGCCTCGCCGGTCCCTTCCGCTGCCGAGTGGGCGGCCGACGCTGCGGCCGGGATCACCCAGACGGTTACTGGGCTGGAGGGAAACGTCGACCCGACCTGGTCCGACGTCATCGCCGCGGGCTACGTCCCCACTGATCCGCTCCTGTCTCTCCTCGACCTCTCGGGCACGCTGACGGTCGACCGGCCCCGGCGGGTCTCCCTCACGCTCACGCCCACCATCGCCAAGGGCAAGAAGGCGAAGGCGGTCACCGTGACCCACACGGTCGAACAAGGGACGACCGAGCACTTCACAGTCGAGATGGGCGTCGGCTCTGCTCTGCATCACCCAGGCTACGGCGCGATCAACATCGAGGGCTGGACCGTGAGCGACTGATGGCCTGTTCGGTCACCCCGCTGTCATGGGGCGGTTGTCTCTCGTCGCTCCTCGGGAAGGCGGCCAGCTCGGCGGCGGGCTCGGCGTTCACGGCCATCGCGAACTACTTCGCCGACGCTGCCAAGTCGGCCACGGCGTGGCTGTGGAACGCGATGGGCCAAGCCTCAGCGGTTCAGCTCGGCGGTCCCGGCTGGACCACGGACCTCGGCATCACCGTAGGCCTTGCTCTCGTGGTCGGCACCGGCCTGTTCTTGGTCCAGGTGATCGCCAGTGCCGCCCGGAGAGACATGGGCGGCATGGGCAGAGCCGTACGCGGCCTGTTCGTGGCCTTCCTCGCTGGGGGCGCCGCCGTCGGCATAACTGAGCTCTTGTTGGAGGCCGCGGACAGCATCGCCAACGGGATCATGGTCGCAGGGACCGGGTCGTCGACCTGGGCGAACCTCGGCCAGCAGGTCACCGCGATCAGCGCGCTAGGGACGCTGTCGCCGGCGGTGACACTTCTCCTGGCCCTGGTGGTCGTGATGGCGTCAGTGATCGTGTGGGCAGCACTAATGACTAGGAAGCTGTTGCTGATCGTCTCGGCCTTGTTCGCCCCGGTCGCGTTCGCAGGTTCCCTCGGCGACATCACGGCGTCGTGGGTACGGAAGTGGATCGAGTTCACCGTCGCTTTGATCGCCAGCAAGGTCATCCTGGTCCTCATCTTCGTGGTTGGGCTAGGAGTGCTCGATAACGGCGTAGGCGAGGCCACCGTTGGCGGTGGGACTTCCGGTCAGGTGGCCCAGTCGGCCACGCAGCTCGTGATCGGCTGCCTGATCTTGTGCCTGGGGGGCCTCGCACCGTGGATGGCAATTAAACTCGTCCACTTCACCGGGGACAGCTTCCACCAGATCCACTCGTACGCCCAGGCGGTGCAAGGTGCCGGCCAGCAGGCGATGGCCGTACCGCAGAAGCTCACCCAGCACGCCCAGCGGTTCGCCACGGGCAGTGCTTCCAGCCCCTCGTCGAAGTCGACCATTCCATCACGCACAGACAGCTCAACCGGAACCATCCCAGACCCCGGCGGTACAGAGCCTCTGAGCCCTGCGGGGACAGGCGGTTCGGAACTTGGCGGAGGGGGCGCCGCCGGGTTTGGCGTCGCTGCTGCCCCGGTAGTCGGCGCGACTGCCGTCAAGGGTGCAGGGCAAGCGGGCGCGGCAAAGCTCGCCGATGTCGGCGGCGGGCACCCCGGCCCGGCCGCCTCGGACGAGGTGGGGTCGAGCACTGCAGTCAACGGGTCGAGCCCGTCCGGCCAAGTGCCTCAGCCCCGCAGCGAGTTGTCCTCGTCGTCAGCACCACCGAAACCCTCACAGCCCGGCCGATGAAGGGCGCCCCATCGTCAAGGAGAAGTCACCTCCATGTCCGCGTCCGCACCGACCGCACGGTTCCCTCGCCGGCCGACTCGAGGAGTGATGCTTGGCCTATCGGGATTGCGTCTGGCCTCTGTCGCCCTGGCCGTCGTCATCCTCATGTTCTGGCTCCTTACCATCGGTGGGGCGCTCGGTTTCGGAGTGGGGGTGCTGCTCGCCTCTCCACTGGCCGTGAGCTCGTTCGTCGCCGTCGGGGGCCGGACTGCTGTCGAATGGGCACCGTTGGTCGCCCAGTGGGAGGCACGTAACTTGACCGGCCAGACCTTGTGGCGGGCCAAGCCGTCAAGGCCGCGACCAGCCGGCACCCTCGCCCTTCCGGGGGACGCAGCCTCGCTCCGCTTTTACGTCGATGCGGAGTCTGGCATCTGCATGATCCACGACCCACATCGCCAGACCCTCGCGGCCGTCCTGCACGTGACTCACCCCGCCTACGTGCTGCTTGGTCCGGGCGCCCAGCAAGCCCGTGTCAACGCGTGGGGACGGGTGCTGGCCGGCCTGGCTCAGTCCGGCACGTGTTCCTCGGTCCAGGTTCTCGAAGCGACGATCCCCGACTCAGGGCGGGGCATCGGTGAATGGTACAAGGCACATGGCGCTCATCGGGGCGGCTGGGCAGAGGAGCAATACGCCGAGCTGCTGTCCGCCAATTCGACCGGAGCGTCGACGCATAGGACCACCATCTCTTACAGCTTGGACATGAGGGCTGCCGGCGGGGCGATCAAGGCGTCCGGCGGCGGCCTCGTAGGGGCGGCGAAGGTGCTCCGGGCCGACCTGGTCGCCCTGGAGTTCGGACTTCGCTCCGCCGAGCTGCACTTCGGTAGCTGGATGGGAGAAGCGGAGATCGCCCACGCTGTGCGCTCCGCCTATGACCCCGCCCTCGGTGGGTAAACATTCAGGTCTAGATCGCGCGGAGCGCGCGATAATCCACCACTGGGCGTGCGAGGGCTGGTAGAACAGGTGGCGTGGGTGCACCGTCGCTTCGGGAACAGCTGCGAGAAGCCCTTGCGGTTATTGAACAATTGCGGGACGAGATCCAAACGTTGCGGGCGGGAATCGAACGGCTCATTGCTGAGAACGAAGGTTTGCGTGACCGCGTCGCGGACATGGCGGCGGAGGCGAAGAAGGATTCGAGCACCTCGTCCAAACCGCCGTCTACTGATCCGGTGGAGCCGCGTCAGTCCCGAGCGGAGCGGCGCGCCCAAGCCCGAGCGGCCAAGCGCCGACAAGGCAAACAGCCCGGCGCGCCAGGAGCGAACCTTCAGCGGCGAGAACCCGATGTGATCATGCCAACGATCGTGCCGTCGTCGTGCAGCGACTGCGGGGCGGATCTTTCCCAGGCGGAGGCGGTCGGTGAGATCCGCCGTCAGGTGATCGACCTCCCGCCGGTACGTCCCATCGTCACCGACTACGTGGTGCAACGCCGCCGCTGCAGTTGTGGGGCGGAAACGGTTGGCACCTTTCCGCCCCAAGCCAAAGCGCCGGTGTGCTGGGGCCCCGAGGTTCGCTCCCTTGCCGTGTACTTGTTGGACCGCCAGCACCTGCCGGTCGAACGCACCGCCGAGTTGCTCGAAGATCTGCTCGGCGTGGCGGTGTCCACCGGATGGCTGTGCCAGGTCCAGGCCGAAGCCGCCAGTCGTCTTGACCCGTTTATCACCGAGTTGAAGGACCGCCTCGGACAAGAACCGGTCGTTCATGCCGATGAGACCGGCACCCGGGTGCGCACCACCAAGCATTGGGTGCACACCCTGTCCTCTAGGTTGTTGACCCTGATCGCAGTGCACCCCAAACGGGGCCGAGAGGCCCTCGAAGACATCGGTGTGCTGGCCTGTTACACGGGCACGGTCGTGCACGACGGCTACGCCTCCTACGATCTGTTCGAGGACGCCACCCACGCGCAATGCGGAGCTCACCTGCTCCGCCACTTGAAAGATGTCGGCCAGAGCGCCACGTTCGCGTCCTGGACCGTCCCGATGGCGGGCGTGCTCGCCGATGCCAAGGAGGCCTCCGAACGAGCCGCCGACGCTGGCCTTGGGGCGGTTGAGACCAAGGTCGCCCGCCGCATCCACCGCCGCTACCACAAAAGCTTGGATCTCGCCTTCACGCTCCTGCCCGCCGGCGTCCCACCCCGACGCCGCCACACAGGTGGCTGGACCGATGCCCAACGCAAAGCCTGGAACCTCGCTACCCGCATGCGCAACGACGCCGATCAAATCCTTCGCCTCCTCGATGACACCCGGGTCCCGTTTGATAACAACCAGGCGGAAAGGTCGCTGCGAATGGTGAAGTTGCACGACAAGATCAGCGGGTGCTTTCACAGCGTCGATGGCGCCGAAGCCTTCGCCACCATCCGCTCCTACCTGCAAACAGCAGCCAAGCACGGCGAAAACCTTCTCGGGGTCCTCCACCAACTCTTCACCGCCGGACCCTGGCTACCACCCAACCCTGCTCGCGGGACCTGAACGTTTACCTCGGTGGCCACTTCCAGCCCTCTTCAGGCGGCGCGAACCTCAGCCATGCCGGTCCCCTGGCGATCAACGAGCAGTGGGATCATCTGCGCCATGACTCCGGCTTTTCGACTGTGCTGTGGGTCAGCGAGTGGCCTCGGATCGACGTGGCCCCCCATTTCTTACACGCCCTTATCTTCACAGCGGGGGTCCGCAAGACGTTCGGCTTGGTGGCCCGGCCGACAGGCACCCGCGACGCTCTGCGCCGGATCAGGAGGGAGAAAACTGAAATGATTGCCGACGCCCATCAAAAGGCAAAGATCGGCCAGGTACAGGACCTTTCGGACGCTCAGGAGTTCGCTGACACCGAGGCCCGCGAGCGGGCACTCATCGCTGGTCACTGCGACGTGGACTTCACCGGCTGGCTGGCCATCACCGGGTCGAACGAGGACGAGCTGGCCGCGGCGGTCAAGCAGGTCGGGCGGGCCGCGACTCAGGCCGGCTGCGAGACCCGCGTCCTCTACGGCCAGCAGTCTCAGGGTTTCGTTGTGGCCGCCCTGCCCCTCGGAAGGACCACCCTATGAGCTATCAAGCCCCGCCTCCTGCCGATGACGCAAAGCCCCGTCCGCGTTGCTCACCGCGGGCCAAGGAGGAGCCGGCACGCCCCGGCGAGGCACATGACCTGTCCACCGATTGGTCGTCGAGCCCGCTCCTACGATGGCCAGCCGCCGAGCCTGACCAGGTCAGGCCCGAGAACGGCCACCACAATGTGATGGCTCGTCCTGCCCTTAGCTCCCTCCCCCTGTCTCCCCTACCCCTGTCGCTACTACAGAACTGCGCGAGGCCGCACGTGGCAGACTCGGGCGGCTATTTGTCCACAGAGGCGCGCGTGGAGCCGGCGAGGCAGGCGGGCACGCAAAGGCGGAGGAATCACCCGAACCGGTGTCTCGCACGCCGAACACCGTGGTCACGACCGGCCGGACGCTCGGAGCCATTGGGTATGTGCCTGAAGACACGAGCCGCAAGGAGCGGGGGGCGCGGGCGCGGGCGGCGCGCGAGGCGGAGCGGGGCGCCAGGCGGGCGAAACTCGAGAAGCATCGGCGGCAGGTACAAAGCGAGCGCCACGCCAGGAAGGCAGCCGCCTACCTGCCCGTCAACGGAGAGCCTGGGCCCTCCGCGCTGCGCTCCTACCGGCGGTTGCGGGTGGAGCCGCACCGAGCCACCTCGGAGGTGCTGTCGATCGCCTACCCGTACCTCGCCGAGGCCGGCCTCGGCGCCGAGGGTGTCCTGGTCGGCCGCGACTCCTGGTCGGGAGCGGCCTTCGTGTACGACCCGTGGACGCTATATGCGAAGAGACTGGTGACCAACCCGAACGTCCTTTTGGCTGGGGTGATCGGCAGGGGTAAAAGCACGCTTGCCAAAAGCCTCACCACACGCTCCATCGCGTTCGGTCGGCGCGTGTATGTCCCCGGCGACCCCAAGGGGGAGTGGTCGGACGTTTCCCGTGCCGTGGGCGGAGCAGCTATAGAGCTTGGCGGCACCAGCCACAACCGGCTGAACCCCCTCGACGAAGGCCCTGGCCCCGTCGGGGAGGGCGACACTGACCAGGCCACCGCCGTCGCCCAACGACGCCTGGCTTTGCTCGGCTCGCTCACCGAGCAGGCGCTTGGCCGGTCACTAGCCCCGGTGGAACACACCGCGGTCGCCGCTGCACTGGAGACTGCGGTGAGAGAGGCCCAGGGAAGGCAGGAGACCCCGACCATGCCCTTGGTTGTACAAGCGTTGCTGGAGCCCGCCGAAGGTTGGAGGGGCAGCACGGCCGACCAGCTCCGCTCTGACGGTCGCGACCCCGGGCACGCGCTCGGCAGGCTCGTCTACGGCGACCTGGCAGGCCTATTCGATGGCCCGTCGACAGTCGCCTTCGATGCCAACCTGCCGATGATGTCCCTTGACCTTTCCCGCATCTCGGGGTCAGACGCCGTGATCGCCCTGGTGATGACCTGCGCTTCGGCCTGGGTGGAGGCGGCGCTGGCCGACCCGTCCGGCGGGCAGCGTTGGGTGGTCTACGACGAGGCCTGGCGGCTCATGCGCCAACCCGCCCTCCTCGCGCGGATGCAGAGCCAGTGGAAACTCTCCCGCGCTTTGGGCATTTCGAACCTGATGGTGGTCCACCGCTTGTCGGACCTCGACGCCGTTGGCGACGCCGGCAGCTCGTCGCGAAACCTGGCCTTGGGCCTCTTAGCTGACTGCTCCACGAGGATCATCTACGCTCAGGAGCGGGGTGAAGCGGCCAAGACTGGTGCTGCCATTGGCCTGTCCGAGACCGAGATCGCACAGCTTCCCGAACTCGACCTCGGCGAAGGCTTGTGGCGGATCGGAGAACGATCATTCGTGGTCCGCCACGTCTGTACTCCCGGCGAGCAAATCCTTTTCGACACAAATTCCAGGATGTTCGGAATTCCCCATGGGTTCAGCCGGACTGAAGGTTCTTGATCGGGAACCCAAGGGTCGATGGCGCAACGCAGCCTAGTTGCTGCCTCGGGTTGGCGAACCCGAGGCCGTTTGGCCCGGACTCGAGCCGTCGCCACGTGTTCATTGGCAACGAGCGGGCGGGAATGACCGTGCGTGAATGGTTATTGCCCGAACCGTTGGAACGCTGCTTGCCGGGTGGTGTCGAGTGCTGCACCGATAACCGTCCAGCTATAGCCAGCGGCACGGGCGGCTTCTACCGCGGCCCGCAACTCGTTGTCGGCGTCAGTGACGGCCTTGCGGGCAGCAATGATGCGCCGCCACGGCTCCCCGTCCAAGCCGGGGTGAGTATCGGGGCTGATGGCGTTGAGGGCTTCAGTTTCGGAGCGGATCGTCTTGGGCATGGCAGATCACCTGAGATAGTCGTAGCGGCTGGGCTGGAGTCGGTCAGCGTGGATGATCCGAGTGGGAACCTCGGCTGGCACGGCCACGAGCTCGAGCATGTCGCCCGAGCGCGAACGGCCCATCACCAAGAGCCGTTCCTCCCCGTCGTAGTCGTACTCGACAAGGCGCACAGCGTGCTCCCAAGCGTGGGTGATGTCCTCATCGGGGATCCCATGCCGGCGGGCACTCCACCCGATCTCCACACTGTAAAGGATACCTTTACGGCGCCAGAGTGTCAAGGCAAGGTTTACACGGGGTGGGCCGATGGGCCTGGTGACGGCCAATCATCCAGCCGGGTACCTGACAGCGTCCCTTCGCTCGCGATTGACGCTATCGGGCCGAGAACAGGACTGAACCCGACGTCTGGCTCAGATGAGGACTGGCCCTTCGGGTGCCTCGCTGTCGCTCGTGTCGGTGTGGTCGAGGGAGGTCATGTAGCGCAGCGCGCCCCCGACACTGAGATCGAACAGGTCGCAGATCCGTCGGACGTCGCCGCCGGTGGCGTGGATCTCGTGGAGGATGCGGTCCTCGCGAAGGGACTGGGCGGTGAAGTTGACTTCCTTCCAGGGGAACTGCCGGCCGACCGGGGTCAGCCGGGGTGCGGTGCGCCGGCTGACGAACAGGTGCGGGTTGATGGTGCCCGGCCAGGTCCGGGCGCGGTGATCGAGCCACGCGGCGAGCCTGGGCAGCACCGGGCCGGCGAGAGGGATGTCCCGGCCGTCGAGGGTGAGGCCGCCGTCGACTGATGTCGGTGAGCTTGAGCTAGAGCGACTTGTCGGGCGGTCAGGGCGTGAAAGGCGACCAGGGCGACAGCGAGCGCCATGGCGGGAGTCGGGCGAGTCCGAGGGCGTCTGCGGATCGCCGCGGTGTCGAGGGGCAGGGGATGGTGGCGTTGTCCGCGGTGGGAGGCACGCCCCGGGTCGGGTTGATGAAGATCAGCTTGCGGGCTTTGAGCACCTTGAACAGCGAGCGCAGTCCGTGCTCGGCCCAGATGCGTGCGGGACCCGCTGGCGGGCAGCGCGGCACGACATGTCGTCAGGGGTGATCTCGGCCAGGGACCGTGGCCCGGCGTCGCCCAGGCCTGAATGATCGGGGCGATCCCCATGATGTGGATGCGGGCGGTCTGGGGTCCCGGGGAGCGCTGCCGGGGGGCTTGGCTGCTCCCGTTGAGCATGACTGTCGAGCCAGATCTCCAGCTGGCGTCGTCATCGGGCTCGGGCAGGCGGGCCATCTTGCGCGGCGAAGTAGCGCTCGACGTGGCGAGCTGCGGTCGTCGATGAGCAGGCCGGCGGCGGCGAGGACGTCGAGGGTGGAGGCATGATGTTGCCGTCATAGCGCGGGCAGCTTCAGCACGTCGGTGGCGGTTGATCTTCGCCCCGGGGGTGTCCTGGAAGACCTGCAGCAGACGCAGGGAGCGGATGACGTCGTTGGTTTGCTTTGTGCTCCATCCGTGCCGGGCGGCGTGGTCGCGTACGACCTCGGCGCAGTAGCGGAGCAGGTCGCTGTTCGGCTCCTGCGCCCGTGCCTTGAGCTCCGCCGGGTCGAGGTCGATCTCGAACAGCGGCAGTTGACGCCAAGGGACCGGTTCGAAAATCTGGCCGCTGGCAACCCGGGACAGGCGCTGCAGAGGACCTTTGCGAACCCGGCTGTCATCCGGCTGGAGACCGCCCCGGGGCGGCGGGGTCGCGGGGCCTACCGGAGTGCATGTTGGCGAAGAACAGCTGCTGCCCGTACCGGTTGGCCGCCGGCCAGGTCGAGCGGCCCGGCCGGGTTCTTGGACGCATTCGGGCCTGCTCGACAGCAGAGCCGGCAAGCCCTGGTGCTCGCCGACGCGGGTGCTCCGGCCGCAGTAGCGGCAGTCGCCGAGCGGGTAGTGGGTCTGCCACCAGCGGCAATCCAGCACCGCCAGTCGTAGGCTCGATACACGCCCCAGGCCAGGCAGCCCCGGCAGGAGCCGGGATACAGCGGCCCGCCGGGATGGCACCTCTCGCAGAGGCCGCTCGCTGAAGTATCGGTCCGCGGATCCGCAGCTGCGGCAGGCGGGGGGGGTGAACGGCCCGCCGGGCAGGCACTCGTAGCAGAAGTCGACCCGTGGCCGGACCCACGCGACCCGGTTGACCTGGCAGGCCGCTGCAGCGCGCGCGGCGGGCGTGGTCACACCGGCGGTTCGGACCGGCCCTTGCCGAAGCCGGGTGCCACCATCGGCGAGCCGCGTCCTACCGTTCGCCGGTCTTGCTCGTGCTGGGGCCGGCGGGCGGCGACCTTGTCCGGTTCGGGGATCAACAGCGCGGCCGGTTCGCACTCCAGCACGGCGCAGATCACGTCGAGGTCGTCGAGCCGGATCGTGGTCGGCGTTCCCGGTCCACCAGCGCCGACATCTTCCCGGCGCTGACCTCCAGCCCGGCCGTCGGCCAGACATCCGGCGCAGCTCGGCGGACTTCCAGATGCCGCGCTCGGCGGCCTTCAACCGCAGGTTCCATTGCATCGTGTCACCTCCTTCACCGAGCCGGGTCTCCACGCGCCGGTTGGCGTCCGTCCACGCCTGCTCGATGTGGTCGCTGCGGACGTGGATGTAGCCGGGTCGTGGTCGACAGCCACTCGTGGCCCAAAAGCTCCTGCAGCGCCTTGAGATCCATCCCGCTGCCATACAGCGAGGAGGCGCAGTAGTGGCGCAGCACGTGGGGGGTCAGCCGCCCCGACCACGCCGGCAGCCACTCGGCCGTCTGCGCGGACCAGCGCCCTGGCGCAACGCGTCGTCACCCACCCGCCTGCACCGGTCGCAGAGTCGGGGTCGTGGCGCTCGCTCGGCAGCATCGGGGCGTCCGGGTCGGACCAGTCGTCGCCGAACTGGTGACGGACCTCGGCCAGCCACCAGTCGATCAGCTGGTCCGCGCCGTTGATCGCCGGGACCAGCCGGACCTTGCGGGCCCCGGCCGCGGCTGCCTTTGCCGTGGCGGACGTGCAGCTTGCCGAACCCGCCCAGGTCCGGCCGCCAGTCGCGGATGTCCAGCATCACCGTCTCGTTGATCCGCAACCCCAGCCGTCGCCACAGCGACGCCGCGAAGTAGTCCCGGGCCGCGGGCAGGTACTTGCGGGCATCCTGCAGCCGACAGACGCCACTCGGCGAACAGCTCGTCCACCTCGGCGTCCGAGGGCGGCACCCGCACCTTGCCCAACGACGCCCCCGACTGGCGGTTGAACTCGTCGATCGGCTGCTCGACCACGACAGCCGGTCAGGGCGTGAATGTCGCCCTGATAGCGGCTGATCACGAACTCGAAGAACGAGGCCAGCGCGCCCGCCTTGCCGGCCCGGGTGGTCACGCTGCGCCCCGCCCGGCGCTGGTCGGCCAAGAACCGGTCCGCGTCGTCACAGGTCGCCGACCACAGCGGCCCGCGCAGCGGACCGGGCGAACTCGATGATCGCCGACCGGGTGTTGCTCACATGCCCGTCGCTGAAGCCGGCGGCCGCCATCGCCAGCGCGTACTGGTCGACGATCTCCTGCTCGAAGTCCTCGACATCCTGCTCCGCTCCGCAACGCCCGAGGCGAGCCGATGTTACGGACAACGGCCAGTCCCGCCATCAGCCCTGTTCACCCACACCGAGAATACTAGCGCAAGCGCGACAGAGCTTCAGTAATACTGAAGTTCGATCATCTTTCGGGCTAGTCTACGGAAACCCAGAACCACCAGGCACTCAGGCCAGCAACGGAACCCAAGGTCCAAACGAACTCAACGCTTTAGAAACAAAAGGTGACGGGTTTAGGGATTTTGAACCGAAATGAGCGGAATCCTAGTGTCGACCCTGTGAGCGACCCACTTCGTGTTTTGGGTTCCAGGGGCTGCAACGTTCGTCACAATATCTTCGGCCTACCGTCAGAGCCATAGTTCGGCGACACCGACGGACCGTCGGGAATCCCGACGATTCACCGGGAATTCCGTGTACGCGCTTGGGAGCCCGTCCCCCGGCTGGCGCTTGATAGAAGCTCCGGTCGGGCGGCAATCAGGGTCCAGTTCGGCGCTACCTGACGGGTTTTCGGGTCCCGTTTCACCACGGAGAGCGTCGGGCCTTGACATCATTTCATATGGCCGCCAGTGGGCAGTTTCTTTAGCCACCCGACATTCCAGTGGGCACACGAACTCATAGCCATTCAAATTGGGCCGAAAGGCTTCCGCCGCTCCGTGTTTTGTGGCGGTTATACCGCAGGTCCAATGCCACCGGCCGTCAGAGGGAGGTCTCATAGACGTCCCTGGGGCGAGGCTCAGGCGGCCGAGGGTCCCAGATCAGCTTTGAGCCTTTCAACATCGAGCCGGAGGGCAGCGAGATGCTCCTGCTCGGCTAGCTGGTCCGCCAAGGCCGACGCTGCCTCGGAGGCGTCGCGGAAACGTCGCGCCGCTGCCGGGTTGGTCGGGCGGAAGAAGTCATGAGCGTAGGCGGCCTGCTCGGCTAGACGCTGGAGTTGTTGGGCAGTCACGGGGTCTCCTTGTCCGTAGGGTTCCTGACCACGACGAGGCCGCTACCAAATCGTACGGCCGGCCTCTCCGTACGATTTCGCAGCCCGACGGTGCTTGGGGAAGAGCCTGCCGGTAGGGCTCCGAAGCCGACGGGAGCATTCATGATCAAGCCAAAAGTGTCCAAGCAGGAGTGGCAGGAGCTTGTAGCGGCGAAGGTGGCCGCCGCCCAGGAGGTGTTGATGCGGGAGGTCGCCTCCATCCAGTCCGGCGAAGACTGGAAGCGGTACCTTAGTTTCCAGTCAAAGCTCCACGCCTATTCGCCAAACAACGTGGCCCTCGTGTGGTGCCAACACGTCAAAGCCTATGCCGAGGGCAGGGTTTCGGCCCCCGAGCCGACCTACCTGGCCGGCTTCCGCACCTGGCAGGCGCTCGGCCGCAGCGTCGATAAGGGCCAGCACGGCTACGCCGTCTTGGCCCCGGTACGTCGCAGCCAGCGAACAGCCATCGGCTCCGACGGCAGCATCCGCCGCATGGCGAAAGACGAACAGCTGCACCCTGGCGAAACCGAGAGCTCACATCAGGAGATCCGAGGCTTCACCGTCGAGCACGTTTTCGACGTGTCTCAGACCCACGGCGACCCACTGCCTGAGCCACCGCGGCCGAAACTGTTGGAGGGAGAAGCGCCCGAGGGCCTGGGCCAGGTCATCGTGGACATGATCGAGGCCCGAGGCTGGACTGTCGAGATCGTGCCTGACGACTCGTACCTCCAAGGCGCCAACGGGCAGGCCAGGTTCGGGGACAAGCGCGTGCTAGTCCGCGGTGACATGGACGATGCAGCGAAAGTCAAGACGCTCATCCACGAGGCGGCCCACGTACTGTTGCACCAGGAAGCCCGCCCGGCACATTCTTACCCCGCCCTCGAAAGGAAGTGGAGGCCGAATCGGTCGCCTACGTCGTCGCCGCCGCCCATGGCATGTCGACGGACGACTACAGCTTCCCGTACGTTGCCGGGTGGGCGGGGCCGAAAGACGCCGCCAAGGAGGTCATGGCCAGCCAGGCCCGAGTGGCTCGCGCCGCAAAGGCCATCCTCGAGAGGTCACCCGCAGAGCACACCTCGGGTGGCAGAGTTCCCGGCGTAGACGCCGCCGTCGAATCGGCGCGCCAAGCTCGGGCCGTGGACCGCCAGGTCGAACAGGCGCGTCCTGAGACCTTGGGCGTGGGGGCGGAGTGAGGGTCACGCTTTCTCTACGAGAACAGGCGGGTCACTATCTACGAGCCGGACGCGGGCCACGTTGCCGCCCACCACGTAGGCGACGCGGCGGGCGTCTTCAGTTCGCCTCCCTACAACGCCGGCATCACGGCCCGTGGTGTCCCGCAACGGAGCTTTCGCTTGGAGGCAGAGCCTACTGAGGGTGTGGCGTGATGATGGGTGGGGGAAGCCCCCGCCGCGACGAGATCGATCGCACCCACAGGCGGCTGGTTGCCGCTTTGGCGGCGACCTGGCGGCTTGCGGAGCATGGCGGTCCCGATTTCGCCGGCTCTGTTTCTGCGGCGCTCGGAGACGTCGCCCGCAGCAAAGGCGGGATCGAAGCACTAGTCAAGTCGCGGCCCGGCTCATGGGAGGCGGGCTGCATTCGGCAGCTCGGCGCAACCGAAACGGACTGGTGCTAGGGATGGCATCGCGACCTTCCCAGCCGGACTCGATGAAGGACACTGCCCTGGCCGCCTTGGTCTGCGGCATCATGCTGACCGGGGCTCTTTGGGTAGCTGGCGTCGCCTCAGCTCACCTGAGCGGGCATCGCACCCCGCACGGCCATGCCCTCGCCGAACTGGCCGCCTTCGGG
Organism: uncultured Acidimicrobiaceae bacterium; assembly: GCA_963807395.1. Lineage (GTDB taxonomy): Bacteria > Actinomycetota > Acidimicrobiia > Acidimicrobiales > Palsa-688 > Fen-671. The sequence goes on from CAWEBW010000011.1 coordinate 75,919, forward strand.
CACCTCGGCCAGCCTTCGGCGGCCTGGCACGCCCCGGTCGGGCCACCAGAGCTCTACTGGACGGTGACAGTCCTCGTGGTCTCCTTCCTGGCGTTTGTTGTCTGGGGCGCGTGGCGCCTGTTCCACCCCCGCCGCAGGCGCTGGTCGGAGGACCCGACATTGATCGAGGGCCTGGCAGACAAGCGCGAAGTCCGCACCGCCGCCGGAGCGAAGGCGCTGCTCGAAAGCGCAAAAATCCTTCGTCCATCCGTCAGGGCACCTCGGGCGCGAGACGTGGGGTGGTACCTGGGCCACTCGCGCCATATCGAGTGCTGGATGGGAGTCCGGGACTCGATGGTCCTGCTCGGCCCTCCAGGGGCCGGCAAGGGTTACAACGTGGTCATCCCATCCATCCTGGACGCTCCTGGAACGGTGATCACGACCAGCACGCGACCGGACAACCTGACGGCAACGATGACCGCGCGTGGCCGGCTCGGACCCGTCGGTGTGTTCGACCCGCAAGGGTTGGCCGTGGGCGTACCGTCCGCCCTGCGCTGGTCACCGGTGCGCGGCTGCGAACGACCGCAGACGGCGATGACCCGAGCGGCGGCCCTGACCGCTAACGCCGGGGAGTCGGTGACCGAGGGGAGCTTCTGGAAACAGCAGACCCAGACAGCAGTCCGTTGCTTGCTGCACGCTGCTGCTGTGGGCAGGAGGGGGGCAGCCTCGCTATACGAATGGTCGCTCTCAGCGCCGGGCGCCCGTGAAGCTGTCCACATCCTCGTCAACATGCCAGCGGCCACCCCGCGATGGCACCAGGCACTCGACGCCATCATCTCAGCCGACCAGCGCCAACGCGACTCGGTGTGGGCCATGGTGGCCAACGCCTTCTCGGCATTGGCCGACCCGAAGGTGCTGGCGGCGGTTTCTCCAGAGCCGGACGAGATGTTCGACCCCTCCGCCTTCCTCAGAGCGAGGGGCGCCCTCTATCTGCTCGGCACCGCGTCAGGCGCGTCGGCAACCGCCGGGCTGGTCGCCGCTCTGATCGAAGACATAGTGGAAGTCGCTCGCCGGCTCGCCGCCGCGTCCCCTGGCGCTCGGATCGACCCTCCTCTCGGGCTGATACTCGACGAGGCCGCCAACTACCCGCTCCCGTCGCTCGGAGCGCTCATGTCCGAAGGCGGAGGAACAGGCATTCCGACGGTCGTGGTCCTCCAATCCCTCGCCCAGGCCCGAGACCGCTGGGGACGCGAGCAGGCCGGAGCGATCTGGGACTCAGCCACCGTCAAGCTCGTGCTCGGCGGCAGCTCGAACGCCGACGACCTGGTCGACCTGTCCCGAATGCTTGGCGAACGCACCGTCCGGGAACGTTCCGAATCGTGGCAGTCGGGCGGGGGCAAGTCAATCTCGGAGTCGGAGCGGAAAGAGGCCATCCTCGACCCGTCGATGATTCGCACCCTGCGCGCCGGCCACGGCCTGCTCCTCCTGCGGTCGGCCAAGCCGATCATGCTCACCCTCAGGCCATGGACCCAGCGCGCCTATGCGGGACGGATCGAAGCCGACCGAGCCAAGGTCGAGCAGCTGATCCGACAGGCGGCCGTGGCCGAATGGGGGGCTCCCGTTGCGTGACCCCCGACCCGGCATCGGCTGGTCGAAGCGGCGGGTGGCAATCCGCGCCGCCTACGCCAGCTTACATGGCCTCGCCCGAGTGGTACCGGTCCCGGGAGCGGTGGCTGGAAGCCTGGCGAGCTAGCCACCGGGGCAGTGACCCGGTCTGCCTCGTATGCGGTCAGCCTTGGAGGCTCTGGCGGGGAGACCTTCACCATCGCACCTACGCTCGGCTCGGTCGTGAGGACTTCCATGACCTAGCGCCGCTCTGCTACCGCGACCACCTGTGCCTTCATGCCATCTTGGAAGGAATACCGGCTTGGAGACGGCTGCCGCGCAGCCAAGCCACGGCGATGATCATCGCCCTATTACACGACCGAGCGGGCGGAACAGGAGAAGTCGAATGAGTGACGTGGACGCCGGTGACGAACGGGAGAAGGACAGCGACGACCGTCGCGGTCGGGAGCTTCTCGCCGAGTTGTACGGAGCGGATGGCCCGCCGGACCTAGAAGTCCTGGCCAGCCCTGTCCGATGGCCTGACTTGCCTGCTGTCGATGCCGCTGTATGAATGGCGGCAACTGCGGGCTTACGTGGAGGAACTGGTCGTACGGTTCGCCCACTTGGACCACACTGTCATCCCATCCTGCTGGTGGCGCCACAGCGGGCACGTGGAGGCCCTGCAGGCGCTTCGCGACCACGAGCGAGTGGCCTACTCAGACAACTCACCAGGCACTGCTGCTACCGACTGGCACCGGGCGTTCGCCCTAATCGAAGGGCGCCTGCGGGAGTGGACCGGGCACTCCGGCTGTGCCGCCGGCCACAAGGAACCGCTCACCCGGCTTCGCCCCCTGGATGATGAGGACTGGGAGCAGATGCTGCTGGCCGATGCCGAGCGACGACGGCAGCGCGAGATCGCCAAGGCCGCCAACGCCGGTTAGAGCGCAACGTACGATTTCGCAGTCGCAGGACCGTAGCTGACCGGCCCACATCTTGTGGGCCAGAGCTGCGGAGGTCCGCCGATGACGAGCAAAAGCGTCTGTCGAGTACGCCGGCGGGCACGAACGGGCCATCGGCCCGAGGACTGAGAACATGACCTGGCTCGACAAGGTGCCTCACCAGGACGTGGTCGAGCGCCTCGTCGCCGACATCGACCGCTACTTCCCCGACGACCAGGCCGAGTACCTCTTGCGGGCGGGCGGAGACGCGAGGTTCTCGCTCTGGCTCCGACTCGCTGACGAACACCTCGCCGGGTTCCCTAAAGCCAAGGACGAGACGTCCGAGTTCTCGTGGCGTGCCGCCTTTGACCGCGGCTGGTCACCTCGTGATGCCGCGTTCGCCGCCTGGTCCGGTACCAACCCCGACCCGCAGCGACTAGTCGACGAACCGTTGACCCTCGAGCCGAGGAGCAGCCGGGCCGCGCTGGAGCACTGATGGCCCAGGTCGACTTCCGTGACGTCGAAGCCCGACACTCGCTGTGCGAGGTCGCCCGCCGCACAGGTTTCGACATCCCACTCGACGGCATCGACGACGTGATGGTCTGCTGTCCGATGCCAGGCCACCACGACAACACACCTTCCATGTCGCTGCACCTGCGCACGAACCGGTACCACTGTTTTGGTTGCGGGACCACCGGCGATGTCGTCCAGTGGGTCCGCGACATCTACGGCGTCCGGGTGAGCCAGGCAGTCACCATGCTCGACACTCCCGGCCCTCTCCCCCACCCGCCGGACGGTGTCGTCATCGACCGGCACTCCACCTCCTTGACGGCGGGACAACAAGCGGAGAAGCCAGACCTGTACCGGACACCTCGGGCCCGAGCCCTGGCGGCTCTGCGAGACGCCTGGGGGTACTACACCTACGGCGACCTGCATGAGTCGGGGACGGACTACCTCCGCGGCCGTGGCATCGACGTTGCCGCTCTCGAAGTCGAGGTCGACAGACCAGTTGTCGGCCACACGCCCTACAAGGCGCCCGACCAACTCGTGCAGCGCCTCCGTTCGAAGGGGTACACAGACGACGAGCTGGTCGATGCCGGCCTTGCCCGACGCACGGCCGGCGAGACCGTGATCGACTACTACCGCAAGCGACTTCTCGTGCCGGTCATGGACGACAGCAGCACCGTGGTCGGGCTGATCGGCCGGTTGGACAGCAAGAGAGCTGGCGTGCCGAAATACATAAACCCGCCCCACACCGCCTGCTACAACAAATCCGTCAACCTCTACCGACCTTCGCTACCCGCGCTCGACCCGGACGCGCAGGTGGTGGTGTGCGAAGGGACCCTGGACGCCCTGGCCATCGCCGCACAGGCGGCGCGCTCTGGCCTGTCATCCAAGTACGCTCCCGTGGCCGAGTCGGGACTGGCGGTCAGCGAGATGCAGTGGGAGACCATTCTCGCCATCCACGACAGGCCGCCCGTGCTATGCGCCGATGGCGACGGGGCGGGCAAGAAAGCGAGCGCTGAGTGGGCCGCCGCGGTAGCCGAGCGGGGCCGGGAATCGTGCATTACGTGGTGGCCTGCGGGCCAAGACCCAGCGTCGTGGATCGCCGAGCATGGCGAGAACGGCCTTGCCGCCGTCACTAGAAAGGGCTGCCTGGACGCTCCCGCGGACCAGCTCAGGCCCCGGCACTCGGCCGCCGTCGCTGTCCAGATGCTCTTGGACGGGGCAGCAGGAAAGGGTATTGAGGCGCAGGCGACCGCCGTGCTCTCGCCTCTCGACCGGATGAACGGAGCAGCTTCCGACCGTTACATGAAGGCCGCAGCCGATGTCCTGGTACCTCTGGCCATCTCCCGCGTTCAGGTCGGCATCGCTGTAGAGGCTCACTCCGACAAGTACAGGCGGCTGGACGCCGTGGTCGGGCACGTCGCAGTCTGGGGCGCGAGGCTCGCGGCACCGGCCCAGGACGGCTACGCCCGCTGCGCTGGCAGAGCGTTGGCCTGGGCCGGTTACGGACCGGACGGTTACCTGGAGCGCAAGGTGAGCGCGGCAATCCGGGCGAAGGTCTACGACGTTATGGGCGACGGCTGGGAGGTGGGCCAGACCCTGACACTTCGCCGGGAGAGAGCGTGTTGTGAGGAGGAAATCCCATCGAAGGACGGGACGTCGCCAGGGTCAGAGGGCGGCCGGGCGGCGCAAGGTTCGGCCTAGCAAGTTGAGCATTTCACGACGCTCGAAGCTGCACCGACTGTTCGAAACTGGTCGCGACCGCTCCGAGCCGTGCCGTAGTGTCAGGTCTTCGCCCTGGCGGTCAAGCGCACCCACCCGGTGAAAGGGACCACCTCGGTCAGATGGAAGCCGGCAGGGACCGCAAATCCCCCCCACTCCTTGTCCGGGCGCGAAGAGGGCGCCGATGATGGAAGGTAGGTGACGGTCGCGGTCCACCAGCCCGCAGTCGACAAAGCAGGCTGCGGCGCGGCTACTGCCAAGGATCACGACGGTCCGAGCGCCGCAAGTTGCGAGCCAGCCGAGTACGTCAGGGCCGTAGCTGTCCTCTTCGATAGCCGCCTTCGGGAGGTTCCACTCGTGGCCGCCAGGTACGCCCTCGCTCAGCGTCAGGTCGTCATAAACGACCACATCTGAGAGCTGGCAGAGCCTCGCTGCGTCGTCGGCGGCGGCACTACCTGGCGGCGGCGGGATTGGCTCGCCAGCAGCTGAGAGCGCATAGACCCAGGTGACCTGTGGCCCGCTGTCAAGTGATCGCCGCCAGTCACCGAGGACGAGCAGCGCTTCGTCCTCGAGCACACCGACCTCCACCGAAACCCCTCCGGCACGCAGAACGGCCACACCTCCTTCACCTCGCGACGTGGGATCGAGCAAAGCGACAACCACCCGAGAGATCCGAGCATCGAGAAGTGCCTGGCTGCAGGGCGGGGTACGACCGTAGTGGTTGCAGGGCTCTAACGTGACGACGGCTGTGCCGTCGCGGGCTCGGGGTCCGGCCGCGGCAAGTGCGTTCACTTCGGCGTGCGCTTCGCCCTTTCGGCGATGGTAGCCCTGCACCCACGATTTGGCCGGCGCTGTCCAGGATGACACAGCCGACCGGGAGGGTTAGGGCTAGTCGTCCCAACGCCCTGGGCCGAAAGGCCGACGGCCAGCCGCATAGCGGCGAACTCAACGTCAGCGCTCATCAGGCCGGCGGAGGCAGGTACGACCAGTCGGGGGTGTGCCCAACGACAATTAGGTGGTCCACGACGCGGGCCACCTCGTTCGCCGTCCTTTGGGAGCCGGCTGCCGAGGCGATCAACATTGCCCGGTGGGCGATGTCAGAGGCTTGCTCGGGCTCGCCGGTGGTCGCGTACGCGAGTGACAGGCCCGCCAGCGCCCATCCTCTGTCTCGGTGATACGAGTCGGGAAGAGTGGCGAGGCTCTCGGTATAGAGCGGGATGGCGCGGATGGGCTTTCTGAGCGCCTGCCAGCATCGCGCTCGCTGAGCGTTGACGTAGCTGGGTGTACACCACGAACCGTAGCCGCCGCTGCTGTCGGCATCGGGGTCGATTTTCACATTGGCAGCTTCGATTTCAGCACGGTCCAAAATCGTGAGGCAAAGCCGTTCTTTTCCTTGAAGGGCAAAGGCTTCAGCCTTGTAGCACAGCGCCGCGGTACGCATGGCGGCGGGCGCGGCAGTAGCCGTGTTGATGGCCTGATCGGCAAGGCCGACGGCGGTGTGGGCGTCCCGGCGCAGCACCGCCTGTCGGGCACGACCAATGAGTGTCCACAGGGCGAGCGACGGGTAGTCCGCAGCGTCCGCCCATTGGTGGGCCGTCTGCATCCACCTGCTGGCCTCAGCGAAGTCTCCCATGTCCTCGTACAACCAGGCCGCCGATTCCGCGAAGCGGGCGTCCAGTTGGAAGACTCGCTGGCGATCTGCTCCGCTCATCTGCTGGAGCGCGTCGCTGGCCAACTTGATGCTGTGTAAGACGCCGTGGATCGCGTGGACGGGGCCGAACTTATTGTCGGCCGCCACGAGCGTGTGCCATGTGCGCCCAAGATGATCGGCTACCGCCTCATCTGCCCAACGACCCAGCCCAAAGCCTGACGACCCGAACTGACCCGGGCCTGTCACGACCGCTCCGATAAGAGCTCCGACACTGCCGATAACGAACTGCCTTCGGTTCACCGCCTCATCCGCGCCCGGAAGCCCATGGCCACGTTGACCCAGGCTACCGGTGGGCGGGTCGACGACGTTCGGGGCGACAGGCTTTCCCTCAAGGAGGGTGGCCAGCTGATCCGAGGGAGACGTTCAACCCGGACGCGAGCCGACGACGGGTTCCTGGCTGGGGATGCACCTCTCCCCGCTCCCACCGCCGGACCGTGGACACCGTGGTCCTCACCTTCTCGGCTAGCTCTTCTTGGGTGTAACCACGCATCAGCCGCTGTCGAGCCAACGGGCTCTGCTGTTCAGCTGCCACCTACGCGTGCCCTCCAATGGCGTGATCCAGCCGGTGATCTGCCCTGATAAAAGCTGCCAGTGCACGATGTTTGCGTGGTTTGTGGGCTAAGAGTGCTCTGGTCGAGCTGCTCTGCCCGACTGAGAGTGATCCTATGACTACAGCAAGACCTCGTGCTCCTTCAGGCGGCGACGAGGTGGAGAGCAGCACCGTCGTTACCACGACTACGTCTCTGGCCGCGTCAGCCGTCGCTGCCTCTATATACGTGAGCCGAGTGGTGACCCCTCCAAAAGAAGCGATCCCCCACGATCAGGCCGAACCGCCCCCGACGACGAGCCAGGGCGTATGGGCCACGATTCAGCTTCTGGCCCGACTCGACGCCGCCGGGCTTGCCCAGTGGGAGGCTTTCGAGCTGCTCCTCCAGTTCGGCTGCATGATCGACCAAGGCGTTCCTCTAGGGGTCGCCGAGACGAAGACGCTCGTCCGCGCCACGACGCAGCCGACGGCCACGCAGTCCCCTATTGCTAGTGTCGCTCCCGATGCTCCGGCTCGTGGCCAGAAAACCTAAGGCGGCGAGTGTCATGGCCGAGCAGGTCCCGGATGTCGTGTTCGACGAGCCGCCGGAAGTGCCCCAACTGACCAACCCGGCCGGTCGGGTCCTGGCAGAGCTGATACGGCGCGCCGCAGCGATGGACGCCCAGGCCGGCGAAGGGGACGCCGCGGCGTGAACGGCCTACCGCAGCTACTCATCTACGCTCGCACGTCGACGGACGACCAGCAATCTCCAGAAGACTCGCTGGCCTGGCAGGTCTCGCTCGCCAAGGCACTTGTGGCCGGGCGAGCTGAGATCATCGGAGTCGTGCACGAGACGGATACGTCCCGAAGCATCCCGTGGGCTCGCCGGCCTCGCGCCGCCCAGCTCCTCGCCGAACTGTACTCACCCGACCGGGGCTGGGACGGCATCGTCGTCGGCGAACCTCGAGCGCGCCTTCGGGTCTGCGATGCAAGTGCAGCTAATACTGCCTCAGCTTGCCGACGCCGGGGCGACCTTATGGTGCCCCGAGGTCGGAGGTCCCGTCGACCCGAATAGCGAAGCCCACGACATCGTGCTGAACCTCTTCGGTGGCCTGTCCAAGGCCGAGCGGCGCCGGCTTCGACGCGGGTCCGTGCTGCGAAAGAACAGCAGGCCACCACCGGCCGCTTCCAAGGCGGCCGGCCCCCATATGGGTACCGGCTAGTGTCTACCGGCCGGCCCCACCCCAACCCCGAGAAGGCCCGCTGGGGTGCCGAGCTGCAACGGCTCGAGGTGGACCCGGAAACGGCCCCATGGGTGCAGCAAATCTTCTCGTGGCGGGCCCAGGGAGACGGCTACGGCGGTATCGCTGCTCGCCTCGACGAGCTCCATGTCCCCTGCCCGAGCTCCTACGACCGCCAGCGCAACCCCCACCGCGCCGGACGGGCGTGGGGCGCTAGCACCGTCCTTGCCATCGTGCGCAACCCGCGGTACCGGGGCGACGACGCCTATGGCAAATATCGCAAGGTAGAGCGGCTCTACGACCGCCACGACCCCTCGGCGGGGTTCGTGTCCAAACTCGTCCCAGCCGACGAGTCGACCTGGGTCATCGTCGAAGGCACCGTCCCCGCCCTCGTCACCAGCCAAGAATGGCAAGCCGCACAAGGCGAAAAAACGGCCGCCCCCACCGGCGGAAGGCGTCAGGACGCCCCTTCCCCGTACGCCCTGCGCGGCCTGGTCGTATGTGCCTTGTGTGGCCACATCATGCAAGGCTCCACACGAAAACGCGCCAACGGCCGACTGCATAACAACTACCGCTGCGTCTATCGGTCCAATTATCCCGGCGACGTCGAACACCCTCGCTCGCTTTCCGTCGCTGAGTCTCGTGTCTTGCCCCCGCTCGACATGTGGCTCGGCCGCATGTTCGACCCGGACCACATCGACGAGACCATCGACACGTTGCTGAGCCTGGACCAGCGCATCGATGCGGACCCGCCTTCTGTAGTAGAAGCGCGGAGGCTCGCAGCCGACGCCCAGGCTAGGCTCGAGCGCCATATCGCGGCGATAAACGCTGGGTTTGATCCAAGCTTGCTCGTCTCGGACACCCGACAGGCCCAGACGGACCTGGCGAAGGCAAACGGGATCCTCGACGCTCACGCTGCCCGGAACACGCCCGCCGTCCTGACCCCCACGATGATCCGGTCTGTCCTGCTGCGCCACCGAGGGCTTCCCGGTCTGCTGCGGGACGTCGCCACTCCCGACGAACGCCGGCAACTTTACGCGGGCCTCGGGCTTTCCCTCGCCTACGAGCGCCGAATTATCAACGGGGGAATCAAAGAATTGTTCCGCCCTTCCTTCCAGGCGGTTGGGGGGGAGGGGAGTAACTCTTCGTGTCGGAGGGGGGACTTGAACCCCCACGGGATTGCTCCCACTAGCACCTCAAGCTGACGCGTATACCTATTCCGCCACTCCGACGTGGCGCCGGCTTGGACCGGCAGCCTGCAAGCATATCGCTCACGGCCCCCGCCTAATGGCCCCCCGATGGCAGACCTGAGTTGCGGTCACTGGCACCCGCTATCCTAGAACATGTGTTCCTTCCAATGGGAAAGGGGCACGTTTCGCTAGCTCCGGGCTGGCCTCATGAAGCCAAGGTCGTACAGTCAGGAGCTCGTCCATGTGCCAAACGCTCGCAGAGCTGCGACAGGCGGCGGCGTGCCTGGCTGGGGGCTTCGACCCCGCCTTGGTGGCGCCCCACCAGCTGGCACCAGTGCTTGGCGACGCCGGCGCCACACCCCAGTTGCTCGCCCTCGCCCGGACCGGCTCGCTCCAAGAGCTGAGCGACGAGTCGGCGCGCGCCCGAGCGGCCCACCAAGATCTTGAGGCCCGGCGCCAAGCCATCCGCCTGGGTCGGAGTGTGCGCCCGTACACCGACGCCTCCGGCACCGCCCACCTGCACGCCAAGGGAACGCCAGAAGAGGTCGCCCAGGTCATGGCGGCGGTCCGCCCGTTTGCCGATAAGGCGTTCGAGCAGGCCAGGAAAGACGGCCGTCGCGAGCGCCCAGAAGCGTACGCGTTTGATGGCCTCGTCGCCTTGGCCACGGCCGGGGGCGCGAAGGCCCCGACGGCTGAGGTCATTTACCGGGTCGACCTCGCCGCGATGACCCGGGGCTACCCGGTGGACGGCGGAACCTGCGAGATCGCCGGTCTTGGCCCCATAAGTGCTGAAGCCGTTATTGACTTAATGGGGTCCGGTGACCCCATCTTGAAGGCGGTGGTGACCAAAGGGAAAGACGTCGTCAACGTGGCTCACCTGGGTCGACGGCCGAACGCCCATCAGCAGACGGCGCTCGACTGGCTCTTCCCGACTTGTGCCGCTGAAGGCTGCGGGGCACGAGCCCGCTACCTCGAGACGGACCACCGCCTCGATTGGGCGAAGAGCCACTTCACCGTCCTGCAATTACTAGAGCGATTATGTAGGTTCCACCATCACCTGAAGACCTACCAGGGGTGGGCGCTAGTGCACGGGCGGGGCAAAAGGTCCTTCGTGCCTCCCGACGACCCGCGCCATCCTCGGCACGCTCATACTGAGGACGTGCGCAAATGCTAAATCCCCGGGGGTACCGACAGCACGAAGGTCCTGCGCGCCACGCACTAGCTTGTCGCCCGGACGAGCCTTCCACGTCGGGCGGTGGCGTCTCGGGACCAGAGGTCAACCCTGGTGCGCCCCGAAGGGCACCGGGTTATGCCGGGGGCGGCCCCGGGGGTATGGCACCCAATTGCTGCATCATCCCCATTACGTCCATAACCCCCAATGTTCCTGCGCCAGACCGTCGTCGCCAAACCGAACAATGTCGATGGCCTCGATGTCTATTCTCTTCCCACTTGCAGGGGCACCCATAAAGTCGTTCTTGTTGGTACCGGTGATCCGTGCCCGGACAACGACCTTGTCCCCGCTCTCCAGGATGTCTTCGGTGTCAAAACGCAGATCTGGGAAACTCGCCATCAACATGGTGAAAAGCTGCTTGGTGCCGGCTTTCGTCGGTTCGACACCAGGCCCGGTCTCGTGCTCGACAAAATCGTCGGACAGAAAACCGACGAAGCCGTCGGCGTCACCGGCGCAGACGCGCTCGAACATGCTCTGCACGGTGTCTGTATTGCCCATCGCTCCTCCTCCTCAGGTGATGGAAAACCAGTGGCTGGGTGCGGGAACGCCCGGCGCCAATCCCTGTGCGGGACCGGGCACAAAACTACTTTCGCACTGGTGCTACCGGAGCTTGCCTCATACCGCTGTCCCGGGGTCGTTCCGACCGCTATTTAAGCTCCCCGTCACCCCAAAAACCACCACGCGTGGGGCTTCAGACGCGATCAACGCATCAGAGCTTTCGCTCCGCCGGACGGGACAAACGGCCGGTCGTCAATATCGTCGAACCCGTTGCCCGACCTTTGGCCGGTATTGCAGAGAAACGAACAGGGCCCTCGAGCAGCCGTTCCATCCGGACGCTCGAGGGCCTCAGGCTCGGCTCAGTCCGTGGTACGCCGGCGGAAGAGGTACGCCGCTATCGGTGCTGCAATGACTATCAAGGCCACGGACCACATCAAGGCCGCGGCCAAGGGGTGCAGGATCGGCCAGGACGGGTTGGCCGGGAGAGGATTGGGGTTGCCCCAAAGGTCCCTCACAGCGGACGTGACCGAGCTGACAGGGTTCCAATCGGCGATCACCCGCAGCCAGCTGGGCATGTGGAGAGTCGGCACGAGGGCGTCGGAAACAAAAGCCAGCGGGAAGATGATCACGAACCCGATCGACATGGCCGATTCAGGTTCCTTGGCCAGAAGCCCGAGGCACGCCGTTGGCCAGGTGAGGGCGTAGCTGAAAAACAGAGCGACGCCGAAACCAGCCAAGATCGACCACATCGTATTGTCGGCCCGCCACCCGACGACCAACCCGGTGAGCGCCACGATGACCGAGCAAAGGGCGGCCGAGAGGAGGTCAGATACAGTGCGGCCCACCAGGACCGAGGACCGCCACATTGGCAACGTCCGGAACCGCTCGACCATGCCGGTGGAGAGGTCGGTGGCGAGGCCAACACCCGTGCCCATCGAGGAAGTGACGAGGTTCATGGTTAGGAGACCAGCCATGACGAAGTCGGTGTAGCTCGCGCCGCCGGGGAGCGACATCCCTGACCCGAATACGTAAACAAACAACACGGTGAATAGGACGGGCTGAACGGTGACATCGGATAGCTGCATCGGCTCGCGAGCGATGTGCACCAGGTTGCGGCGAGTCATCACGGCTACGTCTCGCAGCCGCGATGCCAGGCGAGCGAGGGCGCCGGGATCGGGCGCGGCCAGGTCGATCGCCGCCGCCGGGATATCGATGGCTGTCATACGGTTGCCTCCTCCAGTTCGGGCTCAGGGTCTTCACTCTCTGGGGCTCGGCCGGTGAGAGCGAAGAAGACGTCATCAAGGGATGGTTGGCGCACCTCGACGTCGTCGACGGAGATGCCGGCGTCGTCGAGCGCCCTCACGACCATCGTGGCCAGACCGCTCCGCGTGCTCACAGGAGCGGATATGCGGCGCCCGGCCTCGGTTACGCGCGCCGGCCCATCGAGGAAGGGAGCGAGGGCCTTGGCCACCCCCCCATCGGCTAACCCACCGGCCGCTCCGTCCGAGGACGCGTCCGCCGTTAGGAGGCCGGCGAAGTTGTGGCCGTTAGCGGAGAGACCACCGGTTGAGAGACCACCATTTGAGAGACCACCGTTTGAGAGAGCCGCCACGGGTGAAGGGCTGAGGGTGATCTCGAGCCGTGCGCCGCCCACCGACCGCTTCAGCTCGTCGGGAGAACCCTCGGCAATAGCCCGGCCGTGGTCTACCACCACAACTCGGCGAGCCAGCTTCTCCGCCTCGTCGAGGTACTGCGTTGTGAGGAGCACTGTCACGCCCCGGTCAGCCAGGCCTCTTACGATTTCCCACACCTCGGCCCGGCTCGTCGGGTCGAGCCCCGTGGTTGGTTCGTCGAGGAAAAGGACGGGCGGGCTCGCCACCAGGCTGGCGGCCAGATCGAGCCGGCGCCGCATGCCGCCCGAGTAACCCTTGGCCAGCCGTCCTCCCGCGTCCGTCAGGTTGAAGGCGGACAACAACTCGTTCGCCCTGCAGTTCGCCGTACCTCGCTTGAGCCCGGACAACTGACCCGCCATGACGAGGTTCTGGTACCCGGTCAGCAGCCCATCGAGCGTGACGTCCTGGGCGGTGACCCCGATGCGGCGGCGGACCTGCGCCGCCTGCGAATGGACGTCGTAACCGGCCACCTGGGCAGTGCCGGCGTCGGCGATGGCCCGGGTGGTCAGGATGCGCACCACGGTGGTCTTGCCGGCCCCGTTCGGTCCGAGCAGGGAGAGGATGCTGCCCTTCTCCACCGAAAGGTCCAGGCCGACGAGGGCGTGCACCGCCCCGTAGCTCTTCACCAGTCCCTTCGCTTCGATCATCGCCGATGTCGCCATCAGCCTCCCTTTCCTCAGCTATCGTCGAACTTCTCGTCTTACCGCCGAACCTTACCTGCCGTCCGGTAAGTAGACTCTAACAGCACGCCTTGCCGGCCGTCAAGTAATCTACTTGCCGTACGGTAAGTGACCATACACACTAACTTGCCGGCCGTCAAGTAAACTATTCGTAAATGGAAGAAGACCGAAGCACCCGCGACCGCATCCTCGACGTCGCGTTAGACCTGTTCGTCGAGCAGGGCTACGACAAGACTTCGCTACGCGAGATCGCAGAGAAAATGGGCTTCTCCAAGGCTGCGCTCTACTACCACTTCGCCAGCAAGTCCGACATCTTGATGGGCCTCCACCTGCGTATGCACAAAGCCGTCGACGACCTCCTTCCCGAGTTCGACGAGGAGCTCGCCGACATGGGGGTGTGGGAACGCTTCCTAAACGGGTGCATCGAACGCATGCTGGCCAACCGCAAGCTGTTCCTCATGCACCAGATCAACCAGGCAGCCTTCGAGAAAGTCCACGACCAAGACCATGCCGGGCAGCACGTGGACATGGAAGAGCGGGCTCGGAAGCTGTTCTCGGACCCCTCGGTCCCGCTTCGCCAGCGCTCATTGATGGCGGCGTCGTTTGCTGCCGTGTTCATCACGCCCATGTTGGCCGGGCGCTTGTTCCCGGAGTCTGAACTGGACGACTTGGGCCGGACCCTCCACGACGTCGTGCACGCAGTGCTGAAGGCGTAGCGCTTCCCTAACCCCCCCTTGGCTCAACGGACCTCGGCGCAACGCAGCAGCTTCGCTCGCCGCCCCCCTGGCGACGACCGCCTCAGTAGTACCAGGGGAACTTCGACCAGTCCGGCGGGCGCTTGTCGATAAAGGAACTCCGACCCTCGGCCGCCTCGTCGGTCATGTAGCCCAAGCGGGTGGCCTCCCCTGAGAACAGCTGCTGACCGACGAGCCCGTCGTCAATCAGGTTGAAGGCGTACTTGAGCATCCTTATCGACATCGGGCTTTTCTCGTTGACCGAGGCTCCCCACCCGAGCGCGAACTCCTCGAGATGGGCGTGCGGCACCACCGCATTGACCATGCCCATTCGGTAGGCCTCGTCGGCGTCGTATTCCTTCCCGAGGAAAAAGATCTCGCGGGCTCGTTTTTGGCCGACCTGGCGGGCTAAATAGGCCGAGCCAAAGCCACCGTCGAAGCTAGCTACGTCGGCGTCGGTCTGGATGAAGCGGGCGTGTTCGGCGCTGGCGATGGTGAGGTCGCACACCACGTGAAGGCTGTGCCCGCCCCCCGCCGCCCAGCCCGGGACCACCGCGATCACGACTTTGGGCATGAACCGGATGAGCCGCTGCACTTCGAGTATGTGCAGGCGGCCGAGCCGCGCCCGTATTCTCGGGTCGGCGACGACGGCGGGGTCAGCGTCGGCCTCCCCATTTTCGACTTCGTACTCGTAACCGGCCGCCCCCCGGACGCGCTGGTCGCCTCCCGAGCTGAACGCCCACCCCCCGTCCCTTGCCGACGGGCCGTTCCCGGTCAGCAGTACGCAGCCCACGTGGGGAGACTCTCGGGCGTGGTCCAGCGTCAAGTAGAGCTCGTCGATGGTGTGGGGGCGGAAGGCGTTACGGACCTCGGGCCGGTTGATCGCCACCCGCACCGTGCCGTGAGCTAGCGCCCGGTGGTAGGTGACATCGCTGAGGTCGAAGCCTGGAACGGCCCGCCACGCGGCCGGGTCGAATAGCTCGGACACAAAAGAGGCGTCGGCCACCGTATGAGACTATTACGGCGGCGCTATTTCTTCTATTGCTTCTGGCCCAGCTGAAGCTTCACCCGGTGCACGCGCTCCCTTGGCACGTGCACCGTCGCCGCCACCGCATCTACCGCCTTCTTTTCGCCCAGCAGCGAAGCGATCCACTTGTCGCGATAGGCAGTGACCACACTGGCGTCCTCGTGGCCCAGCTCCCGGCCTATCTCGTCGTCGGTTTTTTCGGTCGTCTCCATGAGGTGCGACATGTGCAGCCTGTCCACCGCGTCTAGGCCCTCTCCCCGGGTCTCGATCACGTGCAGCCGAGGACCTTGGTGCCCGGGGAGCTGCACTTTGCCCCCGGCCAGGCGCGTATCCTGGCGAGCGCCAATATACGCCGGGTCATGATGAAGGAACGCCGGGCGGCCGCCTGGCCCCGGGAACGTTTTGTGCGCTTCGGCTTGGCGGATCTTCCCGAACTTCGTCGCCCGGTCGGCCAACGTCGCCAACGCCGCTATTATCAACGGTTTGGCGGTCCGAAAACTCACGTCGTAAAGCTTTTTCTCGTCTCCCTTGAAGAAGGCACCGGATTTCAGCCCATTAATTGCCGCCCGAAGTTGCGCTTCCTGGCAAATCTGTTGGACGTGTGCCCATCCACTGCGAGGCACGATGCCCAGGCCAATGCTGAAAAGGTTGTCCTTCAGCCAGACTGGCCCGGCGTCCTTCACATGGCTGGACATCTTTCGGTGGTAGTTCAACGTAACGTTGTCAGCCCCGCCGCCCTTGATCTTATTACGTTTCTGGCCCCGAGTTTCGACCGTCGTGTCCTCGAAAATGGCCTTCTGGGTCGTCAGCGCAGCCTCCATGGAGGGAACGGCCAGTTGCCCGCTCAGGTTGAGAGCCATGATGCCGAGGAAACGCTTCACCTCGTTGTCCTGTTGCGGCGCCAGCACCAGCCGGTCGTATGAAGCTGTGAGAGCGGTCGATAATTGTGCCTCGAGGGCGGCAAACGGCGCCGCATAACCTTCTGTGGGAAACTCCGCCTGTTTCCGCGCCTTTTCGTAGGTGGCCAGGTCGGTGGCGAAGTTCGCCTGCGTGCTCACGAATTGTTTGGTCACGTCGGCACTGCCTTTATGGCTGGCCTTGACCTTTATGGCTTCTACCGCGTCCTTTGGCAGGGTGTCGTTCCCCGTGTAAAAGTCCCCGGCGGTTTCGGGCCAATGTTCTCGGCTTTGACCTTAGCGCTACCCACCACGAAGTCCAGGCCATCATCCTCGAGACCTGTCACCACTCCGCCTACAGTTGTGGGCTTCTGCACGAGTGCCTTCAGACGCGTTTGGAGGATGTCGTCCATCGCCCGCACCTGGTCCGCCCGCGGGATCTTTGTCCCTGCCACTGTGTCGACCACGAACGGGGGGCTCACAAGCTCGAGGGCCCGGTCGGCGTCAGTCTCCAGGTGGAAGGGCAGCCCGGTCAGCGGCAGCTCCCGAGTAGTGGTAGCGAGTTCGACGTGAGAGACCCCCGTGAGCGGGCCGTCCTTGTCCATCTGGGCAAACTCGTGCTCGAACCCGACAGTGGTATACCCGCCCGTGTCCGCCCCGCTCTTGGCCGTCTTTTGGTAAGTGTCCTGCTCGTCGAGGAGGGTGAAGACGTTCGTGGCGTTCACGTCGAAATCCCTCTGCAGGACGGCGCCGGCACCCGCCGGTACCGGGTGGGCGTGCAGAGCGTGCAGCGCACCCACAACGGCACGGTTGCCGGCCCGCCGCTGCAACGCCAGTAGCGAGCCCGCAGTCAGTCGAGAACGGCCAACCGCGGGAGGGGCTGGCGAGGCGGCTCGGTCGCGTGCCTGCGCCGGCTTGGGAGAAGCCTGGACCTCGCTCCGGTTCGCCGTCTCTCGCACAGTGCCCTCCTGCGCTCTTTGAGTGGTCGCCGCCAGCTTAGCGAGGGCCTACGTCCGACCTACGTCCCGCTTAGCATCGTCTCGAGGTACCAAGAGTGAAAGGCGGCGACGTTGGCCTCGTGGCGGTCGGAGAGCGGCCCCGGCCGGTACCCGCTGCTGCGGATACCCCGTTGGTTGCGCTCGCAGAGCTGCCAGTCCTGCTCGCTGGTGCGCTCCCACACCGGCAGGAGCCGGTCCAACGAGTAGTCACGGTCCTCGACCGCCGCCTCGTCGACCAGCCACGTGACTACCACTTCGGTCCGTTCCAGGTCCACCGGCGCCAGGCGCGTCGTCACGGCGTGGTCGGCGCTGGCGTGGCACCAGAAGTTAGGCAGCGCTCGCAACCGCAGCACACCCACGTCGTAGCTCTGATAGTTGCCCATCAAGGGCGCCACCGGGTCGCCGTCGAGCGACTCCGTGGCGAACCCCTCGACCAGAGGAGTCCGGTGCGCCGACCAGGCCCGCCCCGGCGACGGGAAGGCGGCCAGCCCGCCCCCGTCGTACACGTCACCGGCGGAGAGGCCAGAGAGAGCGTCGACCATGGTGGCCGTGCGGGCCGCCATTTGGCGCTGGACGTCCGCCGACGCGGTGTTGGCCGTGTCGAAATGAGACTTGATGTACTCGGGGTGGCCCACGTGGCAATGCCAGCATTCGCGGTTGTTCTCCCACACCACCTTCCAGCCGGCGCCGACCATATAGGCCTGCGAATAAGCCACCTTGGCCCGTTCGAGGCCCTGAGGCAAAAGCGGTTCGGAAAGCTCCTGAATAACGGGCGAGTTTGCGTCGACGGCCGAGGGAGGTTCGAAACGCACGAAAATGAGGCCGCCAATTTCGGCGCATTCGACCGGGCACAGCCCGTGCGCCCCGGTGTCAAATCCCTCCATGCGGTCCATGCCCCCACACGCAGCCAGCGAACCGTCGAGCCGGTAGGCCCACTGGTGGTAAGGACAACGGATAAAAGGGTCGCGAGCGGCGACGGCAGGAGCGAACGAAGCGATCTCAGTGTCCACCAAGCGCGAGCCACGATGACGGCAAACGTTGTGGAAGGCTCTCAATTGGCCATCTTCACCCCGGACCACGAGCGCCGAATCGTCCCCCACATCGAAAACGGCGCGGTCGCCGGCATGGCGCAGCTCAGCCGTGTGGGCCGCAAAGAGCCAGTTTGCCCGCCAGATCCGCTCCAACTCCAGCTGGTAGACATCGGGGTCGAGGTGGAGGGCCTGCGGCAGGGTGTAACCGGGCACGTGGCCGGCCAACAGCTCCGCCACCGGGAGTTCCCTCACGCTTTGGCCACGAGTGACCTGAGCGATGCTTCGGCAATTGCGGGCGAGCACGTCATCCCGCGCCCACCCGGACCGCTCACCATCTCGACGCCCGGCAGTATTTCCTCCCGCCAATACAGGTACCTCACTTTGTCCACCATTTCGGAGTAAACGCCCGCCCACCGCCGCCGCACGGGCGGGAGCGGCTGGCGCAGCAATTGCGCCGCTTTGGAAAGGAGATGGCCATAAGCGGCCTCGTCGAGGTCGAACGGAAATGGCTCCTCGTAATCGTGGGTGTCGCCAATTGTGAGGCTCCCGTCGAGTCGTTGCGCCACCAGTAATTGCGCGTGCGAACGAGCGGCAATTTCGTCCTGTGGTTCGAGCCGGCGCCGGGCGGGCAAATCGAAGGCCGGGTAATAACGCATCGAATCACCGTCGGCCAGTGCCGTCGTCAATTGGCCGGGGTAGGGTGCCGTCTCCAGCATTTGCAGGCGCACGCGACGGGTGGGCGGCCGCTCCACGTATTGCTCGACCAGACCGCTAAGGCGGGCACCGGTGCAGACGAAGACCCAGTCGCCCCGGTGCCAAGCACCGCTGTCGTCGCGTACCGCCCCGTCGGCCAGCTCGACAGCGGAGCGGCCCGGCAACCAGCGGTAGCCCTGCATTTCGGCCATGTGCACCTGCAGGGCCTGGGTCGCCGCTCGGGGCTCGACGATGGCGTCGGCCCCGCAGTAAAGCGCCCCCAACACGGCGCTAGACAGCTCAGGGTTGACTTCCAGGGCGTCAGAGGCGTCGAGCAGTTCCCATTGGCGCTCGGCTGAGTCCGCCCGCTCGAAGGCCTCCTCCATGAGGGCCAGCTCGCGGCCGTTGGTGCCGATGGTGAGCGAACCGGCGGGGCGAAAGCCGATCTCGGGCACCTTGGCGGCCAGCACTTCCCACAGTTCCCGGCTTCTGATCGCCAGGTCCAGCTCCGGGCCGGCGGCCCTGCCCCCGACCCACACCAACCCGAAGTTGCGCACGCTGGCGCTGCGGGCGGCCAGGTCGCTTTCGAGGTGGACCACGTCAAAGCCGTTGTCCAGCGCCCACAGGGCGTGCGTCGTGCCGAGGATCCCCCCGCCGACGACAACGACGGCGCCGCCGCTCGTCAAACCACCACCACCCCCTCCTCCGCCTCGAGCACAGGCCCTTTGCGGCCGGCGTCGATAACGGCGTCCATGACGGAGTCGATGAGGATGTCGTCGGCGAAGATGTCGTCGGGGAGAACGGTGACGTCCCCGCGGGACCTACCCGTCTGCGACCTCACGTGGCCCGGGGGACGACGAAGAGAACATCGTCGAGCAGCTCCACGTCCGCCCGGGCGCCGGGGAACAACGATGAACCCTCTGCGGCGGGCAGGGTGGAGCTGACCTCCACCCCGTCTGGCAGAGTGGCAACAACCCGAACGGTGGCGCCGAGGAAGGACGCCCGCGCCACCACCGCCGCCCCCGTCGGCGAGGGCCGGAGCCGGACGCTTTCTGGGCGCACGAGGGCGTAGACGGCCGTGCCCACTGGCAGCTCAGCCCCGCCATTGGGCGGCGCCGAGAAGACGCAGCCGGCAGCTTCCACCTTGCCCGGCTCTGCCACCCGGCCGGGTAGCCGGCTCACGGACCCGACGAACTCGGCGACGAAATCTGTGGCCGGGCGCGAGTAGACCTCGGGCGGCGATGCGAGCTGCTCCAGCTTCCCGTTGCGCATCACGCCCACCCGGTCGGACATCGACAGGGCTTCCTCCTGGTCGTGGGTCACAAATAGCGTCGTGATGCCCAGCTCGAGCTGGATGCGACGGATCTCGTCTCGCAATTGGCCACGCACTTTAGCGTCTAGCGCCGACAGGGGCTCATCGAGCAGCAGGAGGTCCGGCTCAGCGCATAATGCCCTGGCCAAAGCGACGCGTTGCTGTTGGCCACCGGACAGTTCGTGGGCGAAGCGCGGCGCCATCCCGGTGAGCCCGACGAGGTCGAGCAGTTCCCCGGCGCGGGCGCGACGCTTGGCCGCTGGCACCTTGCGCACTTCGAGCCCGAAGGCCACGTTGTCGAGCGCGTTCATGTTCGGGAACAGGCTGTAGGCCTGGAAGACCATCCCGAGATGGCGCCGGTGCGGCCGGCAGGTTGGTCACGTCGGAGCCGCCGACGCGCACCGAACCGAAGTCGAGCTGCTCGAGCCCGGCCACCGCTCGCAGCGCCGTCGTCTTGCCGCAACCCGACGGGCCCAGCAGGGCGACGAACTCCCCGGGCGCGACGGAGATCGAAAGACCGTCGAGAGCCCGCACCTTGTTGAAGCTCCGGCTGGCATCGACGATCTCGAGGCTCAAGCCTTTAGCCTGGCGGTCGGCGTGCTCGGACGCGGGGAGGATCGCAGTCATCATGCCTCCAGTAGTCATGCCGCCGAGTCGGCCGGCTGTAGCGCCGTGGCGTTGGACATGAGTTGGTCTGTGCTGTCGAAATCGACTGGCTGCGGCAGACACCCTGCTTGCGCCCCGACCCGATCACTGAGATGGCCACGAGCAAGCCCCAGGTGACGATCAGGGCGAGCACCGAGAGGGCCACCGCGTAGTAGGTGCTGGTCGTGACCACGCCGGCCAGGAAGACCGGGAATGTCGGGGTGCTGGGCAGGATCAGGCTGGCGAAGGTGTACTCGCCGAGCGAGAGCGCCAGGGTGAGGAAGGCGGCGGCGAGTACCCCGGAACGGATGTTGGGCAACAGCACCCGCCTGAACAATATCCCCCATCGAGCGCCCATTGACCGGCCCGCCTCTACGAGAGTGTGCAGGTCGATGGAGCGCACGCCGGCGTCTATCGCCCTATAGGAGTAAGGCAAGGCCAGGATCACGTACAAAAGGGCGAGGATCACTGGAGAATTGACGAACCAGGTCGGGCGCGCTGGTGTACACGCCGAGGGTCCCGACCACTATAACGATGGCCGGGATGCCCAGCGGGAGCAGTGACACCGCTTCGAGCACAGTGCGCATGCGCGGGCAGGCGCAGGTGGACGAAGATGATCGTCGGGACGAGCAACAACAAGGTCGCAACCACCGCCCCGAAGGAAACTTCGAGCGACGTGATGACGCTCGATCCCAGCCCCGGCTGCGCCAGCCCATTGGTGTAGGCACCAAGCGAGAGCTGCGAGTGGTAGCCGCTCTGCAGGCTGAACTGGACGGAGGCGTACATCGGGACGATGACGTAGAAGCCGATGAGGGCCAAGGTCACGTAGCGGAACGTCCGGTTGCGGATCATCGCAGCCACCGCGACGTCCGGCGCTGCACGATGACGTACAGCGCGCCGGCCACGACCACGACGACTACCATCCCGAAGCCCAACGCGTCGCCCAGGTGGACTTCGTTGGCGACCACGTTGCCCTGGAGCAGCTGCCCGATGACCAGTGGCACGAGCGGGTACGACCCCGGTCGTCAGCACCTCGGCTGTCGCATACGCGGCGAAAGCGTCCATGAACAACACCATCAAAGTGGCCACGAAAGGCGGAGCCAGGACCGGCAAGCCGATCTTCATCCAGAAGGCGCGCGAGTCGGCGCCGAGCGTCGCCGCCGCCTCCCGCCATTCCCTTCTCAACGCCTCGACCGGGGGCAGCATCAGCAATATGCAGAGCGGCAGCAGGAAGTAGAGGTACACGATCACGAGGCCAGTGGCGGAGTACAGCGTGAACCCGTGGTCGTAAGGATTGAAGCCGAGGCGGGTCAACAGCTCCGTAACGACCCCGGTGTTCCCTATCGAACCGATAAACGCAAATGCGAGCGGGACGCCGCCCGTATTGGCGAGCACGCCGCAGGCGCTCGCCACGAGCCGGCGGAACAGCGGGCTCGGTGACCCGACCAGCGCAACGGTACCGACGAGGCCGATAACCCCGGCGAGTATGGCCGCGACGGCCGAAAGCTCGAGGCTCGAGATGTAGTCGTGCAGGTAGGGCTGGCTGGAATCGAGGATCGTCGTGATGTTGGAGACCGACAGGCTGCCCGAGTTGTCCCGGAACGCCTCTACCATCACCGAGGCGGCGGGCACGACCAGGAAGAGCCCCACAAAGGCGAAGAACGGGGCGATGCCGGCGACGGAGAGTCAGGTGACGCAGCAGATGACGCCGCCGGCGCGGACGCGCGACAGCGCCGAAGCGCTCGGCTCCGGCGCCGTCGTTGACTGACGTCGAGGCGGTTAGTTCACCCGACTGCAGACTGCCAATCCTTTTGGATCACCGCTACATCGTTCGTGACGTCGGTGGGCGTGGCGATTACCGGAGCCGTGCTGAAAGTCGGGATGGCCGCCTTGGCGGCCATGCTCGCGGTCCCGGCCTTGACCATCGTCTGCCAGGTGGAGGGGACAGCGCCGCTCTCAGCCCGGATGTTGGCGCCGCTGACCCCATAGAGGTACTCCTCCCAGAGCCGGGCCGCGGCCGGGTGGGGGGCGTAGGCGCTGATGGCCATGGCGTAATACGAGGCGTACGGCTGGCCCGAGGGGACGACCACTTTCCAGTCGATCCCGGGCGACTTGGCCAGCTCCACCTTCCACTGCTGCTCGAGGTAGGACCAGTCGATCGTGGCCAGGACGGCTTTGTCCGCCATCGGGCCGTCACCGGCGCCTCCGGCTTCGATCGGGTTGAAGTTGCCAGCTTGCTTCAGCTTCTTGAACCAGTTGATGCCCGGGCTGACGTTGGAAACGGACCCTCCGTTGTCGACGGCGGCCGCTATGACTGCGCCGGCGCCGGCGCCCGAGGAAGTCGGGCTGTTGTCGAGGCCGACGGCGTTCTTGAAGGCCGAGCCAAGCAGGCTCGACCAGCCTGTCACCGGCGTCTTTACGGCGTTGGCGTTATAGCCGATGGTCACCACGCCGGCATAGTCGTACGACCAGTACCCGTTGGCGTCCTTCCAACTGGCCGGAAGTTCGTTCCACTCGCTCAACTTGTAAGCGCTCGAAGATCGGGCCTTTGAAAACGCCAGGCTCGCCGTTCACCGCCTTCTGGGCGAAGGCGACACTCAGGTCGAGGACGTCTGGCTCTAGAGATGGGTTGTTCTTATAAAGGTTGATCTCGTTGATCTCGTCGGCGCTGGTCCCATTCGGGTTGGTGTCGAGGACCTTGATGCCGTATTGTTTCTCGAAACCCGGAATGAGGATCCCATAGTTCGCCCAGGTGAACGGGTCGGTCGTGACAGTGAGGTGGCCTTCGGCCTTGGCCGCGGCGACGAGTGCGCTCATCCCGCCGCACGCGCTGGCAGTGACCGCAGTGGCCCAGCACGTGGGCGACGTGGCCGCGGTGGCGGGTGAGGGGGCGGCGCTGACCCAGACGCCGGCGGAGCTGATCACCGTCAGCGCCGCGACGGCCGCCTTCGGCTTGCGCCAGGAGTGTCCTGACATTTTGTACATGCATCTCCCTTGCTCGCGAGCAGGCATATCGCCTGCTGTGTCTGCGATCGGGACGATACAAGGCCATCTCGAACCTCAGATGACCGGCGGGTAAACCCAATACAACGTCTGGGTAAACAAAAAGTGTACTTGTCACTCGCCGGCGCGGACGAAGTTACTTTCTCGCAGGTTGTTTTAAACTATGCCCAATTCACTCAACAATTCATCAACGCTGGCGGTGGTTGCCCCGGGCACCTTGGCCTCGTCGTCCCAGCGTCTCAGCTGGAGGGCTTCGGGCCACCAAGGGTGTGAGGTCCAGGGCGCCAGTTCGGCCTCGTCGACCCGTTGGCTTTGGCGGGCCAGGCTCGACACGCTCGCTGGAGACAGCGCTTCGAAATAAGCGGGGTCCGCACTGACGAGGAAAACTTTGGCGGGGACGTGCGCCTCGACCAGCCAGGCCACTTTGTCGGAGGCCTGGGGCCGCAGCCAAAGAGCGCCCGCCCGTTCGTGCGGGGTGGACGGGTACGAGGCCTCGACAGCCGGCGCCCGGCCCACATCGTGGAGGAAGGCCGCTGCGACCAGCTCCGGGCCGGCACCACTGCGAAGTGCGTGCGTGGCGCATTGGAGGGCGTGGTCGAGCTCGTCTACGCCCTCTTCCCCGTCGAAGAACCCTTGCATGCTCGACAACACTTCGCGCAACTCGGGGGAGCTGCCTCGCCATGGCGAACCCGGGTCAGTGTTCACAGGGTCAGCGTTCACAGGAACTCCACGGTAGCCACGCGGAGCACCGGGCTCAACGCCATTCGTCCGCGGCCCAAACCGCTCCCGCTCCAGGGGTGAGGTAATAGCCCGTGAGGGTTCGCTCGAGGTTGCGCGCTCTCCACCGCAACAGGTCTTGCGCCATTTCGAACGCCAGGTCGGTGTTTGCGGCGACGTTGGACAGCTGCCCCGGGTCGGCCCCCAGGTCGAACAACAACGGGGGTAACGCCTTAGCGTCGGCCGCGAACTGGACGTACTTAGCCGCCCCGGTGCGGGCCACGGCTAAAGAACAGTGCTCGCCCGGAAGGCCCAATTGCTCGGCCAAACGGAACTGCCGGTAGCGGAAATCCCACTCCCAGTGAGCTGTATCCCTCCAGTGGGGTGGCGCCGCCCCCTCCCCCAGGAACGAGCTGAGCGCCCAGCCGTCGAACTGCACTGGGATTTCCAGCCCCAGCCAGTCCAGGACCGTGACGGCGACGTCGACGGACTCGGTCGGCTCTCTGACCACGAGGCCCCGAGTACCGTCTGCCCCGGCCGTCGGGTCCCTCACCACCAGTGGTATATGGAAGCTTTCGTCCCAGTACCCGCACTTTTCCACCAACCAGTGGTCACCGCCCATCTCCCCGTGGTCGCTCGTCAACACGACCAGGGTGTCCGAGGCGAGGCCCTCGCTCTCCAAAAAACCGAACAAGCGCCCCAATTGGTCGTCGACCTCTGCCTGGGCGCCATAGTAGGTAGCCCGCAATTGCCGGCGCTCTCGTTCATCGTGGGGCCCAGCGAACAGCGGGAAGCCGCCGAGCAGGGCGTTGAGGGGGTGAAAGGCGGCCTCCGTGGCCGGGTCGGGGAACCCGGCGAACGGCCCCACCTGCGCTTCGGAGTACAGGTCGTGGTACCCGGCCGGGTTGCGCCGGGGCGGGTGCGGCCTCACGTAGGAAATGTGCATGAAGAACGGCTCCTGACCGTGGCGAGAGATCCACTCGGTGGCCTTTTCCGTCATAAAGGCGGTCTCCGAGAGCTCAGCCGGGAACTTGGCCGGTGCCCACGTATAACCATGCTCGGCTGCGCCCGGGAACGAGGTGTCGGGCTGGTACAGCGCCAGCGGCGTAGACGGGACGTCGATGCCGTGTTGGGCCAGCCATTTTCCCCATTCGACCCCGCCTTGCTCCCACGGGTCGTTGACGACGGGCCGGAAGCCGGGCAGTACTCCCTCGTACGTAAACGTGCGGTGGTCGCCGGCCGGCACTGTTCTCGGGTCGACGCTGGTATCGGTATAACCGAACAGGACGGGGTCGTACCCGGCCCGCCTCGCCTCCAGGGCGATATTCGTGAAGCGTGCGTCAAGCGGGGTGCCGTTCATGACCGAACGATGGTTTTGCATGTACATCCCGGTGTATAAGCATGCACGGCTCGGCCCGCACGGGGCGGCGTTGGCCCAATGGTTGGCGAACAGCACGCCGCCGGCGGCCAGGGCATCGATGTTCGGCGTCTCGACCACTGGGTGCCCCATGCAGGAAAGACAATCCCCCCGCCACTGGTCCACCGTTATGAACAAAACATTTTTAGGAGACATATCTGCTGGTCATAGCCCCTTTCTGGTTCTAATAAGTCTAGAAAAGACTAGACTGCCGAACGAGAGCCCGCTACCTTGGTGGTCGTGACCAAAACGCCAGCCGCCCAGATGCGCCGGCAGGGGTCCGGCACGATCGCTGAGGTCAGGCCCGGTACCTGGCGGCTTCGGGTCGTTACCGGGTACAAGGCTGACGGGTCGCCCATCCAGGCCAGCCAGACCGTCCACGGCGGTCGGCGGGAAGCCGAGAAGGCTCTGGCCGCGTTCGTGGCTGCAAAGGGCGGTGCTCGCACGACTGAGCACTCTCGCCTGACGGTGGGCGATTACCTCACCAACGTCTATCTGCCCCATATCAAGGACACCAGAGAGCTGACCACCTACGACGGCTATGTCCGCTCGGCACGCCGGGCGGTTCGCGACCTCGGGGACATCCGGCTGGACAAGTTGACCCGCGGCGATGTCGAGCGAGCGTACATGAAGTGGTTGAAAGAGGACGGTCTCGGGGCCGGGTCGGTCATCCAGCATTCAGTGGTGATCAAGGGGTGCTTGAGCTACGCCATCAACCATGACGCCATCAGCACCGAACAAGGGCTCCGCATCAAGCGCGCCACGCTCCTCGCCTTAAGAGAGAGAGCACTATCCCAGACCTGAAAGACGTGAAGCGCATCATCGAAGCCACCGAGCACAGCGACCCCATCATGAGTGCCTTGGTCATCGTGGCCGTCTGTACCGGCCTACGCCGCAGCGAGCTGCTCGGCCTTCGCTGGCAGGATGTCGACATCAAGCGCGGCGTGCTCAACGTCAGCAGAGCGGTAAAGACGACCTCCGAGGGCGTGAAGACGGGTGACACCAAGACCCACAGCCAGCGGCTTTTGCGGCTCGACTCGGCGACCATGGCAATCCTGGGGACCCACCGTGCCAACATGGAGCGCATTACCAGGACCCCGGTCGAGAACAGCGCCCACATATTCACCTGGGACCCGGCCGGTAATCCCACCAACCCCACCACGGCAAGCGCTCGGTTCATGAGGATCTGTCGGAGACTGGGCATTCAGAGCCGGTTCCACGACCTGCGCCACGCCGCCGCGACCGGCATGCTTGCTGACGGCGTGGACATCGCCACCGTCGCCCACCGCCTGGGCCACGCCAACAGCCGGATCACTATAGCCGTCTACGCCCACAGCTTGGTCGCCTCCGACGAACTGGCGGCATCGGTCATCTCGAAGAAGCTATTACGTCTGACGTGAGGCCCTGAGCAGCCAACCACCTTGGGTAGTTGACCCGCCATCGGGTCCCTATTTGGCAAGCGCCGGGTAGGGACCCTTGTTTGGCCAGCCGGTACAGAGTGCTCGGCGGCATACGGATGATGTCTGCCAGCTCGGCGATGGTCAGCCAATCGTGTTTAGTCGCCGGCAGAACAACTGTCATGTAACCGATCTACCACCGGGCCCCCTGCGCTCGCCGTTTATTGGGCCGAAAATTTCTAGCGTGGACACGCTGCTTTTGAGCAACCTCCCCTTGACAACTCGGTGGTCCAGGTCAGCGCTTTTTTGCGGTTTTAGGTCTCATATACGCGGGCGCCAGGCCACCTCCGTGGTATCCCTGAAACAGGTGTTCGATCAGGCACTCGTCGGTGGGTAGCTCCCACCGGGTCAAGCTCTCGGGCGCCGGCATGTTCACCTTCCGGCGGCCGGTGCCCGTTGGGCGACGAGAGGAGGTGGAAATGAACCACTTTCAGAGGCGAGTGCTGTTCTACAGCGACATGGGTATTCCCGTCTTCCCGGTCGAACCACAAGAAAAGCCACTCGGGCGTTTGGCCCCCGGCGGCTTCAAGGATGCCACCACGGACCAAACCGTCCTGCGCAGGTGGTGGCGCGCCGTGCCGGGCGCAAATATCGGCATGCCGACTGGCCACTGGTCAGACGTTATCGACTTCGACCAGCTTGACCCCGACAACTTGGCCTACCCACCAGGGCTAGCGGAACTTGGCGCGCCACCGGGCGACACCATCCTGGCTGGCCCGGTAGTCCTTACCGGGCGCGGGCCCACCTCCACGTCCAACCCACCGGCATCGGGAACAAGACCCACATCCAGGGTGAACCCATCGATTTCCGGGGCCTGGGCGGCTACGTTTTATTGCCCCCGTCGGTCCACTCTAGCGGGGCCGTTTATGAGTGGCTCGAAATCGAGGCGCCTTTGCAACCGCTCCCGGAGTGGCTGAGGCTGGCCATCGACCCTCCCAAGCCGGAGCACGAACTAGGGGAGCTGCCCCCGCTCGCGCGCAGCAGAAGCGCCTACGTAACAGCAGCGGTCGAATCTGAGCTGCAGCGGGTCCTCAGCGCCGGTACCGGCGTGAGGAACCACACCCTGAACGAAGCGGCATTTTCACTATCTCAGTTTGTGGCCGGTGGCTGTCTGGACGAGGGTGAGGTAAAGGATGTCCTGACGACCGCTGGCCGGCGTGTGGGCCTCACATATCGGGAAGTCGACCTAACCATCAACAGCGGTTTCAAAGCGGGCATGCAGCAGCCCAGGCGCCCGCAATGAGCGACGAGATAGTGCATATCGGCGGGGACCTGGTCGACAAGGTCGCCGCCAAGATCCAGGTCCAGACGACCCCAAATGGCTTCCCAATAATCCCGGAGAGCTTTTGGGAGGCACAACCAGAGCTGATCAAATTGCGCCAATGGGCCCGCTACCAACGCGTTCCGGCCCCGGCACTGCTCGGTGCTGTCCTGGCCCGCATAGCGGCTGCCGTGGACCACAGTATGAAATTGCCCGCCGTGGTGGGGAGCGCAAAGCCTCTGAGCTTCTATGCCGGGTGTGTCGGATACCCAGGGGCGGGCAAGTCGTCGGCGGCGGGATTAGCTCGATAGCTCATCCCGTTCGATCGGCAGGACGTACCCGAAGAACCGTTGGGTACCGGTGAGGGCCTGGTCGAGACTTTCGTCCAACGAGTCGACGAGCCAGACCCAAACGAGCCGAAGAGGACGACCAAAGTCGTCCGACAGGTCCGCAATAACGGCCTTTTCATCGTGGACGAGATTTCGACTCTCGATGCCACCCAGGCCCGGCAATCGAGCACCATCGTGCCGACCTTGAACTCAGCGTGGATGGGCGAAACCCTAGGTGGCAAGAACGCGACCATCGAGGCCACCCGCCGCGTGGCACCCGATAGCTACACCGTCGGGCTTGTCGTCGGCATCCAAGTTGAACGCGGCCAGGATGTTTTGGGCCACGCCGCAACCGGGTTGCCCCAGCGAATGGGGTTTTTCTCGGCACATGACTGGGTCGGCCCAGGTTCCGACGACGAACCAGGGGGACTCCGTTGGCGACCTCCTGCGGCCCGTGAGCACCTCGCGGCGACCCGCGGCTACTACAAGGTCGACTCGGCCATTGTGGTCGAGGTCAGGAAACAGCACGACGCCGTCATGGCAGGCACCGTCGTGCTCGATCCTCTTGACACCCACGCCGGGCTCATGAGGATGAAAACGGCCTCATTGTTGAGCCTCTTGTGCTGCAATCAGGGCCATGTCGATCGGAAGTTCTGGGACCTAGCCGGGGTGGTGCTCGCTCACAGTTCGGCGGTTCGTTCGCTCCTAATCGAGGCCCAACAGGCCAAGGAACGGGCCCGGGATGAGGCTGCCGAAAGGATAGCCGTCTCCCGGGCGGTAAGGGTCGAAGCGGCCAAAGAGGGCCGCTTACTCGCCACGGTTAGAGACAAGGTCCTGGTCGCCGTCAAAGCAAACCCAGAGGGCATAACTCGCATGGAGGTGAGGACCCGGTTGTCGGCCAAGCAACGCGAGTTCCTTGATGTGGTCATCGAGGATTTGGTCGAGCGAGCGTTCATCACCGTCATCGAGGAAGCGGGCCAGGGCCAGTCAAAGAAGGTGCTCCGCCTCGGCACCGTAACCCCTCTGCGGATGAAAGAGCAGGTCAGAGGGGGAGGCGATTCGTGACTACGTCGTACACGGCCCAGGTCTAAAAGTGCAGGTCAGCAGGGGTGGGCAGGAGAGGGCGATTTTGAGGGGAGGGCGACACCCTCGCGCTCTCGGCCGGAGTGTGACATCTAATTAGTATAAATTTATATCTTATCTAGATATATGGCAGCTCAGAAGGCTTTTTTTGTGTGCAAGCGTGGCTTGACAAGATGACCCGTGGAGCAGCAATGGACAGCCCTCCCCTCAGATCGCCCTCCCCTCGACGGCTGTTACTCGCGGCGGAACGCGATCCCTCCGGCCTTGGCGGCCTCCATTCCCAGGCGTGTGGCCGGGGACGGCAGGCAAAACCACGGGTGAAACCGCCGCAAAACTTGGGCACACAGACGGCTCGAAGGCGCGAAATCCTGGACGGGCGGCGCGTCCTCGGGAGACTCGGAGCCCTATGATGAATCGCGACAATCAGCGGGGCCCACCCGCGCCGATGGAATAAGCCCTATCCCGCGGCCGTTCACTCTGGCCAGGATGACCACGCGAGGACAACGCTTCATGTTTCCTTATGTCGTCGCACGTCCTAACCAGAAGGCCGCTAACTGGGCCCTCATCTGAGTGACCTTCGTCTTATTTGCGCCCACCCTGGGGGACCGCCGATCGGGGGTCAAACCGTGGTCGAGGGTTGGTTCCCGGCGCAAGACGTTCGGCGTCCTTGGTGATCGCGTAGGCGGCTAACCGCGACCTCTCCCCCGCATTCGCAGAACATGGTCAAAATATGGGGCAAAGCTGGGGCGACGTGACATGAGCCTGACACCATTCACAGAAGCCGAACGAGCGGAATACGAGAGGCAGGTTGCTGAAGGCCATCGAGCATTCGCCGGCTTCGTCGCCTACCGTGACCAGTCTCCCGGTACCCGTTCCCTGCGAGAGGCCGCCCGCCTTACGGGCAAGAGCCAAAAGCTCATGCAGTCATGGTCAGCCGAGTACAACTGGGTAGCACGAGCGGTCGCCTGGGACCGCGAGCAGGACCGCGTGGCCCGCCAGGCCCGCCTCGACGAGATCAAGCGCATCAATAAGCGTCACGGCGACCTCGCCGAGCAGATGCTCGACCACGTTGCGGCTTACCTGCCCTCTGCGGCCGCTGCTCTGCCCCGTAGTCCTCACGCGGTCGCGGAATGGGTGAAGACTGCCACAAAGGTCCAGCGGGACGCTTTAGGCATTGCTGAGCCCGCCAGCCGCACCTTCGCACCCGGCGAGCCCGAAGCCCCCGTCCAGCACGACATTGCCGGCATCATGGGCCACCTACCGCCGGAGCTGGTTCTGAAGGCCCGAGACCTGGCGATCGAGGTCGCGAAAGTTCGAGCACGGGAGGCTGCCGGCTTGCCGCCGGTTGCACTGCCGCCAGCCGGCCTGGACGGGTAACCGGTTCCCGGAACGCCTAGCGCCAACTCTGGTACCTCACACCCTGAGAGGCACATCGTCAATTCGTACGTAACGATGTTCGCCTAACTGGCGCACGTCAACGTAGAGCGTCAGCCGGTTTGCCGGAGCCGCCTGCTCGCCCGGGGACAGCCTGTACCACAGCTCGACCGGTAAATGCGAGGTTTTCACTCGCGAGGTGGCGGTGTCCTCCACAAAGACGGTGGTGTTCGACGCCGCCACCAACGCCCCGTGGGCAACAGCCGCGGCCGGGGAGTCGGCCTACGATACCGCCACAGTGACCGGTGTGCGCGGGGTTACCCCGTTAGGCTCGGTCACCTATCGTTTCTTCACTACCGGCGACTGCGCCGGGGCCCCCGGTCGGTGGGCACGGTGCACGTGTCGGGCGGGACGGTGCCCAACTCCAAACCGACAGCGCCGTTAGGGGTGGGCAACTATTCATTTCAAGCCACTTACAACGGCGACCCGAACCTCGGCGTTTCGACGAGCACGTGCGAGCGGTTTGCTGTTGTCCAGACCGGCGCAGCCACAGGCACCACGACCACGACGACCGTGCCCCCCGCCACGACGACAACGGCCCCGAAAGTCACCCCCACGACAAGCCCGTCGGCAACGACAACGACCCCGAGAGTCACCACCACCACTGCAAGCCCGTCGGTGACCACAACGACCACGGTCCCGCCCACCACGACCACCACGGTCCCTTCCACGACCACGACGACCAAGCCACATGTACCCCCGATCCACGTCGTCACCGGTCATGGCCTCTGGGGACCGGGTGGCCCAACGGGGTCCCAGTCCGCCATGGCCGGCGTGGCCCTGCTGGCGGGTGGAACTTTGCTCGTCGGCCTGAGGTTGCGCAGAAGGAAGTACAGGGCTCGCCATCTGATGCCCGACACCCGGAGACCGTGACTACTACCGGCTCACCAGAGCCGAGAAAAGGCCGCCGTCGGCTTCGAGCCGGCACCGACATTGCCGCGGCGGCAATGATCGCGACTGGAGCCCTCCTGGTGGGTATTGCACTCAGCCAGCATCACCACCACGACCACGCCCTCGCCGTCCAGGCCGCTCGCAAGGCCCAAGTCGACCGGGCCACGGTGGCCGAGGCGCAGCAGTTCCGAGCGACCGCCTCGCCCCCAGTTCACCTGGCCCCACAAACTCAGCAGGTCCCACAAACTCACCAGGCCCCACAAACTCACCAGGCCCCACAAACTCACCAGGCCCCACAAACTCACCAGGCCCCACAAACTCAGCAGGCCCCACAAACTCAGCAGGCCAGCGTCAGCGCCACGGCCGACCGGAACCCGCCGGCCGAGGCGCAGCAACTCGAGGCGCCGGCCGTCGTGCTGGCGGCTAACCATCAGACAGCAGGAGGGCCGGTCCGTCAGCAGCCCTCGTCAGCCCGGTCGCGGCCATCGGACGTCACTGAACCAGGCGCGGTGTCGGAGGTCCGCGGCGGGGGGTCGACGCTCGTCATTCCCGCTCTTCAGGTGCACGCCCCGATCGTGGCCACCGGAGCAGTAGACGGTTCTATGACCATCCCGGCTGAGATCAACACCGTTGGTTGGTACGACGGCGTCGACAGCACCGATGGTACATCGACGTCCGCCCCCACCTCATGGCCGGGCCAGCCAGGCGTGAGCTTGTTGGGCCGCCATGTCGACTGGGCCGGTGAGGGTCCGGGCGCCCTGTACTACATCGGCCAGCTCGCAACCGGCGACCCGATCGAAGTCATCGGCTCTAACCGGGAAACGACTTACTGGCGCGTCAGCCAGCCCCCAATCACCGTCGCCAAGGCCGCACTCCCGGCCGACCTTTTCGTCAACATCGGTCCGCCCCGGCTCGCCCTCGTCACTTGTGGTGGGCCTTTCGACGCGACCACGCGCCACTACCTGGACAACGTCATCGTCTGGGCCACGCTGAAGGCGCGCTGACAGCTGCGGCCGACGACGCCGCTCCCTCCAGCCGGGCTCCAGCGGTCCTCGGGCATGCCCCGTGGCGTGGTCACGAACGTGAACCTGGGCGGCTACGCCACCGTCCAGGGCATCGAACTCGTTGACGACACACCGACGCGGTAAGAGGGCAACCGGTGAGGCTAACCAGCGCCGGGTCGAAGAGCCCGCGCTCCGCCGGTCGGACAGCGTTCGAAGACACCGGCGCTCCCCCGTCAGACAGCACAGGCCGAGCCATTGCTAGTGCTAGTGAGGCTGGTCATTTTCGTCGGAATGAGCGAAGCTCGGGGGTGACCCCGGCACCTCGACGAACTCGTGCGCCTGCTCCGAAACGGGCGCTCAAGCCGCTTAGGCCGCCGATCGCCCCGCCCGCTCGGCGCCAAACGAATGGATGGAGCCCGTCCCCAACCCGATAACCAAGGAGCACCGATGACGGTCGCGTCAGGTGTTTGTAGGTTGGAGGAGTGAGCGAGCTGGACAAGCAGGCCGAGTCCGCAATTAGCCGGCTCGCCGAGATCCGTGACTCCCTCAAAGGCCTCAAGGCAGAGAGCAAGGGCCTCGAGGCGTTCAGCTGTTAGCCGCATACGGTTGGTGGAGCCGAATCGTTCGTACAGCCCGGGCAATCGCCCTTCTCCACCGAGCCGGGTTGGCACACGAGGCATCACCGCTTGTACGCACTCTCCTTCGTCACTCGTTTGCCTTGCAATGGCTCGTCGAGTACCCAGAAGAAGCGAGAGCCGCCCTCGCTTGGGAGCATAGGTACGAAGGCAACCGAATGCTCAGCAGGGCACGTGCGGGACCCTGGGATTTGGATCTCGACCTCGTCCCAGACCGGCCAACCGAGGGAGCACCAGAGGGCTATCAGTACCTAAGGAACACAGAGGCGCTCTGCGAAAAGTTGAGCATCCCCGACGGTTATGTCGCCTTCCTAGCGGCGTCCAAGTTAACCCAACCGACGGGAATGTCCGCAGACGTGTACCGGACCACGGAACGGGGACAACTTGTCTTGCGGAGGGACCCAGGTGTCAATGCCCCGGTGTCCAGAACCGCCCTGGTTGCGGCTGACTCAAGTGCCGGTTCGCGGCGTTGGCACATCTTCGCGACATAGAGAGAAGCAACTCAGCTTTCGAGAAGCCGTACGCTCACCCGCGCGTCGATCGCGCCAGGCTTGCCGTCCCCTCGGCACGCCAGCTAACCGGGCACCGTTCAAAAACGTCTCCTGGAGCGGCCCTTCGATGACTTCGATAACCCGATCGGCGACCAGGTCCACCGAGCCGGTTTGGCGTCAACGGCTGTTGACGCCAGGTACTTGGGAATTTGGCATCATTCGTCAACCTCTTCGTCGTCCTCATCGTCGGGGAGGAACTCGGCCAGTGCCCGCAGCTGCTCCCTGGCCAATCTCCATTTGATTCGGGCCCTATAGGTTGGCCGCCCAATAACGCACGTTCGAACCGGGGGTAGTTAACACGCCACCAGCTGCCCAGTTGAACAGCTTCCGGTAATGTCCCTACTTTGGCCCAGCCGTACAAGCTGCTCTGCGGGGTACGGATAATGTCGGCCACCTCGCTGATCGTGAGCCAATCGCGCTTGGGAACCCAGCGACCGCACGCGACCTCCCGCTCGTCCGCACTCCCGGCCATGATGGCGGCGACGGCCCAGTGCTGCTCGTCGCTCGCCAATAGAGGGAGGCCGCGCCGCAAGCATTCCTCGGTCATCAGTTCGGCCGACCAGTGTCGGCGTTCCTCAGGGCTCATGAGGTCCAACGACGCTGTGGCGCGGACTTTGTTTCGATAGACGAACCACCGTTGCACGTTGTCGCCGGATCCCCCGGTGCACCACTCGCTCGCATCGCAAACGCCACAATTCCAACCTGCCACCAGGGCCCCGTGCGCTCGTGTCATTAGACCGAAAGATCTTCACACAAAACACCGGTGCTATTCACCCATGCTTAGCAGAGATAGCAAATCGCATTTGCTCAATTTGTCTCGATAGGGACCCGTTTATACGCGGGCGCCATGGGGTCCTGGGGTAGCATGGGAACAGGTGTTCGTGGCTCGGGCACTTGTTGGTGGCTAGCCACCACCGGCTTAGCTCTCGGGCGTCGGCGGGCTGTTCTCGTCCGGCCCCGACGCCCGCCGGGCACAGACGAGAGGACGAGGCAGATGTCAACTATTCGGGTCGGCAAGCGACATCGTTTTACTTCCATCGACCGCCAGGCCGTCAATGACGAGAGGCTATCTTTCCGAGCCCTCGGACTGCTCCTATGGCTTCTGGACAAGCCGGACGGCTGGAGAATCCAGTCCGAAACGGTAGCGCGCAACAGACCGGAGGGCCGTGATGCCGTTCGAACAGCATCAGAGAACTCAGGGACCACGGGTACATGGTGCGTACCAAAGGACGCAATGAGCGGGGCCAGTGGGTGACCTTCACGGATGTTTACGAGGTGCCCTACGGTGCTTCGGTCGGTGCGTACCCGCCCCTCTCTGCAAAAACCCAGGTCACACCAAGGACTGGAAATCCGGCGTCGGAAAGCCAGGCGTCGGAAAATCAGGCGCTAAATAGAATACTGTCAACGAGTACTATTATGAAAGAAGGAACGTACCGCGTTGCTGACGCAACGCAGCGTGATTGTTCTTCTAAAGAAGACCTCCCACTCAGGCGTGGCCAGGAAGATACGTGTGGCCAGGAAGCTCCTTATGTCCTATCTGAACACGCTAAAAAGCTTTGGCACGCGAACTTCGTTTCAAAGAGGCTCAAGAAGGAGTGGGACCGCAACGTCGCTATTGCTGATGAAAACCTGGGAGAGGCCGTAACGGACGAAATTGCAAAACGCTGTGAGTCGCCACAGACTGATACGTGGCGCGCCGCGTCGTACGGGGTCCAGAGAGACTACAACTGGGATGAACTGGCTTGGAGCGACCACTGGGCCGAGTACTGGGAAGAGCGAGGCCATCTCTGCGAGTTCTGAGGACTTAAAAGTCCAGCTCAACCCGAGCAAACAAGCAAAGAGCTAAGCAAACCGAAAGCAAACCGAAAAAGCAAATTGTTTTTCCCCCGGCCGCCTACACCTGGCCAGAATGAGCATGTGCACCAAGGGTCGTCTCGTGTGGTGTTTGTGTAGTGCCCGGTTGTAAGCAGCAGGATGGTAACTGCGCCACCATCTAAGTCGGTGACTATCGAAAGGAATGTCATGCCCACGCGCTTCATCAGCCGTCGGTGCCTGTGGGGGCACCTGGGCCATCCGGACGACACCGCGGACACGATGTGATGGCGAGGTGCCGACGCTCCACGCGGCATGTAGTCGGATTGGTTTTGGTACTGGTGGCAGCCCGCTCGTCAGTGCCGGTCTGACCACGGGCATCGCGGCCGCACAGACCCCTGTCATTACCTATTACACAAACGCCAGCATCGATACCCCGGTAGGGATCACCGCTGGGCCGGATGGGGCGCTGTGGTTTATCAGCTCACCCGTCGATTCGGTCGGGCGGATAACTACGACCGGGGTGGTGACCAACCACACCGGGCCCGGGATTGCCCAACTCAGCGGCATCACCGCTGGACCCGACGGGGCTTTGTGGTTCACCAACACGGTCGGGCCCATCAGGACATGTGCCCACACAATGCGCAGACTGCGGTCGGCGTGCCGAGTACCGCACCCGTCGCCGGCTTTACCGCAAGAGGTGGCAGGGGCTAGTTCATTGTGCGCAAGCACATCCGACGGGTGCATGTGTTCACGATCGAACCGGTTTGGTCGTCTCATTCTCTACCTCTGCGAAGACACTGCGGCAGAATGATTGCGGAATCCTGGACGGGCTTGAATCGCTGAATTCCGTCGGTTCAGGCAGGGGCACGTGGGACACCGACGACCACCACTGGGCGGCGTCGCAGCCGACCTCAGCCACCCAGCAGGAAAGTGATTCTTCCACTTCGGGTTACTCCCAGAGGACTTGAGAAACCACGTCTTGCAAATCCTGGTCAGCAAGCACCAACTTGGAGCTGAGCGTTGCGGCGCGCCGCGTTCCCAAATTGCCGCCATTACAACCCGCCCAAGCACAGCCGACATCGCCACGCTGGCAACGCCCTGGCGTTTGGCCATCAGCAACAACCTGCGGGCACCAGCATGGACAGCGATATCTTGCCGTTGTCGGAGCCAATCCCAGACTTGGTCGACGCCCCGCCGTCGAACATGCGGTCAGGTCCCGGTGGGACCAGACAGAGTTCGTGTGACTTTTGTCTCAGCTGACTTCGGCGAGGTAAAAAGGCGACTCCAGCCGGAAGAACGGCTACCACCGCTTGTGGTGCTTAAAACCCAATAGGCGCGAATGCGGGCGAGCCGGTGTTCCGACCCAACGTGGCCATTGCACCGTGCAAGGCCGTATGGCAGCGTTACCGCAAAACCAAAGCCCGGGGTTTGGCAGAGGTTTTATGCCCCGAGCCGATCGAGATTGGAGGGGCTCAATGATCAGAATGGGTGGGAGAAGGCATGGGAGGGCCTTGGGAGCTTTGGGCGTCGCATTCGCGATGGTCCTTTTCTCAACGGCCGAACCTGCCCTCGCTAAGGGACTGGCGAATACTGCCGGCCCGCCTACGTCGACGCATGCGGTACAGCCCGTGTACACTTCGGGCAATATCACCAGCTGCCCGAGCGGGACGACGACTTTCATAAATACGTCAGATTTGGGCCCGGGCGACCAGAGTGCGACCTACTCGAAAGGTGGCACTACTTTCCAGGCGACGGTCGACTCAACAGGGACTTTCATCAGCTTCATGACCAACTCGCCAAGCTTCACTGTTTACGTTAAGGGTGGGCCCGCCTACGACACCTACAATTACACCGGGACGACCATAAGCCCCGCGTACCCTTCGGACACAGGCCTGCACTCGCCGTACAACAACGGTGGCAATATCGCGACGATCAGCCACTACCTCGTGTGCGGCCAACCGGCGGTGGCAAAGGTAACGCCGACCCTCACCACCACCCCCAGTTCGGGGGGCACCGTGGGGTCGGCTGTCCTCAACGACACCGCGACGCTGTCGGGCGGTACGTCGCCAGGTGGGTCGATCACCTTCGACTTATATAGCCCCTCGGAGACAAGCTGCTCGGGCACGCCGGCGTTTAGCCAAACAGTAACGGTTTCAGGCAATGGCTCGTATTCCACAGGCAACACGATGGCGGCCGGTGTCGTCGGGACGTGGAACTGGACGGCCATTTACAGCGGCGATGCGAACAACTTCGGGGCCTCAAGCGCCTGTGGCCCTGAGAAGGTGACGGTCGCCCAGGCCACGGTGGGCCTGACGACGCAACCAACCCCCGGCGGCGCGGCGGGCACGGTAGTGCTGAACGACGCCGCGACGGTCGCTAATGGCTTTGAGCCCGGCGGCGCCATCACCTTCAACCTGTACAGCCCTTCGGAGTCGAGCTGCTCGGGCACGCCGGTCTACAGCCAAACAGTGACGGTTTCAGGCGATGGCACCTACATGACCGACAATACGACCGCGGTCCCGTCCAGCATGAACGGGACCTGGAATTGGACGGCCTCTTACTCGGGCGACGCGAACAACGTCGCCGCCTCGAGTACCTGCGGTCAGGAGATGGTTACGGTGACAGCGCCTGTTCCTCAAGGGTCCTGTGAGGGTTCGGGGTCGATCTCCACGCTCGTGTCCGGCACGAACGTGGTCTCGTACGTGCCCAAGGGGAACTGGGAGTCCGGTGCCACGGGGATCGACGTGGTCAACGTAGAGGGCAGCAGCGTCACCAACACGTTGATCCCGACGGGCACGGACGTGATCAACTCGTGCGCATCGAACTCGGTCACCGGGCAGACGGTCTGTACGGCGAACAACAACGATGTCTACGTGTTGAAGGGCGCCGGCCTGGACCCCAGCGTGTCACCCAATCCACTGACAGACGCCGGCACCGGTACCATCGGTTTCTCTGGCGGTTTCGCGACGACAACCGGCGTGTCAATGGACGCCACCGACAACAAGGCGCTCCTGGGTATCAGCATCGGGGGTGTCGGCGGGTTCCAGTTCCTGGACCTGGCCACCGACACGTTCGAGGCTCCGTTTGCAACAGAGGACCCGGGCCAAAGGATCTCTGGAAGATCCGCTTATCGACCCCGTTCACCACCTCATCCTGTCGGCTGCTGAAGACAACAACTTCGAACTGGTCAACGTAGCGACGAGCACCTCGCCGGAGTTCTTCGAGCACCCGGTGTCCGGGGTCAGCGGCGAGCTGGACTCGTCCGCAGAGGACTGTTCAACCGGGATCATTTTCGCCCCGGCGGAGGGTGCCGTCCCCTCCGAGATCGAGATTGCCGATATTAGCAACCCGGGGTCCCCGCCCGAGGCCGTGTTCACCCCGGGGACGCCAGGGTCATGGACCGCGCCCGAGCAAGTCCAAACGTTGACCGGCTCCGACCTGAGTGCCGGGGCGTCTGGTTCCACGGTCGCCCAGGGAACTCATACCGGCGTCGTCGCCGGGGAATTTGGTGGTGATGGGCTTACGGCACTTGCATTGCCCACCACGTCCGGCGCTGGCGCGGTGCCCGCGGTTAGCAACTGGGTCTCATGTGAGACGGGCGGGGGCTTCTCGATGGGGCTCGACCCGCACACGCTGGCTGCCTACCAGTCGCCAACCGGAGGTGACGCCATCGCCCTCCTCGTGAACGACGGAGCAACAGAAATGGTGAGGGTCGACCTTACGGATATGCTCAACCCGGCGATCGTCCCGGCCACGGGTAACGTCTGCAACAGCGGGACCCTCCCATCGAGTGTGGAGACTTTCATCCCGTTGCCCTGAGAGTCCGAGACCGCCGAGCCTAGGTAGGTAATAGAAACCGTGGGGTCCTTGTGCCCCACGGTTTCGTATTCCTGCGTCATTGATGGACGTGTTCTTCTTGGCCGAAACCAATGGTGCACACTTTGAACGCAGCGGTATTCATCCACCGGTCAGCGGGCTTGCCGGTCTAAGGCTGGCCGAAACCCTCGAGCGCGGGTAGACAGATAATGACAGCGGGAGGAATCAGCATTGTTTGCAACGAGGCACTTGCCAGCAAAGCGAGAGCTTGTGGTGCCGGACGGTTCCGATGTCCAGGCGTTCCTAGAGTTGTCTGGTGGCGGGCTGGCGCACTCTTGCGCTGCCCACCGGCGAGACTGATCACCGTCGCGGGTCATCACCGGACCGTTTTACGACGCCATGGGCCACACGATAGCAGACGCCACCATCCGGGCTGAGCGCCTCCGGTCTAAGCATAGGGAGGCGGAGAACATCCTGTTTCGTGACCTTCACCGACGGCCTGGAGAACCAGAGCCGCGAGTACGACCGCGCCAAGCTTTTCCACCTCGTGATAAAGCGTGAGTCGCCATGCTGGACCTTCGCCTATCTCGGGGCCAACCAGGACTCCTAGCCGAGGGCTAGGGCTATCGGGTACCAACCAGGGAGCACGCAGAACTTCGCTCCGGACACGGCCGGGAGCAGAGCCGCCTTCGTCTGCCTGGCGACATCGGTGTCCCGACGCCGAGGGCAAATCCGACAGGAGCAGTGCGACAACACCAACTCTTCGAGGGTGACAAGGCCGCCGAGCGGGACCTCCACGAACGCGGGAACAGGTCGACGCCATAAGGCGGCAGGATTACGTCCGCGTTTAACAACCCCAAGTGTTACTACGCCCAAAAACGGCAGTGGCAGAAGAAAGTCGCCCCTATCGGGGGCGCATCGTCCCCGGGTGTCCCCGAAGCGGCCCCAACCGGAGGACCGTACGTCAAAAGGACCCGCCCAAACTCGAGCGTGTGGCCTGGCCGACCTTCCACGACCGCCGACCCCGACGCACGCCTTGAAGCCTAGGACCCTCTCTTTCTTGCACCCTGAGTCGCAGGGTTCATGAAGAATCCGCTCGGATTGGTTGCTGGAGCCGGGAATAAGCCTTTTCAACAAGCGGACAGCCAGTCAGGATGTCAACTTGTCGTTGGCGAAATCTAGGGTCGAACCGGGAGAGCCGACCCTTATGACAAAGTTCGATACTCCCACGAGGTTGATGCTGATACTTGTAGGGACACCGGCGTCGAGAGTGTCGCTTGTGACCGTTTGCCCGTCTGCATCGAATTTGAGTTTCTTCCCCGTTGGACC
Source organism: uncultured Acidimicrobiaceae bacterium (assembly GCA_963807395.1). Classification (GTDB taxonomy): domain Bacteria; phylum Actinomycetota; class Acidimicrobiia; order Acidimicrobiales; family Palsa-688; genus Fen-671. The sequence continues at coordinate 117,498 of CAWEBW010000011.1, forward strand.
TATGAAAGAAATGGGCGCTGACGCACCATTAGTTGAATCAAGGCCGACAGTGGCGGGTTCGACCTTGCGCCACCTCGGAACGGGTGTTCGATAAACTAAGCGGCGTGACCGCCTCTGAACGAATCGATCCGCAAATCGCGGAGTACATCACGAACCCGGAAATCCATCAGGTCGTCGAGACCGCCAAGCTGCGGCAAGACGTTCAGGGGATGCTGGACGAAAGCCGTACGGCGAACCAGCTAACCAAGGCGACTCACATGCTGACCATGAAGCTTTTATGGGCGACGGTCGGACTGCTGGTACTGACCGCTGTGGTGGCGGTTGTCGCAATCCTCCAAATCTGACCGCTGACCTAAGCCGAGCCGCGCCAAAAAAAAGCGCTGGCCAAAGTCCCAGCGCCAGTGCAGCGTCAGAGGCTCAGAGAGCCTTCCTCAGTGCGTTGGTGGCTAGAGTCGCACCGTAAGCCAGGCCCCGAGCACGGCCAACCAGAACACGCTTACAACTATCTGCTTCATGATCTTGTTCTACCCCGAAGAACGCGGTCGTAACTACCGTCTTGTATTCTCGCCGTTCCCGGCAAGATTTGCCGAGTAACCTCCTGACCTGCACCAACGTCATCGAGCACATTTGACGGCACCTGTGCAGGTGCGCGGTGCCTGACGCGTCGGTGTACGGACGCACGCCAAGGCGGATGGCTTGGCGCCACGCCTCAAGATCTTGATGGGCCGCGCGGGCTCGCGCCGACTCGTCGCTGAGTTCTTGAAGTGAGCCCGCCCTGGCGACGGGGCTATCTCGGGCCTGGGCCTGGGCTCTCGGCCCGACCGGCCCAGGCAGGCGGGGCAGCCGTTTACCCCATGTTTTCGACGAGCTGGCAGTCTGGGCCCGAGCGGGCTACAACAACCAACTGTTGGTCCGGCTCATGTGCAGCAATGACGGGATAGCAGTGGTCCGGGTGGCGGGTGAGGTCGACTATTGCACTGCGCCCGTGCTTGCCCTGGCCGTCAACGAGGCCCTCAGGGACGGTGCCGCCGCGGTGTTCGTCGACCTGGCCCAAGTGTCTTTCTTCGGTGCCGCCGGGGCATCGGCGTTGATCGTCGCCAGGCGGCAGTGCCAACGCCGGGGCGCAGAGTTCGTCGTCCTCCGTCCCTTGCGCGCTGCCCTGAGGGTGCTTTGCTTCACCGACCTCGTCAGCCCACAGCCCCGGGAGCATGTGGTCGACCTGAGGGACGAGTCACCGAGGTGACCGGACCTGGCCCTGCGGGCAAGTGGACGGACGACGTTCGCGCCCTGTCCGGGAACGGTGTTGGGCGCCCTTGTGTTAGCGGGTACCGGGCTTGCCGGTGGGCAACCCTTATCGGGAAGGACCGGTAGTCATGGACGTGGCCTCTGAGGCCCAACTGGTCCCGTCCTGGTCTTGGTTGGGAGGAGAAGACCATCACCGTCGGGGTGACGCGCTTGTGCCAGTAGCCGCTGAAGCCCGGGCTGACCTGGGACCTCCTGATCCTTTTGTGGTGGACTGGGCGTTGGTCGAAGATGCTCTGAGACCTCAACGAGCAAAGGGCTACGCGCTGTGACCGGCGGGGACCGACCGAGCGCGTCGGGCGGCTAAAGACGATCACACGCTCGTCTTGGGGGCGGTGGTACGGGTCGGCGCTCATGCCCCTCTAGCGCTGCGACACATGGTCAACGAATACCCAGGTTGGGACGGTCTTCGACCCGGTCCACCACGCCGCCCGCACCTCTAGGTAGCGGTGGGGGTTCTTCGGGTCGGTTATCGACGGCACCACACGCGGGTCACGCCCAAGGTTTTTCGCACTTGTGGCGAGCCTTGGTCGTGCTCAACTTGACAGGGGTGCCGTCCCACTCGAACCACACCGGGTTCGATCGCAGCGAGCCGTCCGGCCGGACGCTGGCCAGATGGGCGGTCGCCGACTGCCCCCAGCAGATCGGTGTTCGTGGCCCCTACTGACTTGGTCGCTGTCGTCAACGAAATACGCACGACTACCGACCGGAGGTGTGCGCAGATAGGCATAAGTTCGCAGTGCAGGAGGTAGCCCGAACGGCCCATTTCCCCGCCCCGCGCTACGACCTAGGCTTTCCCTGGTTGACTGGGCCGTCCTTTGGAAAAGGGAGTCCTGGGGTGCGCCATCATGCTCGGAACAGTCGGTGTGCAACTGGGCAATCATCGCACCGGTCGCGGGTTCAAGGTGGCAGTGGCCGTCGTGGTAGCGGCGACGTTGACGATCATCGGGGCCGTTACCGGGTCGGGCGGAGGAGGGAACACCGCCTCGTCGGGAATGCGACGACCTTGGGCAATGGGACCACAACTTCGGGGAACAGCGGGCCAACCCAAATCATGCTGCCTTGACCGATGCTGGCTATGACTGCCGAAACGTTAGTACTTTGGCCTATCGACATGTTTTTGCGCAGTCTCGGTGTTGAAGGGGGCAGGACGCCGATGGTCACCTGGGTGCAACAGGCCGCCGGCGCTCGGGGAGAGCACGCTCGACCGTTGGTAGGGAAAGGCTATGGAAGTGGGCCGCCCCGCCGCAATGCAATTTCCCCGCCAGCGCTGGGCAGACTACCCGGTAGTATATTTTATCCTATGTCAGAATGTGAACATATTTCTAACCTCATAATGTGAACATATTTCAAGGCGGTAGGCGGTGTCAGAATGGTTCAACTTATTTACTCAAAGGTCTTGCTGGTCGCGGCCCTAGTGGCCATGCTACTAATTCCTACCTTACCGGGACAGGCTTCTGCTTTAACATTCGCAACTAATAGTAAGTTGAGCGGTCCCGGTTGGCTCTCCTTCAGTAGTGGTGGCCTGCATATTTCAGCCAACACCTTTACAGGGCGCAACAGGCAAGGGCTTAGTGGCGACTTCACTACCGGTACATATTACGTCAATCAGTATTCGCAAATTGCCATCACGGTCACCCAGCTTAGCAATACCCAGTGGATCGGTCCCAGTGTTCGGGTCCAAAAGGGAGGGAACAATTTCTACCTGGGGATGTATGCATTCAATAATGGTAGTCCTTACCTACAAATCCTCAAGAGGTTAGGCAATAATTGGGTGCAACTTAGCGGCACATATTCCTGCGGCAAACTTGCGGCTGGGACGAAGCTTAGATTGGAGGTCGTCGGCTCCACCGTTGCCCTTCTCGAAAACGGTATTGAGCGGCTCACGGCTTATGACACAGAGACGATTACGAGCGGGGCACCGGGTATTGCGGCTTTTGGTACGTCGAGAGCCGCGAACTGGTCAGCCGGTAGAGCCGGCTTCCAAGTGAATTACCTGGGCACTGATGACAGTGGTGTTAGGACCTATGATGTTATTTCAGCAACTAATGGCTATGGAGCCCAGAGACTACGGGTCCTGACACCTACCCATCCAGCACCTGGGGTAGCGCATAACTTTTTATACGTCTTACCGGTCGAACCCGGTGACGACGAGGCGGGGTTTGGTGATGCCCTGACAACGTTGCAATCACTGAAGGCCCAGAACACTTACAACCTTACGATTATCGAGCCGTCATTTGGCAGCATGCCGTGGTATGCCAACAACCCCAACAACCCAAGCGAACAACAGGAGACATTTATAGTTAGCCAGCTCGTGCCATGGGTGAGGGCCAACTTGGCTACCACCCACCACGAACAAAACTGGCTAATTGGTTTCTCAAAATCGGGCTATGGTGGCCTGGACCTACTTCTCCGACACCCCCGCATCTTTACGCTTGGAGCTTTTTGGGATTTCCCGGCCAATATGTCGAGCTACAACCAGTACACTGGCTCAGCCGCTTCGTACGGGACGGCGGCCAATTTTCAAACCAGTTACCGCCTGACCCCGGCTTTCGTCGATGCTCACAAAACTCCGTTTCTTTGTCAAAACCGGCTATGGATCGGCAGCTACAATCTGTTCGGTACAGACGTGAACGATTTTAATAACTTACTTAATCGCGAGGGCATCGAACATTCAACTGAGGTCCCTACGCCTATGGCCCATCGCTGGGATAGCGGCTGGGTACCCGTCGGTCTTTCGGCACTCTATAAACAGAGCCAAAACCTGGGCGGGAACGTTGGCCCCGAGGCCCCCAGGTTCTGGAGCGCCTCGTCCGATCCCGGGTGGGCAAGCTGAGCCCCGCTGCCCAAGAGATCATCCGCGCATAATGAGGGCCACCAGGAAAAACCCGAGGAACTTTCCGGGCGGGCGTGTCTGAATTGGCGGAGCCGCCTTTCGCCATGGGGATCGAAAGCCTGCGAGCTGTTGTGCGAATCGGGGTCAGCCGCCAGCCCCGGGTCGGCGGCGGCGCTGCCCAACAGGGTGGCCGCCAGTTCCAGCAGTTCGCCCAGGTGTTCTTTGCGGGCCACCGGGCCCTGCCAGTCGATGCCCGGCTTGGCCGCCGCCAGGGCGGCCACTTTGGCAGCCAGGGCGGCGTCGAGGTGGCTGGCCAAGGCCCGGGCCAGCCGTCCCATCATTTTGCGCACCAACTCGTAGGTGCTGGCCACCGCCCCCGCCCCGTGCACCGGCGACGAGTCGATGACCGCGCTCAAGGGCTGTTTGAAAATGCCGGCTCCCACCGCCCGCTCCAGGGTTTTTTGGAACAAGGCACCATCGGCGTCATGGCCCACCATCCGCGCCCGCATCAGGCTGAAGGTGGTGGCCCCGATCCCCTCGAACCAGTCGTCCACCCCCATGGCCGCTTTCCAGTCCGAGTCCACCCGGGTGCGCCGGGAGGTCTCGGCGTCCGAGGTCCGGTCATGGGTGGCGCACAGCATGGCCCACACCAGCACCGACGGGGGGACCGAGGGGCGGCCTTTCCCTTGTGCGCACAAGTGGGCGAAGTGTTCGCCAGAAATGAGCTCGTGGCCGTGGTCGGCCAGCCGCTCGTAAAACGAGCCTTTGGTCACCAAGTGCCGTCTCATGTGGCGAGTTTCTAACAGTGAACCTTGGGGGTCAACCCGTCCAAGCACCGCACGCCTCTTTATACGCCTTCATGCTCATCGGGGTCCCAGGTAGCGCCATTGCTGCCAAGCATGCTCGGCAAAGAAAGGGAGCCGGTCCATCGATGCGGTCGGAGGGTTGACGGGTTGGAACAAGGGGCCCGGGCAGCCACGACGCGCGGTGGCGCCGCTGCGGTCGTCGGCTGGAGGTCGCCAATCTCTAGCCCAGTTACCTGTGCAGGTGCCAGGCCCACGTTGCAGTAGCCGGCACCGCCCGGCAACCAAGGCGAGCGAAGAAAAATTCAGCCCACCAACCACGACGAGCCGAGCTGACGCCAAGACTGAGCCGTATGACTGAGCCGGGGCCGCGTCTAGAAAAGTCTAGAATTCGTGTCTAGACGTGTCAGGAAGTGGCGAGGGTGTCAGTCCTGTAGGGCGTTGATCTGCGCCTTTGGCGGGCGTGGCAACCTGTGTCAGTGTATGTGCCGTTATGAACAAAACGTTACGGCCCAACGCTTTTCCTCCTTACTCCCTACCATCGACTCGCTACCATCGACAGGCATGGACCCCGCCCCACCCTCTTCCGCCCCGCCCATCCGTTTGGCCTGTATCGACATGGCCGGGACAGTGATGAGCGACGACGGGGTCGTACTGGACGCCTTCCGGGCTGCCCTCGAGGCGGTTGACTTGCCGCTGGAGCGCTTCGACGATGCCATGAAATACGCCCGGGAGACAATGGGGCTGCCCAAAGGCATTGTTTTCCAGGGCCTGCTGGGCGACGAGGAATTGGCCCACCGGGCCGTGGGCGCCTTCGATGCCTCTATCGACCTGGCCATAAAGGAGGGCCGGGTGGACGAGATCACCGGCGCCCGGGCCGCCATACAAACGCTCAGAGCGGGCGGGGTCAAGGTGTGCTTGACCACCGGCTTCACTGAAGAGGTTCAACGAGCCGTGATCGCACACCTCGCCTGGGAGGACGTGATCGATTTCTACGTCGGGCCCAGTGCGACGGTCCGGGGCCGGCCCTACCCGGATATGGTCCTCTGCGCCGCTCTTCGCGCCGCCGTGGACGACGTGCGCGAGATCGCCGTCGTGGGGGACACGGCCAACGACTTGTGGAGCGGGTACCGGGCGGGGGCGTCGGTCGTGGCCGGCGTACTGACCGGGAGCCACGAGCGGGCGCAACTGGAAAAGGCGCCCCACACCCATATCCTGACTCTCCATTATCGATTTCCCGGCTGTTGTGCTGAAAGACAGGTGAGCGCACTCAGGAGGCGGGGAAACCCCAGTTCTCCTCGTTCCAGGCGATACGGCCGAAAAATGGGCCGATATTGACCTTGAGCAACTTCGAGTTCACGGCTACCACCACGGGCACCTGGACCAGCGGGACGTCCACGTAGTCCTTCCAGGCCCGCTCGTCTACTTGCTGGAAAATCGTCAAGAGCTTGGCCGGGGCGGCGGCGGGGACTTCTGCCAGGAGGGCGCCCATGGAGGCGTTCGCATAACCATCCTGGTTAGAGCCACCACCCGCGGCGTAGCGGCTGATGACTGCGGTCGGGAAGGCGGGGACCTGGCGTAGCTCGAGGGCCAGCTGCCAGCCAGACGGCGGCGACGGCGCCGTGGCCGCACCGAGCACGTCGCCGGCCGAGGGCCCGGTTTGGACCATGCTGACGGTCACCCCGATGGCGGCCCCGGAGCTGACCACCTGCTGCGCCAACTGCTGGGCCACGGGGTCGGCAGCCTCGACCGTGAGCGAGAGGACGACGGGCTGGCCGTCCGGGCGGTGCAGGATGCCGTCAGAGAAGGAGTACCCGTTGGCGGTCAATAAATGTATAGCTGCCGCCGGCGCCGGGGCGTCGTAGCTGGCCCCGTTGGCGGCGTACCCCGGGTTGCCGGGGAGGAAGAACCGGTCCTCTACGGGGGTGGCCGCGATGCCGTACGGCGACAGCAGTTGGGTGGCCATGCTGTCCCGGTCGAGCGACATCATGATGGCCCGCCGCAACACGGGGCTGGCGAGCGGGCCGCTGGCTTCGTTCATGTCGAGGTCTTCGTAGAAATTGCTGGCCACCGCCCGGACAGATAGACCAGCATCCCCTTGCAGTTGTTTGAACTCATTGGGCACCGCCTGGACGGTGGCGAGGTCGATTTCGCCGGCGTTCAGGGCGTTCACCGTCTCGGCCACCCCGCTGGTGAAGTAATAGGTGACCGCGGACAGGTTGGCGGGGCTGCCCCAGAAACGGGCGTTGCGCACCAGCTCGAGCGAGTAGCCAGCCTGTAGCACCGAAACCAGGTACGGCCCCCCCGAGACCAGGTCGGCGACCGGGTCTTTGAACCCCGAATCGAACCCGACGGCGTGGCCGACTTTCGCCGGCATTAGGTAGGCAAAAAGTGACTGCCAGTCAGGGTAAGGGGCAGAAAAGGTGACCCTTACCGTGCGGGGGTTGGCGGCGGCCCCAGTGACGCTGGCAATGTCGTTGTAGCCGGCCGTGCCCACGGGGGTAAAGCGGGCACCGCCAGCGTCCCGGAAACTGGCTCGGCCCGACTGGGCTTCCCAGTTGTAGACGAAGTCTCGATAAGTGATGGGCACGCCGTTAGACCACACCGCCAGCGGGTTGATCTGGTACACCAAGGTCTCGGGGTCGGAGCTCACTTGCGACGCGGACGCGAGCAACGACGGGTTGAGCGTCGGCGTCCCGTTGCTGCTCACGTAGAAGGCCGACGGCCACACCTGGGCCAGTACTTGCTCCAGGGTCAGGTACCAGGGCGAAGCGCCCGCCGCGTGGATGTCCCAGTTGGCCGGCTGTGACCCGACGGCGTAGGAGGCCGCGGCGCTGGTGTCGTAGCCGATGTTCCCCTGGCCCGTGCTGGACGACGCCGCCGTGGTCGTGGGGGCGGTAGTGGCGGTAGTGGTAGTGGACGCAGTCGTAGTGGACGCAGTCGTAGTGGACGCAGTCGTCGTCGGCGCAGCGGGAGCGGCGCTCACCCCCCCGCCGCTGCAGCCGGTCAGCAACGCCGCCAGCGTGCCCGCCACAACGATGATGCCGACGGCCACTTTGAGCGTGCGAGTGGGCTGGCGGTCAGGTACCAATGCCATCACCTGCAATTTTCCCAAAATTATGTCGGTTCCCGCCGTCGCCTGGCCTGACGGCGCAGCCCAAGGGCTAGGGGCGCCAGGGTGTGGGGTCGGACCTGGCGCTGAAGGGCGCTGGCACGACCTCGCCCGGAGGGTGTAGGTCCATCGGCGCAGCGGCCGCAGCGGCAGTGGCGGTGGCGGCCGCAGTGGCGGTGGCGGTGGCGGAGACGGCGGCAATAGCGGACACGGTGGCGGGGGGCTCCAACGCGCCGGATGGCTCCGGCGCATGAGGAACCGGCGCATGACGAAGAGGTCGGGTAGCCAGGAAGGAGCCGGCGAGTACGAGTACGAAACCAACGCCGGTGGCCACGCCGAAGGGCTCGCCGAGGACGGTAACGCCCAGCAGCACGGCCACCGCCGGGTTGAGGTAGGTGACGACCGTCGAGCGCATCGGCCCGACCTCAGCTACCAGTGCGAAGAAGGCCACGAAGGCGACGGCGGTGCAGACCACCATCAGGCCAGCCATAGATGCCAGCACCGAGGCGGAGAGGGCGTGCTGGGGACGCTGGACGATGGCGACCGGGGCGTAAACGATGGCGCACAGGGCCAACGCGGCGGTTATCACGCTCGGGCCCGGAAGGCCCGAGAGGTAGCGGCCAATGATCCACGGGCCCAGGGCGTAGCCCACGATGACGAACAAGAGCGAGCTCGTGGCCCAGATGTCCGATCGGCCCACGTCGAAACCGACCAGGGCGGCCACCCCGGCTACCCCGAGGGCGAGCCCGGCCGCCCGCCGCCGGTCGAGGCGGTCCGTCCCGGTGACCTGGGCAATGAGGGCGCCCGCGATCGGGACGGCGGCCACCAGAAGGCCGGCCAAAGAGCTCGTGATCTTCTTCTCGGCGTCAAACAGGAACCACCAGGGCACGGCCAGCTCGACGAAGGCCAACGCCACCAACGGCTTCCAGTGGGACAACAACGGGGCGAGAAAGCCTCGCCTGACCACAAAAGGAGCCAGCAACAGCGCCCCGCCCCCCGTCCGCACGAAGACGAGGAACGCAGGCGTCACCTCCCGCATCGAGACCCTGATGAGGAGGTACGGGAGGCCCCACAGCACTCCCACGGCGATGAACAATGCCAACCCGCGACGCGTCATAGTGGACGTCCCGGCGGCATCTCCCCAGATTATGGTGGGTGGGACCGGGAAGTTGCCCCTTTAGGCGGCGGGCGTTACGGCCGCCGGCGCTTCTACCGGGTCCTGGAGCGGGTAGAAGCAGGCCGCATAATGCTGACCGCCGAACGAGCCGAGCGCCGGCTCCTCCTCGGCGCAGCGGGCCTGCGCTCTTGGGCACCGCGTCCGGAAGGGGCAACCCGACGGCGGGTTGAGCGGCGACGGCAGCTCGCCCCTGATCGGGATGGTCGTGCGGGAGCGCTGCACGGAGGGCCTCGGCACCGGGATCGAGCCGATCAAGCCGGACGTGTACGGGTGCGCGGGCCGGGCGTATATATCGTCACCGGTACCGATCTCGACCAGCTTGCCGAGGTACATGACCGCGATCCGGTCGGCCAGGTAACGCACCACCGACAGGTCGTGCGAGATGAAAACGTAGCTGAGGCCATGGTTGACCTGGAGGCGCTTCATCAGGTTGAGGATTTGAGAGCGGATGGAGACGTCGAGCGCAGAGACCGGCTCATCGGTGACGATCAGCCGGGGGTTGAGCGCCAGGGCCCGGGCCAGCCCGATGCGCTGGCGTTGGCCACCGGAGAACTCGTGCGGGTACAGCTCCACCGCGTGGGGCGGGAGGCCCACCTCGCGCAGCAGGGCAGCGACCTTCTCACGCTGCTCGGCCGGCGAGCCGATCCCCTGTACGACCAGGGGCTCCCGGATGATGGTCCCCACCCGCATCCTGGGGTCGAGTGACGAGTACGGGTCCTGGAACATGAGCTGCAAGTCGCGGTGGCGCCGGCGCAACTCGGCCCCCTTTAGCCGGGTCAGGTCCGTCCCCTCCACCAGCACTGAGCCAGAGGTAGGCCGCTCGAGGCCCACGATCAAGCGCCCGAGCGTCGACTTCCCGCAGCCCGACTCCCCCACCACCCCGAGGGTCTCGCCCCGGCGGACGTCGAGGTTGATACCGCGTACGGCCTGGACGGCCCCGACCTTGCGCTGCAGTACGGCCCCGGCGGTGACCGGGTACTCCTTGCGGACGTCGCGGAGTTCCAGGATGACAGGGGCGTCCTCGACCGGGGTGAAGCCGATGGGGCTGGACGACTCCCCCGGGCCGCCCGGGCCCCAGGCCCCGCAGGGCCACCCGGGCCGTTCGTGCCGTCCCCGCGAGAAGAGTCGCCCGAGCCGCTGTACCCCTCCCCCGGGTGCCCGTTGCCGGCATAGGCCAAGCGCCCGTTGGCGGCCGCCCCGCCCGCGCCAGTCCCGCCAGTCCCAGTCCCGCCGGTCCCGGTCCCGCCCGTGCCCGTCCCCCCTGTCCCATTTGGCGGCCCAGCCAATGCGACCGAGACCGCCCCCACCTCGACCAGCGGGGCCGCCTCCGCCCCTTCGCCCAGCAAGTCGCCCGCACCGGCGATCTCCTCCACGGCCCGGTCGACGGGGTGGAAGCAGGCGTACGGGTGCCCCTTGTCGTCACCGGCCAGAGGCGGTTCCTCGGTGCGGCATATCTCGGTGGCGTAGCGGCACCGAGGGGCAAAGCGGCACGCCCGGAGGGGCCGCGACAGGTCGGGCGGCAGGCCGGGGATGGCGTAGAGGCGCTGGGTCTTGTCCTGGTCCAGTTGCGGGATGGAGGCCAGCAGGGCCTCGGTGTAGGGGTGGTGGACATCCTCGAACAGCCGGTCGGTGGTGGCCGCCTCCACGATCTTCCCCGCGTACATGACCATAGTCCGGTCGGCGTGGCCGGCGATGACGCCCATGTCGTGAGTGATCAGCAGGACGGCCATGCCCAGGCGCTGCTTCAGGTCGTCGATCAGGGCCAGGATCTGGGCCTGGATGGTCACGTCCAGCGCCGTCGTGGGCTCGTCGGCGATCAGGAGCTTGGGCTCGCAGGAGAGGGCCATGGCGATCATGACCCGCTGTCGCAGACCGCCGGACAGCTGGTGGGGGTAGTCCCGAATGCGTTCGGTCGGGTTGGGCATCCCCACCAGGCCGAGCACCTCCGCCGCCCGGGCCAGCCCCTGCTCCTTCGAAACGCCTTTGTGCAGGACCACGCTCTCCGCGATCTGACGCCCGATCTGCATCGTCGGGTTGAGCGAAGTTAGCGGGTCCTGGAAGACCATGCCGATGTCGTTGCCGCGGACGGAGCGGATCTGCGCGTCCGTCATGGTGGTGAGCTCCCTGCCGTCGAGGCGGATGGTCCCGGAGACGATGTGGCCCCCGGACGGCAACAGCCGCATGATGGTCGAAGCCGTCATCGACTTGCCGCAGCCGGACTCACCCACGAGCCCGAGGGTCTCGCCTTTCTCGATGTTGAGGCTGACGCCGTCCACCGCCTTTACGAGGCGCGTCCGCAGCTGTATTTGGGTATGAAGACCCGTGATTTCCAGGAGGCTCATATGCTCACCGCTCCTGGAGCCGCACTTCGAAACTGTCGCGCAAGGCGTCACCAATAAAGTTGAACGCCACCACTATAAGGACGATCATTATCAGAGCAGGGTAAACCTGCCACCAGTAGCCGTCAGACAAGAACGTGCTCCCTTGCGACAACATACCGCCCCAGGTCGGCGTGGGCGGCGGGAGAGCGAAACCCAGGTACTGAAGCACGGCGAGGACAAGAATGGCGTCGGCCACCTGGAACGTGGCGTTGACAATTATGGTGCCGACAGCATTGGGGATTATGTGCCGAAAAACCACCCGCCGGGACTTGCCCCCCATCACCTTTACTGCCGACACGTACTCTCGTGTCCGCAGCGACAGCGTTTCCCCCCGCACCAAGCGGGCCGGGGCCAGCCATGACAAGCCGGCCAGCACGGCGATTAGCAGCAACCGGTACTCGAGGGGGGTGGTATTCGTGGGGAGGATGGTCGAGATAAAGATGAACAGGAAGACGACCGGGATGGCGAGGAAGATATCCACGATGCGCATCATCACGGCGTCGACGGCCCGGCCGAAAAAGCCCGATATGGCGCCCCACACGACGCCCAGGAAGGTGGCAATAACGGCGACCGCCAGCCCGATCTCGATCGAGATCTGGCCGCCGGCCATGAGCCGGCCCAGGATGTCGTAGCCGTTGTTGTCCGTCCCCAGCAAGTGGGAGGCGGATGGGGGCAAGTTGCTATTGATTATGTTGGTGTCGACTTGGTCGGTGTGGTAAAACAGCGGGCCGACAAAGCAGAACAGCACCATCAGGACCACGATCACTATCCCGGCGACGGCCAACTTGTTCTTCGTAAACGTCCGCAGGATGAGCGAGGCCAGGCTGCCCTGCTGGTAAACGTCACCGGCCTCGGCCTCGGAGACGTTCTCGACTTCTGCGACTATGGGTAGGAGAGCCATCTCAGTAACGGACCCTCGGGTCGAGGACGGCGTAGGCGATGTCGGCCAGGAGGTTGCCGATGACGGTGGCGAAACCAATGAGGACGGTGATGCCCAGCATCACAGGGAAGTCGTCGTTGGTGGCAGCGGTGAAGTACTCGAGGCCCAGGCCCTGGAAATTGAACAGGTACTCGAGGACCAGCCCGGCGGTGAGGACCGCAGGCAGGGACAGGCCGACGAGAGTGGCCACGGGGATGAGCGAGTTGCGCAGTAAGTGCCGCCGCAAGACCGTGCGTTCGGGCAGGCCCTTGGCCCGAGCCGTCCTGATGTAGTCCTGGGCCAGGTTCTCAATAGCCGAGGACCGCATGTAGCGGGAAAACAGGGCGAACGTCACCAGGGTCAGCGTGATGACCGGGAGCACTAGCCCGGCCGGGTGGGCCAGCATCGACCCGATCGTCGTCCCCTGCGGGGCTTCGGCTGGGAACGCCTTGATAGTTATGGCGAACAGGGCGATCAGGATTAGCCCCAGTGCGTACGACGGCATCGAATAAAGGACGAAAGCAGTGGCGGTGCCGGCGTAGTCCCAACCCCGGTTGCGCTTTACCGCCTGCAGGACGCCCACCGGGACGGCAATGATCACCGCCAGCACCAGGGAAGTGCCCACGAGCAATACGTCACGGGGCAGGTCGTTGGCGATAATACTGTCGACACTGCGGTTTTGCTTGTACGAGAAGCCCAGGTTCCCGTGCACGAGATGGTCCAGGAATATCCAGTACTGGTACCAGACCGGGCTGTCGTACCCGTTCGCCTTGTTCCAGGCCGCGATGCCAACCGGGTTGGCACGCGGGCCGAGGATGGCCCGCGCCACGCCGCCCGGGATGAGGTGCTCCAGGCCGAAAGCGATCAAAGTCACCCCGAGGACGACTATGACGGCCTGCCCGACCCGCCGGATTATGTACCCGGTCAATTGGAGCGCCTCATCCCTTAATTTTAGGCCCGGATTATTACTTGGTCAGGTACCAGGTCTCCGGGGTCAGGTTGGTGTAAACGTTGTTGATGAAGCCCCCGAGGTGCTTGGAGATCAGGTCGACCCCGGCAGACGTGGGGTTGCCGGTGGCCGTCGGGAAGAAGACGACAGGCAGGGTGTTGGCGATGTAGTTCTCGTAGGCGTGCATGTTGGGGATCGTCAAGCTGGCCGGCCCCGAAGTCGTGGCCTTGATCAGCTTGTCGGCCTCGGCGTCGCTATAGCCCGAGGTGTCGGAGGCCGCCCCGGTGTAGAACAGCGTCTCGCCCGTGGGCAGGAAGTCGGGAGCGTAGATCCAGCCGGCGCCCCAGTTGAGAGCCGTCCAGCGCGCACTTGACTGGAGCTGGGCGTGGCTTGACCGTCCGGGCCGCAGTTGACGCCCTTGCCTACGACCTGGGCAAACGGAGCCGTCGTCAGCTCGAGGTCGATCCCGACCTGGCCGGCCTGGGACTTGAGGTCCTCCATCTCCTCGGAGGAGACGACCGAACCGCTCTGGTACTCCAAGTTGAACTTGAGCTGGAGGCCCTTGGGCACACCGGCGCCGCATTCATTGGCGCCAGCCCCGGGCTTGGTGCAGGTGGCGACCCCGCCCGAACCGACGTTGGACCAGCCGTGCGACTTCAGCAGGTTGCCTGCATCCGAAAGGCTGAACTTGAACGGGTTGTTGCGCTCGTAGCTGTCCACCCACGGGCTGAACGGAGCTGTGGGTACAGGCCCGTAGGTCGGCACGGCATAGCCGCCCAGGATCTTTTCCAACCAGCCTGGGGCGTCGATGAGGTGCTGGAAGGCCTGGCGGAAGTACAGCTGCTTGAAGACGGGGCCGAACGTGGGGTTGCCCTCGTTGAGCGGGAAGTACGAGATGCCGTAGTCCGTGAAGTTGACGGCGTTGTACCCTTCGCCCTCGACCGACTTCAGCTGGGGCAGGTACTCGTCGGGCAACTCGGCCATCGAGAGCGCGCTCGGGGCCACCGGACTTGATCTCGTTGAGGATGGCCTCGTCCGAGGTGAAAGGCACCTCGACGAACTTCGACAGTGTCGGCTTGGGCGAGCCGCTGTAGTCCGGGTTGGGCACGAAGGTGACCTCACCCGTGCTGGTGAAGCTCTGCAGCTTCCACGGTCCGTCCACGATCGACCAGAGCGGGCTCTTAGCGTAGCCGGCCACGTTCGTCGCCTCGGTATTGAGGTAGTTGTAGACCTTGGCCACGCCAGCGGGAGTGGTGTCAGGCAGGTTCGGGGTGCTGGGGGTCGGTGTCGGCCCAGAAGCAGACGTGCGGTCCCACGCGATCGGCATGGGCGTGACCTGGGACAGCTCGTTGTAGAGGAACCAGGTTGGGTTGACCGCCCCTTTCAGGTGGAAGACAACCGTGGTTGCGCGTTGGGATAGCTCATCGAGGCGACGTTGTCCGGGAAATAACCAGGGGTGTAGTCGCACCAGTCGCCCTTGGGGGCCATGGCAAACTCCATGTTCATCCAGAACTCGACGTCACGGCTGGTGACTGGCTCGCCGTTGGAAAACTTCCAATTTTTCAGCGTGACCGTGACGGTTTTGTCCCCATTACTAAAGACAGGCGCGTCCCCAATGCTGTCGTTGTAGTCCACCGCCGGGCTGTTGTTATTGCCGAACCAATAAAGCGGTCGGTACATCAAGTAGGTGAACTGGCCGTAGTTCATGGTCGAGCAGACGGCAAAACTGATGAATGGGAAAATATAGGTCGGAGGGGCGGCTGGGCCCTCCTGGAAATAGGCGGTCCCGCCCTGGATTTTGGCGCCAGCAGCCGGTACCGCGCCGGTGGGCCCGTAATTGTTAGCGCCTTGCGCACTGACCGCACTGGTGGAGGTCAAGAGCATGGCGCCGGCAAACTACCACGACCCCAATTGCCCTCGACCCGGCTCCTGCAGACTCTCAAAAACTTCATTCTCTGCCTTTCGTGAGCGTGCCGACGTGCCCGCTAATCCTGGCCCCTAACTCGCAAAAGGCAGCACGGGTGGCTTTCGCCAGACCGTGCCCCCCCGCTTCACCCGAGCCGGATGGCCAGGATGGTTGTGGTGAAGCCGAAAGCGATCGCGTTGAAGACGGTGAAACGGTCCAGGTTGCGCTCCACAACGCTCGAAGACGCGGCTGCCGAACCCATCCCGCCCCCGAACAGGTCTGAAAGGCCCCCACCCTTCCCACTGTGCAACAGGATCGAGATAACGAGGGTCACGCACAGCACGACCTGGATCGCGATCACCACCCACGTGATCACCACTTAGCTGGCACCTCCTGCTTTTCTAGGTGTTTTACCTCGGCCCCGGCCGGCCAACGGCCGGGTCGAATGAAAAGATACCATTCGCGCGTGCCGCGCACTACGCGCCTACCGTGGTCGGTCAGCTGTACAACCCCGACCCTTTAGCGGCTCGACCTTTTAGCGGCCAAAGCGCACGATCCGGCTGAAGCTGTCAGCGTCCAGGCTGGCCCCGCCGACCAGCGCGCCATCGATGTCGGCCTCGGCCATCAGCTCGGCGACGTTGGCCGGCGTGACGGAGCCGCCGTACTGGATCCGGGCCCGTCCGGCCAGCTCAGCGCTGTATTTAGCCGCCAGCCAGGAACGTATCCCCTTGCACATCTCCTGGGCGTCGGCCGCACTGGCGGTCCGGCCAGTGCCAATAGCCCAGATGGGCTCGTACGCGATCACCACGCCGGCGGCGGAATCCGCCGATACCCCTTGCAAACCACCCTCGAGCTCCTCAACGCACTTACGCTCTGTGGCCCCGGCCTCACGTTCAGCCAGAGTTTCGCCGACGCAAAGAATAGGCAACATCTGGTGCTTCAGGACGGCGAGCAGTTTCTCGTTCACGAAGGCGTCGGTCTCGCCAAAAAGCTGGCGCCGCTCGGAATGGCCCACTATTACGTATCGCACGTTGAGCTTGGCCAGCATTACCGGGCTTACCTCGCCGGTAAAGGGCCCCGACTCGGCCGGGTAGACATTTTGCGCACCGAGGGCAATTGGGATGTCGTCGGCGTCGAGCAATGTCTGTACCGAGCGCAGCGCCGTGAAAGGCGGGTGGACAGAAACCTCGACCCGGTCATAGTCCGCCGGCAACAGGCTGTACGCCAGTTTTTGGACGACGGCGATGGCCTCCAGGTGGGTATCGTTCATCTTCCAGTTGCCGCTGATGAGAGGCTTCCGGTCAGCCACGCTTAGCCACGCTTAGCCACGCTTCGCCAGACGGGCGGCTGACTCGCGTAGCGCCGCCAGCCCGGGGAGGTCGCCTTTCTCGATGAACTCGAGGGAGGCCCCGCCTCCCGTAGACAAGTGGTCGACCTGGTTGTCGAAACCGAACTCTTTGAGGGCGCTGGCGCTGTCGCCGCCCCCGACGACCGAGAAACCCGAAGTGGAGGCGACCGCCTCGGCGACGACCTCCGTGCCGGCCGCAAAACGGGGGTCTTCGAAGACCCCCATGGGACCGTTCCAGAAAACGGTGGCGGCGGCGGCGATCTCGTCAGCGAAGGCGGCCGCAGTACCGGGGCCGATGTCGAGCCCGAGCCATTCTTCTTGTACGTCCGGGCCCACGATGGCCATCTCGCCTTGCGGCTCCCGGCCGGCACCGAAGACCCCGTCGGGCGACAAGACCACGATGTCCGTCGGCAAGAGGATCCGTTTGCCGGCCTGTGCCGCGGCCGAAAGCACGCGGGCGCAGTTTTCCTCCTGGCCGCGCTCGAGCAGCGACCCGCCCGGGTCGTGGCCCTGCGCAGCCAGGAACGTGAAGCACATGCCGCCCCCGACCAGCAGTGTGTCGACTTTGTCCATGAGGGCTTCGATGACGCCCAGCTTGTCCGAGACTTTCGCTCCCCCGAGGACGCCGACGAAGGGCCTGGCTGGGGCCTGGAGCAGGCCGTCCAGGACCTCGACCTCCCGGGCCAGGACGCGCCCGGCCGCCGAGGGTAGGAAGGCCGGTGGACCGACGATGGAGGCGTGCGCCCTGTGGGCGGCACCGAACGCATCGTCTACGTAGAGGTCCTCATTTTCCACCAGAGAAGCCACGAAGGCGGGGCCGTTGGCCTCTTCGCCCGGGTTGAAGCGCAGGTTCTCGAGCAACTCGACCCGTTCGCTGCTGGCGCCCCGCTCGTCCAGCAGCTCGTACAGCCGCCGGCGGACCGGGGCGATGTCGTACTTCCGGTCCGGCTTGCCCTTGGGCCGGCCCAGGTGGCTGCACACGGTGAGCATCTCGGCCCCCTCGTCGAGGAGCCACGTCAGGGTCTCGACCGGCAGGCGGATGCGCAGGTCGTCGGTGATCGTCTCGCCCTCCAGGGGCACGTTGAAATCACACCGGACCAGGACCCGCTTGCCCTCGACCGGGCGGAGGTCCTCCAGCAGAGGGAGCTGCATGCGGCTAGGCGCGGCCGACGATCAGGGCCAGGTCGACCAGGCGGTTCGAGTAACCCCACTCGTTGTCGTACCAGCCGAACACTTTGACGAGGGACCCCATGGCCATGGTGAGCTTGGAGTCGAAAGTGCAGCTGGCCGGCGAACCGACGATGTCCGAGCTCACGAGCGGCTCGTCGGTGTACTCGAGGACGCGGGCCAGCTTCCCCGAGGTGGCGGCGGCCTTGAAGGCTTCGTTGACCTCTTCGACCGTCACGTCACGCCCCATGATGCCCGTGAAGTCGGTGATGGAACCGTCCTGGACCGGCACCCGCAGGGATGACCCGTCCAGCCGGCCCTTCATCTCGGCCAGCACCAGGCTGGTGGCCCGGGCCGCGCCCGTGCTCGTGGGCACGATGTTGTTGGCCGCCCCCCTGGCCCGCCGGTGGTCCTTGTGCACGAGGTCGAGCAGGTTCTGGTCGTTGGTGTAGGCGTGGACCGTCGTCATCATGCCCTTTTGGACCCCGAAGGCATCGTCCAGGACCTTGATCATGGGCACGAAGCAGTTGGTCGTGCAGCTGGCGTTCGAAATGACCCGGTGGATGGCGGGGTCGAAGGTGTCGTCGTTGACGCCCACCACGAAGGTGCCGTCGACGTTGGTGGCCGCCGTCGAAATAATGACCCGCTTGGCCCCCGCTTCGATGTGCCCCGCCGCCTTCTTACCGTCGGTGAACATCCCGGTGGACTCGATCACGACGTCGGCGCCGACGTCTCCCCACGGCAGCGCCTTGGGGTCCTTCTCGGAGAACACTCTGAACGTATGGGGGCCGACTGCGATCGTGTCCTCGGACACTTTCACCTCTTGGGGCAGCCGCCCGAAGGTCGAGTCGTACTTGAGCAAATGGGCGTTAGTCTCTGGTGGGGCCAGGTCGTTGGCCGCCACGATCTCCACGTCGGCGCCGCTGGCCAACACGGCCCGCAGGAAGTTCCGCCCTATCCGGCCGAACCCGTTGATCCCAACCCTCACTGCCATGACTGTCACTCCTTGATCGCTTGTCCGGCGCCGGACATCCTAGGCGACGCCGCCGCGAAGCCAGATCGCGCCTGGTCAGGACGCCTTGCGACCCCGGCCGGCAGAGGCCCCGCGGGGCCGGGGGCCGAGTCGGGGACAAGTGCCGAGCGCTTGGGGCTCAGGCCGGGCGCTCGACGTCCCGGTGGCTGACGCTCGGGTTGTAACCCAGCCGGCGCAGGCTGTCGGCGAGCTCCTCGGCCAGGACCACACTGCGGTGGCGGCCCCCGGTGCAGCCGATAGCGATGGTCAGGTAGGACTTGCCCTCGTTGACGTACGCCGGCACCAGGAACTTGAGCAAGTCCTCAACCCGGTCGAGGAACTCCTTCGCCTCCGGCTGAGCCAACACGTACCGCCGCACCGGCTCGTCGAGGCCGGTCAGCGGGCGCATGGCCTCCACCCAGTGCGGGTTGGGCAGAAAGCGCACGTCGAGCACGTTGTCAACGTCGAGCGGGACCCCGTGCTTGAAACCGAAGCTGAGCACCAGGATCTGCATGGCGATCGTCTCGCCGTTGCTGAACAGCTCCGCCAGCCGCTCCCTGAGCTGGGTCACGTTGAGGTCGCTGGTGTCGACGACGATGTCGGCCATTTCCTTAATCGGCGCCAGCCGGCGGCGCTCATCGGCTATGGCTTCCACCACCCCCTCCTCGCCCAGGGGATGGCGCCGGCGGGTCCCTTCGAAGCGGCGCACCAGGACCTCGTCCGAGGCGTCGAGGAAGAGCAGCTTGACCCGCTCCCCAGACGCTCTCAGCTGTTCGATGGCCGCCTGGAGCTCGCCCAGCTGACCGGCGTGGCGACCGACCACGAGGGCCAGGCGCTGCGCCTCCGGGGCCGGCCCGGAAACCAGCTCGGCCACCTTGTTTATGAGGGCAGTCGGGATGTTGTCCATCACGTACCACCCGATGTCCTCCAGCGCCGCGCCCGCCTGAGAACGCCCGGCCCCGGAGAGCCCGGTGACGACCAGGAACTCAGTCACGCTTTCATTGTGCCAACAACCGGCTACCAAATTGGGGCGGCTGAATTGCGGTACGGCGCCACTGGTTAATGACGAGCGGGCACCAGTTTTTCGGTCCGGAGGACGAGCAACCGAGGGAAAGCGGCCGCCTGGCGGTACTCCTCTGCCTTTTCCAGGAAGCCTCCGGGCGGGGCGGGCTCGATCATCTTCGTCACGTAGAGGCCGGCGGCCACCAAGGCGTTGATGTACACAGAAAGAGGCCGGTGGACAAAGGGGATCCAGACGTTCTTGTCCACCTCCTCGACCGAGTGGTTCTCCGCCAGGTAGGGGCCGATGCGCCAGTACTGCTCCCCGAGGATGTCATCGTCGACCCAACCACTCCCCGGCACTTGCAGGAGCGGGTGGTTCATGAACAGCACGAACGTCCCCCCCGTCCGCACCACCCGGGCCGCCTCGGCGATGGCGTCGACCGTGCCTTCTATGTGCTCGAACACCAGGCAGGCAAAGGCGGCGTCGAAAGTCTCGTCGGGAAATGGGAGCGCCGTGGCGCTAGCCCTCGCGTAGTCGACGGGGGCGAGGCCGTTTGCGGCCCGGCCGTCCCCATTGTCCCCCCGCCGCCGCATGGCCGCCTCCAGCTGCGACCTCGTCGGGTCGATTCCGACGACGTGGCTCACGCCGGGCAAGCCGGCGGCCACCCGTGAGAGCTGGCCCTCGCCGCAACCGATGTCGAGCACCGTCGCCGGCCCCGCCCCGTGCAACGCCCCGGTCAAGAGTTCTTTCAGGATCGGGACGATCTGCTCTCTGTACTCCGGGTCGGCGCCCTCGGTGAAGCATTCCTGCCACCAGGTGGCATTGACTTCCCACAGTTGCTGGGCCTCGACCGGAAGGGGTTGGTCCGGGTCGAGCGGGAGAGGCCCGTTCATCGGGGACATCTGGCCGCTCATAGCGGCGCCAGCTCTTCGGCCAGTTCCTGTTCGGCCAGTTCCTCTTCGGCCAGTTCCTCTTCGGCCACTTCCTCTTCGGCCAGTACCTCTTCAGCCCGCCGTTCTCTTTTGCCATTGGAAGGGCCGGCGCCCGGGCCGTGCAGCTTCTCCCAGAGGGCGTCGACGACGGGTTGCGGCAGCCAGGGAAGGGCCTCCAGCCTTTCTTTCGGTGCTTCCCGAACCGCCTTCACCCCTCCGACCTCACGCAGCAGCCGCTTGCGCCGGGCCGGCCCGAGGCCGCGGACCCCGTCGAGGGCGGAGGTGGTCATCCGCTTGTCGCGGAGCTTGCGGTGATAAGTGATGGCGAAGCGGTGGGCCTCGTCCCGCACCTGCTGCAGCAGGTACAGCGCTTCGGAACCGCGCGGGATGCGGATCGGGTCCGCCATCCCCGGTAGGTACACCTCCTCGAACTGTTTGGCCAACGCCGCGACGGGGATCTCATCCTCCAGGCCGAGGTCCTCGAGGACGCGTATAGCCACGTTGAGCTGGCCTTTGCCCCCGTCGACCAGTAGCAGTTGAGGGGGGTAGGAAAAATGCCGCTTGCGTTCCCCGACGGGTAACACCCTTTCCTCCAAATAGGCCTTCAGCCGACGGGTGAGGACCTCCTCCATGGCGGCATAGTCGTCGTTACCGGGCACGTCACGCACCTTGAAGCGCTTGTACTCGCTCGGTCTCGGCAACCCGTCCTCCATAACCACCATCGAACCGACGTAGTCCGTCCCCTGCAGGTGGCTCATGTCGTAGCACTCGATGCGCAATGGGGCCTCGGGCAGGTCGAGGGCGTCCTGTAGCGCGTTGAGGGCACGCGCCCGGGCATTGTGGTCCGTCGAACGCTTCAACCGGTGCCTCATCAGCTCTTCCCCGGCGTTCTTCGAGACCGTCTCCAGCAACGCTTTTTTCTCGCCACGCTGGGGTACGTGGAGGCGGGCCCGGCTGGAGCCGGCGGACCTCGGGTTCACGCTACGCTCGGGCCGGCGCCGGCCGCTGGCCGCCCACCACTCTTTCCAACTGGCATCCGGAGCAGTTGGCGGGCTGTCGTGCCCGTTGTCGGCACTGCCATTGCTGACAGGCCCGCTGACTGGGCCGCCGACTGGGCCGCCGACTGGCCCGCCGACGGTACTGCCAACCCCGTCGTCATCGGCGATGGCCTCTGGGAGCCCGGCGTCGCTGACCTCGCCGCCGGCCTCGGCGCCTCCAACTTGGGCGCCTCCAACTTGGGCGCCTCCAACTTGGGCGGCCGCCAGTGCCGCTTGCGCCCGGAGGCCCGAGAGCCACTCCTCTATGACGTCTGGCTCGTCCACCTCGCCGGGCACCAGGACCAGAGGTGGGACCCCGTTTACGGCGTCGGCGTAGTGCTGCTGCAATACGTCGGCCAACAGCTGCGCCCGGGTCAGGTCTTCCACGTTGTCAACAATGAACCCCTTCCGCCCGACCACCCGGCCGCGGCGCACATAGAACACCTGGACCGCCGCTTCCAGTTCGTCCTCCGCGATCCCGAAGCAGTCGAAGTCTTCCGCTCGTTCGGTGACCATTTGCTGTTTTTCGATCGCCCTGCGCACCGCGGCCAAGCGGTCCCGCACCCGGGCGGCCAGTTCGAACTCGAGGTTGTCGGCCGCCTCGCGCATCTGTCCCTCGAGCCTGCGCACTATTGGCGCTGTGTCGCCGTCCAGGAAGGCGGTCAGTTCGTCGACCAGGCGGGAGTACTGCTCGTGGTCGACGAGGCCGGCGCAGGGCCCGGCGCAGCGCTCGATGTGGTACATCAGGCACGGCCGCCCCACCCGTTGGTGGCGAGCGAACTTGGCGTCGGTGCAACTGCGCACCGGGAACGTGCGGAGCAGGAGGTCGAGCGTCTCCCTGATGGCGTAGGCGTGGGCGTACGGGCCGAAGTAGCGGTTCTCCGTGCGCCCGCTCGGGCGGCCCCTCCGGACCGTCGCCCGGGGCCACTCGTCCGCTTTGGTCAAGACCAAGAACGGGTAACTCTTGTCGTCCCGGAGGCGTACGTTAAAGCGGGGCTTGTGCTGCTTGATGAGGCTGTACTCGAGCATGAGCGCCTCGACGTCGTTGCGCACCTGGATCCACTCGACGGTCTCGGCGCAAGCGACCATCTGGGCCGTCCGGGGCGGCAGCGCGCTCGGGCTCTGGAAGTAATTGGACAGGCGTTGCCGTAGCGACTTCGCCTTGCCCACGTAAATGACCCTCCCGTCCTTGTCGCGGAACTGGTACGAGCCGGGAGCATCCGGGATGGCACCAGCGGGGGGACGTTCGAGCACGGTTCCCAGTTTGGCTCAACTCGTGCAACGACAGGCAAAGCCGACAGTACAGAGGTGACCGCCTTCACAGGACCATCACACCGCGGCCAAGACGCCGTCATAAAACCGGGGGACTGTCAAAGCAACAAGTCAAGGAACAGGTCACTGAACAGAGGAGGACAGATGACCAAGTGCAAACGAGGGGGGAGAGGCTGGCCCGCTGCCGCCGGCGTCGCTCTGGTGGCGACGCTGGCGACGGTTGCCGGCTCCCTAGCACCTACCGTATCCACGGCGTTCGCTAGCACCACCCCCACCGCAGCCCCCAGCGATGCAATCCCGAGTTGGAGCAACAGCCTCTCCGAGATCAAGGCTTTGGCCGCGGAGGCCATATCGATCAGGCTCAACGCTCTCGCCGCTGCCGTAAAAACCGTGCAGGGCGACAGCTTCCTCGGCTCTGACGGCACCACGCTCGTCAATGACATGCAGTCGGATATAACCGGCCTCCAGGCGTTGGGGACCAAGATCAACGGCGACACGACCGTGGCGCAGGCCATTGCCGATGCCGACCTGATTTTCACCGAGTTCCGCGTTTATTACGTAATGCTCCCGGTGGTCCACGACGCGACCACCATCGATTACGTCGTCAACGTCGACCTCCCCGCGCTCAGCAAGGACATTACGACGCTCCAGGGCGAGGAGAACTCTTCCAATCAGCCCTTTATCGGGCCCCTGATCTCCGGCATGCAGTCCGAGGTACAAATTGCCGCCGGCGCCACGACAGGCCTCGTGGCTAACCTCCTGGCTTATACACCGGCGGAGTGGGACTCGAACCACCGGCTGTTCTCGACCGCCCAAACCGCAATCAAGACTGCGGATAGAGCCGTTGATTACGCCAACAACTACTTGGCCAGAGCCAACAAGTACCTGCAGTCGCACCCGACTACGACCACGACGAGTTCCACTTCCACGACGACCACTCCGTCGACGACCACGACGACCACGCCGACGACCACTACGTCGACCGTGCCCGGTTCCAACTGCGCGGCGGCCGCCAGCGGGTCGGCGCTCAACCGGACCGGGTGGAACGCGAGCAGTAATGCTCCTTACAGCAAGGCGGACGTCCCGGACCATGCTCTGGACGGGAACCTGACCACCCGGTTCAGCACCAACGAGCACCAGGCTCCCGGCCTGTACTTCCAGGTGAACATGCGGTCGCCCCAGAGCTTCGACGAAGTAGAAATGGACGTCCCCAATTCGGCTACCGACTACGCCCGGGGCTACCAGGTGGTCGTCTGGAACGGCCGCTCCTGGGCCACGGTGGCCAGCTGCACCGGCACCAGCACCCCGGAGATCGTGAGCTTCCCGACCCAGACGTCCCAGTACATAAGGGTCATCTTGACCGCGGCGACTGGCTACTACTGGTGGTCGATCGACGAGTTCAACGTGTACACAAGCAGCTCGGTCCCGACCACCACGACGGTGGCGCCGACCACGACGACCACCGTCCCGCCCACGACCACTACTACGAGCCCGGGCAACAACTATGAGCTGCGCCGGCTGAAGGCGAAAGCGGCGGAAGACGAGTATGCCCGCATCCGTGAACTGGCCGGCGCCGTCAAGGGCGTACAGGACAGGCCGTGGCTCGGGTCCGACGGCACCACCCTGGCGAGCAACATGGAGTCAGACATAAGCGGGCTCGAGGCGCTGGGCAACAAGATCCAGGGCGACACGACGGTGGCAGAGGTGCTGGCCGATACCTCGCTGATCTTCAGCCAGTTCCGGGTGTTCGCCCTCGTCCAGCCGGTCGTCGCCGACGTCATTCGGATCGACCGCATCACCAACATCACCCTGCCGTACCTGGCCAAGGAGATCACCTACCTGCAGAGCCGGGAGAACCAGCACAACCAGGGGGTCATTGGGCCACTTATCGCCAATATGCAGGCAAATGACCAGACGGCGACGAGCGAGACCAACGGGCTCTCGACCGAGTTGATCGGCTTCACGCCGGCAGAGTGGAACGCCAACCACGCCCTGCTCAATGGCCCGACGACCAACATGTTGATTGCCGCCCGGGCCGTGAGGACATCAGAAGGCGACCTGGCGAACGCGCTCCACTACCTCAACCGCCACCACCGCTGAGGTAGCGATAGGTCAGGCGGCGGGTTGGGCACACAGCACGGCTGTCGGGGCGGTGGCGGCCGTGCTAGTGCCCAAGGCCAAGGTCCCTTGGCCCGGTCGTCGTCCGGCGGTGTCCTTGTTCTGACATCGACGACCGGGCCAAGGACGGCACCGAAAACGTTACAAGTTTCACCGTTTCACGGTTTCACGGTTTCAAGGTTTCACCGTTTTGCCCCCGGGCTCCGGCTCCAGCCACAGCGTTGTGACTGGAGGCCTGGGGGCAAGGTCGCGTCAGGGCCGCCGTCGCAGAGCTATTTTCCCGGCGAACAGCAGGGACTGGGTCGAATAACTGTCGCCAGACGAGAGTTTTTCGACCCAACGACGACACATCGACCCAGTTCGCCCGCCGGGCGAGCCTCACCGGAGGACGGCTAGCGACCCTTCAACAACGGCTCGAGGAACTGGCCCGTATAACTCTCCGGGCACTTGGCCACGTTTTCCGGGGTACCGACGGTCACTACCAGCCCACCCCCGTCACCACCCTCAGGCCCGAGGTCGATAAGCCAGTCGGCCGTCTTTATCACGTCGAGGTTGTGCTCGATCACGATGACCGTATTGCCTTGGTCCACCAGGCGGGAGAGCACCCCGAGCAGTTTGCGCACATCCTCGAAATGCAGACCGGTGGTCGGCTCGTCGAGTATGTACACCGTCCTCCCGGTCGAGCGTTTCGAAAGCTCCGAAGCCAGTTTTATCCTCTGCGCCTCGCCGCCCGAGAGCGTCGGGGCCGGCTGGCCCAGTTTGACGTAGCCGAGGCCGACGTCCACCAGGGTCTGCATATGCCGGGAAATGACGGGCTGGTTGATGAAGTACTCCGCCGCCTCCTCGCAAGACATGTCGAGTACCTCGGCGATGTTTTTGCCCTTGAAGGTGATGTCGAGGGTGTCGCGGTTGTACCGGGCGCCCTTGCACACCTCGCAGGGCACGTACACGTCGGGCAGGAAGTGCATCTCGATCTTTATCGTCCCGTCGCCGGCGCAGGCATCGCAACGCCCGCCGGCGACGTTGAACGAGAACCGTCCGGGCTGGTAACCCCGCACCTTGGCTTCGGTCGTGCTGGCGAAAAGGCGCCGTATATGGTCGAAAACACCCGTATACGTGGCCGGGTTGCTCCGAGGGGTACGGCCGATAGGCGACTGGTCGACGTCGACCACCTTGTCGAAGGCGTCCATACCCTCCACCTTGCGGTGGCGGCCGGGAACCTCCTTGGACTT
Source organism: uncultured Acidimicrobiaceae bacterium (assembly GCA_963807395.1). GTDB lineage: Bacteria > Actinomycetota > Acidimicrobiia > Acidimicrobiales > Palsa-688 > Fen-671. The sequence goes on from CAWEBW010000011.1 coordinate 144,004, forward strand.
GTAAATACGTTGCATCAAGGCCCGGAGCAGTATGTCGTTGACCAGCGTGGACTTGCCGGACCCCGACACCCCTGTCACTACCGTGAGGCACCCGGCCGGGAACTCCACGTCTATGTTCTGCAGGTTGTGTTCTCTGGCCCCCCTTACCACCAGCCAGCCATTGGGTTCCCGCCGTCGAGCCGGGACGGGGATGAACCTCTTGCCCGACAGGTACTGGCCGGTGAGGGAGGCCTTCGTCTTCAACAGTTCGTTGACCGTCCCGGACACGACGATCTGGCCGCCGTGCTCCCCCGCCCCCGGGCCGATGTCGACCACATGGTCGGCCGTCCGGATGGTCTCCGCGTCGTGCTCGACCACTATGACCGTATTGCCGATGTCCCGCAGCCGTACCAGTGTGTCGATCAGCTTGCGGTTGTCCCGCTGATGGAGCCCGATGGACGGCTCGTCCAGCACGTACAGGACCCCCACTAGGCCGCTACCTATTTGGGACGCCAACCGGATGCGCTGAGCCTCTCCACCCGCCAGGGTACCGGCGTTGCGGTTGAGGGAAAGGTAATCGAGGCCCACGTCCACCAGGAACTGCAGCCGGGCTCGCACCTCTTTCAGCACCTGGTCGGCGATCAAATGGTCCCGCTCGGACAAGCGGATCCCTTCGACCGTTTTCGTCGCTTCCCGGATCGACAGGTCGCACAACTCGAATATGCTCCTGTCCCCCACCGTGACGGCCAGGCTCTCGGGCTTCAATCGGGCGCCTCCGCACTCACTGCAGGGGACCTCCCGCATATACCCTTCGATCTGCTCCCGCGTATTGTCGGATTCAGCTTCGGCGTGCCGGCGCTGCAAATAGCGCACCACGCCGTCGTACGTGGTGTAGTACGAGCGCGTCCGGCCGTAACGGTTTTTGTAGTGCAAGTGGACCTGGGCGGTGCCCGAGCCGTAAAGGATCACCTTTTGGTCTTGCTTTTTGAGCTTTCGCCACGGGACCGAAGTCGGTATTGCGTAGGTCTCGGCCACCCCCTGGAGTAGCCGCCCGAAGTACTCGTTTCGCGCCCCGGCCCATGGGGCCACCGCGCCCTCGTCGATCGACAGGTCGGTGTCCGGGACAACCAGCTCGGGGTCGACCTCGTAACGAGTCCCGAGGCCGTCGCAGCTTGGGCAGGCCCCGTACGGCGAGTTGAAGGAGAAATTGCGCGGCGCCAGCTCGTCGTAGGACGTGCCGCACACCGGGCAGGCCAAATGTTGGGAAAAGATCAGCGTTTCGCCTTCGTCCGCCTCGGCCGCGCCCTCACCCTCGAGGCCCCTCACCTCGAGGCCCCTCGCCATTGGCGGGCTCACGGGGGACGACCTGGATCTCGGCCACCCCGTCAGCCAACTTCAACGCCGTCTCCAGTGAATCGGTGAGGCGGCGCTCTATCCCGGGCCGCAGCACCAAACGGTCGACCACGACTTCGATGGTGTGGGCTTCGTAGCGGGCCAGCTTCGGCACCTCGGACAGCTCATACACCGCGCCGTCGACCCGCGCCCGGGCGAAGCCCTGGCCGGCCAGTTCCTCGAGGAGGCTCTCGTACTCGCCTTTGCGGCCCCGGACCACGGGCGCCAGTACCTGGAAGCGGGTACCCTCCGGGAGCAGCAGCACCCGGTCGACGATCTGCTGGGGCGTCTGGCGGGACACCACGCTGCCGTCCTGCGGGCAATGCGGGATACCCACCCGGGCGTAAAGAAGCCGCAAATAATCATAGATTTCGGTGATGGTGCCGACGGTGCTGCGGGGGTTGCGGGAGGCCGACTTCTGGTCGATCGAGATGGACGGCGAGAGGCCCTCGATGAAATCGACGTCGGGCTTGTCCATCTGGCCGAGGAACTGCCGGGCGTAGGCCGACAACGACTCGACATACCTCCTCTGGCCCTCTGCGTAAATCGTGTCGAAGGCTAGGCTGCTCTTCCCCGACCCCGAGATGCCGGTGAAGACGATCAGACAGTCCCTCGGTAGGTCGAGCGACACATCCTGCAGGTTGTGCTCGCGCGCACCTTTTACCACGAGCCGGTCCGACATATGATCCAGGCTACCAGTCGAACGCACGTTTGGACAACGGTTCTCGGGCGCAGTGGAGCGCCCGGCAGACGACGGAAAAAGAGCGCTGCTCCATGGACAATTCGAGACCTATTTGGCTCGGCGGTTAGAGCTGTTCGAGCGGCTCAGGCGCCCGCTCAGCCCATCGCCGCCCAGCCACTCCCCGCTCAGCCCATCGCCGCCCAGCCACTCCCCGCTCAGCCAATCGCCGCTCAGCCAATCGCCACTGGCCCGGTCCAGGTCGTGCCGCCATCGGAGCTGCGGTAGAGCTGCTCAGGTGACGGGCCGTTTGGGAACGGCCAGCCGGCGGGGGGGTTGTTATCGGTCCGAAGGGCAGAGCCGGTGCTGCTGTCGGTGAAACCGGCCCAGCTCCACCAGAAGTTCCCGTTGCCTGACGGGTATACCGTCTGCCACGCCGCCCCTCCGTCAGACGTGCGGAGAAATTCACCCTGTGCGCTCGGCTCTATCACAGCCGAGGTGTCGCTGGCCGGGGCGATCAGCGCCGAGTTGTCCAGTTCGCCCACGGCCAGGGTGCCCCACTGGGCCCCTCCGTCGGTCGAGCGAAATGCCTCCGCCTCCATTCCGGTCGGGCAGACGGCCCAGAGCACCGTTGCGGAGGTGGCCTGGATGTTGCCCCCGAGGCCAGGGAAGCACGGGCTCGCATAGGTGGTAAAGCTGCTGCCCGAACCGGTCCCGGCCACGAGGACCTGGTGGGCTTGGTTGGGCGAACTGGATACCGAGAACCAGAGGTTGGTGCCATGGACGGTCATTGTCACCAAGTCGTCGATACCACTGGACACGCCCGGCACGGTGAGGGCGGCCCACTGGTCAGACCCTACCGGTGAGCGCTCCAACACGACGTTCGAGCAGTTGCCGTTCTGGCAAGCGCCCACGAGCGCGAAGGCGTCACCGCCCCCTGTCCCGAAACCGAGGAGTTGCTGGCCGGAAAGGAACGCCGGCTGAGCCCAGGACTCCCCCCCGTTGTGGGTGTCCCAGAGTTCGCCCCCCGGCCCGGTGGCGAAGGCGTAGCCGTCCATGAGGTCGGCGAAGCGAAGGGTGTTTATGCCGGTCGCGGTGCTCGCATTGCCCGGCTCCATGAAGGGCGCGGTGGGGGCGGGGACGCCGACGAAGTGGGCACCGCCGTCGGTCGTCCGCACGATCGAGGTGCACACCGGGTTGCTGCAGGGCGCCTCGCCCAGCAGCCAGTACTCGCTGTCCGATATAGCGGTGAACGACAGCGGGTCGAAGCCAGACGGGACCGCCCCGCCGGCGGGCTGCCCCCCGGCCACCGTATTGCCCGTGACGCCTCCGCCCGCCGCCACAGAGGTCCGGGCCACAGATGTCCGGGCCACAGATGTCGGGGCCACAGATGTCCGGGACACGGTCGTAGTACGGCCGGTTGCTGGCGGCGCAGTCGTCGGAGCGGTGGTAGTCGGAGCCCCGCTGGTTACTACGGAAGTGCTGGTGGGCGGCGCAGTGCTCGATACGGCGGGCGTCGTGGTTGTCGTACTCGCGTTGCCCGAGGCCGCATTGCTGCCACCGCCGCCACAGCCCGCCACCAGGACCCCTGCCGAGATCAATGCCGCCGGCCAATAAACGAACTTCTTGGTGTTCACTGCCCTTCTAACGCTAGGGCACCACCACGCGTTCCTGGTGGATTCGGGGTACCCTGGCTAGCCTCCCAGAGACGCCCCGGCGGCCTCCGCCGCTCTCAGCAAAGTCTTCTAAAAGAGCGAAGTGCCTGGCCAGAGGCCATTTGGGGGCGCGACTAGCAGAGCCGTTACTAGGTGTAGCATGCGATCCGCGAGCCGCGCCTGGCGGCACCTACCCGCTCCAGATCTCAATTTCAAGGAAGTCCTGAACCTAATGTCCGAACTCACTCCGTCGACCACCTACACCGCCGCAGAAGCAGGAGGTGCTCCCGTGGCGGAAATGGGCACGTTCGACGAGTCCGGTGCTTATACCCCTCGCCAGGTCGTTTCGGACGATCTCGGTGGCACCTCATTCGAAGACGCCATTGCTGGGACGATCGTCGAGTTCGACGACGGCGACATCGTCTCCGGCACCGTTGTCAAGGTGGACAAGGATGAGGTCCTCCTCGACATCGGCTTCAAGTCCGAAGGGGTCATCCCGGCCCGAGAACTGTCCATCCGCCATGATGTGGACCCGCACGACGTGGTCCAGGTGGGCGACAAGATCGAGGCCCTCGTCCTGCAGAAGGAGGACAAGGAGGGCCGCCTCGTCCTCTCGAAGAAGCGGGCCCAGTACGAACGGGCCTGGGGGACGATCGAGGGGGTGAAGGAGCAGAACGGGACTGTACGGGGCCCCGTCATCGAAGTGGTAAAAGGCGGCCTCATCCTGGACATCGGGCTCCGGGGCTTCCTGCCCGCCTCGCTCGTGGAGCTGCGCCGGGTACGCGACCTGCAGCCGTATGTCGGGAGAGAGCTCGAAGCCAAGATCATCGAGCTCGACAAAAACCGCAACAACGTGGTGCTCTCGCGCCGGGCCTACCTCGAAGAAGCGCAGCGCTCACAACGGGACGAGTTCTTGACCAACCTGAAGCCGGGCGAGGTGAGGAAGGGCGTCGTTTCTTCCGTGGTGAACTTCGGCGCCTTTGTCGACCTCGGGGGCATGGACGGGCTGATCCACGTTTCCGAGCTCTCGTGGAAGCACGTCGACCACCCTGGCCAGGTCGTCCAGGTCGGCGACCCCGTCACCGTGCGGGTCCTCGACGTGGACCTCGACCGGGAGCGCATCAGCCTTTCGCTGAAGGCGACCCAGGCCGACCCGTGGCAGGAGTTCGCCAATGCCCACCGGGTGGGCGAGCTCGTGTACGGCCGGGTGACCAAGCTGGTGCCGTTCGGCGCCTTTGTGCAGGTGGGCGATGGGATCGAAGGCCTGGTCCACATCTCGGAGATGGCCGTCCACCACGTCGACCAGCCCGATCAGGTCGTGTCCCCGGGCGAGGAACTGTGGGTCAAGATCATCGACATCGACCTGTCCCGCCGGCGCATCAGCCTGTCTATCAAGCAGGCGGCCGAGGGCGGCGAGGTAGCGGCCGAGTACCGGGAAGCCTTTGGCGAGCACGCTTACGACGAGCACGGCAACTACATCGGGGCGGGCTACGAGTCGTTCGAGCCCGAGTCCGAGGCCCAGGCGGCGTGGGCGGGTTACCTGGAGGAGCAAGCCCAGACCGGAGCCCACTGAGCCGCTTGACACCAGCGGTTCGGCGGACGGCGGCCCCGGGGCCAGCCTCGACAGCGCTGACCTCAACGGGCCGGAGCCGAGCGGTCCAGCTGGGGACGCCGCCCCGCATGTAGAAGCCAACGCGGGCACGCCACAGGCGTTGGCGCCACGGGAGAGCCGAGCGATCAGGAGCAACCGCGGGCCGCTGCTGCGGAATAAGCCGCCCGGGCCTACATTTCGGGCCATAACAGCACAGCGGCGCCGGGCGCCTCAATGAAAGTGGCCCTCTAGAGGAGTGCGGCCGCCCGGGTCAGCACGTCGCGTAACACTTCCACGATGATGTCGAAGTGTTCCTGCTCGCATATGAGGGGCGGGGCCAACTGCACCACGGGGTCGCCGCGGTCATCAGCCCGGCAGACGAGGCCGGCGTCGAACAGCGCGGGCGACAGGAAGCCCCGCAGGAGCCGCTCGGACTCCTCGTGGTCGAACGTCCCGCGCGTGGCCTTGTCCTTCACAAGCTCCACGCCGAAGAAATAACCATCGCCGCGGACGTCACCGACGATCGGCAGGTCCTCCAGCGTACGTAACGAGGACCGGAAGGCCTCCTCATTGGCCCGGACACGGGCCAACAGCTTCTCGTCTTCGAAGATGTCCAGGTTGGCCAGCGCCACGGCGGCGGACACGGGGTGGCCGCCGAACGTGATCCCGTGCGCGAACGTCGTCGTGTGGTGCAGGAAGGGCTCGATGAGCCGGTCACTGGCCAACAGCGCCCCTAGCGGTGCGTAACCCGAGGTCATCCCTTTGGCCACGGTGATCATGTCGGGCTGGTAGCCGTAGCGCTCAGAGCCGAACCAGTAGCCGAGGCGCCCGAAGGCGCAGATGACCTCATCGGAGACGAGCAGCACCCCGTAGCGGTCACAAATTTCCCGCACCCGGGCGAAATAACCCGGCGGGGGCACCAGGCAACCGCCGGAGTTTTGGACGGGCTCGAGGAACACGGCCGCCACGGTCTCCGGCCCCTCTTCCTCGATGCGTTCGGCGATCTTGTCCGCCGCCCAAAGCCCGAACGCGACGACGTCGTCACCATGCACGGGGGCGCGGAAGAAGTCGGTGTTCGGGACAGTGGACGTGCCCGGCACCAGGGGCTCGAAGGGTTTTTTGATGGCCTCATAGCCTGTTATCGAAAGCGCTCCCATAGTGGTGCCGTGGTACGAGATCTGGCGAGAAATGGCCTTGGTCCGGTGCGGTTGGCCAATGACCTTGAAGTACTGGCGGGCCAGTTTCCACGCCGACTCGACCGCCTCGCTACCCCCACCCGTGAAAAAGACCCGGTTTATGTCCCCTGGCGCCAGGTCGGAGAGGCGCTCGGCCAGCTCTATGGCCGTCGGGTGGGCGTAGCCCCAGACGGGGAAGTAGGCCAAGCGAGAGGCTTGGCGAGCACCGGCGTCGGCCAGTTCTGTGCGCCCGTGCCCCACCTGGACCGTGAACAGCCCCGACAACCCATCCAGGTAACGCTTGCCCGTGGAGTCCCACACCCAGGGGCCTTCCCCCCTGACAATGACGGGCACGTCGTGGGTGGCGTAAGCACCCATGCGGGTGAAGTGCATCCAGAGATGGCGCTTGGCCGCCTCTTGCAGTTGCCCGGGGTCGAGCGGCATGGTCTCAGCGTAACCAGGGGGCGAAAGCTGTGCGCCACCCGCCGGGGCGGCCCGCTAGGTTACGGCTGATGCGCGTCGGCCTGACAGGCGGTCTTGGCTCCGGTAAGTCCACGGTGGGCAAGGCGCTGGCCGCCAAAGGCGCGGTCGTGATCGACGCCGACGAGGTGGCCCGCCGTTTGGTCGCACCGGGCACCCCCGGCGAGCAGGCGGTGCTCGACCGTTTCGGGGCCGGGGTCATGGACCCGGACGGCCACATCGACCGCAAAGCTTTGGCCGCCGTTGTTTTTGCCGACCCGGCCGAGAGGCGGGCGCTCGAGGCCATCACCCATCCCCTGGTCCACGACGAGATCGCCCGGGCGCTCTCATCTCTCCGGGCCCCGGTGGTGGTGATCGAGCTACCCCTGCTCACTATGGACGGCCGGGATCGCTACCACCTCGACGTCGTGGTCCTGGTGGACACGCCCGAGGACGCGGCCGTCAGCCGGGCCGTCAGCCGGGGTATGGCCGAACAGGACGCCCGTGCCCGCATCGCCGCCCAGCCCACCGACGCCGAGCGGCGGGCGGCAGCAGACCGGGTCCTCGTCAACGACGGGGACGAAGCAGCACTCGAGCGCGCTGTCGACGAGCTGTGGGACTGGCTGCGAGCGTGGCCAGAGCGCGGGAGTGGGGCCGACAGTAGCGCCGCCGGGCCTGGGGCCGGCATAAGTCGTCACCCCTCACCGGTACGATGACGACAGTGCCCCCTTTTAAAGTTGTCTCCGAGTGGTCCCCGGCCGGCGACCAGCCACACGCCATCGAAGCCCTGTCCGAGGGCGTATTGCGCGGCGACCGGTTCCAGACGCTGCTCGGTATTACCGGCAGCGGCAAGAGCGCCACCATCGCCTGGACGATCGAGCAGGTGCAGCGGCCCACCCTCGTGATCGAGCCCAACAAATCGCTGGCGGCTCAGTTCGCCAACGAAATGCGGGAGGTTTTCCCCGATAACCGGGTCGAGTACTTCGTCAGTTACTACGACTATTACCAGCCCGAAGCCTACCTTCCCTCGAGCGACACCTATATCGAGAAGGACAGCTCGATAAACGACGAGATCGACCGGCTTCGGCACTCGGCGACGTCCGCCTTGCTGACCCGGCGCGACGTCATAGTCGTGGCCTCGGTTTCTTGCATTTATGGCCTGGGTTCGCCCGAGGAGTACGCCCAGCAGATCCTGGCCCTGGCCGTGGGCCATGAGTACGACCAGCGGGCCATCCTCAGCCGGCTCGTCGATATGCAGTACGAGCGCAACGACCAAAACCTGGTACGGGGCAAGTTCCGCGTCCGCGGCGACACCATAGAGGTCCACCCGGCGTACGAGGAGTACATATTGCGAGTGGAGCTCTTTGGGGACGAAATAGAGCGGATCACGCGCGTCGACCCCGTGACCGGTGAGCTCCTCGGAGACATCAGCGAGGTCATCGTTTTTCCAGCCACCCACTACGTCGCCGGTTCCGAACGGATGCGTCGCGCCATCGAGGGGATCGAGGTCGAGCTCCAGGAGCGGCTCGACTATTTCGAGAAACAGGGCAAGCTGCTCGAGGCCCAGCGCCTGCGGATGCGGACTACGTATGACCTGGAGATGATGGCCGAGGTAGGCAGCTGCGCCGGGATCGAAAACTACAGCCGGCATATCGACGGGCGCGCCCCCGGCGTGGCCCCCCATACCTTGCTCGACTTTTTCCCCAAGGACTACCTGCTCGTCGTGGACGAGTCACACGTGGCCGTGCCCCAGTTGCACGGCCAGTACCACGGCGACCACTCCCGCAAGGAAACGCTTATCGAGCACGGCTTCCGCCTCCCGTCAGCGGCGGACAACCGGCCGCTGCGCTACGAGGAGCTGATGGAACGGCTCAACCAGTGCATCTTCATGTCGGCCACGCCGTCCGCTTACGAGATATCGGTCTCCAGCCAGGTCGTAGAGCAGATCGTCCGGCCCACGGGCCTGATCGACCCCGAAGTAGTGGTCCGGCCGACCAAAGGCCAGATCGACGACCTCATCGGGGAAGTGACCAAACGCACCGCGGCCGGGGACCGGGTCCTGGTGACCACCTTGACCAAGAAAATGGCTGAGGACCTGACGGACTACCTCCTCGAGCAGGGCCTCAAGGTGCGCTACTTACACTCCAACGTCGAGACACTCGAGCGGATCGAGATCCTGAGGGACCTCCGGCTGGGCGAGTTCGACGTGCTGGTGGGGATAAACCTGCTGCGAGAAGGCCTCGACCTGCCCGAGGTGTCGCTGGTATTGATCCTGGACGCCGACAAGGAAGGGTTCTTGCGGTCCGAGACGTCCCTCATCCAGACGATCGGGCGGGCCGCCCGCAACGTCGACGGAGCGGTGATCATGTACGCCGACGAGATGACGGACTCGATGCGCCGGGCCATTTCCGAGACCCACCGGCGGCGCCAGCTCCAGCAGGAGTACAACGCCGAGCACGGCATCAACCCCCAGACGGTCCGCCGGGCGGTGAGCGACATCCTCGTCATGCTCGGCCGGGGCGACAGCTCGGGCTCGGGCGGGACCGCCCCCGTCCCGGGTTCCGACCGTCGCAGCCGCCGCCACGACCGGGCCCGTTCCGAGCTGGCCGGCATGCCCAAGGCAGACATCTCCCGGCTTATCTCTGCTCTGGAAGAGGAAATGCGCGACGCGTCCGCCGACCTGCGCTTTCGAGTACGCCGCCCGCCTCCGCGACGAGGTCGCCGACCTGAAGAAAGAACTGAAGGCCTTGACCGAAATGGGCGTGGCGGTCAGCTAGCGACCGTCGCCTGTCACCGTTCGCAATGGCCCGACCACGCGGGGCGCACTTTTGTCCCGCACGCTCTCGTTTCTAGGTGCAGCCGGAGGTTCTCGTCGCGCTTCGGTGCGCCTTTTCCATTGAAACGCAACGAGATCACCGGGCTGCAGCGAAAAGCGCGCCGTTTCGGGGTGGCGAGCGCTCGTGCGGGCCTTAACCCGTAGGGCCGAAGCGTTCCACCCGCACCTGCTCGGTGGGCACCCCGATGTCGACGAGCATGTAGCTGGCGGCGTCGGCAAAACCGGCCGACCCGCATACGTAACCCGTTTCTCCGGGCCGGGTCAGAGGCTCCAGGTCGGCCGGAGTCAGCCGGCCGGCCGGCCGCGGCCAACCGGGAGGGGTAGCGCGGGTGTATACGACGGTGCTCTCCGGCCCGGGCAGCTCGTCGGAGTAGTAGAGGTCCGCCGGCGTGCGCACGGATACGAACAGGCGGACGAGCTCGGGCCGCCCGAGCCGCCGGGCGAGCCGGAGCATAGCCATCAACGGCACCAGGCCTGAACCGCCCCCGACGAGCAGGGCCGGCGTCGTCCCGGCCCAGACGAACCAGAGGCCGATAGGGCCACGTAGCTCGATCTGGTCGCCCACCATGAGGTCGTCGTGGAGGAATGTCGACACCTCGCCACCATCCAGGCGCTCGACGGTCAACTCGATCTCGTTTGAGTCGTCGGGGGGCGAGGCCACCGAATAAGACCGCTGAGCGGAATAGCCATCGGGGGCGGTCAACCTCACTACATAGTGCTGGCCGGCCAGGCGGGGGGATGGCTCACTAAGGGCAAAGCGAAAACTTTTGGCCCTGGCCGTCTCCCGGCGGATCTCGGTCACCGTCGCCATCTGCCAGGGGCTTCGTTTGGGAGCGACGTCCGGTTCGCTATCGGTCCCCGGGCGGCCCACGGTCCCGCTCAATCTCCCTGGTAGCGCTGCTCGAGCCACGGGTCGCCCCGGTCGTGGTAACCATTACGTTCCCAGAACCCGGGCTCGTCATGGTCGAGCAGGCGGAGGCCGGCCACCCATTTGGCGCTTTTCCAGAAGTAGAGATGGGGCACCAGGAGCCGCGCCGGGCCACCGTGGGCCGTCGCCAGCGGCTTTCCCTCGTAGTCCCATACCACCCACGCCTTTCCGCCGGTGACGTCGGCCAGAGGGAGGTTGGTCGTATAGCCGGTGTAAGAAAAGGCCAGCACGAAGGTCGCCTGCGGTAACGGGCTAGCCGCCTCCAGCAGGGTGTCGACCGAAACGCCGCTGAAGTTGACGCCGAGCTTGGACCAGGTCGTTACGCAGTGGATGTCCCCGCTGAACGACGATGACGAGAGGGCGTGAATTTCCTCCCAGCTCCACATCACCGGGTTGGCTACTAGCCCCTCGACCTTGAAGGTCCACTTGGCCACGTCCAGCTTTGGTGTCACCTCGGCGGTAAGGACCGGCCAGTCTGGGCCTACGTCGTACTGGCCCGGCGGCAGGCGCGGGTCGCGCGGAGCCTTACCCTTGCCGGAGAAGCCTCTGGTGAACTTCAACATGGTCTAACTGAAGCCTCCCGAGAGAGCGGTGGCCACCCCTCCTCGACGACAGGAACACCACAGCCTAACCTGCGGCGGCCCAACTTCCTCCCGTACTACCCGCGCCAGGGGCCAAGCGGCCTCTCCGGCTCGTCCGTCCCTCTGGCCCCCGAGCCACAGTGTCCTGTCGTCCAGCGGGCGATTCTGCACACGTTTAGGATGCGTGGCGTGCGGGTAAAGGGGCCGACCTCGCCAACGCACCGGCGACGCCGGCTCGGCGTCATCACGATGGCCGTCACGGTGACGGCCGGGCTCATGGCTACCGCCGTGGTCGCCTCGGCTGTCGTGGCTCGGCCCGCTTTGGCTGGTACTGGCCGGGCTAATACTGGCCGGGCTGGCCCCCGGTCGGCCGCAGCCGGGCCCGCCCGGGCGAGCGTGGGTGCGATGGCGGCCAGCGGGCGGGTGGTCATCAGGCCCGCCGAGCCGGGGTCAACTGGGCCGGGGTCGACTGGGCCGGGGTCAACTGGGCCGGGGTCAACTGGGCCGGGGTCAACTGGGGCCAGGCCGGTCGAATCCGGCTAGCGCCACCTCAACCACGCCGTGGGCCTGCCGTCAGGCACCACGAACCTGTGCCCGCCGCCTGGCCGCACCGTGCCCCTTTAGCAGCCACGGCTGGCCGCCTCCCGGACGCGGTGACCGACTCTCTCCCGTCGGCCAACTGGGCCGGCTACGAGGACACGGGCCAGGGGGCACAGTTCACTGAGGTCACTGGCAGCTGGGTGGTCCCCACCGTCAGCCTTGGCAATTTCGGGGACTCGAGCACCTGGGTCGGGATAGACGGGATCTCGAGCCATAACGACCTGATCCAGGCGGGCACCGACCAGAGCTCGTCTCCTTCCGGTCTCCTCTACTACGCCTGGTACGAGCTGTTGCCGCAAGCATCCTTGGAGCTGGGCACCGTATTTCCAGGAGACCACATCACGGCCAAAATAGATGAGACGAGCCCCGGCCACTGGGCCATTTCGGTGGACGATCTAACCCAGGGCCAGGCCTGGGCGGAATCAGTAAGTTATAACGCCCCCGGCACAAGCGCCGAATGGGTAGAAGAAGCGCCGACATTGTCGACCGATAATTCCATCGAAAGCCTGGCCGATTTCGGCACCGTCCAGTTTTCCAATATGGCGGTCGAGGGGCCGGGGACGAGCTCGGCCACCGGTTCGCCCATTTATATGGTCAACACTTCGAGCCAGATAATTGCGTACCCGACCCAGTACGACCAGACCAGCGATTCTTTTAGCGTTGTTTACGGGACTCTCAGCTCACCCCCCAGTGGCGGCCAGGCGGGGGTCCCCGTCGTGCCCACCACAAATTCGGCCAGTCCTACCACGGCGCCGTCGGCCCCGGCGCAATTGTCGGGGCAGGGTTTGTGGCTGACCGGGAAGGACGGCGGCATATTCGCGTTCGGGGACGCCAAGTTCGACGGGTCCACCGGCCATATCCCCCTGGAGCGACCTATAACCGGGATGGCGCCCACCGCTGACCATGGCGGTTACTGGTTGGTGGCGTCCGACGGGGGCATATTCGCCTTCGGCGATGCCGCTTATGCTGGCTCGGTCCCGGCCAGCGGGATCGGCCCGGTCGGCTCCAAATCGCCCCACCACCTCGTGGCGCCGATCGTCGGCATTGTCCCCACCACAGACGGCAAGGGCTATCTGATGGTGGCCAGCGATGGGGGCGTGTTCGCGTTCGGCGACGCCCATTTCTCGGGCTCGTGCGCCACTATCGGCGGCTGTCCCGCCCCGGTAGTGGCCGTGGTGCCTGACGTCACCGGCAACGGTTATTGGCTACTGCTCGCCAACTGCGACATGGTCGCCTTTGGCGATGCCCCGAAGGTCGCTGATAGCAACTGCCAGAACTCTGCCCGGGCCAACAAGGCGACGGCGGCATCGGCCGCCCGCACGCCGAGTGGGAAGGGGTACTGGGTGCTCCTCGACGACGGCACCGTCTTCCCCGAAGGGGACGCTCAAAGCCTGGGCTCCGGGCATGCCGGGAAAGTAGCGCACACCGATGACCCGGCCGTGTCCATCGTCCCGACGAGCGATGGCCGGGGCGCGTGGGTCGTGGAGGCCAACGGAAGCGTTGACTCCTACGGCGACGCACCCAAATTGGCCGGGCTGACGGGCATGACCCTGTCCGCCCCCATCACCGCCGCGGCCGGCTGGTAGCCGGTCAGGCGGGAGCGCTCGCCGGCGCCTTCGCGCGCAGGATTTCGATAAACGCGCGCATCCAGGCCGGGTGGTCCGGCCACGCCCGGGCCGACACCATGAGACCGTCCACCACCGCCGCGCCGTCCACGAACTCCGCCCCCGCCCGCTCCACGTCAGAGGCCAGCGCCGGGTAGGCCGCGGTCCGGCGCCCGTTGAGGACCCCGGCCGTCGCGAGGGCCAGAGGTGCATGGCAGATCTGGGCCACGGGCTTATCGTTCTCGAAAAAATAGCTCACAATCCGTTTGAAATCCGGGTCGTTACGAATGTACTCGGGGGCGCGTCCACCGGGGATGACGACGGCGATGTAGTCGGCCGGGTTGACGTCGGCGAACGCGACGTCGGCGGGCCAGCTGTAGCCCGGTTTTTCTGTGTAGGTGTCGAAGCCGTCCTCGAAGTCGTGCACGACGAAGCGCAATTTCTTTTTCGTCGGTGCCGCTATGTCTACCTCGTAGCCCTCTTCGAGCAGCCGCTGGTAGGGGTACATGACTTCCAGAGACTCGGCGGCGTCGCCCGCCAGGATAAGGACCCGTGCCATCCTGCCACCTCCATGATCACATGACCATCGCGTAGACACCCTCAAACTAGCGCCACCGTCGAGCCTTGGGCCTATCGTGCACTCATGCCGCTACCTTGGGAAAAAGACCTCGCTGGCCGCCTCGACCACTGCACCATTTCCTCGGTCGTCCTTCAGGACAACCCGCTCGGGGACCCCGCCGACCGGCCCCTCTGGGTGTACGTGCCCCCGGGGTACGACGACGACCCCGCCCGCCGCTACCCCTCCGTGTACGTCCTCCAGGGCTACACGGGCAATGTGGCCATGTGGGCCAACCGCAGCGCTTACCGGCTGACTTTCCCGGAAGCCGCCGACGAACTGTTCGCCAAGGGCGGGACCCCGCGATGCGTCGTCGTCTTCGTGGACGCGTGGACCGCCTACGGAGGTTCCCAGTTCGTCGACTCACCGGGGACGGGCCGCTACCACACGTACTTCTGCGACGAGGTAGTACCTTTCGTCGACGCCCGCTACCGCACCCTGGCCGATCCCAGCCACCGCGGTGTCCAGGGCAAATCGAGTGGCGGCTTCGGCGCCATGATCAGCCCGATGCTGCGCCCCGACCTATTCGGCGGCATGGCCAGCCACGCCGGTGACTCTTATTACGAGCTGCTGTACTTGCCAGAATTCGCCAAGTCGATGAGAGCTTTACGAGAATACGACGGCTCCATCGAAAGGTGGTGGGAAGATTTTCGCAGCCGAATTGCCTTTACGAAACCGGGCGACGACACACTGCTAATGCTGCTCGGGGTGTCCGCCTGTTTTTCTGCGAGAGAGGACGGCACGCCTGAGCTGCCTTTCGACCCGTCCACCGGCCGGCTCCGGGAGGAGGTCTGGCACCGGTGGCAGGCGTGGGACCCCGTGAGGATGGTGCCGATGTACGCCGAAGCGCTGCGAGGGATGCGAGCCGTATGGGTCGACGGCGGGACCAAGGACGAGTGGTTCCTTGACATTGGGGGCCAGGTATTTTGCGCGGCCCTGGCCGATATCGGCGTGACCGACGTCCATTTCGAGCTGTTCGACGGCACCCACGGTCGGATCGAGTACCGCTACCCGCTGTCGCTCGCATACCTGGCCGAGCGCCTGTCGTAGGCATTGGTTTCGCATTGCTTTCGGGCACCGCGACCGCTCGTCGGGCCCAGGGCTGCTTTCGAGGGCATGCGACGGCAATAGCATGCTCCCTGTGACTACTACTGCCCTCGAAACGTGCCTTCTCCTCCGGCCCGACGACAGCGTCGCCATTCTCGCCCGCGCCTTGCCGGCGGGGACCGACGTAGTGGCCGGTGAAATGCAGTTGCGCCTCCGCCAAGACGTGCCCGCCGGCCACAAAGTGGCGCTGCGAGATATCCCCGAGGGCGCTCGAGTGCGCAAGTACGGGCAGGTCATTGGGGTGGCCACGCGCCCCATTGCTGCCGGGGACCACGTCCACACGCACAACCTGGCCTTTGCCGACTTCGAGCGCGACTACGCCTTCGGTGCCGACGTCAAAGGCAGCGCCGGCACCCCGCTAGAGCCGCCCGTGACTTTCAACGGGATCGTGCGGGCGGATGGGCAGGTGGCGACGCGCAACTACCTGGGCATCCTGACCTCGGTCAACTGCTCGGCGACGGTGGCCCGGATGGTGGCCAGCCAGTTCCAGGAGGGTTCCGAGCTGCTGGCCGCCTACCCCAACCTGGACGGGGTAGTGGCGCTCACCCACGGCTCCGGCTGCGGGATGGCCGGCTCCGGGGAAGGGTTCGACCTCCTGCGTCGGACCTTGAGCGGCTACGCCCGGCACCCGAACTTCGCCGGCCTCCTCGTGATCGGGCTCGGCTGCGAGGTCAACCAGGTACGTTCCCTGACCGAGGGTTTCGAACTGCCTCCAACCACCCCGTTGCTGTCGATGACCATCCAGGAGATGGGAGGCACCCGGGCCACGGTGCGGGAGGCGACTGCCCGCCTCCGTGACCTGGCTGAGGAGGCGAACAAAGCCGAGCGCGAGCCCATCCCAGCCAGTGAACTGGTGCTCGGGCTGGAGTGCGGCGGCTCGGACGGTTACTCCGGCATCACCGCCAACCCGGCCCTCGGGGTAGCGGCGGACCTCCTCGTCCAGGCCGGGGGGACGGCCATCCTGGGCGAGACGCCCGAGATCTATGGGGCCGAGCACCTGCTCACCCGGCGGGCGGCGAACCGAGAAGTGGGCGAACGCCTCATCGAGAGGATCCGGTGGTGGGAGGACTACGTGAAGCGCAGTGGCGCCAGCCTGGACAACAACCCGTCCCCCGGTAACAAAGAGGGCGGCCTCACCACCATCCTGGAGAAATCGTTGGGAGCGGTGGCTAAAGGGGGCAGCCAGGACCTGGCCGCGGTGTACGAGTACGCCGAGCCGGTCACGGCCAAGGGCTTTGTCTTCATGGACACCCCGGGTTACGACCCGGTCTCGGTCACCGGGATGGTGGCCGGCGGCGCCAACGTCGTTTGTTTCACTACCGGGCGGGGGTCTGTTTTCGGTTCGAAGCCGGCGCCGTGCATAAAACTGGCCACCAACAGCGATACTTACGGCCGGATGTCTGAAGACATGGACGTCAACTGCGGCGCCATCCTCGACGGCGCGAGCTCAGTAGAAGACTGCGGCCGGGAGATATTCGACCTCGTCGTGGCCGTAGCTTCCGGCCAGCGCAGCAAGAGCGAGGACCTCGGCTTTGGTGATGAGGAGTTCACCCCGTGGCAGCTCGGGGCCGTGCTTTGAGTTGACGTGGGCTTTGAGTTGACGGGGCTTTGAGCTGAAGCGGGCTTTGAGTTGAAGCGGGCTTTGAGTTGAACGGGCTGGGCGCCGAGAGCTACCAAGCGGGAGCCGGCAAGACCGACCTTTGTCCGAGAAGGCGGCAAGGAAGGTCCTCTTCGACGACTTCGCCGTTGTTGAGGTACACCGAGAGGGCCCGGGCGCCGGTTTGAGAAGCGACCGCCTCCACCAGGTGACCGGACCCATCGAACCTGAGCGCCGCCCGGTCCCAGGCCGCGTAACCGTCCGGCAGCGCTCCGTCGCGAAGGGCGGCGTGGTAGAGCGGCCGGCGCTGGTCTCCGGAGTCGTAGTGGGGACAGAAGCTGGCCCTCACCAACCCGAGCCCCTCGCGCAATACTCGCAGGGTCGGGCCGTATGAATCGGTAGTACCGCCCTCGAACCAGCAGATGCCTCCGGCGCTCCCCCCGGCCAGCACCGCCCCACCGGCGAGGGCCCGGGCAGGAGCGCGTCGACCCCCTGGCGCTTCCATATGTCGAGCATGTTGGCCGTGTTCCCGCCCCCCACATGGATTATGTCGGCCCCCGTCACGAGTTCGGTGATGTCGTCGTGTTCCCGGCTGAACAAGTTGAGGTGGCGAGGCCGGCAACGGGCCGAGTTGAAAGTTTCATAGAACGAGACGATGTAACCCGGGTCGTCCCCGGTGGCAGTCCCCAGGAAAAGGACGTTTGGGTTGCTTTTCCCTGTCAGCTCCAGGAGGTAATCATGGAGCGGGTCGTCCCTCCGGTCCATTACGGCCCTGGCACCGCCCATGGCCACGATGTGCCCGCTCAATAGCGCTCTCCTACCCAGTGACCCTCAGCACCAACGTGCGAAAGATCGTTCCAGCGCCACCAGAACCTGGGCGCGCCAACAGTTCGGTATTGGTGGTCGCGGCACTGGCGGACCCAGTATTGGCGGCTATTCTCCCGCCGGCTTGTTGGGCCGGGCGCCGCGCCTCCTGTAGGTGGAGAAGGCCGCGCCCAACAGGGCGCCGAGGACCAGGCAGACAAGGAACCCAACCCACAGCTGGGACCTCACGCTGAAGAACACGAAGTCGATCTTGACGCTTTTCGAGTTCAGGACAATGAAGAGGATCACGTAAACCAGGACGATCACGGCGACGCCGGCCCGGGCCCAGGTTTTGGTGGTCCAGTTCCTGGGCGAGCCCTTGCGGTTCGTGCTGGGCTTGGTGGAGGCCACGGGGCCAGCTTAGTGGCGCCGGAGCGACCATCTGTGATAAACGCGACGGCCCGGCGGGCCTACTGCGCCGGCGGCGTACAATTTCGAGGTGGACTTCGGCGAACTTGGTTATAAAGGCTTGCAAATTACCGCCGTCACCATCACCCCGGTCGCCTTTTCCGACCCGCCGTTGCTCAACCAGGTGGGCGTGCACCAGCCCTACGCCCTGAGGGCCGTGGTCGAACTGGAGACCGGCTCGGGCCTGGTTGGCTTGGGCGAGACATACGGCGACGCCGACCACCTGGAGCGCCTGCGGGCGGCGGCGACAGCCATCATCGGCGCGGACGCCTTTGTTCACCACCAAATCCGCGCTCGAGTGGCCCGGGCGCTGGCCGGCGCGGTGGGCGCGGACGCCCACGGGTTGACCGGTGCAGTCACCTCCAGTGGGACGGTCGACAGGGTGTTCGCCCCCTTCGAAGTGGCGTGCCTCGACGTCGTCGGTCGCGCCTTGGGCCGCCCGGTCAGCGACCTGCTCGGCGGGGCGGTGCGCGACCGGGTGCCGTTCAGCGCTTACCTCTTCTACAAATGGGCTGGCCACCCGGGCGCAGAGCCCGATGACTGGGGCGCGGCCCTCGACCCGGAAGGGATCGTGGCCCAAGCGAAGTGGATGGTGAGCAAGTACGGCTTTTCCGCTCTGAAGCTGAAGGGCGGTTTCTTCCCGCCGGGCACCGACATCGAGGCGGTCCAAGCTTTGCGCCGGGAGTTCCCTGGCTTACCGCTGCGGCTGGACCCGAACGCCGCCTGGACTCCCGTCACCTCCATAAAAGTCGGCCAGGAACTGGAGGGGGTGCTCGAGTACCTTGAGGACCCGACGACCGGCATCGAGGGTATGGCCCAGGTGGCCCGAGAAGTCCCCATGCCACTGGCCACCAACATGTGCGTCGTCGATTTCGAGCACATTGCCCCGGCGGTAGCCGACGGAGCGGTGGCCATAATCCTCTCCGACCACCACTACTGGGGCGGCTTGCGTCGCTCGCTGGAACTGGCCCGCATCTGCAGCACCTTCGGCCTCGGCTTATCGATGCACTCCAACTCGCACCTCGGGGTCAGCCTGGCGGCGATGACCCATCTGGCCGCCGCCACCCCGGAGATCACGTACGCGTGCGACACGCATTGGCCCTGGAAGAGGGCGGACGAGGACGTGGTCGAGCCTGGTCCGCTGGCTTTTCACGACGGCGCCGTCGCCGTCCCGACCAGCCCCGGTCTCGGTGTCGAGCTCGACCGCGATGCGCTGGCCGGGCTGCACGAGAAGTACCGAGCGCGGCGGCATCCGCACCCGCGATGACACCGCTTACATGCAACAAATTGACCGGAGTTACCGGCGGGTGACCCCCCGATGGTGAGCCCCAACAGTGAGCCCCAATGGTGAACCGGCTGTCAGGTCTCCTTTTTCCCGACTGACTCCGGCCCGTAGCCGGCGTTGCGCAGCATCCGGCGCAGGTCGACCACCTGTTGAGGACTGATGTCCTTGTCCCTTGGGCGGAAGAACGTCTCGGTTTCTTGTCCCAGGGTTACGTGGTAGGAGCCGTCGTGCTCCTGCTTGACCGCCCCCACCTGGCCCATGAGCGATAGCACGGCATGCCACTCGATGTTGTGGCTGACCGGGTGCTCGAATATTTGGGCCAGCGTGTCACGGTGGTTGCTAGTGAGATCAGCGTGACCGGGTTCTAAAGCCACCGCCCATCGTCTCCTTTCATGAGGCTCGGCCTCATAAGCCGGCGAAAAGATCGTCTTCGCGGGCCTGGCCCTCAGGCGCCGAGCGTAGCGTGAAGTACTCGCGCGACAGGACCACGGCGACGATGTCCTCGGGGATGCGGTCGAAGAAGAAGTTCTGGTTCTGGCTGGCGTGGGCAGCCAGCGCCTCTCGCTTTTGGCCTACGTACGGAGAAACGTCGACAACCGTCGTTATCTTTTCGTCCGGGACGCCAAAGTCGTCCGGCACGTCGAAGCCGTCCACTTTCGTGCCCGAGGCCTCGAGCAGTTGGCGGACCTGGAGGAAACCGGACCGGGGCACCGCCACGTAGTACAACTTGGCTGGGATGCCGGTCGACTCGGCCGCCGCCACGGTAGCCCGGTGGGCCTGGATGTGGTCCGGGTGCCCATAGTTGCCATTTTCGTCGTACGTGACGACCACCTGAGGCCGGTAGTGCCGCATCAGTTCAGCCAAACGGGCGCTCACCTCGGCCAGCGGGACATTGCAGAACACCCCGGGGTCTTTGTTGGTGACCCACCCGTCCATACCCGAGTCGCGGTAGTCAAGCAGCTCCAGGTGGCTGACGCCGAGCACGGCGGCCGACATGCGCAGCTCGGCCAGCCGCACGGCGGCTACCTCCTCGGGGTGGTGGCCATCCTCGCCCGGTTTTAACCCGCCGGGGGCATCACCCTCCTCGCCGTTGGTGCACGTGACCAGCACGGTCTGCTGGCCCTCGGCCGAATAGCGGGCGAGCACACCGCCGGTGCCGATGGCCTCGTCGTCGGGGTGGGCGTGGACCGCCATCAACGTGAAGGCCGTGCCCGCCCGTTCGCCTTCTGCCGTCACCGTAGCCCGTCCGGAGCGCAAGGATCGTCCATGAGGGCGAAGTCTACGGGCCGGGCTCCCCCTCTCCGGCCGGCTCGCCGAGGGACCAGGCCGCCCCGCCGGGGTGACGGCCAGATTTCCAAGATTTCCGCAAGATTTCAACCTACGTTCGCCCGGCCACGGGCCCGGTGGTCACAGTGGGCCATTAAGATCGCCGGGCGTGCTTACACGACGCCAGTTCCTCCAGATCGCCGCTGCCTCTGCCGGCGCCGCCATCACCGGCCCTGAGCTCCTGTCGCGGGCCATAGCCAGCGCCAGCCCGACGCTGTCCCCACATGGCGCGAGGGGCGTGAGCCACGTCGTCGTGCTGATGATGGAAAACCGTTCCTTCGACCATTTCCTGGGGTGGCTACCGGGAGCCGATGGCCGCCACGACCTCACGTATGTTTCCGTCGTCGACGGCAACACGTACCCCAACTACCCCCTGGCCCCCGACTTCCAGGGGTGCGGTTACAGCGACCCGGACCACAGCTGGGAAGGGTTCCTGGTCGAGCACAACTACGGCCGGATGGACGGGTTCTTGCAACGGCCGACTACCCCCGGCGGCTACCCGGGCGTAAAACTGGCCGCCGCCAACACCTTCCCCATCGGTTATTACACCAACCGCAACCCCGACGGCTCGCCCAAAGCCTTACCGGATGTGCCGGTAACGGGAGTACTGGCCGAGAAGTACCTCACCCTGGACCGCTACTTTTGCTCGTTCGCCGGCGAGACGTACCCCAACCGTTTTTACCAGCATGCAGGCCAGACCGACCGGGACCACAACTCCGAGGTGCCCTCGACGCTGCCCACCATCTGGGACCAGCTGTCGCCCGTCGCCAACTCCGACGGCGTCCCGACCGGCGGCTACTACTACCGGGACATCCCGTTCCTCGCCCTCTGGGCCAGCCCCGCGATCGAGCCGGGGGCCACCTTCAAGTACCAGGCCTTCTTCCATCCGTTTGCCGACGGTGACTCGGCCGCCCTGTCAAGTGGCACATCGTTCGTCGACGCCTGTGCCGCTGGCACGCTGCCGAACGTCAGCTTCGTCGACCCCCCCTTCGACAGCGGAGGATCCGGGACTTCGGGGGACGACCATCCCCTGTCTGACATCCGCCTGGGAGAGCGCTTCATCGCCGACGCCTACCACGCCCTGGCCGACAACGGCTATCTGGACAACACGGTGCTGGTCATCACGTTCGACGAGTGGGGTGGGTTCTACGACCACGTGCCGCCGCCGATGGTTGTCGACGACACCAACCCGGCTGACGTCATGCACGCCGGGGATAGCACCACACCGACAGATGGGCAGCTAGTGCCCGAACTACAAGCAGCTTGGTTTCCGGGTCCCCGGCATCGTCGTGTCCAACCTGGTCCACCCGGGCCGGGTGGACCACTCGGGGCCGTTCCAGCACTGTTCGAGCCTGGCCCTCATTGAGTCGACTTTCGGCTTGAAGCCGCTCACGGCCCGCGACAAGTACGCCCGCAACCTCGGTGAGCTGCTGCTCCCCCGCCCCGTCCCGCCGGCCGTGGCCGTGCCGCCAACATCTATCCCGACCAGTTCGGACGTGATCGGGCCCGTCATCAGCGCCCCGTCGGAGTCACTGTTGCAGGTGCTCCTCGGCACGGCCGAGTTCGACCCGGCAGACATGTGCGCGGCCGACAGCGTCCAGTCCGTCTCCCCGCCACCGGTGAACTTCCCTCCCAAGCCGCACAAGACAGGCGCCATCCCGGGCCTGAGCGGGACATCCGGCATGGTCGACCTCGGCCGCCGCTACCACGCGGAGCTGGCCGACAAAGACTAGGCCACAGGCTCGGACGGCGAGGTCGGGCGCTCATCCCTTGACCCAGCACCGGCGCCCGCGCCCGCACGCCGCTCGCAAACCCATCGCATCAGCCAGGAGCCGGTAACTTTCCAACCGGTCGGCGTGGGCGTACGTGCTGGTGGTGACCATGACTTCGTCGCACGCCAGCCCGGCCCGCCAGCTGGCTCAACAACCCCACGACGGTGACGGGATCGCCCACCAGATGCGACGCCGTAGCTTCGCCTACCACCGCCCGCTCGGCCTCTGTGAAAGGGTACTCAGCCGCTTCCTCAGGGCTGGGCAGGGTGGAAGGGTGCCCGGTCCGCAGCCGCAGCATCGACAAGCGGGATGAGCCGTGCAGCCACCGGCCCGCTCCCCGTCACCGGCGCACAACACCGACACGCTGATCAGGCAGTAGGGCTCGGACAGCACGGAGGAGGGGGTGAAGGTCCGCCGGTACAGGGCCAACGCGGGCAGGGTGTTGGCGGAGCTGAAGTGATGGGCGAAAGCGAACGGTAAGCCGAGCAACCCGGCCAGCTGGGCGCTGTAGCCGCTCGACCCGAGCAGCCACACGACCGGTTGGTTGCCCTCCGCCGGCACGGCCCGCACCGGCGGCGGTGGTCGCCCGTCGGCGAAGGCGTCGGTCGGGCCGCCGGAGGAACCCGAGAAATAGGCCCGTAGCTCGGCCAGCTGTTGGGGGAAGTCCTCGTCCGACAGACCGTTTATGTTGCGGCGGAGCGCCCAGGCCGTGGCCCGGTCAGTCCCCGGGGCGCGGCCGATGCCGAGGTCCACCCGCCCCGGGTAAAGGGCCTCGAGCATCCCGAACTGCTCTGCCACCACCAAAGGCACGTGGTTGGGGAGCATGACCCCGCCCGACCCCACCCGCATCGTCGATGTCGCCGCCGCCACCTGCCCGACCAGGACGGCCGGCGCCGAGCTGGCGATCCCCGGCATGTTGTGGTGTTCTGCCACCCAGTAGCGCCGGTAGCCCCACGCCTCGGCATGGCGGGCCAGGTCAACCGTCCGGCGCAGCGCCTCGGCCGTCGAGGCCCCGGTGGGTACCGGGCACAAATCGAGCACAGATAAAGGAACTTGGGGCTCGCCCATCGAAAGCCCAAACTACAGAGGTTCGCGACCAGGGGTGGACGTGGGTGAGGGTCGCGTAGTCTTTCTGCGACACGGTTGGCGCAGAGTGGGCCGAGTGGGGCCGATACAGACGGAGGAGACAAGAGTGGCCAGCAACGACGTTGTTTTTCGTTTCGACGGGCGCAGGTTTGTGGTCACCGGGGCCGCTCGTGGGATCGGCTACGCCATCGCCCGGTTGGTCGCCGCCTCCGGAGGGGCGGTGGCGGTGCTCGACGTCGAGGCGGCGCGCCCGGACGAGGCGGCATCGAAGCTGCGGGGCGAAGTGGAAAATGCTCAGGTCCTGAGCGAAGTTTGCGACGTTACGTCTTACGAACAGGTCCAGGCGGCGCGAGAGGCCCTGGAGGGTCGTTGGGGGGCTCAAGCCGACACCCTCATCAACAACGCAGGCATTGCCTACAACGCCCCGGCCGAGGAAATGAGCGTCGAGGAATGGGACCGCATGCTGAAGATCAACCTCTCAGGCGTCTTCTACTGCAGCCAGGTTTTCGCCGCCCCCATGCTGGAGCAACGCTCAGGCTGCATAGTCAGCATTGCGTCCATGTCGGGACTGATCGTCAACCGGCCCCAGCCCCAGGTGGCGTACAACGTTTCCAAAGCCGGTGTCATCATGCTTACGAAGTCCCTGGCGGCGGAGTGGGCACCCAGAGGAGTGCGGGTGAACGCAGTCGCTCCCGGCTACATCCACACCAGCCTCACCGAAAGCTGGCTCGGCACCGACGCCTGGCGGGACTACTGGATCGGTGGCACCCCGCTCGGGCGGATGGGGGAGCCGAAGGAGATCGCCAACGCGGTCGCCTGGCTCGCGTCTGGGGAGGCGAGTTTCGTGACGGGCGAGACCCTCGTGGCCGACGGCGGCTACAGCCTCTGGTGAAATTTTCGTGAGACCGGGCCGGCCGCCCCGTGCGCCCTTGCCCACCAGGTCGGCCCGAGCAGGTCGGCCCGTCAGGCCAGGCCGCGCCCTTCTTCGACCCGGTGCTTCAACATGATGGCTGCCCCGAGGACAACCGCATAGCCAGCCAGCACGACCCAGTGCTGGGCCCCCAGGCCCTGCCCGTCCAGGAACGCCACCCCCAAAGAAGCGTTGTGGTAGCTGGGGAGAGCTTTCGCCGCCGCTTGCAGGGCTGAGGGCATGTTGGCCAACGGGTCGAACAAGCCCCCGAAGTACCCGAGGACGAACATGAGCGCGATCACCACCGGGAAGGCCGTCTCGGCGTTGACCATGTAGCCGACGAACACGCCCAGGAGTGCGAACGGGAGGGCGCTCAACCACATGACCGCTGTAAGCCCGAGCCAGTTCCCGATGGACAGGTCGACCCCTCCAAAGGCAGCCCCCACCACGTCTACCAACGCCATAACGGGCAGGATGACGAGCATGCTGGCCGCCACTTTGGTCACCACATAGGACCAGGCCGGCATGGGCGTCACCCGCAATTGGCGAGCCCACCCCGAGGCTCGCTCCGCTGACAGCCGGGCCCCGCCGGCCGTGAGCCCGGCTACCAATGCCCCGAACGAGCACATCGTGACCATCAGGTAAGCCCGCCAGGAGACCGTGCCCTCGACCAGCGTCCCTGAGTTTTGGTTGCCCAGGAAGAGCATGTAGAAGGTGACGGGGAACCCGACGGTGATGACGAGGAACTTCCAGCTGCGCAACAAGCGGCCCACTTCGAAGCGGCCAAAGGCCACTAAGGCCGGGATCACGCGCTCCTGCCTATGGCTTCGCCCTCCGTGAGGGCGACAAAGGCGTCCTCGAGGCCGGGGCCGGAGACCTCGAGGTCCGTGAACGCGACCCGGCCGCGGACCAGCGCCCTCACGGTGGCATCCGCGTCCAGAGAGCCGAGGCTGACGCCGTGCCCGTGGATCTCCACGTCCGTGACCCCCTCGAGCCCATCGAGCTGGGCTCGGTTGGGGCGCTCGCAGACGAACCTGACCCTCCTAGTGGCCACGGACGCTTTCAGCATCGCTCCGGGGCCGTCCGCCACTACCCGCCCGTGGTTGATGACGACGACCCGGTCGGCGATCTGGTCGGCTTCGTGCAAATGGTGGGTGGCGAACAGTACTGTGCGGCCCTCCCGGCTGAACTGGCGGAGCATCTTCCAGAACGACCTCCGGGCCGCTACGTCCATGGCGGCCGTCGGCTCGTCCAGGAAAACGAGCTCGGGATCTCCGGCAATGGCTATGGCAAAACGGACACTTTGCACCTGGCCGCCGGACAGACGCTGGGTCTGGCGGTCGAGCAGCGCCCCTATCCCGGCCCGCTCCACGGTAACGTCGAACGGCGCCGGCCGCCGGTAGAGCCGGCGGGCCAGCTGTAGGGTCGCACCCACGCGTACCCCGGGCGGCAGCCCGCTGCCCGGCCCGGTCTGCAGCATGGCCCCGACCCGGCCCTGGGCCACGGCCTTGCGCGGGGTAGTGCCCAGGACCTCGACGCGCCCCGCACCCGGGCGCAGGAGGCCCAGAAGGAGCGAGATGGTAGTTGACTTCCCGGCGCCATTAGGGCCCAGCAGGGCGACGGTTTCTCCCCGGGCGACCTCGAGGGAAAGGCCGTCGACCGCCACGTGGGGGCCGTAGCAATGACGGGCGGCTTCGAAGCGCAAAGCGGGGTCGGCGCGTCGCCGGCGCGGCAAATTGAGGGTGATGGGTTTCTGGGGCATCGGGGGCCTTATGTAAGCCTCGGCAGGATTGAGCAAGTGTATTAGTAGCGGCGGAGTGCGTGGTATCGCGCCCCCGGGCGCCGGCTACCTAGTTTGTGAGGATGACCACCATCTCTGTAACTCCGGACGGGCTCGCTCACACGCTGGCGGACGGCACCCGGATACCCATGCTCGGCCTCGGCGTTTGGCAGGTGCCCGATGGCCCCGAGTGCGTGAACGCAGTGCGCTGGGCGCTCGAGCTCGGATACCGCAACATCGATACGGCCCAGGCGTATGGCAACGAGGCAAGCGTAGGACGGGGGCTGCGAGAGAGCGGGGTCCCTCGCGACGACGTGTACATCACGACCAAGTTCTATCCGGGCCACAAGGACCCGGCGGCCGAAGCCGCCCGCAGCCTCGAGCGCCTGGGCGTCGACCAAGTCGACCTCTACCTCGTGCACTGGCCGGCCGGCGGCCCCACGTGGGCCTGGCCTGGGATGGAACGGGCGCACCAGCTCGGCCACGCCCGTTCCATCGGTATCTCGAATTTCAACGTGGCCGAGCTGGAGAAGGTCCTGGCCGTCGCCACCATCCCGCCGGCGGTCAACCAGGTGCAGTTCAGCCCGTTCAAGTACCGCCGCCGGCTGCTCGAAGCGTGCCAGCAACGCAGCGTCGTCCTGGAGGCCTATAGCCCGCTCGGGACATCGAGGTACCTGTCTGAACGGACGGTGAAACAGGTCGCCCAACGCGCCGGGCGCACGCCCGCCCAGGTCCTGTTGCGTTGGTGCTTGCAGCGTGGGGTACCTGTTATCCCGAAATCGACGCACCGAGACCGCATCGAGGAAAATGCCCGCATATTCGATTTCCACCTGTCGGACGAGGATATGGCGGAGCTCGATGATGAAGACCAGACCAAGGGTACCGATCGCGCCCTCGAACGAAAGTGGTGGTGAGGAGTTTTTCTTTTACCAACGGAAAGGAAAAAGAATGAGCGACGACGAGAGCCTGCAAGACGCGGTGCAAAAAGAGCTCGAATGGGACCCGCGGGTAAATGCCGCCAATATCGGCGTCTCCGCCAAAGATGGGGCGGTGACCCTGACGGGAGACGTCCCCAGTTACGGCGAGAAAATCGCCGCCCTCGACGCCGCTGAACGCGTTTATGGCGTTCGTGCCGTCGCCAACGAGGTCGAAGTCCGGATGCCGGACGAGTTCAGCCGGGACGACGCCGAGATCGCAGAAGCCGTCTCCCGCGCCCTCGACTGGAACCACTTCGTGCCCAATACGGTGGAAGCCGAGGTCAAAGACGGCCAGGTCAACTTGAAAGGGGTGGTCTTATGGCCATACCAGCGGCGCGAAGCCGAGGAGACGGTGCGCCACCTGTTTGGCGTGAAAGGTGTCCTCAATACAATTGCGGTCGAGCCCGCTAACGAAGCGGCCGATGCGGAGGCGCTCATTCGCGAGGCCTTTGCCCGCAATGCCCGCCTCGACGCCAGCCAGGTCGTCGTGTCAGTTTCCAACGGCACGGCTCGCCTGTCCGGGTTCGTCCGCACGATGACGCAAAAGCGGGCCGCAGTAGAGGCGGCCACTAACGCCCCCGGCGTCGTCACTGTCGAAGACGAACTCGAGGTGAAGCCCTAGAGCCAGCCCCATTCGTCCGCCGTGCGCACCGCTTCGGCTCTATTTTTGGCCCCGATTTTGGCCATAGCCACCGAAAGGTAATTTCTCACAGTCCCTTCCGACAAAAAGAGCTTCTCCGCAATCTGAGAAACCGTCGCCCCGGGCCGGGCGGCCACCAGGACGTCGCGTTCCCGGGCGGTCAGCGGAGAAGTACCGCTGGCCAAAGTCTCGGCGGCCAGGGCCGAGTCCACCACCCGCTCACCAGCGACCACCCGGCGGATGGCATCGGCCAACTGCTCTGCCGGCACGTCTTTGACAACGAACCCTGAAGCCCCCGACTCCATGGCCCGGCGCAGGTAGCCCGGGCGCCCAAAGGTCGTAAGGATGAGCGAGCGGCATTCGGGCACTTCGTGGGCCAGTACGCCGGCGGCGGCCAGGCCGTCGATCCCGGGCATCTCGATGTCCAGGAGGGCGACGTCAGGATGATAAACCTTGGCCGCCGGCACCACATCGTCTCCCCGCCCGACCGTCGCGACCACTTCGAAGTCGTCCTCGAGCCCGAGCAGCGCGGCCAGGGCGCTGCGGACGAGCTCTTGGTCGTCGGCCAGCAGGAGCCTAACCATCAGTATTGGCCATCACGTATTGCCCATCACTTAGTGGCCATCATGTACCGGCCTGGGGCGCTAGCGATACTCGCAAGCGCCATCCTCTTGGTTGCCGCGGGCCGGCGTCGACGACGCCGCCGGCGGCGGCCACCCGGTCGCGCAAGCCCGTAAGGCCGTTCCCGTGCTGTACGGAGGCTATTTCCCCGCCGACGCCGTCGTCCACCACCTCCACCGAAGACGGTGAAAGCCGGACCGCGCACGTCGTCGCATGAGCGTGACGGACGATGTTGGTGAGCCCCTCGCGCACGACCCACCCGAAGAGTTCCTGGTTGGCGGGGTCGACTACGTCGACCGCCCCCGGCAGGTCGGCGCTCACGCCGGCCGCTCTCAACAGCTCCCGCCCCGAAGCGAGCTCGCCGGCCAGCGTCACGTGGTAACTGGAGATGGCCGCCCGCACGTCGGCCAGCGAGCTGCGGGAGATGGCCTCGACTTCCGCCATCTCCTGCAGGGCGCGCCTGGGGTCGGCCTCGCCCAGCCGGCACGCCAGGCGGGCCTTGACCGTGATGGTGGTCAACGAATGGCCGAGCAGATCGTGCATATCTCTGGCAATCCGGGCCCGTTCGTCGAGGCGGGCCAGCTCCGTTCTCGCCTCGGTTAGAGCGCGGGAACCTTGGTGCCAACGCATAATCCCATAAGTGGTGATGGCGATGATCGGGATCCCGACCGCGATCGAATTGTCGAAGCCGACCGTGATGCTGTCGTGCCACGGGGGGTACGCGGCGGGCAAGAATATGGCGCCGAGGGTCAAGATGATGACGATTGGCGTGGCCCGGGCGCCGAGGCGAGCGACGGCAATTATCGTGATGTACACACCAAGCTCGAACGCTTCCGCCTGTGCGAATGGCAGTTCTACGATAAAGAGAAGGGAGAGGAGGCCGAACAGAGCCCAGAACATCACCGAGTTGGCCCTGTCGATTTGGGGCAGGATGACGAGGTAGCAGACAGCAAAGGCGGCCAGGATGGCGTAACCGGCGACCGCCTTGGCCCCGCTCGAGTAGTCGTACACCGCCTTGGCCACATAAAGCGAATAAACAAGGAGGGCCACGGACAGCAAGTACCGTGGCCACCCCTTGATCATCGGTGTGCCAAAGCCGGCGGCCCAATTCCCCGTGGCCGGTTCTGCAGCCGGGCTCACATCACTCCAAGGTAGTGCTCTTAGTGACATCAGTGCGCCACAAACTAATTGGTGGCGATGGCGGCGAGGACGTCGAGCTTGGCCGCCCGGCGGGCCGGCCAACTGGCCGCCACCAGGCCGAGGAGCGCTGACAGCACGAGGAAGAGCACCAGGTCCGCGAAGGGCACAACAGTATTGGAGATGCTGAGCGAGGACACCAGCGCGATACCCATCCCGCTCCCTACAACGATGCCGATGATGGCGCCGAAGACGGCCAGGATCACCGCCTCGGACCGGACCATCGTCCGGACCTGCCGCCGCCCCATGCCTACGGCCCGCAGGAGCCCTATCTCCCGGGTGCGCTCGAAGACAGAGAGCATCAGCGTGTTCACGATCCCTATGAGGGCGATCAAGACGGCCAGGGCCAGCAGGGCGTAGACCAGACCGAGCACCTCGTTGATGGTGTTGGTCTCGGCCTGCTCGAACTGGGCCCGGGTCTGGACTTTCACGTTCGGGTACCCGGTCAGGGCCTTCGTGACGTCGCTGGCGACGTTGGCGCCGTCGGTGCGCAGGAGGACTGCTCCTGGCTGCTCGTTGGTGAAGTGGGCCAGGAAGTAACTGTTACTGACCAGGTAGCTGCCGATGAGGGCGTTCGTGTGGTAGATGCCGCCGATCCGGACGGTCGTGGGGCCAGTGGCGGCAAATTTGACGGTGACCGTGTCGCCCACCGAGAGATGGTCCGACGTGGCGGTGCTGGAGTCGATGAGCATCTCCCCCCTGGCCAACGCCGCCGCTGCTGCCAGCCTTCATGTTCAGCGTAACCGTCTCGGAGAGATGCTCCGGCGGGGCCGACGTCAGGGTCACCAGCGCGCTCTTGAACTCGAACTGGTCCCGGTAGATGGTGGCCGACCTGGTCACCCCGGGTACGGCCGCCGCCACCGCCGGCACCGACTTGGCCAGCCCGCCAGAGGAGGCGGTGATGAGCAGGTCGGCACTGATGGCGTCGTCAACGCTGGCGGTGGCCGATTTTGTCACCGAGGCGCCGAACACGGCGATGGCCGAGACGAGGGCGATACCCACCATGAGGGCTGACGCCGTCTGGGCGGTGCGCCGCGGGCTGCGCATCGAATTCTGCCGCCCCAGCTTCCCGGCTTCGCCGAGCGTGCGGGCCAGCGGGCGCCCTATGGCGCTGGACAAAGGCCGCGCCACGGCCGGGGCGAGCATGGCCACGCCGACGAAGATGAACACGGCGCCCACGCCTACGAGGGCGATGCCGGCGCCGCCCAAGCCAACGGCGAGCATGGCGCCACCGACGACGGCGACGGCCGTACCCCAGGCGAACCGGCGCCGGGGCGACACGTCCGTCTCGGCCTGGCGGTCGCTGAGGGCAGCCACCGGCGGGATGCGCACGGCCCTGCGGGCCGGGCCGATCGAGGCGATGACCGTTACCCCGATGCCAACGGCGAGCGATACGAGGACGGTGCGAACTTCGAACACGAGCGGCCCCGACGGCAGGCTGATGCCGAA
This sequence comes from uncultured Acidimicrobiaceae bacterium, assembly GCA_963807395.1. GTDB lineage: Bacteria > Actinomycetota > Acidimicrobiia > Acidimicrobiales > Palsa-688 > Fen-671. Next base: position 175,118 of record CAWEBW010000011.1, read on the forward strand.
GGCACTCAGCAGCTCCTTCAGCCCGAGGGCGGCCAGGACGCCCAGACCGATACCGATAGCCGAAGAAATGGCCCCGACAATGGCCGCCTCGGCCAGCACGGACCGGAACACCTGGCGGCGGCTGGCTCCGACTACCCGCAGTAAGGCGAGCTCACGGGTGCGCTGGCCGACGGTGATCGAGAACGTGTTGAAGATGGTAAATGCGCCCACGAAAAGGGAAATGAAGGCGAACACGAGCAACGCCGTGGAGAAGAACGACAGCGCCTGGTTGACCGCGCTGGTGTCCTCCTGGATCACCGTCTGGCCGGTCACCACCTCCGTCCCGGCGGGCAGGGCGCGGGCGATATCGTGCTGGACGACGGCCTTGTCGGCCCCCGGTTTGGCGACAATATCGATGTAATCGAGCTTTCCTACCTCCCCGACGACAGCTTGAGCGGTGGGCAAGGTGAAGGCAGCCAGGGTGGCCCCGGCCAGGTTGGGGGCGTTGCCGAACTGGGCGATGCCCGTGATCGTGTACGTCTTTGGCGGCCCCACCGAGAGGATGAGAACGGACTGGCCCACCTTGAAGCCGTATTTCTTCGCCGTACCGGCGTCCATTACGACGTCATCGGAGGTCGCCGGCGCCTTTCCTTCGGTTAGCCGCAGCTCAGAGATTCTGGCGGTCGGGGTCGAAGGCGATGCCGATGGTGCCAGCGGAGCCGTTCGAGATGGCCTTGCCGTTGGGGGCCACAAACTGGGCGTAACCCTCGACCTGCCCGAAGGCCGTGCCCACGCCGGGGACGTGCCTGACGGTGGCCAGCACGGGCTCCGGCATCGGGTTGCGCACGGCGTTGGCCGCGTTGCCCGGGAACTGGGCCACCCCGCGGACCTGGAAGTCGACCTTCTGGTAGATGTTGCCGAACAAGCTGGAAAACGTGTTCTGCAGCGTGTCGGTGAGGACGAAGGTCCCGGCGATGAACGTCACGCCGAGCACGATGGCCAGCGACGTGAGCGCCAGCCGGAGCTTGTGGGCCAGGAGGCCTTTGATGGTCACGTTCTTCATCTCAGGCCTCCTTGGTGCTCAGGCCCTGCATACGCTGCAGGATCGAAGGGGCGGTCGGGTCGTCGAGCTGGCCCATTACTTTGCCGTCGGCCAGGAACACGACCCGGTCGGCGTAGGCGGCCCCGTTCGGGTCGTGGGTGACCATGACGACCGACTGGCCCAACTCCGTGACCGACCAGCGCAGGAGCCCGAGCAACTCCGCCGACGCGTTCGAGTCCAAGTTGCCTGTCGGCTCGTCGGCGAAGACGAGTTCAGGTTTGTTGATCAACGCCCTGGCGCAGGCCACCCGCTGCTGCTGTCCGCCCGATAGCTCGCCCGGGCGGTGCGACAGCCGGTCGGCGATGCCGACCTTGTCCACCAGGTAGTCGAACCACTCCTGGTCCACATGGGCGCCGGCCAGGTCGGCCGGCAGCGTGATGTTCTCGGCCGCGGTCAGCGTCGGGACAAGATTGAAAGACTGGAAGACGAACCCCATCCGGTCCCGCCGCAGGTGGGTCAGCTTGGGGTCGTCGAGGGTGCCGATGTCCAGGCCCCCTATAAACGACTGGCCCCCCGTGGGCCGGTCGAGACCGGCCATGCAATGCATAAGCGTGGACTTGCCCGAGCCCGATGGGCCCATGACGGCCGTGAACCAGCCGCGCTCGAAGGTCACGTTGACGCCGTCCAGCGCACGTACCACCGCCTGGCCGGCCCCGTATGTCTTACGCAGGTCCCGCGCCTGCGCAGCGGGCGAAATCTGCGCGTTCTGGGTTGGTATTTGACTCATGATCGTCATGGTTCCTCTCAGTCTCGACGGTGCCCAGTCGATGGCACCCATAACCAACATGGTGACGTTGAGTAGCCGGCGACGGTAGTGGGGTGGCTCACAACTCTTTCATGACATTTGTCATGGGCGGGCGGCCCGGTTCCCCGCGAGCCTTGGCGCGCCGGCCAAAACATCGACCTTCGGCGTGCCCAGCACGGGACGTTCGGCCCTACGACGTGGCCAGCTCGTTAGGCCACGATGAGTGACAGACCAAAGAAGGAACGAGGAAAGCGAACCAGGAATGCGCAGGAAGTCATTCGATGTTCTGTCAGCGTCGGCGGTTTGCTGTTGACGTTGGTACTTCTGCGGCAGGGGGCCTGCTCCTGTGGGGCTACAACTACGCGAACAACACCGTCCACAACCAGTTGGCGGCCCAGTCGATCTCCTTTCCCACGAAAGCCGCTTTCGCTCAGGCCAAGCCGGGCACCGAGATCACGCCCGGGATGATCCCTTACCTGTCGAAATATGCGGGCCAGGAACTGACCACCGGCGCCCAGGCGGAGGCCTACGCCGACCATTTCATCGCCGTCCACCTCCAGGAAATAGGTGGCAGCAAGACTTATTCCGAGCTGAGCGCCGCCGCCATGGCCCTCCCGAAAGCTGGGCCCCCACCCCTCATAGCCCAATCCCTTTTAGCCCAATCCCTCATAGACCCGGTCCCTCACAGGGAGGGGTTCCCTGCGCCCCGGCGCCCAGGCCCCGGAGCCCAGGCTGGTCATCTCAGCCGGGGCCTCGGCGCGTCCCCTCCCTGTGGCCCTCAACTCGGACTGGGTCGGATAACTGTTGTTATCACTATGTTTTTCGACCCAAAAGCAAGTATCTGCCCCACAATTAAAGGCTCAGCTGCTCAAGAACATCACGATGGCGACCGACAACGATGCAATGTCGCATCGCTGCTGGAATTGCGGCCAACGGCTGGAAAAAGACGAAATCCTGCATCCTGGCGTCTTGGCCCGCCCCATGGTCTACTTTCACAGGGTGGCCCAGCGGCGCCAGCGGGGTTATGGCGTCTGGGGCGCGGTCCTCGGGGCCATCGCCGCCCTTTGGTGCGTCGTATCGGTAGTGGTCGCAGTGGCTCGTTGACGGGCGGCACTGTCGCGGTGTCCGGTCGTTGCTGAAGGCGTCTCGGGAGTAACCTCGGGCCCAGCAACTGCGGAGGAGCCTGTGACAGTAAGAATCTTCTTACTGGACGACCACGAGATCGTCCGGCGTGGACTGCGTGAACTGTTCGAGGCGCAAGAGGATCTCGAGGTTGTCGGCCAGGCCGCCACCGCCGAAGAAGCCATGACCAGGTCCCTCCCACCCGGCCCGACGTAGCCGTGCTGGACGTACGGCTCCCGGACGAGAGCGGTATCGAGGTCTGCCGTGACCTGCGGACAACTATGCCGGAGCTCAAGTGCTTGTTGCTGACTTCGTTCGCTCACGACGATGCCCTGTTTTCGGCCGTCCTTGCGGGCGCCAGCGGTTACCTCCTTAAGCAGATCCGGGGCACCGAGCTGGTTACGGCCGTCCGGCGGGTGGCGCAAGGCTAGTCGCTCATCGACCCGGCTCTAACCGCGGGGGTCATGGAACGTCTTCGAGGCAAGCAGCCGGGGGACGAGCGCACCGCCAAACTTTCCCCCCAAGAACGGCGCATCCTCGAGTTGATTGCCGAGGGCAAGACCAACCATCAGATCGGGGCCGAGATGTTCCTGGCGGAAAAGACAGTGAAAAACTACGTGTCGAGCCTCCTCCAAAAAATGGGGTTCTCCCGCCGTACGGAGGCAGCTGTCTACGCCACTCGATCGAAGAGCGGGCAAAAGCCTGAACGCTGAAGCGGCTGGCAGCGGGTTGGCGGAGGCCAGCGTCGTCGATGATTATGTAGGGCATGAATGCAAGTTCGCCTGAGGAGAAGTGACGTGCCCCCACAAACGGACCAGAGGATCGTTGTTGGCGTGGATGGCTCCGAAAGCTCCCTTCGTGCGCTGATGTGGGCCGCTCACCAAGCCGAGCTGACGGGAGCAAGGCTTGAAGTGATCACCACGTGGGAGTGGCCGACGACCTACGGCGCGCCCGTCCCCTACCCCGCAGCCTGGGACCCAAGTGCAGACGCTCAAAAAGTCCTGAGGGAAGCGACCGAACCAGTACGAAAGGAACACCCGGATGTCGACATCGACTTGACCGTGGTCGAGGGACATGCAGCGCCGGCACTGGTCGAGGCTTCCAGAGGGGCCGACCTGCTTGCGGTAGGCAGCCGAGGGCACGGGGAGTTCGTCGGGATGCTGCTCGGGTCGGTCAGCGAGCACTGCGTTTCCAACGCCCACTGCCCGGTCCTCGTCCTTCGTCACGACGCCTGAGCGGCGCGCTAGGCGGGCCCATACTCCCACCCGGTCACGAGCTCGGCCGTGACCCGAAAAACAGTTGTCAACGCACTGTGGATGAACGCCAACTGGCGCGGGATGTCAGGAGCCGGGTGGTCGACCAGCTCAGGTCGGCCCTGTACGAGGACCTCCCATCTGCCGATGCCGCCAGTGGCCAACGACCTCGACGTATGGTTGCAAGGTCTGAAAGGGCGCAAGGACGTGACCGTCGTGCAGTTCCCTAAGGCCGACCACCTCTTCCTCGACGGCACCGGGGCGCCTACGCCCGTCGAGTACCAAAAGCCGGCTCATGTGGACCCAAGTGTGAGCGCCACCATCGCCTCGTGGATCCAGGACGTCGCCAGCCAGCTGGCCAAGTCCGGTAAATAGCTTCATTGCTCCCACCCCCGGCCCGCCCAGAGTTTCAAGTACCGGCGCGAACGTACCGAAGATAATAGAGAGATGCTGGCGGCTGTTATCCCACTGGCTGGGGTGCTTATTCTTGGGTACCCTGCGGTCACCCTGACCCCGACCCCGGCCCCCGTGACGTTGACCTGCGGCGTAGGCCGCTCGTGTACGACCGGCATTACAGGCGGCACGAGCGGTGCGGGCTACGCTCGGGATGCCGCTGACACGGTCACGCCGGCGTCGTTGATGCCCCACAGCCTGTTCGACCAAGATGTGACGTCCTGGCCCGTGGCCCGGGACAGCGCGGCGGTCGTGGCCGAGTTCAACCGCGATTGGAAGGCCAACTACGGGAACGTGGGCGTGAACGGCCGGCCTGTCGTCTGGGTGCCGGCAAACCAGCCAATGGTGCCCATTTCGGTACAACATGGCTGTAACAATTTCCTGAGTAACACCGGACCGTCGGCCCCCATCCCGCCGTGGGCGACAACCAGCGGGCCGAGCGATGACATCTTGACGGTGTACCAGCCGAGTAGTGACTCGGTGTGGGAACTCTGGCAGGCTCATCGACTGACCACGCAGAGGAGCAGTGGGCACGCCAGTAGTCGTACCGCTACTGCGGGATGGAGTGCGTGTTGGGCCGGCAAAGCAACGCTCCGTAGTTTCTCGGGCGTCTTCCCCTGGCCCTTCGGGGAAACGGCGACGGGCATATCAAACCTGGCCACCGAAGTCACCCAAGCGGACGTACTTTCCGGCTCGATCAACCACGCCATCGGGATCCAGGTCGTCAACTGCAACCGCTTCGTATACCCGGCCGACCGCGGCGATTGCGGGAGCGACCCTGGGACTCCGGGCGAAGGCCAGTGGTTCCGATTCGCGCCCAGCGTCAACTGCGCAGACTACGACTCCACCCCGTTCGAGAACGAAGTCTGCGTAACCGGCAAACAAAAGGGCTTTGTCGTTGTGGACCACGGAGGGTCCGACGGCATCGAAGCCGACTATGCCACCAACGTTTGGCTGGCTGAGGGCAACAACGGCATTCGGGGCCGCTGGTACACGAACCCGCAGGGCGGTGGCGACTTCGGCTACTCGACGGCCCCACTCGAGGAATCCATGGAGAGCCGGCCGGGCAAAACGGGCAGCGAGGAACAGGAATACCAGGTCATCGCCAACCTACCTTGGGACCAGCTCCAGGTCATCGTGCCGCCGCACGTCTAAAACGGCGACCGCATTTGACCGGGATTATTTGACGGGCTCGTTTTCATTTACAGGCGGCAAATCGAATAGGAGGCACGTCGTAGTGGCGTGCGCATAAAGAGCCCCGTCCAGCCCGAGGATCTGGCCGGAAGCGGTGGCGACCCGGCGCCCCGAGCTGAGCACCTTGCCTTCGGAGCGCACCTCGGGGGTGCCGATCCGCAACGGTTTGACCAGGTTGACCTTTAGCTCGAGCGTGGTGTACGTCTTGCCGGCCGGCAGCGTCGAGTGCACCGCGCATGCCATGGAAGAGTCCAGCAACGTACAGAAAATCCCTCCGTGGACCGACCCGATGGGGTTGTACAGGTACTCTCCGACGGCGATGCTGAAGACGGCCCGGCCATAGGCCACTTCGACGATCTCCATCCCGAGCAGGACGGCCACCGGCGGAGGCGGTACCCGTCCGTCAACAATGCTTTGCAGGTACTCGAGCCCGCTGAGCTGGGTCGACAGGGCCGCTCCTGCGAGCGGGTCTTCCCAGGTCACCACCCGACGCCGGTCGGAGACCGCCGGCTGGCTTTCCGCCCTCGTACGGGCGTCGCCCGCGCCGCCGGACGACCTCCCATCCCGGTCTGTCATAAGCGTTATGGTACGGGCGTCCCGAGGCCGACGAGCTTTGAGGTAAAACGGCCGTCATGGACGAGCTCAGTGCGACCGCCACCCGCGTGGCAGAAGAACTGCGGCAACGGGGGATCTCCACCACGGTCCTCGAGATGCCCGATAGCACCCGCTCCGCCGCAGAAGCCGCCGCCGCGATTGGGTGCGACATCTCGCAGATAGTGAAATCGCTGGTGTTCCGCTCGATCGAGAGGGACGCGCCGGTGCTCGTCCTCGCGTCGGGGGTGGACCGGGTCGACGAAGACCGCCTCGCCGCCCTGGTCGGCCCGGTCGAGCAGGCGCCGGCCAAGTTTGTGCGCGCTCGCACCGGGTTCGCCATCGGCGGGGTGCCACCAGTGGGCCACGTCGAACCGATCGAAACCTTCCTCGACGAGCACCTGCTCGACCACGAGGTGGTGTGGGCGGCGGCGGGCACTCCCAGAGCAGTCTTTTCCATCGAGCCCCGCGAGCTCGTGGCCGTCACGTCGGCCAAGGTGGTCGCCTTAGCGACCACGCGGAGCGACACATAGAGTGGGTTGGTGCCACGTAAAGTGGCTAAACCACCGCCCGTGGCAGCATTAGCCAGGACATTCTTGGTGGGACGCGAAATAACGCGGTAACCGAACGCCTCTATACTCCCCCCAATGCTTCGCGCAGACAAAGCTAGCCCGTTCGGTTACCGCCTGACACTTCCAGGCATTGACCTGCCGACTGGCCCCGCAAAACCACCGCGCTTATGCGCCGGCGGCCGAACATTGCTTCGTCGTCAGCCGGGCGCGCACGAGAGGAGATACATGCACGGAACTTGGAAAAAGGCCCTTGCGCCTGCCCTGGCCGTCGCGGTGTCGGCTCTATCGCTTACTGCGACGGCCCTTCCCGCGTACGCCAGCAGCACGAAACCCACTTATATCATCGCTTACGAGGGCCCGCTTTCGGGTGGCAATGCTCAGCTCGGGCTCAATATGGAGTATTCGGTCGAGCTGGCTATCAATAACGCCAACGCCAAGGGCACACTCCCATTCATCCTCAAGTTCAAGCCCGCAGACGACCAGGGGTCGGCTACTGTCTCGCCCACTACGGCCCAGGAACTTGTTAGCAATTCCCAGGTGATGGCCGTGGTCGGGCCGCCTTCTCGGGCGCCACCGAAGCGGCCGAGCCGACCTTCTCTGCGGCCAACCTGGCCACCGTCAGCCCCTCGGCTACGGCCCCGATCCTGGCCCAAAAGGGATGGAACAACTTCTTCCGGGTCGTGGCGGACGACGACGCCCAGGGCCCGGCTGACGCCCAGTTCGTCCATACGAAGCTGGGGGCCAAATCCGTCTACAGCGTCGACGACGGCAGTGCATATGCGAGCGGGCTCGTCACCGCGTTTGATACTGAAGCCAAGACCCTTGGTATGAAGGTGACGCACCAGACGGCTCTGGCCACCAGCCAGTGCGGGAGTGGCAATACGGGCAACGTCGACCAATACCCTGCTCTAGCCACGACGATCAAGTCCAGCAAGGCCCCGGTGACGTTCTACGCCGGCTATTACTGCGACTTCGCCCTGCTGGCCAAGGCGCTGCGGACGGCCGGTTACACGGGCAGGTTGATGTCCGACGACGGCAGCCTTGACCCGCATTACGTGAGCGAGGCGGGCGCCAAAGTGGCTAACGGTACCTACATCAGCTGCGCCTGCGCCGACCTCACCACTCAAGCGGCCGCCGCTCCGTTCGCCAAGGCCTTCCAAAAGCTGGCCAAGTTCCCGGTCGGTACTTACTCCGCCGAGGCGTACGACGCCACCAATGTCATCATCTACGTAATGAAGTCCCTCGGGACCAAGGTGACCCGCGCCGGCATCGTTAGCGGGTTGCACAAAGTCAGTTACATGGGCTTGACCAAGGTCGTACATTTCAAGCCCAATGGAAATATCGCCGGCACCGCCGTTTACATTTACAACGTAAAGAACGGCAAGATCGGCGTCGTGGGCTTGGCTCCCTGACACAGGCCAAATAACCAAGACAAGTAACCGGGCGACCGGGGTGCGGCCTTCGGCCAGCTCCCGGTCGCCATTACTTGTGACGCCCACTGGAGAACCGTCCGATGTGCTTCACCCAGAACGCCTGGAGCTTGTTTATCGGAGGCCTGGCCAACGGTTGCCTTTACGCACTCATCGCCATTGGCTATACCCTCGTCTACGGCGTACTGCGGCTAATCAATTTCGCTCACAGCGAAGTTTTCATGTCCGGCGGTTTCGCCGGTTATTTCATCCTCGAGGGCATGGTCGGCAACCGGCAGCTGACCGGCGCCAGCGAGGTCGGCCTCGCCCTCCTCGGCATAGTGGGCGGCGCCCTGGCCGGAGGACTGGTGGCCTTTCTCCTCGAGCGGGTGGCGTACAGACCGCTGCGCCGGCGGCATGCGCCCCGGTTGGCCTTTCTGATCAGCGCTATCGGCGCTTCGTACTTCCTTTTCAACCTGGCCGGCAAGGAGTTCGGGCGCGATGCCGTCGAGATCCCGGTCACCTTTACCGGGACCCTGGTTACCGTCTTCGGGGCTCAGATACAGAGCTATTACGTCCTGATCGCGGTGTCGGCCATCGTGATGTTCGTGTTCCTCGACCGGGTCGTAGCCCTGACCAAGCTCGGCCGGGGGATCCGGGCGGTGGCCGAGGACGCCGAGACGGCGAGCCTGATGGGCGTCGACATCGACCGGGTCATCTCGCAAACCTTCGTCCTTGGCGGACTGCTTGGAGGGGCGGCCGGTTTTCTTTTCGGCATCAGCGCCGGGGTCGTCTACACCATGGGCTTCACCCCTGCGCTCAAGGCTTTTACCGCCGCCGTGCTCGGGGGCATCGGCAACCTCCGGGGCGCCGTGCTCGGGGGCCTGACCCTGGGGGTGGCCGAAAACCTGCCGAGCAGCTGCATAGGGGCGTCGTGGCGGGACGTCGTCGCCTTTGGCATCCTCGTGCTCGTGCTCCTGTTCCGGCCCACAGGCTTGCTGGGTGAGCGGCTCGGCCGGTCGGCATGATGGAGTCGGCATGACTGGCCTGAGCGGCGAGCAGGGACCGCGGCGGGCCGTCACCGGCGTCCTGGCCCCGGCTGCGCCCACCAAACGACCACCACCAGCCCCCGAGCGGCAGTCGGGATGGCAAAGGCTGAAAGCGAACCGCAACTTCCGCCGGAGTTTCGGCTGCGTCATCGCCTTATTGGTGCTGGCCGTCATGCTGGGCCCGGAAGGGAGCGCGACCGCGCCCTTATCGGGGCTCACGGGCTCTCTGTTCACCCCTCGGGTCCTGATTTTCCTCGCCCTGGGCGTCGGGCTGGCGTTGGTGCTGACGGCCCAGGACCGGTACGGCCCGCAGATCCGCCGGGTGAGCGACCGTGTCACCTCGGCCCCGAGACGGCTGCTCCCGGACCGGAGAACGCGTTACGGGCTCTATGCTGCCGCCCTGGCCTTAGCCGTCGTCGTGCCGATGCACATTTCCGGGTATTGGCAGGGCGTGCTCGTCCAGCAGATCGGCATATACGTGCTGCTGGCCCTCGGCCTCAACGTGGTCGTCGGGTTCGCCGGACTGCTCGACCTCGGCTACGTCGCGTTCTATGCCATCGGGGCCTACACCGCCGCGTACTGGTCGGGAGCGTTGCCGGTCCACCCTCCCATCGTTTTGAACATGTTCTGGATCATCCCCTTCGCCATCCTGGCCGCCATGCTGGCCGGAGTGCTCCTGGGCACGCCCACCCTGCGCCTCCGCGGCGACTACCTGGCCATCGTGACGCTCGGGTTCGGCGAGATAATAGAGATCGTCGCCACCAACCTGGGCGGTTTCACCGGCGGGGCCCAGGGCGCCCTCGGCATCCCCCATTTCCGTTTCAACCTGCTCGGGTTGCGCTATCAGTGGGGCATTTCCGACCTCCCCTATTACTACTTGCTCCTCGGTTTCGTCGTCATCAGCATGTTGGCCTTTTGGTCTCTGGACAATTCGCGCGTGGGCCGGGCGTGGTCCGCCATACGCGAGGACGAGGTGGCGGCCGAAGCCAGTGGCATCAACGTCCTCAAGTACAAGGTCATGGCGTTCGCCATCGGGGCGTCCACCGCCGGGTTTGCCGGCCTCCTCACCGCCAGCCAGATTAGCTATATAAACCCTGGTGATTTTACCGTCCAGGTGTCCATCCTGATCCTCGTTTTGGTGATCTTTGGCGGCATGGGGTCCATATGGGGCGCCCTCATCGGGGCGGCCGTGATCGAGTGGTTCCAATGGTTCCTGCAGGTGCACCCGCTGTTCGGCTACCAGCCCCAGGACCTGTACATGTACCTTGGAGCTTTGCTGATAGTCATGATGATCTTCAGGCCTGAAGGCATAATCCCGTCCCGGCGGCGCAAGCGAGAGATCGGGCTGGCCGAGCACGGCGTCGGGACGGCCGACGCTTTGAGCGAGCCGGTCGGGCAGCCGGTGTGAGCACTGCCACCGTCAACGCGGCCAGCGCGGCCTGTGTGGAGGGCGACGTCATCATCGAGGTGGGCAACGTCACCCTCAGCTTCGGCGGCGTCACCAGCCTGTCCGATGTGAGCCTCAACCAGCGCCGGGGCGAGATCTTGTCTGTCATAGGGCCGAACGGGGCGGGCAAGACGTCGCTGTTCAATTGCCTGACGGGCGTGTACAAGCCCCAGCACGGGTGGATTGTCTTCCATGGCGCCGGGGGCCACAAAACGATGATCGTGGGGCGCAAACCCCACCAGATCAACCGGGCCGGGATCGCCCGTACGTTCCAGACCAGCCGCTTGTTCAACGCCCTCACCACCTTCGAGAACGTAAAGATCGGGGTCGAGTCGCGCCAACACACGGGCCCCGTCGGCGCTATGCTCCACTCCCCCCGGGCACGCCGGGAGGAGCACGACAGCGACGGGGCCGCGTTTGAGCTGCTCGACTTCGTCGGGTTGCGCCATCGGGCCAACGACCTGGCCGCCTCGCTCCCCTACGGCGACCGGCGCCGCCTGGAGATAGCTCGGGCTCTCGGCACTCAGCCACAGCTCTTGCTACTGGACGAACCGGCGGCGGGCACGAACCCGACCGAGAAACTGGAGCTGGCCGCCGTGATCAAGGCGGTCAACAGCCAACTCGGCGTTAGCGTGCTCCTGATCGAGCACGATATGGGGCTCGTGATGTCCATCACCGAGCGGGTCATAGTGCTGAATTTCGGGAAGATAATCGCCGCCGGGAGCCCATCGGAAGTGCAGCGGGACCCGGCCGTCATCGAGGCCTACCTGGGTAAGCCCCGCAACAGCGACAACCGGGTGCCTGACGGGGCGGCAGAAGCCAACGTCCCGAGCGGCCGCCCAACGAGCACGACGGTGTCGCCGGGCGGCGAGGAGGCGTAGGTGGCGCTGCTCGAACTGGCCGACGTATCCGTACGGTACGGCGCCATCCCCGCTCTTCGTGATGTTGATATTTCCGTCGACGAAGGCGAGATCGTGGCCCTGCTGGGGGCCAACGGCGCCGGGAAGACGACCACCTTGAGGACTATTTCGGGGCTGGTCCACCCTTCGACCGGGAGGATCTACTTCGACGAGTGGGAGATAAGCCACCTACCCGCGCACGAGGTCGTGGCCCTGGGCATCGGCCATGTCCCTGAAGGCCGGCGGATATTCCCACGTTTGACCGTTATGGAAAACCTGGAAATGGGGGCGTACCGTCGGAAAGGCAAGCTGGACGAGGATTTCGAACGGGTCTTTGCCCTTTTCCCCATCCTCGAGCAACGCCGGCGCCAGGACGGCGGGACGCTGTCGGGCGGCGAGCAACAGATGCTGGCCATCGGCCGGGCCCTCATGAGCCGGCCCCGCCTCCTGCTGCTCGACGAGCCGTCAATGGGCCTGGCCCCACTCATTGTGGAGGCCATCTTCAACATCATCGAGCAGATCCGCTCCTCGGGAGCCACCATCCTCCTGGTCGAACAAAATGCGGCCCAGGCGTTGCAGGTCGCCGACCGTGGTTATGTGCTCGAGAACGGGGTCATCGTGATGTCGGACGAGGCTTCGAGGCTGCTCGACGACGACCGTGTGCGGCGGGCCTACCTGGGCGAGGGCGCCGCTTAGGTTTGACGACAGTGCACCGAGCTCGCTCGGCGCCAGCCTCCAGGGCTAGAAAGCGACGAGCGACACTTTGACCGACTGGCGGCTGTCCGCCACCAGCTTCAGGCCTTCTTCGAAGTCGTCAAGGGCGAGCTGGTGGGTGACGATCTGGTCCATCGGCAATACGCCCCGCTCGAGCAAGTCGATCGCGGGCGGCCAGCAATACGGCCCGAGGTGGGCGCCGCGGACGTCCAGCTCCTTGCTGTCGCCAATGACCGTCCAGTCGACAGTGGCCGGCTCCCGCATCACGCTGTACTCGACGAACCGGCCTGCCTTTCGCAGCATGGACAGGCCCTGGGCCACGCCTGAAGGATGTCCGGTGGCGTCGAAATAAACGTCGCAACCGTAGCCGTCGGTGAGGTCCATAATCGTGCTGATCGGGTCTTGGTGGGCGACATCTACGACCAGGTCGGCCCCGCAGCTTTTGGCCAGTTCCAGGCGAGCGGCGTTACTGTCGACGGCGACCAGGTGTCGCGGGTGGCGCAAGTGGCCCCGGCGACCATACCCAGGCCGATCGGGCCCACGCCGGCCACGACCACGACGTCGTCGAACCCCACGTCGCCTCGCTCGACGGCGTGCAGCGAACACGAAAGCGGCTCGGCGAAGGCGGCGTGGGCGGCGGGCAGCTGACCGTCGACGCGGTGGACGCGAGACTGCGGCGGTACCGCCATGTACTCGGCCATCGCCCCCTGAGTGCGCTGGTGGAACCCGAACACATCGTTCCGGCGGCACAACCAGTACTGTCCCCGCTGGCAGTAGCGGCATTCCTCGCACGGGACGATCTGTTCGGCCACCACCCGGTCGCCAACCTGGACGCCCCAGCGTGAGGCGGCGCTGGCGTCGATCTCGGCCACCCTCCCGACCAGCTCGTGCCCGGGTACGACCGGGGGCTCGCAGTAACGGGGCCGGGTGGCATCCCCCCAGAACATGGGGGCGCCCTGGAAGCACTTCACGTCACTGGCGCAAATGCCGACGGCTTCGACACGTATGACCGCCCCGTCCTCGGGCGGCTGCGGCTCTGCGACGTTCTCTAATCGATAATCGCCCGGCCCGTGGCAGACAACTGCACGCATGACGGTCCTCTTTCTCTCGGATCTGGCTTTCTCTCGGATCTGGCTTTCTCTCGGATCTCTTGTCTTGTCCGGCCGCAGCCGTCCCGGCCACCCTGTGAACTCATAGATCCTGGCACCGCGGCAGCATCACCAGGTCCCGGACAGTAACGTGACGGGGCCGGGTCACCATGAACTCCAGCGCCTCGGCTACGTCCTCCGACCGAAGGCCCGTGCCGGCGGCGACCTCAGCTTCGATCTCGCCCTCGGAACATATCCCCCACAACTCATTGACCACCCGGCCCGGGGCCAAGCTGGCTACCCTCACACCGTAGCCAGCCACCTGGCGCCGGAGCCCGTGGACGAACGCCTGCACGGCGTGTTTCGAGGCGCTGTACACAGGCTCCCAGTGGATGGCCTGGTGACCCGAGATGGAGCTGGTCACCACTACGTCGCCTGACTGCTGCGCCTTCATTGGCCCCAGGGCGGCGTGGACGAGCCGGAAAACCGCGGTGACGTTGGTGTCCACGAGCTGTGACCACGCCTCGGGGTCGCCCTCTGCCACCGGGCCGGCCACGTCAATCCCGGCGTTGGCAAAGAGGATGTCGACCCGGGAGAAGGCCTCGATCGCGGCCTGTACAAGACGACCGGCTTCGCCCGGCGCCGTCAGGTCGCCGCTCACTGTAATTGACTCCGTCCCCAGTTCGTCGACGAGGCGGGTTAGGCGGTCTTCTGACCTTCCGGCCAGCACGAGCACCGCTCCATTGCGGGCGAAGCGCCGGGCCACGGCCCGGCCAATCCCCGAGCTGGCGCCCGTGATGATGACCACTTTGCCGTCGATGCGGCCGTCGTCTCCTACCGGATCTCCCATTTCTCATGCCTTTTTAGCGCCGCAACAGCCAATCGGCGCTGGCTTGGGCCACAGGTCCGTCTACCCGAAGGCTCTTCAGGACGGCACCCGGACGAGGTAATGAAAGCGGCACCACGAGAGGAGCATACTGTCACACTGGCGAGGGGCGTGGAGCCTCCTACCGAGGCGATTTACAGTTCGCCGGAGGACCGACCACGGCACCTGCCCAGCCGTCCCCTCGTCACTTCGCAGTGGTGGCCGTGGTACTAGGAGCCACCGGGGGCCGCGCCGTAGCCCGGCGTCGGTTATGAGCGATCCGGCGCCGGCCCCGCTCGGACACTCCGCCCCAGACACCGTGGTGTATATGGTTTTCGAGCGCATACTCCAGGCAAAGCTCCCTTACTGGGCACTCGGCACAATACGGTTGCGCGACCTGGACCCCGAGCCCGTCGCTCGGGAAAAAGACCTCTGGGTCAACGTTTCGGCAACGGGCCAGCTCCATCCACGAAGTTCCGCCGCCAAGCGAACTCTCGCTCCCCGAGTCGAGGTGATAGCTCATCGCGTCGCCTCCTTTCAGCGCGAAGCCAGCCAACGGTCAATTCTCGCCCGCGGGCGCGAATTCTCCTCGGCCGACTGGGCCAATTCGCCAGTGGCGTTGAAATACGTTGTCCCTATAGTCAATACGCCCCGAATTGCCGGCTCGGGGTGGGCAGTCCACTGGCGTCTCATCGTTCCTCCGAGGCCCCCTGCATTTACAGGTTCCTCAAACGATGGTTTCCCCGCACTTATGTCGTCGTTATGATCAGTTTGTTGTGGTGCTGTGATGGGCCTGGCCGGCAAACCCCAACTATCGAGGTGACCAAGCCGCAAAACTGCGCTTCACGCTGGAGTAGCACTCGTGGAGCGTCTGGCTGACTACAGTACGCGCGTGCGATTTTCGTGGTGAAGTGAGATGCGATGGTTTGGCATTTAAAAGCGAGGGTTAGCATGATGCCCCATGGGCCCTGCTCGGCAACAGACAGATCCGGCTGACCTCAACGCTCTCGGTGTCCCGTTGAGCGATGAGGAACTCCTCACGCAACGAAAGGTCCGCGACTTCGTGGACCGACGAATACTGCCGTCGGTGGAGGAATGGTTCGAGCAAGCGATATTTCCTCGAGCGCTCGTCCAGGAGCTCGGTCAACTCGGGATGCTCGGGATGCACCTCCAGGGGTACGGCTGCGCCAACAGCGGCGCCGTCAGCTACGGCCTGGCCTGTCTCGAGCTTGAAGCGGGCGACAGTGCGTTTCGATCGTTCGTTTCGGTCCAGGGCGGGCTGGCCATGTTCGCCATCCGGGAATACGGGAGCGAAGAGCAAATGCGGCACTACCTGCCGGCGATGGCGGCGGGTGAAATGGTCGGCTGCTTTGGCTTGACCGAACCAGAAACGGGTAGTGACCCGGCCGCGATGCAGACAACGAGCGAGGCGCGATGGTGCGCGACTGGGTGCTCGACGGCCACAAGAGGTGGCTGACAAACGGGTCGATCGCCGATATTGCCGTGATATGGGCCAAGGCCGAGGAAGGCATTCGCGGCTTCCTGGTCCCACTGGGGACGCCGGGGGTGGCGGCCCATGAAATCCGGGGCAAATGGTCCCTGCGAGCCAGCGTCTCGAGCGAAATTACCCTCGACTCGTGCCGTCTCCCCGACGAAGCCATCTTGCCGGGTGCCCTCGGGCTGCGCGCCCCGCTCAGTTGTCTGGACGAGGCCCGCTTCGGCATCGTCTGGGGGGCGCTCGGTGCGGCCCGGGCCTGTTACGAGTCCGCCCTTTCCTTCGCCCTTCAGCGAGTGCAGTTCGGCAAGCCGGTAGCCGGGTTTCAGCTGACCCAGGCGAAATTGGTCGATATGGCCGTCGAGCTGGAAAAAGGGCTATTGCTCGCCTACCACCTCGGCCGCCTGAAGGAAAGCGGGAAACTAACTCCCGATCAGGTGAGCGTGGGCAAGCTCAACAGCACACGGGAGGCGTTGAAGATCGCCCACACGGCGAGGACGATCCTTGGCGCCAACGGTGTGACCCGCGCCTACCCGGTTATGCGCCACGCCGCCAACCTCGAATCCGTCCTCACCTACGAAGGCACGGCGGAAATCCACCAGCTGGCCATTGGTCGTGCCTTGACGGGTATAAGCGCCTTTTCCTGAGCCTTTTTAGGCGGCGGCGCCGCCTGGTGAGTTTTAGCCGGTCCCCAGCTAAAAGTGCTAGTGGCCCGACCGCACCGACGCTAGATCAGTCTGGCCGGTATTCTCGTTCCCCGGTCTTGGCGTCGTACCAAACCCGCATCCGCTGACCCGTGGTGGGGTCGATGAACACCTCGCTCGTCGGCTGGGAGTGCCCCCGTTTTTGCCGCCTTTGCGGTTGCCGTGGTAGCGGTCCCAGCCGAAAAGGGCAATGACCACGCCCACGACCACCACCGCCACAATGACCCACCCAGTGATGCTCACAGCCCGGCCTCCTTCAGCCCGGCCCGCTCATGGCGACGGGGGGGCCGAAATCGGTTCGATCACCCGGGCCGTGCCGTAGGCCACGATTTCCGTCGTGCCCAAACCCATGTCGCTCGAGTCGAAGCGCATCATGGTCACGGCGTTGGCCCCCATGGCGGCCGCATTTTGGACCATGCGGTCGATAGCCTGCCGGCGAGAATCCTCGTTGAGCTTCACGTAGGAGCGGATCTCGCCCCCAACGAGGGTTTTGAGAAAGGCGGCGATGTTGCCGCCGATGCTCCGGGACCGGACGGTGAGCCCAAAAACGTGGCCCATGGTCGTCACCACCCTGGTGTCGGGGATGTTCTCGGTCGTCGTCACGATCATGGTGCGCAAAGGGGCGACCTTTCCCGCTGGTGCCTTTTCCGCTGGTGCCTGCATAGAGCTGCCTCCTGTGACGCTTCAAGCCGCCGGTCGCGCCGGCACCTATCAAAGTGATATCACTTTCTCGTGGGATATGTCAAGGACATCAGACCGGCGACTACAGTCGAGGCGTAATCGAGCTGAAAGTTCACGTCACGATCACAATGCGATCGACATCTGTTCATCGGGCGTTCAACAGCGTCGTTTAGCGTGACGATGGCCTTGCCGCCCCTTTGTCCCGTGAACAACTGAGCCCCAGCCACGGAGGAGGTCGAATTGCCCGACGAGATACCAGCAGCACGCATCGCCCGCATGCGGAGGCTCCTCAACGAGCATGACGTCTTGTCCTCCAAGCAAGCCCAGGCCGAGTTCCAGGTGTCGGAGATGACCGTCCGCCGGGACTTCGCTGCGCTGGTGCGCGCTGGGCACGCCCGCCGGACCCGCGGCGGGATCGTCCTCGCCGACCGGTACTTCCGCGACCGCCCCCACGCGCAGCGCCTCACGCTCGAGCCCGAGGCGAAGCGTTCGATCGCCAGGTTGGCGGCGAGCATGGTAGAGGACGGGGACACCATCTTCATCGGTGGCGGTACTACTTGCCTCTCATTGGCGCGGGAACTCAGCGTCCGCCCCAATCTGACTGTGATCACCTATTCCGTAGCGGCTCTGGTACAGCTCATGGCCAACCCGGGCATCGAGGTCTTCGTCCCCGGAGGTCTCGCCAGTCCCAAGGGCGACGACTTGACCGGGCCACTGGCGGAGGCCGGGCTGCGGCGTTTCCGGGCGCGCAAGGCCTTTATCGGCGCGGCAGGAGTAACCCCCGAGGGCACCTTTGACTCCAACGTCCTTCGCGGCGCGGCCGACGCCACCATCGTCGGCCAAGCAACGGAGGTCTACGTCCTCGCCGACCACACCAAGATCGGGCGCGTCTCGCTGGTCAGCGTGGTCGGCCTCGACGAAGTGAGCGTCGTCGTCACCGATAGGCCGGTGCGCGACAGCGACAGCCAGTGGTTATCGAAGGCAAACGTTCAGGTCATCGCGCCGGGCGAGCCCCCGGGCGCCGCCGGCCGTCTGGAGCCCGTCAGCGAGGAGGCCTGACATTCTGAACACAGAGGGAATTTGGCCAGTCGGGCCATGGGATTTTCGACTCGCCGGGACGGCCCGTCGCCCGGGCTTCTCACTTTTACCTTGGTATCGGCACCTCAAGTGGCATGGATGATTTGCGCTCCTTGTTTTCGGAACTGCCGCACCGTCGGGTCATCAGGGCCAGCGTCAGTGATGATGCCGGTTACTTGGGATAAATTGGCTACGGTGCAGCGCGCTACAGTCCCGAGTTTGTCTCCGCTGGCCAGGACATAAGTGTCGGCGGCCCGGCTGATCAAGACGCGTTCCATAGCCGCCTCGTCGAGGTCACCGGTGGTAATCCCTTGCTTCGGGTGCACTCCGGCGACGCCGAGGAGGTAGAGGTCAGCGGAGATTTGGTTGGCCGCCTCCACCGCGGCGGCGCCGCAGACACTGGCCGCCTGCTTCAAGAGACGACCCCCGAGCATGAAAACGTCCACCGAAGCGTGGTTGACCAGCGCGGCAGCCGTGGCCGGGCTGGGGGTAACGATCGTGACGGCGAGTTTTGGCGCCAGTGCGGCTGTCACGGCCTGGGCAGTCGTGCCACCGCCAAGAATGGTCGTGGTCCCCGACGTAATCAGCTTGGCGGCGCATGCTGCGACGCGCCTCTTGCTCTCCGGCGCTACAGCCAGCCGAGCGTCGAAGGCTCCGGTGGCCGGCGAGATAGGGAGCGCTCCGCCATAGACCCGTTGGCAGAGCCCAGCCGCCGCCAGTTCCCGCAAGTCCCTTCGAAGGCTATCCTCCGAGAGGCCCAATTCCAGCGCCAGTTCCCGGGCCACCAGCTTCCCGTCACGACGTAGCCGGGTTACGAGCATGTCTCGCCGTTCCATAGCAAGCATGTTGTTGCTCCTTGGTCGTGCACGTTGGCGGACAGCAATAATAGACCGACCTGAAAGACCAACCTGAACCCCGGCCTCCGAGTGGCCGATGGCGGGCGGTCACCGGCTACTGCGTCAGACGTTGAAGAGGTCCGAGACCCGGAGTTGGACGAGCTGCTCATCCGCCCGCAGAACTTCGACGGCACTTAAATCCGAGCAGGCATAATTGGCCGACCTCAGCCTGCCGAGGTCGTGCGTCGTCGTGAGCGCCAGGATGGTACAGCCAGCCGCCCGTGCTGACTCGACTCCGGCCGGAGAATCTTCAACCGCTAATGCCTGGTCGGGTCGAAGGCCCAACTGAAGAGCCCCCTGCTCGTAGGGCGCGGGGTCAGGCTTGCCTCTGGCCACATCCTGAGCGCAGATAAGTACGGGCGGTTCGGGCAGTCCTGCTGTCTTCAGCCGGGCCTGGGCGACAGCCATGCTGCCACTGGTCACCACAGCCCAGTTGCAAATGGAAAGGAGCGCGAGCACTTCCGTCGCCCCTGGCAACGGCCCAACGCCGGCCTGGTCGCTTACCTCCATGTCCTCGTAGCGCGCGATGGCCTCTATGGGGTTGACGGGGAGCTGCCCAGCCAGGTTGATAATTGTGTCGGCAGCACGTCGGCCATGAGTACGGTCGAGCAGGCGGTCGGCGTCTAGCCCATACCAGTGGGCAAACTCCCGCCAGTGACGGTCAATGGCGGCGGCGCTGTCCACGAGCACTCCGTCGAGGTCGAAGAGCATGGCCTCGGCATTGACCACGGTCGCACGGACAGCCGCTGGAGATGAGACAGGAAGCCGTGCCCATTTTTGAGTCATGAGGGGGCGTGGATGACATGCACCCCACGCTTGCGAAGCTGTCGTACGGTCGGGTGGTCGGAACCGGCGTCGCTGATTATCCCCGCCACCTCGGAGAGCCCTATTACGCTATAGGAAGAGACCCTCCCCAACTTTTCGGTGCTGGCCAGCACATAGGTGTCGGCCGCTCGGCTAACCAGGATGCGTTTCATTGCCGCCTCGTCGGCGTCGCCGGTGGTAAGGCCCCGTTTTGGGTGTATCCCGGCGACGCCCAGCAAATAAATGTCAGCGGAAACCGCGCTGGCCGCTTCGGCGGCCGCCGCACCACAAGCAGCGGCGGAGTGTTTGAACAGCCTGCCCCCCAGCATGAACACGTCTACAGACGGGTGGTTCACCAGAGCCGAGCCGATCGTCGGGCTGTGGGTAATTATGGTGGCGGTCAGGTTGGCGTCCAATGTGGCCGCCACAGCCAGCGCGGTGGTGCCGCTGTCGAGGATAACCGTCGTGCCCGGGGTGATGAGCCTCGCCGCGCGGGCGGCCACACGACGCTTGCTTTCGGGCGCGATCCCAAACCGTTCCACCAATTCTCCAGTAGCCGGCGAAAGTGGCAAGGCACCCCCGTAAACCCGCTGGCAGAGCCCGGCAGTGGCGAGTTCGCGGAGGTCTCTGCGCACGCTGTCCTCCGACAGGCCCAGCTCTCGGGCCAGATCGCGCGCCACCAGCTTGCCGTCCCTTCGCAACCGGGCCAGGAGCAGGTCCCGGCGCTCCGCAGCAAGCATCGTGATTCTCCTTGATCATGCACGATGGTGCATAGTAGAATAACGTATTAGTGGCACCGGGCGCTCACCTTTTCGTACCGCGTCGCCGACTGCGTCTCGAGCTTGCCTCACAAATGGACTGACCGGCCCCATGGACGTCCACCAGAGCGCCTCGGCAGAGCTGGAATCGGACCAAGCCAAGCTCGAAGGGATTTCGGCCGGACCGGGCCGACCGCCTTTTTCGAACGTTTATCTGAACTCGACTACCGCCTCCCCACGTATGCCGCGACGCTGCTGCGCACAGTGCTAGGTCGCGCTTTCCGGCCAGGACAACCTCGTGGTCGACGTGTGCTCGTCTTACGCCGTCAATGCGGCCCTGATGAACCACGCGATCACGCTTTCGGGGCTTTACGCTCACTATTGCTTCGACAGACGACACACGGGCGCGGAGCAGTCCACCGAGGAGGACGGCCGGTTCTTTAGCGCTGTCCGGCGCCACGATGCTGTCCCCGTCGTCGGCATCGATGTCTCGGCGGCCGCAATAAACTACGGGGTGGACGCTGGGCTGCTTGTCGACGGCATTACCTCGGACCTCGAACGGGACCGGCCGGACGCCCACGCCTCCCTCTGGCTGCGGCGGTCAACTTTGATTTCGGCCAGCAACCGGGTCGGGTACATCGGCTCTCGTACCTTCATCACGTTGGTGGGCGCCGCCGCCCGTCCGCCCGTGATCGCCGGATTTGTCTTGCGCTGGCGAGATGTCCGGCCCATCGTCCAAAGCCTCAGCGTGGCCGGCTACGAGTTCCGGGCGGACTATCAGTCGGTCTATCCCCAGCGACGGTTCGCTTCGGTAATCGACCAACGAGCAGCGGTCGCCGGGTTGAAGCGCCTTGGGTTGGCGGAAACCGCCGTCGAGCTAAACGGCTACCACGGAGCCGTCCCGTTTGTGGCCTTTCCTCGCTCTCTTCGGCAACGAGTTGCCGTTGCCGCCGCCATTTCGTCGCTCGAGCCACCGGCCTGGTAGCAATGTGAGGCGGTCTGGGCTCGGCGCACCAGGCACCTCACGAAAATCAGCCTCACCGCCCTCGGCGACCTTAGGGGGCAGGTGAACCGAAGGTAAACGTTCTGCGAACATCGTGTTCCTCCTTGATCCTGCACCATGCTGCACGTCACGATGATGACCGGTGTTCTCCGGCGTTCAGGTGGGCGGCAGAGGGTTCTCGGTCGGCGCCGGCAGGGTCGGAGCAACCGGGACCGAAAAAGGAGGGAAGGTGAAGGCTCGTTGGGCCGCTCTGGTTGCCGCCGTGACAGTTCTGGACCTCCGGTCGCACCCCTAGCAACGCAAGCGTGATCGGAGCCGAGCCGAGGATGGCGGTACGGGTCGCTCAACATTCACACTTCGATCACATTACGTTCGGGCAAGCGACACATTACGTTCATACCGCCCCTCTAGTATCCAGGTTAGTCAATCGAGAGATCGACATCGTCATGGAGGAAAGATGACCGCGGAACCCCACCGGATCGCTTTCTACGCAGACATTTTCTACAACTCCGAGCAATCGCCCCCCTACTGGATCCCTCCGAACGACCTCGACGTGGACGCTATCCTCCTCGGTGGGGATATTCACTATTCGCCGGAGCAACTGGGTGCCATGTTGGAGCAGATTCGGGCCAACCAAAAGGCGACCACCCAGATCGTAATGGTCCCCGGGAACGGCGAGTACGTCGACCAGGAGCTCGACCAGTCCCGCCAGGAGTACAGGGCATTGGTCGAGCGTGTACCCAATGCCGTCTTCCTCGATGACCAGGCCGTCACCCTGCCCACAGGCATAAGGATCATCGGCTCGACCTTGTGGTCCCATGTCGCCGAGGACAGGATCGACGCCTATACCAGCATGCTTGCGGGCTACGGGCTGCAGGGCGTGGACAACATCCGGTTAGACGGCCGCTACCTCACTCTCAGAGACACGAACGAGCTCCATGACCGTGCCCGTTCGTTCATCGAGCAGGAGCTGCGGCCACTTTCTCGGGCGGACCGCGAGAAGACCGTAGTGTGCACGCACTTCTGGCCAACGTTGCAACCCTGGTTGGCGCCCTTCGGAGAAATCGGCGCGGAGAGCGGCTCGTCCGAAGCCAATGAGGAGGACGGCAGCGAGAAGTGGTACCAAATGATCGGCACGGATATGGACGCCCTGATTGCCGAGTGCGGGCCCAGGTTTTGGCTGTGTGGGCATGCCCACGAAACAAAGCATGTCGCCATCGGGCAGACAGAGGTGTCATCGAACCCCCGGGCCGGCGCCGGCCCGGAGCACGTCAACCCGGAGTTCGTGGAATCCTATGTCCTCGAGGTGTGAGCAGCGTCTCGAGTTAGGCGTTGAGCGCCTTGGCCGGGTGGACGGTCCTCCGCTCGTGAGCCCGGCCCCGAAAGGACCGGCATGAGAGGGCGTGACTGGCTCCTCTTCATCGGCCGCAGGCTGATCGTACTGGCGCTGCTGTTAGTCGTCATTTCCTTCGCGATCTTCTGCCTGCTTTACATTTCACCAGGCAACATCGTCGACACATTGCTGGGCACGAACCCGCGTACCCCGGCCGAAGTCGCCTACCTGACGAAGGAGTACCACCTCAACGAACCGTTCTTTACCCAGTACTGGATCTGGGCCAGTCAGGCCGCGCAATTGAAGTTCGGTAATTCCATCCAAACAACGCTGCCGGTGATCGACGAGATCAACGCGCGACTGCCAAGCTCGCTGTACCTCGGCATCTACGCCTACATCCTGACCATGTTGCTCGGCGTCGGGGGCGGGATTTGGGCGGCTCTGCGCCGCCGGGGGGCGGTCGACCGGAGTGTCGTAGCGGGCTCCATCGTCGCCCTCAGCACGCCGGCTTTTGTGAGCAGCGTCTTCTTGATCTTTATTTTCGCCGTCGTCCTCCATTTGTTCCCCGTTTTCGGGCCGGCACAGGCGTCTTCAACGAGATCTGGCACTTGACGCTCCCTGCGATCGCCCTGGCGCTCACCAGCGTGGCGTTCATGGTGAAACACACCCGGGCGGCGATGATCGGGGTGCTCGACCAGGACTATGTGACCTTCGCCCGAGCCCGTGGGTTGTCCTCGAGCCGTGTGCTGTTTATGTACACGTTCCGAAATGCCCTGATCCCGATCGTCACCATGAGCGGGCTAGTACTGTCTGGGCTGATTGTCGGGGCCGTATTGGTGGAAGACACCTTTTCGCTCCCCGGGATTGGCCAACTGCTGGTCCAGTCGGCTACGGCGAAGGACCTACCGATGGTGCAAGGGGTAGCGATGGTTGTCGCCGTCGTGATCGTCCTAGCCAACTTGCTGGCCGACATCGTCTACGTCGCCGTAGACCCCCGCATAAGGCTAGGAAAGCGGGCCTCATGAGCCAGGTCGTAATTGCCCCGGTCGAAGCGCGTCCCCTTTCCCGGCGCCAGCGCCTGCAAGTTCCATTGCTGATCCTTGGCTGTTTTTTCGTCGTGGGTGTCGCGGTCGTTATGGCAGTGTTCGGTGCGGCGATAGCCCCGTACGGGCCGAACGCCCAAAATCTGACGGATGTCTTGGCCCGGCCGAGCGGTGCTCATTGGCTGGGCACGGACTCGCTTGGCCGCGATGTGTTCTCGAGGCTCATCGCCGGCGCCCGCACGGCCTGTTTGGGCCCTGTGGTGATCGCCTATATTTCTATGCTGGCGGGCAATGCACTCGGGCTTTTGGCCGGCTACAGGGGCGGTCGGGTCGACGCAGTAATAATGCGGTGGGTCGACCTCATGTGGTCGGTCCCGGGCCTCCTCGTGATAATCGTCGTGGCCGGAGCGGTCGGAGGCGGGTACTGGTTAGCAGTAGTGCTGCTGATCGTGCTGACGATCCCTTTCGACACGAGGGTGGTACGCGGGGCGACGCTCGAGCAGGTGCCGCGACCCTACGTTGAGTCGGCGAAGACGCTGGGCGTCTCCGACTGGCGCATAATGTTCCTCCACATCTGGCCGAACGTCTCACCTATCGCCATTGCCAACGCCTTTTTGGTCTTCGCCAGCTCGGTCGGTTTCCTGGCCGCCCTTTCTTTCCTGGGGCTGGGTGCTTCCCCAGGCACTCCAGACTGGGGCCTTATGGTCTCAGAGGGGATCCAGGACTTGTTTATCAACCCGGTGGCGGTGCTGGTGCCGGCAGCCATGATCGTCCTCATCGCCACTGCAATGAACCTGATCGGTGACTGGTCCTACGAGCAATTGTCGAGCCGAGGCGGGACGAGATGACGGTGGCTGTACGCGCCGGGACCCCCGAAGTGACAGTTCAGCCAGTACTCGAAGTAAAGGGGTTGCGAGTAGAGCGCAGGCGTCCCGGCCGCACGGACACGATCGTTTCGTCGGTGGGCTTAGCCCTCGGGCCGGGAGAGACCATCGGCATCGTAGGCGAGTCGGGCAGCGGCAAATCCATGACGGCGAAGGCCATAACTGGGCTGCTGCCGCCGACCGTCTTCGCTCAGGGTGAGGTCATCTACGGGGGAAGGAACCTGCTCTCCCTGCGAGAGCGTGAGTGGCGAGCCGTACGAGGGCGTGAGATCGGCCTGATCCTCCAGGATCCCTTTACGATGCTCAACCCGGTGATGCGTTGTGGGACCATCCTTTCGGAGTCCCTCGTCGAACATCGACGTTTCCACCACGGCGACCAGCCCCCTGAGGCGGTGCGCCGGCTAGCAGAAGTAGGCATCTCTGACGCGGCGGTCGTCGACCGGTACCCGTTCCAGCTCTCGGGCGGGATGCGCCAACGTGTCGCCATCGCGGCAGCCCTCTGCCGCGACCCGCACGTCCTCATTGCCGACGAACCGTCCACCGCCTTGGACGTGGCTACCCAAAAAGACATTCTCGCTTTGATTAAGCGAATCCAACAGGCGAGGGGGATGGGGCTCGTCCTCATCACTCATGACCTGCGGGTCGCCTTTGCGATGTGCGAGCGCATTTACGTCTTGTACGCCGGTTCCCTTGTCGAGGTCAGCCCATCAGTAGAACTGGAAGCGGAGCCCCTGCACCCCTACAGCCACGGATTGCTGATGTCGGAGCCACCCGGTGACCACCGTGTGGACGAATTGGTGGCAATACCGGGGTCAGTCCCCGCACCGGACGAGGTGGCTGGGTCTTGCTCTTTCGAGCCGCGCTGTCAATGGGCGGCCGCCGCTTGCCGCCAGGCAGCACCAGCACTGGTGGAGGTGGCGCCCGGCCGCCTGTCCGCCTGCGTACGCCTGGACGATATCCGCGTCGAGATGGGTGGCGCACGCGAACGCGCCCGCAGAGGGGCAGAGCCTCCAGTGACAAGCCGTCGCGCTGACGCACTTATCCAGGTCCGAGATGCCGAGAAAATTTTTCAGGACGGCAACCGCCGAGTGGCGGCCCTGGGAGGGGTCTCTATCGACGTCGGCGCGAACGAGAGCGTCGGCATAGTGGGTGAATCTGGTTCCGGCAAGACGACTCTGGCGCGGGTGCTGGTCGGGCTCGAGCACCTCTCCAGCGGCGAAGTAACGATTGACGGGATTTCCGCCAGCAACTGGGCGAACCTCAACCAGAAAGACAGCCGCAAGCTTCGTGGCACCGTACAGATCGTCTTTCAAGACCCATACTCCAGTCTCAACCCGATGCGCAGCATTCAGTGGACTCTGCGCGAAGCGATCCGCACGCACGACCCGCAGGCTAAAAACCTCGCCGGCCAGGTTGCCGACCTCTTGGGTTCGGTGGAACTTCCCGCCTCGTACGCCCAGCGTAAGCCCGTCGCGCTCTCTGGCGGGGAGCGCCAGCGGGTGGCGATCGCCCGGGCCTTAGCCGCCAACCCGCGCATCCTTATATGCGACGAGCCCGTCTCCGCTCTCGACGTATCTGTGCAGGCGCAGATCCTCAACCTTTTTGCGTCGCTCCGAGCTGAGCGCGGTATCGGTTACCTATTCATAACTCACGACCTTTCGATCGTGCGCCAGATATCCGAGTACGTCTACGTAATGTGCCGAGGGCTGGTCGTCGAGTCCGGTCCCACCGAGCAAGTGCTGGACGACCCCCAGGACCCGTACACGATAAAGCTCATGGAGTCGGTGCCCCGCTCCGGGCCGGCCTGGCTGACGCCACAAGACGAAGAGCTCCGACTGTAGAAGAGAAAGTACGAGCTGGGCAGTTGGGACACCTTCCCCGGGTTCAACCAGTACTCGACGGATGGCGCTTATGCCCTGGGCATACGGCCCGCTTAGCGCCAGGGAAATGGACCGTAAACATTGCGCGACACTCCTGTTTCTTCTTGTTAGCGCACGATCCTGCGTAGTAATGTCCGCCGTAAACGAGAGAGGAGTCCGTCAATGAAGACGAGCACGGACAGAGTACTCACGACCCACACCGGGAGTTTGCCCCGCCCCCCGACCCTGGCGAACCGTGAGGACCCGGAGGCAGTGAAGGCCGCGGTCGAAGAGACTGTGCGCCGTCAGCGGGAAGCGGGGATCGACATTGTCAATGACGGCGAGGTCAGCAAGCCGAGTTACGCCACCTATGTGACCGAGCGGCTGTCGGGCTTCGAGGGCGAGCCGATGCCCGTGCAGTGGCGGGGTCGAGCGGTCCAGGACTTCCCGGAGTTCTACGAAAAGCAGTGGGCCGAGTTCGAGCTGAAAGGCGGTTTCGCCACACCGACCTGCGACGGCCCCGTGTCGTATTCGGACCGGTCGAAGGTCGAGGCGGACATCGCGAACCTGAAGGCCAGTGCCGGTGACGCCGAGGTGTTCATGACCGCCGCCTCACCCGGGATCATTGCCGGCTACATGCCGAACCGCTATTACGCGACCACCGAAGAGTACATTTTCGCCCTGGCGGACGCCATGAAGGAAGAATACGACACCATCTACCAAGCCGGGATCGTGCTACAGCTGGACTGCCCGGACCTGCCTGGCGCTGCAGGGGACGAAGACCTGTCACTGGAAGAGTTCCGCAAACGGGTCGCCATGCGCCTCGAAGCCGTCGACCACGCGACCCGAGACATCCCTCCCGACAGGATGCGGCTCCATATGTGCTGGGGCAACGGAGACGGCCCCACCACACCGACGTCCCCCTGGCCCACCTCGTAGACCTGGTCCTCGACGCCAGGCCGGCGGCCATTTCCTTCGAAGGAGCTAACCCACGCCACGAGCACGAATGGAACGTCTTCGAGGACGTAAAACTCCCGGAAGGAAAGGTGATCATACCGGGCGTACTCGATTCGACGACCAACTTTATCGAGCACCCTGAATTAGTGGCCCAACGCCTCGTCCGGTATGCGGACGTCGTCGGCAAGACGAACGTCATAGCCGGCAGCGATTGTGGCTTCGCCACCCTCGCCGATTTCCTGACCGTTGACCCCCGTATCACCTGGGCCAAACTGGCCGCGATGTCCGAAGGGGCCAGTTTGGCGAGTAAATACCTCTGGGGAGAGTCGGCCTAAGCCGTCGCCATCGAAGGCACAGCCTTCAGGCGGCCCATCCAGCAGGAACCACCTTTTCGACGCCTGAACCCCTCAGGCCACTCATCCGATTGCCGTGGCCGGCGCCGCAACCGCGGGAGCGATCATCCCGAACTTCGTGGTGGGGACGACGTTCACCATGTCCGACTTGGACCCGACGTCGAACAGTTACAGCAGCGATGTCGACGAGCTCAGTCTGGAGACTTTGCTAAGGTTCAGCCCGCAGGGCAAGCTCGAACCTGACTTGGCCACGTCCGTCAACACCCCAAGCCCCACTAAGTACGTGTACAGCATCCGGCGCGGCGTTTACCTTCTGGGATGGCAACCCACTCACCGCTTCTGACGTTGTCTACTCGCTGAACTATGAGCGACGCGTGGGCTCCAACGACGACTACCTCTTCTCCAGCGTGAAGAGTATCCAGGCCACCGGCACGTATACAGTCACTGTCACCCTGGCGCACCCCGACGCAAGTTGGCGGTACTCGCCCGCTTATGCCGACATCTTCGAGAAAAAGTTTGCTCAAGACCACTCTGGCACCTTTGGAAAACCAGGCGTACTGGTCATGGGCAGCGGGCCGTGGGAGGTCGACAGCCTGGACCCGACCTCCGGAGCCGAACTGTCGGCCAACCCGCACTGGTGGGGTGGGACCGTCCCGATCCAACACATTTCGGTCAAGATCTTCTCCAGCCCGACCAGCGAGGCGTTGGCCTTTCGGGCGGGAGACGTAGACCTCGATACGTACATCCTCGGGCCAAGAGCTTCAAGGCCACTTCGGGCGCCACGATCCTTTCCGCTCCGAGTTGCGACAACGCGGTGTTCGACATCGACACTCGCAGCGTGGGCTGGGACGACGTCCATGTCCGGCGGGCCATTGCCTATGCCCTCAACCGGAAGGACATCATTGCAGCCAATGGCGGTTACGCCAGCCCGTACTACACGTTAATCCCCCCTCAGGCCTTGGATGAGCTGGCCGCGCCGGAGCAAGTCAACGCTTTTCTGAACTCCATTGACCTGTACTCATACAACCTGGCCAAGGCCAAAGCGGAGATGGCGGAATCCGCTTACCCACACGGCTTTTCGGCGCCAATTCTGGAGTACGACTACGGCGACAGCCTCACTATCGTCCAGGCCATTTCCGCCAGCTTCCAGGCCATCGGCATCCGGGTGCAGATAAAGGTCGTGCCCCTCAGCACGTGGGCCGCCATTGAGTTCGGCCCTTCTGCCAAGCGCATGACCAATTTCGCCACCGGTGGCTGTGTCGACCCCGATCCCAGTAACTTCGTGGGCTACGACCTTGGCAGTTGGAACGTGCAATCCGGCGGGGAGAACACTGCTAACTACGCTCCGCCCGAAGTGGACGCCCTACTAAAAGCCGGCATCGCGACATCGGTCGCACCCGCCCGCTTTGCCATCTACTCCAGGCTGTTGCGCCAGTTATCGGTCGACGTCCCTTACGTGCCGCTCTACCTGGAGGACGAGAACGCCGCCCTGGCCAACAACTTCACCATCCCGGGGTTCACCCAGTACTCGGTGGACGGGCCTATGCCCTCAATGTCCGGCTGCGCTGAAAGTTCAGCCCCACAGGTATTCGCTTGCCAACTTCGCACCCTCAGCCATAGCTGCCAACTTGGCCCAGGCTATCCGCGGGTCAACCAGGTCGCTGTCGGCAACTGTAGCGAACCCGCAGTCGCTGCCGGCGATGACATTCGTCTTACCAACGACTTCGGCGTAGCGCACGAGCCGTTGGGCGACCAACTCGGGGTGCTCGATGAAGTTGGTGGTCGAGTCCAGCACACCGGGGATAATGACTTTGCCCTCTGGTAGCTTTACGTCTTCGAACACTCTCCACTCATGCTCATGACGTGGGTTCGCCCCTTCGAAAGATATCGCCGCCGGCCTTGTAGCCAGCACGAGGTCGATGAAGGTAGCCAGAGGGGCGTCGGTGTGGTGCGGTCCTTCGTAGTTCCCCCAGCACAAGTGCAAACGTATTTGCTCAGGAGGGATGTCCCGGGTGGCGTGGTCAAGTGCGCCCAGTCGCATTGAGACGTCCTTGCGGAAGTCGTCGAGGGTCGGTTCGGGACCGAGCAACCAGGTGCCCGGTAGGTCGGGACAGTCCAGCTGAAGGACGATCCCGGCCTGGTAGATGGCGTCGTACTCCACCTTCATCGCGTCGGCCAGAGCGAAGATGTACGCCTCATCGCTCGGGTAATAGCTATTGGGCATCCACCAGGCAATGATGCCGGGTGAGGCTGCTGTCATGAAAAGCTCAGCCCCGTCGCCACAAGCCTTCAAGTTGGCGATGTCGGCTTCCACCCTGGACCGGTCAGCGTACGCCACGGGGGCGTCGCAGGTAGGAGTAGACCTGATACCGGGGCGTTTGCCGTCTGACCGTTGCCGCTCGAAATATTCTGGGAAATCGTCCATGCCGCGAGACCGCCTGCGCAGCGGCACGACCTCGCCCGTAAACCCCGAGAGGCGTTCGGTCACGTAGGTGGCATAGCTCGGTTTGCTCGCCTCGCCGTCGTTTACGATGTCGACGCCGGTATCCCGTTGACGTCGGACCGTTTCCGCCACAGCCACTTTGACTTGGTCTGGGTCTTGAAGGTCCACCAGGCTGGAGGGTCGCGGGAGGCTACCGGTATGGGTCGTGAGTACCCGATCTGTGCTGGTCTTCATTGGCTCAATCTCGCGATCTGGCCCAGGGCCTAGGATGCCGGCTCGATGTCGAGCCCGTAGTTGTCGTCGAGGAAGTACCAGTAGTTGTACCCCGGGACGCGAAAGTTCTTCGACACGGCAATGCTGAAATCGTGAAGATACAGCGGGACGTACGGGACGTCAATTGACATCTGCTGGACGACTTGCGAGAACATCGTGAAGCGCTGCCCTTGATTGCTAGTAGTCGAGCCTGTTGTGAGGAGTTTGTCGACCTCGGGCGGTGCCCAATTGGCTACGTTCCATTGACCCTGTTTAAGGTCCCAGCTCCCTAGGTAAAAGTCATACCCGCTGACATCAGGATTGATACAGCCCCCCTCCCAGAAGTACGTGGACCGGTCGCTCGCCGGGCCCGTACCGTTGCTTTCCTGCTGGGCCTCCGTAACTACCTTGAGCTGAGCGTCGATGCCGATCTTTTGGAGCTCGGCGTCTATGACCTGGGCGACGTTAACCGCGGTCCCACCGCTGGGCACCCAGAAAGTCGTCTTTACCCTGTGGGGGTAAGCGGACTCCGCCATTTCCTGCTTCGCCTTCGCCAGGTTGTATGAGTACAGGTTGATCGTGGACAGCAAGTGGTCGACCTGTGACTGCGAGCCTACCGTTCGAAGTGCGGCTGGCGGGATGAACGTGTAGAGAGGCGAAGCATAGCCGCCGGCGGCTGTGATGATATTGGCTCGGTCAAGCGCGTAAGCCACCGCCCGCCTGACATGAATGTCGCTCCACGGAGCAGTTTGCGTGTTCATGGTGAAGAAGCCATCCTGGCAACTGGGTGCGTTGAGGAGCTTGGCGCCGGCGGTGGCGGCAAAGGACTGGGCGTCGGTGATGTTGGGGTCGAGATCTACCTCGCCAGCCCGAAAGGCCAGCGCCAGGCTGGTCTCGCTTGAAAAGAACTTGACTGAAATGTGCTGGATCCTGACTGTTCCGCCCCACCAATCAGGGTTGGCGGACAGCTCGGCCCCGCTGGTCGGGTCAAGGCTGTCGATCTCCCACGGACCTGAACCCATTATCAACGTTCCCGGCTGGCCGAAGGTACTCATATGGGCCTGGGCAAACTTGGCTTCAAAGATGCCGAGGCCGGCTAGCCCCGGGGTGTACTGCCAGGCTGGGTCTGGCCCGGGGAGGGAGACAACTACGGTATAAGCCCCATCTGCGACGATGCTTTTTACCGCCGGGAACTCGTATGCGATATGCGATGTCCATGAACGGTAGTAATTGAGCGAGTAAGCCACGTCCGTGGCCGTCAAGGGGTCCCCGTCCCAGAACTTCACCCCGTGGCGTAGGTGGTATAGGTAAGTCAGCGGGTTGGGTTGCGTAACCGACGTCGCCAGGCCTGGCTCGACTTGTGCCTGTGCACCGAGGTTGACCAAGGTGTCCAGGGCGAGATCGTCGATGACGTAGGCGCCAGTGTTCTTCGTTATATCAAGAGTGCTTTCGGGAAAAGTGGTGCCCACCCTCAGGGTGGGGACGGTTCCACTGCCCCCAGAGCCCCCCGCCGACGCGGCGCTGGCCGTCTGGATGGCTCCCGCGCTGAGCGCTGCCGCTAACGCAGCCACTAGACCGGGCATTACACGAGCGAGTTTCATTCATCGTCTCCTTTGCGGCCAGTGCGATGACGGGTAACAGGACGCCGAAGGGTGCCGGGCCCCAAGTCAGGCCGGCACCAAGGCGTAACTCTTCGGGAGTGAAAGGGGCCAAAGCCATAGTAGGTGGGCGTTTTGAACGCTGGGTGAACGGAACTTGTGACGTTTGTGATCGCTAAGTGAACTTCTGGCAGGTGGAGCGTCGCACGCACATCGGGATGGAGGCCGAGTTAGAGCCGGCACTCAGTTGGTGAACCCGAACGTCGACCTGGCCCTCTCAGCGGCCCTCAGATCTGTGGTGCCCTGCTATATGCGCAGCGCGTCCGAACGGGTCGGCCCATACCACCAAAGCAACAAGAGAGTGGCGTCATCCCGAAGCTCACCCCCGTTGAACGCGAGGATTTCAGAGGCCAAGCGGCGCAAGATCTCCTCTGGCGATTGTCCGGACGCCGACTGCTTCTCCAGGATGTTGATCAGCCGTTCGACGCCGAACGGTTCTCCTGTCGGCGACCGTCCTTCGATCATCCCGTCGGTGAAGAACAACACGCCATCTCCGGGTTCCAGTTGCTCGGTGGCGACCTCAAGGCACGGACCGCTCAAGCCGAAGGGCAGGGACGGTTCGCAGCGAAGCTCGCGAACGACGCGGTGCCGGCGCAATAGCAAGGGGGCTGGGTGCCCGGCATTGGTCCATTCCAACAGCCCGCTGTCAAGGGGCAGACGAGCGAGGACCCCTGTCACAAAAGCTTCACCCTCATACTGCTCTGCCACTGCTTCATCGATCGCGGTGTACGCCTCACCTGGCGACTCCCCGCCGCGACGGGCATGGCGGTAGGCGCCGACCGCCAGGGTGCTCAATATGGTGGCGCCGACCCAATGTCCCATGCCGTCAAAGATGGCGGCGTCGATGTGGCGGTCGTTTATGGCGTAATCGAATGCGTCACCCGCCGTCTCGTACGCCGGCTCCAGACGACCGCACGCCAGCGCTTGAGCGCAGCGAACAGTAAGCGGAGGTAAGAGGTCCCACTGCATGCCGGCTGCCAATGTCATCGTGCGGCGACGCCGGCGCAGGTGCATCAAGTCGGTGGCCCGGGCAAAGCCACGCACCAAGAGCCCGGCGAAGACGCCGAGGCGCTCACAATCGCGCTGGACGTCATCATCGATTGCCGACAGTGTGAAGGCCACGACGCCGGTACACTCGCCGCGTTCGACTAGAGGGACCCAGACCCGCACATTCCCGTCCCGGTCGGCGGTAACCGTTTCGCCAGTCCGGAACGCTCGCCCGGCCATGGAAGACGCGATATCTTCTTCGCCGAGGATCGGTTCGCTGAGATCGGAACTGAGAAGGATCGGTTGCAACACGACGCCCTGGAAGTCGGCCAGGTAGATGCTCACATCACGCGCACCGATCGGCTCGGCCGTGGCCCGGATCAGCCCATACAGTTCGTACGGGGCGGCCGTGGCCGTCCTGTCCAGGGCTGCTGCGTAGTCGGGAGACGCCACTGCGCGAGTCTGGCTCGGCGGTGCTCCTGGCACAACCTCCGAGAAGCCCCTCCCCTATCCCGCTCGCCAGTCGAACAGCACCGCGCCCATCCCAGGTTCGCGGTCAGCCAGCCGCGTATAGACCTCCTGGGCCTGGGAGGGCGGCACGACGTCGGTTACCAACCCGGCCGTCTTGAGCTGGCCCTGGCGCAACAGGTCGAAGAGAGTGCCGTAGTCGTCCTGGAGCGACCAGCGAGCCTGCCACGGTCCGGAGTCGAGGGGTAGCAGCCACTCGAGCGCCCCGATCAAGCGGATGCCACGGGAGTGGATCTGGTACAGCAACTTCGTCGCGTCGTCGCTGTAGACGCCCCGCGGCGAGCCCAGTAAAACGACCTCTCCCCCGTCGCGAGCCAGCGTGACTGCGGTCGGCACCGCGTCCGGGACACCCGAAGCTTCGACGACCAGGTCCGCCCCTTTCCCGAACGCGTTCTCGACCGCCTTGCGCTCGTCGCCTTCTGTTATAAGGACGGCATCGAGCCCGGTCCCCCTAGCCATGTCAACGCGTGCCTCGGCCCGGTCCAGCCCGAGCACCTTCATACCGGACAATTGCAGCAGCTGAGCGGCGAAATTACCGACAAGCCCGAGCCCGACGACCACGGCACTGGCACCGAGCTCAACGTGAGCCGACTTACGCAGAGCGGTGATGGAGACCGACGCCATCCGGCCCAGCATGATGGAACGGGCATTATCGCCTGGCGATATTTTGACTATCGGTCGCCGGGCCGTGTCTGCGATGGCGTACCGGGCATGGCGGCAAATAGCAAACACGCGGTCCCCCGCAGCCAAGTCCCGATCGGCCCGGGCGACGGCGGCCCGACCGCGACGATGTCGCCAATAGCTCCATACCCGGGGCGGTGAGGGTACGCGTTCCAGCTCCCTGGCACCCGGACGCGAGGGTCGAGCCCGGTAAAGTTGGCCACCGCGGTCCCTGCGCTGATGACGGACACCTCGAGGTCGAGCACCACTTCGCCGGGGGCGAGCGAGGTCTCGTCGACGTGCACCTCTTCGACCTGGCAATCGCGCTCTCCGACGAATACCGGGCCCGGGCCATTCAGCATGTTCATCTCCTTGCCTCAATGCTGCGCGGTCTACCTAACCACCATAAAACTGTTCTCTCGGTTGAGAGACGGGTCAACCGACCACTGACCCGCCGATCCTCTCGATGCGAAAGTAGTTGCTGGCCGGTGGGATTATTTAAGTTGGAGAGGCATTGCCGGCCGAGTTGAGGACGTAAATGCCCTTCTTCAGCGCTTTGCCCAGCGTCAACACGTCGTCCCACGTCTTGGGCGCGTCCGACCCGATAATGCTCTTGCGGTAATAAAGGACCCGGATGTCGATTTGCCAGGGAATGGCCACATAATGACCCTGGTACTTGAGGACGTCCAGGGTCCCTGGTTCGAAGTCGGCGACGATCCCATCCTTCGCGGAGGTCAGACAGCAAGGGCGAGCAAAATGGCCCGCTGCGGAGCGCCTCAACTCCGTTTTCCCCGGAGTTCTGCATCTTTCCCTTGGTCAGGTCACACGCCTGCGCAAGAGCTGGTCCATGCCCACCGCGAGCAGGACCAGGCCGCCGAAGACAACATCCTCGTATACCGGGTTGAGGTTAAGGAGCACGAAGCCATTGTTGATGAGCTCGATGATCACCGTGCCGACGACAGCTCGCCAGATGGCCCCCTCACCGCCCAGAATGCTGGTGCCCCCCACCACCGTTGCCGCAATGGCAGTGAGGGCAAGGGTGGAGCCGATGCTCGGGTCGGCCGACCCCGCCTGGGACGCCCCGATGATCCCCGCCACCCCGGCACACGCCCCGCTGATCCCAAAAACGACGACCCGGTACAGCCAGATCGGCACACCCGACAGACGGGCCGCTTCCGAATTACCGCCGATGGCGTAGAGCCCGCGCCCGAAACGACTGTATGAGAGGATGACTCCTGTCACTATCGCCACCCCAATGAAGGTCCATGCGGCAGCCGTGATGCCGGCGTAGGTGTTGTTCATCACCATGAAACCGGCGGCTGTGGTCGACTCGACGTTACCACCTGTCACTACCGTGGCGAAGCCCACGATGACATAACTGGTGGCCAATGTGGCGATAAAACTGTTGATCCTGCCGAGGGCGATGACGCCCCCGTTGGCCGCTCCGAAGCAGAACCCGACCAGGATGGCCACAGCAAAGGCGCCGGCGGTACCGAGGGTGCCGGCGAGCATCACAGACAAGATGGCACAAAAGGCGTAGACCGAACCTTGGGATAGGTCGAAGCCGCCCGAAACGATCGTCATCGTCGCCCCGCAAGCGGCTATGCCCTCCCAGCTCATCTGGTTAAGCATGTTGGCGACGTTGCCGAGGGTGCGGAAAGACGAGGACGTCGCAGACAAAGCCACTACCAGAGCCACGAGGAAGGCGAGAATCCCAAAGTCCCGGGCCGAAATCAGGCGCTTTCGAGCCGCCTCTGCGCGCGTCGCGTCCTCAGAGCTGACCGCCCGCCGCTCTGCTACCCCTACTTGCGGGCCACTAACGGGTTCGTTGCTCACTGCACGGGCTCGATGGTTAAGCGCTCAAGCGATGCCCGGGGCCCATCTGTGTAGCTGGCGGGCGCCCATCTTGTGCATGACCTCCAGCTGAGGGGGCATCAGAGGCTGGCCCGTTCCGGGACACTGCCAAATGCCGTGGCAATGATCCGCTCCCGGTCGATGGAACCCTCATCAAACTCAGCCACCACCTCTCCCTTGCGGAACACGACGATCCGATGAGCCAAACCAGTGAGCTCCTCGAGTTCGGACGA
Organism: uncultured Acidimicrobiaceae bacterium; assembly: GCA_963807395.1. Lineage (GTDB taxonomy): Bacteria > Actinomycetota > Acidimicrobiia > Acidimicrobiales > Palsa-688 > Fen-671. The sequence goes on from CAWEBW010000011.1 coordinate 212,062, forward strand.
GATGAGGACCACCCCGATCCCCGACCCTGCCGCGGCCGTGATCATTTGATGGATCGCGGCTTTGGCCGCCACGTCGACGCCTCTTGTCGGCTCGTCCGCGATGAGAACTCTCGGGCTACGCGCCAGCCACTTCGACAGCAGCACTTTTTGCTGGTTCCCACCCGATAGCTGGCTGACGAGCTTGCTCGGGTCCCGAGGCCGCACGTCGGAACGCTCGAGCCAGGGGCGTGTCTGGCGCTCCATGGAACGGGGCAGGGCAAAGCCGAGACGTCCCGCTGCGAACCGACCGCCGAGGGCGAAGTTCTCGGCCACGGAACGCCCCAATATGAGCCCCTGACCCTTGCGGTCCTCGGGCACCAACACTACGCCGGTTTCGGCCGCCACTCGTGGGCTGCTAAATCGCACCGGCCTCCCGGCCACTCGCACAGTTCCCCGATCGAGGCGGTCCGCGCCGACAATGCAGCGCGCAAATTCGGACCTACCCGCCCCCACCAAGCCGGCCAGCCCCACGATCTCCCCGGCACGAACGGTCAAGCTCACCCCTCGCACGACGTCGCCTCGCCAAACGTCGCGCACCTCCAGTACGGGCTCTGCCTCAGGGGGCGGCTGCTGTTTCTCTGCGAACATAAGCCGAAGTGGTCGGCCCACCATCTTGTGGATCAAGCTGCTCTCATCCTCCCCCTGGACGGGGCCGGAGCTGACCAGCGAACCGTCGCGCAGCACAGACACAGTGTCAGCACTCGATAGCACTTCTTTCAGGTGGTGAGAAACCATGGCTATGGCTACGCCTCGAGACTTCAAGCCGGCCAGGAGGTCGAGGAGCTGCTCAGTGCGACGATCGTCTAGAGATGACGTGGCCTCGTCGAGGATCGAGCACGCGGGGTTCGCGGACAAGGCAGCGGAGGACCTCGAGCAGCTGGCAATCGGCCAGCGACAGCTCCTGGGCCAGGGCGAACGGCGGGAGCTTGAATCCCGTTTCCTCGCACAGCCTTTCGAAGCGCGGTAATGCCGGCGAACGTCGGAGGCTCCCAAAGGTGGCCACCCTCATCCCGAGGAACACGTTCTCGAGGACTGTCCTGGCCGGGACCGAGGTCAGCTCCTGCGTGACGATTTCGACGCCGGCGGCGCGGGCGGCCCGCGGCGTCGCGCTGCGCAGCGGCTTGCCGTCTATAACTACCTTGCCGTGGTCGGGCCGTACCACGCCGGCCGCCGCCCGCACCAAGGTCGACTTGCCCGCTCCGTTCTCGCCGACGATGCCATGGACTTCACCGTCGCGAAGCGTCAGGCTGACACCCAGGAGGACCTCTGCGGACCCGTACCGTTTGCGGATCCCTTCAAGCTGGAGCACACCACCTCCTCTCGGCGCGCCTGGCGGGCAGCGGGACGGCCCCGAAGACGGTCGGCTCCCGCCGTACAAAACAGTAGCGGCCGGGACCGGTGCGACCGGGCCCGGGCAGCCCCGAGCGCTCTCCGCACCGGGAGCTGCCGTCCGGCCCGGCCTGACGATAATCAGTCCGAGTACTGGCCCTGGATGGTGTCCTTCCCGATCACGCTCTGCGTCCACATCCCGCTGGCCGGGCCGAGGGCGGCAGAATTTACTGCGGTGGGCGGGTGGCCACCCTCGAGTTTTTCGATCCCGTACAGCGTGGCGTCGTAGCCGTCAGTGACTTCGGGAATCCCGTAAGTGGCGTACCAGGTACCGCCGCGCACGTAGTTGACCGCCTGGGTCGACCCACCGTTGCCGATGAGCTTCACCTTGCCGAGGAGGTGGTGGCTCTTCAGGACGATGGTAGCGCCCTCGATCGCTTGCGAAGAGCCGACAATTACGTTCACGTCGGGGTGAGCGCTGAGGACGTCCTCTGTGACCGTTTCGCCCGACGACTGGAGGTAACCTCCCACCGGATCCTCGAGCATCTTCACGTGCGAGTCAGTCTTCAGCTCCGCTAGCATCGCCTTGGTCCGGGCGACGTCGAGGGGCAATGTGGTGAAGCCCTGGTAATAGATGACATTGCACGTAGCAAGGCTGCCGCACGCACCTATCGCCAACTTGCCCAGGTCGGTCCCGTTGAGCACCGATGACTCGACCACCGAGATCTCACCGGGCACCTGCGGCGCGATATCCGAGTAGTTGCTGCCGACCTGAGTGAACTCGGCCACCACAACAATGCCTTTTTGGATCGCTTTCTTTACCTCGGGTACGACCGCGCTGCCATCATTGGCCTGGATCACGAACACGTTGTAGTTGGCCGAAGTGATCTCGGTCTCCAGCTGGGAGACCTGGGTCGTGGCGCTGAAATCACCGTTCAGGAAAGTATCGGTGCCCCCGTACTTTTTGGCCGCCTGCTGGACCCCTTTCCAGGTCGCCTGAGCGAAGGAATTGTCCGTGGCGAAGCCAAAGAACGCAACGTGGGGAACTACTTTCGTGGCCGCGATGGCCGGCGCAGCCGCTCCCGCCGAGCCGACTATGAGTGCCGTTCCCGCGACTAGCGGCGTCACCCACCGCACGACGGGCCTCTTGATGATCATTGCTTGCCCTCCTCTCTTGTTTGTTTCCCGATCGAAGACCTTTATCCCCCTCCTGGGAACACGATCGCCCACTCCGCGCAGGCCTGCGGCGCTGGGCCTGAGGTGCATGACTGCCCCGAAAACGCAGCGCACCCCCTTTCCTGCTCGCCTGGTGGCCGGCGGCCCCTAAGTGCAAAGGTCGGTTCTCGTCCGCAGGGACTTGATCCCGGCTGACAGGAAATTAGGCTAGGCTGCTGTGACGGAAGTCTCAAGTCGCCAGGCGAGTGCGATGCCCATACCAGAGGGAGGCCTGCGTGGGCGGAGACGAGGTGGTGAAGGGTGTTGGTCGCCAGCTTCGGCGCTTGCGCAGAGCGCGGGGCATGACGCTGGCCGACCTTGCCGCCCGCGCCGGCTGCAGCGACGGTTATCTTTCCAGCGTCGAGAACGGCTCCATCACCCCCACCCTGAGCGCTCTTTCTACGTTGGCGGCGGTGCTCGGCGCAGACGTCGGCGCCTTCTTTGGCAGCGAAGTGGACGAGGCGGTGCACCTGCAGCGATCAGGGTCTGGACCTCGCCTGCGGATCTCGGCCACAGCAGGCGAGACCTATACGATCCTGTCTTCCCGCCGGCTCGAGCCGTCCTTCACCGCTCTTATCGAGGACTTGGCGCCGGAGCCGGACGAGACCACCTACCGCTACTTCGGAGAACGCTTCCTGGTGGTGCTGGAAGGTTCCCTGGTCCTGACCATCGGGGCCGAAGAGCACGAGCTTTCGGCCTTCGACACTCTCCACTACTCCTCGCACCCAGCGCACCGGGCGCGGGTCAGTTCGTCGTACCCGGCGCGCATTTTGTGGGTAGTCACCCCCGCTCTGCTGTGAACATGACCGGCTCAGCCCAACCCTCCTCCCGTGGGCAGCACCCAGGCGAGCTGAAGAAGCCGCAGGAGACGACATTGGCCGAGCGCATAGGCCGGCGATTGCGGTCGCGACGTCAAAAACTTGGCTTTACGCTGGCCCAGACGGCCGAAGCGGCATCGATCTCGACTTCGTACCTTTCTGCCGTCGAAAAAGGCGTCAACCTGCCTTCGCTGCCCACCCTGGCAAAGATCGTGGAGGCGTTAAATACGAGCATCCCGGACGTCCTGGCGGACGAAGGGGCCAACCTTGTCCGCGCCGGGCATCTGCCGCGCCCCGGCGAGAGCATCAGGGTCTCCCATCCCGAGCTCCAGCTCCAGGCCGTGGCATTGGCGTCGGCACCTCTTCAGGACGGCACGCTGCCGCTCCCGACCAAAGACCATGATGTTTTCGGGTACGTGGTCGAAGGCGAGCTTCAGGTCTTCCTCGACGGCAGTGAACCGATCACCCTGTCGGCTGGGGACGCCCTGGACTTGCGTTCAGCGGCCGGGGTCTTTTTCGTTACCCGAAGCGGTGCCCTCTCGGTATGGACTTCGTGCCCAGTCCGTTCATGACCGTGGCATTTATTAAGTAGGCAAAGGAGATGGAGTGGCTCTGGACCAGGCTGATTTGGCTGATTTGGCTGATTTGACTGATTCTGCTGATTTCGCAGGCGCCGTCCGGCTGGCGGTGGACATGGGCGGCACCTTCACCGACGTGGTCGCGCTCGAACCGGCGACCGGGTTATTGCGGTTCGATAAAGTGCCGACGACTCCCGAGGAGCCGAGCCGCTGTGTGCTCGACTCGTTCGACAAGATCGAAATGGCGCCGGGGCGGATCGCTTACTTCGTGCATGGGACAACCCTGGGGCTAAACGCCCTCCTGACCCGAAGCGGCGCTCGTACTGCCATCGTTACGACCAAAGGCTTTCGGGACGTCTACCTGCTGGGGCGCACGGACCGTCAACCCATGTACGACTTCTTCTATCACAAGCCGAAGAGCCTCGTGCCCCGCAGCCTGATCTTCGAGGTGCCCGAACGGGTCAACTACCTAGGTGAGGTACTCGAGGCGATCGACCTCGACGTCGTCCGCCACACCGCACAGCAAATCAGCGCGCAGCGGGTCGACGCAGTCGCGGTGTGCCTGCTTCACGCCTACGCCAACCCGGCCCACGAGCTGGCCGTCAAAGCGGCGCTGGCCGAGCTCGCCCCAGACGTCGAGGTCAGTGTCTCCCACGAACTCGTGCGTGAGTACCGCGAGTACGAGCGCACGAGCACCACTGTGCTGGATGCCTACATCAAGCCGATCGTGCGGCGGTACCTGGCCCGCTTGGAGGACAACCTCGAGGGACGTGGTTTTTCCGGCCACTTCCTGGTGACCCGTTCTGGCGGCGGGGCCATGACGGCGCGGCGGGCGAAGGAGACGCCCGCCCACCTCATCCTGTCGGGCCCGGCGGGCGGGGTAATGGGCGCGGCGTGGTTTGCCGAGGTTACGGGCCAGCCCAACCTCATCACGATGGACATGGGGGGGACGAGCCTCGACGCCTCCCTTGTAATCGAAGGCCACCCAGTGCCTCAAAACGAGGCCAGTTTCGAAGGCCAGCCCCTGACGATCCCGTCGCTCTACATCCACACCATCGGCGCCGGCGGAGGGTCGATCGTATGGATCGACGACGGGGGCCATCTCCAGGTGGGACCGCAGAGTGCGGGGGCCGTCCCGGGGCCGGCGTCTTACGGCCTCGGAGGGGAACAGGCCGCCTACACCGATGCCGCCCTTGTCGTCGGCTACCTCGGCTCCGAGAGTGCGTTGGCCGGCACTCTGCGCCTCGACGAGGAGCTCGCCCGCGCCGCTTTGGAGCCGAGCGCCAAATCATTGGGCATGGAAATCGACGACGTCGCCCTCGGCGTGCACCGGATCACAGTGACAAAGGTGGTCGGTGCCGTTCGGGCCATCACAGTAGAACTTGGCCACAACCCGGCCGACTTCGCGCTGCTCGCCTTCGGCGGCGGCGGCGGTCTGGTCGGCGTCGACGTGGCCCGGGAACTGTCGATCCCCGCCGTGATTATCCCGCCGGGCCCGGGGGCGTTCTCCGCGCTGGGCATGCTTATGGCAGACGTCCAACACGATTTTTCGAGGACTAGGGTTTCTCTGCTCGACGCGGCCGATCTGGGTGCGCTGGCGCAACAGTTCGCGGAGATGCTCGAGCAGGGAGGACGGGCGCTCGATACCGAAGGTTTCGCCCCAGAACGGCGTAGTTTTGCCCGCTCTGTCGACCTGCGCTACCTCGGCCAGGAGCACTCGGTAACTGTACCTGTGACCGGGAATATCGACGGACCAGGAATAGCGCGGTTAAAAGAGGCTTTCGCCATTGCTCACGAGCGCCAGTACGGTCACGCCATGACTGACCCCGTCGAGATCGTAACGGTGCGCCTGCGTGCCGTTGGGATGGTGGACCCGCCACGGTTGCCCGTCGTCGAACCCGGCCATGACGAGGGGCCCCAGCCAGTGGGCCGGCGGGCCGTCTACCAGCCGTCGGGTGAGCGGGCCGATTACCAGCTCTACGACCGGGCTGATTTCAAAGCCGGGTACCGCATCATGGGGCCAGCCGTCATCAACGAGCACACTGCCACCACCGTTTTGCACGAAGGCGACACGGCCGTGGTAGGACCGTACGGCGAAATTGTTATCGCAGTGGGAAAAGGAGAGAACAGTGCCTGAGAACCTGACGCTTGACTCGATCACGGTGGAGGTCATCCGCCATAGCATCCTCGCCTCGGCGCAGGAGATGGCCCGCAACCTATGCCGTACCGCGTACAACACCGTGGTTTACGAGATCCATGACTACGGCATAGGTATCCACGACGCTGATGGCAATGTGGTAGCCGATACCCCTGGCATCGCCATCTTCACCGGTGCGAACGATTTCGGGGTGCAAAACACCGTCCGCTTCCTGGGCCGGGAAAAGCTGCGTCCCGGGGACGTCTACCTCCTCAATTACCCGTACTGGTCTTGCGCCCACACGCTGGACGCCCTCGTGTTCGCCCCCGTGTTCAGCGAGGACGAGCTGATCGCCTTCGCCTCGTGCCGGGTCCACCTGCTAGACCTGAAAGCGAAGGACGCCGGGTACGTGCTCGATTCGACTGACATGTTCCAGGAAGGGATTTTCTTCCCGGGCGTGAAGGTTTTCGACGAAGGCAAAGTGAACGACGACCTGCTCAACATCATCCGCTTCAACAGCCGTATGCCGGAGCGGACGGTCGGCGACCTTCTGGCGCAAGCCTCAGCCGTGCAGACGGGGGCCCGTCAGGTACGTCAGATAGCCAAAAAGTTCGGCAGCGAAGTCCTTGTCGAGGCTATGAAAGAAATCAACGACCACGGCGAGCGCCTGGCCCGGGCGGCGCTGGCCACACTGCCAAAGGGTACCTGGAGCGCCATCGACTATTGCGACACAGACGGCATCGAATTGGACGAGCTCGTCAAAATGGAAGTGGAAGTGACCATCTCTGACGATGCCATGATCGTCGATTGGACCAAGACGGATAAGCCCGCCAAAGGCCCGATAAACCTGCCCCGAGGACTGTCGATCGCCGCTGCGATGATGACCTTCAAGGCGCTCACTACGCCCGATTCGCCCGTGTGCGCCGGGAACTTCCGCCCCCTCGAGGTACGCACCACGCCCGGCTCTCTCATGGAAGCGGTACCGCCTATGCCGACGTTCACGCTTTGGCCCGGGCTGCTCGCGGGCGAAGTGATCACCAAGGCTTTGGCGAAGGGGATGCCCAACCTGGTGCCCGCTTGCTCCGGCGGGGACGTCTGCGACGTCTTTGGCGTCGGGATCGACCCCCGCACCAACGGTCTTTGGGCAGAGGCCACCAACGACGCCGTCGGCTTTGGCGGCAGCGCCCGAGGCGACGGGGAGGACGGGATCATGCACATAACCGAGCCCGGCTGCCGGAACAACCCCATCGAGGTGCTCGAGACGAAGGCGCCGCTCATGATCGAGCGCTACGGTTATAGGCCTGACTCGGGCGGGCCGGGAAGCACCGCGGCGGGGTCGGGATCGAAAGAGCCTACCGGTTTATGGCTCCGGCCGACGCCATCGTAATCAACTACAAAACCAGGACAAAACCTTGGCCGATCGGGGCCGGGCAACCGGGGCTCAACAATACCGTAGTGGTCCATCCCGGCACCGCCGAAGAGCGCCACGTCGGCCAGAGCCGGACGTCGTTCGAAGCGGGCGGCCGCATGGTCAACCTGACCGGGGGCGGGGGAGGTTGGGGTGAGCCGTTCGATCGAGACCCCGCTCTTGTCGCCCACGACGTCGAGATGGGCCTCGTGTCGCTCGAGCAGGCCGCCGCGTCCTACGGGGTTGTAGTCGACCCGGCTACCTTTCATGTCGACGAGGACGGGACCGAGCGCCTGCGTTCGAAGCGGCCGGAAAAAGAGGGCGCGTAGGCTACGATCGCAGTTTCGGGCCGGGGGCGCGCCCGCCCCCTCGTGCGGGGCACTGGCTCGCTATTAGCGGGATGACGGATAAGGGGTTGTAGAGACATGGCGCACGAGTTGATCTCCGAAGCGGACTACGAGCACTGGATGAAGCACGGTTACGTAGTTGTCCGGCTCCTCGATGACGACAAGCTGAACGAAGTCCTGGACAATGTCTACGACTACTTCCCGAGTTGGGAGGACTATGCCAGGCGGCCCCGTCGGTACGACGCCTTTCTCGGCTCCGCCGTGGGCACGCTCGGGCCAAAGGTGGCTTTCCCGTTTGTGGGCTCTGCTCCCAACTCGGTCGCGACCCACCCCGAGCTCGTCGCATTCGCGCGCCGGGTCATGGGCGTGGACAGGATAATGATCACTCATTCGATTCTCATGGGAAAATATGCTGGGACCGGAGATTACGACCAGCAGTTGCACTGCGATTACGGCAATAACACTCTCGTGTACCCAAAGCCCGACACGGCCATAGTGGACTTACCGAGCATCACTTATTACACAGACGTCACCGTCGACCTGGGCCCTACCCACCTGGTGCCCCAAGAGTTCACCCGGGGGATGTCGCTCGAACCCCGGCATCGCCGCCGGGAGGATTTCCCTGAGCTGTACCAACAAGAGTTCCCGCTCACCGTCCCGGCCGGGTCGACGGTCATCTACTCGATGAACACTTTCCATCGCGGTTCGGCTATGCGGGCCAGCGAGGGCGTCCGCTTCAGTCACCACACCGGGTTCAAGGCCGCCGGCCTGACGTGGTGCGGCCAGGTGACGTTCCAGCACCAGGGCGGCACGCCGGAGATGGACCATTTCATCGAGACCGCTACGCCGGCCGAGCGCGAACTCGTCGGCTTCCCCCCGGTCGGTGACCCGTACTGGGATGAGGTCACTGTTGCCGGCGTGGCGGCGCGGTACCCGAGGATGGACATCGAGCCCTACCGGGTTACTTGAGCCAGTTGTAGTCCCCGCCGGCGGGGCGGGCCGGTGAGTGCCGGACGTGCGCCGGCCTGGTGTGCCGGGCCGGTGCGGCGGCTCCGGCCCCTGCGACAGCCCGGATTTCGGTGCAGATTCGTCGTCTGGGCGCGCCGGAGTCGGTTATCCCTACGCGGGCGCGCCCAGTCCCAGCTTCAGCCAGGCCGCGAGAAGCCAAACGGGCGGAAAGCGGGGCCTCACCCCCCCCTCACCCCCCCAGCGCCGAGCCAACAACGCCCACCCCTCTAGACACCGAGCTGGCTTCGTGATACAGTGCCGATATATCATGACCGTAACGCTTCGAAGACCACAGAGGCCTTAGGGTGGGGTCACCCGGAGAAAGGCATGGTCACGGCGGACGCCACGGCCACCACGGCGCGCTCGAGGCAGGTCGGGTCCGCAGAGGCGAGGTACGCGACCTCCTGCTGGCTGCGTTGTTGGAAGGCCCGGCACACGGCTATGAGCTCATGGACCGTTTGGAGCAGCGCAGTTTTGGCCGCTGGCGGCCCAGTCCCGGCTCTGTGTACCCGCTACTGCAACTGTTCGAAGACCATGGCCTGGTCGAAGCTCAGACCGTCGACGGGCGCAAAGTTTTTCAGCTGACCGACGCCGGACGGGCGCAGGCTGACCAGAGCCGCCTCCGCCAGCTCGCCGCCGACCCCGGAGCCGGCATGCAGCACGTTCAATTACGGGCGGAGGTCCAACAACTGCACGCAGCCGCTCGCCAGGTGGGGACGACAGGGACCACCGGTCAAGTGGAGCAAGCGGTCACCATCGTCCGGGGCGCCGCCAGGCCCTCTACCGGCTCTTGGCCGAGCAATAGACGTAGCTGCACGCGGATAGCGCGATGGGAAAGTCCCTCGCGCCATAAAGAAGGGATGGTCTATGAGCGATGTAGGAAACGGGGCGGAAGAGCCGGGCGCGGTGGCGACGTCTGTGCCTGTGCCTCCCGCTGAACGGCAAGGCCCGGGCCCGCTCGACGGCGCCCGCCACCGAAGCGAGTTGAGGTGGTGTCGGTGTCAGAACTTGCGCCCTGGCTCGTTTCGGTCAACTTGGCCGGGGACGGCCTTAGCGTTTTCCGCACCGCGGCGCCGACCTCGCACATCAAGGTCTTTCTGCCTGCTGCCGGCCACGACGCGCCGTCGCTGCCCCGCCTGGGCGTAGACGGCTTGACCTGGCCCGAAGGCGTCGAGCGCCCGATTATCCGTACGTATACGCCGCGACGTTATGACCAGAGCGACGCCACGCTGGAAGTGCAGTTCGTGCTTCACGGCTCGGCGGCGGCGGCGTGGGCGAAGCAGGCCAGGGTCGGGGACCAGATCGGCATCGCTGGCCCGGGCGGACGGTTTTCCCTTGAGCCTGCCGACGGGCAGTGGTGGATCGCAGGCGACGAGAGTGCCCTGCCTGCCATCGGCACCCTCCTCGACGCACTCCCGGCCTCCGCCACCGCTGAAGTGCACATAGAAGTCGCCGAGCCGCAAGACCGGATCCCGCTCAGCAGCCGTGCGCAGACGACCATCGTCTGGCACCCACGGCGAGACCAGGACGCGTGGGGCGACGAACTCTACGTCGCAGCCCTGGGCGCCAAAATCGGCAAAGACACCCGGGTATGGGCGGCCTGCGAGGCCACAGCCGTCCGCCGCCTAAGGAAACACCTCGTCAGCGAGCGACATGTACCCCTTGACGCCCTCGTCACCCGCGGCTATTGGCGGCTCGGCGAAGCCGGCCACCCGGACCACGACTACGGCGAAGACTAACCCCGCCGCCTCGGCCCCACCCGGCGACGCCAACGCTCCGGCTAGCCGGACGGGCGCCGCTGACCGGTAAATACAGCCCGCCCATCATGACAGAACACCCCTATTCCATAGATCGGAGCATTATGCCCCCCATTACTACGTCCAGCCCCCTCCTCGACCCACAGATCCTCGGCGTGCTCGACCGGCTTCGCGCCGAGAACCGCCCGCCCTCTGGGCCCGGCGAGCATCACTCACACGGTGAGGGCGGCCCGCAGCATCGGCCCGTCATGGACCCGTTTGACTTCCCCGACGTCGCCTTTCCGATCCATTCGGACCAGGGCGACCTCATCTACCTGCTCTGTCGGGCGATCGCGGCGACCCGAGTCGTCGAGTTCGCCACTTCCCTCGGCATCTCCACCATTTACTTCGCGGCCGCCGTGCGCGACAACGGGGGCGGGACGGTGATCGGCTCGGAAATAGTGCCCGAAAAAGCGGCCGCCGCACAACGCAACCTGGCCGGCGCAGGGCTGGCTGAGCTCGTCGATATCCGGGTGGGGGACGCGCGCAGAGACACTGCCGCGACCTCGGGGGTCCCGTCGATTTCGCGCTCATCGACGGCTTTCCCATCGCCGCCGGGCCTACGCTTGCCTTGCAGGTGATGGAAATCATCGCGCCCCAGCTGCGGATTGGCGCCCTCGTAATGAACGACAACGGCGAGGCGGACTACCTCGATTTCGTACACGACCCGGCCAACGGCTTCAGGTCCCTTTCGTTACCTCTCAAAGGCTCGACAGAGCTGTCGGTGAAGGTGGGTGACGCCTGAGCATTGTGCCTAAGCCACGGCTTGGGGCGAGGCCCAGCCACCCGTCTATCGAGGACGAGAAGGGCCCCGAACACGGGGCCCGCCTTTGACCCGGACTGGGCCAGGTGGCTCAAAGGGCAGGCGTCTACGGTGACCGTTTCCAAGCTTTTTCTGAGACAGGGCGTTTAGTGTCGAGCGTCGCAGTGGCACGGCTGCGTAGCGGCTGAGAACGGAGGCAGAGGTCGATGACCAAGCGAAGGACAAAGCTGTTGCGTTGGGGAGCCGCCGGCGTCGCCGCAGTGGTGATCGTAGGGGTGGGTGGGCCGTTCGTTTACATCCACTTCATCGAGGGCCCGGCACCGGCCAAGTTGAGCCTGCCGAAGGTCAGCAGCGCGGCGCATGGCTCGGCTGCGCCGGTGACGAGTTCTCGATCGGCCCAGGCGCCGCCGAGTGCCTCCGAGGCATTGGCCGCATCGACCTCGGTTTCAGGTACGTGGAATATCGGGCCCGGGTCGGTCGTCGGTTACCGCGTCCAGGAGGTCCTGATCGGGCAGAACTCGACCGCCGTCGGACGGACCAGCGAGGTCTGGGGGTCGCTCACGATCTCGAACGGGGAGGTGGCCAAGGCCGCCTTCACTGCCAACATGGCGAGCGTAAAGAGCGACCAGTCGGAGCGCAACGCCCAGTTCGACGGGCGGATCATGGACGTGAGCGCCTACCCCACAGCCAGGTTCGAGCTCGCCGACCCCATCGTGCTGGGCACCGTGCCCGCGTCGGGGACGGCCAAGACCTACCACGCGACTGGCGATCTCACGATGCACGGCGTCACCCGCCCGGTTAGCTTCACGATCTCAGCCGAACGGGCGAGCGCCTCGATCTACGCACTGGCTGACATCAACGTCGTCTTCGCGGATTGGAAGATATCCAACCCGAGCGTTGGTGGGTTCGTGACGACGCAGGACCACGGGACCCTGGAGGTGCTGCTCCACCTCACGAAAGGGACTGGGAACCCTGCCTATGCGACCGCCAACGTCACTAACAGCGGCCCGGCCAACGGCTCGGGCGCCGGGAACTCCCCGGGTAGGCATCCCGCAGGCAGGTTCCCGAGGGGCAGGTTCCCGGGAGGCAAGTTCCCCGGTGGGCACCCTGGGGCCGGCGGGCCGCCGGGCGGAGGCCCTCCCGGTGGGAACATCACCGTACCCAAGACGACGGTGCCGCCCCTGACAGTCCCCACCAAGTGAACCATCTGGCTGCGACGGTCAAGGCAAACCGAAGCGTAATTCAGTCAGCCAGAAACCGTAACCAATTCAGCCGCCCGGCGGGTCGCCGAGGACCGTCTCCGTATATTTGAGCCCGGTGCCTGTATTGAGCAACACAATGACATCCTGTTCGTCCAGCCACCCTTGCGACCTCAACTGCCGGACCGCGCTGATGCCAGCGGCGCCTTCTGGGCAAATAAACAAGCCTTCTACCCGAGCGCACTCCCGCTGGTCCGCCAACAGGGCTTGGTCGGTGACCGCAATGGCCGTGCCGCCCGTAGCGTACAGGGCCTCCAGGACCAAGAAATCCCCCAAAGCCTTTGGCACATTGATGCCGAACGCAACTGTGTGGGGGTCGGCCCACGCTTCGCTGGCCGCCTCCCCGGCTTCGAACGCGCTCACGATTGGGGCGCACCCTTGCGCTTGTACGGAAACCAGGCGAGGTAGCGGTCCACTGACCCAACCAAGCTGCTGCAGCTCGAGCAGCGCCTTATAGATGCCGATCAACCCGACACCTCCCCCAGTCGGGTAGACGATCACGTCGGGCAATTTCCAGTTGAACTGCTCGGCAATCTCATAGCCCATCGTCTTCTTGCCCTCGATGCGGTAGGGCTCTTTGAGGGTCGAGACGTCGAAGAGATCCTCGTCACGGGCGATGGCGTCCGCAATCAGCCGGGCGGCGTCCCCTATGTGCCCCCGGACGAGATGAAGCTCGGCCCCTGCGGCCAAGCATTCGGCTCGGTTGACGAGAGGCGCCTCCTCGGGCATCGCGATGACCGCTGCGGAACCCGGCCCTGGCGGCGTATGCGGCCCACGCCGCGCCGGCGTTGCCGTTCGTTGGCATGGCGACCGCCCGGGCACCAAGCTCACGAGCACGCGCCACCCCGACGGCTGCGCCTCGGGCCTTGAAGGTGCCGGTTGGGATGACCCCTTCGTCCTTCATGAACAGCTTTGGGACCTCCAGCTCGCCGCCTAGCGTCGGGAGGGGCAGTAAGAGGAGTCATGCCTTCGCCCAGCGTGATGACGTTGGCCGGGTCCCGTACAGGCAGGACCTCGTGGTACCGCCACAACGATGGCGGACGTTCCCCGAGGGCCGAGCGGGCCATGGTCCGGCTGGCCTGCTGGAGGTCGTAACGGGCGAGCAGATGGCGACCCGCAAGTGCATAGGCCGATCAAGCGGTCCGGGTCGTAATTGGCGCCGCAGCGAGGGCATTCGAGATGGTCCAGCGCAGAGAAATAACGCCAACGTGACCTACCTACCCCGCCCCGGTTGGTGAGCAGCAATACAGTGGAAGCACATCCGTCATTCTGCGGCGTGGCGCGGGCTTGGGCCGCGTCTTCGACGCCTCACATCAAGACAGTACAAGTATTGCGTAACCGCGTGCCAGCACATCGGCCACCCATGACCCATACTGCAACATGAAGGACGCCCTTTGGACGGGCGTGCGCGAGGAAGGCCCGGTGGCTTCGGTGGACGAGTTGGCAGTGCTCGATGCGTATGAACGGGACGGCTTTGTCATCTTCCGAGACGTAATCGACGCAGATTTGATCGAAGAAGCAAGTGGCCATGTGGCATGGCTGCAAGCACAGCACCCCGAGCTTCGTCCCGAGAACCTGGGCCACTGGTTGGTTGCTGGGGATCCCTTCTGGGTCCGCCTCGTAAGCGACGACAGGCTTTTAGACATCGCTGAGCGCTTTATCGGGCCCGATATCGCCCTGTTCGCTTCTCACTACATTTGCAAACCCCCCTTCTCGGGTGAACCAGTTCTTTGGCACCAAGATGGCGCCTACTGGCCACTTGAACCCATGCAGGTGGTGACACTATGGCTGGCCGTCGACGAGTCATCTGAAGAAAACGGGTGTATCCGCGTAGTCCCGGGTAGCCACACCCAGCAGCTCCACAACTTGCGGGCCAACACAGAGGTCGAGAGCGTGCTTGGGTCAGAGACCGTGGCCCCCGTAAATGAGGCCGACGCCGTAAGCCTTCTCCTGGCTCCCGGGGACGTCGAGGTCCATCACCCAAACATCCTGCACGCCAGTCGGGCCAACACTTCGGCCAAGAGACGGTGCGGGCTCACCATCCGTTATATCCCGACCTCGACCCGGATCGTCGCGGACGATTTACCGTACGCCAGCGCCTTCTTGCTCAGAGGTGAGCCGGGCGTCAATACTTACCAATCACGACCGCGCTATGTCGATGGTCAGCACTACCCGTTTAAGGGGTCCGACGCTTGGTCGTCGCGGTGACGCGAGGTTGACAACTCGTAGCACGCCGGTTGAGGCAGACTGCGCGCCAAGGGTTTTGAGACCGGTGGCTACATCTGACCGGCTTCCTCGAGGCTCACGGGCTTAAACCCGGGCCGGCCAAACTCGCTCGTTGGTGGCACCCCCTGGGGGTTATAATGGTAACGGTCAGTCCCGCGGGCCAGGAAGGCTTTGAAATTGGGGTTGACAGAGAGGTCATTTTTTACGTCGGTACCGGAGTAGCGGAAGGTCAAGCCCACCCGTGGCCGGTCTGAGGGGTTAGCTGGAGAGCCGTGAACGAGGCGATCGTCGTGCAGGGAGACCTCGCCGGGGTGTAAGCACAGAGATACTGCCGTGTCCTCCCTGAAACTCCCGGTCTCCAGCAAAAGGGTGAGCACGGAGTCGGTTTCCTCCGGGTTGTACCGCTGGTGTTCGATGACACCCGATGCATGAGAACCGGGAACGATCTTCATGGCCCCGTTGGCCTCGTCGACGTCGGTGAACGCAAGCCACACTGTGACTGAGTGGTGCGGTTCCATAGGCCAGTAGTAGCCATCCTGATGCCAGCCCACCGTTTCCTTGGTTTGCGGCGCTTTGGCGAAGAAGTTAGAGGCCCACATGTAAAAATCCGGGCCCAGTACGCCTTCGACGAGGTCCAGGATGCTCGGGTTCATGCCGATGTCGAACAGCCAGCGGCTCGTCTCATGCCATTCGCGGATGTCTTTAAAGGTCTCACCCGGCTCGAGCAACTCGGTCAGCGTGCCCATCTTTTCGTTGTGCGCATCCATCTCGTCGCGCGTGAAGATGGGTGGCAATCCGATCAGGTAGCCGTTCGCCTGAAAGAACTCCTGTTGCTCTTGAGTCAGGGTCGTCGTCACTGCAAGCAACTCCTCGTTACTCTTGCTAATCCAAGTCTTACGCCTACCAAGCAGCGTAGCCCAGTGCGCTCAAAGCTCATCGCTCCGTCAACTCTGTCCGTCCCTAGCCACCCAGGTCTGGCGGCCGGCGTTCCGTTCCCGCAACAGGTCGTCTCAGAACTGACAAATATTGTAGTCTCTTGATGTGGTGTCCGGCCCGGTACTCCGGCTCAGCGAGTTCACTTTCGGTCGTCCGTACCATGCCGCCCATCTTCGCCGGGGCCCCCGGGATGCCAGAGGGTTTCATACCCAAAAGGATTTTTACGAGATATTTTACGTCTTGGCCGGACAGGGCGAGCACCGTACGTCGTCGGGCACCCAGTTTGGTGCAGGCCGGCGACCTGGTGCTGGTCCGACCAACCGACTTTCACTACATTGTGGGGTCGCCGGGTTCAGGCGTCGAATGCATCAACATTGCCCTACCGTCCGAAGTGTGGGAGGGGATGCTGGACGTGGCAGAGGTCGCGGCGGCCGGGGATTGGTTGAAATCGCAGCTCCCGCGGCTCATGCGGTTGCCAGTCGACGCGGCCAACCGGGCGGAATCGGTCTTCCGGGGTGCAGTCGAGCGCTACACCCTTGTCCAGGACCGGCTCGACCTGCTCAGGCTGGTCCTGGACGTGCTGGAGCTGCTCACAGATCCTTCAGAGGTCGGCCAAGGCTCGCTCCGGCCGAGCTGGCTCGTGCGCGCGTGCACGGCAATGAGCCGCGAGGAAAACCTGCGAGGGGGCGTACCCCGACTGGTCGAGCTGGCAGGCGTGAGCCATGGCCACCTTTGTCACGCGATGCATGACTATTCCGGGACAACGCCGACCGCCCTGGTCAGCGAATTACGGCTCCGTCACGCTGAGACACTGATCTGCACGACATCGCTCTCGTTGACTGAGATCGCAAGTCGATGTGGATTTGCCAGTTTGTCTTATTTCAGCAAAGTGTTCCGTTCGGCTCACCATGCGTCACCCCGCGAGTTCCGTCGCCTGGCCCGAAAAAACGCACCAATTTGAACTGTGGTCCGGTCACGCCGGCACTGTTACTTCACCGCTTATCTTGACCGGCACGAAGCGCTTATCTTGTGGCGCGCGCTGGTTTGGTGGCTCACTTCCGCAGTTGACGTCGCGGGTAGATGGCCGCACAAAGCGCAGCCGTCACCCCGATCGTCTCCCCTAGAGCTGCGGCCACGACGGGACAGGGAAGGTTACTGGCCAAGCACTCGCTATCCACCATGCGTTGCGCCGTGGGCAGGAACAGGTCGCCGGCTCGGACGGCCAAGCTCCCGAGGACGACGATCTCAGGCGAGAGGAGGTCGACTAAGTATGAAATCCCTCGGCCCAGCATGGTGGCGGCCTCGTCTATAACCGAACGGGCCGGGCCATCGCCGCGTCGCGCCAGTTCGACCAGGGCCTTGGCTTCCAGGTTCGCCGGCCAGTGGCCCGGGTACCGCCACTCCGCCAGCCGGCACAGGCCGGCGCCGCTGGAGAACGCCTCCCAAGAGCCCGCCTTGCCGTACGCGATCGGGCCTTCAGACGACATACGCCAGTGGCCGACTTCGCCCATATTTCCCCGCCCTCGGCACAGCCGGCCATCGACTATGAGACCGGCCCCGAGCCCGGTGCCAAAGGTGAGGAACACCAGGTTCTGGCAGCCTCGGCCCGCACCGAACAGCCACTCGGCCAACGCCCCGGCCTTGGCATCGTGCTCTATGTAGGCAGGTAAGCCAAAGTGATCTTCGAGCAACTGGCGCAGGGGCACAGAGCCCCACCCGGGCAGGTTCGGCGGGGCGTAAATAATGCCCTCCTCGGAATCCAAAGGACCGCCAATGCTGACTCCGATGGCTCCCGGTCTGGCCGCACCTCCTATGAGCCGGTCCCCCATGGCGCATATGGTCTGCCACATAGCGTCGAACTCCCCGCCCGGTGGGCTGACCTCGACGACTTGTTGCAGGACGGCGCCTGCGCTCGTCCCGAGGGCGGCAGCGATCTTGGTCCCTCCGATGTCGAAAGCAAGGATCGGCTCCTCATCGTCGCCTTCGGCTCTTTTTGGGGTGCCCGGCGTGACGACCGCGGCCTCAGATGGTGGCGAGGGCAGCATCAGTCAAGGCTAACTCCGCTCGCGGCCGACCTTCCAACGGCCCTGCCCGATAAAAGTACCCACTAACCCCGCCCCAAACGGCCCCGCTTCGTGCATTTTTCAATGCCGTCGCCGAGCTGGTAGGGAGTTTTGTCCGCCATACAAGCAAAACTGCTAATGGTTCCTTCCCGCCCGATAAAAGTACTGCTTAACCCGCCCGATAATGACCTCGTCTTGCGCACTTTTTGACAAGGCGCCGCCAAGTTGGACCCCCCATGCCCCCGACGCCCGAGCCCGATGCCCCAGACGCCCGACGCCCGACGCCCGACGTTCACCCCCGCCTGTTGTCAAGTCCACCGACGCGAGCGCGCCTCGGGCCGCTCCGCGAGGGACGGTCAGGGCCGCTCGCGTCCGATGACATTGCCTGGCGAGTCGTGGCACAGTCATAGAGGCACTTGCGGACAATGATGACGAGGGTCTCGAGCACCTTGCGGGGGTCGTCGTCGTCAAGCGACTGGGTGACCATCCGCTCCACCATCCAGCCGAGAGCTTCACCGGCCAACAGCGGGTCAAGACCGGTGCCCATACCCCGGGCCTGGGCGGCGACGATCCGGGCCGTCAGGTCGTCTATCCAGTAGGTGCGCATGAAGGAGCGGTACGCGCGTTCGAGATCCTCATCTCCCGGAGCAGCGTCGGCGATCGCCTTCAGGACGCCGTGGTTCTCCGTCAGCAAGCGGGTCAAAGCGGCGATAGACGACGCTTCATCGAGGTCAGCGTCAACCAGCTCGACGTCGCGTGCGTCGGCCAGCTCCCCCCACACCTCCTGGAGCAAATCGAGCAGCACGGCCTCGCGGTCGGGGAAGTACCGGTAGAAGGCCGTGCGGCTGAGCCCGGTGGCCGACATCAGTTCGTCGACCGTCAAGTCGCGGAAAGGTTTGGCCTGGAGTTCACGGCGGGCCGCATCGAGTATCCGCTGACGGGCCTCTTCCCGGCGCCGCCGGTTGGCCGTACGCCTGACCGCATAGGTGTTAGACACCTCTCGAACGCTAGCACTAAAGGTGTGTGACACTTAGTTCGATACTTATTTCAACACGTTTGTCACATTTTTCCGACAGCTTGTAACACTCCCGTATGACGTTCGCCTCGTCCTCGCTCCACCGACGAAACCGCCCACCAAACCACCGACGAAGCCACCCACGAAAGAGACCAGAAACGCATGGTGACCAGCCCGTTTCAGATGGCAAGCACAGCACGGCGGCCGGCGTGACGCGCCAGGTCGTGGTCCTCGTGCCGGCGCACAACGAGGAGAACTGCATCGCCGGCACGCTTCGGTCCCTCAAGGAGCAGACCCGGCGACCCGACCGGGTCGTAGTAGTCGCCGACAATTGCACCGACGGCACGGTGCGGGTCGCCCGGGACCGCGGCGCTGAGGTCTTCACGACCGTCGGCAACTCCCACAAGAAGGCGGGGGCACTCAACCAGGTGCTCGGGTCGCTGCTGCCGACGTTGGGGACGGATGACGCCGTCCTCGTGATGGACGCTGATTCGGAGCTGGACTCCACCTGGGTCGAGTCGGCTGAGGCTCGGCTGGACGCAGGTTACTCGGCGTGCGGCGGCGTTTTCACCGGGCGCGCTGGTGGTGGCCTGGTAGCCATGTTCCAGCGCAACGAGTACGCCCGTTACCGCCGAGACGTCAGCCGCCGGAGCGGCAAGACGCTAGTCCTCACGGGTACCGCCACTCTTTTCAAGGTCGGCGTCCTAAACGGAGTAGTCGAATCCCGCCGTTCCGGACAACTCCCTGGGGACCCGCACGTGTACGACCTGAAGGTACTCACAGAGGACAACGAGCTCCACTCTCGCCCTCCTCCACCTCGGGCACAAGATTATCGCTCCTGCTGAATGCCATCTGACGACGGAGGTCATGGAGAGCTGGGGCGACCTCCATCGGCAACGGCTGCGCTGGAAGCGCGGTGCCCTGGAAAACCTCTTTGACTACGGCCTGACCCGCCACACAGTGACGTATTGGGGGCGCCAGCTCTTGTCGGCGGCCGGCCTGTTCGTCACGTTTGCTTACCTCTCCACTCTGGTCGGCTCCTTCGTCCTTTCGGGGAGTGTCCAGCTGCACCCGATATGGATGGCCGTGACGGTGATATTCGCTGTCGAGCAAGCCGTAACGGTACAAGACCGCGGCTGGAAAATGTCATTGCTGGCTGCGGTGCTTATCGTCGAGATGCCCTACGACTTCTTCCTGCAGGCCACGCACGCTCGGGCCATGTGGGCCGCGCTGCGCAAATCCGAAGGGAGGTGGTAAGCATGTATCATCCGATTTCCGGTCTCGCCTCGGCCGGCGCCGCTGCGGGGGGCGCTGGGCTGGCGTTCACCGGCCTCAACGTGACGTACGACATCTGTGCCGCATTCGCCTTATTGGCGGCCAGCTTGGCAATTTTCCGCATCGTGCCGCGGTTCCGTCGTAGCCGCTGACACCTACCCGGTCGGGCGCCAACTTGAAGTCGGTGCCGGCCGCCGCCCTCACATTGTTTGGAACCACGTGACCATGAACGACGAAATAAAAAGCAATACTTCGCGTGGGGCTGATCGTGGCCGTTTCGTCCGGCGTCTCGGCCTGGGCCTAGGCGTACTGCTGCTTGCAGCCAGCCTGGCCGTACTCGGGAATGTCGCTTGGCAGCTCTACGGTACCGGGATCGCCACGGCTCGGGACCAGCATCGGTTGGGCCACCAGTTCCAGGCCGCCGTAGCCGGGGCAACCACCTACCCATCTGCTCGATCTGCGCCGTCCTACTCGGCCAATCACTCATCGACAGGGCCGTCACGGGACCTCCCGGCGGCGGCCGACGTGCTGCCAACTTCGGTCACCGACGCGTCGTCAGTTCGGCCAGGAGCCCTTTTCGCCCACCTGGTCGTCCCCGTGATCGGAGTCAACGATTACGTGATCGAGGGCGTTGGTAGCTCACAACTGGCCGAAGGACCGGGCCACTACCCCGGAACCGCAGCCACCGGTAGCAGCGGCAACGAAGCCATCGCCGGGCACCGCACCACCCACACCGCCCCCTTCTACAATTTGAACGACCTGGTACGGGGCGACTTGATCTACCTGACGAACTTGGTTGGGCCTTCACGTACCGCGTGACCAGCCAGTTCGTGGTCTCTCCAAGCGACGTCGCCGTACTCGACCCGACCCGCGCCCCCTCGCTAACCCTGACGACCTGCAACCCGCGGTACTCCGCCGCTCAGCGCCTCATCGTCCGCGCTGCTCTCGTGCGCTGAGGCTCTTGGCTTTCCCCCCGAACTCGTCCAGGCTGCTCCCTAAAACCCTCCGCTCGAGAGCCCGGCAATAAAGGCCCGCTCCGAAGCCAGTGAGCTCTGGACACGCCAATCGGTTTCCTTGTTAAAATCGAACCAAACAAAGGCGCGAATATCCGTCGTCTGCTTGAGATAGACAAAAAACTCGGTGACCCACTGCGCCTTATTGCCACCATCTTCCGAGCTCGCCACTTCGCATAGGACTACGGGTCGACTGGTAATGCGGCGCAAAACGGAGATGGTGGGCCCGAACACCCGCGCCGGGCCTCTGCCAGACGCTCCCGGCCCGTGAGGTGCCCCAGTTATAGCCGTCCAGCCCGGCCAAATCGACGTAGGCATCGCCAGGGTACAAGCGGGCCAGCGGCGTCGAGCCAGTGAAGTCGACGATGGGGTTCCATACCCAGAGCACGTTGCTGGCCCCTTCCGCTGAAAAGATATCGTGGACGTGGCGCCAAGCCTGTACCTATTGTGCAGCCCGGTTCCCGTTTACGCCAGGCGACCACGGGTTCCAGTCCCCGTTCATTTCGGGCGCGAACCGCAGCATGATCGGCCCTCCCCAGGCTGCGATCTCACGCGCCCAGCGGGCGATCAAAGCATCGTGGGCACCGCCAATAAGGGTGGCCAAGGAGTAGGCGGGTTGGGCAGTGAGGGCCCGGTACCGTTTTCGGGCTGCCAGGCCAGCATCGGTACGGCACCGCGTCGCCAAATGGCCGCCGCGGCGCGGGCGTTGAAGTTTGGCCCGGATGCAAAGTCCTGGTAGTAGCTCACAACCTTGACCGAACGCCCGACCAGCTTCCCGAACGCCATAAGCGGGCCAAGGTTGGTGGGCAGGCCCGGGACGGACACCCCGAAAACACTCGCATTTGTTGACGGGGGGTAGGCGCCTACGAGTTCCAGTGACTTAGCCCGGCCGGGGCTGGCAGTAGGGCTGGCGGCGGCGTGACTATACGAAGCGACCGAAAATACCAGCACTGACAGGCCCAGTAGCACCATGACCTTCCGGCGTTGTGGCCCTGCCTTACCCTCCTTTCCGGCCCCCGACATAACTCGAAAGTAGGGGGTCAACGCTGGTGCGTCCTACTTTTGCTCCATTAACCGCGCCGCACGATATAGCATCCAGCGTGATCAGGCCTATAAGGGGATCGAGCCCTTGCCACTTCCCAGCCACGCCGTCCAGCCAATTGGCTAGCGATCCGCCCGGCGCCCACCTAGCTCCGGCCGCTTGTTAATCGCCGCCAGGATACAAGGAGGAAACATGCCCACCGTCACCACCAATCGAAACGTGACCATCGAGGAGTTAACCACTGCGCTGCAACAACAACTCGGCAGCAGCTACCAGATCACCACGCGGAAGCGGGCCTCAAGAAGCCTTGAAGGTGAAGCAGTCAACCGCCTCCATCGCCAACGTACACCTGGACCACAACGGCGACACCACCACATTCCGCGTCCACGGAGGGGGTCTGATCATATCGCGGATGCTCAATGAGTTCGGCATCGCAAAGAAGGTCAGTCAAGCCATCGAGGCCAGCCTGAGGTCGACCCCGGCAGCATCGACCCCACCAGCAGCGTCGGCCCCACCCGAAGCGGCGGCCCCACCAGCAGCGTCGGCCCCAGCGGCAGGGTCGGCCCCACCCGCAGCGTCGACCCCACCGGCAGACACCGGCGGCGACAAGAAAAACGGGGACGCAGGAGAGCCCTAACCGGTCTTGCTGCCATAGCGGGCCCGGCTAGTGGCCTCTTCAAGGTTGCCAGAGCCCAAACCTCGTCCCCTGGTCGTCGGTGCACTCAGAGCTCATGCCGTAGGGCCTCGCCTCCGGGTCGGTAGCCGTCCCGCCGGTCTCGCGCACTCGCGCCACTGCCGCCGCGATGTCGTCCGCTTGGTACACAGGGACGAGCGTGGCGTCCACGTGACCGCCGGAGAGCCCGACCATGGGGTGCGGGTCTTCGACCCGCCAACCGTCGGGGACGGAGCCCGGGCTGAAGTGCCAGCCGAGCACGCTCCCGTAAAACGAACGAGCCTTCGCCGAGTCGGGCATTTCCATCGTCACATAGGCGAGATCTCCGGGACGGCTGTCCGACCTTTGCGCTCGGAGCGTGGTAGCTACGCCGCCGGCCGGTTGAAAAGCCGAAAACCGGGTGCCTTGGTCGTCGGTGCACATGCACGCCAGGCCCCACGGTTCGGTCGTCACTTCGTCCGCGGCACCGCCGGCTTTGCGCACCAGGCGGACGGCCTCAGCTATATCGCGCACCGCGAAGGCCGGGTACAGCGTGGAACGGTCCGGAGTGGAACTGATTCCAAGGGGAAGGCTCTGGCCCTCCACGTGGAAGCGGCCATCAGTGCCTACGGTGCGCCAGCCCAGTACCCGCGAGAAGAAACCCGCTGCATGCTCGGCATTGCCCACCCATAACGAGGCGTACCCGATATCGCCATGACGGAGGCCGCTCTCCGCCCGATCGGGACGCACTGACGCCGCCGGCTCCGACCGGACCATCCAGCGGTGGCCGAACGGGTCCCGCAAGACCCCCATGCGCCCGTACGGGTAGTCGGCTACGGCCCGCTCCAGGTGGGCGCCAGCCGCGGTGGCCCGGGCCGTTGACTCGTCCGCGTCGGCCACCTCCAGGTAGAGGGTGACCGACGCCTGGCCGGGGACGGGGGCACTCACGCCGATCTCGGGGTGTTCGTCCGAGAGCATGACGAGCGCTCCTGAGATCTCAAGCTCGGAGTGCCCGATCCTCCCGTCCGGCATGACGATCGGCTCTCCGGTCAGCCGAGCGCCAAAGGCTTGCCCGTACCAGTCGATGGCAGCGCGGGCGCCGGCCACAGCCAGGTAGGGCGTGATGGCCTGACGTTGGGTGATGAAAACGGGGGTCTCAATGACGAGATCGCTCACGGTGGCTCCTTTGGGCAGGTCGAGTGCCCGCTGTACGCGGGCACGCAGTCGTTGTGAAAAGGCCGGGTCGGGCTCGGCTGACGTGAGCGGAAGGCGCAAACGGTCGAACGGGTCAGCCATGGCTGTTGTCCGGGTTCTCGTACTCGCGCCGGAACGCGGCCTTGGCCCGCATCAGCAGCGCCTCGGTCGCGTGCAAGGAACGCCCCAAGTCGTCGGCCACCTCGGCCACGGGGAGGCCGTCGAGGTACCGGAGGCAAAGTGCGGCCCGGTGCTGGGGGGCGATCCGCTGGAGCACGTCCCGCGCCCGCATCTCGTCGACCCGGGTGTCCCAGGGGTCCTCCACCCTGGCGGCTCCGAAAGCGACGTCGCCGGCAACGGCCTGAACCCGCCGCTGCTCGCGTGCCTCGCCTCGCCAGTAGTCCACCAGCTTGTGCCGGGCCACCCCGATCACCCAGGGGACGCTCATCAAGGCGGCGTTGTTCTTGTGTACTGCGTCCACCGCCGCCAGGAACACCTCCGACGTCAGCTCTTCGGCTGTCGCCTGCGTCGGGCACCGGGCCGACAGGTACCCCCAGACGTGAGGCAAGGCCCTGTCGTAGAACGCCATGAACGCCTCCTTCAGGCCCTCGCCGGCGCGTGCCTGCTCGCTCACGTCAGGTAATCGTCTCGAGGCGGCGATTTCCGACGCCCAGCGCGTAACCTCGAGCCATCACCACTTGCGGAGCAGGACCGAGCCAGAAAGTACCGACGTCACACGGCGGGCTCAGGCTGTACTGCCGAGAGCCTGGTCGTCAGGTCCTTGCGTGCGCGGGCTACCAATTGACGACATGCTGCCGGCCGGCGCTTCAAAATGCCGGCGAGCTCGTCGTAGCCATACCCGAAGACGTGCTGCAGCAAGAACGCGGCCCGTTCGGCCGGGCTGAGCTCTTCCAGGAGGACCAGGAAGGCTAGCGATAGCGAAGCCGACAACTCGGTCAGCTCGGCCGGGTCATTTTCGTCTACCAACAACGGCTCGGGCAGCCACGGGCCGACGTACTCCTCCCGTCGCGCCCGGGCGCTGGTTAACGCATCAATGCTGAGCCTGGTAACCACCGTGGCCAGGTACGCCCGCGGGTCGCGGACGTCCTGTCGGGGGGCGCCCCGCCACCGGAGGTAGATGTCGGCCGCATCCATGGCGCTGCCGAGCATACGGTAGCCGAGGCCGAACAGTTCTGGCCGCAACCGCTCGAAGATCTCGTCGTCGCTCTGGGGTCTGGCGCCGTCGGTCGTCGCGCTCACCTCCCTACCGAGATAAGACGCCGCGCCGCTCCGTCCTGTGACATCCCCTGCGACCCGGCCCGGGGGGTGGCCCTGGCCCTGTGATCGGGGCCTAGTTCACCCCGAAGGGCCAGAACGGCCTCACCTCCAACATGCCGAACTTGGCCATGGGGTGCGCCGCCGCCACCTCGAGGGCCTCGTCGAGATCGTCGCATTCGAGGATGTCGAAGCCGGCGATCTGTTCTTTCGTCTCGGCGAAGGGGCCATCGGTCACCAGTACCTGTTCGCCTTTCCTGCGGACCGTCTTGGCCTGGTCGGGACCTTCCAGCTGGTCTCCGAACAGCCGTAGGCCCTTGCCGTCCGTCTCCTTGACCCAGGCATCGGTGGTCGGTCCCATCTCGGCCGCGTCCTGTGGCCCCATGGCGAAGTCCTCACCGAGGCAGACCAGCATCATGTACCTGGTCTTGCCGTCCTTGGGCGCCGGCAACGGGGCTGGCGGCTGGTCGCCGTGAAGGGCGCGCACTTCGGCCGCACCGAGGAAGGCGGCCGGGTGCTTCGACGCCCAATCGAGAGCCTCATCCAGGTCGGCGCACTCGAGCAAGTCGTAGCCGACGACTTGCTCTTTTGTCTCGGCAAAGGGCCCGTCTGTCACCAGCAGTTCGCCGTTGCGGATCTTCAGGGTCGTGGCCGCCGTGGTCGGGCGAAGACGGCTGCCGTGGAGGTTTACTCCGCCGCCGATAGTGTCTTCGAGCCACCGGGCCAGGGTGGCCTGGACCTCGGCCTCCTGTGCGTCGTCGAGGTGGAGGGACTCGTCGATGGCGTAAATGAGCATGTACTGCATTTCTTTCTCCTCTCTAATTCGAGGCTCTGCGGGTGGAAATGGCGACGACGCGGCCGCCGCCGGAGTGAAGCGGGCCAGATGGCAAGGGCCTGTTTGCATTCCCCGTGACGACGTTCCACTGACGCCCCGCCTTTCGCCGCCCGGCCGAGGTTAGAACCCCGACCACCGCCCGCCACTGCCGACCGAGCGTGGCCACCACCCGGGCGGCATGCTCGTCGGCCGCCTGGCGCTGTGCAGAGCTGAGAGCGATGCCATGCTCGACCTTGTAAGTCTCGTAGCTTATGGCTGGGAAGTACATCGTTTTCCTCCTCGTTCTGTCGTTCACAGCAACGACGAACGAGCCCTGAGTTAATGGACGCCTCCGGCGCATGAATTCGACCGATCCCTCTGGCCCGGCCTTAGCTCATACCGGGGGCTGTCGCCGCCACCGACAACAGCGCTTCGACCACGGGATTGTGATCAGCGGCGGTGCTGCGAAGCGTCAGCAGCTCGGTGCGGTGGACCAGATGCGGCCGGCTTACGGGCACCCCGACAACCCGCTGGTCGCCCGCGCAGGCCCACTCCGGGAGCAACGCAGCCCCCAGACCAGCCCCCACGAGCTCCAGCAGCGTCCCCAGGTCACCACCTTCGTAAAGCATCGGTTCGCGCCACGGCGCCGGCTGGTGGCGCCGAGCGGCGCGCTCCTCGACGAGAGCGGGAGCGACCACCCACGGCGCGTCGGCGAGGCTATTAAGGTCCAGCTGGCTGCTGCCGGCCAGGGGGTGACCGTCCTGGAGGGCCACCACCAGCGGCGCCTGAGCGACCCAGGTGGCTGTCATCAGGCCGGCGTCAGCAAAGTGCAATGGCTCGTTCAGGCCGACGATCCCATCTACGAGCGCGGCTTGGGCCGCGCCGGCCGCCACCGCAGCGACGGCGGCGGATGCGTCGAGCGACCTCACCGTGACCCTGAGCTCAGGCCGCGTGGCTCGGACCAACCGTAGTGAGGCGGCCAGTAGGCGCGGTGTGGCCAGGGGGGACGAGGCGATACGGACTTCGGACGGGCCGCGGTGGTACCGCGCCAGTTCGCTCTGAGCGACGTCGAGCCGCAAAACGATATGGGCCGCGTGCTCGGCCAGGCGCAGACCGGCGGCCGTGGGCTTTACCGGCCGGCGCTCGACCAATTGCTGCCCGAGCTCGGACTCGAGCGCCGCTAGCTGCTGCGATACGGCCGACTGGCTGAACCCGAGCTCGCGCGCGGCCGCCGTGAACGACCCGCGGCGCACGATGGCCAACAAGGCGCGTAGGTCCCGGACCTCCATTCCATAAGTATTACTGATACAGACATGCGGGATTATCGTTTGACCTTCTGCTAGCCGTGAGGCACGATCCGAACCATGACCCTTGCCCACTCGCCTGCCGTTCGCCCCGCTCCCGACGGCGTCCCTCGTCCGCCCCGTGTCGCGCTGGTCGGCGACCGATCGCCTGATGTGCAAGCCCACGCCCGCATCCCGGCCATCATCGATTTCGTCAACGCCAGCTCGGGCGACCCGATCGAGCTTTATTGGCTGCACAGCACCGCAGTGACACAACCGGGCGACGTTGCCGGCTTCAACGGCGTTTGGGTCGTCCCGGGTAGCCCTTACGAAAATATGGCCGGAGTTCTCAACGCCGTGCAGGGCGCACGGTCGTCCCGCATCCCTTTCCTGGGGACGTGTGGGGGTTTCCAGCACCTATTGCTCGAGTTCGCCCGCAACGTTTGCGGGCTGGGCGCCGTCACTCACGCCGAAGTAGATGCGAACGCCAACGAGCTATTGATCACGCCGCTCAACTGCTCGCTACTCGGTGAGGAGGCGACGGTGGTGGTCGAACCGGGGACCCGAGCAGCAGAGGCAATGGGGGCCGGCCCGGTCACAGAGCGGTATTTCTGCCGCTACGGGCTCAACCTCGAGTACCTCCAGGTGCTGGTGACGAACGGCCTTGTCCTCAGTGGGCGAGACGAACAAGGCGACCCCCGGATCGCCGAGTTGCCCGGCCACCCCTTCTTCGTCGGGACGCTTTTCCAACCCGAGTTGTCTTCGGGCCCGGGATGGGCGCACCCGCTGATAGTGGCGTTCGCGGCAGCCGTCCGAGAGCACGCCCGCGGCTCGTCACCGGCCCAGGTAGTCACGAGCGGGGCACGCCCATGAGCATCGTCCCCGACACCAAGGACTGGACCTGGGTGCTCGAACGAACCTGCCCCGACTGTGGCTTTGACACCCGGACGGTTTCCCGCCCGGCGCTGCCCGGGATGCTGCGGGAAAACGCGGCAACCTGGCAGAAGGTGCTCATCGACAAAGGAGAAATGGCGCGCGCCCGCCCTGGCCCGGACCGGTGGTCGGCTCTTGAGTACGCCTGCCACGTGCGCGACGTGTTCCGAGTCTTTGACGAACGAGTGCAACTCATAGTGTCAACCGACGGCCCGGCGTTCCCCAACTGGGACCAGGATGCCACGGCCATAAACGACCGCTATAACGAGCAGTCACCGGAAAAAGTGGCCCGCCAATTAGTAAGCGCGGCGGAGTCGACGGCGAAACGCTTTTCCGAATTGACAGAACGCCAATGGGAACGATGCGGCACCCGTGGCGATGGCGCTCACTTCACCATCGAGACTCTAGGCCGTTATTTGATGCATGACCCGGTGCATCACCTCTACGACGTCGGAGCCGCCGGCCCGGCTGGACCTGGATAGGGCGCCGGGGGTCGAGCCCGGTTCGGCGGGCGTGTCCCATGTATATAGCGCGAAATGGCTGCCCGGGCCGCAATCGCCTCGCGAACTGGCGGGTACGGGCCAGCCCGCGCCCAAATGGTAGGACGGCGGCGATGTTCCTAGGCTGTTCTTGGTGCACATGGACAAACTCGTCGCGATCGCATGCCATGACTGCGCCCAAACGCAACAAGAAGCTCCGATTGCGCCCGAAAGAGGGCTCGCCGCGCGGCCCAAGGCCTCTCTGGCCCGGCTTTTCCCGCCGGTAACAAGTCTGGACGGACCAGGTCGTCGATAGTTTAAACCTCGGCTGCGTTCGGACCGACGCGCCCGTCCGGCGCCTCTTCAGGAATTGGCCCCGCGCCGACCCGTTCGATGGCAGCTGGTTCGGCGGCGGCCCAGGCGTGGGCGGCGGCCAGGTAGCGATAGGTCCATTCCTCGGCCAAGCCGCGGGTCTCGCAGAAGACGATCGGGATATTGGGCCAGCGGACCTGCGACTCTGCGATTGCATCCGCCACGGGAGCAGGGCGGAAGCGGTCCTGTTTGAATATTTGCGAGTAGCCGTCCTCGACGACCACGGCCGCACGTGGCAGGGCCGCGAGCTTCGCCCAGGGCGTAGCGGAGCCGGCCGCTGACCAGGCTGCCGACCAGGTCGGAAACGGATTTGCGCTCCACCGCGGCAACCAGGGCCCATCGAGCATGATCGCGTAGTCGCCACAGGGCAGTGCCCGGATGGTGGTACGCACCTGCTGGCCGGCAAAACGGTATGCGTAGCGCTCGTGCGCGTCGACAAAGATCTCCAGCTCTTCGATACCCGCCGCCCGGGCGGTCGGAAGGACCACCGACGGGCGGGCCTGTTTGCGGGTGCGGGGCGACTGCCAGAAAACTGCGTCTCTGCCCCGGGCGCTCGTGAAGACCAGCTGAGAGCGGTTTTCTCGCGCCCTGTCGGCGACGATGTCCACCGCCGCACCCCGCCGGGTGCACGAGCGCAACGGCACCCGCTCGATGATGTCCGCGTCGGCCGGCCACTCGTCAGCCGGGACCGGGTAGCAGTACAAAGCCTTGGTGCGCGGCCAGGTGCCGGAGGTGCGCAACACCATCCCGTCCCCGAGGGGCACCCGCAGCAGGTACGCGAGGGTAGAGTCGGGGTCGGGGTTCGTGGCGATCAGAAGCTCTTTCGGCGACATAGATATGACGTGGTCGGTGGGAGTCCTCTTGCCAACATACGACGAATTCACAGCCTGTGCCGCTGCCGCTCCGTCGTGGATGCTAGGACCTCGCCGGCGCCATTTGGCCGGGGTCGGGCGCGGGCCGGCGAGGACGAGGCGCGGGCGGCGGCCAGCCGTTCACCAGAATTCCGGTGTCAGACGTTGAAACTTCCGTGCGGAAGGCCTCCTCACTTGCGCACACAGAGCTTTATAACATTTGTAGCGGCCAAAAAGCGCGACAAAAGTGAAAAGAACGGAGCGGTGGGCGGGAGCTACGGGCGGACGATGGTGCTCGGGTCGGTACGGCGGGGGTTATGTCCTTCCGATCAGGACCGTTGCGAGCGGCGAGGCGAAGGACATTTTTGCCGCGGTTCACTTTGGTGCAAAATAGCGGACCGGACGCGAAAGCAGTCTCTCAAATATTGAAAGCACAAATTGTACATGGGCGCCAAGTTTATAATAGCAGCGTTATCCGTCATCCTCGCACAACATCGGGAGGCTTTCAATGGCCGATGAGCACTACGACGCAATCGTGATAGGGACCAGCCAGGGAGGCCGGTTCCTACCCGTCGAGCTGGCCAAGGCGGGCCGGAAAGTCGCGCTCGTCGAGCGTGGCCCACTCGGCGGCGTCTGCGTCAACACGGGCTGCACCCCGACCAAGACGATGGTCGCCAGCGCGCGGCTCGCCTACCAGGCGCGCCGGGGGGCCGAGTACGGCGTCCGCACTGGTCCGGTATCGGTGGACCTGGCCGCAGTACGCGAACGCAAACGGGCCGTGGTGGCCGGCGCCCGGCAAAATTACGCCAGCCGCTTAGCGCAGGACGGGCTTGACCTGATCGAAGGCGAGGCTCATTTCACGGGGCCGAAGACGATCGAGATCGCGTTGACGGATGGCGGGACGCGCCAGATCAGCGCGGCGGTGGTAGTCATCGACGCGGGCACCCGCTCCAAGCCAGTGGCGCTTGCCGGCGCGGGCGATGTCCCGGTGCTCGATTCGACGTCGATCATGGAATTGGACGAGCTCCCGGAGCACCTCATCATCCTCGGCGGTGGCTACATCGGGCTGGAGTTCGGGCAGATGTTCAGACGGTTCGGCAGCGAGGTCACCATCATCCAAAACGGCGCCCGCCTGATGATGATCGAGGACGAGGACGTCTCGGACGAGGTTGCCGCCATCATGCGCGACGACGGGGTAACCGTCCTGACCTCTTCGACGCCGGTCCGGGTTGAGCCGGCCGACGGCGACCACCTGCAGCTGACTGTTCTCACGGAGGACGGTGAGCGGCAGCTCGACGGTTCGCACCTGCTCTCGGCCGTCGGGCGCATCCCGAATACGGACACGCTCGCCCCCGATGCGGCCGGCATCCGTCTCGACGACCGCGGCTTCATCGAGGTCGACGAGTACCTGGAAACCAGCGTCCCCGGCGTCTACGCGATGGGCGATATCAAGGGTGGCCCGGCCTTCACCCACCTTTCCTACGACGATTACCGCATCCTGCACGCCAACCTCATCAAGAACGAGAGGGCGAGCACGCGGGGGCGGATCGTCCCGTACACGGTTTTTATCGACCCGCAACTTGGGCGGGCGGGCATGACCGAGCGCGAGGCCAGGGCGCAAGGACGGGCCATCAAGGTGGCGAAGCTCCCGATGAGCGCCGTCCCGCGGGCCATCGAAACGGGGGAAACTCGCGGCTTCATGAAGGCCGTCGTGGGCGTAGACAGCGGGCAGATCCTCGGCTGCGCCGTCCTCGCCAGTGAGGGTGGCGAGATAATGACCATAATCGAGGTCGCCATGCTGGGCGGGCTGAGTTGCACCGCTATGGCGAACGCTATCTTCACGCACCCTCTTCTGGCGGAAGGCCTCAATGCTCTCTTCGAGATGTTCGATGCCAACGTCTCGGGTGACGCGAGGTCGGTCGCCTAAGGTCGTGGTCGCGCACGCCGTCGCCGTGCCCACCGGACTAGCTTGCAGCACAGTGCGGAGGGACTACTGCCCGGTGTTGGGAGGCCCGAGACCAGCAGCCTGAGCTTCTGGGTGACACGCTCGCAGGGCGGCGAGGACTATAGGCGAGGTCCTGGAAATATCGGCCGGCGGAGCCATGTCGCCAGTGGTGGGGTTGGGGTCGGGGAAATTCGATATCCCATGGGCGCGCATGCACCGGGCTACGGCGAGAAGCTTTTCTATCTCTTGGGGGCTGACCCGTGGCGGCGGTGTCCCGTGGTAGGCGTAGCTCGCGCAGGCCTTTGCCGCGGCCTGGAAAGCCGGTGACCCGCTCTCCTGCTTGACGCCCGTCACGACACCCGCAGGGTCGGGGGAATTGGGGTCGGGGAAGTTCATCACGCCGTGCGAGCGCATGCAACTGGCGTACCTGACTGGGTCCCCATTAGCGGCAGGGCTGCCGTTGGCTGTCGCCCCAGTCGCTGCCGCCGTGCTGGTTGGGCCGAGGCGGGCGATGCCGGCCTTAGGCGAGCCACCCCCGCAGGCGGCCATAACAAGGGTGAGGCCGATTATGGCGGGGGCAACGAGCAGCGCCCGCCGGCGGCTAGGGCCGTCTATGACCAGTGCCAACATGGTGGGGCGCCCGGGTCGCCTGGTCGCCTCCCGATGGAGCCACCGCTGTTGCTGGTCCATGGGGCGATGGTACGAATAGCCCGATGACATTGAGATAACGTCCCCACCGAGCCGGCACGGGAACGTCTAGTTCACGATCCGGTCCCGTCGCCGCCAACGCTCTCCCGGGGATGAGGCCAGGCCGTGAAAGCCCCCTTCTGTGCGGTAACTGTTTAGGGCCGTGTAGTCCGTGAAGTTTTAGCCATCGTGATAGGAGTAGGGGATGACCGTTGGCAGCGCGAAAACGATGCGGGCGTGGGTAGTGAGCGAGCCTGCGCCCATCGAGACAAGTCCACTCAGGTACGTAGAGAAACCAGTGCCGGCGCCAGCTCCCGGTGAGCTGCTGGTCCAGGTCCTAGTGTGCGCAGTTTGCCGAACCGACCTGCATGTCAGTGAGGGTGACCTACCCGTACACCGGGACCACGTGACACCCGGGCACATGGTCGTGGGCTTGGTCGCGGCGCTGGCCGAGGGCGTTACGGACTACGGCTTAGGGGACCGGGTCGGCGTGGCGTGGCTGCGGTACACCGATGGGACCTGCCGCTACTGCCGCCGTGGCAACGAGAACCTCTGTCCCAATTCGCTCTATACGGGCTGGGACGCGGACGGCGGCTACGCCGAGTACATAACAGTGCCGGCGGCGTACGCCTACCGGCTGCCGGCCGGCGTGGCTGACGTCGAGCTGGCGCCGCTGCTGTGCGCTGGGATAATCGGCTACCGGGCGCTGCTGCGGGCGTCGCTGCCGGAACACGGCCGGCTCGGGCTTTACGGGTTCGGTGACAGCGCCCACTTGGTCGCTCAGGTGGCACTGGCCCAAGGCGCCACTGTCCATGCCCTTACCCGCGGCGAGGCGTCCCAGCGCCTGGCCCTCGAGCTGGGCGCCGCGTCGGTCGGGGGCGCATACGACTCTCCGCCGGAACCGCTTGACAGCGCCATCCTGTTTGCCCCAGTTGGCGATCTCGTGCCGGTGGCGATGCGGGCACTTGACCGGGGCGGGGTCCTCGCCGTTGCCGGCATCCATCTGACCGACACACCGCCGCTGAACTATGAGCACGAGCTGTTTTACGAGAAAGAATTACGCAGCGTGACGTCCAACACGAGGGACAACGGCCGGGAGTTCCTCGCCCTCGCCATCCAGTACCACGTCCGAGCCACCACCCATGTCTACCCGATGTCACAAGCACAAAAGGCGCTGCAGGACCTCAAGGCTGGCCTCTTCGACGGGGCGGCGGTTCTCGTCAACGGCCTGGACGCCCAGCCATGACTTGCACAATCTGTCGCGGTCGGGGAAACGGCGGTCGAGCCCCGAGAGGCAGCTTTGGCAGGTCCGAGCGAGATCGTCAGTCTGCCTGACCGTCACCCCAACCGATGGCCGATCAAAAACCGAGGCAAATTCTTCCTACCGATTTCGGGCGACCGCCAGCTGCCGTCTCGTGTCGCGCCAGACATTGCCGCGGCCGCCGCCACGATCCTGCTCGACGGTTCCTGGAGTGACCATTCTCGCCCCCCGGGGGACGTCCAACTAGTTTCTGGTGAGTGCAACCACGCCGAGTGCAGTTCAGCCGGGCCAGCCTGCTCGTCGTGATCGTCGGTCTTGTCGTCACGGCGGCGCTGTCAGTCGGTGCTGAGGTCAGTTACACACATAATCAAAAACGTCTGACCTCGTTGCAGACCAGTCTTACCGCGTCGGCGCTGGAGGCCACGCCCGTCGAGTTCGAACGCCGGCTCGGTTCGGTCGTAGGGGTAGTGGCCAACTCCTCCGACCCGTCGGAGTCCTTCCGCCGGCTCATGGCGCCTCGATGAAACCGCCGGGGCCGTTCGCCGCTGCTTCGCTCATCCAGCTAAACGCGGACAAGCCGACGCTGCTCGTACACCTTGGCATCGCCCCCATCCGCAACATCACGGGCAAGGTCGCCACGGACCTGTACGTCCACGCAGCGAGGATCCGGCGCCTGGTCACCTCCCGTGCGGTTGCCGACGGCATTCAAAAGCTTGGCTACATGATGGCGGCGTCGGGGTCGGAGGGAACCTTCGTGGTCTCGGGGGCGCAGTCCCTACCGGTGCCTGATGTGGTGTCAGTCGGGCCGAACTCCCGACTCCGGTTTGAACATCGCCATCTACTTCGGTCAGCATCAACCCACACAACCTGGTCGCGAGCACGAACGCTCGTCTGCCGTTTAGCGGGCCGGTGTCGCAGGCGGCGGTGCCATTCGGTACCAGCACTTACGCTGGTCGGGGCTCCGGTACGGCACTACCGGGACCCTCGGCGCGTTGCCGTGGGCGATAGCCGCGGCTGGGGGCGCACTGACAATCGTCATCGTGGTGCTCGTCGAGCGGCTCGTCCGGCGCAGGAAGCACGCCGAGGATTCCGCAGGGAGAACGAGCGGCTCTATCGGAACAGAGAAACGTGGCCGTCACGCTGCAGCGCGCCCTGCTCAAGAATTCCCCGAGATCACTGGGTTCGAGTTCGCCTCTCGTTACGTACCGGGGACAAGCCACACGGAGGTGGGAGGTGATTGGTACAGCGTCGTCAAAGACGGAGATCACCGTTGTTACTTTGTGGTCGGAGATGTCTCCGGGCGGGGCGTCGAAGCGGCGGCGCTGATGGCGAAGCTCCGGTTCACGATCCCTACGCTTGCCTCGCTCGGCTACGACCTGCCGCCATTTTGCAACTCGCGTCCAATGATCTCGATATTGGGGAGAGCGGTCACTTCGCCACCGTGCTCGTGGGCCTCATCGAGGACAGACAGCAGCTCACCGTGGCTAGCGCCGGCCACTTTGGACCATTGCTTATCAATGGAGAAAGCGCTGATTTTGTTTCAGTCAAGGTTGGGGTACCGCTGGGCGTTGGTGCGCGTGTTCGAGTGCGTGTCCACTCCAGCGGCGGGAGCTGTGGATTACGATGGATGGTCGAGACGAGGTCAGGTATAAACCAAGGGCGCGGCCGCTTGCGCCGCATCGCGACATCACATCGCAGCGCACGGGTCGACGACCTCGTCACCGCGATGATGGACGGGATGGTCCCCAACGTTTCGGAGGACAACACGTCCCTCCTCGCTATTAGATGGTCCGCCAATTAGCAATCACTTGGTCCCCGATTTGGCGAGGACAATTTGAGCCGCAGGTCGAAACAACGACTGTACCCGCCACGAGAGCGCGCTGACCGACCGCCCCGTTTTGGGAATGGCTATACGCATCACCCTAGGAGCGCGACCTGGTTCACTACAATGCTCGAAATGTCTGGCGCGGCCGAGCTCCCATAAGCCTCGTCCCAGTGCGAGAGAAACCCTTGTATTAGTTGGTCATCTCCCTTAGCCGGCGCCAGGGCGACTTCCCGTACCCTGCCGTTGTCGCTAAAGAAGGCAATATGTTCTTCCACGGATTGGGGTAAACCGCCCAAAATGTAGCCTGGGACCACCAAGAACGGGACGTCCTCGAAGATATCGATTGGAAAGCGAGGAAGCGTGTTTGGGTTCGGCGGCGGCGGGACCAAAGGTGAACCAAGTCGCACGGGGGGAAAGCTGAGGCGGGCCGGCACGTCGAAGAGAACGCGGATAAGCCAGAGGAGCCCGGTGCACTCGGGCGGCGGCGGCACGCGGGCGGCGGCGGCAGTGATCCGTTCGAGGACGTCT
Source organism: uncultured Acidimicrobiaceae bacterium (assembly GCA_963807395.1). Classification (GTDB taxonomy): domain Bacteria; phylum Actinomycetota; class Acidimicrobiia; order Acidimicrobiales; family Palsa-688; genus Fen-671. Next base: position 248,428 of record CAWEBW010000011.1, read on the forward strand.
TCCCGGCTCAACCGGATAAGGTCGTTGACAACGTTCACAACGAGCGAAGGCGAGTAGTCTTCAAACGTTGTCGCCGCCAAACGGTCCAATTCTCCCGGCATCATCCTGTTCCTTGTCGGGACCGACCGGGGTTCGCAACGGTGCCCACGAGGTCCCCGACACCCATGATGGTCGGGGCTAGCCCCAGGTCCCCGTGTGGGGCTTCGCGGGTGTGCTCGTGTCGTCCCACTGCCCGCTGGCGGACCGCCAGCGAAGCACGGGCCCTAGCCCGGAAGGAGCCGTGGCGGTTGACAGGAGGATCCCGGCGTTACTCACTCCCCCCGCGGTGAACCCCTGCGTCGCCGGGTCCGTGGTGGTGAAATGCAAGCGTCCACTCATGCTCCAGTGACCAACCGTGTTGGCTCCCCAGTTCGGGCGGATCCACATATCGTGAACGGGCCCAACGGAAGGCGAGATCTGGCCGGTGGCGTTGACAGCCCAGGCCTCCCAGTACCTCGGGACAACGCTAGAAGTATTTACCGGTGCTCCCGTGGAGTCCTTCACGTCAATCGTGTTCACAATTTCCTGCACTATCCAGCCGGTGTGGCCGCTGGTACTGAACCGGACCCGCCAATCGAAAGCTCCGTGCGGGGACCAGGATGGACCACTGACCTTCCAGTCTGAAATGTCCAAGCCGCCGAGAGCGGTGGGAGCCGAAGCAGATGGCGAACTCGAGGGCGCGGCCGCTGTAGTCGCCGGATCATCCGCCCCGCCGACGGGCTCCCGGGCCTCAGCCGCTGCCTCAGGCTCCGGCGCCGCAGGGTCCAACCCAGCCGATGCTGCGTGGGCAGGCCCACCATAACCTTTGCCGGTGCCACCGAAGAGGGGCATACTGGTCAGCCCATTGGACAGGCCGCCGGTCGGCCGTCTTATCGGGACAGCGCTCGGTCGGAGCGGTGCCGAACGGCTATATGCCAGCGTCGTCGCGTCCCGCCACGCCGCCTGCACCGGCCGCCGTGAGCGACTGCTCGCGACGACGGGCCTATCGGTCTCGCTGAGCTCCGCCGTGACGAGACTTCTCACCTGAAGTCCCCTTCGGCAGTCAGTATGAGGCGCATGATGTGATTCTACTCCTCGACCCCTCAGGACGAGTTAGGCCGCGCCGCCCAACCAGGGGTGGACGCCTGATGGGCTTGGCCTTGCTGGCCGAGATCGACACGGGCTGATCGGCCGGCCGGCCCCGCCCGTGGGCGGCACCACCCCAAGCCCCACGAGCCCAAAACGAACTGTTACAGAAGAGGCGCCGCCCTTAAACCTAAGCCCGGGGCGAACGAAGGCCCCGGCTTTCGGCCACGCCGAGAGCCACCGCGCTGGTCGGGAACTTCTCCTCATCGGAAATCTCCTCCAGGCTCAGGCCCTTGGGTTCGGGGAGCAGCAAAAGGGTAACCACTGCGCCCATCAAGGCCAGGGCGAAGGCCACGATCAAGCTCGTGCGACCGAGACCAATGCGGGGCAGTAACGCTGTCAGCGCGTACGTCCCGGCGAACGCGCCGAGCTTGCCTGCAGCCGCGGCTATGCCGTGAGTAGTAGTGCGGGCACGAACTGGAAATATCTCGGCGGGGTACACGAAAGTAGTCGTGTTGGGGCCAAACTCGGCGAAAAAGTAGGTGGCACCGAACAACACGAGGAATGGGGCCACCGTGGTGGTCGCCCCCGGGACGGCCCACAGCAGCAAGAACGCCACTCCCATTACGACAAAGCCGCCCCATTGCATCAGCTTTCGCCCAATCCGGTCGATCGTCCAAGCGGCCACGAAATACGCTGGCAATGCCGCCACGGCGAAGATGACCAATGTATATGCGGTCTGTGCCATTAGGGAAGCGTGGGGGGCTACCAGCTTTACTATGACCGGGCTCGAAATGGTATTGCCGTAATAGACGAAGTCGAAAAGGAGCCATGCCAGTGAGGCGCCGATCAGCCATTGCAGCAGCCGGCGGTCGGTGAAGAGGCTGCGGACGCCGGTCGGCTTCCCCTCTTGCCGGGCCTGTTCCTCGACCATCTGCCGTTCCAACTGGGCCAGCTCGAAACGGGGGTCTCCCGGATTTGACGCCGCAACCAAAACACGCTGAGCGCCGGGATGGCGCCAAAACCAAGCAGCAGTCGCCACACAAGGTCATGAGGCGCTCCCGTGGCCAAGAGCCCGATGGGAGAGAGCAGCGGGATGAAGCTCTACGCATGGCTCGCTTAAGCATGACGGCGTGGTGGAGGCTCAATTACGGAAGTGCCTGGGCCCCGGCCTTCGTGGGCTCGTGCGCACGGCACCGCGTTCCTACTTTCAGCCGCAGTGGGGACGGAACACGGCGCGGAAGAAGCTACTCGCCGGTTGCATGAGCCCAGGCACCGAGAGTTCGAGCCGACCCGGGTCATCTGCGAACTGGCCTCGGCCGACGGCATTTGAGATGTGGCCGACGTAGCATCCGTTTATGCCTACGGTTCTAGCCGGCACGAAGGTCGGTATCCTTCGCTTCTCCGTCCCCACCAGCATTGCCGTCTCGTCGGCCGCCACGCCTGTCGAGCTGGCCGGCAGCGACGTTTGGGCCATCGGCCCGGAGTCTTGGGCCCGCCTCTGGGCCGTAGCCGGGGGCGACGAAATCTGGCGCACCGACGCGGATGGGAACTGGCAGCGGGTCGTCAGCCTTCATGACGACACTGAGCTGACCGGGCTCACCGCCCTTTGCCTGGCCGACACCCGGGCCAACGCCGAAGGAGGGATCCTGGTTGGGACGTCGGCCGCCCACTTGGCCCGGGTGGGCGTCGATGGGCACCTGGAGGTAGTCGGCAGTTTCGAGGACGCGCCGGGCCGCGACAGTTGGCACACGCCGTGGGGAGGGCCGCCGGACACTCGCACCATCACCGAAGACGCCACTGCGGTGTTCGTCAACGTACACGTCGGCGGGATCCTCCGCTCGCGCGACCAAGGCGCCAGCTGGGAGCCGACCATCGACATCGACGCCGACATCCATCGCGTCGTCACCGGGAGCGGACGGGTATACGCCGCCGGTGCCAGCGGCCTGTGGATGAGCGAAGACCAGGGCGAGTCGTGGCGTTTGTCGACCGAGGGGCTCCACGCAACGTACTGTCGTTCGGCCGCCGTGTGCGGTGACAGCTTGCTTGTGTCTGCCTCCACTGGCCCCCATGGCGGACGCGCCGCTCTGTACCGGTCGGGCCTCGAGGGCAGTTCGTTCGAGCGTTGCCGCGGCGGCCTGCCCGAATGGTTCGAAGGCAATCTGGACAGCCTCTGCGTCGACGCGCTGCCGAGCGGCTCCCTGGCAGCGTTCGCGACCGAAGCCGGCGATGTCTACGCGTCCACGGACCAAGGATCGTCGTGGATCCGAGTCGCTGAACGTGTGGGGCCGGTGCACTGCGTGCTTACACTTCCCTGACCGGGCACCTGCCGACTTCGACCCGACGATGCGCAAGGGTGGCCGGTCGAAGGTTATGTCGGTCACCCACAGCCGGTTGGGGGCACTGGCGCAAAAGGCCCGCTCCACCGGGTCGGCCGGGCGCTTAGCGGGCGGGGTGGCGGCCGGTCGCTAAAGACCTGACAGAGTTAGCCATGAGCGTCGCACCATGAAGGTCGGACGATGAGGGTGGGGTTGGCAGGAGGTGGGCTCATGGCGCAAGTACACCTGCGCTCCCTCCTGAGCTTGGCCGGCACCGAGGTGTGCGGAGTGGCAGGGCTCGAGGTGATGCCCGCAGTGTTCGAGCTATGCGAAAGCCAAGCCGTCCCGGTGGGGACGAGCATGAAATGGCTGCTCGGCTCCTGTCGGCCGGACGTCATCGTGGTCGCCACGCCCACTGATACCCACGCACACCTGGTCGCGACGGCCGCCCGAGCGGGTTGCCACGTTTTTTGCGAAAAGCCTCTTGGCCGGACGGCCGCCGAAGCCGCTGAGTCCCTGGCCGTGTGCGAACAGGCGGGGGTGAAGTTGTCGGTGGGCCACGTCGTACGCTATTTTCCCGCCTACGCCCGCATCGCTGAGATGGTCAAGTCTGGCCAAATCGGCCCGCCGGGCCTGGCAAAATGCCAGCGTGTCTCGGGCCCGCCAGGCGCAGCGGGCGAGTGGTACGCGGACGCCAGCCGCTCGGGTGGGTTGCTTTTGGACATGGGCGTGCACGATTTCGACTGGCTCCGCTGGTGCCTCGGCCCGGTCCAACGAGTCTCGGCGGTGACGAGCCGGTCCGACCTCGGGCAAGCCGCCATGGTGGTCCTGGCCCACGCCTCCGGGGCTATCTCCGTCGTCGAGCTGTCGTGGATGGACCCAGGCGGCTTCGCCACCAGCGTCGAGGTGTCCGGCCCAAACGGGCTGGTGCGCCACGACAGCCGCCGTTCCTCGAACTACTCGACCGAGCTGTGGCCGGCGGCAGAGGGGGAACCGTCCGTGCGGGTACAGGCCGAGCGCGTCGACGAACGACCCTTACCGAGAGGAGGTTGCCGACGCGCTCTCATGGTTCGCCGGCGGACCGGAGCCCAGGAGCACCGGCCTCGACGCGGTGGCGGCGGTCGCTCTGGCCGAGGTGGCTCAGCTCAGCGCAGCGCGTGGCGAGCCGCTGCCGGCCGGCGAAGCAGCTCCGCAAGGCGCACTGTAATGGCGCGCCTCCCCGTTGCGATCCTCGGTGCCGGCCATGTCCACGCGCCGAGCTATGTTCGCCGTTTGCTGGCCCACCCAGACGTTGAGCTGGTCGGTATTTACGACGAGACAGCCAGCACGGCCCAGCGTTTGTCCGAGCAAGTCGGCACGGTAGCGTTCGGCTCGGTGCAGGAGGCTCTGGAGAGGGCTCGTGCGGTCGCCGTTTGTCCTGAGCCGACCCGCCAACTCGCTCTGGTCCAAGCCGCCGCGTCGGCCGGCCTTCCCGTTCTGTGCGAGAAACCCTTCGGCACCACTTTCGCCGAGGCGACGGCACTATTGCGCTTGTCTGAAAAGGTACCGGTGAGCGTGGCGTTGGTGGTCCGCTACCACCCCGCCGCCATCAAATTGAAGGTAGCCGTTCAGTCCGGCGCCCTGGGCGCCAGCAGCAGCCGTGTGGGCCACCAATCGCAACTCGTTCCCGGGCGGCTGGTTCGCCGACCGTTCTTTGGCCGGAGGTGGCTGTCTCCTCGACCACCTGGTCCACGTAGCTGATCTCGTGCGGTGGATCTGGCGTACTGAACTCGTCTCCGCCACAGCCGAGGCGGCCACACGCCACTACCCCGGGCTCGAGGTCGAAGACACCGCCGCCGTCCTCGTCCGTTGCTCCAATGGTCTCGTCGTCTCGCTCGACCCTTCTATGTCACGGCCCCGAGGGATGCCCGGCGCGCTCGACCTTACGTTGAAAGTCTGGGCCGAGCGCGGCACCGCCGGAGCAGACATTTTTGCGCCCGGGGTGCAATGGGTTGACCAGCAAGGCTTTCTCCACCAAGAACCAGTCGGTGCCGACATGGACGGGGGCATGCTCGACGACTGGGTGGCCTCGGTACTCCAAGACCGACCTCCGCCTGTGCCCGCGGAAGACGCATTCGCAGCAACATGCCTATCTTTTGCCGCCCAGCAGTCGGCCACGCAGCACCGAACGATCCCAGTCCCCCGCTGAGACGGGCGAGAGGCAGATACAGTTTCGGGCCGCGTCGGTCGTTGTTGTGCCTCGGCGCCGATTGGCGACCCTCCTCGATCCCGTGCGCAAAAACGCTCCCCGGCGGGTGGCGCCCGCGTCCGCGCTCTCGCGATTAAGAACTGAGTGCTCATCGTCGTACTCTCACACCGCACCGAAGAGCCGGAAGGACAGTGGACGAACCTTTTTGGTCGACAGGGCGTCCAGATCATCGGTGCAAGCTGACTTGCTCAGCTTCGAGATCATGCCATCGAACAGAGCAATGGTGGCAACTGCCATAACCAAAGTGGCGGCATTGGTACAGAAATGTCGTTCGGTTACCAGGGATTGGACGCCTGGGTATCCGCGGGACTACGTAAGCGGCCTTGCCGCCGGCGGAATTGAGCGAAGGACTCCTCATGGTCACCATTCCGCATGCTGCTCCCTGGAAACGGAGCCCTCCCTTCGAGTCGACGCGCTCCGCCGGGTTACCGGTCATCTAGCAATAGCTGAACAGTGAATGGGACATAGACCGGATATGCGTGCGGTCTCGCCGTCCAGCGCGCTCTTTGCCCCTGCCGCTGTTGACATCGAACATACGTTCGACTACACTTGACCTCGAGCCTCGGGACCGGGCCATCGGATCGTCGGTCTCTTTTTGGGAGTGCAGCCCACGAGGAGACCCTCTGTGCTCGACACGGTTGAAAAAGCCGCTGGCCAGTTGCAAAGCGAGCTCGCCGGCTTCGACCCGTCGTCGCGGTCGGGGCGCCAATGTATGTCCATCGTCGAGACCCTGGCCCGGACCGAAAAGGCGTGCGCGGCGGCCCGGGCGCTGGCGGCGGGGCGCGCCATCGAGCTCGGCTCGGTCCGCGCCCACGGTTTCGCCAGCGGGCCGGAGTGGCTGGCCCAGCACATGGGCTCGACCAGTGGCGAAGCCCGCTTGGCCCTAGAGACGGCGGCCACGGTCAGCTCCTGCCCGGAGGTCAAAGACGCCCTGGTGGCCGGGGAACTTTCCTTGGCCCAGGCGCACGAGATCGCCCGGTCGCAACCAGAGCTGGCCGGCACCGGGCACGACCTGGTCGACCTGGCCCGGCGCTCGGGCTTGACGGCGGTCCGCGACGCGGTCCGGGACCGGCTCCTCCACCAGGCCGACCCCGCCCGGCTGTACGAGCTCCAACGGCGCAAGCGCGCCTACCACCACTGGCGCGACCGCGACGGCATGGTCCGCCTGGCCGCCGCGTTCACCCCCGACGTCGGTACCCCGATCGTCAACCGGCTGGAGGAAGAAGCCGAGCGCCGCCGGGCCGCGGCCCGCCGCGCGGGGGCCGAGGAGCCCTTCCCCGCCCACGCCTGCGACGCCTTGGCCGCCCTGTTGGCCGGCCCCGGCCGCCCGGGCCTAGGACGGCGACGGCGACGGGCGCGGCCCCGGCCGGCCCGCCCGGGGCGAACTGGTGCTGGTGTGCGACCTCAACGCTTACCGACGGGGCCACGCCCACCCGGGCGAAGTGTGCCAGCGTGCGAGGGGGCGGCCCGCTCCCGGTGGAGCGGGTGCGGGAGCTGAGCGAGGACGCCTTCATCAAGGCCGTCCTCCACGACGGCGTCGGCATCGGCACCGTCAAGCACTTCGGCCGCCACATCCCGGCCGAACTGCGCACCGCTCTCGAGCTCGGGCCGCCGCCTGGCTTCGAGGGCGCGCTGTGCGCCGAGCCCGGGTGCGGGAGGCGCTACGGCCTCGAGTGGGACCACGTCGACCCCGTGGCCCACGGCGGGCCTACCTCTTACCAAAACCTGCAGCCTCGCTGTTGGCCTCACCATCGCGACAAAACCGAGCGGGACAGAGCGGCCGGTCTGCTGGCACCGGGCCCTGCGTGACGGGGCGCCCAGCCTCCGGCAACACAGGGGTTGGCTCGAACGTTGGGTTGCTGGCTCGCCAAATCAGTCCCGTCGGGGATGAAACGGAGGTGTAATAAGTGCTGTTACGACAAGGCTCGTTGGAGCTGGGCGCGGGCGGTGATATTAAGCTTCGTGAACACTTTGCCCAGGTGGTACTCGGCCGTGCGACTACTGATGAACAGGCGAGTGCCGATCTCGGAATTGGACAGCCCCTCAGCGGCGAGCTTGGCAATCTGAGCTTCCTCCGGGGTCAGCTCGTCCTGCGCCGTGACGTCGCGCCTCTGCGCCCTCTCCCCTATCGCTCGGAGCTCACGCCTGGCTCGCTCTCTGAACCCCTCCATGCCCATGGCCTCGAACATTTCGCGAGCGACGCTGGTTTCCTGGGCGTGTGCCAGGGCGTCCTGGTAGCGGCCAAGACCGTCGTAAAGCATGGCGGGTACGTATTGGCAAAACCGAGATCCCGCTAGCCTGGCCGGCAGCTGAGGCGAGTTTCACCACCCGAGGCGCAGCCCCCGAGCAAGCCGGGGAACCGTAGTTTCGGTGCATACGGTTCGGCCGACGGGCTCGTACCCAACAGAAAGTCTTGAGTAGCGAGGACACTCGCCCACGAACAAATGGCTTGCGCTCGGACTTCGATCGCAGTACCTTAACTTTAAAGCCGCTGAGCAGTTCCGTGTAAGGGTGGTTGCCCAAAAAAGTCGGCTCGTCTTCGGCGCGAAATTGGGCTTGAATTATGGCCGATCTTCGTTTAGGTTCGCCGGATTGTGAACGCTGCCTCGGTCGTGGACAGAGGCCACCCGCAGTTAGGTAAAGAGCAGGCTCTTCTCGATCGCGCTTACGCCTCTTTAGAAAGACTCCGCCAGCGCGCCGACTACGTGAAGGGCCAGCTTACCTAGGTGGAATTGTCGCTCCGGGCAACGTTTGGCCCCATGCAATTCCATACGTGTACCCAAGGAGCAAAAGTGAAAGAGCTAGTAAGGACGGGGCACGGCCTCTACGGACCTGATCAATTAGGTGCGGAACCGATTTCGGTGACCCTTCTAGGGCCATTCACCATTAGGCTGGCTGGGACGAGCGCCGGTCCATGGCCTCGGCCATCGGCCAAACGCCTCTGTGAGCTTTTAATGCTCAGGCGCGACCATCGGATCCTGAAGGAGGTAGTTCGGGAGCTATTGTTCCCGCACCTGCCGCCCTCGGCTTCGGCAAATGCATTAAGAAAGGCGCTGTCAATGGCGCGCCAGGCCATATCTTCGTTGGGTGAAGGTGGGTCCAGGCTCCTGTTAGCGGACCGCGAACACATCTGCTGGCTGACTGGGATCACCCTGGACATTGACCTGGTGGCACACGAAGACGCCCTGCGGTCCGGTCTGGCCATGGAGCCCGGAAACGTTCGCGATGCCACGCTATCGGCGGGACTGCTCCAAGACGCGGTCCTGCTAGATGACGAGCCGTACAGCGATTGGGCATTAGAGGCTGGAGAACGCCTCGAACTGCTGCGTCAACGAGCCCGCTCGGCGCTAGCGCGTGACCGGACCGCCGGGTACGGGCGATCGCAGCCCGAGGCCGTAATCGAGGCTTGGGAGAGCTGCTTGGCGCACGACCCTGCCTCCGAAGAAGCGGCCGCCAACCTGATCAACTTGTACGCCGTCACGGGACAGCCCCACCTCGTCATCCGGACTTATGCGCGTTGTCGACGCGGTCTACAGAACATTGGCCTAAGACCCTCACCATCTATAGAGTGCGCTTACCAAAGTGCGACTGCCGACTCGCGTGGAACAGCCTTCAGATCTGACCTCCATCGCGTGCAGTCGCTGGCATAAGCGCGACAGCCAGCCAACGGTGGCGCTCGGCCCGGGCCGATGCGATCGGGCCAACGGCTAACTTGTGAAGCTCGCCTGCGTCGTAAGTCAGCCCATGGCCGCGGCAACGATAAGGATTGCGACCAGGGCGAACAGCATGTAACCCACGTAAGCGTCGAGGCGACCGGACTGCAGCTTCTTCGCCGTCCGCACCACAGCCATATAACCCGCCAGTAGTGGCCGGTAAAGGTACGACTCGACGGGTTCGGCAACCCTGGCACTAAACGCTACGTGAGTGTGGTGCGGCCCGGCTTCGGCTTCGACGTCGCCTGAACCCGGCGTCCCACTCGGGCCGTCCCCATATCCTCGGTCGCGCCGCCGGGTACGGTGGCCACTTCCCTTTGCGTGCCGAGGATGTTGGCCAGTACGTGCCTGATCGGGTTGGCGTAGGCAAACGCGTTATAACTGTCAGGACCTCGCACCCCCGGGGTGGCCGAGTGCCAGGCCGGCACCCGGCGCACCGCCAGAAAACGTCCTTTTGACAACAGCACCGTGGCCAGAGCGACGGCCAAGAACCCAATCGGCATCACGACAAATAGCCACGACGGGGACAAGGCCGAAAAGTTGGAGAAGACAGGCTGAAGGACCCAAGGTGATTTGAGGGCGCCGTCTACCACCGATCGAGCCACCACCGGGCCGAGCCCGCGACCTATGTAGCGGACCGTCCAGGGAGCGGCGGCCGCCAGCCCGAAACACAACAGGGCCGTCGTCGTGAGTGACCACCGGCCGGGGACGTCCACTTGTCGGCGTCCCCTGACGCGACCGCGGCCCAAGACGACGAAGCCCAACAACCGGACAAAGGTGAAGGCGGCCACCCCGGCCGTGAGGGCAACGAGCGCCCCGGCGCTGGCCGTCGCCAGGCGCAGCGCCAGAGAGTGGAGGCGGAACTGCTGCATCAAGGCCTCGAACATGAACCATTCGGAGACAAAGCCGATCGTCGGCGGCAGCCCGGCCAATGTGAGCGCGGAGGCGGCGAACGCGGCCGAGGCCCAGCCCTGGGTGCGCAGCATGCCCGAAAGACCGCTCAACGGCGCGCCCGTCGCTACCGGGCTGGAAGTTGGCAGACCCCAGGAACAGGCCTGACTTGGCCACCGCATGCGCCAGCAACTGGAGCGACGCCGCCAGCAGGCCGACGGCGGTGAGCACGCCGTTGCCCTCCGAAGCGCCGGCCAGCGCCACCCCGTAACCGACCATGATGAGCCCGCCGTTCTCGATGCTGGAATAAGCGATGACGCGGTTGAGGTCGGACTGGACGGCGGCGAAGGCTATGCCCAATAACGCAGTGACCCCGCCCAGGACGAGCACCGTCACGGCCAGCCAGCCCGGCGGCCGGCCGAGCAAGGCGAGGAACCGCCACAGCCCGTAGAACCCGGCGTTGACAGCTAATCCGGCCATAGCGGCACGGGCCGGGCCAGGGGCGGCTGGGTACCCGCGCGGCATCCAGCCCTGAAAGGGAGCCAGGCCCACTTTGGTCGCAAAGCCGAAGACAATGAGGGCATAAGCCGTCGCGTGGAGGCCGCTGGCTGACAGCCGGGCCCACGGGGCGAAGTTGAAGGAATGGGCGGCTCCCGCTAATAGCGAGAAGCCGACCAGCAGTGACGCGCCTCCCCACGCCCCCACCCCGGCCGTGGCCCAAGCGGCCCCTGGCTGGTCCCGGTCAGCCCGGGTGGCGAGGACAAGCACGTAAAAAGCGACGGTCAGAGCCTCCCAAGCAAACAGGAACGTAAACGCGTCGGCCGCCACCACCACCACGGTCACTGCCGCCAGCAGGAGCATGTAGGCCCAGCCGGAGGCTCGTCCACCCGCCGGGGATGGGGGCGGCCAGTTGAGCATCGACAAGGAGATGACCACGCCCAAGGCTCCCACCAGTGTCAGGAACAAACCGGCCAAAGGGTCGAGGAGGAGCCTGGTCTGACCGAAGTCCAACAAATTGCCCAGGTCTACCGTCACCGTGTGCCCGCTCACGCATAACGCGCCTACCGCTGCCAGCAGCCCGGACGCAGCGGATGCCATCCCATAGGTAGCCCAGCGGGACCACTTTGGCCCACTCCCGGCCACGACAGTTACAACCGCCCCGCACGCCATCAATAAAAGTGCGATTAACAACAGAAGCTGCCTCACGACGAGGTCCCCTGCGTTGGTAAGCGCCCGATGGCCATAAGGATCCCGTGAAGGATCGAGAATGGGCTGGGGGGCGAGCCGGGCACCCAGACGTCGACCGGCACCCTGTCGCTAACACCACCAGCCGTGGCGTAACTCGGGCTGACTAATCCGCCACTAATGGCGTCTGCACCGACCGCCATTACTACCCGCGGGTCAGGCATGGCTTCATAAGTCGAGCGCAGAGGCCCGGCCATCCCGGCCGAGCCTGCACCGGTCGCGAGCAGGAGGTCGGCGTGACGGGGGCTGGCCGTAAAAAAGATGCCGAGCCGGTGGATGTCATAGACGGGACCCAAGAGGGCGGCGACCTCCCATTCTTCCGCGCCGTCTGAACCAGCGTCGACGTGGCGTAAGTGGACCGACCTGCGCAGCGCGCCGACGCGCCGGGCCAGATCCGTGCTAAGCGCGGTCAAAGATGCCGTAGTTTCCTCAGTAGTTGGCACGACCAAGGCTGGACGAGCGAGGCTCGCGACCTCGAAGGACGGGTCGAAGCCAAAAAGATCGGGGCGTTCCGCCACGCACCGGCCACAGAGGATGCACTTGCCTCGGTCGACTGCAGGCGCCCCGTCTGAACCTGGGATGATGGCACCCGTAGGGCAAATCTCCGCCAAACCGGAGCGGGATCCTGTTGTCGAGGTTTGCCTGACGACGACGCCACCGCGCCAGCGTTCGCCGTAGCCATCGGGGCGGGCCGGGTAGCGGCTGGTGAGCACGCCGTTGCGCAGGCCCCGCGTGAGCCAGGGCATCAGTTGGCCACCCCCGCCATCGATAAACCAAAGCTGGCCTCGATGAAAGCGAAGTCGGTAAAAATGTCGCCGTTAAAAGCGTCAGGGAAAAGGCTCAAGTTATGGAAAGAAGCCGAGCGAGGTTTCACCCGGCGGAGGCGGCCGGCCTCCACCTCCACCAGGTAGAGGAGCTCTCCCTGGGGCGCCTCCACCCAGCCCCAAGCGGTCCCGTCGACCGGGCCGACCGGGACCGTCCACGGCCCGGCGGACGGCCGTCCGGCCAGCTCTTCGAGGGCGCCACGGCAAAGCTCGAAGGCGCCCCAAATTTCCTCGTTCCGGACCAGCTGGCGGGCGAGGGCATCGCCCGAATCGCGATAGCGGTGTGCGGGCATCTCGATAATCTCATAAGGGCCGTAGGGCCGGTACGTCCTCACGTCTTCTTCCAACCCCGACGCCCGCCCGACCGGGCCGAGCGCGCCTCTGGGCCAAGCGACCTCTGGGCTGAGCACCCCCGTGCCCCGGAGACGGTCGATGAACGACGAGGTGGCCATCAGCAACTGAATATCAGCGCGAATATCAGCTTCGATGCTTGCCACCTGGCTGAGGGCGGCCGCAGGAGCCAGCATCGGCGGGCCAGCCACGCCCCCGGGCACGACCACGCCGCGGCCGAAGCGGTGACCGCAAAGGTCGGCTCGCAGGCGCATGACACGTTCTTTGTGCCAGGTGAGGCGGGCGTAGGCTACCGCCTGCCCAGCCGCTTCGGTATGCCGGGCCGTTGAGTCGAGATGATTGGCCACCCTTTCCAGCTCGGCGTGCACGGCCCGGACCAGCATGGCCCCCGGCGGGACATTTACCTCCCCGGCGGGAAGGGACTCGATGGCTTGGGAGAAGGCCATGGCGTGGGCCACCGAGGCCACCCCCTCGACCCGCTCGGCCAGCACGACGCCATCGACCAGCGACAGGCCCTGAAAGCGGACCTCAACGCCTCGGTGTTTGTGGTATACCCGGGCGCGGAGGTGCGGTATGTCCTCCCCCGGCGTCTCCACCAAGAACTGGACCGACTCGAAGACCCCGGAGCGGACCGGTCCGTACGGGAGAGTGAAGACACCCTCCCCGGCCAGGTGGGCAGGCAGCGGCGATTCGTCCAGCTCGATGGGCCGATCCGGCCCCGGTACCGGCCACCCAGGTCGAGGGGGAGCTTGCCCCTCTTTACGCGGCAACACCAGCGGGTCCATGCGGGGGTGGCCCTCGGGCACCAGCCCGAACAGGTCGGCGATCTCGCGCTCGTACCAAGCAGCGCTGGGTACGGCCGGGGTAAGCGCTTGGTAACTACCGGGACGGCCGTCGAGCCTCGGCGCCACCACGGAGGTAACGACCTCGAACCCGCCGTAGCGAGCCAGGGCGGCGCGCAGCAGCACCGAACCGTCCTCGCGGGCCGAGCCGAACAGCCCGGCAAAACGCCGAGTTTTGTGCGATGCACTTGCCTCTTGCGGGCCGGCTCTGGCCTCGGCCTCGGTAGGGGAGGCCACCACTTCAGCCAACTGGTCAGCCGGGACGTCGACCTCGGCCCAGACCTCGTCCCCGCTCGTCAGTTCTCGTCCGCGCCTCATTTTGTCACACTCCTAGCTCACTAACCGCGCCGTGGAACAGGTTGTCGAGCTGGGAGGGAGGGTGGACGCCGAGTACGACCAGGGCCAGAAGTGCCACGGACATGGCCAATACCATCAACTTGCTGGTCTCGCCCTTGGCCACAGCTGCGCCGCCACTCGGGCCGGGGGACGCCATCACCTGGGTGATGCGCCAGGACAGCCCCAAGAAGGCGAGAGTGACCAGTACGACCAGGACCGCGGACAGCGCTTGCCCGAGCCCCCCGGAAGTACCTGACAGACCGCCAGCCACGATCGAGAACTCAGAGCGGAAGGTGCCGAACGGGGGTAGAGCGGATAGGCCTAACATCGCCGCCACCAGCAGCGGCCCGCTCCAGGGGAGCAAGCCCATGCCTCCCCGGATACGTTCGAGGTCCTTCGTGCGTAGTTTTCGGGCCACGCTGCCTGCGCCGAAGAAGGCCGTTCCTTTGGCCGCCGCGTGGGCGAGCACGTGTAAGAGCACGCCGGCTACGGCCAAAGGAGATGCGAAGCTCATGCCGATGGCAAGGATCCCCATGTGCTCGACAGACGAGTAGGCGAGCATCCGTTTGAGGTCGCGTTGAGAGGCCAGGTACAGCGCGCCCAGCAAGAGGGTGGCGACCCCGAAGCCGGCCAGCACGTCGCGCGCAAAAGCGACGCCTGCCGACCGCTCGGTTATTTGGTAATAGCGGAGGATGGCATAAAAACAGGTGGCCAGCAAAGCACCGGACAACAATGCTGACACCGGGGTCGGGGCCTCGGAGTGGGCGTCTGGTAGCCAGGTGTGGACGGGAAAAAACCCCACCTTGGTGCCGAAGCCCAGGACCGCCAACAAATAGGAGAGCCTGACGGTCCCGGCTGGGAACCGGGCCGCCGCACCCACCAGATTGGTGTAAGAGAGGTCGTAGGCCTGGCCCAGCGAGTAACTCCCGGCATGGTACATGACCACCGTCGCCAGCAGCGATAAACCGAGCCCAAGAGATCCGAGCAAAATGTACCTCCAGGCCGCTTCGACAGCGCTGTCGGTCCCCTCGATGGCAACCAGCAGAGCGCTGACGACCGTGGTGATTTCGATGGCCACCCACAACAGCCCAAGGTTGTTGACCAACGGTGCCATCGCCATTGCCCAGGCGAAGACGTTCATGCCCGCGAACAAGCGGCGCCGGTAAATCCTGTCCGCGCTGTGGTCGCCAAAGACAAACCCCACCGCGAAAATGGCGGTCAACGCGTACAGGAACGCGGTCGCAAGCAGGAACACGAGCGAAAGCGAGTCGACCCGTAGCCAAGTGCCCAGGGCGGTGACGGCGTGCTGGCCGTAAACGACCGCCTGACCACGCCCTCGCGAGGCGGCCCGACCGACGGGGCGACCCCGGGCCACGGCTGCGACCAGCGCCAGCGCGAGGCCGAACGTAGCCGCCCCGCTGAGCACGGTCACCGCCCCCATAAGGCGCGGTGACGCCCACCACGAAATTGCCGCCGCCACCGGCGGTACCACCATTATGGCGATGAGGACGGCGCTCATACCAGACGTCCTTTCGGCATTTCGCGACTACCCTCAGCCACGGAGCTGCTCGAGTGTCTCAGTGGACAGGGAAGCGGTCCGGCGGTGGTGGGCTCGAATGATGACGCCGAACGCCACCCCTGCGACCAACAGGTCGAAAAGGAAGGCGACTTCGAGGATGGACTGCATGCGAGCGGCAATGACGAGGCTGGCCACCGAAACGCCGTTTTCCATCGAAAAAAAGCCAATAGCTTGGGAGACAACGTCCGCCCGGTACATGACCAGCACGAACGATACCAGCACGGTTGCGGCCGCCGCCCCGAGTGCTGGCACCGGGAGCCCCTTCGCTCCAGATCCGCCGATATGGACCGAGCCCACGACCAAAAAGGCGAAAACCGAAACAGCCACACCCAGGAGCACCGCGCTGGCTACGCCGAAGCGCTGGCTCCCGGCCAAGTCCACTTCCGCCTCCCGCAGCAAATGCAGCATGACGAGGGGGACGATGATCACCTTGAGCACGAACGACAACCCGGCCAGTACAAACAGGTCGCTGACGTGTTCGCTCCAGGCAAGTACCCCGGCCAGTGCCGATACACCGAGAGACTGGAGGGCGTACAAACGGACCTGTGAGTGCAACAACGCTTGGCGCAGCATGACGAAAACCAGCAAGAGCACCAGGACGGCGATCGCTTCGGTTACGCCGTCAAAGGTTGACGGCGGGGTCGGGACGTTGGCCACTAAAGAAGTGAGCATTTTTTACCCGCCACCCAAATAGAGGACGATGACCGCGACAGCCGACAAGGCGAAAGCGGACGCCATGAACTCAGTTATCTTATAGAGGCGCAATTTCGAAAACGTGTTGTCGATGACGGCGAAAATGGTCCCGGCTGCGAGCGCCTTGCCGAGCAGGATGGGGACAGCCAACAGGACGGAGCCAACCTGCGGGGATCCGGCTAACCCCCAGGGGGTGGCGAAGACGTCCACGAGGATGACGTAGAGGACCAGCTGTTTTACGGCTGCCCCCCACTTCAGCAGGGCCAACGCAGGCCCGGAATGCTCAAAGGCCCTCGCCTCATCGATCATCCCGAACTCGAGCGTGCTGGCATGAGTTTCGACCGGGATCCTTCCGGTATCCGACAGTACGACGAGGAAAAACGCGGCGGCGGCGAACAAGTGCGCCGGTCTGAGCACCTGCGCCAACGAGGAGCGGTCGACGCCAGCCATTGCGTAAGGCAGGTCGGTCGTGGTGATGAGCGCCACCGTGAAGACGACGAAGAGGACCGATGGCTCGATCAGGGCCCCGAACGTCATCGCCCGGCTGCTACCAAGCTGGGCGTACGGGTCACCTGTCTCAGCGGCAGCCAACGCCACCGCAAACCCGGCCAGCGCGAGGATGAGGCCGCCGCCGAGGATGTCGCCCATATAACCGAGGGGTAAGGGGAAGTCGGTCAGGACCGGGATCAGCAAGGGCACGACCAGATAGGAGGTGAACGCCACTATGGGCGCAACCAAGAAAACCCAGCTGGCACCCTCCGGGACGAGGGTCTCCTTGCGGAACAGTTTGGCCAGGTCGTAGTAGGGCTGGAGCACCCGGGGGCCTCGCCGGCCCTGCAGGCGGGCCTCGATGCGAGCGATGGCACCGCTCACAAAAGGCGCGAAGACGAGCACTACTGCCACTTGGAGCGCCTGTATAAGGGCGGATGGCAGCACCACGGGCCGGGTCTCCTCTACGCGACGAATTCTTTTGCGTAGAAGCCATCAGCCCATCTGGGATCGTCCCGGTCGGGGCACCCATTTGGGAGGTTCGGCCCCGCCAGTAATGGCCGGGACCACCGGGACCTCATCCGGCTCAATGAGAGTTTACATAAATTAGGGCGGGGGGAAGCAAGCCGGGCGACCGTTCATGGCCGGCTCACTCGTCCCCTAGGCGTCCTGTGTCATTGCGCAACCTGTGAGGACAACCCCCACCAGCGCCGAAGAGCCAGTACGGTCCAGACCGCCTCTACCGCGCCGAAAGGCCAGGCACCACTCACAAACCCGTAGGCACTCGACAGAGCGCACCCGAGCGCGAACGCCAAGACAAAGATGCGCCCTCTGGACTCAAGCCCGTACATCGTCATCATGAACGTCAGTGCAAGGACGCCAAGTATGGTCAACAACACCCCACCACCTTGCCACCCGGAGCCTATGAGCGGTCTCGAGGAGCCAAGAGCAGCAGGTGCTGAATTCACTTCCGCTTAAGCGCCGACGTGGCGGGGCTCTTCGCGGTCGTTAGGGGCCATCCCCTCCCTGGCCGGGGCCAGTCACTGGGCTACAGCCCACGGCGGACGGCTTCACCCTCCATGGCTCACTTGGCCAGTGGCCAGGTCAGCCATGCCCGGAGCGTCCTGATCACCACCGCTGTGTCCTACCGGAGGCTGGACGCACCTGGCCTGCAGGCCCTACTAGGCGCGGGCGCGTTGTACAGACGCCACCGGGCCCGAGATCGGCGCCAGCCGGTTTGACCCAGGCCGGTCGCCAACCAGGCATCTGCACGCCCGTTGGCCCTGCAGACCGTGCTACTCCTGAGGGAGGTTTTTCTTGGCCTGCTCGTAGCCGCCCGCAGGCGGGTCCGGGTCAGGCCCGTAAACCACATGCAGCACGCCGGTAACGAAGGCCTGAGAGGACAGTAGGCGGAGGGGTGTCTCGGTGGTGCCGTCCTCGAAGAGCCGCAGCCCGGTGCCGGCCAGTACGGGGTGGACGAAGAGGTGCAGCTCGTCGAGGAGCCCGGCTGCGAGTACCTGTCGCACGATAGAGACCGAACCGCTGAGAGCAATCCGCCGGATAGAGGGGTCGGCCTTGAGGGCGGCGACGCCTTCTATAAGGTCACCATGCAGTTGCTCGGAGTTGCGCCATGTGAATTCAAGCGGCCGATGCGAGACGACGATCTTTCGCGTATCGCCGAGCCGCTTGGCGAATTCAGCGTCTTCCGCGCCAGCGACTTCCCGGCCGGGCCAGGCGCCCGCAAAACTGTCGTAGGTAACGCGGCCGAAGAGCATTACGTCGGCGTCATGCGTGCCCTCGACGGCCTTACCCATCTGGTCGTTGTAGTACGGGAAGTGCCAGTTGCCGACCGCTGGGTCGACGACGCCGTCAAGCGCCATGAACATGCTGGCAGTAATAACGGCCATCCAAAGCTCCTAATTTGTCGGGACGGTGTTGCCAGTTCAGACGACGCAGCCTAAAGGTACTCATCGCGCGGCGAAGCGTTGACCCATGCCGGCCCGTCCGAAGGTCGGAGGAGGGCTCAGCATCCACCTCGTTGAAGCTCCGCGCGGTGCGCCACGACTCTCAGGACCTCGCGGCGGATTGCGGCACTGCTCGCCCGAATAAGGAACCAGTAGAGAGCGAAGGCTCGCTGGGTTCTCGGATTTGTCGCGAGAACGCGGGTCTCCGTGCTGAAACGCGTGCCGCCAGGGATGGGTTCGAGGCGAAATTCCATCCCGACCTTGATCCACCCGGGCTGCGACCAGGCTCGGAGGGCCGCCACGTCCAGTTCCGGAGGTGTCGCGCCGCCCAGGAGGCGCCAAGCCTGGCTGAGACCTCCTGAGATCACGACATGGGGTCGGTCCGAATACAGGACCGGGATGGGCGTTACATCGAGGAAGGTGCGTCCGCCCAAGGTCCCACGCCTCCTGCCGACGAGGCGGGCCGGCAGCAGGCGTACCCCCTCTAACGCACGACCCAGGGGTAGGGCCGACATGGTGACTCGGTCCAACTCATCCCAGACTGCGGTGGGTGGCGCGCTCGACGACCCGGGAGGCACAAATTCGATAGCGCGGGTGGGGCACTACGTCATTGAGGTTCATCGGCGCGCCCGCATGACGGGAAGTAGACAGCCCCTCCCACAGCCGTGACCGTCGCCCGCAAGTGCAGCCATTGGGACATCGGGTTCCTGCTCTGGTCCAGTAACAGAGCAATGTCGGCATCGGCAGGGTTGTTGGCCATCGATGTACTCCTCGTTTCAGAGCACTGCTTGGGCAGCGGCGTGGGGGAAGTCCGTGCTGAGCGTAACCTCCTTGCCCGTCTCGATTTCGGCCCGCAACCTGTCCAGCTTTTGGTTAACGAGCCGGTAGGCGCCGCTACCGAGAAGGGCCCAGTGCCGAGGCTCGTCGGAATTGACGGCCTCCTAGATTGCCCGGGCCGCGCCGGCGGGGTCGCCGGGGAACCCGCCGGCCGAGACGGGGGCCGCGCTAGGCCTCGACGGTCGGGGCGAGCAACTGCGTGATTGGGGTCGGCGCGGCTCGCTACTAGCGGCGTAGTCGACCGAGCGGCTCACCCACGCCCACCTCTCGGTTTCGTCGGCGCGGACGCGCTCGGCCTGCTGGGACAGCTCTAGGGCATCTGACCCAAGCGGCAGACGAACCGGCGGGTCATCCAGCGCGGCGAGCTCATAGATCACCCTGGCCGCCTTCACCGGGTCACCGGGCTGTTTACCGGCGACGTCGCGCCGGTAGCGGTGCAAGCGTCCTACAGTCTGCTGGTAGTCGGGGCCCACATCGGCGATGTGCATCGACGAGCCGCCCCAGTCGGTCCGCAGGGCGCCGGGCTCCACGATCGTCACCCGGATGCCGAGCGGCGCGACCTCGCTGCGCAGCGCCAGCGAGAAGCCTTCTAATCCGAACTTGGCGGTCTGGTAAGGCGCGAGCCCCGGGGTGCCGCCCACGCGACCGCCGACCGAGGAGACCTGCATGAAGTGCCCCGAGCGTTGCCGGCGCAGGATCGGTAGCGCGGCCTTGGTGACGTTGATCACCCCGAACAAGTTGGCCGCGATCTGGGTGCGGAACTCCTCCATCGACGTCTCCTCGACCGGTGCGCTATTGGCGTACCCGGCGTTGTTCACGACTACGTCCAGGCGCCCGAAGTTTTCAATCGCGGCCTGAACCGCATCCTGGGCGGCAGCCTCATCGGTCACGTCCAGCGCGACAGCCCGCACGCGGTCCCCGTACCTGTCGACGAGCTCTGCCAATTGTTGGGGCCGGCGGGCAGTCGCCAACAGCGAGTCGCCCCGTTCGAGCACGACGCGGGCGAGCGCTAGGCCGAGCCCGCGGGAGCTACCAGTGATCAGCCAGGTATTAGGCATGTCGTTCCCTTCGTTTGAGTCGTTACCTTCGTTTGAGTCGTTACCTTCGTTTGAGTCGTTATGCCGATTGGTGACCGTGGCTCGACCCAATCCGCTGGCGGTACCGGTGACGAGGCCAGACCGAACCGCCGATGAGGAGCCACGTACCGGGCATGAGAAACATCTCCTTGAGTCCGTGCTGCCAGGTAACGTACCACTGTTCTCTAAATAAGTCAACACCGTTCGCTTAACCTTCAGGATGTGGGTACGCTTAGGGCTGTGTCGACGACTCTCGAGTTTCAGCGCGCCCGCCGGCCCGAGCACAAGGATGAGCGCCGGGAAGCGATCCTGGCCGCAGCTTGGGAGCTGGCAGGTGAGCGGCCCGTCCGGGAGATCTCCCTCGGCGATATCGCCCGCCGGGTCAGGCTGGCCAAGTCCAACCTGCTGCGCTACTTCGAATCGCGCGAGGACATCTTCCTGCACCTGCTCTTGCGGGAGTGGGAAAACTGGCGTGCCGACCTCACCATGCGCCTCCGATCGGGCGGGACAACGGCGAACTCGGTAGCTACCAGAATTGCCCGGACAATCGCCGAGCGCCCATTGTTCTGCGACCTGATCAGCGAGATGTCAGCTGCCCTCGAGCGCAACGTCTCGGTCGGCGCCGTGCAAGCGTTCAAATCCGAAAGCCTCGACAAGGTCGACGACCTCGGGGCCGTAGTCGCGGCACGGATGCCTGACTTGCAAGACGGGTTCGGCCGCGAGACGATCGCGGCTGCCCTCGTCATCACGGCGGGGCTGTGGCCAATCGCAAACCCGGCCCCGCACGTGGCCGCCATGTTCGCCGAGAAACCAACGCTCATCCGGGCGCACGTCGACTTCGAAGACCGGCTGCGGCAACTACTCAGCGCCCTGATCACTGGCTTCCTCAACACAGGGACAGCCAAGCCCCGCAAGCCTGCAGCCACCGCAGCCACCGCAGCCACCGCAGCCGCCGCGAGGTCTGATACGGGGATGGCCAAGCACCGCTAGAGCCGGCAACGCACACGCCGAGCGGTCGTCACCCCGTCCAACACGTATTATCCGCCCCTCTCGCTCACCGTTTTAGCTCCAATTTTCCCCTTAGCCGGAGATCGGCGCGTCAGTGGTGATGTCGTTATTACGGGCGCGAATTACGCGCTCCCCGTAAATTGATCACTAAATGCATAACGATTCTGCGGACGGTTTCCTGGCGAGCCACGCTCGCTCCTGGGTGAGCAACGACCCGACCGTCGAGTGGCCTAGCCTTATCCCATCCGGCTGGTGAACTGGTTCATATCGAAATAGTCCCGCCAGGCGTTGATTTTCCCGTCGCTGACCTCGAAAGCCCCCATGACGGGCAGCTCGAACGACCTGTCAGAGAGCCTGAAGACGTCCACCCGCTCGGTCAACACGACTGGACCATTGGCTGCAATATTGATGACCCGGAACTCGATGCCCTCGATGCCCGGCGGCCCAGGGCGGATGAACGACGAGATCGTGTTGGCGATGTCTTCCCTGCCGGTGACCAGCGTCAACGGGATGTTGTGGTACACAGCGTCGTCGGTGAAAAATGCAGCCAGCTCGCCAGCTCCGATATCGTCGGACCACGCCGAGCAGAACCTCCGCACCACCTCGATCGGGCTCTCCATCTGGCTCCTCCTGCGGTCAAGTTTCGGCGAACTGCCCGGTGTGCCGGCTTCGGCCATCGCCCAAGAGGCGCCCAGGCTCAACTTTGGTCGGCCCCGTGCGAGAATACTCGGTGTGCTGGGCCGTTGATCTGCGTGTTCGATGGATGCTCAGACGCCTCCAGCCGAGGCCGGGAGGCTGGCGAGCCGGCGCTCGAGGGTGAGGGCGGCGCCGTCCCGGGCGGCGGTGCTAGGAAAGCGAGAGGTGCCGGGGCTCCCGGTCGACTGCGCCGGCGCGACCGCTGACCACCGCACTGCCTAACCCCGCGCTAATGGTCGCCGCCACCAGCACACCGACGGGGCCGTAGGCGTTGTATAGGATCCCGCCCACCGCTGAGCCGGCGGCCAAGGAACCCTGCAAGGCCGAGACGAACAAGGCCAGCCCGCCCTCAACCGTCTGGGGCATGGTCTGGGCCAGCCACGTTTGCGCCGCCACCGGGACGGCGCCGTAGCCTGCGCCCCAGACCAATACGAGCAGGACGGTCACGATCCGCTCTCCATTTGTCAGTGTGATCAGGAATGCACCAATGCACACGAGGGCCCCGGCCCCGAACATGGTGGCTCGGAGGTGGTGACGCACGGTCCTGCCGGCGGTGAAGTTCGTGACGCCGCCAGCGACCCCGAACCCGAGCAGTACGAGCGTGACCTGGTTGCCGGTCAACCCGGCCCGCTGCTCGAGCAAAGGGCTGATGTAGGTGTAGGCGGCGAAGTTGGCGAAGAAGATGGCGGAGGCGGACAGCAGCCCCACTCGTGGCGCAGGAAGCTTCACGATCGTGAGCAGCGTCCGAGGGACGACCCGGACGCCCGTCCCGAGGCTCGGCAAGGCGACCCGTTGGACCACGACCGCGACGACCGAGATGCCGCTCGCGAAGACAAAGGCGACTCGCCAGGTAGTTAGGTTCCCGATGAGCGCAGCGACGGGCAACGCCGCCACCGTGGCGACAAAGATGCCGCCGCTCACGATGGCGATCGCGCTCCCGCGGGCCTCGGATCGGACCAGGGAGATGGCGGCCCCGGCGCCGAAGACCCAGAAGCCCCCGATGCACAGCCCGAGGACCGCACGGGCGACGAGCATGACCCCGAAGTTTGGTGCCGTGGCGGCGACCACATTCGACACCAGCACGAGGACACTCAAGGCGTACAGCAGGACGCGCCGCTCGATCCGAGACGAGCCGAGGGTGAGCAGCGGAGCGGCGGCCGCCGCCGCCACGGCCGGCACGACCACCATGAGCCCGGCCAACCCGATCGAGGTCCCGAAGCCCCGGCTGACCTCGGGCAAGAGGCCAATTGGGATGACCTCCGAAAAGACGAGGGCGAACGACCCAAGTGCGATGGACCAGACGGCGACCCACCGGTCCTTACCAATAGAGGCCCCGGGGCCGGAGCAGCTCATCCGGTCGGCCAGTGGCGCAGGAACGGATGGGGGGCGCCGCAAACGGGCGGCGACGCTCAGCGGAGGCGTGTCTTGGCCAGGTTCAGTCATGTCTTACCAGGCCTGATCTTGCGGCGCTCAGAGCAGCGTTCGACGCCAGTCATCGGTCGCCACACGCCGTGTCATCGGACCGGGGTGTATTCATGGCGCATCGAGGACGAGTTTCTCGTGGGCCCGCCCAGCTCTAGGAGCCGATGGGCCTCTGCGGCCTCGGCCATGGGAAGCCGGCGCTGGCGGCGGAGCCGCAGGGCACCGGAGGCGAGGAGCGGCATGGTCTGATCAAGTGCTTCGGGTGCCCGGTCCGGCGTCGGTGCCGAGAGCGCAACGCCGAGGTCGGCTGCGTGCTCATCGGCGAGGGTCAAAATCCCGGGCCGATCTGTGACGAGGGTGATGTCCTCTTGGAGGGCACCCTTGCTGGCCGCGTCGAACACTGCGTCGACCGACGGGCTGAGCCGCGTACCCGATCGGCCAAGCCGGCGCCGTAACTAACGGGGACGCCGCCAAGATCCCGCACGAGATCGTGATCCGGCGCCGACGCGGCGCCGACGACCTTTACGCCCTGCGAGACCGCAAGTTGGGTGGCGATCATCCCGACCGAGCCGGCTGCACCGAGGACGAGGAGCGTCTCGCCCCGTACGACGCCGAGCTGCTTCAAAACGCCAACGGCGGCCTCCGCCGAAGCGGGCAGGGCGGCAGCGTCGCTCCACCTGACCTTCGATGGCTTGGGCGTCCACGACGAGGCGAGGGCGTACTCGCCGTAACCGCCGAGACCGCTCAGAAGGCTGGCCACCTCATCCCCTACTCGCACCCCCGAGACGGAGGGCCCAAGTGCGTCGACCACACCCGCCGCCTCGAAGCCGAGCACCGCCCCAGCGGGAAGCGGGAACGCCGCCTTGAGGTCCCCCCGCCGGATCTTCGGGTCGGTGGGACTGACCCCGGCGGCCTTGATTCGGATCCGTACCTGACCAGGGCCTGGTTCGGCCATCGGTACGTCGCTCCAAACGAGGACGTCCGGTGGACCATAGTGCGTTAGAACGACGGCTTTGGGCATGAGGTTCCCTTCACGGAGGCGCAGGTAGGCGGCTATTACGTGATTTGTCACGCATCTTACATGATCTATCACCTAATGTCAACCGCCATTGCGCCATCAATTTGAGGGCCCACCCGCTTTCTTTTCGACCTCGAGCGGCGGCGCGGCCTCTTGTCGCTCGCGGCGCATCAAGATGGAGGGTTCCCGGCGTACCAAGTTGCGACTACAGATGTGGGTGCCCGCCGACCGTGGGCGCTTCGGTCTAAAGTACGTGTGATATGTCACGTAGGGGTAAAGAAGACGGCGCACGGTCACAGGTTTGGCTGAGTCGCAGCCAACTCCGTACCTGGCTCGCCTTCATGGGAGTTCAGCAACGGCTGGGGTACGAGATGAACCGCCAGTTGCAAGCAGACAGTGAGCTATCGCTTGCCGACTACGACGTCCTCAACGCCCTGAGCGCAGTACCCGACGGCTGCATGCAGGTCAGCGCCCTTGCAGCGCGGATCGGATGGGAGCGCAGCCGCGTGTCTCATCACGCTAGGCGCATGCAAAGTCGTGGTCTCGTCCAGTGCGAAGTCGCAGCCTCAGATCGACGGGCTACTGAAGTCAGGTTGGCTCCCGACGGCCAGCGAGCCATCGTCGAAGCCGCCCCGGGCCACGTCGACCTAGTTCGGCACCTCTTCTTTGGCGGTCTGCCCAAAGAGCTGATCGCCCCACTGAGCCAGGCACTCGAAGCCATATACGACCACATCGTCGAAAATGGGACGCTTCCTTCGCCGGCCCCTGAACACTGACGAAAATGGATTAGCTGCCATTCGCCCGGGGCCACCTGTGCGTGGCGTTGCGTGGCGTTGCGTGGCGTTGCGTGGCCTTGCGTGGCGTTGCGTGGCGTTGCGTGCCTTTGAGCGCCTTCTTGGTTAGCAGTCGCGGGACGAAGTCCTGGCAAACGCTGCGCTCACCACTAAAAAACTAAGCCTACGGGCATTTTGATGCCCCGAGCGAATAAAAGGTCTTACCACCTATAAAAGTGGCGGTTGCCCGCGGCCCAGCCTTTCCCGGCTACGAGGCTCGCCTTGTAACGCGGGTAGTAGTTGACGAGATTTTGCACCTCGTGTGAGATGGGCGGTACAGCTATACGGATGAAGCCGGCTATGGCCAGGACGAAGCCGAGGGTCACTATTAGCACCCCGAGCCCGCCCGTCAGGTCGATAAAAAAAGGCGTGCGGCGGTCGAAAGGCCGGCCCATCACCCCGAGGGGCCTCGTCGTCCTTAATTTGGGGTAACGACAGGTAGCACCAACGTGTCGGCGGCTGCCTCCTCTGCGATCACCGCGGTGGCCCGCACTTCCCCATGATCAGCAGTCATCTGGGCTCTCCAGTTCCCCAAACCCAGGCTCCTAGAGATAGGCCCGTGCCCGTACTGAGGGCTGTGGTAAGCCCCCACCCGCCAGCCTCAGACATTCGAAGCCCTATATGAAGTTTCGGGCCGTGACTTGCGAGCCGACCTGGCACGAGCTGCCGGATCGGCCGGGCCCTGCGCCCTCCATCTCGAGCGCTCCAGGCCACAAACGTCAGCACCTGTGCCCTCGCTGCGCTCGCCTGTCAATTCCTTTACCGGGCGCAGGCTCCCCTCACACCGAAGCGTCCCATTGATGTTCCTTTCCCGGCCTAAATTGATGGCCGTCCACGGCTTTCGGCGACCGAGGCGCACGCCCCTTTGTCTATTGAGACCGAAAGGCGGCCGCTCCTACTGGGTTTCAACTGGACAGCAGCAAAGCGGTTAATACAGCAGTACTTACACGACCAAACTGTCCCCGGCGGCAATCCGTGCCTCGCCCATAGCGGCTATTCAGCCCAAGCCGATTTCCTCAGATGAGAGCCGGCCAGTTCGTGAACCAACCGAGCGGGGATGATTGGGGCCTCCGTCCAAGCCCGTCGTTGTCACCCTCAACTCGCGGCCGGGGCTCCGGTACCCTCGAGGCACAGACTCTGCTTCTTGGACCTTCGGGGAAGTCGTGCTCGGTGAACTTGCGAGTATCCCGCGGCTGGGCAAAAGGTCGAACCTCGTTAGCATGCTCGTACGATGAGCCCTGGGAAGCTGCCGCAGTAGCAGTCACGGCCGGTATAGGGCCCTTGACGCGACTATTTTGATCCTCTTGGTGACAAGGTCAGAGTCGTGATGACAGGGTCGACGAGGACGTCGGAGGGGTGGCAAGAGGTTCCCGGATTGGCCGGTGTGGCGGCGGGCGGTGACGACGCCTT
This sequence comes from uncultured Acidimicrobiaceae bacterium, assembly GCA_963807395.1. GTDB lineage: Bacteria > Actinomycetota > Acidimicrobiia > Acidimicrobiales > Palsa-688 > Fen-671. Next base: position 275,325 of record CAWEBW010000011.1, read on the forward strand.
GGACCGGATCGCCCGGTTAGTATCCCGGGTCGTCGGCTCCGACGTGGCGTTGGTGTCGCTGGTGGACGAGCATCGTCAGTTCTTCGCCGGCCAGCACGGCCTTGACGCCCCGTGGCGCGACACCCGGGCGACGCCGCTGTCGCTGTCGATCTGCCGGCTGGTTGTCGCCAGCGGCGACGTGGTACAGATCGATGACACAGCCGCAGATGACCGCACTGCTGAGCATGAGGCGCGCACAATACTGGCGGTCGGCAGCTACCTGGGGGTGCCATTGACCGACGAGGCCGGCAATGTGCTCGGGAGCCTCTGCGCCATCAACCACCACCCGCACGCCTGGACGGGCGACGAACGTGATTTGCTCGTTGACCTGTCAGCCGCCGCCAACTCGGAACTGCGGGGCCGGATCGCGGTATCGCGGGCATTTGACGCCACCCGGCGAGTCCAGCTCGCAGCCGACGCCAGCGAGGTCCTCAGCCGCTCCTTGGACATTGAGGCCTCACTGGAGGCGATGCTCGACGTGGTCCCCGCTGGGTTGGCCTCTGCCTGCCTTCTCTACCTGCCCGAAGGGCCGAGCCGGCCCCGCCGGCTACTCTGGCGGAGCGGGCAGGGCTCGAGCCGGGAACTTGACGCCCCGAGGCGCGGTCCTGGGACAGCTTCTCGCCTCCGAGCCGGTTACTGCGGTACTTTCCGGCGTCAGCTCCCACCAACGCTTGGCCGGCGCCCGGCTGAGCGGCCCGCCCGGGAAGGACCGGGAGGTCCTGGCGGTCGCGTTGCCCTGGCACAGGGAGGTGCTCGGGGTGTGGCTCCTAGAGCCCGCCGGGTCTTCACATTTCGCCGATCTGGACGTGACATTGCTGGTCGACCTGGGCCGCCGGGCCGCCGTAACCCTGCATAATGCCCGCGCCTACGACCACGAACGGGCTGTCGCCGTAAGGCTGCAGCGCGATCTGCTCTCCGCCCTGCCTGACATCGATGGCCTTGACCTGTCGGCCATGTACGAACCATCCGGTATCGGTGCAGAGGTCGGCGGTGATTGGTACGACATCGCCCAAACCCCGTCGGGACCGTCCTCGCCTCTGTTGGTGACGTCACCGGTCATGACTTGCGGGCCGCGGCGGCCATGGGCCGTCTCAGCACCGCTATCCGCTGCTACGCCCACGATGGCCTCTCCCCAGGTGACATCCTGGCCCGCCTCGACGGGTTCTCCCGCCATCTCCTTGGCGACGGCCTGTACGCCACCACGATCTGCCTCTCTCTCACCCGTAGAGGCCTCTCTGGGGACTGGGACCTCCAAGCCACGAGCGCCGGCCACCTCCCGCCCGTCCTCGTCCCCCGTACTGGCCCCCCCACCGTCCTTCAGCTAATCGTCGGGCAGCCGCTCGGCGTCGGCCTCCGTCCCCGCACCACGACCAAGACGACGCTGCACGGCGGCGACATCCTTGTCCTCTACAGCGATGGGCTTGTGGAGCACCGCCACGAGCACATCGACTCCGCCATCGGCCGGCTCCTCGACGTCGCCGCGGCCCTCGACAACACGGGGCCGATCGACGACTACTGCCACAAGCTCCTCATCGAGGCCCGGCCTGGCCGGGAGGACGACATCGCCCTGCTCGTCCTGCGCGCCAAACTTCCACAGACCGACGGCGCTACTCTAGCTAGTACGGGCCCCGAACCTCACGCTCAGCTCGACAGGCCGACCTCTAAACGTCCCTGAACGGTCCAACGCGTCACTGAAGTGCAGTCCCCAGGAACACCGCGTACCGCTGGTACGCCGCGCCCTGACGTCTCGAACTTACTAGCGGGGAGGAGAATTAAATTGCTGCGACTGGCACAAGTTGAAGGGTTACCTCGGACTTCTCGTAGTCCGGGCACGAGGGCCCAAACAGCGGTACCGACCTGAGCCACATACGACAATACCCAATTCGCCTTCTCCGCTATAGCTTCCTCGCCCACGTCTTTTCCGGAGACGTCATCAATCGCGGCTTGGCGTCTAGAGGTCGGCTGGCGTAATGACGCCAAACCCCAGCACGGCTGCCCACGAGGGGCGCGGAAAAACCTTGGGCCGGCTGTCCTCTTTGGGCTTACGTGATACGAGATGACCGGGTGAAATACAGGCTCGCCGCATGAAATACGGGCTGACCGTATGAATAGCTATAGCGACGCAAAGCCCGGTCCTCAACGCTCTAATCGAGCGAACAATGCCAGGCCGGTCTGATATCCTCAGAACGTCGTTGACTACCCGCGGCTCGTCGTGCTTAGGGTCGGGCCCAGTTCTCCGAGTTGCTGGAAGCTTAGACAAAAAAGGCGATCCTTCGGCGGGATCATTTTCATCGGGCGTCGCAGGTGTCACTGCCCGAGTAGCTCGGGATGAGCGGTCCGCTCCGAGCATCAGCAGTTCAGTGGATTTCTTAATTGCCATGCTTTTCTAGCTTCGCGGTCGGGATGGGCCATTGGGCCAATAAGGAGGCTCGTAATGGCCAAGCAGACAGATGGCAGTCTTCGCGCATACAACCAGTCCAAGCTGGCCAACGTCATTTTCACCTGCGAGCTGGCCCGGAGGTTGAAGGGCAGCGCCGTCACCGCGAATGCGGTCGACCCGGGGGTGGTGAGCACATCTTTCGGAGCGGATGATCCCGGCCGCTTACAAAGATTGTTCGTCCCTTTCATTCGGCCTTTCATGAAGACCGCGGCGAAGGGCGCAGCAACTTCGGTCTACTTGGCCTCTGACCCCGAGCTCGAGCAAGTGACGGGCCGCTATTTCGTCAACTGCAAAACCGAGGATTTCCTCCCGGCGCAGCTATTACGAGGTCACCGCGGCACGGCTCTGGCAGGCGAACGCCGACCTCGTCGGCCTGGACATCCCCCAAGCCCCGACGAACGCGGACCGTCGTAGCTAACGCGTTGTGCCTCAAACCCTTTGGAGAACCCAATGAATAATGCCGTACGGGCCCGTCAGCGCATACTCGCTGTGGTGCTCCCCATCACAGCCGCGCTATACATTGCCGCCGAGGGGGTCAACCCCAAAGGCACCGATCAGCTCATCACGACGACGGCCACCGCGCTCAAGGTCCTGCCCATCGCGGCAAGGCATACGACTCAGCTCTACATATCGGGTTCGCTCACTGAGCTGGCACTTGGAGCCGTCGCTGTCTCATATGCGGCTATTGCCATTCTGGTGAGAAAGGCGCGCCGCGACTTGGGCCACGATGGCCGTGTTGATCGGAGGGACCGGTGCTTTCTGCGGGGCAGTCGTGAACGTCCTGGTTGGCATCAACCTTGCTGTCGCGGCGTCGTCACACCTGACGCAACCGGCGGCTGCACAGTTCCTTGTTACTTCGTTCAATTCCGGGCCCGCTCATGCGTTCCTCGATTTCTACGCTCTCGGCCAATACGTCGCACCGGTCCTTATGGGAGTGGCCCTCTGGCGAAGCCGCGCCGTCCCCCGTTGGCTCGCGGTACTGTTCCTCGCCGGGTTTGAGCTGGCTCAACAGGTGGCGTCCGTGGGCATCATCGAAGTGCTCTTCTTAATGGCGCCATTTGCACTGGCTATGGTCCTCCTCGCCGTCCGGATTTGGCACACGGAAACTGTGCCCGCCGTCGACGATCGCGAACTCAACCTCGTAGCGATTGGTTGAACGATGACATCATTGACGCTCGTCATCACCTTCCCCCTAGACAACCGGCTAACGCAAACCGAGGTTGGTCCGGCCATCGAGCAGCTCACGAGCTATCTCGAGGTGGCCCGAGTGCGCCGCGGTTTCCTCGATCATGTGCAGCACTACCCAGCGCACGGAGCTGACTTCTTCACCCCGGTGCCGGCCTCGGGGCCGGGCCGCCATTGGAGTGACCGCCAGTACCTCATCGGAGCGGCGGCACTGGTCGCGGTAGTACACCACCACCTCGGGCCCCGGCCAGTCGGAGACGAATGGCGCCTCCGGGTCGTACGGCGGCCGCCTTTCATCCCACGGCAAATCGACTTCCGACCCTGTCACTACCGCCTGGAACCAGTGCCGTTCGGCATCGCCAAGGTGTTGGACGAGGCCGGCGGGCGTCCACCCCGACGGCACAGTTGACGTGTGCCACGCCTCTTTTGCAAGGCCGTCAACGATGGAGAGCACCGAGGCGCGCTGGTACTCGAGAAAGCGCAAGAGATCGTCCTTCTCGTAGTCCGCTAGATCGGTCATCACTTGATCATGGCATGGGGACGAGCCGTTAGAAACGTACCCCCTCCGGAACGGCACAGCGCGGCATGCAGGGTGTCGGAGGTGACACCATACCGGCAGGGCCGCCGGCGCGGCCGGGCGCCCTACAATCGGCAATGGTGGAGACGGGTGAAGCGCGCGGTGACCTGGCAATCACAGCCCCCGCCGAACCGGTAGGAGACGCCGAGCGGGACCACGTCGTGACGCTGCTGCAAAAACACTGCGCCGCAGGGCGCCTGACCTTCGACGAGTTCAGCGAGCGCGTCGGCACCGCCCTCGCTGCGGGCACCCGCGGCGAGCTGGAGGCGATGCTCGCCGACCTGCCGAGCAGCACGTTCTCGGAATGCCTGGGAGCCTATAGAGACGAGCTGGAGGACGCTGGTTTCGCCAGCGGCCTGGTCGAAGAGGGCGGGATTACCAACGAGCCGGGCAGTCAGCTGGCTCGCCTCCACTCGTTGGCTGCTGACCGCTTCCAGGAGCGGGCGACGAGGTTCGCTGCGATGGCCGAGAGCGTCGACGCCTACGAGCAAGGTGCTTACGGTGAGCCCCCTGTCAATGGTGTGATGCTGACCGTACTTATGACGTCCACGCTCGGGTTCTCCACTGTCGCCCTTCTCCGTATGGGGCTCATCGGGGCCGTCGTTCTGGTGCCGAGCCTGGGGCTGAACGCCGTCTTCCTAAAGATGTGGCGACGACCGCCCTATAGGTACGAAGCCGAGTACGGGAAACCGTGGGACGATGCCGCATCACTCGCGAGAGACCGAGCCGAGCAAGCCCGGAAGGCGTCCATATTCGCCCGGGAAGCTCCGCTCTGACCTAGTCAACGCCCATGGCAAGATCGAAGTAGTGGACGATTACAACGCGATCGTCAGCTCACCCAGTCGATCCGCCAGTTTCATGTTCTCGCTGTAGTCGCCCAGGGCGGTGCGAAGCGTCGACGTTCTGGGGTCGGCAGCACGCCGGTCTTGCGCACCCCGGCCTACCGACTGATGAGCTGGCACGACGGACCAGCGGTGTCACTGCCCACGCGGTTCATGCGGTGCCGGTCGAATGAGCAGCCGATCGATAGACGTCTGAACGAAGCCTGCGCCGAGGTAGAGATTGCGGGCGGCGTCGGTCTCGAAGCCGACCTTCAGACGGCGTGCGCCTTTGCGGCGCGAGCCGATCGAGGCCGTTCGTCAGCAACATGCGGGCGAGGCCGCGTCGCTGGTATTCGTCCTCGACGCGCATCGGTTCGAGGAGTCCGACCAGCGTCGTGTGGTCGAACCAGAACAACGCGTAGCCGGCGACCCTGCCATCCACGTCCTCGACCGCCAGATCGAGGGTCGGATCGTAGAGCGAGCACTGCCGCAGCCGCGGCTCGACCAGTTCACCGTTGCGAGCAATCATCGGGTGCGGACGATCCGCGCGTGTCACCCGATCGACGATCGCGAACCCGTCGACCTGCGCAACCGGCGGGCGCCGGTCGGCGTCCATCCATGCGGTGCCGGACAACTCGTCGGTCATCGCGAATCCACTCTGCGATGGCGAGGCCCGCCAGCGGCGCGTCGTCCCCGCACACGAGCACCTGGAGTGCCTGGCCCGGATGTCCGCGGTGGCTTCCAGCGTGGCGGCCCAGACGTCTTCCTCGTCGACGATCGACGGCACAGCGAAGACGTCTGCTTGCCAGGTGTCGTCCAGGCCGTCAGCCCTGCAGCCGCCACTGGGCCGACCTCGTCGAACCAGACCGGGAGCGCCAGCTCGTCGGTGACCCGGGGGCGGCGCCACCACCACTGCACGTCGGCGGCCTCCCACATGCCGCCGAGCGGATCAGCCAGGCGAGCGCGCTGCAGGACCGTGGTCGTCGCGTTCAGCCGCCCGAGACCGCCGCAGCAGCTCGCGTCGCACGACCACGTTCGTCGAGCGTATTGGCTGGGCGCAGTCCCGCGGGAACAGGATCGGCCCCGGCAGCCAGTCAGGTGAGGTTGAGCGCGTCCAGGAAGTTCGCAGCTAGATCATCATCCCCCTCAACCTTGACCAAATCGCGCCAAGGCAGTCGGGTTGTTGACCACGCCAGAAAGTCGGTTGTCGTCGAGTAAACAGTCGCTAGCTGCGCGCTGGGTTCGTGGTCCGTGGTTGTCACCACGATTGCACCCTCCGTCGGACTGAGGACGACGGAAGTAGCAGCGGGGCCCTCGACAACCAGGCCCACCGGGCCATGAAGATGTCTCCAGAGCCCTGGCTGCATCTTTGGTATCCCGGCTAGCAACCAACTAACGGCTGGACCGAGGAGTGCTTCGCCCAATGGCTCGATACTTCTCTCGATCGGCCCGCGAGGTGCGAGGATGTCGAAGCGCAGGTGCGTAGTGAAGTCGAAGGTGAACATGTCGACTATTGCGTGCAGTGGATAGCTGCCCAGGTCGATGAGTTGCGACTCCTGCGATGCGTAGGGCTCATCCTGGAGCGGGGTAAAGACCGCAATTGCCTTGGCCAGCTGCGCCTCGAGGAAGTCGACAGTCTTGCGGGGATCCTCGCCCCGGTGTTCTGTTACTTGCACGTCGTTCAGTGCTTCGATACCCATCCCCTCCGGCACCACCAACGAACCGTTCACGCCGTCCATCAACACTCCGAGCAGGTTCCCTGCATGCGAAACGACGTCGTGCACGGACCAACCTGCGGCCGCGCTGGGCGCCTCCCATTCGTCTGCAGTCAAGCTCCTGGCCACCGTGACCATATCTGCCGTCGCGAGCTGCATCCCGTTGAGACCAGCTTTGCTCATGTCATCCTCTCCATTCGGACCATCCATGCTGGACGATCTCCACACCGCATTATCTGCTTTGTCGTGCCTTCGCACATCGCATGATCGAGCGTTATGTTGGTGCAACCGACGTCGGGCCTTCGCGTGCCGTCCACTAACTCAGAAATGGAGCACTCACGAGCGTCTATGGCCCGCCGCTATTTGGCCCGACCAGGCAATATCCAGTACAGCCCCATGGGGGCGCGAGGCATTCGAGGTTTTACTCGAACGACGACGCGAAAGGCGGTCAAGGTCGTAATCGCGAGGACCTCTTTGACGGCCTAGTCGTCGCCGATTTGGGAGCAGTCAAATCGAGCGCCGGGTGTGCCGTCAGTTACGTCGCACCGAAAGCTGGTCCAGCAGGACGCCGAAGACCGGGTTGTACTGGTGGTTCGAGATGTGGGCCGACATGAAGTCGACCTCGTTCGGGACCTCGAGTGGCACCCAAATGGCGTCATCAGTCAGCTCCCGGTCGATCTCGGCCCAGCGGCGTCATATGCCTGGGTGCAGCCCGCAGAAAGGTTGCCGCCATCGGCAATTTATGACACTCATGGTCTAGCAGTGGCGGATCGCTTGCTCAGGAACACCAGGTGTCCTTTTCGATCACAACGCGAAGGCCAAAGCGGAGAACTTCCACGATGGAACATACGTTATTAGGCGCCGCACACGCCATCGCAGGGTCGCGACACGAACTGCGGGTATTTGGCCAACGCCAGCCTTATAGCTACCGGCCGCTCTCAACCACCCGATCCCATCGGCCGCTCGCCACCACTACAGATTGTCTCATGCGTTGAGGATGGGTGCCCGATAGCGAGCGGCACGAAACCCGGACACCGCCAGGGCCCAGGCGCCGGAACCTTACACGGGGGTGGTGCCCATCACGGATGACGGTAGTAGTGGTCCTGCTCGAGGTCCTCGAGCAGGGTAGGCCCGGTTGGGCGCCATCCGAGGAGCTCCCGGGTGATGGTGGCGGTCGCCGGGCTGTCGAGGCCGGCAAAGAGGCCCATGAAACCGAAGTGCTCGACGGCGTCAGCAAGGGCAATCGATGCCGTCGGCAGGCCGAGGTGGCGGCCCATTGCCTCGGCGATCTCGCGGAAAGGGACGCCTTCGTCGCCCACCGCGTGGAGGACCGAGCCGGCGGGGGCGGACTCGACGGCCAGGCGGGCTAAGTGCGCGGCGTCGGAGCGGTGCACAGCGGGCCAGCGGTTCGTGCCTTCGCCCACGTACCCGGCCACGCCCCGCTGGCGGGCAATACCGACGAGGGTGGCGATGAACCCGTTGTCGCCATCGCCATGGACCGTAGGGGGGAAGCGCAACACTGACGAGCGGACCCCGATCCCACGCAGTGACAGTGCGAGCAAGGCGGTGGCCGCCCGACGCCCGGCCGGGTTGGCCCGGACTTCGGCGCTGGGCACCAGCCCGTCGTCCTCGGTGGCCGGCCGGCTGAGGGTCAGCCCGATCATGCCCGATGCGAGTACGAACGGCCGGTCGGAGCCGCCCAGGGCAGCGCCCATGGCCTCCACGGCCCGACGGTCGGCGGCACCGGCAGCGGCGAAGTCGCCAGCGAAAGCTACCTCGTGCTGGAAGCCCAGGTGAATCACCCCGTCCGAGTCGTCCGCCGCCTTGGCCAGGCCGTCAGGGTCATCGATGTCGCCGCGCTGGACGATGGCGCCAGCTGCCTCTAACCGTTTCGCAGATGCTTCGGACCGGGCCAGGCCGACCGCCTCGTGGCCTGCGCCGAGCAGTTCGGGTACGACGGCCGAGCCGATCCAGCCCGACGCTCCGGTGACGAAAATTCGCATGCGAGTACCTCCAGGGATACGATGATGTCAGTTACAGACATCACTGTAGGACGTGATGTCAGCAACTGTCAACACTAGAATGGGCGTCGTGGGGCGATGGGAACCGGACAGCCGCGGGCGCCTACAGGCGGCCGCTCTCGATCTTTTCGCGGAGCGAGGGTTCGACCAGACAACGGCGGCCGAGATCGCGGCCCGGGCTGGGCTCACCGAGCGGACCTTCTTCCGCCACTTCGCCGACAAGCGGGAAGTGCTCTTCGGTGGTTCTGACCTCCTCAGGGAGCGGATCGTGGCGGGCGTGGCCGAAGCGCCAGAGGCGTCGGGGCCCCTGGACGCCGTAGCCGCGGGCCTCGCCGCAGCCGCCGCCATGCTCGGCGAGTTCCGCCGGGACCTGGCGCACCATCGGCAGGCGGTGATCGCCGCCAACCCTGAGCTGCACGAGCGCGAGCTCGCTAAGTTGGCCGACTATGCCGCAGCGGTCGCAACCGCCCTGCGCCAACGGGGCGTAGGCGAGCCACAGGCGACCCTTGCCGCCGAGGCCGGCATGACCGTCCTGCGCGTCTCCTTAGAGCGATGGGCCATCGGGGACGACGACGGTGACCTCAGCGCCATAATGCAGGAATCTATGGACGAACTGCGAGCAGTGGCGACCAGTAACTGAGGGGGGCTCCTAGGATCCTCATCTACCGCCAACGGCTTGGGACGTTGAGCGGACGATATTGGCGAGGGAGTTCTCAACCGGAGCCCACGTCGCACTCCTTGGCGTCATACCAAATCCTTTGACAGCGCTGGTAATTTTCAGCTCGGCGAGGACCGCAGATGGCCTCAGCCGCGTCGCAGTGAAGTGGATCAAGGTCACGAGGCCAGTGCGGCCCAGATTGGCGAGGAAGCACCGGATCGAACACGGAGCAAGCCCTTCGACACGTCGACGTGCGCAATACAGAATGTTGCGTGTGAGTAATACCGCCAACGATGGTGGCGTGAGGCCGCCCATTGAGGTCCCGGCGGACGTCTTCGAGCGGGTCAGCACGCTATGTCGGGCGCTACCCGAGGTCACGGTACGGGTAGACGCCTCACTAATCAGAGCCAGATCGACGGCGTACTCGTTCGACATTCGCCGGAGGTCGTTCTGCTTGCTCGTGGCAGTGGAGAGCCCGACCGGCAAGCCCGTCCCGCTGCTCGTGTTGCGTGCCCACCCAAACGAACGCGACGCGCTGCTGTCCATTGGCCACCCGTTTTACGCGTCGCGAGCGGGCCGTGACCGCATCGAGGTGCGGCTCACCGACGACACCGACTGGGAGGAGATCCGTGAACTCGTGACCGAGAGCTACCGGAGACTTGCGCCGAAGAAGCTCAGTGCATTGCTCGACTAGCAACGCCGTCAGTGATCACGAGCGTGCCCAGATCACCGGCCCATAGTGGTCGGCGCTATCGCGGGCGCCGCACCCCGAGGCCCCGGTAACGAGCCGGGTCGCACAGAATGTCACGAACAGATGGGCTCTCGTCACTGTTGGAGGTGTTCTCATGCCCAAATCGATCGCAGTGTTTGGCGCCGGCCCGGGACTCGGCCAAGCCGTCGCTCAACGCTACGCACAAGGCGGCTATGACGTGGTGCTCGTCGCCCGGCGCCGGCAAGCACTGGAACTGTTCGCCCATGGACTGAACGGCGCCGGGGTAACCGCGCACGTGATCACCGCTGACCTAGCCGACATCGATGCCATCCCCTCACTGGCTGCCCAAGTTCGCGCCAAAGTTGGCGACCTGGACGCGCTTTACTACGCGCCCACACCAGAAACCGGGTTCGTGCCCACGGCGGACCTCACGCCGCAGGGCGCACAAGCCTTCATGCCGCTCGTCTTCTATTCGCTGGTCGCACTCGTGCACGAGTTCCTGCCGCACATGATCAAGCTGGGCGGCGGCGCCATCCTTACCGCACAAGGCGCCAGCACCGTGCAGGGCTTGCCAAGAATGAGCGGGCCCGGTCCGGCGCAAGCCGCCCAGCGCAACTACCTGCAGTCGCTACACGCAGAAGTGGCGGACAAAGGTGTCTACGTCGGCATGCTCTACATCGGCGCGGTCATCGAGAACAGCGCCTTCCACGCCCAGGCCGAGAGAGCTAAAAAGGCGGGAGCTGGTAGAGACTGGGGGCCCACCGTTAACCCCGCTCATCTCGCCGACCTACTCTGGAACATGCATAACGCAAAGGTAGAAGCAGAAGCCAAGTACCCCGTGTAGGCGTCCTCGACGGTGCCGGCCTGGAAAGCCGGCGATGTCGTCAGGCGACAGCGGACTGGTTGCCCGCGTGCTGTCGAAGCGCTCCAGGGCCTTGCACAAGTCGGACTTGGTGGGCCCGTTGCGTAGCTAGGGGCAGCCAGTGCTGCATGACCGCTGGGCGCGCTCAGGCGGGTCCGCCTGACAGCTCGCGCCGGTACCAGGTGCCGGGGCGACCCTTGATGGTTGTGGGACCGCAAGGGACGAACCCGGCTTTGGTCAGAACCTTCTGAGAACCGATGTTGTCGTGGGTCGTCCTGGCCCGGAGCGTGCGGAGCCCAAACTGGGACGCCGCTAACCGACATACCTCCTGAACCGCCGCCGTCGCCACGCCCCGCCCGGCCACCCGTTGCGCAACCCGGTACCCGAGCTCAGCTTCTCCGTCGCTGATGTCAACCAAGTTAAACCTGCCGATAACGGTCCCGCCCGCCTCCACGAGTACGAAGTAGGCGTAACGTCGCGTCTCGTGCTCGGCCAGCAGCTCATCGTATCGATCGTTGAAGTGCTCGAAGAAGTCGTCTCCACGATCGGAGACCGACGCTGCAAAGTAGGCTCGATTTGCCACCTCGAACGCCAAGATCGCCGGGCCATGATCGGCCCGAAGGCGTTGAAGCTCGGGCGTGGTCGGCATAGGCACATAGTGCCCGATCTGGGACAGCGCCTTGGCCCGTCCGGTCACCGTCGGCGCCGGCCGTAAGGGGTAAGGCGGGGCCTGACCTCTCCCTTCAGGGCCGCTCAGGCCACCCGCGCAACCGTCGCTCTGCCGTGAGACGCTAGGTGCGCGGCCTAGTCTATGTAGGAGCCACTGCGAAGCCGGCGCAGCTGCCCTTGGAAGGGGGTCGAAGTGTCGGAACTTGCTGGGCGCGATGAGCCACCGGTGGCGCGCATACCGGCTGGCTCAGACGCGAACAGCGTCAAGCCGGTGCTGCTTATTATCTCTGGCCCCCTGGTGCTGGGAAGTCGACAGCGGCACGCGTGCTATCGGACTACCTGTGCCTTCCCGTTATCAGCGTCGACCTCATTAAAGCGGGCGTTGTGTTCACACTGAAAGCCATTGAGGGCGTGACCGACGAATTAACGAGACCTGGAGGCCAAGCATCCCAGCCCACGTTTAGGGCGACATACGACCTGATATATTGCGCGCTTAGTAATGGCGTCAGCGTTATTGCTGAGAAGGCGTGGCAACGGGGATGGTGCGAAGCGGAACTGGGCAGGTTCCTTCCCATGGCTCACGTCATGCAACTGCACTTAGCAGTCCCTCCAGGCGAGGCGCGCGAGCGAGCCGTGGCACGCTCGGCTCGCATGCGCACGGTCTGGCGGAACTTCGACGACGGCACCTGGTCTTGGAGTGACTTTGGCCCGTAACGCTAGAGGTGCCGACGATGACGGTTTCGACCCAGGGTGGGGCTCAGGTCGACCCTGTAGAGGTGGAGCGATTCATGGAGAGTGTCATTCGCGCCAGGTCGATTGATTAGGGCGTCCGGACGGGGCAGCGGGCAACTGCAAGCTGCTCCGAACGACCGTCCACGTCGTCCGGTGGCGGTGCAAACGAGAGCCGGGCATGAGACAGATGAGCCGGCCAAAACGGCAGCAGAAGGCCGGGGAAGCGGGTGGCTGGGAGCTAGCGATCTGGCCAGCGACGGAGGACCCACGGGGCATAGATTGTGCCGATGAGCCCGGGGCACAAGCCGACCGACGAAGAGGCCCGGCACTCCGCCGAGGTCCTCCTGGGAGCGGTCGAGACAGGTGGCGACATCTTCGACGCTCTCGAGGAGGTCAGGCCTCTTCACCCCAAGGACAATACGTTCCCTGGCGAGGTGTTCGTTGCCTTGGCCGCTGACGCGCTCGCCGAGGGCGGCGTAAGCCGTGATCAGCCCGTCTCAGAGGACGCCTTGGGCAAGCGGTACCTTCCCGAGTGCCAGTTCCGCGGCCGCGATAACCGCCAGATCCGTTACGCCGTGCTGGCCGCGGCCGCCGTCCACGGCGGCGTCGAACTCGACCTGCTCGAAGAGGTCGCCTATTGGGCGAGCGACGATTTCTGGACCTACGCCGGCCTTGCCGCGGTGGCCTGGGCCCGGGCGGTCGCCGACCAGCGGAACATCCCGTTGACGGATCTGTGCACCCGCCTGCGGGCCCGGGCGAGCACCGCCAAGCACGACGGGACGTAGCCGTGCTGGTTGTCCACGCCACGAAGAAGCTCCGCGACCGCCTGGGGGGAACAACCGCCCATCAAGAGGAGCCCTCGACCACGGCGTTGGGGGATTGGTACGCGACCATTCTGTTCTCGCGGCCCCAGCTGGCCCTGTTCGTGAACGAGGCAACCCTGTTGCCCCTCTTGATCCCCCAAGCACCCTCGGCGACCCTCCTCGAGCGTTTCGTGCCGGCGCTCGCCACGCTGTTGTTAGCCCATGGCTCTAGCCCGGCCTTGGTCGGAGCTGAAGCCAAAGAGATGACCGAGTGGCGGCTGACCAAGACCACCAACCGCAGCGTCATCGGCATCATGAACGAGTTCACCTCCCTCGCCAGGGCCTACGCGGCCGATGGAGCGGCGCTGGACCTGTTCGAACTGTCCTTGCGTTTGAGCAAGACGCCATGCGGCCCTCTTTACAAGCGCAATGTCAGCCCCGATCGGGAGCTGGCCGCATTTCTTTCCGGGCGGGACGCACATTGACCAGTCGCTGGTCCACCAGTGCCAGTGCAGTCATGTCTGCGGCGCATTCTGTCGAAGGCTAACGCGATGTTGGGTGGTCGAGCAGAAATAACGTGCACCCGATGCTTCGCTCAATTTCAGAAACAGAACGCGCGCAAATCGACACAAGTGAAATTGCGAGCCGTTATCGTGGAAGGTCCCTGATGCTTTTGTTCACTTTACGATCGAATTAGGCGGTTGGGCCATTACGCCGCCTCCTGCGAGGACCACCTGATAAGACTTACGCGGGTTGGAACGGGGCAGACACAACTATCAACGACGGTCGTCGACTCTTCGCGCTCGTAGGCTCGTACGCCAGCAGCTATGCGGGCTTCAGCCTGTTGGCCAGTTGCGCGCTAATACTTCTGACGTCTTCGGCGGAGAGTGGGCCGGCGCGGCCCGCCGCCCTCGCTACCTTCTTCGGCCAGGCGACTAAGACCCGCTCAATCTCGAACGCTGTCGGGAAGATTCCCCAGTCGACATTGACCAGAGCCAACACTGCCCGCACTTGAGGATGGAGGGCCTCTGGCAGGACAACTTTGACGACGCCTACCTGTTTTGCCATGCTGGCTACCAACTTTGTGCAGTTGCGTCCACCGACCCAGAGTTGTGGCGGCGAGCGCCTGAAGAGGTTTCCGGGCCTGCGTAGTTCTACTCGACCGGTCTCCCGGTACTTGGCATCTATGACATAGACGCCCGAAGGCCCGACAGCGATGTGGTCGATATTTGCAAAGGACCCTGGCACCCTCCGGTCGTGCAGCGCGATGACGCCTCGGTCAGCGAGGGCGTCGAGGCGGCGAGCAACGGCCCGTTCTCCCTCAGCCCCGTTGCCCCACGCCCGAGTGTGTTGGGGGTCACCAAAGATACTCAGGAGCGCCCCACCGATCACAGGGTGCTCTTGGCCGACGCGGTGTGCCCGGGCCGCGCGTCTACGGTCGTGCTCCCGCTGCGCCGACCGCCCGGCCACACCCCGCTCCACTGCACTCGTTTCGCCGAGGCGCTCGTCGACGCTCCAGCTTCCGGTGGTAACGCTTCTCGTGCCGGCGCGTGCTTGACCCTGGCGTCTCTCCGGAAAATGAGCCTCGCAATATACGACTCTGTCTTGCGCATCCCAGTAGGCACTCACACCACGGTCGAGCCCGGCCCCACAGGTTGCGCAGGTGCCTGGGAAGCGCAGCTTCATGACCCGGCTTTCACCCACGTCGGCAAAGGTACCGCCGAGGTTCGCGTTCAATGGCACATCGGTGCGCAGCGTGGGTAGCCGAGCCCTGAGCGTGCGAGTGAGACGGCGTTCCCGACGGCCCTCGCGTCGACAGGTCCGACAGGTCGTAGATCAGGTGGTCGCCCACCCAGATCGAGTCGAAGCCGGCCCCCTCCGCTCGCCGCGCCAAGTCCAGGTACTCCGGCCACGGGACGAACCTCCCCACCTCGGGTAGCTGGACACTGACCTTGCACGGGCGCGTAAAGATGCAACCCTAGAAACGCGACTGCCGCTCGCATTCGCGCCGAACACCCACGCCGACCTGCGCCACATCGCCGCGTCCGCAGCGCGGGACGCGCCGTCTCGGTCTACAGCTCGTTAGGGGCAGCGTTCCTTCCGCTGTCGAGGCTCGCGATGTCAGGCCACTCGTAGACCGTCTCGGGAAGGAGATAGCCCTCTTCGTCGACGGTGCGTTGCCCGATCTCACGTCCACCCCTTTCTTCGTAGAACGCCCTGGCCGGGAGATTGACGGACAGGACGCCGACGTGGAGCTCCACGAAGCCGAGCCCGGCCAGATCGTTGGCCGCCGCACGCAGAAGTGACCTGCCGATCCCTTGGCCCCAGCGAGACGGGAGGACATAGAGGCACCGATTTCGGCGATCTTGCCGGTCGCATCACACTCCGCCGCACCGCCCGACACGAAGATCGCCGTCCTCGCCCTCGGCCACCAGGATGACGTCTCGCTACGGGTTGCCGTCAGCGAGTTGGGCGAGAGCATCCGCCCATCCGCGTGCCGAGACCTCGGGCTTCCACTCCTTCAACCGCTTCTGAAAGGCAGCCTCCGGCATCTGGCCGCGGTGCGCCGCGAGAAACGACGCGACCATCAGGCGCCCCATGGCCGGGGCGTCATCGACCACCGCCTGGCGAACCCTCATCGTGCACACGGTCCGATCTTCGCGGCCGCGAGCCATTTCCTTGTTGCACCTACGACGAGGTACGCGAGGCCAGAGCCCACGGTGGCGCCTGTGCTGATCTATTCGTGTCTAACGGCGCACCCAGCGACGGCCATTCGTGCGCGCGGCAGGGGCGAATCCCAGACTGAGTCCGACCAAAATGTACGACCAGATTGTCGTTGAGGCTCGGGAATATGATGTAAAGGTCGGCCGAAATCTCGTTTGCATGGCCGGAAATCCGTGATGGCCGAGTCTGCGTGCCCGATCGACCGCCGTGAGGGCGTCATTAGATGTGCGGTCGCCGACCGACGCGTAGGTGATGCTCGATATGCCTCGATGAGGGTGGGTGTGTGGGTGCCGCCGTCGACGGCAAGCGGAGGTCTGGGCTAAGGGGTGCGGCCGATGAACGCCAGCAGCTTGGTCTGGACGTCCGCGTCGTCGGGGACGTGGACGCGCGGCCCGTACTGGCCGCTCTGGCGGAGAACCTCGTCCATCGGCAACATGCCTTCGAGCAGCGCGGCGCACTTGCGCGGGTCCAGTGTCTCGTCCTGGCCGCTGGCTCGGGCGAGATCCCAGCGGTGCAGGAACACGTCGGCGGTGTAGATCATGTCGATGGCGTGCCCGAGAGGCATGCGACCGATGTGAGGGAGATCGTGCTGGCGGTCGGCAGCGTCGGCGTCGTCGAGGAGGGCCTGCACGGCGTCGGACTGGGCGCGCCAGGCGCCGACCGGGTCGTCATCGGCCGGCGGGCCAGGCGGCAGCGTGATCCCCGCCCCTGCCTGAAGGAAGGCCGGGAACCACTCGACGAGGTGGCGGACGACGTCGCGGGCGGCCCAGCCCTCCGGCGGCGCAGGTTGGTCCCACGACTCCGGCGCGGTGCCCTCGACGGTCACCGTGAACTCTCCCGCGACCCGCCGGTGCTCGTCGGCCGGGCGGCTCATCGGAGCTCGGCGAGCAGGGCGTCGAGCTCGGTGTAGCCCTCGCCGATGCCGGTCTCCATGCCGCTCGCCAGCCATTGGTCTCGGCCCTCGAAGCTGTCCACCAGCGATTGCGCGTGCAGCCGCGTGCGGGCGTCGCCGACGTCCTCGAACCACAGCGTCTCGAGGGCGACGCCATCAGGCTGACCATCGAAGGTGAAGGTCTGCACGATGCGATCCTCGCTGACCTCGTGGAAGCAACCATGGAAGCCGTGCTCCTCGCCGTCGCGCCTGGCGACGTAGCGCCACCGGCCGCCGGTGGTGGCGTCCCAGTCGAGGATCTTGGTCTCCATCTCATTGCGCCGACCCAGCGGGCAAACAGCGCGGGGTCGGTGTGGCCCGCACCAACTGCGCCGGCGTGGCGTTGAAGTCCCGGGTGATGCGGATTATCGGCAGAGCGGGGTCGGCCTCGATCAAGACCTGGTAGCGGTTGCTGGTGGCGTTCATGACGGTGCTCCTTGGTGGCGGTGCCGGCATTGGGTGGGTTGTTCGTCGCCGCCCATGTCGGCCAGGACGGCGTCGAGCCGGTCGTAGCGCTCCTGGGCCCGCTGGCGGTACCGGTCGATCCACGTCGTCATCAGGTCGAAGACCTCCGCTTCGAGGTGGCACGGCCGCCGCTGAGCGTCTTTGCTCTGGCTCACCAGGCCCTCGGTCAGCACCCTGATGTGTTTAGACACGGCCTGGACGGAGACGTCGTAGGGATCGGCCAGCTCCCCGACGGTGGCGTCGCCCACGGCGAGGCGGGCCACCATGTCCCGTCTCGTCGGATCGGCGAGAGCGGCGAAGACTCGGGACAGCTGGTCGGCGGTCACGCACACTTCCTCTTGTTCAACTGAATGGTTGAATACAGGCTACACCGAGGGTCACGCGTCGTCAACCATTTGGTTGATGAGCGAAGACTGGGCTCCCCGGCTGTCGGATCGGCCTCTCCCTCAACGCCGCCGTCGGCTGGTGGTGGGCGACCCCACCGCTGCCTACGTCCTCGTCTACTACGTGGCGACAGAAGCCTGGGCAATCTTCAGGGCTGAGGGCGACCCTGACCCCATATCGAACAGCCGAACTCTCGAAATCAGGCAGGAAACACCCCTCGCCGCTCAGAACAACCAATCCAATACTTACCTACCGAATCGACACCGCAGACGCCTACGGCCCCGGCGTCGGAGAGGAGTCTCGTCCAATTGTGCTGGCTCCACCGGGGCCAAGGTGGCCCGGCTTCCTGCGACTCCCCGACATCTCTTATCTGCCTACTAGCCGGAGCACCATGCCCCAGCCGTCTGGAGGCTCTAGCCGGGCGAGGGACTATGCCGATAACCCGGCCACGCCCTCGTCCCAGAAGCCCGCCCTGCCGAAGGGTTTCGACTAACTACTCCCGCCATATCGGCATAGTCGCGGGGTGGGCATAGCTCGATGACGATCACCAGGTAACGGCCGTGCCGGCGGAGTCGTCGTACAGACAACCGGCCGAGTCGAAGTCGGAATACGAGACCTATGGTTTCTGTTCCTTATAACGAGACCGTAGGTCTCGTAACGAGCGAACGGCAGAACGGAACGACCTCAGCTCGAGCTCCTGAGGGGGCTACGGCGCCCGATCTGAGGCAACTGAGAATCAGCACGACGAAGGGGACAAAGTAGCCTCCCGAAGTACATCCCCGAGGTTGGTGGTCTCTATAGCTGGCTTCCAGTGGAAAGGACGAATATGGCCGAACCCAGGGCCTTCGGACACCTGTTAGGCCGACGGAAGGAATGTGAGGAACTCGATCGGCTGCTCTTGAGAACTCGCGCTGGCCAGAGCGGCATCGTGGTGGTCAGTGGGGAACCGGGAGTGGGCAAGTCGGCCCTGCTCGGCTACGCGATAGCGAGCGCTTCCGGATTTCAGGTAGCGAGGGCCGCGGGTGTCGAGTCTGAGATGGAACTCCCATTTGCAGCTCTTCAACAGTTGTGCGGTTCGATGCTGGACCGGCTGGACCGGCTGCCGTCGCCTCAGCGTGGCGCGCTTGAGGTGGCGTTCGGCTTGCGTAGTGGTGGCGCCCCGAGTCGGTATCTGGTCGGGTTGGCGGTGCTCACTTTGCTTTCTGAAGTGGCCAAGACGGAGCCGGTGATGTGTGTCGTTGACGATGCCCAGTGGCTGGACCGGGGCTCAGTCCAAGCGCTGGCATTCGTTGCGCGACGTTTGCTGGCCGAGTCCGTGGCGATGGTTGTGTGTGCGCGGGTGCTGGACAAGGAGTTCTCAGACTTGCCCGAGCTAGTCGTTCGCGGTCTCCGGGCATCGGACGCGGCTGAGCTGCTGGGTCGGGTGGTGTACGGGCCGTTGGACAAGTCAGTACGCGACCAGATTGTGGCCGAGACCCGAGGTAATCCGTTGGCACTGCTGGAGCTCCCACGAGGCATGACACCAGCGCAGTTGGCCGGAGGTTTTGGGTTCCGGAGTAAGGCGCCGGTATCGGGGCAGATCGAGGAGAAGTTCCTGCAACGGTTCAACGCGTTACCGGGTGATAGTCAACGTTTCCTGGTGCTTGCAGCGGCGGAACCGCTTGGCAATCCAGGTCTTCTCCACGCGGCAGCCCGACAGCTCGGGATTGCGCCCAGTGCAGCGGGGCCAGCCGAGGAGTCGGGGCTAGTCGACATTGGAGTGCGAGTGACCTTCCGACACCCATTGGTGCGCTCAGCCATTTACCGGACCGCCTCGCCCAACGACCGCCACACAGCCCACCGCGCCCTTGCAGAGGTGACGGATCCAGAGCGGGATCCGGACCGCCGGGCATGGCACCGAGCACAGGGCGCATCTGAACCGAGCGAAGCGATCGCCGTCGAACTCGAGCGTTCCGCCGAACGAGCGCAAGCACGCGGAGGCCTTGCTGCCGCGGCGGCCTTTCTCGAACTGGCTGCGAACCTCACGCCCGATCAAAGGACGCGGGCGCAGCGCTCCCTTGTAGCCGCAGAAGCCAAGCAGCAGGCAGGGGCGCCCGAAGCGGCCCTCGATCTGCTTGCGGTGTCAGAGCTGGGGCCACTGGATGAACTCAACCGTGTTCGGGCGGACATGGTGAGAGCCCAGATCGCCTATGCACAAAATCGCGGTAGCGCTGCTGCTGAACTCCTGTTCAGTGCGGCGAAACGACTTGAGCCGTTGGATCTTGTCATGGCGCGCGGCAGCTATCTAGATGCACTCGCGGCTGCCAGCTTCGCCGGAAACGCGGCCGCCGAGGTTGATCTCGTGCAGATTGCTAAGGGTGCACTAGCGGCCCGGCCGTCGGGTTCCTTGCGTCCTGCGGACCTCCTCCTTGAGGGCGTCGCTACACGGATCACGAACGGCTACGCGTCAGGTGTGCCGATGTTGAAAGAAGCGCTGGGCGCCTTGCGTCGGGGCGAAGTGTCAGACGAGGAGCAATTACGCTGCAGCCTCCTCGCGTACCGCTCGGCCGTCGACTTGTGGGATGACGAGAGCTGGTATCTACTATCGAACCGGTACGTGGAACTGGCTCGCGCTAGCGGCGCTCTTCCAACGCTCCACTTTGCGCTCAACGCCCTCATCGTCGCACACTCCTTTGCGGGGGAACGATCCAGGGCCCACTCGCTACTAGCAGAGCTTCGAGCCGTGTGTGACATCATCGGAAGCCAGGTACCGCCTTACGCCCCCTTGGCGCTCCTGGCTTGGAAAGGTCCAGAAGCCGAAGCCACAGCCTTGATCGAGGAGACGGAGAAGGATGCGCTGGCGCGGGGTGAGACCATGGCAATCTCAGCGGCTCGGTGGGCGAGCGCAGTACTTCACAATGGGCTCGGCAACCATGAAAAGGCGCTCGAGGCGGCGGAGTGGGCCTGGAGCAATGGGGACCTCGGATACGCGGACTGGAGTCTCCCTGAACTCATCCTGGCAGCTGTGCGCGTCGGGCACGCTGCGCAAGCTGGAGACGCTCTCCAGCAACTCGCTGGGAGGGCCCGAGACTCTCAGTCTGAGTGGGCGATGGGAGTGGAGGCACGTTGCCGAGCTCTTCTGAGCGACGGGACACAGGCCGAGCACCTGTACGGCGAAGCCATCGAGCGGCTCAGTCGTACTCGCATGCACGTGGAGCTGGCCCGTACGCACCTGCAATACGGCGAGTGGCTACGCCGAGAACGCCGAAAGCTAGACGCGCGTACACAGTTAGAGAACGCCTATGAAACGTTCGTCAAGATGGGGAACGACGTCTTCTCCGACCGCGCTGCCCGCGAACTTCTGGCCACGGGTCAGGGCGTTCGCAGACCCGATATGGAAGCCGCCTACGCCCTGACGGCACAGGAAGCCGAGGTGTGCCGGTTGGCTGCGGAGGGCAGCACGAACGCCGAAATCGCCACGAGGCTATACCTCAGTACAAGCACCGTCGACTATCACCTTCGCAAATCCTTCAAGAAGCTCGGAATCAAGTCGCGTGCTCAACTCGCAAGACGCCTGCCACCGTAGGCCTGACCCAAGTCGGCAATCGTAGGCGGCCCAGCGATCCCCTGCCGCAGGAGTTGCGAGAACGAGCGGTAGCAGCTCCGCCTTCCGCGAGGACTACGCGATCACATGATTTACCAAGCAGCGGTTTCGCTCCAGGATGCTCATATGTACGGTCAGCGGTACCGGGAGCAAGGTTCTCCCCTAGGTTCGAACGAGTGGCTAACCCGACATCGACACCAGTTACCCATCCGGTGCACGTGGGAGTAGTAGGCATGACGGCAGAGGTTCAGCCTGGCCATCTGTACATACAGACGAGTGAGAACCACAACGCGGTCATCCACTTTGAGCGTGCCGCCGATGGAACTCTCACGAAAGCGGACAGCGAATTCACCGGGGGCGCCGGCTCGGGCGCCTTCAACTATCGCGCCACACCCCCCGGAATCGTCGTCGAGGGTGCAAATAGTGTTCTTCTGACGCCAGATCGACGCCTGTTGTTCGCGGTCAACGCCGGGGACAACTCAGTTTCCAGCTTCGATGTGGGTGACGGCGGCAAGCTGACCCTCCTGGATGTGAAACGAACGGGAAACGTGGTCACCGGGCCAAGCGGCACGGCGAAGTCCCTGGAATACGCGCCATCGAGCGGGACGCTTTACGTCCTGCACACCTTTGGGCCGGATCACATCCGGCTGCTGTCGGTCGACTCGGACGGTCATCTCGCACTTCGCCCTGAACGATATTCGGCGGTGCCTCCTGACAAACCCGGTCGCGTTACAACCATGCTCACCGTCTCGCCGGACGAAAAGTTCCTCCTCGTCGGAGCCTCGCTCGATGAGTTACCAGCAACAAATCCCGACGGAAGCCCCATTCTCTGGGTGTCGAGGAACGGCCAACCGCACATCATTTCCGCCAATGCGCCCGACCCCGACGGACTCGCCGTCTTTTCGATTGACGAGTCCGGGGCGCTCGGTGAGGCGAAGTTCCAAGATGCGGGCGCCAGTTCACCGTGGTGCCCGCTCTTCCTTCACCATCGGCGCAGCCAGTTCGTCATCGGGTACGCCACGGCCGATGGCCTCGCCCTAGCGGCGCTCGATTCCGCCGGTGAGGTCACGACCGGACCAGTCGTGCGTGCCGACACGAGTATTGGGAGACCGTCCGAACTGTGTTGGATGACAATCACCCCAGACGACCGTCTCGTATTCGCAACGATGACCGGGTATGGCTATATCACCAGTTGGCGCCTCGAAGGCAACATCCTCTCGATTGCAAAAGACCCGGCATGTCCGAAGCCGGCGGGTGACGGCACCTTCCGAGGGCTCGGAAACATCGTCGGCGCGAGTCCGAGTGACATGTGGATGTCACCTGACGGCGCATACCTATATCAGATCTACCCCAACGCCTCGAAGATCATCGGATACGCGATCCGGCCAGATGGCTGGCTTGACCAGATCACGAGCGCGACCATCCCTTACAACACGCCTCAAGGACTAACGGGGTTCTGAGCCAATCAGTGGATGCAACTCCTGAACCAAAGCATCCCGCACCGCAGAGGGCATCAGCTCGATGGCTCCAACTGCGAGCGCAGCGTGAACCTCTACGAAACGGAGTCTACTCAGCCTCGTAGGCATATCTAAACGTGCCTAGTTAGAAAGGAAAAGCAGTCACCATGAGCAATCCCAGCTACTTCGACCGCTACGAGAACTTGGCGTTCACACGCGACGGCAATGGTGTCTTGACCATGCGGTTTCACACCAAAGATGGACCGATCGTCTTTACGGGCACAACCCATGAAGACCTGCCCTTCGCACTGGAAGAGATCGCCCTCGATGAGGACAACCGGGCAATGATCCTTACCGGGACCGACGACGTGTTCATGGACCAGATCGACGGGCCGAGCTTGGGTGACTTCAGCAAGCCCATTCAGTTTGAGAGGACTCGTACTCAAGGGATCAAGATCCTCCAACGGTTCGCGTCACTACCATTCCCGGTGATCGGCGTGGCCAATGGGCCCGCCACCGTGCATTCTGAATACCTTCTCCTGACCGACATCCACATCGCTTCGGAGCGAGCCACCTACGGCGACCTGCCCCATCCAACCTTCGGGGTCGCTGCGGGCGACGGCCTTCAAGTCGTTTGGGAGGAAGTCGTCGGTATGGCGCGCATGAAGTGGCTGCTTTGGACCGGCGAAAGCATCGACGCGGCCACCGCCAAGGAATGGGGCGTTGTCGCGGAGGTCGTGCCCCATGACCGGGTCCAGGCCCGAGCTCTCGAGATCGCGACCAAGCTCGCCGTGAAGCCGCCGGTGTACCTCAATTTGCAGAAGCAGACCCTCAACCAGCGCCTTGTCCGCCGAATTATCGAAGGTGTGCCGTACGGCATGGCTCTCGAAGGTCAGACTGCTGCAGACCAGCCCTACCAGGGCTGACTCCACCTCAGAGGCCGGGACCTCTGCACGAGTCGCCGATTATGAGCTTGTCAAGTCTCGGCCGTTCCCGGTAAGAAAAGCCACGCATAAAGACCAGATCTGGGAGGTAAAGGCGAGATCATCGGCCACGTCTGCGAGCAGGCCAGGGCAGTGCTCGACAGGCGCCGGGCCAGCGCCGAGGCCAAGCTCGACGAGCTCGGTCTGGTCGCTCGCGCGCCTGTAGACGGGGCTGCCGAGTGGGCCACTACCATGCGGGAGAGTGCCCTTGGTGCCAGCGATCCAAACCCCTTACAGATGCAGGTCACGATGGTCGTCGATGGTTCAGTCTTCGATCCGGCGGTGGTGAACGCCATCCTGCAACCGGGTGAAGGTGTCGATGACCGACTGCTCTTGCTACCGCACCACACACTCATCGCCGGTCGGGGTCGGGGCCGAGGTGCGCGACCGTCGCCCCTTCCGGCATCATCGTGATGAGCAGGCGGGAGGCGACCAGGTATGGGCGAAGAAAAGGTCTCGATCCGTACTCGTGACGGCGAGTGCCCGGCGTACGTGTTCACGCCGTCAGAGGGCGGCCGCCACCCGGCGGTGATCTTCTACATGGACGGTCTCGGTATCCGGCCGACCATCTTCGAGATGGGCCAGCGACTGGCCGACTACGGCTATGTGGTGCTGGTGCCCGATCTGTTCTACCGGGCCGGCCCCTATGAAGCGTTGGAGCCCGAGAAAGTCTTCGCCTCCGGCGACGTGAGAGCGGCGATCGGCCACCTGTTCGCCTCGACCGACAATCGTCGGGCTGGGGAGGACACCGAGGCTTTCCTCGCCTACCTCGGCGGCCGGCAGGACGTCGCCGGGACCAAGGTCGGCACCACCGGCTACTGCATGGGCGGGGGGATGTCGTTGACGGCGGCGGGCACCTATCCCGACCGCGTCGCCGCCGCGGCCAGCTTCCACGGCGGGAACCTGGCCGCCGACTCCGAGCTCAGCCCCCATCTCCTCGCCGCCCAGATCGAGGCCCGCGTCTACGTCGCCGGTGCGGACAACGACAGCTCCTACCCACCCGAGATGGCTGAACGACTCGACCAGGCACTCAGTGACGCCGGAGTAGACCATCGCTCCGAGACCTACCCCGGGGCGCTGCATGGCTGGACTATGGCCGACTTCCCCGTCTACAACGAGGTCGCAGCCGAACGCCACTGGAGACGAGCTGGTGGCTCTTTTCGCCGGCACGCTGGCGCCCCCTCGCTGAGGGCCACTTCGCGTTGATTGGCGGTAAATCCCAATGACCTGGGGTGAACCAGACGACTGCGTCGCCCGCCCCCTGGGGTCGGCGACTGTGGTCAGAAAAGGGCCTTCTCTGACGCCGGCGCCGTTGCAGGAGGCGCCGAACATTATCCACGGTGGTCACGACCTCGTCGGCGGCAACCTCGACGAGGTCGCCACTGCGATCTCAAGCTGGCTGGAGACCGTTACGAGCGCCGGCTCCGCCTAACCACCGGCGTTCGCCCCACCCGGCCCCCAACTAGAGGATAGCCGCTCCATTCGGTTGTCTTGTAAGAGATTCGCGAGACCGGCCGAACATGTCCTTCGATGTCATCGCGGTCGCCTAAATCGACGACTGAGCGAGCACCGAACGGGGCCTCCCAGTTAGTCGGGGGAGCCGCCGCTTGTGGACGCCGTGCCAGGGGGCGAGCAGCTTGACGGATAGGCATCGGCGGTCGTTGTGGTGGCAGATGTGCCGGGCCTGGAGGCGCCGTGCGTTAGGTCGGTCGCCAGCGCTGCTGCGAGCGCCAGCGCTACGACAACGGCGGCGTACACGGTTGCCGTGTCGCGCAAGCCGTAGCGTGTGACGGCGAGGCCTGCGATCACGGCGGGCAGGCTGGCCGCGATGTAGTTGACCAGGTAGACGGCTGCAATTAGTGAGCCCCGCTCGTTCGGCTGAGCCAGGGGCGTAAGCGCGCGGAAGGTGCCGGAAAAGGCCGTGCCGAAGCCGAGCCCGGCCACCCCGGAGCCCAAGAACAGGGGCAGAGCCGACCCGGTACGGATGCCGACGATAGTGATGGCGACCCCGAGCGCTAGCAGCAGGCTGCCGCCGATGGCCGCGAGACGGCCCGTCCAGCCGCGGGTCAGCACCGAAGCGACAGCCGAGGCGCCGAACAGCGTCGTGGGGACCAGCGCCCCAGCGACGTCCGATCGGTCGCCCAGGAGCGAGCCGGGGAGGCCCGGACCGAGGGACTGGTAGAAACCCGATAGAGCCCACGTGGCAATGAGCCCGGGCGTGAGGGCGAGGAAGAGGCTTCGCGCGGGCCGCGGGATCCGCACCGAGACCCCGACAGCGAGCCGCTGCCCGGGGCGACGCTTGCTGGTTTCGGGGACGAGCGCCAGGACGGCGAGAGTTGCTAGCCCAAACAGCGTCAGTAGGACCCAGTACACCGTGCGCAAGGGGCTCCCGGCGTGTTCGACGAGCTCTCCGGCGAGGAGCGCACCCGCGCCGAGCCCGAGCGGTGAGGCGACGCTCCCCACGAGCGGGCCCAGCGCGCTGCCCCGGTCCTGGAGGTCGACCAAGAGGGCGCTGAGCGCCCCGAGGACCACCCCGACGGAAATGCCTTGCACGATGCGCGCCACGAGGAGGAGCGCGACGTCGTTCGCGGATAGGAACACCACCATGGCCACTATTTGCACCCCGAGCCCAAAGATGACCACCGGCCGGCGGCCAACTGTGTCCGAGAGCTCACCCGCCGGCAGCACGGCTGCCAGCACCGCTACGGCATAGACAGCGAAGACCACGGTCAGCACCGTCGCTGAGAACCCGAACCTGGCCTGGTAGATGGCATAGAGCGGGCTCGGGGCACTGGCCCCGGCCAAAAAGAGGGTCAGCGTGGCGCCCGCTATCCAAAACGCCAGCCCACGACGTGGCCCCGCCCCGGCGGGCTCGCCGCTCTGGGGGCTGGTGCCAGCCCGGGTGGCCTGTCTCATGTTTGTTTTCCGGTGGTGCCGACCAGGCCGAGCCGCCGGATGAGGTACGGGCGCCGCGGGGTCAGGGCCGGGGCCATGCAGCTACCCATAGAGAAGCCGCGGACCTCGACCTGCGACCGCTCCACGACCTCGACGAAGTCGGTCGGTCCCGTGACGTGGGCCTTCCAGCCCGAACGGGGACGAGCCTGCGCCTTCAGCCGTGCGCGGCGGGCCATCAGGCAACCGTCCGTCGTCTGCACGCCACGTCGACCTCCGGTGCCCATCGCTACCTCAGTTCTATGTATGATGCCGACATATTTAAACTTATGACGTGCGGCATACATAAGTCAAGGGCTAGAATTAGCTGCATGCCCCGCCATACCGACAGCCGTGCCCGGATGGTCGATGCCGCCCGCGAACTGTTCCGCCAGCGGGGCTACTACGCCACCGCCTTCTCCGACGTCATCAAGCACAGCGGCGCGCCTCGGGGGTCGACCTACTACCACTTCCCCGGCGGCAAGCGGGATCTGGCCCGGGAAGCAATCGCCGCCGCGGGCGACGAGCGCGAGGAATTGGTGGCCAAGGCGGCAGAGCGCGCCAACGACCCCGCCTCGCTCGTCCGGGCGCTGGGCGAGATGGAGGCGCAGCGCCTCGACAGCTCCGCTTATCAGAGGGGCTGCGCCATCGCCACCATGGTCCTCGAGTTGGCCCCCGATGACGAGGAACTCAGTACCGACTTCGACAACGCCTTTGCCCGCTGGCGGGCCGCACTGGTAGACCGCTTCGAACCTTGGGGTATCGCCCCCAAGCGGGCCGTGGTCCTCGCCGATCTGGTCATGTCGGTGATCGAGGGGGCGCTACTGCTCAGCCGCGCCGCTCACAGCACCGAGCCGCTCCGGACCACCGTTGACGCTCTCGCGCAGGTCATCGAAAACGAGGCCACCGGCACGCCCGCCGGTCCCCTCGCCCGGCCCCGGCCTCCACGACGCCCCCCGTCACTAACGGGACGACACCGCCGCTTGCCTGAGACCGGCGACCACACACGGCGCGGCTGACACCGAGTTGATGGTCGAATTTAGCTTATAGTAGAATAAAGAATTGCGGCACACATCGTTCAACCTAAGAACGCCGTTCTATACCGATTCGACCAAAGTTCTAACTTCTCCGGTGATTTCCGATCTGTCGCTCCCGGAAGTTGACGGTCGGACGGACCTGCGGGGAAGAGCGGCTCCGCCACCGAAGCGTCCTCGCCGCGTCCGGTGGCAGGTCTGGTTCGTCGAGGAGCTCGGTGATCTGCTTGCCTTTCGTGGCGCACGGCTGGAAGGTCTCGACCCAGCCATGTCACTCAATCAGCAGCACATTCTTTCAGGTGGCTGGGGACATGAGCCCGCAGGGTCAGGCCTCGGCATCACTGGTGTCCGGCGAGGTTAGGCTGAACTAGCGAGATTTGGGTTCCGAGGAGGACCGTATTGTTGCAAAATAAGCGGGCGGGGCCGTTGGCCGCCCGTATCGTCTCGCTCACCGACCCGATGGACACCCGCGTTACTCCTTGCGCGCAACCAGCAAACCTCGATGCTCAGTCGTCTTTACCCCGTGCTCGTCGGCGCTCTCGGCTAGCAGGCGGTTGACGCCATCAACATGCCGTAAGGGGTCGAACGGTTCGGGAAATGGAACATGTTTCAAAATGAACACCAAAGACTCGATGTCCACCAGCGTGTACTCGACCTCGTACTCCTCGGCCCGCAACACCACCAGCCCGGAAGCGGGTGCGGCGGATTTTACGGCGTCAAAGGTCTGCGCCTGACCCCATTGCTGGGCGTTCGAGCCCCATCCGAACGCATCGAAGATCGACTGCCTATTGCGACCGCCGACTTGCTGAGTAATGAACAGGCCACCGGACCGGAGCACACGACCAAACTCGCGGGTGAACACTGCGGCATGACGGTCGAGCACCAGATCGAACGTCGCATCGGCAAAGGGAAGTGCGCGTCCGTCAGCAACGACGACGTCGGCCGACGGAGATAAACGGGCTCGGGCCGTGATCGCCATCGACACTTTGTGGTCGACCGCGACGACTTGACCGAGCACATTGGCCAGACACGTAATGACCTCCCCGCCCCCCGTGCCGACGTCGAGCGCTCGCATCCAGGTCTTGCGTACTCCGCGACGACGCGCTCGTAGTCCCACGGTGTCGGGGCACGCCAGTCACGGATGGAAGAGAAGTCCCAGCCCGCCAACTTTCCCGCATGCTGAGCCGCCTGGCGAAGGTCGTCAGGCGAAACGACGGTTGGAAGCTCCCGTCCTCCCGTCACGAGCCGAGACTACATTGAGAGTTCACTTCGAAACTCTCTCTTTGTACGAGACAGCGCCTTCCTACGGGCAAAGAAGGAGAGTGTTGCAATTTCGGAGTCGGCCGCGGAGGTGGTAACGCCAAACATCTTGACCCCCAGAAGGTTAGTTGTGTTAGCGGGTTGAGATGCCGTCACAGCCGCAGCTCCGCCGCATAGCGACAGCCACCGCTTGACGAGGCCGCGCCGGAGTTCATTGGGCTCTCGCCGCCGGCGATACCGAAGCAGAAGGGCACTCATAGCCCGACGGTTCATGGTTGAATAGGGCAAAGGCTTTTTCCCGGGGCGTACGCACCGGTCGGTGACAGGTACCGCCATCGCCGGAGACTAGCTGGGTACCTGAACCGTTCGACCCCTCCGGAGGGGTCTAGGCCAGGCGACCTGCGGTTCAAGAGGCACAGGTCTCCCCCACCGCGTGCGTGTTCCTCCTTAACAGCTACCACGGGTCGCAACCTCCATTCGCTAATCACCGTGCCCCCCGCCTATTGCTCCCCGTAGGCTCCGTCGGGTGGATAGAGAGCTCCCCGAGCGGGCATGACGACGATTTGGCTTGTTGGCCAGTCCTGACGAGCCCTGACCGAACGGTGTGCTCCGTGCCGTTCGCTGAGTTAGTCCCGCTTTTCAAGCAATATGGCCATTCCATGAGCCAGTACGGCTTGCGTCCATCGTCGTCCTCGATTAGTCGCACCGGTCTGAAACCCGCCTTCGTCCAGAACTCGATGCCGCGGGTGTTGTCCGCGTCGGGGTCGACAGTGAAACGCCGCCAACCCAGGCGGCTCTGGACGTGCCCGAGCAAGGCGATGGTGGCCGCCGTGCCGACGCCGCGCCCTCGGAAGGCCGGCAAGAGCACAAGGTCCATACCCCCACCCCTCACCTCCGTCGTCGGCGACGTGGTATTGCAGATACCCGGCGGATTGGCCACCGTTATCAACAATGAAACATTCGACAGCCGGGCTACGTCGGCCCAGGTACTTGGCAATGATCTCAGTGTCGCTGATGGGAGATCCGCCCCAGTGCTCGTAGACGTCTGGGTCAGTGAAGAACGTCCGTAGGAAAGGGAGATCGTCCTCGGCCGTCGGTCGCAGGACTATACCGTCGCCCTTGATCATCTCAATGGTCACTCAGTCACTATGCCTCCCCGTCCATCGATGATGACAACCGGCCAGGCCCAAGCGCTGGAAGGGACCGTGGTATGGCGCCAGCACTTCGGCCAGAGCCGTCGAATGTTGGGGGCACATAACATCCACTTCGGTGTTGATCAAAAAGCCCTGTTCTACAATCAGAAGCCGACCATATCGACGGTCCTTATCGCCTCCGGTTCAAGGACAATTCAGCGTGCCAGATCGGAAACCACGTACCTACCGCAGCCTTCGGCCGCAACCAAAGGACACGCGGCGCAGTCAGCGATTTATGGCAATGGGGCGGCCGAAACCTGCGGTATAAACCCGGCGCATGGTAATGCCCATCGGCTGACCGCCCGTGGGGCTAGCACCGTGTCCTCGAGACGGTCACGGGTTGGCCCCGTCCCCAACTTTGCGCTTTGCTCTGCGATGACGAGTCGTGAGCAACCCCAAGAAGGGACCAGGCCATGTCCGTGTTCGAGGATATCCATGCCGACCGGGTGTCGGGGAGCTTGACCATGTTCGACCGGTTGATCTTCAAGGGGCACCTGAGGCGGCTCTACGCACCCGGCGCCATCTCGGCGTTCTTGTGGAGCCAGGGCTTCCCCATGAAGGAGTTCTCCAAGTACGCTCAGGAGGCGACCGCAACGATCACCGCCAACGGGAAGGCAATAGCCGCCGAGGCGGGGCGTCCCTATATCTACCTCGACCATGCCACCACCCGGGACAAGGGCCAGAGCAAAGAAGACCTCGCCCGGCAGGTCGCGGCTCGCGACGGGGTAACCGAAGGCCTCGTCTGCGTCATCAGCATCGTCGAGCCAGCGTGGTCCTTCGACGTGAGGCCCGACCCGGCTACTCATTCGCTCGTGGCCCGTCCCCGTCAGCGCAAATGCGTGCACCACTACCTTTACTTGGTCGACGCCGAGCTCGGCTTCATGCACATCTGTATCCAGTCATGGCTGCCTTACCCCATCCAGATCTGGGTGAACGGGAGAGAGTGGCTCGCCCGCCAGCTTGACGCCGCCGGGGTCGGCTACCTCCGCCACGAAAACTCCTTGTTGCGCATAGATGACCTCCACACGGCGTCCGACCTGTGCGAGCGCTTCGCCCACCGGGCCTGGCCCCGGTTGCTCGATGCCTTCGCCCGGCGGGTCAACCCGCTGCTGAAGTCGTTCGAAAAGGCAGGCTTTGGCGGCTACTACTGTACCATCGACCAGGCCGAGGTCGCCACCGACGTCATGTTCCGCCGACGGGCTGCCCTGCAGGAGATCTGGCCTGACCTGGTCCGCCACGCCAGCTTGAACATGTCGTCGGCCGACGTGCTCGGCTTCTTGGGCCGCAAGCTCGACCCCGCCCTGAAAGCCGAGGTCGTCACCGACACCAAAGCCCGCCCCGAAGGCTGGCGGGTCAAGCACCGACTGGCCCGCAACTGGGTGAAGGTCTACGACAAGGTCTCGGTCCTTCGCGTCGAGACCACCATCAACAATCCGCACAAAGCGCGAACGTTCGGGCGAAGGTGTGCAAGGTGCTGCCTGAAGTTCACAGGTTTGCGAGGAGCGTGTCTTGGACGTGGTCGGCTGCATAGGGAAGTACGCCCGCGGAGCTCATGCCGACCGCTTCGCACACCAGTTTCGGGTCGAGGCTGGCGATCAGGTCGACCAGCCTTGTGGCCCGAAGGTCTCTGGTGCCGATCTGTGCGGGGTCGAGCACGCGGACCAGGAATTGGTCTGAGGCCGGCGTTTGGCGGGTGCGGGTGATATTGGTGACGATCACATGAGGATTGTGGGTGCGGAGGGTCTGGCGGTGATGCAGGCAGCGCTGCAACGCCTGCCAGCTGGCCGGTTCAAGAGGCACCGGTTGGGGTCGGCCGTCGAGTTTGATGGTCCGCCCGGCCGGGTCGACGTCGGTGATCTTGAGGTGGCGCAGCTGGGCCGAGGAGGCGGCGTGGAGGAGGGCGAGCAGCCCGACGAGGCACTCGTGTGGGTGGGCGTCAGGATTGGTGGTCCAGCGGCGGAACATGCGGCGCTGTTCGGCCAGGCTGAGGGTGCGGCCCCGGAACCCACGGATGCGTCCGCTGCGCAGTCCGATGGTCGGGTTGGTGAGCACGATCCGCTGAGATCTGGCCCACCGGAAGAACTGTCCGGCCACCCCACGGCGCCGGGGCCGGCTGAGCGGCTTGTCGGCGAGGAACGCCTCGATGTCGGCGACCTCGACAGCAGCCCAGTCCGTCTTGGCGCGTTCGGTGATCAAGAAACGGGCTAGATCTCTGAGGATGGCGATGTCGTCGACTATGGTGCAGTCGCTGCGAGGACGGGTCGCGGCCCGCCGGGCCCGGGCCTGTCCGGCGGCGAGCGCGTCGGCGTAGCGGGCGACTGCTGACCGCAGCGGTGCGGGCGTCTCGTCTATACGACGTTGGCGGCGGTTGGCGGCGAGGCGGCCCTCATGATCGAGGGGGAAGGCGAGGTGCTTATCAACGAAGAAGTCCTCAAGGGTGCGCGCCAGCGCACCGATCGAGCGCCCCGGTCGGCGAGCTCTCTCTAACAGCGTGGGCGGGCTGGCCACTCCTGGCTCGGAGAGGAGTTGACCGAGATGGCTGATCATCCGCGAGGTGCGACCCGCGCAGTTCCGCGCCGCGGCGTGTGCGACGAAGTCGTCCAGCCAGTCAGGTGGGTCCTCTAGGCGGGTCTTGAGACGCTGCAGCTGGCGGAACGGGCGGTCCGGGTCTTGGTGCCAGCAGTTGTCGCACAGACCGAGCCCGACGATAAGACGCAACTCGCCGCAGGTCCGGCACGGTTGGGTCGGATTGGCGCGGCGATGACAGCGGCCGCAGCGAGCACGGCCCAGTGGCCGGACCGGCCGACCGCAGTCGAGGCAAGCGCGGGTCATATCGGCGGCATCGATCGGCCCCGGGCTGCTTTCGGGGTCGGGCGGGCAGGCTTGGGCTGCTTGGGTCGGGCCGCCACCGGGGTGGTGTCCACGTCGAAAAGGTCATTGGGGGTGCACTCCAAAGCGGTGCACAACGCCGCCAAGGTCGAAAGCTTCACCTGCGCTGGTGTCTTGGTGAACAGAGCCGACACCGATGCTGACGACAGGTGCAGACCGGCACGCTCGGCCAGTAATCGCCGCAGCTGGGAGCCGGTCCACACTTCGTGCTGGGCCGCAGTCATCCGCAGCTTCCATCTAATGTCCATCGCCGTCCTCCTCGAGCCTGGCCAACGCGTCGGACACCGCCCGGCGATAGGCGTCCTCGATGAACGTCGCCGAAGGAGCCACGTACCGCATGGTGGTGCCCACCTGCCAATGCCCGAGCATCTGTTGGATGGCGACCAGGTCCACGCCGCGCTCGTAGTTGTGGGTGGCACACGCCCTTCGAAGCGAGTGCGGAGTGAACCGTTCAGTCTCTGGCACTCCTTCCAGATCGAGGAGATGATGCAGGCGGTTGCGGATCGTGCCCTTATGCAACCGGCCGCCGCCCTCGTCGCAGAACAGCGCGGCCGACTCAGCGAAACGGGGCCGCACGTCTTCCACATACCAGCGCAAGATCAGGTCCAGACCGTCCAGCATCGGGACCCATCGAGGCCGCGGGCCCGAGGTCTTGGCCCCCTTGCCGAAGCGGACGTGCAGTTTGCCGAAAGGGCCACGACCGAAGTGGACATCGCACAGCTCCAGCGAGGCTGCCTCCTCGGCGCGCAGCCCGGCGTGGTACAGCGTGCGGAACAGGGCGTAGTCCCGGGCGGCTGGAGCGAACTTGCGGGCCGTGGCCACCCGCTCCTTCAAAAAGGCGAAGAAATCCTCCAAGCGCTGTGTTGTTGGGGGTGCCTTAGTCGACGGCGCCGAGTCGTTGGCCACATGCCGAGCGGCGTTGAACTCGTCCAGCGGGCATTGCAGACGCACCCCGAAACCGGACTCGATCTCCACTGCCTTGCGAGCCGTGAGGAACTCGTAGAAACCCTTGAACGCCTGCACATAAGTGCGGCGAGTCGAGGCCGCGATCCCCACCGACGCCCAGGTTCCCACCATCTGGTCGATGTCCTCAGCCGTCACCTCCCACGCTGGCTTCCCCAACGTCGACAGCACCCGCTCCAATCGGGCCGTCGAGGCGTCGATCGTCACCTGGCTGTAGCCCCGGACCACCCACGACGCCACATACGCCTGGACACAGTCAGCCTGAAACCCCTCCGGGCCCAACGGCTCGCACACCGCCGCCTCCGCGCCACCCTGGACTACCCGAAGCTCAGCCCGATCGCCCGCCACACTTCCTCCTGCCTCGATTTGCTAGGTCGCACCTAACAATGCTCATCCGCACCTTGAAAGTCAAGGACCCTCGACAGGGAAAGAAAACCCCTGGCAGCAAGAGAGATCCCTTTCAGGGGAGGTATGCGGATTTCAGTTGAGTTCCGCGTCCTGCGCGCCTTCACCGACTACGCCGGCCGGCGCTCGCGGCGGTGGGCGCCCATGAACAAGGGCGTAGCCAACCTCTGGCGCTATTTCCAAGTCGGGATCGCGGCCAATCGGCGCTACTTAGAAGCCCTGGCCGCTGCGCCCCTCAAAGGCAAAGGCGTCGCCGCCCTAGACGCCTTGTGCCGGAGCCGTACCAAACAAGGGCGCCACTTTGCCCGCTTCAACCCCCTCGGCCACGACGACTTGGAGCTTTTCCGGGCTGCCCTCGCCGGCGAGCACGCGATCGTCGGGTTCCGCAACGCCGACCTAGCCGCCCGGCTCTACCGCCATCCCCCAGGCAGCCCCGAGGACGCCCAGCGGCGCTGCGCACGCGTCTCACGCCTCATCGCCAAGCTGCGTGGCCACGGCCTCGTTGCCAAGGTCCCGCACCTACGGCTCTACCGCGTCACCCCCTACGGCCAAAAGGTCATGACCGCAGCCCTCGCCGTCCACGACGATACCTTCCCCGACGTGTACTTGCGAGCGGCATAAATTCCGCATAAAGGGACTAATTCGGTCCGCGCAAGTCTTCCGGCCAAATTCTATATTGTTCAGACCAAAGTCGGCCTTCTATATCTCGCTCACGCGAAAGTGTCAATCCTGCTGGGATTTCCGATATCGCCGATTACAGCGCGGCGAGACACCCGGGACCACGAAGCAGCGAAGTCATAGCCAAGTCAGCGACTGTGGGTCTGTGGTCCGCGTTATTGACCCGGTGTTGTGGGCGTGGGTTCGACGGCGAACTTCGCTGGTTATCCGGAGGTTGGAGGACGGTGGTGAGGCTATGTCGCCCCCCGGTTAGCCCCTCCTCAGTCGACGAACAGCCCGACGACATCGTGGGTTGCTCGGCCCGCGATCATCGTGGCCGCCACGGGGACGTCCGCGATGTCGGCCGGTGCCACCTCGAAAGGGTCGGCGTCGAGTACGACCAGGTCGGCCTGCTTGCCCACACTCAGGCTCCCCACGTCGCCCTCAGCCCTACAGGCGTAGGCAGCGGCAACGGTGGTGGCGAACAGCGCCTCAGCTACGCTCAACGCCTCCGCCCCACCGACCAACGTGCCAGACAAGCAGCGCCGGGAGACCATGAACGAGACGCCCGTCAATGGGGCCCCAGGTGTCACCGGCCGGTCCGAACTACCGGCTACAACTACGCCGTTGTCGAGGAAGCTCCGGCCCCGGTACAGCCAACCGGCCCGCTGCGGGCCGACGACGGAGGCGTAATCGTCCCCGAAATGACGGAGGAACGGTTGCACCACGGCTACGACACCGTTTCGGGCGAGCCGGGCCAACTGGTCCGGCCGGACCAGCCCGCAATGCTCGATACGGGGCCTCGGGTTGGCCACTGGGTGGCGGGCCGCGCTCTCCTCGATCAGCTGGAGGGCGACGTCAATAGCCAGGTCGCCAATGGCGTGGAGGGCAAGCTGCCAACCGCCGGCGTGGCAAGCAACCACCGCCCTGCGATAGTCCTCGAGGCGTTCGGTGAGGAAGCCCTGCTCACTAGATCCTGCGTACGGCTCGCTCAATGCTGCCGTGCGCGAGCTGAGCCCACCGTCGAGCCAGAACTTCGCTGCCCCCAACGAGAGGCGTTCACCGCCGAAGCCCGTCCTCAAGCCCAGGTCGATCCCGATGTACGGGCCACTAGCCACGCTCAGGCCCGTCTCATGGAGAAAATCGCCTGCCACCATCAGCTGAACGCGCACGGCCAACTCGCCGCTCTCAGACATGACCTGGTA
This sequence comes from uncultured Acidimicrobiaceae bacterium, assembly GCA_963807395.1. Lineage (GTDB taxonomy): Bacteria > Actinomycetota > Acidimicrobiia > Acidimicrobiales > Palsa-688 > Fen-671. The sequence goes on from CAWEBW010000011.1 coordinate 311,623, forward strand.
AGCGGCAGGTTCCACGGGTGAGTGGTTCACCATCCCGGCACCTGTGCCGGCCTCGGCGCAAAAAGTGACCCCTTGAGCTGCGCACAGCGCGCCGGCTCGTCGCAGCGCGGCGCAAATCTCGTCGTGGCTGTACGGCAGTCGCCGGCGGCGGGCGACCTCTTGGGCGTTCTCGAGGAAAAGACCGTTCGGCTCGCCTCGGTCTCGCCTGGCCACTCCCGGGTGGGTCAGCTCCTGCTCGGGTATCTCCGCTAGCACGGCGCCCGAGACCACGCACGCATGACCGGAGAAGTGCGTGACATACACCTTGCGCCCCGGGCTGGCCCGGTCGAGATCGGCCGCCTCGAGGTGACGGCCGAGCGGACGCTGGTCGTAGCCGGACACGTCAAGCCAGCCGGAGGGCGACCGGAGGGCGGCGGCGCGGATGACTCCCAGAGCGTCCTCCACGCTCCGGGATGCCGATATGTCGATAGTCCCGAGCTGCCAGCCCCTGCCACACCAGGTGGGTGTGGCAGTCCACGAACCCCGGTAACACGGCCCTCCCCCCGACGTCCACCACGCGTGCTGCATCGTCGCCATCTACCTCTTCGTCCAGCCCGGCTACCCGCCCCCGCCAGATTCCTAGCCTGGCCGCCAGAGGGCGCAGCGGGTCCATCGTGTGGACCCTGGCGTTGTCGATAACCAGGTCAAGCTTCATGCGGAGCGGGCTGGGACGTCCCTAGAACCTACGCCGGCGGTGCCCCTTCCCCCGGAAGTCACGGCGCTCCGTCACGGTGGTATTGACGTGGCGTAGATCGATTAACTGATCGGACCATCCCAGTTTGCGCGATCCATCGTCGGTCTAAATCCATGGCGTGGTTACCACCCCCAACTTCTATACGATGTCGTGCCGACCCGACAACCGTTGACGCTCAGCGCCTCACCTGGCTCCACCGCGCTGTGGCAGGCGAATTCACGGCTGGTGTGGCAGCCCTGGGCTCACGTGGAGGGCTGCCGGCAAACGGCGCCGAACGACAATAGCCGGCACGCGAACTTATCGACCCGAGCTTGGTGGTGCGGTCCGCGACCAATTGACCAAGCAACATTGACGACAAAGGAAGCGTACCCCGGGTGACTGGGCACCGACCCGTGGGATCCGCATAGCTCGCTGTGATGAAGCTTCGGCACCCTGGGCATGGTTGTCAGTTTCACGGGCCTCAGGTCCCGCTGCATAACTACCCGGCGTCAGTGGGCCTGGCCACCTCGACGAAGCCGCAGCTGGCGAACACATGCTGGGTGCCGAGTGCTGACACTACGGGTGAGGTCGCAGTTCCTGAGCCGGTTGTTCGGGATGAGCGCACTACGTGTGGAGCCGCCTGGTGTTGGCGATTTTCCCCACCAAAGGGCGCCTGCGGTACCCCGCGATCTGCATACGCCCACGAGGCCAACCACCCTTCTATTTCCTCCTCGGAGATCCGACGTCGGTACTGACCACCCTTGCCGCGGCTGGGTTTCCCGTTGAATCGGGAGGGCGGGAGTACTCCCCGTCCTAGTCCCTTTGGTGCGCTTTTGGCTGTTGGTACAGATCACCCGGCTAAGGACGTTAAGGCTTGAGCCAACTTCCCCTGATCTACAACGCCGATCCAGCGCGCATATCGTCCGGGCGGGCCCGGGCTCTGTGGCCGCGTCAAGCGATTGCGATATTGCGCCTTTGATTTCCGAGATAGTCGAACGGGGCACGACGCTGGCTGGCCGGCACCCAGGTACAGCACTGATCTGCGTGGGCATTGTGCGCCGGTGCGCACAACTCTCGGCGCCGGGCTCACTGTGGCCCTGAACCAGACGGGCCTTACAGGTCGGTGAGGACCACGGGGCCGTCCTCGGTGATCGCGATTGTGTGCTCGCTGTGGGCCGCCCGGCTCCCCGTGGCCGTGCGGAGGGTCCATCCGTCACGGTCGGTCACGTAGTCGTCAGTGCCGTCCGCGATAAGCATAGGTTCGATAGCTATCACCAGCCCGGGTCGAATCCGGTGTCCGTGGCCGGGACGGCCTTCGTTGTAGACGAACGGGTCCTCGTGCATAGCTCGACCGACACCATGTCCCCCGTGGTCGGCCAGGAGCCCGTAGCCGGCCTGACGGGTCCGCGTGCCAATGGCGCTGCCGACATCACCCAGTTGGCATCCCGGTTGGGCTGCCTTTATGCCCCGTGCCAAGGCGGCGTCGGTCGCCGCTACCAGCTCGACATCGGCGGGGCGCTGCTCTCCGACGATGAAGCTGATGGCGGCGTCGCCGCACCAACCGCGCACGAAGGCCCCGCAGTCGATGCTCACCAGGTCGCCCTCGGCCAGGCGAGTGCGGCTCGGGATGCCGTGGACAACGGCGTCGTTGACACTGGCGCAGATCACCCCGGGGAACGGGGTCGGTGCCCACGACGGGTGATAGCCTAGGAACGCGGGAGTGGCTCCAGCCTTGTCGATGACCTTGGCGGCCACGCGGTCCAGTTCTGACAACGTGATGCCCACCTCGGCCCGTTCCCGCACCGCCGCGAGCGCCTCGGCGACTACTCGGCCAGCCTCACGCAGGACGGCGATATCTCGTGGCGTCTTCAGTTTGACCATCCTCGTCCTCGGCCTCCTCAGCGCCCTTGCCTGTATTATCATACCGGTATTATCATATGGGCATGGTTCGAGACCCGCTGAAGCCTTGGGAGATCGAACGCGGTCGACGCCTCGGTGCCGTTCTGCGCGATGCACGCGGACCTGCGAGCCTCGGCGACGTGGCATCGGCGGCTGGCATCTCGGTCGAGACACTCCGCAAGATCGAAACCGGGAGGATCCCGACGCCGGCGTTCTTCACGGTCGTTGCCCTCGCCCGTGTTCTCGGGCTCTCCCTTGATGATGACCTCTCTCTTGACACGCTTCCCGGTGGCGTCAGATCGAGGGCCTCCTGAAAAACGCCCACGACCCGCCAGGCTAAGGGGAGACGATCTGGCCACTACCTGCTACGAATGGGCCGAGCTCACCCTTCACACCGGGCCGAATCGTCCTAGCCGAACGGCTCGACAACGGTAGCGCGCCCGATTATCGCATCGGCGCCGACGAAATGAACTTGCTCAACAAATCCCGACCTCACGCCAGAATCGACGGCTCGGCACCCGTCCTTCGGGGCCGCAGGAGACCCGCGGTGCCCCATATTTTCGTCCAAGAACGTTCTGGTCGATCTGTCACCTGCCGCCGGCTAGATGCCCGCCAGTCCGGCACTCTGTGAAGCCAGTCGCTACGGTGAGTGTGACGAGCATCAGCGAGTGCAAAACGATCGGAGAGGCGATGACGACGAAGTCTGATTTCTCGGCCGAGGAGTGGCAGCTCATTCTGGAGGCCCCCCCGAGTGCTGGCATGATCGTCGTCACGGCCCAACGGGGAGGGATCTTTCGCGAAACCATCGCCATGGCCAAGGCGTACGCGGAGGCGCGCCAGCAGCACGGTGAGAGCGAGCTTCTGGATGAGATCGTGGCGGCTAAACCTGAACGGGATCACACTCACTACCACTCCCCGGACGAGCTCAAACAGCACGGACTGCAGCACGTGCGCGACTCGGTCGCGGTGCTTGAGCGCAAGGCCACGCCGGTTGAGGTGCAGGAGTACCGTCAGTTCATCGTCAATTTGACCGACAAAGTCGCAGCTGCCCACCGCGAGCACGGCCAAGACGTGAGCGAGCCCGAGCAGGCGGCGATCGACGACATTGTGGCTGCCCTGAACACCACCGCCGGATAGGAAGCTTCCGGGCTATCTCACCAATCAAGCGACTCCGGGTCTGAGCTGATCGTGCCGGTCCTCGGCGGCGACGGTAAGGGGACGCCGTCGACGTAGAGAGCGACCTGGTGGGCGCGTTGACGCGGACGCCATCAGTTTCTTCGAAGAGGTGGGCGGGTCGCTGCGACAACTCTGGCTTTGGTGGTGGCATCGTCGGGGCCGTCGGTTTCGATTAGGAAGCGCCAGATCGCCCATTATTGAGCGGCCTTCGGAGCGTCACGCGGAGGTGGGTGAGCGTACACCACGACGGTTCCCGAGGGGTCACGCCCATCGATTTTGCTTGGTACCCGGCACCGAATGCGCGACCAGAGTGATTGTCGTTGAGATTGGGCGCATTGTGCAGCGTTGCCGCCTTGATTTCGGAGATCGCCGATTTAGCGTGCGTTACCGGTCCCTCCAGCGGCGTTGTTCTGTACGCCCGCGAAGCGGCGTCAGGGGAAGCCCTTACCGGGATCTCTGGCGATCACAAGCCCAGCCGAAGGGACGTATGGCGAGGGGCCTCCTGCCCCGGAGACCTCCTCGCTGCTGGTGATGTCCATACTGGGCGGAGGTCGGTCTTCAGGAGGCCCAGTCGACCAGTACGTCGGGGAGCGGGCTTTCGGGTGGAGCACCCAGGTCGACGCCAGTCACATCCTTGACTTGCCCACGAAACCAGATGGTGAACTCGTCGCCGGAGGTGGCCAGTTCCGTGAAGGACTTCTCGATGTCGGGAGCCTCGAACCACACCAACATGAAGCTCCCGATGGGGGTCTCCTGCAGAGCCCAAGTCTCCCGAGTAAGTCCCGTCCTGGCCGCCTGAGCCTCGAACCCCTTGTGGCGCTCCCCCATGCACGCCGCAGCGAATTCCTTCCCTCCTTGTTCTTTACCGGGAAGGATCGGGAACACGCCATTGAACACTGCCATCGGACTGTTCTCCTTGTTCGTTGATTTCGGGTCATGCCGAGCGGCCAGACCGCCCCTTACATGACAGTGTTATGCATAACACAGTGATGGACCAATGTCAATGACGGCGTTATGGATACGCTGTCGGGTGTGCCGCCCCGGTCTGCCGACTCTCATCTGCGCGAACGGATCATCAACACCGCCGCGCGGCTGCTGGCCACCGAGGGCGCCGTGTCGGCGCGGCGCTTGGCCCGCGAGCTGGGCACGTCGACGATGGTCGTCTATACCCATTTCGGCGGGATGGACGAGCTGACCCGACAGGTGATGCGCCGCGGGTTCGCCGACTTCGGAACCGAGCTGGACCGCGGCGCGGTCACCGACGATGCCGTCGCCGACTGGATGACCTACCTCTGGAGCTACCGCCGCTTCGCGCTGCGCGAACCCCACCTGTACGCGGTGATGTTCGGTCCTGGACTGGCTGCGTTCAGGCTCGGTGATCCCGCCGACCTCGAGGCGGCTAGGTCCACCTTCGTCTCGCTCCTCCGTCGCATCCACGCCTGCGTCAACGCGGGCCGATGGGGGGTCGACGACGTCACCACCGCCGGCGAAGCTGTCTGGTCCGGTGTGCACGGCCACACCACGCTCGAGCTCACCGGGTTCTTCGGTGCGGTCGGCCGCGACCCGGTGCGCTCGTACAGCGAGATCCTCACCAGGATGTCGATCGGCCTCGGCGACAATGCCCTAGCCACCGCTCGCTCGCTGTCCACCGCCAGACGGCGGGCCGTCCGCGCCGACCGAGCCGAGGCCGCGTCTGCACGATGAGCGTCGCCGTGACCCACGGTCTCTGGAACCCCTCGTGGACGAGTGGGCTATGGAGGCGAAAGGACCTGATGGGCAGCCTTGGCCCGGTGCGGGAAGGGCAATCTTCGAATGGCACCCGTCGAAGGCACACCTCGTCCAACGCACGGTGATCGACGTGGCCGACGCTCCGGGCAGCACTTCGATCATCGGGTGTGACGCGGCTGATGGCCCCTATCTCCAGCTCTACAGCGATGAGCCAGGTGTGTGCGGGATTTATGAGACGAGGATTAGCCCCGACGAGTGGAGTCTCCTACGTGACGGTGCGCCGTTTCCCCAACGATTTATGGGGAATATGAGCGAGGATGGTCGTACGATCAACTTGACATGGCGAACCTGATCTACTCGGCAATCGCCTCCCTCGACGGTTACGTCGAAGACGCGCAGGGACGCTTCGAATGGGCCGAGCCCGACGAAGAAGTGTTCCGCTTCCTCAACGAGCTAGAGCGGCCAGTGGGCATTCACCTGTACGGGCGTCGGATGTACGAGACGTTGCGTTACTGGGAAACAGCCCCCACCGATGAGAGTGTGCCGGGTTATATCCGCGACTGGGCACAGATTTGGCGGAGTGCGGAGAAGATCGTCTACTCGCGGACCCTGGACGCGGTTTCGACCGCGAGAACGCGCCTTGAGCGAAACTTCGATGCACAAGAAATAAAGGACCTCAAGGCAACGGTCGGCTGGGACTTGGTGGTCGGGGGTCCGGAGTTGGCCGGCCAAGCCATCAGGGCTGGACTTGTGGACGAGTATCAGCTGTACGTCGTTCCCGTTGTAGTGGGCGGTGGGAAGCCTTGGTTGCCACGAGGGATACGGCTCGATCTCGAACGTGTCGACTCACATCTCTTTGCGAGCGGGTTCATATTTCTCCGGTATCGCGCCCTCAAGGGAGGCCAACAGGGATCCGCGTCATAAGAACCCATGGGCGCTATAGCCAGGGGAAGGGGGGCCGGTCCGATCCGAGCAGTCCACGGCTCGGACGGCTGGCCTCCGTCATGGATAACGGCGTGGCTGCCAATGACAGACCTCGCGCCAGAGGCCGATTGCACAGGCGCGCCGGCTGAACGGGCCCGCTACGGGGGGCCAGCGCATATAACGTTCGTCCGTGATCCTCCCGAAGGTCCGCGACCCCCGCTTCATCACCATCCGCCGCGGGGGAACCCTCACCGACTCCGACCACCGGCTCCTCGCGTTGTGGGCAGCCACATGCGCAGAGCACGTTCTGCATCTCTTCGAGTCGGTGCAGACCTCGGATCCGAGGCCCCGCCATGCGATCGACCAGATTCGGGCATGGACGCGAGGCGAGATCAGGATGTCTGAAGCCCGTGCGGCGGGCGGCCACGCCATGGGTGCGGCACGAGAGCTGAGCGGAGCCGCTCGGTATACCGCATATGCAGCCGGCCAGGCGGCCGTGGTGGCGCATGTTGCCGCGCACGAGCTCGGTGCTGCGGCCTACGCGATCAAGGCGGCGCGTGCGGCAGCCCCTGGGTGCGAGGAGCGCGCTGGCCGGCTCGAGTGCCGCTGGCAGCGAAAGCAGCTCCCCGATGCGATCAGTGACCTCGTCCCTGACGATCAGCGTTTGCGAAATGACATCTGCTGGTCGGTTTTCGATTGCTGATGGGTGTCAGGCCGACCTGCCTTCGCCCTTGAAATGCGCAGAACGATCTCGTCTGCTCTCAGCCGGGTCATGATCACACAGTTCCCAAAGCCGAGCAGATCGGACGGTTCTTTTAATCTTTGCTGGCGTCGAGGCCGCCACTCCACGCGAGTTGTGGGATCGTTTCTCCAGGAAACGGCACGCCTTCGGTCCGTTCCTGACAGAGCCCCGCCTGGGCCAGTGCGCAGCCCTACCGACAAAGTCGTACAGGGTCACGCCAGCCCCTGCCGGGGTTCGCACACTTTGCTCGTGAGAATCCGAAATTCCGCCCTTGAAATGCTGAACTCGCAAGACCACGTACGGGGCCATGAGCACGACCGTTGGGACGCCTGCGCCGCCCTCAGGACACTCCGTAATGGGAACGGTGGAGTAGACGTTGCACCTCGGGCTGAGCGAAGTGGAGCAAGTGGGAACCATCTTGTGGTCCTTTATGTCCCAGCCCGGTTGCTACGACCCCGCCTTTCCGATCGTCGGACAGCTGCTCGAGCGAGGCCACCGTGTAGTCGGAGTCACCCAGACCCCGCAGGCGTGCGTTTTGCCGTGGGACATCGAGGTGGTAGCCGATCGCTTCCTGGCACCGCCGACCGGGCTGCCGGCGGTGGCCCCGGGGCCGCCCCAGGACCTGGACCAGGCCCTGGCCGGCAAAGTGCGGTTGGCTGGGTGGCACGGGGCCGAGGTCGAGGACCTGGCCCGCCGCCACGGTGCGGACGTCGTGGTGGCCGACGGGTTCCGCCTCGGGGCTGGCTTCGCTGCCGAGCGGCTCGGCCTGCCCTGGGTGGCTTACACGCACCACTATTTCGACGAGGCCGGTACCTCAGAGGGCATGGTCGAGTACTGCCAGCGCTTCGCCAGTCCCAACGGGACAAGGGAGGTGTTCTGCTCGTTCTGGCCGCGGCTTCGGGACGAGCTCGGGTGTGGCCCCGAGCCGCGGGCCACGGAGGAGGCCTGCTGGTGGAACCTCTCGTCGGTTGCGACCTTGGTCCTCGGGCTTCCCGAGCTCAAGGCCCACGCCGCCCCGGCACCGGCTTATGTCCACCGCGTCGGCCCAGCATTTGGGCACCGTCTCCTGGTCCTGAGCCCGGGTGGCTGGCCGGTGTCGGCGGGGACCGGCCCTGCATCCTGATCGCGCTGTCGACGAACCGTTGCCTGACAGCCCTCTTGCTGTATGTGGGGCTGAGGCCTTTTTCGGGCGCTTCGACGTTGTAGTCACGGCCGGGCCAAAGCCTCTCCCCCACCTGCCCGCCGGTGTGATCGCCGCCGGGGACTTCCCCCACTCGATGCTCATTGGCCGTATCGCCGCGGTCGCGTGCTCGGCCGGCCACGGCACGGTCCCCCGGGCTGCCTGCGCCGGCGTCGGGGCCCTGGCCGCGCCCCACATGGGGGACCAACCGTTGGTCGCCCAAGCCGTGGTCCAATCTGGCCTGGGGGTCTCCCTGGCCCCCGACGAGCTCACCGTCGAGGCGCTCCGGGCCAGCCTGAGCGAGGTCCTGGCCGGTGACCCTGGTGGCAGACGTCAGCTCGCCACCGCCGCTGAGACCTACTCCGCGGCCCCACGATCAGCTGACCTGATCGAGTCCTATATAAGCCCATCTTGAGCCGCCGCACCCAGTTCTCATTGACCAGGTGGCGAAATCGGTGCTTGCGGACGGCTATCTCGATGTGCGCATTCCCAACCTCCGCCACGCGATGCGCTTACTGTCCCGTCCCACTTGTAGGCCCGTTCTTGGCGCCCGCTTGGCACTGTGCCCCGAAGCGGCATAAAGAACCCGTTCATCGCGGTCGTCGAGCTGAGCAGTTCCCCGCGGCGCTCGAAGGTGGCGACAACCTGGTAGCTGAGGCCCTTCGACAAACTAAGCGGCATCTCGATGAGCCCTCCGTCGACAAGTTGGTCGAGCCAGGGCCGGTGCACCTCGTCGGCGCTCGCGGTGACGATGATCCGGTCATAGGGCGCTCCGTGCCCCCATCCAGCGCGGCCGTCGCCGACGACGACGCGGGCGGCGTAGCCTGCTCTGGCCAGGGACCGCCGCGCCCGGCGAGCGAAGGCCGTTTCGAGGTCGACGGTGGTCACCCGGCCACGGGGCCCGACAAGGTGCTTGACCAGCGCGGCGTTGTAGCCGGTCCCCGCCCCTATCTCGAGGACCCGTTGTCCCGGCTCGAGCCGCAGCGCATCGAGCATTGGCGCCATGATGGCGGGGGCAGAGGAGGAGCTGACCGCTACACCGCGGTTGTCGGTCGCCGTCGTCAGGGCGACGTCAGGACGGTAGATCGAAGCCAGGCCGTCGCGTGCGGCGAGCTCGGGGACAAAGTGCTCGCGTGGGACGGCGAGGAACGCGTCGCGCGTGGCTGTGCTCCTGACCGCTCCGCTTTCCTCGAGGCTAGCCACCATCGCCCGGCGCAGCCGCACGCTGGAGCTGGCCGTCATTAGCGGGCGTTTTCCTGCCGGGTCGGGCTCATGGCGCCATCTTGCCGCCCGGGACGAGCCAGGCGCATTCGGCCGTCTGCGGGAGTGTCTTCGGGCCAACGGGCCTCTAAACCCAAGCTGCTGGGCTCGCATGTCCGGTCCTCGCTTCGACGCGCTCGTGACCTACGTCCTCACTGGTCGTCGCACCGCGCCTAACCGGGTGTTCGTGAGCCCGCCAGATTATCCTGTTCTGTGTTATTGAAGAGGATTGATTTACAATCAGAACCCGCCTATATCGACCGGTGGTGGTGGCGTCGTCCAGGTTCAGGTGTGCCTGGACGAGTTCGGAGGGTGTCAGGGCGAGCCACTGGTTGAGGGAGATGTCGGCGAAGCGGTCGCTGAACATTTCCAGGAACCGTACCGGCTCGTTCCCAGTGTTGAGGATATAGTGGCCCATAGCGAACGGGAAGTCGGTACATATTACGCCTTGATTGTCGCCGAACGCGCAGTCATTATGTGCGGGAGGTCAAAAAACGCCACATAAGGCTAGGGATCCTGTCTGTATCTGTCGACGAACTTGTCCGACGTGCTTGAAACGGCGCCATATCGAATATTCGGCGTCGGTGCTGTGGAGCGCCCGGGCGGCGTCGGCGTGGACGCTAGATGGGCACGACGCTGACGTTTGCCATCTCGGCAGTGAGTGCGGTCAGGTCGTCGGGATCGCCAGTCAAGAGGCGGACTCGCGTCCCCAGTGCCTCGGCAGTAACGGCGACGATTGCGTCGATGGTCTCGTTCCGGTTCGTCCGGCCGAGCAACTCGCCCGCTGCACGTCCGAGCTGAGGCGTTACGAGCTCCTGGTCGGTTCCAGCCAGTACTGCGTGGATTCGGGCGTCGCGACAGTGACCACGGAGGGTCTCGGTCAAGGTGACGCTGCTGACATGAACCTCGACCCCCAACTCTTCCGCCAAGCTCAGTTCGGCCCGAACCAGCACCTGGCCAGCGGCCGCCCCGCTTAGAGCCCTTGAGTCCAACACGAGGGCGTCGGGAACGGCGACCGTTCTCAGCTGGCGACGCTGTCGGCGCCGAGCCACTGACGGCGAACCTCCCACATCACGTCATCTGGGATCGGCCCATGCTCTCGATCCTGATCAGCGAGCCAATCGCGAAGTGCTTGACGGCGTTCTTCGTGCTCGAGGGCCTCGGCCACGTAGCGGGACACGCCGCGCGGCCAACCTTTTTCCTTATCCGCTCGACCAACGGGGCGGGCAAGCTCACCGAAACCTTGGCATAGTCCCGAGCCATGCGGTAATCTACCGGAAGTCTGACTGGTGGCGCGCACCGATTCTGAGCGCCCGTGCGGCAAGCCCGCCCATTCGGCTTGAGGCCGAATAGGTCGCGATCGAGGCGCGGCCCCACTCGTCGCGGGGGAGCGCGGGACTGAAGAAATGTGCTCGGCCCTGTGGACGTGTTAGCCGACGCAAGGGGACTTCAGCAGGGAGGCCTGTTAGATAAGCCAGAACCCTCGGTAAATCACGCCGACAATGAAGCCACCGACGGTGACCAGAACAACCAGCACAAAAACAGCGGTCCTCATGACACTCGGGCTACTGAGTATCCTCTACTAAGGCACTGGTGCGGGTCGAACTTGCCGACCGACCTCACTTAATGCCATCTCACCCTGTGAGCACCCTTATGCCGGTGGCGGCGGCCAAGCCTGTCATTCCAAGCTCGCCAGGCCGACCACACGCGTCTTTCGCCCGCCAGGATTATAGAAGTATGCGTGGCTGAAACGGTGTGGAGTTGCAAGGCGAATACGGTCAGAACAACGCGTATGGCCACCTAGAGTTCGCCAAACTGTGTTTATACGACAACATAATCAAGACACATGTTGTTCTCATGGACGCCGCCATTCTGCGTCCCGAATGGGGCAGACGCGGGCATCTCGCTCGATTGGGGCAACGCCGGACCGGCCCTTGACCGAGGACCTGTCATGGCGCGCTGATGTAAGCACAAAAGCCAGTCTGGGCTGATCGCGGTGATGGGGGCGTCCGTATTGGATTTCAGTGGCTTTCCGGACCACTCGTCCTTTACCATAGTGGAACCGTGAGCGCGGCCAACCTCCCGCAGGTTGTCAGCCGGTGCTTGACCGGCGACGACGGCGCCATCATCGATATAGACGAGCAGGTGCTCAACCGCGGCACCGGGGCAGCCACTGCCAGCCTGGCTCGGGTCAGTTTGCGCGTTCGGTCCGCAGGTGGCGGCGAGCGTCCCGTCACCCTGGTACGAAAGACCTTGCGCCCGCTTACGACGGGACGCCACGCCTATGGGTCGCAGGACCCTCGACATTGGGCCTATTGGCGGAGGGAGGCGGAAGCCTATTCCTCGGCGCTATTGCCACAAAGCCCAGGCCTACGAGCCCCAAGGTGCTTCGGCGTGGTCGACAACGACGTTTGGTTGGAGGAGGTGAGCGGCCCGGCACCCACGGTCGAAGACGCCGCCCAGCACCTGGCCCACTGGCAGGTGGGTTACGACGCCCAGCTCGACCGGCCCTGGATGGCCCGGGACCAGCTTGCCCGGCGTCTCGAGGTCAGCCACCTGGACTGGGGCTTGGTCGATGCCGACCCGAGGGCCGTACGGCTATGGGAGGGCCGGGCCAGGTATTACGAAGCTCTCAGTGAGCTGCCGGTGGTGCGTTCGCACGGTGATTACAGTGTCGGCAACCTCGTCGGCCAACCGGCCGACGTCATTGCCCTGGATTGGGCCACCTTCGGTTGGGAGCCCTTGGGCTTCGACTTGGCCCACCTGGGCCTCAGCTCGGGCCAGGACCCGAGGTCGGCATATCAGACCTCAACCAGCCGATGGACGGAAGACGCGGTCGCTAGGGGCTTTGCTTCTGCGGTTGCCATCATCGGCCCCAGCCGAGTGCACTGGATGCTGAGCGCTGGCGTGGAGATCCCTGACTGGTATGTCGACTTCTTGTGGGAGTACCAGCCAAAGTGATCATCCGCCCTCAGCCGCACATATCGCCCAATCTCGGGCGACTTAGTCCAGACCAGCGCCGACGTCAAGTGAATACCGACCGACGGATATTGTCGGAGCAAACTGAGGAATTTTCGGTTCGGGGGCGCTCCATAACGAACGGTCATATTATTGCCTCAAAGCCCGACAATCTGTGCTCGAGCCCGAACTCAGCCTTTCTTGGACATGGCTGCCGTGATCGGCCGAATCCGTGTGACTCGGTGGGGCTGTCGACAGGACCATCGCGCCGTCATTCTGCAGGACCTTCCCCGTCGTGGCGATCGCCTCGATCCTAAGCATGTTAAGCACCGCCGCGCCTCACCTCGGGGCTGCTTGTGGTGGCCCGGGCGGCGCGTGTTAGGAGATGCTTGCAGACTGCTGCGCTGCAGTCCGAGCAGTCTGGCGGCGCTCTGTCGCCGTACGCCTGCTGTGGCTACCGTCACTTATTCAATGTGATTGCGGCCGCCGGCGCCGAGCCGCTGCGCAGAGATGCGCTGGGCCGTCGAAAGGGTGAGCGGCGGCCAGCGGCCGGCGACGCCACTCAGCCCGAGCCAGTCGGAAGCGATCCCCGCGAAAGGCTGGGCGGCCGCCACCTGCACCACCCAACCAAGCGCTCACGTCACGCAACACGGGCCGACCGCGCTGCTCGTGCAAGAGCGGAGGTCGGATGCGCTGGGTGAAAAGATAGCCGTCCAGGGTCACACTAATGTCGATCCTTGGGCGCCGACATACACAATCTTTGCGAGGCTAACCGAGAAGGTCAATCAATATGGTGACCACATCCATTCAAGCGAGGATCGCCAACGAGCTAGGCGTGCGTGAACAGCAGGTCACTGCGGCGGTCGAGTTGCTCGATGGCGGCGCCAGCGTGCCATTCATCGCTCGGTACCGCAAGGAAGCGACCGGCACGCTCGACGACGCCCAGCTGCGCACCCTCGAGGAACGGTTGGGTTACGTTCGTGAACTGGAGGACCGGCGCGCTGCGATCCTCGAGGCGGTCGCTGCCCAGGGCAAGCTCGACGACAAGCTGCGCGACGAGATCATGACGGCCGAGTCGAAGGCCAGGCTCGAGGACATCTACTTGCCGTACAAGCCCAAGCGCCGCACCAAGGCGCAGGTCGCCAAGGAGGCTGGCCTCGAGCCGCTGGCCGATCGGCTGTTGGGCGACCCGACGGGCAATCCGCAGGTGGCGGCGACTGCCTTTATCAACTCCGACATGGGGGTGGCCGACGCTGCCGCCGCCGCGGAGGGCGCCGGCTCGATCCTGGCCGAGCGCTTCGCCGAGGACGCCGACCTCATCGGAGAGTTGCGTGCGCAGATGTGGTCGCGGGGACATCTGGAGTCACGCGTGCGCGCCGGCAAACAGGAGGCAGGCGCCAAGTTTTCCGACTACTTTGATTTCGCCGAGGCATTTACCAGGCTGCCCTCGCACCGGATCCTGGCGTTGTTCCGAGGCGAGAAGGAAGAGATCCTCAACCTCTCCTTCGCACCGGAGGTCGCGGCCACCCCCGTCGGGCGGCAGGAGCGGCCGAGCTGGTACGAGTTGCGCGTGGCGCGGCGTTTTGCGATCTCAGACCGCGGCCGGCCGGCTGATGGTTGGTTGATGGGCACGGTGCGCGAGTCGTGGCGCACGCGCATCCTGCCCCGTCTGGCCGTCGACGTTCGAGCCCGCTTGAAACAGGCCGCCGATGACGAGGCGGTGCGGGTGTTCGCGGCGAACCTACGCGACCTGTTGCTGGCCCCACCCGCCGGCGCCCGACCGACCATGGGCCTCGACCCCGGCTACCGCACCGGCGTGAAGGTAGCGGTGGTCGATTCGACCGGCAAAGTGGTAGCCACGGAGACGATCTACCCGCACCAGCCGCGGGGGCATTGGGACGAGGCGATCGCCTCCCTGGTACGACTGGTGAGTGCGCATGGCGTCGAGCTCGTCGCAGTCGGCAACGGGACCGCCTCGCGTGAGACCGACAACCTCGCCGGCCAGCTGATCAAGCTTCGTCCGGACCTCAAGCTCACCAAGGTGGTGGTTTCAGAGGCCGGAGCGTCGGTCTACTCGGCCTCGGCCTATGCCTCCCGAGAGCTGCCCGGGCTGGACGTATCGTTGCGCGGCGCGGTATCGATCGCCCGCCGGCTGCAAGACCCACTGGCCGAGCTCGTCAAGATCGACCCCAAGTCGATCGGTGTCGGCCAATACCAGCACGATGTGAGCGAGCCCAAGCTGTCGCGCTCGCTCAACGCCGTCGTCGAGGACTGCGTCAACGCGGTAGGTGTCGACGTCAACACGGCCTCGGCCCCGCTCCTTAGTCGCGTGTCGGGCATCGGAGAAGGGCTGGCGGACAACATCGTGGTGTACCGCGACACCAACGGCGCGTTCCGCTCGCGCCGGGCACTCAAAGACGTCCCAAGGCTCGGCCCCAAGGCGTTCGAGCAATGCGCCGGCTTTCTCCGCATCCGCGGCGGTGACAATCCGATTGACGCCACCAGCGTGCATCCCGAGTCGTACCCAGTGGTACGCCGCATCGTTGAGAAGACCCAGCGCGACACCACCGCGCTGATCGGCAACCGCGCCGTTCTGGGCGCGCTCAACCCCAAAGACTTCATCGACGACACCATCGGGCTGGCTACCGTGACCGACATACTCAACGAGCTGGAAAAGCCGGGCCGCGACCCCCGTCCCGCGTTCAAGGCCGCAACTTTCAAGGAAGGCGTGGACAAGATCGGAGACCTCATCACCGGCATGGTCCTCGAAGGCGTCGTCACCAACGTCGCCGCCTTTGGCGCTTTCATCGACATCGGCGTCCACCAAGACGGCCTCGTCCATGTCTCGGCGATGTCGTCGAGCTTCGTCAAGGATCCCCGCGACGTCGTGAAGCCAGGCGACATTGTCCGTGTGAAGGTCCTCGACATCGACATTCCCCGCAAGCGCGTCTCGCTCACCCTACGGCTCGACAACACTCCCGATGGTCATCCCCGGCGTGCTGTCTGACCCGAGAAAGGCGGCCGACGAGTTCTTGCAGAGGGGTCGGACCACGACCGCGATCCGGCTGCTGCGTTCTCAGCGATCCCATTAGAAGGTGGGCAGCGCGACCTCGCTTCGCGCATCGCGTCGTCAGAGGATTGGGTGCTCGATACCGCCTACGGCCACTGGCGTGACGTCGTATTGCCCCGGACTGAACTGATCGTCGCGCTGGATTACCCGAGGCTCGTGTCCCTGGCCCGGCTGTTGCGCCGGGCGCTGAGGCGTGTCGTTACCCGTGAATTGGCCCGTAACGGCAACAGAGAATCTCACGGACAGGCGCTTTCCTCTCAGTCCGTCGTCGCTCGGCACTTCCGCTGCTTCTCTCTAAGCGGGAGCGGATCGCCTCGTGACAGGCTGACCCGTCCGCTCCACCCGTCGTCCGGTTGCGCTCACCAACGCACGACAGGGCAATGGTTGGCGGCCGTACGCGAACACCAGAGCGCTCGTTCATAGTGCCGGCACCAACGACATCCTTACTGATGGTTGCAGGGCGCCTGGCTCGCTGTTCATTAGCGCCAGATCACCCTGATATGTGCGGACCGAACACGCTGGAGTTTCAAGGAGAACCCGAGCAGATCGACGGCTGCAGGCACTGCGACTTGAGCCAACTTCGCTTGATCCACAACGCAGATCCACCGCGCATGTCGGCCGAGCGCGCCCGGCGTTCCGTGCCCGCGTCTAGCGACAGCGGGTGTTGCGGTCTTGATGTCCGATATCCCTGCCGATTCGGCATTCAAGGCGAGACATGAAAAGTGCCGCCGAGCGGCGCACCGAGTGCCGTGATCTGTTACAGGCGGGCGAAGCCCTCCGCCGCGTGCAGCACTTCCTGGGCGGTCAGTCGCCATCCCCAAGCGGTCGAGTGGTTGCTTAGGCCACCCTGTCCGGGAAGGCACGGACCACGGCGGCGGTGCGGTTGGAGACGTTCAACCTGGCGTAGATGTTCTCCAGGTGAGTGCGCACCGTTCCCTCCGACAGCCCGAGCTGGCGAGCGATCTGGAAATTGCTACGGCCGCCAGCGATGAGGTGCAACAGGTCCCACTGGCGCGGAGTGAGCTCAGGCACCGGGCTCCGCCGGCGTTCAGCATCGTGGTAGGCCTGCTGGAGATGGGGTCGCAGCAAAGTGAGCACCGCCCGGTCGCGCTCGGAGAAGTCAGGGCCGCCGGGTTCGCGCAGAAAGAAGAGGCGAACGGTCCGGCCTGGCCCGGCGTCGGGCCCAGGAGGCTGGGAGAGGCAGAACTGTATGTGGTTCTCGAGTCCCTGCGGCTTCAGGATTTCGCGGTAGAAACCCGTGGAAAGCCATTGGCGGACCGAGTAGAAGTCATAAACCTTCACGATGCTGCGCAGGTCTTTGGTGCGGTCAGGGTAGCTGCAGACCTGGCAGTCCCAGTACTGCTCCCAAAAGAGCCGGCGGAACTCGTCGTCGGCTGGCTCCCCATCCCCGTCTTCTTCTGGGGTTTGCTGGGTGAACCAGTACTGCTGCAGGGTGGTGCCGTACCCCTGGCACAACAAGAAGTCGCAGGGGATCTGGTTCTTCAGGTCTCTCAGTAGCGATAGCGGCAACCCCTGGGCGGGCAAGTCGGAACGTACCTCAGAGACGACCCTGGCCAGTGCCCGCAGCTCCTGTTCGCTCGCCGAAACCCGACTCACCATGTCGCACCTCCGTCTTCAAAGTCTCATGTTAAGCCAGGCCCGGTCCCCCTGGGTATCCGTAAATGATCGGATAGCGCAACGTCGGTAGGCCTGTTCATACTTTCAAACAGAGTCGTCCCACATAGCTAAGGAGGTAGTCATAAACCACATCCACTTCGTCCGGCGCACAGCGAGCGTCGTCCTTGCAATCTGCAGTGGCTTGTTGAGCTTTGCTCTCTTTGCTCCGTCGGCGTTTGCCCTGATTCCAGGTTACACGCCGTCCCTGGCGCGAACACAGCCGGCCGTGTCCCAACCACATCCGACAGTGGCCCACGCGGTTGTCACCACCGGCATGGCCGGATGGCTGATCACGCTCATCGCCGTCGGAGCCGCGCTGTTGGCTGCCACGGTTGCGGTTTTCGTGGACCGTGCCCGAGCGGCGCAGCGAAGGCTAACTGCGCCGGCCACTTAGGCTCTGGACCTCAGCTGGTGGGAAGCGCCACGTCCCCACAGCTACCGATACGGCCCTGGTTGATCGGGTCATCCGGGCTAAGCCCAAGTCTCCGGGTGGCCCGACCAGGGCTAAAGAACGCCAGCCACAGATGGTTCCTTCATGAGCGACCTGGTGTCGTCACGGTCGTCCGTTAGAGAGCGGTCGTGATGTGGGCGCACGCTGAAAACACCTTGCTTTAGGCCAGCCATCCGTAATCGACGACCAAGCGAACGCGATCTTGGAAGAGAACGCGATGACGCTGCTCGGAATCTTCAACTCCTGGCCAAAGCCGGGCGACTCCTTCTCCTCCATCGGGCCGTGCAGGTGCACCGGGTCCAGCGTCACCATTGCCCCCCACATCGCCGGGCCAGGCTCAGATCAGAGCCGGTATACGTTGAGCTGAACTCCCGCTCGGGCCCGGCTTCGGCCACACCGAAGAAGCGGCTCCACTCCAGCTCAAAGATGGACGCGTGCTGAGACGGGCACGTAGCGGCCCGAGCGGCGACGCGGCGCTTGTTCTCCGAGACTGACCCAGAACGTGAGCGAAGTCGGACGTGATGGTCGTCGGCAGGAGGGCTCCCCCATAGACCCACTGGCAGAGCCCGGCGACGGCCAGGTCCCGGAGGTCCCGGCGCAGGACGTGCTCGGGGATGTTCAGCTCCTCAGCCATCTCCCGTGCCACCAGCCGTCCGTCATGCCGTAGCCGGGCGACCAAGAGGTCCCGACGTTCGGCAGCGAGCACTATCCGTCTCCTGTAGTTAACTCGTACGTTACTGTCCGTTATAGTACAGACTGTCACCCGTACTCGTGGGGCGCCGCAATGATCTGGGCTTTGAGCCTGCTGCCGATAGCGCACCAAATAGTTGGAGTATTGGAATGCTGACCGGGCGGGCCTATGCCTGAGCGCATCGACAGTATTGCTGACCTTCTCTGCTTGATCCTGTACGATCCCATATGTTACGGTGCACTCCAACTTGGGTTCTTTTCACTTGAGCTTGGAGGTGCAATGAAAAGGAGCCGTCGGGCAGCTGCACTCGTCGCCGCCGCATCCTTCGCGGTCGGGAGCGCCTGGGTTTCCGTTCGGGCTGCTCCGGCAGTCGCACAGGGGCCAGCTGGGACGATCTCGTTGCTGAGAGTCGGCACGACCAACTCAATGCCAACACTCAACATTACGAAGAACAATGAGTCCAGCAACCTCGACTGCCTTGCCCTTGAGGCCTTGACGTCCTACTCGCCCGGCGGCAAGTTGGTGCCGGACCTTGCCACTTCGGTCACCCAGCCCAACGACGTCACTTAGGTCTACAACCTTCGCCACGGTGTCAAGTTCTGGGACGGCAGCACGCTAACAGCTGCGGACGTCGCGTACTCGCTGAACTACGAACGGGCTCCGGGTTCCACCTGGGACTTCCTTTTCCCGAGCGTGAAGAGCGTCACCGCCACCTCGGCCTACGAGGTCACCGTCAAGCTGAGCCATCCGGACGTCAGCTGGGCCGGCAATGTCCCGTACGCCTATGTCTTCGAGAAGAACTTCGCGCAAGAGCACAAGGCGACCTTTGGCTTGCCGGGGACCCTGATCATGGGCTCTGGGCCTGGGAGGTCGACAGCCTCGACCCCACCAGGGGGGCGATGTTGTCTGCAAACCCCGATTGGTGGGGAGGGCCTGTCGCCATAAAGCATATATCTTTCTCCATTTTTGCCAATGAGACCAGTCTCGCTCTCGCCATGCGCGCAGGTGAGATCGACATCGACCTCGGTGTCGGGGACGGCAAGAGCTTTAGCGCAACCTCCGGTCCCTCGGTCAAGGTGCTCGCCGCCCTCAGCCCTACATACGGCGGCATGTTCACCATGAACACGCACATCGCGCCATGGAACGACGTCCACGTCCGTCGTGCCGTGACGTACGCCATCGACCGCGCAAACATCATCACTGCGCTGGGTGGGTACGCTCTGCCGAGCTACACGCTGATCCCGTCCCAGTCGTTGAGCACGATTGCGTCCCAGGCTCAGATCGATTCGCTCCTGAAAAGCCTGAACCTCTACCAGCACAACATCGCAAAGGCAAAGCAGGAAATGGCCGCGTCGGCTTATCCCGATGGTGCCAACGCCACCATGATCGTCTGGACGCCGGGCGCCGCCAACATCGGGCAAGTGATCGCCGCCGAACTGGACCAGATCGGCCTTCGGGTCAGGCTGGTGGTGCCCCCATACCAGGAAGAGCTGGCCGAGATCACAGGTCCCGCCGACAAGCGCCCCGCGGAGTATACCGCTGAATATCAGGCGTCCGCTGACCCGAACAGCTATATGGACTTTCTGGGAAGCTGGAACCTGAAACAAGGCGAGTTCAACACTGCGGACTACGCGCCCCCTGCACTTGACCAACTGATAAATGCAGGGATCGCCACCTCGGACCACGCAAGGCGCTTCGCCATCTACTCGGCAGTCTTGAAGAGGCTGTCAGTCGACGTCCCATACGTGTCCCTGTTTGACGGTGAGAGTCTGATCGCGCTCGCAAAGAACTTCTCCTGCCCTGACTACGGACCTTATTTCGGCGTCGACTATCCCTGGGCACTAAGCATCAAGCCGGCGGCCGTATAACGTACGTCGACTGTACTTTAGATAGATCAGGGATGGGGTTGACCCAATCTAACGGACATCCATCACGGGCCCTTCGAGGCAGAAAGGATGTCCAGAATGGAGACGATGGAAAGGAAGCCACCTCGTCCGCGTCCGTCCTGCCCTCCTGGAGGTCTCCGGGTCCGCCTACTACGAATGGTCCAAGCACCGCCGCTTCCACCGTCAGCTCGCCGACGCCGAGCCGACGAGGAAGATCCACCAGATCTTCCGTGCTTCTCGACGGACTTACGGCTGGCCCCGCTTGTACGCGGCCCTGCGCCGAGCGGGCATGTGTGCTAAGCCGCAAGCGGGTTAGGGGACGCGTGAAGAGCGGCTTTACGTGAAAAACGCCTCAGTGTACACCGATGAATCCCGCATTTTCGTCGAGAGCGCAAGTGGGCACCATCGCTGACCTGAGCTACGCAGATCAGAACAACCGTTACGGAGCGGGCGTTTCCTCTTGGCGGTTTGAGGGCGAAACTGCCAATCCTGCTGGGGTTTCCGTATCGCCACGTCGGGGCACCTGAGTGGACGGTGGATATGCGCACTCTCGTCGATGTTCTGTCCGCGTGGTGGCGGGCGGGTACCGGATCTCATAAGCCTGCTCAGCGGCGTGGCAGATTTCCTGCATCGTGCCGGTCCTGGGGCAACATGGGGCGGTGCCTCATCGAGTCTCACAGAGCCAGGCGCAAGAGTTCCTGGCCGGCAAGTACGGTACCGTCGGGCAGCTGCGACCCCTCGAAGGAGGGTTTTGGTCTTCCGCCTACTCCTTCTGCCCCGCTGGCCGTGAGCTGGTTGTCCGCTTCGGGGCCCACAAGGACTGGTTCGAGGCCGATAGGGCCGCTATGGCCTTCGCCTCGCCGGAGCTGCCCGTGCCCGAGGTCGTCGAAATCGGCGACGCCTACGACGGCGCATATGCCATCTCAGTCCGACATTACGGCACCATCCTCGAAGATCTGCGCCCGGACCAGTCAGATGCGACAGGCCCAATGCTGGCGTCACTGCTAGCAGCGTTGTTCAAGGTGCCGAAAAGCCCGGACCTGCCCGTTGGCTGGCACTGGCAACCCCGACGTAGCGACCTCACCTGGCGCGGCTGGCTGGCGGAACGGCTAGTCGGAGACCGGCGCCAGGGGGTCCCTGGCTGGGAAGCGCTCGCCGCACGACGCGAGGTCGACCCCGTCTACCGGGCCAGCGAAGCACGCGTCCGCGACCTGATCGAAGCCTGCCCCGAGCGACGCGACCTGGTCCACGGGGACCTGCTCCACGCCAACGTGCTGGTGGCCGAGGACGCCAGCCGTCCGAACGCCGTCTTCTCCTGGAAGTGCTCATTGCGCGGTGACTTCCTGTTCGACGCGGCCTGGTGCACGTTCTGCTCTGCCATCTGGTACCCAGGGATCGCAGCCGCCGACCCATGGGACCGCGTCCGCCGGGAACCCTCCGTCCGAGACGACGCCGACGCCTGGGTCGGCGCTTCTGAGCGGCACCACTGCTACGAGCTGCACATCGGGCTCACGGCCTCGGCCCGGAACATTTGGGTGGGCGACTCGGAAGCAGTACAGCAGATCGCTACCCACCTGGCCGTGGTCCTCGAACGAGGACCGCTCCCGGTTGCTACATAAACCTTGACGCGCCTGGTCCTGTTGGCGGGCAGCCCTGATTCGGGTCGCACGAGTTCGCGACGAGCTCGAAGGTAGTCACCGAAAGAGTTGACCTCGGTCACGTTCGCCGTGTACCTGGAGCGAAATCTGCTTGTCCCTGTGAGTCCCAGGATCGACAAGGCCCTGGCTTAATCCCGCCGCTAGGGCGGACGATGAGGAAATCAAGTCAATGAGCCTGACAGCCGCATGGAAATTTCGGACGCAACCGAATTCCGGATCAGGAGGAGCAAGCTCGCCCTCGTCACTGGGGCATCATCAGGGATCGGCCTGGCGTTCGCCGAGCGCCTGGCGGCCGACGGTCACGACCTGATAGGCGTCGGTCGACGGCTGGACAGGCTCGAAGAGCTAACTGCGTCGGCCACCAACGTCAAGGTCCGCCCTCTCGCCGCCGACCTATCAACCGATGAAGGCATCGAGACCGTCGCCGAAGTGTGCAGCTCCGAGCCGTTGACGATACTCGTAAACGACGCGGGCGTGGGCCATTACATGGCCATCGCGGAGCTTCCCGCAGACAAGGCTTCCGAGCTTGTCCACGTGAAGGTTGTTGCCCCTACGATGCTTATTCGTGCCGCCGTGCCCGGAATGATCGCGCGCGGCGACGGCACGATCATCAACATGTCAGGGATGATCGCCTTCAGCGGTCCCGCTCCGCAAGCCCAGCTGCCGCGCCGCGCAGTCTACGCCGGGACGCTGGCCCATCTCCTCACGATGACTCAGGTCCTCCACGAGGAGCTGAAATCTGACGGGTTGAAGCTCCAGGTGGTTTGCCCCGGTGTTGTGGCCACCGAGTTCCACCAGCGTCAAGGCCTGGATCTCAGCACGGTTCCGCGAATGTCCGCCGAGGACGTCGTCACGGCCAGCCTGCGCGGACTCGAGCTGGGCGAGGTGGTTTGTGCCCCTGGCGTCGAAGACGCCTCTCTCCTGGATGCAGTGTTCCAGGCTGACCTAACCGCATTCGCCGCGCAGAGCCCCAAACTGTCCACGCGCTACCGGGCCAGCTGACATCGGCTCATTCCAAAAGGAGTAATTGCGAGAACCATCGTCGCTTCTGCTTTTGGCCCAGTCACGACGATTGCTGCCTCTTGCCATCCCGTGATCCCCGCTTCGGAGTCGAGCGTTCAAGAACGGGCGTATCGGCCAGCGCCGTGAGCCACTGTTGCAACAGCGCTTGCTCTGGTTGACTGAGCGGCGTATCTTCTGTGGCGACCTTGCTCTTGAGGGTGGCCGCTGCGGTCGCAAGAGTTGGCCCATTCTCGTCGCGAACCGGGCGTTTGCTTGTTGGGGCGCTGGGCGCCACGGTGACTGAGGCGATAACTGCCTCGCGGAGTTGAGTGGCAAAGCTGACGTCGCCGTAGATGCCCGGCTGCGAGATCGCTGACAACGCGGCACCCGTCGTGGCAGCCATGATCATTTGCGCCGCGCGCTCAGGGGAGACACGAAGCTGTCCTCGGCTTGCGCCGAGCTCCATCCGCTCGTAGAGGATCTGGTAGGCGTCTCGGAAGGCCGTGCTGTTGGCTGCGACTCCCGGCGACCACATCAGCTTGTAGAAATTCGGGTTCTCGCGAGCGAACTCCATGTGGTTGTCCCAGCCGGCGCGAATGTCGTCCGCGACGTGTTGGTGCACGACAGCTGCGATATGACGCTTCGACTCAAGGAAAGAGGCCCAGCCGAACTCGACGACTGCCGCCAGCAACCCCTCTTTGTCGCCGAAGTGGTGATAGAGCGTCGGCGCCGTCACGCCGGCGGCCTCGCAGGCAGCGCGTGTCGAGATGTCGGCGTCCGCGGAGCTGGCCAGCAAGTCGGCGGCCGCCTGGACGATCCGGGTCCTGACAGTCGTGTTCGTCACAAATCGGCCTCCTTTATGATCGCTACCCTTGACAGTATAGCGATACTACCCTAAGGTTCTTGGTATAGCAACGCTATACGCCCCACCGAGGGAGGAGCCATGATCGTCATCACCAGCCCAACTGGCCAGATCGGCCGCCAGGTCCTCGACAACCTGCTCGAGAGCGGCGAAGAGCTTCGCGTTATCGCCCGCGATCCGCAGGCTCTGAGCGGCGACGCCCGGCGACGCGTTGAGGTCATCAACGGCTCACATGGCGATGCCGGAGTCGTCGACAAGGCATTCGGTGGCGCGGAGTCCGTCTTCTGGCTCGCCCCGCCGGACCCACAGGCTGGTTCGGTCGACGCCGCCTTCGTGGGCTTCACGAGGCCCGCCGCCGAGGCGTTCACGCGGAGCAATGTTCGGCGCGTGGTCGGTGTCTCGGCGCTCGGCCGGGGCACCCCCTGGGCCGACAGGGCCGGGTACGTGACCGCCTCTCTGGCCATGGACGACCTGATCGCGTCCAGCGGAGTGGCTTACCGGGCCCTCACCAACCCCTCCTTCATGGACAACGTCGCCCGCCAGGCCGAGTCGATCAGGAACCAGGGCGTGTTCTTCTCGCCCATCGCCGGCGATCGCAAGCTGCCCAGCGTCGCCACCCACGACATCGCGGCGGCGGCGTCAAGGCTTCTGCTCGACAACAGTTGGAGCGGGGTGGACGAGATCCCGCTTCTCGGCCGAGGACCTGTCCTTCAACGACATGTCCAGGGTCATCTCCGAGGTGCTCGGGAAGGAGGTCCGTTTTCAGCAGGCCACGTTCGAGGCCTACAAGGACCGCTTTGTGAGCTTCGGCATGTCCGAGGCCATGGCGCAAGGGATGACCGACATGGCCTGGGCCAAGAACGAGGGCATCGACAACGCCGTCCGGCGTACCCCGGAGAACTCGACGCCGACCAGCTTCCGCCAATGGTGCCAAGAGGTGCTGAAGCCGGCCGTCGGCTCCTGAGAACACATCCGGTCCCAATCAGAGAAGGGACAGTGTCATGCCAGCAACCAAGACCGCAGGACCCCACACCGGACGGGTTGCGCTCGTGACCGGGGCCTCGCGTGGCATCGGACAGGCCATCGCCGTGGGCCTCGCCGAGCGGGGAGCTCACGTGGTTCTCGGCGATCACGGTGACAACAGCGAGACGCGCGGGCTTATAGCCGGCATTGGCCAGCCGGCAGTTCCGATCACGCTCGACATCAGCAACCCGTCTTCGATCGAGGCTGCCCGAGCTCGGGTCGCCGACGAACTCGGACGCGTCGACATCCTGGTCAACAACGCCGGGATCTTCGAGGCTGCCTCCTGGGACGATCTCGACTTCGACCTCTGGAAGCGCCTCATGGACGTCGACTTAAACGGGCCAATGCTTATGTGCAAAGCGTTCCTGCCGCTGATGCGCGGACTTGGCTGGGGCCGCGTCGTCAATGTGGCTTCGGCGACCGTCGCCATCGCCAGCCCGGTATCGATCGCCTACCGCACCGCCAAGATGGGCGTGATCGGTTTCACCCGAGCGCTCTCCGCGACGCTCGGCGACGAGGGCATCACCATCAACGCCGTCTTGCCGTCGCTGACCCGGACTGCGATG
This sequence comes from uncultured Acidimicrobiaceae bacterium, assembly GCA_963807395.1. Lineage (GTDB taxonomy): Bacteria > Actinomycetota > Acidimicrobiia > Acidimicrobiales > Palsa-688 > Fen-671. Next base: position 337,088 of record CAWEBW010000011.1, read on the forward strand.
ACCGAGGGGCTACCTCAAGAAATCGTGGACGCCAGCCTTGGCCGGCAGGTAATCCACCGCCAAGCCGAGCCCGCCGACATCGCAGGCAGCGTCTTCCTGCTCGCTTCGGACGAGGCCGGCTGGATCACCGGTCAAACGCTGATGGCCAACGGGGGCAACGCCTTCGGGCTCTGAAGAGTGTAACTGGTGGCGCGTCGGAGGCGTTCAACCAACAAAGCATCACCATCAAGCAATCGATTTCGCCCGGGTGGGCGGTCGCGCCCGTCATTTACTCGGCAGTTTGGGCGCGCCAGAGTCGAGATAACAAACGGTGGCGCGCCCAAGCCGCGGATCTGCACCAAAAATCGGGCAAAAGGTGGGCCAAAACCAGACCGTGGAGCGCCTACTACACGTACAACGGCAAAACCGGGCTCGTACAACTTGCCTTCAACTCCGGCGAGCACCGCCTCGCCCAGACTTTGTAAGCGACCGGAAACCGCTTCGCCTTTGGGTCGCCCTGTCGCGCCCCCCACCTCGGCTTCGTCGCGATCATTTTCGCCACAGCGCTCAAAGGCCCGCCGGCGCACCCCGACCTGGAGCGCTAGGTCAGCCGACTCCCGCATGAGTTCGTTGGAACGCCAGGCGGTTCGTGCTTAGGCCCGAATTCCCAGGCTTACATGACACAAGGCTGGCCGCCTCAGACGTGCCCCTTATTGATACGCAAGAGACGGGTCCGAATCCGGTTGGGGTTTCCGGTCCGGTATCGGCCGAATACATGATTGGCGAGACGGGTGATGTGGGCCCGGTTTTCCGGGCGCCGGCGCGCCGGCGGTCGAGGCCGAGAGCAGGCCCCGTCAGTCAGATGTGACGCCCGAGCTGGGCGAGATAGCTGTGCCGATCGAGAGGGCTGACGGTCGTTCGTCGCCGCCGAGGAGCAGAGCCCTTGCACGGCCGGTAACCGCTGTAGGCGCTGTCCTTGAGCCCTTCCCCACCGGTCAAGGCCGGCAGCCACCGCTGCAGGTCAACGGCTTGCTCGGACGTGAGAGTGGCTCGAACGAAGGACAGCTCGCCTTTCCCGGTGACTTCTTCGATCGACGCTCCCGCCCTGCCGAGCGCCGTTAGGACCCCGTGGAGACTATCGGCGGGGACTTCGAGGGTCACTGTGGCGAGCGGCTCGTAGACGACCGACCCTGCCGACCGCAGTGCCTCCATGACGACGATCGGCGCCAAGTACCGGAAGTCGGCCGACGAGGAGTTCCCTCGTCGCGAAGGTGGACCGTCTGAAACGCCGTAGAGGCAGTGGTCCATCGTCACGATGCAGTCGGTGACTTCCCAACCGTAGAGGCCCTCGCCGAGTGTTTCGGAGACCCAGGACCCCACGTGGGCGGCGAAGTTCTCGACGGTTGTGTAGATGTGGAGCGGAACGTCCCATGGGTCGACCGCGAGCCGGAACACGAGCCCAGAGTCCGCTGCGCCGGGCTCCACACGAAAGCCGATGGTGGCGTCGAACGGGTTCTCTGGCCCGTGCATCACTTCGAGCGCTTCGCCGACACCCTTGGGCCGCTCGACGTAAAGAGGCGTCACCGCTTCAAAGCGGGCGGAGAGCCGGTAGTCACGCTCAAGGGTCGTCTGGATGACCTCTCTTTGCACCTCACCGTAAAGGGAGACGGAGATCTCACCGGAGCGCCGGTCATGGCGTACGCCGATTAGAGGATCCTGCTCGGCGAGCTCGCTTAGCGCCGTCACGAGCCGGGGTGCGTCTCGCTCGGCGAGCGGCACGACGCGTGTCGTGAGGGTGGGGGGAGCGAACTGTGCCGTGGCGCCACTTGGCGGGAGATCGCCGAGGGCATCTCCGATGCGTGCCGACTTGAGACCCGAGATCTTGCCGATCTGCCCGGCCTCGAGGACGGGACGGCTGATAAGTGATCCTTCGGCGAAGACGGCGATCGCCGTGACCTTCTCTGGTTTGTCGCTGGTGGAACCGACCCGCTCCCTCACCCTCAGCGTGCCGGAGAAGAGGCGGACGTAGGCCAGCTTCTCGCCCTTCGTGCTCCGTTCGACCTTGAAGACGGTCCCCGCCAGAGGCCCCGCCCGGTCGCCGCTGCGGGCGGGGAGCAACTCGACGATCGCCCCCTCGAGTGGCGAGATGCCGGCTCCGGTGAGGGCCGACCCGAAGATGAGCGGGTGAACAAGCGAGGCCTTGGTCTGGCGGGCGAGCTCGCACCGGAGCGGCCCGTAGGCCAACTCTTTCCCATCCCCGAGTGGTGCCAGCAGCCCCTCCTGGTGCTCGGCGAGGTCGGTGGCGAGGTCCTGGACGAACTCCCGGTCCCTGGGACCGAAGGGTAAAAAGTCAGCCAGCCTGCTGCCAGCGTGGCGGACCGAACCGAGCGGGACCACGGAGTCGGTGAGACGCTTGCGGATCGAGTTGAGCGTCGCATCTGGGCTAGCCCCGACGCGGTCGATCTTGTTCACAAAGAGGATCGTCGGTAGGGCGAGCCGTTGCAGAGCGCGCATGAGAAGACGGGTCTGGGGCTGGACACCCTCTACGGCCGAGACGACAAGGACGACGCCGTCCAGGACGCATAGCACCCGTTCCACCTCGGCGATGAAGTCGGGGTGACCCGGCGTGTCGATCAGGTTGACGACCACGTCCTCGATCGCGAACGAGACCACGGCCGACTTGATGGTGATCCCCCGCTCTCGTTCGAGGGCGAGGGAATCGGTCTGCGTTGTCCCCTTGTCGACGCTTCCTACAGTCTCGATAACACCGGCGGTGTGGAGAAGCCGCTCGGTGAGCGTGGTCTTACCTGCGTCGACGTGGGCGAGGATCCCCAAGTTCAGTGTGTTGCGCGACAAGCGTCATTCCCTTCCAGGTCATAAGGACATTCCGGATGGTCATGGACGCTTGGCGCATGTTGTCTCCTCGCTCGGTTGGTCCCATCGTAAGACCCCCGAGGCTAAGAAGCCATCGAATATGCGCGCTCGGCTTCTCCTTAGGCGGTCAGAAGCCACGGTTGGCCTCCGATCTTCAAAGTCAGGCCAGCTGACGGCGCGCCGACGCCGGGCGTTCCGCAGGCGGAGCCAGCTCGCCCTCAGTGATGGCAAATCTCGGCCGGGCGGCAATCGGGATCGGGTTGTGCAGGTCGACGGCGAACAGAATGTCAGGCGGCTCGAGGCGTCCGTTGGACCGGAGAACCCGAGGTGCCGTCGTTATGGCGCGCCCCGACGCCTCAGCTAGCAAGACCAGCTGCCCGGTGGGCTGCAATGACGACCGGGTTGTCGCTGGGGCCCACGCGACCTCCCAAAAATTGTCCTCGGGGTCGGCGAAGTAAGCATCCCGGCCAGTAAAGAACTCGGCCTCGACCGCTTCCTTTGGTAATCCTCGCACCCGCCTGTCGGGCTCGCTCGACAATCTCGTCGACCTGGTGGGGCTCCGCAACACTGATGATCACGGCGCAGCGAATTCCGCCGCTAGACACTTCGGGAACAGACTTGGCATCGGCGGCCAGCTTGTCCAACGGGAACAAGGCCAACAACACCCCTCTCAGTTCGAATACAGCAAAGTCCTCAGAGTCAAATGCAAGGGACCATCCGAGGTTCCGGTAGAAGTCTCGCTGGCCGACGAAGTCCCGTACCCCGAGGGTGATCGTGTTCGCCAACGGTGCTGTGGACATGACCATGTCATCTCCTCTCCATGGATCGAGATTGTTGATACCCGCGGGCGGACGGGTTCTCTGGTTAGGACAGACCTACCAACCGCCCGCCGCCACTGGCACGAGATCGCTGACCCGGGCACCCCGCCGTCTCCTGGCGCTGGCGGCGTATGTGGCTTACCGCGACCCCCCGACCTCCGTCCGCTCTAGCTGTCGGACGATCATCTCCACGTCGAACCGTCCGAGTCGCATCCCTCCTCGAGCAACCATGCCGTCATGTCAACTCGAAAAGCACGATTCATGGGCTCGATCGCGGCGTCCTCAAGCTCAGAGAGCGGCCAGTCGAGCTGCTTGAGCCGCTCGCGGTAGCCGGCGATCACCTCGGGGCTCCTGTAGGTGCGGGCGATGGCGAGTTCGCTAGGACGGCTGTCGAGGTGAGTCGCCGCAAAGTCGACGACCCCGACGGCGCGCAAACGCAGCGAGTCGACGCTCGGCACGCTAACCCCCAGGAACTGCGGATCGCCAAGCTGGTCGCCGGCGGCGCAAGCAACCGTGGCGTCGCCAGCCAGCTGTTCCTCAGCCCCCAAAACGGTCGAGTACCACCTCCGCAAAGTGTTCCTGAAACTGAACGTGTCCTCCCGCGTCCAACTCGCGAACCTGTCATTGACGCCACCAGCTGTGGGCATGACGGAAAACTCGGCCATCTTCGCGATGTCCAGCCGGCACACACGCTCCACCAAGAACGCCTGCGGCATCGTAGTGAGGTTGTCGAGGCTGAGCGCGCAGGGTAGAGGCATCCCGTCGTCGACGTCGAGGCCCACTTCGGTCGGGATGTCTCGGATGTCCGAGTGGCCGGAACCGCAATAACCACATGAACGTGCTCTGTGGCTGCCTGGCGGGTCAGGACAAGGTAGGGGCGGCGCTTCGCGTCCGGCGACTCGGCCCACCAGACTTCTCCTCGGGCTACCACGGTTCTTGTTCGATCGAGGCGACCGCAAGGCGCGCAACGGGGGCATCGGGCACCGGAGGCCGGCGCGCTTACGACACATTGTGGGGCGTCGGGCTCGGAAATTTGCTCGGGTCCTGAAGGTCGGGCCTCGGCCGCAGTCGGGAGGGCGGAGATCGAGATCCAACGGACCGGCCAGAACAACACATTTGCGCACAAATTTTCTTTACAAACGCAGGGAACGCACGTTAGAGATGAACATGCCTTACAAGGCGTAACGGCGGCCCCAGTTGAAGGCAGCCTGCGAGTCCTTGGCGGTGCAGTCGTAGGTGTAATACGTGCCGTGCCAAGAGGCGGCCCAGGGTGAGCCGGGCCTTCCGCGGTCGACAGGCAAGTGAAATTGCCGCTCCGAAACGACCCCCCGCTCTCATCGGCGGCGTCCACGCCCAGGGTCTGGCTTACCTCAGTGCAGGTCGTACCGTAAAGGTCTACCTGGGCTTGTTCTGACCCGTCCGTGAACGCCTGTTGCGGGCACATGCCCTGATGAAGAGCGGTGGGCAGGAGGTGGTCGCCGGTCTTGGAGAAGACAGCGTGGCCGAGGTCGAGCACGACGAACTTCCACCAGCAGGTGCTCCCGGGGAGCACATCGAGGAGGTAGTTACCGGCCGGGAGTATGAGGACAGGCGAGAGGTGGAAGCCGGCGTAGTTCTCAGGGATAGGCGCATCGGCGCTAAGGCTCAGATGGACTGGCGTGTTGCCGCCGTCAACGTAACCATGAAATTCACATTCGCCCGTATTATCAATGTCGTCGGAAGCGTCGTATTGAGCCAGCACGTCCAGCTCGTAGGTGCCACCTCCCAGCGCGAAGGGGCCTGTTCCGGGGCCGATAGAGCTGAAGTTCAGCTCCTCGCCCCCCTTGTTGAGCACTGACGGCAGCCTCGCCTCGGCCAGCGCGACCAGGTTCATGGTTGGCCTGCCCGCCGCCTTGGCCAGTGACAGCGGCGACAAGGTGTTGACACTGACGAGCGCCACCACCCCGAGCACGACAACAAGGCTCGCCCCACCCCATCGACGCATAGCGGGTCCCCCTTCTACGAAAGAGCGGCCCACGCGTAGTGCCTCGGAGACCGCTTGGCGCCCTTGTACTGACCACCAGAGCATAACCCTCGGGGTTGGGCGCTGTCCGGGGTCGAGGGGGCGCAGGAACCGCAATTATCCGCGGCAAAGATCTTTGAGGTCTGGGCGTGCAGGGTTGGCAGCTCGAGCCTTGCGTGTGGGACGATGTCGAGGGGCGCGGTGACCTCGGCGACCGGCACACGCGTTCGCCGTGGTCCTGTAGGCCAGTCCGCGGCACTCTCCTCAGCTCGTCCAACTCAGGACCACCTGAGAGGCCTGGTGGGCTGGAGCCCGCGGTCGTAAGCGCGCGCAACGCCAGTGCGACAAGCGTCGCAGCACTGGTGTTGGCCGATGAGCCGGGAAGGCGGGGGAGGGAATAGAGAAGTTCAGCAGTCCTCCGTACTCTAGATAGTCCTGCTGCAACTGAGTTATGCCAGTGGCAGCTATCTGGTCATGGAAAGCGGTCGGCGGGAGTTCGTTGAGGTCTGACTCCGGCTGCTATCCGCCTTGGCGTTCGCAGCCAAGACTCGAGGGGTTTTCGTACAATCACCATCGAGGTATTGGTCCTGCGTGCGGACTATGGCCCGCATATGACCGTGCCGAGCGAGCCGCGCTTTTCACCCGGGTGGGGTGAGGCTTCTTAGCACGAGCCTGGACCAGCGTGAGATGGTCCGGAGGTCACCCGCGGACAGCACAATAGGAGGAAAACGATGGGCGACGTGACTGAACAGCAGCTCGAAGACATAGAGGACTTGTTCGTGCGCGGAACCGCATGACCGGGCACCCGAAGAGGTCGTGGTTACCATCAGCCACCCCAAGTTGCAAGGGGACTCGGTGACGTTCGACGTTGACGTCCTTGATGGGACGTTGCCGGCCTCGACGGGCCCCTGTGCCCTGTTCATCGACCCGATCGGGCGGCCGCTGTCGCCGGTGTCGCTGGCCGGAATGCACCGTCGCGAGCGGCGCCGCGAGCGTCGCATTTAACGCCGGAGCGGCCGGGCGACGTTCGCTACCAGGACGGTCCTCAACGCTTGGGCTCTCGAGGAACCCCTCCCCAGCCGGAGCACTCCCGGATTTTGGGTAGGGCGAACCAATTTCATCCCGCTAGGGACGACAACCAAATATTGCAGAGGAGCAGTATAATGTACGAGCAAAAGACCGGCGAAGGCTGGTTAATCTTCTCAGGCGTCGTGTTGATGACAGCCGGCATCATGAGGCTCTTTGACGCGATTTGGGCCTGGTCTTACCATGGGACACTGCCGCAAAACCTGGAAGATGCGCTCTTCGGGCACAGCCTCCATACATATGGCTGGGTCTGGCTAGTGGTGGCCATCATCCTTTTCGCGGCTGGCGTTCTTGTAATATTGCGAAATCAATTTGCTCGCTGGATTGGGATCATCGCCGCTGCAATCGGCGCCATCAGTGCCATCTGGTGGATGCCGTACTACCCGGTTTGGTCGTTCGTGTACATCTTCACCTGCATGCTGGTCATTTATGGGCTGGCAGCATACGGTGAGCGGGTGCCCGCCGTTCAGTGATTGGATATCGCATCAACCTCCGGGCAAGTCTCAGTATTTCCTGGAGGGCTTTCCTCACATATAACGCCACGACATAAGCGCTTTTGTTCCGCAGCTCAGGGCCCAACGAGGGCCAGTTTCACGCTGTCCGGCTCCGCCTGCCAGGTGGCGCAGGCGATATATGGCTTGAAGCCGAGCCGGTGGTTGATGGCGAGCATGGGGGCGTTGGAGTCGGCGTTCCCGGTGCGAATGTCCTTGGCTTTTGGTCGATCGAGCAAGACCCGTTCGAGCATGGCCGCCTTCAGCCATTTCCCTAAACCGTGGCCGCGGTGTTCGGTCATCACGCCGGTGTCGCCTTGGCCGACGGTCTCGGGCTGGCTCGGGTTCCACCAGACGGCGGTCAACCCAACCAGCCGGCCGCTGTCCTTCTCCTCGGCAAACAGCCACCAGCCCTCAGCCCCGGTCTGGGCGGCGACGCCCTCCCACTCCCGTAGTTCCGGAACGGTGGTGTGGCGGTGCCCGACGCGCAGGTCACCTCTCGGAGCATCTGCCATGACGTCGAGCACATCCACCACGGCGTCAGCCAGGTCGTCCGGGCAGCGATTGTCGTAGCCCACGAGGCGGTAGGCCTCTCCCGCCCGGGTCTCTCCTTCTTTGATCCACCGGCGCAGCAGGCTGCGGTCGACCTCCGCCAGGATGAGGCGGTTGACGTGTGTCTCCTGTGCCACGGTGGCTCCGAACGCCTGACAGAAGGCCCCGCCCGCGGGCACGCGGTCGCCCGTCCACCCCGTGAGGAGCGTCTTTCTCTCGGACTCAGCCAGTTCCACCACCAGGGCGAGGAGCCGTCGCCCGATCCCTTGTCTGCGGCAGGACGGGAGGACAGACAGATGGACGTGCAAGGCGTGGGAGTTCTCCCCGTCGCGGCGGCTCCGGGCTCGAGCAACGGCGACGAGGCTCGAGTCCGGTGCCCGCCCGAACCAGCCCCACAGATCCACTGAAGTCGGCGCCCACAGTTCCCACCGGGCAAACACCTCCAGCGGGGTCGGGGGGTCCTCGGGATCCGACTCGGCCTGAAGCACGGTCGAAAAGGCGTGGTATTCCGAAATCTGAGCGTCGTCCAGCCGTCGCGGGTCAAACGGAGTGATCCCGAGGCGCTCCGCCCCTTGGCTCTCCATGGCGACAAGTCTTCTGCCGCCACCGGTACCCTGTCCATCGGTTTTCGCCAGTGCGGCCCAAGTGACCTACGGTCGGATAGTGATCGAGCAACCTGTGGCTGGCCTGGACGGTCCGATCCAAATCCTCCGCGACCATATAGGCGTGCCCCACTGTTACGCCGCCACCGAACACGACGCTTTCTTCGCTCAGGGTTGGGTGCACGCCATGGATCGCCTCTGGCAGATGGAATACGACCGGCGGCGAGCCCTGGGCCGGTGGGCCGAGGTGGTCGGGTCGGCGGGGGTAGCGAGCGACCTTTTCTACCGGCGGATGGACCTGGCGACTACCGCCCGCCGCGATTGGGCGGCCCTGGCCTCGCGAACCAGGGCGATGCTTAGGGCTTACAGCGCCGGGGCGACCGCCGGCATGAGGTCACGGGCCGGCCGGGAGTTGCCTCGAGACCTGGTACTGGCCGGCATCGCGCCCGAACCCTGGGAGCCATGGCACTGCCTCCTCGTCTTCAAGGTCCGTCACGTACTGATGGGATCGGCGCGACCGAAGTTGTGGCGGGCCGTGGTGGCCGACGTCCTCGGTGCCGAGGCGGCCCGGTGGATGCTGTCACGCACCGACCAGCTGGCCTGCGTGCCTCCCGGCGCTCCCTGCGAAGAGCCCCTGTCTGTCGTCCTCGCCGATGAAGGCGGTAGCAACAACTGGGCCCTGTCAGGCTCGCGTACGGCCACTGGCTTGCCCCTGCTGGCCGGCGACCCGCACCGCTACTTGGAGCTCCCCAACGTCTACGTCCAGGGCCACCTGTCGTGCCCGGCGTGGGACGCGTTGGGCATCGCCATGGCCGGGGTCGCGGGGTTCCCCCATTTCGGACACAACCAAGAGGTGGCCTGGTCCGTCACCCACGGGATGATCGACGATCAGGACCTCTACCGCTTCTCCTCCGGCCCCAGAGGAACTCGACGGGCCGAGACCGTATGGGTCCGCAACTCCAACCCAATTGAAGTCGAAGTCGTCACCACTCCGCGAGGGCCGCTCCTCGCCCCGGACCTAGCCCTGTGCTGGACCGCCACCGCCGAGACCGACACCAGCTTCGACGCCGTGCCGCCCATGCTCGACGCCACCTCGGTGGCCGAGTTGTTCGAGGCCATGCGAAGCTGGGTGGCGCCAGGCAACAACCTCCTCGCCGCCGACCGGGCGGGCACGATCGGCTACCTTACGCGAGGCCGAGTACCTCTCCGGCGCCGGAGGGAAGGGATCCTCGTTCCAGTCCCGGGCGACGACCCCTCTTACGCCTGGGACGGCTTCCTCGCCTTCGAGGACCATCCCCAACTCCTGAACCCAGACGAGGGTTTCCTGTTCAGCGCCAACAATCCCGCCCTCGCGTCCTCGACCGCCGCGCCCTATCTGGGCATTGACGTGGCCGCCCCTTGGCGCGCCCGGCGGCTCGTCGAGACCCTGTCACGAATGGCGGGAGCCAAAGTGGCCGACATGGAGGAGCTGCATCGGGACGTGGTGTCGCTGCCCGCCCGCTGGTGGACGAGACGCCTGTCGGGGTGGGCGCCACTTTCCGGTTGGGACGGGAGCATGGACGCTCAATCGGGCGCTGCAGCCGCGTACTCGGTGTTTCGACGGGAGCTAATGTTGCTCGCCCTCGAGCGCTCCGGTCTCGGCGCGCACCTGAACCATCGGCTCAATCGGCTCGTACCCGGCGCGCTCCCGGAGTCGGCCATTTGGCGGGTCATGGATCAACATGCCCGGGCCGGCGAGACCGGGCTCCTTCGGGGCTGGAGCTGGGATCAGGCCGTGGCTGAAACCACTGCTCGCGCCGAGCGAAACTGGAAGGGAGAGACCTGGGGCGAGCTCCACTACACGGCTCAGCGTCATCCTCTTGGGCGCGCCGAGCTCGATCCGCCATCAATGCCGTATGGGGGCGACATGGACACGGTCCAGGCCGCCAGCTATCTCCCTACCACCAGCTTTGTCGCCGAGTCGGCCTCGGTCGCCCGCTACGCGTTCGACCTGGCCCAGTGGGACCGGTCGGGCTGGGTCATCCCGCTGGGCAGCTCCGGCGAGCCCCGAAGCCCCCACTTTGCCGATCAGCAGGAGGCATGGCGAGAGGGCCGCTTGCTGGACGCTCCCTATACACAGGCAGCGGTGGAAGCGGCGGCCAAGGAACGTCTCGTCCTGCGACCCGCCCGCCGTTGAAAACGGTTGCCCACCGACAAACTGTCGAGAACCCAAGGCGGCGTAGGATCGCCCCGGTGCGTTGTCAAAGCAGGGTCGTATCCCTCCACAAGCCACGTGTCGCCCATCGGCCACCTGGTTGTTAGCGGCAGAGCGGGTTTGTGACTACCACCGATCGTGGTCGACGGGCGTCGAGATTGCTCCTTGGCCGGAACAACGAGTCGGCAGTGCTCGAGGCCCTCCTGGCAGCCGCCCGTAGAGGAGAGGGTGGTGCGATAGTTGTTCATGGTGAGCCGGGAATAGGAAAGACGGCGCTTATCGAGCATGCGGTGGGGTTGGCGAGTGAGTTCAGTGTGCTTCGCGCCGTCGGCAACGAGGCGGAGGTGGAGCTCCCTTATGCGAGCCTTCAGGACTTCTTCCGGTTCGAGATGGATGAGGTCGAACAACTACCGCATCCGCAACGCGATGCCGTCGAAATCGCTCTGGGACGAATTGACGGGAACGCTCCTGATCGACTTCTCGTGGGGCTCGGCCTGCTCAACCTCCTGTCCCTTCTGACTGCGAAACGCCCGGTTCTGTGCGTTGTCGACGATGCCCAATGGCTCGATACCCCGTCCGCGCATGCGATTTCCTTCGCCGCTCGACACGTCTCAAAGGAGGCGGTCGCCTTTCTATTCGGGGCGCGAAGACTGACAGACGAAGTTCGAGGACTTGCGGAGCTCATGGTCAACGGCCTGGGCGATCAGGACGCTCGCCAACTTCTAGAGACCGCCATCCCGGCACGGCTCGACGACCTCGTGATTGAACGCCTCGTAGCCGAAACGCATGGAAACCCCCTTGCGATCCTCGAACTCCCTCGAGGCTTGACCCCCTCGCAACTGGCGGGTGGGTTTGGGTTGCCGGCATCAGTGACGTTGGCGGGTCAGATTGAGGAATCTCTGGTACTGGGGTTGGGCCACGGTTGAGCTTATCGAAGCGGCGAGCCGCACGAACAGGATAGACCAGGCCAGACCCGCCATGGAGCTCTTAGCTGAGAGCACTGATGCAAGCGGATCAGAGTGGGCTCTTGCGGTTCAAGCGAGGAGCCGGGCTCTTCTCTCCGACGGTGCGGCAGCGGAGGCCTTCTACCGAGAGGCGCTTGAACGGCTTATGCCGACCCGAATGCAACTCGACCTCGCCCGTACTCGTTTGCTGTATGGAGAATGGCTTCGCAGGCAGCAGCGGCAGCGGGATGCTCGTGACCAGTTGCGCCGTGCCCATGGGCTGTTCGTCGAATTTGATATGAGAGGGTTCGCGGACCGCGCCCAATCAGAGTTACTTGCCACCGGAGAGAAGGTGCGCAAGCGCACGGCTGACACCCTCCTGGATTTGACTTCGCAGGAAAGGCGGATATCGGAACTAGCCGCCAGAGGTGCTACCAACCAAGATGTCGCCGAGCAGTTGTTCATCAGTGCGAAGACTGTGGAGTATCACCTCTCGAAGGTATATCTCAAGCTTGGCACCCGGTCCCGCACGCAGCTCGCGAACGTCCTGCACCAGGTTCAGTCGGGCCGTGGCGCGGCTGACGGAAGCAGAACGGGCTAGATTCAGCGTGGCTGCTGGTGTCAACCTGGCTGCTAGAGGCCGGACCACAGCGTCGAAACTCACAAGACAATCACCGTCTTCCCATCAGCCTTGGATTGTTTCTGGGCCACGCACAAGGCCGGGGCGTCGTCAAGGCTTATCCGGGTGATTGGCGGTTCGACCACGGTCCCGTCGGCCAGAGCCCGCACCAGTCTCTCCAGCAGTTCGCTCGTCATGCGAAGAGCAAAGTTGACACCCCGAACTCCTAACGACCGTAGGGCCGCGAGATCGGCGACGTACTGAGTCGTGATGGCAGTGCCGCCGGGACGGACAAGCGCTGCCGTGGCTGCGAAACTTCTGGCGTCACCGACCAAATCAATGAGGACGTCGACGCCATCGGGATGAGATTGTCGGACCACCTCTGTCACCGAGACCTTCGAGCGAACAATCGTTTCGGCCACGCCGTAAGCGCGCATTCGGCGCTCGGCTATCGCATTGATGTTGGCCATAACAGAGGCCCCAGACTTCAGTGCGAACTGGGTCACAAAGGAGCCGACGCCTCCACCGGCTCCAATGATCAGGACGACTTGGCTTTCAACGGGCTCTACCAACTCGACGAGGCTCAGTCCGGTCCCCCCCGCCGTCGGTGCGGCAGCAGCGCGGACGAGGTCGAGCCCATCGGGAACAGAGGCCAAGGGCGCCTCCGCGGAGACCGCAACATATTCGGCGTACGTCCCGAACGCCCCCTATCGGCGCGATCAGCAATTGGCCCAAGACTCGGTCACCGGGAACGAACCTCGCTGTGCCCTCACCTGTAGCTTCGACGACTCCTGCGCCGTCGACTCCCAGCACCATAGGGAAAATGACAGGAGCTGGTCTCCACTCCCCAGAAGCGAGCCGAACATCCATCGGGTTCATCGAAGCCGCTGCAAGCTTTATCAGAAGCTGACCAGGCCCGGCGACCGGCGTAACGGTGTCTACCACCTTGGGCGGTTCCCCGAACCGGCTTACCGCGACTGCTCTCATCCGTCTCTCCTCGCGCTGGCAGGGCGATAGTGCCCGACGACTCTGCTCGTGGGAGTAACTGTGGCACCGCTGCCCGTAGGTCGAGTCAGAGCCAGGATCCAGGAATCCCCTAGTCAGATGTAAAGCACGTGGGCGGACGAGTCGTTCGAAGCGGGGACGGTCGTAACTGGTCCGGGCACACGGTTTTCGGCCGAGCGGGAGCAATCCTCTGCGAGACTAGGGGATCCCCAGATGCCAGCCCGCCTGGTGGCGACCAAAAATGTGAGAGGCAGTTCGAATGGAGTCAGGAGCCCCTCATGACAGGCACAGCTACCAACGACCCTGATAGAAGTGGCCGTGTCGGCACGGTCGACCGCAGTCACTTGCTACTGGTCGGCGCCGGTCCAGGTCTAGGCATGGCCGTCGCCCGCCGTTTCGCTGTCGGAGGCTACCGAGTCACGTTGGTCGCTCGGAGCGCCGACAAGCTGGGTGACCTCGCGGGCAGCTTGTCTGACACTGGCGCTGAGATGGGCACGATCGAGGCGGACGCAAGCGATCCCGAGGGCCTGGGTGCCCGATTGACCGAGGTCTACCGCGGGGAAGGTGCACCGGGAGTCATCATCTACAACGCGGTCATGGGTGCGCCGGATCAGCTGTTGAGCTCGAGCGTCGCTCACCTGCAGGCCGCCTATGCAGTCGACGTGATTGGTGCCATCGTCGTCGCGCAGGTGGCCGCTCCGGCTATGAAGGCCGCGGGATTCGGCACGATGATCGTCACCGGAGATGGGTTCGCTGATCACCCGATCCCGGCCCTCGCTACAGTCTCTCTCGGAAAAGCCGCTCTCCGGTCGGCGGCGACGATGCTTGGGGCCGACTTGGGACCGGACGGCATACGAGTGGCGACCCTGACGATTGCCGGTCAGATCGTGGCCGGCACTGCCTTTGACCCGGAGCATATTGCTGAGCGCTACTGGGACGTTGTCCAAACTGACGGCCCGTGGCAGGCCGAGTTTCGCTTTACCGGCCAATAGCGTAGTCACGCGGATGCGGGCCGAGACAGCTGACCCATTCCCATAGCAGAGCCGAGAGGTCAGCCGCGGTGACAGACCAATTCTGTTGTGATTGGGCCATACCCTGGTCGACCCGGCCGGTGATGTCATGCATTCGTCACGGTAATCAACTACGGGACAGCGTTCCCGGACATGCGCCGAGAGCTCTACCATTTCTATTCCACAGGCAACATCGTCGTGGTTCAGCTGGCCTTGCAGGGGACACACCGCGGCCCGCTCAAAATGCCCGAAGGGACGATCGCGCCGACCGGCAAGCGCATGGACGCGCCACGCTGCGACGTCTTCGAAATGACCGATGGCAAGATTAAGCGCTTCGACTGCTACCCCTCAGGGACGTCCGCCCTTGCCCAGCTTGGGGTCCTCGACGATCTTAGCGCCGCCTACGCGCAGCGCGTCCCACCGAAGTACTTATTCCCATTACTAGGAGGGGACTCTCGATGTCGAACTCATCGATACGGATCGGCTATTGCCTGTCGCTTTGCGGGCCGCTCAGCGCCGACGGGCTAACGGCCAATGAGTTTCAGAGCCCGAACAGCGGGCTCACGGTCACTGTGCTACCAGGCCTTTCGATCTTGAGCGGGACCGAGACAGCGCTGCTCTCGGCCGAGGCGCTCGTAGCCACCGTGTTTGTGGATTCGCTCGAAGCGACCGAAGCGCGGCTGGAAGAAACCGGCTGGACGCTGGTGGAATCCCTGGGATCTCCGGGGAGCGTACTCGCGCGAGACGTCGACGCAGCGGTCTTCGAGTTCGTAGAGAGAACCTAACCCGGTGACGACCTTCAATCTGGAACCGGCGGCCAAGGAAATGACGGACGCACTTTCCAAGACGCCGGCGCTCACGGGGGTGCCGTTGGCCGATGCTCGAAAGGCCGTCGAAACCGCGCAATCGGCTCCCATTCCAATGCCGGACATCGACGAAGCATGGGTCACCGTGCCGTCGAACTTCGGCGAAGTGAGGGTGCGCCTCGTTAGGCCTCAAGGCGTGCCAAGTCCCCTGCCAGTCGTGCTGTACCTACACGGGGGCGGATGGATCCTGGGGAGTTCTGTCACCCACGACCTTCTCACCCGGCGCCTGGCCGTCGGAGCCAACGCCGTCGTCGCATTCGTCGAGTACTCACGAGCGCCCGAGGCAAAGTACCCTACGCAGAATGAGCAGTCCTACGCCACCGCTCAGTGGATAATCCAGCAGGGCACGAGTTGCGGCTTCGACGCGACCCGTATCGCCGTCGCCGGTGACTCAGCCGGGGGGAACATGGCAACGGTCTTGGCCATCATGGCGAAGCAGCGCGGTGACGTCCAGTTCGTCCACCAGTCGCTCTACTACCCTATGACCGATGCCAACGCGGAGGGCTCCGAAAGCCTTCGAAAGTTCAAGGACGGCCCGTATGGCTCCGCCGAGGGCTTGGAATGGTTCTGGAGCAGCTACCTCCCCGACCAGGAACTTCGAAGCGAAATCACTGTCTCGCCATTACAAGCCAAACTGGCCGACCTTGAAGACCTGCCACCGGCCCTCGTAATCGTGGACGAGAACGACGTACTCCGTGACCAGGGCGAGGCCTACGCGGACAAACTCCGTAGCGCTGGCGTCCCGACGACGTCCGTGCGCTTCAACGGCACCATCCACGACTTCATGCGCCTCAACGCGCTCCGGGACTCTGAATCGACTCGGGCGGCGATTAGCCTCGCCGTGGCCGCCCTCCGGCGTGCGTTCGAGACCGACTCGTCACCCCCCGCCAAGACATTCGGTCGCGCACCAGCCGACCCCCGCTAACTCCAAGGAGGAAAAACCGATCATGGCCAAGATCCTGTGCGTACTGTACCCCGACCCGGTGAGCGGCTACCCGCCCAAGTACGCCCGCGATGACATCCCCACCTTGGACCACTACCCCGACGGCACGACCCTGCCTACTCCATCGGCCATCGACTTCACACCTGGCGAGCTGCTCGGTTGCGTCTCCGGAGAGCTGGGGCTTCGGCGGTACCTCGAGGGTGCTGGGCACACTCTGGTGGTCACATCGGACAAGGAGGGCGCGAACTCGACGTTCGAGAAGGAACTCGTCGACGCTGACGTCGTTATCTCTCAGCCCTTCTGGCCGGCCTACTTGACCGAAGAACGGATCGCAAAGGCTCCCAGTCTCAAACTGGCCATTACCGCCGGGATCGGATCGGACCATGTAGATCTCAACGCGGCTATCGGGAGAGGGATCACGGTGGCCGAGGTGACGTGGTGCAACAGCATTAGCGTGTCGGAGCACGCGGTCATGCAGATCCTCGCTCTGGTCCGAAATTTCGTCCCTTCCCACGAATGGGTAGTGAAGGGTGGGTGGAACATCGCCGATTGCGTCGAACGCTCCTACGACCTCGAGGGCATGAACGTTGGAGTTCTCGCCGCTGGTCGGATCGGACTGGCGGTCCTGCGCCGCCTGGCCCCCTTTGACGTTCATCTGCACTACAGCGACAAACGCCGACTGCCAACCGAGACAGAGCAGGAACTTAGCCTGACATTCCACCCCGACGCCCGGTCGCTGGCGACCAGCGTTGACGTCCTGTCGATCCACAGCCCACTCGTCCCGGAGACCTATCAGCTCTTCAACGATGAACTGCTAGGTCAAATGAAGCGAGGCTCCTATATCGTCAACACGGCCCGCGGCGCCATCATGGACCGCGACGCCGTGGTGCGGGCCTTGGAATCCGGACAGCTAGCCGGGTACGCAGGCGACGTCTGGTACCCGCAGCCTCCACCGGCCGACCACCCGTGGCGTGAGATGCCGTACAACGCCATGACCCCGCATACATCGGGTACCTCGTTGTCAGCCCAAGCGCGTTACGCGGCGGGGACCCGTGAGATCCTCGAGGCTTACTTCGCCGGGAAACCCATCCGAGAGGGATATCTCATCGTGCACGGGGGACAGCTTGCCGGTACTGGCGCAGTCTCGTACAGCGTGGGAGGGGCTGCCAGTCCAGGGAGTAGCGGAAAGTGATCATCCGCTACGGCACCGTGGTAAAGGGTGACGCGGTGCGCGTGATGTGGGATGAGCAGTACTCGTCCTTGTAGCGACGAGCGTAAAACAAGATGACCGTGATGGCCACGACCTGGATCCCACCGAGGACGACGAAAACCCAGGCCTGAATGGCGATGGCTTTTATGGCTAGGAGAATCGAGGCTACCAGCCATAGGACGTTGGCCCGTAGGCTTATCCCGCTCGAGCAGCGGGCTCTTATGAGGTGCACAATCTGGGTACGTAGGCAACTCCACTGAGTGCGACTCCAAGGAAGCCCGCCATAGCGGTCACTCTCACGACCGTGGACTCGACATCATCGGCGTTACCACGGGCGGCTTGGCACCCCCCGACGTGTGACCGGCTTCGGTTGGTTGCCTGGTCCGCCGTTCCTCCAGCATCGAGAGCAACGCCCGCCGGACCACTTGGTCGAGGTTTGTTTCGTCCGGGTGGTCCTCTTGGGCGGCAGTGAGCAAGGCGTCGAATAACGACTCGCCGGCCGGTAACGCGGCCGCTCGAGCCAGTCGGCCGAGTGATCCGATGGCGTCGGCGAGCCGGGGCGACGGCTCGGGGAGGCCAAGGTCGGCTCGCCATCCGGCGCCCGGACGCGCCGCAGCCAGTAGGTGATCGATGCGCTCGGGGGCGTAGGCCGCCGCTTCTGCTACGCCCTCGGCCCAAGCCGTGAGTACGGTGAGCTCGTCGAGTTCCAGCACAGGTATGGCCGCCGTGGTCGACGGTGACGGCGGTAGCCCTGAGCCGGCGCTGGCGGCGCTGACTTGGCGGACGGCCACGGCGTAGGTGGAGGTGCCGTTGTCGACCGGCGGGCGGCCGTCGGCGCTGTAGCGGGTGGCGCGGTCCATACAGAGCGTAAGCAGCACGGCCTGGGCGCCGGGCTCGAGCGGGATCTCGCGGACGCCCCGCGTGGGGTCCTTCCACAGCGCGACCACCCGAGAGGCGTCCCGGCCATGGGGCCGCGAGCGCTCGACCATCCCGTACGAGGTCAGCGTCAGCACGGCCGAGCCGGGGTCGTCGGCCAGCACGCTGGCGTACCGGGCCGTCCACCGGGAGGGGAGCTGCGGGCCGTCCAGCAGCTGTTCATGACCAACGTCGGGCCCACCGACCGGATGAGCTGGGCGATGTCGTCATTGTGGGCCAGGTCCTCGCACACCAACGTGGTCAGCACCAGTTCGGCCACTTCGACGAACTGGACCGCCTTGGGGGGTACGTCCATGGCTTCCCACCAGCGGATGTGGGGGTGAAGGGCGCCGCCCAGGTGGTACTGCTCCACCTGGTCTTCGTCGAGCGACCAGCGGTGGTGCTTGTTCTGGCGAATGTGGAACCACGGTGCATGGCCCTCGGCCGGCAGCCGCCCACCCTTCTCGAGCATCGGGTTGAAGGCCACATGCACCCAGTTGCCCGGGAACTGGCCCGGGTCCGGCGTGCGCTGGCGCACCCCGGTTATCAGGTTGACCACCCCGTGGCGCTCCAGCAGGCTTTCGAGGGCGTCGAGCTCACCTTCGTCGACGGCGCTCTCCGGCAGCATTACGACATCGACGCTGCCCGCCTCTTGGCGGGCGGCCACCAGCACCCGGTCCAACAGGTCAAGGTCGAGCCCTTCGGCCGGGGCGAACTCGAAGTACCCGTACGGGCGCTTGGCCAGCCTCCGCACCGGGCCCACCGAGCGGAAGTTCGATGCCTGCACTCGCAGCGGCCACGGCAGCAGCAGGATCGTGGCGTACTCGGAGCGAAGGTCTGTACCGCGGTGGCGGGCCGGGATCTTGTGCCACCGGGCGTCGATGCCGGCCCTTGCACGCAGGCATAGCGTGAGAACGCCGGTCGGCCTGTCGGCGGGGTGATGACCTTCGGTAGGACCCGCAGCATGCGGACGTCGGTACGGGCCAGCGACCCGGTGCGGGCCAGCAGCTCGCGGCCGCGGGCGCGGTACACGCACCCCTCGGCGCCCGAGCTGTCCAGGGCGACGCCGAGCCCAGCGCAGGCCTCGTCGGCGATGGCGTGCAACGTCAGCAACGCGTCGCGCAGTCGGTGGTCTCGCCCGAGTGCCAGCCGCTCGAGCGGCACCTCGGCGCCCTCGCAAACTACGCTCCACTCTGCCGCCACCAGGTCAGGCAGAGGGCCGGTCCGGTCCTCCGCCCAGGCGCTCCAGCGCCGGCCCGCCTCCTCGACCGCTTGAGCCCAGTCGTCAAACCGGCTCGGGGGCCAGTCTGTGGCGGACAGGGCGAAGCGGAACGCTTCGGCCCGCGCCAGCACCACATTGGTGAGGGCGAACACATCAGGGGGCCAGTCCAGGAGGCGGTCCGTGACCGGGGCCCCGCTGGCGGCGTACCAGGTCGACGCCAGCGTCGGACCGCTCACCCGCTCATAGATCCCACGGACAGCCGGTCCGGTGGCGCTGCCGTCCTCGAGGTTCCCGTCCACCCGCCCAAGGAGGGGCGCCTGCTCACGTCCTATATCGATGCTGCTCATCTGCCACCTCCCCATGGCTGGTGAGCATCAAGCTTGCGGTTCGGGCGACCCAGTCGGGTGGCCCATATGTAGAGCGTCTCGTCGAGCCCGTCGAACACGCGGCGGCTCGATGCGCAACTTGAATAAGGCTTGTTCGAGCAGGCTTAACCAGGCTAACCACGGCTGTGAGAGGGGCCGTGCTGACGGCCCTGGCGGAGCCTCTTGCCTGTGTGGGCAATGATCGCCGACTTAGCGGCCGAGCGGGCAATGTGACGCCTACACAACATTAGTTTCTCCTTATTTTGATTTATCGAAATACGGGACGTTACTCAACCGGCAGAACTCCGGTGATTGAGCCGGCAATTTCGTTGGGGCCCGGCCTCGGCACGAGCCCACGCCAGAGGTGCCGGCTGGTTAGGCATGGGCAGCCGGACGGGAGCCCCGAGGGCGGTTAGGCCCTGCACCGTCGCCGGACTGTCCCTCGACGACCGGCTTGGTGGTCTGGCTCGCAGGCCTATGACGTGTGCGTTGGGCCAGCCAGCGTCGCCCCATAACCGCCGAGGCAACCAGCAGCAGTGCCCCAGCGGAAAATTCGACCGCCAGCGCCAGCCCGGCGTAAGGCGCGCTCAGCGTGTCCTTCCAGCCAAACAGGCCGAAATTTATGGAAATGATGAGCCCTCCCGCGCTTGCGAAGGCAAAGCCACACTCGGCCAGCACCAGTAGCAACTTGCGGGACACGCTCGTCAAAATGGCCAGCACTGCACCGGCGATCGCCTGCATCAAGAAGAGCGGGCCAATTATGCGGAGAGCGCGATAGGCGAAACTGTCCCAGAGGTGGAAGTGGATGATGGCCGACCCGAGCACGAACAGCGAGCCGACCCAGATCAGCAGGTCCAAGACCAGCCCCTCCCAGGAGCCAGACCGTGAGGACTGGCTGCCCTCAGGGGCCTTGCTCACCCCCACGAACTTCCGGCCGTGGTGCCGGCCGTCGCCTTGACAGTGGCCGCGGTAGTGGTGGGATGACCCACGAACCAGATGCCCTGGACCCCCTGACCGTTAACCGTGCCCTTGCTGTCGGCCGCGTACGTGTAAAGCGGCTTGCCCTTCCAGGTGACCTGTACGCCTTCGGGGCTCTTTGTCGTCCCGAGGCCGGTGACGCCCTTGCCCGCCACCGCGGCTTTCTGACCTTTTGCCAGGACCAGTGCGGGCCAGATGCTGAGGCAGCCACCCGTGCAGGCGAAATGCGGCGGCTTGTCGGCCGTGTCGTAGTACAGGGCCAGGCCCTTTTGATCGAAAAGCACCGCGCCGTATTTTTTGACCGTCTTCACGTTGACTGTGACCTTCTGCGGACTGGCCGCTGCCTGCCGTACGCTTGCGCCGGCGGGGCTGGCTAGAGTTGCCGCGGCCAGTACCGCGGTGGCGGCGCTAACCAGGTACAAGCGCCGGCGGCGCGACGGCCGCGCAGATAACCCAGTGGTAGTCGCCGTAAAATCGTTCATCTCTTATCTCCTTTACGCAGTCAAAAGACTTCGCATGCGCGCCTGAACTCAGGCTGTCGTTCCTGCTACTGGTCACGCTCACTCCTACGGATCGAGGTGGCCAACGCCGGGGCCGCCGCCAGCGCGCCGTCGAATAGGGGGAACCTTCCGTTACGGCTGGGGGTGGCGCCCGCCGGTCTGTGGACGGGTGGCGGGTTGCGGGTACTGCCCGGCCCGGCGGGATGTTCGGGGTTTTGGTGATGGGTTAATGATCGAGCCAGTGGGGCCCCGGTCGAGTCCCGCGTTACGCGTGGTCTTTTCTGGTCATGGCCGGGTGTCGAAACGGTCCCGGCCTACGCGGGGTGGTCTTGTGCCGCGCCCGACCCTGGAACTGAGGTTGTTGCTTATCGGGCGCCGGCGGTGAGGGCGCCCGCAAGGCGGCGGCGCGAGGTAATGCCGAGCTTTCGGTACACCTTTCGCAGGTGGTAGTCGACCGTGTTCGGGCTGATGAACAGCCGGGACGCGATCTCCGTATCGGTGGCGCCGCCCGCGGCTAAGCGCGCCACCTGCGCTTCTTGGGGGGTGAGGTCCGTACGCGGCCCGAGGCGACGCGGGCGCGCTCGTTCGCCGGTGGCGTGCAATTCAACGCGGGCCCGCTCGCCGAAAGCCTGGGCGTCCATGGCCTCGAACATGTGGTAGGCGGCTCGGAGCTGGTCTCGGGCGTCGCGTCGCCGGTTCGCTCGCCGCAGCCACTCGCCGTACACCAGACGCGACCGGGCCGCCTCGGCGGTGGCGGTGCCCTGGTCGAGCAGCTCGATCGAGGCCCGATAGCGCGGTTCGGCGTCGCCGTCGGTGGTGATCAGGGCTTGAGCCCGGGCCAGGAGCCCCATGGGGACAGGCGTCTGGGCCGCTTGTACCCGACGCTGATAGCGCTCGACGATGGCCGAGGCCGCGGCGGGCTCGCCGGCGCGCGCCGCCGCCTCGACGCCATCGGCGGCGCCGAACATGGACAGGTAGAGGTCGCGCTCCCAGTCGGCCGGCCAACCGGCCCAAGCCATTTCGTAGTTGCCGAGGCTGACCTCGAGGAGGGCCAGGGCATACTCGGCGGTGGCGAGGCTCCAGCCCCGGCCGCTGGTCGGTGCGTCGCGCCTGGTCACATCCACCAGGGCGCGCAGCTCGGCCTCCTCGCCGCGCCACGCCAGGGTGAGAGCCAACATGGTGTCGTCGGGCGGGTACCCGGACGCCGACTCGACCTCCCTGGCTTCTGCCGCGTGGGCGCTGGCGTCTGCCAGCCGGCCGCCGATCAGCTCGCCGAGGACCACGTAGAGGAGACCTTCCGGAACAGCCAACCAAGCACCGCGCTCCCGGGCCAAGCTGGTCAGCATCCGGGCCAGGACGCTCAGGCTCGGGTTGTCGCCCAAGGCGCACGCGGCCCAGGAGCCGAAGTTGACCCAGCGGATATCCTCACCCGCGACGGCGTCGGTCCGAAGGACGCAGATGGCCCGGCGCAGTGGCGGTGCGGCGCGGGCGTAATCGCCGGTGATCCAGGCGGCCAGCCCGTCCAGGAGCAGGTCACCGCAGCTCGGCTCGGCGGCCGCCACGCCAGGCATCGGCAGGGCGGCGTCCGCCACGTCAATCAAATCGGTCCCGACCGCGAACCGGCCCACGTAGGTGGCGGCGCGCAGGGCGTCGAGCAGCACCCCGCGAGCCATCCCGACGTCGTAGTCCCGAAGCGCCTGGGCCGCCTCGAGCAGCAGGGAGGGGGCACGGGTCGGACGGCGCTGCCACACTAGGAGCGCGCCCTGGAGGGCCTTGGCGTGCGCCTGGCCCAGCTGTCCCTCCAGGTCGGGTAGGGCCTGGTCCAACAGCGTCTGGGCCGTAGCGGGGCCCCGGCCGCGAACTCCTCGTCGGCGGCGGCGAGAAGCCGAACGGACCGGCGGGCCGGGTCGAGCGACAGCTGGGCAGCTCTGGCCAAGAGGGCCGCGGCCGCGGCGCAGCCCCCCCGGACCCGAGCCCGCCCGGCGGCCCGCTCGAGATCGGCGGCCAAAGGCTCGTCGGCGGCCTCAGCCGCGGCGGCGCGGTGCCAGGCCCGGCGGTCAGCGTCGCGGTCGGCGTCGGTCGCCTCCGCCAGCGCTTTGTGCACCCGACGGCGCTCCGCCTGCGGCGCGCCGTAGTACACGGCCGAGCGGATGAGCGGGTGCCGGAACGCGACCGGCGGCCCCAGCACCAACAGGTCCGCGGCCTCCGCTGTCGCAGCCGCATCACGGCCGAAGCCCAGAGCGCCACCGGCTCGCCACAACAGCGCCGGGTCCCCGGTCGGGTCAGCGGCCGCCGCTAACAAAAGCGTCTGAGTACCCCCCGGAAGGCCGCGCACCTGGTCGGAGAATCGGGCTTCCAGCCGGCGCCCGACCGGCAGGGGCTCGGGCACGGGCGCGCCGCCGACCAGCTGGGCGGCCGTGAGCAACGGCCCGAGCTCCACCAGGGCCAGCGGGTTGCCGCCGGTCTCGGCGATGACCCGTCGGCCCACCCGGTCATCGATCGGACCGGCCGCCAGCCCGGCCAGAAGCTGGCGAGCCTCGGCCTCGGCCAGACCGTCAAGATGGATCTCGGCAATGCCATCGAAGGCGGCGTGCCCGGCGAACGGGTCACGCACGGCGATGACCATACCCACCCGGTCGGCGTACAGCCGGCGGGCCACGAAGGCCAGCCCGTCCGCCGATTCCCGGTCGATCCAGTGGGCGTCATCGACGATACACAACACCGGTCGTGGTTTGGCCGAAGCGGACAGCAGGGTGAGCGCCGCCAGCCCGACCATCATCCGGTCAACCGTGGCCTCACCCTCCAGCCCGAAGGCGGTGCCCAAAGCCCGGCGCTGACGTGCAGGAAGCACATCGATTTCGTCAAGGAGCGGATGGAGCAGCTGGTGCAGGGCGGCGTAGCCCAGCTCCATCTCCGACTCGATGCCGACCAGGCGGAGGACGCGCATACCCTCGGCCAAGCCAGCGGCGTACTCGAGCAGCGCCGTCTTGCCGATCCCCGGCTCCCCCCTCAGCACCAACGCGCCGCTGAGACCGCCGCGCACCGAACCCAGTAGCTGCTCGATCTCCTCGCGCTCCGGGCCCGGCCAACCAACTGCCGCGCCGACTCCGGGTCGCGGTCACTCACCGCAGCATTCTCCGCTCGCCGGCCCACCAGACGCAACCGACCGGCCAGGGCACGAACCCAACTGTCCATCAATTTGTCCGCGGGCACCAGGCATAGCTCCCTCGCCTCACCGTCCGTTTAGTCTCGGGCAATTACTGCGACACCGGTCCGTCCGCCATCCACGTCGATCACGGTGCCGTGCACGAAGGAGGCCTCGTCGCTCGCAAGGTAGACGGCGGCGTGGGCGATAGCGTCGGGCCTGCCACTGCGTCCGGCGGGGGTCCCGTGCATCATCACTTCGCCCGGGGGCTCGCTGCTCACCGCGTCCCCGGGCTCTGGTGTGCGGATCACGCCGGGCGAGATGGCGTTGACCCGTACCCCCTTGGGGCCGAACTCCGCAGCCCATGCCCTCGTCAGCGTTTCGACCGCTCCTTTCGTGGAGCTGTAGAGCGCACCGATGGGGATACCGAGGCGGGCGATCCATGAGCCGAGGTTGATGATGGCTCCGTTGCCCCGCTCGGCCATCGCTGGAGCAATGACCGCGGTGAGGAAGAACGGCGCCTTGACGTTGACAGCGTAGACCTCGTCGAAAGTTCTCTCGTCGGTAGCGGGCGTTGTTGGCCCGGGGAAGATCCCGGCACTGTTGACGAGCGCGTCGAGCTGTCCGCCCAGTGCCCGGGTCGCCTCGTCGGCGAGAGCCTTTGACGCGGCGGCCGAGCCGTCGAGGTGCGCCACAACGAAGTCGGCGCGCCCGCCAGCCGCCCGGATCGCTGCGACGACCTCGACGCCGCGCTCGATGTTGCGGCCGCTCACGGCGACATGGGCGCCCTCGGCGGCGAACGCGACGGCGATGGCCCGGCCGATGTTGCTGGTGGCGCCCGTGACGAGGGCGGTCTTTCCTTTGAGGCGGGTTCCCATCTCGCAGCTCCTTTGGTCGTAGGCCACCGATTGGACTGTAGAGTCCACTATAGCGGTCCTGGACCGTGGAGTCCAGTCCTGTACCCTGGGACCCATGGCTCCAGGGACGTCCCTCACCCGGCGAGGCGCGGCCACTCGTGCCCGGATCGTGGAGGCCGCGGCCACCCTCGTTCTCGACCGCGGGGTCGGGGCAACGACCTTGGACGACATCGGGACCGGCACCGCGACCAGCAAGAGCCAGTTGTTCCACTACTTCCCGGGCGGCAAGAGCGAGCTGATCGGTGCCATAGTGGCGTTTCAAGCCGCACGGGTGCTCGAAGCACAGCGTCCGTTTCTCGACACGCTCGACACCTGGGACGCCTGGGAGGGGTGGCGCGACGCGGTGGTCGCCCACTACAGCTCCCAGCCGTCGTGGGGCTGCCCGATCGGCGCCCTCGCGTCAGAGCTGATCGCAAGCGATCCGGCGCGGGCCGCCGAGGTCACGGCTCACATGGACAGGTGGCGCGACTACCTGCGGGCAGGCCTGGCCCGCATGCTGGCCGCCGGCCGGCTACGCGCCGACGCCGACTTGGAAGCGCTGTCGCTGTCAGTCTTCGCCTCGCTGCAGGGCGGCCTACTACTGGCGCAGGCGATGCAGTCCCCAAGACCCCTGGAGGCCGCACTCGACGCCGCGCTGACAGCACTGAAGGCCGCCGCTCCGGGCAACGAACCCGAAGGGTGAAACAAACAGAATTGGGGGGGACCGAGCGGCGTTCGCCCGTTGCAAAACGGTTTCCCTTCTCGTGCTGAGCTGCGCTCTCTAGTGGCGGGCACCCACGGAGCCTCGGAGACCAGCGATGACCAGCTGAACCAAAGGCCCCTCCACGAACCAGCCAATGGCACGGTCGTAGGGACTACCGTCGCCGCCGAACCGGACGGCACCGGCCAGCGCCGGCGAACTCGAGTTCACCGGAGCCGGGTGCCTGTAACCACACCTGCGAATCCGGCGCGGAAACAGGGCGCCAGAGCCGCAGCCCCTCGAAATCAAACTAAACCCCGGTTGGGGAGCTAGTTGCCCATTCGAGGCGCCTACCGCAAGGCAAGAAGACGTGGTCCAGATCCGAAGCACCACGCGAAACGCGGGATTCGAGCAAGGCGCCGGCGGCGCAGACTAATGAGCAGCGGCCGGGCGTCCCTCGGCGCAAGTAGCCAAAGAGGCGTAAGGGCTGACGGCCAGGCCACCCGGTCGTCCCACCCAGCCCGACGCGGGACAGCACAAGAGAGGTACATCTCGTGACAAACACCCAACCGGACTTCGTAGGCACCGCCGGCTTGTCTGACCAAGCAGACGGTTCCCCTAACGGAGAGCAATCTCGCGGCGTGTGGTCCGAACTGGCGGCCGCTGTGCGGGGCGAGGTCGTCACGGCCACCGACCCCGGCTGGGATGGCGCCCGCCAGCCCTGGGACCTGGTCGACCAACGCCCCGCCGTGGTGGTGATGCCACTGGATACGGCCGATGTGCGCACGGTCGTCTTGTTCGCCCGTCGCCACGGGCTGCGGGTCGCCCCCCAGGGCACGGGCCACAACGCCGGCCCGCTGGGCCCGCTAGAGGACACCATATTGTTGTCCACCCGGCGCATGCGCGGCATCGACATCGACCCGGACCGCCGCACGGCCCGGGTGGAAGCGGGCGTGCTGTGGGTCGAGGTCGCCCAGGCCGCCACCCCCCATGGGCTGTTCCCGTTGTCCGGCTCGTCCCCCAACGTCGGGGTCATCGGCTACACCCTGGGCGGCGGGCTGAGCTGGCTGGGCCGCAAGCACGGCCTGGCGGCCAACCACGTGACCGCCATCGAGGTGGTCACCGCAGACGGCCGGTCCCGCCGGGCCACGCCCGCTGACCATGCGGACCTGTTCTGGGCGCTGCGTGGCGGCGGTGGGAACTTCGGGGTGGTCACCGCCCTGGAGTTCACCCTTTTCCCCTACGGGGCCGTGTACGCAGGAATGTTTGTCTGGCCCTACCGGCGTTATGTTGAGGTCGTCAACGCCTGGCACGCCTGGTCCCGATTGGCCAGCGAGGACATCACCACCTCGTTCCGCGTCATGCACTTCCCACCACTACCTGAACTACCGGCGTTCTTGTCGGGTCGTTCCGTGGTCATCATTGACGGCGCCTACGCCGGAGAGGCCCGGGCAGGCCGGGCGGCCGTCGCCGACCTGGCCGCCCTGGCGCCCGAAGTCGACACCTGGGCCATGATGTCGCCACTCGGGCTTAGCCGTCTTCACCTCGACCCGGAACAGCCAGTCCCCGTGCGGAGCGCCGCGGCCCTCCTCGACGACATCGAACCCGGCTGTTATGAAGCCCTGGCCGCCGCCGCCCAGCCGCCCCTCGCTGCCGGAGAGATCCGCCACCTGGGCGGTGCCCTGGCCCGGGTTCCCGCCGGGGCCGGGGCGCTGGGCTCGCTTCGCGGTCAGTACCTGGCCCTGGGCGCCGGGATCCCGACCGAGGCCAACCAGCAGGACCTCGCTACCGCTCTCGACCGCTTCCGGGATGCCCTGGCCCCCTACGACAACGGCCTGCTCTACTACAACTTCTCCGAGGCGCCAGCCAATGCCGCCCGTTTCTACCCCGACGACGCCTACGCCCGGCTGCGCCGTCTCCGCGCTGAGGTTGACCCCGATGGGCTCATCGTCGCCAACCATCCCATCCCCCCAGCCCAGGAAGGGCAATGACATGAGCGCCAACGGTTCTAGCTTTCCGCGAACCGACCCACGCAAGAACTGAAGGAGTACGAGGTGAGAACGACCACCACGACGACGCGGGTCCCATTCAGGCCCGACCGCCCAGAACCTGGCGGCCCAGGCGAACCCGCACTTAGCCATGCTGAGCCGACATCACTACCGACCCCCGTCGGAAGCCGCCAAACCGACCTGGTGTCGGCCGAGTACGAGCAGCAGCTGTTCCCCAAGCTCACGGACGAGCAGTTGGCGACGTTGGCGTCCTACGGCACGACGGAGCAGACATCGGTTGGGCAGGTCCTCGCCGCCGCCGGCGACCTGGCCTACGACCTGATCGTCGTACTGGATGGAGAAGTCGAGGCTTCCGATATGCCCGACGGACGCCGACGCACCCTTGCCACCGTCGAGCCGCGTGACTTCCTCGGCGAGCTCAACCTCCTCACCGGCCAGCGGATGTATGTCACGTACGTCGTTACCCGGGCGGGTTCCGTCATCCGGGTGCCCCGCCCTGTGGTGAAGACAATTATCGAGGCTGACGGTACGCTCGGCGAACTGCTGGTTGAGACCATGTTCCGCCGCCGCGAGGCGATGCTCTTTCTCCGCTCCGGCGTTCAGCTCATCGGGTCGCGGTACTCTCCCGACACCCAGCGCTTACGCGAATTTGCGGCCCGCAACCGCTTGGCCTATTCGTGGGTCGACCTCGACAGCGACCCTGTGGCGCCGGCGCTGTTGCGGACGCTGGGGGTCGAACTGCGCGACTCCCCCGTCGTGCTGCTCGGCGGCGGCGCGGTGCTCGTCAACCCGTCCAACGCCGAGCTCGCCACCGCCGTCGGTATCGCCGAGGAGCCAGTGTCGGGCAGCGTGTTCGACCTGCTCGTCGTCGGCGCCGGGCCCGGCGGGCTCGCCGCCGCCGTGTACGGGGCGACCGAGGGGCTCTCCACGGCGGTGGTCGACGCGCTGGCCGCCGGCGGGCAGGTCTCGACCACGTCGCGGATCGAGAACTACCTCGGGTTCCCCACGGGCGTGTCGGGCACCGAGTTCGGCGAGCGCGCCCTGCTGCAGGCGCAGCGGCTGGGAGCGGAAGTGATCCTGCCCCACGCGGTCGTCTCCCTGTCGCGCACCGATGGTTACTACCGCGTGACCCTCGACGACGGCGCCGAGCTGTTGGGCAAGGCTGTCATCATCGCCACCGGGGTGGGCTACCGGCGCCTCGACGTCGCCGGCATCGAACGCTTCGAGGGGATGGGGGTGTTCTATTCGCCGGTCGACGCCGACCAAGTCGAGGCCGGGGAGCCCGTCGTCATCGTCGGTGGGGCCAACTCTGCCGGCCAGGCCGCCACCGCCCTCGCGGCGTCGGGGCACCACGTGTTCGTGCTCGTGCGCGGCGATGGCTTGGCCGAGACCATGTCCACCTACCTCGTCGACCGCATCCAGCACGACCCCCTCATCACCGTGCGCCCAAAGACGGTAGTGGCGGCGGTGCACGGCGACCGTCAGGTCGAGTCGGTCGTCATCGAGGACCGGCTCACCGGCGAGCAAACGGAGGTCAGCACCCACTACCTCTTCGCCATGATCGGCGGCGAGCCGCACACCGCCTGGCTCGACGGCGCCGTGCAACGGGACCGCCACGGCTTCATACTCACGGGGGACGACATCCCGGCCGCCGACCTGTCCGACAATAACTGGGCGGCCCTGGGCAGAGCCCCGTACCTGCTGGAGACCAGCCTGCCGGGCGTGTTCGCGGTCGGTGACGTGCGGGCCAACTCGGTCAAACGGGTCGCCGCCGCCGTCGGAGAAGGCAGCGTAGCTGTGCGCCTCGCCGAGCAGTACCTCGGGTAGGTCGGCGTCTGACGACAAGTCCCGCCACTCGCCCTACTGCGCGAAGCCGTCTGAAGGCGATGGCTGCGCCGTAGCGCTCGAGTCGGGTTGGATATGCCCGCAATTCGACGAATGCCAGACCCGGTCGGTGAAACCTAACAAGAAAGTCGGTGAAACCTAACAAGAAAGAGAGTGACCAGCGATGTCAACGCAGACAGCCTTTACCCGACCGGCCGAGAGGCGAGCCCGATCGACGTCAAACGGGAGGAACTGACGGGCCGCAGACTTGTGCAGGGCCGGCGCCTCGGTCGCCTGGGCCTGGAGCAGTCGCGACAGGCCATCGATCCTTTGCGCTTCGGCGAGCAAGAGGGGATCAGTGAGGTCGGCGCGCGCACCGGCGAGCAACGTCGCCACTCGCTCCGGCGCGGCGGCATCGACGGCCGCGGCCGAAGCCTGGACCAGGCGTCTGGACCGTTCCGGGCCGGGGTCGGTGAGCTCCGCTGCTTGGGCAAGCAACTCGGACTCGGCGGCGTACCCGCCACGATCGCGCGCCCTGGCCGCCGAGGCCTCCAGTTCGGAGGCCAATTCCGGGTCGGGACCAGTTGTCGTTGCCGCCAGGTGCTGGGCTCGCCGGTCAGGATCGACGGAACGGTCGATCAGCCCGGCCAGCGCCAGGTGGGCCCTTCGTCTCGCCTGTGGGTCACCGCCTGCGTAGAGGGCCGAGCGGATCAGCGGATGGCGGAACTCAACCCTGGGTTCGACGCGCAGCAGTCGCTCGCGGACCGCCACAAACTCGGCGTCGAGTTCACACCCGAGCTCGAGGGCAGCCTTGCGAATAAGGGCCGGGTCGCCGGACGGCTCAGCCGCGGCGACGAGCAGGAAGGTTTGCGTGCCCGGGGGAAGGGAGTCCGCTTGCCGGCGGAAGTGGTCCTCGAGACGGCGGCTGATGGGGATCGGTGCCGAGAGCGGGTCAGCCCCGACCCACTGGCCGCTCGTGAGGTCCCATGCCAGCTCGATCAAGGCCAGAGGACAGCCACTGGTCTCCGTCACGATGCGAGCGGCCATGCGAGGATCGAGGTGGCCCGGCACGGTCTCGGAGAGAAGTTCGACGGCGTCGGGCGGCGGGAGACCGTAAGGGCAAATCGCACTTACCGTTCCCAGGGGCAGATAACCAACGGAATGCGAACTGGTGTGTGCGAGTCTCGTCGCCGTGACGCAAATCAGCAAACGATTCACTTACTGGGCGACATTACGCCACGTACGAATAGGACCTGAGCCGCTCTCTGGACTGTGCTCTTGAGGTTGTCGAACTAATGGCGACGCCCCGGCCGTCGATGTCGAGGCCACCTCCTTCCCGGTGGTGCTTACATCTTCGCTTCGCCCACGGGGCCCTTTTACGGAAGCGCAAGCTGCCGCCGTCGCCGCTCAGGTCGAAGCAAGGCCGAAGGCGACCTCGAGTTCTCGTAGACCCAGCTAGTCAAACCTACGATGGGCCGTTCAATGGCTTGAGCCAGGCGGTCGGGCCGGCGGAGGCGCCACAGCCCCGTCGATCGTGACGCGAGCGGCTGGACCTCCGCCGCGACAAGCGCCGCCGACAGATGGCGGTACCACGACCTCACGGCAGGTCCGTCCACACCTCCCAGAGGTGCCCGCCAGGGTCTTCGAAGTTGGCCGTGCGGATCCCCCATGGCCGGTCCATCGGGCCGCTGAGTATACGGACACCGCGCTGCACGAGCTGGCGGCAGAGGTTGTCAACGTCATCGACCTGGATCGCCAGCTGAGCCCTATGGCCAGCCGACTGCGCTGCGACCGGGCCGGGACCGATCAGATCAGGCGCGGCCCCGACACCCAGGAGGTGGACAACCGTCTCGCCGATCTTGAACACGACATTGTCCTCGTCCTCGAAGACCGCCTGAAGTTCGAACGCCTCTGTGTAGAAGGCCTTAGCCTCGGCCAGCCGCTCCTGGACCAGCGAGACGCCCCCGAGCTTGGTCGCCCAGGTCACGACGCCACTCCGCCCATTCCGGGCCGCTCGACGAGCATTAGCCTGTGGCCGCTCGGATTGCTGGTTGGTGTTAAGGCCCTCTTGTCATTGCTGTCCACACGGTGTAGACGCTCAGGTGCGCGTGAACTCATCGCATCGAACCGGCCGCGCCTAACTCGGGCGCAGAGGCTTGACAAGCCTTCTGAGAAAGTCGAGAGCTTTGGCAAAAACACGCCACTTGGGCGGGACGGGCAGCCCGCCGAGGTGGCCCCGGTCTTCGACGTACTGGAAGCAACCCCTACTTCCTCTCACCTCCCGGGCGAATTATCCGGTGTTGACGCTGTTGGTCGCCGCGGCGCCCTCGATTCCATCAATGCCCAGGTTGTAGTCGAGCCCGGGAATGAGCCCCGCTCGTGTAAACAAGTCGCCTACGTCAGGCTGGCCAGTCGTCACTATCCCGCCTGCAGTAAGAGAAACGGGGACGATCGAAACGTTGGTGCCGGTGTGAGCGGCCTCGATTATGTCGCCGTTACCAAGGCTGATGGCCACGTGCCCAGGCCCTGGCACCCCATCCTCACCAAACTGTCCGAAAAGGAGTGCGCCCGGCGTATTGTACGCCTCCTCGATGCTCAGCGGCGTGGCCCATGCGAACTGCGAGTACGTGTCCAAAGGCACTGACGCGTAGCCCAGGTTGAGGAGCGAGTAGACGACCAGGCCCGAACAGTCAAACGAAGTAGCACCCATGGACCTGCCTTGCCCCCATACGTACGGGTCGCCGAGCACCGATTCGGCATAATCGAGAAAGTTGGTGGCTAGTTTCTCGTTATTTTCAGGGTTGGCGTTGACCTCAAACCCGTTGGGGGCCCCTACGTAAGTTACGCCTGTGCTTTCGGAGGCTGTCCCCGCCACGCTGAGGCCGCTGCAGCTGGCGCCGTCGACCGTATAGTCCCCGAGCCCGAGCGTGGTTACAGGCAAACCTCCATTGGCGGTAAGACATGAAAGTGTGCCTTGCACGCTGGCACCGGGAGGCGCCTGGACACTAAACGTGAAGCTCGGGTTTGAGGACAGATACGGTTCTGAACCTGACACGTGGACCGTTAGTTGCAGGTACTCGAACGCTCCCGCGTCGCAATTGCTCCCACCGGCCCCGGGGCGAGGCCACCCGCGCTCGTCGCTGTTGACAACGCATGCGCTAGCCGGGACTTCGTCGAACGCCGGGCTATTGGGTGATATAGCCAGGGTCTCTGGCCCGCTTGACCCATTGGGCGCCAGCGACGGTGGCAAGTCGATGTCTCTCACGTCAACCAGGCTGGACGGGTCATCTGTCGAGCCCAAGCCGCAGGAGTCATCCGACTCGACGTTATAACCGCCGTCGGTGGCCATGCCGTCACAGCTAACCGCGCCTTCGGGCACGGCGATGATCGAGTTGGACAATGTGAAGCTTCCTTGGTTGCGAAGGACGGCGCCTTGGCTCGTAGCGGCTATGTCTGCCGAGAACGTGTCCTGAGTTGCGCTGACAATTGAACCGAGGTTGGCCAGCGCCCCGCCGGTGCCGAGACCGACGACGTCAGCCGTTGCTTTGTCGGCGACAAAGGTGTCGTTAGCCAGCCACGCGGCGGCCGTCGTGCTTTGAGGCGGCGGTTGAGTGGCTACGGCGCCCCCGGACGCGGCACTGTCATCGACGAACGTGTCGTCATCGGCGGCAAGATCGCCCTGGGCAAAAAGAGCCCCTCCGTACAGTGCGGCGCTGTCGCCATTGAAGGTGTCCTCGGCGGCCACCAGCGCCCCTCGACTGAAAACGGCCCCGCCATCGCCGAAGCTGGCCGTGTCATTGCTGAAGGTGTCGTCATTTACCGTTATCTGAGAGCCAATGTCTCCGGTGATGGCACCACCGTTGACTCCCCGGTCCGCGGTGAACCCATCGTTGGTGACCGTCAAGTCGGTCCCAGGTGCCGTGCCATCAGCGCGGACCGCTATGGCACTCCTGGCCGAGGCGTCGATGCTGAGACCACTGAGCGTAATGGCACCACCAGTAATCAAGAACGCGCTCGCCATACCCGGGCGTACGCTTGTTACGGAGGCGCCGGCGCCCATTACGGTGAGCGACGCCAGCGAGCTGGCCTCGATGTCGATGCTCGATTCATAGTACGTGCCGGGCGCCACCATGACACTTACGGCGTCGCCGTTGTCGGTCGGAGCCGTGGCCGCCGCCAACGCGTGGGTGAGGTTGCAAGCCTCAGGCAGCGATGTGCATCCTCTGCTCGTCCCGTTGGGGCTCGCGAACAGGGTCACTATTGGTTCGCCGACGGCCCGTGAGGCTCCGACCGTGCCCATGACGGTCGTTGCCGCCGCCAAGGTCGTGCCCGCGACCAGCGGGACAAGGCCCAGTCGCTTGGCGCGCCCTACTAGATGAGCAAGCCGAAGAGAGGTGGCTTTTGGCACTTGGTAGGCCCCTTCGTTGAACAGGTCCGAGTAGCTTGTTGCCGCCGCCAAAGCAAGGACGGATGAGGGCCCCGACGAAGGGGCGACCTGTGTCCAACTGTGGGTGCAAAGCCAAGCGCAGGTATATTACGCCCTGTCCACGGCGACCGTCTTGGGAACTAGCTGTGGCACTCGATGGACGACGTAGTGCTCGTCGCCCGCCGTCGGCGACCTTCGATCGTGCAGTCCCGAGCCAAGCACCGTGCTGCGAACTCGGAGACGCCGTCGGTGGGGCAGTCCGAGGTCGACCCCCGGCTTACCCGAGCCACGAAAACAAAGCGGGTGACGGTCCCCTGTACCGCCGCGCCCGGTAGTAAAACGTCCGTCCTGGGCTCAACGCATGACGGTCAGGAGTGTCGGGCCGATTCAGGCTGGTGTAGTTCTCGCCGTGCTCGAGGTGAGTTGGTCAGGATCTGCCCGGCTCATAGGCTTCGGTGAACAGGTCGCCTTGGGCCGCGCCCGACCCAGACCTCCCCCCGCCGGGACCGCGCAAGATTAAGGCGATGCCCACGGCGAAGACGGCGCCGGCGATGGGCCCGGCGACGTAGACCCAATAGGCGGTAAATGTCGTGGCGACCAGGTCAGGCCCGAAGGTGCGGGCTGGGTTCATGGAAGCGCCGGAGATGGGGCTGCCCCACAGCCCGGCGAGGGCGACGTAGCTACCAACGCCGAAGGCGCCGATGATGCCTACGTTCTGAGCGCCCGACGCAGTGCCCAAGATGACGCTGACCAGGCCCGCGGTCAAGACGAGCTCCATCCAGAAGGCGGCCGTGTTCGAGTACCCATGGGCGGGGAAGTTGGACCCGTACTTAGCCGAAACGTTTATAACGGCGCGCAGGAACAGAGCGGCGAGGGTGGCCCCGCTGAGCTGGGCGACGACGTAACCGGGAACCCGCCACCACGGGAAGTCACGACGAAGGGCGAAGGCGATGC
Organism: uncultured Acidimicrobiaceae bacterium; assembly: GCA_963807395.1. Taxonomy (GTDB): domain Bacteria; phylum Actinomycetota; class Acidimicrobiia; order Acidimicrobiales; family Palsa-688; genus Fen-671. Next base: position 372,217 of record CAWEBW010000011.1, read on the forward strand.
TGACTGCGGGGTTGAGGTGGGCCCCGGAGATCTTGCCCATGAACAAGATGACGGCCATGACCATTAGGCCCGGGGCTACTACGGCGGCCGTACGGCTGACCACCCCTGGGAAGGCTTGGCCCATCATCCCCCCACCGGCGGCCACTAGTACGAGGAAGAACGTCCCGAGTATTTCGGAGAACAGGCGGCGCCATTCCTGGTGGGGGTCGTTGAAGTTGGTGATGCGAGTGGTGACTTCCTGCTCGTAGCGGGCCAGGGGGCCGAGTGGGCTCGAAGAGGGTGGTTGATTTTGCGCACTCATTGCGGACGCACCTTCCAGGACCAGGGAGTATTGCGGGCGATGGGTAGCTGCCCCAGTTTGGTCGCAGGCAGTCCTAATCCACTGCGTGGAAAGGAAAGCAGATCCGTGCGGCTCCACCACGAACTTTTCCAGTTTTCCCCGCGCGGCGCCACTCGCCCGGCGGTGCAGCTTGCGAGGCTTCGGCACGGCATGATTCGAGGGTGTCGGGGGACGAGTCGCCCGAGGGTGGCGTTAGGGGACGTAACGTCCCGCTGGCTACGAGGGCGTCGCTCCCGAACTATGAGGAAAGCCTATTTTATTTTCCCGTTCCGAGAAGGTGCCGACGCGGGCGCGGTGCAACGCGCCGTCCGTCGGTACTCGGGCAAGAACGTACCGGTGCGGCACCAGGGCCATCTTGGAGATGTACCGCGCCCGCCAGACCGACGCCGAACAGAACCGCCCGCATTGCGCCGACCCGATCAGCTGCCCGGTCCTGGACGTCGGCGCGCAGGCCTATCTCGGGGACCAAGTACCCAAACAGCTCCCGCAAGTGGCCCGCGACGTCCGCGGCGCCGTCATCCGTGCGTCCGGTCACAACATCGCGCTGGAGAACCCGGCCGCCCTGGCCCAGGCCATCGACTTCTTCGCAGGCGGCCAAGCCGGAGGTTCAGCCATGTGACCCAGCGGCATACAGATCGTCCATTCGGCGCGACGCTGGCCAGCCAAGTTAGGACCTCGGGAGTAATTGAGACCGGGGCAGGCTCGCCTGGCGGTTTGGCTGGTGGGTGACCAGCAGGAGGTTGGTCGGGCGAGCACGGTGTCGGCTGTACCGGTGGCGGGTCGTCCTGCGGCAGCGCGGTCGGAGACGAGGGCGATCGCCAGATGGGTCTCGGCGAAGGTTGCCCGGCGTTCGGGTGTAGCGCTGCAGGGCGTGCCACTGCTTGAGCTCGGCGTTGGTGTGTTCCACGACGATGCGGCGGCAGGATGGGCGGCGTCTGGCTTCGCGCTTGGCTCGTTTGCCGCCTTGGCCGGCGCAGTCGTGCCAGGTTACGAGCACCTATGAAGTCTGGCTAATATCCATCCGCGGACACCACTTTCGACCTCGTCGACAGGCCTCGTTGCATCGATCGCATGCACGTCGTTGATCGAGCTGGCAGCGTCCATGAGAACGTCGTTGAACCGACTCCACCGGTCCACGGCCGCCTCAATCCTTTGGCTGTCGACCTCGCTCCCGGCCCGCCGCATGAACCGCGTACGGAGAACTTCGCCGTCACACCTGAGGCACAAGAAGCTGACCGACGTGAAGTATTCAAGGACGTCCGTGTTCGCAAGCAATTGCTGCGGCAAGATCACGGAGAAGAACACGACCGCGAGGTTGTTCTGGGATATCTCGTGCGCGAGCCTTGCCATCGATCGCCAGAAGGCCGGGTAGTCCTCATTCGGCGAGACAACGCTGATCATGTCGCTCGCGAAGACGTCGGCATCGAGCAAGACCGCACCGGGGATCCTGCCAGCGAGTCGGGCGCAAATGGTCGACTTCCCGGCGCCCGATGTGCCGGTAACTATGAGAAGTGGGGGCCGGACGAAGCGGCGCTCGTCGCCGCATTGCGGACAGCGGAGCACCGTGCCGTGCGCCGGAATCAAGATCAGATCGCGTCCGGCGCCGCAGGCGTCACAGGTGAACGGCACGTCGAGCGATAGTAGCCACGGGGCGGCGCGGCGCGCACCCCGATCGCCGGGTTACGTGGCGTTTCGTTTGGAAGCGAAGACTACAAAACCCCGTTGTCATAGGCGTTTTGGCAAGTTGCCGTTATGTGGCGCTGTTCTTTGCGCCGGCAGCCCTTGAGGGAGAATGGGATAACGGACGTCACAGAAGGCGATAACTGTCGAGATGCTCGAAGGCGGCGCCGTCGTCGCGATGAGACAGGTCCAGATGAGAAGGATCGTTGTGCGCGAGCGCACCAGCAGAGTCTTGGAGTTATAGCTTCCTCAACAGATTCAAGTTCATCTGTGGGCGAGGCGCTACAGCCGACAGTGCGATCCCCTAGCGATTACCGCGTCTGCCCTCAAACCTAGTTCTCGTCAATGATCGGGAGCTGACCGAGAGCATAGGGGTTGTGGTCGGGTCAGTTATCGGTGTGTCGCCACGCAGGGTCGCTGCGTAACCATTGCAGGTCTCAGGAACCCGGCTCCGTGCCTCCACGGTTCGGGTTGCTCCCACTGCTGGGCCCATCCGGGCCGGTCGTCGGCTGCCCACGTCTTGGCAGTGAGGTAGGCGACTTCGACCCGGTCGGGGATGGCCGCTATCACGTCGGCCCAGAGCGGGGCGGAGCAGCCGTAGCTGTCGCGCACGAGCATCATGCGGTGGCGCACAGGGGGATCGGCCGGGCGGCCCATGGCGGCCCGGTTTTCGGGGGCGGCCGAGGGACCCAGCGGTAAGCGAAGTAGGCCAGGTCCCACGCACGGTTCCGGGCGCAGCCACATCCCAGTCGACTAGCCCGGTGACGTTGTTGCCGTCGTAGAGGAAGTTCCAAGTGGCCAGGTCGTTGTGGCAGACCACTTCCCCATCTACCTCGGCCCCCGGCGCACGCTGCCAGCCGTCAGCGGGGTAGCTCCAGCCGGCGACCAGGTCGTGGTATCGGCGGATTAGGCCAGCAGCGCTAGCGACGAGAGCATCGCCGTCCACCTCCTGGCCCAGGCAGGGCCGGCCCGGGAGCTCGGACAGGATCTCTCGTCCATGCCCGTCGGTGCCCAAGAACCGGGGTGAGGGCTCAAACTTCGACGCTTCCAAGTGTCCGAGGAGAGCATGCACCGCGTCTGACCACCACCCGGTGGAGCGGCGGATGGTCCCATCAACCCTCGATACGGCCGTGATACCGCCGCCGCCAACCTGTTCGTCGACCACCATTGCGACGATATTCGCCAGCGGCACCCGGCCCGGTCGATATGGTCAGCTGCCGGCGCGATGGTTGGCGCCCACGTTTGGTGATGAGCGCGCAGGTGGACGGCTCCGACTAACCGGAGCTCCAATTGTCCACGAAGTCTAAAACCGTCCGCCGCGGTGGCGCTTTTCGAGCCCACCTAAGCACCGGTACAGACTCCGACCCGGGTTGTTCTAGTGCTCCGGAGCGTACGCGACCGGAGGACCGTCGAATCCCCTCCAGAAAATCCAGAGCCTGCCGCAATCGGGGCATGAGAAGACGTGCGTCATGCGGGCGTACAGGTCGCTCATCTCTACCGCGCCACCCCAGGATTCGTCCGCGATCTCGTGGTCTGCGATCATAAGAGCTCGTTGGACTGGGGAACCTCGCGACTCGTGTAGATGACCCCTCCGCACCGGCACAGAATTTCGCTACCCCGCCAGTCTTGCTAATTCCTGCTCGTAGTGCGAACACGGAACGACACCGCGCCCGGCTCCCGACTAAACATTGCAGGCAGCGTCCGAGTTGGCCTTACTGGCGGCCTGGCGGTTCTGGAGGCTCGTGGAGACGGTGCTCGTTGTCCTCGACCTCTGGGCATGGCGAACCGTCTTACCTTGACATCGGTTGGTAATCACCGCGCCCGAGGTCTCTGTACGTCTTGCGCATGGCGTCGTTCGTGTTCTCCGCTTCCACCGTCCACACCAGTTCGGCTCCGTCCTCCTCGGCCCTCCGGCGATAGAACAGGCCGGAAATGTCGTCATCCGCAAACAAGCTCTCCTCCAAACTCCCGTCGTCGTGGCGCGTTATGCAAAGTTCCCACCGCCTCACCGCTTGAGGATGCCACAAGCCATCCGCCCGGCCACGACCAGAGAGACCACACGTAACGCGGGACTCGATCGGGCCACTGGCTCGATGACCAACTCATCGCCAACACCCCGAGGTCTCGCCGGGCCGGTCAATATCCGCTACCCGCTACCCGTCGCGGCCGAACGGCGGGCGCCACTTCCGGCCCGAGGAAGCACCGGACCTCGTCCTCGAGGCCTTGGCTGGCTTTCTCGGCGCGAGTTTGGGATCCGATTCGCATTCGCCCCCTATCGCCTTCGACCTCCCCGCTGTACGCCGGGACCGTGGTGATGGTCAAAAGGGCGCAATGCCAGGCCCGCTCTACGTCGCCCTGAGTAGAACGGTTCGCAGAAATGACGGAAGCCCAACCCAGCACCACGCGTTTCGAAGGTCAGCGAATCGGCATCACCATCCCAGTCCTTTGACGACGTGCTCGCACGACTTCGCCAGCTCATCGGGGACGGCACTCACTTCGACGAGGGTCCACGTAGGCCGCCCATAATGGCGCGATGCAAGTCAAGCCTGATCGGCAGGAGAGTGATTCGTAATGTGCACTGACGACACAGACCTAGCGCATCTGCACCAACCCGGTTCGCAGGTGTTGCACGACTTCGAGCCCCGGGTGCTCTTCGACTTGGAGCCGGTCGACTCGGTGACCGTAACCACGCTCATGGACAACGTCACCGACATCTTCATGCCAGATCAGGGACCGGCCCACCGTGCACCGATCGGGGTCGGTGGACGCCAGCCGGCCGCCACCATGGAAGGCGGGGACGCTCCTGTGGCCCTGCTGGCCGAGCACGGATTCTCGGTCCTGGTCACGTGGACCAAGGACAGCACCCAGCACCAGATCCTCTTCGACGCCGGGACCAGCCCCGACGGGATGGTCGAGAACATGCGCCGCCTGGAGGTCGACCCCTCGGGCATCGAGGCCGTCGTCTGCAGCCACGGCCACTTCGACCACACCACTGGGCTGGACGGCCTGATCCGGCGGCTCGGGAGGGTCAACCTGCCGGTGCTCATCCATCCCCAGTTCTGGCGCCGCCGCCGGGTGAGCCTGCCCGGGCGAGATCCGATGGAGATCCCCAGTACCAGCCGCCGGGCCCTGGTCGACGCGGGCTTCGAGGTGATCGAAGAGCAGCAGCCCAGCTTCTTGTTCGACCGCTCCGTACTGGTTACCGGCGAGGTGCCCCGCACTACCGGGTACGAGCCGGGCCTGCCCCCACAGCAGGCCTGGGTGGGCGGGCGCTGGGAGCCGGACCCCCTGGTTCTCGACGACCAAGGCTTGATTCTGGACATCAAGGACAAGGGGCTCCTGGTGATTACCGGCTGCGGCCATGCGGGCATCGTCAACATCTGCCGCTACGCCCGACGGATAACCAAGGACCGCCCGCTGTACGCCGTAATGGGCGGCTTCCATCTCAACGGGCCGCTCTTCGAGCCGCTTATCCCCCGGGTCCTCGACGACCTGGGCGCCCTGGCTCCCTCTGTGGTCGTCCCGGCCCACTGCACCGGATGGCGGGCCCAGCACGCCATGAGCGCCCGCTTCGGCGAGGCCTTCATCCCCAACAGTGTCGGGACCCGCTTCGAGTTGTGATGCGCGCAACGTCTCAATAACTCCGTCGTGAAAGGACGGGCGGGTGCCTCGAAACGCCCGCTCAGGGGCGCGCCATAACGCCGCAAACTCAGCCGTCAGGGCATCGAGATGGGTGGAAATATTCGGCCACCGATCTGGGCGAGAAGCTCCTTCAGGCGTCGCACTTAGAGTTGTCTCGGCTCATCGGCGAGAATGACTGAGTGTGAGCGATAAGCGAGCCGCTGACGTAGAGCGCTGGAGCTCCCCGTTGACCCAGGTCGAAATGCACCGACTGTGGACCTACAGTGATGGCGCCCTAACGGCCAAGGGGTACCGGTTGCCGAGCGGCACTGCCAGGCCCGGAAGTTGGGTACTGGTCGACCAAGCGACCGGGATCGTCCAGGGCCTCGTCCCGCCGGGAGAGTTCTCACGTCGGTTCCGCCCGGTGGACCTGTTCGCCGATGTACCCGGTTTTCCCACCTATCTGGGGACGGTTACGGCGTCTGACGGAACCGCGCTGGTGGATCTGGTACTTGATCGCAACCCCTTCATGCTGGCTAACGGGCCCAGCGGGTGGCGAGGCCCCACGTGCTGATAGTCCCCCGCAGCCATCGCGACGGATGGTCGTCGGCCACGGCTCAGGAACTGGCGGCTTGTCGAACGGCGATGACGCTGGTCGCCGCGTGGTACCGCAGCACGAACGGAGCGCACGTGGTGTTCTGTGCCAATGACAGCGCACCCAACCTCGATTACCTGCGCGACATGGAAGTGGCGGGCGAGGCCCTCGCCGACGGCGGCACTGACGTGGCAGTCACGAAGAACCCCCGCCAGGAGGTGCAGCACGCCCACCTGCACGCCTTCTACGCCGAACGCGGCGCGACCGAGAACCACGAGTCGTCGGCGCTCGAGGGGCATCCTGTCATTGGAGCGGGTTACCGGGCGTTCAGTGCCGCCCTCGGCAGCGACGCCGTGAACGTGGTAGTTGACATCAGGAGGTTCGCCGCCGACGTTAGCGTTGCGGCGCAGCCCTGGGGTGGAAGTTACTGCTCATACCAGCTGGGCGTGGACGGCCCGTTCTCGGTTATGCCTGCATTGGGCCCATCCATGGACGAGATCAACCGGCGCCTCGCACGGGCCGACGGCCTCACGGCGGGACCCGACCCCAAGCTGGGCGGGGCCATCAACCTGGTGCGGCCCAGCCTGGCCGCGGCGGAGCGGCTCCATGCGGCACAACGGGCCACAGCTGAACAGCGGGCGAGTTTCGAGACCTTCGCCAATCAGCACAGACTGAACTCGCGATCCTTGGACGTGGGTCTCGCAGCCGGCACGCACCGCGCTCTGTAGGGCCTGGCCCGCCCCCGGGTCCCGCGATGCCAGGCGATCATCGAAACCGCGAAGCATCCCTGCTAACGAGCCGCATACGCTTATGGGCACTGGCCTGTACAACCAGCCGGGGAGCGTGGCTACCATCGTTTGCCTGCTGAACAGGCTCGTGGCCTAGATGACCTGTCATGTGAGCGCAGTCCCGACAAAAGCGGCGCCGGGCCGGCTCGTTCGCCACGGCCGTTCGAAGGTGGCCAGGCCGTCGGGCAGTTCGGGGAGAGCGGAACGGGTTCGTCGCCGGGATGCGGTGACCAGTACCGCGCAGCTCATGCGCTCGATGTCCACTTGGCTTTGGGAACAATTGAGCGGATAAACAGAGTCACCTTGCGTGGGGAGCGGCGCCGCGCCGGCAAGCGCTTTGTCGCTCCATAGCCCGTAGAACGGCCACTCGATCGGCGCGCCCAGAAAATACTGCCCGGTCGACTCGTACCGAGCCGTGGAGACATAGGCATGCTGCTCGATCGTATGTATGTCGCGAAAGTAGCGCTGGAAGCGGTGCTCATCGCGGATCCCGGTGGCGCCGACGGCCTTGTGCACGAGGTCGACAACTCTCACCGAAGCGGCTACGGCGTAAGTCGCCGCAAGCTGTAGCTGCAGTTTGCCCGGCATGTCGATCAGGTGGCCTTCAAGTGCCTTTTCCCAGATTTCGCGTACCGCTTCGTAGGGGTATGCGCGGCTGGCGCCGAGCGTGGCTTCTGTTTCGCCGGTCGCCGCTTGAACCGGGGTCGGTCCCTCAGCGGCGTCGCCAGGTACGCCGGTGTCTTTCTCGCCGCGAGCCGTTCGTCGTTGAAGTGAACCTGCGGCCTTTCAGAGGTGCGCGCTCGAGGCAGTTTTCGCAACCCAACGAGGAGGGACAAGATGTACCCACCCGCAATGTCTTACGAGGTTTACAGAATTGAGGGTGGCCTGACCCTTACGGACTCCGATCAGCGGGTGGCTGCCGAGCGTGCCGGCGAGATGGCCGCCGCGCTGGGTCACCGGTGGCGGGCACTGGCGACGCTTCTAAACCTGGCCGCTGCGCGCGACGCGTTGCGCCGGTGGAATGTCCCCAGTCGGGGCGCCGCCAGGCCCATCCCGTCGCACCGGGTGCCCGCGGCGGCGCCAATGTTGTCGACAGTTCCGCTCATAAGACGGGCGAGTAGAGACTGATACTTTGAGAGGAGAGAGATTTGCAGTACATGTTTATCCACGCAATAGACGAGGACGTCGAGCTGGACGAAACACAGCAAGCCACGGATGCATCGACCATGGCCGCATCGCTGGAACAGGTCATTAGCCGGGGGACAGACCTCCATAGCGACCGTTTGCGCCCGACCGCCGGAGGGTCGACAACCGTGAAGGTTCGCAACGGCGAATTGCTGATGAGCGACGGTCCTTTCGCTGAGACCAAGGAACAAGTCGTCGGCTACGCCGTCCTCGAGTGCGCCGACCTCGGTGAGGCTGTCGAGTGGGCGGCGAAGCACCCGTCGCCGCTCATCGGCTCCGTCGAGGTCCGTCCCCTTCGCGGCGAGCGCCCGCCCGCCCCGCTGCCGCCGCCGGAGGAAGGCAAGACCAGGTACATGATGCTGGTCTGCCTCGGCCCGGAGGTCGCCATGGGACCACAGGACGAAGCCGAGATAGGCCCGGCCACCGACGCCTGGGTGAAGGAGATGGACGGCAGTGGTGTGCGGCTGTTCGGAAGCCAGCTGGAACGCGCCGACCAGGCCCGGACGGTGCGGGTCAAGGACGACCAGGTGCTGGTGACCAACGGCCCCTTCGGGGAGACCAAGGAACAGATCGTCGGCTGCGACATCCTCGAATGTGCCAATCTCGACGAAGCCTTTGAAGTGGCGGCCACGCACCCAATGGCTAAGTTCGGCACGCTCGAAGTGAGGCCGTTCTGGTCGTTCGGGGGTGGATTAGGTCGGAATGGATTAGGTCGGAGTGGATAGCGGGGCCCACCGGTCCTGGAACCCGTCCGTTCATCGGTCGCTCATGACGTCGCCGCACACTCGCGACTGCATGAAGTGGCGATGCCAACCGACCGTGTGATCACACCATCCACAAACGGTTTCCTCACCCATGGCCCCAGCGAAGAGGACTGGACGCAGCTCATAGCCCGAACCGCCGCGGCGGGTAAGCCGTGGCTCGACGGCCTCATCCGCCCAACGGGAGGGCGATCCGCGTGATCTCGAGGCGTTCGAGTTCCGACGGGCGGAGGAACCGCTGGTAATCTGCATCCAGACCTGGACATCAACGCCGTGCGCATGGGGCCTAACGACGCACTCATCGTCGTCCACCGGGACTTCACCGGCCCGAACCGTCCGGAGCGGGAGCTCGACGCGCGCCAAGCCCTCGAGAGCAGTACCTATCGACGCTTATCGCGACGAATGACGCCGCCCTCCTAGGGTCGGTGCTAGCACAGAACACGCGACCCGAAAACCCCTACAGAATAACAACTTTACACTTGGGGACGACGCCCATAACGGCACATCTCGCGCCGAGGTATGAGCTTGCGCGATGGGACCCAGTCGTTTATCACGTTGGGTACAGGCCACCTTTCAGGCACGACAGCGACGCGCGTAGCAGCCAACCGGGTGCCTAAACCCCTCGGATACGAGCGGCACGCAGGTCGTCGGAGTTGGCAGGGACGCCAGTGCGGTCCAGCTTGTAGCCCACGACGGCCGCATCGTAGGGTCGGCACTCTGAGAGATAAACGAAACGCCCAAGATGCAACCCTGGAACCCCAAGCGTCGAGGAGGATTAGTGAAATGAAGATAATGGTCGGGCAGCTACAGGAAATAGATGAAGAGACGGCGGCGTTCGCGCTTCAGCTTGGCGTAACAGCGGTGCAGCTCAATACGCCCAGGCTCGATGACGCTGACGGTTACTGGACCTACGAGGCGCTGACAGCCGTGAAAGAGCGGTGCGCAAACTTCGGCCTGGAGCTCGTCGCCCTCGAGAATGTCCCGCAGCCGTTTATGCAATCGATCAAGTTGGGTGGCCCCGACCAAGCGCGGCAGCTTGAGCTGTACTGCCACACTGTCGTCAATGTTGGCAAGGCGGGTGTGCCGTTCCTCGGGTTCAACTTCCTGGCGACGGGCGTGTGGCGGACTGAGAACGAGGCGGTGGGACGGGGCGGGGCCAAGGTAAGCGCGTTCGACCTTGCGTTGACCGGCAGAGGTAATGCCGCTGGAGGTCCTCAGGGCAACACGGGTTTCAACCCTTCGATCTCCGAAGGCGAGCTGTGGGACAACTTCGCCACGTTTCTGCACACCGTCCTGCCCGTGGCGGAAGCGGCCGGAGTTCGGCTGGCCCTGCACCCTGACGATCCCCCCGTCAGAGCGATCGGCCCAACCGCCCGGCTCTTTTACTCGGTTGACAACCTGGCCCGTGCCTACGACATTGCGGGTGGTTCACCGGCGTTCGGGTTCGACCTGTGCCTTGGGACGGTCTCGGAAATGGAGGGAGGCGCAGCGGCCGTGCATGATGCTATCGAGCGGTTCGGCCCGGCCGGCGCCATTTGTTACATACATTTCCGCCAGGTGCAAGGGACGGTGCCGTCATTCCAGGAGTGCTTCCTCGGCGAGGGCAATTACTCGCCGCGAGAGGTTATCGACTTGCTACGCCGGGTTGGCTTTGACGGCTACTTGCTTGACGACCATGTACCCAAGGTGGCTGGTGACACGGCATGGGGACATCGTGCCCGGGCGCACGCGATCGGCTATATACAGGGCCTTATAAACGAGCCACAGACAGCGACTGTGGGGTGAAGAGCGGTAAAGCGGTTTAGAAAAAAGTACTCATGCTTCTTCACGACGAAACAGGGCTAGGTCAGAATCGGACCACGCAATCGCGGGACCTGTTCGCGGAATAAGCGCACGCCGCTTTCAAAGACACAAAAATCGACTATTGGCCGCAAGTGCGGTGGTGGCTGCCCGAGGGCGTTGCAACCGACCGGGCACTTGACAAGAACCTGGGGCCGACGAACCAAGTGATGAACGTCGAGGGGTATTGGACGTAAGTCGCAATGGTGGTGCGAGCCTTGCCGGCGGGTCGCAGTTCGCGAGCCGCTGGGTGAGGAATAAAAAGCTGAGGCAGACCCTCAGGTCCCGGTGCGCAGTGTGGCCGCGTACTTCCTCCAGGGCCGGTCGATCAGGATAGGGTAAAGCACCCGCACCGGCGCCGGCAAGACACGTATCATGTGGGCGCGGTCAGGCGCCGAGCAGCTCAAGGATCATCCCGAATGCAATCCCCTTTTTGTCACGCGGGATCTGGGCAACTGCGTGCTCACCGACGGCGTCCCATTCCATCTGCGGCAGTGTCACCGCAGCGAGCGGGACAACCTTTTGCTCTTCGTCGTCGAGGTGGGGCTGGACGACCGAGTTGAGCTGGTCGAGGGCGGACGCTACTGCCTCGCCCGTCTCTGCGCCGGGGCGCTGCCGCCAGGCCTTGCACGCCGCCGAGGCCACCTCCAGTGCTGTAGCGATCTCCTGATGCTGGTGCTCTGTCTGCTCGATGACAGCGCGCTGCTCGGGGGCACGCTCGATCAGCTTCGGGTAGACCAGCTCGTCTTCGCCGCCGTGATGGACGTGCAGCATCGCCAGCCCGAAATCGATGTGGTCAGCCAGGAACGTGACCCGAGCCGCTGATGGTGTCGGTGCAATCCGGACCAGCCTCGCGGATTCCTCGGTACGCGTTACGGAAGGTTTGGTGAATGATCGCCATGTCGCGCACGTCGATCGCCTGGGCATTGGACAAAGGGGACTCCCCTCGCTGGCTGGGCGCTCGCTGGCAGCCCCGTCAGCGCAACGATAGAGCTGGTACGAGCACCTGCGTGCGCGACGGGCGTTGACCGAAGCTACGACACCACGTTGAGCGGTCATTATTGGGCAGCCGGGGCTGACTTGGCAGGAGGTGCGGCCGAAGGAACCCGCCTTTTTGTGCTCAGCAGGCTCTGGCATCGGAAGCTTCGCCCTGGTTCCGCGAGCTGCGTCCTTAGGGCGGCCAAGTCCAAAACGTTCACTGGTCAGGCCACTCGATGCGCAGCTCTGAAAGTCTCCGGTACTACCTGACCAGGGCGAGTGGTACTCGAATCTGTGCAACTTGAAGCCGTAGCTGCGATCTGTCGGCCATATGTGGCGACACCCGGAGGGTTTAGTGCCGGGAGCCTGCACGCTGGGAACGGTGGTGGATCTGAGCGCGCTGCTGCCGGCGGGCTGGCGTGCCGAGGTCGGGCGTCGTACCACTCCACTCTGTCATGGCGGTTGTCGTCAATGCACCTCAATTGCCGCTACCGGTCGAACGAGCCGGCCAGCAACCGAACGAGGACGAGTGCCAGGCCGAAGGTTGCGGCGATCAGAACCCGAGCCGTTCATTCACCAAGATCACGGTGATGCGGCCGGGGATGACCGCCTTGTTGATGACAAGGAGATTATTTACTCCGCTGGGCACCCCGTAAGCCTGCCGGGCCCTCAGGTCCTCAAGCGGAAAGCAGTACTCGTAGATTCGTCGCAATCCAGCGCCTAGATCTGGCACGATCTTTTGACCGCCGATAACCATATACGTGACCCGCTCCGGAAACGATTGGACCGAGCTGGCTCCCGCTGGCCGACGCAACCAGCAGTGATCCCTCCTCTGTCACGGCATGGACGCTGCCGACGACCCAATCTGGTGAGGCCGAGAGCTGGCGCATCTCACGGCCCTGCATTTCGCGGTCCATCTGGTATAGACGGGGCCGCAGCGGTTGGTACAAACCTGAACGCTCTATGTCTTCGGCGACACCGATAGCTTCGAGGGTGTGGGACGTGTTGTTATAGACCTCGGCTCCCACCGGCAGAAGGGACCGCACAGCTTGTCTCGCCTCGTTGCCGGAGTCCACAACGTTTGCAGCGATCCCACTGCGCTCGAGGGCTTTGGCCACAGCACCGATTTCCTGCCCCGATGCCAGCCGAGAGAACTCCGCCTCTGCCTCCTTGGTGGGACCGCGGGCGTCGCCGGACAGCTCGGTGGCACGTGGGATACCCATGTCACTCGCCGCCGATCTCAGCGAGGCGCTGGTGGACCAGCGCGACTGCCATCGACCCCTCGCCTATGGCAGCCGCGCAGCGTTTGATCGACCCGCTACGGACGTCGCCAGCTGCGAACAACCCGGGCAGGTTCGTTTCAAGCGGCAGTGGTTGACGCGACAACCTCCATCCGTCGAGCGCAGGGGCAAATGAGCTTACTTCGGCACCGGTGAGCACGAACCCCGCGCGGTCAATGGCAAAGCCTACCTGAGCAGCGCCTTTAGTGCGCGGCACATCCCCGATACAGACGAACAGCGCATCGACGGGAAGGCGGGCAACCGACCCCTGACATGAGACCATCAGTGACTGCAGGCGAGTGTCGGATTCCAAGCCGACCACTTCGGTGTTCGTTCGCACATCGACGTTGCCAAGACTGCTCACTTGACAGATCAGGTACTGCGACATCGATGCCTCAAGCGAGGGCCCCGGACCAGTAGCGATACGTGCGCTGCGTAGCGCGAGAAGCGTATTACAGCCTGGCCAGCTGAGTTACCGCCCCCCACGATCGCCACTTGGCAGCCACTGCAAGTCACCGCCTCACTCGGGCCGGCGCCGTAGTAGACACCGGAACCCAAGACTTGATCGATGCCCGGAACCTCGAGACGACGCCAGTCGACCCCGGTCGCGAGAAGCATGGCTCGTGAGCGCAGACTTGTCCCGTCAGACAACCGGGCACCATAACCCGGTCCGTCCCTAGTTATTTCAGCAAGACGCCGAGCGAGAAGGATTTCTGCGCCGAACCTTCTGGCCTGTGCCGTCGCCCGCGTTGCCAATTCGCTCCCGCTGACCCCCTGCGGAAAGCCAAGGTAGTTCTCGATCATCGAGGTCGTCCCGGCCTGACCCCCGGCGCCACTGATTCGATGACCACTGCGCGCAAACCCTCAGACGTCGCGTACACAGCGGCCGCCAGCCCGGCCGGCCCGGCCCCTACGATCGTTAGGTCGTACTCCGAGCGGGCCGGAGCCGACACCATCCCGAGCCCGGCGGCGACTTCTTCCAGCGTGGCCGGTGCGAGCTGGGCCCCATTTGGCAAAATACATACAGGTAGCCGATCGGGGTATGTCTCCCCAACGGGCAGCAAGGCGGCTACGCGCTCCGAATCGTCGACGTCGACCCACTCATAAGGGACTCCATTGCGGCTGAGGAAGTCACGGATGCTGTAGCCGGCCGCCGACGCCCGGTGTCCGACCAGAAGGACCTGGGGAGTGACAGGACGGGCGTCGTAATCGATCATCGACATGGCGCTGGACCTCCGTTCATGTTCAGGCTTGCAGACCAGCAGCGAGTCTTGGCCTCTCCTGCTGGAAGCTCTCTATCTCCTGAGGCCCATTCAGACCTTGGCGACCACGGCGGCCCCACCCGTGGCTCCAGTTTCTCATGTGAGGTTCGCACTCATCTGGGGTTAGCCGCCCCGGCGCGAGCGGGAGCGTGTTGGGAGACGGAGGCACCAAGGGCCCGCGCTCGGTTCGCCAAAGTGATGCGGAGCGCGCCTATGCAACACCGAGGGCGCCGGCAGCAAGCACGGGGGCTCAGAGGGTTGTGGACGGTCCTGCCGTCGGCAAAGTTCGTCACACTACCGGCGACTCCGAAGCAGAGCAGCGGGAGGGTGACCTGCTCACCTGTCAACCCCGGCCCGCTGTGGCAGCAAGAGGTTGAGGTAGGTGTAAGCGGCGAAGTTGGCGAAGCCATCAGGATGCGTTCGGTCTGCAAAGCGAGTGGGTGGTGGGATGACTCGAGTGAATCAGCCGTTGCAGCGGTGGTGCTAAGTAGCCGCCGACGAGTGGGGAAACCAAGTAGACCCATAAGAGGCTGGTCTGTCCGGACAGCACGGCGGGCCCGAACTGACGGGCTGGGTTGTCGCTCCCCCCGCTGAGACTGCCGAAGGCGATCACGAGAAGAAATACGAGGCTTCCAATGACGAACGGGATAGCTGGGGCCGTGCGTGGATTTGATAAGACAAGGCTCGCCGTGACAACGATGATGGCCGTGGTTGTCACTTCGACGGCGAACACTTCGGCTTCGGCCCAATGTCGGCCGGCGTGCACCGCTGCGAAACTGAGCGGCGGCCGAGACACGATGGGACCCCATATAAGGCGACCTACTAGGACGCCACAAATCGAGCCGACCAACTGTCCGACAATGTAGCAGAGCACTGCTGCCCGTGACAGAAGCCCGTACCCCCACATCGCAAGACTTATTGCGGGGTTCATATGCGCGCCGGACATCCGGCTTAGCGGAAACAGCATGATTGCTACGACGAGGAACGCGACGGCTAATCCGACTAATGCTAGTCGCCCGTGCAGACTAGTTATATGATCAGAGATAGGTGACGGCCCGAGAGTCCAACGGACGATCGTTACCATCCCGAAAAGTAGAAACGCTGTTAGGAGCGCCTCGCACAGACCGAGCTGGGCGAGCGGGGTTCGGTTCGGCGCCTGGGCCGGGTGCTCTGTTGTTGCCTCAACTCGTGCCATTCACACTACTTTCCGGTAGTTATGGGTGTGTCTCCTACGACGCCCAAGCCGTCGAGGTCTTTAACGCCGATTTGTGCGGAACCTGATCATCCCCGACGCCACGCGGTGCCGATCCGCACACCTGCGGGTGGGCACTCTCCGAGAGATCCGGCCCACACAACTCGGCTCCCAAAGCGACCGGGAACGATCGGCGCCTTCGGCAGTCGCCGGCATTACGAGGGCCCGAGCCGGGACTATGGGTTTCGAGGACGCCATCGCAGTCGTCGTCGTGAGCATCGTAAGCGACGTAACCCGGCCACTCAGAATCCGGGCGCATTAATTTATTTCGGGACAATACCCCAACGGTCCAGTTCGGAAAGTCGCGAAGTTAGCGAAGCGCGAATACCCTGAACTGCATCTGTCCCCACTGCGATTCGCAGGGGTGGTTCATCCGCGGCCACCGCAGCCAGGATGGCTTCTACGACGCCAGCTGGTTCTCCGAAAGCTTCTCGCGGTTGAGCCGCGAAATCTCTAAAGAAGGCGCCAACCGTCGGCGCGTAGATCTCATCGGGCGCCACACGACGGGAGGTCGCCGCGAAATCCTTGGCAAAAATCCCAGGCACAACGATCGTCACCTTTACACCGAGAGGAGCAAACACAACCGCCAGGCCGTCCATTGCGAGCTCGATCGCTGCCTTACTGGCGGAGTAGACACCCGACCCTAGCCAGGCAACCTCCCCGAGCATTGACGAGACTTGCAAGACCCTTCCCCGATTCTTTCGCAAACTTGGCAGTGCTGCCCTCAGTACGGCCAACGGGGCAAACAGGTTCGTGTCGAACACCGCGTGCGCCTCGCTGTCAGGGGTCTGCTCCACAGACGAGAAGAGACCGTACCCGGCGTTGTTAACCAAAATGTCCAGCCCGCCGGCAACATCTATGGCTGTCCCGAGCCTCTGTTCTACGTCCGGCGCAGTGACGTCAACCACCAGCGGTGTGACCGAGTCGTGATCGGCGGCCAGCTCCCGGAGTCGGTCCTCTCGTCGGGCGACAGCAATGACGCGAACACCATCGGTAGCCACTCGTTCCGCCAATAGACGCCCGAATCCCGAAGACGCCCCCGTAATCAGCCACTTTTTCATGTCCATTTCCTTTCATTAGCACCTACAGGACTAGAACGATCTTTCTTGAGTCTGGCCTGAGGCCAGATCCCGCAGCGCCGCCACGCCGGGGTACGGGCATGGGCAGGTCCCGCCAGACAAGCACATCTGATGGCCCGTGCAGCTGAGAACGACGGTTTTTGGTCTAAACGATCCTTCAGGTGCGCGGTTTTGTACCTTCGACTGGACGGAATGAGTCCCCCGCAACCAATTACATGACACGTCACTCATATTAGGTGACCTATCACGTAATGTCAACCGGTACGCACCTGCCAATGGTGGTGGCTCGCAGGTTGTCTTGATGCCGAGAGGCCTCATGCTCGAAGTTGCGGGACCCGAAGCCGTGGTCTGATCCAGAGCGAGGTTGCTGCCTCGGACCGGCGGTCGACCGAAGTTAGGTTGACTCCCGACGGCCACCGAGCCATTGTCGAAGCCGCCCCTGGCCACGTCGACCTGGTTCGGCACCTCTTCTCTCGGAGCCCGGCCGAAGAACTGACCGCCGAACTCAGCGTAAGGTTAAGAAGTGTCAGATACGTGACCGTGGACCGGAAGCCAGCATCCGACAAGTCGGCGCAATACACCGACCAGCGGCGCCACGTGCGCCGCAGAAGGGAGAACTATGCGTGCCGTGGTCGTCAATAAATATGGCGAGACGCCGGCGGTGGCCGAGGTACCGACGCCCCAGCCGGGACCGGGCCAGGTGCTCATCAAGCTGAGGGCGGCAGGCATGAACCCGATGGACCGCACTCTTGCCAGCGGCGACTGGCGCCCCATGCCCGCGACCTTTCCAATGGTGCTCGGCGCCGACTTGGCTGGTGCCGTCGAACGCGTTGGCGAGGGGGCGATTCGGTTTTCTGCTGGCCAAAGCGTCTTCGGGCAACTGCTGATACCCCCGCTCGGATCCGCGGGGACCTATGCCGAGTACGTAGCCGTTACCGAGGACGCCCCGCTATCCCCGGTGCCGGCCGGCCTGGACTTAGTGGTGGCGGCGGCGCTTCCGACGGCCGGGATGGCCGGGCTCTCTCTGGTGGAGCTGCTCGGGCCGCTTACAGACAAGACCGTGCTGATTGTCGGGGCGGGGGGTGGTGTCGGCACCTTTGCCACTCAGTTTGCTGTGAACGCCGGCGCGCACGTCATCGCCAATGTGGGCGAGGCCGCCGCAGATCGGATGCTCAGCTACGGCGCCGCCGAGACCGTCGATCATACGGCCACGCCGCTGGCGGACGCAGTTCGCCGAGCCTACCCTGACGGCATCGACGTTCTCTTGGACTTGGTCAGCGACAAGGACGGGTTCGCCAATCTGGCCGCCCTGGTCCGCTCGGGCGGCACGGCCGTCACGACCCAGTACGTCGCCGATACGGCCGCCCTCGAGCCCGCTGGCCTCACCGGGGTTAACTTTGCGCTGCAGCCCTCCAGCGATCTCCTTGACCGCCTCGCTGACGCCGTCGTGGCAGGGCGCATCGTGGCTCCGCCGATCACCCGGATCGCGCTCGACGACGCGCCGGCGGTCTTGACTGGGGCCAGCGATCGCCCGGTCGAAGGGAAGACTGTCATCACCTTGTGACCCTCTAACCTCACCCACGTCGGCCCCCCGGCCCTTGTCGGCCACTACGCGAGGACTCGCGCACTGCCGGCTCGTGCTCCCGAATCGCCTACCAGAGGCAGCCGCGTCGGGATCAGCGACGCTGCGGCTAACCGGCGAGGCCGTGGATGAAGAAGTCCGACAGGCGGTCCGCCTGCGCCCGCCAGCGCCCGTTCGGGTCCATCCGGAAGAGCCCATTGATGAGCAGTAGCACATCGTCGGGATCGATGCCCTTGCGAAAGCTTCCATCGGCTTGGCAGGCCGCGACCAGCGTGGTGATCGCCCCAATCACAGGGCGGTACGCGTCGCTTTCCCGAAAGCCGGCAGCGTGCTCGCCGGCCACGACGCTCAGCGCTTGCGCAAGGCTCTTCTTGGTCATCGCGTACTGGGCGAGGCGCCCCAACCACGCCCGGAACGCTTCCAGGGGCGGCTTCTCACATAGCAGTTGCTCGGCGCTGTCGGCGACTTTGCGCACCTCGGGTCGACGCCTTCGCCGACCGGTTCGTCGCTCGCGCCATGCCGCTTCACATACTGGTCAACGGCGCCGGGATCATGGGACCGCCGGAACTCCACCTCGACCGGCGTGGGATTGAGCTCCACTTCGCAGTCAACCATCTCGGGCACTTCCAGCTAACCAATCGCCTGCTCCCGGCGCTACGCGAAGCCGGCAGCGCTCGTGTCGTCGCCGTATCGGCGTGGGCCCACCGCCATTCCGACATCGTCTACGACGACGTCAACTTCAGGCAGCGCGAATACGCACCGATCCTCGGGTACGCCCAGTCGAAGACCGCCAACATCCTCTTCGCCGTCGAGCTCGACAACCGGGAGGCGGAGCACGGGATCCACGCCTACTCGCTGCACCCCCGGGAGCATCCTGACGCACCTCGGCCGCCGGTGGTCGATCGACCAGAAGCAGGCTTTCGGCGTCCTCGACGCGAAGGGCGACCCGATCCTCGACCCGTCGCGGCAGCTGAGCGATCGAGCAGGGCGCGGCGACACAGGTGTGGTGCGCGACCAGCCCGAAGCTAGCGGACGTCCGCCGCGTGTACTGCGAAAACGTTGAGGTCGCTGGCATCGTGCCGCCCGGGGAGCGCTCCCGCTGGGCGAGCGACGATTCGACCCGGCTGTTGGGCGTGATGCCCTTCGCCGTGGACGCGGACAACGCGCAGCGGCTCTGGGGCCTTAGCGAAGAGCTGCTGGCCATCGCCTCAGCGAAAAAGAAGGCGTGAGCGCCACCACCCGGCGGTGCTCAACGCGTGCCCCAGCCAGGTCGAAAATTACCGAAGCGGGACAGCGATATTTGGCTTCGATTCGGGCGTAGTTTCAACGTGGCCGACGTTTCTCGAGATCGGGGTGCCTCCTCTCCGTCCTGTCGTATGGCGGCAACCTTCAATCAGGGTAGCTACCATCAGAGCACGCAGTAAGGGCTTACCAGCCAGAAAGGGGCGATCGTGCCGGAACGGATGCAAGCCGTAGTCTGCCGGGGCCCGTATGACTACCAGCTTGAAGAGGTCCAGACGCCCAAGCCGGGGCCCGGGAGCGCCTTGGTGAGGGTAGAAGCCGTCGGGATCTGCGCCAGCGACCTTAAGTGTTATCACGGGGCAGCCAAGTTCTGGGGCGACGATCATCGTCCGCCGTACGCAGAGCGAGGGGTCATACCCGGGCACGAATTCGCAGGGACGGTCGTGGCGCTCGATCAGATCGCCAGTGAGCGGTGGGCCATCGAGGTCGGCGACCGCGTGGTCTCGGAGCAGATCGTTCCGTGTTGGGGTTGCCGTTACTGTCGGAGGGGCCAATATTGGATGTGCAGCCGGCATGACCTTTACGGCTTCAAACGCCGCACCCCCGGAGCGATGGCATCCTACATGGTCTTCCCGCCAGAAGCATTGGTGCACCGAATTTCGAAGGACCTCCCTGCTCACCACGCCGCTTTCGCCGAGCCGCTCTCGTGCTCCCTCCACGCAGTCGAGCGGGCCGACATCAAGTTTGGGGACGTAGTGGTCGTTGCGGGATGCGGGCCTATAGGTCTGGGCATGATTATCGGAGCTGCGGCTCGCTCTCCAGCCCATGTGGTAGCGCTGGACGTCGTCGATAGCAAACTCGAAGTGGCAAGGTTGTGTGGCGCTGACGTCACGGTCAATGTCGCTGAGGAAGATCCAATTAAAGTCGTAGCTGAGCTCACCGAAAGCTACGGAGCGGACGTGTACCTCGAAGGGAGTGGCCACGCTGCCGCCGTACCTCAAGGTCTACGACTGCTGCGAAAACTTGGTACTTACGTGGAGTATGGCGTGTTCGGGGCCGACGCCACAGTGGACTGGAGCATAATTAGCGACGACAAAGAACTGGATATTCGAGGCGCACATTTGGGCCCGAATTGTTGGCCTGTGGCCATTCGGATGCTTGAGTCTGGGACGCTGCCAATGGACCGAATATGCACGCACCAGTTACCACTGTCTCATTATCAAGAGGGGCTCCGCCTTGTCGACGAGGGCACCAGCTCCGTGAAGGTGACCCTTATACCAGAATGAGGAAAGCACCTGCAGCGACGCCGGTTCAACTTCGAATCGTCGAGTGACGGAGCTGTAGTTCGAGAGAGCTTAGGCGGTTAAAAACGGCAAGAACAATATGACAGAACGGAGACAACCGCTAGACCTGGCGGGCGTCGGTTTCAGGCTCGACGATAAAATCGCGCTCGTGACTGGCGGAGCCTCGGGTATCGGGCGCGAGATCTCTCTTACTTTTGCGGCTAGCGGCGCCCGGCTGGCGGTACTCGATGTGCAGGCGGAAAAGGCCGCACAGGTGGCGGCTTCCTGCAAGTCCGGAGGCAAGGGCTTCCTTTGCGATGTCTCGGACCCGAATGCGGTGCGTACGACCGTCGACGGAGTCATAGCGGAGTTCGGCCGGGTCGATATCCTGGTCAATTGCGCCGGAGTTGCCCTCATCGAACCGGCGACAGACCTGGCTCTCGAATCGTGGGAATCGACTCTCAACATCAACCTGAAGGGCGCTTTCCTTTTGTGCCAGAACGTCGGTCGTCACATGCTGAGGGCTGGCCGTGGTCGTATCATAAGTATCGCGTCCCAGGCCGCCAGTGTCGGGCTCGAGGGGCACGCTGCGTACTGCGCTTCAAAAGCTGGCCTTCTCGGTCTAACACGGGCGCTCGCCGTGGAGTGGGGTAACCGTGGGGTGACGGTCAATACCATCTCACCCACGGTTGTCCTTACCGAGCTCGGCCGTGCCGTCTGGGCCGGGGAAAAGGGTGAAGCCTTCAAGAAGTTGATCCCTTCTGGGCGCTTTGCGTACCCGGACGAAGTCGCCGCAACGGCTCTGTTCCTGGCAAGTGAAGCGGCCAGCATGATCAACGGGACGGACATCCTCGTCGACGGCGGCTACACGGCCAGATAGGGTCGCTGTAATATGCAGCACAGATCGCTGATCGGCGACGACCGAGCGGCACGCTAGGTGTTTGTTATCGTCGTATCCTTCTCGTACGACCCGACTGCATCCACCTTCGCCGCCGAAGGCGTGTTGGCGTCGAACTGATAGTCCAGCCACTGGTCAACGAGCTTCTTGGCCAGTTCGAGACCGATAACGCGCTCACCCATGGCCAGGACCTGAGCATTGTTACTCAGGACCGACCGCTCGACCGAATAGCTGTCGTGTGCGGTCACGGCCCGCACTCCGGGTACCTTGTTGGCGGCGATGGCAACACCGAGCCCCGTGCCACAGAACAACAGTGCCCGGTCCGCCTCGCCAGCAGCAATCTTGCGAGCCGCGGCGACGGCAATATGAGGATAAGCCGTGTCATCGTTGTCTGTAGCTACACCGACGTCGTCAACCGACGCCACCCGTGAATCACCCTGCAAGAAAACCTTTAGCGCATTTTTGTAATTGACCCCTGCGTTATCACTGCCTACCACGATCCGCCACTTCGGTGTCACTACGACCTCCTCACGCGCGGTTCGTCGCCGGATCACCGCTGCCCGACAAAGCGGCCTGGTCGGCAATGGCCGTCACAACCAGGGCGAAAGAGACGGCGCCAGGATCCGGCACCCCGACGCTCCGGTCGGCCAACGGGTCGTGCGCGGCCCTTGCGGGGCCGAAGTGGTGCCGTGCTGGTGGCCGCCTGGGTGGCTCTCGTGGCCGCCGCACGCAGGGCCTCGGCCATGCCGGAGTTATGGCCAAGCTGCTCTTCGAGCGTCGCCACGTACGGGAAAAAAGCGTCGAGGATGGTCTTGTCTCCCGGCTCGGCTTGGCCTAGCGCGGCCATTGCGTCGCGGGCGGCCACTGCCGCGTTCACCAAATCTTTGGGGCCGTAAGTGTCGCGGTTGCCGAGACTGGAGGCAATCGCCAGCAACCCTGCGCTCCAAAGTGCGCCGGAGGCACCCCCAGCTCGGTCGGACCATTCCTCCGAGATGGCGGCCAGCAACTCCCGCACTCCCGGCCGATGCTCGAGCCTGGCCTGTGCCACCTTTACGGCTCCTTCGGCACCTCGGCGCATCCCGGCGCCGTGGTCTCCGTCTCCGGCTATCGCGTCAAGTCGACCGAGCTCCTCCTCGTGGGCACGCAAAACCTCAGCGGCCGCTGCGATCATGTCCGTCGCGAGCCGCGCGAGCTGCCGCGAAGCCCCGGTAGCGTCTTCGTCGGCGTACAAGAAGTAACGTCCGACTTCGGCGACGTTACGGCGCTCGCAGAGCCCCATGAGCTATTTTTTTGTAACCGGGTGTATCGGCCGGCGCTGACCACCAGGCATCAAGTTCGTCATCTACCCAAAACAATGTAAGGGACAACCCTGACATATCCAGGCTGGTGACGAACTCGCCGCATTCGACGTCGACAATATCCACCCCTGCCCCGTGCAGCTGAGTCGCGACATCGCCGAACAAAACAAACAACTCCTCGTACTTGATAGTGCCCAGGCCATTAAGGAGAACTACCGCGCGTCCCTGCGAACCGTCGGGCTTTTCCGCTACGAGGCTAGAAACCAGCATCTCCGCCAGCTCGTGAGCCGAGGGCACGGGAACTTCGCTTATACCCGGCTCGCCATGGATACCGAGCCCTATTGACATTTGGCCGGGCGGGACCGTGAACAACGGGCCGTCGGCTCCGGGAAGCGTGCAGCCCCCGAAGGCGACGCCAAGCGTGCGAGTCATGTTGTTGGCCTTGCAGGCCAACCGCTCCACCTCATCGAGCCGGAGCCCGGCGTCGGCGGCTGAGCCAGCGACTTTGAAAACAACCAGGCCTCCCGCAATACCGCGCCGTTCCTCCGTTTGCTCTGCTGGGGCGCTGGCGATGTCGTCAGTCACCACGACGGTGCGCGCATCGACCCCTGCCTCTCGGAGGCGCTGTTCGGCCTGGCCGAACTGCATCCTATCGCCGGCGTAGTTGCCGTAACTGAACAGCACCCCCCCGCCACTTTCAACCGAGCGCGCCACCCGGTAAGCCTGGCCGGCCGAGGGTGAGGCGAAGATGTTGCCGCATACAGCCGCGGTGGCGAGGCCGGGCCCGACCAGCCCGGCGAAGGCGGGGTAGTGGCCAGACCCGCCGCCGATGATTACGGCTACCTGACCGGGGCGGCTGGAAGCGGCGCGAACGATGCCCCCGTCCACTCGGATGACATAGCCGGGATTGGCGGCCGCCATCCCCGCCAGTGCCTTGTCGGCGAAGGCCCGAGGATCGTCGAAGACACGCGTCACTGCCTAATTCACCTGCCCCTGGTCCGAGCATCGTTGCCGCCCGGCTCCGGCCACATGAAAGGGCCATAGCTGAGCGGGAAGCCGTGAGTCCCGAGAAAGAGTTCGTGTATTGCAAGACCTCCCACAACCGCAGACCGCAATCCTAACTGGGGCCTGCGCTTGCTGCAGAGGTCGTTTTCGGTTAAAGCACGGTTGTGAGGACTTTCGCTGGTATTTTCCGGTCGTCAAGCTCAAGAGCACCGGCACCGACGCGGGAGGTCATCTCAGCTACTTGCCGTGGGGGTCGGTGGCGTTGGGGACCTCGACGACGTGGTCGTAGTCGCCGGGGGCCGAGACGGTCCCAACCTGGGGTCGGGCCGCCGCCCGCGCCCCTGCCCGAGACCTCAGCCAGAGCGAACTAGCTGGTCCAAGCGCCCAAGCCAGACAGCCAGCCACGAGCACTGTGCGCTCTGGCTCAATACAAGGGAACGTCCGCGCCAAGGTTTCACCTTTCGTTCACGCTCCGGTCATCCCCACACAAATAGAGTACTTCGTGCACCAGCGTGCAACATCGGGTATGTCAGAGGAGACAGCATGACGTCGTCTTGCAATTTTGCGTGCAAACTACCCGTCAAGGCAGCTGCCGTCGCGGCGACTGTACTAGCCGGGCTGGGCCCGCCGCCGTCTCGAGCGTGGGACCGACGCCAGCGTCGGCTTCGAGCGCTACTAATGGCAGCGCCGGGACCATCCCGCTCCTGAGGATTGGGACCACTTTCTCGCAATCGACCCTCGACCTGGCCAAGAACTATGCCTCTAGCACCATCGACAACTTAGGCCTCGAGTCGCTCTTGCAGATCGGCCCTCAAGGACAGCTCGAGCCCGACCTAGCCACTTCGTGGGCGCAGACCAGCCCCGTGACCTACGTCTACCATCTGCGCCAAGCGGTCAAGTTCTGGGACGGCGACCCTCTCACGGCGGCTGACGTCGTCTACTCGCTCAACTACTGGCGCTCTCCGGGCTCGCAGGTCAGTTACGGTTACCCCACTACGGTCAAGAGCATTGCCGCTGATGGCCCCGATACCGTCGTGGTGACACTTACCCGTCCCGATGACAGCTGGGCGTACGACCCCGCGTACGGGGGCACCGCCGGCATCTTCGAGATGAAGTTCGCCATAGAGCACAAAGCGACTTTCGGGGCCCCGGGGTCCTGATCATGGGCACCGGCCCTTGGGAGGTGGACGGCCTGGACCCGACCAGTGGGGCGCAACTGTCGGCCAACCCGGACTGGTGGGGCGGGAAGGTGCCCATCCAGCACATCTCGTTCAGGTTCTTCTCCAGCGAGACGAGCGAAGCACTGGCCATGCGCGCCGGCGAGATCGACCTCGTCAATAACATTTCGGACCCTCGTTCCTTCGAGGCCACGTCCGGGGCCAAGATGCTCAGCGCTACCAGCTGCTGGACCGGTTACTTCGCCTTCAACGTCGAGTCGGCGCCCTGGGACGACGTCCATGTCCGGCGGGCGGTGGCCTACGCCCTGAACCGAACGGACATCGTCGCCGCCAACGGGGGCTACGCCGAGCCCAATTACACGTTCATCCCTCCGATGATGCTAGGCACGATCGCCTCGCCGGCCCAGGTCAACGGCCTGCTCGGGTCCATCAACCTGTACCCGTACAGCCTGGCCAAAGCCAAGGCGGAACTAGCGGAATCGGCCTACCCGCACGGGTTCAGCACTACCCTCTTGGCCTACAGCTACGGCAATTCTCTCGACATCTACCAGGTCATCGCCGCCGATCTGGGGAAAATAGGGATCAAGGCCCAGGTCAAGGTGGACACCTTGCCTGCGTGGCATGTCGTTGAGGGCGGGCCGCCGAAACAGCGTTCGGCCACCTTCTCGCAGAATGGGTGCGATTCCCCCGACCCGAGCTGGTACACCTTGGAGCTCGACAGCGCCGGCATCCAAGACGGCAACGACTTGGCCAATTATGCATCGCCCACCATTGACCACTTGATCGCCGTCGGTGACGCCGCGACGAGCCCGGGGAAGCGCTTCGCGGCGTACTGGGGATCCTCAGGCAACTAGCGGTCGATGTTCCCTACGTGCCGCTCTATAACCAGGACATCGGTCTCGCTCTTTCGTCCAAGTTCGCTTACCCGGGCTACAGCCAATGGACCAACGTTGGCGATTACGTCATCGGGCTAAAGCGGGCCGACTAGGACGCTCCTTCCTACCGGTATGAGGAACGGCGTCTGCCAGCCCGGGAACCCCAGGCCGCAGCGCGTTGATCCCTAAATGAACCCGTTATTGCCCGCCACCAAAGGAGACAAATATGAGATCTGGCCGTCTTGCGCTCACGTTGGTGGCACTGGCCGCCGCAGTCGGTACCGGCATCGTGCCCACAGCGCCAGCCATAGCATCTGGGCCCGGTGCCAGTGGGACGATACCCCTGTTGAGAATAGGGAGCGACTGGCCCGAACCGACCCTCGACCCGGCCCGGAACGATTTGGCCAGTGTCATTGACCAACTCAGCCTTGCGTCATTGTTGCAGGTGGGCCCGGAGGGCCAGCTGGAGCCCGAGCTGGCCACTTCGTGGGCACAGACCAGCCCGGTGACCTACGTCTACCACTTGCGCCACGGGGTCAAGTTCTGGGACGGCGACCCGCTGACGGCGGCCGATGTCGCCTACTCGCTGAACTACGTGCGCGCCCCGAGCTCGAAGATCAATTACGGTTTCCCCACCACGGTCAAGAGCATCACTGCCGACGGCCCCTACACCGTCGTCATCACACTTACCCGTCCCGATGAGAGCTGGGCGGAAGCCCCGGGGGTCGCCGCCACCGCCGACATCTTCGAGATGAAGTTCGCCGAACAGCACAAAGGGACCTTCGGGGACCCGGGGGTGCTCATTATGGGGACGGGACCATGGGAGGTGGACAGCCTGGACCCGACCAGGGGCGCGCAGCTGTCGGCCAACCCCAACTGGTGGGGGGGAAAGGTGCCTAACCAGCATATCTCGTTCACGCTCTTCTCCAGCGAGACAAGCGAAGCACTGGCGATGCGCGCAAGCGAGATCGACCTCGTCTTTGACATCTCCGACCCTCGTTCCTTCGAGGCCACGTCCGGCGCCAAGATGCTCAGCGCTCCCAGTTGCTGGACTGCTTTCTTCGCCTTCAACACCGAGGTGGCACCCTGGGACGACGTCCATGTCCGGCGCACGGTGGCCTACGCCCTGGACCGGACGGACATCATCGCCGCCAACGGCGGGTACGCGGACCCCAACTACACGGAGATCCCGGCCATAACGCTGCGCACAATCACCTCCCAGGCCCAGGTGAACGCCCTGCTCAGTTCGATCAACCTGTACCCGTACAACCTGGCCAAGGCCAAGGTGGAGATGGCCGAGTCGGCCTCCCCGAACGGTTTTAGCGCAACGCTGTTGGCCGTCAATTATGCCGCCTACGTCAACGTCAGCCAGGTCGTCGCGGCGGACCTCGCGAAGATAGGCATCAAGGTCCAGCTGAAGGAGGAGACGTTGGCCGCGTCGGAGGCCGATGTACCGCCCGAGCAACGTTTGGCCCACTTTTCGGAGTACGGGTGCCTGTCGCCCGACCCCAACTGGTTCAACCTGCAACTGGCGATCAGCCAGATCGCTCTAGGCAACAACGTTGCCAATTACTCGTCGCCCACCGTTGACCACTTGCTCACCGCCGGGGACACCACGAGCGACCGGGCCAAGCGGTTCGCCGCTTATTCGGCGATCGTCGGGCAACTGGCCGTAGATGTCCCGTATGTGCCGCTCTTCGACCCGGAGGTCGGTCTCGCCCTCTCGAGCAAGTTCAGCTACCCGAGCTACAACTATTGGTCCGTTGTCAACGACTATCCGCTGGGCGTAAAGCCAGCGTCATAGAACCGTGACCAAATCGCCGGTCTCGCGACCCGACGAGAGTCGTCAGCGCGCTCGCACAACTGGCTGGCGCGGTCCTGCAGCCCATTCCAACTTTTGGGGCTGGCAGCGCTTCACTGTTGACCCCGACACGGACAACACATAGGTGTCGAGTTCTGGACGAAAATCGGCTTCAAACGGGTGCGACTGATCGAGGCTGACGAAGGACGCAAACCCTACTGGCTCATGGAATGGCCATGTTGCCCTACAAACGTGCTGACTCGGCGAACAGCACAAAGCGCGCCGTTCGACCTGGGTTCGTCAGGACTGCCGGTGGGGGTCGCTAGCCCTCAGCTTCGCCATCTGCGCTGCGTACGAACGACGCCTCGGCGATGTGTTCTTCATTTTCGAGCTGGCTCAGCTCGTGGCGACCTCGCTCGTAACGCTTCGATCGCGGCTTGAAGACGTTGACGAACACCAGGAAGAGCATGAGTGAGCCGAAGGCGACGAAGCCGGCGAACACGGGGTTCACGCTTCGAGGCTACGCCCTGTGAAAGGGCCGCGCCTACCCGCTTACGGTAACGGCGATGCTCGGCGCGCAAAGGACGACGCGACGCGGCCGGCGCGCAGCCAGCCGCACAGCGAGCAGGAGTGGCAACGGGCAGGCGCGCCGATCGTTTGATTACCCAGGCACGGCGGCCGCGACCGGACCCGGCCGTGAGAGCGCGCACCGGTGGCGCTGTGGCCACCTGCTACGGAGCTAGCCACATGCCGATGCGCCTCCGGCGCTGAGCGCGCTCAGCGAGCAGACTTGGGCGTGCGGATAGTACGCCCCCATGGTCTGAGCGGCTGCCTGGGCGTTCCCCGTTTGGGCAACGTTTTGTGGCGCAGAACCGAACAACGGGTTGGCGAGCGTGTACCGCATCGCCAGGAGGTAAAGCGGCGCTGCCGGCTGGGCGAACGAAAGTGGCAGGAAGGTCACTCCGGCCACTCGCTCAATGGTGGTTCGTTGCGCCTCTGTGCCGATCACGTATGTATATGTCCCACCTGCACTCAACTTCGTTGCATCGTCGGCGCGACAACCGAGGTCGGTCTGCCCGCCGGGCAGGCGGTTGACGACGACGGGATCGGTGCCCTCCCCGATATTGACGCACATCGACCAATAGCGGACCTGGTCACTCGCGCTGGGCCAGATTGATGGGTGCGCGCCAGGCGGAAAGGTGGGCGCCTTCCCGGTTACGACGACGACCTGGGAGGCGGTCGGGGGTGCCATGTAGGCCAGCAGGTAGGCGGTCTCAGGATTTGGGAAGTAGGTCTGGAACGCGGCCCGGAAGAACTCAAGCGGAGCGAGGCGGCTGGTGCGGCTTGTAGATGAGGTCGTTGCTTGAGTCGTGGTGGTCTGGCGAACGGGTGGGGGGATCGCTGTGGTGTGCGAAGTGCAGGCCCGGAGGTGCAGAGTCGACCCACGGTTCTCGACCGTGATGTGAGGCAATGGGATGTTTGACCCGTCTCCACTCGCAGGGAGAAAGACCCGATATTCCAGGTACCCTACACCCGACGTAACGCCCGCCGGGGCGAGCGGCAGGACGTTGACCTGGCCAGGTGTTGCCTGCATGCGAAGCTTCAGCGTGAAGTGCCCGCCGGGCGCCGCGACCCGACGCCAGGGGTTCGCGCTGCCTGCGTCCGGTGCAATCTGGAAATCGGCCAGCGACGACACCACGCCATTGGACGTAAACGGAAGTTCGCTGCTCGAGTACACGGTGAAAGATGCATAGCGAGCGTCGGGGTAGACACCCGACACGACAACCTGGGTGCCCTGGTGGATACTGAAGGATTGCCCCCAGTACCATGCCGCGGTATCAGGGAGGCCGCTGTTCGACGCCAGGTAGCTGTCCTCGATCGGCCACGCACACGCAGACGCCTGACTCGGCGAACTCTGCGCCGTCGGGGGTGGAGATGCCGAAGCGGACGCCCCACTACTGGCCAACACGGTCATCCCCGCAGCTGCGGCCGCGATCAGCGCCAGGGGGTGGGGACGGAACTTCTTTGGGGGCATGGTCAACTTTCCTTCTCTTTTCTCGGTTTTTGCTTGACGCGGACGGCACGTGACCGTCATGAGCCCGGACCGGCATTCTGCGCTACTCCGGCGAAGCGGGATCCCCTGGCTGTGGCGGCTCGCTGATGGACGTTCCCCGGATCTCAGCGACATCCTCAGGCGACGCCTCTCGGAGAGTGGGCCAGCCCATCCCGCTGGTGCCACAGAGGAACTGCCGCTCCTCGCCCTCCTTTAGGGACATTCGCAGCTCCTCGGACCTGCGTAGTCCCACAAACCGCATATACAAGCGGTGTTCCCCTGGTTCCACCTCGAAGACCTTCACCTGCTCGTTCCCGATCTTGCCCACGGGGTGGTCATCGAGAACCACCGTGTAGTTCCAATTAGGCCTAAAGAGGCGAACAAGCAGGGCCGTAGGGAGCACAGTCGCGGGCGACGCCGACCACTCTCGCTTCGGCCTAAAGATTCTGATTGCTGACACTGGCGTCCTTTCTCGACACGGTGAATAAAGGCACTCGGATGCCGTCTCTCGGCACGTAGAACTCCTGGCGAGTGGTGAGGGCAGTTGACCGTGGTAGGCCAGCTGGTCTCGTCCAGGTGGGTTTCTCCTTACGCCACGCGTCAGCATCGGTCATCCACGTCTGCCGGTCGCGAGCCGTTCACGGTCGAACATCGCAGCCACAACGCGCCAGGCGAGCAGGTCGAAGGCCAACAGGGCTGCGGCGAGCCCGATCGCGAGCGCGGTCGACTCGGAGATCGCATTCAGCGACATCAAGGCGACGATGATCAGCGGCGGGAAGCTACCCAGCACGCTCAGTTGCTGCGCGACGCGGCACATCCGTGGACCGAGTGGAGACTGCGATCCCAACCCAAATCGCCCAGCCTGCCAGCAGCGGCGTGAACAGCAACTGGACCAGCACGTGCGGCTCCCGTCGCCGACGACCGAGTAGGCGCAGACGACAGATGGCATGGTCACCGGGATCACCAGCAGGTAGAGGAGCGAGAGCCCGATGCGAAGGTTGATGGCTTTGTTCGTCGTATTGGCTGCGATCAGCTGGATCGTCGGCAGGATTATGAACAGCACCGGCACCGCCGCCATCGTGCCGATGACGAAGCGGTTGCGCCGGTAGTCCCGCAACTCCTTGCGGAGGATCGCTCCGACCCGAGCCCAGCTGAAGCTCATCGGCTCTTCGCCTCCACGTCCTCGTCGACAAGCTCCAGATAGACGTCCTCCAGCGAGTGATGGGACTCGGCGATCGACAGGATGTCGGCGTCGGCTCCGACAAGTGCTCGCGCGAGGGCTGGAGCTGCGAGGTCAGCGTCCGAGACGGTCAACGTATAGCCAGATGGCGTCTGCTCCCACCCCTCGACCTCGCCCACAGCGCTGAACACCCCCTTGGGGTCGTCCAGTGGCGCGCGCAGTCGCACGTCGAGGGAGCGTCTGAACAGTTGCTCACGCAACTCGTCGGGACGGCCGATCATTCGCAACTTCGTGTTCAGGATCGCCACTCGATCGCACAGCCGTTCGGCCTCCTCCAGCCGGTGCGTGGGGAGGAAGATCGTCACCCCGCGCTCGCGCAAGGACGCGACGAGTTCGTGGACCTCGCGGGTCGCCACGGGGTCGAGACCCGAGGTCGGCTCGTCGAGGAACCCTGAGCTTGGCGCGATCAGCGTCCCGAGCGTCCGCACAGTCGTCGTCTTGCCTG
Organism: uncultured Acidimicrobiaceae bacterium; assembly: GCA_963807395.1. GTDB lineage: Bacteria > Actinomycetota > Acidimicrobiia > Acidimicrobiales > Palsa-688 > Fen-671. The sequence goes on from CAWEBW010000011.1 coordinate 403,777, forward strand.
CACCGTTGGGACCCAGGAAACCGAAAACCTCGCCGTAGCCGACCTCGAACGAAACGTCCTCAAAGGCAACGCGATCGCCGAAACGCTTGGTCAGGTGCTCGACGACGAGGGCGGCGTCCGGTGGCGACCCGTCAGGACCCGAACCGGCAGGCACCTCTACTTGCTCCGCCCTGATCGGCTCGCCTGAGTCTGACCGAACTCTCGTCTCGGGGTCGACGAACGGCGGGCGGACCTCCATACGTGGCAAGCTAGCAGTCATGCTGACCGTATGTATAAATATCTGGCCAAGCGGCCAGATACCGTAGATTCGGCCAATGGTGACCGAGCCGGAACCTGAGCGGCGGACGTTTATCGAGAACGCCCGTCGCCAACAGATCGTCGGTGCCGCGATCGACACCATCGCTGAAGTCGGCTATGGCCAGGCATCGCTCGCCCGCATCGCCGCACGCATCGGCATCAGCAAGGGCGTCATCAGCTACCACTTCGCCGGCAAGGACGACCTCATCAAGCAGGTCGTGATCGACGTCGTCGAAGCTGGCAGGGCCTACATCCTTCCGCGCGTCTTTGCCGAATCAACCGGACCGGCCATGCTTCGCGCCTACATCGAGTCGAACCTCGCGTTTATGCGCGACCACCGGAACTACATGGTCGCCGTCGTCGAGATCCTCCGAAACGGCGCCTTCACGACCGACGGCGGACGCCGCGTCGATGGCCGGGACGTCGACGTGGCGGTTCACCTCCTCGAAGAACAACTCGCGCGCCTCCAGGCCGCAGGGGAACTCCGAACTGACTTCGACCCAGGTGTCATGGCGGTGGCGATCCGAGCCACCATCGATGTGGTGCCGCACCGGCTCGTCCATGACCCTGATTTCGACATCGACAGTTACTCGCGAGAGATCGTCACCATCTTCGACCTGGCGACCCGGGCCAAGGAGACGCCATGACCGAGGAGCCATTGAACGGCCAACCGAACCGGCCACGCCACGTTACCGGTGCCCGGAGTTGACGTATCCCAAGCTCGCAACAACGGAAACTATCCCGAAGGGCACGCAGGAAAGGAGACGGATGGTGTCGGCAACCCCACAAGCTGACCCGAGAAGGGGTCGGTATGGAGCTTCGACGCGGGACGTTCGACATCCTGGTCGACGGGACGAGTGTTTGATCGATCGAACGGGACGACGCGGTCGAGGTGCCTATCGATCCCGGACGTCACACCATTCGGATTCGGGCGGGAAGATACTCGAGCCCAAATCACAGCTTTGAGGCATCAGATGGCGAGACGATCGTGTTCCGTCTTCACGGCGCGATGATGTGGCCCCGCTACGTCGCACCCATCGTCAAGCCCGATCTGGCGATCGCGCTACGGCGCGAATAGTCCCGATGCGGGCCGTTCTTGGCGCCCTCTCGATGTGTCGATCTGGGTCGATTTCGCCAACTAGTTCGTTGACCCCGTCCACCAAACCTTCCCTGGGAAGAGGCCGATGGTTGAGACATCGACAAGGAACCTATGCCGGCTACAGCATCGGTTTCGTCGTTGTCTTGGCAGCCATCCTCTCCGCCTTTGTGGAGCTCGACGAGAGGGAGAAATTGCGCACCGGGCTCGCCGTCTCCACAAGTGGAACGAGTGGCCTTTACTGCTAAATGAGGCGAAAATGGAGCGCGTCGTGTCGACAGTCTGAAGTGTTCCTTTCGGATCGGCTCGTGATGGTCCGGGTTATATCCCGTTCTGGCCAGCCGATCGGGCAGCTGGGTTCGAACGTAGGGCGAACAAGTTCGCCGCTATGTTTGTGCGGACCGTCCGCCAGGACGGTCTCGACCACCTCACGGAAAAAGCCTTTGGCCACCATGTCCCAGCGATGCCCGCTAACCCGGCGTCAACGCCCAAGATAGGTAACGCCCCGTCCCAATATGGGTGGAGATTGCCCATGTACCTTCTTATGGACGCTCGTACCGTAGCTCGTGTTCACAGGTTCGAGGTCATCCAGGAGGACCCCCAAACGCCCTGGTACATCGTTGAGCGCACCTTCCCGGAGGGACTGCAGGTACCGGTCGCAGCCCACGGCGCGGAACTGTGCCGCACGCTGACCCAACGAAGCGCCGAGCAGGATGTCACCTGGGTCCACTCGTATGTGAGCGACAACAAAAGGCGCACATTTTGCGTCTACGACGCCCCTTCCCCAAACGAAATCCGAAAGGCCGGCGGGCGCAACAACCTCCCGGCCGGCCGGGTTACCCGGGTACAGGTGCTCTACCCCTACTTTTACATGTGAGGTATTTACGATGCGCAGATCATCAAAGGCCGTAATCCCAAGGTTCCTGCCACCCCCGGAAAGCTCATCTCTACGAACGACATCGCCGGGCTCAACCTCGGCGGCCGCCCCGGCTTGGCTGAGGCGGGTGTTCGCAGTTCCAGCTGCTGTCGCCATGCTCAGTTTCGCACTGGTGATCGTGATGCCGCAGTTCAGTTCGCCGGTGAGCGCCCAGGCCCCTTCCTGCGGCACCCCTGTGACCGCCCCGACCGGCCCTGCCACCGTATCGGCGGCGTCCAGCCCCTATGGCACGGTGCTGGTCATCGGCTCGGGTAAGTACTCGGGCTGCTCTCTCTACGAGCTCACGACCGACGAGCTGCACACGCTCACGTCCGGCAAGGCCCCGTTCGCGTGCACCGATGCCACTACCAATGCTTTCAAGGCTTCTTGTGACACGGTGCTGTGGCCGGCGCTGCTGACCGACGGCGCCCCGGTCGCCGGGCACGGGGTCAACCCCACCCTGCTCGGGACCGTGGCCCGCACCGACGTCTTTCCCGGCAAGTCGGTACAGCAGGTGACCTACGGGGGCCTACCGCTCTACCGGGTCATCTTGGACGACGCGCCGGGGCAGACGACCGGGGCGGACATGTTGGACCCGGCGACCGCCCCCCAGGGCATGTGGTACCTGGTCAACCCGAGCGGAGGCCGTCTGGCGACCGGACAGGCCCTAATTGGCCAGGAAACCGCGCCCGTCTATCAGGACGGGAGATCCACCGGGATCTCGGCCACGGTACTGGCTGTGTCCGAGAGCACCGGCCTTTCCGGGGAGGTCGCCGCCGGCGGCATCGCCGCTGGCCCCGTGAGCGTACCCGTCTACACCTTTAGCCTGGACAAAGGCCACCAGAGCGCGTGCCAGGGGATGTGTGCCATGTACTGGTCGCCCGTCCTCACCTCTATGTCCCCCGAGGCCGGAGCGGGAGTTGACCGAGACCAGCTCGGGGTCATCGTGAGGCCTGACGGCACCCATCAAGTGACCTTCGACGGTCACCCCCTGTACATGTTCCACCAGGACGCGGCCTTACCGCTCCTCACCCCCGTGTACCCCACCAGCATCAACGGAGCCGGGGTCCAGGCTTTCGGGGGTCTCTGGCAGGCGGTGCAGCCCTAGTAAATGAGGCCCAGCGGGCCAAGAAGTGACGGCCCGGCGCGGCCAGCGGACGCCGTTCCAGATGATGCTGCACGACTGTGAGCTCGCGACCTTGATGGCTGCTACAGGTAGGGCTCTCGAGGGTGAGTTCAGGGCCGACGTTCAGGCCCAGTTCCCGCTCGTGGTGAACGCGTATGAGCGACATTTGGTAAGCCTGAACGACAATGAACCTGCCGGGCGCTGCCACTCGCAGCGCCCGGCCAACCCCGGAACCCAATGTGAGTAGCGCGTGCCCATGCCGGGCAACTAACGCCGCCATTAAGCATGGCGGTCAATGCTGGACCGCCGTTAGGAGGGCAACATGCCGAGGTACCTCGTTGAGCGCAGCATTACCGATGGGCTGCACATCCCCATGGACGCCGTCGGGGCCAAGACTTGCGCCGAAATTGTCGGGACCAACCTCGATTACGGTGTCACCTGGGTCCACTCGTATGTCACGCCTGACAAGACCAAGACTTACTGCATTTACGACGCCCCCAGCCCCGAAGCCGTCCGTCAGAGCGCCACGGCGAACAAGCTCCCGGTCGACCGGATCACCGAGGTCCGCGTCCTGGACCCCTACTTCTACTCCTAGCACTGGGGAGCGTGACCTGGACGAGGCCGGCCCCCCTGGCAGCGCGTTGCGACGCAGTTGCCAGGGCAGCACGGCACACTCCACCCGCAGCCGCCTGAGCCCTCGGGCCTTTTGCGGCACCAGCAAGAAGACCAATAACAGTTTGGGTGGGACCACCGAGGTTACTGTCTCGGCGTCTGGCTTCGGGCCAGCCCACGGCCCCCGTCGCTGGAAGAGGAGGGCTCAAGAACCTTATGCCGATTTGTGGCGCAGGTGTTTTAAGCTTTCAAGCTTTCCCGCGCTACTTCGGCACAAATGCGGCGCGAGATAACGCGCACATTCTGATGCCGAGGGGTATTTGCAAAACTCGTGCGACTAAATCGCACATAATCGCCGGTTACCGGGCTCGCCGTCTCCACACGTGGAACGAGAAGCTTTTACCGATCCGTTGCTTTGTAGCTCCACTCGGGTAGCCAGGACATATGCTCCGGGTAGCGCGAGCCAGCAACGTACTGGCGCCACTGGGCCGAAGTCAGGTTGGTCCGCGCCTCTGCGCACAATGCGGTGGTCGCGGCGTGAAGGCTCGTAGCCCAGTATTTAGAAGACCGTCCTTGTCGAAATAGGTCAGCGCGGGCGCGGCGTAGGGTCTGTAGGCCAAGCTGGGACCATGGGAACAGAGCCACAAGCGGCAGGACCGGTTCCCGCTGATGGTCGGTTCGAACGCCGCCGGCTCCGCAACGACGCCGGGTTGAACCGCTTGGTCATCTCGGACCATGTAGGTGCCCCTCGCGAGATCGTGGGCCGAGAGGCGCGCACGCTGCTTTCGGCGGCGGCGGTACGCGAATTAGGCGCAGACCATGGGCTCTCGTTGGCCCGGGGCTCGGTGGCCGACGACCTGGGCCGTGCCTTCGGGTCCGAAGTGCCCGGCCGGCGCCAAGCGGCGACCACGGTTATGGCGGAAACCGGGCACCGTCTGGCCTGGGTCCTGGCTACCCTCCACGCTCCCGGCACGGCAGCCGAGCAAGGTTGGAGCCCCTGGCGCCAGGACTACCTGCGCCACTGGGCCACGGTCGAAGAAGTCGGTATCGCCGGGGGCCTGGTGGCTGGCCCGGTGGGCGCGGCGGTGGTTGATGCGACCAATAGTGTCCTCGTCGATCTGGGGGCCCCCGTCTCGGCCCGGCTCGTGCCGCGGCCGGAGCTTGCTCCGATGCTCGGCGCGGCCCGGTGCGCAGGCGTGGCTAACGGGACGGTGGTGGCGGTGGACCTCGGTCAGTCGACGGCGAAGAGCGGGCTCGTGCGGATGTGCCAGGGCGAGGTGAGCGATCTCCACACACTCCGGCGTTCCGAGGTCGGCTTCGACCTTAGCGCCCCGGTCCCGGCCGAGCAGCTCGAGACGCTATTGGACGATGTACTAAGGGCCGCCGCCACGGACGCCCAAGAGCACACTGTAAGGGTCGACGCCGTTGCCTTCTCCCTAGCCTGCTTCGTGGACGACCCCTCCGCCCGCTCCGTCTTCTCGGAAATGCCGGACCTGAGAGGGGCGGAATGGACTGCCAAGCTCCAGGCCTTGTTCGGGGGCTGCCTGAACCTGGACGTCCTTCACGATGGGACCGCAGCGGCCTCATCTTGGATCCCACCACCGGGATCCGCGAGCGCCACCGTGACCCTGGGGACCTACCTCGGGGTCGGCTTCCCGGCCTGAAAAAGCGGCAGTCAGACCCCCCTGAAGCGAACTCAATGGACCGCGCCAGATCAGTGACTGCTCTGCCTTTTGGGAGCATGGCGACCGCACTATTTCGACACTTCCTGGGCGCGCTCTGCGGCAAGCTCCTTGCGGGCGCCAGCCACCGCGCCGACGGGCTCGAAGTCCTCGAGGAGGCCGGCCACCTTGACGGTTTCCAGAGCCAGCGCATCGGACCTCTCGACGTTACGGTTCTAATCGCAACGCCTTGGTGGATACCCAATCCCTGTGTTCTAATAACGGATAGAGCGGCGGTCCACCAATGCTTTTCCGAGCCTCTCTGTGGTCGAAGACCGAGCTGATGGGCTGACCCAAGTCAATCATGACCCCCAAATTGCGTGGGGTGTCTTTCGTCTGAAATGTCGCTCACCGGCCCCGGTTCTTCGGACGGGCCTGACTTGATGGGAACGTTGTTTTTCTCAACGGGGATATGTCGACTGGTGCCTCACTTAAAACCTGACAAAAGGAACTGTAATGCGAAAACCGGCCGTAAGGCACGGTCTTGGTATTTCGATGGACAGAAGAGTTCCACGGGCTGAATACTGAGCAGATGGTTCACAACGTTGCTCTGGTTCTCGGTGGTGGTGGGGCTGCCGGAAATGCGTGGGAGATCGGCATCATCGCAGGCCTGGCCGAAGCTGGTCTCGATATGACAGAGGCCGCCGATTTGGTGGTCGGCACCTCGGCCGGTGCCACCGCGGCAGCGCAGGTGCGCAGCGGTATACCGCCGGCCGAACTGTTGGCCTCGGTGCTGTCCCCGCCGGTTCAACCGGTCGGGCAGAACCGGGAACGGCCGCCGTCCCTGCCGATGGCCACGGTGTTCGAGCGGATGAGGGCCATCTCCGCCGCCGCCACCTCGGCTGCCGACCTGCAACGTGCGATGGGCGCGTTCGGGTTGGAGAGCGACTCCATACTCGGGCCCGGGGCGGGACAGCGGCGCGCAATGGTCGCCGCCAGGTTGCCTCGCCCTGAATGGCCGGACAGGCCGATGATCGTGACGGCCGTCGACGCGCATACCGGCGAGTTGGCTGCGTTCGACCGCCATTCCGGTGTCGACCTGGTGGACGCGGTCACCGCGAGCACCGCGCTGCCCGGTCTGGTCCCCACGGTAAGCATCAACGGCAATCGCTACATCGACGGTGGCGTGCGCTCCCCCGACAACGCCGACCTTGCCTCGGGCTATGCGAACGTCGTGGTGCTCTCGCCGTTGGGTGGACGGAGCCAGACACCACCGGGACGGGGCACGGGCCCGGCAGGCCAGTTCGAGGGCCTGCGCAGACCACCGGAATGGGGCACGGACCTGGCCAGCCAGGTCGAGGCTCTTCGCAAGCAGGGCAGCCGCGTCGAGGTGATCACACCGGACGCCGATTCCCGAGCCGCAATGGGCACGAACCAGATGGATCCGGCAACCCGCATCCCCGCCGCCCGTGCTGGTTTCGCCCAAGGCAAGCAGGAAGCGACCCGCGTGACGTTCCTCTGACGATTGCACGTCGACGCCCAGCGCTGGCACCGTCATCTGTGAAACCCGTGATGGCCGACAGGCGTGCAGGGCAAGGCAACGATTTCGGGGTCGCCCTCGCTTGCGGGCCAACTCCAGCGGGCACCGTCGCACGGTAGCCTTGCACCCGTGCTGAGGCAGGCCGCGGAGGGTGTGCTGATCCACGAGAGCGAGTTCTGCCAGAGCAACGCCGTTGTCGTGCACGGCCGGGCTGGCGTGTTGCTCATCGACCCCGGGGTGCAGGGCTACGAAATGGCCTGCCTCGCGAACGACCTGTCCGATCGGGGCCAGACCGTTGTGGCAGGCTTCTCGACGCATCCACATTGGGACCACCTGCTCTGGCACTCCAGGCTCGGCGCGGCGCCCCGTTACGGCACGGCCCGCTGCGCGGCCACCGTCCGAGATCGGCTGTCGGACGCACGCGAAGGCCCGCATCGCCGAGTTGATACCGCCGGACATCACCGAGCAGGTACCGCTGGACCTGCTCGGCCTCATTACAGGTCTGCCCGCCGAGACGGCGCAGATTCCTTGGGATGGCCCTCAAGTCCGGGTTGTCGAGCATCAAGGGCAGGCCCCGGGCCATGCGGCGCTGTTGATTGAGGGACGCGGGGTCCTCGTCGCCGGCGACATGCTTTCTGATGTCTTGGTCCCGATGCTCGATTTGAACGACACCGCTGACCCGATCGAGGACTACCTCGCCGCGTTGCGGTTGCTCGAGGGCGTGGCGGGCGACGTCGATGTCCTTGTCCCCGGCCACGGGTCCATCGGCGGAGCCGTTCAGGTGAAGGCACGGATCGACCAGGACCGGGCGTACGTGCACGCCTTGCGTGACGCCCATCTTCCCAGCGACCCGCGGGTCGGACCGTCGGCCATGTACGGCAAGGATTGGCTGCCTGGCGCGCACGAACGGCAACTCCAGACTCTCGCCCGAAGAAGCGCGACGGGACGACCGGCTAGCGATCCGCTGGCGGGACTGGCCTGCACGTCCGTCCGGCCAACTTCTTGACTCAAGACAAAGCCCTTCGGGCCCTGATGACGCGCTGGCAGAGAAGGTTCATAGCGCGAACCTTGAACGGACGGCTCACCTATCGGGTCCAGGTGGCCTTCGTAGGGGCCCTGCTAGTCTTCGCTCGACGTCCGCAACGACCCCGAGAGACCAACCCGTGCCCGACCCTGACCAGCGCAACGCTCTTGACCACATCGTGGTCGTGCTGTTCGAGAACCGGTCCTTCGACAACGTCCTCGGCCGCCTCTACGGCCAAGGACGGCAAGACTTTCGATGGCGTCCTCGGGAAAGAATTGACCAACCCGGTCCCCAAGTGGGCCGAGCACGGTAGTGACCGCGAGGTGGTGCCGTACGGGGTCACAACCGACATGGACTCCCCCAACCCCGACTCGGGCGAGGAGTACTTTCACACCAACACCCAGCTCTTCAACACGATCGACGACCGCAACCGTTTCAAGATCGGCGACGCCGCGACCCCGCCGTGGAACGCCCCGGCGCCCGGGGCAACGCCGACCATGGACGGGTTCGTCACCGACTACATCAGTACTTTCGCCGGTGAGGTCGGCCGCCAACCCACCTATGACGAGTACGCCCAGATCATGACCGGCTATACGCCGGAGCAGCTCCCGGTGCTCAGCTCCATTGCCCGTGACTTCGGCGTGTTCGACCACTGGTTCTCTGAGGTGCCATCGCAGACATTCATGAACCGCTCGTTCTGGACAGCAGCCACGTCGTCAGGCCTGGTGGTAAACACCCCAGTGAGAAAATGGTTCACCAGGAACGACGCGGAAACGATCTTCGAACGACTCGAACAACACGGCAAGACGTGGAAGGTCTACGTAATGGAGCCGATGCCGTTGTCTTTCACCGGCGTCATCCACTTTCCCCGCCTAAAACACCGATTGGCAATGCACTTCGTCCCGTTCGCCGAGTTCGAGAGCGATGCAGTCGCAGGAACATTGCCTGACTTCTCGCTCATCGAGCCAAATATGATCGCCGGCCACGGCGACTACCACCCCGCATTCGGCCGATCATTCATTGACGGCGTCGACATCAAGCTAGACGCCCCGTCGTCGATGCTCGCTGGTGAAGCCTTCTTGGAACGGGTGTTCAACGCTTACCGCTCCGCCACCTCGGAGTCGGGCACCAATCTCTGGAACACGGCCCTCTTGATCGGCTGGGATGAGCCAGGCGGGACGTATGATCATGTGGCGCCAGGGGCGGTCCCGCCGCCTAGTCCAGCCGCCCCGGCGGGCGAGTTCGGTTTCACCTTCGATCGTTCGGGCTATCGAGTCCCCGCCATTGTCGTGTCGCCATGGGTCGAGCCGGGTTCGGTGTACAACGAGGAGTACCGTCACACATCGCTCATTGCCACCTTGCGCAAGACCTGGGACCTCGGCGAGGCATTCACCCAGCGCGATGCCTCGGCGCGCACCTTCGACCATGTTTTCAGTCTCGACACGCCGCGTGGTCCCGAACTCTGGGCCAATATCGAAGCACAACCCGTGCCTGCTTGGACAATGGACCCTGAGGTCGTTGGCAGAGGCCTCAGCCGCCTCGGCAAGGGTATAGGGCCGGGCATCATCGAGAAGGTCAAGGAGATGGCGGTGGAGCTGCCGCCGCAACTCCACGATCCCTCACCGGAGCTCACGCCGAAGCTCATAATCGAAGTCCTCAGCGACGTTTGCTGGCACTTCTTCCCCCAATTGGCTCACGACGCCACAGGCGACAGCCGATGACGGGACCCCGTAGAAGTTACGACCTCATTGACACCATTGGACATCGCTTGTGCGGGCGCGGGCCGTGACTGAGAGTACCAACAGCCGTCAGCGCGCCTGAGAAGCCCATCTGGAGTTCCGCCAATTGGGTGCTCGTGACGGTCAGCGCCGCCCGGGGCCTTCAGTGTGCTGCGGATGTTCGACTAGAAAGCGGATGGTTCTTGGGCGCGCAATAAGGGACAACTGGCCATGTGGTCGCACCGCGAAATTAGTTCGCTCATAACCCATCGCATTCGTGGGTGCCAACCGCGTTGGGGCTCGAAGTGTGCTCGGCTCTCCGGTACAAACTCTCGACCAAGGCCAAGAACTCCAGGTTCCCGGAGAAGGACCGCACCTCCGGCTGGCCCTCTGCGCAGACGGTGCCTGCCGGGCGGCCATCCTCGCCCTCGTAAATATCCACGATTATTCTCATGCTTCTAGCTTCGGCCGCTCGTCGCTCATCACACCTAGGGCAATTCCCTAGTTCTCGGCGAAGCGCACGGCAGGTACTTTCGTTCGCGCCGGCACGCACGCGCCACCTTGCCCAACAGACGGCGCGTACATCAGCGCCCTTGTAGTCACGCCGGGCTATGGGCGACGCGTTCCGGGTAGCTCTGGGTGAACATCAGCATGTACACAATGATGATGACGGGTACTGCCGCCCCTAACAGGATCTGGGCCAGGTGGTGGCCGGAGGAATGGCGAGCGAGGGCTTCGGCCAACACCCGGGCGACGCCGATCACCACGATCGATGCCCCCCAGGCCAGGCTGAGCCCGTGGTTGACCCGCTTGAAGGTGGGCGAACCCCATTCCTCCTTGGGGACGCTTTCCTTGGACGGTGAACGGGATCACGGGGACCAGGAGGAGGATGACGGCGCCGATGACGATGGCCACGCCCCCACCTGGCCAAGTGGCCAGCCATGTCTTGTCGCCCTTGTCCAGGCTGAAGCCGAGGACGGCCAGTACCGTGAATATTACGAGGGAACAGGCGTTTAGGACTTTGGGCGGCCAGACCGGTCGGCTGATCAGCATGGCCAACAGGGCCAGCAAAGCAGCGACCAGCCCGGCGACGCCGACGTCACCGGAGGGCAATATCTTGGTCAGGAGCGAAAATGCGATCAGGGGCGAAAACCCGATCACGAGCGGTATCAGTTTTTTCATGGCCATCGTCTCCTTGGGTTACCGGTACTGAGTGGGCAGATGGTCTTGCAGCCAGTCGAGCATCTGAGTGTCGGTCAGGCGACGGCCCAGGGGCTGGCAGTGGAAGTTCGCCCCTTCGGCCCGGGTGAACTTTATGATCGCTTTCTCGCCCGGCAGCATTTGGTAAAGCTGCTCGGGCTGGCCCGGCCAGAACTGTTCGTCTTCGGGGTCGAGCACCAGTAATGGGGTCGCTAACCTGGCCCACGACGTCACGGACCTGGTACTTCTTCACCTCGGTGAACAGGTCGAAGGGGTCACTGGCCCCGTAGGGCTTGGACCGGAAGGCCAGTGTCCGGGCGACGGTCGGGTTGGCGGTGGCTTTGGCCATGGCCGCGTTGAAGGCGTCCTTTTGGCCCGACTCGAGCATCTCGGCGACGGGCGGGGCCAAGTGCTGGGTCCACGACTCGGACACGTCCACGCACCCGGGGTCGGCCACCGCCGCCACCAACCGGCGCTCGAAGGCGATAGCCCTGGTTACCCAGTAGCCGCCCTGGCTGACGCCGTAGCCGGTCAGCGCCGAGGCGTCCACGTCTGGGCGCTCTATAAGGGCATCGATGACCGGGGTGAGGACCGCTTCCCAGTCGTAGCGGAACGGCACGTTCTGGTCGAACAGCATCGACTGTTGGCCGGGGCCGTCGAACAGGAACACGTTCCACCCCCGGGCCAGCGCCTCGGCGGCGCCGTGGGCGAGGAGGTTGGGCAGCGCTTCATCGCTGCCATTGGTCATGATGAACGTGGGCCGGGCCGCTCCCGAATTGTCCGGACGGAGCAGGTAACCGGGTAACTTCGTCGACTCGGTAGGGCACCTCCACCCGGACGATGGAACCCTCCGAGGCGTCCACCACCGCCTCCCAGCACCGGCGGTGCTCTTTGAAGGTGGGCATGAAGACCGACGGGTCGGGCAGGGGGCTCTTGCTTACCGGCGACGTGTCCGGCTCCGCGCCGGACCAGCTACCAACGCTGCATCCAGAACTGCGCACGCCCAGGCCTCACCGTCACTTTTCGGTGGTTACGGCTGGCGTGTACCGGAACGTGTCTGCTGGGTCCCAAATCGTTTTGAGCTTCGCCAGTCTTGCAGCGACGGCGGGTTCATAACAGGCAGTGGCGTCCGGGTACTGGGTGGGCAGGAAGTTCCGCAGTGGGCCTTCCACGCTGGCGGCGGCGACAGCGTCGCAGATCGTCTGCTGAGCGCTGCCTGCGATGGCGGGTACCGTGCCCGGGTAGGCGGAGGTGAACAGGTTCAGTACCGCTCCTCGGTGACCGACTGCCGACGGAACCCCCTGCGGGTGGGCTGAGAGCGCCGCCGAGGTGGCGCAACTCCAGCATGAACGGAGCGTCCGGCTGGACCAGGGGCAGGAGGTCGTCGAAGACGTCGTCCCTGGCGAGGGCGACGCTGTTGCTGTTTACCGGCATGGGGCCCACCGGGTCGGCATGGATCGTCCCGATCTCGGTCATAGGGAGCACAGCGACGGTATCCAGAAGCGGCGCCGCGGCTCGCAACGGGGCGATGAGGCGGTCGCCTCCGGCGCTCTCTCCCAGGTAGGCCACGCGTACATGACAGCAGAACTGGCCCCGCAGCGGTGGCGGGAGCACCGGAACGTCGGGGAAGGCGACGAAGGCCAGCGACAGGGTCAGCTCAGGTGGCGCGGTCGTGATGGCGCGACGGAAGGCCTCGAAGGCGTCCGGGGCCCGGTCTACGCCGAAGAACAAGCCGCCCCCATAAATCTCGGAGATCGGTAATAGCTCGATTTCCATTGCCGTTACCGCAGCCAGGTTCCTGCCCCCTCCGCGGAGTGCCCAGAACAGCTCCGGGTGCTGTTCTGGCGTGACTGTGAGTTCTTGGCCGTCTGCGGTCACGACCTCGAGCCGGCGGGCCCCGTCGGCGGCGTAGCCGTGGGCACGCCCCAGCTCTCCCAGACCTCCCCCGAGCGTGTAGGACACGTAACCGACGCCGGGCGCCGCGCCAACCGGCGCCGCCAGTCCGTGAGGAGCGGTCGCGGCAATGACGTCGGCCGCGGTCGCTCCAGCCGAGACGCGCGCTGCGCGACGTCCCGGGTCGACCTCAACATCCGCGAGGCGCCGCGTCACGATCAGGAGGCCACCATCCATGGCCCGGTGGGCTCCATGCCCCGTTGCCTGCAAGTCAACGGGTAGGCCGTGCTCGGCGGCAAAACGGACCCCTTCGACGATGTCGGCTGGCGTAGTGGCCGCCAGCACCAACGCCGGTTGGTGATCGAGCGCCGAATTGAACCCACTCCGTTCCTCGTCGTAGCCAGCGCAGTCAGCCGCGGCCCCAGACCACACTGGGCCGGAAGTACGAGCGGCGAGCCGGGCTGCCGTTGCTTCCTTACTCATGTCCAACCTCTTTCGGCTTCAGCCAGGATTGAGGTCCCAAGAAACTGGTCCTCCTCACATTTCCATCGCTCAGTGTTCATCCAGTGTTAGACCATTTCCCGAGCCGGAACGGGGCTGAGCTCATAGCTTGCCCCTGGGGTAACTAGGGGCGGGTAGACAAGGGCTTTGGTCCTAAACACATCGCCTGGCCCGGCTCGCCGCACCTAGGGAGCTCGGGATTAGGGAGTCTCACTAGGGAACCGGCACCCTCGAAGGGGGACGCTAGGAGCATGGAAAGCACCAAGGCGCCGGTCCACCGGGACCGGGCCGCCGAGGCGCCCTCAATGAGAAAGGGACGTTCGATGACTGAAATGATGTGGAGCCTGCTGCCCTTGGTGACGTTCATGACCATCACCCCGTTGGTCAACCTGTGGGCCGGGCTCGTCGCCGGCGGGCTCGTGGCCGTGGTGGTGCTAGGCCGGGCCGTTGCCCGCAAAAAAGGTGCACATGCTCGAGGTGGCCGGCATTGCCTCTTTCGTGGCCTTCGCCGCCGCCCTCGTGGCCGTCCGTCCGGCCGACATCGGCACCTGGGGCACCTACTCCCAGGCCGGTGCCCACGGCCTGCTCACGGTCCTCGTCCTCGGCTCGGTGCTGATAGGGCGCCCCTTCACGGCGGCCTACGCCCAGGCCCAGGCACCCGCCGCCGTTTGGCACAACCCCCGCTTTGTGGCCTTCAACCGGGAGGTCTCCCTCGTGTGGGCTTCGGCCCTCCTAGTGGGCACCGCCTCGCTGGTCCTCGCTACTTCGGTCAACGCCTCCCCCTTCCTGCTGCGCATGGCGGTCCCCTCCGGGGCCATACTCTTTGCCACCTGGTACACCCAGCAGCGGGCCAGCCATGCCCGCACCCTGCTCCCAAGCACCGTGTAGCCCCGCACCACCGCCACGCTCTGCATCACCGGCCGGGCCTTTAGGCCCGGCCGGTGGCGCGTAAACCCATCATCACGGGATGTGGCACCGGATAGCTCTCCGCGGCTTACTGATCGCCGAGGTCGCTCGTCACCACCGGCTCGGCGTTGTGCACATTGACCGCCACTTCGATCGCATCGCGGAGGTTCGGCAGCTGACACTCCCGAGGCTCCGGCTCGGGTAGCAACTACAGTGCTGTTTTGCTGTCGTGTCAATCACGAGAAACCCGCCGCCAATGCCAGGTTTTGGCAAGGATTAACCCTTCAGTTAAGCGAAGCGCAACGAGGGGACGGCTTGGACGGCCAGCCGGTGGGGCCAACTGAGCAGGGTCCCCAGTTCGCAGTCTCGCTGGCGCTGTGACCACAACATCACGTGAGTCGGGACAGCCTCTCTATACGCTCAAAGACAGATGCTCGTGGTACACGCCCTCTGGCGTCCATCCGCTTGTGGTGAGCTTGCCCTCTGGGCCGAGAGTAGCGACCTCCCTGCGGTCGGCCCCCCGCTTCGGGGTCGCCGTTCAGCCGTGCCGCGTCCGAGACCGCACCCTTTTGCCGCCCCTCAGGAAACTCTGACCCGCGCCCTTGGTGAAGCCGGCGCAAGCGCCTCAGTTGCCCTCGCTCTTTCCGACGCAAAACGTGATGCGGTGTCGCTATGGCTGCCCGGCGGCGAGGCAGCACCAGAGGCCTCCCCGCAGCTCCTCCGGGCGGAGCCCAGTGCAGATAAGCCGGCCACGGCCAGCCCCGCGCAGCTCTGCCCTTTCGACGTCCCAGTTGTACTGGTGCCCGCGAGCCCGGCGATCAACGCCCTGCTCGCCCTGGCCGACCAGGCGTCGCCCGAGCTCCGCCCGGGGGCCTCAGTGGCGGCCTTCGCCGCGTTGGCTGGCCTTGCCCTCGAAATTGTGGCGGGCGGCAGGGTTCTGCCCGGGTTAGTTGTTGACGACCGAGGCCAGTACTTGGCCCGCTGGTTGCCGGTGGGCGGCGGGCGCGACGACGAGCGCCTTCGCGTCCTAGCCACGTCCCTCCCGCCTCTATGCCGAGCGCTGGGACCAGGGCCGGGACCGCCTACGCCCTTTGCCGGGAACGACCCCGAACCGCTGGTCCGCAATGCCATGGAAGCGTTCGTCGATGCCGCCTGCCGGGACGCCATCCGGGAGCGCCGGCGGCCGCTCCTCGGGATCAGGCCCGGTGGATCTCGGCGCAAACTGCCCGTGGTCGAAGCCTGGTTGACAGCGTTGGCAGCGCCACAAGCAGACATCGATGCCGACCTCGGTGAGCTGGCGAAGCTTGAACGGCTCATTGGCGAGTGGCGAGCCGGGGCGGCCGCCCGGGGTGGGCAATGGCGGCTTTGCTTCCGCGTGCGCGAGCCCGACGAGGATGAGGCGTCGGCGGAGGGCGGCGCGATGAGACGGCTGCCCGTCACTGAAGGCGGCAGGATGGGTATCGCGCCGGGCCGAATTGCGCGTGACGGGGGACAGGACCTGTGGCGCGTCGAGCTGCTCCTCCAAGCGACGGACGACCCGAGCCTCGTCGTCGACACGCAGGAAGTGTGGCGTTCGGGTGCCGCTCTCCGCCAGGCGGCACGAACCCTGGAAATGCCACACGAAGTGCTGCTCTCCGAGCTCGCGCGGGCTCTTCCCTGCTACCCGGAGCTGTCCTTGGCGCTCCGTGAGCCGGCGCCGACCGCGCTCGAGGTCGACCTCGCCGGCGTCTATCAGTTCCTGACCGAGGCGGCGCCGGCCCTGGAGGTAGCCGGCTTCGGCGTGCTGTTACCCGCGTGGTGGAGGCACCCTTCCTCGCGGCTGGGCGCCCGCTTGAACGTCCGAACGAGCTCAGATAGGGGCGTGGGGCTCGGGCTGATGGACGAGACCGGCATCGGCGACTTCGACTGGCAGGTGGCGCTCGGCGACGAAGTTCTGAGCGCCGACGAGCTGCGGGCCCTCGCCGCCCTGAAGGCGCCACTGGTGCAGGTGCGGGGCAAATGGCTCGAACTCCGACCGGGAGAAGCTGAGAAGTTGGCGGAGTTCCTGCGGGACGGTCGTCACCACCGGCGCACCCCGGCGACAATGACGGTCGCGGACGTCCTGCGAGCTGCCGCGGGCCTCGACGATGCCTTCGGCTTGCCTGTGACCAGTGTCCAAGCGGACGGCCTGCTTCGCTCGTTACTGAGGGGCGAGCTGGAAGACCACCTTCAGGTGGGCGTTACGCCGGTGGGCTTTGCCGGGGAGTTGCGGCCTTATCAGCTCCGAGGCGTCGCCTGGATGGACCTACTCGAGCGGAGAGGGCTCGGAGCGTGCCTTGCCGACGACATGGGCCTGGGGAAGACGGCAATGGTCCTGGCGCTTCTACAAGCAGAAAAAGCGAGGCACGCCACGGAGGGTCTGGCGGGGCCGGCGCCCGGTCCCACGCTCGTCGTCTGCCCGACCTCGGTTGTCGGGAACTGGGAACGTGAAGCCAAGAGGTTCGTGCCGGAACTGAGAGTGGCGGTGCACCATGGTGTGGGGCGCGCCAGGGCGGGAAATTTTTCCAAAAAAGTAGCTGGTGCCGACCTTGTCATAACGAGCTATTCGCTGCTCGACCGCGACCATGCTGTCCTCGAAAGCGTGCAGTGGTCGCGAATAGTGCTCGACGAAGCACAGAACATAAAGAACCCCGAGGCCAAGCAGACCAGGGCGGCGCGTTCGTTGACAGCGCCCCGCCGGCTCGCACTCACGGGAACGCCAGTCGAGAACCACCTTGGAGAGCTGTGGTCGATCATGGAGGTACTCAACCCCGGATTGCTTGGCTCTGCTTCGGCTTTTCGGGAACACTTCGCCGTTCCGATCGAGCGCTACCACGAAGAAGATGCCGCCGAGTCGCTGCGGGCACTCACCCGGCCGTTCGTGTTGCGCCGGTTAAAGACCGACCGCAGCATCATCACTGACCTGCCCGACAAGCTAGAGATAAAGATCTTGTGCAACCTCACCCGGGAGCAGGCGACTCTTTACCGCGCCGTCGTAGACGAAATGCTCCGGCGCATCGACGAGGCTGAAGGGATGGAAAGGCGCGGACTGGTACTGGCGACAATGCTCCGTCTCAAGCAAGTGTGCAACCACCCGGCGCATTACTTGGGGGATGGCTCGACGCTGGCTGGCCGATCGGGCAAGCTGGAGCGCACCGTTGAGATACTCGACGAGGTGCTCCAGGCCGCCGAAAATGCATTGGTTTTCACGCAGTTCGCCGAGATGGGCTCGATGCTCCGCACCCATTTGCAACAGCGGCTCGGCTGCCCGGTGGCATTTCTCCACGGTGGCGTACCTCGTCGTCAGCGCGATGCAATGGTTGAGCGTTTTCAGAGTGGGGAGGGGCAAGATGTGATGGTGCTCTCGCTGAAAGCCGGCGGCACGGGGCTCAACCTCACAGCCGCGAACCACGTCGTCCATTTCGACCGCTGGTGGAACCCGGCTGTGGAAAACCAGGCCACTGACCGTGCCTTTCGCATCGGCCAGCGCCGGAATGTCCAGGTACGAACGCTGATTTGCGGGGGCACGCTAGAAGACCGTCTCGACCAGATGATCGAAGCGAAGCGCCAACTGGCTGAACGCACCGTCGGCTCCGGCGACGCCTGGTTGACCGAACTGTCCACCGCCGAACTTAGCGAGGTGTTCCAGTTGTCGTCCGAGGCTCTGGGGGCAGCGTGAAAAAAGGGCACGACCCCGTGAAGGGCCGGAATTACAGCATCAGGGAGCTGGGTTCCCAGATCGAGGCCGAGCTTTCGGGCGGCTCACGCGAGACTCTCAGGCAACTACTGACCAAGCTGGCCGCGGTTGAAGAGGATTGCGAGGAGGAGGCGGAGGAGGGTTATGGCGGCAACGATTTTGGCGAAGCTTCTTACCCGGGGCCCTCGTAGGACCATACGACGAAGAGGGGTCGCAGGAGGCGGGTGACCTCGATGAGCCTGGACCTTACTGGTGGCGCAGGAAACAAGGGCGACCGGCGGCACCGCTCGAGGCGCAAGGTGGCCTCCACACGCGGAACCAGCGGGGACAGATTGGCGAGACCTGGTGGTCGCGGAGGTTCCTCGAGGCGGTCGAGTCGGCGTTGGTTGGTGGGCGGATGGCCCGGGGACGCGCCTACGCGCGCCGAGGTCAGGTCGTCGAATTAGATGTCGGCCCCGGCCTCATCAGCGCAAAAGTGCAGGGCAGCAGGCCGAACCCTTACAAAGTCCGGGTGGCCATGCCTGTCGTCCGCGATGAGCAATGGGAACGCATCCTCGCGTCTTTGGCCAGCCAGGCCTCTTACTGCGCCAGCATGTTGGCCGGCGAGCTCCCGCACGAGGTGGAGGGCGTCTTCGCCGAAGCTGACGTGCCTTTGCTGCCCTCTCCCACTTCTCGTCTCTCGAGTGGCTGCACTTGTCCCGACTGGGCAAACCCTTGCAAGCACGTGGTTGCGGTTTGTTACCTGGCTGCTGAGCAATTCGACCTCGACCCGTTCGCAGTTTTGGCGTGGCGAGGTCGAGATCGGGATGCCGCGCTACGACGGCTCCGCGAGCTCCGCGGCGGCACCACCAGTGAGCCCCCAGACATTGAGCCGCCCCCGATCATGCCCGTCCCAGCTTTGTCCGAGTGCTTGGCGTCCTTTTGGAAAGCAGGGCCCGCGCTGGCCTCGGTCCACCTCCGTCCGTTGGCGTCTGACACAGCGGGAGCTGTGCTCCGGCAATTGGGCCGCGGCCTGTTGGAAGTCCGGGGAAAGGACGTGGGCGAAGGGCTGACGGACGCCTACAAGGAAATGGCGGCCGTCGCGCAACGCCGTGCTCTCAGTTCGCGTGACTGAGATTTCGTCATGGTCACCATCTGGTAATTGTTTACGTGCCATTTAGGCCAATCGACCTACAATTTTACCGACGGGCAATTCCGCAGCTGTGAGCTGGTTGGGAGGTAACGCGGGACCCTTTTTCGCTATCGGTCAGTGGCTCGTCCACGCATGCTAACTGCGCCTTCGCGGAAGCTTCGATGAACTCTGGTGTGCCGGGCTCAAGGACCGGCGACGCGTAGTACTCATTTGAGCCGGATGAGCGTTCGTGGCGCAGTGGCGGCCACCGTCTCCTAATTTAAGACCTGGGTGGGCACTTGGTTACGACGTGTACTGCGCGAACCAGTCGAGCATGGGTTGCGGGCGGCGCTGGAACTCGAGATAGCCGTCCCAACGGGCTTTTGTGCCCTCGATCCACTGCAGCTTCTTCTCGGCTATGGGGATGTTGTCGTACATCGCTTGGACGTCCTCGGGCTCGGTAAGGATGTCGTCGTGAACCTGGTAGAGGAACGTTGGGATGCGGACGCTCTTGGCCCACTCCTGGGGGACCCGTCGTTCGAGCCCGATGCCGGTGCGCAGCCGCAAGAGCCGGTCGAAGTCGTCAAGGCGGTCGCTGATACCCAAGACCTCGAGGCGGCGTTGGGCGATGTAGCGGGGGGTGATCGGCTGGCACCCGACGAGGCACCTGACGCCCTCGAACACCTCGGGGTAGTGCGCCATCGCGGCAAACGTCGAGACACAGCCCATACACCGGCTGAACAGCTCGATGACCATGTCGGATGTGTCGGGTCGCGTGCGTACGTAGTTGAGCGAGCCGACGACATCCCGGCCCTCGGTGAAGCCATGGGTGACGACCCCTCCGTTACCCGCGTTGCTGAGGCCGTGATTGCGGATGTCGTAGGCAACCACGTTGTAGCCGGCGTCGTGCAGGATCTTGTAGTCCGGCACCAGGTCGACTTCGAACCCGTTGCCGCTCGGCGCCCAGGCTGCGTGCCATGGGTCGTACTGTGTCGGCATGCCGGACCGGCTGAAGCCCAGAGGGTGGTTGGCGATGACCACCTTGTTCGATCCAGGAGCAGGGATGAACCAAGCCTCGATCGGGATACCGTCAAGTGCGAGGAACGTGACGTCCTCGTAGTCCAGCCCGTGCTCGGAGGGTAAATGAAAGACGGGCGATCGAGGTGGCGAGGCGAAACCTTCGACGAAGGCCTGTAGCGCCTTGTCGCTGTCTTGCTTTGTTGATTGCGCCTTTTGCGCTGTGTCGGTCATTGGTTAGTTCCTCTCCTCTAGGGCGTCAACCGACCAGGTGGTCGATCTCAGGTGGAATGCCTTCAAATGTCCTTTCAAGCCGCCGCACCTCCACTAACAAGCAGGTGCTGCCCCCCGCTGCTGCACGCCAACTCCTCTCCGGTCATCACCTTCGGGACGCCGTCGGTCACACCTTCCTCCTCTCACCGCGCAGCTAGATCAGCTGTTGGAGCGTCGTTCGCCCACTTCCGAGTATTTGGCTACGCCGGTGGTCTCAATTGCCAGGTACTAGCACACGGTTTATCAGAACGATACGTTCCGGTCAAGAAGTCGAGACGTATCGTTCTGCTCCAGGTTGCCTCACGCTAGGATAGTTCGGTGACCCCCACGGATGAGCCGAGCCACAACGACATCTCTCGGAGTGCACGAGCGCGCAGCGCGATCTTGCGCGCGACTGCGGACCTGCTGGACGAAGTCGGCTTTGCCGCTATGACCATCGAGCAGGTCGCGGCACGGGCCGGTGCTGGCAAGGCCACCGTATACCGACGGTGGCCCAGCAAGGGCGCTCTAGTGATGGACGCGATAATGGCGGACGTAGGCGGCGCGGCGCCTTTCCCCGACACGGGGTCGGTCGTTGAAGACTTCCGCCTTCAATTTCGAGTAGCCGCTCGGGTATTCAACCGCCCCCGCGTTCGTCGCATGTTCATCGGCGTTATCTTCGAGGCCCAGGACAATCCAGAGCTACGCGAGGCATTCCTCGTTCGCTACATGAACCCTCGTCGTGTCCATGCACGAGAGGCGATCAGACGAGGTATTGCACGAAGTGAACTGCGGCCGGACTTTGACGACGACGTTCTTTTCGACCAAATCTTGGGAGCGTTCTACATCCGAATGCTCGTGATCGGCTCGTCGCTGGACCGGCGGTTCACCGACGAACTTGTCAGCCAAGTGTTCGGCGGAGTCCGCTCACCTAAGCGACCGGCCCGCCCCAGACCTACACCGGCAAGTAAGCGCGCCTAGCGCGTGCTCTTTCGGCACCTGGGTCCTTGTCGCGAGGAAGGCCTCTTCACGGAGTAGTCGTTGATGCCGGCTCGCACGCAATGGGCCCGGCCCAGGCGCAGGCCAAAACGCCAGCGTGTGCCGGGCACAGTGGCGGGTAAGGCCATCATTGCCCCCGTTCTTTCGCTCGGAACAAGCGCCGAACTCGCCGAAACGACAAGGGGCCATGGACAAATCGGGGGTTTCTCAGAGCCGGCGGCGCTATCTCACAATACCCACGACAAAAAAACGTGTGCCGATAATGATGACCATTTCCCCCGTCAGTGTGAGTGAGACCTTGGCCGCGGTCCGCAGGACCGGGTCCTTGGTGTAGAGCAGCGCTAACAGAGCCGCCAGTGGGTTTATCGCTGGCGGGGAGGTTGCGGTGTGAGCAGCCGGTGGACTTCTTGTGTCGAGTCGCGCGGGGAGTCGGCGTCGTTGTCGTGCTTGCGCAGGAGATGGTGAAGGTCGGTTAGGGCGCGGATTATCGCGTCGCGGCGGCGAGGCGGGAGCTCGGCGAGCAGCGGCCCGAGGACTTCTTCGTTGGCGTTGCGGGCCTGGACCTGGCTTGCCTGGCGCTGCACCTCGTCCGGGACGTGGACGATGGTGCGTCGCCCGTCGGCTGGGTCTGAGCGGGTCTGGGCCCAGTGTCGCTCGCATAACCCTACGACCGCGCTGGAGACGCGGCTTTGCGCGTAGCCGGTGCGCTCGGCGAGGTCGGTGATCGTGCTCGGTCCGTGGTCCAGTAGGTCGTACATAACGATCAGCTCCGCGGTCGGCACGCCGGGCGCTAACTCGCGGATGTCGGCTTGCCCCGCCTCCGCCAGGCGTTGTCCTAGCCAGATCAGGTCTCGCACGTTCATGCCCTTTAGGTTAGCTCTTGACAGATGCATCTGTTAAGATATATCTTACGAGATGTAACGGGTGGGTCCCACCCAGCCTGAAGGAGCTCAAATTGCTAACTCAAGCAATGATAATCAATGCCGTCGTCCTGTTCGTGGTGCTCGAGTCCGACGTCGGCCCGCACCGCAAGGTCACCCGTTTTCGCGTCATCCGTCCACTTGTGACGGCCTGTCTGATCCTCCCATTCTTCATCAAAGGCATCGCCACCACAGGGACAGGCCTGACCCTCGAGCTGGCGCTCGCAGCGGCTGGGGTCGCGTTCGGTTTGCTCGCCACCGCCCTGATGAGGGTGTACCGCAGCCCTACCACTAGCAAAGCCGTGACTCGCGCCGGTTGGGCCTACGCCGCTGTGTGGACGGCCGTGATCGGCGCCCGAGCAGCGTTCTCCTACGGCTCGGTGCACTGGTTCGGCCCGCAACTCGAGCGGTGGATGGCAAACAACTCGATCAGCTCATCCGCGATTACCGACGCGCTCATATTCATGGCCGTCGGCATGCTGCTCACACGCGTGATCGCAATGGGAGTACGCGCCAAGAACCTACCTGCGCCCGCCATCAACCCATGAAGGACCGCTCCCCACCTTCCGTGCTTGGGGTGGGGGGATGCCGCCGCCAGGAAGACCGTCCGCCTCTCTGCCACCTGGCTGAACTGGTCCCCCTCGACCCCGAGCCCGGCGGGGGATCCCCGCACCGGGGCCCACCTGCCGGTCCCGACGGGGCCGCGGTAAAGCTCGCCCGTCCCGTTACGGGCGACCGATGGCGGTCGGCACGGTTGTACGGCTGCGTAGGCTTCCACCCCCGAGGCTGAGCCCAAAAGGCGCGCGGACCCTAGTCCCGCAAAACAGCGCAAACGTCTTGTGGCAGTTCGGAAAGTGTTTTCTGGATCGCTTCGGACGCGCTTGGTAAAGGTCATCCGAAACTACGCGATGACGGCGACGGTGGTGCGCCCACCCTCGACGTCGATGGTGGCGCCGTGGACAAACCAGGCTTCGTCGCTGGCCAGGTATACCGCGGCGTGGGCGATTGTGTCGGGCGTGCCGCTGCGGCCAGCTGGAGTACCGCTCATCATGGCTTCGGACAGGTCGTGAGCCGGACGAGCCTTGACATTGACTGCATAGACCCGGTCGAAGGTGGCTTCGTCGGTCTCGGCGGTTGAGGGCCCAGGGTAGATGCCGGCGTTGTTGATGAGGATGTCGGGGGTGTCGCCGAGGACCTCGCTCGCTTGTTCGGCCAACCTCCTCGAGGCCGCCCGGATGCCGTCCAGATCGGCGGCGACAAATGCTGCCTGGCCGCCGAGAGCGTCGATTTCGCTGACGACGAGGGCGCCCGCGCCCTGTCGCGTCCACTGACAATCACTCTGGCCCCTTCTTCGGCGAGGGCGGTTGCGATGGCTCGCCCGATGTTGCTGGTGGCGCCGGTGACGAGCGCCGTCTTGCCGGCTAGATGCGTTCCCATGCGTTGCTCCCCCCATCCCGTGTTGGCAGTTCCATATTGGACCGTCGGGTCCAATCTAGCCAGAGATTGGACCCGCTGGTCCAGTCCCTTTACACTTGTTTCGATGCCTACGGCGCCTTCGCTCACATCTGAGGGGGGGCAGCGACGCGGGCTCGTATCGTCAAAGCCGCAGCCGAGTTGGTTCTTGCGCGGGGGGTCGGCGGTACGGCACTTGATGACATCAGGGCGGGCACAACCACCAGTAAGAGCCAGTTGTCCCACTACTTTCCGGGCGGGAAGAGCGACCTGGTCGCGGCGCTGGCTGCATACGAGGCTGAGCGAGTGCTAGATGCCCAACGGCCCTTCCTCGATACCGTCGACACCTGGGAGGCCTGGGAGGGGTGGCAGGCGGCGGTGATCGCCCATTACCAGGCGCAGCCACACTGGGGCTGCCCGATCGGCTCGCTGGTCAAAGAGCTCGCAGCCGACGACCCCGCGCTGCAAGCCGAGGCGTCCGACCACCTGGACCGCTGGCGCGCCCACCTCGAGGCCGGCCTGCGACGTATGCGAGCCAACGGGCTCTTATGCGACGAATGCGATCCTCGAAGGATGTCGCTGGCCATCTTCGACGCTGTCCAAGGTGGCCTCCTGGTCACCCAGACGACGCGCTCCATCGAACCGCTCGTGGCTGCCGTGGACGGCGCCATGATCGCCCTGCGCGTCGCCGCCAGGCTTAGCGGCCCAGCAAGTGGCGTCGCTTCTACGACCCGCAGACCTGGTCGTGGCGGGTGACCTTCGCACCGAACCCGACGGTCGAGGTCGTCCGCACTGGCGGACATGTCGCCGAGAGCCATGAAGGCACGCCATCGCCAAAGCGGTCCTTGCTTTGTCAGCCATTTTGCCCGCTGGAATTTTAGGCGATGACGTCCCCGGCGTGGCGCGGACGGGGGTCGGTTCACGACGGGCTGCTCCGTCCACCGATTTCGTTACTTGCCGCAGCCAGTCGCGCGGCGTGCGGCCTCGGTCTTCATGAGCGTCCCGGTCGGCGCCGTGTTCGGGGATCAGACTTATCGATTTTTGGCAGCCCTTTTCGGCGATCCGGTTGAGGTTCGGGTCGAGCTGGCCCAGTTGCGTTCGTAACCAGGCCTCGCGGTCCTTGAGCTAAGCGGTCAAATTCTCGAACGGCCTCAACAAGCGCCAATGTGGCGTAGACCTCAGCTATGGCAAGGTCGCGTTGAGCCGCCGTCTCGGCTCGACCCATCTTGAGAGTCTCGACGTCAACGATCTGGATGGAAACGCCTCGCTCATGGACGCTCCCGGCTGGCGCGGGCGGGAGCTGCAAAATTCACTCGATGGCGTAGATCGCATCGTCAAGGTTTTGCCAATCCTCACCGGTGATAGGAGTGCCGGCGAGACTAGATGCGACGCAGACCTCGATCCGGTCGGGATCGAGGCCCAGGATGGCCCGATAGGTGTCGGTTTGTCGATGCCACAGCAGGGCTTGGCGTTGCACGAACCTTTGCTCGACGGTCTCGAGTTCTGCGAGTGACCCGACTTCAAATGAGAGCATCCGAGGCCCGATGTATCCTCGCCCACCGTGGTCGGCATTGCGCCCAAGCTCCCGCAGCAGCAGGACCTGGCGCCGGTGCTTGTCGTTGACCATGACGACGGTAACCCGGTAAGCCTCAGAGACGACGCGTAAACCAAAGACCTCTCGGTAGAAGTCGATCGACTGTTTCAGGTCACTCACGTTGAGCAGGACGGCCTGGATGGTCAGGTCCATGGGGCACTCCGATCTCGAACTAGTTGCCGGCGCAGTGTGGTTGCCTTAACCGGGGTAATTCATTCAAGAGTACGGGGCAGTTCGACGTCGCCTGAGGTCAAATCGACATTGGCAACGCCGCGGCCGAGCTTACGAAGAAATCAGCGTGGGTGTCGAGTAGGCTGACGGCTCGGCCCGGCCGGCGCCACACGGACGTCAATGACGTCGCCCGGGCCGTCGTCTACATGGCGAGCCTTCCACTGGATGCAAATGTTCAGTTCATGACGGTGATAGCCACTTGAATACCTTACATCGGACGAGGTTGATGCCTGGGCACAACCAGTGGTCAAGTCGGTTCCAGTTCAGGCCAAAGAAGATTTCTTATCTCGAGGACCTGGCGGAGCCGTGGCGCCCCGTTTGGGACCAAGCGGACCACGTCGATGTTCGTCCCATCTTTCCAAGAAGCCGCTCGCTCGGACAGGTACTTCTTCAGCTCCTCGACTTCCTCCGCTGTCGCGCAGTGCCGGCAAAGGTTGATCGTGAACATGAGCCTTCTATCGGCTCCCCCCCAGGACGAATGCATCAGGTTGTGGTTGAACACCACCAGGTCACCGGGTTCGGACGGCAAAACGGTAGCAGGGACGAGATCCCCGGGTACGTTCCACAGCTCTTGGGACGCCGCTGCCCGTCTGGCATCCCACTCCGGGTCGCCCAGACGATGTGAACCCGGGATCACCCTTAGTGCTCCTGACTCCTTTCCAACTGAGTCAAGATAGAACGCGATCTTGATGAACGTCCCAGCCTTATGGTTACCGTCCGCGTGCCACTGCGTGTCACCTGCGTAGTAATTCCCATCGCTGCCGACGTAATTAGGCCCCGGTCCCAGCAGACATTCGAGGAGATCCTCGATCACGGGATGTTCGAGGAGCCGCCACAGACGTTCTCGACGAGCAATGAACCCCAACACCATCGTGCGCGCGGTCCCATCGTGGACCATGTTTTGGTCAATGAACACCTGCTCGAACTCGCTATTTATCCATCCCAGCTCGTTGTGCACGGCTCCAGGTAGGACCAAGAACCCGAAGGTCTCGAAGAAATTCCTCTCCTTTTCGCCAAAGTTCATGCGTTGGCCCTCACTTTCTTCAGGAGGACCAACAACACCGTCCTCGTCGAAACGGTCAAGTTACCGATCGGAAATCATACCAAAGCTATGGGCCGAACCCAGAAGCCTGTAGCACCAATCACCAATCAGCGCGTTCGCGATTACGAGCGGTACACATTGTTTACCCCAAGCGAGCGGCCCGGCCAAGCCACAGCCGAACACCGCCGGAAGGGCCACGCCGGCGGCGAGAAATCTGTGCCACGCCAGCGGCGAGAAATCTGTGCTAGTCGGCGTGTGCAAGCTGTGGGGTGCCCGCGTTCGCAGACAGCACACCGGTCAGAACACGGAGGCGGAGACCAAAATACGGGGGATGTCCAGCTTGGGCCGAGACGGGGATCGCTGCCCTCTAGCCGCGGGGCCCTCACCGATTGACATCAACCGATAAGTCCGAGGTCGGTGCGGGCGGGCGTCCCCGTTTGCGAGTCGTTGCGTAGAGCGTCCAGCCCAGGGCGTCGACTAGCCAGAAGCTAATGAGCCGGTAGATCAGCACCGCCGCCACAGCCTGGGGGGCGTGGACGCCAGCGGCGACGAGCGCTCCGGCCAGGGCGGCCTCGACCAGGCCGACACCTCCGGGGGTGATGCCGAAACTGCCGGCGCCAACCCCGACGGTCCAGGCCAGGATCAGGCCTGACCAGGGGACTGAGCTTCGGACGGCCGTGATGGCCAGGGCCAGACAGGCGATGTTGGCCATCCAGTTGATTGTGGCCATGAAGAACACGAAGGCCCAGCCCCGCCTTTTCAAACGCAATCCCACGATGCGTGCCATGTGGCCCCGATCAACTCCCCGGGGTCACCTTGGGGTCGGTGCACGACGCGTTGGGCCAACCGAAGCCCCCGTACTAGGGACCGACTCCAGTCGAGCTCGGAGCCGGTCGTGGCGAAGGGCTATCAAGCACAACAGAACCGGCACGACGGTGGCCAACGCACCCACCGCTCCGACCACCGCGGCGACGGCGTTACCGGTCAGGATGGCCCCAGCGGCCACGATCAGAGCAAAGGTGACAGTCGAAACGACCCCGGATATTGTCAGCACCCATCCGGCCAGATTGCGGTCCGCGCCACGGCGGGCGAAGGACCGGAACGAGAAGGCGGCACTCATCGGGGTCCCTGCAATCGGGATCGAGGCCGAGATGGCGTTACTGGCATAGATGATCGCCACCGTCGACGTGATCGACAGTCGGACACCGCCAGCGCGGCAGCAAGCGCCGCTGCAGGCGGGCCAGTGTCGCCATGGACAAAATCTCCGCAAAGATGGCGGAGGCAATCAAGCTCAAGTGCGCGTGGCCCAGGACGGTAAACGAATGACGCACCGTGCGACGTTCCAGCCAACCCAACGCGACCAGGCTTGCTAGCGCCACCGCCACTACAGCCAACGCCCGAGCCCGCCGCCCTCTCGTGGCCCGCTCACCCAGCGACAGGTCAGCTTCGGATCCAGGCGCCTCGGAGTTCTCATTCACAGGAGCAGTCGACCCTTTCTGGCACAGACAAAAGAATCACTAGCCAGAGGATGAAAAGCTTGGTGCGTGCTTAGTTTTTTGGACCGGCCAGTGGGCCCGATTGGCTCTGTGCCGTGCGTCAGCCCGCGTTGTCGTGGGAGGTCGTGTCCTTCGGAACCAACCGGCCGGGGAGGAGCACGGCTACGCCGATGCTGCCTCGCGCCGCTAGGATCTCGGCCGGCCCGTGCGCAGCTTGGCTGGATTGGACGCCTGGGCCATAGCTGCCACGGCAGCTATGAGAGGGAGAACGTGATAACGCTCTTCACCGGATGAATCCCACCGCGGCCTGAAAATAGAAGGCGTCAGCGCTAAAGAACAGCATCGAGATCGTTGATCGATCCGAGCCGGCTGGGGACTGCCGCTCTCGACGGGTAGCAGTCGAACCACTTGATCTTGCCGTCGCCAGCTCCAAGTCGTCGCCACAAGGTGCGTCCATTGGGTTGCCGGCGAGTGGGATGACTCTCATCGGAAGGCTTAGGGCGCCCTGGAGGGCGAGCTGCACCACGACGATCGCGCCCGTGCTATAGAAGCGGTATAGGGAGCCCATAGGTCTTGGCGAGACGGGCCACCGACACGATGTTGCGTACCAGCAGGTCGTGGTCGATCGATGTGACCGCCTGGATCTGGCTCGGCTGGTAGTCGATGACGACCAGCGCAGAGTTCTGGGGCGTGATCAAGGAATCGGTTACAGGGTCACGCATCGGTTCACTAGTCACGTTCGTGGCTCCTCTCCTGTGAGGCGGGCAAGTCCCTCCCTTCGCTCGACAGCCCAGCGTGAATTGCTTGCCCACGCAATGCAATCGTTTTTTTGCAGCGTCACCGTGCGGTTCCGACCGTCGGTATAGCCCGTCCTGTCCCGGCCCGGGAAGGGAGCGACAAGCTATTGTCATTGTGTCCTCCATTGGGCGACTTAGGTTCGTTGGCGCATTTGCCGCCGGCCCCCGACTATTTCAGTGCCGCCGCACTGCGATGGCATCTAGGAAACCCATAGTCCTGGCTGGGGCGGCCGTGGCCGCGTCGGTCGCTGTCGAGGCAAACGCAATGGCGTCCGGGGCACGGTAGCCGCTACCACCCAGTAGGTGCTCGGCTGTTGGCTCGTCTTGGTTTAGGTTCACGCGCCACCGAGTCGGGCAGCGGGGACCATTCGTCGGGGTTCGGGCCGACTCGCCCAGCGTATGAGGCCCAGGGCCGGGACCCACCTACTACCCTTGCACGCAGGCCCTCGTCGCCAAAGGCCGCGCCAACCGCCAAGTTGTTCATCAGTCCGACCACCGTGGACTACCGCCTGCGGAAGGTGTACCAGAAGCTCCGAGTCACCTCGCCCACGCAGCTGAGTCGAATGACGCTCGCGGCGAGCTGATCTGGCACCGGTTCGTCAATGCTGGCAACGTCATGCTGTATTTGGTGGCCGGTTTGCTCGGCCGAGATTGGCGAGGCACCGCTCGATCATCCCGGCGCAGGCCGTTATGTCCCGCTCCTTTCATTAGGCCATGACCGCGGCCAGTCGTTGCCGGGCTCGCTCCGCCTCCCGCTCGAACTTGCGCCGGTCTTCTGCGGTTAAAACTAGCGTATAGCCGCGTCGGCCGGGCCGTTCGCCGTCGCAGCGGGTCAGGCCAGCAGCTTGGAGTTCGTTCATCTGACGGGAGACTGTGGACTTGTCCAACCCGAACAGGTCAGCCAGGTCGCGGGCGCGGGTGCCGGGATCGGCCTGGATTGGGCCAGCATGGTGAAGGCCGCCAAGGACACGCCCGGATGGACTTCGGCGAGGGTGCAGACGTCCTCGGATTTGAGATAGTCTCGGTTCTGGAATACTCGACAGGGCGTTCTGGGCAAGTGTTCCGGAGCGTCGCCGAGCACAGCGTCTTGCCTCGGCATGCATACAGCAGCGGATGTATAAATACACGAAAGTTGCTTAGAGTGCAGCACTGCGAGCATCTGCCAGTTCACATGGCCGAGGATTGTGCTGATGAGGGGGGCCAAGCATGACCGTAGTCCGAGGCTCGGGGGTGTCGCAGTTGGTGGTGGGCCGGAGAAACGAGTGTCGGGTGCTCGACGATTTTCTAGTAGCGGCACGCCGGGGCGAGGGTGGCGCATTGGTGGTACATGGCGATCCTGGCATTGGAAAGACGGCGCTTCTCGACTACGCCGTCGCTTCGGCGAAGGAATTCGACGTGTTTCGTACCGTCGGAAACGAAGCCGAAATGGAACTCCCCTATGCTGGCTTGGATCAGCTTTGTCGTCTTGGAATGGGTGAAGTCGAGCGACTGCCTGAGCTTCAACGCAATGCGCTCGAAGTTGTGCTCGGTAGGCGTCATGGCACTGCACCGGACCAAGTGCTCGTGGGAGTGGCACTGGTCAGTCTCTTGTCCGCTTTGGGCTCGAAACGTCCACTTCTTTGCGTAGTCGACGACGCACAGTGGCTCGATACTTCGTCCGCGCAGTTGATTGCGTTCGCCGCTCGGCGTATCTCGAGATATGCCGTAGCGTTCCTCTTCGGAGCGCGCACTTGACTAAAGCGGTCTGCCGGCTTCCGGAACTGACGATTTCCGGACTTGGAGACCAAGATGCCCGGACATTATTGGCGACGATCTTACCAGATCGCCTCGATGACCGGGTAGTGGATCGCCTCGTCGCCGAGGCGTGGGGCAACCCACTTGCACTGCTGGAGTTACCACAAGGCTTGACTCCCTCTCAGCTTGCGGGCGGGTTTGGGCTTCCGGTATCGGTCACCTTGGCCAGCGCGATCGAGGAGAGCTACCGTCGACGGCTGGCCAAACTCCCGCTGGCCTGCAGGCGGCTTTTGCTGGTGGCGGCGGCCGACCCGACAGGAGACCCCGGGATCGTATGGAGCGCCGCCGACAGGCTTGGGATCGCGAAGAGACGGCGGACGACGTCGAGGAGGAGGGATTGGTCGATTTCAGCAACGGTGTTGTTTTCCGCCACCCACTCGTAAGGTCCGCCGTTTACAACATGGCCACTCCGAAAGACAGGCGCGAAGCACATCTCGCGTTGGCGGAAGCTACCGACAGGGTCCTCGACCCAGACCGGAGGGCGTGGCACCGAGCGCAAGCGACGTTCCGCCCAAACGAGGATGTAGCAGCCGAACTGGAAGCCTCGGCAGAGCGCGCCCAGGCAAGGGGCGGTTTCCCGGCCGCCGCCGCGTTCTTGGAGCGATCGGTGGCGTTGACCGTTGACCCGGCACGTCGAGCCGGCCGCGCACTGCCGCGCCGCCCAGTCGAAGCGACTTGCCGGGGCCTTGGAGTCGGCGTCAGGACTTGCTGCCGTGGCTGGGCGCGGCCCTTCGATGACGTGCAGCGTGCACAGCTGGATGCACTTCTCGGTCAGATCGCCTTCGCAAACAATCGAGGAAACGACGCTGCGCCCCTTATGCTCAAGGCCGCCTCTCGGCTTGAGCAAGTCGACCTAAAGCTGGCGCGTGAAATCTATCTCGATGCGCTAACGGCCGCCTTGTTCGCGGGCCGCCTTGCCGGGAGCGCTGGCGCGCTGGAAGTAGCCGCCGCGGCGCGCTCCGTCCCCCGGTCTAATGGACCACTTCGGGCCTCCGAACTCTTGGTCGAGGGTCTCGCCCTGGTCATTACCGACGGGTACAAATCCGGAACCCCGGTCTTGCAGCAAGCGCTGGGTGCGTTTCGGGCCGACGAGGTAGATGTGGACGAGCAGCTGAAGTGGTCCTGGGTCGCTGGATCGGCAGCCGGACTCATCTGGGACTACGACACCTGGGAGGCGCTCACCGCGCGCCAAGAGCAGCTCGCCCACGATGCCGGCGCCCTGACGGTCCTCCCTATCACACTAAGTATCCGAGCCGGCATATGCCTGTTCGCTGGAAGCGTAGCGGAAGCAACATACCTTGTCGATCAGGTACAGGTTGTAACGGACGCATCTGACAACCGTCGATTCCCCAATGGTGCACTACTACTCGCGGCCTTCTGTGGCGACGAGCATAAGGCGCGCCAACTCATCGAAACCGTCACGAAGGAGTCATCGGCCCGAGGCGAAGGCTTGGCGCTGGCCACGGCCTCGACGGCAACGGCCCTGCTCTACAATGGACTTGGTCGGTACCAAGAAGCATTTGGTGCGGCGATGGAGGCGCTCAAGGACCCGAACGACCTCTGGTATGCCGGATGGGCCACGGTCGAGCTGATTGAAGCGGCCAGCCGTACCGGCAACGCAGAGCAGGCAAAACCCGCTTTCAATAAACTGGTGGAGTGCACCGAGGCGAGCGGAACAAACTGGGCTCTTGGCCTCCAAGCAAGGTGCGGGGCTTTGCTCTCAGAGGGAAAGGAAGCAGAAGCTCTGTACCAACAGGCGATCGAGTGGCTTCTGCCCACCAGATTACGCTTCGACCTTGCCCGCACCCGACTTCTGTATGGCGAATTTCTCCGGCGCGAGCACCGGCCGCGTGATGCCCGCGCCCAGTTGCGGACCGCCCATGAGCTGTTCTCCCGGTTCGGCATGGACAGTTTCGCACAGCGCGCCAGAGTCGAATTGCAAGCCACCGGAGAGAAGGTTCGCAAACACACAGTCGAAACTCGATATGACCTAACGCCACAGGAATCACGGATCTCGGAGCTCGCCGCGAAGGGCGCTACCAATCAAGACATCGCCGCCCAGATGTTCATAAGTCTGGCGACGGTAGAGTACCACCTTTGCCACGTGTACCGCAAGCTCGGGATCAGGTCCCGAACTCAGCTCGCTAACACGTTGCTCCACCCGGAGCCACACTGCAAAGACAGTTCGTTCTAGCCACTGGTCTGGCGCGCTCCGCGGAGAAGGCTCCGAGCGTCAGAGGACGATGACCGTCTTGCCGTTCGCGTGAGACTGGGCTTGAGGTCGAAACATACCCGGCGCATCGTCAAGGCTTATCCGTCTAATCGGCGGGGCTACGATCGTCCGATCTGCGAGAGCTTTCGCGACTCTCTCCAGCAAGTCACCCGTGGGACGCAATGCAAAGTTCACCCCGCGAATTCCTGAAGCTTGCAGCGCCTCGAGGTCGGCGACGTACTGAGTGGTGATGGCAGTCCCTCCAGGTCGGACCAACGCAGCGTTGGAGGCGAACGCTTTAGCATCGCTTACCAGGTCAAGTAGAGCGTCGACTCCATCAGGGTGGGACTGGCTGACTGCTTTTTCCACCGGCACCTCAGAACTTACGATTGTCTCCTTCACCCCGTAGGATCTCATTCGGTCTTCAGCCACGGCATCGATATTGGCGATAACTCTCGCCCCCGCGTTGATAGCGAACTGAGTGGCGAATGCTCCTACGCCTCCGGCTGCTCCGATAATCAAGACAACTTGATCGTCAAGAGGCTCGACCAGCTCGACGAGGCTCAGCCCCGTGGCCCCAGCCGTGGGCACGGCGGCAGCCACAACCAGATCGACGCCGTCCGGCACGCGAGCCAAGGGGGCCTCCGCGGTGACGGCCACATATTCGGCATAAGTCCCAGACGCGCCGATGGGCGGGATGAGAAACTGGCCGAAGACCTCATCACCGGCGAGAAACCTCGTCGTCCCCTCACCGGCAGCCTCGACCACTCCTGCTCCGTCGACTCCAAGGACCATCGGGAAGACCGCCGGCGCCGGCCTCCACTCACCGGACGCCAGCTTGGCGTCCATAGGGTTAACCCCGGCCGCAAACAGTCTGATCAGAACCTGGCCCGGTCCCGCTGACGGGGTCGTGATCTGCGTAACCGCCGGCGACTCCCCGAACCGGCTCACCGTTACCGCTCGCACTCTTTCTCCTTTCCTATTTCTTCAGAGGAGTTATTTGGCTCTGAAGACGACCGCCAACTATTGGCAGCCGGCTCTTCTCTCACCCAGCTCCTTCTCCGGTTCGCTCAACGAACTCGAAGAAAGAACCGTCAGGGTCTCGAGCAGAACTCTTTGACCTTACCCCAATTATTCTTTCATTTTCCCTTCTGTGTCCATGTCCTTCCGTTCTGCACGATGGCTGCCCGGTTTCTGCCCCGGCTGACGCACTTTTTTCTTGTCATTCTGATCCTGCACGAGCTAGTGCCTGCTAGCATCCAGGAAACCCTTAGTTCGTTCGGGGGGGGGTTGGAGGCCCGCTCCTGGTCTTGGTGTTATTGAGCAACAGTCGAACGGTCAAGTATCGCAACGGTCAAGGTTTTGAATCCTCAAGTGATGGCTGGCCCGCCCCGCCTTGCGCCGCCGTCACCTGGACCTGGGCCTGAGACGGCGCGCCCGCCGGGACTAACGGCCCAGGACGCAACAGCGCTCCGCCGATAACGGCGCCGCCGGCAAGAATCCCGGCGATCCACCAGAAGGTGGTGTCGTAGCCGTGCGCCACCGCCAACCCGGCCACGGTCTGGCGGTCGGCCGAGGAGGTGGCGAGGTGGGCGGCCAGGTATGACGCGACGGCGCCGGCGAAGATGGTGTTCAAAAGGGACGTCCCGATCGAGGCGCCGAGTTGCTGGCCGACGGTGACCGTCGCAGATGCCACCCCCGCGTCCTGTGGGGCCACCCCATACGTGCCGGTGTTGATCGACGGGGCGATCACCATGCCCATGCCGACCGCCACCATGATGAGCGGGCCCAGCAGGCCCGCCGCGTACCCGGTATGCGGGCCCAGTTGGGCCAACCAGACCATGGCCCCCGACGCGATCAGCATGCCGCTCCCGACCAGCGGCTTGGGCCCGAACCGGGGCATCAACACGATGGTGGACAGGTTGGAGACGACCGCCGAGCCGACGCTGATCGGCAGGAACGCCACGCCGGTAACCAGGGGCGAAAACCCGAGCGTCTGCTGCATGTAGAAGGTCAAGAAAAAGAACGTGCCGAACAACCCGGCCCCAGTAATGAACATCGACACGTAGGCGCCGCCGCGGTTGCGGTCGAGCACCACCCGCGGTGGCAGCAGCGGATGGGCGGCCCGGCCCTGCCACAGCGCGAACAGGCCCAGGAGCACCCCGCCGGCGGCCAGGAAGCCGTACGTGGAGGGCGATCCCCAGCGGTGGGTGGCGGCGTTCGAGCACCCGTACACCAGGCAGAACACGGCCCCGCCGACCAACACCACGCCCGGGATGTCCAGCTTGGGCTTGGACGGGGATGCCTGGCGCTGGAGCAGCACGGCCCCGCCGACAAACGCCACCCCGGCGAAGACCAGGTTGACGTACAGCGTCCACCGCCAGGACAGGTACTGGGTCAGCGCCCCGCCCAGCAGCAGGCCCACTGCGCCGCCGGCTATGGCGATGGCCCCGTAGACCCCGAACGCTTTGCCCCGGTCCTTCGGTTCGGAGAACGTAGTGGTCAGCAGGGACAGGGCCGACGGCACCAAAACGGCCGCGAACGCGCCCTGGCAGGCCCGTGCCGTCACCAGCATGGCGAAGTTGACCGAGGCCCCGCCGATGGCCGAGACACCGGCGAAGCCGACTAAGCCGGTAAGAAAGGTCACCTTCCGGCCCAGCAGGTCGGCGAGCCGGCCGCCGAGGAGCAGCAGGCTGCCGAACGCCAGGGTATAGGCGGTGACCACCCACTGGCGGTCGGCGGTGCCGAAATGCAGGGCCCGCTGCGCGGACGGCAGCGCGATGTTCATTACCGTGACGTCCAGGACCACCATCAACTGGGCGAGGGCAATCACCCCCAGGGTCAGCCAACGTCGGGTATCCCAAGGCTTGCTGACTGAGGTAGGACCAGCCATGAGATTCGTCATCTCTTTCCTTCTTTCCTGTTAGCAGGACAGACCGTGTTCGATGGGCTCCTGTACCGCTTCAGCGGCGGTCCGCACGCTCAAGTACCGCATTACCTCCTCCACCATTCTCGGGATCGTCGGCCACGACGGCATCTAGGAAACCCATAGTCATCGCCGGGCTGTCGTAACCCTGTTGGACATTGACTCGAGGCTAAGCTCGGGGGTCAAGTCCCGCACCCAGCTCGTGCAGAGTGTCCTCGAATCGACCTCGCGCCAATCGCAACCCAGCTGAGACCATCTCGCTGCGCTGACTACGCCCTAAGAGGCGCTCGCCGCCGCACCGGGCTCGGCCCTAGGGTCCTGAGGTCGCGCTCAGTATGAGCGAACTATGGGTTTCCTGGATGACAGCAGCCCCCCGGTCGCCCGCACAATGTCGCCATGTCGAAAGCACCGCTGAACGCGGGTTGCATTCCCTTCGAGGCCGCCTTTCCAGCTGGTCGAATGCCATGCCTGGGCGACCTAGTCGAAGCTGAAACCAGCGACGCGCCTGCAGTCCGGTCGTGTGGGCGGCTGGGTCGGCAATCGCTTCGGACTAGATGGCTTCACACGATGCATCCGAACACGCTCTTTGAGTACCGAGTACTTAGCTTCACCTGAAAGGAGTGGATAGCCGCCATGGCAATCAAGGTGCTTCCAGTCGTTGGGCGTCCGACGAATCCGTCACCCCCGCCCCGCAAGATTGCAATCGAGGAGCACTTCAGCTATCCGTTGCTCGGAGCCCCAAATATCGGAGACTCGTCCTCGGGAGTCTTCATGCAAGAAGGTTTTACACGCGAATTCGGCCAGGCAGTAACCGCCCGGATGCAAGATCTGCGAGGCAGCCGCATCGAGGAAATGGATGAAGCAGGCATCGACATCTCAGTCATCTCTCAAACCATCGGCGGTGTGGAAGGAATATCCGAGCCGTCCAGAGCGGTCGAAACGGCCCAGCGGATCAACGACTTCGCTGCGAACGAGGTAGCAGAGGGCGGCGGTCGGCTGGCCGGCTTCGCCACGTTGCCGATGCAGGACGTCAGTGCGGCCACGAAGGAACTTGATCGCGCTGTGAATGACCTGGGCCTTTGCGCTGTCATGCTCAATGGGTACAGCAACCTGGGAAGCGAGAAGCTCTACCTCGACGATGGGAGATTTGAGCCTTTCTGGGAAGAACTAGAAGACCTTCACGTAGCTCTCTATCTACATCCTCGGGTACCATCGCTTGCGGTAGAACAATCGGTTTTCTTCGGCCACGAAGAACTGACTGGGGCCACGTGGGGCTTTGCACCCGAGACGGCGGCTCACGTGCTGCGTATGGTTTACGGGGGAGTGTTCGACCGCCATCCAGGCATAAACCTGATCCTCGGCCACATGGGTGAGACCCTTCCCTTCTTCGCGTGGCGGATTCAACGCTCCTTTGAATATGACCCTCGCTCATATCGGACGGAGAAGCGGTTGCAGGACTACCTGTCACACAACATTTGGGTGACCACAAGCGGGAACTTTTTCGATCAGGCACTTATCACCGCCGTGCTCACGGTGGGCGCCGACCACATCTTGTTTGCCAGTGACTACCCGTACGAGATGGCCACCGATGCGGCACGCTGGGTTGAACGAGCGCCGATCAGTGAAAGGGACCGGCGCAAGATCTGTTACACCAACGCTGCCGGTTTGTTTCGCCTTCCGCGGTGACCGTCTAGTGTCCTGTCGGGTTGAAGCACAAAGAAAGTAAGCAAAGGGGGAATTAATCCTTGCCGGGGCGCGTTCTGCCAGGTAGAACCGGACAGAAGGAGCTCTGCATGGCACGCTTTGGCCGCCCCACAACGCGGGTAACCCTCACCGATAACGAGCGCGAAACACTGCAGCGCTGGGCGCGGCGCCCCAGCTCAGCCCAGGTGCTGGCGCTGCGCTCGCGGATCGTGCTGGCCTCGGCCGAAGGGCGTACTGATACCGAGGTCGCTGCTGAGCTGAAGGTGCACCCGGTCACGGTGTCCAAGTGGCGGCACCGCTTTGCTGCAGATCGCCTGGAGGGGCTCAGCGACGCCCCTCGGCCGGGCGCGGCCCGCACTGTCGGCGACGACGTGATCGAGGCGGTCCTGGTCGACACATTGGAGTCCGCCCCGCCCGACGCCACCCACTGGTCCACCCGGGGCCTGGCCAAAAAGCACGGTATCAGCCACGACACGGTGGCCGAGATCTGGAAGGCGTTCGGGCTCAAACCGTGGCGGGAGGACAGTTTCAAGGTCTCTCCTGACCCTGACTTGGTCGAGAAGGTCCGCGACCTGGTCGGGCTGTACATGAGCCCCCCGGTGGCGGCGGCGGTGTTCGCGGTAGACGAAAAGCCCCAATCCAGGCGTTGAACCGCACCGCTCCCACCCTGCCCTTGCTCCCCACCACCCCGGCCCGGGCCACCCACGACTACCAACGCAACGGGACCTGCGACCTTTTTGCCGCCTTAGACATGGCCACCGGGACCGTGCTCACCGACATCCGGGCCAAGCACACCAGCGAGGACTTTGTTGCCTTTTTAGGCCTTATCGACCGTAACGTACCCAAGGGCCTCGACGTTCACATCATTTTGGACAACCTTTCGGCCCATAAGGCCCCCAAAGTGAAGAACTGGCTCTTGCGCCACCGTCGCTTCCACCTACATTTCACACCGACCTACGGCTCGTGGATGAACATGGTCGAACGGTGGTTTTCCGCTCTGACCACCAAAAAACTCCAGCGTTCAGCTCATCGCAGCGTGAAAGAACTGTCCGCTGACATCAAAGCTTGGGTAGATGTCTGGAACCAAGACCCCAAGCCGTTCGTCTGGCACAAGACGGCCGAGCAAATCCTCGAAAGGCTCGCTGGTTACTGCGCGGCAATCAACCAAGGAAACTAAGCGCTTCAATCCGACAGGACACTAGCACATCACTCCAACCAACCACCTATCGAACTGGAGGCAAGAAATGAATATCGCACTCACGGGCGCGACTGGGTTCGTCGGATCCCACATTCTGGCGGAATTGGTCTCCCATGACCACGAAGTAACCGCTCTCGTTCGTGACGACACCGAGGCAGCGAAGCGTCACGGCCAATGGGGCCACCCCAGCCATCGTCGACCTGTACGACCGGTCGGCCGTCGTCAAGTTGTTCAATGACGCCGACGGCGCCGTGCACACGGCGAGCCCCGGCGACGAGACCAGTGCCAAGCTGGATTCCGCCGTGGTCGATGCCGCGGTTGAAGCGTTCGGCGCGAATGAGAAACCTTATGCACACATCAGCGGCCTCTGGGTCTTCGGGCCCAACACCTCGATCACCGAAGAATCGCCTTACAACGCGCCCGCAATGGTGGCTTGGAAGGAGGCAATCGATCAGCGCATACTGGGCGAGTCGGGTATGCGCGGCATCTTGATCGTATCTGGCACCGCATACGGCGACGGCGGCGGAGGCATCCCTGGAATCCTGCTGGGTTCTCCCGCGACGGCGATGGCAACTTGATCATGCTCGGGGCTGGGCGCCAGCATTGGGCAACGGTCCACGTTGCTGACCTGGCCGCCGTCTTCCGGTCTGCGCTGGAAAACGACAGCGCCCGAGGCAGGTACGTCATCGGGAACGGCCTGACCCCCACCGTCTCAGAACTGACAGAAGCTGCTGCCGTCGCTGTTGGAGCCCCGGGAGCGATCCCAGGGTCCGACCAGGAGGCGCGTTCCGGCTCGGAGATTACTTCGCCGAAGTACTTCTGCTCGACCAGGCAACGAAAGCGGC
This sequence comes from uncultured Acidimicrobiaceae bacterium, assembly GCA_963807395.1. Classification (GTDB taxonomy): domain Bacteria; phylum Actinomycetota; class Acidimicrobiia; order Acidimicrobiales; family Palsa-688; genus Fen-671. Next base: position 443,572 of record CAWEBW010000011.1, read on the forward strand.
CAAGGCCCGTGCGCTGCTGGGCTGGCAACCCACTCACCCTGGACTCGTTGAAGAATTTCGCAGCGGCAGCTACCGGGGCTAAGCCGACGATCTGACCACAACCTCATCTGACACGAAGGCGAGGAGAATATGGCTGACATCGCAGAACACTGGATCAACGGTGACTGGGTCGGTTCGGACATGGTTTCCGAATCGATCAACCCGGCCACGGGAGAAGTACTGGGCCAGTGGTACAACGGCGGCGAAGCGGAAGCCGGCGCCGCCATCGCCGCGGCCAAGCAGGCGTTCATGACCTCTCCGTGGTCACGCGACCGCTCCCTCAGGTACAAAGCGCTTACGGAGATGGCCGACCGCTTCGACGCGCACGCCGACGAACTCGGCCGCCTGGTCACCCAGGAAAACGGCAAGATACTGGCACAAGGGATGTTCGAGTCATCGACGGCCGGCGAGACGCTCCGGTACAACGCGTCGTTTGCCTTGACCGAGGCAGGCATCTCCGCCGAGGTGGCGCCCGGACTGTGGTTCAGCCAGTACGCCGAGCCGGCGGGAGTCGTCGGCATCATGGTGCCCTGGAACGGGCCAGTTGCGCTCTTCATCCGCTCCCTGGGCCCGGCCTTGGCCGCGGGGAACACCGTCGCCGTCAAGATGCCAGGTCAAACAGCCCTCGTGGCGAACCGTCTCTCCCAGATCATTGCAGAAGTCGAGTCCCTCCCGACCGGGGTCGTCAACATCTTCACCGAATCTGGCAACGTCGGGGCTCCCTATCTAGTGGCATCGCCCGATGTGCAGGTCATCAGTTACACGGGCAGCGTCCCCGTGGGCCGCATTGTCGCAGCGGAGGGTGCGCCCACGCTGAAGCGGATGAACCTCGAACTGGGCGGCAAGACGCCGATGATCGTTTTCGACGATGCCGATGTGGACCGTGCTGTCCCGCTGCTCACATCGGCCGTAACCACGTTCGCTGGACAATTCTGCATGACCGGCTCGCGCATTCTGGTCCAACGAAGGGTTGCTGACCAAGTCCGCAATGGGCTCAAAACATGCCTTCGAAAAGGTCCGACTAGGCGACGGACTTGACCCTGCGACCGAGATGGGCCCGCTCATCGATAAGCCAAACGTCGCCAGAGTCGACGGAATGGTCGAGACGGCCCTCGTTTACGCCAAGCCGATCGTCCGCGGCGGTCCGGCCACCGAAGGCGCCCTTGCCAAGGGAGCATTCTTTCGGCCGGCCCTGCTTGAGGTCGATGACGTCAATACGGAGATCGTCCAGAAGGAAGTGTTCGGGCCGGTCGCGACGTTCGAGGTGTTCGACACCGAAGCCGACGCCATCGCCCGAGCGAACGCCACGGAGATGGGCCTTGCCGCAGGCATCTATACCGAGAACCTCGCTATAAGTCGACGTGTGACCCGCGGGATACAGGCCGGCACCATCTGGACCAACACGTGGTCCACCCTCAACGATGGGTTCGCAGAAGGTGGCTACAAGCAAAGCGGGATCGGTCGCCTACGCGGCCGCCTTGGCATCTCGGACTTCCAGGAGTATAAGACCGTTGTCCACAACATCCTGCCCGCTGCCGACTAACTCGGTCGGGCTCACCAACTAATCAACCCGCTCAACTAGTGCCAACGAGAACAGGAGAAGCTGTGAGTGCAAGTCCCATCGAGGTCGTCGGCGAGTGGCTCCAGAATTTGTTGAACGCCGATGTCATCCATCGTCTTGTCGCTCCCGACGCCACGTACGTATCACTGAGCACAGACAATCCGGAACTCAAATTGATTGAGCCGTGGGCAGGCACGTCCCACGGACCACAGGCGTTTCTTGACAACCTGAACAATATGTTCAGCCGCTGGGAGAACCAGGCGTTCAACGTCACCACGATGTTCGCCTCTGGAGAGGACGTGGCTGTGTTCGGCGATTTCCGCTATAGGTCGTACTCGCTGAACAAGGTCGTGAGCTCTCCGTTTTCCATCCATGTCAAGGTCGTCGATGGCCAGGTCACGCACGTTCAGTTTCAAGAGGACTCCTACGCCACCGCCGAGAGCTTTCGCAAGGATGGCTCCTGGACCGTCCAAACGGAGCCGGACGCCGTACCGTTCACTGTGGGTGGCTGACGGATCTCGGTATGAACAACCCACCGGGAGGGACCCAAGTCCCCTGGCGAGACGATCGATGAGGCAGCGACTGCGCTGTGTCAATCACTCGAGGTTCCGGTGAACCCAGCCGCGGCCGTCGGGGAGCAATGTCAATCGTAGACCGCCCGACTGGGTTCAAACACCGGAAAAAAGGACACTGTCCGAGGACTTTTCCGGTGGCGGGGTTGGGTGACTCAGACACGATGTTCGAACTGACCCACTCGCCGTCGATCCAGTGTTGGGCGGTCGTTGTCATCAAAGACCCGCTTTCACATGGAGGCCAGAGGGCGTGCGTTTTCTCACGAGGCGCTAGCTACCTACGCTAGCTGCCCGTCCGGAACTCCTCGACAAGCCCGGCGTGGGTCGGCTCCCAGCCGAGCTCGGCGCGAGCCCTGCGCCCTGGGTCCCTTGGTCGAGGAGGAGCACTTCGGCATTCGTTTCGTCTTCGATCGTGCCCGGATCCTCTTCCTCGACGATAATGGTGGCGACATGAGCGTCGGACCGTTGGTGGCTTCGTCAGGAAGGCAATTGTTCGGGCGCGAACACGAGCGCGAGGTGCTCGACCGATTGCTCGATGAGGCTTGCGGCGGCGTGCTGGTCGTGCATGGCGAAGCAGGCGTCGGAAAGACGGCCTTGCTCGACTACGCGATCGAGACCGGTCGTGTATTCCGAGTTGTCAGGACGTCCGGGGTTGAGGCGGAAATGGAGCTCCCGTACGCCGCTAGTCAACTGTTGTGTTCCCCTTTTTTCGACTTCGTGGACCGCCTCCCCCCGCCCCAACACGAGGCGCTCGGCGTCGCATTCGGGCTCAGCAGCGGACCTCCGCCGAATCCCTTCCTGGTCGGATTGGCGGTCCTCGGCCTGTTGTCAGAGGCGGCAATGGAACGACCACTCCTCGTCGCCGTCGATGACGCGCACTGGTTGGACCACACGTCGGCGCGGGCGCTCTCGTTCGTGGCCCGCCGCTTGTCGTCGGAACCGATCGTGCTCGTGTTCGCGACGCGCCAGATCGACAGCACGCTTCGAGGTCTCCCGGATCTTCTCGTCTCGCCGCTCGGACATCGAGATGCGCGGGCAATGCTGGAGTCGGTGCTGCCCGCACCGTTCGATGAGACCGTCCTGGAACGGATCGTTGTCGAGACACGAGGAAACCCGCTGGCTCTGCTGGAGTTGCCAAGAGGGCTCAGTCCGACGGAACTGGCCGGCGGGTTCGGCCTTCCCGCGACCGTGCCGCTCTCCGCCGGCATAGAGAAAAGCTTTACGAAGCGGCTCTCTGCCCTCCCAGAAGACGCCCGTCGCTTACTGCTCGTGGCAGCAGCAGACCCAGTCGGCGAACCGTCTCTCGTCTGGCGGGCGGCGGAGCGGCTCGGAATCCCAGAGTCGGCGGCCGACACGGTCGAGTCGGAAGAGTTGCTACAACTAGGAACGCGGGTGGTGGTCCGCCATCCGCTGGTTCGCTCCGCTGTCTACCGGGCCGCGACTTCCAGCGAGCGGCGAGCGGTCCACCACGCGCTGGCGGAGGCAACCGACCCGGAACTCGATCCGGACCGCCGTGCTTGGCACCGGGCGAAGGCGGCCCCAAAGCCCGACGAGGAGGTTGCCGCGGAGCTGGAGGAGTCTGCAGCCCGAGCGCAGGCGCGCGGCGGGTTCGCAGCCGCCGCGGCATTCCTGGACCGAGCGTCAGCGCTGACACCGGACGAATCCAGGAGATCGGAGCGCGCGCTCGCGGCGGCACAGGCAAAGTTGCAAGCCGGGGCTTTGGAAGACGCCCTCCGCCTCCTTGCCACCGCAGAGGCGGGTTCTCTCACTGAGGTCCAGCTGGCCAAGGCGGCGTTGCTGCGCGGCCAGATTTCGTTTGCCTCGACGCATAGTGGCGACGCGGCAACATTGCTGCTCGATGCCGCAGAGCGGTATCGCGAGATGAACCCCGAGCTGGCCCGTGAAACCTATCTCGAGGCACTGACGGCGGCCGTCTTCGCGGGGTCGCTGGCGGCGCCGGGCTCACGTCCGCACGAGGTCGCAACGGCCGCAAGTGCCGCCCCGCCAGCCCGCGTGCCACGTGTTCCGGACCTGTTGCTCGACGGTTTCGCAGCCATGTTCAGCGGCTCATACGGGCCCGCCGCGCCAGTTCTTCGGCAGGCCCAGAGCGCAATCGAGGGCATGTCGCAGACCGAACAGTTGCGCTGGATGTGGGGGGCGACCGTCGCAGCGCAGCACCTGTGGGACGACGAAGGTTGGGAGCACCTGTCAGCTCTCCATCTGGAAATGATCCGCGAGACCGGACGGCTCGCTGATCTTGCGATCGCCCTTGGTCACCGTGGCCAGATGCACGTTTTCGCGGGTGAACTCACTTTGGCGGCATCTCGCCTGGAGGCTATCCAAGAGGCAACGGAGCTAACGGGAAGTCCCCTCGCCCAGTACCACGGAGTGAGCCTCGCCGCGATGCGCGGCCGTGAGGCTGAGGCCAGGCAGATCTTCGACTCAGCCCGTGCCGACGTTACCGAGCGCGGAGAGGGGGCTGGCCTGGCGTTCGCCGATTGGGCGGAGTCCATCCTCTACAACGGGCTCGGCCGGTACGCAGACGCGTTGGCTGCCGCGCGCCGCGTGGTCGGCCATACGGACCTCGTTTGCTCCAACTGGGCGATGCCAGAACTGATCGAGGCGGCTGCGCGAGTTGGAGCTTTTGAACTCGCCACCGAGGCGGACCAACTCCTGACCGAAAGGGCGAGCGCGAGCGGGACGGAGTGGGCTCTTGGGATCGCCGCTCGCTCGCACGCACTCCTCGCTGATGACGCCCGAGCAGCCGATCTCTACGTGGAGGCCATCGATCGACTAGGGCGCACGAGTATCGCGGTCGACCTTGCTCGTGCCCACCTGCTTTACGGCGAGTGGCTCCGACGAGATCGTCAGCTTCGGGACGCTCGGAACGAACTGCGCAGTGCGTACGAGATGTTCACCGCGTTCGGCATGGAGGCGTTCGCCGAGCGGACGCGTGTCGAGCTACGAGCAGCGGGTGAACGGGTTCAGGCGGCAACGGCCAGAACGCTCGACCAGCTCACTCCACAGGAGTTACAAGTTGCCCGCAACGCTGCAGAAGGCAAGTCCAACAAAGAGATCGCTGCTCTGCTCTTCATCAGCCCCAGCACGGTCGAATACCACCTGCACAAAGCGTTCCGGAAGCTTGACGTCAAATCACGGACACAGCTGGCGCAACGCAAGTTGTAGCAGATCAGCGCCACCATTGATATTGCCGCATTGAGATACGGCATCATCGATCGAAAGTTGCGGCCTAACCGGTGGCTGGGTAGCTGGCGTAACTCCCAGGCAAGGAGGCCACGGTGGGCCAGGACGTGGCAACGTCGTTGTGCGTCAAATCCCGGCCAGCTACCGGTACCAAACGCGGCCGAGCGTTATCCAGCAATCCCGGTCGGTTTCGGCACGGCACATGGCGGTATGCAGGCGGCTCTGGTGCCGTGAACCGAATAGGAGGTTGCTCATGAAGACGTCTGGGATTACCGCGGCGTTGCCAGCACAGGACGTGGGCCGAGCCAAAGCGTTTTACATTGACAAGGTGGGGCTCCATGCGGTCGAGTCCGCCAACACGGCGTCAACAAGGGGTCAGCCTAACGGTTGGAGATGGCGTCAACCGGCTTTTCGTCTATCCCGCCCGAGCGAGGTCGTCGGGCGAGTTCACGCAAGCCGTCATTCAGGTCTCCGAAGTGCGCGGTGCGGTCGAAGAGATGAGGGGTCGCGGCGTTGAGTTCGAGGAGTACGAGACCCGGAGCGCGGACAGAGAAAGGCATTGCTCGCACGCCGGATGGAGGCGAGGGGGCGTGGTTCAAGGACTCGGAAGGCAACCTGGTCGGCGTCGTTCGCGCCCTGCCCGGCTAGAGTGCCACCTTCAGGCACGCACTTGGGCCTCGCTGACCTCCCACAGCCTGGTCCCCGCACCGGGCTCCTTCGCCCCTGGGGGGACGTCCCGCGGTTTCATGTCGAAGAAATACCCGCCGCTCTGGTTGGCCACCTCCGGCGACTCGGCCAACCAGACCAGTGTCTCTGCGCCTTTGGCCGGCGAACGGGAGAACGGTTTGGTGAGGGCCATGCCCAAGCTCATCAGCGGGCCATTGTTGTGGTTGAAATTGGTGGCGACGCTGCCGGGGTGGTAGCAAAAGGCGCTCACGCCGCTACCTTGGGCGCGCCGGGCCAGCTCCATGGTGAACACGATGTTGGCCAGCTTCGTCTCGCCGTAGCGACGGAACCCCTTGGCGGGCCACCTGCCGCTCTCATAGGCACGTTTCCCGTCGAGGTCGTCGAAAGGCAGGTGAGAGCGGTTCCCGGCGTCCGAACTCGTGGTGATCACGCGGGCAGCGCCAGCAGCCGCCAGCTTCTCGAGCAACAGGCTGGTGAGGAGGAAAGGCGCCAGGTGGTTGAGGGCCCAGGTCTGTTCGATGCCATCGCCAGTGACCCGACGGGTGTTGAACATGGCACCCGCATTGTTGACCAGGACGTCGACCGCGGGGTACCGGGCGGCGATGGAGGCCGCCAACCGACGGACAGTGGCCTGCGAGGTCAGGTCGGCCAGCACCACGTCCACGGTCGGCTCCGGGCCCGGGGCGGCCGCACGAGCCCGGCCCGCCGCCTGCTCCCCACGCGCCTGGTCACGGGCGACGATGGCCAACTGAGCGCCTCGCGCCGCCAATGCTTCGGCCGCGGCCAGGCCGATCCCGTTAGTACCGCCGGTCAGCACGACCCGTTTGCCGGCGACGCCGTCCCATTGCGGGGAGGTCATGCTGTCCGTTCTCGCTAGCGAGCAGATCGCGCCCACCTGGCGCACCTCCCGTACCCGGGACGAGCTATATGACGAGGTCACCACGATCAGCTGCGGCCGAGCCTCGGAGGCAAGACCGGCTGCGAGAGCGGCGCTTGGTACGTCTGGGACGCGCTTCGTAATCGTGCTGACCAGTTGCGCCGACGCGTTTGTCTTAGCCGCCATGCGGAGGGCCCGATATTGGAGAACCTTGGCGCTGGGCACGCTGACCCCCATGGTCGCCGCTGCTTCTTTGACGCTGAGCGTATCGAGGAAGCGCAACTTCAGGATCTGGCGGTACCGCTCAGGCAAACGCTCGAGCAACCGCTCGGCCCGGGCACCGGCGTCGGAGCCTGTCTGCGGGTCGTCCAAGAAGCGTAGGGCGGCGGCCAGTTCGATCCTCGTTGCCTCGGCGCCAATGCGGCGCCGCGAGTAGGCGGCCAGCGTCGACTGGGCGGCGGCGGCCAGATAGCCGCGCACCTCGGGCCGGCTAGCCCCGAGGCGAAGCGGCCGCAGGGTGGCTCGGAACACTTCGGCGGTGAGATCCTCGGCGTCGGGCGGTTGCCGACCTTGGCGTACATCAGCGGGACTCCATTGTGGACGTCGATCGTGGTAAGGGGGAAAGAGTCGGCCCGGTCTCGGGGGCTGCCCGGCGCCGCGGGGTCGGAGCAGTGCCGGTGCCAGTCCCTCATGTCGTCTGCATCCGGGGCACCGGGTTGTACCCGAGGTCAATAGTCATGCCGCGCTCGAACTGCTGGGCACGACGACGGGCGGGCTCAAGGTCGGCGTGGACCTGGTCCACGGCCGTCCGCAGGGCTCGGTTGGCGAGGACGGCGTAGACACTGAACGCCAGCAGGGTTGTCTCTACGAACAAGGCGGCCAGCCCGAGCATGCACGACCAGTTGCCGGCATCTTGGTTGTCCAACGGCGTGCTAAAGGTGCGAGTAAAAACGAGCCCCCGATGGCGGCTCCGCATACTACTGCACTCGCGGTCCAGGTGCGATGGTCGCCGCGGGTGGCGAGGCGGGCCGCCACGGCCAGGCACGCCGCTATCAGGAACAGGAAAGAGACCCCCAGCAAGGGTGTGCTCTCGGTTGTGGGGACGATCTGGAGGAAATGAACGGCGCCGATCGCCAGCAGGGACACGACCCCGGTGGCGCGTAACACGGCATCGTTGGCGTGGGCGGCCGACGCTCCATCTGCCCGGCGTGCCCGGATCACGAAGTTGGTCTTGGGTTGGAAAATGGACATTTCATAGCTCTCTTTCTGTATAGAAAGCAGGCGAAGGGCGAGAGGCCAGCCGTAGGTACCGGAGAGGTGCGCCGGGGCAGGGTCCCCTGTCTCGGCCAACCGCAAAGTAATAACCGTCGGGTTACACCCATTTGGCGATTAGGTGCGGTGGCAGCAAGTCATTACCTACCAGAAGCCTGCACTCCCGCCGTAGGCCGGTCACCCTCGGGCGGCGGCTGAGCGGCGCCGTCGGTGACAGTCGCTGGGTGAGTGTCCTTCATCAGGTCGACCATTACCCAGCCCACCAAGGTGAGAACCGCCGCCGTCTCCACCACAATTGACTCGACGGCAAACGGGGCGGAGAGTGACTCTTTGAAACCGAACAAGCCGAAATTGACGCTCACGATCAAACCAGCCAAAATGCCTATTTCCACTCCGGCCCCGGCAAGGCCAAGCAGCCGGCTCGGCCTCAGCAATAGGCCGGCGGCGACAGCCAGGGCGCTGACGGCACCGGCCAGGAACAGCGGCCCGATGGTCGGGATATGGCGATAGCCGTCCTGCCACAAATGCAAGTGGGCCCAGCCATCCCAGCTCAGCAGGCCCACGGCGACGAGCCGGAGGGACAGCGCCAACACCTCCCACGGGTCATGGCGCAAATGGACCTTCCTGTGGCGCGGGGATGCGACGTGCTTGATAATGGAGACATCGAGTAACTTCATCATCGGGGCTCTCCTCATAGTTGTTCTGTTGGGGATGGATATGTCCTTGAGTTACTGGCCGCTACTGCCAGCTCAAGTCACGGCTTCCCCAGCACCTGCCGAGGCCTCGTAACTCGGTCCGCTATATCTCCTCGACGAGGCGACGGCAAAAGGCGCCCATTTTCCGGAGAGTTGTTGGCCCAGGGCGTCGAACCTCTGGCCTGCTTCGGACCAGAAAGGAGAGACCCAAGATGCGGGTTCTGGCGGAAAGGGCGGCCCTCCGCGAGGACGCGGCCTGCTTGCTCGGTGAACTGGGCGGGACGGCCCGTGAGGTCGGCCTCTCTCTTTCGCACTCGGGCACCGGGGCCTCGCCTCGGGGTCAGGCGGCTCTCGTGTCGCCAGCTACATCTACGTGGTCGTAAGCGCAGATGCGAGGGTCAAGCGCGTCCGGCTCACCAGCGGGTGGCTGGTGCTAAAGCCACACCAATGGTGGTCGCCTGCGATCTGGCTCCGCCTTCCCCGTCCCATACGGGAGTTCATCGCCTCGGCGGGCGGGGAAGGGGCCGGGCGGCCGGCCAGGGCGCCGTCCCACGACGAGTAAGCGCAGACGAGAGCTCGCCAGCCGAGACGGCCGACATCATCACAAAGGGGCGAGGTTGCGGCGCCGTCAGGAAAAGGTTGCCGTGGCCACAGGGACGCCGGTGGAGGTTACGAGTACTGCTCGGCGCAGTTGGTCCCCCTGGGCCCTGACGAACCGGGCCCATTCCCCGGCCCCATTGTGCACCGCCACGCTCCCGGCGGTCACGATGGCGCCGTCCGCCAGCTGGAGCTCGCAGTGGTAAACGCCCGTGAAACCGGGATCGACCACGTCCATCATGACCCAGGAGGGGTCCCCGCTGTAGGCATAAGCGTGCCCCACGGGGAGGCCTTCGCTGGTCAAGAGCGGGCCAGAGCGCTCCGTGGCGGTGGCAGTGGGACCTTGAAGCGCCACGGGAGCTCGCGACGGAGCCTGTACCAGCTGGGCGGCGGCGAACGTACCAGCCACCAGGACCAAAGCGGCCGCCGCGGTACCGATGGCGCTGACGCGTCGACGGGTAGCCCGGCCCGGAGACGGCTGTAAACCGGGCACCAAGGGTGCCTCCTCACGCCCGCCGGCCTCGGGCCCAGTGCGAAGGGGGAGGATGCGGGCGCCGCCGGGGTCTGCGGCCGCCAGTTGGCCGCCGAGTCCCCGGACGAACTGGGGGTCGGGCCGATCTTCTCAGACCGGCTGACGTGGAGCTCGATAGCGAGGCGGAGTAGGTCGGCGTCGTCGGGGGTGGCCGAGAACGTCTTTGGAGGCCGGTCGGCCAATATGGCGTCGACGAAGGCCTCGACGCGGTGGTTGGTCATCGGGCCGCCTCCTGTGCCAGCCGGGCAGTCATCCGCAGGGCGCAGCGCTGTATGACCTTGGCATTGCTCACGCTGATAGCCATGACGTGGGACGCCTCCTCGATGGAGTGGCCGGCCAGGGACCAGAGCTCGAGGACGCGGCGGTACTTCTTTTGTAACGCGGAGAGGATCCTGTGCAGGGCCCTCGCCTGCGTCGCTCTCGGGGTCGGGAGCGCCAGTAGCCGAGGTTCGTTGTCATCTCCCCTATGTATAGGGCTGGTCGTTACACTCGCACCCGGTCCTGGGCGGCGTCGAACCACGCCAGAGCACACTGCGGGTAACCGTCGGGCTCCCAATTGGGACTTTGCCGGGCATCCTCATCCGGCCTGTCAAGCCGCGGCTGGAGCCTCTTTGTAACCGGCCGTCGTATTAGCTCATGAAAGCAACAACAACCCGCCATCAATTCAAAACCCAGTGAAAGGTGAAAATAATGGCTCGCCATCGCGCCACAATTGCAATTATTGCGGGCACCGTCGCCCTTTCCGCGGTCGGTGCCGGCTCCGCCGCTGCGGCCACACATAACGCAGCCGCAGCCCATTTGACCAGCGGGCAACGGGCGGGCCGAGCCGAGAGCGCCATCAAAGTGGCCACTCTGCACACGGCCACGGCGAAGGTGAACGGAAGATCAGAAACGGTCCTCGTCAATGCCCGCGGTCTCCCCCTTTACTACTACCAGCTAGACACGGCCAAAAAATCGTTGGTGACGGGGGAACTTGCCCAGCTCTGGCCGCCGCTGTTGACGGCGCGGCCCACCGAGACAGGGGCGACGGGCAGGCTAACCGTCGTGAAGGACGCGAGTGGCCCCCAAGTCGCCTACAACGGTCATTTCCTCTACACGTTCGCTGACGACGGCCCTGGACAGGTCAACGGCCAAGGGGTGCAGGACTTCTTCGTTGCCACTCCGAGCCTGAAGGCCGTCGGCAGTGCGGAGGCGCCCCAGGCCATGACCGCCACGACATCGGGAAGCTATAGCTACTGAAAACCTCAAGTTCTGAGGCCCCGAAGTCGAGCGAGCCGTACGCTCCTTCGGGGCCTCGTCCGCGTAATTCTTCGCCGTAACCTTGGCAGAACTTGCGCCCGCTATTTGCGCTGTCGTCCGGTCAGCATCCCGGGCCTCGCAAGGGCGATCGTGAGGACCGGGTGGCCGCCCTCCCGATAGTTCTGTGAGCTTCCGGGATGGTTGCGCAGAGATGGCTTTGCCGACGCTCGCCGGCCGCCGGCGTGGTGCCTGGAACCACCTGCCAGGTCCTGATCCTAAGCTACCGTCTCACATAAGGCCGTTTTTGACAGCCGGCCATCGTGCGCGTAGGGACGACAATAGCCGGCCATTTACGAACGAGCACCGCCAGCGTCAGCCCGCCTGAGGTCCCGTTCAGGGACGGACGAGCTCCACGTGCCTCCCTGTCGCTGCGACCATCGGCTCCAGGTCAGCTTGGTCTGAGGTCACGATGTCGTCACCGTCATGCGCCAGCAACACCACGGCCGCGTCGATCACGTCTGTTCTTCTTACCCGGCCCAACAGGACGCCCGCCGCCCGGCCAAGATCCTCGTCGAGCGGGCGGACGTCGATGCCGGCCATTGCCTGAGCCAGCCGGGCTTGGCCCGGCCCACCTCGCCACACCTGGCCCACCACCCCGCCATGGGTGAGCGGCGGTTCACCGGCCAGCTCACAGGCCTTCAGACGTACCCACATGGCCCGCTCGTTGCGGTCCAGTGAGATGAGCGCAGCGCTGTCGAGCACAAGGGTCAAGCTGCACCTCTGCCGGCCCGGCCCGGCGTGCCCTTGGGCCTGGGGCGGCGGCCACGCACCACGACGGCGTTCTCACGGTCAGCTCGCTGGAGGCTGGCGATCTCCTCACGGGTAATCTCGCCGAACTCAGTTTCATAGTTGGCAATCGCAGCTGCCAGGGCCTCGAGCCTGCGATCCCGGGCCGCCCGTTCAACCAACGCAGCATTCACCCATCCGCTCCGTCGGCACGGCCGGCAGCCACCGCTGTTTCCCGCTAGCCGGGTCGACGGCTGGGCGAGGGGACCGTCGGGTCGCGGTTTCGCGGCCCCAGCCGCCACGCCTCCTCCGGCACCGGCCGCACAAAGCGCCAGGACAACGACTACCGTCTTTGCGTAGCGCACCAGTTACCTCCAACTATTTGTGGTCGGGTGATAGGGCTTTATGGCTACACGCTGGGATGCCACTGGCCTCTGGCGTTAAGAATGGTCAGTTAGGCACTTCGCCGGTCGCGGTGGTCAGCAAAGAACGCAGTCGCCACCGGAGCGCCCATCGGGGTGACGATCTCCGCCCCCCCAACCTCGTCGATGTCCAGCTGGAGAGCCCGGGCAAATTGGCCGCTCCCATTGTCCACGTCGAAGGTACCGCTTACTAGGGTTGTGCCGTTGGGCCCCCGGAGCCTGCAAACTGCCCTGCCGTCATAGGCCGAGCCCTCGAGGTTCATGAACACCCAGGACGGCTCCCCGCGGTAGAAAGCTACTTTCCCTACGCGAAGGCTGTGGGCACCTAGCAGCGTCGCGGTGCGCTGGGCGTCAGCCCGTCGAGAGTTTGCAGTCACTTGTTACCTCCACAGTCAGGTCCTCCTCGCCTGGGCTGGCCAGGACGGGAGGACTTTTTCATCCCGTAGATATGTGCCTGGGTTACAGCGGGCCGAGGCTCGGACGCCGGCATAGCCGGGCCACAAAGGCCCGGCTGGCCGACAGCAATGTGTTCACCCAGCAGTGTTTCACCCAGCCGTGTTGAAGTTGAAGGCGCCCATCAGCGGGGATGCGTGGGCGTCGCGGCTGGTCAACGGCTCCAGCCCGAAACGGTGCTCGATGAAGGCGAGGATTGAGGTGGTGTCGTAGACCGTGTGGTCGACGTAATGGCGCCGGGCGAACGGGGAGATCACGATGGCGGGCACCCGGGTGCCGTCGCCGAAGCGGTCCAGTTTGGGCGGGGGGACGTGGTCCCAAAAGCCGCCGTTCTCGTCGTAGGTGACAATTATCGCCGTGCTCTTCCAGTCCGAGCTGTGCATTATCTTTTCCACCAGGGCGGCCGTCTGGGCGTCACCCTCGTACACGTCGGTGTAGCCCGGGTGCTCGTTGTCGGCGCCGTAGGGCTTCACGAAGCTCACCGCCGGGAGGGTGCCATTGGCCACAGCGGCGTCGAAGGCGGTCTCGTCCTGTAGGTGCTTGAAGCCCGGTGTCCCCGGGGCGTAGTTGGCGAAGTAGGCGAAGGGCTGATGGTTGAACTCGAACAACGGCCCCGGGTGACCGGCGACGGCGGCGTCCCAGCCGCCCGAGTACCAGGCCCACGAGATCCCTTTGGCGCTCAGCCGGTCGCCGATGGTCACGTTGGTCAAGGGCGGGACGAGCTGGTCTTTGGGCGTGTTGGCCGGGTGGGGGCCGATCGAGCTGTACGCCGTGTTGACCAGGTAGCCGTCCGGGGTGACCGCCCCGTTCTGGAGCACTTTGCCGTCAGGCGCCAGCTTGGCACGGACGACAGCGGGCGCGTTGGGCCACCGGGGCGCGGCGGCGCCGATGAGGAAGAAGTGGTTCAGCAGCGAACCGCCGTAGGCGGCGTGGAAAAAGTGGTCCAGTAGCGTGTACTGCGCAGCCAGGCGCCCGAGGGGCAACTGGGTGGCGTCGTACCACCCGAGCGGCAGAGCACCGGATTTGCCGTCCAGGACGAAGCGGTCCATTTTGCCGCCGTCGATCTCGGCTTGTTCCTGGTAGAAACTGGCCCCGGGGTCGGCGACCTTGGCCATCGCCGAGGCGTACTGGGCCAGCGAGAACGGTTGGTTGGGGAGGTCGGCCGGGAAACGGGTGTCCACCGGGCGGGGCGGGGCCGGCTTGGCCACGGCTGAGTTGTCCGCCACGAAGGGGTTCGTCCCCTCGGTCCCCGGAGCGGTGGCCAGCACCTGGGGAAGGAGGTTTTGGGATAGTGACGTACAAGAGGTTCGGGATGCCTGGCGGGTAGTTTCACCGCGCCACACACGGGTCCATTTACGCAGCGACCGCTGGGAGATCATTGGCTGGCTGAGCGAGCTCGGCGCGCTTCTCGCGCCCGGGACCGGCGTAACCCGTTCGGCTATTCAAATTGCAAGTTTCGTTGAGGCCACGTGGTCTAGGGCGAGCATGCCTCTTTCGCCAGACCCGGGCCGTCTCGCTCATCGCCCCGTGACGAACACGGGCCGGTCATCAGAAAGGAACCCCAAGTAAATGTCGATGTTGCAGCCCACAAATGACTTCGCCGGCCGAGCAGACCGGTCAAGGGGCCCGAGGTCCATGAACGCCAACGACGCCGGGCTACGTGCTACTGGCAAGGAGGAGCAACAAATGAGTTCGGTCGATCTCGAAGCCATGGCAACTCCGGGCCGACAGCGCCCAGGACGGGCCAGGAGGCGCAAGGGGGCGACGCTAGCTCTCATGAGCTTCTTCGGCGCTGCGCTGATCACCGGGACGCCAGCCCTTGTTGGTCCCGCCGGTGCTCAAGCGGCCGGGACGCCGAAGGCCGAGGGCGCGGCGACCAGCGCCACAACGATCGATGTGGCGGCGGTGGCCGCGGCCACTGACCCCGCTGTCGTCGACGTGGACACTGTCCTCGACGGCCTCGAAGGTGGCGGGGCGGCGGCCGGCACGGGGATGGTCGTCAGCCCGAACGGCCTGATCGTGACCAACAACCACGTGGTAGAAGGGGCTGACACGGTCACCGTCGTGGTCCCGGGCCACGGGAGCCGTACCGCCACCGTCATTGGCACGGACCCATCTGCTGATGTCGCGGTACTGAAGGTCGCGGGGCTCAGTGCGCTCCCGACGGTGCAGTTCGGGGGCTCGTCGTCGGTCATCGTTGGGGACCCGGTGGTGGCCATCGGCAACGCGCTTGGCCTCGGTGGGAGCCCGACGGTCACCCAAGGCATCATCTCGGCTACAGGCCGGACCATCACCGCCTCAGACGAGACCGGCTCGAACCCCGAAACTCTGCGTGGGCTGCTGCAGACCGACGCCCCGATCGCGCCGGGGAACTCTGGCGGCCCGCTCGTTGACGCGGCCGACCAGGTGATCGGGATGGACACCGCAGGAGCCTCGGCGGGTACCACGGGGGCGAGCCTCGGCTTTGCCATCCCGTCGACAACGGTGCTGGCGATCGCCGACGAGATCGAGGCCCACAAGGACCTGCCCGGCCTGGTCTATGGGCGCCAAGCCTTCTTGGGCGTCGACGTGGTGGACGGCTCGCCGGCCGGCGGTGCCGGCTTCGGCTTCGGCGTTGGGTCAGTGGCCTCCACCCCCAACGGCACCCCCGGGGTCGTGGTCGCCGCCGTGGACCCCGCCAGCCCCGCCGCCACCGTTGGCATCGAGAGCGGTGACGTGATTACCGCCGTCAATGGCCAGCCCACGGCAACAACCACCGCTTTGTCCGACGCGATCGAGGCTGAACAGCCCGGACAAGTCGTGAGCCTGACGGTGAGCACTCAGTCAGGCACTGAGACAATTCCGGTACATCTCGCCCAGGCACCGGTCGACTTTGAACTCTCGGTCCAGCTCTAGGCAGCGTCCAAGAAGGGCACCTGCTCACAGCCCTCGGTGTGGACGCCCGCCTCCGCTCTAGGACCTATTCGCACCGAGCGCCGCGAACGGGTTCGCGGTGGGAGCGGCTTAGGCCGGCCTGGCTTGAGTTTGTGCGGCTCGTAGGAAGCGACATTACGCTGCGAGAACCAGCCCGCCGTCGGGCAACGTTGTCCTGACAGGGGGCGCCCGAAGGGACGGAGAGATTTGGCGCCACCGACTCGCGGCCTTTGGCAACTAAGGCCAACCGCTCTTGTATGTCGAGTTGTCCTACCCGCTTCCCGGACCGGGACTGGGCCGAGGCACCCCAAGTGTCTCGAATGGCACAAAGGTCGGCCTACAATCGCCATTTCCTTTACACTTTCGGAGATGACAGCGCCGGGGACGTCACTGGTCAGGGCGGGCTGGACGTCTTCGAGCTACCCCGACGTGATGCTAATCGGCACTTCATCGGCGGCAAAGGCTGTGACGACGACCATCTGGTCGAGCAGCGACATTGGGCGCTCGGGGCGACAGCGCAATATCATTTCATCCTGCCTGCACCCCGGTCCCGCGCCAAGCCGTCGCCATGAGACAACGCGCCGGCCGGCGCACCTGGTGAGGGCCCTCGCGGTGCCGGTCCCGGCCCCAGGAGAGGGTCGGGCCAACCGGGCAGCGTTCGGGGCGGGGGCCGGCTCGGCGGGGCCGGAGTGTAACCCGCCTCCCTATTGTCTAACGAGATGTTCCGTGCCCATCAGCGCCCCTCGAAGCCCGACGGTCAAGAGGCCGCCCCGCCGGCCAGGGCTGGCGCTTACCTGCGACTGGTCGACGCTGACGTCTATACGGACTGGGAGTCGGTCTACCGGGACAATGTCGAGCGCCTCTACCGGCTGATGTACGCCCGGGTCGGGAACCGCCCCGACGCCGAGGACCTCACCTCCGAGGTGTTCAGGACCGCCCTCGGCCCTCTGCGCCTGGGTTCATCGAAGGGGGAAGTGAGGTCGTACCTGCTGGTCACGGCCAGGACAGTCCTGGCCTCGCACTGGCGGCGCCGCCTGGGCCTGGCCGTGACGTCCATAGACCCGGCGGCGGACATGTCCTACCTGGCCGAGCCGTCGGGAGCGGGCGAACCTACCGACGCGCCAGAGCGGGCCGGCACCATCCTCGCCGCTCTGCCCGAGCGCTACCGGCGCTCCTCGAGCTCCGCTTCCTCGAGGCGTGCTCGATCAAGGAGGTGGCTAGGGCCATGGACGTGAGCGTGAGCAACGCCAAGGTCCTCCAACACCGGGCCTTGCACATGGCGGCCAAGGTGGCCCAGGACCTGGGCCAATGACCAACCGGCGCCTCTCAGCCTTCATAGATGCGCTTGTCTCGGGGCGACGTCCGGGCCGCTTCTCGGCCGGCCCTGACGATGTCGAAGTCCTCCGCACGGCCATCGCCCTACGAGCGGCGCGACCGGGCGACGCCAAGCCCGACGAAGAGTTCGTGTCCGGCCTGTACGAGGAGCTGGCAAGCCAAGCGAGACCACAGCTCCGGCGCAACGCCCGGCCGGCCGAGTTCAGCCGCGGCCGGGCCGCCCTCGTCGCCGCGGCGGCGAGCGTGGTGCTAGTCGCCGGGACAGCTGCCGCCACCGAGGCGTTGGACCACGGAAGAGCGGCCCCGGTGGCGGTGCCGGCCCCGCACGGGGAGGTCTTGCGCACGGCGACGTTTGAGACGCCAGGCCACCGGGCCGTGGGCCAGATCGTCGCCTACGGCGGCAACCCATCGTGGGTGTTCATGAACGTGGACGTGGCGGGCTACGACGGCCGGGTCGTCTGCATGCTGCGAAGCGACAGCGGTGCGACCGTCGCCGCCGGCGCCTTCGAGCTCCACGACGGTGTGGGCCAGTTCTCGAGGACGCTCCGGGTTGACTTCGGCCGGCTCCGGGGGGCGAGGCTCGTCACCCCGGCCGGCTCCCTCGTCGGCTCCGCCACCTTCGCTTGACCCCCAAGCGCACTCACGGGGCTCGCGAGAGCCGTAACCCGCCCACCTATTACCTAGGTGATGGTCACGAACGGCAAAACCAATGCGGTCCCCCACGAACCGCCCGGGCCAAGGTTGGCCGGGCTGGCCCTCGGGCTTGGCGGGCGAGAAGAAGCCGCGCTGGTCGGGCATGTGGCAGTTTGCGTCACTTGCGCGGCCCATCTGGACGACCTAGTGGCCGTGGCCGGCATGTTGTCCCTATTGGCACCGGAGGCCGACCCCCCGCCTGGGTTCGAGGGGCGTGTGTTGGAGGCCGCCCGGGCCCGGCGCTTTGCTGGTTGCCCTGAGGGCACCACTTCGAGCAACACCGGGAGTTCGCT
This sequence comes from uncultured Acidimicrobiaceae bacterium, assembly GCA_963807395.1. Taxonomy (GTDB): domain Bacteria; phylum Actinomycetota; class Acidimicrobiia; order Acidimicrobiales; family Palsa-688; genus Fen-671. Next base: position 461,742 of record CAWEBW010000011.1, read on the forward strand.
CGCGCTCACGCCGTGCCACCGCCGAGCCCACGGCGTAGACGAAGAGCAGGTCCCGCCAGGGCACCGCGGCACCCACGGCTGCGATGCTGGCGGCGAGGACACCGGCATGGGCCAACCAGTTCAAAAACGCGAGCAGTACGACCGTCAGCCAACCCGAGGGTGGAAGGCGCAGTGAACCCAGCCGGGCGACCAACTTGCCCAGGACGGCGTCTCGGTCCTGAGCGGGCCGGCCGAGCACGCGTCAGGCCTGTCGTAGCGCCCAGCCCACCGGTCGGTGTACCGCCCAAGGACACCTGGACATCGGATGGCCACTGTCGCCAGCGCAAGACCAAGCCCCACCGCCCCACCGGCCGCGCCGGCGGCTACCACTTCGTTGCCACTCAGTACGGCCCCGACCACGAAAAGGAGACCCGACGCCAACGACGAGACCACCCCGGCCAGGACCAAGGCCCACCCGGCGACGGTGGCGTCTACCCCCAGTTGCTTGAAGCGGCGGAAGACGAACACGGTGCTCATCTCGGGACCCACCAACGGCACAGTGGTCGACACGGCGTTGCCTGCATAAGCAGTGGCCATGACCGGGAGTACGCACCCTCCGTGCGCCCGCTCTCAGCAATCGGCACTGCATGCGAGCAAAACTGGCCAACGACAACGATTCGAGTGCTACGCGAGCACGAACCAGGTCCAATCGAGGTGTGCGGCCACCCGGAACGACGCCATGATGAGGTCCCGCTCGCTGACGAGGAGCACGACCACGGCGAGAGCGGCTACCGCCGTCAACACGAGCCGTCCCCGTCGCCTCCACGGTGAGGTACTTTTCGAGGCCGGGTCGCCACGTAGGGCGCACTACCGGCGAGCACACCTCCCGACCGCTACCGGTTACTGGCGCGACCGTTACTGGCGCAACCGTGGCGGAGCCAGTTCGAGCAGACGTCCGGCCCCCAGGCTGCCGCGCGGAGCCGAGCCGCTCCAGCTCGCCGTGGCAGGAGAGTGCACGTCATCCACAGGGGCTCCTCCGACGGTGGCGTTGCCAAGCGACCCTCGTCAACGAAGACCGCTCAGCCACGCCTGGCTCTCTGTCCTTTGAATCCTTCCAGTAGCTCGTCGCCGTATTCATTTGTGGACAGCGCACGAGGAGGAAAGTCTTCGTGACCAAGGACGCTCTTATCTGCCCCCTTTACCGTCGACTCGATCGCACCGGGCGCCGGCCGCGGCTGACGCCCTAGCGGGTTGGCTGGCCGCCGACTTGGGCAGAGAGCCTGGCCGCCCCAGCACAGCCAGCAACGCGTTGTCCGCATTAGTAGGTCGCACAATTTGGCTGCCGTGTAACCCCGGCTCTATCCGTAACTAAGCATAGATAACCCAAGTTGGGCTTTAACAAGGAGGAAAAGCACAGTGAAGATCCGTAAACCGACCTCAATAATTGCCCGGGCATCCGCCCGGCCGTCGCAGGAGCGCTCTTAGCCGCCGGGTTGCTGTCGGGAGCAGCCACCGCGGCAACGGCATCGGCTTCCGTGGGTAATGGCACTGGCAGCGGTTTCATAGGCGGCCTGAGCGCCGTCTCGAAGGTGGCCTCTACGGTGCCGTCGCTCGGGAAAGGGAACCCAGGGAGCGGCGACGTCGACCCCTACGGCGTTGCCGTCGTACCGACCTCGACCGGCAAACTGGTAGCCGGCGACGTGCTGGTATCCAATTTCAACGACGCCGCCAACAACCAAGGGACCGGCGTTACCATCATGCAAATCTCCCCGGCCGGGAAGGCCAGCGTTTTCTCCAATGTGGGCGCACAGGTCAAAGGCCCGGTCGGGTTGAGCACGGCTTTGTTAGTGTTCCACAACGGGGACGTGGTCGTCGGCAGCTTGCCGACCGCCAACGGGAATGAAGACGGCCGCAGCCGGCGCTCTTTATGTGATCAACAGCGCCGGTAGGGTCATAGAGGCAATAAAGGGTGGCGATATAAACGGCCCCTGGGATATGACCGCATACGATGGCGGCAAAACCGGGGACTTGTTCGTCACCAATGTCCTGAACGGGACAGTGGCCGGCAACGGGGAGAACGTCGCCAAGGGCACGGTCGTGCGGGTAGCGCTCGACTTTTCGGTCTCTCCCCCGTGGGTAAAACAAGGAGGCCGTTATTGCCAGCGGCTTTGACGAAGCGACCAACGTGACCGCGCTGGTGCTCGGCCTGACTGGCGTGGGCCTTGCCGGCAACGGGACCCTGTTTGTCGCCGACACGATAGCAAACCGCGTGGCGGCCATCCCCGACGCCCGTCTACGGACGAGCTCCGATGCCACGGGCTCGACGGTGTCAACGGGAGAGTTCCTGAAAGCGCCGCTCGGCCTGGCGATCGCCCTGAACGGCAATATCCTCACCGTCAATGGCAATGATGGCGAGATCACAGAGACGACGCCGGCGGGCCAGCAGGTGAACTGGATTTTCCTCGACTCAACTGGCTCGCCACAAGGAGCAGGGACATTGTTCGGCCTGGCGGTGCAGCCCGGCAAAAAAGGCATCTACTTCGTCGACGACGGTGAGAACCAGCTCAACTTGTTCCATTGAGACCAGAGAGCCAGGAGAAAACGCCCGACCTCGGCCGCCTTGTAAGCCCTGAACGTCGTAGCAGCGCAGAATTACACCATAATGATCGAGTTCCTCGTCGAGGACGTGGACAAAGAATTCGAGCGGCTCAAGACCCTGTCGGCAAAAGTGTCCAAGAGCTGACAACGATTCAAGTGGGCCAGGACGCTGAGTGCCTGACTGAATGAGCTTCAACGGCTGTAACGCGGCACGGGTACCGTGGCTTTGTGGTTGAAAGACGCCGGAACACGAGGCTGCCGTACCTCCCGCGCTCGCCATCCCTCCTGCGCACCGAGGTACAGCGCCTCGATGAGCACCACGTTGTTGTCGGCTATGCGCTGCATACACATGAGTTCTTCGAGATAGTTGTCTTCGACCGGGCGGAGGTCACCCACGGCGTTTCGGGACAGGCGCAGGAAATCGGAGGGCCCAGGTATGGACGCTCCGCCTGGCACGGCTCACGACCTGAGCCGTGTTGGCGGCGCCACAGGATGGTTGGTGCTGCTGGGCCCGAGCAATTGGGGCTGGCCAACGCCGCTAACGTCATCCAGCCCTGGCTTGGCCATCCTCTCGTGGTGCCGTTCCAGAACACAGACGCCACCGGGCGACCCTTACCGCTACAGCTAACAGGGCGTGCGTTGCATCGTTGGAACGGGTGGCTTGACGACATCGAGGACGAGTTCGCCAAACGGAGTTTCGGCTACTCGCAGGCGGTGGGGGCCACGCTGGATCTCCTGCTCATAAGCGCCGCCCGGATGTCGTCGCCGCAGACAGCACATCGATCGGACCCCTTGGTTACCCGAGCACTTGAGATAGTCGATGAACGGTTCCGTGAACCGCTGGCCCTCAGTAGTGTGGCTGACGCCCTGCACGTGACTTCGGGCCATTTGACCGAGACGGTACGCCGCCGTACCGGGAGGCCACTAGGCGAGTGATTCTCCAGCGCCGGATGACCGAGGCACGTCTGCTACTCGGTGAGACCGAAGCGCCTATCGCCGACGTCTCCGCACAGTGTGGGTTTGCGACCGTCGGGCATTTCGGCCGCCAGTTCCGACGGCTTCACGGCATGAGCCCATCGGAATGGCGGTCCTCGGTGACGGAGCAGCCTGAGCGCGACGCCGGGGCGTGACCCACAAATCCGCCGGGTATCACCACGGATCAGGCCTTCCTCTGCCGCCCCGCCGCCGCAGATCATGGGCTTATGAACATCACAACCGTCACCAGTAGCAGCCCAGGCCTTCTTAGCAATACCCATCTCGTTGACGCGCCCGATGGCATCATCGTGGTCGATCCTCCAATGCTGCTCTCCGACGCTCGGAGCGTGCGTGCACGGGTCGAAGAGCTCGGCCGACCTCTGGCCTCTTTCATCTATACCCACCCGCACCCCGACCACGTGAACGGTGCCACCGAGGTCCGGGGGTTGACCGACGTCCCGGTCTATGCCACTCCCGACACCGACCGGATAAGCAGGGCCATCGACGGCCCCAACCGCGAGTTCTGGACGACCGTGTACCACGACGACTACCCACCGACCACGACCTTTGCCACCGTGCTGGTGAAGGGCGGTACCGTCACCTCCGTCGCGGGCGTCCCCTTCGAAGTCCACGACATCGGGCCGGGGAGTGCGAGACGGCGTCGCTGTGGGTCAGCGGAGACGTGGCGTTTGTTGGAGACTTGGCTTACTCGCAGGCCCACCCTTGGCTCTTCGAGGCAAGGACCGCGACTTGGTTGGACCAACTCGGACGGGTACGGCCCCTCCTCGTAGGGAAGATCCTCTACGTGGGCCACGGCGCCACCGGGACGGTCGAGCTGCTCGACGCCCAGGCCGAGTACATACGCACCTACCAAAAGGCGGTGATCGAACTCGCTTCCTCCGACGGCACCCTCACGGACACAGCAAAGGAAGCCCTGACTGAACGGATGACGCAACACTGGCCCGGTGCTCCGCTCGAAGAGCTCATCCTCATGAGCGCCGATCCCGTTGCGGCCGAGCTGGCCAAGCGCTGAGCCGGGCCCGCTGCCAAATGGTCAGGTCGCTAACCCGAAGGTCGACGAAAATCCGGTGGCGAGCGCCAAGCGGCCGAGCTGCGTGCCCAAGGCTTCGCCGCGGCACTCAAACGGATCCTCGAAGTCGCCGGTGACGTGGACAAGACGACGATGACGCTCCAGTACCTGGAGACGTTGCAGCAAATTGGGAGCTCGCCGTCAACCGAGTTCGTCATCCCAGTAGAGCTGACGAGATGTTGTCCGGCCTGGTGAGCGCCAACGGTGCCCGAGCCGCCAATGGGGCCACTGCCGGCTCGGCCCTTTCGAGCCCGACAACAAGCGCTGCTAAATAGGCCCACGCGTTTTCCGGCGGCCGCAAAGATTCGAGGTTGCAAAGGCCTCGGGTGGCATGAGCCCTTAGGTCGCACAGACGGACGATCGGCCAGATCACGGAGCGGGTCGGCGGTACCAGGCCACGGTGCCGTCAAGGCTGAAAGGGCGGGCTACGCCTAGAGCGACGGCTGGTCGGGTCCGTTACGGGTCCGTGCGGCATCGAAGATCAGCTGTGTGATCTGTTGTGGGTGGGTGATAATCGTGAGGTGGCCGGAGTCGATCTCGATGGTCGTGGCATCCATGCGACGGGCGAGAAAGCGCTGGAGTTCCGGCGAGATTGTTCGATCCTGAGTGGAGATCGCATACCAGGACGGCTTTGATTTCCACGCCGCCATGGTGGTTCTGTCAGCAAAGAGGGTGTCGGAGACACGTCCTTGCACCGCGTAAAGTGCACGCGCCTTGGCTGGGTCGACTCCATTCGCGAAGTCATGGAGGAAGGCCTCTTCGCTCAGGGAGCCGAATCCGTCTTGGTAGACCAGTCCCGCGCTGGCGGGGGGAGCCGGGAACATCTTGGCCAGCGCGCCGAAGTCCTCGCCGATGTCGGGGGCGCGGGCGGCGACGAAGACCAGGCCCGCCACTACTGGGTGCATCCCCGTCTGTGTGATCACGGTGCCCGCGAATGAGTGACCAACCAGGATGGTCGGTCCATCTTGGCGGTCGAGGAGCCAGTCAGTGTGGGCCGCGTCGTCAGCAAGCGAGACGAGAGGATTCTGAACTGCAGTGACAGTCAATCCCGCACGCTGCAGCCGCTCGATGACCTCATGCCATGACGAGCCGTCAGCGTAGGCTCCGTGGACCAGGACGACGTTGCGAATCGACTCGCCCGATCCCGCCGCACTAGTCAATGCTGTGGAAGCTTGAATGCTCGTCAGCGCGCCTGAGACGGTTCGCTCATCCGTGGGGCTCGGCTTGGCCATAGTCATCTTGTTCTCCTAATCGCTGTGAGCAGACGCGGGTCCCAATCAGGATGAACGTGCGTGGAATGGCGGCCGGCTCGGCTAGTATTCAAAGGGATTCGACCGCACTTGCTGCGCCGAAACCGGGATTACCGGACATGCACACCGGCAGGGTCGATGCGGCTTCGACGGTCATAGGACGACCTCTGGATCAGTTGTGGTAACGGGGTGTTCACAACTGGGCCCCCTTTGATCCTCAGATTGCCTCAGGTCAGGCATCGTCGTCTTGAGTCATCTGACCTGACTTGGCAGTAACCCCCGCGCCCGCTCGGAGGACGGAGAGTGAACGGCGAGCGCCCGCCCACCGGTGCGGACGGAGCCCGAAGGCCAGTCGGGCTGGTATATCGCATCGGCTTGCAGGGTCTCGCTTTTTACGTCTCCGCCATCCCTGTGGTCGTCGTGCAATGGTGACGCCACTGGCTGAGCGGTCGAGGGCCGCGATCGCCCGCCTGACCGAACCGTGGCGAACACTGATGTCGTGGTTGCGTTCGAGGTCGTCAGCCACCTCGTCGTCCGGGCCGATGATAGCCGGTGCCCGGTGCCTGGTGCCCGGCGCGCCGGTAAGGTCCGTCGGCGAGGACCGCCGCCAGTATTTCCGCTAGCGCGGGTTCGCTGTCGGTAGCGGCGATGAGCAGGGCATCCCACGTCGGCGAAGCTAGCTCGCCCAGCCGCTCGGCGAAGGCCTGCTCAAGCCTCCAGTATCTGCACGATCTCCTGCCGAGACTTCAATTGCTCCTCCCGCTCGACGGTCACGGTCTGCACCACCAGTCGAACCGCGGGGGAGCGCCCCACAGGTGGACCCTGAAGGCAGCGGGGTATCAACGAGGGCAGGTCCGAAGTCGGACGCTGGGCAATTACTATCAGCTCGAATGAGCCCTACCCTGTGGGGGTCTCCAAAGCCTCTAGGAGGTGGCTCATGGCCGCCGACACACGAACTCTGACCGTGCAGACCGAGGTCTGATCGGGCAGTTGGTACCGGCCATGGGTGAAGGACGGGAACTGACCTAACCTCTACCTATAAGTGGCTGGAGAGAGGTATTCGACTGATGCCGGCAAGGATCGAGGATTACGCCATCATCGGCGACACCAGAACGGTTGGGCTGGTCGATCGCCACGGCTCTATCGACTGGTGGTGCGCTCCTCGAATCGACTCGGGGGCAGCTTTCGCAGCTCTGCTGGGGACAAAGGACAATGGTCGATGGTTGATTGCCCCCAAGGAACACGTCATTTCTGTTTCCCGAAGCTACGAAAAAGAAACCCTGGTCCTGGAAACGGTGTTCGAAACTGCATCCGGCCGCGCTGCGGTGATCGATTTTATGCCTCCTTATTTCACGGACACCACCATTCATCGGATCGTGGAGGGGCGAGAGGGCACTGTCGACATGGAGATGGAGCTGATCGTACGCTTCGAGTACGGCTCTATCACCCCGTGGGTTACCGCCACTGGGGACGGTCTGGTAATGGTGGCCGGCAGTGACGGGCTGCGCTTTCACAGTCCAGTTCCACTCACGGGAAGAGGCAACTCGACTGTGGCGTCCTTTGAGGTGAGCCCCAATTCGCGCAGATCATTTTCCCTGACCTGGTTCCCTTCCACCGCCCCGGTCCCCCTCCCCCTCGACAGCCTGGCCGCCCGCAATCACGCCCAGCGCTGGTGGCGCGACTGGGCAGGTCGCTGCACGTACGACGGCGAGTGGCGTGATGACGTGGTTCGATCATTGATAACTCTGAAAGCCCTGACCTACGGGCCGAGCGGGGCGGTGTGCGCCGCTGCCACAACTTCATTACCGGAAGCGCTCGGGGGTAGTCGCAACTGGGACTACCGTTATTCGTGGCTGCGCGACGCCACCTTCACCCTGGCATCTTTCCTGCTCTCCGGCTACACCGAGGAAGCGGCTGCTTGGACCCGCTGGCTCAGACGGGCAGTCGCCGGCAGCCCCGGCGAACTCCAGATCATGTATGGCGTAGGCGGCGAGCGACGCCTCACGGAGATCGAAGTCGATGCTCTTCCGGGCTACCAGGACTCAAGGCCGGTACGGATCGGGAATCAGGCCTCGACACAATTCCAGCTCGACGTCTTCGGCGAGGTCATGGACTCCGCCCTCACCGCAGCCAGGAACGGGTTCCCTCGGGAGGTCGACTGGGATTCGCACCTGCTGTTGGCCATCCTGCGCCACCTGGACGACGTTTGGAACGAACCTGACGATGGGATCTGGGAGGTGCGTGGCCCCCGGCGCCATTTCACCCACTCGAAGGTTATGGCGTGGGTGGCTTTCGACCGGGCTATTCGACTGGCGCAGGAGTACCGCTCTTTGCCCGAGCAGCGAGTCGCGCACTGGACGCGGCTGCGGGAGCGGATTCACGCCGAGGTCTGTGACAAAGGTTTCGATAACGAACTCAACTCTTTCACTCAGTATTACGGGTCCAAGGTGCTCGACGCCAGCCTGCTGATGCTCGCGCCAGTAGGTTTCCTCCCTGCCGATGATCCCCGCATTGTTGGCACGGTCACCGCCATCCAGAAGGAGTTGGTCGACGAAGGCTTCGTCCGGAGGTACCAACTCGACGGTAGCGTCGATGGCCTGGAAGGGGGCGAAGGCACATTCTTGATGACCACCTTCTGGCTGGCCGACAATCTCGCCTTGATGGGTCGCAGCGATGAAGCTCGCGGAGATCTTCGAGCGTCTGCGTGGCCTCAGCAACGACGTCGGACTGCTGTCGGAGGAATACGACCCCTCTACCGGGCGTATGCTCGGCAACTTCCCGCAGGCCTTCTCACATGTTTCGCTGATCAACACAGCCGCCAACTTGTCCACACCAGCGGGACCGTCGATGATGCGAAGTGGCCGGGCGGCCCCTCGCCGCCGGCAATTAGAAGAACCGATGGGCCCATTCTCTGTATGAGCGCCGGCCCAGACCTGCTTTGCTAACAGTGGAACCAGTGCGTACCCACGCTGTGGTCGTACCGATAACCGCCGCCCGCAGATCGCACAACGTGCACGAGGGGGCATCCTGAGAGGCTCGTTGCCGAACGCAAAGGCGAGAGCGTTTCACTGAGCCGGCTTGGCTTTTTTGGCCAGTGGCCCCGCACGACCGAGTGCTGGCTGCTTAGAGGGCAACCGCTCCAATCGCAACATCGTTCGAGTGGCCCTCGGCGGCAACAGCATGGAGCTAACGGTGCATATCGTCGGCGTATCGGAAACCACATACGTGCGGGCAACATCGCGCTGCCTTGACTGGAGGCATGACCTACAGCGGACCAGCACAAATAGTGGGCGCAGGTACAGCTGGCGTTCCCTGGAGTACCAGGAACAACTACCTCATGAGACGGTCTCGAAGTGGCGTAACACTCCTTCACAGCGAGGCCGCCCGGGGCGAGTTGTTCCGCACAGAGAAATGATGCGTCCAGTGCCGCTCTGGGCGGCCGTGGCGGTCGCCTTCGGAGTGACCGTCGCCGCCTGCTCGGGCGCACCCAAGTCGCCAGGGGCCCTGACCGCCGGCTCGCACACGACCACGACCGCCGGCCAGGCGAGAGGATCAGGTTCGTCGACGCAGGGTCCGCTCGCCCAAGCTGCGGCGTACTCGCAGTGCATGCGCAGCCACGGCGTCCCGAACTTCCCCGATCCGGTGCTGACCCCCGGTGGGGGCTACGGGTACAGGACCACCGGAATTGACCCGAACTCGGCTGCCTTCCAAGGGGCGCTGCAGGCGTGCAAGGCCCTCCCTTCACCGTGGCAGTCCACCGGCCAGCAGCTCACCCCGGCCCAGCAACAGGCGTGGTTGAGCTGGGCCAAGTGCGTCCGCGCTCACGGGCTGCCGAACTTCCCGGACCCGACTTTTTCGGGCCGCGCGGTCCAGATTTCCAGCGCGGGCGGGTCGAGGTCGCCTCAGTTGCAGTCGGCAATGGACGCTTGCAAGTTGCAAATGCCGTCCACCGGTGGCCTTGGCGGGTGACGGGCAGTGACGTCGAGGGCCTGGGCCGCGACCGCGATTGGCTATGCGCCGGAGCCCAGGCCTATCCCTCGGGGGACAGGTACCCGGGAGCGTCAGGGTGAGGGTCTTGGTAGTAGAGGACTGCCGGCCGCTCGCCGACCTGATGGCCGAGGGCCTCTCGGGCCAGGGCATATCCGCCGACGTGGCCTATGACGGCACCGAAGCGGCCGGCAAGCTCGGGGTGAACGACTACGACGTGGTCGTGCTCGACCGCACGCTGCCAGGCGTCCCGGGCGACACCCTATGCCGGATGATCTGCGGCTCCGACGGGCGCGCCATGGTGCTCATGCTAAGCGGTGCTGCCTCGCCAGAAGAACGGGTGGACGGGCTCGGCCTCGGCGCCGACGACTACCTGGTGAAGCCGTTCCATTTCCCCGAGCTGGTCATGAGGGTGCGTGCCCTGGCCCGGCGCCGGCCACGAGCCGTGCCGACGGTCTTTCGCGCCGGTGGGGTGGAGCTCGACAGCTTGTCCCGCGTCGCCCGGCGCCATGGCCGTCCGCTCGCGCTTTCGGCCAAGGAGCTGGCCGTACTGGAGGCGCTCATGGCCGCCTCGCCCGGCTATCTCAGCGCCGAACAGCTCCTGGAGAAGGCCTGGGACGAGAACGCCGACCCTTTCACAAAGACGGTGACGGTCACCGTCGGCAGGCTTCGGCGCAAGCTGGGGGAACCCCAAGTGATCGAAACGACCGTTGGGCTCGGGTACCGGCTCGTCGCGTCTGAACATGCCGAATGGCCGGAGCCGAGCCAACTTCGGGCCGCTGACTCCGGCGTCCCGCGTACTGCTGCCGTTCGTGAACCGGTGGTCCAACCAAACTCGGGTGCGCAGACTAGAGGTGACCTCAACGAAGGTCGAAGCCGGCGGCTGCATAACCAGAACGCTCCATTACGGGCGCTCGCACATAGCTGTCAGTGTGCGGTGGCGCGGCGCGTAGTTGCACCGTGACGGACAGCCCGCCGGTAGGGCGGGGGGTGATGGCGAGGGCCCCGTCGTGTGCCTGGGTGATGCTGTTGACGATGGCCAGGCCGAGGCCCACACCTGCGTGGTCGGTACGTACGCGTTCGCTGCCGCGAAGGAACGGCTCGACAAGCCTGGAGACGAGCTGCGGGGCGAGTCTCTCGCCGGTGTTCTCGACAGTGAGCACCACGGTTTCGGCCTGGACGCTGGTCGTGACCCACACGGTGCCGTGTTCAGGCAGGTTGTGGATGATCGCGTTGTGCACGAGGTTCGTACTCAGTTGCAACAGGAGCGCCTCTGAGCCGACGGTGGGGGTCATCTCGCCGGATATTTCGATTGTGACGCCACGCTTTTCTGCGATCGGGAGAAGCGTTTCACTGGCTTCTTCGGCAATGAGCGAGAGGTCCAGATGCTCTCGAGTGAAGGACCGTTGGTCGGCGCGACTGAGTAAAAGCAATGCTTCAGTGAGGTTGATCGCTCGGGCGTTGACGACGTGGAGGCGGTCGACGAGCTGGCGGGCGTCGTAGTCCGGGTCATTGCGGGCCACGTCGAGAAGTGCCTGCGTGATCGCCAATGGGGTACGCAGTTCGTGGGAGGCGTTGGCTGCGAACCTCTGGTGTTCGGCGATGTTGGCTTCGAGCCGCGCCAACATGGTGTCGAAGGCGTCGGCGAGTTCGCGGAACTCATCCGTGCGCCCTGGTAGCCGGATCCGGTGGGAGAGCGACCCGGTTGCGGCTGTGCGCGTGGCGGCGGTGATCCGCGTCAGCGGGGAAAGCATCCGGCCGGCGAGAAGCCACCCCCCCACGAGACCGAACACCAACAGGAACGCCAACACTGCGGCTGCTCTCGGAGCGAAAACGTGCAGGAGGTTGGACCGGATCGGAAAAACACCATGAACGATGGGGGTGCTGATGAGCGCACGCTCGGGGACGTAGCGCAGGAGGAACACCCACACGGCGGCGAGTAGCAAGAAGCCTGCGAGCATCAGGAAGCCGGCGTAGCTGAGGGTGAGTTTGAGGCGGACACTCAAACCAGGGGCTCTATGCACGGTCTCCTTCCTCATGGCCGGTGGCCGGTTGAGTGCTGATGCGGTAGCCGACGCCGGCCACGGTGGCGATGACCCAGGGTTCGCCCAGTCGTTTGCGCAGTGCCGAGACGGTGATACGTACCGCATTGGTGAACGGGTCTGCGTTCTCGTCCCACGCCCGCTCGAGTAGCTCTTCGGCGCTGATTACGCCGCCTTCGGCCCCGACGAGGACTTCGAGGACGGCGAACTGCTTCCGCGTGAGCGCGACGTAGTGGCCGTCGCGGTAGACCTCGCGGCGGAACGGGTCCAGGCGTAGGCCGGCGATCTCTCGCACGGGTGGCCTGGTGCGGGAGCGGCGGCGGTCGAGGGCTCTGAGCCGGAGTACGAGCTCACGGAGCTCGAACGGCTTGGTGAGATAGTCGTCGGCGCCGAGCTCGAACCCAGAAGCCTTGTCGTCGAGCCGGTCGGCCGCGGTGAGAATGAGGATCGGCATGCCGCTGTCGGAGGCGACGATGCCTCTGGCGATGGCGTCGCCAGAGGGCCCGGGGACATCGCGGTCGAGGACGGCAATGTCGTAGTTATTGATGCTCAGCAATCCGAGAGCGGTGTCACCGTCGCCGGCGATGTCGGCGGCGATCGCCTCCAGGCGTAGGCCACCGCGGATGGCTTCGGCCATATAGGGCTCGTCCTCGAGAATCAACACACGCACGTTCTCACGATGCTACGTGCCGGTACATATCGTCGGCGTATCGAAAACCACATGGCAGCCTTGAGTTCCGGTCACTGGCACCCGCTATCCTAGAACATGTGTTCCTTCCAATGGGAAGAGCGGCACGTTTCGCTAGCTCCGGGCTGGCCTCATGAAGCCAAGGTCGTACAGTCAGGAGCTCGTCCATGTGCCAAACGCTCGCAGAGCTGCGACAGGCGGCGGCGTGCCTGGCTGGGGGCTTCGACCCCGCCTTGGTGGCGCCTCACCAGCTGGCACAAGTGCTTGGCGACGCCGGCGCCATCGAGAAGATGATGTCGACCGTGGCGTCGTTGACAGCTGCTCGCATGGCGGCGACAGGGCCAAGTGCCACAGCGGCCCGCCAAGCCGTCCGGGAGCTGGCGCACGCCTCGGGCACCTCGCTCTTCGACGCGCACCGGGCCCTGGAAGCGAGCCGCCAGCTCGAGGCGCAACCAGACGTCGCTTCAGCTGCACGGGCGGGTGAGCTCTCCAGGCACCAGCTCGCGCTGGTGGCCGGCGCCGTGGCTGTCAACGCCGGCGCCACACCCCAGTTGCTCGCCCTCGCCCGGACCGGCTCGCTCCAAGAGCTGAGCGACGAGTCGGCGCGAACCCGAGCGGCCCACCAAGATCTTGAGGCCCGGCGCCAAGCCATCCGCCTGGGTCGGAGTGTGCGGCCGTACACCGACGCCTCCGGCACCGCCCACCTGCACGCCAAGGGAACGCCAGAAGAGGTCGCCCAGGTCATGGCGGCGGTCCGCCCGTTTGCCGATAAGGCGTTCGAGCAGGCCAGGAAAGACGGCCGTCGCGAGCGCCCAGAAGCGTACGCGTTCGATGGCCTCGTCGCCTTGGCCACGGCCGGGGGCGCGAAGGCCCCGACGGCTGAGGTCATTTACCGGGTCGACCTCGCCGCGATGACCCGGGGCTACCCGGTGGACGGCGGAACCTGCGAGATCGCCGGTCTTGGCCCCATAAGTGCTGAAGCCGTTATTGACTTAATGGGGTCCGGTGACCCCATCTTGAAGGCGGTGGTGACCAAAGGGAAAGACGTCGTCAACGTGGCTCACCTGGGTCGACGGCCGAACGCCCATCAGCAGACGGCGCTCGACTGGCTCTTCCCGACTTGTGCCGCTGAAGGCTGCGGGGCACGAGCCCGCTACCTCGAGACGGACCACCGCCTCGATTGGGCGAAGAGCCACTTCACCGTCCTGCAATTACTAGAGCGATTATGTAGGTTCCACCATCACCTGAAGACCTACCAGGGGTGGGCGCTAGTGCACGGGCGGGGCAAAAGGTCCTTCGTGCCTCCCGACGACCCCCGCCATCCTCGGCACGCTCATACTGAGGACGTGCGCAAATGCTAAATCCCCGGGCGTACCGACAGCACGAAGGTCCTGCGCGCCACGCACTAGCTTGTCGCCCGGACGAGCCTTCCACGTCGGGCGGTGGCGTCTCGGGACCAGAGGTCAACCCTGGTGCGCCCCGAAGAGCACCGGGTTATGCCGGGCGGCGCCGCAGCGCGCGGTGCTGGTGCTCCGCGACGTGCTCGGCTACCACGCCGAAGAGGTGGCCGAGATGCTCGAGACCCCCGCGCACTCGGTGAACAGCCTGCTTCGCCGCGCCCGCGCGGCATTCGAGTCACGGCTGCCGGCTGGCCGGCGAGACCGGGCGCCGCTCCCCGACTCAACGCGAGCGCGACACCGTCGGCCGCTTCGCCGACGCGATCCAAACGGGCGACATCCAGGGCGTGATCGCCCTGCTAACCGAGGACGCGTGGCTAACGATGCCGCCCGAGCCCTATGAATACCAGGGTCCCGCCGCGATCGGCGCGTTCCTCAGCGACCGCATGATCAGGCGAGGCGCGCCGCTGCTGGTGCCCACGCGCGCCAACACCCAGCCAGCATGCGGCGCCTACTTCCCAACCCTCGAGCCCGAGGTCGCCCGACTGTACGGAATACTCGTCCTAACCCTGGATGGGCCGCAGATCGCTGCGATCACCTGGTTCGGCGGCAACAGCGCGTTCCCGCACTTCGGGCTGCCGCGGGTCCTGCGATAGCAAAGGGCATCGCCCCGAAGGCAAGACCTCCCTTCGACCCGCCGCGCTACTCGGCGCCGCTGCCGGAGCGCGCCCTTCGTGAAGCGTTCATTTGGGCACTTTGGCGCTTGCGCGCCGGGGTCAACCACGCGCTTGAATGGGATACATATGTCGGCGGGCTTGCGGGTTAGTACAGGCGAGCTTTTGTTTCGGCCCAAGTGATGAAGAACCCAGCCGTACCGAGGACCGTCAGGACCATTTCACGCTCGCCAGTCCAGCAGTAGTGGGCCGGGTAGCCGGAGTGCAGAAGACCGATCCCCTTGGCCCCAAGCATCCCGATAACGGGGAAGGCAGTCAGATACGGCGCCCGCGTGAACTTCATCGGCTTGCCTCGGTCCCGCAATCGTCGGGCCACGATCGCAGCGGACAATGACATTTATACACTGCTAAGGGTCGGGCTGCGACCGCGCGTCCTATTCCCCGACTTGAACGTCATCATCGCGGCCCACATCATGGACCGCCAGTACATGAACGCCGCAACGAACAAGTCACGCCCTGGATCCGGTGTGAGGTTCTATCACGACCTGCGACGTGAGGAGCTGGCCGAACTCTACAACGACAATTTTCTCCGTGAGCAGAAATGTCGCCCACCACCGCGGCATCCGACCACCCCATCGGCACCGGGTGCCTCTTCCCTGTTCCATGAGCTTGAGCACTGGCCGTCATCCGACGTCTCGCACACGCCGCCGAAGACGAAACGCCGGCCGGTCACACAATGGCAGACATCCAAGTGCGACTTACCGAGATGAATAGGTAGAACCCAGACACCGCGGCCAGGAGCCGCTTGATCGTCCCGGCCGACAAGCCAGGCTCCCGGTCTTCCAGGCGGACCACATTGGGCGCGTGGCGCGGTTTGCCGTGCTCGGTTATGAACGCGTTTACATCGCTCGTCCTCACCTCGGCCGGTTCCTTTGAGACCACCGAGAAGAAGACATTCAGGTCGTAAGCGTGCGCAAGCCACGTGTTCTGCCGGGCGCGGGCGCCGACGAACGCCAGGTACGCGTCCACCAGCGGGTCGCCCAAAATGAGCGCCGACAGGTCACCGTCTCGTTGCTCTTTCACCAGGACCGGCGACCAAGCGACTACCTCCCGTCATCGATGGTGCCAGAGCCTCTGCCAACAGTGGTGGATCACATGCATATTATCCGAGTCTTCAAGGTCGTCATCCCCGACAACATTGGCGCCATCGTCGAGCGGGCCGACCCCATAAACCCTCGTCTCAACCAGGCTTTTATCGAGTACGCCTAAGCCCGTGGCTTCGTGATCGACCAGGCCCGGGTGCGAAAACCGATCGACAAGCCCAGGGTCGAGCGCGTCCTGGCTGTGCGCCGTTTACGACATCACCGACGGGCGGGCGACATACTGATCTGTACGGGACGAACTCGTCGTAGACGCCGAAGGAGAGCGACACATGGAGACAAATGCGGGGACCTCCATCACGGAGGTTGATTATCAAGGCTTCACTGCCGTCGTTTACGCCAATAGTGTGTTGAAGTTGGTCCTTCTTCCCGAGGTGGGCGCGAAAGTTATCAGCCTGGTCGATCGTCGGTCCGGCCGTGAATGGCTGACGACGGCCACGAGGCCGGTACGGAGGCTGAATGATTTGGATGATTTGTGGCTAGACTATGACAGAAGTGGGTGGGACGAACTTTTCCCGAGCGTGGCCCCGGGATATTACCCAACTGGGCCTTGGGCTGGCACGCCCTTGCGTGATATGGGTGAGCTCTGGCAGCGGCCATGGAGATGGAAAGAGCACAATGGTATTTGGACCAGTATCCACGGCTTACGCTTTCCTTATGAGTTTAGCCGGCGTCTCCGGTTGAACGGCGCCACGCTGCAAATCACCTATAGTGTTCGCAATTTGGGAGAAGCGCCGTTCCGGGGTGTCTGGTCCATGCACCCTTTGTTCGCCGCTCAGCCTGGCATGAGAATTCTGTTTCCTCCGGGGACAAATATGGTCATCGAATCGGCGTTGGAAGAAAATGCCGAGGCTCGCTACCGAGAGCGGCTGCTATGGCCAACGCTGATGCGGAACGGAGGCATTGAGGACCTGTCTTCCATCAGGGCCCCGACTAATGGGTACGCTCTCAAACTGTTCAGCGAACGGCGCCAGGTGGGGCGCGCAGGGTTGTGCGACCCGGGGTCGGGTGCCTGGTTGGCGATCGAAGTGGCTCCGGAATCCATTCCCTATTTTGGATTGTGGCTCAACGAGGGCCGCTGGCCAAGCCCGGTAGACGGCCTCTACCACCTTGCGCTCGAGCCGACAAACGGCTGCGCCGACCAGCTCGAAGTGGCTGCGGCGCTGGGTTCGGGATTAAGTGTCCCAGGCCAAAGCGCCCGAGACTGGGCCTTATCGATGGTCTTCGGCACCGTGGCCGACGACGCGCCGGCCTTTGTGGAGGGTGGCCAAGCGCCCGAAAGGAACTGATGGACTACACGGTGCGCAGCCGGATCCCTCCGTCGACAACAAAGCTTGACCCCGTGACATACGCCGACGCATCGGACAAAAGGAAGGCGACACAAGCAGCAACATCGGATGGTTCACCCAATCGTCCGAGCGGCACCACGCTCTCCATTTCCTCTCGTCGCTCAGGGAACTGGCGGAAGATCTGGGCCGAGACGCCGGCGTCGATTACCCCGGGGGCCACAAGGTTCACCCTTACTTGGTGCTCAGCCAACTCGAGAGCAAGGCAGCGGCACAACATGTCCATCCCTGCCTTTGATACGCAGTAGGTCAATAGCCCTCGCGAGGGATAGCGCCCGATCCATGACCCGATGAGCACGATTCGTCCTCCCCCCGATTGCACCATCGCCCGCGCCGTTGATTGCGCGGTATGGAAGGCACCGGTGAGGTTGACCGCCAGCACTTCGTCCCAGGTCGCGGGGTCGACGTCGAGCGCTTCCTGACGATGGACTATTCCGGCCGAGGCCACCAGGCCGTCGATCCGGCCGTGGCGTTCGACTGTCTGGCGGACAAGCTCGTCGACCTGCTGACGGTCGGTTACATCGCAGACGACAAAGAAGGATTGCCCTTCGCCGGTTTTCCAGCCGTCCTGGCGACGGCGGTCACTGCCGACCACCGTGGCGCCACGGGCTAACAGCTCCGTGCAGATGGCCCGGCCCAGGTCGCCGGCTGCCCCGGTCACCAGGACCAACTGGCCGTCGATGCCGTGAGGCGTCTGGCCCGGTACACCGGGCACGGTAGTCATCACCAATCTCCCACGGAACCGTCCGGGTAAAACACACGCTCGACTACCTCGGGCTCAAATGGGTGTTTCTTTATCTCCGTCTTGTTGAGCTCGACTCCCAGGCCAGGCCGGCCGCTCGGCCGGACGACCCGGCCTTCGCGCTCGACTACGAAGCCCTCGGACACAACGTCGTCGCGCCACGGGACGTCGGCGTGGACGGCTTCGCAAATAACATACTGAGGTTGGCTGAGCCCGAACTCGATCGAGGCGGCAGTGCTCACCGGACCGGTCGGGTTATGCGGGGCGAGGGCGATTCGGTGCACGTCCGCCAGGGCGGCGACCCGGCGAGCCTCGCTGAAGCCACCGACGTGGGTCAGGTCGAGCTGGCACACGTCACAACAGCCGGCCTCGAACAGGCGGTGGAAGGCGTGGACGCCAACAAGGCGTTCACCGGTGGCAATGGGCGTCTTTACCGCCGCTTTGATGGCGGCGAGGCCCTCGAGAGATTCGGGCCAGCACGGCTCTTCCAGAAAGTAAAGCCCGAAGTCGTCAAGGGCTTTTGCGAAGAGCAGGCCCATCGCCGGCGAGGGCCGGGCGTGGCAGTCGACCATCAGGTCGACGTCTTCGGCTACCGCCTCGCGCATGGCACGGACGCAGCGCTCGGCGCGACGGACGGCCGGCAGCCCCTCCAGTGGCATGGTGGGCGGGACAGCCATCGCCTTTATAGCGCTGAACCCGTCCTCGACGGCCGCCGCCGCGAGTTCGGCGAAACGGGCCGCGTCGCTTACGTCCGTGTCGTAAAAATCCTCCATGTGGCCGCCTCCAAGGTGGCAGTAGAGCCGGACGAAGTCGCGCACCGGCCCTCCCCACAGCTTGTGGCACGGCACGCCGAGCGACTTACCGAGTATGTCCCACAGGGCGATATCGACCCCGCTGATGGCAGTGGCGCGGACGATCCCGCTGCCGTGGAAAAAATGCTGCCGGTGCATCACCTGCCATAGGTGCTCGACCCTCGTCGGGTCCTCGCCGACGAGCAAAGAGCCTAGGTCTTCGATGGCGCCCACCACCGAGCGGGTGTGCCACTCGAGCGTCGCCTCTCCCCAGCCGACAAGCCCTGGTTCGTCAGTTACCACCTCGACAAAGATCCAGTTGCGCATACGCGCGTGGCAGACGTGAGCCTCGACCCGTTCAATCCGCGTCATCCGTGTACCTGCGCCTGAAATCTCGCCTTTAGCGTGTTCTCGCGCCGCTCGGGACGAGTTCTACGCGGTCTGGCGCGGCGTCGGTCCCTCGGTCGAGACGGAGGGCACCCTCGCTAAGGGCGAGCCAGGCCGACGCCGCGCAACCGAACCAGACGATGTCTGTATAGCCGTAGCCGACGTCTGGGTCAGGGGCGTAAGTGAGTGGCCGCCCCAGGTCGTCGAGATAGTGCGTCAGCGCGTCCAGCAGGGCCGTTGCCTTCTCCCGGTAAGAGGCATCGCCGGTTGCATCGTAGAGAGCCCACTCAAGCCGGGCGAGGTTCCCGGCATGGAAATCGATGGGGTAGAAGTGCGTTGACTGCTCCATGACGGCCGGGCCGACGAAGTGTTCGGACTCAATAGGCGCTTCCGGCATGGCGAAGGTGAACTCGTCCTCCACCCAAGCTTCGAGGGCGCAGGCGCGCTCGATATAGCGCGGTGTCTTCCTCCCGGTGCTCGAGCAGGAAGAGCGCCGTCATTACCGCGTCGAAATTGTTGAGGTTGCCCGAGGTGGAATCCGTACGCGCGGTTGCGACGTCCTCGTAGTTCCCGATCCACCTCATAGTCGAGACCGGGCCGGCGGACAACCACGCTAGTGCCTTGCGCTCGGCGTGTTCAAATCCGGCTCTTCCCAGCTCACGGAGCCGACGCCAGAGCTGGACAGCGAAGATCAATGCCGAGCTCTCTCCGCTCAACCACTCACCCGTAACCCCGTTCACACGGAAGGGGAGTGCGCCGTCTTCGCGCTGATGCACTGCTAGCTGCTCGGCTATATGTACCGCTAGGTCGGCTGCGCCCGGGTGCCGCTCGCCGGGCGGCACGTCGAGCAGCGCGACCGCCAGAGGTGCAGCCTTCAGAGGTTGGATTACTTCTCGGGGTTCCCAGGCGGAGTGCGCCGGCACTTCGCCGATCGTTGACGGCATGTAATTCGGCCACTTCCAGTTGGTCGGGGTGCGGCACTCCATCGTCGTGCGCGTGATCGCGGCGATCATCTCGGCGGTGACAGGCGCCGAGGCCTGGTCCAATTCCCTGTAGCGCAGCAAGCTCCATATGTGAAAGGGGTAATGCAGGCCCGGGTAGGCGACGGTGGCAAGCTCGCCTCCCTCCAGGTGGACCCAAGCGTGCCGAACCCAAACCGGCGCCCGCTCGCCCCCCTGAGCCCCATCCGGCAGGTCGCGCAGGTATTTCCAGTGAGCGCGGCTGGCCGCGGCCCACGACATCGGTGCCGGAGTGCCGGCGGTCTCAAGGGTGGTGCGGGCCTTCAGAAAGCTGCCGCCGCGCCCGTTCCTCTTGGCCGGGCCGGTCCCGTCGTAACTCAGCGTGTTGTAGCGGACGAACCCGGGAGCCAGCGTGCTCCATATCGGGACCCAGTTCAAACGACGGCGTCTCGGACACCAATGCGGCCCGGCGACCGACGCTATCGGCCAAGATCAGGCGGTAATGCGTAGCCCCAGGGTCCACCTCGACCAGCAGCTCGAAGGGGTGAGCCCGGCGCAAGCCGGGTACTAGACCGACCAGCGGCACCGCCAGGCGGCCCGTACTTCTACTCACCGGCCTACTCACTGTGCCCTTCCTTCCCTGACCACAACCGGGGTCATGAAACACGCTCGAAGCGACGTACGTCGAAATATGACAAGTCCAGGCTGAGCGGCAGCTGCAGATGCTCGGTCACGTCCAGCTTCGTCGTATTGCGCAGCATCAGCTCGCAAATTCCGAGGGCGATCGCGGCGTGGAGCGTGATGCCGTGACCATTCATGCCAAGTGCGTGGTACAGGTTGGTGATGCTCGTGTCACGGGCAACGATCGGGTAGCCGTCCGTCGTCGTGCCGTACACACAGCACCAGCCGTTCATGAACTCTGTCTGCAGTGACCACCAGGGTGAGTACAACCGGGCCACATCGGCCGGGTAGCCGGCATCATTGATGCGATTGACAAAGTCCGGGTCCGCACACTCGCCCGGCTTGGTGACGTGGTGGTGCTGGCCGAACAGCAGCATGCCGCCTTCTTCGCCGCGGCACCAGACCGACTCCCCGTCGAGCGCATCGGGGACACCGGTGAGCGGTGCAATCGGGTGGTCGCCCGGTGCAATGGCGACGCAGACCTGGATCCGTTGCGGGACAAGCGGGACACTTGTCCCCGCCATGTCGGCCACTTTCGCCCCCCAAGGCCCACCGGCATTGAGGACCTTCCCGACGCGCCAGGCACCCCGCCGGGTGATGAGTGAGGACACGACGCCCTTCTGGGCCTCGATGCGCAACACCGGAGTGATCCAGTTCACCGAGACATTGCCGGTCTCTACAGCCAGCCGTTCATACGTCCTGACCAGCTCATAGGCGTTGACGAAGCCCTGGTTGGGGTAATACCGGCCGCCGCGCAGGGTACGTACGGCGGCGGTGTCACTGCGCCGCTTCACCCAGGGAAGGACCTCGAGCACCCCCTCGATATCGAGCACCTCGGCATGGTGCATCGAGCGGGGGTCATTTCCCCCGAAACGATCATCGAGGCCGAAACGGTCGCTCGCCGGGTCGTCGGGCTCGTAGATCAGCCTGAGCAGCCCGCGCTGTTGGAAACCCAAGCCGTGGTCCGACGCCAGCTCGAGCACCCGCGCATAGCCAAGGAGACCCATGACGATGTACGGGTCGCCCAGCTCGACCGGGCAGATCACGCCAGCGGAGCCACCCGTCGTCCCCGACACGGGGCCGCCTTTATCGAAAACGACGATCCGTCCAGCGCCCTGACGCGCTAGTTCGTAAGCGCAACTGAGGCCGATGATGCCGGCACCGATAATGGCGATGTCAGCTTCCTGTGTGCGGGCCACCTGTCCCTCTCTCCGTAGGGGCTGTCCGGTCTGAACCGGCTACAGCTTCCCAATCGATGCGCTCCCACTCGGGCCCGGCCGGGACCCACGGGTCTTTGAGCCCCTTCTCGCCGAGGGCCGCGGAGACGGGATCCAGCTCACCCACGGCAGCGTGCCAGCGCCCCGACGCCGTCCGGCTCGACCAGCCAAGGCCGAAAGCCAAGCCGCAGGTAACTCACGATCGGCCGGTGCCCGCCGATCATCCGTGCGCAAGAACACCTGCCGGTGCCCGAGCGTCTCGGCCTCTTCGAGGACAGCCTGACTGACTAGTGACCCGAGGCGACGGCCCCTCGCCTCCGGAAGCACCGCCACCCACCCCAGCTCGGCCAGACCCGTGTAGCGGCCGCGCCGGTGCACGTCGAGTTGGGCTGTCGCCACTGCCTGGTCCCCGATCACGATCAGAAAGCACGCATCGACTTCGGCGTCGGCGCTCTCGTCGTCAAACAACCGGCGAGCACGCTCGCTGTCCCACTCCCCTAGCTCTCCGTTGCCGCCAAGCACTTTCGCCAGCTCCGACGCCTGCGCCGCGCCCGCTTGCACAAGCGCAAACCCTTCTGGCAGCCTCGGCACCGGGACTTCCCTGCGGCCGTCGTACAACGCCCGGCCCATGTGGAGCTGGACGCGGTCTGGCGCACCTGCAGGCTGCCAGGAGGCTTGCGATCTCATCGCATCCCTGTGATGCGCACGCCGCGGATAATCTGACGCTGCGCGAAAGCGAAGACGAGTACGAGGGGCAACACGACGATCGCCGTGTACGCGACGATCTCTGCGATGTCCGGAGTCCCGTGGACCTGGACGAACTGGTACGCCCCTAAGGCCAGGGTGTAGTTACTCGGGTTGGTAAGGTAAACGAGCGGGGCGAAGAAATTGTTGTACGAGTAGATGAAGGCGAACACGGCGGCCACCGCGATGACCGGCCGGATCATCGGCACCATGATGCTCCAGAAGATCCGCAGTTCCCCGGCGCCATCAACGCGAGCAGCCTCGGCGTAATCAGGGGGGATGGTCAGCATGTACTGCCGCATAAGGAAAATGGTGAACGGGTCCCCGAACAAGTTCGGGATGATGAGCGGGTTCAGTGTGCCGACCCAGTGCAACCAGGTAAAAAGCTGGAACTGAGGGATGATCGTCGCCCAGCTCGGGAGGATCAGCGTGAGGATCACAGTCCAGAAGAGGGCGTCCCTGCCCCGGAAGTGGTACTGCGAGAAGCCGTAGGCGGCGAGCCCCGAGGAAACCAGTGTAAACACGACCGTGGCGGCGCAGATGTAAAAGGTGTTCTCGGCGTAGGTGATCAGGTTTGAGCCCTGGGTGGCGAAAAGTCCCCGGAAATTGGACAGCACCCAGTGCTGCGGGAGCCACAGCGGCGGGATGTGCACTTGCTCGGCCGGGGCCTTGAAGAGCCCGATAAAGAACCAGTAAATGGGCAACAGGAACGGGATCGTCGCCAGTGTGAGAAGGAGGTAACCGCGCCCGTAACGCGCCCATCTGGAACGGCCCGTGACGGCACGGCCGGCTTCGGCCCGGCCGGCGCAGCCGCGGCAGGTCCCACCCGCAGGGCTTCGGTGGCCACGCTCATCGGCACTAGCTCCGCTACTGGCCCGCGGGTTGGGTGGGGTAGAAAACCCAACGACGTGCGCTCAGGAACAGAAGGGCGGCCACGAGAGCGACTACGCCCGTCAGCAATAAGCTCATCGCCGCCCCCACCCCGAAGTTGAAGTCCTGGAAGGTCTGCTCGTAGAGGTAAACCGGATAAAACAGCAGCGAGTTGTCCGGGTTGCCCAGGAGCGCACTGCCGGTCTGCCCCCCGGTGTTCCCTGCCGCGGCCGAGACGGCAACGGCCTGAGTGAACAGGCTGAAGGCACCGATCATGCCGAGTACGACGTTGAAAAAGACGACGGGGGTCAGCAACGGCAACACGACCGAGCGGAACCTGCGCCACCGGTTCGCACCATCAACGATGGCCGCCTCGACGACGTCAGTCGGGATCGCCTGCAAGCCGGCGAGGAAGATGATCATTACCGGGCCTACCTGCCAGAGTGACAGCAACACGAGCCCGGGCTTGGCCCATGTGGGTGAGATGAACCAGCCGGGCTGAGGGATGTGCGCGAAGCCGAGGATGGCATTGATTGGGCCCGATGTCGGGTTGAAGACCCAGGCGAAGACGATGCCGGCACCGATATAGGGAAACATGCTCGGGAGGTATATGAGCGTCCGAAAAACGCCCATGCCTTTCCATGTGCGGTTAACCAGCATGGCCAGAGCGAGCCCGACTATGAGCGTCGCCGGCACGCTGATCGCCACCCACCAAATTGTGTTTGTCACCGCGGTCCAGAAGTCGGGCTGGCTGAAGGCCATGCGGAAGTTGGCAAACCCGACCCACCCGGGCGGGAAGTTGAGCCCGGTGAAATTGGTGAAGGAATAGTAGACCGTCATCAACAGCGGGTACGCCTGCAAGGACGATTACGCCGATCAACCACGGGGAGATGAAGGCGAGCCCGTAAAACAGTTCGCGCCGCGCTCTGCGGCTCATGCGGTGCCGCCCCGGCGGCCGAGCTGCAGACGTCGCCGGCCTGCGGGCGCCGCGCTTGTCACTGGCTAGAGAGCCAGGGGTTGCTGCCATCCACACCTCCTCACCCCGGTCCTAATGAGACCGGCCCGGGACTATGGGCCAGCTGCGGCGACCACTGGCTCGCGTTATGAGCAACTCGTGCTATTGGCGCCGGCGATCGCCGCAGCGGCCTTCGTTTTCTTGAAGTTTTCTAGCTAGCTAACCAACCCCGGTTGCCAGCACGCCGCCGGGCAGGGAATGTTCCTGCTGCACGACCAAGTTCTGTGCGGCGTCAAAGGCCTGTGTCACGGACTCGTGCTTGTACATGACATTGTCCCACGCGTCGCCAATTTGCGTGTCGACGAACGCACCGATCGTGCTCTTGGCGAACTGCCCGTCGGCCAGGCTGGCTTCCTTGGTCTCGAGGGGGACGAAACTGGCGATGGGGTTGCCGCTGAAGTGCTTGGCGGCGCGGGTCTGGGCCTCGACGCTGACCAGGTCCTTCCACCAGGCTCCGGCCTGCGAATCGCGGACATAACCGTTCGTCGTCGGGCCGGTCAGCTGCCCGTTGTCGTAGACCGTCCTCAGCCAGAAGTCGAAGGCCAGCTGTGGGTTCTTGGCCCCCTTCGGGATGGCGACGAACCACTGCGTCTGGAACATCTGGGCCTGCTCGGTGCTCGTCCCGTTCTGGGTCGGCGGCGGGCCGAGTGCCCATTGGAGGTTGTAGCACCTGTCGAACTGGACCCCGTCCCAGTAGGCAAACGTTTCCTCGAACAGGATCTTGCCCGTCGCGCTGTAATCGTTGGGTGAGCAGCTCCAGGGGCCGGGTCACCAGCTATGAACTTCTGGTATGTCGTCCAGCCTCCGTAGAGGTTCACCAGCTGCTGCTCGTATCGGGCGAAGTTGAGCAGGCACGGCGCGTTCAGGTGGAAGCCGGTATTGAGGTTCCAATAGGCCTCATAGCCGCAGTACAGGTCGCCGATCGTGTAAAACTGCGAAACAGACTCATTATCGGTCGTGCCCAGGAGAACTGGCTCACCAACGCGCTCCAAGGTGTGGTTCGAACCAAACTTGACCACCTTCTGGCTCGCAGCCATAAGGCCCGACCAGGTCGAGGGGACGGCGTTGGGGCTGACCCCGGCCGCTTGGACAAACTTCGGGATGTAAAAGAGGCTGTTGACCGTCGGGCTCGACGCACCCGGCATCGCGTACCACTGACCGCCGTAGCGGGAGAAGTTCGACAGCGGCGCCAGCATGTCGCTCGGCGCAATCCCGGCCGCTTTATAGTACGGCGTCAGGTTGGTGAGCGCGCCGCGCTCCACCAGTCCGGGGAGTTGCTCATGCATGGCCACCAGGTCCGGCGGGTTGCCCGACTCCACCCCGAGGAGGGTCTTGGTCACCATGGTGGTGTCGTCGGGGACCTCGATCTCCTCGATGGTTACGTTGGGGAAGTCCTTGGCCCAGATCGAGTGGTAATAGGTGTACCACGCAGCGATCGAGTTCGAGCCCCCCGACGTTTTCTTCGTCATCCCCAACCAAACGACCGGGCTGGTCATGATCGTGAGCGTCGTCTTCTGTGCGTGGGGCCTCAGCTGGGAAGCCGACGACACGGTAATGCCCGGGCCGCCGACGGCAACCAGAAAGCTGAGTACTGAGATTGTTAAAGCACGAGCGCCCAGGTGGCGGGCGGACCGGCTGCCTCTATTGACATTTTCAGCCATGTGATACCCCCTGATGTGGTCTATTTGTACTCCTGCGGCTAGTTACTTGCGGTTGTCTGTGGGATAGCGGTGTTGCTTTGGGGGAGCCGGGAACGGCTCCAATACTCGCTCAGCGTGTACAGGTAGACCTTTGTAGCCCGCTCGAGTTCCGCGATCGGCACCCTCTCCACGTCCCCGTGGGCGCCCTCGCCCTCCGGGCCGTGGTACACAGCGGGGATCCCGTGCCGAGCGAAGATCGACCCGTCCGCCACCACCCGGCTGCCCGTTAGCGGCAGGTCGTCCCCGGTCACGGCGCGGTACCCCTCACGCAGTGAGACGACCAGTTCGTGCTCGGCGGGGAGCTCGTAACTCGGGCGGATCTCGGACAGTTTGACGTCGACGGTGAAAGCGGGCGCGAGTTCACAGCTCCGAACAAGCTCACGCAGTTCGGCTTCGACTTCCGCGAACAGCCGTCCAGGGGATCCAGCGTCGGGTGCCGACTAGCCGGGATTCGACGGGCATCCGGTTGTAGAAGTCGCCCCCCTGCAGCTCGCCGATGAAGAAGGTCTCGGGCCCGGTGAGTACGTTCGTTCTTTCCCCCAGGCGCACGTTCTCTGCCTCTAGCGCTTTGGCGATCGTCACCGCGGCCATGATGGGGTTGGGCACCCCATCGGCGAGTGCTGCAAGCTCGTGGACCGCAGGCCCACGGCGGCGCGCCACCACCTCGAAAATGGCACAACCCATTTGTGCTATAGGAAGCGAGCGCGAGGCTGCTTCACAGACGATGGCCGCGTCCGCCGCGACTCCGGACGCCAGCAAAGATTCTAGGTCCTCACCCCGTCCCCCCGGAGCTTCGTGGAGCCCAATAGCGACAATGGAAAGGCGCCCGGGAAAGTTACGCTCCGCCGCCAACAGGGACGCCACCGCGGCCGCGCACGACAGGCCACCTTTCATGTCCGCCGAACCGCGGCCCCAGACAAACTCGTCGTCGAGCCGGCCCGGCTCGTGATCGATCGGGACGGTGTCCAGGTGGCCGTTCAACACGACGTGCGGCCCGGGCCGGTTGCCGGACAGAGTGGCGATCAGAGTTGGAGCCTGCGGGAACTCGGACCTGCGCAACTCGACATCCATCCCGAGCTCGGAAAGCCGCGCCCCGAACAGCTCCGCCACCCGGGCCGTATCGCCGGTCGGGCTCGACTGATCGACCAGCTCCAGGCACCTCTGCGCGATCAAGTGGGCGTCGACCTTTGTCGCCAGTTCTCGAGCCGATAGTCCGTTCAAAGCTTCTCCGTCTCCGCGGCGGTCGCGCCGGCGAGTGTGGGTTCCAACGCCGTTGTCGGCCCCCGTCCGCGCGCCGGCTTGCAAGCGGCGACGAGTAACTCAAATAGCGTGTCGACGTGCGCAGCGGTGACGTCGTCGAGTTCGAACCCGAGCGGCGGGCGGCGGGCGTCCGAAGCGAAGATTTTCTGCTTCACCAGCAAGTACTTCTCGACGGCCAGGTAGCCGTCGAGACCGATCTGAGTGGCAAGCAAGGCCGCCAGCGGGAGGCTTATACGGTACGACGTCATCTCGTCGCCGCTTGCGAGGGCCCGCCACATAGCGACGATGGCCCAGCAGACCTCGGCTCCAGGCATCGTCCCCACGATGCCCCGGTGGAAGGTCTCGATCAGTGCCACGCCGCCCGACCCGTCGAATACCCGGGCGGACGCGCCCGTCGCCGTGAGTAGCGCGCTCAACCGGGCCCGATCGGCTCAGCCTCCGGTTTGAAGTAGAGGCGCTCCGCGTAACGGTCATGCAGCCTTGCCAGCACCTCGATCGGGATCGGCACGCCCACATAGCTGCTGGCATCCTGGACCACGACCGGTACGTCAGTAGCTTGCAGGATGGCGCCGTAGTAGCGCTCGAGCTCCCGGTCGAGGGCTAGGACCGAAAGCGGCGGTATCGCCATAACCGCGGCGGCGCCTGCCGCCTGCGCCTGCTCGGCTAACCCGACGGCTGTCCTTGTGCTCTCCGCGCCGACGCTGACGATCGCCGGGCCACGCGCCGCTGCTTCTGTGCACACGAGCGAGGCGAGCTCGCGGCGCTCGTGGTCGTCGAGGCGGAGGATTTCGGAGACCATCGCCACGGTCACGCCGTCCGCGCCACAGTCGAAGACCCAGCTGATCTCATGGCGAAGGACAGGTTCGTCGATGGCGCCGGTCTCGTCGAACGGCGTCTGCAGCACGGGAAAGACGCCGCGTAACGACAAAGCCATCAGGTTGCCCCCTCAACTTAACATTGCGGTCTCCAAGGTGCCCCGGCACGAGACGCCTTATGGGCCGATTATGCGGAGACGCCGGGCCGGAGTCAACATCCGAGTGGAAAGAGACTTTCAAATTCGCGACATCGCAGGGCCTTGGTCTGAGACCAGACGAGCCGACATGGTCAGGGACTGACCCGGCCCAGCATGATCTGCTCGAGCTTTCCGGCCATGCCCGCCATCACCGACCCTGCCTCGGCGGCGACATCGAGTGAGAACAGGTGGGACGCTCCGCTGATCGACAGGGCAACGGCCCGGCCCCGCCCATTGGGGACCGCAATGCCGACGCAGCGCAAACCGACCTCGCTCTCTTCGTCGTCGATGGCATAACCGCGCTTGCGGGTAGCGTCCAGCTCGCGCAGTATCGCCTCGTCGGCCCGTTTGGCTCGCAGTGTCATACTGTCCGTCGGTTCACCGACGAGCAGCGCCAGCGCTTCCTCATCAGAATGGATAGACAGAACGGCTTTGCCGAGGGCCGTCGAACGCAACCTGTCTTGTTCGCCGACCCGGGCGCCTTGGCGGATGGCCCGGAGCCCTTCAAGGACCTCGATGATCACGAGGCGCCGTTGACGGAAGATGGCGAGGTTGACGGTCTCCTGGTAACGGTCCAAAAGCTCCTGCATGTACGGCAAGGCAAGAGCACGGACGTCTGAACTACCAAGGGCGCGGGCGGCGAGCGAGAAGAGGCCTAGACCGAGGCGGTACCGGCTACCGGCACCAGTACCCTCACGTTCGACGATGCCGGCGCTCGCCAGCGCGGCCAGGTAGCGGAGCGCGCTCGACTCCGGTAGGCCGGCGTTGCTGGCGGTCTCGCCGAGCGTCTTCGCACGTCCGTCACTCTGCGCCAGCACCTGGAGCAATGCCACCAGCCGCTCGACGGCGCGGATGCGGTAGCGGCCGGCTGGTTCTGCCGGCTCGGAGGGGGCAGTCGATAGTGGCGACAACGGCGATATGGGTGCTCGACGCGAGCTGGCGTGGGCCTCCGGCGGCGAGCCGGCGGCCGGCCTTCTGTGGGCCGGCTCGACGGGAGCGCTACGTTGAGCCATTTGCCTGAGCGTACGGCTCCGGCTGAAACAGGACAAGAGTTTCGCAGGAAGGATTTCATTCTGCTGTTTTGGCCGGCGCTGAAAGGGCTGAGCTCCCTCCTCTCGGAACGTACCAGCAGTACGCCGGTCGCAAAGGGCCACCCCCGGCCCTCTTAGGAGGATGACTTACAATCGCGGCGAGATGCCGGACGAGCAGGTACCGATCTTTGTGGACACGAACCACTCCTACCAGCGCATCGATGGTTTCGGCGCCAACATCGACGCCAACGGTCACTGGCGGGACGACACGCTGGTCCCCACCCTTGACACCTTGTTGGATGACCTCGGGGCCACTATCTTTCGTCTCGACCCGTTCGGCATGTCAGATTGGGTCGGTGACGACCAGCCGGCCGGTTTTGATGACCTGGGCAATGTGTACGGGTCGTCCGACTTCCGCGACGCTTGGGTGGGCCGCCACCTCGAGGACCGTGGGACCATCCTCCTGCTCAATGTTGGCGGTCCCGTCCGGCGCCGGATGTGTGCTCCGGATGGGGTCACGCTGGCCGACGTGAACAGCTGCGTCGAGATGCTGGTGTCACTCGGCCGTTGGGCTGTGCGGGAGGGAGGTCTCTTCCTCCCATACTTCGGTGCACTCAACGAAACGGACATCGGCCCTCCCGAAGGCCCTTTTGTCTCGCCCGAAACGGCGTGCGCGGTGGTCCAACAGCTGCGTAAGCGGCTCCCTGAAATTGGTTTGACTGGCAACAAGATGGTCGCCTTTGACCAGGGGCGCTTCAACGGCGAGGGGCCCAGCCCCACATCCCTCGAAGATGGAGAAGTCTTATGCAACTGCAAGGAAAGGTCGCAGTCGTTACGGGCGCGGCATCCGGGATCGGGTTCGCCACCGCGTCACTATTTGCGGAACTAGGCGCCACTGTTGTAGGTGTCGATGTCGACGAGACCCGGTTAAAAGCGCTGGATGCCCTCGGTCCCAACCTTCACGCTGTATGCACCGACATAAGCCACCCGAGCGCAGCCGGTCTAGTAATGGGGCAAGCCGAGTCCTTTCAAGGTCCCGACCTACTCGTTAACAACGCAGGCGTAATGCATAATGCCGACTTGCATGACCTCGCCAGCGAAGATTGGGACCGGGTGTTTTCGGTGAACGTGAGGGCGATGTTCCTGCTCTGCAAAGCCGCGCTGCGCACCATGTTGGCGCGAGGCAACGGTGCCATCGTTAACGTCTCATCGGTGATGGCACTGCGAGCTGAGCCCGGTTCGGCCGCGTACAGCGCCTCGAAGGCCGCGGTGCTGGCGCTCACGCGGGACATTGCTGTGAGCTACGCGGCATCGGGAGTCCGCTGTAATTCCGTCTGCCCGGGATGGGTCGACACACCTATGAACGCGCAGTATGTGGCAGAAGTAGGAGCCGAAGAGGCGCGGGCGCGGGTAGCGCGCCAACAACCACTTGGCCGGATGCTCAGCCCCGGGGAGGTGGCCAACGTTATCGCCTTCCTCTGCTCGCCGGAGGCATCCGGGATCACGGGGGCCTCGATTCCCGTCGACGGGGGCATGAGCTCGTATTATTCGACGTAACCCACTGTTCTTACCGGCCAGGTTCGCTTCTTGCCCGCCTGAAGCGCCCGACAGTCCCAGGCGGCCCTGCCACAGGCTGGAGCGGGACTTATGCGAGTGGCGCTTCTACGCCGGGCTCCGAGCCGATCCCGGCGTCCATCGTGCGCGGGTTGGGGACCGCCACCCATGCACCACCTTGGTAGAACGATGCTTCGGAAGCGAGGCCCGGCAAGGTCATATTGAGTGCGGCGTAGACATCGATCTCTGGTTCCTCGTCGCCGGCCACGGCGTCGACGAACGCTCTGACCGGCCATGTGTCGGCTCCCCAGTGGCCGGCTTCCGGGTCAGGTTGGCGGTACCGTTCAGGCAAGAACGACTCGGCGTAGGCGTCGAGCGGCTCCCATGTCACCGAAGAACTCTTGTCTTCGAGGTAGACCCAACCCCCTTGGCCTTCTATCCGGGTGGCCTCGTAGGCCCCGAGGGTCCCCTGGAGGCTGTAGTAATCCATGAGATGAGGACGGTTCGACAACAGGTCGAGCCTTATTTTGAGAAGCGCACCGCGCGAGGTCCGGCATAGGAGCAGGACCGTATCGTCGATCTCGTGCTCGGGATCAGTGTGGCGCCCCGATCCTACGCAGCTCACGCTGACGATGCGGTCGTTGAACCACCGCAGCAACGGCCCGATGCTATGCGTCGGGTACGTGTTGCCGGCCCGCCCGACCTGCCAGTAGTAGCGCCAGGTTGGTTGGCCGTCGGGCTTGGTGTGCCAAGTTTTCATCTCGTGCAGGTACTCGCCCTCGCCGAAGTACAGTTCGCCGAACACGCCGGCGCCGGCCATTGCCGTCACGACGAGATTGTCGCGGGTATAGCAGTAATTTTCGGCCAACATATATTTAGCGGTGCTTGCTCTCGTTGCTTCCAACAACCGACGGGCTTGCTCCAAACTGACCGCTGCCGGTACCTCGCTCAACACGTGGACGCCCCGCTCGAGCGCGGCTACCGCTTGAGGTACATGGTATTGCTGCGGAGACGCAACAATAACTGCATCCACCCGGTCCAGCAGCTCGTCGTAGTGGTCTACGGCGGTGACACCAAACCTGGACATGAAGGTCGCCCGTGCCGCCGGGTCTGGCTCGTAAACCGCACCGATCGTCGTCCTATCGTCGGAGGGGCGTAGCCCGGCCAGGAAACTCGCGGCTCGGGGGGCACCAACGACACCAATCCTGAGCTTTGTCATCAATGCTCTGTTCTAGTCGGCTCCGCCGTTGACAGGGGTTGAATAGCTTGCCCGCCTCGGGAGCCGAGAATAGGATCACCGGTGCAGGGAGTCTCGGCATCAGCACCCTGTCACCTTTCGGAAGGGATGACTGCCCAGTTGTGCTAGTAGACGTTCACACACATTGTCTGAAGCCAGAACACTGGGGTACCGAGTTCAACGATCATTGGAGGCCTAAAT
The DNA here is from genome assembly GCA_963807395.1 of uncultured Acidimicrobiaceae bacterium. Classification (GTDB taxonomy): domain Bacteria; phylum Actinomycetota; class Acidimicrobiia; order Acidimicrobiales; family Palsa-688; genus Fen-671. Next base: position 494,329 of record CAWEBW010000011.1, read on the forward strand.
TCGGCCACGACTACCCGGCTATTTCGCCCGACGCCTTCCACCAGGCGATGTCTGAGGCGGGTGTCGACGTCGCCATCGTCTTCGGTCTTACGGCGGCAGCCGCCGGGGTCCGCACACCGCACGATTTCGTTGCTTCCTTCTGCAGCCAAACCGGTGGCAAGGCTATCGGGTTCATGTCGCTCGACCCTGCCGACGACGACGTCCAGGAGCAGGTTAACGAAGGGGTAAGCCTGGGGCTGAAGGGGGTCAAGTTGTACCCAGTGCTGGCCGGCTTCTCACCCGTCCAGGAATCTGTGCAGCCACTACTCGACCTGCTGGAGCGACGGGGTCTCGTAGTGCTGTGGCACATGGGAGCCAGCCCCAGCCCTATCAGCGACCTTCGGTACTCGCAGCCATTGTTGATCGACGCCGTGGCCCGGCGCCACCCCGATCTCCGCCAGGTCATTGCCCACATGGGCCACCCCTGGCAGCGCGACACAGTTCAAGTGCTCCGCTCGAACCGCCATGTCTATGCCGACGTGTCCGGCGTTTGGTCGCGGCCGTGGGACGGTTACCTCGCTCTGCGCAACGCAATTGAATGGGACGTGACAGAAAAGCTGCTGTTCGGATCCGATTTCCCGTTTTGGACGCCGAAGCGCGCGGTAGAAGGCCTCCGGGAGTTGGGTCAGCTTTTTGGGCCGCCACTGCCAGGTATCGATTCGAGTATTTTGGACCAGATTATCAATAGAGACAGCCTCGAATTGCTAGGCCTTAACATCGACTGAGATGTGATCACCGTCTCGAGCTTGTTGACGTAAAGTTAAGTTCTCGAGAGTCATGTACCCCGTAGCTTGACAGCACTAGCTTGCTGGAAGCTCGGGTACCTCAGCGAATGGGCTCAGGCCTGGCCATTGCGCACCTGGGCGGTAGAGAACGCCTCGGGGCTTGGCTACCTCCTCTCCCAGCAGCTCGTCGCTGCCGGCGAGAGGGTGGTGGACGTGCCGCCCAAGCTGGCCGCCCGGGCGCGCCTGCTCGACAACGGCGACGCCAACAAGGACGACCCCAACGACGCCCGCTCTGTCGCTGTGGCGGCCTTGCGGGCAAAGCGGTTGTCGGAGGTGACAAAAGAAGACCACGCCGCGGACATGAGGCTGTGGGCACGGCGGCGGAAGGACCTCACGAGCGCCCGCACGAGAGTGGCCAACCGTCTCCGCGCAGTTGTCTTGGAGCTCGTGCCGGGTGGGTACTCAGGCGAGATCTACGCCAGCAAGGTTGCCTGCCTGCTCGAGGCGTACGAGCCAGTCGGCGCCGTCGCCGCCGCGCGCAAGGACCTCGCCGAAGCACTGGGCCGGGGTGAGGCAGTCCTCCCACGCCCCCCCGCTCATGGAGACGACGTCGGCTCCCCCCGCCGCCGCCACCCCGTCTTTTAGGTCGCTCACCACGGCGCCCGCTGAGTACGTGCGGGGACCGGTGAGGACCACCCGGATGGCGCCCCCGGGAGCGACGGCGTGGACCATTTCGACGTCCTCTAGCTCTTCGGCTATGGCCCGGTCCACTGAGGCCTTGGGGGCCGTCCCCGGCACCACGCTGAGCTTGACCGTGGGGAGGTGGAAATAGCTGTCGAACTCAGCCATGTCCACGAAGATGTTGGAGCTAGCGTCCCCGCCTGCGCCCGAGGCGAGCCACTCGACGAGGACGACGGTCCGGCCCCGCCCGTCGATGCCTCTGGCCAACAGCGGCGAAATGCCATAAGCGCTGCGGAAGGCTTGGAGGCTGTAGCAGGTCTGGCCCGGTGGGAGCGTGCACCCGGTACCGAGGGCCTCGGCCAGGCTGAGGACCGGATAGGACGGAGCGAGCCCAGCGGTCGGGTTGCCGGTCGTGTAGACCTCGAAGTGGCTGACCTGGCCCCCTTGGGGGTTGGTGGCGCCCTCGACCGTCACAGAGACCGAGCCGCCGGCCTTGATGGCCTCCCTCAGCGGGACCTCCATCGCCCCTTCGGCGTTTAGGCCCGCGCCGCGCAAACCGAGCGGGCGGGTGCTCACGCCGGTCCCGAACCTTACGCCCGAGGCCAGGGACTGCCAGCCCTGGGTCACGTCTTCCACCTGTACGGTCGTCTCAGTCGAAAAGCCGGTCGGCCCGTCCGTCTCGCTCATGTAGATGTCGCCTCCGGCGGCGACCCGGCTCCGGCAGAACTGGCCGTTACTGGGGGAGAGACGGTGGCCACCAGGGCCACCGCGCCGCTGAGCACCGCAAGGCTGCGGCCTCCCTGCCCGGCGCAGCCCTGCCGTGCCGCTGACCGGCCCGGTCGGTGCACCTGCATTGCCCAAGCACGGTAGTCGTCCTCTATCACGTCGCCACATCACGCCGAGGACCGCCGCTGACGAGCCGTTCAGATCTGTGGCGCTCAGAAGTCCCAGAACACAGCCGTCTGCGACTCCGGCGACTCCTGCGAACGACGGCTATTTCTGCAGCCGCCTGGGAAACTTTCGAAGCAACCCGGTGCAGAACGCGTGCCGAAATTATCAAGGCGACAAAACGCCTTCTTGCTCTCGGCGTTAACGACACCGCGCCGCTCGTTCACCAATTGCGTGATTGCCGATACGCGCATTTTCGAAGCGTACAACGGTCCTAGGCAGCCGACCCGAGGGTCAGGGTGTCGCCGCGGGTATTTATGCGCTCACATTCCGTGCGGGCCGTCCAATGGCCTCCGAACAGCCCTGCCGAATAGCGTGTGACCACTTGGAGCGGCGATAACCGTAACGCGTGCATATCAGCGGTTACCTACGGGCCGGCGCAATTGCCTGACCTGCTGTCTGGTGGTAGCAACAAGCGACACCAAGCGTCGGCCAGCCACCGCTCATAGCGGGCGGCCGTGGACCTCGGCCTCGGCCAGGCTTGAGCACACCCTCCGGAGGGGCGCATCACATCGGGACCTCCTGCGCAGGCCCCGGCACGTCCGTCTCTGGGCTGCGCCGCGGCTTGACGTCGGCCCCTCCGCCGGTGAATGATCTTGGCGGGAGTAGGCACGTCGTTCATATATGTGAACGGGCCTCAGTCGCTGGATAGGAGCGCTATGAACCAATGGAAGACGCTGCGCAAAGCCGCAGCAGCGGTGCTGGGAACGGCACTCACGACATTACTTACCGTAGGCGTCCTCGGGACCTCGGGGGCCGGGGCGTCATCGCTGGTCTCTGTGTCGATGGGCACCGAACCCTGGATCGGCTACGCCCCGTGGTACATCGCTCAGCAAGAGGGTTACTTCACGAAGTACGGCTTGAAAGTCAACATCGTCAACTTCGAGGAGGACGCTGATCGAAATGCCGCTCTCGTAGCCGGGAAGACGGACGTTTCCAACATCGACACGGGCCGGACGGTACAGTTCGCCAATATCGGGGCGCCGGCCGTCCCTCTTTTACTCGTGGACGACTCGAACGGCGCGGACGCCATAATGTCCGTCAAGTCCATCTCTTCGGCGGCGCAGCTGAAGGGCCAAACCGTCTCCTATGAGTACGGCACCACCAGCGACTTATTGCTCCACTACTACCTGCTTAAGCACAACCTGGCGTTCAGTTCCGTCAAATCAGTCAATGTGCCGGCAGCCGACGCAGGGACACTGCTCATCGCCGGGAAGGACAAGGTCGTCGTCACGTACCAGCCGTACATTGCCGAGGCCACCAGCAGCCCGAGCGCGAGTAATGTCCACGTCTTTTTCTCCAGCGCCCAAGCGCCTGGTTTGATCAGTGACTTCCTCGTGGCCAACAAGGCCTGGCTAGCGGGTCACGCCAAAGAGGCTCGCGAGCTCATCGAGGCGTGGAGCGACTCGATCACGTATTTCCACACCCACCGCCAGCAGGCCGTGGCCATTATGGCCAAGGGCATCGGTGCCACACCGAGCTCGTTGGCCTCGACGCTGGCCGGCGTGATCCTTTACTCAGTGGCCAATGATCAGCAGCTCGTATCGTCGGGCAAGCTGGCCTCCGAGTACCTTGACATAGGCAAGACCCTTCAGGCCATGGGCCAGGTCAAACACCCCGTTACTCTCAGCTCTGTAGCTAATTTCAGCTTCCTGAAGTGAGCCGGCCGGGGGTTGGGGGATGCTCTGCGCTTGGACATGAGAGTGCCCGGTCGCGACCCGAGGCCCTGACCGGATGAAACACTTCGCGCGAAAGCACGATTGGCCGCTGTCTTCTCGACCAGCTGGTTCGCCCGCACCAGAGGGGCCTGGCCCAGGCGCGGGAGCGCTCACCGTTACGGCGCGCGCTCCGCGGCGGCGGCTCCGCGCCAACGTCGGCTCGTCCTGTACGAGCCGATACAAAGGCGCACTTACTGGGCGCTGGCGGTGCTTTCGCTGTGCCTGGTGTTCGCCATCTGGGCTGCGCTCAGCTACACGGGCACAGTCCAGGACCTCTTCCTCCCCACTCCGAGCCAGGTCTGGCAAGCAGCTGTAACGGAGTCGAACACGGGTATTTTGTGGCCAGACATCGGTGCGAGCGTGCTGCGGATCGTGCTCGGGTTTATCATTAGTTCGGCCGTCGCTATCCCCGTGGGCCTGCTCATGGGGTCTTACAAGGTGTTCGAAGCGGCCCTCGAGCCACCGATCGACTTCATGCGTTACACGCCTGCAGTTGCCTTCATCCCGCTTACGCTCATCTGGTTCGGGACCTCGACGACCCAAAAACTGGTGATCCTCTTTATCGCCATTTTTTTCCAAGAGGTCCTGCTGGTGATGGACAACGTGAAAAATGTCCCGATGCAGTTCGTCGACATGGCTTACACCCTCGGCCTTCCTCCGCGGCAAATCCTGAGCAGAGTGATCTTCCGCGCCTCGCTGCCCGGGATCGTGGACACCTTGCGCATATCCATGGGTTGGGGCTGGACTTACCTCGTGGTCGTCGAACTGGTCGGTGCGACCAACGGTCTCGGTTTTCAGATACAACAAGCCCAGCGGTACCTCAATACGCCCGAGATCATCCTTGGCATCATTATCATCGGCATCCTGGGCATTATGTTTGATTTCTCTTTCAAGCTCATCTACGCCAGAGCTTTCCCCTACATGTCGAGAGCGAGGCATTAGAGGTGCCCGCCCGACTGGTACTCGTCGGCGTCGAAAAGACGTTCCAGACGCGCCAGGGCGCGGTACAGGCCCTGCATGACATCAACCTCACCCTCGACGACGGAGAGTTCGTTTCGGTAGTGGGTGCTTCCGGCTGTGGCAAGTCGACGCTCTTGCGTATCGTGGCCGGCCTCGAAACGGCCAGCACCGGGCAATTGACCCTGGACAACGGGCCCCTTCGGGGGCCGGGCCGCGACCGGGGCATGGTTTTCCAGCAGTACACCCTCTACCCATGGTTGTCTGCATTGGAAAACGTCGAGTTCGGCTTGCGCCACCTACCCAAGCGGCAGCGGGCCGATGTAGCGCGACGTTTCCTCGATGTAGTCGGGTTGTCCGACTTCGCGCTGAGCTATCCCTTTCAGCTCTCCGGTGGGATGCAACAGCGCGTTGCCATTGCCCGGGCGCTGGCCCTACGCCCCAGCATCTTGTTGATGGACGAGCCTTTCGGTGCCCTGGATGCCCAGACGCGCAGCTTGATGCAGGAGTTGCTGCTGTCGATCTGGGAGCGCGACCGGTTGTCGGTCCTTTTCGTCACCCATGACATAGATGAAGCCATTTTTCTCTCGGACCGCATTTGTGTCATGTCGACCAAGCCGGGTCGCGTCCGGGAGCTCATCGAAGTACCCCTGCCCAGGCCCCGCGATTTCTCTCAGCAGATGGGGAGCGATTTCCTCGAGTTGAAGCGGTACGTTCGCGGGCTTATACACGACGAGGCGGCGCGTAACACCGGGTTCGCTTCGGTCCTGCGGTGACGGCCGTCCGCAGCGGCTCGACTGAGGTCCCAGCTAGCGGCCCGCGGCCGGTACAGCGCGGGGCACGGGCCACAAACGGGCCGGCCACGAACAGATCGGTAATGAGGGCGCTCTCCATCCTCGAGCTGCTCAGCCTCAGCGAAGGCCCTATGGCGCTGGGAGAAGTGGCGACCCGGCTAAAACTGCCCAAAAGCAGTGCTCTTTCCCTCTTGCGGGCTCTGGTCGCAGGCGACTTCTGCGTAACGGACGGGAAGGGCCTTTATGCCCTCGGCATCCATACCTTTGAGGTCGGGGCCGGCTATCTCCGGTCGATGACGCCCGTGCGGTCGGTCACCCCGGAGCTGGAGTGGCTCACCCAGGTCCTGGCTATGACCTCTCATTTTGCCGTGCTGCAGGGGGACGAAGTCATATACCTGGCCAAGCATGACCCTGCTGCACTGGGCTTGAAACTGGCCAGCTCCCTTGGTGCCCGGGTGCCCGCGGCCGTCACCGCCGTCGGTAAAGCGCAGCTTGCTTACAAGGACTGGGGCCCCGACGTGCGGTCGACGCCGTCGCCGCTCGGTACGGGTGGCCCCGTTTGGGCGCAGCAAGATCGGACCGAGCTGGGCCCGAGCTGCAAAGTGTCCGCCGGCAGGGCTACGCGGTCGACGAGGGGCAGACAGCCGTCGGGATCCGCTGTGTGGCCGCTCCTTTGTTCGATAGCGGCGGATGTTGCGGCGCCATCGGCGTTAGTTACCTAATAGGTACAGGCCCCCCTGTCCCTCATGTCGCGGAAGCAGTGGTGGCAGCCGCGGGGCGGGCCTCTGGCCGCCTGGGTGGGCGTAGACAGGCGGGGGAGCAGACGGTGTGATCACTGCAGCCCTCCTCCTCGACGAGCAGCTCGTGCTCTCGCTCGGGACGCGTCAGCTCCCGTCTCCCCTGGTGGGTGAGGCCCTGGTGAGGGTGGCGTGGGCCGGCGTTTGCGGCTCGGACCTCCACGTCCTGCGGACCGGTGAATGGGTCGCCTATTGGCCGGCGACCTTGGGCCACGAAGTGGTAGGCGTGGTGCAGGAGTGCCCGGGCGCCGAGGTGGCCCCCGGGACGGTCGTAGCCGTTGACTCCCGGATCCCGTGCCGCCGGTGCGCCGGCTGCCAAAAGGCTGTTTCTTTGTGCGAGAACATCTCGTGGCTCGGCGAGGCCAAGCCAGGCGGGTTCGCTCGCCACCTCGTCGTGCCGGTGACGAGCCTCGTCCGGTGCCCGCCGCAGATAGAGCCGGCGGTCGCCGTGCTGGCGGAGCCGTTGGCCGTGGCCATGCACGCTGTTTCCAGCTTGGTGCGCCGCCCTGATGATGTCCTCGTGCTCGGCTATGGTCCTGTCGGAGCATTGGTGCACCTCGAGCTGGGCCGGCGTTGGCCCGGTCTGGCCGTCTCCGTCTCCGAGATTTTCGGCCCACGACGCCAACTAGCCCTAGCCTTAGGCGCCCGCCTCGGGCCTCTCCCTCTTGGTGACGACCGGGCCAGCACGCCGCGGTTTTCTTTGGTCGTGGACACGGCCGGGTACCCACAGTCTCTTTCGGACGTGTGCACCTTGGCTGCAAACGGCGGTACCGTGCTCGTCGTCGCCCTATCCTTTGACCCGGTTATGGTGGTCCCGGCCGAGCTGGTCGAGCGAAGCCTCACCATCTCGGGGTCCGTCGGCTTCGACGATGAACTCGAAGAAGCATTGTCCGTGCTGGCTTCCAACCCGGACCGTTACCGGCCGCTCATAACCGAGGCCGTGCTGCTGGAGGAAGCGGCCGAGAGGTTGGCGGCGCTCCGGGATGAACCATCGGCCGGGAAGGTAGTGGTGCACCCGTGGCCGGAGTAGCAGAACGCGCCGCGGCACGGGTGCAAGGTGTGCCGGTCTATAGGCCTGGGCGCGCCAGCCCTGGCCCCCAGGCCGGGAAGCTCTCTTCCAACGAGGCGCCGCTTGGCCCGTCGCCGGACGTCCAGGCTGCTATCGCCGCGTCTTTGGGCCGCGTCAACCGGTACCCGGAGCCCGCTCAGGCGGTTGACACCCTGGCCTCGTACGCCGGCGCGACGCCCGACCGCCTCATACTTACGAACGGCAGCGACGAGTTGTGCTACCTCGTGGCCACGCTGTTCCTTGGTCCCGGGCGCGTGGCCGTGGTCGGCGACCCCTGCTACCAGATCGATACCACCGCCACTTTGGTCTCTGGCGCCTCCGTAAGAAGGGTGCCCTTACGCCAAGGAGGACATGACCTGAGGGCCATGGCCGAAGCATCAGGTGGTGCCGCGGTCGTATGGCTGCCCTCTCCTCATAACCCGACCGGGGTCGCCTGTGACCCGGGCGATTTGCACATTTTCCTCTCCGAAGTGCCGGAGGATTGTGTTGTCGTCCTCGACGAGGCTTATCGGGCGTTCGCCGACCAGGAGGTCAGGCCAGACGTCCATCAACTGTTGGCCCGGCACCCCAACTTGCTCGTCCAGCGCACGCTGTCCAAAGACTTCGCCCTGGCCGGACTGCGGGTCGGCTACGGCCTCGCTTCCGCCCCCCTCGTCGAGGCGCTGTCTCCCGCCAGGCCCCCGTTCAGCGTCAATGTCCTGGCGTTAGCGGCCATCGAGGCGGCGGTGGCTAGTGAGCCATGGCGAGCCATGACCGTGGACCGGGTGCGGCACGAGCGGGGCCTCCTGGAACAGGCGCTCGGGCGGCTAGGAGCCGAGTACTTCCCGAGCCAGGCTAACTTCGTCACCACGAAGCTCGACCTCGGCACGATCTCGCCGGCCTTGGCGGCCGAGGGGACGGTGGTCCGGTCGGGCGCTGACCTGGGACTGCCTGGTTGGGCCCGTATTTCCATTGGGTGGGCTCCGCAAATGGCCGTCCTGCGCAGCGTTTTGAATTCGAAGCTCACCCCCGGAGGGACAACCGAACTTTCGAGGAAAGGCCCATGAACGAAGGGACAGCGATGTCGAGCACCAACGGCCCCGTACGGTTAATCGGGCGCTGGAGCAGCCTGAGCGAAAAAGAGCGCGAATCGGTGCTGACTCGCGGTCTGGACCAGATCTTCGACCCGCAGCTTCGTCACGAAATAGCTGACCTCATCGAGGACGTGCGGCTGAACGGCGACATGGCGGTGGCGCGGGCGCTCGAGCGTTTCGACGGTTGCGACGTCGACCCCGCGCAACTGCACGTCAGCGAGGAAGAGTTTTCCGCGGCTCGGGAAACCGTCTCCTCTGACCTGCTTAGAGCCATTCGCGACGGCATCGGCCATGTGCGCCGGTTCAATGAGCAAGTAGTTTCCAGGGGGGACTGGAGCTTCGAGAGCGAGCCCGGCCTCACGGTGGGCGAGAAGGTCACCCCTATCGCCAGCGCCGGTTTGTTCGTCCCCAGCGGCAAGGGTTCCTACCCCTCAGTACTGGTGCAACTAGGGACTCCGGCGGTCGTCGCCGGCGTTCGCGACATTGCCGTGGTGGTACCACCGGTACCCGGCTCGACCGGTGAGGTCGACCCCGCCGTATTGGTAGTGGCCCAAGAGCTTGGTATCTACGAGGTCTTCCGGGCCAACGGGCCGGCCGGCGTGGCGGCCCTCGCTTTCGGGACCGAGACCATCCCGAAAGTTCGCAAGGTAGTCGGTCCTGGAAGCCCCGCCGTGGCATGCGCTCAGGTCGAGGTCCAGCGCTACGGGACGGTGACTACCATGCTCCTCGGCCCGAGCGAGAGCCTGGTCATTGCCGACGACACCGCCGACCCCAGGTGGTTGGCGGCAGACCTGCTCAACGAGGCCGAACACGGGCCCGACTCGTCAAGCCTGCTGGTGACCGACAGCGAGGCCGTGCTGGCGGCCGCCCAGGGTGAGGTGGCCCGCCAGTTGGCCCTGCTGCCCGAGCCGCGCCGTGGCTACGCCGCCGCCGCTCTGGGTACCAATGGCGGGGCCATCCTCGTCGAGGACATGGTCGAAGCCACGGAAGTAGCCAACGCATACGCCCCCGAACACATGATGATCGCTGTACGCGACGAGGCCGGTGTGCTGTCGCGGTTGACCGATGCCGGCGAGATCCTGATCGGCCAGTGGACGCCGGTTTCCGCGGCCAATTTCATTATCGGGTGCCCGGCCTCCCTTCCCACTAGCGGTTTCGCCAAGGTAAATGGCGGGATAACGGCCGACGCGTTCAGGAAGCGCACCGCGGTGGCCCGGTCCGACGAACATGCGCTGGCCCGGATGAAGGCCTCTATTACCGCCTTTACACAGCACGAGGGCTTCCCCGCCCATGAAGCCGCCGTGAACATAAGGTTCTCTTGACTGGGCTCCCTTGAGCGGCAGCTCGGCTCTGATCCCGGGCCTCCTGAGAAATGGTGACGACGAGGGGGCGGCGCACGAAGCCATCACCGCCCTCCGTGAGACCTTTGC
>CAWEBW010000012.1:0-12880 GCA_963807395.1 uncultured Acidimicrobiaceae bacterium
CGGCCAGTGGCAGCTCCTTGCTTTGGCCCGCGGCCTGATGCGGGAAGGGCGCCTCCTCCTCGTGCTCGACGAGCCAGCTGCCGCGCTGGACGCGGCGGCTGAACACGCCCTCTTCGAGCGCTACGCTTCTTCGGCCCGCGTTGTGGCCCGAGACCTCGGGAGCGTGACGGTGTTGATCTCGCACCGTTTTTCGACAGTGCTTATGGCGGGCACTATTGCGGTCCTCGATCACGGCCGGATCGTCGAGCATGGCTCCCATGCCCAGCTAATGGCGAGCCACGGGCTCTACGCGGAGCTGTTCGGCATGCAAGCTCGCGCCTACCGCTGAGAGGGGCCAGAGGTACCCTTCGGGGAGCTGCGCTCCGGCCGGTCAGGGGGCCGGCCCGTGGTGGTTATCTCGTTGTCGGAAAATTCCTTTACCGACGCCGACTTCTCGTGGAAATGGGGCGCCCGGTCAACGAGCTCATTCTTGGTGTAGAAGTCGTCGCCCCGCCCGATGGGTAGCCGCGCTGGTGCCGAGGTGATGCAGGATCGGTAGATTGCCGTTATTATTTCAATGGTTTTGCGACCCTCCTGCCCGTCGACCAAGGGCGCCCGACCCATCTCCACGGCGCTCAGCACGTCGTCGATCTGACCGGTATGGCCTTCGTGCACTACGGGTGGTAACCCTTCGTAAAAGTCCCTCAGCTCGTCCTCGAGGGCGGTATTCCGCTCGGGGAAGCCATTAGCCTTGGATGTGGACGCGTAGACGTCCCAGGGCCACGCAATTTTGGCCCGTTCCCCCTGGAAGACCAACTCTTGCTCCTCGCCATGGTGCACGACCGAACTAGTGAGCTGGCCGATGGCACCGGACTCGAACCGCAATAAGGCGATGGAGAGATCCTCCACTTCGGCATTGTCGTGAGCAACGTTGCCCATGATGGCTAGCACTTCCTTGGGCGTGCCCATCATCCATTGGAGAGCATCAATGTGGTGCACGGCATGGTTGAGGGTCGGCCCTCCGCCCTCGTTGGCCCACGTACCCCTCCACCACAAGTCGTAGTAGCTGTGCCCGCGCCACCAGCGGGAGTCGACCTGCACATGGAGGACTCGGCCCGCCAGCCCGGAATCGAGCACCCGTTTAAGGCGCATCATCGGCGTCTGGAACCGGTTTTGGGCGACGATTGACACCATTCGGCCGGACCGTTCAGCCGCGGCCAGGACAGCGTCGCATTCTTCGAGAGACGCGGCCATCGGCTTCTCCCCGACGACGTGAAGGCCCCCCCGCAACAGGTCGACCTCGATCTCGGCGTGCGTCCCGGGCGGCGTGACCACCGAGACGAGGTCCACGGGCCGGCCGTCGAGCAATTGTTGATGATCGCCCAGGACGGCCGCGTCCAGTTTGTACCTAGCCACCTGGCGCTGGGCCTTTTCCGGGTAGCTGTCGACCACGGCCACGACCTGGCAGCGTTCCGGGAACGCAAGATAGCCCTCTATGTGGCTGCTCGAGATGGCGCCGGCTCCAACAATGGCGACATTTATCACGGGTCAGGCCCCCCTTGCGGGCCCGCCGGGGGCACCGACCATGGGCCGGTGAGCCCGAAACGCACTGGTTCGTTCATACCGTTTAGTTTGGCTGCGTATGGTCCGCCGGCACCTCTGGGTTAGCGGAAGGGTCCAGGGGGTGTGGTACCGCGGCACGTGCGCCGACCAGGCGCGCGCCTACGGCGTCTCGGGTTGGGCACGCAACCTCCCTGACGGCCGCGTCGAGGTCGTGGCGGAAGGCCAGCCGGAGGCAGTGGACAAGCTTGTCGAGTGGTGCCATCAGGGACCGGCGCACGCCCATGTCACGGGCGTCCAGGTCCAGTCCGAAGCCCCCGAGGGGTTGGCCGGGTTCATTATCCGCTGAGCCGGCGAGCTGAGCTGGCCGCGGCCTATTAGCGCTGCTCCCGCCCTGCTCGAACCGCCCTCGAGGCCTTGCTCACGAAAATGCTTGACGTGTCGGTCGTTCTCCCATAGAGTCTATCAATCGGATGGATTCAATCAGGTTAGTGAAAGCCAAAAGTGCGATGGCCGCAGGCTATGGGCGAGGCCGGTGGCCCCAGAGCTCTAAGCCTAAAAGCGGCAAAAGGAGGCGACAAGCGTGACCATTCAGCAGACTTCTCCCGGCATTTCGGTGTCCCGCTCGGGGGTCACAGTGGAACCCGTGTCCGGGCGGATCGGGGCGGAGATATCCGGGATCGACATCTCGCAGCCACTTGACGACGCCACGGTCGAGGTCATCCGGCAGGCCCTCGACACCTGGAAGGTGGTCTTCTTCCGGGGCCAGAAGTTGGACCACGCTTCGCAGATTGCCTTCGGCCGGCGCTTCGGCAGCTTGACGTACGCCCACCCCCACGACGACACCCCGCCCGACGGTTTCCCGGAGATTTACACCGTCGACGACCGCAGGATCTCCGCTCGGTTCGGGTTCGACGCCAAGGCTCGCCGGCTCCAGCTTCGGTCGCTCACGAGCGGCTGGCACACCGACGTGACTCCTGCTGTCAACCCGCCGGCAGGCTCGGTACTCCGGGCGGACATCGTCCCCAGTTTCGGGGGTGACACCACCTTCACCAACCTGGTGGCGGCGTACGAGGGGCTCTCCGAGCCAGTACAGGCCTTCGTCAGCACCCTGCGGGCCGAGCACCGCTACGGCGCTGACTGGCAGGGCTTTCGTCGCGCTTCCGACGGTTACGACAAAAGGATCGAAAAGAACAGCCTCGTCACCATCCACCCCGTGGTACGCGTGCATCCCAGAACCCGAGAGCGGGCCCTGTTCGTCAACCCGGGGTTCGTGGACCACATCGTCGGCGTCTCACCCATTGAAAGCCGCTGGATCCTGGAGCATCTCTTCAACGAAATAATCCGGCCCGAGTACACCGTGCGCTTTCGATGGGAGCCCGGCAGCGTCGCTTTCTGGGACAACCGGGCCACCTCGCACCTGGCGCCTCACGACCTCGACCACCTCGATGTCGAACGCGTCCTGCACCGGGTGACGCTGATCGGCGAGGTCCCAGTCGGGCCCGACGGCCGAGAGTCCGAGCTGGTTGAGGGCGTGCCCTTCGTCGAGACGCCGGTTTTCGCGGCCACCGATTGAAGCTGAGGATGGCGATCGCTATCACCGGGCCTGGCGGCGGCTCAGGCGCGCCACCGGCGGGTACGGCGGTCCTCGACCGGGCGCCGGCTCCGGCGGGGCCGCCGCGGCCGCCGTACCGGCTGAGCAGCCGAGCCACGACGACGCCGCGGCCAACAAAAGGCGAGGCGTCTTCTCCCGTTGGCTTCGTGGGCCGACCTGGCGCCGCTGGGTGAGCCCCCTGGTGTTGTTGGCATTGTGGCAATTGGCCAGCAGCACCGGCCTGGTCTCGGCCCAGAAGGTCCCTGCGCCAGCTACGGTCTGGAGCACCGCCGTCCACCTCGTCACGACGGATACGGCTGCCTATGGGACCCTGCAGGGCGCGATGGCGGCATCGCTCGTGCGGATGGCGATCGGCTTTTCGATCGGCGCCGCGGCAGCGGCGCTTTTGGCCGTCGGGGCCGGTCTCAGCCGGTTCGGCGAGCACGCCCTCGACCCGCCCATGCAGATGCTGCGGACGTTGCCGCTTTTCGGCCTGGTCCCGGTCTTCATCGTCTGGTTCGGGATCGGCCAGCTCCCCAAGGTGCTCCTGATCGCCCTGGCTTCCGCCGTGCCGCTCTACCTCAACGTGTACGCCGGGATCCGCAGCGTCGACGGTAGGTTCGCCGAGCTGAGCCGGGTGCTCGGGCTCGGCCGGCTGGAGTTCGTCCGTCACGTCGTGCTGCCAGGCGCCCTGCCCCAGACCCTGGTCGGCCTGCGCCAGAGCCTGGGGGCGGCGTGGCTAGCCCTGGTAGTGGCCGAGCAACTCAATGTGTCGAACGGCCTTGGGTTCATGATCAGTCAGGCGACGCAATTCCTGCAGAACGACGTCATCTTCGTCGTCCTGCTCGTCTACACGGTCCTCGGCCTGTGCACCGACGCGCTGGTACGCCTGTTGGAAAGGAGGGCGTTGGTATGGCGACGCGGGTTGCTGGGCTGACGTTGGAGCCAGCTGGGCCGACGCCGGCCGACGCCGTCCACAGTCCCCAAGTGCCGGTGGCGGAGGTCCGCGGCCTTGGCCGTTCTTTCGACGGGAGGGCGGTGCTCTCGTTGCTCGACCTCGACATCGCGACGGGCGAGTTCGTCGCCCTCCTCGGTCGGAGCGGGGAAGGAAAGTCCACGCTCCTGCGCGCCCTGGCCGGCCTCGACCGGGAAGTGACCGGGGAGGTCATCGTCCACGGCCCGGTGGCGGTGGCTTTCCAGGACCCCCGGTTGCTGCCATGGAAGAGCGTGTTGGCGAACGTCGCTCTCGGCCTCCGCGCCGCCGACCCTGGCGGCGTGGCGCAGAGCGCCCTCGCAGAAGTCGGGCTGGGCGAACGGCAGCGCGCCTGGCCGCTGACCCTGTCCGGCGGCGAGGCGCAGCGTGCGTCCCTGGCCAGAGCGCTAGTCCGCCAGCCCGACCTGTTGCTACTGGACGAGCCGTTCTGCGCCCTCGACGCATTGACCCGTATGGCCATGCATGACCTGGTGCTCACGCTGTGGGGTCGCCATCGACCGGCAGTTCTGATGGTCACCCACGACGTGGACGAAGCGCTGGCTCTGGCCAGCCGCGTCCTTGTCCTGCGCGGAGGCCGGGTGGCCTACGAGGCGCCAGTTCGGGCCGAGCGCCCCCGGCGCCGGGAGGACCCCGAACTCATCCGGCTCCGACACCACCTGCTCGCCGAACTCGGCGTCGACAAGAAAGGAAACCCATGAAACCCAACCACCTTCCCGGCCCTAGAGGCTCTGGCCACAACCCCCGGCGCCGCCGGCTCCGCGCCCGCCGGCCGGCGTACACCCGCCGCCCAGGAGCCGTCACTGCCAGCCTCGCTCTGGCCGTCGCCAGTGCGACTGCGGCCTGGGTGCCTGCGACCAATGCGGGCGCGGCGGCGCCCGGACGTAACGCCTCCGGCACGTCGATCAACCTCGCCCAGGTGACCTTACGGGTGGGTGACCAGGCCGGTAACGGGTCCGAGGCGCTGCTGAAGGCGGCCGGGCTGCTGTCCCAGTTGCCGTTCAAAGTGAGCTGGTCAGACTTCACCTCCGGCCCTCCCATGCTGCAGGCGATGGGCGCCGGCGCCATCGACGTGGGAGGAGTGGGCGATGCCCCACCCGTGTTCGCTGCCGCCGGCGGGGCGGATATCGCAGTTGTTGGTGCCACGGAAAACGGGCCTAACAGCGCCGCCCTGGTAGTGCCTAAGGGCTCGCCCATTAAATCGATCGGCCAACTGCGGGGCAAGACGATCGCCGTGGCCGAGGGCAGTTCGGCGGACTACCACCTGCTGACAGTGCTCGAAAAAGCCGGCCTCAACGTACACCAGGTCACCCTCGATTACTTGCAACCCGCTGAAGGCCTGGCCGCACTGGAATCGGGCAAGGTCGACGCCTGGGACGTATGGACGCCGTACATAGAAGAGGTCGTCGACGAGCACGGCGCCCGGATCGTCGTGAACGGGAACGGCTTCGGCGGCAAGTACAGCTTTACCGTGGCTTCTCGCGCCGCCCTCGACAACCCGGCCAAAGCCGCCGCCATTAGTGCGTATTTGACCGAACTCGACAAGGCTTATCTGTGGGAGAAGGTGCACACCAATGCATGGGCCAGCAACTGGGCGCAGGGCACAGGCCTACCCCTCAGCGTCATGGACCAGGCGACAAAAGACGAATCAATAACCCCGGTGCCAATTACGAACGCCCTGGTCACGTCCGAACAAGGCCTCGTCAACGCTTTTTTCAGCGCCGGCTTGATACCTAAGAAGTTCAATTTCGTGGACTACTCCTACGACGGCTTCAACGCCGACGTCGAAAAGGCGGCTCAGTAACAGAATAAAAGGCCAATAACAGGCAAAAGGGAGAAGACTTTGACGACTACGACCCCCCTACCTATAAAGCGTGGCCATGCCCCCGGCGATCGCAAAGCGGCTACCCATCCGCTAACGCCCGTAATTGGCGCCGAGATATCTGGCCTAAGCCTGGGCCGTGTTGACGACGGCACTGTCTCGGCCATTCAAGCGGCGCTTCTCGACCACAAGGTGCTGTTCTTCCGGGACCAAGACATCAGCCAGAAAGACCAGATAGCTTTTGCGAAACGTCTGGGCGAGCTCACCGGAGGCCACCCGACCCTGCCCTCTCCCGAAGGACAGCAGTTCATCCTCGAGCTCGACTCTCTCCTCGGTGGCCGGGCCGACCACTGGCACACCGATGTCACTTTCGCCCTCGAGCCCCCGGCGATCTCGATACTTCGAGCGGTCGAGCTACCCTCCGTTGGCGGGGACACGCAATGGGCGAGTACCGAGGCGGCTTATGACCGGTTGCCCGGGCCATTGCAACGCCTGGCCGGCGAACTGCACGCCATCCACACCAACGAGTACGACTACGGCCGGGCCCTCCAGCCTGACGACGATGAGGATGCACGCCGGCACCGAGACGCGTTCACGTCGACCGTTTTCGAGACCGAGCAGCCCGTTGTGCGAGTCCACCCTGAGACGGGCCGGCCCACCCTCTTGCTCGGAGGCTTCGCCCGCCAGCTGGTCGGCTTTCCGTTTGACGTCTCCCGCGACCTGCTGCGGGTCTTCGGCAGCTACGTAACGCGACCGGAGCACATTGTGAGGTGGCGCTGGCGGCCCGGCGACGTTGCTATCTGGGACAACCGAGCCACCCAGCACTACGCCGTGAACGACTACGGCGCCGCCCACAGAGTCGTGCAGCGGGTGACGGCGTCAGGCGTGCGCCCAATGGGCCTCGACGGCTGGCAGTCCGAGGCCCGAAGAGGCGACGCCTCGTCTTATCAGGCCGGTTTGGGCGCCCGAAAGCCCACCTCGGCGACCACCGGCAACTAATGACTGGCAACTGACACCAGGCGCTCCATGCTCTGGCGGGTCCTGCAACGCCGGGCGGTCCCCGAACCCCCCAAGGGGGCCGCCTGCACGGTCGGCCGGCCCTACCTCCTTGCATTCAATCCATCGTTCTACTAAAATACCGTCTTCAATGGTTTCGATGCGATTTACCAGGAGGAAGAGCTCATGAAGAGACGTGCCGCCATAGTGGCTGTGGCGCTGGCATTGCCCCTGGCCGTCGGTACATCAGTGGCCGCCAGTCAGGCCAGGCCGGCCGCGCGCCTGGTCGGCTCAGCCCGAGACATCACACTGGACGGCGCCGGCGCCAACTCCATCGAGCCCTTCTTCTCGGCTGTTTTTTACAACTACCACAAGCAGTACCCGAACGTCACCGTCAACTATTCCCCGGCCGGCAGCAGCGTCGGCGTGAGCGATATCCAGCAAAACACGGTGGCCTTCGGCGATTCCGAGATCCCCATGGCAGCCAAGGATGTGGCCAAAGCGAAGGGAGCGGTGCTGCAGGTCCCAGTGGACCTCGGCGGGGTAGCCATTAGCTACAACGTGCCGGGCGCGCCGAAGGGGATCAGGCTCGACGGCTCGACGCTGGCGGCGATTTTCGAAGGCGTCATCACCAACTGGGACAGCCCCGCCCTCGCGCAGGCTACGGGGGTGAGCAACCTCCCCAACTTGCCGATCGTGCCGGTCCACCGGGCTGACTCTTCCGGCCC
This sequence comes from uncultured Acidimicrobiaceae bacterium, assembly GCA_963807395.1. Classification (GTDB taxonomy): domain Bacteria; phylum Actinomycetota; class Acidimicrobiia; order Acidimicrobiales; family Palsa-688; genus Fen-671. Next base: position 7,671 of record CAWEBW010000012.1, read on the forward strand.
GTCCTGGGACCTGGACGAGTACCTCATCCAGAACTCGTCCAGCTGGGTGGCGAAGACCGCGACCTCGACGCCCTCCAAATCCTGGCCGCTGTCAAAGGAAGGCGTAGGCGAACAGCTGAATAGCGGGGTGGCTTCGTACATCGCTCAAACCCCGGGTGCTATTGGCTACGTCGAGTACGGCTACTCTCTCGAGGCCGGCTTCACTGACGCGGCCATCCGGAACAAAGCCGGCGATTACGTGGCGCCGACGGCCACCTCGATCGGGCAGGCCGGCGTCCAGGCCGCTCCGAAGTTGAGCTGGTCCAACTTCAATATCATTGACGAGCCCGGCGCCAGCAGTTATCCCCTGGCCAACTTCAGCTGGACGCTGCTTTACCAAAAGCAGTCCAACGCCAATACGGGCGTCGCGTTGCAGCGCCTGTTCACCTACGTGATCACCACCGGCCAGCTCCAGGCGGCCAAGCTCGGTTACGCTCCACTGCCGCTCAGCGTGGTGGCGCTTTCCAAGGCCACCCTAGCCAAGGTCGAAAACGGCTCTGGCCAAGCCCTGTAGTTGTTGAGGTGAAGTCCTGGAGGAAATAAGCCGCACTCTCGGCATCACCGGGGGGCAAGCCACGCTTGACCCCCCGGTTTTGCGCGCTCCTGAACCGGCAGTCCATTGGGGCTCTCCGTCTACCCGTTCGTTGCTCCGGGACCGGCAGACCCAGAGGCGGGGCCGCGCCTACCGGCCGGCGTACTTGGTCGGCGGTGCTGTCTTCGGTGTGGTCGTTATCGCCGTCGTCGTCAGCATCGCTACCGGCTCGGCTCAAGCCTTTGCCCATTACGGGCTGAGCTTTGTCTGGTCAGGCACTTGGTCACCGGCTAACGGGCAGTACGCCACCGGCATCCTTGTCGTCGGGACCGTGGTCACCACGGGCGCAGCCATGTTGTTGGCGGCGCCCATCGGTTTGGGTGCCGCCATTGCCCTTTCAGAACTGGTGCCTCGCAAAGTGGCCGCCGCGGCGTCGCTCTTTGTCGAATTGCTGGCGGCCGTCCCGAGCATCGTCGTCGGGCTCTGGGCGTTGCTAGTGCTCTCGCCATTGTTTGCCAGGCACGTGGAGCCTTTCCTGCGCTCCATCCCCGGCCTTGGAGCCGCGTTCAGCGGGCCGGCCTACGGCCCGAGCATCCTCCTCGCCGCCATCGTCCTCGCTGTCATGACGCTGCCGACGCTGGTGGCGCTCTCCCGCACGGCGCTCCGCGGAGTGCCTGTTGAAGACCGGGAGGCGGCAATGGCCCTCGGGGCTACCCGCTGGCAAGTAGTGCGCAAAGTCGTTATCCCGACAGCGAGGCCCGGGATAGGGGCGGCGGTAACGCTGGCGCTGGGCCGGGCTATGGGTGAAGCCATCGCCGTCGCCCTCGTGATTGGCAACCGCCCGGCCCTGCCGCACTCGTTGATAGCGCCCGGGGCGACGCTCGGGTCGGCCATCGTCAACCAGTTCGCTGAGGCGCAGCCCGGGCTTGGGAACGAGTTCTGTGATCGCGCTCGGAGCGGTGCTCTTGGTGCTGACCGTGGCCGTCAACATCGTGGGCCAGATGCTCAGGCGGGCGGGCAGTGCTCCCGGGTCGACCGCGCCGCTGCCGCCTGGCCCCCCGGGCCGGCCTGCGTTGGCGGAAGCGCCGCCGGCGTCTGCAGGTGCCGGCACGTGCGGGCGCAGGGGCGGGGCCAGGAGCGCCATTGCCGGTCGCCCTTTCTACCGCCGAGGCGTCTCTTCCGCGCCGTCTGATCGCGGGTGCGTCCGGGGAGGTTGTCTGCGTCGTGGCCCTGGTGGCCGCCATCGCACCCTTAGTGGCACTCGGGTGGTATACGGTCGCCCGCGCCTTGCCCGCCCTTTCGTTCGGTTTCCTCGTGCACCCGGTCGTCCCCTTCGGCGTGACCGGAGGTGGTATTTCGACCGCGATCGCGGGCACGGCCCGGACGGTCGGGCTGGCCCTCGTCATGGCGGCGCCGGCAGGATTGCTAACGGCCCTTTACCTATATGAGCGACCCGGGCGAATCCCCGCAGCGCTGCGTTTCAGCGCCGATGTCCTAAGCGGCGTCCCCTCCATAATCATCGGGATCTTCGCCTTTGAGGTCGTAGTCCGTCCCCAGCACCACCCGTCGACGCTGGCCGCCAGCATCGCTTTGGCCGTGCTGATGCTGCCGATAATGGTTAGAGCGAGCGAGGAAGCGATTAGGTCGGTGCCAGTGGACCTTCAAGAAGCCGGGGCGGCGCTAGGGGCGGCCCGGTCGAGGGTCGTGCGCTCCGTGGTCCTGCGCGGGTCGCTGCCCGGGCTCATCTCCGGGAACCTGCTCGCTCTGGCCCGTGTCACCGGGGAGACTGCGCCGTTGCTGTTCACCCTGGCGTCCCCCGACGCTGGCCATGTCGTTGCTCATTTACACCAACGGCACCGAACCGTTCCCGTCTGTACAGCAAGAGGCGTGGGCTGCCGCCTTTGTCCTGCTTGCCGCCGTGCTCGCCTTGAGCGCCCTGGCTCGGGGCGCGGCCTGGTCACTTACCAGGAGGGCCAGATGACTCTTACCTCACGAGCAGGTACGTCACAATCAGGTATTTCGCCATCAGGTGGGTCGCAAGCAGGCGCCTCTCAATCGAGTGCCGCTTCGTCGACGACGCCACCCCGGGCGCAGCCACCGGCGCTCCGCTTCGCGGACGTATCGGTCAGCTTCAAAGACCATGTAGCCGTCCGCGGGGTCAGCCTCGAGGTGCCCGCTCGGCAGGTGAGCACCCTCGTCGGGCCGTCGGGTTGTGGCAAGACCACATTGCTCCGGGCGGTAAACCGCATGCATGACCATCTGGGCGGTCACGTCGACGGCCAGGTCTTGGTCGGTGACCTTGACGTTTACGGGGCGGGCACACGGGCCGAGCTTGTGCGTAGCCGGGTGGGCATGGTCTTCCAGCGGCCGAACCCTTTTCCCACCATGAGCATCTTCGACAACGTCGTGTCGGGCCTGCGCTTTGCCGGTATACGCAAGAAATCTGTGTTGAAGGAAGCGGCCGAACTGGCCCTGCGCCAGGCCGCTCTCTGGGACCTGGTCGAGCACCGCCTGCACCAACCTGCGGTGCGACTGTCGGGGGGCCAGCAACAGCGCCTCTGCATTGCCCGGGCGCTGGCCGTGCAGCCCGAGGTGCTCCTCATGGACGAACCCTGCTCGGCTCTGGACCCGATCGCCACAGCGAAGGTCGAACAGCTCATCACCCGTCTGGCCCACGAGGTCACGGTCGTGCTGGTGACCCACAACATGTTCCAGGCCGCCCGGGTCTCGGACTATGTCGCTGTGCTGCTGATGGGCGACGACCGGGTGGGCGAGCTGGTCGAAGCCGGACCGGCCGAGCAGGTGCTGCACGCGCCGAGCGACCCTCGCACGATGGAGTACGTGAGCGGCCGCGTCGGGTAGTCGCCGGTCCTTCAACGGGGGGTATTAGCGGCGTTCAGGCGGCCGCCGCCTCTACACTGCCGTTGTGCAGATCTCCGCGAAAGTCGACTACGGCGTACGAGCGCTCCTTGTCTTGGCGGCTGCCTCGGAGCCAATGACGGCCGAGGCCATCGCCAAGGACCAGGGCCTCCCGGCCAAGTTCCTCGGCGTGATATTGAACGAGCTACGCCGGGCGGGGATCGTCGTCAGCCACAGGGGCCGTGAGGCCGGGTACCACCTCGGCCGCCCCGCGTCGGAGATAACTCTGGCCGACGTGATCCGAGCCCTCGAAGGTCCATTGGCCCAGGTGAGGGGCTTGCGCCCGGAGACGGCGATGTACCAGGGTGCCGCCCAGCACCTACAAGAAGCATGGGTCGCCGTGCGGGCCAGCTTGAGGGTCGTGCTCGAAAACGTCACCATTGAGAACGTCGTCAAGGGCGAGTTCCCCTCCGGCGTGGCCCAGCTCGTGGCCGAGCCAGACGCCTGGGTCGGGCGGCGGCTCTTGTAGTTGGTGCCCGCCCGCTCGTTGAAGGTGCGGCGAACCCGGTCGTCGCCGCCTCGTCCCTACGATGGCGGGCTGGCTCGCTGGAGGTCGCGGAGCGACCGGTACGAAGTCAGCTCGAGGCCGGTCCGGCCGGCCAGCGCGCGAACGTAACGGGCCGCCGTACCGACGTCGTGGTCCTCGACCCGGGCGCCCCAGTCCGGCATCACGGCGCGTGCCTCTTCTGTGTCGCGGGCCGGCCTCAGCACGAGTTCGGTCACGCCGGGCGGTATCCCGGCCAGGAGCTCGTCCAGGGCCACTCTTGCGCTTCGGCCTCGAGGTACTCTGACCAGGTGGTCGGGGGAAACCACACCCGATTCGGCGGCCAGCTGCCGGAACGGGAAGCCGGCGTAATGTTGCTGGTCCGTGCCGGAGAGGCGCAGGGGAAGGCGGAAATCGACGGCCAGCTCTAGGGCTACGTCGAAGAACTCGGGCCTTAGTTCGAGAGCTCCCAAGTGGGCCGAGATATGGCTTATGTCAAAGCCCCAGTAGATGGCTCGTTCGATCTGCGCCCGGCACTCCCTGCGCACTTCGTCGATGTCAGCGTGCTCCCAAAGGTCCACCACGGTCCTCGGGAACCCGCCGTCGCCGTCGAGCAATGAGGGGGCGTGGGTGACCGGGCCCCAACGGTAGAGGTCGTATTCAGCATTGAGCGTGAGGTGAATGCCGATGTCCTCACCCCTGTAGCTCGCCGCTGCTTCCCTGGCCCAGGCCCGGGGACCACGAGCCCTGCCGATGTGGCGACACCCGTCCTCAGAGAGTCGTAGACAGCCGAGTTGGTGGCGTAGCTCACGCCGAGGTCGTCGCACGTGATTATGAGCAGTTTTGCGTCCGGCTCGTGGCCCAGAGCCTCGGCGAGCGATGTCACTCCCCGAACGGTACTACCGGTGCTCCTGATCGCTTACTCGTTCCAAAGGGGAGGTCACTAGGAACTTCAGGGCCCGGCTCTTGGTGGCTTTCAGGCAGCTTTTGTCTCGGAACGCTCCTTGGCCCGTCGGGCCGCTTCAGCAAGGGCTTCGCGGGCCTGGGCGATACCCACCAACCCGGCGCGGCGGAGGCGGTCGCTCGGCCTGTCTATCCCGCTGCTACTCGGGACCGGGCGGATTGCCGCCGGCCCAGGGATCAGCTGCGGTTGCTGCCAACCGGCGACGGCCTCAGCAGTGTCGTCCGTCGCCCCGGCGAGGCCGAGATCGTGTGGGTCACTGCCCGTCATGCGGT
>CAWEBW010000013.1:0-374523 GCA_963807395.1 uncultured Acidimicrobiaceae bacterium
GCCCTGTCACCCGCCAGCACCATGGGACCACCCCGGCGCCACAAACATGGGACCACCTCGGGGCTTGCCACTACCAGTCGATGACCATGATCCCGAGCCTGTGAGGACCTGTCAAGTACCAGTGGGTGGGGCCGGCTTGTTCGCTCTTTGGGCCTTCGCCTCAGCCCTCAAGCTCCGTCCGCGCCCGCCTCGCCACTGGAGCCCGACGTCTTCGGGGGCCCCGGCTTTCCGGCGGCGGTAGGCGGCTTGCCTGCAAGCGTGGTCACAGAACCTTCTCGGCGACCCCACCTTGGGGTCGGCGAAGAGCCCTTCTACCTTGACCACGATCTCCCGCCCGCAGCAGGCGCAGACGAAGGCCTCTCGGGCCGGCGTGCCAGAAGCGTCACGCATTACTGGCTCTGGGCTGCCGAGGCTCTCGTGGCTGGGACTGGTCATGGGGTAGCCTCGTCCCCGTCGGGCCGGCGTGAGCGCAGGGACGGCTTTTCCCGCCGCCGGTAGGACTCTCCTTCGACCACGAGCTCGAAGGCCGCGCTCTGGAGCCGGTCGATGGCCGACTGGGCGAGCATCGGGTCCGCCATGAGGGCCAGCCACTCGCTCGGGTCACGGTCAGAGGTCAGCACCGTCGACGCCCGCCGGTGCCGCTCGACGACAAGGGCGTAGAAATCGGCGGTCTCTGTCGTGTCGAGGCCCTGGAGGGCAAAATCATCGATAATTACTAGGTCGGTGGCCACGAGCTTGCGCACCTCGGCGTCGTAGGTCCCGTCCAGGCGGCAAGCTTTTAGCCGCTTGAAAAGCCGGTCGGCCCGCTCGAAATGGCGCCGCACCCGCCGCCGGCAGGCGATGTGGCCGAGAGCGGTAGCCAAGTGGGTCTTGCCCACCCCGACCGGCCCGAGGACAAAAGCGTTATGCGCCTCCTCGACAAAACGCAGTGCCACGAGCTCGTCCAGGACCGCCTTGTCGTAGGTGACGGCGGCGGTGGGGTCCCAGCGCTCGAGCGTCATCTTGGGGTCGAGGTGGGCGGCGCGCGCCCGCACCGACGCCGAGGCCCGGTCGCGCCGGGTCACCTCGTCCGCCAGCACCATGGCCAAGAAGTCGAGGTGCGATATGGAAGATGCCTTAGCCAAGGCGGCCCGCTCGGGCAGGGTGTCGAGCACCTGGCCGAGGCGCAGCCGGCGCAACAGGGCACGCAGTTCGGGTGAAATTGACGGGGCTGGCGGGGTCATTGCGCCTGCCCCTTGGCCTTGAACTCGGCGGCGTCACGGGAAAAGCGCCCCGCGACGACGTTCTTTGGTGCGTCGGCACCGGCGCTGTGCTCCTCGGCTTCCTTGGCCCGCTCGAGCATCCGGGCGACCAGGTTGACGTTCACCGCCTCGGCCTCGAGCGCCTTTTGGCAAGCGGCCTCGACCCGCTCCGGCCCCCATTTCTTCACCAGGCCGAGCAGCCGGTAGGCCTGGCGCATCTTTGTCCAGGGCAGCGGGCCGCCCAGGAGGGCCTCCAGGTACTGGCCTATGGCCTCGCCCTGCTCCCGCCCGAGCGCCACCAACTTGTCGATGTCGCGCATGGCGTAAGCGGTGCGCTCGCTGGGCAGGTCGGCGGGGTCGGTAGAGCGCCCGCCGGGGCCCTGGCGGGGGTGGACCTTTATCAGCTCCCCCTTGAAATAGAACTTCACCACCGCCGAATCGGCGCGGACCGAGACGTACTTGCCGACCATGTCGTCGCCCGGTATTGAGTAAATTGCCCGCAGCACCTCGGCATGGTGGTCGGGGTGGACCTTGGGCTGGGCGTAGTGCGGGGTGTCGTAGGGCGCCGCTGGGGCGGGCAACAGGAGCGGTTGCTCCCCCGCCCTGAAGGCTTCGGCCGGCCGGCACTGGGTCGTCCCATGGGTGCGCATGCCGGCCCCGCCGCTGCACCAAGCCGCCGCCCGGCGGTTGGCATCGGCTAGGTCGACGAAGTCTTCTCCGGCGAAAAACCTAGACCGTACAAAAGGGACTTGGCGTTCACAACGGGCCTTGTCCCGGGGGTGGCGCACGCGGGCGGCGTCAATAAGGAAACCCCGCTCTTGGGAGTACTCCAAGAAGAGGTCGTTTATACGGGGCTCTGTGGGCTCCGCCTTGGTGATGACGGGCGAGAGGTTGTCGGGGATGAGGACAGGGAAAATGCCACCGAAATAACGCCACCCGAGCTCCATCCCCTCGATCACATCGGCTGTCGTCTGGCTAAATGTCAGCCACACGAACATGTGGCGGGACCAGACCGCCACCAATATGAGCGCGTGGACAACACGACGGCGCGCCCCGAAGGGGTCAAAGACCAAGCCCATGCGGCCGAAATCGGCCTGTAGCTCCCGGCCCGGCTCGGGGTCGGCCAGAGGCACGGTGTCTTTTTTGGTGGCAGAGCCGCAGCGTTCGGCGCAGTAGCGGTGCAGTGTCCGCTCGGGCACTACGATGCCCCGGCGGCCGAGCAGGTCGCCGGCTTTCACGACGGTCAAGCCCTTGTCGACCATCTCCTGGATGGTGCTGTGGTGGGCTTCTAGGGCTGCCCACGCCTGCCCGTGGCCGGCGGGCCGCCCCGGGCTGACGGCTTCTACCACCGCGGCCAACAGCTGCTCGCTCAGCTGTGCCTCACCACCCTCCCGGGTGACACCGAGGGACTGGGCCGCCTCCACGTAGCGGCGCACGGTCTTGCGGTCGACCCCCGCCGCGTCAGCTACCCGGCGCAGCCCTTCTCTGCCTCCAAGCCACCTCCGCAGCACTTCTCGTACTTGGACCACCGATACCTCCTTGAACATTCGGGCACCTCCTCGGTGCCCGAGTCGAACGGATGTACGACTGGAGGTGGTGGACCCTCGGTGGTCCCATGAGTGGCGAGACGGTGGTCCCTTGTTTGTGGCGAAAGGCTCCTCAGGTGGTCCCTAGTTTGTGGCGGGCGACAACGGCCCGTGAAGACGAGGTGGGTCGGCGTGGCAAGCACAGTTGGCCTTCCCACACCGGCCCTTGCCGCCTTCATTGGGCGCTCGACGGCGCTTCCGCGTAGCCACGGCAGCGCCGATCGGGGGGGACGCTCGTGCAATTGAGTCCCGTTGAGTCACGGGCTCTAGCACGAGGCTATGACCGCTAACCCGTGGCCGCCTGACAATCCCTTGACCTGGACTTTCTTGGGTGGGTGGAGGTGATGGGACTTGAACCCACGACTTCTACGATGCGAACGTAGCGCTCTTCCGGGCTGAGCTACACCCCCGCAACACAACAAGATTAGCGCCCGGACGATGGCCGGTCAGGCCTCGAGCGTCGCCCGGGAGCCAACCCAACCAGGCCAGGAGCACCTGGCACGGGCGCGATGGACTAGCTGGGCGCCGGCGGCGCAGTTTCGCATATCCAGGGGGCTGGTCGGTGGGAACGGATCCCCACGGTAAGGGCCACTTTCAACAGATAAGCCCTTTTCGCTGCACTCGGATGAACCTGTCGCGATTCGATGCAGAAACGACATCGCAACGCAACAAGAGCGTCGGCTTGCACCGAGAACGAGGCGCCGAAGCTGTCCAAGGCACTCGGGCGGCCACTGTCAGCGTCCGGCACGCCATCCTGACGACCAGATCACCACTCTGAATGGCAGCCTGGCCACGTAGGGACAAAAGTCACCCCCGGCCGACCCGGGCCACCCTGGCCCAGTGCGCCCGTGTCCAGCCGGCCCGACCATGCCAGCCGACCCGACCACGCCAGCCCGGCTAACGCCAGCCGGGCTAACGCCGGCCGGCCTACGCGAGCCGGGCTACGCTCCGGCGCGTGCCCCACCACGACGAGCGATGGAGTCCACCGTCAGGGCGACGATCAATACGATGCCGGTAACTATGTAGGTGGCCGCTGCGCCGAGGCCGATCAAGTAGATGCCGTTGTACACGGCCGCGATCACGAGGCCGCCGAGCACGGCGTGAAGGGGCTTGCCCCGGCCCCCGTACAGGCTCGTACCGCCGATTACCGCGGCCGCAATGGCGTAGAGCACATAGGTGGGGTCGATGTCGGTGGCAATCGAACCGATCTGCGACAGGTATAGCAGGCCCGCCAGGCCGGCCATGAGGCCCGTTATGCCGAAGGCGATCGTCCGTATGAGCCGCACGTCGATACCGGCCCGGCGGGCCGCTTCGGCATTGCCGCCAATGGCGTAGATATAGCGGCCGAAGCGAGTACGGGCCAGCACGAAACTGGTGATGAAGAACACGACCAGCAGCACAGGTATAGACCACGGGACGCCCGCGACCTTCTGGCTCCCGGTGCCGCGGTTCACGTTGCAGATCAGCACGAGGACCACGCCAGCTAGGGCGACCACAGCTACCTTCAGGAGGGTTAACCCCATCGGTGGGGTTACAAGGCCCTGCGCTCGGCGGTGGATGTCGCGCCAGATCGTGAAGCCACCAAAGGCAACCACCACTACAACCATGACAATCCAGCTCGCCGCCGGGCTCAGGCTGCCGCCGACAATGTCGAGCAGGACCCGGTTGGAGATCGAGATCACACCCCCGACCGCGATCGGGAACGTGTCGAACATCCAGATCATCACGCCTTGCCAGGCGATATACCCAGCCAGGGTGACGATGAACGACGGCAACCTGAGGCGGGTGATGAGGATGCCATTCAGCAGCCCTATTGCCGTGGTCGCGGCACAGCCCGCCAGGATGGCCAGCCACCAGGGCAAGTTGTACGGCGGGGCCACTAGCGCCGCCATTAGGCCGGCGCCGATGCCGGCCACGAACACCATGGACAGGTCGATGCCGCCCAGTAACAATACGAAGACCTCGCCGATGGCGAACATGATGAACACGACGGCCTGGTTGAACAGGTTGACGATGTTGCCGGCCGAGAGGTAAAGCGAGGTCTTGATCTCGAACACGGCGACGATCACGACCAGGCCGATGACGACCGGGAGCACCCCGCTGTCGCCCGCCTTTACCTTCTGCCACCACGCTTTGACGTAATCCGCGAGGGTGTTCGCCAGTATCTCGGGCGCCGCCACGATGGCCGACTCGGCCGCCGGCATCTCCTCGGGCGGTGCCTCGGTTGCTACTGCTCCCCTTGGGTCAGGCGGCTTTTCGCTGCCGCCGCTCTTTGGGGGTTCTTGGCTGACAGTCATTGATCAGGCCTCCTCCGCCCCGTTACCGCTGGCCGGGTCGTCGCCGCCGGCGGGGGACGTCGCTTTCACCTCTGCCTCGATCTGGTCCGGCCTCGACAACGTCCCGAAGGTCATGTACTCGACTACGGTCTGAGCGTTGAACTCCGATATCGGCCCCTGGGTCACTGTCCTGCCGAGCCGCAATATCGCTACCCGATCTGCGACCTCGAAGACGTCGGTGAGGTTGTGGGACACGATCAGCACGCCGTAGCCCTGGTCAGCCAGGCGGCGCACGAGTTGGAGCACCTGTGCTGTCTGAGCTACTCCCAACGCCGCCGTCGGCTCGTCGAGGATCATGAGCTGGGAGTTCCACAGCACGGCCCGGGCCACCGCCACCGACTGGCGCTGGCCTCCCGACAGGGAGGCGACGGGCTGGCGGATGGAACGGACAGTAGTGACGTGCAGGTCGGCCAATGTGCGCCGGGCCGCCTTCTCCATGGGCGGCTCGTCTAGCTCTCCGAGCCTCGTTATCTCGCGCCCGAGGAACATGTTCTGGACGATGTCGAGGTTGTCGCAAAGGGCCAGGTCCTGGTAAACGGTGGCGATCCCAAGGTCCGCGGCGTCCCGTGGCGAATGTATGTGCACCGACTGGTCGCGCCAGCGGATCTCACCGCCGTCGGGCGCCTCAATCCCCGAGACGATCTTGATGACGGTGCTCTTGCCGGCGCCGTTGTCACCGACCAACGCAGTGACCACTCCGGACTCAATCGTAAGGTCAACGCCCATCAGAGCCCTGACCGGCCCGAAGCTCTTCTCTACCCCGCGCAGCTCGAGTAATGTCTGCCCTCGCTCGAGCAAAGCCTGAGGCATTTGGTTTCCTTCCCTCTCCCGGCACCTGGACATTTACAAGGACCGGCCGGATCCGACCTTACTCGTTTGTCCTAGTTCGGGGTTACTACCACTAGAACCCTTAGAGACGCAAGCGCCTGCGCCATTAGGGGAGGCGCAGGCGCTTGCACAATGGCTCAGCTTTTATAGCCCGGGGAAACTAGGGCTTGATGCCAGCTGCCTTGCAAGCGGCGGCGGTTGCGTAAGGCGCGGCGCACAGCTGAGCCGGGGGCACGAACTTGTCTGAGATAACAGTCGAGTTCATGTTTTTGGTGGTGACCCACTCCGGGGTCAAAAGGACCGACGGCACTGACTTGTGCTCGGTGGTGTCCGGGGTGGAGCCGTTGACCAGGGCTGCCGGCGGAGCTTCACCGGCTCGTAGGTATACAGCTAGGGCCACGGCGGCTTGAGCCTCGAGGTAGATCGGCTTGTACACCGTCCCGCACTGGTAGCCAGTGAGGACGTTGCCAAGACCGGTCAGGGTGGCGTCTTGGCCGGTGACCGGGAAGCTGTCGGCCTTGATGCCCTTGGACTTCAAGTAGGTGATGACGGGGGCGCCGTTCTCATCATTGGGCATGAGCACGGCGTTGATGGTCGAGTGGGCGGTGTACTCCTGCTCGAACTCGGTCAGGGCCGTCGAGGGGGTCCAGGTGCCGGCCGGCACCTCGTTGGGCTGGAGCTTGCCCACCAGCGTCCACTTGTGCGAGGAGAAGTACGGCGACAAGACGGCGTCGTACCCGTTGGCGAACAAGGTGGCGTTGTTGTCGGTGACGGCGCCGTGCATGACCAGCACCACCGGCTTGGAGACGTGCTCGGCGGCGATGCAACTGACCAGGCCGTTGCCGAGCAGGGTGCCCACGTAGGTGTTGTTGAAGCTGTCGTAGTAGGCGCGGCTGCCGCCCAGGGTGAGGCGGTCATAGTCGATGACCTTGACCCCGTGGGAAGCGGCGTAGGATTCGATCTTGGCCCCCACGCCGGAGTCCAGGGGGTCCATGATCAAGACCTTGTCGCCCTTGGTGATGTCAGCCTGGGCGTCTGAGAACTCAGTGGCATCACTGCCGTGGGCGTTGACGACCGAGATGTCAGAGGAGGGCAGGCCGGCGTCCTTCATGGCGGTGGTCAGGTAGGGGGCGTCGAACTCGACGTAGCGGGTGGACGAGACGGTGTCAGGCAGGATGGCGCCGACGCCACCCGTACCCTTGGCCGTAACCGACTTGAGCAACGCCATTGTGCTGAAGTTGCGATTGAAGGTCGTCGCCGAGACGGTCTGAGCGGAGGCGGTGCCGACCTGGCCAGCCATGGCGGCGAGCGTCAGTACGACGGACGCCGTCCCCATGAACTTGACTTTCTTTGAGATTTCCATTTGTTCCCCTTTGCTACTTCTTCTTATGAAGTGAAGCAATTAGCGATTTCCGTGCCAGCCGGCCGTGCACGCTCGCAGTGGCGCCATTGCCACAAATGCCCGTGGGTTCGGCCCGGCGAAGCTACCGGAGTTTGTCGCTCGGCTCCGGCGAAAAAACGGTACGCCTCTGGCTGTGAACACGAACGTGAACAGGAAGCCTCTGTCGTAAATATTCTGTAAAGAAAGCGTTAACAAGTTGTAAAAGACCACAACATCGGCATCATCCGCATTTGCGTCCGGATCGACAACCTGCTAAGGGAACCGTTCCAGCAAGACAGGCTCATCGCGGTTCACGGCACGAACCGGTAGCCCGCCCTCGGTTGCGTGATGATAACCGGCGGGCCTCCGCCGTTTTCCAATTTGGCCCGCAACCGCCTTATGTAGACCCGCACGTACTCGGTCTCCGTGGCGTAGCCGGGGCCCCACACCCGCCTGAGCAACTGGGCATGGGTCAGGAGCTTGCCTCTGTTTATAGCCAGCTCCCGCAGCAGAGCGAACTCCGTCGGGGTCAGGTGGACCACCTCCCCCCCGCGCGTCACCAGGCGCATGTCGAGGTCGATAACCAGGTCCCCGACCTCGATGCGGAGGGGGGAGGCTTCAACGGGCTCGATCGGACGTGTGCGCCGGAGCGTTGCACGTGATCCTGGCCAGCAGCTCTTCTATCCCAAAGGGCTTAGTCATATAGTCGTCGGCGCCGAAATTGAGGGCCGTGACTTTGTCCTGCTGGCCCCCACGGGCAGAGACGACGATTATGCCGACCGCCGACCGTTCTCGCATCTGGCGGCACAGCTCGAAGCCGTCGACCTCGGGGAGCATGAGGTCCAGTAGGACGATGTCGGGCGACTCCGTTTCGACCAACTCGAGCGCCCTCACCCCGTCGACGGACACGCTCGTATCGAACCCCCTCACCGTGAGGTTGCTGCGCACCAGGTCGACGATGTTGGGGTCGTCTTCGACCAGGAGCGCCTTCGTGCGCCGGCCCGCGTCAGACATCGATATCCGGCACCTTGGCCGGCCCCTCGAGCGGTAACCGGACCAGGAAACGCGTCCCGTGTGAGGCTTCCTCCAAGATTATCTCGCCCTCGTGAGCGGCGACGATACCCCTAGCTATCGACAGGCCCAGCCCGGCCCCGGTTGACCGCCCGATGCCTTGCGCCCTCGCCTCGAATATGTGGGAGGCCAGTTCGGGGGCCACCCCGGTCCCGTTATCCGCCACTCTTATGGCGACGGTGCCACCGGGTTCGGCACAGACATCCACGGTCACCCGAACACCTGGAGGGTTATGCCTGAAGGCATTTTCGAGAAGGTTGACGAACACTTGCTCGAGGCGGTCGTGGTCGGCCCAGACGGGGCCAATGGCGGGATCGCAATTGATTGTGACCGCCGCGGCCGCTTCCGGGGGGAGGCACGAGACGGCCGCCTCCAGCACCAGCCCGAGGTCGCACCAATCGGGCTGGAGGCGCAAAAGCCCGGACTCTATGGCAGAAAAATCCAGCAGGTCGCCGACCAGGCTTCCCATCCGGGCCGACTCACTGGCGATCCGGTTCAAGAACCTCGTCTTGGACTCGTCGTCCCAGGTGACGTCCGAGGCGAGCAAGCTGCTGGCGTAGCCCCGGATGGCGGTGAGCGGCGTGCGCAACTCGTGGCTCAACCTGGAGAAGAAGTCCCGCTGTAGCTGGTGCGACCGGCGCAGGGCTTCGGTTTGCTGGCGGGCCTCTTCTGCTTCGTCGCGTTCGAACGCGAGGTGCAGAGAGTTGGCGGCGTCCCCTAACAACGCCACCGCATCCTCGGGAGGGCCCACCACCGCCCAGCGGGCAATCAGCACCGCCCGGCCGCCCGGGACGTCAAACGGAGTGGCAATGACTTGGCCGTTGCCATCAGGTTCGGCTCGCTCGGGTTCAAGGTGGAGCGGGCCTTCGAAATTGGCCCGAAAGGTCTGCAAGATCCTGCGGACGCTGTCGTCCCCGTCCCGGTCTCCCGGTTCGGCGTGGGCCTGGTTGTCCGCATCGACAAATACGGCACAACGCGGTGCTCCACCTGCGGGCTCGACCCATAACTCGATCTCCGCCGCCCGCAGCCCCCTCTGTAGGGACCGCAACGCCTGAAGAAGCCCGCTCGACACCGGCCCCGGCCCCGCCAACGTCTCGAGCACCACACGAATGGTCTCCAGCACCCGGTTCCGGGCCGTGACTTCTCCGAACAAACGGTCCCGTTCGATGGCGCCGGCAGCGTAGCCGGCGTATAGCGACACGAGGTCCATCTGGTCACGATGAGGGCGCCCGACGAAGGACTGGCCACCCGTGATCACCCCGATCAGCCCGGTCGAGCCGACCAAAGGCACCGACCAGGAACTGCGCACCCCGGCTTGCTTTCCCAGCGCAGCCCAGCCCTGCCCAAGCCGGGCTCTTGTCAATGTCCTCGTCGATGACGACGCGCCCGGTGGCCGCGGCGATCCCCATTGGCCCGCCCTTGTTGCCGACTGGCACCGTGGCCATGGCTTCAAGGAGGGCGGGCGGGAACCCGACCGCCGCCACACAACGCAAAGCCCTGTCATCCAGGAAATGGATGCAGAGCTGGTCGGTCCGGATGGCAGCGGCAAGAGCAGAAATGACCAGTGGCAGGCTGGAGTTCGGTTTCGCCGAGGCCAACTGGTCGACCAGGTCCTGCAGCCGCGTCAACTGGTGCCTGGCCGTAACCTCCGGTTCGTGGCCGGACATGATGGCGATGACGTCGTCGGGTGGCTCTCCGAGGGCACCAGGTCGGCCGCCACCCGCCCCCGGCGCAGGACGAGGATCCTGTCCGCCAGGTTGAACACCTGCTCGACGTCGTGAGAGACCAGCAGGATCGTCGTCCCTTCGGCCTTTACTTTGGCGATCAGGTCTTCCACCTGCTTGGTCTCGTGGACGCCGAGGGAGGCGGTGGGTTCGTCGAGGACGAGCAAACGGGGTTGGCTCTGCATCGCCCGGGCCACGGCCACTAACTGGCGCTGGCCGCCCGAAAGGGCGCCCATGGAGCGGTCGACACTGAGATTGATCCCGTAAGAGGAGAGGACCCGCCGGGTCGCCGCTCTCTCCTGCTGGTCCGAGACGAACCAGCGACCCTGCTCTCGACCGAGGAAAAGGTTGGCGGAGACGTCGAGGTTGTCGCAGAAGGCACCGTCCTGCCACACGACGGCCAGGCCCTGTCTAGCCTTCCGCATTGGACCTTACCTTTTGGCCGCCGATGTGGACCTCGCCCAGCTTCGGCGTGAGGTCGCCCGCAATGCAGCGCACGAGGGTGGATTTGCCGGCCCCGTTTTCGCCGATCAGGGCTACCAGCTGGCCCGGCCAACCGCAAAATCGACGTCGTCGAGGACAGGTAGCCGCCCGAAACTGACCGAGATGCGCTTGACCCGTAGCAGCGGCGGCGGCGGAGCCGCCGCTTCAACCAATTCGAGGGCGCTTGCGACCATACCTCCAGTGTGCTCTACGGTTGCCGGCTCAGATGCCGGCCGCAGGCTCGCCTTGTACCCTCGTCTACCTCCCCTCCTGCGGGGAGCGGCGAGCCTCGGCACCGACCGGCGACCCTATCCAGGGCGGTCTGCAGCCGGAGTTGAAGGGCCGTAGTCGTCAAGTCCGACCGGGTCCGCTCTAGCACGGCTCGTAAGGCGTCGGCGTTCCGGCGCAAGCCGCCTGTCAGGGCGTCGGGAAAGTCGACGGATACCACCAGTTCATAGACATTGTCCATCGACCGCAGCAGCATCTCGGCCTGATCGGGAGTGGCCTTCACGCAAGCGGTCGAGGACTTCGCGGCGCAGTTCGGACGCGGCCTCGCAGAGCCCATTGAGCCAAGGCGCTAAGCCAATGGAAAGCTCCTCCGAAGTCGGCAAGCGGGCCACCTTCCACCGAGCGCGGGTAAGGGCCGCCTCTCCAAATTCTTTCTCCGCGTCTTGCAGGAAGCCGGCGTAATAGATCGCCGGGAATGGGGTCAGGGCGACCTGCGCTTCTCGCAGAGATTGTTCGGACTGGCCGAAGAGGTCCGCCCAGCGGGAAGGGTCCCTGGCGTGGACGGCTCGAACGGCACCGCCAGCAAACCTGATCGCTTTGCGGCACGCAGCCAGAGCTACCTGCGACTGCATGTCGGCCACCGCGACTGCATCGGCGCCAGGAGGCCGAAACGTTCGGCCGGCGACGGAGGGCTGTCAGGCGGTATGTGGCTGGATTTTCGGGCAGCCGCCGGCTAGCATGCTCAATTGCCCCGCGACATGGCCAGACTGGCATAGCTGCCGAAATCACCGTAGCTCGGCTCCGGCCAGTCGCCGTCGACCAGGATCCCGCCCGTGCACGTAGTTGGCCCCGGCCAGGCGGACAGTCGAAACCGCGGTGCTGGGCGAAGCCGTTTCCCTGCCCCGGCCAAGGGGGCCGGCCCGTTTGGCTTGCCCACCGGTCGTCCTGGCCAGAAGGTAGATATAACGTGACGAGAGCCAGGTCGATCAGCACCTGCAGGACAACCACCAACGCGGAACCCGTTAGCAGCGGCGGCGAAGAGGCTCACCAGAGCGGAAAGGGCTAGACACGGAAATTACGTCACGCCGACGGCGCCGCAACTCTTGGCACGTTGCGACTGCGGGCGGCCGCAGTCAGCGGCACCGGCGGGCCGACCAGTTCGTTGAGGACTATGAGCTTTTTTTTCGCTAGCACTGATAGAGCCGTCGGGCGGCGCAAAGACGGTTGGCCGGCGCCACCCGGGGTGGCGTGGCGCTGCCCAGCACCCGCAACTCATGGCGGAACGAACCGACCGGGTCACCCAGGGGGCGCCTGGACCAAAGCCAGTAGACGAGGACGACTCCCCAGAGGCACGCAATCAATAGCGTTGGGCCCATCGAGGTGAACTTCTCCATTTAGCGTCTAATTTGCCACGGACGATAGCCCGCGCAAACACGAAAATGGTGGATGCTTGCTCTTTGGGCCGCCCAAAGGACAACTCGTATGCTCGATGCCGTCTCCCTCTTTGGGAGTTTTGGCGATTCGCTCTTCGAGCTACAAGTTTTCCTGAGGTGCGGCTTTAGCTGTCAAGACCGGAGCCGGCCCCGCCGAGGAGGCCGTCAATTTCTTCCTCAATCGGCAACGCCCTGCCCACTTCTGTCGGCACGGAATTCAACAGCGACGCTCCCTCCCGCCGCCAATGGCCCGTCCTACCTCCGGTCTTCTCCCATAAAGCAAGCTCGCCAATTTCCATTGCGCGGTCAAACGATTTGCACATGTCATAAATTGTCAAAGCGGCGACCGCACAAGCCGTAAGGGCTTCCATTTCGACGCCCGTTCGGTCGACGGTCTCGACTTGGGTCTCGACCTCGACATAATCGTCGCCGATAGTGAAATTGATTGTGACGGCGCCAACCAACAGGGGGTGGCAGAGCGGTATCAGCTGAGCTGCTTGCTTGGCCGCCTGTATGCCCGCAACCCGCGAAACAGCCAGCACGTCGCCTTTGGTAATGGCATTGCTGGCCACCTTGGACGTCGTCTCTGGCTGCATGTGGACCCTGCAGCGCGCCATGGCCCGCCGATGGGTAGCTTCCTTGGGCGTGACGTCGACCATGCGGGCACGTCCCAAAGGGTCGGTATGAGTCAGGCCGCGTTCGGACACTGTCCCGAGTTTAGCCAAACCACTCCGGGGCACATTTGGGCGGGCGCGGGCCAACCGGGTGCACCGCCAACGGTCTGCTTCGCCCAGCCACCACGAGGCCGGCGACCACGAGGCCAGCCACCACGAGGCCGGCGACCACGAGGCCGGCCACCACGAGGCCAGCCACCACGAGGCCGGCGACCAGGCACGACCGCCGGTGGAGAGGCGGCGCTACCGGCTCAACCGCCGATCTGGCTCATGCTCCGGGCTGGGCGGACGAAGTTGACCTTGCCGATCGCGTGCCCAGCCCATTTGCTCGCCACTTCGGCCACGATGGCCTCGGCCAGGTCGTCGTCGGTCCCGCCGCCTCGGAGGATGGCCCGCAGGTCGCGCTCCCGTACAGCGAACAAGCAGCTACGAAGCGACCCCTCCGCCGTCAGCCTGACCCGGTCGCAGTTCGAACAGAAGGGCCTGGTAACGCTGGCAATGACGCCGACATATCCGGCTCCGTCCACGTAGCGGTAGCGGTCGGCAGGTTCCGGCCTGACGCGCGCGGCGGGGCTGTGCCCGAGCCGATCGGGTTCATGGCCATTGGCACCGAGGCCCTCGGGCCCGGGCGCATGCTCGGCCATGGCCGGCACCAGCGGGTAAACGGCGTCGATCCGGTCAATGATCTCGCCCGCCGGCACGACCCGGTCAAGCGACCACTGGCCGTCGCCGTCCAGCGGCATGAACTCGATGAAGCGCACCTCGACGCCCCGTTCCCGGCCGAAGCGAGCGAGCTCGACGACCTCGTCGTCGTTGACGCCCCGGACGAGGACGGTAGTTGACCTTCACCGGGCGAGCCCCGCCCGCACCGCGGCATCGAGCCCAGCCAGGACCTGCGGGAGCATGTCCCTCCCGGTGATGGAGGCGAAGCGGTCGGGGCGCAAGGAGTCACAGGAGATCGTGACCCGGTGCAGGCCGGCCTCCTTCAGAGGGCGCGCCAAATGGTCGAGAGTGGCGCCGTTGGTGGTCATCGAGAGTTCCACGGGAGACGGGCCAGACGGGCCGACAAGGTCGGGCAAGGTGGGCGCGGACCGTGGGCTCCCCACCAGTTACCCGGACCGAAGATATGCCGAAGCGTTGGACGAAGACGCTGCGCCAGCCGCTCGATTTCCTCGAACGTGAGGATCTCGGCCCGGGGAGCCAGTGCATGTCCTCGTGTGGCATGCAGTAAGTGCAGCGGAAATTGCAGCGGTCGGTGACCGATATGCGCAGGTCATGGACCTGGCGGCCAAAACTGTCCATGAGAGCGGCTGCAGCACGGTACTTAGGCTGGCTGGGCCCGGGCTATCGCCTATGGACCTATGGACCTAAGAGGCGTCAGAGGCGTCCTTGGCCAAACGCTCAACCAGGAACTGTCGAAACGCAGGGCCGATGTCCTCCCGCTCGAGGGCCAGCTCGACCGTGGCCTCCAGGTAGTCCAGCTTGTTGCCGACGTCGAAACGACCTTCGCGGAACGTCCAGCCGTACACGGGTTCGTGTTCGCCAGCGTCTTGATGGCGTCAGTGAGCTGGATCTCGCCTCCTCGGCCCGGTTTGGTCTCGGCTAGGACTTCGAAGATGCCCGGCCCGAAGACATACCTGCCCATCACGGCCAGGTTGGACGGCGCCTCTTGTTCCTGCGCCGGCTTCTCGACCAGGTCGTCGACCCTAACGATGTTCCCTCGAGAGGCGGTGACAGCGGCACAACCGTACGAGGAGATGTCCTCTGGTGGTACTTCCTTCAATGCCACCACACTGTGGCCGTAGCTGCTCGTAAACCGCCAGCATGCCGGCCAGCACGCCCGAGTCCGGGTGCATGATGTCGTCGCCGAGCAGGACCACGAAGGGCAGGTTGCCGACGTGCTCGGAGGCCACGAGCACGGCATGGCCCAGGCCTCGCGGCTCACCCTGGCGGACGTAGTGGATTTCCGCCATTTCGGCAATTCGGCTCATCTCGGCCAGCTCGGCCAGCTTGCCCCCTTCCTCGAGGTAGTACTCCAGCTCGAACGAGCGGTCGAAGTGGTCTTCCAGGCTCCGCTTACCCCGCCCGGTGATGAACAAGGATGTCGGTGATACCGACCGAGACCGCCTCCTCCACTACGTACTGGATGGCCGGCTTGTCGACCAGCGGCAACATCTCCTTCGGCTGGGCCTTTGTGGCCGGTAGGAACCGGGTCCCAAGCCCGGCGGCGGGGATCACAGCCTTGCGGACCAGCTGGGACGGTTGCGACATTACGGCGGACTCCCTTGGTCGACATGGGTGAAGGAGCCCTCGGGTAGCCCGAAGGTCAGGTGTGACAAGTGCTCTTGGCGTGGCCGGTGAGCGTGGGTCCGTTCTATCACGGCTACCTGCGTCTACTAACCGACTGTTAGCCGCACGCCTCTGACCTCTAGAGTTCGCAGAACGCCGGCAGTGGGATACAATTAGCAGTGTCGCCTTAAGAGTGCTAACGAAAGGCTCAGCTTCAACATGCCAACGTACGAGTACGCCTGCAAAAACTGCGGCGAACATCTCGAAGTCGTGCAGTCCTTCAAGGACAACGCCCTTACCGAATGCCCCGCCTGCGGAGGACCGGTGCGCAAGGTCTTCGGCAACATCGGGATCACTTTCAAAGGCAGCGGCTTCTACAAGACCGACAGCCGGTCCGATGGCCGCAAGGGCACTCAGAAGAGCGCTGAAGGGGCTAAGACGGGCGAGAGCAAGACGGGCGAGAGCAAGACGGGCGAGAGCAAGACGGGCGAGAGCAAGACCGGCGAGACCAAGTCGAGCGATTCCGGCGGCGGGGGGACCGGAGGGAGCAGCAAGAGCGACAAGTCAGAGCTCATCCGGGTCATCGGGTCGTCGGTTCGTCGAACACCTCGAGTTCATCGAGCGGGTCGGCGGTCAAGGCGGCTTCCTAGCCTCTCGGGGCCTCAGGCCGGGCCGCGCTTTGTACCATTTGTCGCGCTCCGTGCATACAAAGGGTACAAAGCGTTTAAATCCCGCTCATCGACATTTCGGAAATAGCGAGGGTTACGCCGGCCGCCCGCGAGGGCAGCCACTCGAGGTCGTTGGCTACAGCGGTAACCCCAAGGAGCATGCGCTGGATGCTTGATGCGATCGTCAGCTCCCTTACCGGCGTCAGCCAGTTCGCCGCCATGCACCAGCAAGCCTTCTGCCCCGACCGAGAAATCGCCGCTCACCAGGTTGACCCCCGAGTGCAGCCCGGTGACGGACTGCACCAGCAAGCCGTCGCCCACGTGGGCGAGCACTCCTTCGGCGCTCAGCTCTCCCGGCAGCAGCTGGGAAGCCCGGGCGCCCACGCCAGGCGCGCTCCGGTAGCCGGCGCGGACGGCGCTCGCCGTTGAAGTCGTGCCGGCCCGGCGGGCGGAAGTGCTGTCGTACAGAAAGCAGGAGAGCACGCCGGCCTCGATCATGACGTTGCGCCGGCAGGGCAGGCCCTCGTCATCGAAAGCCGACGCGCCCCAGGCGGCCGGGATGGTCGGGTCGTCCATCAGCGTACAGTGCTGGAGCCGCCACTGTCTCGCCCAAACGATCAGAGAAAAGGGAAGTCCCCTTCAGCACTCTTTCACCGCTGAGCACGGAGCCCAACAGGCTCAGCAGCTGGGCGCTGACACGCGGTTCCAGGATCACCGGGAGGCGACTCGAGCGGGGTTTCGTGGCCCCGAGCATCCGCACCGCCCGGAGACCGCGTCGTCGGCGGCCTTGGCCGGTACTAGGTCGGACGGGGACCGGCCGACGGTATAGCCATGCGCCACTTTGCTTTCGGCCCCGTCGCCGGCCACCGCCATGGCGGACAGGTAGCAGGCGGTCGAGCGGTCCGAGGCCAGCACCCCCAGCGAAGTGGCTATGGCCATCTCTTTCGAGGAATCGGCCCATCGGGCCCACTCCACCTGCCTGATGCGCTTGTCGCGGTCACGCACGGCCCGCTCCAGGTCGAGGGCGGCATCGACCTTGCGCTGTGTCGGCCAGGTGGCCAGCTCATCGCGCCAGAGGTCGAGCGGGACCGGTGCGGCGCCGTCGGGCGCCGGCCAGGCCGACCCAGGGTTCAGGGCTCGAAAACTCGGCGTTGCTGCGTGCTTCTTCGAGCGTCTCGGCCAGGACTTCTTCGCGTGAGGATACCGGCGCAGGCGAAACCCTGTCGCCCTCCGGAGACGACCCTTATGCCGGCGCCGGCGGACGTGGCTGACGACAAGCGACTCGACTTCGCCCTCGTACACCCGCACTTCCGTGTCCGTTCCTCGTGAGACGTAGACCTCGACACTTTCGCCGTCGTCCGCCCAACCGGCTACTTTGGCGGCCAGGTCGATCAAGCTCGCCCGTTTCGCTCAACGGGCGGTGCCGCCGATCGTCAGCGCACGTACGCGGAGCGTAGGCTGGCCCATGCCGACAGGGACGCCCTGGCCTTGCTTCCCGCAGGTCCCGGGGAGGCCCATCGAAAAGTCGTTCCCTATGACATCGATGTCCTGTAGCACCTGTGGCCCGTTCCCGATCAGGTTGGCGTCGCGAATTGGGTCCGTGAGCTGCCCGTCCTCGATCAGATAGGCCTCCCTCATCCCGAACACGAAGTCGCCGGTGGCCGTGTTCACCTGGCCCCCGCCCAGCTGGGCGACGTAGACGCCGTGAGGCGTCTGCCGGATTATTTCCTCCGGGCTCTCTTGCCCGTTCATGAGGAACGTGTTGGTCATCCTCACCATCGGGAGGTGCTGATAGCTCTGACGCCGGCCATTGCCCGAAGAAACCCGGCCCTCCTTGCGCGCCCGCAGCCAATCCCACATGAAGTCCGTTAGGACGCCATTTTCGATGAGGACGTTAGAGGCCGTCGGGTGGCCCTCGTCGTCAATGGCCAGGGCTCCCCATTCATGGCTCATCGTGCCGTCGTCGACCAGGGTCACTAGAGGGTTGGCCACTTGTTCGCCGACGCGGCCAGTAAAAACCGACACCTCCTTGGCGATGTGGTCGGCCTCCAGACCGTGCCCGCACGCTTCGTGGAACAGCACTCCCCCGGTGCCGCACCTTATCACGACCGGCATCGTGCCCGACGGCGCCGGCCTGGCCCGCAACTTCGACAATGCCCGTTGCGCCGCCGTATGGGCCAGCTTTTCGACGTCATGGCGGTCGAACAACTCGAAAGCCCATGGTGGCACCCACCGCCTCGGCGCCGGTCTGCATCCCGGTGTCGCCGTGGGCGACAGCGGACACGCCGAAACGGACCCGCACCTGGTCGTCGCCGGCTGAAAACCCCCTCCGAGTTGGCCACCAGGACCCGACGGCGGCTGTCCCGATAATTAGCGTTGAGCTGGCGGACATCACCTCCAGCGGCGCGGCCGGCGGCATCGGCCCGCCGCAACAGCTCGACTTTTTCGGCTTTGGCCACCCCCGCTGGGAAGACTTCCACCGGCGACGGGCTCGGCGGCGCTGACGGGGATAGGGCCACGGGGCGCACGCCCCCTCCACCGCTTCGGGCCGCAGCCGATGCGGCTTCGGCGGCGGCGAGGAGGCCGCGTTCGGAGAGGTCGGCGGTGTGGGCAAAACCCGTCGTATTGCCGACTACGACCCGGATGCCAGCGCCCCTTTCGTGGCCCGAACTGATGTCTTCGACCCGCCCGTCGTCAAACGCCACCGAAGAGCCTCGTCTGTCCTCCGCGAACACCTCCGCGAACTCCCCACCAGTGGCGAGTGCCTCTCGCAGCACTTTCGATATCACGGTTTCGTCTACCAGCGGCGCGCCGTCATCGAGCAAGGGAGCGCCCGCTTGAGAAGGGGTCATCGCGGAGCCACGTTATCGGGCGCTGCTGGAAGCTACGCCACCCACGAGAAGGCGCCGCGCCTTAACAGGAGGTACCGTTTAGGGGTGATCCTGGAGACAATCAACGGGCCGAGCGACCTCAGGCGGCTCGACTACGAGCAACTGACCAACCTGGCGGCCGAGATCCGGGACTTCATCGTGCACGCGGTGTCATCCGCGAACACCGGCCACCTCGGGAGCAACCTCGGGTGTCGTCGAACTGACGCTGGCGCTGCACCGGGTATTCAGTTCGCCGCGGGACTACGTCATCTGGGACACGGGCCACCAGGCCTACGTGCACAAGCTCGTTACCGGCCGGCGTGAAATGTTCACCACGCTGCGCCAGGCCGAAGGGCTCTCGGGCTACCCGTCGCGAGCCGAGTCCGTGCACGACTGGGTCGAGAACAGCCACGCGTCGACGGCGCTTTGCTACGCCCACGGCCTGGCCGCCGCGGTTAGGCGCAGCAATAACCCGAACCGCAACGTCGTCGCCGTCGTCGGCGACGGTGCCCTTACCGGCGGGATGGCCTACGAGGGCCTCAATAATTTGGGCCATAGCGACTCCCGGGTGATCGTTGATCTTGAACGACAACGGGCGCTCTTACGCCCCCACCGTGTCGCGGCTTTCCGAGAGCCTCACCCGCTTACGCCTCCACCCCGGCGTCAGTTCGGCCCGGCGCCGTGTCGAGGCCAAAGTGCGGGACCTGCCGAAGGTGGGGAACCTCGCTTATTCGAGCTTGCAAGGTTTTTATTCCGCGATAAGAGAGGTAATAGAGCCGCCGGCATTTTTCGAGACCCTCGGCGTCCGCTATGTAGGGCCGCTCGACGGGCACGATATTGCCGGCATGGAACAGGCTTTTCGCCAGGCCGCAGCCCACAACGGGCCGATCGTGGTCCACGTCGTCACCCAAAAAGGGCGTGGCTACGGGCCAGCGGAAGAAGACGAGGAAAAGTGCCTGCACGACGCCGGCGCCTTTGACCCGGCGACCGGGCCGACCGAATCGGCCAAGGCCATCAAGGGTTACACGCTCGCTTTCAGCGATGCGATGCTCGAAATAGCGAAGAGGCGGGACGACGTCGTGGCAATTACGGCCGCCATGCCTGGGCCTACCGGTCTTATTGCCTTTCGGGCAGCGCTGGCCCGACCGCTTTTTCGACGTCGGGATCGCAGAGCAGGCGGCCGTAACTTCGGCCGCGGGCATGGCCATGGGCGGGCTGAGGCCGGTGGTGGCCGTTTATTCGACGTTCTTCAGCCGGGCCTTCGACCAGGCCAACCTGGATGTCGGGCTGCACGGCCTGCCCGTTGTGTTCGCTCTCGACCGCGCCGGGATAACCGGGGACGACGGCCCGAGCCACCATGGCATCCTGGACATGGCGCTCTGCCTGAAGATCCCGGGCATGACAATCTTCGCCCCCTCGTCGGCCCAGGAACTGAAGGTGATGCTGGGCTCGGCGCTGGGGCTTTCCGGCCCGTGCCGTTGTCCGCTACCCGAAGACGGCCGCCCGCCAGGTGCCTGCGGACCAGGTGGGCCGGGGCCTTGTCGGCCCGGCTGGTGCGCAAAGGGGACGGGTCGGTCTGCCTCCTGGCCGTCGGCAAAATGCTCGAGGCGGCCGAGGAGGCGGCCGACCCTGCTCGCCGGCGAGGGCGTCGAGGCGACTTTGTGGGACGTCCGGGTGGTCCGTCCCCTCGACCCGGCGATGGTCGCCGATGCCGGGGAGCACGCATTCGTCGTAACCGTCGAAGACGGCATTCGTAACGGCGGCGCCGGCAATTTCATCGCCGACGCGATCGCCGACCTCAACGCCAACCGGCAGAGCCCCCCGGTGCTCAACCTCGGAGTCCCGACGGCCTACATCCCCCATTCCAAGGCGGACCGGATCCTGGGCCAGCTCGGCCTCGACGGCCCGGGGATCGCGGCATCGATATTCAAGGCGATCGATTGGGCTCCAGAGCCTAGGGGCGTAGCCGAGATCAGACTCGCCGGGCCTGGTACCAGCGAGGAAGCGCCGCTGCCCTTCTACGGTAGCAATGGCAGCGGGACCGACGAGGCGGGTGCGGCCGCCGTGGTCGACGGGGGGGCTGTGGCCAATGGCCACGACGTCCCGGTTGAAGAGGACGTCACCACCGAGACGCCTCTACCTGCGGGGCGGTAAGAGCCGGGAAGGGGGAGTAGTCAGCTCCGGCCACCCGCGTGCCCCCTGACGCCCCGCCGGCGTTTGGCAAATGTCGGCTGCTTTCCCACTGAACGCGGCTGCTCGCGCACCTAGAGCGCTGTTTTGGACCATCGAGTCGCTGACAAATCTGTCTTTCCGGTGCAAGACAATGAACGTGTCGCGGCTCAGTGCCTTTTTCGCTTTGTAACGCAACAGGATCCGCGCGCTGCCCCGAGAACCGCCCACTCACCCGGCACCGACAGCCCGCGATCGAAATATTGCGCCTTCCACAGGCGACCCGAGGTGTGCAGATTTCGCTCTTGTAGCATGAAAGAGCATTAGATATACTTGGCTGTAACTTCCCCCACCTAGTACCTGCGGGACGCGGGAGGTCCGCATGCAACGACAACTCTGCTTCGCCCCTGAGGTTCTCCACGTCCGTCCGTGGCCCGACGACGTCATCGACCACCTGGGCCACGACCCAAGGTCGACCTACGTCGAGGACTATTGGTTGGGTCTGCTGGGCCCGTCTACGACCTGGCTTTTACGCCGGCTGGCGGCCGGTTTTGAATACAGCCGCGAAGGCTTTGACCTCGACCTGGCCGAGACCGCCCGCTCACTCGGCTTGGGGGACAGAAGTGGCAGGCACTCCCCTTTCGTCCGCTCCATCAACCGCACGGTCCAGTTCGGGCTGGCCCAGGTCACGGGCCCGGACGAGCTTTCGGTGCGGCGGCGACTACCGCCGCTCAACCGCGCCCAGCTGGCCCGGCTCTCGCCGGCCCTAAGGGCACGCCATACCGCCTGGCAGCAGGAGCAGCTGCTCCTCCCGGCGGGCGAACAACAATTGCGCCGGGCGCGCCAGTTGGCCCTGTCGCTGCTGGAACTGGGAGAGGGGTACGACGCCACCGAGCGTCAACTGCTCCGCTGGCGCTACCCGGCGCACATAGCCCGGGAGGCGGCGGCGTGGGCGGGTGCCCAGAGGTGCTCGGGGTTAGTGGGGCACGCTGAGACGGCAGACGACGGCGCCGGGCCGGACGCCGCCGAAACGTCACCGTCGAACCAATGGGTTGGGGCCGATCTAGACAGTGCGTGAGGGACGGGCGTCGACCGCGAGGTCCCGGGCACCCCATCAGTTGCCCACCTAAGCGGTGCAAGATCTCGCCCGGTCTGCTGCCCGGTCGTCCGCCGGCCGCTCTGGCCCCTAGACCACTCGCCCGTGAGATCTATCATGGCCTGCCAGGTCAAACCCTTGGAGGCGGCATCACTTCGGACCAGCTGCAAAGCGCCCCGACTAGCCCCGCGACCAGCCCTCGGGGCTCCGTCGTTTCCCCGACCAGGGGCGTCCCCACCTGGGCCTGGCAAGTTGAGGGACCGCCCGGCGGCCCCGCCGTACTGCTCCTGCACGGTTGGATGGCAACGGCAGCCCTCAATTGGTACGGGTCGCTCGAGTACCTGGGCCGTTACTTCCACGCGGTAGCCCCCAACCTGCGCGGGCACGGCCGGGAGGGACGCGGTGCTCCGCCTTTTAGCGTCGAAGGCTGCGCCGACGACCTGGCCGCGCTCGTAAAGGAGCTGTCCCTTGGCCAAGTAATAGTCGTCGGCTATTCGATGGGGGGAGCGATTGCCCAAATGCTGGCCCGACGCCATCGTGACGTCGTCCGGGGGCTGGTGTTGTGCGCCACCGCGGCGTCGTTCGCCAGGCGAATAAAGCTCCGCCCGGCCGTCTGCGCAGTTGGCAAACTCGGGGGCGCGTCCGCCCGAAAATGGCCCGGGGTGGCCCACCATTTCCTCACGTGGAGGATCGCCCGCCACGATGGAAAGGTCGAGCGCCAGGTGCGGGCGCGAGGTGAGGAGCGGAGCCACTTTGAAAGCCAGGTGCTCGCCACGGCGGGCGACAAGCTGGTCGTCCGAGCGCGCCCACGACGACAGTGGGCCCTCTTTGGCATGGGCGCTGGCCGAGCGGTCGATGTCGGACTTGGCCGCGTTCATCGAGGCGGGGGCCGCCCTCAACGCCTACGACAGCAGCCGCTGGTTGCCGCAGCTAGATGTGCCGACGGCCGTACTTATAACAACCGGTGACATCGTGGTGGCCCCGTCGCGCCAAGCTGCAATGGCAGACCTTATTTCGGGCTCCCAGCGCTACCTGGTAGACGGCGGGCACGATGCGTGCGTAGCGCGACCAGGCGTTTTCTTGCCCGATTTTGCGCGACGCCTGCGTATGTCGCTAACTGCGGCGGGTCCGCAACCCGCCACTCCGTCTAACGGAGCGCCGCCGAGACCTCTCGGGCCGCGGTGACGACGAGGTTCGCGTAGCGGTCGCCCGGCGAGCGTGTAGTGCGCTCGATCGGGCCCGGAACACCGAAACCGCGGCGACCACCTCGTCGTCAAGGTAAACCGGGGCGCTGACCGACGCCACGCCCACCTCGCGCTCCTCCACACTCTCGCACCACCCCTGGGCCAATGCGTCGCGGTCACCAGAGAGCACCCGTCCGCCGGACCCTTTCTCCATCGGGAGCGACGCCCCGACGGCCACGATCGTGCGCAGGCTGTGAGGCGACTCGAGCGAAACTACGCACACCCGCCGGCCGCCCTCCGCCACAAAGAGCTGCACGCTTTCGCCGGTGGCGTCGCGGAGCCGATCGAGTGCGGGGGTGGCCGCTTCGGCCAGGCCCGGGCGACGCTGGCCGGCGAGACGGCCCAGCTCGACGAGCCGGCCCCCCAGACGGTAGTTACCATCCGGGCTTTTGTCGACGAGCCCGTGGGCCGACCAACGCGGTGGCCAATCGGTACGTCGTGGCCCTAGGCATCCCCGTTGCGGACACCAGGCCGGCGAGGCTCAATGGCCCGGCCGCCGCCAGAGCTGTCCAGAACTGAAACGGCCTTGCCGAGTGAACTGGCGCCCTGTAGGCTGTCTCCCATATCGGGATGATATCTCACTATGTGGGACAGCGTCGAGAAGGAGGCCCACACCTGATGAGCGGTGCAGGCGTGCCAGCCACGATGGCGGAAAAAGTGTGGCGGAGCCACGTCGTCCGGGCCGCCGACGGGGAGCCGGACCTCCTCTATATCGACCTCCATCTCGTGCATGAGGTGACGTCGCCACAAGCCTTCGACGGGCTTCGTCTCGCCGGTCGTACGGTGCGCCGCCCTGACCTGACCGTCGCCACAATGGACCACAACGTCCCGACGACCGCCCTTGACCGCCCCCTAACCGACCCCATCTCGGCTCGCCAAATCGAGGTCCTCGCGACTAACTGCGCCGAGTTCGGCATCCGGCTGTTCCCGATGGGTGACGTCAACCAGGGCATCGTCCACATAATCGGGCCCGAGCTCGGCCTGACCCAGCCCGGCATGGTCATCGTGTGCGGTGACAGCCATACGTCCACTCACGGTGCCTTCGGTGCGCTCGCCTTCGGCATCGGCACGAGCGAAGTCGAACACGTCCTGGCCACCCAGACCCTCCCCCAGTCCCCGCCGAAAACGATGGCGGTCACAGTCGACGGCGACCTGCCCGACGGCGTCACCGCCAAAGACATAGTCCTGGCCATAATTGGCCGTATCGGTACTGGCGGCGGAATTGGCCACGTAATCGAATACCGCGGCTCGGCTATCAGCTCGCTTTCCATGGAGGGCAGGATGACCGTCTGCAATATGTCGATCGAAGCCGGTGCCCGGGCTGGGATGGTAGCCCCGGACGACACCACCTTTTCCTATATCGAAGGACGCAGGTTTGCGCCGAAGGGAAAAGAATGGGAAAGGGCGGTCGAAAGCTGGCGCTCTATTGTGTCCGACGAGGAGGCGTCCTTTGACAAGCAGGTCCATCTGGACGCAGGTCTGTTGGCACCCCATGTTACCTGGGGGACCAACCCTGGGCAGGTGGCCCGCCTGGACGACGCGGTACCGGACCCGGACAGCTTTTCCGAGCCTTCAGCTAGGGAATCTGGCCACCGCGCCCTTGCTTATATGGGCCTGAAACCCGGGACTCCCATACGCGAAGTCACGGTGGACACCGTCTTCATCGGCTCGTGCACCAATGCCCGGATCGAAGATCTGCGGGCGGCCGCCTCGGTATTGGAAGGGCGCACCGCAGCCGCCGGTGTGCGGGCGCTCGTGGTGCCCGGTTCTGGACAGGTCAAAATACAGGCCGAAAAAGAGGGCCTTGACAATATTTTCATAAAGGCCGGTTTCGAATGGCGCAACCCTGGCTGCTCGATGTGCTTGGCCATGAACCCCGACAAGCTCTCGCCCGGAGAGCGCTGCGCCTCTACTTCCAACCGCAATTTTGAGGGCCGACAGGGACGAGGTGGCCGCACTCACCTGGTGTCACCGGCGGTGGCTGCCGCCACCGCTGTCGCTGGGCATTTCGCTTCTCCGGAGGATCTGCAATGAAGCCCGTACAAGTAATAACCGGTATAGCCGTCCCGCTCGATCGCGCCGACGTCGACACGGACCAGATAATCCCGGCATCGTGGCTGAAACGAGTAGAACGGACGGGCTTCGGGCAGGGCCTCTTCTCCGAGTGGAGGGACCAGAGGGATTTCGTCCTCAACAAACCGGAGCACGCTGGCGCCACCATCCTTATGGCGGGCGCCAATTTCGGCATCGGTTCATCCCGGGAGCACGCCGTGTGGGCGCTTATGGACTACGGCTTTCGAAGCCGTAATCTCTCCGCAGTTCGGCGACATATTCCGCAATAACTCAACCAAAGCCGGGCTCATCCCGGTCCAGGTCGACCCCGAAGTCGGCCGAGCGCTCGCTCGACGCCGTTACGCGGGACCCGTCACTCGAGATCACGGTCGACCTCGAGCGGCTCAAGCTGGAGGCGCCGGCGGCCGGCATCGAGGCAAGCTTTCCCGCTCGACCCGTTCACGCAGCGGCGGCTGCTCGAGGGACTGGACGACATCGGCCTGACGTTGCGCTACGCCGACGAGATCGGCGCCTACGAGGCGACCCGGCCGTCCTGGCTGCCTGCGGTGAGCGTCTAGCCCAACAGGACCGGTGCGCCCGGACCGAGCCCGCAAGCTGATATGCTGGTCATCAGCGGGGTGGAGCAGTCAGGTAGCTCGTTGGGCTCATAACCCAGAGGTCGCTGGTTCAAATCCAGCCCCCGCCACCACGTGTTTTGTGCCGCTGACCTGGACTTTTTGTCCAGGTTAGTGCACGTCAGGACACCGATAGGACACGCATGAGGCGGGCGAATCGTCCCGAATTTTATGTTGCCGTACCGCAGTTGGAGCCAACAACGCGGCGAGCCGGTCAAATTGCGTCAGGAACTGCCGGCGTCTTGACCCCGGAGGGTCGACGCCAGCGCAGCACAGCCGCTGAGCGCGCTGCGTGGCCTTGTCCACGTCGCTGTTCCCGCGATCCGATCTACGTCCCAACAGTCGCTTTGTCGAGGCGCCGGTGAATCATGGACACAACCATGAGAAGCTCCAGGAGCTCGTCGTCGCCGACAGACCTCGAGAGACGGGGGTCATGGGCGATGGGGTTGCGGAACATGGAAAGGAGCCCCTTGCAGAGGGTCGCGAACCCGCTCTGCTCTTCTCGCTCCGAGTCCGTTGAGAGGCTGTTGATGACCACCCTCGGCGTACCTGCCTGGCCGAGGGCAAGGGCTCGTCGATGAGTCTCGCGCCGTCGCCATGCTCGCCTGTCATGGACCGGAGGCGGTCGGGGACGCTCCCGGGGCGACGGCCCGGAATTGTAGTAACTGCGCTAACGGGTCGCTGCAGGACCCTGTAAGCCGCCGGCGAGCTTCACTGTCAGCCCTAAACGTTGCCGGAACCTGGCTTACCGTCGGTAACGAAAAAGCAGATTAGAGGCGCTCGGGGTGGAACAATCTGTCGGGTGAAACCCTACCTACGAGTCTTCGCCGTGCTCAGGCATGACCTCTTCTCGACTACCGAGGAGATCAGGAACAGGGTCACCATCGTGGCCGTTCTACCGACCGCAGCGGAGGCGGCCAGTGAGGTCGAACGTCTGAGCGACGTGAATGCTAACAAGCAAGTCGAATACTTCTGGCTGTCAGCCCGCTACTACGCCGACGGCCGCGGCGCTGGCGTCTACAGCGACCACTCATGAGCGCTGAGGGAGATCACGGGCCGGCCTGCAACCGCTGCGGCAGGCCAGTGATCCGTAACCGCGAGCGGTACGAGGTCTTCGAGCGGATTCACTGGCTGTGCTTTCACTACGAGTTTCAACATGAAGCAGGAACCGGTGACCCTGACATCGCGTGCGGCGACCCCGTCCTGTCCGGCCGGTGCGTTCGATCCCTCTCCGACCCCGGACTGGTTCGAGCAAAGAAGTAGTAGCGACGGTCGCGCCAACCCGGCCCCTGTCTAGTCCTGAACTCTCTGGATTCAACGGGCGATCTCCTCACGGAGTGATCGCTCGGACGTTTCCAGCTTTCAAATTCGCCCGTCGAAGGCACGAACCACGCGGCCGTGAACTGACTTCCACAACTTTGTGTCGGCAAGGGCCGGATCAAGCCCCCTCGGCGATGAAGACTGCGGCCGTAAACGCACCGGGGGTATTGGGAGGATCGGATCGCAGCCGTGCTTGTTCTTCGGGCGGTAAGCAAAATCCGAAATTCCTGCATAGCTCCTCCAGGAGCCGTCGAACGGAATCCCGGGGCAAGGTCCCGCTGTTCGCGTGCCACGGCTCGACGGACGCGACGGCGTCAAGAACGGCGATGACCTCTGCGGTGAAGAAGAAGTCGGTCTCCAAACCTGGAACTGACGGGCTGATGTTCGTGGTGATGTGAGCGTAACTGTCGCCTGCGTCGTAACCCCAAGCTATGTTCAGCACTCGGCACATTCGGCCCCCATCGAGTTCCACAATGGTTTCGGTTCCGCTTCGCCGATGCAGAAGGCCAACCAGGTCCTGATCAAGCGGTTCAGGTTCTGGAAATCATGGCACGCTTCTAGGCTGCGACCGACCGCTGAACGACCGGCCGCGCCCGATGCTACGGCACGGGGCGCGCACGAAAACGGACACTACGATTTATGAACTGTGGGAGCATTCCCCAAATGAGGCCGACGATGTTCAACGTGGCAACCCTGGGTCCGGGCAGGCTGAGCACGATGGCTAGGCCCAGGGGTGGGGAGTGGCTCGAGGATGAGATGGCTTCGCTTCGACGAGCCGGGACTGATGTCCTCGTGTGCATGTTGACACTGTCGGAACTCCGTGAACTTGACCTGGCCGAGGAGGCGGCAGCAGCCGAAGCCGCTGGCGTCCGATTTATCTGGGTCCCGACGCCAGACCGGGGAACTCCCGAGCTTCAGCGGTTCCGGTCCCTCGTGGCCGAGCTCATCGCCGAACTGGCGCGTGGCCATCACGTTGTCGTCCATTGCCGGATGGGCATAGGGCGGTCGTCGTTGGTCGCTGCCGGCGTGCTCGTGGCTCAAGGCATGCCGGCAGTGGATGCTTGGGCGAAAATCAGCGACGCCCGAGGGCTCGCGGTGCCGGACACTCCCGAACAAAGGCGCTGGCTCGAAACCACCACAGCGTTCGGCTGACCAGCATCCGTAGCGGTTCAAGCGCCCAAGGAGCCAGGACCCGCACCACGCCTCCACCACAACGGACTGTCGTCTGCGGTATTAGACGGTCGGTAGCAGATACTGGGAAAGTAGCTTGAGCGACTGAAACCACCTCTGTGCGTCTCACCGTTATGCGACTGCCCACGTTCGGGTCGGAGAGGTCGGCATAGGCCACGGTCATGGCCGCGGGCCGAGACTCAGCACGGTCACGTTGGGCGGAAATGTGGGTGCCTCCACCAAGTTGTGGTCGTCAGTGAGGAACTCGGCATGAAGGTGCTCAGCCAGCACGACGTAGAGGGCGTCGGCCGCGGTCATGTTGTGACGGTAGCCCCAAGCTGGCTGAACCAGCGGGGCCACCGAAACTTTGTGGAGCCCCCATGAACGAAGACGCACTACGGCGGCGGTCCCCTGTGCCTCGGTGATCAACTTTTGGACCAGCGCCTGCCGGCGCAGTGTGGCTAAGACCTCAGCGTAGAAATGCTCGGGCACCCAACCCTCTGCATCCGCAGGTACCAATTGGGCGAGCGCCCGGCCTCGGCGCGTGCGGGCAACTATCTCAGCGCCAGCTGAGGCATCAACAACGACGGCCCTCACTCGTCAGAGCCGGCGCGGATCTCCCTTACAACCTCTGCGGCACCGATCGAGTCCAGCTCAGGTTGCCGGCGAGGAGGTCGTCCAAAAGGGCGCGGAACGCCGCGGGAGAGACGTCATCGTCGGGGTTGGTCACCACGATGACAGGGTCGTTCGGCGTTTCAGACGCATTAACCACTCGCCCACCCTATCGTTCGGAGCAATGGACTCGCCCCGAACCCAGCTTCAGATGTCCCACGCACTTCCTGCCGCACAAGAATGTCCCCAGGGAGAGCGCGAGCAGCGCCGCTTCGTGAGCAGCGTTGTTTGTCACGTCAAATATGTAAGCAAGCTGTGGTCGGTGGTGGCTAGTAACCTCAGTACAGGCGTCTTATCAAACAGGGGCTCGAGGCTCTGCCCCTTCGACGATGTCAAGGAGCCTCCCCGTCGTTTCGTTGCGTCGGCCGCGCTCGCCTAGCCGAGCATGCACGCGCTGACTTCAGAGGAGGTTCCAGGATGGGCAGCATCAGAAGCAAAAAAACGGGCGCTACAGGGCTCGCTTTCGCGACCCGAACGGACACACCAGGTCAGTAACCTTCGACCGCCTCGACGATGCTCGTCGGTTCCTTGCCGGTCTGGGTGGCGGGTTGGTACGCGGCGAGTTCGTCGACCCAGCGCAGGCCCGCACCCGGTTCGATGACTGGGCTGAGATGTGGTGGCAGACCACGACCGGTTTGAGGCCGACCACAAGGCGGATCTACCGGTACTTCCTCGACCGTCACGTCTTGCCTTATTTCGGCGGCCGGAAAGTAGGGTCGATCGACTATGCGACCGTAGAGCTCTGGCTGGCCGACCGGCGCAAAGCGGGGCTCAGCCCGAAGACGGTGCGGGAGTGCCTGAGCGTGCTGTCGCTTGTCCTCAAGTTCGCTGTCAAGTCGAAGGCCTTGAGCCAAAATGCCGCTGCCGGCCATGACGTTACGGTGAGACGACGAAAGTTGCGGGAGGGCGACGGCGTCTTGACCATGGCACAGGTCCACCAGCTCATCCGTTACGTACCCGAGCGCTATCAACCGGCCATCTGGCTGCTGGTCCTGGCGGGCCTGCGCCCGGCCGAGCTGTGCGGGCTCCGAGTCCGGGACGTGGACTTCGTACGTCATACCGTCAGCATCAGGTCGACCCTCCTCCCGGTCCACGCGTACGGCGACCAGCCTTGGCGCATGGTGCAAGGACCGCCCAAAACCGATGCCGGCGACAGGACGATACCCCTTCCAGGATGGCTGTGCGACGAGTTGGGCACGATGCTGGCGAGCCGCAAGGCGATCAACCGCGACAGTTTCCTTTTCCAGACGCGGTACGGCAACCCGCTCAACCGCGACCACTTCCGAGAGGACGTCATCCTGCCGGCCCTGCGTGCTGCCGGGCTGCCGGAGACAATCCGCACCTACGACCTCCGACACAGCCACGCCAGCCTCCTCATCGACCTCGGTGCCAACCCCCTGGCACTCGCGCAAAGGATGGACCACAGCGACGCCGCTTTCACGCTCCGTGTTTATGGACACCTTTTCGAGGGTGCTCAAAAAGCCCTCAGCGAAAAACTCGACGTGCTCCGGGAAGCGACCGCTAATGCACCCGAAATGGGCGAATTGATAATGCTCGAATCCCGTCCTGATTTGACGCAACCAGGACACGCGTGACACGCGTAGGACACGTCTCAAGGGTCACAAGCGGTGACAGGCGGCTAACTACGGTCATGTGTTTCCGCACTTCAGGCACAGTTTTGGTACTCTGACGAGGTGGGTTTCGGGGGGCGTGGTCGCTGGTTCAAATCCAGCCCCCGCCACGACTAAAGTCCTGGTCAGAGCGCTGCTCGGCCAGGGCTTTTCTAGCCCCGGTCTCGACTTCCAACGGATTTTCTAACGGGTTCTAACGGAGGGCCTACAGGGGGGCCGCGGTCAGCATCTCAGGACCTGGGATCGTGCGGCTGGCCAGGTGCGTCGTCTGCGCCGCCGTCCTGATTGGGGACAGTCATGGTCGGCCCACCACAAAGCTGACAGGAGCCTGCCCTGGCGCTTCCGACCGCCAATGGATGATGGCGGCGAGGCGGGCGACGGTACGCTCGGGAGTGTGTCCAGGCTCGAACGGATTACTGTCGACCCTTCGATCTGTCACGGTCAGCCGACGGTACGAGGGCTGCGCTACCCGGTCGAGAGCCTGCTGGAACTCTTGGCTTCTGGTATGACCATCGATGAGATCATCGAGGATTATCCTGACCTTCAGCGCGACGATCTCCTGGCTGCGCTCGAGTTCGGGGCCTTGGTTTCCGGTCAACGTCGAGTGGTGCCGCTCGGCGCTGCGTGAGGTTCCTGTTCGACACGCAGTTGCCGATGAAGCTCGCTGAGCTTCTGATTGCGGCCGGCCACGAAGTTGTGCACACGTCGCAGCTGCCAGACGGGAACCGAACGACCGATGCGGCGCTTGCCGCGCTCGCTGATGAGCAAGACCGGGTTGTGGTCACAAAGGACCGTGACTTCCGCAATAGCCACCTGCTTCGGCACTCACCTCAGCGGCTACTGGTCGTTGCTACAGGGAACATCAGCAACAAGGACTTGCTTGGCGTGTTCTCCAACTTGGCCTGCTCGACCGCGAGCACAAACGCGACGCCGGCAATTATGTAAATGGCCCATACAGGCGGGGCAACAATGGCCCGGGTACCACGGCGATGACCCCGAGCGCAGTGCCGATGGCCTTCTCCCGTATGCGCTCACGTTTGCCCCCGCCAATGGTTGTCCGTTACGGCTCCTAGAGACCGTCGACGGGCCTGACGATCGTCTCTGTGGGACGCCTTCCTCGTCGCCGACAGTGACCAGTCACGGCCGGTCGAAAGGAAGCCGGAAATCATTTGCAAACCAAAAGCTCGCAACGGGTAGTGACTGGGCGTTGTCAACGGGCACGACCGAGGGGTAAAAGTCCTGCTAGAAGGCATTAATCGATTCAGGTCGATACCGGAGAAAACGGCGCTGCTCAGGACCTAAACCTGGGGCGCCACTGACAAGTCTTCGCGGGGCGAGGGTCCGGAACGGGCAATGTCACGCAGGCCCGAAATTCCTAGCGCGCTTCCTACTCGCGCGCCCGGTTGGCCGACTGATTTGAACCGACGACAGTGAAGGGACCCCGTCAGCTGCGTTCCATCGTGCTTGCGACAGTAAAGCGGATGGCTCGCACCAACCTAAGAATCGTGTCCTCTGCGGCCATCTGGGGCACTCCGGTGTGGCGATCTGCTGTGTCAGTTTAGATTGACAAATCAAGGACGTCAGTCTATACTGACAGGCATGGACATCGAAAAACTCAGCGTGAATCTCTCGTCGGATGATCCGGCAATTGGGCTTCGCGCTTCGTTGGCGCTCCATCGCCTGGCTGAGAGGGTCGAGGCGAACCACGTCGCGGCGGCCCGGGAAAAGGGCTGGTCGTGGCAGCAGATCGGAGACGCCTTGGGCGTCACCCGCCAATCCGTGCACACCAAATACAACAAGGAGCCATCATGACCACCGAACCCGTTGCGCCAGAGACGCTCCACGCCTGGGCCATCTGTCTGCGGGCCAGTGAGGAGGCCCGTCGCCGAGGTGATCGCCGAACTGGCACCGATCACATCTTGCTCGCCTTGTTCGAGGATCCCTCGATCGAAGCCGTGTTGGGCGTGAGCCTGCAGCAAGCTCGCCAGGCCCTTGAGTCGCTCGACCACGAAGCCCTGGTCGCCCTGGGCCTGGGGCCCGGCGCCGACGCTCCCCCACTGCCGATGCGCGCCGTGCCGAAGAAGCCGAGGATCAGAGACGTCGCGCAAAAAGATCGCCTCCGCATGGCGCCGGCGGCAAAGAAAGTGCTTGAGGAAGCGTCTAAGCCCAACCGTCGGAGGCTCCAGGTCACGGGCCAGCAGGTGCTGGCCCAGATCCTCGCTCTCCAACCACCAGATCCGGCGGCGGTGCTGCTGGGCGCTCTCGGCGTCAACACGTCGGAGGTTCGGCGCCGATTGGATGCGGTCACGCCCGACAGATGAGTCCCCAGCGACATTCACGACTTCGAGCGAAGGTGTCCGGATCAGGCCGTTCCACGGCAGGGCACAATTGCAGGCACTGGCCAAGTTCCATCCGGCGCTGAATCAGCAACATCACGGCCTTCGGATCGGAACCCTCCGGTCAGGCTTCGGGTACCCAACCCGAAGGTCCGGTCGTAGTTATCGACACCGATATGTACCTACGACCACCTGGAATTGCGGCGGAACGGATCGGAGCTGTGAAATCAATTCGAACGCCTAGTCAATGCTGAGGGAAGAAGTTCGGCGACGGGGTGGTCGGCTACCTGGATGCCGACGGCGTCGACGAGGATCAGCACCCGCGGCGACCCAGTTCTCTCTGCCAAGCAGCACGGACCCGGACAGTGACGTATCGGCCCATCACCGCGATGATCGCCTCCGGGGCGAACAGCACCCCAGAGGCGATCATGTCTTGCGTTGGCGTAAAGGCGATAACGCTCGCTGGCATCAAACCTGCGACAGGACGCCATCCGCCCGGGCCAGATCGGGAGCCCGCTGTGGCGCCACCCGGCCGGCCTCGCCCGAGCCGGGCCGCCGGCTTGGGACCAC
Source organism: uncultured Acidimicrobiaceae bacterium (assembly GCA_963807395.1). GTDB lineage: Bacteria > Actinomycetota > Acidimicrobiia > Acidimicrobiales > Palsa-688 > Fen-671. Next base: position 33,708 of record CAWEBW010000013.1, read on the forward strand.
CATGGCTGCCAGAGCACCCACCGCCACGACGGCTGCGGCGACATAGACCGCCGCGGTCATCCCGTTCACATAGTCCTGGCCCGAGGCATAGCTGCCGTGACCACTGAAGATGACGCCGAGAACGGCGATGCCCAGCACCCCACCCAGCTCTCGGAAGGCGGCGTTGGCCCCCGAGGCCACCCCCTCGAGCGCCCGGGGCACGGCCCCCAGCACCAGCGAGGCTAGCGGGATGAAGAACAGGGTCATCCCGACGCCACAGACCACGAAGGGCGCCACCAGGTCGGCGTACGGGGTGGACGGGGTGGTCACGGTGGCCAGCCACGCCAGCCCGATGGCCTGCAGGCTCAGTCCCGTGACCACCAGGGGCTTGCCGCCCCACCGCTGGGCCAACTGGCCGACGATGGGGGCTAACAGCACCGGCATGGCTGTCCAGGGCAGGACCCGCACACCGGCGGCCAGCGGGGAGAGGCCCTGGACGGTCTGGAGGAACTGGACCAAGAAGAAGATGGCCCCGAACATCCCGAAGCTGAACAGCATGGCCGTGACGTTGACCGAGGTGAACCCGCGGTCGCGGAACAGCCGGATGTCCAACATGGGGTGGTCGGACCGGAGCTCCCAGGCCGCGAAACCGATCAGGGCCAGCGCCCCGACGACGAACGAGGTCAGCACCAGTGTGCTGGTCCAGCCGTGGCTGTTACCCTCGACCAGGCCGAGGACCACCCCCAGCAAACCTGTGCTCACCACCGCTACGCCCACCAGGTCCAGGCCGGGCCCCACGGGACTCGGACAACTTCCGCCAGGCCAGCGGGACCAACACCACGCCGATAGGCACGTTCAGCCAGAAGATGTACTGCCACGACCACCCGCTCGTGATCGCCCCTCCCACCAGGGGGCCGATAGCCACGGCGGCGCCGCCGATGGCCCCCCAGATCCCGAGGGCGACATTGCGACGCTCCGGTGGCACGGCGGCGCTCAACAGGGTCAGCGACAGGGGCATGATCATGGCCCCACCGGCGCCCTGGACGGCCCGGGCCGACGACCAGCACGGTGATGCTCGGCGACAAAGCGGCCGCCGCTGAGGCCACCGTGAACACGGCGATGCCCAGCACGAAGATGCGTCGCCGTCCAAAGCGCTCACCCAACGCTGCCGCCGACAAGAGCAGCACGGCAAAGCTCAGGGTGTAGGCGTTGACCGTCCACTGGAGCCCGGAAAGCCCGGCGTGAAGGTGTTCGCGGATCACCGGCAGGGCCGTCGTCACCACCAGGTTGTCGAGCGAAGCCATGAACAGGGCCATGCCTGTAATGACCACGGCCCAAAAAGCGCGGGACCTGGTCCGGCGCCGGCCCCCGTCGAGGTCATCGGCCACAGGGCGGTGTGAACCGTCGGCGGTCGGCGCGGCCGTCGTGACCGATGGCCCCTTCGGCCCGGCCTAACCGCCGGGAGCGAGGCCGGCTCGGCCCTCGCCTCCGTCCCAGTCCGGCTCAGGCGGGCCCACCCTCGTCTAGTTTGTGATTGATCACTACCTACACGGTCCAAAAAAAATGCCTCGCTGACTGGCTCGCTCATGCGATTACCTCCATATTGGGGGCCTGGTCGCCACGGTGGTGGTCGGCCAGGGCCTGACTTGCGGCTTTGATGGCATTGACTTTCTCGGGCAGCTGGCACAGGCCCTCCGCCCACGTGCTCGGAAAGGACAGGAGATCGATGGCGCACATCACGTTGATCAGCATCCCCATGGCGAAGAAGTTCCAGAGATCCTGGTCGGCGAGATGGGTCCGCTCGTAGAAGACGCCGGCGAGCACCTCGAACGTGCGCCGGCAGCTGCGGGCGATGTCGGGGTCGGCGGGGGCGGCGGCGAACCCGTGTAGCTGGACCTGCAGCATCTCGGGGTCTTGCATCAATTCGAGGTACGCCGCGCCCATGGCCGCCTTGGCCTCTTCCCCTTCGAGACCCTCGCCGGCCCTGGTCAGCTCGGTAATGATGCGGGACGCGACCAGGTCGTACGTCGCTACGAACAGGTCCTTTTTGGTACCGAAGAGGCGGAACAAGTACGGCTGGGAGATGCCGGCCCGGGCGGCGATGGCCTCCGTAGATGTCCCGGTGTAACCGGAGCGGGCGAACTCAGTGATAGCTGCGGCCAGCACCGCCGACCGGCGCTCCTCTGCTGTCAGTCGGCTCGATACCATCGCCTCACATTATGAGTGACTACTCACTACTTTGTCAAAACCGAACTGGTGTTCCCTATATCGCCGTCAGCTTCATCGTGCGGCTCGATTCGACGGGCGAGTCCGGATAGCAATTCCCTACGACCGATGTCTTCCAGCGCATCGAAGTGGCCGACGGGCGGGTCTGGATGCACCCCAATGGCATCGAGTGCTTCTGCGGCGACTTCCCGCTCCCCGAAGCAACAGCTGGTTTGGGCGGCGGCCAACCCCGGCCCGCTGCCGAGTTCTTCACCCAAAAGGTCGCGGGCGTCGCGTGGAGAACAAAGCCGAGCTGGTACATCGAGGGCAACAATGCTCACAGCGTTCACCCGGGCCCTCGCCGGTTCGTCGCTAAGCAGATGGGCGCCGACACCACGGCGCTCGATAGCGCCATAGCGACGCCGGCTTCACGCTATGTGTTTATCGGGATCTTTTTGAGGGCGCTCAAAAAAGCGCTCAGAAAAACCCGCGACGCGCTCAGCGAGGCGACGCTAATGCGCCCGAAATAAGGAAATTGATAAAGCTCGAAACCCGTCGTGATTTGACGTAGCCAGGAGACGCGTGGCACTCGTGGGACACATCTCAAGGGTCATGAAAGGAGACAGCGGTAAGTCCGGTCTATGTGTTTCGGCCCGTCAGGCGTAATATTGCTACTCTGACAGGGTGAATTTCAGTTCGGTGAGGCCATGACCTTCACGCCCTACCAACCCGGCCGCCGCCAGGACTGACAAGGAGCCAAAAACAATGTCCTCCATCGCGGGAGAGCTCGTCACCGAGACGTTCGACTACGACGGCGGTCGCCAGGTCACGGTGTACGTCCCGCCGGCTCCGCCCGAGGCAGTCGTGTTCGCGGGTGACGGTCAGCTGATCTCGCAGTGGGGTGGGGCCCTCGAGGCGGCCGACGTGCCGTCCACGATGATCGTCGGCGTACACGGGCTGGCCGATGAGATGCCGCGGCTCCACGAGTACTCACCGGGCTTCGACCCGGACCGGTTCGCGGCACACGAGGAGTTCTTCGTCGAAGATGTCCGCCGATGGGTGCGGTCACGGTTCGGCGTCGCGCTGCCGCACCGAACACACCGCCGTGTTCGGCGTCTCGGCGGGTGGCGAACTGGCGCTGGCCATCGGGCTTCGGCACCCGGACGTCTACGGTGTGGTCTTCTGTGCGTCGCCGGGCGGGGGTTACCGCCCGCCTGCCGTGATGCCGAGCTTGCTTCCGCGTGCATACCTCGTCGCCGGCACACTCGAGCCGTTTTTCCTGGAGAACGCGACCCGGTGGGCGGACGCATTGCGCGCTGCCGGTGCGGACGTCGTAATGACTGAGCGGGTCGGGACGCATGGCGACCCGTTTTGGCGCGAAGAGTTCCCGCTGATGGTGGCGTGGGCGTTTGGAAGATGACCGGCGGTCAGGCTTCGGGCCGGTCAGACAACGGCCGTAACTCTCGGGCCGCCGGTAACGCGCAAGTGCAAACGTGCTCTGCTCGGCACTCCTGAGGAGGCGTGATGGCCACTTCAATCCGGATCGTGGGGCTCGGCGGATCGCTCCGGGCCGCTTCCACCAGCCGAAGTGCGCTCCAGATCGTCCTCGAGGGAGCGGCCACCAGTGGCGCCGAGGTGCACTTGTTGTGGGTCCGCGACCTCAACCTGCCGTTGTACGACTCCGACGTCGAGGTACCAACCGTCGCCCACGACTTCGCTGAGACCGTCTACGCCTGCGACGCCATGGTCTGGAGCACCCCTAATTACCACGGTTCGGTCAGCGGTTCGTTCAAGAACGCGCTGGACTGGCTGGTCCTGTTGGCGGACCGCGACCCGCCCTACTTGTCCAACAAACCGATCGGCCTCGTCACCACGTCTGGGGGTACGCAAGGGCTACAGGCCATAAATTCTTTGGATTTCATCGGTCGGGCTCTACGAGGATGGAGCGTCCCCCTGGTCATGCCGGTGGCGCAGTCGTGGCGTGCGTTCGACGCGGGGGGTCACCTCACGGACGAAGCCGTAGGAGCACAGCTGCGGGCGCTCGGGGAAGAAGTGGCCCGCGCCGCCCGCCAGTTCAAGACTGAGGGCAAGTGCGACTACGCCCAGGACAGCCCCTAATAGCCCGGGACCGCCGGGGACGGACGAGGACGGGCAAGGCTAGCAGCAGCCGTGAAAAGCCAACCACCAAGCGACTATCAGCCGTGCTCCATTAGCAGCCACTAGTCCAGCAGCTACTCAGGCTTTCCAGCTGTCCACGGAGCAAGCCGGCAGCCAATTGCAGCCCCAAAGGCCAGCTGGCACCAATGACACGGGGCGGGAAAGGCGTCATTGTTTTACATCGGGCTACATCGTCTATCGATAAGCATGGACCTGGATGATTTGGAGCCAAGCCTGTCGAATAACCTTCGCCAAAAAGAAGTCGCTAACTTCAGCGGTCCCAAATCAAAGCGACAATAATGCGATATGGCGTACGTCCGATTCTGCAAAAGGTACCGCTAGGAATTACAGCTTCGACGAGAGGACAAACGGGCCCAGATGACTACTACAAGTACCCCCAGCATCCCGGTGACGGGTCTGCGCCCAGTTGAGGGCATCCTTGCTCCAGCCGATCTCGTAGTGAGGGACGGAAAAATCTACACGGGCGACGCGCACCGGCCCACCGCATCGGCGGTGGCCATAAGCGGCGGGAATTTTGTCGCCGTCGGTGACGAACACGACGTCGCCGCCCACGTCGGCCCGACCACGCGCATCATCGACGCGCGAGGGCGCCGGGTGGTACCTGGCTTGAACGATTCGCACCAACACGTCATCCGTACCGGGTTGCGTTACCTCCGCGAGCTCCGGTGGGACGGCGTGCTCTCCCTCCGGGTCGCCCTCGACATGCTGCCGCGAGCAGGCCGAGCGCACCCCTGCCGGACAGGTGGGTCCGCGTGATCGGGGGCTGGTCGAGCGAACAGTTCGTCGAACGGCGAATGCCCACCGTCACTGAGCTCAACAAGGCCGCGCCAGACACCCCCGTGGTCGTGACGCACACCTACCAAGCGGCCTTGCTCAACCACGCCGCTCTGCAGGCGGTCGGCTACACGAGCGAGACGCCGAATCCGGCCGGCGGGCAACTCGTACGGGACTACGCCGGGGACCCTACCGGCCTGCTGCTCGCCACACCGAGCCCCATGCTGATCTATTCCACCCTGGCCAAAACGCCCGACCCCGGGCCCGACGAGCGGCTCGTCTCGACCCGTTACCTGGTCCACGAACTCAACCGCTTCGGCCTGACCAGCGCCATGGACGCTGCCGGTGGCTTTCAGAGCTTCCCCGAGGACTACAGCTGTGTCGTGCAGCTGGCCGCCGAAGGAAGCCTCAACCTCCGTCTGGCGTACTACCTGTTCCCCCAGACCCCGGGTCAGGAGCTCGACGATCTAAAGCGGTGGATAGAGATGGTCCGTCCCGGAGACGGGGACGGTTGGCTGCGCTGTAACGGCGTCGGTGAAAACCTGGTGTGGGCCACCGGTGACTATGAGAATTTCTCCGAGCCCCGCCCGGAACTTCCAGCCAACGCGGCGGACGAGCTCGACGCCGCGGCGCGGCTGTTGGTGGCCAACGGCTGGGGGTTCCGCATGCACGCCACCTACGACGAGTCCATCCGCACCGATCTCGGCGTCTTCGAACGGATGAAGGCCGACGGCGCGTGGCCGGAGGGGACGCGCTGGATTCTTGGACCACGCCGAGACCATCAGCCCGGACAGCCTGGAGCGCGTCAAGGCGCTGGACGGTGCCATCTCAGTACAGAACCGCATGGCCTACCAGGGCTCGGACTTCGCCCGCAGGTATGGGTCCGAGCGGGCTGCGGTGTCGCCACCGTCAACGTGATGCTCAACATGGGGCTCCGGGTCGGGGCGGGTACGGACACGCCCCGGGTATCGTCGTATAACCCTTGGTTGTCTCTGTCATGGCTGGTGACCGGCCGCACCGTGGGCGGGGTGCAGTTATACCCCCCCGAGAACCGGGTCTCGCGAGAGGCGGCGTTGGACATGTACACGACCGCGGGAGCCGACTTTTCCGCGGAGTCAGCCGTAAAGGGGACCATCAGCGTCGGTAAGTACGGAGATCTGGCGATCCTGTCCGCCGACTACTTCTGCGTCCCGGAGGAGGATATCTCGCGGATCGAGTCCCTTTGCACCGTGGTCGGCGGACGGGTCGTCTACTCGGCGGGAGAGTTCGAGGGCATCACCCCGCCGTTACCCGCGATCCCCTACGACTGGAGCCCAGTCGATCACTTCGGGGGCTACCAGCAGCAGCTGCCTCGGGGTGTCCGGCAGGCCGAAGGTGTGGCTGAGGTCGCTGCCGCCTCCGCCGAGCAGCAGCGAAATGGCGCGAGGGGCGAGGGGCGAGGCGAGATTGTCCCCAACGTCGTGGACTCAAACCACCTCGGCTGCTTCTGAGATCCTTTATAGCCCACGGGCAAATTCGTTGCGTTTTTGGGCTAGGCCTGAGCCGTCCACCACCAAACGCCTCGGGTACGCTCTGTGATCGTGGCAGGCAAACTCCTCTCGGCGCTTGGTGGCCGCGGTGACGACGTTCGGTACCCCGACGGCCCCTCTCCGCCCATTGCTGATTACGGTTTTATCTCGGATTGCGAGGTCACTGCGCTTATAGCTCCAAGCGGCAGCGTCGAATGGATGTGCCAACCCCGCATGGACGGGCCCAGTATTTTTGCCGCCGTCCTGGACCGGGACGCTGGTTTTTTCCGGGTAGGACCGGCCGATACGACGGTGCCTGCCGCCCGGCGTTATCTCCCTGGCACCATGGTGCTCGAGACGACGTGGGACACCCCTGGGCGTGAGCGGCGCCTGGACAACCACGAAATCCGATTGCTCCAGTAGTTAGCGAATAGCTCATCCCGTCGGTTGCCTGGACCACGCCGTCGCAGATACCGCTCACGGTAAAAACGGCAGGTTTCCTGCCGACTTCAAAAACCCCGTTGCTGACCTCTTCGATCAACGGCCCAAAATGAAAGGTGCCAGGGTGGCCCATACCGTACGCGCTCTCGACGAGCACCTGTGGTTTCGCGAGATCCTCGTCGGTCCAGTCCATCCCCAGGCGGAGGGCGTCGCCCTGGTGGTTGACACGGCGGAGGCGTTGACTACGAAGATCCCTTGGGCCCGCCATAGGCTTCACCCTCTCATGTAGTTACGCTGTCAGTGCGGGCGCTGTGCGCCCTCGCACTGAAAGGCTAACAAAATGCCGGAGGCGGGCCCACAAGGAAAAGACGTAAAGAGACGTCCGCCCTGATGAAGGCCGGCTGGCTTGTGGGGGTGAGCTGATGGGGGGCTGACCGTCAAGGACAAGGAGCGAGATGAAGGCAGTCGCAGTTTTTCCGGCGGCACGGGAGGTCAGGCTGGTCGAGCACCCGCCGCCGAAACTGGCCGAGCCCGACGAGGTGATGCTCCGTGTGATAGACGTCGGCATTTGCGGCACTGACAGAGAGATCTGTTCCTTCGAGTACGGCACCCCTCCACCGGGAGAGCACTATCTGGTAATAGGTCACGAGGCCATGGCGGAGGTCGTCGAAGTGGGAGCGGCCGTGGAAAGCCTGCACGAGGGTGACCTCGTGGTCCCGACAGTGCGCCGTCCTTGCCCCCACCCCGAGTGCCTGGCTTGTCGTTCCGGTCATCAGGATTACTGCTATACGGGAGATTTCACCGAGCGGGGCATCAAGGAGGCACACGGTTACCTGACCGAGTACGTCGTTGACCGTGCCGCAAATATGGTGCTCGTCCGCGGCGGCCTGCGCGACATTGCGGTATTGACGGAGCCACTCACCATTGCCGAAAAGGCGCTGGCGCAGGTTTTCTGGTTGATGAGACAGCGCCCGCCGTGGCTCGCCGGCCGAGGCTCCCATCGACGAGCGTGGTCAGGGGCTCAGCGCCGTCGTTCTCGGCGCTGGGCCGGTCGGGCTGCTGGGTGCGATGGCACTACTCGCCGCCGGGTTCAGCACCTTCGTGTACTCGCGAGAACTTCCTCCCAGCCTGCGTACCGAACTCGTGTCGGACTTGGGCGCGACGTATGTGTCGTCCCAAACGGTGCCGCCTCCTGAGCTAGCGGCCGGCGATCAGCAACATAGACCTCATATATGAAGCAGTGGGACATTCGCGTTTCGCTCTCGAGGTGCTGCGCGTGCTCGGCCAAAACGGGATTTACGTCCTGACCGGCGTACCCGGGCTCGACGATTTCGTCCAGGCGAGCCCGGCCAGCCTCATGCGGGACATGGTCCTCAAGAACCAGGTGCTGCTGGGAACGGTCAACGCCGGGCCGGAGGCCTTCGCAGCCGCGTTGGCTGACCTCGAGAGCTTCGACGCCCGTTGGCCGCAGGCTACCCGCACGCTCATCGGTGGCCGCTACCCCCTCGAGCAAGCCACGGATTTAATATTTGGCCGGGCGACGGGGATCAAGAGCGTGATCTCGCTCGAGGGGGACACCTGAGGCTCTAAGCCGTCCGGGAAGCCACCGCTAACGCCTCGAAATAGGGGGGTTGACAAATCTCGAAACACGTCGTGACTCGACGCCGCCGCCATCTCGCCCGCCACTCTGGCGATTCGCAACAGGCGTACCGATCGTTGTCAGCGGTGGCTGAGCCGCCTCGGCCATAACGGTCCAAGTCGGGGATCTGCCAGGGTAAACCCTGACTGACAGCCGGCCCCAGGCGCGCTACCGTCGGTGCGTTCCCATAAATAAGGAGCTGAAGCATGGACGAGAATTTCGAGGACCGAGCGGAAAAGGCGGCGGGAGCCGCGGGGACACTGGCGGGTGGCGCCAGCGGTGCAGAACTCATCGGGCCCATAATCCGGGTCCCATTCGTCGGCCCGGTGGTTGGAGCCGTCGTCGGAGGCATTGCAGGGAACGAGTTTGGGCGTCGCCTCGGCAGAGCCACCGTCAGCGCCGGCAGCGCGTTCTACAAGGCCTTTACCTCTACCTCTTAACCGACGGCTAGTCGTGGCCGAGCTCGCCTAGGCAGCCGTCCACGGCGTTCCGCGCCCCTCTGCTGAGCAACGGCAATCAGCTCGAGCGGGTCGAGGAGGCGGCGCAGGCCAAGCGTAGGTAGGCGTGCACCGCCATCTCGATGGGCGAGGCTGTCGAGCACGGCCGGCCGGGAGAGGAAGTTCCGCTTGAAATCCCCGGGCGCGCACTATAGCGCCGGCAATAGAGAATGAGGTGGGCTTTGAAACGGGGGCACGTGATGTCACCGCGCCCGAGTCGTGATGACGCCGTTAATTGCCGTGGCGCGCAACGTGGCGCGCCTTACGAAACCGGGCGTGCGTACCAGGGGACCGGCAGCCACGATGTCGTGATGGACCGCCGGTTTTTGATGCCGTGCACGCCATCGACGATCTGTTGCGTTGCTGAGACGCCCTTACGTGGCAACTTCACTGAGGACCGTACCGGTCCAAGCTTCGATCGGCGAGGCGCAAGCCACGCTCGGCGCCGGGCAGGCATATCTATACGAAGCATTACGGGAAATCTGGACAAAGTGCTCGAGCCGCATGATCGACATGCGGGCAAGATGAAGCTACAGCTGGCGCACCTACGCCGTAGCCTCGCAGAATAGTTGTCATCTTCACGGGCCGGACAACGGGGATTCGCGATGAGCACCGCTTCCAGCGTTACTTTCGCGACGTACATACGATCGAGCAGCATGCCTACACCTCGACGGCTCGGTACGAGTCCGGCGGCCAGTATTTTCTCGGACGTGCCGATCGAGTGGCCGTTCTACGGGCTGTAGAGCGGCGCCATCTCCGCCTTCGAGATCGCTTTGCAGGTGCCCGCTTGAGCCGCGTGAGCGCCCCGTTCGGACAGAGCCGGGTCCCCCCGAGCATGGGCATCGAGCAAGAGCCCCCTCGGCCCTGGGAACCTGGTGAGCGACCATAACGACGCGGAGGTTGTTGGGAACATCGGACCTCTCGGTCTTGCCCTCGCCTGCCCCTGATCACGCTCATTTTTGTAGTGGCGCTCTGGGGTGCGACTAACGTAAGTCGCTGTGGGCGAGGCTGCTTGGCCTTTCGCGGTGCCTACGTCCCGACGCGACACGTACTCGAATGGCCCGGTATTTCGGCGCCGATATAGAGGAGGAGCGACATCGTGACCGACGTTGAACAAGCACCAAAAATCCTCGATCTTCCTATTGGGCTCGATGCCAAGGGGACGAGGCGAGAGTTCGACAGCTTGGGCGTAGTCGAGGTTCCGGCGAACAGGTACTGGGGCGCCCAGACGCAGCGCAGCCTCGAGCACTTCAATATCGGCAATGACCGGATGCCCAAGGAGGTCTACCACGCTTACGGCTACGTGAAAAAGGCCGCGGCCATCGTGAACACTCGTGCCGGCCGCATGCCCGAGTGGAAGGGGGAGTTGATCGAGCGAGTCTGCGACGAAGTGATCAACGGTTCGCTGGACGAGGATTTCCCCCTTTACGTCTGGCAGACCGGCTCCGGGACCCAGTCCAATATGAATGTCAACGAGGTCATTTCCAACCGTTGCATCCAGCTCGTGGGAGGGGTCCTGGGCTCGCAGGAGCCCGTACACCCGAACGACCACGTCAATATGGGGCAGTCGAGCAACGACACTTTCCCCACCGCAATGCACATTGCCGCCTACAAGATGGCCACGCAGAAGACCATTCCGGCCCTCAAGCGGCTACAGCAAGCCTGCGACGCCAAGTCAAAGGCGTGGGCAGACGTGGTGAAGGTTGGCCGCACCCACCTCGAGGACGCGGTTCCCCTCACCGTCGGACAAGAATGGTCGGGCTACGTCGGCGCCCTCGATGACGCCATCACCGAAGTCCGATACGCAACGGACGGTTTGTTGAAGGTCGCCATGGGGGGGACGGCTGTCGGTACCGGGCTGAACGCCCCCATAGGCTTCGGCGACGACGTGGCCAGGGAGATAGCTTCGATGACGGGCATCCCGTTTGTAACGGCACCTGACAAATTCACCGCTCAGGGCACGCTCGACCGTATGGTGCGGGCTCACGGGGGGCTCAAGGCCGCGGCGGTCAGCCTGTTCAAGATCGCCAACGACCTGCGCTGGCTGGGCTCGGGTCCTCGGACCGGGATCCACGAACTTATCCTGCCGGCCAACGAGCCTGGCTCCTCGATAATGCCAGGCAAAGTGAACCCGACCCAGGCAGAGGCCATGCTCATGGTCTGCATCCAGATCATTTCGTCAGACGTAGCTATGACGATGGGGGGGGCCGAGGGAAACTTCGAGCTAAACGCCTTCCGGCCCATCCTTATCAACAACTACTTGCATTCGGCGTTGATAATGGCCGACATGTGCGACCATTTGCGGGAGTTCATGATCGAAGGGGCCAAGCTGAATGAGCCCAAGTTGAAAGAGAACATCGAGCGGTCTGTCATGATGGTGACCGCGCTGTCACCAGTCATCGGCTACGACAAGGCGTCGGTCATCTCCCATTACGCCATTGACCACGACACCACGCTCAAGCAAGCGGCGTTGGCCAACGGCGTGACGGAGGAGCTATTTGATCGCGTCGTCAACCCGCTGGCTCTTACGCGGGGAGGATCGGCTGATATCCCGGCCCACCCGGCGCCCAAGTGAGCCCAAGATGAGCGCGTTGAGCCGAGAAGCACCAAGGACAGAAAATGGGTCCCAGCCAATCGGGAAAGCGGCGCTCATCGCGTCTGTCGGAGGAGAGCGGGGCTACGCGGACTGGACGAACCCAGACCACCGGCTGCGCCGGTTACTCGCTGAGTTCATCGGCATGGCCGGGCTTACGTTCATCCTCTCCGGAGGGGCCGCCGTGCTGGTCCGTTACGGGGGCCATGCTCTGCCGAAGTGGCAGGCGGCGCTCGTGCTCTCGGCCGTGTCCGCACTGTGGTTGGTCGTGGCTGTCTACTTCCTTGGCGACATCTCCGCCCACTTCAACCCGGCCACCACGCTGGCGTTCGCGTTGCGGCGAGACATGGACTGGGTGATGGCCGCAGCGTACTGGGTGGTACAGTTCGGGGCCGCCATCGTCGGGCTCCATGTTGGCCCGCGTCTTTTTTGGGACGGGTGGCAAACTGGCCGCCACAATGCCTCCGCCGGGACGCTCGTGGGCGGGGGCGGGGTTCGAGGCGATCATCACTTTTGGCCTCATATCTGATGGTCCTCAATATGGCAAATGGTCCGAAGCTAAATGGCCCCTTTGTCCCTCTGGCCGTGGGCGCTTATATATTTGCGTGGGGCACGATGGGGGGCCCATTCGACGGGGCTTCGATGAACCCGGCCCGCAGCTTTGGGCCAGATGTCGCCATAGGGGATCTATCCACTTGGTGGGTTTACCTCATCGGGCCAATTGTCGGCGCCGTGGCTGCAGTAGGCGCGGCGCGGGTGTTCCGGGGCCCGGCCAAGGCGCAAGAAGCCAGTGCCGCCCAGGGCACGCCGATCGACCGGTAAATCGCAATGCGAAGCCAACCGAGGGACGATGGGGAGCGAGGCCCGCACAGTTCAAGGAGAGGCGGCCGGGCAGCCGACCTGGCCCGCTTCGATGCTGGCGATCCGGGGGGCCGAGCGGCGAGAGTTGACCTCGGCGGTTAGGTACCCGTCGAGCGTCCCTTCCTGAGTCTTGACGAACCAAGCGCCTCCTTGGGCCAGGGTCGTGCTGAGGGTGTCCCCGTAGATTCGCTGCGCGTCCGCCAGCGTGTCGCCCACGCCCAAGCCTTTGGCCGTCACCATTGGGCCGTTATGGAGAAGCTCACCATCAGCGGCCAGTGTGCTGTAACCGACGAAACGGCCGCGATCGAAGTAGGCGGTGAAGGTTGGCCATTCTACGGCTCGGTCAACAGTGCAATTTCCAGCCATGTTAACAACCGCTTTTTTGGTAGAGGAGAGCGCCTCGTCAAGTTCCTTGATCGCCATCGGCTCGCTCTGACCGAAACGTGCCGCTCCGACTCCATCGCCTCGGAGCACAACTGCGTCCTCGCTCGCTAGTGCCGGGGGCGTGTAGGCGGAACTGACCAGGACCAAGGCACTTACAAGTAGAAGCGCGCTCACGCTGTTTTGTCGCCGGCCGTTATGCCGGTCTCACGCGCCGATCGCGTCGAGCTCAGCGATCGCATTTTCGGGCAGGCTCGTCCCGGCGGCGGCGACGTTCTCGCGCAGGTGCGCGACCGACGACGTGCCGGGGATCAGCAGGATGTTCGGAGACCGGTGCAATAACCAGGCGAGCGCGATGCCCATCCGCGTCATGCCGAGGCGCTCGGCGACCCGGTCCAAGGCCTTCGACTGAAGTTTCTGGAAGCCGCCCAGCGGGAAGTACGGCACGAACGCGACGGCTTCGCGGGCCGTGAGGTCCACCAGGTCGTCGTCTTGTCGTTGGGCGACGTTGTAGAGGTTCTGAACGCAGGCGACCGGGGCGGTCGATTGGGCCTCAGCGAGCTGCTCGACGCTAACCGTGCTGACACCGAGGTGCCGGACCAGCCCTTCGTCGCGCAACTCGGCGAGGGCGGCGAACTGCTCGGCGATTGACCCCGGGTCCGGCCCACCGACTCCGCCCATCCTCAGGTTCACCACGTCGAGCGCGTCCAACCCGAGGCGTTTGAGGTTGTCGTGCACCTGCTGGCGCAACTCAGCCGGAGTGCGTGCGTGCAACCAACCGCCATTGGCGTCCCGGCGAGCGCCCACCTTGGTGACGATGTGCAGGTCATCCGGGTAGGGGGCCAGAGCTTCACGGATGATCTCGTTCGTCACGTGGGGACCGTAGTAGTCCGACGTGTCGATGTGGTTGATGCCGAGGTCCACGGCCGTTCGCAGCACGGCGATGGCGGCGTCACGGTCCTTCGGCGGCCCGAAGACGCCAGGCCCGGCCAACTGCATGGCGCCGTAGCCGACGCGGGTGAACTCCAAGTCGGCGACACGATAGGTGCCGCCGGGCAGAGTAGACGTTGTCATCGTTCCCTTCCTCCTTCGTCGTCCATCTTGGTGCTCGCTCGCCGCTGGTGGTCCTTCATGTGCAACAGTGCCGGCCGAGCGGGGCGCGAGGCGCGTACCGGGTCAGGCCAGCCCGGCGTCGTGGACGAGCAAGGCGATCTGAGTGCGGTTCGGTCCTGGCCAGCGCTGGCCGGGCTGGCCATGCTGGCCGCCTATGCGGTCGTCTTCGGCGCAGCGGCGGCGCGATTTTTCCGCTGGGACTGAAGATAACAGCCCGATCTGGGTGCTCTTGGGCGTTCTCGTCGCGATCGAAGGAAAAAATGTCGCCGTCGCGCAACGGAAAGCCCCGATTGCACCCAGATACGGCTTAGTGGCGCCCCGCTCGTCCACGAAACCCAAAGACGGCGCCCGGTTCCAAAGCTCGGGTGCGCCCCCACGTTGTTCCGCGCCTGCCTCATGTCACATCGCCAATGGCTGCGTGTCTTATAAGAAGAAGCTGCGCCCCAGCGTTTTGATAGGAGGACTTCGAGATGGCACGCATTCAGGGAGTTCCGAAAAGCGACGCTACTCCGATGGTGAGGATTGCCTACCGGTTCGGCCCGAAGATGGTGAAGAAGCTGACCGGACGGGGCCCACAGAGCGGTAGCGGCATCGGGCCGATCGAGATCTGGGCCTACCAGCCCAAGATGATGATGGGCATGGGCCGGTTCAACCAGGCAGTCCGAAAGGGCGACAGCGTCGAGCACCGGCTCAAGAACCTGGTCGAGTTGAAAGGCGCGCAGATGATCGGCTGCGAATACTGTGTCGACCTCGGGTCGCAGATCTGCCGTAATTCCGGGCTGAGTGACGAAGAGCTGCTGGCGCTGCCCAATTACCGCTCCAGCCACCTGTTCACCGAGCGCGAGAAGGTCGCCCTTGACTACGCGGTCGCAGTCATGAGGACGCCGGTGGAGGTGACAGACGAACTATTCGCCCGATTGAAGGAGCACTTCTCGGAAAAGCAGATGGTCGAGATCACCGCTCTCCTGACGCTGGTGAACCTCGACCGGTTTAACGCCGCTTTCGCTATTGGCTCTGCTGGTTTCAGTGAAGGTATGGTCTGCGTTCTTCCAGACCGCCCAGCCGCGCCGGAGGCCGGGGCTACTACTCCTCAAACCACGGTTCCTGTGGCAAATATCGCCGGTTAGACCTCTCGATTCCCCTTCGCTTCGGCGTGTGCGGCTTCGGCGAGCCGTTTGATCATGGTCAGGCGCCGGTCCCATTGCCCAGCGAGGTCAGCCATGGCCCGACTGGCCTCGTCGAGACGGTCGGCCTCTACGTGATAGAGGACCTCTCGACCCTGCTTGCGCCGGCCTACCAGACCGGCCTGTTGAAGGACGACCAGATGTTTGGAGACGCCTTGGCGGGAAAAAGGTACGCGCCCGGCCAACCAGCTGGCGCTGACCTCGCCGTTGCTGACGAGCAGGTCGAGCACCCGCCGACGGGACGGGTCGGCGATGGCCGACCACAACTCGTCGTCCGCGTCGAGAGTCACCCCTGCTGGCGCTGCGCAAGCACACCCGCCAGGCGGTCGAGGAACTCCCCCCAACCATCCCGGTGCTCGTCGGCATAGCATTGTTTTTCGGCTTCGGGCCAGTCGAGTATTTCGTGTCCGCTCTCCACCACGCGCAGACGGGTCCGCTCGTCTCCCTCAGGCGACAGGGTGAACTCGACGAGCATCGAGTTCCCGGCGGTGGGCTCTTCGCCGCGGGGATGGTTCCAGCGGAACGAGAACCGAGTCGGCGGCTCGACCGTCTCCACGACGACAGGGCCGCCTTGGTCTCCGAACTGCATGTAACCGTGGGCGCCGGGTTCTATAACCAGTTCCACCCGGTCGGCGAACCACTTGCTCATCTGGCCGGGCTCGGTGAGCGTACGCCACACCACATCTACCGGTGCCTCTATCAACAATTCTCGCTGAATCACGAGGTCTGGCATCAGTACCCGTTCCTCCCTCAGGTTAATCATCAGTCGCTCCCCACTCGATCTGCAACTTAAAGTAGCACATCGGTGGTCGATGTGCAACCAACACTTGCAATTGGTTTAAGCACAGCGTCCCTGCGCCGGGACGCGCAACTTTTTGTTGCACCTTGGCTTAGGGACGTGCTACCGTTAGTTGCATATCGGTCGTGGTCCCGTGCCCCGGAACGAGGCAGTGGGCGCGGTCCTCGAACAATTAAAAGGAGACGGTTATGACGAACGAACCAACCAATCCGGGCGGACCGGCGGCTGGTGCCGTCAACGCGCCGGGCCGGCCGCTGACCGTTGACCGGTCTGCTTTTCAGGCCGAACTGGACAGGCTGCGGGCGAGGGAGAAGGCCCATACCCGGGAAGGCGACGCGATAGCCGCGGCCCGACGACGGCTGCCGATGGTGGAGATGGGCCCCGCCATTCCCCTCGTCGGGCGCGACGGGCCGGTCACGCTGCTCGAAGCGTTCGAAGGCCGTCGTCAGCTCATCGCCTACTACTTCATGTGGGACCCCGGCCGCCCCGCCCCCGAGCAGTGCGAAGGCTGCACCTGGGTCACTACCCAGGTGGCGGAGCTGTCGTACCTCCATTCCCGCGACATCACCTACGCCGTGTTCTGCCAAGGCCCCTACGACGAAAGCAAGCGTTACCGCGACTTCATGGGCTGGGACGTGCCGTGGTACTCAGCGCTCGCCTCCCGCGATGCATTACTGGTTGGGCGCCAGGTCGGGCTGTTCCACCTCGTGTGCTACCTGCGCGACGGCGACCGCGTATTCGAGACCTACTGGACGACCCGGCGCGGCGTAGAAGCAATGGATTACAGCTACGCGCTTATGGACCTGACCGTGTACGGGCGCCAGGAGCCGTGGGAAGACTCGCCCTCCGGTTGGCCACAACAGTGCTCGTTCACCCGCACTGCCGGCGGCCCGCCGGCTTGGCCACCAGCGTCGGAGTGGCCGCGGGGACGTCCGATCGCCCAATGGTCGCGCCTCGAAGCCGGACGTTCCGACGACCTCACCGGCCGGCCTTGAGCCCCCAAAACAGGACCCCTTTTACTAATCCTCCAGCCGGCTCGGCGACGTCCGGGGTTTGCGCTGTCCGCTCGAATATGGCTCACTCAAGCAGCAGGGTTCCTCAATGCCCAAATGCCCGGGTGAAATAAACGGGGGTCGGAAATGTCAAACGCCACCACCAACGATTATGACGATGTAGTTACAAAGTTAAGCCCGCGGTCTGTGAGCGACACCGTCACACGCTTCGCCGACATGATCGCAGCCAAAGGACTCCTGCTCTTTGCCATCATCGACCAAAGGGCCGAAGCGCTCAAAGTAGGCCTCGAGTTACGAGAGACCACGCTGGTCCTCTTCGGCAGCCCGGCCGCAGGCACCCCGGTCATGGTGGCTGCGCCGCTGTCGGCCCTCGACCTCCCGCTCAAGATCCTGGTCTGGGCGGACGGCCCCCAAACGAAGGTCTCTTATGTCGGGCCCCGAACTCTAGCGGCGCGATATCACCTCAGTGCGGACCTGGAAGCTCGCCTTTCGGCTATAGATCCGCTGACGGACACTCTCGTCGCGGAATGACGGAGCAAAGAAGGTCCTTGCCCCGTTGCCTTTCCATTGGCGGGCACGAAACGGCCAGCCAGCGCTAAGCCGGGAGCGGCGTTAGCGGGCGACTAGCCGCAACGTTGACGCCACTGCTGGAGGAGCGACCATCGGTGCCACGTCGTCGGGGTACCGGGCGTACTTCGTCCTGTAGGCCTGGTCGATGGCGTCGTGGTCAACGTCTGAGGGGAGGTCGAAGGCAACGTCGCGTTCAACCCCTCCAGCCCGGATGCGGCCTCGCTTGCTCTGTTGGGCGTGGCGGTACCAGTCGCCGTCCGGTCCCCGGAAGGAACGCACGTAGAGGTCGTCGCCGACCCGGACAACCCAGATGGTCGTGTAGTGGCGGAGCGAGCCATCCGGGTTCGCAGGCGCAATCTGAAGCTCCTCGGCGGCACCGATCCGCTCGAGCTGCTCCGGGTCCCAATCGCTCATAGGTCCAATCACTCCTCGGTTTCGGTCACCTTCTTCTTCTCGCGTTACACCGCGATGACCGCCGTCACAACCCTTTGGACCGCATCTGCGCGTACCGGGGGGCCTTCCCGGTCGGCAAAGAGGAGGTGAACAGCGCCGATAAGGGTTGGGGCCAGCGTGGCGACGTCGGCATCGGCGGCGACGCGACCCATCTCTTGCTCGAGCGTCAGATAAGAAGCGAGCATGGCGGCAGCCTCAGTCAGGATGGGCATACGGGCGGCGCCGGCCTCTCGCAGCCGGGCCCGCAGGCCGTCACGCGAGATGACCAGGCTAACGACTGCCATCGCTACTGGCCCGAACAGCTCCATCAGCGCGTCCGTAAGGTTGCCGGCGACGGTGCCGGTCCCGGCGGAGCGGCGCAGGACGGTGGCTTGGACGTCCGCTCGGTGCACACGGTCGAGTACGAGGTCGGCCAAGAAAGCATCGAAATCTGCGAAGTGCCGATGCAGGACGCCCTTGGCGCAGCCTGCTTCGGTGGTGACCCCTCGGCTGGTCAGCCCGCTCAGCCCGTCCCGGAGCAGGACGCGCTCTGCGGCATCGAACAGCTGGGCCCGCGGGTCGCGCATGGCCACACCGGTCGGCACGGGACCATCTCCTCCGCTTCTGATCTACGTCTGAACTGATGTCGCCACCGGCTAGGGCCGGTTGACGAGTGGGCACATGCCCATTTATAGTGGGCGTGTGCCCACTATACCGTCCGAGCCCACCACGTTCCCGGTGCGCGAGTCTCACCACGCCCGGCACATGGCTGAGGGCTTTGGGGAGGAGCCAGAACAGTACGACCGTGCCCGGCCCCGCTACCCCGAGGCCATGGCGGACCGCATCCTTGCCGCCAGCCCTGGGCGCGACGTTCTTGACGTGGGCATCGGCACTGGCATTTCCGCCCAACCGTTCCGCGCCGCCGGGTGCCGAGTGGTTGGCGTTGACGTCGACCCGAGGATGGCCGAGTTTGCTCGTCAGCGCGGGTTCGAGGTCGAAGTGGCCAAGTTCGAGGAGCGGGGCCCGGCCGGGCGGGCGTTCGACGTGGTCATTGCCGGCCAGACGTGGCACTGGGTGGACCCCGTCTCCGGTGCGGCCAAAGCGGCCAAGGTGCTCAGGGCTGGTGGTCGGCTGGCCATGTTTTGGAACGTCTTCCAATTTCCTCGCGACCTGGGGGAAGCCTTCGCCCAGGTGTACCAGCGCGTGTTGCCTGGTTCCCCCTTCTTCCGGGGGACCTCGGGCGGGTTGGCGGCGTACTCCGGCCTGATCGACAAGGCGGCTGGCGGGGTGCGAGGCGTGGGGGCTTTTAGCGCGGCGGAGCAGTGGCAGTTCGATTGGGAGACGCTCTACACCCGGGACCAGTGGCTGGACCAGGTACCGACCTCAGGCGGCCACCGGCAGTTCCCGCCGGGCAAACTGGACGAGCTGCTGTCTGGCATCGGGACCGCCATCGACGCCGTCGGCGGCCGTTTCACTATGCAGTACAGCACCGTCGTGGTCACAGCGGCGAAGAGTGGTGCCGGCTGAAGCCACCCCCTAGCCCGGCGCCGCTACCACCCTCGTCGCTGCCGCGAGACCGCTGCTTGAAACGCGACCAATCCGCATAAATCTCACGCCGGTGGGCGGCCAGCCACTCGTGGTAATCCCTCATGTTGAGGAACCTGGTACGTGGTCGCTCGTCCTCCGGCCTCAGAGCCTGCAACGCCTGTTCGGCGAACAGCTGGCGGCGCCGAAGATAACGCGCTTCAGTGGCCAGGAACGCGCCCGACACATCGTCTTCGGCCCGGAAAAAGAAGCTCCGCTCCCCGGCCACGGCCACCCGCCTGATGAAGCCCTCATCGACCAGGACCTTGGTTGCCGTCGAGATGGAGCCAGTGCTGGCGTGAAGGGCTTCGGCCAGCTCGGCCGAAGAAACGTAGGGAGCGTTGCTCAGCATGAGGTAGCCGAGGACCCGGCCCTGCATACGAGGCGAGCCGAGCTCCGTCCAGATCAGGCCCATCTCCTCGACCAAGCCGGCGCGGCTCTCGTCGGCGATGCTCGATTCCGGGCGGCCTCTTGATCGACTCGCCACCAGGGCGTCCACTCTTTCCCCCGATCGGTGCGACGCAGCCTCGTGCTCCTCTGGACAACCTAGCCCCGCTAGGGTCTGGCGGGACCGGCCCGGGTACGGCCTGGTTAACATGCTCTTCATACTTTCAGTTATTACCGAAGGGTCAGTGAGGCTAATGTAGTCGCACCACGGGCGCGTTCGCCTGGTTGCCGCAGAAGACGTGTGACCTCCCGAAACGGTTCTTCGAAGAGTGACCGGGCGAAGGCCCCTGTGGGCAGCACTATTGGCGTCGTCCCTTGCGAGCTGGGACGGCAAGAGGGGAACACCACAAGCCCTACGGGGAACCTGATCCGAGATCGGAGAACTCGCATGAAGAAGCGCACACGTACATTCGGCACTGTCGGCGTGGCCACTCTGACCATCGCCCTCGGCATCTCACCGGCTACCTACGCCGCGGCCAGCACCCCTACTGCCGCAGGCGGTAACGGCGGCACCTTCACAGTTGGCGAGCTGGAGCCGCCGTCGTTTATCCCGGGCCAAAACGAGGGTGCCGCCCTCGACGAGCTCAACGCCGTGTTCGCTCCCCTGACCAAGTTCAACGCGCAGGGGCAGCTCAAGTACATCCAGGCCCAGTCAGTCACACCGTCCAGTGGGGACACCGTGTGGACGATAAAAATCAAGCCCGGGTGGACCTTCCAGGACGGTGAGCCCGTCACCGCGCAGAACTACATCAACGCCTGGAGCGCCACCGCGTACGGCCCCAACGCCTGGGCCAATAACGGCAACCTGGCCGACATCGCTGGCTACCCGGCCCTCAACCCGAAATCAGGCAAGCCCACAACCAAGGTGCTCTCGGGCCTGAGCGCACCCAACCCCACGACGATCAGAGTCCAGCTCATCCACCCCGACAGTCAGTTCCCCCTCGAGCTGGCTACGTCCGCCTTCCTGCCTCTCCCCAATGCGTACTTCTCCAACCCCACCAAATGGGAATCGGCGCCCATCGGGGATGGGCCTTACGAAGTGGTGGGGACCTGGCAACCGAACAGGTCGCTCACCGTGCAGCGCTACCCGGCGTACAAGGGACCGGCGGCGCACGCCGAAGAGATCAAGT
The DNA here is from genome assembly GCA_963807395.1 of uncultured Acidimicrobiaceae bacterium. Classification (GTDB taxonomy): domain Bacteria; phylum Actinomycetota; class Acidimicrobiia; order Acidimicrobiales; family Palsa-688; genus Fen-671. The sequence goes on from CAWEBW010000013.1 coordinate 55,036, forward strand.
TCCTGATCTACACCACCACCGACACTGCCTTTACCGCCTTGCAGGGGGGCCAGGTGGACATAACCGATATCGGACAGGATGACTACGCCCTGGCGGAGGACAGGATGCCGAAGGACGTTATCGCTTTCAACGCCCCTGCTGTCGACTACTTAGGCTTCCCGCTCTACAACTCGTACTTCAGCAACCCACTGATAAGAGAAGCGATCTCGCTCGCCATCGACCGTCCCGCCATCAACAAAGCTCTGTTCGGCGGACTGCTCACCCCGGCGACCTCCATCCTCCCGCCCGCCGAAGCCGGGGCGCCGACGGGGCTGTGTAAATACTGCACGTACAATCCCACGCTCGCCCGCAAATTGCTGGCCCAGGCAGGTGGGTGGAAAGGTGGGCTCGTCCTTTGGTACCCGAGCAATGCCGGCTACCAGCAGGAGTACGAAGCTATTGCCAACGAGCTCACGCAGAACCTTGGTATTAAGCCGATCACCTTTAATGCATCGCCCTTCACCCCGTTCCTGGCCAGCCTGTCCGACAAGAAGGTGACCAACGGTATTTACCGCGGTCACTGGGGCGCGTACTACCCGAGCATGCAGAACACCTTGGAAAACCTGTTCGAGGTCAACAACCCGGGGTACACCGAGACTTACTTCACCACACCGGCGTTGACAAAGCTCATAAACCAAGGCAATGGCGCTCCGAGCCTGACCCAGTCAGAGTCGTACTACCGCCAGGCCGAGCAGCTAATAATGAACTCCTTCCCGGTGGTCCCGCTCTTTTATGCCAAGTACGTTTACGTCCACACCTCGGCCGTATCGAACGTCGTCATAGACGTCAACCAGATCGAGCTGTCCGGTATAACCGTGAACCACTGAGGTGCCAATGGACTCGTTGCTTGCCAGGCGGCTCCGCTCTGTCCCCGAGTTCGCCGATTTTCCTTTAGTTGACGAACTTATTGGACAAGCCCGTCGCCTGGCCGAGTCCTACCCCGAGGTGGCTTCGGTCACCCGGGTCGGTAGCTCGCGCCTGGGAGAGCCCATCGAAGCGCTCCGACTGAGCGGAGGTCCCCTGGAGGCGTTGGTCTTCGGCGGTGTGCACCCGAACGAGCCCATCGGAGGGTTGACCGCGCTCCAACTGGCCGAGTCGCTATGCACTGACGTGGAACTGCGCCATGGCCTGGGTTACAGCTGGACGATCATCCCGTGCATCGACCCGGACGGCATGCGCCTCAACGAGGGTTGGTTCAAAGGGCCCTTCCGCCGCAGTCACTACGGGCGGCATTTTTACCGCCCGGCGCCGGCAGAACAGGTGGAATGGACATTCCCGTTCCAATATAAAAGGGCCTATTTCGACGCCGTAATGCCCGAGACGCTGGCTTTGATGCGTCAGATCGACGACCGTAAGCCGACCCTGATGTGCTCGCTCCACAATGGCGAGCTGGGCGGCGTCTACTACTACCTTTCCGAGCCCATGCCGGCCATCTACGGGGAGCTTCAGGAGATACCCGAGAGTCTTGGGTTACCTCTCGACCTGGGCGAGCCCGAGGCACCGTATATCGAGCGGCTCGACGATGCCATCTACAAGATGATCCGCAGCGAAGACACCTACGACTTCGCCGAGGCCTCCGGCGTCGACCCCGTCGGTCATCGGAGCGGTGCGTCGAGCGCCTCGTACGCGGCCCGCCACGGGACGGTAACCCTGGTCAGCGAGCTCCCCTACTGGGTGGACCGCCGGGCCAACCTTCTAGAAGCAGCCGGCGAGACCTACAGCGTACTGCTGAAGAAGAGGGCGGAGGACCTGCGCAGTACTCTCAGTACGCTCGGCGCAGCACTGGCGGCCGTCTCTGACCAGCTCGTCACCAGGTCACCATTTGTCAGGGCCTCAAAGGCGTTCATTACTGCAATAGGGGACGTCCCGACCCAGGATGAGTACCGGTCCAACCTGCCCGAAAGCGACCGGCCCGCGACCGTGGCCGAGGCTCACAGCCTGGAGGACATAGTCCATTGTTTCCGCCTACGCTATGGGGGGATCCTCCTGCGTGCCCTGGAGGGTGAGATCGCCATTGGCAACGGCACGCCGACGATCAGGGCTGAACGTGACAAACTGCTGGACGTGTACGAGGTGTGGGCCGAGGAGGGAGATAAAGCCACACCCATGCCACCCGTCCCGATCCGGGGCCTCGTCGCCACACAGTATGGGGCCATCCTGGTCACGGCGGCCGCCCTGGCTGGGTAGCGTGGCCGGCATCGTGACGCCGTCGCCGAGCCGCCGAGGCCGCTGGCTCTGCTGGCCAAGAACCGCCTGAGGAATTGCTGTTGTGGGGCGCTACGTGCTCAGGAGGCTGTTCCAGACCGTCTTAGTCTTTATCGGGGTTACGTTCATCATCTATGGAGCGGTGTTCCTCATCCCTGGGAACCCGGTCGCCGCCCTCGGCAATGGCCAGCCACTGCCGGCCTCAGTAGTGCACGACCTCGAATTGAAGTACCACTTGAACGAACCGTTCCTCGAACAGTACGGCCGTTACATCCTTGGCCTCTTGCAAGGGAACTTTGGCACCAGCGTCGATACCGGTCAAAGCGTCTCTTCGCTCATGGCCGAAGCGTGGCCCGTCACCGTGACGTTGGCCCTAACGGCCTGGGCCATAGAAATATTGATAGGAGTCACGACTGGCGTGTTAGCCGCCCTTCGGCGAGGTGGCGTCTACGACCGGGCCGTGATGTTCGTCACCATCCTGGCGGTGTCCATCCCGGTCTTTGTGGCCGCCTTTACGGCCCAAGTGGTGCTGGGCGTACAGTTGCACCTCGTGCCCGTGGCGGGTACGTCGAATGGCTGGCCGATGAGCTACGTCGTGCCGGGGCTGGTGCTGGCGCTGTTCGGCCTGGCCACCGTAGGCCGGTTGACCCGCGCTTCTTTGCTCGAGAGCCTGAGGAAAGAATACGTGCAGACGGCAGTGGCCAAAGGCCTGCCCAAACGGTGGGTCATCGGTAAACACGCCTTCCGCAACTCGATTATCCCGGTCATAACCTACCTGGGGATAGACCTCGGCTTTCTTTTGGGTGGCGCGATAGTGATCGAAGGGGTGTTCAACCTGCCCGGCGTGGGGCTACTCATTTTCAACGCCATCCAAAATAAGGACGGGACCGTCGTCGTCGGAGTAGCCACGGTGTTCGTCCTTGTCTTCCTCCTCGGTAACCTCGCCGTCGACGTGGCTTACGCCGTGTTGGACCCGCGGGTGCGGTACCGATGATCCCAGCTTGGAGCGGGCAGGGCGAGCGCCCGGAGGAAACGTCCGGCGCCGCCGTCGAGGCCGATGGCGAGGGACCCAGCGTGGAGGCCGGCGCTAGTTTTCTGGCCGACGCGTGGTCGGAACTGGCTCACAGCCCACTGTTCATTGTCTCGGGCACGATCGTGGTGCTGATCTTGGCCATAGTCATTTTCCCGGCCCCGTTCGCCGGCTTGTTCGGGCACGGCAACCCTCACGTGTGCAACTTGGCCGACAGTAACCAGGGCCCGCGCCGGCCACCCGTTCGGCTTTGACGTGCAGGGGTGCGACCTGTACGCAAACGTCATCTACGGTGCCCGCCCGACCGTGACGATTGGCTTGCTCGTGACCGGGACAAGCCTGTTGATCGCCATCATTCTGGGGAGCACGGCGGGCTACCTCGGAGGAGTGGTCGATACGCTGCTGGGCCGTCTGGCCGACGTGTTCTTTGGTTTCCCTTTTATCCTGGGCGCTTTGATCATCCTCACGGTGATCCCGGAGCGCAACGTGCTCACCGTCTCCCTGGTCCTCATAGTCTTCGGTTGGCCGGTGATGACCAGGCTCATGCGTTCGACAGTCCTCGGGGAGCGCAACAAGGACTACGTGCTGGCGGCCAGGAGCCTGGGCGCCAGCAATATGCGGATCTTGCGCAAGCACATCTTGCCCAACGCGGTGGCGCCCGTCATCGTTTACGCCACCCTCACCATCGGCGGCATCATGGTGGCCGAAGCGACGCTGACCTTCCTCGGGATTGGCCTCGAGGCGCCGGCCATCTCCTGGGGCTTAGAATTGGCCTCGGCTCAAAACGATATCCAGCAGTACCCGCATCTTCTCGTCTTCCCCGGCCTGTTCCTCAGCATTACCGTCCTCGCCTTTGTCACCCTTGGTGACACGCTGAGAGACGCGCTCGACCCAAGGTTACGATGACCCTCGAAGTAGGCCAGCCCATCCAGGGCGCGCCACCCGGGCAGGACAAAGCGGTACTTCTCGACGTGAAGGACCTCTGGGTCGAGTTCCGGTTGCGAAAGAAGGTGGTCCACGCCGTCAACGGGTTCTCCTGCTCGTTGAGCCCGGGCGAGACGCTCGCCATCCTCGGGGAGTCCGGGTCGGGCAAGAGCGTCACCGCCCACGCCATAATGGGCACGCTCAACGCCACGACGGCCAAAGTCACATCGGGTGAGGTCTGGTTCGAAGGCCGGGACCTGCTCCGCCTGCCCGACCGCGAGCGCCGTCGGGTCAGGGGCCAGAAGATCGCCATCGTCTTCCAGGACTCACTATCCGCTCTGAACCCGGTGTTCACCGTGGCCAACCAGATCGGCGAAATGTTCCGTTTTCATGGCGGGATGAACAAGCGGGCGGCGGAACTGGCGGCCGTCGACCTGATGGCACGCATGGGGATACCGGACGCCAAGAGACGCGCCAGCGCCTATCCCCACGAGTTCTCGGGGGGAATGCGTCAGCGGATAATGATCGCCATGGCGCTGGCCCTGGAGCCGGCACTGCTCATAGCTGATGAACCCACCACCGCCCTCGACGTGACCGTGCAGGCCCAGATAATGGAGTTCCTGAAGGACCTGCAGCGGGAAATGCGTATGGGCCTGATACTTATCACCCATGACCTGGGCGTCGTCGCCGATATGGCGGACCGGATCGTCGTGATGTACGCAGGTAAACCCGTCGAAGTGAGCCCGGTCCACGAGCTCTACCGCTCGCCCGGCCATCCCTACACGTCCGGCCTGCTCCAGTCGATCCCCCGGCTCGACGGCGCCGAGGAGGAATTGCGGCCCATCAGGGGCGCTCCCCCGGACATGACCACATTGGCGGCCGGCTGCCCCTTCCAGCCTCGGTGCCGGTGGGCGCAGGATAGGTGCAGATCGGAACCCCCGGCCCTGCGTACCGTCGCTGATGGCCGCCACAGTGCCTGCCACTTCGCCGAGGCCGTCATCGCAGGTGACGAGCATGAGTGAGAGCACGCCCATCCTGGAAGTAAAAGGCGTCTCTAAGCAATACCCTCTGCAACGGGGGCTGTTTGGCCGCAACGCGGGAGCGTTAAAGGCCGTCGACGACGTGAGTTTCAGCCTCTCTTATGGTGAAGCCCTCGGTGTGGTGGGCGAGTCCGGCTGCGGCAAGTCGACCCTGGCGCGGGTGCTGATGGGCCTGGAAAAACCTACCTGGGGAGAAGTGCGCTTCCGCGACCGCAACCTCTTCGACCTCGCCCCGCAAGAGCTGCGCGAGGTGCGCAAGCACATTCAGATCGTCTTGCAGGATCCGTACACTTCGCTCAACCCCAGGATGACCATTGGGGAAGCGCTCACGGAGCCGTTCGAGATCCATCCTGGCCTGTGCCCCCGCCCACAGCGACGAGCACGCGTCCGAGAACTGCTCGAGATGGTCGGTCTCTCGGGCGACTTTGCTCGCCGGTACCCGCACCAGTTTTCCGGCGGCCAGCGCCAGCGCATCGTGGTGGCGAGGGCGCTGGCTGTGCGCCCGGAAATCCTCGTTTGCGATGAACCCGTCTCCTCCCTGGACGTTTCGGCCCAGGCTCAGAATCCTCAGCTTGCTGCGCTCGCTCCAGCGCGAGCTCAACTTGTCCTATGTGTTCATCGCCCACGATTTATCTGTCGTCCGCTATGTTTCGGACCGTATCGCGGTCATGTACCTGGGCCGGATCGTCGAGGTCGGCAATAAAGCCGACGTCTGTGCCCATCCGAGCCATCCCTATACCCAGGCTCTGTTTTCGGCCGCGCCGGTCCCGGACCCCACCCTCCGGGGCGTGCGGCGGCGGATCGTCCTGCAAGGCGACGTGCCGAGCCCGATCAACCGTCCTTCGGGTTGCCGGTTCCGGACCCGGTGCTGGAAGGCACAGGCCGTGTGCACGGATACCGAACCGGCTCTCCGCGGCGTACTGGACGGCTCCTTGCACGCCGCCTGCCACTTCGCTGTGCCCGAGGCGCCAGGTCGGTGACCCTGTTCCACTGATCTTCACGTTGGCCCCGGGCCTAAGCGACGGGTCGGACGACCACTGCACCGGGAAACACGTGCCCGAGATCGTCGGGCTGGTAAGACTTGAGGCCAGCGCGGGCACTAGTGCCGGCGCCGAGCAGGAATGCCAGGGGTCCGAGACTTGCCACAGACAGCCGCTTCGGAGCGGGGTTTTCGGGGGGATATACAGGGCCTCCGCGCCGTCGCGGTGCTGGCCGTGGTGTTTTACCACGCTCACGTTAGCTTTCTGGGCGGAGGGTACACCGGTGTCGACGTGTTCTTCGTTATTTCCGGGTTCCTCATCACCGACCTCTTGTGGCGCGAGATCGAAGGGACGGGGAGGCTGTCCTTTTCTTCTTTCTACGGCCGCCGTATCCGTCGCCTCCTTCCCGTAGCCATCCTCGTCTTATTCGTGACGATGGTGGCGTCTCTTCGTTTGCTTCCGCCGCTACAGCTGCGCTCGGTGTGGAAAGACGGGGTGGCGACGGCTCTCTATGCCGGGAATTATCGTTTCGCCGCCGTCCAGACTAACTACTTGATGTCTTCGGCGCCGCCGTCGCCCTTCCAGCAGTACTGGTCCCTAGGCGTGGAGGAACAGTTCTACCTCGTATGGCCGCTGCTCCTCTTGCTCGTCCCCACCGTCGTCTGGCGCTGGACAGGGCCCCGCACCCCTTTCGGGCCGTCCAGGTCGAAGGCGCCCGCCCACGCCAAGGCGAGGGCTCCGTCGAGGATGGCTGCCGTGGTCGTGTTAGGTGTGCTGGCCCTTGCGTCCTTCGCCTTCTCCCTGTGGTTGACCCGGGCCGACGAACCCTGGGCGTTTTTCAGCCTCCCGAGCCGGGCCTGGGAACTGGCCATCGGAGGTATTGTCGCGCTGGCCGCTCCACTGTTGCGCCGCGCCCCTGTCGGCGCCGCCACGGGAGCCGGCTGGGCCGGACTGGTCGCGGTGGTCGTTTCGGTATTGGCTTTTACTCCGTCCACCGCCTTTCCGGGCACAGCGGCGCTGGCGCCAGTGCTCGGAGCAGGCGCCATCCTGGCCGCCGGCCTGACGCCGCGCCGGTGGGGACCAGAAGTGGTATTGGGCTGGGCACCGATGCTCTTTATCGGGGCCATCTCCTACTCGTGGTACCTCTGGCACTGGCCCGTACTGGTACTCTCGCCCGACCTGGTCGGCCACTCCCTCTCGGAGGGCACGACCGTCTTGTTGGCCGCAGCCAGTGGCCTTTTGGCCTGGGCCACTTATCGTTGGGTGGAAGGACCAGCCAGGCGGTCGAAGTGGCTTAGCGTACGAGTACGGCGCAGCCTGCTGGGAGGGTTGGGGCTGAGCGCCGCCGGCGTAGGCACCTGCGTCATCGTCGCCCTGGTCCTCTTGCCGCCCCTCACCGGCCGCGGGGAAGCACCAGTGGCCGGCCCATCTGTCAGGCGACCGACCCTCGACGCCTTGACCGACGGCCGTGCCGGCGTCACCAGCGCGGCCGAAGCGCGCCTGGCCGCCGACCAGCATCAATTAGCCATTGTCCTGGCCAATTCGGCCCGCACCGTTGATGTACCGGGCAACCTTGAGCCATCGTTGCTAAATGCCAGCGCCAGCGAAGCCGCCCCTTTCTTCGATGGCTGCCTCTTGGGCTTTACCGCCACCGAGGTCCCGCCCTGCATTTTCGGTGATATCAGTTCGCACACCACCGTTGTCCTGTTTGGTGACTCGCATGCGGCCATGTGGTTCCCGGCTCTTGACGAAGTGGCCGACGCCCGTCACTGGCGCCTGGTGGTGTGGGCCAAGGCCACGTGCCCTCCTGTAGACGTGACCTTGGTCAGCCCCGACCTCGGGCGCACATATACCGAGTGCGATGACTGGCGCAGCCAGGTCATGTCGCTCATATACTCGCTCCACCCCCGGCTCGTAGTACTCGGTACGGCGCCAAATTACGATGCGCCGTATAGCATCACCCAGGACGGGCCCACGTGGCTCGCCGGCTTGGGCCGCACCATTAGAACGCTGCGCTCCAGTGGGGCGCGGGTACTGGTCCTCGGCCCGGTCGAGTCACCGGACTGGGTCGTGCCTGACTGCCTGTCTGCCCACCTCTACGATGTACCGGCATGCAATGTAACCCCCAGGGAGACCCATGATGGACCGGGGCTCGTGGGCTACGACAATGCGGGCCAGATCGCCGAACGCACTGCGGTGTTCGAGGCCGGTGGCGCATTTGTCGATGTAAAGCCTTGGTTCTGCGCTCTCTCAACTTGTCCCGTTGTCGTCGATAATTTGCTCGTGTTCCGGGACAACAGCCACATAACTGTAGAGTACGCTGATTTTCTGGCCCCGCTGGTCAGCGACGAAGTGGACCTCGCCCTCCACCTCTAAGGACGGGGGCGTCGACCTCTTTCCGCCCGCCTCGCGGTGAAGAACCGTGGCAGACGGGGCGGCCCGAACCGCGAATTGTTTCCATCGTGTCAACGGGCCGGCGATAGACCGCTGACGCCCCGCACGGCCGAAAATTTACCTGGCGGACAGGGTCGGTTCACTTTCAGGTCGCCGTAGCTTCAGCTGTGTGCGTTATCTAAATAGTTGTTGAGCTATACGCTGCTGCGGGCGACATCACTCAGACGCGCCCAAATACGACCCTCATACGTGACATTTCCCCCTACTCGAAAGGAGATTGTCCCAACTAATGACAGGGCTCAAAAAAACCAGGACAGTAACGATGTGCACGGCGACGCTCGGTTCTGCCGCCCTCTTGGCCTCGACGATGGCCGTATACGGGAGCTTTGCCAACGCCGCCTCCGCCAGCGGTTCACCCGAGCAGCTCACCATGGCGATCGCCTGGACAGGGACGCAGGCTGCTGGTGTACCGCCGCTCCTTGCCATGTATAACAAGGAGAACCCGAGCGTCCACTGGAACCTCGTCGAGAACGTCACCGAGGAGAAGCTCTTGGCCGAGGAAGCTGCGGGTATTGCCCCCAGCGTGGCCATGCTCAACACGACGAACCTCGTCGCTTCGATGGCCACTTCAACAGCCATTTTGCCGTTGCAGCCATATATTTCGAGCAGCAAGCTCAACCTGAACCAGTTCACCCCGGCCTCTTTGTACAGCAACACTTATCTCGGGGCCCAGTACGCCTTGCCATTCTTCGAGGACACCTACGGGCTCTACTACAACAAGACGCTGTTTGCGAAGGCGGGCATCGCGGGCCCGCCCACGACGCTCAGCCAGCTGGCCACGGATGCGAAAAAACTCACGATTACCGGGTCGAATGGCCAGTACACGCAATTGGGCTTCGAACCGACGATGCCAGAGTCGACGGCGCGAACCTCTGGCACCGCTTCCGTCATGTGACCTTGCCCGCCCTATCGCCTCTCATCCTTTTCAACGCCGTGATAGGGATCCTGGCCGCCATGCAGTATTTTACCCAGGCCTTCGTGATGGGTGGTGGTGATACGGGCGATACGTCGATAGGGATCGGCAACAGCCTGCAGTTCGCTGTGGTTTACCTATACGAAGTGGCGTTCGCGGACCTGAGAGTGGGGTATGCGTCCGCTATGGGGTGGGTCCTCTTCGTGATCATGTTGATCGTCATCGCAGTGCTTTTGAAAGTGTCTATCCGCTGGGTCCATTACGAAGGTTGGCGGCAACAGTGAAGTCGTCGATCACGCGTCGGGTCGCACCCAAGACGGCCGCGTACCTCGTGCTCGGCGTTCTATCGGTCCTGATACTTCTGCCCTTCGCCTGGATGTTGCTCTCATCCGTCAAGACCAATGCCCAGCTGTTTACTATCCCAATTACGTGGTGGGTATGGCCCCTTCATCTCGATAACTATTCGCAGGCGCTCTCACTGATCCCCTTCTGGTCGCAACTGGGCAATACCATTTTCCTGTCGGTATCGACGGTCATCGGGACCGTCCTTTCCTGCAGTTTTGTAGCCTACGGTCTCGCCCGGGTGGACTGGCCAGGACGTCGTCCCTTGTTCGGCCTGCTGATAGTCACGATGCTCTTGCCAGGCATCGTCACGCTGGTGCCGACCTACGTCATCTTCAGAGACCTGGGCTGGGTGAATACCTACCTACCACTGATAGTGCCGACTTTCCTGGGGACGCCCTTTTACATCTTCTTGTTCCGTCAATTCTTTCTGCGGGTACCCGAGTCGATCAGCGAGGCGGCACGAATCGATGGCGCGTCTGAGTTACGGATTTACGCCACCATCATCCTTCCTGTCAGCCGCCCTGTAATCGCGGCCGTGTCGGTGCTGGCATTTGTGCAGGCGTGGACGGATTACTTGGGGCCCTCATTTACCTGAACAAGCCCTCGCAATGGACACTGTCGCTCGGCCTGACGGCCTTCTTGAGCAAGTACTCTGTGCAATGGAACTACATGATGGCTGCCGCCGTCGTGTTCACGTTGCCCCTGATCATCGTGTTCTTCGTTGGCAACAAACACTTCTTGAGAGGGATCAGTTTCAATACTGATGTCGGATGATGGGCTGAGGAGGCTGGCGGTGACGAACTTGCGAGTTATGACGTACAACATGTTGCACGCGCCGGGCGACCGGCTGGCCTCGCTGGTGGACGTCGTGAAGAGCGTGGGCCCGGACATCCTGGCGTGCCAGGAAGTAAACACGTTCGGCGGCATGATGGCCCTGTCTCACGAGCTGGAGATGCTCCCGATCTGGGGCGTGGCCAACAGCGCCGAAGACAACCGGGATGGTCAACCCGTCTTCGAGCACCTGGTCGTCTTCACACGATTTGCACCCCGCACGGTGCGCGTTCACCGTGGCGACCGACGTGCCATGTTCCGGCCCGTCCTGGAGGCTCGCCTGCAACTCCCGAGCGGGCCCGACATTACGACCTTCACCGTTCATTTGCGAGCCCTCGTCGACCCTCATGAACGGTTCCTGAAGTTCCGGGAGCTGGGCGCGCTGCTGGCCATAATCGGCGAGGCCGAGGGCCCGGCCATCGTTATGGGCGACTTCAACGCTTTAGCGCCCGCCGAGGTGGGCAACAGCGGTGAGGGGCCCTGGCGGACCGAACCACCTGAAGACCACGTGGCCGCCGTCCGTGGGGCCGTTCTTGGGGCCATCCTGGACGCGGGATGGGTCGATTCCTACCGAACGGTCCACCCGTATGACGGCGCGGACGCGTCGACGTTGGTGGGCAGGGCCGGCCGGCGGCTCGACCACATCTTCGTAAACCCACGGCTCCGGCAATTCATCTCCGACTCGTACATCCTGGATAATGAGATGGTGCAGGTGGCGTCAGACCATCGGCCCGTGGTCACGGAGTTCACTCTCGAAGAAGTCGATGAACTGCGGGGCGGTGACACCGGCGTAGCCCGCACGCCTACGGGGCACCGAGCGTCGCTGAGCGGCAACAACGCCAATTAGAGGACCTGCGCACGCTGAGGTCGTCACCGCCGCCGTACCCCCCAGCCGGCGCCACGTTCTGGTGCAGGAACTTACTTCCGTTCCGGGTCGCCGCACCTTTGCTTCGACCAGGTCCTAAACCAGGTCGGATGCTACTAAAGTTATAGGAATAGTCAGGAGGCGAGACGAAAGGGGCTGGATATGACTTCGACCGATGACCTGATCTCCAATAACTCCAGTTATGTGGCCAGTTTTGAGCAAGGGGAGCTACCGCTTCCGCCGGCCAAGAAAGTTGCCATCCTGGCGTGCATGGATGCCCGCCTCGACCCGGCCAAGGCCCTGGGCCTTCAGGAGGGCGACGCTCACGTGATCCGCAACGCCGGTGGGGTGGCGTCCGAGGACGCGCTGCGTAGCCTTGTCATATCCCAGCGACTACTCGGGAGAGAAGAGATTATCCTCATCCATCACACCGACTGCGGGATGGAGACCTTCACTGACGATGCCGTGAAGGAACAGATCCGGGCCGAGACCGGGTTGCGACCTAGTTTTGCGTTAGAGGCGTTCCCCAAAGCCGAAGAAGACGTCAAGCAGACGGCGGCCCGGATAAAGGCCAACCCCTTCGTGCCGCGCAGGAACATTCGAGGCTTCATCTACGAGGTAGAGACAGGCCGTTTGCGTGAGGTCCCGCTCGACTGAGCCGCACGATCCGAGGTCTTGCTTCATGTGACCCGTCGCCTCGGCACGAAGGCACGAACGGAGGGATCGGCCAGCGCATCAGCAATGTGGTCAATGGCCACCCACGCCTCTGCGTAGCGCGTGTAAAGGGCGACGGGCGCCAACCGGATAACGTCAGGCGCCCTGAAGTCGGGCACGACCAAACCTCGGTCAATGAGCGATCGGGTGACAGCCCAAGCGTTGGGATGGCTAATGGAGAAATGGCCGCCCCTTCGAGCCCGGTCGGAGGGGCTGGCGCTCTTGGCCCCGAGCGGGGTCAACCGCGCCTCGGCTCGGTCGGCCAGAAGGCCAACCAGGCGGCGGGTCTTCTCCCACAGAGCCGGCAGACCGACGGCCAACAGGGGGGAGATGCCGGCGTCGAGCGCCATAATCCCCGCCACCGCCGGAGTGCCGGTCAGGAAGCGGCCCGCGGTGGGCACCGGCTCGTAAGCGCTCCCCATGCCGAACTGGTCCTGCTGGCCCCACCAACCCCAGATCGGTTGACGGAGCGGTACCTGCAATGCGGCGTGCACGTATAACCAAGCCGGGCCCCGGGGCCGCCGTTCAAGTACTTGTACCCACAACCCACGGCGAGGTCGGCGCCGGACGCGTCCAACTGCACCGGGACCACGCCGGCGGCGTGGCTCAGGTCCCAGAGCGTCAACGCACCCACACGATGGGCCAGGTCGTTTACTGCCTCCATGTCGACGACGGCGCCGGACCGGTAATTGACGGCCGAGAGGCAAACGAGACCGACGTCGTCGGTGACCGCTCCAGCTAGCGCCTCGACATCTATGCCCTCGGCGGGGCCGGCGTCGACAAGACGTAGGCGTCGGCCCGCGTGCGCCGCGATCCCCTGCAGGACATAGCGCACCGTCGGGAAATCATTAGCATCGCCCACGATCACGAGCCGGTCAGCTCGGGCGTCGACGGCCGCGACGGCCAATTTGTAGAGGTTTACCGTGGTGGAGTCGCTCACCACCACCTGCCCCGGAGCGGCACCCACCAGCCGGCCGACCCGGTCACCAACGGCAGCTGGTAGTTCGATCCAGCGCTCCCAGCCGCCCACCAGGTCAATGGCCCATTCGTTGAGGAAGTCGACCATAACTTGAGCCGTCCCACGGGGTTGACGGCCCAGTGAGTTGCCATCGAGGTATATAGGCCCGCCGTCGCTAATCAAAAACGCCTCCCGGGAGAGTGCGAGCGGGTCATGGCCGTCGGCCTCAACGGCATCGGCGTAGGACCTGAGCGTCGGCGGTTCGCTCATCGACTACATCCTGCCGCTGCTGCCCTGACGCTCGCCTCGCCGTCGCGTCACATCATCCCGGTCTGGCGGGTCTAGCTATATGGCAGTTGGCGTTGGAGGATGGGACCGATGGAGAACCAGGTATGGCTGGCCGAACGTTTCGAGCAGCACCGCCCCCACCTGCGGGCGGTTGCCTACCGTATGCTCGGCTCGCTGACCGAGGCGGACGACGCGGTCCAGGAGGCGTGGCTGCGACTCAGCCGCACCGACACGAGCGACGTCGAGAACCTGCGGGCCTGGCTCACAACCGTCGTGGGCCGGGTATCGCTGAACATGCTGCGCTTCCGGCAGTCACACCGTCAGGAGCCCTTCGGCCCGCACATGCCCGAGCCGATCATCGATCGGCCGGACGGCACCGACCCGGAACACGAGGCGCTGCTGGCCGACTCCGTTGGCTTGGCGCTCCTCATCGTGCTCGAGGCACTCCCACCTGCCGAGCGGCTCGCTTTCGTCCTGCACGACATGTTCGCCATGCCCTTCGACCAGATTGCCCCGATCGTGGAACGCTCCCCCGAAGCGGCCCGCCAACTGGCGAGCCGGGCCCGCCGGCGGGTCCAAGGCGAGAAGGCCCTCCCCGATGCCGACCTCGACCGCCAGCGTGAAGTGGTCGACGCCTTTATGGCTGCCGCTCGGAAGGGTGACTTCGAGGCCCTCGTAGCCGTGCTCGACCCCGACGTCGTGTTGCGGGCAGATATGGGTGCCCTGCCCTTCCGCGTGGTCCGCGGCGCCGAGGCCGTCGCCAGTCAGGCACACATGTACTCACGAGTCGGGCTGCTGGCCCGGCCCGCCCTCGTAAACGGCGTGCCCGGCGGAGTTGCGACCCGGGACGGCCAGCCATTTGCTGTAGGCGCCTTCACGGTCAGAGGCGGGAAGATCGTCGCGATCGACTTCCTGGCCGACCCTGAGCGCTTGCGCCTTCTCGACCTGACCATACTTGACGACTAGGCCTCGAAGACTGGGCGTCCACTACTCGGTCTCGAAGACTGGCCTCGGCGAAATCCAAGCGGGGACTGCCGCCGTACTCTCTTACCGAAGGCGGAGCCGGGACGCGCTTTAGCCGTCCTCGAGCAGGCCGCTCGGAGCAAAGGAGAGGTCATGAGGACTTACAAGGACCACATCTTGCCTCGGCTTCTGGGAGCTTTGGCCGCCGTGTCGCTGACGCTCGTGGCGCTGCCGGCCGCCGGGGCCGGCGCCGCCACCGGGACGGGGGCAAACCCAAAAAGCGTCTTCGATGAGATCGGGGCGGCCAAGGCGACGGGGAAGACCTTGAGCCTGGCTAAGGGCAAGCAGGGCATCTTCGCCATCGGCCCCAACGGGCACTCCCTCTATGTTTACACGGGAGATCACGGGACGAAGAGCGGCTGCACCGGGGGTTGCGCCTCATCATGGCCGGCCTTTACAGATCACGGCGCCATCACGACGGGGACGCTCATAAAGAAGTCGGAGGTCGGCAAAGCCGATGGGCAGAAGCCGGACCAGGTGACGTATTACGGGCACCTGCTGTAGTACTTCACCGGTGACACCGCCCCGGGCAACACCAATGGGGTAGGTGCTCCCGGTTGGCACCTGATTGGGCCGTTCGGCAACGTCATGCTGCCACGAGGCTAAGACCCACCCTATCTGCCCGCTGCCACCGGAACGCCCTTAGCGGCGGTACTGTGCGGCCAGGAGGGTTGAGGTGAGGGCACTTGTGTTCACCGGCCCCGGCGTGGTCGAGGTCCAGGACGTGGTCGAGCCGCAGGCCGGCCCATACGAGACTCTGATCGAGGTGGCCCGGGCCGGGATCTGTGGCAGTGACCTCCATGGCATTCGCCAGGTCGGCTTCCGCAAACCACCGATGATCTTGGGCCACGAGTTCGCCGGTCGCACACCGGACGGGAAGCGAGCCGCCGTCAACCCGCTTATTGCGTGCGGCTCGTGTGACCAGTGCGCGGCCGACCGGACCCAGCTGTGCCGAAATCGCGCTCTGCTCGGGGTCCACAGGGCCGGGGCGTTCGCCGAACGGGTCGCCGTCCCGGACGGCGCCGTTCACGAGCTCCCGAGCACCATGAGCTGGGAGGCTTGTAAAACTAGCCAGCCCGGGTTTTATGCGCCGGCACTCCTCACTACGGGTACCGCGTCGGTCCGCCGGTCTTTACGACCCGCCTACCCACACGGTTTTCAGGTTGCAAAAAGCCCGGATCCCCTCAGCCGATAGCTCTCTGCCGTAACCAGAGGTTTTAATGCCTCCAAAGGGAAGCTCCGGGAACGACGTCACCATCCCGTTAATGAACACGGCCCCGGCCTGCAGAATCTCGCACAAACCGGATGCTCTCTTCGTCGTCGCTCGTCCATGCGTTGGCACCGAGCCCGAACTCGGTGGCGTTGGCGAGTTCTATCGCTTCGTCAATGCTGCTGACTCGGAACAAGACGGCCACCGGACCGAAGACCTCCTCCCAGTACATGCGCATCTCCGGGGTGACTTCGGTAACTACCGTCGGGGGGAAATACCAACCCGGGCCGGCGAGCCGTTCGCCTCCGCACAGCACCTTCGCCCCCTGAGCGACGGCGTCAGCGACAAGCTCCTCGACGTCTTCCCGCCCAGACCTCGTGGCTAGAGGACCGACGTCCGTTTGCTCGGCAAGTGGGTCGCCCACCGTGAGGGCGGACATGTCCTCGACGAACCGACGTTCGAACTCATCGGCCACGTCTTCATGCACGATAAAGCGCTTCGCCGCAATGCAGGACTGGCCGTTGTTCTGGCAACGGGCTGTCGTCGCCACGCGGGCGGCGGACTCGAGGTCGGCGCTCGGCATGACGATGAAGGCGTCGCTCCCCCCGAGCTCGAGCACGCTCGGTTTGATCATTTCGCCGGCGACAGCGCCAACGGCAGCGCCAGCCGGGCCAGACCCCGTTAGCGTGACCCCGGCGACGCGCTGGTCGCGGATGACCCGCTCGACCCGGGACGAACCGATGAGCAGAGTCTGGAAAGCGCCCTCGGGAAAGCCGGCTCGCTTGAACAGGCCGCCAATGTAGAGCGCAGTCTGGGGGACGTTGGACGCGTGCTTCAGCAACCCGACGTTGCCCGCCATAAGAGCGGGAGCTGCGAACCGCATCACCTGCCAGAGAGGAAAATTCCACGGCATCACGGCCAAGATCACGCCAAGTGGTTGGTAGCGGGCGTAGGCGGCGACCGCCCCGACCGCCCCGGGATCCCCCGCCTCGTCGGCCAAAAGGGCTTTGGCGTTCTCAGCGTAATAACGGCAGCCGCGAGCACACTTGGCCACCTCCGCCCGGGCCGACTTGATCGTCTTGCCCATTTCTGTCGTCATGAGCCGGGCCACGGTGTCTTGGTCGGCCTCGAGCAGTTCCGCCGCCTGCCGCATCCAGGCAGACCGCTGTTCGAACGTGGTCAAGCGCAGGTGTTTGAAGGCCGCCGAGGCGCGCTCCAGGCATGATTCGAGGTCCTTGTCCGAGAGCTCCTCGAAGATCTCCAGCTCTTCCCCCGTTGCAGGGTTGGTCGTCGCAATCGCCATCTGAACCTCCACGTACGCCTCGGCCACGGGCTCAGGTCGTCGCCTACCAGCCTACGCTCGGGGTGAAGAACCTTCCGCGCCGGGCCGGCCCTGTACGAGTTGGTCGTGGTGGGACGTTCCCGCGGGCGTCCTCCGATCGGCGGCATTGAATGGAACCGGTCGACGCTTTGTACCCTTTGTGGCGCTATGTGCCAACAAATGGTACAAAGCTGTCCGGGCTGACCCCGGGGCCCGATGCGCACCCGCCTGAAGGACCGTTGGACAGCCCGCCCGAACGTATGTACGATACAGCCGTACCGGGCATGTTCAGAGACGGAATCGAGAGGGACGGCAGGAAGATGGGCTCCGTGAACAGGAACGGGAAGAGGGAGGGCTTCAGGTGGCCCGTCGAGGGCGAAGAAGCCGCCGGCACCCTGTTCAACGGGGCTTGGCCCGAACGTCACGTCGGGCGGGGAGAGTACCGGGGCCTGGAGTTTCTGCACGTCAACGCCCGGACCATCATCAACACAGTCCCGGCTTCGTCGCGGATGTCGTTCAAGTACACGATCAACGCCTATCGCGGCTGCTCGCATGCGTGCACGTACTGCTTTGCTCGACCCACCCACGAGTTCCTTGGCCTTGGGATAGGCGAGGACTTCGAGCGTCGGATCGTCGTCAAGGTCAACGCGGTCGAGCGCACCCGGGCCGAGCTGTCCTCCCCCCGCTGGCAGGGCGAGCTGATCGCGATGGGCACCAACACGGACCCATATCAGCATGCCGAAGGCAAGTACCACTTGACGCGAGGGATCGTCGAGGTGCTCAGCGAGCGCCGTAACCCGTTCAGCATCCTGACCAAGTCGACCCTCGTTCTCCGTGACCTTGCGCTCCTCGCCGAGGCGGCGGCGCGCACAAGCGTTCGGGCCAACGTTTCGATCGGGACCCTCGACCGTGAGGTCTGGCGGCTCACCGAGCCGGGTACGCCGCCCCCGGACAAGCGGGTCGAGGCGGTCAGGCGCCTCAATGAGGCCGGGGTCCCGTGCGGGGTGCTCGTAGCCCCTGTGTTACCCGGTCTCTCTGACACGGACGAACAAGTCACGACCGTCGTCCAGGCCTGTCGCGACGCCGGCGCGGTGGGAGTGAGCGTAGTCGCCCTCCATCTACGCCCCGGAGTCCGCGAGCACTACCTCGCTTGGCTCGCTTCTGTCCGGCCTGATCTGGTGGACATGTACGCCACGCGGTTCAGCCGGGGTGCCTACCAACACCGGCGCGAGCAGGAGCGCCTCTCTGCCCTCGTCGCTGGAGTGATGGGTCACCCCGCGGCGTCCGGCACGGTACTCATGCAACCCGGGGACGAGGCGGTCGACTCGAGCCCGGAGCCGAGGCCCGAGCCGGCGCAGTTAGCCTTGTTCTCAGCCGGCACAGACCAGCTGGAAAAAGGTTAACCCTGGCCAGAAATAAAAAGATGCCGCTGGCTGGGAGACCCAAGTAGGGTAAGGGAGCGGTGGCGACTGTAACTGTTACCAGGTCCGACTCGCTCGCCAACATCGACCCTTACAGAGGAAAGTGGTCGACGCTCTCCAACACAACGCTGGGGATGCTGATGGCGACGATCGACGGCTCGATTGTGCTCATTTCTCTCCCGGACATCTTTCGGGGCATCCAGCTCAACCCGCTCACGCCGGGCAACACCAGCTACTTCCTGTGGCTCCTGATGGGCTACATGCTCGTAACTGCCGTCCTGGTGGTGAGCTTCGGGCGCTTGGGCGACATGGTCGGGCGGGTGCGGATGTACAACATGGGCTTTGCCATCTTCACCTTTTTCTCGATCATGCTGTCGCTGACGTGGATGCATGGCCGAGATGCGGCGCTGTTTATGATCGTAATGCGATTGATGCAGGGCGTAGGCGGTGCTTTCATCATGGCCAACACGGCGGCCATCTTGACCGATGCCTTCCCGCCCACCCAGCGGGGGTTGGCTCTCGGGACCAATATGGTGGCGGCCATCGCCGGGTCGTTCATCGGCCTGGTCCTGGGCGGCATCCTGGGGCCCATCAACTGGCGGCTGGTGTTCTGGGTCTCGGTACCCGTTGGGGTCATCGGCACCGTCTGGGGTGTCATCAACTTGAAGGACAAGGGCGTGCGCAACCCGGCGAGGATCGACTGGGTCGGCAATGCCGCCTTTGCGGTGGGCCTGATCGCCCTCCTCGTGGGGATCGTCTACGGCATCGAGCCGTACGGCGGCCACACTATGGGCTGGACCAACCCGTGGGTCCTAGGCTCATTATTGGGCGGAGCGGCGGTGCTCGGGCTGTTCGTATGGGTCGAGACCAAGGTCTCGGCGCCCATGTTCCGTATCAGCTTGTTCAAGATCCGCGCGTTTGCCGCCGGCAGTGTAGCCAGCCTGATGGCCGCCCTGGGACGGGGCGGGCTCATGTTCATCCTGGTCATCTGGCTGCAAGGGATTTGGTTGCCGAGCCACGGGTACAGTTTCTCCCAGACGCCGTTGTGGGCCGGCATATTCATGCTGCCCTTGACGGCGGGGTTCCTCGTGGCGGGGCCGTTATCTGGGTACTTGTCTGATCGTTACGGGGCGCGGCCGTTCGCCACCGGCGGCATGTTGGCCGCCGCCCTCAGCTTCGCGCTGCTGGAGCTCATGCCCATCGATTTCTCTTATATCTGGTTCGCCACTTTGATTTTCATCAATGGGGCTTCGATGGGACTGTTCGCTTCCCCCAACCGGGCGGCCGTGATGAACGCGGTACCGCCCGACCAGCGCGGCCAGGCGTCTGGCATGGGGGCGACGATCATGAACTCGGCGATGGTGTTGTCCATCGGCATTTTCTTTACGCTAATAATTGTCGGTCTTTCTGCCGAGCTACCCACGACGCTGTTCCACGGCCTCACCGCGCATGGGGTGCCGGCCGCAGCGGCGCGCAAGGTCGCCGACCTCCCGCCCACTTCGTCGGTGTTCAGCGCCTTCCTGGGGTACAACCCGGTACAGAGCATGTTGGCCCCTACCGGGGTCCTTGCCCACTTGAGCCCGGCCCAGGCTTCTTTCCTCACCGGCAGGTCCTTCTTCCCGAAGCTGATCGCGGCGCCCTTCGGCCAAGGCCTGCACGAAGCGCTCGACTTCGCCGTGACCGCCTGCCTTATCGCCGCCGGCGCTTCGTTAATGCTCGGCAAGCAGTATTTCTACCAGGCACCGACGTCGCCGGCCCCGACCCCCGACCAGGTGCCACTGCAGAAATTGGACGTCGGTGAGCTCGTGCCCGTCAATGGCCATGCGGTCGGCGCTGAGCAGGTTATCGCGGCCGAGCCGTAACGGTTCGCCGGCGGATAGCGAGTAGGGCAGCCACTGTAACTAGAGCGGCCGCAACTGCGAGACGGGCCCGCCTAAAGGGGCCGCCCCCGGTGGAGCGGGAGCTGCGAACGGGTGCCCGCGTAAAAGAACGGTCACCGTTAGCAGCTGCCCGTCCACTCTGTAAAGTTTCGATCTCTGACCCTACATGCGCTCTTTCGCGAAGAACCCGCTGGGACCCTGGCTCGGAGCCCAGAGAAAATCGGCCGCGCCGATAAGGGAAGCGTGGGGTCGACCTGGAGCGGGCCGCAACTGCGAGATGGGCACGTTCTGTTAGGCGGGCCCAACTCGCATGTTGCGCTCGCTCTGGTTGGAAGCGTCAAGTCAGGTCGCGCTCGTCTTCCAATCGACATCCGAGAGCTGCGCCAGGGCTAGCACCAAAGCGTGGGTACCCTTTTGGCCTCGCCCTTGGGCCGAGGCGGCGATGTAGAGCTGCTCAGCCAGCGCCAACCCCGGCAGGGCCAGCTTCATCCGGCGTGCTTCTTCAAGGGCAATCCCCAGATCCTTTATAAAGTGGTCGATCTTGAAGCCGGGCTCGAAGTCTCCTCGAAGGGCACGTGGGCTGTAATTGGTCAGCGACCACGACGCAGCCGCCCCGGTGCTAATCGTTTCGATGACCCTGGCCACATCCAGGCCCGCGCGCAACGCATAGAGTAGAGCCTCGCAGACACCGATCATGCCCGAGGCGATAGCGATCTGGTTGACCATTTTCGTGTGCTGCCCGGCACCCGGCCCGCCTTCATAGGTAACCACTTTGCCCATCAGCTGGAGCACGGGCAGGGCCTGTCGAAGGTCGCCTGCTCGCCGCCCACCATGATCACCAGTGAAGCGTTCCGAGCACCGACGTCACCGCCCGAGACCGGGGCATCGAGCGAACCGACCCCTTTCGCCCCCGCCGCAAGGAAAATCTCTTTCGCCAGCTGCGGTTCGCTCGTGGTCATGTCTACAATGGTGGCGCCGTTCTTGGCCGTCGTCAGCACCCCTTGTTCGCCGAGCACGACCTGCCTGACGTCGGAAGGGTACCCGACCATGGTCACCACGATGTCTGCGCCCTCGGCCGCTTCGGCCGACGAGGCGCACCACTGAGCACCGCGCTCGACCAGGGAAAGAGCCCGCGCTTTTGTCCGGCTGAACACCCTGACCGGCAGGCCTGCGGCCAGTAAATGACCACACATCGACGACCCCATTACGCCCGTCCCTATCCACCCCACGCTCACTGCATCGTCGCTCGCCACAGGACTCCTCCTTTGATCGGAACTCCGGCCGCAGCCGGCCACAAGCCCGGGTGCCCGGCCCCGACAACCTATTGTTCGAGATATGGTGCCCGACGTGCCAGTCGACGGAGAGCAACGCGAGGTTGACGTAGCGGTCATCGGTGCCGGGTTGGCCGGGTCGACCACGGCGTGGGCGGCCACCCGCCGAGGAGTGTCGGTGGTCCTGTTCGAGCAGTTCGCTATAGGGCACCACCACGGCAGTTCACATGGCAGCGCCAGGATATTCCGACGCGCTTACGAAGACGGCCTCTACGTGGGGCTCACGGGCGAATCAGGAGAACTTTGGCGCGAACTCGAGGCCGACACCGGGAGAGCGCTACTACGGACGACAGGCGGGGTCGACCACGGCGACAGGCACAGTCTCGACCTCATCGTCGAGCATCTGAGCGCAGCCGGCGTCCCTCACGAGGTGATGACCCCCGAGGAAGCCGAACGGCGATGGCCCGGTATGCGTTTTGCGACCGACGTGGTGTTCCACCCTGAAGCGGGCGTTGTGGACGCCGCCGCCACCGTCGCCGCCTGCGTCGAAGCCAGCCGAAGAAGGGGCGCCGTAATAGCCGAAAACACTGCTGTCACCGGGATAATCCCTGGCGAATGCGACGTTGTCGTGCGGGCCAACGAGCGATATTGGTTAGCCCGTCACGTTGTCGTGGCCGCCGGAGCGTGGGTGGCGGGATTGCTCGACGGCATCGTCCCGTTCCCGCCGGTCACGGTGACGCAGCAGCAGATTTTCCATTTTGCGCGTCGTGACCCCTCGACGGCATGGCCAACTTTCGTCCATCGCGGTACCTCGTTGGTTTACGGGCTCCAGGGCGGCCGCGATGGCGGCGAGCAAAACGCACAAAAAGTGGCCGAGTACGAAAGCGGTAACGTCACCACCGCCGCCACCCGTGACGGCGTGGTTGATGCCGAGGCGCGGGCACGGGTGGTCGAGTACGTGGCCACCTGGTTGCCCGGACTGGTACCCGAACCCTTCAACGAGACCACCTGCCTCTACACCAACACCGCAGACGAGGACTTCGTGCTCGACCGCTACGGCAGGATCATAGTCTGCTCCGCCTGTTCCGGGCACGGAGCCAAATTTGCCCCGTGGCTCGGGACACAAGTGGCCAGGTTGGCGGCGGGCGATGGCACCGTGGAGGAGCGCTTCCGCCTCGACCGTCCCAGAGAAAAAGGGCCTCTTTAGTAGCCGCTGGGACTGGTGGTGGTCGTCGTGGTGCCATTGTTGTGGCTCGACCCACACGCACTCGGCGCGATGGCCAGGGCGGCCAGCGCCACGACCACGGCCAGCCGGCGGCACCACCGTCCTGCTTTCGCCCGCCCGAAGGCGACCATCCTCTTTCCTGGTTTGTTCATCATTTGCTCTCTTGTTGGCTAAAAGGCTTCGAGGTCCCGATGACTTGGCCTTTGGAATTGAGCGCCTGCACCTCGAACACGGCGAAATTGCCCTTCACCGGTAGGCCAGTCTCAAAACCGGTCTTGGCGCCGCCGCCCACGACCGAGAGGTCATGGTCGCTGGAACCGGCCAGGACCCTCCACGACGACAGTCGAGTTGCGCCATTCCAGCTGGCGTAGACAGTGGTCCCGGCCGTGGCCGCCCGCCGGGCGGCGCCTTGGGGTGGGTAGTCCGGCAAGCCCACCCATGCGCCCACCGTCGCTCGGTAACTGAGGTCGGGCGAGGGCAACATGGCGTCCAATATCAATTTGCCCGCCTTGTTGTACTCCGAGAAATAGGGCTGCGAGCCCCACCCCACGAAAACGTTGCCGTTGGCCAGGAGCTGGTCGTCGCCCATATAGGCGGCGTCGAAGTTCTGGCCGTGGGTGTACTCGGTCACGAGGGAAACCGTGTGGTTGGCCGCGTTGAGCTCGAGCTCGAGCGCTCGAGATGGCCCGGCCGGGGCCAGGTAGGTGCCGGCACCGGTGATCTGGCAGCAGTCGTCGTCGAACATCGTAACGATGGAACCGCCGTGCCATTGGACGTCGTGCTGCCATTCGAACGACGCGTCCGCCGGCACCCGGAAAGTGGAGTGCTTTCCCCCAGTTCCCACTTGATGGCACCGGTTTTGCTGTCGACCATGTAGGCGGCCCAGGTATTGCGCATTGATACGAGGAACCCGGGACTGCCACCGCTCACCAGATCTATCGAATTAACGTGATAGGCGTCCCACGGGAACCCGTTGGGTGGAGGTTGAGTTTCTGAGGCAGTAAGCGGGATATGGTCGAGGGCGTCCCAGGTGTAGACGAGCTTGCCTGTCGCGATGTCGTACTCCTGGACCGCCGAATCGTCGAGGACGCCGTCAGCCGGGCCGCCGTATTTCGACAAGTTCATCGGGATGTCTTTGTTTGCCGTTACCCAGGCGTCGTTTCCACTTATGACCAGCTCGTGCAGGGTGATCACCCAGCCGTCTTGTCCCTTCAGCGTGGCGATCGTCTGGTAGTGCTGGTTGACGATAATGTCCTCGCCGCTCTGGGTGGCGCCTGTATCGGACACGACGCCCTGCCACCACGTAAGAACGGGCTGGTCCTGGTAAGTTTGCGCAGTCAGGTTCGAGGCCACGACGTCCTTCGGGACAGGCTCAAACCACACCGGCTGGAGGTTGTCATCGAGGATCAGCGGCCCGCTCTGGCCCACCATGGGCGAAGTGGTCAGGTCGTAGAAATTGGCCAGCATGATGTAACCAGGCGCCAGTTGACTAGTGGCGGTGGGGACGTCGGCTTCCACTTTCGGAGGGTGCAGGCCGGGCGCCGACACGAAGTTATAGGCGCCTTCGGTTGTGTACGCGCCGATGGGAGCAGCCGGCCGGTCGGTCCCGACCGAAATGGCGTAGAAGCCAGCCACTATGAGCACCACGCACCCCGCCAGGCGCCAGCGAGGACCGGCCGGAGCGAGAGCTGGTGCCTTGACGAAGACGAAAGTCACGATGGCAGCGGCGGCCACGAAACCCGCCCCGACGAGGTAGGCGAGGCGGAAGCCGTCAGTCAGCGCCGAAGGTATCGCGACGTTGCGCCCGACCGCCGCGCTCGTATACGCGGTGGCTAGCGAAATCAATAACGCGAGGCCAAAGCCACCACCGGCCTGACGCGAAGTGTTCACCAGCCCAGAAGCGAGCCCCGCTTGAGCGCCGGCCCCCTGGGTCGCAAAAATGGTGGAGGGCACGATGGACAGGCCGATGCCAGCCGCCGTCAGGATGCCAGGTAACACCACGTACGTCACCGCGCTGCCGCTGGGCCCGATGCGGGTAAACAGCAGCATGCCGCTGGCCATGATGACGAGGCCGCCGCCGAGGACGGCCCGAACGCCGAAGCGGCCCACGAGCTTCCCAGCGCGTGAAGCACACAGCATGATGACCAGTGCCATGGGCAAAAAGGTGATGCCGGCGGCCAGCGGTGACAGGCCCAATACCTGCTGGAGGTACAGCGAGCTCACATACCACATCGGGAACAGGGCGGCACTAAAGAGGACCACGATGACGTTGGCCAGGCGCAAAGACCCCGTGACTTCGGGCAATGGCACCAGCGGTGCAGAGGCGTGCCGTTCGGCCACGACGAAAAGGGCCAACAGACCGGCGCCGGCCAGCATGGGCACGATGGCGTCCGGGGACGTCCACCCGTCGACGCCCCCGGTGACGACCCCATAAATCAGTACCAGTTGGCCCAGCGTCAGGGTCAGGGCGCCAGCCAGGTCGAACCTTGGCCCGACCCCGTTCGCCCTGGGGTCCTTGCGACGCTCCGTCACCACGCGGTAGGCGACCACTGCTGCGGCAATGCCGATAGGCGGGTTGATGAGCAACACCCACCGCCAGCTGAGCTCCTGTGTAATGACGCCACCGAGGACGGTGCCGGCGGCGCCGCCGGCGCCGTTCATAGCTCCCCACAGTGCGATGGCCCGGTGGCGCGCCGGGCCGGTGCGAACGAGGAAGTGATAATGGCCAGCGACGTGGCCGCCATGAGGGCGCCGCTAATGCCTTGCAGGGCCCGGGCGACCACCAGCATCTGGTGATCGACCGAAAGGCCACCCGCTAGCGACGTCAAGGCGAACAACAGAAGGGCCAGTACAAATGTCCGCCGCTGCCCGATGTAATCGGCTGCCCGTCCGCCGAGCATCAAAAATCCGGCGAAGAATATGGCGTAGGCGTCTACCACCCACTGCAGCTCGGTGGCCGAGAAATTGAGGCTCGACTGGATCGAAGGAAGGGCGACGTTGACGATCGAAAGGTCCAGAATGACCATGAACTGAGCGACGCAGCAGACCACCAGGAGCCAGTTGCGACGCCCTGGCGCCGACGTCGGCTGCGAGCCCGGCTCGCCGTCTGCTGGCGCGCTCAGCGCCCTTGACCCCGTCGAGGCCTTGGCCAAAGTCACCGGCCCGAGCCGACCTGCATCTCTTGTTCTCGCCACCGGTTGAGCGCGTCGACCGCGGCATCGACGATCCTGTCACCGAACTGCTTGGCGTCGTTGATATGAGGAAGTGGAGCCTCGGGCACCGCCACCCCGAGGAACTCACAGAGGGGCGCCCAGCCGTCCTGGGGTGCCCACACGAGGAGACGCTCGGCCGGCACAGTACTTACCACTTCCTGGTTGTAGCGCTCCATGGCCCGGGCCATGGCCCCGGACCCGGCGCCCTCCGTCTCTCCGGTCATCAGGCCGCTCTTTTGCCACATTCCTTTCATGAGCGAGATATAAGACGCCCATTTCGGGTCGACCCGAGACCACGCCGTGGACAAGTCGTGGATCAGCATGTCACCGTAGAAAATGCCCCAGATGGTCTCACCCATACTGTGTTCCCAGGCGTCGCCGTCACGCACGCTCAACAACACCTTGGCATCTGGATAAACTTCCATTAGTTCTCTGTAGAAAAACGCGCCCGGCCAATCAACCGTTGCCTGAAAATCACCGAAAATGTCGTCCCACTCGTTCCGGCCTTCAAGTGCCTCCTGCCAACGAGGCACGGCCCCGAGGTTGCCCAACACATTTACCATGTGGTAGCACGGCGAAAAACCGACCATTTCTAGGGCTACCTTTTGGGTAAGGGTGGCGGTGCGAGGCAGTCCGGCTCCGATAATTTTCATTTGCTGTCTCCTTGGCATCCGGTCTTGTGGACGGGCGCGTTCATTATGTGCAGGACCACTTGAGCCGACCCGTGGAAGATCCTGCACAAGATATTCTTTCCCGACCGTGTGATGCGGTTGTGAAAATGGTGTAACAGCTATGTAACGATTTTCCGGCAGCTCGGTCCCTGGATTTCGGCCGGCGTTCGCGTTGAATTCGACCGAGCCTCATAGCTACCCGGGGACGGCGCTTCTTGGGTCGTCGATAGCCGCCGCCGTGGGGGCGCGGCGACCAGCTCAGCCTTCGAAGACCGAGTAGTCCTGTCTGGTCGACGGTCCTTTCGTGAGGCTGCCGTCGCCCGTCGGTACCTGGGCCCGCTGCCCGCCGACGAGGAACCTCACCCCGCTCACCCCGGTGAAAGTAGTCACTGTGAACACGATCTGGGCCGCGGCCACTTGCTGGTCCTGGCCGCCCAGGCTTTGGAAGGACACCGGCAGGTCCACGGCTACCACACCGTCGCGCACAGGACCGACTCCGAAGGGGCCGACGGATGAGGCTGGGCTCACGAGGCCGCGGCTCGACTCTTCGCCCGATGGGCCGGCCGCCAGCTGGGCCAGGATGGCGGACAGAGTGGCCGGCCACTGCACGTCCCGGTGTACGGGGACGAGCCGCCCATTTCCCCCCTCCATGTAGATCGTCACCCTGGCAGAGGCCAGGCCCGGGACAGAAGTACTGGGCGAGGAGGTCGGCCCAGGAGGCCGTACGGGACGGCTTTGGCGTCCAACGGCTGAGGGGCGCTTTGAGCACCTACTCCGCAACCCGTGAGCCCGCCGCCTATGGCCAGCACAGCGGCCACCGAGAGGCCGGCGCGGCCTGACAGGCTCGTCTGCTTACGCGCCATCCGGCCTCACCGCGGAAGGGAGCGGGAACCGGACTATAAAACGAGCACCGCCTCCAGGGCGGTCCGAGACCTCCACTTGACCGTGATGGGCCTTTACGTGCTCAGCTACGAGAGCCAGTCCCAGCCCCGTCCCGGAAGTGCCCGAGCGGCGGCCGGCCGCCGCCCCCCGGTAGAAACGCTCGAATATCGCCACCCGCTCAGCGGGCTGGACTCCGGGGCCGGCGTCTTCAACGGCCACCTCGGCCTCGTTTCCGCACCGGTCGACCCGTACAGCAACGGCCCCGCCGGCGTGAGCCTTGGCATTGTCGAGCAAGTTGACGAGTACTCGTTGCAGCCGGCGGCGGTCACCGA
Organism: uncultured Acidimicrobiaceae bacterium; assembly: GCA_963807395.1. GTDB lineage: Bacteria > Actinomycetota > Acidimicrobiia > Acidimicrobiales > Palsa-688 > Fen-671. The sequence continues at coordinate 83,070 of CAWEBW010000013.1, forward strand.
GCAGCCAGGTACCCTCTGCTCGGGGCGTCACCGTGACGGCGACCGCGCCGCGACTGTAGGCGGCGACGGTATTGACCACCAGGTCGTCGAGGGCTAGCTCCTCGAGGTCGAGGCTGGCCGCCCCGGCGTCATACCGTGAGATTTCCAGCAGGTCCTGGACCATTTCGGAGAAACGGCGGATCTCGGCGCTCAACAGGTCGAGCGCCCGGCGGCTGTCAGGGAGAAGGGTGGCTTGCGATGCCTCGAGCAGTTCGACGGCCGCCTGGACAGTGGTGAGCGGCGACCGCAACTCGTGGCTCACGTCCGAGGCGAACCTGGCGTCTCGTTTGATGCGTTCTTCCAGGGCTTCTACCATTTCGTTGAAGGAGGCGGCCAGGACGGACAGGTCGGGGTCATCTGACGGCGGCAGGCGCCGGTCCATTGCCCCACCAGCGATGGCCGCGGCAACGTCGGCGATGTTGTGCAGCGGCCGCACCAACCGCCCACTGGCCCAGCGACCGACCAGCAACCCGCCAACAGTGGTGGCCACCGAGCAACACAACAAAACCAGAGCCAGCAGGTTCAGGGTGTGGTCGAGCTCGCTGAGTGACTGGATCTCGAAGTAGTCGGCATGCACCGATTCCAGCGGGACTCCGACCACTATGGCCGGCTGGCCCTGGGCGATGACCCGTTAGCTGGCCGGGGAACCGGAGCTCACCAATTTCACGAGCGCCGCGGGCAAGCTGGCTGGCCTGGACGTCTCTGAAGACTCGCCAAGGGAGACGGAGTCCGAGTACCACTCGCCCTCGCGGTAAGCCAGGGCCACTGTGCCCTGGGCGTCGATGAGTGAGGAAAGGGCCTCGCCCAGGTTCGCACCGGCGTACGTCAAGTCGCGTTTCAACACCCTGGCGTGGGCGTAGGCCTCGTGTACGGCGGTCGACTCCCGCTCGGCCAGCAAGTAGTGGTGCACCAGGCCGAAGGTGGTGAACGACAGAGCAGCCGACAGGACCGCGGCCCCGGCCGCGAACGCGACCGTTACCCGTTGCCTCAGCCCGAACCGGCGCCGTGAGCGACGCCACCGCCCGAGCGGCCCGGGACGAGAGGGGCCGGGGGTGGACGGGCCGGAGCCAGAATCGCCAGAGTGGGGCTGGCCCGGGCTGGTTTGGCTAGTACGAGGCTGGTCAGCGATGGTCCGGGGCCAGCCCCCCGCCGTCACTGGTGGGCGGGCACCGTTGGTCCCGGCCGCCTCCGGGCGGGCCTTCGTCGGGCCGAGAGGCGGACCAAGGCTGCCACCGGCGCCTACCTGAGCGGCGGGAACAGCCTTTGCGCCTCCGTTCATGGAGCGTGGAGCTTGTATCCCAGGCCCCTCACGGTGAGGAGCAGTTCGGGCTTGGAGGGGTCGGTTTCGATCTTGGTCCGCAGCCGCCCCACGTGGACATCGACCAGACGCGTGTCCCCAAAATAGTCGTAGCCCCACACCCGGTTCAGGAGTTGAGGCCGGCTCATAACCCAACCCGGCTTGGCCGCCAGCTCGCACAGCAGCCGGAACTCGGTGCCGGTCAGGGACACCTCGGCGCCGTTTTTGTGCACCGTGCCCGCCTCCGGGTGGATCTCCACGTCGCCAAACCGCAAGGCGACGCCATCCCGGGACCCAACCTGGGCTCTGCGCATGAGCGCCCGGATGCGAGCAGACAGCTCTTTCGACATCACGGGCTTGGTCAGGTAGTCGTCCGCCCCTGCTTCGAGGCCCTCCACGATGTCCCGCGTGCCTGTGAGGGCGGAGACCACTATCACGGGCACGTCACTGGCCTGTCGTAGCAGACGCGTGACCTCGAAACCGTTCAGGCCGGGCAACAGCAGGTCAACCAGCACGACGTCCGCCCCGCGCTCATGGAAGCGCTCGAGGCCGTCTTCGCCGCTCCCCGCCTCGGACACGTCGTACCCTTCCTGCCGCAGCAGCATCCCCAGTGCGGCGCGGATGTTGGAATCGTCGTCGATCAGGAGGATACGCGTGGCCACTGGCAGCACCTGGGCCGGTCCAGACGGAGGTTTACCGCGTCCATCATGCCAGCCAGACCCCGGGGCCGGCCGGCGGGGCCGAGACCGTTACACGATTTTCAGCTAGTTCTTTGTCTCAGCTACCTACCCCCGCCCCACGAACGGCATGGTGGTGGCCATGATCGTCAGGAACAAAATGTTGGTGTCCAGGGGTAGCTTCGCCATATAAGCCACCGCCTCGGCCACGTGCTCGACGTCGATCCGCGGCTCGGCTGAGGCGGCCCCACTGGGCCGTTGTTGCACCCCAGTCATAGCCGACATGTCGGTCGCGGCGTTGCCAATGTCGATTTGCCCGCACGCAATGCCATACGGCCGCCCCTCGAGCGCGGTGGCCCGGGTGAGGCCCGTAATCCCGTGCTTGGAGGCGGTGTACGGGGCCGAGTTCGGCCTCGGGACGTACGCAGCCAGAGAACCGTTGTTTATTATCCGCCCGCCTCGAGGTTGCTGGGCCTTCATACGTCGGAATGCTTGCTGGGTGCATAAAAATGGGCCGGTTAGGTTGGTGTTGATCACGGTTGTCCACTGTTCGTAGGACAAGTCTTCCAAACCGCTCGGTGGTGCTCCCACGCCGGCATTATTGAACAGGCAGTCCAGCCGGCCGAAGGAATCGTCGATCTGGCTAAATAGGGACCCAACTGAGCCAGGGTCGCTCACATCGGCTGTGATCGCCTTCATACCGGCGCCGAGGCTGGCGCCTTCACTTACGACGTCATCGAGGGCGTCTTGACGCCGCCCGGCGACTACGACGGCGAACCCGAGACGGGCCAGTGCCAGGGCGCTGGCCCGTCCGATACCTGTACCGCCGCCGGTCACCAAGGCCACTCTTGTGTGGTCGTCCATATTCTTCGGGACTATACGCGAGGCAGGGTCCCGGTCGCCCCGGTTGCCAGCTCACGGCTACAGAACTCCGCGGCCAGCGCCGGCCGAGGGGTCTTCGCTGGGACCAGCAGCGGACTAGGCCTCACTGGTGGTGGCACTAGGCATAAGCCTGGGCCGGAGGAAACTTACAGTGAGAACAGCCCGGAGGTCAGGATGAACTTCCCCAGTTCTTTAGAGGCATATTTGAGGCTCACTGTTAGCTATCTCTGTGCCCAGGCTCTGCCTCGAGTCCGCCGCTCGGATTAGTCCCTGGAGATGTTCGCACTTCGAGGCAGGACGAACCCAGGCTCCCCCTTCTGCCCCTGGCGTGATTAAATATGGTTGGTTCTTTCATTTTGTCGCTGGCCCGGAGGAAGTATGCTTTTGTTTCTGCGCTAAATCGCCAGTTTAGTTACGGACAAGTAGAGTTGGGCCGCCCAGGACACCGACGTGTCGGCGGCGAAATGGCGTTGCATGGCCCGGTTCTCGAGGGCGTTATCAAGGGCCGCCATTATCATCGACTGGTCCAGGACCAGGTCTCGCTGACCCACGGCCCCTGTCGTCGGGTTGACGGCGTCGAAAAACCCGACCGGACCGTATATGCCTGGGTACAGGGTGCGTAGCGCCTCGATGTTGGCGTACGCCTGCTGCGGGGCGACGTCGAGGGCGATGAAGGACGCGTAAGGCGTCACCACGTCCTCTGTCGAACAACCATGGCATTGGGACAGCCCCAGATTGGGGTCCTGGGCGGTAGCACCGGTCCCGAAGTACGGGAACACCAGGCCTTCGACGCCATAAGTATTGTAATCCCCGGTGTCGTCGGCCGAGCTCGAAGGTGACATGCCCCATACCTTGTAGCCCAGTTGTTGAGTGGCGTACTTGATCTGGACCAGGGCTGTGCGGTAGTCGGCCAGCCCGAAGCTCTGCGGCCCCCAAGAAGTCTCGGGAATGACCTGGTCGGCCATCAACGCCTCGAACATCCCGCCCGCGTACGTCGGGATAAATGTCAGGTCAGTACCAGGATAAGTGTAATACCCGTTCCATACGTTGAACTCCTGGCCCGACTGAGGGTCGGTATAAGCGACCCAGGACCCGCCCATGGGCCACTGGCCCTGCCAGGAGAAATCGGGGTCCGTAGCTGCGCACCCCGGCGCCGGCGAGGGAGGCGGGAGCTCGAGCCAGCTGCGCCACCACACGTTGCCTGGCATTTGATGCATGCCCATCCCGATATAGGCGGAAACCCGGGGGTCGCTGTAAAACGCGCCGTTGTGGTAATAGTGGGACCAGTTGTCGCCCACATTCGGTGGGAGGCCAACGTAGTAGCCGCCGAACATCTGGCCGGTCGGCTGGTTGCCGGGTACTGCAGGGTTGGCATCACACGCCGTCTCGGGACCGTTGTCGTAGAAAAGGTTGAAGTTCATCGGGCCCAACAGGCTGTCGACTAAGTGGTCGAGTTCCGGGAAGTCCTCTCGCACCACGATCAACCCGGAGGCGTACCAACCGTTGTCGACGTTGGACACAAACCAGCAATTGTCGAAGCTGGGCGTCGTCTCCGCGCACGCCGGTTCACCGGGGTTGGGGATAACCTGGCCGGTCGTCGTGCTGTACCACTGGTACAAAAACCCGTCGTAACGAGGAATTGCCTGCACTTCATCGAGCGTCGCCTCGATGAGTGAGCGTGCTTGCGGCCGTCCCACCAGCCCCATGTCGTACGCGGCTGTCACTGCCCACAGGTACACGCCTATATCGGCCGCAGAAGTATAGGCCCCTTCGGTCGTGGGCGTGGCCGACCCACCGGCAAAGGTGAGGTTGTCCATGGGCAAGTTGGTGGCCGGGTCCACGTCCTGGCGGTAAAAGGCCCAAGTGTCCTTCGCAATACTCAACAAAGTCGCCCGTTGCCAAGGGCTGAAACCACTTTGGTAATTGAGCACCGAATTGGCCCCACCGGCTCCCAGCGGCGCGGCGCCGGCCGCGGCCTGGAGCGGCGTGGCCACCAAGGCGCCCAGGGCCACAAGGGGTAAGACCAGGCGCGATCCCTTGTGCCGCACCCCACCGTTCGCTTTCTTTTCCTGGTTGCTTCTACCTTTCATGCGCGGCGCTCCTCCCTGTTTGCTGATTGCGGTGCAAGGCCTCGGCGCGCGACACGCGCCATAGGAAGCTCGAAAGTTGCGTCACTCTTGCTCACGGCCCGGCGCTCCCGGGCTTGGCCGGACGGCAACCACAGCTTTCTCGCACGACCAACTTCGTTGGCAGCAGCAGCGATTGTGGCGCACCCCGGGTCTCACCGGCAATGCGGCTCAGGAGCAGCGAAACGGAGGCCGCTCCCAGCTCCCGCATGGGCTGGTGAACGGTCGTGAGCGAAGGCGACGAAAAGCGCGACAACTGTATGTCGTCGAAACCGGTGATGGCGACGTCGCCAGGCACGGCCACCTTCACGGCCAGAGCTGAGCTCAGACCGACCGCCATCTGGTCGTTGGCCACCACGATTGCCCGCGGCAAGTGGCTCCTCATCAGCAACCGGCTGGCCATCCGCACCCCGCCCGCCTCTGAGAAGTCCTCGTGTACGGCCGGCCGGGTGGGGGTGGGCAAACCGGCCGCCTTCATGGCCGTCCGGAAGCCAGTAAACCTGGCCTGGCTGTCCGGCGAGTCGAACGGGCCGCCGGCGAAGATGACATCCCGGTAGCCGTGCACCGCCAGGAGGTGCTGGGTGAGCTCGAAAGCGCCGGCTTCGTTATCGGCCGCCACCAGGTCGGCCCGCGGGGCTCGGCGCCTGGCGGCAAGCACGACGACCCGGACTTGGCGGGCCAGTGCCACCAGCTCGGGTTGCGGGATGCTACCGGCCAGCACGACCAGGCCGTCGACCTTTCCCGCCACGGTCCGGACCATCCCCGTGCTATCCGGGCCGCGGGTACCCGCAATCAGCACTGCGTAGCCGGCGTCTTGCGCTGTCCGCTCGGCCCCCCGGATCACCTGGTCGGCGTAGAGGAGCACCTCGTGGCCGACCTCGGCGCTGGCGTCGCCGATATCGGGGAAAAGGAGCCCGATAACCCCGTGGCGATTTGTAGCCAGACCGCGGGCCAAGCCGTTCGGGACGTAGCCCAGCTGCTCCACGGCCGCTAGGACGAGCTGCCTGTTGGGCAGTGACACCCCGGGCTTGCCGTCGAGAGCCCGGGACACGGACGACGCCGAGACCCCGGCCCGTCGGGCTACTTCGAATATGGTGACCCGCTCGGCCATCCTGCGCTCCTCAGAGCGTACATATTTGTCGCAAGCGCTGGCGCGCGCAAGCGCTTGCAGTTCCCTGGGATGGGACTACCCGGTCTTCAGTGCAAGCAAACCGGCGGCCCGACGGGCCCTGCCCGGGCCGAGGTGGCCGGGGCTAAAAGCGGCCGGGGCTCCAAGCGGGCCGATTCCAAGCGGTCAGGGCTCCAAGCGGTCAGCGCTCCAAGCGGTCAGGGGGTAACGGTGACCTTTTCGCCGTAGGGCACCAGTTCTTCCCAGGTGTTCCCGGCAGTGAGCGTGATTTTGGCGCCGCTCTTCGTGTCGATGAAGACGGCCGGGTGGTCGAGCAGGGGACGCTCCCACCGACCAAAGAACACCGTGCCATCCCGGAACACAAAAGCAGGCCCACTCCCCTTTAGGGCAAGGTCGTTCTCGTGCGCCCCGGTCACGTCTTCTATGTAAGGCGTTGGACGCTCGACCACGAACATGACGATCACGTTTGACGCGGTTATTTGGGCGCCATCACCCTGCATAGCCGGGCCAGTGTCCGAATAAGACCGGTACCACAGCCCGGTGTCCCTGTGCCAGGTCCAGGTGGTGACGTCCAGCGGAAAGTCCATGTTGACTACCGCGGCGGGCGACCCGCCGAGGACGGGCGGCCCGTAGCTGAAGATCGCCGTCGGCGGCTTCTCCGGGCAATGCAAGGCCGCGGCGGCGCCGTACAGCGCAGATGTGGACGACTCCAGGTTATGAGGGGCGTAACGGTCCGGGTCTGTCCAGTAGGCGCTGCCGGCCCTGTAGCCGCCGACGTCACACAGCAGCGACGTCCGCGAGTCGATCTCGTCGACGGCCCACTGGATGCCGCCCGAGTAAGCGATCAGCATTCGCCCAAGCGGCTCGAGGATCTTCGGGTCGACCAGACGGGCCGAACGTACAGGCTCGATGCGGTCCGCGTCTTGGCAGTCGTACACCGCGACGAACCGGGTTATGCCGCCTTCCACGGGCTCTTCGAAGACGATGTCGGCCTTGTCGAGGCCCCATTGGGGCCGGGCCTGGGGCAGGTTTTCCACCTTCACAGCCAGCGCCGCCCGTTGAGGGACCCGCCCGTCAGCGGCCGGCAGCCCGGTCAGCGGGCACAAGGGGTCCTCATGAGTGGCCAAAGCCGCGTGACGGCGGTGACCGGTGGTGGGCGGGCTGTGCTTGACGGGCGGCTTGCGGGTCGTGCTGGTACTGGTACTGGCCCTGGTCGTTGACGACGCAGGCGACCTGGCGTCCTCATGCTTGGCCGGCCCTCCGCACGCGCCTGCTAACAGCATCAACATCGAGGTCGCTACAGCCGCCGCTGCACGACGCCCGCCCTTTGGGCCCTTCATCCTGGTCGATGCTACCTGGGCAGGCCGGGCGGATGGGTGACGCCCGGGCTGCCCACGAGCCGAGCCGGGGCCCGGGCATTCTTGTCACAGGCATCCGGTACGGTACATTTCAGACCCACCTTTTACCGAACCTCTGCCGCACGAGCCACGGTCCATGTGGGCGCGGGTCAGGAAGGGAAGCTGATCATGCCAGTAGTCGAACGCAAATGGTGGACCCTCATGGCCGTCTGCACGGCCACCTTCATGCTCTTGCTCGACATAACGGTCGTTAACGTGGCGCTACCAGCTATCCAGCGCTCGCTGCACTCGTCGTTCAGCGACCTCCAGTGGGTGGTCGACGCCTACTCTCTTACGCTGGCCGCCCTCCTACTTACGGCCGGGGTGATCGGTGATATCAGGGGCAGGCGGGCGATCTTCGCCATCGGGCTCGCCATCTTCACCGTCTCGTCGTTGGTGTGCGGCCTGTCAACGACTCCGCTGATGCTCAACATCGCCCGAGGAGTGCAAGGTACGGGCGGAGCGGTCATGTTCGCGACTTCGGTCGCCCTGATTGCGTCCGCTTTCCAGGGTCGCGACCGAGGGACGGCCTTCGGCATATACGGCGCGGTCCTCGGCGGGGCTGTAGCGGTCGGGCCCTCAGTTGGCGGGGCGCTCACCAGCGGTGTCGGATGGCGCTGGATCTTCTTCGTGAACGTGCCTATCGGCGTCCTGGCCGTCGCCCTCACTCTGGCCAAGGTCAAAGAGTCACGCGACCCCACCAGCCGGAGGATCGACTGGACGGGCGTTGTGTTTTTCTCCGTCTCGCTGTTCACTCTGGTGCTCGGGCTCATCAGAGGTAACGACGACGGCTGGACCAGCACTAAGATACTGGTGTTGTTCGCCGTCAGCGCCGTCATGATGGCCCTCTTCATCATCAACGAGCTGCGGGTGCGTCAACCCATGCTCGACCTGACGCTGTTCCGGCGACCGGCGATGACCGGAGTTTCCGTGGCCGCCTTCACGTTGGCTTCGTCGATATTCGCGTTGTTCTTGTACATCACCTTCTACATCCAGGACGGCCTCGGTTACGGTGCCTTGGCCGCCGGCTTGCGCTTCCTGCCGATCACGGTGATGGCCTTTATCGTCGCTCCCATCGCCGGCAAGCTGACTGTCAAGGTCCAGAGCCGGTTCCCCTTGAGCCTCGGCCTGGCCTTGTGCGCCGGCGGCATGCTCCTCATGGCCACTACTACGCCGTCATCGGGCTGGACCCGCCTGCTTCCCGGGTTCGTCGTCACAGGGGTGGGGATCGGCCTGGTCAACCCCGTCCTCGCGTCGGCATCAGTAGCCGTCGTACCAGTGGAGCGAAGCGGGATGGCCGCCGGCGCTAACTCCACGTTCCGCCAGGTGGGGATAGCAACCGGGATCGCCGCTCTGGGAGCGGTATTTGCCGACCAGATCCAGCAGCACACCACGGCTGTACTGACTGCCTCCGCCGCTGGTCGCGAGGTGTTGCGGCGAGGGGGAGAGCAATTGAGCGGCGCGCTGCAGGCTGGCGGCGTTCGTGCGGCGGCCGCCGCCATACCCTCGGCACACGCCCAGGCGGTCTTGCTGCACGCTTACCGCATCGGCTTCTCGCACACCTTCAACCTGCTGATGGTGATAGGGGCGATTATCGCTTTTATCGGCGCCGTAGCTGCCCTGGTGCTGGTCCGCCAAAGCGACTTCGTCTATAACGTGGTCGGCTCCCGCACCCGGGAGACCGTCGGAGCGGCACCCGACGCGGCCGGACGACAGCGTGGAGCGGACTCGGTCGAGCCTTCGCCGGCCTGAGTGGCCGCCGGGGCTCCCAAAACGGGCGCCCTGTGCGGGAGCGGGTATATAGGTCACCAGGCGTGGGAAGGAAATGACTTGACGACGCGACTCGAGACGACGACGCCATCAGGCCCGATTGGGCTTCGAGAGCCCGTCTATCCACCGACCACCGCGGCTCGCGATTCGGGACAGCTTGTGGGCTCGACCCTGGACGGGCGTTACCGGCTGGACGGGGTAGTCGGTCGCGGCGGTATGGGAGTGGTTTATGAGGCCTTTGACACAAGGCTCGGCCGCACGGTGGCGGTCAAAGTCCTGAACGAAGCCGGCGGCGCCAACGAGGTCCGCGTGGTGAGAGAGGTACGCACGCTGGCTCATCTTTCGCACCCGAACCTCGTGCGCGTGCTCGATGCCCGACTGGGGCCCCGACCTACCTCGTAATGGACTTGATAGACGGTGTCACGTTGGCCCGGCGGCTCGATCGCGGGCGCCTCGGCAATGAGGAAACGGCCAGAGTAGGTGCGGGCGTCGCCGCCGCACTGGCCTGCGTGCACGCACAAGGCATCGTTCATCGGGATGTAAAGCCGGAAAACGTCCTTCTTGACTTCGAGGGAACGCCTTACCTCGCCGACTTCGGGATAGCCCGCCTCCTCGGCGCGACCCGCGTCACTGTCACGGGGGTGGCGTTGGGCACGCCGGCATACCTGGCGCCTGAACAAGTCGTCGGGAACGAGATCGGCCCCGAGGCTGACGTTTACGCCCTTGGTCTCGTGCTCATCGAATGCTTGAGTGGCCGGCGTGCCTTTGAAGGGACCGAGGCGGAGACGTTGGCCGCCCGCTTGCACTGCGACCCGGTTGTCCCCGCCACCGTTGGAGAAAGCTGGCGGTGGCTCCTCACTTCCATGACCGCACGGCCCCCGTCGGAGCGAGTTACAGCCGCTTATGTTTCCGAGTCGCTCTCCACCCCGCCCTTTACCTACGGCCCCACCACCGTCCTTCCACCCCCAAGCCTTCGGCCGCTCGACTCAACGGTGGCCAAGAAAACTCGTCAAAGCCGGAGGTACCGCGTCGTAGTGAGCGCCGTGGGGGCGGCAACACTGCTCGTCCTTGGCCTGGTCCTGGGTGGCGTGCTCGTGGGCAAAACACCTCACCCGGTAAAGGCAACCGGCTCGAAGCTCGCCCCGACGTCAAGGGCGACCGCTCCCCCCGCGAGTACAAGGCCCCTGCTCACGACCACCGTGCCCGTCACTAAGTCGCCGGTCACTGTGCCGAGCCCGGCGAACAGACAGGCCCCAACGGGGCAAGTGAGCCCCAACCTGGAGACCACGACGACGCCGCCCCCAACGGAGGCGCCGTCCTCCACGGTAACCCCGAGCAAATTGACGACGGCTCCACGCCCTCCCGGATCCACCGGGCAGCCGGGCCCTGGTCAGGGTAACAGCCATGGGGACGGGCAGGGCCAGTGGCGTGAGGGCCGTCATGACCACGGGAACCACTATGGCTTTGGCCACGGAGACGACCAAGGAGGCAACGGAGGCGGCACGAGCGCTGGACAGGGCAACGGGAACGGTCATGGAAACGGGAGCTGATGGCCACCCGCCGATGGGCGTGGTCAGCCGAGCCGGTCTCCCGGCTCAGCGTCGGGCTCGGGCGAGACGAGCAATACGCGGCTTTCCCTGTAAGTCCCGAGGGTCAGAACCTCCGACCGGTAGGGCCCAATCTGACGCGGCGGGAAATTGACCACTGCCAGGACCAGGCGTCCCATCAATTCGTCCTTGTTGTAGTTGGTTATTTGCGCTGACGACCGCTTGACGCCCAAATCGGGGCCGAAATCGATCCGTAACTTCCAGGCCGGACGGCGGGCTTCGGGGAAGTCCTCGACTTCTATGACCCGGCCGACCCGAATATCCACCTTGGCAAAGTCGTCCCACGTGATGACTTCATCCATGGGCAAACCATAACCGGTAGCTAACCCATAACCGGTAGCTAACCCATAACCGGTAGCTAACCCATAACCGGTAGCTAATGGGGAGACTGAGCCGAAAGAGCCTGATCAATACACTCTTGGTCGGCTGGGCTCCGGAGGCGGGCCGCCGTACGGCGCCCGCGAACCAGGTCGAGCTCAGCCGTACGGCGCCCCACGAACCGGGGTGAGCTCACCCGGAGCAGAGCTCACCCCGCATCGCTCGCAGCAGCCGCCGCGGTCTCGGATCGCGAGGCCGCCAGCTGGTTGCGCCCCAGCCGGCGGATCCGGCCTGAGGCCAGCCCCGACCGTACCGCGGTACGGAACCGGCCTGGCCCCCAGTACCGAGCACCCACGGCCCTCGATACCTGTGCCTCGTAGAGTGGGCCCTCTGTCCTCAGGACAGCGACGATGGAATCTACCTCCCGGGCCAGGTACGGGTCATTGCGCGGGTGGAGCGATGCCTGCGGCCGCGGCGACCAAGCCGCCTGCCCGACGCGCCGCCCTGGCGGCGGGTACGGCCCCACCGGGCTGGGCGGGGCGGGCCGAGGCGTGGCCCCATTTTGCTTTTCGCCGGCCGGCCGTTCTGCTGCCGATAACGGCGCCGCAATGTCCTCCAGGCTCTGCTGTTCGGCGTCGACGCCGAGGAAGACCTCGACCAATCCCGCCGCGGCCATCAGGCCGCCGCCGATCAAATAACCGACCGCCATGTCGCCTGGTCGCTTGGTGGCGATGAGCTGGCCGAAAAGGACAGGCCCAATAATTCCTCCGAGGCCCGTACCTACGGCATAAAAGAAGGCGATGGCCAGTGCTCTGGTTTCCATCGGGAAAATCTCGCTTACGGTCAAATAGGCCGCGCTGGCGCCGGCCGAAGCGAAGAAAAAGATGACCACCCAGGCGACGGTCTGGCTGAACGCGGTGAGCACGCCCTGGTCAAACAACCACGCCGTGACGGCCAGTAGCACACCTGACACGAGGTAAGTCCCGGCGATCATCGCCCGCCGGCCAATTACGTCGAAAAGACGGCCCAGGAGCAGTGGCCCGAGGAGGTTGCCCACAGCGAACGCGATCAGGTAGTAACCCACAGAGGACGACGACACGTGGTAGAACGTCGTGAGGACAAGCGAATAAGTGAAAAAGACGGCGTTGTACAGGAACGCCTGGCCGACGAACAACGACAGGCCCAGGATGGACCGGCGGGGGTAGCTGCCGAAGACGACGCGAGCTACCTCCACGAAGCTGACAGGCGGCCGTTGCCGCACCTTGATGGCCTCCCCCGGGTCATCGAGGTCGCGGCCTGTTTCACTGCGCACCTGCCGTTCGATGCCATCGACGATGCGGTCGGCCTCGTCCGACTGCCCGTGCGTGAAGAGCCAGCGCGGGCTCTCCGGTAGATGGCGCCGTACGAGCAGGACACCCAGCCCGAGTACCGCACCCATGAAGAAGCAGACGCGCCACCCAACGTCCAGCGCCAAGACCTTGGGGTCCAGCAGCACCAGGGTGGCGGCCGCCCCGACTGCGGTCCCTAGCCAGTACGACCCGTTGACCAGGAGGTCGACGGTCCCTCGCACGCGTGCAGGGATCAGTTCGTCAATGGCCGAATTTATGGCGGAGTACTCGCCGCCGATGCCCATACCGGTCAGGAACCGGAAGATGAAGAACATCCACGCGTCCTGGGATGTCGCGGTCAGGACCGTAGCGATGAGGTACAGTCCCAACGTAACCAGGAAGAGCCGACGCCGGCCGTACCGGTCGGTGAGGTGCCCAAACACCAAAGCCCCGAAGCAGGCGCCGGCCACGTAAACACCGGCAGCGGTACCGACTTCCGCGGTGCTGATCTTAATGCCGCTCCCCGCGCTGGTGAGCGTGCTCCCGACCGCCCCAACGATAGTGACCTCGAGCCCGTCAAGGATCCAGACCGTCCCGAGGCCGATCAACACCATCCAGTGCCAACGCGACCACGGTAAGCGGTCGAGGCGGCCGGGAACTGTGGTTTCAGTCGTTTCCCGTTCCGGCCCTCGGGCCACAGCTACGCTCGCAGTCATTTGCTTGTCACCTATCCTTCTTTGCGTCGTCCCATTTCCGGTCGTATGGGTTGGCGTTCCGCAGTTTCCGGCCCTCAGGCGGGCACTTTCTGTAGCCACATACCCCGCGCCCGCCGCGGGATAAACGAGTTGCTGATTCCATGCATCCGTCAAAGCATTGTGCGTTTACCAGGGCGCATGTAGGTGTGGCATCTGTTTGGAAAGGGTATGAACGAGTTACCGGCTGGGTAATAAGCCGGCCGTGAGCCTTCGAGCCGTCAAGGTTCCGGACTGGGTAGCCGATTTACCAATACTAGAAAGGACCGATTAAATGCTATTGCTAGCGTTCGTCCTCCTGCTAGCCCTTTTGTTCTTGGGCCTGGGGTTTACCCTGCATTTCCTCTGGATCATCGCCGCCATTGTTTTTGTGTTTTGGCTGGCCGGGTTCGCTTTTCGGGCCGGGAGCGGCGGCGGTCGTTGGTACTACTGGTAAGCGGCCGCACAGCGAGTTCCACCTTCAATTGCTGGTAGATGGCCCGGGTTTGTTCGGCGACAAGAAGTCCACCGCGTGCCCTGCTTTGGTTGTAAAAACGCCAAAAGCAGGGCCGGTGGCCTCGTCGTTTATACCCTCATTTTCCGGAGATAAACTGACGTGCGCCGGCTGAACGCAGGTCGGCGGGTCCTGCCGCTCGGCCCCAGGGTGTTCGCTGTCGGTCCGTCCGCGGGTCCAGCCCGGCCCAGGTGGAAGGATGGGCTCGGCTGGGCCAGCCGGCGCTGGCGCTGGTGGTGTCCACGCTCATCGGCATTCACCAGACCCGCGCCGTAAGAGCCCCAGGCTGAGGACGTACGCCCTGGTAGACAAGGCTGCCGAGCTCTTCCTGCGGGGTGAGCGAGTACGGTTTCAGCGATGTGCTCTGCCCGGGCGCCTGGCACTGTACCCTTCGCAGGTAGCGGCACCCTTCGCACGTAGCCGAGTCACGTAGCGTGGCTGGGCCTTTGATGGAGACGTCCCAGCGGTTGAGCCTGTCATGGCGGAGGACCTGACCGGCCACGCCGAGTAGTGCGCCCAAACCTCCGGCCCGCTCGTCCCTGTACGGCACTCTTGCTAACCTTCTGACCAAGGTTGTGGACAACTAGATGAGCTGTGCCCATCGAGGTATCAAAGCGATCCTGGGGTCGAGATGGACGAACGCGAAGAAAGTAAAAGCTCTGGCCAGGAGGGAGCAGAGGTCTCGGTCGACTTTTGGCGGGAGGACCCGGGCATCCTTGTGGTCCGGGTCACTGGCGAGGTCGACATGTCGAACGCCGCTCACGTCCAAGAAGTCGTCGACCAGGCCGCCGACCCCGAAGTCGAGCGCCTTATCTTCGACCTCGAAGCACTCGAGTTCATAGATAGCTCGGGTTTGGCCGTATTGCTCGCCGCCGCTCAGAAGGTCCCGTCAGTCCAACTCCGCAACCCTTCACCTATTGTCCGCCGTGTCATAGAGGTCACCGGGCTTTCCGAAACGCTGCCGATGGAAGGGTGAGGTGATGCCCAGCTGCTCATATCATCCGAAGGGCGCGCCGTTACGCCGGTTCTTGGCCCCCGTTTAGGGGGCCACTCGCCCGACGACAATCCCAATTACCGGCAGGCGGGAACCGCGCTTCGTTCAAGAAGAGCCCCGTCGCTGTTGAGTTAATTCCCGGGAAAACCGTGTTCTCAATCTTTATTCTTCCTGGCTCTTGGGTATGACTAGTGCCTGCGCCCGCTCGAGCCTGCCCAGACCGAAATTTCGACGCTTGTTGAACGCGTAACCGAGAGCGCCGGCGGCCCTGCGCGTCTGCGCGTCGTCCTTCTGCTGGCTGGGGTGCTCGCCGTACAAGGCGCCAATGTCGGGAGTATCGGCGCCCTCGCTCGCCAGTTAGAGAAGGCATTTCAGATCGGCAATACGCAACTTGGCCTTCTTACCACGGTTACCGCACTGGTCGGGGCGCTGGCCTGCTTGCCCGTCGGCGTGCTGGCCGACCGGTCCAAGCGGGTTACGCTTCTATATGTGGCCGTGGCCGGTGGGGCGGTCTGCATGGTCGCCTCAGGCCTGGCGCAGGGCTACACCGCTCTCTTGGCTACCCGCTTTGCCCTCGGGGCGGTAACAGCGGCGTCGGGCCCAATTGTCACTTCACTTACCGGCGACCTGTTCCCAGCAGAAGACCGGTCCCGAATATTCGGCCTGATCCTTACAGGAGAACTGGTGGGCACCGGTGTCGGACTGGTCGTCTCAGCCGAACTGGGGGCGTTGGCCGGGTGGAGGGCACCTTTGCTGCTGCTCGCCCTCCCGAACGCCGTGCTGGCGGTCCTGCTGTGGCGGTTGCTCCCGGAGCCCGCCCGCGGCGGCCAGAGCTGGCTGTACCCCGGAGCGGAGGAGATAAAGCCGGCAGAAGAGGCGGAGGCCGAAGGCCCGGTCCCGCTCAGCCAGCCAATTGAGGACCAGGCGACCGGCGAGCGGGCCGCTGACGACGCCGCGGATGTCCGTAAGCAGGCCCGGGAGCAAAGCGATATCCACGCCAATAGCAAGTTGGTCCTCCGGCGAGATCCAACCCGGATGTCTGCTCGGGCTGCGGCCGTCTACGTGCTCCGAGTACCGAGCAACCTGGTACTGATCGGCGCGTCGGCGCTCGGTTATTTCTTCCTCGCCGGTTTGCAGGCGTTTGCCGTACTTTTTGCCGAGACCCACTACGGGATCAGCCAGAGCCTGGTGGTCCTTATCCTGGTCGCCGCCGGCGCCGGCGGGGTAGCTGGGACCCTGTACGCCGGCCGGCTGACGGATGGCTTGATCCGCAAAGGGGTGACCGATGCCCGGGTACTGGTGCCTGGCGTGGCGTTCGTGGCTGCCGCGGTTTCCTTCCTGCCCGGCTTATTAAGCAACAATATCCTGGTGTCGCTGCCGTTTTTCGCCATTGCTGCCGCCTTCGTCGCCGCCCCCGACCCCCCGCTGGACGCCGCTCGGCTCGACGTGGTCCCGTCGCGGCTGTGGGGCCGGGCGGAAGCCGTGCGCACTTTCGCCCGGAACATACTGCAGAGTTTTGCCCCCCTACTGTTCGGCTACATTTCGTCGACGTTCGGTGGGCCTCACGCTGGGGCGGCCGCTTCTACTAACCCTCGCCTGGAAGCAATAGCCGGCCGAGGGCTCGAGTACACCTTCATCATCATGCTCGCACCCCTGCTGGCCGCCGGCATCCTGTTGTTGCTGACCAGGAAGACGTACCTGGTTGACGTGGCGACCGCGGACGTCTCGGAGCGAGCCATTGCCGACGCGAAAAGGCCGACGGCTCAAAACGAGCCGTCGGCCAGTGGGGGGGAATCGGTAAAACTCTAGAAGGTATCGCGTTGCTGGACCATTCTCTCCTGGCCATCGGGCGAGACGCGCACGTTTTCGCGGAACGTCGTCTGCCTGAACGACCCGACGCCGAAGACGATACCGCCGATGATAACGCAGCAAATCCCAACGATGAGCAGGATCGCACCCACGGTGTTGATATCGAGCCCCGTCGTGGTAGCAGTGACTGCGAAATCGAGTACCGCACCTATGACGACCATGACAATGCCGAGACCGATAAGGCCTGTGCCGGCTCCTTTGTACATAACGTCCTCGCTTAGTTCAGCGGGCGTCGTTCCGCCCGTCGGTTTACGCCCGAGCAGGTACCCCTGCCGTCTTGGGTGTAAACATCCGGACCAGCTTTGCGTAAGGGCGTATCTGGTCGGCTCCCGTGCTAAGGCCCACGTCAGAGCGGATATATGAGGGATAACCGCAGGAGAGGTGAGGAACGGGCTCACGGTGGGTACAAGTGATTTAAGGGTTCCCGCTGCAAGACGGCCAGGGCTCGGTGGAAGCTCGGCCGCAGGCGCAATACGATCACGAAAGGATTGCTCCATGGGCGCTATTGCCTCCGAAGACCTCGTTAACCGTTTGGCCGACTGGGGTGTTGACACCGTGTTCGGGCTGCCCGGGGACGGCATAAACGGTTTGATGGAAGGCCTGCGGCGCTGCTCCGACCGTGTTCGCTTTATCCTCGTACAGCATGAAGAGGCAGCCGCCTTCATGGCCTGCGGCTACGCCAAAGCCACCGGTCGGATCGGCGTATGCCTGGCGACCTCGGGACCAGGAGCGGTCCATCTCTTGAACGGGCTTTATGACGCCAAATTGGACCACGTCCCCGTGCTCGCCATCACGGGTATGCAAGAGACGCAGATGCTCGGCACCGGGTACCAGCAAGAAGTGGCCACGGACCACCTGTTTCTGGATGTGGCGGAGTACAACCAGGTCGTAATGGTGCCGGCCCAACTGCCGACCCTGGTGGACATTGCCGTCCGCCACGCCCTTACCCGCCGTGGCGTGGCCCACCTCACTATCCCCAACGACGTCCAGGTCGCCGCGGCCGGGGATGCCCCTTACGCCGCCGTCGGCCCGGCCACCAACAAACCGACCGCTCCAGTGTGCCTGGCCCCTCCCGGCCTGCCGCGCCGGGAGTACCTCCAGTCGGCGGCTGATGTCTTGAACGCCGGTAAGCGCCCCGTGATGCTCGTCGGCGCCGGCGCCCTCCACGCCAGGGACGAGGTCCTGGCCGTCGCAGAGGCGCTCGGAAGTCCTATCGTAAAGACCCTGCCCGGCAAAGCGGTAGTGCCCGACGACCACCCGCTTACTACGGGGGGTATCGGCCTCCTGGGGACAAGGCCGTCCGAAGATGCGCTAGAGGAATGCGACACCCTGTTTATGGTCGGGACGAACTTTCCTTATACGAAATACCTCCCGGCTTCGGGCCAAGCCCGGGTGGTCCAGGTCGAGCAGGATCCCGTGCGGGCGGGGAACCGTATCGCCACCGAGGTACCTCTGGTCGGGGACGCCAAGGAGACGCTGGCGGCGCTGTTACCCCTCATCGGGGCCAAGGAAGACCGCTCGTTCCTCGCGGCGGCCCAGGCGTCAATGGTCAAGTGGCGCGAGCGGATGGTGGCCCTCGAGAGTGCCGACACTAACCCCATTCAACCCCAACGCCTTATGAAGGCGGTGGACAATGCCGCCGCCGACGACGCCGTGCTGACGTGCGACTCGGGCACGATCGCCACGTGGGCGGCCAGAGATTTCGACATCAAGGGTGGCCGCCAGTTCTATTTGTCCGGCAACCTGGCCACTATGGCCCCGGGCCTGCCTTATGCCATTGGCGTGCAGCACGCCTTCCCCGGACGGCAGGTGATCGCCTTTGTCGGTGACGGAGGATTTGCCATGTTAATGGCCGAACTGGCTACCGCCGCCCGCTACCACCTACCAATCAAGGTCGTCATTTGCAACAACGCCGAGTTAGGCCAGATCCAGTGGGAACAAATGGTGCTCGGGTACCCGGAGTTCGGGGTGCGTTTCCAGCGCAGGAACGATTTTGCCTCGTGGGCGGAGTCGTGTGGCTTCTTGGCCAGAAGAGTCGACGAGGTCGGCGAATTGGACACCGCCATAAAGGACGCCTTTAGTCATGACGGGCCCGCTCTGCTGGACGTCACCGTTAACCCCGACGAGCCGCCCATGCCAGGCAAGGTGACCTACGAACAAGCGAAGAAATTCGCCAAATCCTTTCTTTCTGGACAGCCACGTAAGGCCACCATCGCCACGACATTGTTCAAGGACAAAATCCGAGAACTTCGGGCATGACAACCGTTGATGTACCCGCGCCGGCCGACGCCACCCGTGGGCCGGCCTGAAACGATAACCGGGATCGCAGGAGCTGCCGCCGCTGGTTGGATGACTTGGCGCCGTCGGAGTCGACACTCGCTCTAACCCCGCCCGCACGGCTGCGATCGGCCCCGTCCCCGGCCCGGCTGCGGTCGCCCCCGGCCTGGCCCGGCTGCGGTCGCCCCCGGCCTGGCCCGGCTGCGGTCGGCCCCGCCCCGCCCGGCCGGCCCGTCGAGCCCGTTTCTCGGTGCACCTCGGCAATCTTGGTGCAGGCGATGGTTCCTGTTCGCGTTCCGGTGCACATTTAGCAGCAGAACGCAACAAGAAGCCACGCCTGCACCAAGAAACCCCCATGTGTCGGCTCTCTATGCGCTCGATGCCCGGGCCTGTGCCCTCAGTGGCCGCTGCTTTGCGCAAGGAAAGAAGGATAAATCGGGCCCGCCCTTGGGGGGTTTTGTCCCGGGATGTTCCTCAAGTATGGTTTTCGCGAGGTGTCGGCCCCACGTTAACCAGGCTTTATGGGACCGAAGCTGTGATCCCCACGGAGGGCGTTATGGACGATGCGAAGGCCCGAGCACTGCTAAAAGCCGAGAGAGATCGAGTCGAGGCGCTGCTCGCGGCGACGGCCGTCGCCGGCGCAGATGACCGTTACGGCGCCGACCAGCCCGGGGACATGACTGACCCGGCTAATCCGCTGATAGACGAACAGTTGGACAATGCGGTCACGGTCCAGCTACGGGACCGGCTGGCGGCTCTGGCCCGAGCCGAACAGCGGCTCGCCGAGGGGAGCTACGGGCGGTCCGTCCTGAGCGGCCGACCGATATCGGACGCCCGCCTGGAGGCTGACCCCGCAGCAGAGGTGACCGTTGAAGAAGCGGACCTTACCGAGGACCGACCAGATCAACTTGGTTCCTGAAACGGCCGGGGGGGCTCTGCAGAGCACCCGGCCCCGGGCTCCTGGCGCCTCCTAGCACTCTCGACGCCCACTGGGCACTAAGACTGCCCCACCCCCAGCGTTTCCCCCCGCACCCCCCGCACCGGCCCCAGCGCGCCCGCGAATGCTGTCAGTGCTTCGCTTTGCAGCACCCACCCCTCAGCCTCATTCACCCCAGAAAGGCCGGTAACACCAAATGCAGCTCCTCCGCTCCCTCCCCGCCCGGGGCAGCTTCGCCGCCCGGGCCCTCGGCACCTTGGTCGTGGCCGCCGCCACCGTCGGCGGCGCCATCGCCTCGGCCGGCCCGGCCCACGCCCAGGGCAGCTCGTCGTACACGTTCACGACGCTCGACAACAGCAACGACCTCACCTTCAACCAACTGCTCGGCATCAACGACTCGGGCACCATCGCCGGCTACTTCGGCTCGGGCGTGGCCATGCACCCCAACAAGGGCTACTACCTGCTCCCCCGGTCCGGCCAGCTCGACTACCGGGTGGAGAACTTCCCCGGCTCCAGACCCAGGTCACCGGGCTCAACAACCGCTCGAGCGAAGTTGGCTTCCAGTCCCCCACCAACACCGGCACCGACGCCAACTACGGCTGGTACTCGCTCGACAACGGGCGCAGCTTCACCCAGGTCAACGTGGACTTGCCGTCTGACGTGGCGGCGGCCAGCCCCCCGGTGACCCAGCTGCTCGGGGTCAACGACGCCAACATCGCCGTCGGCTTCGAGGCCGACGCCAATGGCAACGCCCACGGCTTTGTCTACGACATCCGGGACAACCAGGCCACCTTCACCACCATCTCGGGCGCCAGCTCGGTGACCGACGCCGCCATCAACAACGGCGGCCAGGTGGCCGGCTTCTTCACGCCGGCCTCGGGCCCGGTGGAGTCGTTCCTCACCTCCCACGCCGGCCTCGAGGCCATCGCCTACCCGGGGGCGGCCTCCACCGAGGCCCTCGGGCTCAACAACTCCGGCGAGGTCGTAGGGGTCTACACCACCGGCTCCGGCTCCAGCGCCCAGAGCTTCGGCTTCACCTGGACCAAGCGGGCCGGCTTCACCACCGTCTCTGACCCCAACGGCGTCGGCACCACCACGGTCAACGGCGTGAACGACCGGGGCGACCTCGTCGGCTTCTACGTCGACTCGGCCGGCAACACCGACGGCATGCTGGTCACCCCGGGCCCGGTCCAGGTGCTCACGAACACGGCCACCACGGTCACCGTCAGCTCCCCCGGCACTGAGCCGCTGCAGTAACTCATTTCACCCCGTCGGGTGAAAGCAAACGCCAAGACCCATAGCGACGGGGGTTCCGGTCACAGCTACGGAGTAAAACGGATCTTGGCCCATAGGCCTCCCCGCCTCAGCCCAGGTGCAACGACGCACCTGGGCTGAGGGCCGTTAATGGGCTCGCTCCTGCCGCCCCTCCGTTACGCCTGGGGACCGTTACGTCTTTGGGACCGTTACGTCTTTGGGACCGTTACGACTTGGAACCGTCACGCCTTGAAAATGGCAAAGGTGGCGCCCTGAGGGTCAACTAAGACGGCAAAGCGGCCGGTCCCGGGGATGTCCGTCGGCGGGACGACAATGGTTGCCCCCGCGTCGGCCGCCTTCTTAGCGTCAGCATCGACATCCGCGCTGCCAAAGTAGACGAGCCAATTGTCGGGGACGTCGGCCGGCAGGTCGGGACGGCGCGGCTGCACCCCCGCTATGGTGCGGCCAGCCACCTGGGCCTCGGCGTACTCGTCACTGCCGCCCCAGCCCCACCCGAAGGTTTCGGTGTAGAACGGTTTGGCGTTGTTTATGTCCGACGTGGACAGCTCGGTCCAGATCATGGCCCCGGGCTCGTTGGCGAGTTGAGCGCCGACGAACTCGACTGGCTGCCAGGCGGCGATGAAGGCGCCGGTGGGGTCCTTGAATATCGCCATCCGCCCGGCCTTCATGACGTCCATCGGGGCAACAACGATGGTCCCGCCGGCCGACTCTGCGCTCTTGGCCACCGAGTCCAGGTCTTCGACGTTGATGTACGTCGTCCATCGGGGCGGTCCCGAGTCCTGCGCCGGGCTGATGGCGGCCACCGGCTTGCCGTCCTTCGACACGATCGTGTAGTGCCCGGCCTCCTCGCCCATGTCCTGTCCCTGCCAACCGAACAATGCGGCGTAAAAAGCCAGAGCCGCCTGCGGGTCAGGCGTCCCAATGTCGACCCACGATGGGACCCCGTGTTCATAACGCGTCATTTCGGGCATTTGGCCCATCCTCCTCATGTTTTTCGTTGTCTCAGCAAACTCTTACCCTCCCGGGCACGTGACGCAAGGGGATCCTCGGCTCCGGCCACTAGCGGGCGTTGCGCCTGCAAGTGCCGTTTTCTGTTCAAGCGGAGGTAGTTTCCAGTCGTCTCCAGCCCGCGAGACGGATCGGTAACGACCTGGGAGAACGTTGTGGCAGGTTCGGGCCAACTGACGACCTATCTCGGGACGGCTCCCGGGGTCGGCAAAACCTATGCCATGCTGACTGAAGGCCGGCGCCGAGCTACGGCCGGCGATCGCGTCGTCGTCGGCTGGGTTGACCACCATGACAGGCCTGAGACCATCGCCCAGCTCGGGGACCTCGAGGTGGTCCCGGCCGGGGTTGTGAACTATCGAGGCCACGACTTCGAAGAAATGGATCTCCCGGGTGTAATGGCGTCTGGAGCCGACCTGGTGATCGTGGACGAGCTGGCGCATAGCCTCCCGGACGGCAGCCGGAAGCGCTGGGCGGATGTCGCCGACCTGCTCGCCAGCGGGACTGACGTCTTGACCACGGTCAACGTGGCCAACCTGGTCTCCGCCCGGGACTACGCGGCCCGCATCACCGGGGCGGGCACCGTCGAGTCCGTGCCCGACGAGTTTGTGCGGTCGGGCGATGTGGTCCTGGTCGACCTGCCAGCAGACGTCTTGAGACGGCGCATCGCGGCCGGGCTCGTCTACTCGACCGACCGCGTTGGAGGGGCTCTGGCGGAGTACTTCCGCGCCACCAACCTCGAGGCCCTCAGCGAGCTCGGGCAGGCGTGGCTGGCCGGCACGCTCGACGAGGTGGGGCCGGACCTCCTGGCCCGGCGGGGCCTCGCCGACGATACTCCCCGCCCGGTCGTGGTGGCCGGCGTCTCCGGGTCGGCATGGAGCGAGGCCGTCATCCGAAGGGCGATGGAACTGGCCTGCGATGAGGACGCCGACCTGCTCGTCGTCCACGCCAATGCCGCCGACGGCCCAGTTCGCCCCAAGGGTGAGGCCCTCGACCGGTACCGCCTAATGACCGAAGAAATGGGTGGGAGCTACACCGAGGTCGACGGCGAACCTGCGGCTCGCGCCATAGCCGACGTCGCCCGCGCTCGGGGCGCCTCCCGGGTGGTCGTGGGCCGGCACCGGTCCCGCCTCGCCGAGCTGGCCCGGGGGTCGGTGGCGCGCCAACTTCGCCGGCTTCTCCCGGACACCCCGCTGGAGGAGATCCGCGAAGCCAACTGAAACGCCCGCCGGCGCGACAGACAGGGGCCCTGTTGGCGCCGAAGACGGCGCCTATGACCGAGACCGGGTCAAAACACTCCACCCCAAGGTAGGAAGACGTGGCCCAGGGACGGCCCAGGGTTTACTGAGGGCTCTCCCCGATGGGAAAACGGCCGCATAACCCTAAGAATGAACTCATGACCGATTACAGTTCGCAAACCCCGCCGCCCCAACCCACGGACAGCCATCGTCAGTTGACCCGGAGCACCAAAAACCGCTTGGTCGCCGGCGTGGCTGGCGGCCTGGCCGAGTACCTCGACGTCGACCCTGTGGCCGTGAGGATCGGCTTTGTCATCGGTTCCTTACTGCTCGGTGGCATAGGTGGCCCGATTGTCTACCTCGTGATGTGGGCCGTTGTCCCGGAGGAAGGAAAAACGACGTCGATAGCCTCGGACGCTCTGAAGTCAAACCCGTGGCACCAACCGGGTCGGGACACCACAAGGCACTAAGCAAAAAGGCTAATTTTTCGGTGGCTCGGGCCGCTCGGGATTTTCCTGAATTTATTTCTCAGGCGTTTCTCAGGTGGGCCCGAGTTGATCGCCGCACTTCAGGCCACCTCCCGCTGTCGCCATCCGCAAATAGGTCTCAGAGGTCTCTCAGGACGTGAAGTGGCGGTCTGTGAGGCCGTATAGCAATGAGGGCTGGCGCACACGTCATGCGCACGCTGAGGCCGCGAGAGCCGCCGGTCTCCTAGCGAACCGACGAAAGGAAGGGCCAGTGAAGTTCTTTATGGCAAAAAGGTTGGCTCCAGCCGCGCTGGCGCTCGGCGTTGCAGTAGGTGGCCTGGGCCTTACTGCAGGAAATGCATTTGCGTCTACCCAACACGCAAATGCGGCAAAGGCCGGCGCCGCTTGCACGAAGAAGGAACTTAACAAGACCGCAAAAGCCGGCAAAGAGGTCTTGGTCTGCAAAAAAACAGACGGCAAATATAAGTGGGAGAAGAAGTAGTCCTTTCCTGACGGTCCGCACGGGCCGCGCTCAGAGAGCTCCGGCGCCGGCTGGGGGTGCGCCGGAGCTCTCATTGGCCCCGGCGCTCGGCCGTCACCGGTGGACTCGGTTGGGTGTCGAGGGCCTCTCGGCCGGAGCCCGGATGGCCGCCCGTTGGCGGGCTGACCTGGCCGGCCCGAGGCAACCTCACGACCACACGGGCGCCCTGATGGGCGTCTTCCACCCAGACCTCACCTCCGTGGGCGATGACGATCTCGCGCACGATGGCCAGCCCCAGACCGGCGCCCGTGCCCTCGTGCGAACGCGCCGTGTCCAGCCTCACAAATCGCTGGAATATCCGCTCGCGCTCGAACCAGGGCACGCCGGGCCCGTCGTCGGTCACAACGAGGTCGAAGAAATCAGCCCGCTCCACCGTGGCGAACTCGACTCGATGCCGCGCATATCGCTGGGCGTTGTCCGACAAATTGGCGACGACCCGGGCCAGTTGCACCTCGTCACCGCGCACACGAGCCGCGCTTACGCCTTTCACGGAAACATCGACCTTTCCCTGAGCTCGCAAGCGGTCCGCCTGGGAGATGACCAGCTCGTCCAGGTCGACATCGGCGGGGCGCAGGCGCAGCATGCCTTCGTCCAGGCGGGCCAGCGTGAGCAGGTCGTCGACGAGTTGGCTGAGGCGAGTGACTTCGACGACGGACCCCTCGAGCATGCTCTGGCTGGCCATTCCCGGGTGAGCCGCAGCCACCTCGAGTTGGGCCTGGAGGGCGGCGAGCGGGTTACGCAACTCGTGGGAGACGTCGGCCACCAGCTGGCGCTGCCGGTCGTTCGAGGCTGCAAGCCGCTCGAGCATGGCGTTCATGGTCCGGGCCAGGCGGCCGATCTCGTCGTTAGCGGCGGGCTCGGGCACGCGCCGCCGCAAGTCTGTGGCAGAAAGCTCAGCCACCTCAGCACGTATGGCCTCGACGGGCCGAAAAGCCCAACCCGTCAAGGCCCAGACCATGGCCCCGACAAGGAGCACGAGGACCGGGAAGGCGATCCCGAGTGAGATTTCCACCAGATGGATGGCGCGGTCGGCCGCACCCAGCGAGTAGGCGACCAGGACAGCACGAGAGGAGCCGGGGCCGTCCACCCCAACTGCCGCTACGACAAAGCGGTTGTCGAGGTCGAGACGCACATGAGTGAACCGCCGGACCCGGAGCACCACGCCCGTTGCCACCGCGAACTTGCCCGCCGCGGGTGAAAGATCGGCCATAGCCGGATGGCCCGCGATGTCCCGGCTGGACCTTATAACGTCCCCGTCCGAGCTTATGACCTGCGCCGCCATCTCCTCAGTGGAGAGGGGGAGGGCAGCGGGGACGAAACCTCTTTCCGTGAGCAAAAACGAGATAGCCACCGCTTCGGCCTTGGCCGTATTAGTGGCGCTCTGATAAAGCGAGCCCCGGAGAAGCAAAATGACGCCCGACGCGCTCAACACGAACGCTACGCCCACTATGAAGACCGAGACCACCGCGGCCCGGACTCGTACGGCGCCGAGCCATCCCCGCGCCACCGGGCGGCGGCTAGATCCGCTCATCGACCACCAGCCTGTAGCCGAGCCCCCTGACCGTCTCGATGGAACGACGGTCAAAGGGGGTGTCGATCTTCTTTCGCAGATAACCGACGTAAACCTCGACGATGTTGGGGTCACCGTTGAAGTCCGGGCCCCAAACCTTGCGGAGAAGCTCCTCCTTGCCCATTGCTTTACCGAGGTGCAAAAGGAGCGTGGCCAGCATGTCGAATTCTCGTCGAGACAGATCTATCTCGTGGTTCCCGCGGGCACAACGATGGCTTCGCCGGTCCAGGATCAGGTCGCTGGCCCGGAGCACGTCTGAGTCACCCGCAACGGATTTTGCTCCCCGCCGTACCAGTGCTCGCAGGTGAGCCTGGAGCACGACGTACGAGAAAGGCTTGGTGAGGTAGTCGTCGGCCCCCGCGTCGAGGGCTTCGGCTTCGTCCCACTCGCCGTCCTTTGCCGTCAGCATAAGGATCGGCGTCCAGATCGCCTGCTCTCGCAGCCGCCGGCAGATCTGGAACCCGTTGAGGTGCGGGAGCAAGATGTCACAGACAATTACGTCAAAGCTCTGTTCTGTCGCCAAGCGCAGACCTTCGCTGCCGGTACTGGCCGCGACGACATCGTGGCTTTCCTCCCGCAGGCCACGACAGAGTGCATCACGGAGACGGTCCTCGTCCTCGATGAAGAGGATGCGCACTGAGAGAAAACTATCGGGCCCCTGATGGCCGGGCACTGCGGCCCACCCTCAGAGCGGTGGTTGAAGGCTACAATTCCTCAGCGGTCTCTCAGCGCAAGCAGCGGACCAGCGCACAATAGGGCCGAAACGGGAGGTCGCCTTCGCTGCCGGCACTGCCTTTCGGCCAGCTCGAGCGCGACCCTAAACCGCAACTAGGAGACACCGACTGGCCATGGCGACGGTGTGCGCAAGCGAGTCGGTCAATAGCTGCGTGGCCACCTGAAGGTCACGGACTTCCCACAGAGCTACCGCCGTATCCCAGGCCACGTCCCGGGCCTCTGCGATGCTCCAATTGCCTACGAGGTTGGCCACCGCCGCCATGTGTTGGTCGAGATCGCGTACGTCGGTTGGCTCGAACGACTCCCGTATCGACTGCTCGGCGGCGTCAAGGAGGGCGTCGACGCGCTGGTAGTCGGCATGGTGGGAGCCGTCGTCCGGGGCGGAGTTCAGCTCGGTGCAAGTCGTTACGACCGCAATCGGCAGGTCATGGTTTATATGCGCGTTCATCCCGGCCAGAGCGAACTGGATCGGTTCGATCCCCGGGTCGTCACGGGACGCCATGAGAGGTTGCCACGCCACCGGCCACGCAGACGGGGAGCCCGGAAAGGGCGTCAACCGCGGCGAAATAAATGTTGGCGAACACCACGTCCAGGCGGGACACGAAGGCCGGGTCAGCGAAAGAGCCTTGCGCAAGTTGCTGGCCTACTCCCTGGGTGACGTCGAGGTACATACGGTTGAAACAGGCCAAGCCATCGTGCGGTGGAAGCGCCGAATTGATCGATCCCATCCGGGCGATGACCTCATCGATGGTCGTCGCCGGCGGGCCAGGTGGCAGCTCTGTCACCAATCTTGGTGGCGCCAACCGAGGATTTGGCCGGCTTTGGAGGAATCGAAGAAGCTCTCGTTGTCAGCCAGTTGGCGGCGCAATGGCACACCCGGGTAATACCTCTGCGCCAGTTCCCGAGCGGGCGCTTCCCCTGTGTGGTCGGGGGCAACGATGTGGAACGCTTCGTGGCCCGACAGGTCGGATCCGAGGGCCAACCAGCACGCGCCCGCGGCCGCCGCCAGGGATGTATATCCCCAGAGGTTCTTGACGGCAACGTGATCAGGCGCCCCGCTGTAGTTGCCGACGGCGCGGTCTCTGTCCGGGACCACCATGTGGTACCGAAAGCTGGCTATGCCTACCGGGCTGAACCGTCGAGCGATGGCGTCAGCCTGTTGTTCACAGATCCACTTCGACAAACTATAAGGATCTTCTGTGTAACTCGGATGAGCTTCGTCAAGGGGGAAATAGTCGTAACGAGGAGAACGGCTCCAGGCAGACCCGATCGCGTTTATGCTGGACGCCTGGCAGATGCGGGTAATGCCGACTTCTGCCGCGGCCCGAAGCGCGTTATAGCTAGCGACCACGTTATTGCCATGGACGACCGAGTCCTGTAACTGCCCCGGCCTGGCGATGGCGGCGAGGTGCACGAGGCCGTCGCACCCGTCGAACGCCTTCACGACGGCGCCGAAATCTGTCATATCGGCCTGAACCCATTCGACGTGGGCGCCACCAGAGCCCCGAGGCGGCACCACGGTGTCGACGCCGACAACCACCTTGCCTTGCCGGCCCAGCAATTCGAGCACCCCCTGGCCGACCCTGCCAGCCGCTCCCGTCACCGCTACCCGTGTCACCATCGTCGATCACGAACTCCTTTTTGGCTTACCAGTTCCACGTCGTCCCATCGGCCCAGCTGACTGACCGCCACATAATCTCGTTTATAGGGGAAACTCGCCGCCAACTGTTCGTCGATGTCGACGCCGAGCCCGGGAGCGTCGCCGGGCGACCGGGACAGCTCCGATCTTCGCGGCGGTATTGTCCTTTCAGAGCGGGTGCGGCTCGGCTTGGCCCCATGCGAGGCTTCGTCCAGCCCAAAGAGACTAGTCTGCCCGGCGTCGAGGAGGTCTGGTTGCACGAGGAAGGTAAATCACCGGGGGACGGCATCGCCGGCGAGCGCACGCGGCAGGCCAGTGCCAAAGCGGTTTCGGCTAAAGAGGTTGCGCTCGAAGAGGCTCAGTCCGACCTCGGGCAGTCCGACCTCGGGCAGTCCGACCTCGGGCAGGCCGACCTTGGGCAGGCCGACCTCGGCCAGGCGGGCCCGGGCCAGGCCACCCGCGCGTGTGGCAACCCGATTTGGGGCGACGACTGGGACGAAGTAAGGCGTCTCTGGCTGCTCGACCCTGAGGTGGCCCACTGCAACCACGGTTCTTTCGGCGCCTTGCCGGCCCAGGTTTTGGCGGCGCAGGACGGGTTCCGCAGGCGAATGGCGGCCAACCCCATGCGCTGGTTCGACCGGGAGATGCCGGGCCTGTTGGCTGAGGCCCGAGCACAGGTGGCCCGGTTCATCGGCGCCAGCCCGGATGACGTAGGGTTCGTCAACAACGTGAGCGCCGGCGTATCGGCCATCGCGCAGTCAATGCCGCTGCGGGCCGGCGACGTCGTGCTCTCGACGGACCACGCCTACGGCTCGGTTTCCTCGGCCATCGACCGGTTGTGCGCCCGCACTGGCGCCACCCGGGTCATCGCCAAAGTCCCCATCGACAGTACCGACGAGGAGGTGGTGGCCATCTTCGCCGAGCACTGCTCGGAGCGGACCGCCCTCGTTGTCGTCGACCAGGTGACGTCGCCCACCGCCCGTCGGTTCCCGGTGGAGGCGGTAGCCGCCGTCGCCCACCGGTGCGGGGCCGTCACCCTGGTCGACGCCGCCCACGCCCCCGGCATGCTCCCTCTCGACGTACCCGGGATCGGGGCCGATTTTTGGGTTGGCAACCTGCACAAATGGGCGTGTGCGCCCGCGGGCACCGGAGCTTTATGGGTGGCCCCGGCTTGGCGGCAAAAAGTCATGGCCCTCGTGGTCTCCTGGGGTGAGGCCGAAGGCTTCCCCCGGTCCTTCGAGCGGGTCGGTACCGATGACTTGACGGCATGGGTGGCGGCCCCTGGCTCGCTTCAGCTGCTGGGGTCATTGGGCTGGGACAGGGTGCGGGCCACAACGAGGCTCTGGTACGCGTCGCCCAAGCCACCGTGGCCGACATCCTGGGGTCTCCGCTGGGCGGGCTCAGGCACGACCCCGGGCTGAGCATGGCCCTCGTCCCCCTGCCGCCAGGCCTGGCCGATACGCGAGACCAGGCCCAATCGCTAAAGGCAGAAATGGCGGCCCGAGGGGTTGAGATGTCCGTCGGCGCCTGGGACGGGCGCGGGCGGATCCGCCTCTCGGCTCACGTCTACAATTGCCCGGCTGATTACGAGCGAATGGGGCTCGGGGTGCGCCACTTAATGGCGAGTTGAGATTAATGGCGAGTTGAGAGCGAACCGGCCCCACCGACAATGCTCGGGCGGGCGCAGGCTGCGGCGGCGAGTTTAGAAAGTAGGCGTTCGGACCGAGGAACTGAGGACCATCAACGTCTTTGTACCGGTCACCTTGCCGCTGGCCCGCATGCGGTCGATCACCCGTTTCAGGTCTTGCACATCGCTCACCCGTATCCATGCGAGCGCGTCAGGGTCTCCCGCCACCGTAAAGATGGCCTGGACCTCGGGGACATCGAGGGCGATGTCCTCGATATCGTCAACCCGGGTGCTCCCGGCGAAGCGTAACTCGGCGAACGCCTCAACGGATTCGCCCAGATAGGCGTGGTCGACGAGCACGGTATAGCCTCGGATGACCCCCGACGCCTCGAGCCTGTCGATGCGACGCTTTACCGCCGGCGCCGACAGCCCCACCTTGCGCCCGATCTCCCCGAAGGTTTGGCGGGCATTTTGCTGTAGCAGCCCCAGGATCTGCTGGTCGGTGGCGTCTACGCTGTCGATGGCCCTGTTCACTGCAACATTGTAACGCTCGGCCGGGCTCTCTACCCTCGATCCGTTGCGCGCGATGGGAGCTGTGCATGCGATCCATTGCGGCAGCTCGAACGCCACCGTTATCGTTACACCATGAGCGCCAGCACCCCCGTGCGCACCGCCAGCTCGTACGCCGACGCGCACCTGGAAGCCCTGGACAAGGTCCAACAGCGGGTGCTCTGGCTGGCCGTGAGCATGATCCACCATGCCAACACCGTGCGGGGCAAGAGCTCAGAGGTGAAGGTCGGGGGGCACCAGGCGTCGTCGGCATCAATGGTGAGCATCATGACGGCGCTTTACTTCGAGCACCTGAAAGGTGGCGACCAGGTCTCGGTGAAGCCGCACGCCTCGCCCGTCTTGCACGCCATCAACTATTTGTTGGGCCGGCTCGACAAGCATTACCTGACCGAGCTACGGGCCTACGGCGGCCTTCAGAGCTATCCGAGCCGGACCAAAGATCCGGACCCTGTCGATTTCTCGACCGGCTCTGTCGGGATTGGCGCTACCGCAACAATATGGAGCGCCCTTGCGCAGCGTTACGTCTCGACCCACTTCGAACATCCGAGGTTGGGGCGCCATATCGCCCTCGTCGGCGATGCGGAACTCGACGAAGGGCCGGTGTGGGAAGCGCTGATGGACCCCATCGTGCCCCGGTTGGGCGAAGTCCTCTGGATCGTCGACCTCAACCGGCAGTCACTGGACAGGGTGGTCCCGGGCATTGCCGCCAGTCGTATACGGGAAATGTTCGCCGCTGCGGGGTGGAACACGATCACGCTCAAGTACGGCGCTCGCCTCCGCGAACTGTTCGCGGTGGAAGATGGCGAACTGCTCGAGCGCCGGATCGACGAAATGAGCAACGAGGAGTACCAGTACCTTTTGCGTTTGCCGGCCGGGGAGCTGCGGCCCGCCCTGGCTGGGCCGGGCTCGGGGCGTAACGCCATCATGCGGCTACTGGCCGACCTGGACGACCAGTCAGTGGCCGCATCCTTACGCAATCTTGGTGGGCACGACCTGGGCGACCTGGTCAATGCCTTCGCGGAGGCTGACCGGGTTACGGACCGGCCTTCGGTTATCCTCGCCTACACGATCAAGGCTTGGCGGCTGCCAACAGAGGGGCATCCTGGGAACCACTCGGCCCTTCTCTCGACCGAACAATGGCGTCAGCTCGGCCTCGACCTGGCGGCCGACCCCGACGAACCGTGGGCCACCTTCCCCTCCGGGCCCCAGAAAGCGACCTGTGCGCGGACGCCGCCCAACGTCTCTTGTCCCCCGATCTCAAACCAAGGGATCTGGTCAAGCCACCAGCTGAGCTGGCCACAAGCCACCGCGGCTCGGTGTCGACGCAGCAGGCGCTCGGACGCTTCTTGCTCGACCTCGCTCGTGCCGCGCCCGAGGTGGCGGCCCGAGTGGTTACTGTCAGCCCGGATGTGGCGTCGTCCACAAACCTCGGGGGTTGGATCAATAAGGTCGGTATGTGGCACGTCGACGACCATGCGGACTGGTTCGAGCACGACCGTTCGACGCTGCTCCATTGGGCACAATCGCGCAAGGGACAGCACATCGAGCTCGGCATCGCCGAGGTCAACCTGGTCGGCCTGCTTTCCGAGCTCGGCCTGACCTGGTCCCGGGCGGGCCAGCCGCTGCTACCCCTCGGGACGCTGTACGACCCGTTTGTCAGCCGCGCCCTCGAGCCCTGGTCGTTCGGCATTTACGCCGGGGGCCAGTCAATCCTCGTGGGCACGCCTTCGGGTGTGACCCTGGCTCCGGAGGGTGGCGCTCACCAGTCGGTCATCACCCCGTCCATCGGTCTCGAACAGCCTCGCTGCACTGCGTGGGAGCCCGCGTTCGCCCAGGATCTGGAGTGGGCCATGCTCGAGGCTCTGGCCCACCTGGGGTCGGCGGAAGGTACTTCGGCCTACTTCCGCCTGAGCACTCGGCCGATCGACCAGTCGATAGCCAATTTGCCCGAGGACGGGCCGGAACGGGCCCGGCGGCGCCAGGCCGTGCTTAATGGGGGCTACCGGCTGCGTGAAGCCGAGCGGAAGCCGACCGTCTGCCTGGTGGGAATGGGTGTCGTGATGCCCGGAGTCGTGGCCGCCGCCTCAGCGCTAGAGGCGGACGGCGTGGCCTGTGACGTCGTGTGCCTGACCTCGGCCGACCTTGTCTTTCGGGCCACCCAGGCGCGCCGAGGGCTGGCCAACTGGCAGACCTCCCCCCTGGAGGCGCTCTTCCCGAAGGAGCGCGCCGCCCCGATCGTCGCCGTCCTCGATGGTCACCCGCACACCTTGTCTTTCCTGGGCACGATCAACTCGTCCCCGATTGCTTGCCTGGGCGTTAGCGACTTCGGCCAGGCCGGCGACATCGACGACCTTTATCGG
This sequence comes from uncultured Acidimicrobiaceae bacterium, assembly GCA_963807395.1. Taxonomy (GTDB): domain Bacteria; phylum Actinomycetota; class Acidimicrobiia; order Acidimicrobiales; family Palsa-688; genus Fen-671. The sequence goes on from CAWEBW010000013.1 coordinate 115,989, forward strand.
CACTTCGGCATCGACACGTCCACGATTATCGGCGCGGCCTGGGACCTGATCGATGAGTTCGGGTCGTAGCCGTGATTTCCATTGGCGGTCCAAGGAGGGAGGTCCCGTCAACTCGCTTTTAGGGACCGGGTAATTGTGGCGAGCCGTCAGAGCTGGCGACCGCAATTTCATTTCGATGAAAATGCACAATCGCAGTCCTGTCGCGCCTCCGTCCCAACCGTCCTCCTGACGTTCGTCCTACCTGGAAAGCTGATAACCCAGACAAAAACCGCGTTCCGCGGCGGGGTCGGGGCGGTGCGGCCAAACCCAGGGCGGTAGAGCTTTCGAGACGCCCCTCCGCTGGCGTTGCCGCCCCAATCGGCTAGGCACCGAGGCCGCCCGAGCGCGTTGACAGCCCATTAGGGCCGCGATACCATTCCGCCACCAAGACAACGCCTACTTGGGTTATAGGAAGGGGTTTAAGCAATATGACGGAAAACGCGAGCGAAGATCGCGGGAAATTTTCAAATCTCACTCGCCGGCAGTTCCTAGGGGCGACCGGGGCGGGCGCACTGGGCCTCTACCTGGGCAAGAGCAACCTGGTACGGCCGGCGCTGAAGGGCCGGTTGTCATCGGACGGGGCGAGGACCTCGCTCGGCAGGTCACTCCCGGCCGGTGCCGCGCCGGCGTCAGAGCAGTTCCTCATCGCGTACAACAACTCGGTCGGGGCAACGTACAAGGCGTTGGACTTCTACGAGACGGTGTACTCACGCGCTCCGCTGGCCGACAACTTCGAGGTCTCGCTGGTGCGGATCAACCAGAACTACCAGATCGTCCCGGGCACAGCTAGCCACTGGTCGCAGACGTCGCCGACGACGTGGGAGTTCACCATAATGCCGGGGATCATGTGGAGCGACGGCAATGAGCTGACCGCCAACGACTACGTGGAGACGTTCCGTTACTCGGCCGACCCCAAGCATGCCTGGGACTTCTCCTGGTACTGGTCTGGCGTGATCAAGAACTACACCGAAGCGGTGGCCGGCAAGGCGCCCGTCAACTCGATCGGTGTGAGCGTCGGCAAGACCAAGTACACCTTCGTCGTCACGACCGAAGGGCCGGTCGCGTTCATCCCGAACGCCATGCTGTACTCGATGCCGCTCTCCGCCGCCGGCCTGGCCAAGTACGGCAGCGGCCTGTACAACATCAACCCGGCCACATGTATCTCTTGCGGGCCGTACATCCTGAAGGAATTCAACCCGACGTCCGAGGTGGTCCTCACACCTAACCCCAAGTACTCGGCGCCTTACAGGCCGTACATCACAAACCAGAAGTCGAAAATTTATGCCGGCGCCGACTTCCTGCCGCTGCTCGACACCGGTGTGGTGGACTTCAACGCCACCCAGGCGCTCAACCGGACCGACCTGGCAGTAGCCAAGTCGACCCCGAAGCTTTCCAAAGTGCAACCGGCCACCAACCCGCAGGACTTCCGCATCTACTACACGTTCTTCAAGACGAAGGCGGCCCCATTCAACAACGTGAAAGTGCGCCAAGCCTTCGCCCACTCCGTCGACCGCAACACGCTCATCAGCGCCCTGCTCCCCGGGCTGGCCATACCGGCGTACGGTTACCTTATGGAGGGCTACCCGTTCGCGGTGAACCAGCCCCTCGAGAAGTACACCAACTACGACCCGGAACTGGCGCAGAAGCTGCTGGCCGAGGCGGGGTTCCCGAAGGGCAAGGGTTTCCCGTCGGTGACGTTCAGTTACCCGGCGGGCAACGGCGCCCTGGACCCGCCCACCGTAGAGCTGGTCGTGCAGGCGCTGTCCGACAACTGGAACAAAGTACTGTTCGGTGGGAACAGCACGCTGCTGCTCTCAGAGATGGACTCGTCGACGTTCTACAGCAAGATGGAAGCCCTACCGACGCAAGTCGAGATGGGCTTTGTCTCTTACGGCATGGACTACTTCGATGCCTCCAACATGCTCAGCGTCTACAAGGCTGGTGGCCGGCACGACTGGGACAACGCCCAGTACGACAACCTGTTGACTGAAGGAGCCGCCCAGTTCAACAAGGCCAAGCGCCAGGAGATCTATACGGAGGCGCAGACACTGCTCACCTCGCAGGCACCTGCGGTCTTCATCTTCCACGGCCTGGACAAGTACCTCACATGGCCCTATTTGGAGGGGCCGGCCCTGGCCAAGAACTACCTCGGTTACGACGGGCTGCAGTGGCCGGGCTTCTTCCCCTTCTCTACCTACCAGGAGGGGATCTACATTGGCAACAATGTCAAGCAGTACCCCCGCCAAGGCGAGAGCTTCTAATAAACAGGCCACGTGGCCAGGAGGATGCAACGGTGATTGTCCGACCGGGCCTCACGATGTGGGCCCGGTCGGCGCGCCGGCCGCTTCCCTCCAATCGCGCGGAAGGCGTAACGCTGTGATCGCCTACATCGCACAGCGCATTTTGTCGCTGCTGTTCGTGCTGTTCCTGGCGACAATCGCAATATTTGCCATGATGCACTCCGTGCCGGGCGGCCCGTTTTCCTTCACGCAAGGAGACATGACGCCGGCGGCAATGCACAACATCATGGTCAAGTACGGCCTCAACGAACCGATATGGCGGCAGTACCTCAACTGGATCTGGCAGCTCCTGCACGGTTATCTGGGTATCCCTTTCGAGGAGCCGACCATGACCGTAAACCATTTGATCGCCTCCGCGTGGCCAATAACGCTGATTGTCGGCGGCCTCACCATCTTCGTGTCGTTCACGGGCGGGATCCTGCTCGGTTGCATCGCCGCCCTCCGGCACAACACCTGGTTGGACCGGTTGATCACTGCCATCGTCTCGACCGTCGGGGTCGCCCTCCCCAACTACGTCATCGGGTTCCTCCTCATCGAGGTCTTCGCCATCAGGCTCGGGTGGGTGCCGGTTGGCGGATGGGGTAGCCCGGTGGACGTGATCCTGCCGGTTATCGCCTTTTCGCTCTACCCGATGGCCCTGATGACCCGCTACACCCGGGCCAGCACGCTCGAAGTCATCAACTCTGACTACGTCCGCATGGGCCGCGCCCGGGGGCTCTCCGAACGGCGCGTCGTCTTTCGCTACGTCCTACGCACGTCGCTTATCCCGCTCATCACCATCATGGGCCCCCGAATCCCCAACATCCTTACCGGTTCGATCTTCATCGAGGCCACGTTCGCATTGCCCGGGCTGGGGAGCTACTTCACTACCGCCAGCCTGCACCGGGATTACCCTTTGATCATGGCGTTGGTGCTCATCGTGGCCGTCCTGTGGGGAGCGTGCTACATCGCCAGCGACATCGCCTACGTGCTGGTCGACCCGCGGGTCCGGCTGGAAGGCTTGTCCCGATGACCACCGTCCCGGTACCAGCCCAAGCGCCGGCGCCGGCGACTGCCGTTGGCGGCCGGAGAGCCAGTTCCAGTTTCTGGCGGGCAGCCTGGTACCGCTACCGGCGCAACAAGCTCGCCCTGGTCGCCGGGGCCTTCGTCATAATCATCCTCCTCACCGGGATCCTGGCCCCGCTCATCTCTCCGTACAGCGAGACTTCGAACGACCTCACCGCCACCCTCAGTGGCGCCAGCCTCCGCCATTTGCTGGGGACGGACCAGCTCGGGCGGGACACGCTTACGAGGGTGATTTGGGGGGCGAGGACGTCGATGACCGTGGCCATCGGAGCGACGGCGCTCGGGGCGGTAATAGGGATACCGATCGGCATCTTGGCCGGGTGGTTCGGCGGTGGTTTCGACTGGGTCGCCCTGCGCCTGTTCGAGTTGTTCACGATGGTGCCCACGATCCTCGCCGCCCTTCTCTTCATCACCGTCTTCGGGGTAAATATCTGGAAGCTCTCGCTGTTTATCGGCCTCACCCTTTGGGTGGGTTTTGGACGCTTGGCCAGGGCGCAGTTCCTGGCCCTCCGCGACCGCGAGTTCGTGCAGGCGGCGCGGGCCGCGGGGGTCCCGCAACTGCGGATCGTCGGAGTGCACATCATGCCAAATGCGGTCGGCCCGATGATCGTCTTTTTCGTCCAGCAAGTCCCTTATGTGATCTTCACCGCCGCCGGCTTCAGCTTTCTCGGGCTCGGGATCCAGGACCCGACTGCAGACTGGGGAAAGATGATCAATGACAGCGTGTCCTACCTGCCGATCGACCCGTTGTTGGTGCTGGTCCCGATCGCTTGCATCGCGATAGCCTGCCTTTCTTTCAGCTTTATGGGAGACGGGTTGCGCGACGCCCTCGACCCCACGTCAAATTAGAGGCCGTCGTGGAAGATGAGGCCCTCCAAAGCGCTCCTCCAGTGTCGAGTGATGATGCCGACCCCCCGCTGCTCGAGGTCCGCGACCTCCACGTCTCGTTCCATATGGAATACAACACGATCTACGCCGTCCAGGGATTAAACCTGGAGGTCCGGGCGGGCGAGAGGCTCGGTATGGTCGGCGAAAGCGGTTCGGGCAAAAGCATTTCTGCGCTTTCCATCATGCAGATGGTGCCGTCGCCAGGCCGGATCACCAAGGGGGAGATTCATTACGCGGGCCAGCAATTGGTCGGGCTGTCACGCAATAAAATGCGCCGGGTCCGGGGGGGCCAGATCGGCATGATCCCGCAAAACCCGTTAACTTCTCTAAACCCCGTCTTGACCATCGAGGACCATTTCCAGGAGGTCCTGTCGCTGCATACCGGGCTCAACAAGGACCAAGGGCGGGCGCGCACGATCGAGCTTCTGACCTCCGTGGGTATACCCGACCCGGCCACCCGCATGGGAGAGTACCCCCATCGCCTGAGCGGAGGCCAGCGCCAGCGAGCAATGATCGCGCTGGCCATGGCCTGCCAGCCCCGGATCCTGATCGCAGACGAACCGACGACGGCTCTCGACGTGACGATCCAGGCCCAGATCCTGGAGCTTTTCGACGACCTCGTGGCCCGCTCCAACCTCGGCGCGGTTTTGATCACCCATAACCTGGGGATCGTGGCCGGGCATTGTGACCGGGTCGTGGTCATGTACGCCGGCAGGGTGATGGAAACCGCCACCGTGTTCGATCTTTTCGAACGCCCCGCTCATCCTTACACCCATGGGCTGCTCCGTTGCGTGCCCCGGATTTCGGCCACCCGGTCGCGGACGTTCCACTCCATCCCCGGCGTGCCCCCACGGGTAACCCAGCTGGCGGAAGGATGCCCTTTCGCCCCGCGTTGTGAACGAGCCAGCGACCGGTGCCACACCGAGACGCCACCGACTGAAGAGATCACCCCCGGCCATGCCATCGCCTGCTGGCATCCTTACATAGGCGACGCGCAGGTAGCCTGATGGCGCCTCGAGCGGACAGGAACAGCGGGTGACCGCCGCGGGGGCGCCACTGCTGCAGGTCGACGAGCTCGTCGTTCACTACCACGTCCGGGGGCCGGGGACGGTGGTCCGCAGCCATGAGACGGTGCACGCCGTCGATGGAGTGAGCTTTTCCCTCGAGACGAACGAGACTCTTGGCCTCGTCGGTGAAAGCGGCTGCGGCAAGTCGACCACGGGACGGAACATACTGTTCCTGGAACGGCCGACCTCCGGCCGGATCGTGTTCGAAGGCCGCGACTTGGGGGCCCTCAATAATCGTCAACTGACCGAGCTGCGCCGTGACATGCAGATCGTCTTCCAGGACCCGATCGCGGCGCTGAACCCCCGCCACACCGTGGGCCAGCTCATCGGCGAACCGCTGCGTGTCCACAGTCTCGTACCCAAAAAGCAGCGGCGGGAAAAGGTCGAGCAACTCCTCGAGCTGGTGGGCCTCCCGGCCGATGCGGTGTCGCGGTTTCCGCACGAGTTCAGCGGCGGCCAGTGCCAGCGGATCGGAATCGCCCGGTCTTTGGCGGTTGAACCCAACCTGGTCGTCCTGGACGAACCGGTGTCAGCGCTCGACGTTTCGATCCAGGCCCAGATCCTGCAGCTGTTGTCGGACCTGCAGCAGAAGATGGGCCTGTCTTATTTGTTCATTGCCCACGACCTGGCCGTCGTTGGGGAAATGAGCGACCGGGTAGCCGTAATGTACTTGGGCAAGATCGTGGAGCTGGCCCAGCGCGATTCGCTCTACGCCCGCCCCCACCACCCCTACACGCAGGCGCTTTTCTCGGCCGTGCCCATCGCCGACCCGAAGCTAAGCCGCCTGCACCAGCGCGCCGTGGTGAGTGGCGAGGTGCCGAGCGCCCTGGCCCCGCCGTCCGGGTGCCGGTTCCACACTCGCTGCCCACTAGCCCAGGAGCGGTGCCGGGTCGAGGAGCCGCGGCTGGCCCAGGTCGGGGACGGTCACGAAGTAGCTTGCCATTTCGCCGAAGAGGCAGTGAGGAACAACCCGTTCGGCCCACCAGTCACCCTCGTTGAGAGCCCCCTGACGCCCTCTATTGCCGGGTCGCCGCAGTAATCGCGGTGGCGGGCCGCGACGATCCTCATCACCTCGAGCGGTTCGTGGAAGCGCAGGACGCCGGCGCCACCTTTCAACACGCGGTTGACGAACTCCGACGGGGCCACAAGACCACCCACTGGATGTGGTTCATCTTCCCCCAGCTCGCGGGCCTCGGGCAGAGCCCGACATCACGGTTCTACGCCATTTCTTCACTCGAAGAAGCGAGACAGTACTTGCTGCACCCCATCCTCGGGCCGCGCCTGGTGGAATGTGCGCGGATTGTCGCGGCGACAGAGCACAAGACGGCACAGGACATTTTCGGCGGCATCGACGCCCAGAAATTGCAGTCGTGCATGACCCTGTTTATGCGGGCGGCGCCAGCGGAGGCCGTTTTCCAGTCGGTGCTCGACCGTTACTTCGAGGGCCGGCCCGACGGGGCCACTGACGAGCTCATGGCTCGATAAAGGCGAGCGCCCGTCCCGGGCCACCGCTCCCCTCCCCGATCTTGACGGGAAGGAAAAGAAAAGTCGCACCGCGGGCGGGGAGTTCCCCGAGGCGGCTCAAGCACTCGATGAAGACCATGCCGGCAGACAGACCGGCGACGTGCGCCGGGACGGGCTCGTCAACGGCTCCCATACTGGCCGAATCGGTACCCACGCAGCGGACGCCCCGGTCACGAAGGAGCTCCATCGTGGCCGCCGACGGGGCCGGCCACCCAGTTACGCTCGAGAACACTAGAGGGTCGACCACGTAGTTCCGCCCGCCCGGGCCGGCCGTATAGTGCTCGTCCCAATCGCCGCGGAACAGGACCACGTCACCCGGGGCGATCATGCCGTTGGCCGCTTCCCAATCGGTGACGAAGCCCGGTTCGATGCGGGGGCTGCGGCCTGGCTCCGCCTGGCCCCGCAGGGACCGGACGTCTACCACCGCCGCCGGCCCAATGAACTGTTCCAAGGGCACCTGGTCGGCGGTGAGGGTGCCAGCCGGACCGGCATTAGGCAGGCCCGACCCGGGCGCCGGGACGAAGTGAGAAGGGGCGTCGAAGTGAGTGCCGGTGTGCTCGTCCATTCCTAGAAAACAAGTGTGGTAAGCGACGCCGGTGCGGGACCTGAGCCGGGCCCGCTGGCTCCGCCCGCGGTCGTCTCGAACCAATTGTCCACTACATGGCGGTACGGCATGGCGCCGGGCCAGGCGCACGGCAGATCCTCTGACAGCGTGAGCGAAAGGTCCACCAGCCGGGCCGACCTCATCGACTGGGCCAGAGCAGCCGTGACCCCCTCGAACGTCGCCCCCGCCGCGCCCGGCGCGGGCTGTGCGCCCTGCTTAGTGCTCTGGTTGGTGCTCGTCATGCCGCAGTATAACGCCAGTCCCTGCCGCTCTTCCGGTCCGTCCCGGTGAGCTTGGGGCGGGGCAATCGGTCGCTCCCAGCTCGCTTTTCTGGGTGCGTTTTCGGCACCACACGCACTTTTGCTCGATATGGGTGGAAAACTGCTAATGGTACCCGCCGGCCGGATAAAAGAACCCCTTTGCCCTCCCGATAATGGCGAGGCTTTCTGCATTTTTATCCGGCCCAGCACCCGCCAACGCCCCTCCGGGGTAAAAGTACCTACTAACCCGGCACCAACCGCCTCGCTAACTGCACTTTTGCCCGCCGGCCCGCGGCGGTAAGGGTGCCGAGAGGCTAGGCGAGGCCGGCCACCGCCAGCAGCCCCGACACTGGGCCCAGAGCCCGGGTCAACGCCACCGCGCCGTCGATAAATGCAAACGACCCCCGGCTAAAAAGCCGCGCTAGTGGGTAGTTTTGCCACCTCTCGTCGGGCCGACGACCGACCAGCCCAACGAGCGATGCCTACAGAGGGGCCTACATGGGGGCGCTGGCGTTCCCACTCAGCTGCGGGTCGTGATGGAACATGGGCCATGACCCCGCGACGTCGACGATGGCGCCCTTGGACCCGGTCAGTTCGAAGTGTTCCACGGTCCCCTGGTTGTTGGCGTTGTACCCGGCCAGCGTTACGCCGATGGTGCCGTTCGGGTCGGGGGTGACGAGGGCGTAACCTTGCAACCCGACGCCGCGCTCCAATACGGTCAGCAATTTCCCGGTACGGCCGTCGAGCACTTCGGCGCCTCCAGTAGCGGCCACGATCACGTCCTGGTACCCAGCGCCCAAATTAGCGGTGACCGCGCCGCCAATAACCTCACCACTAACGGCTTGGTGCCAGATCACAGAACCATTGGCGCCGTTCAGAGCGTAGACCGAACCTCCGCCATGCTGGTTGTCGGTCCCCTCGACGACATCGAGTTTCCCGTTACCGGACAGGTTGGCCAGAGCCGGGCTCGAACTGGTGAGGCCGTCCAGCCGGGCGGACCAAACCAGCTTGCAGTGGGACGTAAACGCCAAGACCTCGCCGCTGTCCGGCGCCCCAGGGAAATAGTTGCCGGTCCCGACGGCTATACCTTCTGCCCCGCCGCTCAAGAACGGCCCGACGGCGGGAGAGGCCTCGACGGACTCGTTAGGGTTGTAGGTACAGATCAAACCGCCGTTGGGGGATTTGGTGCCGGCGTTCCCGGTGCTGGAAAGCACGCTCACATGGCCGCCCTGAGTGTAATGGACGCCGTAGGCCAGGCCCGCCGTCTGCCCACCTCCGTTTACGATTTCGTTCTTACCGTTACCGTAGAGGTCGGCCACAGCCGGGGTGGCGTAGTTGCCGTCCCCGTCGAACCACGGGAACCCCGGGAGGACCTTGCCGGCCGCAGCACTGATCGCATCTTCTTGCTGGCCGACCGACGGGGCCACCACGTCGGGGCCGCCTTGCAGGTTTCCCACCGCCAGGGACGCAACGATGCCCGACACGAAACTGGCCCCCGGGTTATGGACGGCGGCGGACCATAACCTGGCCCCATCGGGTCTGAAGGCGTCGTAGCCGCCTTCGTGGGGGGTAGCGGCCGTGCCCGCGCCAACAAAAACGGTGTCGTCGGGCGACCCCGCGCTCAAGGCAACCACGGACGGCGTCGATTCGACCGGGACGCCGCCGGTGCTGGCCGGCCAACCGGGCACCGGCGCCCCGCTGGCCAACGAGAAGGCATTGACATCGCCGCCCTGGTCGCCCACTACAACGGCGGGAGCGCCGTTGAGGACGGCCAGGTTGGGGGAGGAGGTGCTGATCGGACGGCCGTCGCTGACGGTGCGGGACCAGACCATTTTGAACGCGAGGCTTTGAGCATCGGCGGAGACGGGCATGAGAGCGGGAAGGGCGGCGGCTACCAGTGCCGCGGCGGCCAGCGGGACAGGTCGCCTCGGTACAGGCGAAGTGCGGGCCTGTGCCCAATTTGTCTGGCTGTGCACGTCTGGGACCTCCTGGCGCAACCGGCGTGGGGCGAGCGTAGCGCATGTTGTTCGCGCCTTCCGCGGTCCAACTGATGCCCCGAGCGCGGCCTCCGGCCCGCCCAGGCGGACGCAGCCGAGGCAAAAGTCAGCTGGTCGAAACGCCGAGCAACGACCCCACGCCGTAGGTAACGGCTGCGGCCACCGCGGCGACAGCCAACTGACGCAGCGCGGTCAGCGGGATGCTCCGCCCGGCATACGAACCGATCATCGCCCCGAGGCCGAGGGCGGCCAGGCCCCCGATGATTATCGACGCTACGACGGCGCTGGTGCCCTGGGTGAAGAACCACGGGAAGAGGGGCAGGATGGCGCCAATTGAGAACGACACGAAGGAAAAAATAGCGGCCCGGGCGGCAGACCCCGGAGCGTCGGGGTCGACACCGAGCTCGAGGCGAGCGTGCGTGTCCAGGGCAATCTTGGGGTTTTTGGACAGGATGCGGGCGACGGTGTCGGCGTCCTCTCGCGAGAGGCCCTGAGCTCGGTACATACCCGTGAGCTCCCTCAGCTCTGCTTCGGGCTCCTGAGCCAGCTCCTGGCGCTCGACTTCTACCTCTTTTTCGACCAGTTCCTGCTGCGCCCGGACAGAGACCAGCTCCCCCGCGGCCATAGAAAACGCGCCCGCCAGCAGCCCGGCCACGCCGGCCAAGCGCACTGTGGAAGCCGCGCTCGAGGACGCCCCGGCCACACCGAGGACCAGCGAGAGGTTGGTTAACAGACCATCACCAGCGCCGAGGACGGCCGCCCGCTGGGTCCCGCCCTTGACGTCGCGATGGCGGCTGCCCCTAGGTTTGCGGGCGCCCAGCACCGTGCGGGCCGCGGTCATCCCTCCCGTCGCGCCGTCGGCGCCAGCCATTACCTAGAGCATAGGCCCGACGGCGCTAAGCATCCCCCGGATGGGCGCGCGTTGAGGTGTGACCGGGCTCCCCCGTTGCAGTCAGGCCCCGTTGCGTTCAGGGCCGCAAGGCGGGCTCGGGACCGTCCTCGGTCGGGCCTCGTCCCGAGCTTTGTACCATTTGTACGCATATAGCGCGACAAATGGTACAAAGTGGCGATCCCATCAGGCTCGGCCGGTTGGGTCATGCTCAGCCAGCTCCCTGAAGGCCTCGGGCACCCGGTCCATGTCCGAGAACACCACGGTGGCGTAGCCGACCGCCCCGCGCCCGAACCTGGCCCGCACCCCGTCCATCGACCGGTCCACGAGCCAGCGGGCGACCCCAACGGCCTCCTTTGAGGGTCGCCCAAAAGCGCCCGCCCGCAAGGGGAGCTCGAGCTGGAGGGTAGGTTCGACGAGGTTGGACACCGAGACTGCGAGCAACGTGATCTCGTGCTCGTCGCGGTGCTGGGCCAGTGCGTTCGTCGCTAGGTCGACGGCCAGCTCGGCGACGGTCAATGTCTCGGATACGGCCGGTCGCACAGTGATCGACCTCGTCACTGACCTGAGCTTGGTGAAACGCACCCGGACGGTGACCGTCCGGGCCGCCCGGCCTGAAGCCCGCAGCCGGCCGGCAACCCGGTCGGCCAGGTAGCCCAAAGCCGAGTGCAGCAGGTCCGAAGTGGGCTTCCGGCGCCCGAGAGCGGCCTGAGCGCCGATGGACAGCGCCCGCCGAGGGGCCTCCACTCGTCGGGGGTCGAAGTTACTGGCCAGCGCGCCCAGCTTCCCGCCCGCCCCTTTGCCGAGGAGGTTGTCCAGGACATCGCCGTCGACGGCGGCCAGCTGGCCCACGGTATGAATTCCGGCTCCGGCCAGCTGCGCCTGGCGGACGGGGCCGACGCCCCACAACAGCCCGACCGGTAGGTGCTCGAGAAACGCCCGCTCCGCCCCGGCCGGCACAACCACCATCCCGTCGGGTTTGGCTACCTGTGACGCCACCTTGGCCAGATGCTTGGTCCGGGCCACTCCAACTGACAGCGGCAACCCGATCTCGCCCCGGACGCGATCCCGGATGGCCGAGGCGATCGTGGCCGGCGAGCCGAAGAGGTGAGTGGCCCCGGAGACATCTAGAAAGGCCTCGTCGATCGAGATCCGCTCGACAACCGGAGTAAAAGCGCCCAGGATTTCTATTACCTGGTCGCCCAACCGTTGGTACTCACGGAAGTGGCCGCCTACGAACGTCAGGCCAGGGCACAGTTGACGCGCTCGCCAGCCTGGCATTCCGGCCGATACCCCGAACGATCGCGCTTCATAAGAGGCCGCCAGCACAACGCCGCCCCCCACCGCGATGGGCCGGTTTCGGAGCGTGGGGTCGAGGAGCTGCTCGACGGAGGCGTAAAACACGTCGAGGTCGGCGTGCAGGATCGTGGCTGTGCCGTCATCGGCTGTGCCGCCACTGGCCGGGCTCTCGTCGGCCACGCACTAAGTCTATCGAACGTCTGTTCCCGACGTGGGGGCCGCCGGTTTGCCGGGACCGGGTTGCCGGGACCGGGTTGCCGGGACTGGGTTGCCGGGACTGGGTTGCCGGGACTGGGTTGCCGGGACTGGGACGGGCTGGGGCGAATACGGTGTCCTCGACCCACCATGAGATGCCGCCCGCCGCGCTCAGGCCCACTCCGGGTCCGCCATGTTCGAACGGCTCTCGCGGGAGCCGCGTTTTCGTGCCTCGCAGGCGGCGGGATCGCCGTTGCGCAACCTGCGCCCACCCGGGCGTACGTACCAGCGGTGGCGCCTCGGCCGGCCGGTGCCACCGCGTCGTGGAGGGTCGTCGCTTCGTTTGCCTACTCCGCGTACAGCCTGGCCTCGGTGGCCTGCCCGTCGCTCTCGGTGTGCGAGGCGGTAGGCGCCAACGCCACAACAAGTGTGGGCGACGCCCTCCGCACTACCAGTAGCGGGAGGAGATGGGCCAACACACAACTACCCGCCACCGGGAGCCTCGGAGCCATCGCGTGCCCGTCGACATCCGTCTGCGAGGCCGTTGGCGGGACCTACCGCGGCCTCACCGGCGTCGCCCTGCGCACCACCGACGGCGGTTCGAACTGGGTCGGCCAAACTCTGCCGCCGGGCACCGGCTATTTCGGCGGCCTCGCCTGCCCGACCAAGTCGACCTGCGAAGCGGTCGGCCTATCGTCTTCAGGGGCGGCGGGCATTGCGATGCGGACCACTGACGGTGGCCAGCACTGGGTCAGCCAGAAGCTGCCGGCCCGGGTCGGCGGGCTCTCAGCCGTCAATTGTTCATCGGCCTCTGTCTGCGAAGCGGTTGGAGGTGGCACGCGTCACTTCACCGGAGTGGCGCTGGGCACCGAGGACGGTGGGTCCACGTGGGCGGCGCAGAGGCTCCCCCTCGGCACGGGCGGGCTGGCCGCCGTGGCCTGTACTTCGGCCTTGGCCTGCCTGGCCGGCGGCCTGAACGCGGCCGGTTCGGCCGGCGACATCCTCGGCACGGATGATGGCGGGCTCAACTGGGTCAGCGAACCCATCGGGCCCACCGGCCGGATCGACGCCATCAGTTGCGCCCTGTCTGTCTGTGAAGCCGTCGGGCGCAGCGCCAACCATTACGCAGGCGACGCGCTTCGCACCGGCAACGGCGGGCAGAGCTGGGTAGTTCAGTCAATGCCACGCGGCATCGGGGCGCTCGACGGCGTGGCCTGCATTTCGGCGCTTGTGTGCGAGGCCGTGGGCGGGAACCCGTCTGGTTCGGCCGGCGACGCAGTGCGCACGACAGATGGCGGCGTCACCTGGCACAGCGCCGGCCTTCCCGGCATCGACGCCCTGAGCGCGCTCGCTTGCACCTCGACGACTGACTGTGAAGTGGCCGGCGTGGGCGCGTCCGGGTCCACCGGTATCGCCTTGGTCACCAAAGACGGCGGCCGCAGCTGGGACAGCAACGGCGTCTCGCCCGGGGTGGGCTACTTCGGCGCCACCGGGCTCGCCTGCCCCTCTCCGTCTAGATGTGAGGCGGCCGCCGGGACGCCCTTTGGGTCGGGCGGCTACGCCCTCCGTATCCCGAGCGGGGCCGTTCCAAACGGGGCCGGCGAGTGGGCGGACCAGAAGCTGCCGTCTCGCACCGGCGCCCTCAACGCTTTGTCCTGTCCCTCCCGGTCCGTGTGCGAGGCCGTCGGGGTCGAAAGCTCCGAGCGGGCCGCGGTCGCCCTGCGGACCGTAAACGGTGGCGCTTCCTGGGCGGGGCAGCGACTGCCGGCCGGCATCGACGCCCTCAACGCCGTCACCTGCTGGTCCCCAGATGCCTGTGAGGCTGTCGGATTACGCTCCAGTTCGGGCGGCGCGGCCCTCGGAACTGTCGACGGCGGCGCTCAGTGGGCCAACCAGAAGGTCCCGTCCGGGACTGGCACCCTCAACGCCATTGCTTGCCCGTCGGCTTCGGTCTGCGATGCCGCGGGGGTCACCAGGTCTAGCCGAGCCGGCCTTCTCCTGGTCACGATGAACGGCGGCCGGGACTGGCGGAGCGAACACTTGCCGCCTGGTGCGGGCGCCCTCGAATCTGTCTCCTGCCCGTCAGTGCCGGTCTGCGAGGTCCTAGGGTCCGACCGCTCGGGCCAGGCTGGCGTCGCCCTCCGCACGCAGGACAATGGTGAGACCTGGGCCAGCCAGCCTCTCCCGGCGGGCGTCACCGGGACCGAAGCTGTCGTTTGCCCCGCGCCGTCCGTTTGCGAAGCGCTCGTCTCCACGCCGACTGACGTGGTGGTCCTGCGGTTGAGCTGACGAGACGCCGGCCGGTTCAGACGCCGGCCGGTTCAGACGCCGGCCGGTTCAGACGCCGGCGCCGCCTGAGCCGACCAGGTCGAACGCCTGCCACATGGTGGCGTACTTCCCGTCTCGCTCCAGCAACTCCTCGTGGGTGCCGACCTCGGCCACCCGGCCATGGTCGAGGACGATGATCCTGTCGGCCGACCGCGCCGTCTGGAGCCGGTGAGCAATGAGCACGGTGGTGCGGTCTCGGGAAACCTGCTGCATGGCGGCGGCGACCCGAGCCTCAGTGGCCAGGTCCAGGTTGGACGTGGCCTCATCGAGCAGGAGCACGGCCGGGTCGACCAGTTCGGCCCGGGCCAGCGCCACCAGCTGGCGTTGCCCGGCTGACAGGGAGCGGCCCCGCTCCGACAGTTCGTGCAGGTAGCCGCCCGGGAGAGAGGCGATGAAATCGTGGGCCCCGACGGCGCGCGCCGCCCGTTCGACTTCGGCGTCGGAGGCGCCCGGCCGACCGTAGGCGATGTTGTCGCGCACCGTGCCTGAGAAAAGGAAGGCTTCCTGCGGCACATAGCCGAGTTGGTGGCGGTAACCGGGAAGGTCGAGCTCCCGCAGGTCATGACCGTCGACCTTTACGTTGCCGTCGACGGGGTCATAAAAACGGGCCAGTAATTTCATCACCGTCGACTTGCCTGCACCTGTTTCACCCACCAGGGCAACGGTTTCGCCCGGTTCGACCCGGAGGTCGACACCACGGAGCGCTTCCGGCGGCCTGGCGGGCCGGGGCCGTTCGCCAACCGACCTGGCGCCATCACCGTCCATGGGCGCCTGCACCGTTGGGTAGCTGAAACGGACGTCCTCCAGCGTGAGCGCCCCTATCAACCGGCCCGGCTCCACCGGGTCGGTCGCCTCGGGAGTGCGGGTTTCGAGCCGCATGAGCTCCCCGATCCGGCGCACGGAAACGCGGGTCTGTTGCCAGGAATCAAATACCTGCGACAGTTGCTGGATGGGCGAAAAGAACAGATCTATATAAAGGATGAACGCGATCAGAGCACCTGAGGTCAGCTCACCCTTCGCCACCAGCCCAGCGCCCACACCGAGCACGATGGCGTCGGCCACCCCGGAAAGGAATTGCACAAAGGGGAAATACGTGGCCACCAGGCGCTGGGCGGCTACGCGCGATTCCAGGTACTCGCGGCCGAGGTGGTGAAAGCGTTCCTCGGTCAGCTTCTCATGTACGAAGGCCTGGGATTCGCGCACGCCCGACAAGCTTTCCTGGAAGTCAGCATTGACAGCCCCTATCCGCTCTCGCGATAGGTCGTACAGCCGAGTGGCTTTCCGGCGGAAAACGACGGTAGCGATGGACAGCGGCACGATAACCGCCAGCGTGCACAGGCCGAGCACGGGGTTTATCACCACCAGGGCAATACCGACACCCACAAATGTCACTATGGCTACGAGGGCTGATAAGAGGCCGTTTTCTATCAAGGACTCGAACTGGTCGACATCTGTAGTCATACGGGTCATTATCCGGCCGGCCATTTCCCGCTCGTAGTAGTCCAGCGAAAGGCGCTGCAATTGGGCCGAAATACGGATCCGGAGGGAAAGCATGATCCTTTGCGCGGCCCGGCCGGTGACGAAGGTCTCGCCTATTTCGACGGCGAGGTCAGCCAGAGTGACGAACAAATAAATACCCGAGACCATTAGCAGGACGCCCAACGAGCCGTCGGCCACGCCCCGGTCCAGGCCCTCTTTGACCAGCACCGGACCGGCCAAAGACGCCAGGCCGTCCAGGACGACGAGGACGAGGCCAATGAGCAGGGGCCGGCGGAACTCTTTCAGTAACCGCCTCAGGTTGAAGCGCCGGTCTTGCGCCGACTCCTTTTCGACCTCTACGACGGGGAAATCGCGTACCGGGCGCAGAGCCTCGACCCGCGCCAGCAGTTCGGGGGTCGGGGCCAGGTTCAGCCGCCAGCCTCCGCCCCCGCCTCCTAGGCCCGGCCCCAGACTGGGGGGCCTGATGCTCTGGGCGAGGCCATTAACCCGTTTATCTGCGTCGTTCCCGTTGCCACTGCCTGGAATTGAAGACCACGCCGAGGCGGTCACCGCATCCCCCTGGGCAGAAATAGCCGCCAGCGCCTCGATGCGGTCACCCAATTGCGCGGCCAGGTCTTCTTCCAGTCCGGATAACAAAACGCGGTAGCTTTGGCTACGCTCCATCAGCTCTTCGTGCGTACCTTGGTCCAGGACCCGGCCATGCTCCATGAGCACGATCCGGTCAGCCAGGTGGAGCGTCGAGCGCCGGTGGGCGATGAGGACCGTCGTCCGGTCGGCCATGATCTCCCGGAGCGCAGCGTGGATGGCCTCCTCGATGTTGGCGTCCACCGAGCTGGTGGCGTCGTCGAGGACCAGGATGCGCGGGTTGTAAAGAAGGGCTCGGGCCAAAGCGATCCTCTGGCGTTGGCCGCCGGACAAGGTGAGGCCTCGCTCCCCGACGACAGTGGCGTAACCGTCTGGTAGGGCTTCGATGAACTCGTGGGCCTGGGCCGCCTTGGCCGCAGCCTCTACCTCCTCGTCCGTCGCGTCGCTGCGACCGTAGGCGATGTTGGCCCGCACGGTGTCGGAGAAAAGGAAGCTTTCCTCGAAAACAACGCCGATCTGGGCGCGCAAGGGAGCCAACGCCACGCTGCGGAGGTCGTAATCGTCGACCAGCACGGCCCCCCTGGAGGGGTCGTAAAAGCGGGATACGAGCATGGCTACGGTGGACTTGCCGCTTCCGCTCGGCCCGACGATGGCCACTTTTTCGCCGGGGGCAATATGAAGGTCGAACCCCTGCAATACCGGGTGGCCGTGGCCATAGGCAAAACTGACGTCGGAGAAATCGAGCTGGCCTTTTAATCGCGGCAGTTGGACAGCGGCCGGTGGGTCGGCAATCGCGGGCTTCAGGTCGAGCAACTGGAAGATGCGCTCGACGCCGGCCCGTGCTTGCTGACCAACAGTGAGGACCCCTGCCAGTTGGCGAGCAGGCGCCATCAACTGGGCGATGTAGGTCGAAAACGCGAGAAAAGTCCCCAGCGTGATCTCGCCCTTCAGGGCCAGCCAGCCGCCGAAGGCGAGGATGCTGACCTGGCCGATGGTCGGGATGGCCTCCAGCAAAGGCTGGTAACGCGCCTGCAAGCGGACGGCGCGCATCTGTGACCCGTAGAGCGTCTTTGCCGTCTTCACCACCCGGCCCAGCTCAGCCTGCTCCTGACCGAAGGCCTTTACCACCCGTACGCCATTCACGTCTTCGTCGACGACCTGGGCCACGTCGCCCTCTCGTTGCTGGCCGTCCCAGGTGGCCGGGAAAATGCGCCAGCGCATCCGATAAGAAATGACGAGGAGGGCGGGGGCCACGATCACGCTGACGATGGCCAACAGCGGCGACAGGTAGATCATCAAGGCCAGAGACACCACCATCAGCAGGATGTTGCCGCTCATGATCGGGAAGAAGCTGAGGAGGCCCTGCACGAGGTTGGTGTCAGAGTTGGCCCGGGCCACCAGCTGCCCGGTGGGCATCCGGTTCAGGTTGTCGAAGTCCAACGACTGTAGGTGGTCGTGCATGTCGTTGCGCAGGTCGTACTGGACGCCCAGGGCAACACGGGCGCCCCGGTAACGGCGGATGTAGGCGAAGCCGAAAGCGCCGACGGCCAGGACGACGAGCAGCACCACCCACGGCCACAACGGCGACCGGCGGACCAGGATGACATTGTCGACAATCTGACGTTCGACGAGCGGGGCGACCGTCTGGCACACGCTGCCGAGCACGGCCGCGCCGATCGAGATGACCACGTCCCGGCGGTGCCGGAGCATGTACCCCCACAGCCGGCGCACCCATCCCCGCGCCCGTACTTCGTCAGGAGTGGCGCGATCGTCGTTGGGTTGGACCACGTGTCTGTTGAAAATCAAATGCGCCTACTTGCCTTCGGCAAAGTGCTCCGCGGCTATTTGCTCGATGGCTTCGCCCATCGAGACCAGGGCCTGCATGGTCTGGCCGGGCCGGGGGGTCCTGGCGCATACCTCTTCGACCCAGCTGGCCATGGCCGTCTCAACGGCGGCCAGCCACCGGACGCCCTCAGATGTCAGTTGCAGGGATGCGGCCCGCTGGTCGCCTTTTACGTCGCCCCGGGCCAGGAAGCCGCGCTTGCACAGCCATTCCACGCTGGCACTGATGGTCGGCTTGCCCAGGGCCAGCTTCGCCGCGATCCGTGACGCCCGCTGGTCGCCGGAGGCGATGGCGGCCAGGACCCGGTAATGGGCCAGGTTGACTTCCCCCGAGGCCCGTTCCAGCAGACGCGACACTCTGGCCAGCGCGCGGACGGCATCAACCGTCGCGGCGGGCAGGTCTGGCGTTACCGCTGCCGTACCGGCCATCTCTCGGACGGTTTCGGTGACGGCGGGGGCCACAATGGACGATGAGCGAGACCTCACGACATCTATTGTAGGCGGAATAGTTCGTCTATCGAACTATTTTCACGGGCCGCATCCGGTAGCTCGCTATAGTCGCAGCCGATGACTCCGGAGACGACCGACGGTAACCAGGTTAAGGAACATCAGGCGGAGGTGGCCCTAGAGGTACACGCCCAGCTCGGCGAGGGCCCCGTGTGGGACGAGCGCCAACAAAGGCTGTACTTCGTCGATATATACGGCCAGCGTGTACACATCTTCTGGCCGGCCACCGGCGAACATGGCAGCTTTGACGTCGACCGCTCGGTGGGCGCAGTAGTCCTGCGGGACGACGGTGGGCTCGTGCTCGCGGCCCATGACACCTTTTTCGTCGCCGAGCACGACGGCAATGCCCTAGAGGCGTTCGGGGAGTTCCGCGCCAACGGAGAGGCCGTGCGTTTCAACGACGGCAAGGTCGACCCGCGCGGCCGCTTTTTCGCCGGCACCATGGGGCACGCCGAGGACAATTGGCTGGGCTCCCTCTACATGCTGGAGACGGACGGGAATGTCTCGGTAATCCTCGAAGAAATCGGGATTTCCAACGGCCTGGCCTGGAGCGCGGACGAATCGACGTTTTTCTACATCGACACCCGCCGCCATTCGGTCGATGCGTTCGACTTGGCCCCGGAGACGGGGGCCGTGACCAACCGCCGGATCGTCGCCGAGTTCTCCGACGGCGACCCCGACGGCATGGCCATCGACTCCGAGGGCTGCCTTTGGGTGGCGTGCTGGGGCGGCCGCCGGGTGGAGAGGATCGACCCGGCCGACGGCCGCCGGCTAGATATCGTCCGCGTGCCGGCCACAAACGTGACGAGCGTGGCCTTTGGTGGCCCCGACCTTGATGACCTTTACATCACGACGGCACGTCAGGGCCTGAGCGACGCTCAGCTGGCCGATGAGCCGCACGCCGGCGACCTCTTCGTCACCAAGCCCGGAGTGAGCGGGCCACCGCCGCATCGGTTCAAGACGGCATAAGGGCCCGGGGCGTCGTCCTCAGCGTAAGGCCAGGACGTGGGAGTGCCACGGCCCCAGGTCCACGAACAAACCGACGGTTTGCAGCTCGGCCCCATCGCGCACGAAGCCGGTCCCATCGAGCAGGTCCGTGAACTGCCACGGGCGGGCGCCGAGACCCGGCCCACCGAGCAAAACCTGGCCCTGAGCGGGCGCCCCGGAAAGGTTGACCACGACCAGGAAGGGGCCCGGCTGGCGGCCCGACCACGACCACGCCAACAGGTTGGCGCAACTCTGGTTGTCCGGCCACCCGGTGACATCGAGCAGGCGCCAGTCCCCCTGGCGCATCTCACTGGTCCCCACGGCGGCGACCAGCGTGCGGTACCACGAGGCCAAATCTTGGTCCAAGGCCTCGTCCGGCCGTCTGGACAGGAAAACAGGCGGGCGTACCCGCCGGCCCTCGAACTGACCCTCGTGCCACAGCGTGGCCCCTGGCAGAGTGGCCACCACGATGGCGGCCGCTCGCTCGGCGTCGGGAGCCATACGTTCGGCTGCACGGGGCTCGTCGTGGTTCTCGAGGAACCTGAGCAGTCGCGACTGGTAGCCGAGGTCGGCCGTCAGATGGTTACGAACGGCTGGCGCGTCGGTGGCTAATAGCCGGTCGTAAAGCCTTTTGTCGTAACAGAAATCAAAACCTTCCCGCTGCAGCTCCCACTCGAGGTCCCAGTACGCCTCAGCGATCAGCACGGTCTCGGGGTGGCGCTGACGCAAAAGGCCGATGACCGTTGGCCAAAACTCCTTCTCCGGCACCGGGCCCGGCCGGTCACCCCAGGTCTTGGCGAACACGTCGTTGGTCAAAAGCATGGCCATGTCGCAGCGGATGCCGTCGCACTGGTCGGAAATGTCGGAGAGTGTCTCGGCGGTGGCGGCCCGGACGCCCGCCGAGAAAGCGTCGAGTTGGACCACGTCGGGCCAGGCGGGGAAATAGGGGTCGCGACCCCGGGCCAAGATGTTGCCCGTCACGACCGTCCACGCCGCCGGGTCAGCCTCCAGGTCGCTCTGCCCACCCCGCACGAACCTTTCAGGGTGCTCAGTGGTCCAGGGATGGTCGGGGGCGACGTGGTTCGGGACATAGTCCAGCACGAGCTTCACCCCCCTCTCGGCCAGCGCCTTCCTAGCTTGGGCCAGCGCCTCGGGCCCCCCAAACGCCTCGTCGACCACGTACCCTCGCACGCAGTAGGGCGAGCCGATCACGTCGCCCGGGCGCACGTCAGGTAACGCCTGGCGGAAAGACGCCTGTAACTCTTTATTTTCATTGGCGACGGCCAGGCCCGCGGGGCTGCGCTCCCAAACGCCCATGAGCCACACGGCGTCCGTGCCGGTCGGAGTGACAGAATCCCAGTCCGCAGGCGAGATATCACCCAGTGTCAGGGGCCGTCCCGCCGCCCGAGACCTATCGTCGAGCCATACGGCGGTATTGACCTCGTAAATTACGGGCCGAGCGGGCCATCCGTGCATAGCCAAGGTTACGTCTCCGGGATCCGAGGCGGGCGAACTCCGTCTCACTGAGCCGGGCGCAGAAAGAACCTTCCCCAGCTGGAGAACCAGTCGCCGGGCTGTTTCTAAGACGGCTTGGCCGGTGCTCGGTGGCCGACGATCAGCCCGAGGCCGATACCGAGCATCCAGATGTCCTTGCTCACGGCCGTGCCGGCCTGGGTGGGCCAGCAGCTGCCCGGCTGATGGAGGGACGGGGTACGTAAGTACATCGTAAGGAGGGCGCCGCTGAAGACGGTGAGCGCTAGCCCCGCCAACCGGTTGGGCACCGGGAGAAGTAGCAGTACCCCGGTTACGATCTCACCGATCGCCAGCATCCGCATGAACTTTGGCGGCGGCAAGTCCCGGAGGAAGGGGTACGCGCCTGTGGCCATGCCGTGCACCCCGGCCGCTTGGTCTTCAGACCCGCGCCACTTCCCGAGCCCGGCGTGGAGGATGTACGCGCCCGTCGCCAACCGGCCAGGGAGGTCGTGAGCATGCAGGCGGAGGGTCAAATCGGCTCCTTTCACCCAGGTTTCGGCAAATCACACAGGCTCGCAAATTACACGGGCGCCCAAGTTACACGGCCGCCCAAGTTACACGGGCGCCCAAGTTACAGGGCTCCAAAGGCTACGGGTGTTGGTCAGGCCCCGTTTCCACCGCCCGAGCGGGGTCCGCGCTCCATTGCGACCACGAACCCGGGTACAGGCGGCCGGCCTCGTAACCGGCCAGCTCGAGCGCGATCAGGTCGTGACAGGCGGTGACGCCCGACCCGCAGTACACGATGGGAGAGATACCTGGCTCCACGCCGAGGCTCTGGTACGCGGCACGGAGTTCCGCCGGGGCCTTGAACCGCCCCTCTGCGTCCAGGTTGCCTGCGGTAGGTGCGTTACGAGCACCAGGTATATGCCCGGCCCGGGCGTCGACGGGCTCGACCTCGCCGCGGTAGCGCTCGGGGGCCCTGGCATCGAGCACGACGGCGGCCGATGGCACGTCGTCAGCCGAGGCCAACCGGTCGGAGGGCCAACGATCGAGGCGAAAAATCCCGCCCGCCGCTTTGACCGGGCCGCTCTCGAACGGGCCGGCCACGCGTCGATGCCACCGTCGAGCAGCGAGGCCGGGTGGCTCGTCACCCGCAAGAGCCACACCAGCCGGGCGGCGGTCCGGCCCCCGTCGTCGTCGTACGCGATGACTGCCGCCCCGTCGCTAATGCCGAGCGAGCTCATGGCGCCGGCAAAGTTGTCCGGGCGGGGCAGCGGGTGGCGCCCTGTGCCCGGCGCCGGCGGCCCCGACAGGCATCGGTCGAGGTCGACGAAAATAGCCCCCGGCAGGTGCTGCTTCAAGTAAGCGTCGTAACCAGAGCGTCCGTCGAGGTACCAGCGCACATCGGCGACCACCACCTGCGGGTAGTGCTCCGCCAGCCAGGCCGGGGCGACCACCGGGGGCAAGACGACCGGCGCCTGGGGCGCGGACACGGCGCTGGGCGGGGCCATTACCGGGACAGGCTAGGACGGTCCACGATTTCAACAACGAGCGCGCTCAACGGCGAGCAGCGCCCGGCGCGGTAGCGCCGACATGTTCGGACAGCCATTCGTTGAGCGGGCCGGCGGCGCGCAGGACCGTCACCACTCGCTCTTTCGCCTTGCTCGTCCCCAACCAGGCGGCCGGGGGCCACAGTTGCCAGACGGTGATCCCCTTGCCCCGTAAGAGGTCGATCCGGGGATGGTCCTTGGGATAGCCCTTGGGAGCAGTCTTTAGGGAATCGTTCACGGCGCAGGCGTAACCTTTTTCCCTTATGTCCGCCACCACCGAAGTGAGCGCCGCGCCGCCGGGGTCGCCGGCCACCGCGTCCCGGAAGCGCTCCAGTTGGTCGGGCGCCATCATGTACATGCCCGACCCCACCCCGAGCCCGTCCGCCGACAGGGTCACGTAGCCAGAGGAACCCACGGCGGCGGCAATATTGGTCTTGTACGGCGACTTATCCTTACTGAACCGGACATCGCGGTAAGGGCGGAACAATTTGCCCACGCCAAACTCCGCTTCGAGTTCGTCCAGTAACTCGACCATCGGGTACTTGATTCGTTGTTCGTAAAGTTTGCTGTGGGCCTGCCAATATGCTTTGGAATTGTTGGCCTCTAGGCCCTCGAAGAACTCGATGGCTTCCACCGGCCAGCCCCGAAATGCCACAAAGGGGATCATAGCGAGCAACTGGTGTGCGGGCAGTGGGCTGAGTGGCCCTGAGGAGCAGGCCGAACGGCTACGCTCGGGCCATGCCCGACCAGACTGAGCTGCTCAGCCAAGTCCCCCTGTTTGCGACGGTGCCGAAAAAGGACCTTCGCGTGCTCGCCCGGGCCGCCCACGACATGACATACGAGCCGGGCACCCGGTTGGCGTCCCAAGACGACCTCGGCGTCACATTCTTCACCGTAGTCGAGGGCGAAGCAGACGTGGTGTTGAACGGCCGCGTGATCAAGCGGCTAGGCCCGGGCGACTATTTCGGAGAAATGTCGATAATCGACCGTGCTCCCCGCTCCGCTGATGTGGTCGCGGCGTCGCGACTACGTTGCCTCGTGTTCACTCAGTGGGAGTTCCGCCCATTCCTGAAGGAACACCCCGACATCGCCTGGGCTCTGCTCGAAGTCCTCGTGGGCCGGCTCCGCGAAGCGCAGAGCAGCTCGGCGGGCACAGGCCCGGCCCCTAGCTCAGAAGGCCGACCTGGCCCAGAAGCGAAGGCGGCCCCCGGCACCAGTGCCTGAGACCAGGGCAACAACTGAGATCGGGACAACGGCTGAGATTGTCGTCGCGCCCGACGACCCGCAGTCCGACGACGTGCGGGCTGTGCTGGAAAACCACCTGGCATTCGCAAGGAGCGCCAGTCCCCCCGAACACGTACACGCCCTGGGCGTGGACGGCCTCCTCGAGCCGGCGGTCACATTTTTCAGCGCTCGCCGAAGCGGGGTGCTGTTGGGGGTTGGAGCGCTGAAGCATCGGCGCCGGGCCTAGGCCTTGGGCTTCTTGGCCCGGCTGGGCGCCACCCGGGGTGGTTCGCCCGGCATTTTCGGGTACACCGGCGGCCAAGGCGCATCAAGGAGCCCGGCCGCCCGGTCCCGCTGGTGAAGAGCCAGGACGGGATCGAGCGATTGGGGTTCGGTTTCCATCGCCACCCACGGGTCGCCCCGGTCGCGCACCCGCTGAGGGACGGTGTCGATGGTCAGCTCGTCTGGCACGATCCTTTCCAGCTCGTCCCATGCGAACGGTGTCGAGACCTGCGCGCCCGGGCGGGCGCGTACGGACCACGCCCCGAAGATGGTCTTGTGGGGGGCGTTCTGGTTGAAATCGACAAAGACCCTGGTACCCCTCTCCTCCTTCCACCAGGCTGCGGTGATGAGGTCGGGCCGCCGGCGCTCGAGTTCGCGGGCTACGGCTACGGCCGCGTCACGCACCTCGTATGAGGACCATCGCGGCTGGAGGGTGGTGAAGACGTGGATGCCGCGGTTGCCAGTCGTCTTGGGCAGGGCCAACACCCCCAGTTGCTCGAACAGCGTGCACGTTTCCTGGGCTGCCTCCTGGACCATGGCAAAGGTGACCCCGGGGGTGGGGTCGAGGTCGATGCGCAACTGGTCGGCGTGCTCGGGGTCCGCAGCCTGCGAGGGCCAGACATGGAACCCGAGACAGGCCAGGTTGACCGCCCACAGGACATGAGCGAGGTCCCGGGCCACCAGCGCCTGTGAAGTAGTGCCGTTCGGGGTGGACACCACCACGGTTTCCAGCCAGTCCGGGCGTTGCTCCGGGACCCGCTTCTGGAAGAACGAAGGGCCTGTGGCGCCGTTGGGGAACCGCTGCAGCAGCACCGGACGCCCGCCCATAGCCCGCATCAGTGGCTCCTCGACGGCCTGGTAGTAGTGGACCAGGTCGAGCTTGGTCTGGCCTCGCTCGGGGAACAGCACCTTGCCGGGGTGGCTGATGGGCAACTCTCGACCGGCAGCTTCGACCAAAACCTGGTCTTCATGGGTATTGGTGCTCACGTCGCGACTGTAGGCCGGAGCGGTCGGGCTTGTCGCTCCTAAAGCGCGACGGCGCACGTCCCATAGCTCGAGAACCGCCGTAAGTATTGTCTTAGGAGACCGGCTAGCAGCGTGCGCGCCGCCAAAACGAAAGGCGACACAAATAACCCAAGCACCGCAACCCCCGAGCGGGGCGGAGCCCTCGTCCACCGTGCTCGACCGAGGCTTTAGCCGCGGCCTCTCGTTGACGCGCGTGCTGATGACAATACCGGTCGTGGTGCTCTTCCTGTCGTCGATAGCAGCATTTGCCTACGGCACCGACGTGTTTGTCATCGCGTTTCGCGAGGTCGTCCGCCACCCGGTCCCGGTCAGTGACAAAGTCAGCTATTTCCTGGTGATAATCGACTTGTTCTTGATCGGCGCCACCTTGCTGATTGCCGGCATAGGTTTCTACGAACTGTTTATCAGCCCGGGCCGGGCGCGGCGGGCCAACGCGCAGTTGCCAGAATGGCTCGAGATGCGCGACCTCAACGACTTGAAGGCCCGCGTGGTCGCCATGGCCGTACTGGTTTCGGCTACCACGTTCGTAGAAGTGGCCGTGGACACTGCTGCTTCTGGGCTCGAGGTCCTCGAGGTCGGCGCCGGAGTGGCCCTGGTGGTCGGTGCTTTGACGGCCTTCCTGCGCTTCGGAGAGCGACGAAATTAAAGCCTGCCGGCCTGGGGCAGTGTCTGCTCGCCACATACCAGTCACTTGTGACCGCGGGCCACCTTCATGTTGCTGCCTCGAGCCGGTCGATGGCCTCCCATAGGCTTCCTTCGTGGCCGACATTGCCTGCAAAAACGACATAAGGCATTCCCACGGCCCCCTCCGCGGCGACAACCGGGCGGAAAACCGAGATAACACCTCGGCTCATTTGCCCGAGGACGACCGCCCGCCGGATGCCGAACCCTTCCACTGCAACATCGTGCGAGGTTATACCGCCCTTGGCGATGACCCAAGCAGGCTCGTGCCCCCGGAGCGGGCGTAGCGCATCAGTGAGGGCAACAGAAACCGAGCGAGCGACGGCGAGACCCTGGTTTTCCCCCTCCCCGGTCACTAACGAACGGCTGGTTATGAGCAGTACGTCGGAATGCCCGAGCGAAGCTGCCACCTGGCCACCGACTTCTTCCACGTATTGAAGGCGGGTGGCTGGGTCAACGACCTTGTTGACATCCAGCTCGACCTCGACCAGCGGGTGGTACGCCCGGGCGTAACTCACTTGCTGGTTCGTCAGCTTTGTGTGGGACCCTACGACCACCAGACCGTGGCCAGGGCGCTTCCCGCCGGCCCAGATTTCCGCGCTCGACAGCGGTTCAATTTCTGCGAGGCCCGCCAGGACGGGCACAAATGACGGGGCGCTGCGGTAAAGCCAGGATTTTCCCCTTGCTTCGAGCCTCGACGCCGCCAGCGCTACCACCTCGTAGTCGGCGTAATCCAGGGCGTTGACCACGACGAAGCGCAGCCCTTCCAGTCCGGAAAGTACGTCGGACACCCGGTCGGGGCCGCCCACCCTGATGTCCTCGAGACCGATGCTCACGACGTCGGAGGCTCGCACTCTGCCCGAGCTTTTTTCCGCGATAAAGTCACGCAGGTCGGAGGCGGCATAACCGAAAGTGTCGTCGCCCGCGAACTCTGTTTCCCCCACCGGCACAAAAGTGCCGGCCACCCGCGCCCAATGGGTGTCGGCCACGGTGACCCGCCCGGCCTCGAAATACGCTGGCGCCAATAAAACGCCGTCGTAGCCTCGCCCCATGACGGCCTGGTGCGCATCGTTCAGCGCGATTACCTCGTCGAACAAGTGGCCCCGAAGGGTGGAGTCGCTCCTGCTCACGATCGAGAGCTGTAAGCCGACGGAACGGCAGTACTCCAGCGCCGCCTGACCAATTTCTCTGTTCAACCGGCCCGCGTGGGGAGGGTCCAGGCTGCGCGAATTCGTGAGCACAAAAGCGCAGGATCCCGGGCCCGAAACGCTTCGGCCAGTTCGTCGGTGTCGAAGCGTAAAAGGACCGACACGTCGTGGACAGCCTGAGAACCGGTGGCGTCGTCGTCGACAACGAGCAGACGACGGTCGGGCCCGCCCGCCGCTCGCACCTGTTCCCGGCCGGGGGATGACCCTGGGCGGGGGCAGCGCCGGCCATGGCGCCGGGTCGGCGGCCGCAGGCGATCGCTGGCTCACGGCCCTTACCCTAGTTTTTCGTCGGCACTGGCCCGGCGTACGTCAAAGCGGGCGGGGCACGGCGGACCAGGCCGGTTCGCCCCCACGCCAAACTCCGGCGACTAGCTGTACCCCGGGCCGGTACGCCAGGTACACGTGCGAGGGCGCGTCGAGCACGACGAGGTCCGCCCGAGCGCCGACCGAAAGGCGGCCCACATCGTCCCTCCACAGCGCCCGGGCGCCCCCGAGGGTCGCGGCCCAAACAGCCTCGTCCGGGGTCAGTCGCATCTCGCGCGTGGCGACGGCGATGCACCAGGGCATGCTCGTCGTATAGCTGGTACCGGGGTTGCAGTCTGAGGCCAGCGCCACTGTCACGCCCGCGTCGAGCAGCCGTCGCCCGTCGGCGTAGGGCGAACGGGTCGAGAACTCGGCCCCCGGCAAGAGCGTGGCCACAGTGCCGTTGGCGGCCAGGGCGTCTACGTCGTTGGCGCTGAGGTACGTGCAATGGTCGGCCGCAGCCGCGCCGGCTTCGACGGCGACCTGCACGCCCGGCCCGGGGCCGAGTTGATTGGCGTGCACTCGGCCACCAAGACCGCGCCTGGCCCCGGCCCGCAGCACTTCGGCGGACTGATCGGCGTCGAAAGCGCCGATGTCGCAAAAGACGTCCACCCATCGAGCCAGCGGGGCGCAGGAATCGAGCATCGTCGAGCAAACCAGCGTCACATAATCGTCCGTGCGCCCGGTGAACTCGGGCGGCACCACGTGGGCGCCGAGGAAGGTCGTCTCCTCTGTGTGCGTCTTGGCGATGCGCAGGCACCGCTCCTCGTCAATGGTCGTGAGCCCGTAGCCCGACTTGCACTCGATCGTCGTCGTCCCGGCGCTCAGAGCTTCGGCGACGAGGCGCCTGACGGCGGCGTCCAGTTCGTCGTCCGCGGCCCTTCTGGTGGCCGCCACAGTGCCCAGGATGCCACCCGCCGCGTACGGTCGACCTGAGGAGCGGGCGACGAACTCCCAGCTGCGGTCGCCGGCAAAAACGAGGTGGGCGTGGCTGTCCACGAACCCTGGCACCACGGCCCGGCCGGCCACATCGACCCGGCGGTCAGAGGTGCCCTCCGGCAGGTGACCGGCGTCCCCTACCCAGGCCACCCGGCCATCGACGACTACGAGAGCGGCGCCCGACCGGTACCCGAGTAACCCCGCCCCGGTCTCGGGGTCGTTGGTGACCAGGCCCCCGATGTTGTCGAAAACAACGGAGTTCTCACCGAAAGGGTTCACGAAAGCCGCGACACGACAGCCCCGATGGCGGACCGCAGCGCCGCCGCCACATCGCCGACTAGGACATGCTGCCCGTCCACGACTACGGGCCGGCCGCCCACCACGACATTGGTGACGTCGCGGGGACCGGCGGCGAAGACCGCCCCTTCCAGCAGGAAGTCCTCGCTCGTCCCGGCCAGGGCCGGCCCGTCGAGCGAGAGGGTCACGAAGTCGGCCGGCGAACCCGGGCGGAAGCGCCCGCCTGCGGGGTCCCCAGCCGCGCCGTACCCCGAGGAGGTCGCCGCTTCTAGCAGCTGGACAGCACTGAAGTTGCCCCGAAGGTGGGAGGCGAGCCGTTCATCGAGCTCGAGGGCCCGCATTTCCTCGAAGGGGTCGACTGCCGCGTGGCTGTCACTGCCGAGCGAAAGCGGCGAGCCGAGGGCGAGCAGGCGCCGGGCCGGGCCGATACCGTCAGCGAGGTCACGTTCGGTCGTCGGGCACATGCACGCTCCGGTCCCAGACTCGCCCAGAGCCTTGGCGTCTGCGTCGCAGAGGTGAGTGGCGTGAATGGCCACTGAACCCGGCCGCAGCGCACCGGCCTCGGCCAGCAACGCGACGGGCGTGGCGCCATAGGCGGAGAGCACTTGCTCGTTTTCGGCTGGTTGCTCCGAACAGTGGAAGTGCAAAGGCACGGAGCGTTCCGCCGTCCACTCGGCCACCCGGCGCACCGCTGCAGGTGGGACGGCCCGCAACGAGTGGACCGCCGCGCCCAGGAAGCCCCCATTGGCGCCGGTGGGGCCGACATCGTCCAGGGCGGCGGCCCGCTCGGCCCAGGCTTCGACGTCCCTGTCGCCAAAGCGCAGTTGAGCACCTTCGAGCGGGCGGCCAGGGCCGGATTCGAGGTAGCAGGTGTCCAACAAAACAATCCTGACCCCGGCCTCGTGGGCCGCAGCCAATAGGGCGCGGCCCATGGCGTTCGGGTCGTCATAGGGGACGCCACCAGGGCCGTGATGGAGGTAGTGGAACTCGCCCACCACCGTGAAACCGGCCAGCGCCATTTCGGCGTACAGCGCCCGGGCCAATGCGAAGTACAGCTCTGGCGTTATGACATCGGCGACCGAGTACATGGCCTCCCGCCACGTCCAGAAATCTCCCCGAGCACCCTCGGACCGGCCGGAGGGCCCGGTGGAAAGCGTGTGAGTGGGCGTTGGCCAGGCCCGGGAGGGTCAGGCCGGCCAGTTGCCGGGCGCCAGGCGGCCTTTCGCCGCTGACGACAACGGCGTCGATGACCGTGCCCCTCACCCGCAGGGTGACCCCGGAAACGGCCGTCGCACCACCGAGCCAGGCGTAGTCGCAGTAGTAATCAACCGGGGGTGCAGTGGGGCCGACCGTAGCCTCGTCGCCTTTTGGGTGCGCACTGACCGGCTGACGACCTCCGCTCACGCCAGCGGCCCGGTAACTTTCTCAACCGCATCGACCAGCTGACCGGAGCGGACGAGCTCGCTGGCCCGGGCCAGCTCGGGGGCCACGAAACGGTCGGGGCCGGCCCGGGACCCATTGGCGCAGGCGGACGACGGCGGCCGCCGTGGCCGGCGCCGGCGTCAAGGGAGCTCGCAGGTCGATGGCCCGGGCCGCCACCACGAGCTCCACGGCCAGGACGTCCGCCAGGTGGCCGAGGGCGACGCGCAGTTTCCGGGCCGCGTCCCAGCCCATCGACACGTGGTCCTCCTGCATGGCGGAAGTGGGTAACGAGTCGACGCTGGCCGGCACGGCCAGGCGCTTGCACTGGGAGACCAGCGACGCCTGGGAGTAATGGGCCAGCATGAGGCCCGAGTCGACGCCCGGGTCTTCGGCCAGGAAAGGAGGCAGGCCGCGAGAACGGGCCGGGTCAAGCAGGCGGTCGGTCCGGCGCTCGGAGATCGAAGCCTGGTCCGCCACCACGATGGCCAGGAAATCGAGGGCGTAGCCAAGGGGGGCGCCGTGGAAGTTGCCGTTCGAGCGCACCTGCCCGTCCTCGAGCACCACCGGGTTGTCGATGGCCGAGGCGAGCTCGAGGTCGGCCACGGCCCGGGCGTGGGCCAGCGTGTCGCGCGCCGCCCCCGTCACCTGCGGGGCGCACCGCAGCGAGTAGGCGTCCTGGACCCGGTTGTCCCCTTCACGATGAGAGGCGACGATCTCCGACCCGGCCAGGACCTGCAGCATGTTCGCGGCACTGAGCGCCTGCCCGGGCTGGGGGCGCAAGGCCTGGAGCTCGGGCAAGAAGGCCTGGTCCGTCCCGAGCGACGCCTCGACGCTCATGGCGGAGACGACGTCGGCAGCAGTGCACAGATGGCCGAGGTCATGGCAGGCCAGCACCAGCATGCCGAGCATGCCATCTGTCCCGTTGATGAGCGCGAGCCCCTCCTTCACGTCGAGCGACAGCGGGGCCAGGCCGGCGACAGATAGGGCGTGGGCGCCGGGGACCCGCTGGCCGTCGGGGCCGTCGGCCTCGCCCTCGCCCATCAGCACCAAAGCGCAGTGGGCGAGCGGGGCCAGGTCCCCGCTGCAGCCAAGCGAGCCGGAGGCGGGGACAACCGGCGTCAAGCCCGTGTTGAGTAGCGCCGCCAGGTAATGAGCAAGGACAGGTCGCGCCCCTGTGTAACCGGTGGCCAACGTCTTCAAACGGAGCAGCATGAGAGCCCGTACGACCTCGGTCTCCACCGGCTCGCCGATGCCAGCGGCGTGCGAGCGGATCAGGCTGGACTGGAGCTTCGCCCGCAGTTCCGGGGGGATGTGACGGGTGGCGAGAGCGCCGAAACCAGTCGAGATGCCGTACACCGGCGTGGGCGCGACGGCGAGCTTCTCGACCACCTGGCGGGAGGCAGCCATAACTTCTAGCGCCTCGGCCGACACCTCTACGGGCGCCCCGCCCCGGGCAACGGCGACGACCTCGGCGGCGGTCAGGCCCGCGGGACGAAGGAGGACGGCCCCGGGCGTCCTGCTCACGGTGCTACTCACGGGTTATCCGGGGTCGACTGGGTGTGCATGGGGATGGGCACGCCCCGTTCCTGCGCCACCTGCAGCGCCCGCTCGTACCCGGCGTCCACGTGGCGGATAATGCCCATGCCGGGGTCGTTTGTCAGGACACGGGCCAGCTTCTCTGCGGCCAAGGCGGACCCGTCGGCGACGCAGACCTGGCCGGCGTGAATGGAACGGCCGATCCCGACACCGCCCCCGTCATGAATGGATACCCACGACGCCCCGCTGGCCGTGTTCAGGAGGGCATTCAACAGGGGCCAGTCGGCGATGGCGTCCGACCCGTCGAGCATCCGCTCCGTTTCTCGGTAGGGGGACGCCACCGACCCACAGTCGAGGTGGTCACGGCCGATCACGACCGGGGCTTTCAGCCGGCCATCGGCGACCATCTCGTTGAACCGGAGCCCGGCCTGGTCCCGCTCTCCGTACCCGAGCCAGCAGATGCGGGCGGGGAGGCCCTGGTAGGCAACCTTTTCGCTGGCCATGGACAGCCAACGGTGGAGGTGGTCGTCCTCGGGGAACAGTTGCCGGACCGCCGCGTCCGTCGCCGATATGTCGTCCGGGTCGCCCGAGAGGGCGGCCCACCGGAAAGGCCCCTTGCCCTCGCAGAACAGGGGCCGGACGTAGGCAGGGATAAACCCGGGGTAGTCGAAGGCCCGTTCGAAGCCGCCAAGCCGGGCCTCTGCCCGCAGGCTGTTGCCGTAGTCGAAGACCTCGGCCCCTCGGTCCAGCAAGTCGACTAAGGCGGCACAGTGCACCGCCATCGATGCCCGGGCTTGCTCCACGTAGTCGGCGGGGCTCGCCCGCCTGAGCTCGCTCGCTTCGGCCAGGCTCATCGCGGCCGGCACGTAGCTGAGCGGGTCGTGAGCCGGGGTCTGGTCGGTGGCGATGTCGACGGTGACGTCCCGGCTTACGACCTCCGGGACGACCTCGGCGCCGTTGCCGACCAGTCCGATGGAGAGCGGTCGCGCGTCCAGCCGGGCCCGTTCGGCCAGCCTCAGCGCTTCGTCGAGGTCGTGGGCGACCGTGTCCAGGTAACCAGTCTGCAGGCGGCGCTCTACCCGGCTCGGGTCGACGTCGCAGCAGAGCACGACGCCTCCGTTCAACGTGACGGCGAGAGGCTGCGCCCCGCCCATGCCCCCCGCGCCGCTGGTCACCGTCAGGGTCCCGACCAGGCTGCCTTGAAAGCGCTTGTCGGCTATGGCCACGAACGTCTCGTAGGTCCCCTGCAGGATCCCCTGAGTGCCGATGTAGATCCAGCTGCCGGCGGTCATCTGCCCGTACATCGTGAGGCCGAGCCGCTCCAGGCGGCGGAACTCGTCCCAGTTGGCCCATTCGGGGACCAGGTTGGCGTTGGCAATCAACACTCGGGGCGCCCATTCATGGGTCCGAAAAACACCCACCGGACGGCCGGATTGGACGAGCAACGTCTCGTCGTCCTCCAGCGAGCGTAACGCCGACTCAATGGCATAGAAGGAGGGCCAATCCCGGGCCGCCCGGCCGGTGCCGCCGTAGACGACGAGCTCGTCGGGGTGTTCGGCCACCTCGGGGTCGAGGTTGTTGTGGAGCATGCGCAGGGCCGCCTCCTGGGGCCAGCCCTTGCAGGAGAGCTTGGTGCCACGCTCGGCCCGGATCCTCGGCGGTGTCATTGGGGGTCTGGGCCAGCTTGAGGGACCACAGCCTGGGCGCCGGGGGCTTGGCCTCCGTCTGTCGAGACCAACCCGGGTTGGGCCGGAGCGGTCGGGGCCGGGGCGGTTTGGGTGGGGGGGGCCTGTATGGGAGCGGTCGGGGCCGGGGCGGTTTGGCTGGGGGGGGCCTGTATGGGGGCGGCCTGGGTGAGGGGGGCCTGGGCTGGGGCGGTTGAGGGCGGCGCCGTCTTCGCCACACCGGGCGTGCTGGGCGGGGGCGCAACGGCCCCGGGCGGCAGCTTCCCGACCCCGGCCGCCAGCATGGCTGTGTTGGGGATCTTTAGTTGCCCGTCGTCAGTCCGCACCGTTACATAAGTGAGGCTGATGTCCAGGACCCAGGCGTCGAAGATACCGCCCAGGGCGCCCGAACGAATGCGGATATGGTCGCCCACACCGAACGGCCGGGCCAGGATGAGGACGAGCCCGGCGAAGATATTGCCGAGGCTCTGCTGGGCCGCGATCCCAAGGACGACACCGAGAAGCCCCGCGCCGACCAACAAACGCTCCACCGATACGTTCAGGAGGGCGAGAGCGGAAAAGGCGACGAACAGGTAACCGACCGCGGCCGCGGTGTACCTCACGGCTCCTTCGGCGGCCGGGACGTACCGTCGCCCCACCATCCGGCTGAGAGCCAACGACAACCGCGCGGTGGCGATGATGCCGAACACGACGACGATGACGGTGCTAATCCAGGCTACGAGCCTCGGGTTGAGCGCCTTTGCGTGGACGTCCCCGTAGCCGGACCCGACGATGAGCGCAGCCAGCGCCAGGGCACCCGAAAGGATGCCGGTCACCCAGCCACGAAGCGGGTACCGACGCGGGATTCTGCCTATCTTCGAGACCTCCAGGACTGCGGGCGCTTGGCGCGGACCCTAGTCGATGCCGCTACTTAGCCACGGCAACCCGCCCGCAAGGTCAAGCTTGCGAACGGCCCGCCGAGCGGCTGGCTACTTCTTCAGCAGCCGGCCGACGATGATCGAGCCCTCATACATAAATACCATCGGGATCGCCAACGCCAAAAAGCTGAACGGGTCGTTGGAAGGCGTGACCACGGCGGCAATCCCGCAGAGGGCAACGATGGCGGGCCGGCGCCATTTCCTCCACTTCCTGGAAGGGACAACACCCGAGATCATCAAGAACACCACGATGATCGGGTACAGGAACACGAGCCCGAACACGACGCAGATCAGCACGTAAATGTGCACGTAGCCGGCGGGCGAGAACAGCGGGGCCACGTTTGTGCCGCTGGCAGAGATCAGCCAGTCCAGGGCTTTCGGCCAAATAAATATAGCGGTGCTTACTCCCAACGCAAAGAGCACGAGGGCAGAAAGGACGAACGGCACCGCGTACTGCTTCTCGTTCTTCCTAAGGCCCGGGGTTATGAACCGCCACAGCTCCCACAACCAGACCGGCGCGGCCAGCGCCACCCCGATGTACATGGACACCTTCAAGCGGGTCGTGAAACCCTCCGTCGGGCTCGAGATCACCAGCTGGGAGGTGATCATGTCCTTGTGATGGCGGTAGAAGCTCCGGTAGGGGGCGGTCATGAAATGGAGCACGGGGTTGTACAGGAAGTAGCCGGCTATCGAGGTCACGATTACGGCAATGGCGCAGATGAGCACCCGCTTGCGCAGTTCGGCCAGGTGCTCGAAGAGCGTCATGGTGCCGCCGGCACCGTCCAGCTGGGCTTCGTCCGGCTGGTGCCCGTTGAGGCTGGCGGTGGCGACACCGCCGTCCAGAGCCGCCGCGCCGTTCTCCGGCAATGGGATGCCGGAACTTTCTGAACCCACCATCGTGCTGAACAGGTCCGACGACGAGTCGGCGGGCAAACCCTCTTGCGGCTCCTGGTCGCCAGCCATCGTCAGGAACCCATCCTCAGGCCAAGGATCCGCAGGCCAAGGGCACGTCGTCGGTTACTGCACAAGCTCATTGCGGCTGCAGCTCCAGGGTCGGCAATGATGCCACCTATGCTGACGCGCTAATTGAGGGTCGGGTCGTCAGGGACCGCGTTTTGAGACGCGCTTACGGTTTCCTGAGGGAGGACAGGGACCGGCTCCGGAACGGCCGGGCTCGAGCTGGCGGTGACTTCGGCGCTGGCGCCATTAGCGGCGTCCTGGATCTCGCGGGCGCCCGCCTCGAGGGCTTTGCGCGGTTCGGCGAAGGCGCTGTTGAACTCGTCACGAATCGCTGAGGTCTGCTGGCGCGGCTCATCAAGGAGGCCCCGGAACTCATTCTGGAACCCGGACGTGTACTTACGCACCTCCGCCAGCCAACGGCCCATGGTCCGGGCGGCTTCGGGTAAGCGCTTTGGCCCCAGGACAAGCATGGCGATCACGAAGACCACTATGAGCTTTTCGGGGTCGAGGTTCACCGCTCGCTCCCCGGCTCAGGCGGGCAGCAACTCGGGGGGCAGAGCCACTAGGTAGCTCAGCTCCCGGCCTTTGGCCCCTCGGCTTGGCTCTGCGCCGCGCGATCAGCCACGAGAGCATCGAGCTGAGCCTGCGTTAGCGTCACCGTGTCGGATGGGACCACCACCGTCGCGCCCTGGGTCACCCCACCGGACTGCGCCGTCGCAGGTAGAGCCGGGGCCGCGGGGGGCACCGCCGGCGCACTGACAGCCGAACTAGCCGATTCGGCCTCGGAATGAGACTTGCGGAACTCCCGCAGCGCCTCGCCCGTGTTGCGGGCCAGCTTTGGCAATTGGGTCCCTCCGAACAGGACCACGAGCGCGACCAGGATGACAATCAAATCATCCCAACCGGAAAAGATCGTAGATACCACTGCTCACACCTCCCTTGTCAACATTACCGGTCGGCACAGGCTCCGGCACTTCGCGCTGGCCTATTGCCGAGGTTCGCCGAAGCCGCCGTGCGTAGAGCCGAGCGCGGCTGGTCGTGCCAGACAGTTCTGACCGTCTGAAACGCTGTGCGTAAAGACACGTTCTGCAGCTCTTTTCTTCGTCTGGCCGTATGCCGAACCTCTGTAGTAGAGGCCCGAGCGCCGCCAAAAGGACACTTTGTTGCCGGCGCGAGCCTAACTACGGTGATGAGTTCGAGCCTGCGATGCTGGCCGGATGACCAACATCGTGAGCTTCGTCATCACGCAGGTCAAAAGGTCCCAGGCGCTCCGATTGGTCCTCGCCGGAGCGGTCTGCCTGCTGATCGGGACGGTCTTGTTCGCTGCTACGCAGGGGATCTCTTTCGCCACCGCCCTCTACTGGGCCATCACGACGGCCACGACAGTGGGCTACGGGGACATCACGCCGAAGAACCCCGCCGGTCGAGCTATCGCTGTGGGTGTCATGCTCACCACCATCCCGCTGTTCGCCTCGGCCTTTGCCCTCTTGGCCGGGGCAGTGGTGACTACCCATTTGCGTAGGCTGCTCGGCGTGGCCCACCTCGAGCCCACCGACGACGCCGTAGCTATATACGGCTTTAGCTCGGTGGTGCCCCAGGTCGCCAGTGAGCTGGTCCAGGCCGGCCGCCGGGTGGTCGTCGTCGCCAACGTCGACCGCTCTTCTCTGCCCGACAGGGTGACGCTTATGGCGGCCGACCCGACGAGCGAGGAGGCCGTCCGGCGCAGCCACCCGGAGAAGGCGGGCCAGCTGCTCGTTACGGCTCAGACGGATGCTGACGTGCTGGTGACCGCCGTCCTGCTCCGGCACGTGGCGCCGAACGTGCCCACCCTCGCCGTAGTTGGGTCGGGCGCGGTCAGCGCCGCGTTGCGCGACCTCGGGGTGGACGCCACGCTTTCATCCGACGAGCTCCTCGTCCACACCCTGGCCAAGAGCATGGAAGCCCCCCACGCCGGCGAGCTCCTGCTCCGCCTCGTCGACTCCGAGGGCTACCAGCTGAGGGAGCGCCCGATCGAACCGGCCCACCTGGGCCGGGCGCTCACCAGCATCCGGAGGGAGCACCCCGGCCTCGTCCTGGGCGCGGTCCACGACGGCCGCGTGGTTGTGGGAGTGACGCAAGACCTGGTGATGAGCGAAGGCGACCAGTTGATCGTGCTGGAGGCCGGCCGTCCCTGAGCGCCGGGTTTTCGGGTGCAGATCGCTAACCTAGCGAGGCGGTCGATGCGGCGCTTGCCCGGACAAAAATGCAAAAAGCCTCGCCATTATTGGGAGGGCTAAGGGGTACTTTTATCCGGCCGGCGGGTACCATTAGCAGTTTTACACGCATAGCAGATAAAACTCCCTACCGGCGCGGGCCGGCGTGCAAAAGTGCACCTAACGAGGCCCGTTAGCGCGGGGCTAGTAGGTACTTTTATCCGTCCGCCGAGGGCTTGGCGCTCCTTCGCCGCCCGGCCACGGCTAGGCGGGCGCGAACCCAGCCCTTTTGCAGGTAGGCGCGCACGGCCGGCGCCCGGGGCCCGAGGACTTTGCGGGCCGCGCTCCCGATCAAGCGCCGGCTCCGGGCGACCAGGAGCAGTTCGGCCGGCTCGAGCGGGCTGACCGGCCCGACCAGCGGGGGCCGGCTGGGCCGAGGCAGGCCAGCGCCGTCGTAGGGGCCCACCACCGTCACCGCAGGCGCCCCCGAGGCCCGCAACACGGCGGCAACCTCCTCCGAGCTGGCAGTGACCCGGTCCACGGCCGGCCAGAGCACAGCCAGTACATCACTACCGACGCCGAGGTCCCCGGTCACGACCAGCTCCGCCCCTCCGAAGCCGGACAGGGCGGCAGCCAGCGAGCGGGCGGCCCGCTGGAGTTGGACCTGGCTGACGGCACGGCCAATACGGCCAACACGGCCAACCGCCGGCCTCCGCCCCCACCCGAGCGGCCATCCAGGCTCCATGCAGACGACGACGTGCGCAAAGGCCTGACCCCAGGGCGCCAGCGCCCGGCCTACTGCCGCTCCCGTCACGGGCATGACCAGCGGGGCCGCGCTGGGCCGGGGGGAGAAGACCACGACTTCGAACCCGCCCGCTTCCGCCCGCCGGACGGCCGCCACCGTGGCCGCCGCCGCCGGACCGGGCACCGGGGGGTAGCTGCCAGCCACGAGGCAGGCGCGAGGGCCGGTTCGCGGGGGTCCTGGCCGCACTTCTTACAGGGTCGCCCGCAAGCTCGCCTCCATCCGGTCGAGCACGTTGGCCCAGCTGTAGTTCTCGAGCACGTACCGCCGGCCGGCGGCAGCCAGCTCGGCGGCCACCTCGGGTTTTTCCGCCACCACCCGCAACTGCTCGGCCAGCTCGCCGGCATCGGCGAACATGAGCCCGCCGCCCGACCGCCGGCAGTGCCACGCCACCACCTCGCTCCGGTCCCAAGCCAGGACGGGGGTGCCCGCCAGCCACGCCTCCATGATCGTCCGGGAGAAGCTCTCTACCCTGCTGGTCTGCACGTACGCGGTGGCGGCGGCGAAGGCGTTGTCGCGTTCTTCGTCGGACACGAACCCGAGGTCGACGACCCGTTCGGCCAGCGGCCCCTGGGCCCGCAACCCTCTCCCGAACTCCCCTTTCCCGATACTGACGAGGTCGAGGTCGAGGCCCTCTTCCAGGACGATGACAGAGAACGCGTCGAGCAGCCAGTCGAGCCCCTTTCCTTCCTCACGCCGGCCGGCGTGGAGCACGAATGGGCGCTCCAGCCCGTGCCTCTTCATGAAACCCTCGGGGTCGTAGCGAGGCGGCACCGGCACGCCGGCGCCGGTCACGCTGTGACGGCGGGATACGGGGCCGAGCCGGTGGGCCAGAGCGTGCTCGGGGGCGGACAGGAACCAGACCAGGGCCGGGTCAGCCAGCACCGGTCTCAGCACGTCCAACCGGGCGTAGGTCTCATCGTGCAGGCAGGGGATGACGACGGCCCGTTCCGCTACAAGGGGGGCACAGACGCTCGTCGTCCAGAACAGGTACGGCGAAAAAACGACCGCGTCGTAACCCCGCCCCTCCTCCAGCAGGTACTCGAACAGCGCCGGCGCGCTGAACAAGAACCCCATCCAGCTCACCTGGTGGTCCAGGTCCGGGATGTGGCCGGCCTGTATGGAGAGTTGAGCGCGCAGCGCCGGCCGGCTCGGACGCCGGACGACGGGGAAGCGCCGCACCGTGAGCCCATTTTCGTAGGACGTGCCTTCAGGAAGCTCGTTCGCCCAGGTGTAGTGGTCGACAGCGCACGTGGTTACGACCTCCACGTCATAACCCCGGGCGGCAAAGCCGAAGGCTGCCTCCCGGGATACCGCTTCAGACCCTCCGAACACCCCTGACGCGAACCGGGGCGGGACAAACGCCAGCTTCATTTAGGAGCCGGCGCTGCCCCGGGACAGATCATCACGCCCAAGCGTAGCGGTGCCTTCGTCGAGTAGCCTGCCTGCGTCCTTTCGCGAACCCCAGTGAGCAGGGACCGAACGCCGCCGCCATGCCCCTGAACGTCGCTCTCGACGCCACCCCGCTCCAGGGGCCGCAGACCGGGATCGGGGAGTTTTGTTCGAGGATCCTCGAAGCGCTCGGGACGACACCGGGCCTACATGTCGGCGCCTTTTCCCTCAGCCGCCGGGGGCGGGCGGGCATGACCGGTCTGCTACCGCCCGGCGTGAAAGCGTTGGGGCCACCCGGCCCGGGGCTGCCGGCCCGGTTGCTTCACGCCTCCTGGGCCCGCTGGGCCTTCCCCCCGGCCGAGTTGTACACAGGCAAGGTCGATCTTGTCCACGGGACGAACTTCGTCGTACCTCCCTCTCGCCAGGCGGCCATGGTAGTCACCGTCCACGACCTCAGCCCGCTGCATTTCCCGCAGTTCTGCCGGCCGGCGGCGCGTGCGTACCCCGACCTGGTCAGAAAGGCCATCCGCAGAGGAGCCTGGGTCCACGCCGACTCAGAGTTCGTGGCCAGCGAGGTAGTCGAAGCGCTAGGGGCGCCGCCGGAACGGGTCCGGGCGGTACACCTGGGGGTGACACCCCCCGCCACGCCGTCAGACCTCGACGGCTGGCGTAACCTCCTACCCCACTGGGTGGGCTCGTACATCTTGGCGTTGGGGAGGGTGGAGCCGAGGAAGGACCTGCCCACGCTGGTTGGGGCCTTCGACCGCTTCGCCGGGCGTCACCCCGGTCTCGCCCTCATAATTGCCGGGCCGGAGGGCTGGGGGTCAGACCAGCTGGCGGCGGCGGTGGCGGCTTCGGCGGCCGGCGACCGGGTGCTCCGGTTGGGATGGGTGGACGAGAAGGACCGCGACGCCCTTCTCGAAGGAGCGGCCGTGTTCGCCTACCCGTCGCGCTACGAGGGTTTCGGCTTGCCCCCTCTGCAAGCCATGGCCAGCGGCGCTCCCGTGGTGGCCAGCGCCACCGGAGCGTTGAAAGAAGTACTGGGCGACGCCGCCTGGCTCGTTGACGTGGGCGACGTGGGCGCCCTGGCCAATGCCCTCGAGAACCTCCTCGACGACAACGCCGCCCGCCAGGAACTGGTCCGCAAAGGCCGGGCCCGAGCGGCACTGTACACCTGGGACGCCTGTGCGGCCGGGCTGGTGTCCCTCTACCGGGAGGCCACGAGGACCAAGCCCGAGTGACTCTGACCGCGGCTCAGTCGGTCAGGTAGGCCTCGATGCCCGACAAGAGCTGTTTTGACGTCTTGTGCAGAGAAAACGCCGCCGCTCTCTCCTGCCCCACTCTGACCAGCCGGTCCCGCACAGGTCCCGGCCGGCAGGCCTCGTCCACCGCTATAGCAACGGTCAGCGGGTCCTTGTCTTCGACGAGCACTCCCGTGCCTCCCAGGGTCTCGGGTACGGCGGCCGCCGCGTAGGCCACGACGGGGACGCCGAGCTCCATCGCCTCGAGTATCGGGACACAGAACCCCTCGTGCTCAGACAGGCAGACGAACACATCGGCTACGGCCCAATAGGCCAACAGTTCGGCGTCGCCCACCCCGTTCAGGATCTCGACGCTGTCCCCCAGCTCGAGTTCCTCGACGAGCCGCTCGAGCGCCCGCAGGTACTGCACGGAGGTCCCCCCACCGACCAGCGTTAGCCGAGCGGCGCGGTCAAAGACCCGTCGGTAGACAGCGAACGCCCCTACCACGTCGTGCTGGCATTTGTTCGGGGCGACCCGGCCGACGAAGAGCCACTGAGCACCGGAACGGTCCCGCCGTTTGCGCAGCCGCTCGAGCGTGGCCTTGTCCGCCGGGCGGTGGTACTCCTCGAGGTCGACCAGGAGGGGGCACACGAGCGTCTGGCGGTAGCCGCAGTCGACCAGTTCGGCCTCGTTGAAGCCCGAGTCGGCAAAAGAAAAACTGACGTGAGGGGCGAGCATGGCCAGCTCTTGGCGGGCCTCCTGCATGGCCGCCGCGATATGCGGCTCCCAGCGGGCGAAATACTTAGCCGGCGTGATGTTGTGGTAGTGGCCGATAAGGGCTTCCCCGCCCTCGGCCCGGGCGCGCAACCAGCCCGCCATCGGAGAACTGGTCGAGGACTGGTACAGGAGGACACGCTCTTCGCCAGGGCGACGGGGATCCTCCAGGTACGGCCGACCCTCGCCGCCCATCGGAGGCAGGATGTGCTCGGCCCAGATATCCGATTTGAAGCCCGCCTGGCGGAGGACCCGACGGGTTTG
Source organism: uncultured Acidimicrobiaceae bacterium (assembly GCA_963807395.1). Lineage (GTDB taxonomy): Bacteria > Actinomycetota > Acidimicrobiia > Acidimicrobiales > Palsa-688 > Fen-671. Next base: position 158,034 of record CAWEBW010000013.1, read on the forward strand.
CAGGGTGTGGTTGCCGATGGCGTCGTGGGGGGCAAAGCCGGGCAGGTACTGGTCGATCCTCATCCAACGGTCCTTAGCCCGTGCGGCTTAGCGGGTACTGCTCGGTCGGGGTGTTGTTCGTTCTGCTTGCTCATCTTGGTCTTGTGGGCCGGTCCTCGGTGGTCCTCGGAAGTCTTCAATTGTCCTTAGTGGCAGCGTCCTTGCCCGGGCCCCGCTTAGGGGCCGCCGAAGGAGCCGAAGGGGTAATCCCACGTTCGGGTGCGTCTTTTCCTTTGGGTCCTTGATGCTCTGGGCCTTGATGCTCTGGGCTTCGAGCCCGCCCGCTTTCTGGCGGCCCGCTTTCGGGCGCCGAGGCCTTCACCCGACTATTGCGGGCGTCGCTCAGAGCTTCCAGCCGCCTCAGGCGCTCTTCAGCCGCCCCTAGCCGAACGGCCAGCTCGTCGGCCGCCGACTCCAGGCCGTCTGTCCTGGTCGCCAACGTATCCCCGAGGTTGATGACGTGGGCGCCGAAAACATTCAGCTGGGCGGCCAGGAACCGGAAGTACCAGGAGGTCAGCCGCTTGATAGCGATCTTCACGTACTCCCATTCCCGGTGCTGGCTGGCCGTAGGCACCTCCACGTCGAAGGTGGCCACTTCCCGCAGAGCATCCAACGACACCTGGACGGTGTCCGGCCCGGAACCGCCGAGCGTTGGCTCTCGTGCCTTCAAGCGCCGGGTCGCCTGGCGCACCTTCTCGATGTACACGAGGGTGCCGGGGGCCAAGTCAGGGACTTTGGGGTCCGCCGTGCCGCCGCCGTTGCTGTTGGTCATACGAGACCGCTACGTTAGCGCTTGCCATCGAAGTGGATGCGGATCCGCCCATGGTCAGCCTTCCCCAACCGCCCCCGCTCGCCAAGCTCCGCAACCACAAAGAGGGGCACGGCGTTTGCCGGCTCCGGAGGCCCCAAACCGATGGTGTCAGTCACGCTGCGGCGATCCCGACGACCACGCTCGCATGGCGGGCAGTACTGGCAGTGCCGAGGTCGGTCGCCAAGCCATAGCAAAATAGCTCCCCACCGGTGTCCACCAACCGGTACCCGGCGCCCGTCGGCAGCGCTTCTATGCCCATGATGGAGTCCGCAATCCCGTAGCCCGCGATGGACCCCAGCCTCGGGGCGTCGAAGGCTTCTACCGTGCCATTGGCGCTGACCAGCCAGTAGCCCGACGTCGCCGTGTCGGTGGCCATACCGACGATGGGCCCGACGACCGAGGCGTGGGCCACCTTGGCGGAGCTGTGGGCCACGGCGTCGCCAAAAGTGAAGATGGCTCCATTCTGAGCCACGAGCCAGTAGCCGCGGCCGTGGGGCGTCGCCGCGATCGCGGATATAGGCGCCGCCAGGAGCAGCCCCTTTTTCGGCCCATAGAAACGGGCATCGCCAAAAGCGAGCACTTGGCCGTTCTGGGCCGCTAGCCAATAACCCTTGCCGTCCGGCGTCGCCGCCATGGCTACTATCGGCGCCTTCAGCGGGAGCCCTAGAGCCGGCCCGTAGAAATTGGCGTCGCCGAAGCTGAACACCTCGCCCGCCGAATTGACGAGCCAATACCCCCCGGCGTTGCTGGTGGCGGCGATCCCGACGACCGCGAACTTTTGCGTGGCGCCGCTGAGTGAGCCGCAATCCGCCACGTTGCCGTAGGCAAAGACGGCGCCACCGCTGTCCACCTCGTAGTAGCCGTTCGGACGGGCCGGGGCCAGGCACGCGCCGGCCTGCGGACCTGGGGGCGCCGCCGTGACCAAGGCTGCGACGCCGGGAGCGGTGGCGTTCCCTGTCAGCTGCGGGTCGTGGTGGAACATGGGCCACGCCCCGAGGCCGTCCACATCGGCGCCGTCGGAGCCGTACAGCTCGAAGTGCGCTACCACCCCCTGGTCGTGAGCGTTGTACCCCGCCACTGTCACGCCGATCCCCCCGTTGGGGTCGTCGGTGACCAGGGGAGAGTTTTGCAGGCCGACGCCGCGCTCGAGCGTGGCCAAAGGCTGGCCGGTGCGACCGTCCAGGACTTCCGCGCCTGCTGTGGTGGGCACGATGACGTCCTGGTCGCCCCCGTTGAGGTCGGCGGTGACGACGCTGCCGATGACTTCGCCCTGCTGCGGTTGGCTCCACAGCACGGACCCCGTGGCGCCGTCCAGCGCGTAGACCGACCCACCGCCGTGGCCGTTGTCGGTGCCCTCGAGGACGGCGAGGGTGCCGTTCCCCGAAACGGCTGCCAGCGCGGGGCTGGATCCCGTCGCACCGTCGAGGCTCGCTTGCCACACGAGATGGCAGTGAGTGTCGAAGGCCAGGAGCTTGTCCGTGTCGGAGGCACCCTGGAAATAAGTGCCAGTGCCGATGACGACCCCCAGCGCGTCCCCGGTGAGGAACTGGCCCACCGCAGGTGACGACTCCATGACCTGGTCGGCGTTGTACTCGCACTTGAGCCCGCCCGTGGGGCTGCCCGTCCCCGCGTTGCCGGTGGGGGAAATGACCCTCAGGTGGCCGCCCTGGGTGTACTGCACCCAATTGGCCAACCCGGCGGTCTGGTCGCCGCCCTCGATAATGTCAGTGACCCCATTGCCGTACAGGTCGGCCAGCGCCGGCGTGGAGAAATCGCTGTCGGAGGTGAACCAAGGGAAACCCCTCAGGATCGAGCCGCTGGCTGCGTTGAGCGCGTACTCCTCCTGGCCGACGGAAGGCGCTACCACGTCGGTACTGCCTTGCAAGTCCCCAACCGTCAGGGACGCCCGCACGGCCGCCGTTGCCTTTGCCGCCCGGTCAGTGGCCGGGTTTTTCACGGCGCGGTACCAACGCCTGGTCCCGTCCGGGTTGAACGCCTCGTAGCCCCCTTTGTGGGGCGTAGCCGCGTCACCGACGCCGACAAAAACGACGTCGTCGGGGGAGCGGCCGCTGAGCGGCGCCACCGACGGGGTCGAGTCGACCGGCACCCCGCCCGTGCTGGCCGGCCATCCGGGGACCGGGCGGCCGGTGGCCAGGGACAAGGCGTAGACATGCCCGGACCGGTCGCCGACCACGACGGAGGGCCCGCCGTCCAGGGTGGCCAGGTTGGGCGAAGACAGCGCCACCGGCGCGCCCGCGTCCGGGAGCGTGCGTGACCAGACCTCGGCGAAATCCTGGCGCCCCGGCTGCCCCGAAGCGGTGGACGCCTGGCCTCCGGCCGGCGCCGCAGGGACCAGCGCCGTCAACCCTCCACCCGCCAAAAAGCCCGCCAGGAAAAGGAGGCGCGCTCCTCCGGCCCGTGGCCCGCCCTCATGGTCCCACGTCTCTCCCGTGCCGCGCCCCCATCTTTTACCAACTTCGGCGCGCGTTGGGCGCGCCCCTAAGCGCGGTGCGTTGTAATTACGGGGATTAACTGGCCTTCGTCGCTGAACGGCCGAACAGTTGCTGCCCGGTGTAAGCCACCGTGAAGCCGGTGGGGGTAAGCGCAGACGGAGTGGCGACGTTCGTCCCCTCCTGGACCATGGTGTCCTCCTGCAATGCGCTCTCATGGCCGGTCATGCCCAGGTCGCTGAACGTCACCGCCGGGCTGTACGGGGCGAGCACGCTGGTCTCGCAGCGGAACGAGCATCGCGTCGTGGCTTCAACGATCCACTCCGCCGACGCCCCTGGCCCGGAGTACTGTTCGGGCGGCGTGGTGTAGCTCTCCCCGGTGGTGTCGTTCACGAGGTTTATGTCCCACGTGGTGCTGCTCGCTTGCCACAAGGTCACGGTCACGCTGTCCCCGGCCTTCACCGGGACGCTGGTGATGTTGGTCTCGGCGGCGGGGAGGATTTCCCACCAGGCCTGGACAACGGCGCCAGTGGAATCAAGGGGGTCGGTGTACTCGTCGACCCCGGCCTGGATAAGGGAAGTGTCAGTGCCATTAGCGCCGTCCACGCCCACCCACTCGGCTACCTGGTCGTAGGGCGGCGTCCCGGACGCGATGCTGGGGACGGTGAAGGTCCCCTTCACGACGGTGAACGGCCCGCCCGTCGTCGAGTACCCGGACCAGTTCGAGCTCTGTGTAGCCGCAGGTGGTGCCGACGACGCCGCCACGGACGGCTGGTCCGCGGTGGCGGGCACAACGGTCTTGGGGGTGGCCGCCTCCAAGGCGGGGGCCAGCGAAATGTAAAACGGGTCGCCCGCCTCCGACGCCAGGTTGCTGGCCACGAGCGAGAACGCCACCGTCCGCGGCACCGTCGTCGGGTTGGCGCCGACGGTAACCCGGGCCGAAAAGCCGCCGCTGGCGCAGTTGCGGGGGTTGTGGGAGTAGACGACGGCGAACGACTGCTTCGACAGGAGCTGGAGCTGGCACTGCTTGGCGTTCTCGACCAAAGCGGCAATGACTGCCGTACCGCCCCCCGCACCGAGCTTGGCCGGCGTGACGCTCACGGAGAGCACGGCGGAAGGCTTCGCCGGGGCCAGGAGCACGTAGAAGCGGCCCGCTGACGACGAGGCGCTGTTGCTGGCCACGAGGTTGAAAGCGATTGTCCTCTGGACAGGGCTGTTGTTCGGCCCGACGGTGACCTGAGCCGAGAAAGCCCCGCTGGCGCAGCTGCGGGGGTTGTGCGAATAAACGACAGAGAACGACTGGCCCGAGATGAGCTGGAGCTGGCACATGGTGGCGTTCTCGACGGTGCCCGATACCGTCACGTCGCCACCGCCGGAAGAAAGGTTGGCGGGGGTGGCCCTCGCTGAGAGGACGACGGCCATTCGCGGCGAGGGCGGGCTGGCTGATGCGCTCGGCGCTCCGGCTAACCCGAGCCACGCCCAGGCGGCAGCGATCACGGGCAGGCCCCAGATCTTCGGCCATGTCGATTTGGTCCTCTTGCCCATCCGGCGCCGCCCAAGCACTTCGGCCACGAATGATACTTCGCGTGATAACTGAGAACCGCTTTAACGGGGGATGTGAAGTCCCAAAGAGCTGGGCCGGCTGCTTGCTAGCGTTTTGAGGTGGCGCTTACCACCACCGTGCCGGGCCAAGAGGCGGACGGGCAAGGTGGATCCGCGCCAGGCTCTCGGGGACGTGTCTCCCGGGCGTTCCGGTCGGGCCGGTCGCTCAGCTCACGGCAGCCACGTTTACTCGGCTGGCCGGCGGTCGCGACCGTAAGCGCGCTGGCCACGCTGTTCAGCTGGAAAACGGCGCCGTGGCCGCGGGTGAGCGCTGGCGTCGACTCCTGGGAAACGGGGCTGGCTCTCGGGTTCCTCGACCACCTGCAGTGGGGCCCCCAGCTGGTGTTCACCTTCGGGCCGTACGGCTTCGTCGAGAACATCCTTCCCTTCTCCCGCCTCACCGCCGGCTTGGCCCTCCTCTACGCCCTGGCCACCACGTGGGGGCTGGCGGCGCTCATCGTCTCCGCCCTGCGCCGGCAGTGGGGGCTGGTGGCGGCCGGGGTGGTGGCGTGGGCCGCCCTCGGCATCGCCGCCAACCTCCTGGAGGCCCCCGAGTTGGCTCTGGCCACGGGACTGGGGCTGGCCCTGGCCTCGTTCAGGGCGACCACGGTGAGGGGCCGGTCCTACCTGCTGGGCGCCCTTGGCGCCCTGGCCGGTTTTCAACTGCTGGTCGAGGTCAACGTCGGGCTGGTCACGACGGCCCTTTTGGTGCTGGCCGTAGCCGGCGCGCCTAACGGGAGGCGGGGCCAGGCGGCCCTGGTGGGTGCCGTGCCGTTTGTGGCCGTCCCGGTGGTGACCCTCGCGTCAGCGGGCCAAAGCCTTCTGAACGTGATCAGCTACGTTCGCGGCTCGCTTTCTGTCGCCGTCGGTTATGGCCCGGCCATGAGCCTGTCAACGGGCCGCAATGCCGAGGACTGGTTCGCCGTGGTCGACGTGGCTCTGGTCGTCGTCCTCTTCGTGCTGGCCCTGCGAGGCCGGCCGGGGCTCGAAAAGGCTGCCATTTCGCTGATGCTGGTGGGATGGACGTGGGAAGCACTGGAGGAGGGTTTCGTCCGCCACGACACCCACGACCTGACCTTCTTCGCCTTGGTCTTGCTGGCGCTGTGCCTGGCCCGGTTGCCCCGTTTGCTTGTGCCGCTCCAGGCCGGTGCCATCGCCCTGGCCGCGCTGCTGGCCTGCTTGGCCAACGGCCACCCGCCCCCCTCCTTGCGCTCCCCCGCGAAGGACACGACGGCGCTCGCCACAGAGGTGCGGGACCTGGTCGTGCCCGGCGACTGGCCGAAGGTGGAGCAGACGGCTCAAGCTGAAACGCGGGCCACCGGCGACGACCTGCCGGCCGTCGTGCTGGCGGCCCTCCGCGGTCATACGCTGGCGGCCGAGACCCTCGAAGACGGGATCACCTTTGCCCACAGCGGGTTGCGCTGGGACCCTGAGCCTGTCCTCCAGTCCTACAGCGCCTACACGTCCTACCTCGACCACCTGGACGCCAACTTCCTGTCTTCCGCTCGTGGGCCGGAACGCATCCTGTACAAACCCGTCACCATCAACAACCGCGACCCATGGTGGGACCCCCCGGCCGCCCTGGAGGCCATGTACTGCCACTACCGCCAGGTCGGGCCGGTCGGGTCGTGGCTTCTCCTGGCCCGCGTGCCGGCGCCGGGCCGGTGCGGTGCACCACTGATGATCGGGTCGGCCACCGCCCATTTTGGCCAGCCCATAAGGGTCCCGGCCGCTCCGGGGAAGATGGTCGTGGCCACGTTCTCGCTGACGGCGCCGCTCTCCGCCCGGGCCGAGGCGCTGGCCTTGAAGGGCGCCGAGCTCGACGCGACCCTTTGGCCGGGGACGCCGGCTCCGAAGACGTACCGCTTTCTCTCGGGCACCGCGGCCGACGCCCACGTCCTCGCCGTCCCCGGGGCGCTGGGCTACCCGGCGGCCTTTACCCCCCCGGTGGTGCGGAAACTGGAGCTGACGGGTGGGGGCTGGGCCACCGGGCGGGGCACGGTACACGTCACCTTCTACTCAGTGAGCCTCGTGCGGGCTTAGGCCGGCACTACTGAGACGACCGGATGTGCGAGCGATGGGCCATTTGCTTGGCCATTTGCTTGGCCATTTGCTTCGCCATCCCCGGCCGGCCCTGAGCCAGGCCTCGTTCTCTTGGGCCATCATCACTCCACGGACTCGGCTCAGCTGCGTCAGTGGCGGTCGAGGCCCGATCTCGGTGCAGTTCGGCCATCTCGTCGCGTTTACAACACAGAAAACACATCGGAACGCGACGAGAACCCTCCGGCGCACCGAAAAACCGCGCCTTGGCCCTCACCGGGCCCGACCTCGGCCGCTCAAGAACGTCGGGAAAGGACGGGAAAGGCCGGGCCTAGCTGACGTCCACACCCTCCAGTGCCAACAGCTGGCGTTTCATGTCCAGGCCGCCTCCATAACCCCCTAGCCCTCCCCCACTGGCCACCACACGATGGCATGGGAGCACGATGGGGACCGGGTTGGCCCCGTTGGCCTGGCCGACGGCCCGGTACGCCTGGGGACGGCCGACCATCAACGCCAGCTCGGCGTAGCTAACCGTTTCCCCGTAGGGGATCTCGGCCAGCCGGAGCCACACGCTGCGCTGGAAGTCTGTCCCGTCGAGCTCGAGCGGGAGGTCGAAGCGCTGGCGACGACCGGCAAAGTACTGCTCCAGTTGGGCCATGGCCACCGCCAGCGGCGCCGGGACCGGCCCGTTACCCGACGACTTCGAGTGACGCGGACCGGCCGACGGCGCCACGGGCTCCGTCCCTTTGCTCGGCAAGGCGATATGAGTAACGGCATCCTCACTGGCGTCGATCGTCAGGACGCCGATCGGGGTCTCCATCTGCACGCGGTGGTTCACGCTGCGCTCTTTCCTTTCAAGGTCGAACTGGCGCCCGTTGGGCCGGTGTTCTCGCCCGCAGCCGCGTCCGCTGCCGTTACCGGACGTGCGGGCTCAGCCCGGGAGGTCACCGACCACAGGTGGGCGAGGGCGTAGGACCGCCACGGGCGCCAGTGTTCCGCCAACTTGATGAGCGAGGCGGCGTCGGTCTCCTGCCCCAAAAGGGCAGCCGCCCGGCGCAGGCCGAGGTCGGTAGGCAAAAAGGCGTCGGGGTCACCGATTGCTCGCATGACGATGTAGGCGGACGTCCACGGCCCCACCCCGGGGATGGCGAGCAACCCGTTCTCGACTTCAGCCGGGTCAGCCCCGGGGTCGATGATCAGCTTCCCGGTGGCCACGGCCTCGGCCAGGCCCTGCAAGGCGCGGCGGCGAGCAGCCGGCATCGGGAAGGCCGAGGGGTCACCCACCGCCAGATCCGCCAACGCACCGGCGTCGGGAAAGGTATGAGTCACGGGGCCGAGCGGCTGGTCTAGCGGGCTCCCCGAGGCCCGGACAAGGGCGCCGGCGATAGTACGGGCGCTGCCGAGCGAAACCTGCTGGCCCACGATGGCTCTCAACGCAATTTCAAGCCCGTCGGTGGCACCAGGGACTCGCCGCCCCGGCACCTGTTCCACCAACGGCCCGAGGAGGGGGTCAGCACCGAGGGCGTCGTCCACAGCCTCGGGATCGGAGTCCAGGTTCAGCAGGTGCCGGCACTTGGCCACCGCGAGGCTCAAGTCGCGCAGGTCTGCGAGGCAGAACACCGCGTCCACGTACCCGTCGGCCGGCGTTAGCTCGACCGTCCCGCCGCCGTGAGGAAGCCGCAAGCTGCGGCGGTAGACGCCGGCCTCGAAGGCCTCGACCCCGGGCACCGCCCGGGCGGCCAGAAAACTGAAGAGCGGCTCAGCCGCGAACGGCCGCCGGTGCGCCAGGCGGAGCGCCAACTGGGGCCGCCCCACGCCCGACCGTTGCGGCCCGTCGGTGACAGAGGTCCGCCGGTTGGCGCCCCGCCGTAGTTCTGTTGGCGTGCGGCCGAAAACCTGCTTTACGGTCTCGTTGAACTGACGCACGCTCTGGAAGCCAGCCGCGAAGGCTACGTCCGCGGCAGGGAGGTCTGTCGTCTCGAGCAGGGTCCTCGCGGTCTGGGAGCGCTGGGCTCTGGCTAGGGCCAAGGCGCCCGTCCCGACTTCGGCTACCAGCACCCGGTGCAGTTGCCGTTCGCTGTACCCGAGCCGCCTGGCCAAACCGGGGACGCCTTCGCCGTCGATGATCCCGTGCAGGACCAGCTTGACCGCCCGCGCCGCCACGTCCGCCCGGCCCAGCCACTCGGGCGAGCCCGGCGCGGCATCGGGCCAACAACGCAGGCACGCCCGAAAACCGGACTGCTGAGCCGCGGCCGCGGTGGGGTAGAAGCGGACGTTCTCCCGTTTGGGGGTAAGGGCCGGGCAGCTGGGCCGGCAGTAGATGTGGGTGCTAGTCACCGCCGTGAAAAACCAGCCGTCGAACCGGGGGTCCCGGCTCTGCACCGCCCTGTAGCAGCGTTCGAAGTCGTCCATCACAAGCATGCTGGCACGGCGCAGGCCGCTAGTCTGGCGGTTTTCGGACATCCTGGTCGGGACGTGTTCAACGACGCAGGAAGGCCAGTCGTCTTACAAAGCGAGCTTGGTGTCAGTGGCTGGTCTGCTGGATAGCTTCTCGGAGCTGGGCTGCGGCCTCGGGGCAGGTCGGTGAACTGCCCGCCCGGCGTGCGGCCGCGGGCATGTCCGATTGCACGATGGAAGGCACCTGCCAGGCGGCGGAGGCGTCGCTGATGGCCTGGTCGGCCAGCTGCAGCAAGTGATTGTCGCTTACGGGCAGGTCCAACAGGACCCGGGACAGCACCTTCTCGCCGGTAGGGCTTTCGATCAACCCGCCATGGAACGCCGGCAATACCACTGACGGGAACGCCAGCTTCTCGCTGACCGGGACCACTGTGGCGTCAGCTAATGGGAGCAGAGCGAACTGGCGGGTCCCGGCTATCGGGCACGACATGGCCTTCGCCAGCACAGGAGCGTCGCCGTCGAGCGAGGCCAGGAACGGGCTGTCAGGCGACAAGTCGACGGGGGCGACGCCCTGGAAGGCGTCGCTCAGGAGCCGCATCGCTCCGTCGTCCGCTACCCCCCAACCGTTGCCTCCCGAAACCGGGTAGAAAACGCGGCCGGGGTCTTCGAGGGGGCTGGCCATGACCAGCGTGACCACTGGCGAGGCGGGGTCCGAGAGCAATGCCGTCTTGGCGACCAGCGCACCCTCGCTCTCGGCCACGACGTCCACCAGCCGCCCCGTCCTCGTAAATAGCGCCGTGACCTGGGCCAGGAGCATCCGGTCCAGTTCGGAGAGCCCCTTCACCGTGTCCATTGGGCTGTAGGGAAGCGGTTCTCCGGCCGCGTCAAGGCCCCGGTAGGAGAACGGGACCTCCAGGAAATCCCCCGGTACCGGGTGGCGCCTGCTCCCGTCCCAGCTCGACCCGTACCCCGAAACGACCAGCACCGGCTGCCCGCTCCCCGACGAAACGGGAACGAGCGTGCTGGCGTCCGCTCGGGCTGGCCGCACGTGGCTGAAACCGATCACGGTGCCGCCTATCACGACCCCAACCAGGGCCACGGTCGCCAGAGGTACCGCCGGTACCAGGTAGCGCGCCGGACGCCGGTCGACGACGACCCTGACGAGCCCCCTCCATGACCACGCATTGAACAACCCGCAGACCGCACTTATGACCGGCCACAGGTACCTGGGCGCCACTGCCATCGCCGCCGTGGCCAAGCTCAGGGCCACGAACGAAAATGCCACCCAACCGATGGCCCGGATTGCTATCAGCCGCCGCCACCACTCGTGCGTCACGCCGACCGGGTGGGCTATGAAGGCCACAAACAGAGCGGAGGGTACCGCCGCGAAAAACAGCCACGACACCGGGACAGTCGCCATGCTATAGAGGACCACAACGCTCGGCGCCAGGAGCACTGCACCAAACGCAGTGGCCAACACGCCCCGCGGTAGTAGCCGTCCAAACGACGGCCGGTCAAGGTGAGCCGGCCAAGCGAGTGCCACTGACACCGCGGTCAACGCTCCCCGGATGAGGAGCATGGCGACGAGTTCTCCAGCCAGGCTCAACCAGGAGTCGTGGTATACGCTCACCCAGCGCAGGTCACTGAAGACGCCGAAAGGCGCCACCGCGCTCGCTTGCGGGGCCAGTGTCGGGCGGGCACCGTGGTCGAAGCCGAGGACGAGGGCCGCCTCCAGGAGGTTGGCGGCCACGCACAGCCCGACGAGCTTCCACCAATCCGGGACGGCACGCCAGCCACTAAGCGGGTCGGTAACCCAGCCTCGGACAGGCCTTTCAGCCCTGGCCCTTTCGGCCATGCCTATACGCTTCCACGAATCTGGGATTAATGGCAAGGATATTCGGCCGTCCCACCGGTTTACTGGCCAACCATCTACGGGGGGATTGACGGGCGGTGCTAAGTTGCCCCCGGTGAGAGCTGCGGACCAGGCAGGCGCTCTCGTCAGCGAACGGCCACCCACGCTTTTTGCGGGCGGTGTCGCGGCCCTCGAGGAGACGGACGGCTGGGGGCCTCGAGCGCGGCGACCGGCGCACGCGCCGGCTCAGGAGCGCTGGACGATGACCGACAGCGCCGTCCTGACCGCTTTGGTGGCCTTAGGTGTGGCCATACCAGCTGGTATCGCCCTGTGGTCGCACGCCTTCGGGATCCCTCGCTACGACGACTGGGCGTACCGTCGCGTGCTCTCGGATTTCGTTCAGACCGGGCACTTCTCCTTCGTTGGCTGGGGGGCTATGACCCTGATCGGCCAGGTGCTGTGGGCCGCCCCGTTCGCCCTCGCTTTCGGCGGTCACCCGTGGGTGGCGGGCTTTTCGGTCGCGGTCGCCTCGGTCATCGGGATCGGCTGTGCCTACTGGCTCGCACGCGCCATTGTCGGGCGGGTCTGGGGAGCAGCCTGCACGCTTCTGGTACTGGCGTGCGCCGGGTTCTTGGTGAACACCTCCACCTTTATGACCGATCTGCCCGCGTTCGCAGCTGAAATGGCGTGCTTAGCGCTCGGCGTAGTGGCGTTGCGGCACGAAGGCCGGGCGCGATGGGCAATAGCCACCGCCGCCATGGCCGCTGGCTGCGCTGGTTTTTCGGTCCGGGAGTTCGACCTGGCGGCGCCCATCGCGGTCCTGATCGTCCTCGCCCTGCAGGACCGGCGCCATCTTCGCGGCTATGCCATCATGGGCGCCGACCTGCTCGTGCTTTGCGGGGCCGTCTATCTATGGACGTGGGGTGTGGCCGGAGCCCAGCACGAGGGACTGGGCGGGCCGACCCTCTCGGACCTCCGGGCTCTGGCCGGCGGCTATTTCGCACTGGCCTTGTTCGTCTCGCCCTTCCTGCCGGCGGCGGCCAGGCGGTCCTGGCCAGCGTCCTTGTCGAGCGGGCGGCCGGCGCGGGGAGTGATAGCGGCGGGAGTGATATTGGTCACCGGCGTCGTGCTCCTGGTCACGGGCAAGTCCATCTTCAGTGGCAACTACTTGACCCAGCAGGGCCTGAGCACCACCGCAACCTTGCCGGGGTTCCGGCCGGTGCTTTTCCCTACCCCGTTTTGGTTGCTGCTCGAGCTGATCGGCCTCGGTTCGGGCGCACTACTCGGGTTCATCGCCGTCGACGCCATCGCCAATGGTGCATCATCACGCCTCCCCTGGGCCGGTCGCATCAGCGAACGAAGCGTTATCACGCTGTTCACTTGGCTCAGTGCCGCCGGGCTGGTGGTATACGGGCTGTTCGTACAGGGGGCCATCTTCGACCGCTACGTCTGGCCCATCGTGTTCGGGACAGCTGTGCTACTGATCTCGAAAAGGACGGGCGCTCCAGCCCCGGCCCCAGTTCACGCCGGTCGCCTGTCCATCGGGGCCAGGTTGACCGGGGGAGAGAAGTTCGGCCCGGCTACCAGAGCGCTCACCGCCGCTCTCGCCGTCGTCGCGGCCGTCGTCGCCGTGAGCGTGACTCTGAACGCCGACGCCTACGACGGGGCGCGGTGGAGTGCCGGACAGGAGGCGGTAAAGGCCGGGTACAACGCCGCCACGGTCGACGCCGGCTTCGACTGGGTCGGGGACCACGCCACCACGTCGGCGGTACGCGGCCGCCACGTCGTCGGAGCCCCCTCGTTCGAGACGTGGTACGACCGGATGTTCACCGGCTTCCGGGACTGCGCCTTCGTGTCGGGTTCGCGGGTCGCGATAGCGCACGTCGCCCTGCTGGAGACCGTGCGGTACCACGAGGTGGGCTTCGCCGTCCCCGAACACCTCTATGTTTACGGCGTCCGCAACCGAGCCTGCGAGGTGACGGCCGCCCCCAAGTGAGCTACTGGCCTAGCCCGCTACTTGGAGGCGGCCGAGCGCGCCTTGGAGAGGACCTCTGACAGCAGCGTTTGGTAGGCGCTGTCGCGGGGGTTGCCCTTTATCGCTTGGCGAGCCAGAGAGGCGGCCTCCGCCAGGTCAGCCTGAGCGTTTGCGGGCTGGACTTCGGAAAGGTCAACGTCAACCTCAGCTTCAGCGGCGGGGTATGGCGCCCATAGAGGCTTTTCGGCTGTCGCCCTAACTGCCAGCTCATGGGCTTGCGTCAGGTCGGAAAGGGCGCTCGACGCAGACGTGGCGTGGCCCGCCGCACTGGTCAGTATGCTGACTTCACCCTCAGGGTATGTGGGCTCCCAGGGGTTGAGGGTAAACGACTCCTTTAGGTCGTTGAAGTAAACAGTACCGACCTGAGTGGGTTTGTTGGTCGAGCTGGCCGCCGCCCCCGAACCCGGCGCCGGCTGCTTCAAACTGGTGTATGCGGCCCAGTAGTCGTGGTCGGCCCGATAAGGCCCGTCCGCGCCGAGAGCCAGGAACACCAGGACGACTGCGACCACCGCCCCGACCCCGAGTGTCCACCACGGCACAGCATCTGACCGCCGGCCGTAGCTCGGGCGCTTTTGCGCCTGCCTTCTGGCCGAGCGGGGCGCGAAGGCTGGCGCCGGGCCGCTCGGTGGCCTCGCCCCCACCGCCTCTCGTTCCTCCAGGCCGTCGAAAGAAGGGGTGGCTGCCACCAACGACGCCGGCTTGAGCGTGTCGGGGACGCCGACGGCCTGGGCGATTACCGTCGAGCACCCGATCAGGAGCCAGAACGAAAAAGAAAGCCCTACCTGCTGCACGTTGAAGACGGCCTGAACGATGTAAGCGACCATCACCGCCGTGGCCACCGCCAGGGTGACCCTGTGCGCTTGGGCGTGCGTTTTCACAGTCTCGTGGATGTCGTCACCAAGCTCGACGGCCCGGAGCCGGCGCCAGGCGCCGGTCGAGCGCAAGGCGACAAAGACCAGCAGCGCCAAGAAGAGCAACAACCCGATGAAGCCCTGGTCGGCCAAGACGTTCATAAAGATGTCGTGGGCTCCGTTGACGAGGTAGTTGGGGCCCAGGGCGGCCACCCAGGCTGCACTTTGGTATTGCGGGTAGACCAGGGCAAATGTATCCGGCCCGATCCCGGTGAGCGGGTGGTGCGCCGCTATGTGCACCGCGGCAGACCAGATGTCATAGCGCTGTTGCACAGAGGTAGTGCCACCGGACTGGAACAGCGTGGACAGCGAGTGAGACAGGAACCGCTTCCCTTCGACCGCTAAACCGAGGACCACGATGACCACGACGCCGGCGGCGCTCCCAACCGCCAGCACCGGACGACGTTTGATCTCCGGGATCAGCATCGCCGCCAGGATGACGAAGGCGGCTATGGCCGCGACCCAGGCCCCCCGGGCCGAGGTGCGGACGAGCTCGACGAGGATGACAAAAGCCAACACACCGGCCGCCGCTCGCCACCACCATCGCTTGGTCAAAGCGCCCAGCACCACCACGACCGGCAAGATCATGGCCAGGTACCCACCCAGGTGGTTGGGGTTGCCAAAAGTCGAGAAGATGTCATTCGAAAACGAGCCCAGGTTCCAGCGGATGAAGTCCCACCTGGCGCCGTGCAACTCGGTGTCGTGCAGCTGGATCAGCCCGTAGAAGACGACTACGGTCCCGCCCGCAAAGCCGAAGACGCCCAGGACTTTCCTGATGTCGGCCGCGTCAAAGGCCTCAGCGGCAGTCATCATGATCACCCCGAATGCGGCCGCTGAGTAAAACCCGTCGTAGGAGCCGTAGTTGCCGAGGAGGCTGACGTGGGTGTCGACACCGGCGAAGGCGCAGATGGCGGTCCAGGCGACAACGGCGGCGACAACCCACTGCAACCCGTTGCGCCAACGCGGCGCCGCCCGGTCGTTCACGGCCGCGACTATCCAAAGGCCGATCAGGACCAGGGCCCCGATCAGGGTGAGCGTGTACTTGGGGAGGTTGAAGACGTCGCCGCTGTGAGGGTCGAAGACTACGGGCACCGCCGCAGCCAGGACGATGATCACCGCGGCCCGAACGCCGCGGAGAACATCCTTACCCTTGGCAACGGCGCTGGCCGCCCAGGCGCTGCCTATGGCGGCGCTGATAACTACCCCAATGAAAAGGGCGAAGCTCCACTTGACGGCCCCCGTGGCCAGCAACAAGAGCATCACGACCCACGCCGGCACGGCGAGCAGCAGCGGCCACCCAGGGATGCCGACGATCGCCGGGACCCCGGCCAGAGGCAATAGCCAACCGGGGACTGATGGCTGGCCGGTCCTCGCCCGCCTGGCTCGGGCCTTCGGCGGCTCCGGGGGACGAACGGGCCGGACCTGAGCCGGAGTGGGTCGACGCGGCCTTACCTTGGTCTGAGATCCGCTGCGGTGACGCTGCCCGCTGCCTTTGGCCACAAAAAGAGAATACTTGGGCTCCCACCCGGTCCAGGTGACGCGCCCGGGGCCGACCCGTCTCACTGACAGCGGCCCGGAAAGGTGGTAGCTCCGGGTGGGCGCCAGCTGAGAGGGCCGTGGCCTGGGCTAACGTCCTAATTAGGTAGTTGCGGGCTCTCTCTACGCCCACCTGGAAGGAATGGACCAGATGCCAGAACAGAGCCCGTCAGCCCGGGCGCTTGTGCCCCGGCGCAGGGTCACCCGAGCCATGGCCGGCTTTCTGGTCGTCTTGTCTGCGCTCATCGCGACCGGGCTCGGTGTGGCGGCGCCGCCCGCATACGCCGATGTGGCCACCGCGCAGTACTCCATAGGCACCCCGACGAACGCCGTGGCCGACGTTGTCGCCTCGCCCTCCACCGTGTCGCGGAACACGTTGACCAACTTTGTCATCGACTTCCGAGCCACGGCTGCCCTAACCGGGACCGGCGCCAACACGGTCACGATTACCTCGTCGTCCCCCTTGGCGACCACCCCGAGCAGCGTGGCCTTGATAGACGACACCAATAACTCTTGCTTCGAGGCCGGAACCAACGGCGGTGCTGTCAGTCCAACGACGATCGCCATCGAGTTGACCAGCACGTGCACGGTCAACGGCGGTGACAAAGTCGAGGTGGACTTCACCGCGGCCGGCCCCGCATCTACCGGCATCTTCGACTTCAGCGTCACGACCTCGGCCAACGGGACACCGGCCTCCTCGAACAGCCTCGCAGTCGGCGAGGCCCCTCCTACTCTCTCGGCCACCTCCGTGGTGCTCGGCGCCAATGCCAGTTACACCTTGGAAAACGCGTCCTGGGCAGCACTGGTCAAAAATGCCAATGCGCTGGTACTGACGGCCAAGACGACCGCCGGGACCACTATTTCCTGGTACGCCGGCGCTTCCGGTTACTCGGTTACCTACACCCCGCCAGGAGGTGTGCCGACGGTTGACACGGTAACTGCGGCCCAGGTCGGTACGACGGCGGTCACTGACGACACCGTGACCTTGGCGCTGGCAGCCTCGATCCTGCCCGCTGTCAAGCTGAACGTCACCATGAAGGGCACAAATCCCTCGACTGCCAGTACAGACTTAATCTCGGTCACCCCGGAAGCCGGGCTCCCGGGAGCGTTGAGCCCGGTCGCCGCGCCCGAGACGTCCACCAATGGCCTGGTCTTCGGCACGGCGGTCACGGGCGTGTCCGTCACTCCTTCGCCGGCCGTGGCGTCCGCTCCGGCCACCTACGTCGTCGGTTTCCAGGCCACAACAAAGCTGGCCGGGGGCACTGGCGCCAACATTTGCCTCAGCGAGCAAGACGGGCCCACTAACTTCTTCACTGAAAGCGGCGCATTGGTCTCGGACACGACGGCGGGCTGGCACTACATAGCGAGCGGCCTGTCCTATCCGTCCGGGAACCCGCCCGCCAACGAGGGCTGCGACCAATTAGATAATGGTGTTGTCATCCCCTTGGCCGCGGGTTTCAATGTCAACCCCGGCGACTCGGTCACGATCACCGTAGTTGGCGTCACCAACCCGCCCTCGGGGACGGTGGCCGACTTCACCGTCGCGACCAGCGCCGACACCGTCGGCGTCGATGCCCCCCCTTATGTCGTAGGGGTGAGCGGGAGCCGCGGCGTCCTCGTGAGCATTGGGCCGGACACGACGGGGTCGCTCGCGACGTACACGATCGCCAACTTCAGGGCCGGCGGCGAGCTCGACGGCGGCAGCTCTACGCTCACGTTGCAAGCCCCACCCGGCACCGTCTTCCCCAACAACCCCGGTTCTTACACCGTCCAGGATGCGACTACGCCGTCGGGCTCCGGCTCTGTGAGGGCAGCGATAATCGGCGGCGGCACCAACGACGTCACCATAACGGTGCCTGATTCGATCAAAGCAGGCGACCTTCTCGATGTCACCGTGGAGGACGTCATCAACCCGAGTAGTGCGGGCACGGGCTATTCCATGACGCTGCTTGGCGACGTAACCGGCCCACCAGCCGTCGCGCCCTTCCCCGACGCCGACGTGAGTTACCCGAACGGGGCGATTGTCAGCTTCTCAGGAAGGTTCTACGTCTTCGCCGGGGGGCGGGCATTCCGCGTCCAGAGCGTTTCGGCCCTGGCTGCAGTGGAGAAGGTCGACCCTGCCGAGGCGGAGGCTGCCCCCCCAGGTACCAGCCCTCCTCTGGGAGCGCCAAGGCCAGGGACCCTCATTTTCACGCGTCCGGTCGACGGCACGACCACGATCTATGTCGCCGGCGGTGATGGCGAACTTCACGGCTTCGCCACCCCCAGGCAGTTCCTCAGCGACGGCTACGACCCGGCTTTGGTCGTCACGGTGCCCAACCTCGGGCAACTCGGCGTTGGCGCTTCGGCTGGCTCCGAAGGAGCCGCCGGCAACGCCCTCTCTAATAATGCCGACGGGGCATTGGTGGCCACTTCCGGGGCCTATTACGTTTTCGCCGGGGGCCGAGCTTTCGGGATCCCCACTCGCGCCAAGCTGGCCGCCGTCCGGCGGACGGACAAGGCCCACGTCCTGGTCGGCACGGTGACCACGGCGCAAAAGTCCGCCATGCTGGGCGGGGGGAGCTGCTCAGTATTTCGGGGACCGTATACGTGAGCTACCAGGGCGACCTGTACCCCTTCAAGTCCGTGGCCCAGCTACGCGACAGTGGGTACGGCGGCACCGCCGCTCTCACCCTGCCAGCGACGGCGGGGCTCCCGGTCGTAGTCGCCTACGGCAAGCCATAGGAGCACGGCACCTCCTGGGTTGGACCTCCCAGACCGAGCGGGCCAGACCCAACGCGTCACCCGGGCGCGGCGTGCCGGACCGAACACCTTAAGCGCTGAGGGGGGTTTGGCCAGCTGACATGTGACGCGCTAGGGTGCCGGGCGTCTCACTAGCGGGCTTGTTCCGGAGCAAGCCCGTTTAGCACGGCGCCACGGTCCACCACTTGTCTCGGCGACCTGGGCTAATGTCCCGGGACGCCGGCACCTGCGGGGCCCAGAGGGTGCACGGCACCAGCAGCACCGCCCAACACGTGGCGGGAAACAGCAGCACCGCCCAACAACGTGGCGGGAAAATGTTCGCCCTACCTAGGAGGGATAACAAGCTAAATGCAAGAACAGAAACCTTCGGCAATGACGCCGGGGCGTGGGTGGAGACGTGCCAAGCTGGTAGCAGGGACCCTTGCGCTAACAATGGGGGCCTTCGGTACCGTGGCGGCCGTAACTGCCCTGCCAGCGTTTGCCGCGGTTACAAGTAACCCGTACACCATCGGTACGCCGTCCGGTGCGGTCAACAGTGTCACAGTTTCGCCGACGAGCGGGCTCTCGGGGACGGCTACCAGCTACACGCTGACGTTCGTATCCCCGTCGGCCGTCGCGGCGGGTGGCACGGTCACTATCGGCGACTCCACCACTAACAACAGCGTGGCCAATCCGACGTGGGAGGCCACAAGGTGTGACCATCGTTTCGGGCAGCTGCCTGCAAAGCGGTGGCAACGTTAACAGCACATCCGGTTCGGTGATCACCCTCAACAGCACTTCGTGCTCAGCGGGGATCGCGGCAGGGGCAACGGTCTCGGTCGGCTTCAGCGCCACCAACCCGACCGCGAACTTCAACTTCACTGTTGCGACTAGTGCCAACGCCACGGCGGCAAAATCGCCGACAGTGACGATCAGCACGTCGCCGCCGACGGTGTCGGCTGCCAGCCTGTCGCTGGGCGTCAACACGACGTACACAATCAGCAACGTGGGTTCTACTAGCTCAAGTAACGGTGGTGCGTCGTGGGCCACTCTGACCGGCACGGCTGGAGTGCTCGAGCTGTCGGCGTCCAACGCTGGTCTGAACTTCGCCAGTGGTCCCGCCAGTTACTCGGTTACGTACACACCTTCGGGTGGCACGGCGGCTACTGATGTCGTCACCGCGGCCACTCCAGGTAGCACGCCCAATATCGTGTTCTTGACCCTGACCACAGCCATTTCGTCAGGCGGCGTTGTCAACATAACGGCCTTGGGCACGAACCCAGCTACGGCAGGCACGTCGACGATGACGATTACGCCCGGCAACGGTACAGGTGCGGCTTTTGCGTCTAACGGCTCCGCGTTGACGACCAACAGCCTGTCTTTTGGCACAGGGGTGACGGCAGTGACGCTGTCGATCTCGCCTTTGGTCTCGGCTGCGTCGGCCACCTACACGCTAACTTTCAAGGCAACGACGGCAGTACCTGTGGGTGGCACCATCAGCCTGACGGAGACCGCCGGGCCCACCAGCTTCACGGGCATCAGCGGTGTCCTGGTCTCTGACGCCACCGCAAACTGGCGCCAGGTCACGACTACACCCGGGAGCGAGTACCGGGTTGACGATCGGGCTGTCAAACGCGATCGCCGCCGGAGACGCCATCACGGTCACCGTTGCAGGGGTAACCAACCCCGGTGCCGGGACCTACACCGACTTCACGGTGGCCACGTCCAAGGACACCGTGCCAGTGGCGGCGCCTTCGTACACCATCAGCGCTAGTGGTACCGCCGGCGTGACAGTCGTCCCCAATCCCAACACGGTGGGTTCTTTGGCGACGTACACCGTTACGGGCCTGTTCGCCACCTCCGCCATAACCGGGGGCACGACCGGGGAACCGGCTAACTGGATAACACTGACGGCTCCGGCAGGGACGGTGTTCCCCAACAGCGCCAGTTCCTACGTCATCTCGGACTCGACGACAGCGTCCGGTTCGGGGACCGTGAGCATCATTTTCTGGAACTCTCCGGGTACGTCGGTGACCATAGTCCCGCCCAACAACATCACGTCGGGAGACGCCTTGACGATTACGATCGCCGACGTCATTAACCCGAGCACTGTCCAGCAGTGCCTACACGATCGGCATCAGCGGCCCAGTGAACGGGCAAAGCGGTGTGGCGCCCTTCCCGAGGGCCAACACCAGCTTCCCGAACGGAGCGCTAATCAACTTCGCCGGCACTATTTACGTGTTTGCTGGAGGGCACGGCTTCGGAATCCCGACACCAACGGTGTTGAACAAGATCCGGGCCGTCGACCCAGCCGTCCCGCTAAATGCCGTCGCGGGTGCCGTCCCACCGACGGCAGGTTCCCGTAGTGGCACGTTGATCAGCACGTACGCCGTCAATGGCAACGCGACTATCTACGTAGTGGGCACTGACGGTGAAGTCCATGGCTTCTCCACGCCGAAGCAGCTCATCTCCTTTGGTTACGACACCCGCATCAACGTCACGACCAACACCCTCGGTGGGATGACTGTGGGCAGCACGGAAGGCCAGCTAGGCGCAGCCAAGGGTAATGCCTATGCCACCTCCTCTGACGGGTCCATAATCGACTCCTCCGGCACGTACTTCACGTTCGTGGGTGGGCGGGCCTTCGGCATCCCGACGCCGGCCAGGTTGGCCCAGATCATGGCCTTCTACACGAAGCACTCGCCGGCGCTGACGCCGCCTACGACGCTCACTGGGGCTATCTCGACGACCCAGACGGGTGCCAGCGTGGCCAGCGGTGTATTGCCGAGTGTCTCCCCGCCGCCGACATCATCGGTGACGAACGCCTCGGTCTACGTGACCTTCGTGGGGAACGTGTTCCCGTTCAAGACGCAAAACCAGTTGAAGAACGACGGTTATGGAGGCACGGCGGCGATCCCAGCGGTGAACACCGGTGGGCTCCCGGTGGTGCTCACGTATACCAGCAGCTAACTACAACCGCCTGACCGGTCTTTCAGCGCAGACCGGCTAACGAAAATGACCAAGGAGGGCGGCCTGCGGGCCGCCCTCCTGCTATCGGTGGGTACTCGCAAGTTCTTCACACAATCACGGCGGCCGCTTCACACAGACCCGGAAGGCTCGCCCTACAAACCAAGGAGACAAAACATGCAACAAGGAAGTCCCTCGACGGCGGCTCCGCGGCGCGGGTGGAGCCGCTCCAGGCTGGCTGCCAGCACGCTGGCCCTGACCGTGGGCGCCCTGACCGTTGGGTTGGCCGTCACCGCCTTGCCGGCCTACGCAGACGTCACGTCCAGCAATTACACGATCGGGTCGCCCACCGGAGGCGTGAGCAGCGTCGTTGCTTCGCCCACATCGGTGGGGGCGAATTCGAACACCGTCTTTACCATTACCTTTACCACCCCTTCGGCCCTGTCGGGGTCGAGTAGCAGCTGGATAACTGTCACGCCCTCGATAGGCCTGGGCCTGGCCCCGTCAAACGTCGACGTGGTGGCCACGGGTTGCATCCAGGCCGGGACGGCTGGCGTTGGTGGCGCCGGTTCCTCCACTACTGGGGGCGTGAGTATTTATCTACAGAGCTCGTGCAGCATCGCGGCGGCGTCCAGCGTCTCGATCACGTTCAACGCCAACGCCCCGGTCACCACTGGGACGAGCTTCTACTTCTCCGTGACTACTTCGGGCAATGCCACGGCGGCAACGTCTAACTCCATCGCGGTCGGTACCGGGGTCGCATCCCTGACGGCTGCCTCTCACAACTTCGGCACCAACACCACTTACTCAATCAGCAGCGTGCCGATCTCCGGCCTGTCCACCAGTACGACCGGGCTGTCACTGAGCTCCGTGACGACGGGTGGCACAGGGACGATCACGTTCTCTACTGGCACCGCCGGCTACGTGGTGACATACACCCCCTCGGGCGGCACAGCCACCACAGACACCGTGACGGCCGTGACCCCGACGAGCACCTCCGCGGTCACGTTGACTCTCGCCACCGCGATCGCCAACAGTGGCACCCTCAATATCACAGCCATCGGCACCAACCCGACGACGGCCTCGTCAAACGCGATCACGGTGACGCCCTCCGGCGGCACCGGTCAGACCACCAACTCCATTACTTTCGGCAACTCGGTGAGCAACGTCGTGGTCACCCCTTCATCGCTCGTCGCTGGAGCGGCGACCACGTACACGGTCAGCTTCAAAGCCGCGAGCGCAGTTGGAGTCGGCGGTGACATCTTCCTCAGCGAGACGGCCGGCCACCAACTTCTCTACCGTGTCGGGCATTGCGGTAAGCGACGCCACCCAAAACTGGCGGTTTGTTGCCAGCGGCGCTGCGTTGGCCAGTGGTTCGGCCACTATCCCGCTTTCCAATGCCATTACCGCGGGCGACTCGCTCGCCATCACGCTGGCCGGCGTCACCAACCCCGCCGCGGCCCAGACTGTGTCTGACTTCAGCGTCTCGACCTCGTCGGACACGGTGGCCACGACGGCCGCCGCCTACACGATCGGGGCCAACGGCAGCGCCGGCGTAGTCGTCACCCCCAACCCGAGCACAGTTGGCTCCCTGGCCACGTATACCATCTCCGGTCTGAAGGCCAGTGCGGCGATGACCGGTGGCTCCTCGACGCTAAACCTCGTGGGCCCGACGGGGACCGTGTTCCCCGCCAGCGCGGCCTCGTACAGCATCACCGACTCGACCACCTCGTCAGGATCAGGCACGGTCACCGCCGGGGTCTCGGGCGGTGGGACTAGTAACGTCACTATCACCGTCCCCAACACCATCAACTCGGGCGACAGCCTGACCTTGACGATCCTGACGGTCATCAACCCCAGCGTGGCTTCGAGTGCTTATTCAATTGCCCTCCACGGCAACGTTGGTGGTCCCGCTCCGTCGGCCGCCTTCCCCAACACCAACGTCACGTACTCGAACGGCGCCATCGTCAACTTCTCCGGCACCCTGTACGTTTTCGCCGGGGGCAGGGCGTTCGGGATCGGGAACTCAACCCAGCTGACGGCTCTCCAGAAGGTAGACAAAGCGGCGGTCCAGACGGCAGTCTCGGGCGCCACCGCTCCCACTGGCGTCACGCCTAGGTCCGGCACCCTCCTCACCACCCACGCGGTCAACGGCGTCGCGACCATCTATGTCGTCGGTACCGACGGTGAGCTACACGGCTTCGCCACGCCGAAGCAGTTCGGCAATGACGGCTATGACGGGGCGGTCAATGTGACCGTAACCAGCCTCGGCACGCTCAAGGTCGGCGCCACCGCCGGCGCCGGGGGTGCGGCCGACAACGCCCTCGGTACGAGCGCAGACGGCGCCATCGTCAATTCCTCGGGCGCCTATTACACCTTCGCCGGTGGCCGGGCCTTTGACATCTCCACCGGGAGCCAGCTGTCGACCATCAAGAAGACCAACAAGGCCACGTTCTTGAACGGCACGGTCACCTCGGCGCAGAAGTCCGCTTCTATCGCCACTGGAGTGCTCCTCACCGTAGCCGGGCCGGTCTATGTCAGCTACCACGGACAGGTGTGGCCGTTCAAGTCGACGAACCAGCTCAAGTCCGAGGGCTACGCCGGCACTGCCGCTGTGCCGGTGCCGAGCACGGGCGGCCTTACGGTGGTTAGCTACTAATCCAAGTCCACTAAACCAAGACGGTAAAGGATAAAGAGGGCGGCCCTATGGGCCGCCCTCTTGGCGCGTACGGAGCGCGGGTGGGAATGGCGCTCGCTTTAGGGCCGAGCGGCCAATGCCAGTGGAGAGCGGTTCTGCTTTGTACCATTTGTCGCGCTATAGGTAAACAAAGGGTACAAAGCTCGCGACCCCCCCACCGCGGGACCGCTCAAGGCTCCGATAAGACGAAGCGCTGCGCGGTGGTGGACGCCGATGAAAGCGGTACCGCCATCGACGCGCCCGGTTGCACCTCAGCGGCGCGGCGCAGAGTCAGGGCAAAGGCGACCATGGCGGCGACGAACACGATGACAAGGGCGACGGCCGGGATTGGGGCGTCCCAGCCGCCCGCCACCGACGAAAAGGCGTCCAGCGGCCCCTTAGTGCCTACGGTGTAGCGGCGTAGAGCGGCGTAGAAGTCGATCACCTGACACGCAGTCAATAGGATGATGACGACCGACGTCAGGCGCAAGGTGGCACGATGGTCCGAAAAGCGTTCACCCGCGATAACGGCGGCCACGATGGGGATGCCGACCGCTAATCCCATGAAGTCTCGACCTTGGCCGAGGATCCCTTCCTGGTTGGCGGTGCTCATGATCGTGACTATCGGTACCGCTACCCAGGCCACGGCAGTGCCGACGACAACGGCAGCGGCTCGTCGCCGGGCCAGGCACGTGCCGACGAGGACCACGGCTCCGAGCGCCCCCAGCCACAAAACGATAACCAGATAGGGCGACGGTGCATCGAGCCAGCCGAACTGGCCAATGCTCGACGTGACCAGCAGGTCCAGGCGCTCTAAGGCCAATTGAAAGATGCCGCCCTCAGTAACGCCCCTGGGCAGAGGGCTGCCCGGTTCGGTCAAAAAGGGGTTGGCCAAGAGATCCCACGCCACGGAAAAGGCCCCTGCCGCCACGCACACGGCGAGCCAACCCTGTACGTAGCGCTTACGCAAGAGGTCCCTGACAGGGCTGGCGGCACCGACCCCGACGAAGGCCGCGAGTATGAAAAGAACCCACAGCGGAGCCAGGGCCCGGGTCAGGACCAGGACCGAGACCGACACTCCGAGAGCGGCCACTGCAGAGGCACTGAGGTCCGAAGGCCGTTGCGAAGCCAGTGCCATCGCGGCGGTCCAAGCGCTGATGGCACTGGCGATCTCCAGGCCGCTCGGGTTTATTACGGCGGCCAGGTAGAGCACCATCGGTGTGATAGCCACGGCGAGCCCGGCGGCCAGCAAGGGGGCGCCCCGGCAGCGACGGAGTGACGTTATGGCCAGGGCCAGCATCGCCGCCGACAGTGCTCCACTCGCCAAGCGCGCCGCGTAGATGCCTTTCACCGTGACCAGAGCCAGGGTCGGTAGGCCAACCAAGGCGTAATAAAACGGCGGGTAACGCCCCACGTAGGTTTCGACGGAGACCGTGTGGGTTGAGCCGTTGAGCCCGTGCTGACAGCCCGCCGGGACGTTCGACTTGTACTGGAAGCAACCGACATCAGCCCCCAGGCTGGCGAACACTTCGGGCACCCTGACGATAACGGTGCTTTTTTGCGCTGAGGTCGGGTGCGGGAGGTCCTTACCCACCAGCTGGCCGCGGACCAACGACGCGGCCCGTACTAAATGGGCCGGCTCATCAGGACCAGACCCGAGCGGGCTGGCAAAGGACCACGCCGCCACAGCGACGAACAGGATGCCGAACGAAACGAGCCAAATCCGCAGGAGCGGTCTGGCCGGGCGGCGAGTCAGGTGACGGGCAGGCCCGCCCGAGGTGCGCGCTGGCAGCGGCACGACCAAATGCCGTGGCCGGAGGGCGACGGGTGGCGTCTCTAGCGCGGCACCCTGAGCTTCACTGGAGCTGCGCAGGAACCCCTCGGCGGGTGGTTGGTACGGCTCCGTCACGGCGCCCAAGCCTAGCTGGGACCCTGTCGGCCTACGTGCAACGGCGGCGGCTCGGGGGCCCTAGAACTCCGGCCTTCCTCTTCGTCTACTCAGCCACTATGAGGACGACGTGGTCGTAAAAGCCGGCGCCGTCGTTGCCACGCTGCTTGTACCCGCACTGCTCGTCGTGGTGGGCGGCACGGTGGTCGTCGTCGTCGTTGTGGTGGTCGTCGTTGAAGTCGTCGTAGTCGTAGTGGAAGTGCTCGTGGTCGTCGAACTCGTGGTGCTCGGCAGCGTCGTAGTCGTGGTCGACGTCGTCGTGGTGGTGGGCTGTAGCCCCGGCTTTTCTGTGGTCGTCGGGTACAGCGGGATGCTCGGGCCAATATTCACCGGCCGGGAAAGTGGCGTAAGGGTGGTTGTGGGCGGGGCCGTCGTCGTGACCGGGACCGTCGTCGTGGTAGTCGTCGCCCTTGTGGTCTCGGTGGTCGTCGGCGCCGGTCGAGTTGTCGTCGGCGCGGGGCGGGTGGTCGGCGGCGCAGGGCGGGCGGTCGTCGGCGCAGGGCGGGCGGTCGTCGTTGGCGCCGGTCGAGTGGTAGTCGTCGTCGCCGGTCGGGTGGTGGTCGTTGCTGGCGGCCGCGTTGTGGTTGTGATTGATGCGGCCGATTTGGTTGGTGGCGGCGTGGCCCGCGCAGTGTGGGGCGCCGTGCTGGTCGGGGGCGCGATTGTGGTTGTCGTAGGCGGCAATGTCGTCGTCGACGCCGGTACCGTCGTCGTTGAGGGCGCTGCCGTCGTCTTCGGTTTCGAGGTAAGGGCGGCTTGTAGGCGGGAGTTCTCCGCCTGGAGGTTCTCGAGCTGCGTCATGAGCGAGGCAATGGTGGCGGCGTCGTTGTTCTGACTGGCTGTCGGGGCCTGCGTGGTCGGCGCCGTCTGGCCCTCCTGGGAGCGGATGACCCTGGCTGCAGAGGCAATGAGCTGATTGGCCTCGACCGGGTTCTTGGCTTGCAGCGCCAGGCTGGCCTCGCCCAATTGCTGCTCAGCCAAGACCAGCTCGGTGGCCAGATGGGTGGTGGCCGGGTTGGGTTGGTTGAGGGCGCTGATCAGCGCACCACCGCCTGCCGCCCCCAGTATGAGCGTGGCGGCGGCCGCAACCAGTAGCTTCGCCCTGCTGTGCCGACGGACGGCGCGGACGGCCGTCGCCGCGGCCCGGACTCCGGCCGCTCCGCCTGGTGGTATGGCCGGTAGGGGCAAAGCGGCACGCAGGTCGTGGGCCAACGCCGAAAGCCCGGCCACACCGGAGGCGGCACTCTCTGAGGCGGAACGGTACCGGCGGCTGTCGATGGCCTCGTCCAACGCCTCGGCCAACGCGCGCTCATCCCGACCGGGGACATCCCGGGTCACAGCCTCACCTGCCCCCGAAGCGCCCCGAGCGCCCGCATCTGCTGCATGCGCACGGCGCCCGCCTTTTTCCCCAGGACCTGGCCCACGTCATCAGCAGAAAGGCCTGAACAAATCCGGAGCCACAGCACTTCCTGATCGGCCTTGGGCAACCGGGCGAAGCCTTTGCGCAGCTCAACCAGATCCTCGTGGGAGATAGCCAGCTCTTCGCCCGACGGCTGAACGCGGTCATCGCGCTCAGGGTGGTCCGACAAAACGACCAGACGAGCGCGTCGGCGGTGTTGGTCATTAGAGACGTTGCGGGCGATGCTGAACAACCAGGCTCGGAAAGAATAGGCGTCACCCCGGAAGGTGGCGACCTTGTCGATGGCCCGCGTGAAAGTCTCCGAGAGAGCCTCGGCAGCGTCGTCGCGGTTGTCCAATCTCACCATCAGGTACCCCATAAGCGACCTTGCGTACGCCAGGTAGGCGGCCTCCCACGAAGAGGGGTCCCCTTGCTTCGCGGCGCCGACTCTGGCGTCGTCGAAGGGGGGCGCTGTGCTGCCCGATGTTGCCTGGTCGTCTTCTCCTTCACCCGGCCTATCGGAAAGACGCAAAACGGCGAAGGGCGTCACTGCCCTTCCTGTCTTTGCGGCAGAGGCGGCTGGCAGCCGCCCGCCAAGCCGAGCGCCGGTTGCGGCCCGAAGAGGCCGGCCTAGGCCGACGGCCAGGCGACCTTTGTGACCACTCTTCTCAGGGCCGACGAGCCACCCAGGGCCTCGCCCTCACTCAGTGGGCTCTCACTCAGTGGGCTCTCACTCGGTGGGCTTTCACTCGGTGGGCTCTCACTCGGTGGGCCTTCACTCGGTGGGCTGTCACTCGGCGGTGCGGGATCGCCAGCCGCCGGCGGGACAGTGTCCTCGGTTTCGCTGCGCGAAAGACCCTTCCGGGACGACCGGGGCACTCAAACCAAAATAGCCGGTCAGACCAGGCGCGATTTGACGGCCAGCGAAGGTGCCAGCTCGCGCAGCCCAGGCGCCGACGGGGCCGACCTCAGGGCCTCGGCGCCTTCATCAGGGGAAGACTACGGGAATGCCCCCGGTATGAGGCACGGCTATGCCGGCCGTGCCGCCATAGCCGGTGTTGGCGAGCTGCGTCATCGACCTGAACGGGTAGGCGTAGCCGTGATAGGTGACGTACACGGTGGGCGTGACGCTGAGCAGGACCCCGCTGGCCGCGGACGCTCCTGTATTAGCCGAGGTGACAGAGCCGGTGAGGACCGTCGCCGTGTTGGCCGCACGGATCCTCGTCAGCTCGGCGGGCGTCGGGATCCCGAAGGCCTTGCCCCCGGCAAAGGTGAAGAACGTCCCGGACGAGTTGACTATCGCCCCGTCGGCTTTCGTTACGAGAGCCGTGAGGGTCGTGGCTGCGTTTGAGCCCACTTTCAGACCGCCCAGGGTCGGAACGGTCACGACGTACTGCCCGTTGTATCCGTCGTCCCCGAACTGTGTCGGAGTGGCGAAGCCATGCAGTTCACCGTCGGTGCCAATGACGTAGATGGTGGGGTTACCGTTCACTGGCTTGGTGAATATGAGCACTCCCGAACGCGGAGTGGTTGAACTCGGCGCCGTCGCCCCAGCCGGAGCGGTCAGGATCTTGGCCGGGTCCACCTTCTGTACAGCGGCGAGCACCGTCGGGGATGCGATGCCGAAGGCACGCCCGCCGGCAAATACGTAGTGGGTGCCACCGAAGGAGATTATGGCCCCGTTGGGGTAGCTGGAACTGGCCTGCGGGAACGTCGTAGCCGCGGCCCCGTTGAACGTGGCGGTCACGCTCTGGGCCGCGCTCATCGTGACCACGCACGTTCCCGTGCCCGAGCACCCCGCGCCCGACCAGCCGCCGAACGTCGACCCCGAGGCTGGGGCGGCGGAGAGGGTCACGGACGTACCGGTGTTGAAGGACGCTGAGCAGGTCGAGCCGCAGTTAATGCCGGCGGGGGCGCTGGTCACGGTCCCCGAGCCGGTGCCCGCCCGGGTCACTGTCAGCGTATTGGTGGCGGGGGGCGGGATCGGGGGCATGGTGGTCACATTGAACGTGGCCGTCACGAGCTCGTCAGCGTTCATGGTCAACATGCAGGTCCCGGTGCCCGAGCACCCTGCGCCCGACCAGCCGGCGAACGTCGAGCCCGTGTTGGCCGTCGCCGTAAGGGTCACGGGCGTACCGGTGGTGAAGTCAGCATTGCAGGTCGTGGGGCAGTTGATACCGGCGGGGTCGCTGATCACGGTGCCCGTGCCGGTGCCCGTGAGCGTCGCGGTCAGCTCGGGGTCGGGTGCCCCGATGGTTGGGAAGGAGAGTGTGCTGGTCGCGCTGGCCCCGCTGCCCGGGCTCGTCGCGCTCGACGAGGCTCGTCGCGCTGGGGAGGCTCGTCGCGCTGGCCGGAGGGGCGATGGAAGCTACAGCGGTAGCAGCGGCGATGACCGTAGCCGAAAAGGCGATCAAGGCCGACCGCAACCAGGTAGCAGAGGGTGAACTGCAGTGGGACCGGGGAACCGGTCCCGCGACAAAAGGCGCTTTGGCCAAGCCGACAGTCTGGAGATCCGATCCCGCGACGGCCGCTACCGCTGAAGCCACAAAAAACAAGTGCTTCCGAGATACCCGCATCCCGGTCCTCCTTCCCATCCCAACCCCGCAGGATGGCATGGACTATACGTAAATTAACGCGCAGGCGGCCGTCCACCGCAACCAAAATCATCTAAAAACCGAGAAGTTCCTGGTACAGGGCCACGTGGCTGGCGATCATGTTGGCCTGACCGAAGCGCTGGGCCACCCGTCGCCGACCCTCAGCAGCCAGCCGAGCGGCCAGTTCACGGTGTTCGAGCACCCGCCGGAGCAGCTCGGCCAAAGCAGCGGGGTCTTCTGGCCGGCACAGCCACCCCGTTTCAGAGTCCTGGACCACGTGGCGAACGCCACCAACGTCGGTAGCGATAACCGGCCTGGCGGCAGCCAACGCTTCTATCAGGGCAACCGGTGTCCCTTCGTTGCGGCTGGACAGGACCACGACGTCGAGGTCGGCGAGGGCCGCGGGGATGTCTTCCCACCAACCGGTGAAATGAGTACGCCCGGCGATGCCCAGTTGACGCGCCGTGCCTTCCAGTCTTTGGCGGAGCTCGCCGTCGCCCAGCACGGCCAGGTGGACCTCGGGGACGGTCGCCAACGCAGAGAGAAGCGTCTCGTGGTCCTTTACGGGCACCAGCCGGCCCAGGATGCCGGCGACGGGCACGTCAGGACCGAGGCCGAGGGCGGCGCGGAGTCTGCCTTCGGTCTGGTTGCCGCCGGTCGAGCCACTGTTGCCGATGCTCAGGAACGGAGCCAGGTCGAGGCCAAGGGGGATGACCCGGTATTGCGACGGTTGGCCCACGCCGAGGTCGATGAGTTCGTCACGGACCTCCGGGCTCACGGCCACCAGGACGTCGGTACGCCGGGCTAACCGCCGCTCCAGGGCGATGAAGGCCCTCTGCTTAGGACCGCCGAAATATCCTTCGAGCACATGGCCGTGGAAGGTATGGACGAGGCGAGGGCGGCGCCTCGCTGCCGGGCCGGAACTCAGCACGGCCAGACGCCCGATAGTGCCGGCCTTGGCCATATGGGTGTGAACGAGACCCGGCCCGGTGTCCTTGACCAGGCGGCGGACAGCTGTGAGCGCCCGGAGATCCGCAGCCGGGCTCACGGGCCGCACCAGCGGGACATGGTGGACCTGCACCTCCGGGTCGGTTAGCTCGCCTTCTTCTGCGGCAGGCGTCCCCGCGGCCAATAGCGCCTCGAAGTCTGGCGTCAGGCCTTTGGCCAGAAGTAGGGCTTGACCGGCGGGGCCGCCGATGTTGAGGCGGGTTAGGAGCAACAGCACATCGGCGTGAACCGCAGTGCGGGCGCCTGCCCCACGATCAGGAGCGTTAGACCCTCTACTCCGCGGGGCGCGGGCACCTGGGCCTGCTTCAGTTCCTTCGCTCGGCGGGGAGTGCTTCAGGCCCTTCGAGCATCAGTGCCTGCATGTTCCCACCATACCGGTGCACTCTGACGGCTTGTGGCGGGCCAGCGCCGGCCGACCGGGGGGCAGCGGGCGGCTCGGCTCGCCTTGACGGCCGTCAAGAGCCCGAGCAGGATCGCCCCATGCAGGAGCCGGTCAAGAAGGTAGTCGTGCTCGGGCAGGGCTACGTCGGGCTGCCGCTGGCCATGCGGGCGGTGGAGGCCGGCTACGAGGTCATCGGGTTCGACACCAATGCCAGGCGGGTGGAGCTCCTGGCGGACGCGGCGTCTTATGTCGAAGACGTGAGCTCAGAACAGTTGTCGGAGGCGCTCGCCACTGGTCGCTATTTCCCCACGTCCTTCCCAGCTCGTCTCACAGAGTTCGATGTGGCATTGATCACGGTGCCCACCCCGCTCAGAGAAGGCGGGCCAGACCTTTCCTTCGTGACGGACGCCAGCCGCATCTTGGCCGAGCACCTCGAGCCTGGCGCCCTCGTCGTGCTCGAGTCCACTACTTACCCCGGTACGACGGAAGAGCTGCTGGCCCGCATCCTGGCGGAGGGTTCTGGTCTCGTCCCGGGGCGTGATTTCCACCTCGGCTACAGCCCCGAACGTATCGACCCCGGCAACCGTCATTACTCGCTGGCGGAGATCCCCAAGGTCGTCTCCGGGGTCAACTCCGACTCCCTCAACGCGGTCCAGTCGTTCTACGACACCTTGGTCCGCAAGACGATCGCCGTCTCGCGCCCGCGAGAGGCCGAGCTGGCCAAACTGATCGAAAACACGTTCCGCCACGTCAACATCGCCCTGGTTAACGAGCTGGCCATGTTCGCCGCCGAACTGGGGGTCGATGTCTGGGAGGCGCTCGACGCGGCCGCCACGAAGCCCTTCGGGTTCATGCGGTTCAACCCGGGGCCGGGAGTGGGAGGGCACTGCTTGCCCATCGACCCGAGCTACCTTTCGTGGCACGTCCGCACCAGCGTGGGCCGCAGCTTCCGCTTCGTCGAGCTGGCTAACGACGTAAACGACCATATGCCCGAGTACGTCGTCCGCCGGCTGAGCCTGGCCCTCAACCGGCGCAAGTTGGCAGTTAATGGCGCCAGGGTCCTGATCCTCGGGCTGGCCTACAAGCCCAATACCTCCGACCTGCGTGAATCGCCGGCGCTCACCATCGTGCAGCGCCTGAGCGCACTCGGCGCAGACCTTCGGTACGTGGACGACCATGTCACCGAGGCAGACGTCGCCAGCCTTGGCAACGACATCGTGCCGGCCGCGCTCAGCCCGGACGAACTGGCTAGCGCGGATGCCGTTGTGATCCTCACCGACCACGATGACGTCGACTACGAGCTGGTCAGCACCCATGCCCGTTACGTACTGGACACCCGCCACAGGTGCCGGGGCGAGGTCGTCGAGTACTTGTGACGACCTGTTTTCGTCCCTAGCTGTCCCAGTAGAGGGCGACTATCCCGAGGACGAACCCGGTGGTTATGCACACCCCGGCGGCAGTAAAAGCCGTCCGGCTGGTGCTTTCCTGGGCTCTGTTAGCACGGAACACGGCTCCGGCCATGAAGCAGTCCCCCGATGGCGCCAATGATGAGCCCAATGTCACCTATTCGCCTCGCGGTGCCGGCGGCGTAAAGCGATGAGTTCCATGGCCGGAGGCCAGCACCATTCCCCGAAGGTCACCCCACGGGATGACCGTGTGCCTTACTTCCTAATGCGCGTGTTGCCCAAGCTAGCTGGGCAACAGCTCCACAGTCTCATAATGCTCCAGAATGCCCTCACCCAGGGGCGTCTTTACACACGACACCAAAGCAACCCCCAGTTCCTCGGCGAGGGCGGGCAAGTCATGTGAGTAGGAGTAATCAACCACACCTGGCTCGACAACCTTGCCTACATTTGACAGGACCAGCTCAATAAGGATGACTCGAAGTCGCGAAATCCGCATCATATTTGATAAGCACTGGCGAACATCGGGCATGTGATCGAGTACTGACACAGTGAACGTAACGTCGACATAGTTGTCGGGCAACACTGTCAACGAACCTTCATCGCCCTCCCGAAGCCTATCGCCCAGGCTGAACAGGCGCCTGCCCTCAGCAACATGATCCGGGTTGAGTTCAATACCTTCGATTTTCACATCTGGAAGCGACCGCTCGATCCAATAAATATTCCGACCGACGTTCGCCCCGAAGCTACAAGAACACTTTTGGCGCGGAGACGCGCAATGCGATCGATTAGAAGGAGCGTCTGAGGCTGAAAGCTTCGGTAATAGTCGTTGGTAGGCTGCTGCCGCCAGAAATCGCGCGCCCTCACGGCCTCGGTTCCCGCAGCTTCAACCGCTTCGGCGCGCGGGCCGGACTTGGGCTCATCGCCGAGTTGCCGCGTCATTTTTCTGAACTTACCTCCTCGGGGGACACCCTGTAGGAGTACGCGTCTCGAGCCGGGAAGGTCCAGCATGGAGGCATCTGTGAGGCGGGCGGCTAGGATATGTCTTGATTACGACCCTA
This sequence comes from uncultured Acidimicrobiaceae bacterium, assembly GCA_963807395.1. Classification (GTDB taxonomy): domain Bacteria; phylum Actinomycetota; class Acidimicrobiia; order Acidimicrobiales; family Palsa-688; genus Fen-671. The sequence goes on from CAWEBW010000013.1 coordinate 191,867, forward strand.
ACTCGTCGCCGCACTACCGCACCGGAGCCAGGCAAAAGGCGGCTCTCTTGTCAGCCCGCCTGCGTTGTGAACTTCTTGACTCAACCCAGAATCCCGTCACAGGCTCATGATGCCCACGCCGTAAGGTACGGGTCAACGTGAGCACGCTCCCGCTGTGGGGTTACGCCGTAGTTTTGGTCGGCTCGTTGGCCATGAGCCTGGTCCTGGTGCCGGTAGCCCTCGCCGTCGCCGTTCGCTTCGGGCTCCTCGACCACCCGGGGCCGGCGAAGGGCCACGCAGCGGCGGTGCCCTACCTTGGCGGTGCGGCCATCGTGGTGTCGTTCGCCCTAGTCGTGGTCATTGGCAACGTGGCAGACCCGCCGCCCAGTGGGCTCGACCAGTTGGCCGGCTTCCTGGGGCTTGGCGTGCTTCTGGCGGTGGTGGGACTGGTGGACGACCTGAGCAAGGGCCTCAGCCCCGGGTTGCGGCTGGTAGTTGAAACCGGCGCCGGCGTGGGAGTGTGGTTGTTGGGCATATCTCCGCACCTGGCTGGCGTGCCAAGGCCGGTGGACGCCGTGGTGACGGTCGTGTGGGTAGTTGGCATCACGAACGCCTTCAACCTGCTCGACAACATGGACGGGCTTTCCGCCGGGGTCGCTGTTGTGGGGGCGCTGGCCATCTTTGGAGTGTCTTTGCTCCAGCATCGCTACCTGGTATCCGCCTTGGCCCTGGCCCTCGCTGGCTGTGCCGCCGGGTTCCTTCGAGCGAACTTCCACCCGGCCAAGATCTACATGGGTGACGCGGGCAGCCTGTTCCTTGGGTTCGTCTTGGCCGTACTGCTCCTGAAGTTGCGAGCTAACGCTCCTACACGGGTCCCCTTGGCCGTAATCATCGCAATACCGGGCGTTGCCATTTTTGACACCACGCTGGTCACGGTTTCCCGTTTGGCTCACCGTCGTAGCCCGTTCCAAGGCGGGCAGGACCACACGAGCCACCGCCTCGTGCGTCTTGGCCTGTCGGTCCCAGTCGCGGTCACGACGATTTACGCCGCTGGGGTGGTCCTCGGTGGCTCCGCCCTGTTGATGTCTCAATTGGGGCCATCGGTGCGGATCGCGGGCGTCGTAGGGCTCCTGGCAGCTGCCGGCGCGCTCGCCGTCCCGCTGGCGCGAGTGCCCGTGTATGGCCCGAGAGCAGGCGCTCCTATTGAGCGTCCGCCGGCAACTGCGCCAGTCGAGGCGGCTGAGACAGAGGAGCTGCCTCGACCGACAAGCAACGACGACGGGAACCCGTTGCGACAGAGAGATCCCACGGGCCAACCGCAAGCGGTATGAGGGGTTGGGGCCTACCCGGTAGCTTCAACGCCATCAACTACTTTGTGATCATGTCTTTTGCCGCATCACCGGTCGGGACGACTGTCCACTCGACAGATATGGCCGAGGTGGTACGAGCTAAAACGGACCTATCGGTCCTGATCCCGGCCCTGCTCGAGGGTCCCAACCTCGCTATCCTCCTGCCTTGGCTGAACCGGATCCTTGACGAGCTTCAGGCCAGCCACGAGGTCATTGTCATCACCAAAGAAGATGACTCAGAAACCATTTCGGCCGCCGCCGTCGGCGGTGCGGACGTCCTGACGCAAGTTTCGAATGGTTACGGCGGCGCCCTAATAGACGGGCTAAAGCGGTCACGCGGAGAGTTCGTTTTGACCTTGGACGCCGACCTTTCCCATCGTCCAGACTTCGTACGGCGCATGTGGGACTCGCGTTACGCCGCCGACATTACGATCGCCTCTCGGTACGTCCCAGGCGGAACGGCCACCATGCCAAAGGCGCGCCTCTATCTCAGCCGAGTACTGAACCTGGTTTTTCGTAGGGGCCTGTCCGTCCCGGTCCTCGATCTGTCGAGCGGGTTCCGTCTTTACCGCCGTAGCTGCATTGACCCCGACGGGCTCTCTGGGGCCGACTTCGACGTCCTGGAAGAGATCCTTGTCAAAGCCTTTTGCGACGGATGGCGTGTTCAGGAAATCCCCTTTGACTACATGCCTCGCGCGCAGGGTACCTCTCAGGCTCGTGTGGTACGCCTCGGACGCGCCTACTTGCGTGCGTTCTGGGCTCTGTGGAAGTTGCGCAACTCGATTGCGGCGGCTGACTACGACTACCGCGCCTTCGACAGCCCAATCCCTTTACAGCGCTATTGGCAAAGATCGCGCTTTCGCATCGCCAGCGAGTTGGTTGATGGCCATGTCCTCGATGTGGGTTGTGGCTCGAGCCGCATCATCGGCTGCCTGCCTGAGGGCAGCATCGCCCTGGACATTCTCGTCAGGAAGCTTCGGTTTGACCGTTGCTTTGGCGTTCCCCTCGTGCATGCGTCCGGCTTCGAATTGCCCTTTCCGGACGCCTCATTCGCCTGCGTCCTTTCGTCAGAGGTGATCGAGCATGTCCCGAAAGAGTCTCCCATGCTCGACGAGCTCTGCAGGGTCCTCAAACCGGGTGGCAGGCTTGTCTTAGGTACTCCCGACTACGCCCGTTGGGAATGGGTTTACTTAGAGAAGTTGTACGCAAAGTTCGCCCCGGGGGGCTATGCCGATGAGCATATTGCCCATTACACGCGCGACGAACTTTTAGACCTCATGAAGGCCAAGGGCTTCACGCACGAAGAGACACGTTATATTGCCCGCGGCGAACTAATCATGGCGTTCAGACGCTCTCTAACTACCGCTCGAGACCAACCGACGGCGTAGCTCTTGCTCGCAGCGTATCTGCCATCTGTGTCAGCTACGCCCGATTAGTCCCGACGATCTTCGCTACGCCGTTTTCGAGGCTGAAGGTAATCGCTACAGGAGCCGTCGTCGGGCCGATGTACACCTTCCCTCCGGGGTCAAGCAACAGTGGAAGCCAGCCGGGCTGGACCGTCCACTCCGTGGCTGAAGGGTCGCCGAGCACGTCAACCGAGACCGGGGCACCCGTCTTTGCCCTCGCCGCCACGACATGGGAGTCAACGAACTGCGCCTCCTTTGACAACACACGCACACCGTCAACGGCGTTCAATCCTTCCGGGCCGTAGACAGCGGTGACGTTGACGAGAAAGATGCCGGCCGCCGCTACCACGCTAAGTACATTCCCGATTCGGACCCATTGCAGGAGCGCGGCGACGACAATAGACGCCCCAATCAACGGGATGGCCAGGTTGTAGTAGGACCAGTCTCGGGAGAAGGGAAGCAGCGGTAGTAACCCGATCACGAACGTCGCTGCTCCAAAGATGAGCAGCCCCACGCTCTCACGTGCCTTCTGCCACCATAGTGTGGCGACGCCCACGGCCACGCTGCTGCACAAGATCAGTGCCAGAAGAGCTGGGGCTCTCCAATCACCAGTACCACTCGACCGCGTTGTGGAACGTCGACGTGAGACCGAGGCCCTGGACTACGGCTGAACCGGTCAGTCGGATCCAACCAAGCGGAGAGAACGTCATGGAGAACGCTCCACCAGGGTGAAAGCCAATTATCAGCCGGAATATCACATATACGATGGCGGCGCACCATAGCCATTGGGTGTTTCGAAGGGCCGTTCTAAAACGAACACGCCTGACGGCAACCTCGTACAACAGAGCTATTGCCGGTACAACTGCCGCCGTCTCGTTGCACAAGAGGCCGATTACGTAAAAAAGTACAGCAGCGGCGGGCTTCTTGGTAACCACAAAGTACAAGGCCGCTGCCACTACCAGTGTTGTCCCGGTCTCACAGAAGGCGGACGTCCAGGCCAGCCCGTCGTAGTGCGTATTGGAGAAGGCAAAAATTGAGGTCGCAGCCAAGGCTGGCATGGGAGAGACATTAAGCGCACGGCAAAGTCGATAGACCATGACGACGCTCAACAAAAAGGTAGCCAAGATGACGAGGTGAAACCCGAGTGGATGAAATCCAAACAACTGCCAGCAGAACCAAAAGAACACGTTCTGTGTCAACGGGCGGTAGGTATCGGCTCCGTTGGGCTGCGTGAATGCGGCCCACCATTGGCCTGGCGTAGACATCCAGTGACTTCCATCAAAAAGCCAAAAGAAATCGTCGCCGACGAATGCTGTTCGAGTTGTGTCCCAAAATAGCGCGCCTGCTGCTACTACCAAAACGGTCAAGACAAGCAAATCCACCCCGCCCCACCGGAACGTCTGGTTCTCTTCGGGCGCCAGGTGCCCAGCCGTCTGGCCTATGCGGTCACTCCAGGGAGCTCCCCGCGCTATCAGCCTCACCCTAGTGAGCTTAGACTCCAACTACGCCGCGTGGTCAGCACGAACACTGTGGGACCTCCGGTAGCGTAACAACGCGGTCGAGAGCGGCATGGGGCCAGTTGTGTCGTCGCCACCGGTGCCGGTGTACGCGCCGCCGACCACGAGAATCCTAACCGTGGCGGTTCGGCTCACTAGCTCCCGAAGCATCTCCTAGCGTGGAACGGCCGGACGGAAGGCTGTTAGTGCTCTCGACCTCCGCCGGCGCCGGCGCCGGTCAGACGTTGCCCTCTATGTGCTTCGCGCTTAGGCGCATGCTCCCGTTAGCCTGGATAGCTATTCCAAGCTCGCACTTTCGCGCACGATGCGCCATGCATTTGCCATGGCGGTGTAAGTAATCGGTCCTGCAGGGAGGCACGGGAATACGCTTGAATCAACAATGTGCGTACGAGCCATACCGGGCAACCTACCAAGCAAATCCGTCTGGATCGCCGTACCGGAGCGTCTCGAGGACATCGGCATCGAAGCTCCAATGTGGAACCCACCCCCGGGCGGCGTGACATCGGCCAATGGGGGGAGTGGCACGAGCCGGAGTGGTGCGAGCGCCATGACAAGCTCTCGCATCCATGACCGGGCTGCCTCTTGAGCACGAGCCGTCCCCTCTGCGCGCAGACAGAGCCGTGAGCCTCGTTCAGGGCTCGTCACCGCAATTTGCCCACTCATGTCGCTGTGCAAGAACCCGATGCCAATGACCATACGGCGAAGGGCTGCCGCCAGCAACGCCCGTGGTACGAGTGCCAGGAACGGCCGCGCGGCCCGAGCCCTGTCGACTAAGGACGGATTGTACGTGTATAGCTGGACTTGAGAGGGACGTGCATGGCGATCGGATCCCTCGAGCCGTACGAAGATTTGCGACAACGTGTACTCGGGCTCCGATGGCGCCGAGCTCGCTCCCCCAAACGCTAACGGTATGAAGACGGTCTGGCTATCTCGTACATATATGGTCTGCTCAATCAGACCGGAGCGTTGCAGCAGGTTAGCGGTCGCGAGCGGCCCACAGGCGACAAAGACTCGCTTCCCGGCCACTTCTGTGAGTCGGCTGCCACAGGCAATGCGCACGACCGCCTCTCCCCGTCCTTCCGTGAGGCTCATCGCGTAGCCGCGCACCCGCGATACTTTCTTCTCGTCGAGGAGTTGGTCAAGCAGGATATTGGCTGACCAGATGTGGTGATATACACAGCCTGTGAGGCACCGTCCGCAATAGACACACGACGCTTCAGGTGCGGAAAGCCCAGAACGAACTGCAAGGCGGGCTTGTCCGCCAGTTACTTGCCTGGCTTGCCGAGATCGTCTTCGAGACAAAGTCCGCTGGTGGATATCAGCACCGACCGAACTCAGACGGAGTGCGGGACGTCGAGGGCCATAGAACGGGTAGATTACTTCCAATTGGTCATTCCGCCCAGATACCGGCACTCGTTCGCTGACAGCCGCGTAGGCAGAGGGTAAGGCGCGTCTAACCTCGATCGGCCATTCCTCCAAGTCCCGATCACTATAGGGGAGCATCGTTGCTCCCCATACGTTACTTAGACCCCCACTTGCGAAACTGGGCGACCCTCCGACACCCTCCGCATCAATCGTGACGTACTGCGGTGCTCGGTAGACCGCGTCAGAACCAAACCAAAGCTTCCGCCCTATCCCGTCACCTACCGCAGGGTGATGCTCGATCACTCCGAGATCTGAGTCGAGCCACTCTTCAGGATTAGATTTCGAGAGTCGCTCGATAACTGCCGAGCGAGCCGCGTCTAATGACATACCTGCATCGATAACTACTGTTCGCTGTCGCAGTGCCGATAGAGCGGCGGCGGCGATGGCCCCGCAGGGACCGCTGCCAATAACAATATTGTCAGCCTCCATTGATTGTCACCTTACCAATCACAGATCCACCGACTAAGCTGGGCTAGGAGCTGTCCGCACCCCGACTGGACCTTCGCGCCGTCTGGCCGTGATAACGAGGGTGGGACCCATGGCATTGGATGCCACCAGGACCCGGGTGCTTTCGGCCGTCGGCACTTCGAGCGGTTCTCTGGAGCACGAGGCGGCCGAGCTATCGACCCACTACTGGTGACCGGTTGTAGGTCCCGCGGTCGGTAGACGCTCACCGGCCGCTGCTGGGCACATCCCCCTTCAGTCGTGCTGCCGTGCGGCTTCCTCCTCGACCCGGGCAAAGCAACAGGCCATGCAGCTGATATGGCCCGTGAGCAACATCTTCGGTTAGTCTTGGTCACGAGGCCTTCATGGATACCATTGCGGTGACGGGGGCGACCGGCTATGTTGGTGGTCGAGTTCTGGCTAGAGCCGTTGCCCGCGGCTTGTCCACGGTCGTTGTCGGCCGGAGACCCGCTCCGGGAACTGATTTCCGCTTCTTTGACTTGGCGGATCCAGTGCACATCGACCTCAGCGGAGTGCGAGCGATAATTCACGCCGCACACGACTTCTCCGCGCTTGGACCTGAGATTGTGGAACGGAACCTCCGAGGGGGAGAGGCACTCCTTGCGTCGGCGGCGCGTGCAAATGCCCGCCCGGTGTTCGTCTCGAGCCTATCTGCATTCAAGGGTTGCAAATCTCAGTATGGTCGTATGAAGCTTCAGCTGGAATCCTACTGGTCAGAGCAAGGTGGCACCAGCATTCGCGCCGGGATCGTCTTCGGGAAGGACGCGGGCGGCATTTTCGGCGCACTGCGACGCGCCATTGAAAAGGTACCCCTTGTACCGCTCCTAGCACCGCCCTGGACGCCGTTTTATGTTACTTATGATTGGGCGCTAGCTGACGCTCTTATAAATTGCGCTCTGAATTCAACGTCGCGTCACAACGGTACGGTACTGCTCGCGGCGAACCCAGAGCCGGTCAGTTTCGGAGAACTCATTCAGCAAATAGCCGATGGCATTGGCCGAGACGTTCGCCTCGTGCGTATGCCCAGGGACTTGGCGCTATGGGCCCTCACCTTCGCTGAGTACCTTGGTATGTCACCACCTTTTCGCAGTGACTCTGTCCGCAGTCTGGCCAAGTCAATTCCTGCTGATCAACTCGCTCGATTGCCACCAGCAGATTCCTCTTTTCCGCCTTTGGGGAAGGAATTGTGGGTAGGGTCGTTCCCATGAATAAGCAGTCGATTTCCGTGTGCCCGACTGTCGTCCCAACGAATCATAGATTGGTTCATGCCCAGCCGAGGGCTTGGTTGGATACCTTCATCGGCGGTCACGCCGAGCAAGACCTGGCAAGTAGTCAAGGACACTTGGATGGACAGGTGGTTGTCCGAGGCGCTTCGGCGGCCCCGGGGCGGGTGCGCTCGAACGCCTAAGAGCCTACCTCCGGCCCGATGGGCGATGAAGCCGTGGTACGTCGCCCTTTGGTTGGTTCGGTTCACTACATGGGTTATGCTTTAGCCAGCGACTCATGGCACAACGGAGGGGAAGCTGCTTGGTGGCCTGGCTGCAGGAAGACAGCGCCGAACACAAACCGAGCGGCGTTGTGGGCAATGGCCTAATCGCCGTGTTGGTGCCCTGCCTGAACGAGGAGTCGACAGTCGGAAAGGTTGTACGGTCCTTTCGCGAGGCTCTGCCCTCAGCGTGCGTGTACGTGTACGACAACGGCTCAGCGGACGCGACGGGGGAGGTTGCCGCGGCGGCCGGAGCCGTCGCGCGGCGCTCCCCGCTGCCCGGTAAGGGCAATGTCGTCCGGCAGATGCTCGCCGATGTGGACGCCGACGTGTACCTGCTCGTCGATGGGGACGACACCTATGACGCCTCCGTAGCGAGAGATCTCGTCGACCTGGTCCTGGAGGCAGGATATGACGTCGTGCAAGCGCGCCGCGTACCTGTCGACCGGGACGCTTACCGACCTGGCCACGCTTTCGGGAACGTCATGCTGACAGGTCTCGCCAAGCACATGTTCGGAAGGCAAGTCCCTGACATGCTCTCGGGCTATCTCGCTCTTTCGAGGCGATTTGTAAAGTCGTTTCCCGGGGAATCGACCGGCTTCGAGATCGAGACGGAAATAACCGTGAGCGCGCTCGAGATCGGACTTCCCATTGCGGAGGTGGCTTGCTCGTACCGAGAACGCCCAACGGGATCTTCGAGCAAACTCACGGCAGTTCGTGATGGCACGAGGATCCTCGCTACCATCGCCCGGCTTGTCCGTCAGGGGCGGCCCCTCTTATTCTTCGGGGTGCTCGCGGCCGTACTTATCGTCCTTGCGGTCGCCCTCGGGATACCGATACTCGTCACCTACCTCCAGATTCACCAAGTTCCCCGGCTCCCGACGGCGGTCCTCGCCTCGGCACTCGTCCTTTTGGGCGCCCTAAGTTTCATGTCTGGACTGATCCTGGACACGGTAGCGCGGGGCCGGAGGGAGGCGAGACGACTACGGTACCTGTCGTTACCCGGACCGCTCACACACAGAAGTCAGGAGGCGGCTTCGGGTCCCGTCGCCGGCAACGCCGCATGCCCCGAGCCGGAACTCGGCCGCCCGAGCGCATCCCGAACACCATAACGTGTAGGGCTCGGCGACTTGGTGATACCAGACACGAACGCCCCAAAGACAGTTCCTGCCACTGTCCCTGCGGACGCGGTCGAGGACCGACGTCAGCACACGAGGCGGAGACTTTTAACTTATGTGGCGGTCCTCGTTTGTATGTTAGGTCTCCTTTACCTAGCCGCGCTGGCTGTGAAAGTGGCCCTCGACCGAAATTTTCTCGGAGCGGCTGACAGTCAAAAGTACGTCGTCACATACATCGCTACGGGAGCGCTAATACTGGGCGCCTGTACTACTCTGAACGAACGGCATCGCCGGTGGTTCGTTGCAGTAATCACAGCCATCTGCCTTACGGCAATTGTAACCCTCTTTAGCCTCAGTGGTAACATCGGTGCAGCTGGGGTCGCAGTTGCCACACTTGTTCTATCGTTCTCGATAGGCGCGTGGGCTTGGTACCTTTTGCTCGGGTCGAAAGCCCCTTGGCTGTCGGCTTTGACCATCGGAGCTGGGATATTGGCATTGCTCGTATTTTTGGCGGGTATTGCCGGCGCCATCCGGTCATGGACACTGACGTGGCCACTCATGGGTGTGCTAGCCGTTGTGGCTGTCCTAGCCGCGACGAGACACGGCCCACTGACTCTCAGGATGGCCCGTATACGTGGCGCTTTGGCGAGGTTGACGGCCTCGCCCGGTGGTGCCGCCACATTTCTGCTCCTTTGCATCTTGGCCGTGTGGGAAGCCCTCTGGGTATCGGCACCTGAAATTCAGTCAGACGCACTTACGCTGAAAGCCTGGCTCCCAGCCTTGTGGGCTCACACTGGTCACATTTCCGCCTCAACGTATGTCAATGAGCCTCTGGCGGGCTCGACCGGATCGGCCCAATTGCTCGCCGTGCTCGGCCACCTGTTGGGCCAGCCCGCTACCGGGCGCTTTCTTCAATACTTTGCCAGCCTAGCTTTGACGGCCGCGATTTGGTGGTACCTGGACCGGCGTCACGTACGTTTAGCCCCTCTTTGGGCTCTTTTGGTCGGCACCACTCCTCAAATTGTGTGGCAGAGCAGCACGGCGTACGATGATGCACTCTCGGCTCTTTGGTGCGTTGGTTTAGCGATCACGGTAATCTACACCCTCGACGACCGTCGCGGATGCAGAGGCCTCCGCTGTGGGATCGTAATGGGTTTAGCCGCCGGCTCGTGTCTGGCTGGGAAGCTGACGTTGGCTGCGTTTGTTGTGGCTGTGTGCGCAGCTTGGTGGTGGCGTAGCGCTGGACGGAGACGACAACGGTTACTGAGTGGCCTCGGCGTGTTTTGCGGTGCAGTGCTCGTCTGGGCTCCACAACCTGCGTGGCTCTGGGTATCCACGGGAAATCCCGTCTTCCCATTCTTCAACAACATCTTTCGCAGCCCTGATTTCCCCCCGACGGCGACGAACTTCAATTTCCCCTACTACAAGCCTCATGGCATAGCTGCTTTGCTTCTGCTGCCGTTCACGACCAGTTGGTCTCCTTCGAAACTGGTTGAAGCAACTCCGTCGGCCGCGTATGGCGCGCTCCTCTTGCTTATGTTCGCTGCGCTCCTCATCGGCTGGAACCGCGAGCGCGCGCTCCAGGTGGTCTGGATAGGGATGCTCATCGGTTTCATCACGTGGTGGTGGCAGGTTCGTTACTTGCGCTACCTGCTCCCGTATATGATGCTCGCCCCCATTGTCCTAACGGGCGCGCCCAGACGGCGCCTCGGGTATGCTCCCCAGCGCATCATCTCTTTACTTGAGCAACCTGTCTTTGCCGTTCTGTGCGCCGCCATTGCCTTTCCATCGACCCTAGCCTCGTTCTGGGACGTGCCGTTCACCCTTCCATGGAAGGTAGACGTAGGAGCCGAAAGCGAGGTCGCCTACCAGAGACAGGGCATTCCCGCCGCGCCAGCACTGTTTGCAGTGGACAGGTTAGCTGGTCCACGTTCCGTGATGATCGGCGGATCATCCGTGAGGACTTTGCTTCGCTCGGGGTTGCGCTTCACGCCTAGCTGGGAGTTCGAGGAGCAACAGTCGCTGCGCCGGCCGCTGCCCCACACCGCACCGGGGATTTACAAACTCGCGACGTCGCGCGGAGTGCATTGGGTCTTGATCGACGCGGCTCTCGGTGCCGGCGGCGGGGACGACGCCTTCACCAGGTCACTGGTCGACGCGCATGGAGTGCTCGCGTACGCGGCCGAAAACTGGCCCTTTATGAGTTGACCGCTACGCCGAGGAACCCATTTGATTTCTGTGCCACCGGAACGAAGGGGGCGAGCTGCCTTTTGGCCGGGGACGTAAGTAGCGGACTGTACTTAGCTGAGCCTGCTTGCAGCGGTGCGAGTTACAAACTTACGGTAGAAAATCGAGGCCCGTCCTCATGGACGGCGTCCGTGCTGTTCCCTGGTGCTACCTGGGACTACAATTACCTCACAATTGGCGCTCGGTCGGTCGGAACAGTGTATGCCACTGTCCCAAGCGGGAACTCGCAGGCGGTTTTTGTCGTCTCACCCTCGAGCCCTGCTCGACAGGTCCCGACAGTGACCTTAAAGGCCACCGTCCAGGGTTTGGCCTGTGCCCAATAACCACCATCGTGGCAAGGTTGACGTCGATCGGTCGATACTGCCAATGGGCGGCCTATGGACAGAACCATTAGCGCGTGGGCTCCGTGTCGACTCGCCTGAGGCCGGAGAGGCGCAGCGGAACATCCTCCGGACGAAACAGTCATTGCGGATGGTTTATCGACACACATACGAAGCGATGTTGGGCGCGGCAGACCAGTACGTCACAGCGACGGGCGGCCGCCGCATCGAACTAGGATCCGGAGGTGGCTTTTTCCGCGAGGTGGACCCTTCGGTTTTTACGAGTGACGTTCGCATCCTCCTCGGGCTCGACGCAGTCTTCGATGCTCGTTGGATGCCTTTCGCCGACGGCTCTGTTGATGTAATTTTCGCCATGCACGTTGTGCATCACATTGCGCAACCGCGCCTGTTTTTGGCTGAACTTCAACGTGTATTAAAGCCCGGGGGAGCCCTGGTGGCTGTTGAGCCGTTCTGGAGCCCCGTGGCACGACTACTGTACACCTATGCTCATCCGGAAGCATTCGACCGTTCAGCCGAGACGTGGGAATTCGAGAGTTCTGGTGCCATGTCGTCTAATCAAGCCATGAGCTATCTCTTCTTGGAGCGCGACCTCTCGATCTTCACAAGCGAGTTCCCAGACCTCGAAATAATCCGTTTGCCGCCGTTCGGGGGACCATCCTACGTGCTAACTGGAGGGATCTGGAAACGAAAAATGCTCCCGGACGCCTGGCTCGCCAAATTATCGGGCGCCGAGCGCCGTTCTCAGTGGTGGCGTCCGTTGTCTGCGCTGCACCATCTCTTTCTACTGCGCCGGTCACCGCCCTGATTCAGTGCCATTCTTGCACCGCCCATCCTTTTCCAAAATAGTTCTCGATCGCGGCCACGACCCGACGCGCCGCGTGCCCGTCGCCGTAGGGATTTATGGCTCTAGCCATGGCGTCGTAGGCTGAGGCGTCCTGCAACAAACGGACAATTGCGTCGCGGATCACTGCCCTGTCTGTCCCGACCAGCCGAACCGTTCCCGCCTCCACGGCCTCGGGCCGTTCCGTCCTTTCTCGCATAACCAGAACCGGTTTACCGAGACTGGGACCCTCTTCCTGGATACCGCCGCTATCCGTTAATATTATGCTAGACCGAGCCATTAGGCGAACAAAGCCCCCATAGCTCATAGGTTCCACAACCCGGACGTTCTGGAGCCCGCTCAGCTCGGGCAGCAGTGACTCTCGCACTACAGGGTTGCGGTGGACTGGAAGTACCACAACTAAATCGGGCTGCAGACGCGCTACGTCCGCAATGGCTTGCCCCACCTCGATTAATGCCTCTCCCCACGATTCGCGTCGATGGGCGGTGACGAGCAACACCGGGCCACTGTGCTGGTCCAGGTCGGCCAGGCTGGGTTCGTCATACTCCGGCGCACGGTCTCTGGTCCAGAGCAGAGCATCGATGACCGTGTTGCCAGTGACAACGATATGATTGCGGGCAATCCCCTCGGCAACAAGGTTTTCCTTCGCCGAACGAGTGGGCGCCAGGTGAAGTGATGTCAACTGCGACGTCAGCCGGCGGTTTATTTCTTCCGGGTACGGTGAGTACCTACTTCCCGTGCGCAGTCCCGCCTCAATGTGGGCTACCGGTACCCGGTGGTAGAACGCCGCCAGGGCACCGACGAACGTAGTTGTGGTGTCCCCCTGGACCAGGACCATAGCCGGCTCCTCCGCCTCGATTATCGGGCTCAGGCGCTGAAGGGCCCGGGTTGTGATCCCGGCCAGGCTTTGTCGCTTCTGGATAATGTCGAGATCGAAGTCGGGTGAAATATCAAACAGAGTGAGCACCTGGTCGAGCATCTGGCGGTGCTGACCGCTCACCACTACCACCGGGCGAAGTTGGTGGTTAGTCCGCAAGGCCTGGAGGACAGGAGCAACTTTAATTGCTTCGGGGCGCGTACCAAAAAAGAACAGTAACTTTAGGGGCACGGCCGCCGCTCATCCTCGACCGGGGCGCTTTGGCCCCATGTCCTCTGCCGGGCCTTAGCCTGCGCGCCTCTTGCTTTCCAGCCCACCAGGACGGCGCGCAATATAAGGTCATCCAGACCGCTCTGGCGGTAAACGTCCCGACTTTTTGCGTAAGGGAGTAGGGAGCTCCAGCCCGCACCATCGTCACAGAACTGCCTCAAGATGCGCCTGTCGTCGCTACTTACTTCGTCCCCGAACAACTTCGCAAACTCGCGGGCCTGTATGATATGGTCCTGCATGTAACCATTCAGCCTGTAGCGCGCCGCTCCGTACAAACGGGCCAAGTGGTTCCGCCGTACCCCCATGTGGTTCCGCTGGTGAATGCGGTACAGGACATAGGGCTCGATGTCATACACGATGTCCCCCAACGCGGAGAACACAAGATATGACCAAGCGTCGTGCATTATCGCGTAGGCCGGCAGCTTTTTTGTCATAAGCTCCCGTCCTTTTGTATTAATGACGATCGTGGCGCCAGGAGCCACATTTTCGACCAACGCATTCGACAGAGAAAGTTTGCGGCGCGGCAAAGGCGACAGCCCCACTGGGTTTAGCTTGGCGTCTGCGAAGGTAAGCCGGCCACAATACATGCTCGGCTGTCGAGCCGAGCCCTCGAGCAGGCTCACTGCTCGCCACAACTTGCCGGGTAGCCATAGGTCGTCTTGATCGCAGAAAGCGACGTAGGCCCCGTCGACCCTGGCCGCCGAGAGCAGGCGGAAGTAGCTCTGACAGGGCCCGTATGGCTCCCCAGTTCGACAGCGACGACACGCTGTCCGGCCAAGTGGGCAACCGCCTCTCGCGTACCGTCGGTGGACCCATCGTCGCGTACATGCACCCGGACGTCGACGCCATCTTGAGACGACACACTCTCCAGAAGCGGGACAAGATATTCACCCGCGTTGAACGTGCTGAGGAGGACCTCGACGACGGGTTTCGTGACTACCCCAGCCCTAGAACGTGAGCCAAGGGTTGCAGCACAACCGACCAATCGTAAGCCGAGCACACCCTTTCGGCGACGGCGGGGTCAGGCGGCGTCGCAGCCGCAGACTGCAGGCCGGCGGCGACCGAAGCGACCGAACTGGGGTCGACGCGCCACACCCCCTCGGGAAGGTACTCCTCCACCACTGGGCTCGTTGCGACCACGGCCGAGGAACCGGCGGCGACCGCTTCCAGTGTGGCCAACCCCGGAGTCTCCACAAACCCTACCTGTGCGTGCGCCCTGACGGATGCCACAAGCTTTAGAACCTCGGTACACGGGCGAAACCCCTCGATGACAGTGTTGTCCCCGGCGGCCGCTATGACCGCGCACACGTACGCGTCCAGCTTTCCCGCTTGACCGACGACACGCAGCGCGATTCCCGACTCTCGAGCTGCTTGTACCAATACCAGCGAATTCTTCCGTGGGCTGAGCCCGCCCAGGCACAAGACCTCGTCCGTCCGGTCGGGCCACGCCACTCCGCTCGGGATCTCGTCTCGCCAGATACCATTGCGGACCACGACCCACCGCTCATCTGGAGAGGCGCGCAAATAACCGCCGAGGTGGGCAGCCTCAGCATTACTGTTGGGACAAACAGCTGCGGCGCCCTGCACCACTTGCCCCACCAATTGGCGCTCCCCCGCCGTCAGCATTTTCGCTCCCGACCTCACTTCGGCGAAGCTCATTTCCTTTAGCGCGAACCCCGCTCGTGAGGCCGCCCGTCTTCTGGCGCTGTCTGCGGGGAGCAGCCGCGAAAGCGCCTGGCGTTGCCCCTTCGGGATTATTGACCGCAAGTCCCAGAACACCGGGAACAACACGTACGGGACCTGTCGCCTTCTACACTGGTCCGCCGCCAGTGCCGTCCCGGGCAACAATGCCGCATTGAACAAGATGGCCCAATCCCACCCGGTCGGCTCGAACCGATGGCCCGTGACGAACTCCACTTGGCACCCTTGTCCCCGGAGGAATTTGCCGATGGCGCGGGCCTGGACCAAGTCGCCGCCGGCAGCATTGTCCCACCGCGTCCCTAACGACGATGCCGACCCTGACCAGAGCACTCTCTCAATTGAACTCGTTCCGGTACTTGTGCGGAGTCCATGCCCCCCACTTCTCCTCGAAGACCTTGCGGCTGCGCTCGAACTGCTCCTGTTTACGGCCGGATCCCAACAAGTCGAAGGAGGCCGACAGTTCGTGGTGGACAAACACGTCTTCCGCCACCGCTATCTTCAAACCCGATTCCGAAACCCGTCGGCAGTAGTCATCGTCTTCGAAGAAGCCCAGGCCAAACCGCTCGTCCAACTCCCCCACCCGGTCCCAGGTGTCACGCCGGAAGGCAACCGCGAAAAAGGCGACATTTTGCACCGGCATCAACGACCTGAAGTGGCCTGCGACGTACCGCCTGCTGGCACTGACCATCTCCACCCCGTCTTTGTACTTTATTTCTATCGCCGCCTCGTTGCCTATGGCGTTGGTGACTGCGCCCACCAGGCCGAGGTCGGCGTTCTCTCGAAGGTGACGCACAAGTCTCCCCAGCCAAGCGGGGGATACCTGCGTATCATTGTTCAAAATGACGATGTATTCCCCGGAGGCAGCGCGGACGCCGGAATTCACTCCTCCCGGGAACCCGAGGTTCTCCGAGTTGAGCACCACCCGCATCCGCTCCCATTGTCGCCCTTCCTGTTCGAGCCACTGCGCAGACCCGTCCGGAGACGCATTGTCGACCACGATCAACTCCCAATCCGGGTAGCTCGTCATCCCCAACAGGCTCTGTATGCAAAGTTTCGTGAGCTCCAATCGCCCATAGCAGACAACCACGACGCTGACTTTCGGGAGCCGGGACGCAATGCCACTCTCCAGCCGACCGGCCCGGTCGTCCCATGACTCGTCCCGCACGGCGTAGCTGCGTTGCCTTGCCAACTCAGGGTCGCGCGCCTCGACGACCGCTGCTTCCAGCGCCGCTGTGAATTCCTGTGGGCCCGACGCCACCCGTACCCATTCGCTTACGGGGGCCTGCGTAAGCTCGGGAAGCGCCGTAGCGACGACTGGTCTACCCGCCGACAGGTACTCGTAGACCTTGACCGGGTTGGTCGCCAGGGTCAATGGCAGCAGTTTGAAGGGTATCATCCCAACATCCCAATTGCTCAAATAGCCAGTTATCGCATCGTACGGTTGCTCGCCACGCATTACCACATTTGGAAGGGAACCGAGATCCTGCAGATCGGCCTGGAAAGTAGAGCCGACGAGCTCGAACTCCCATTCGGGATGAGCTTTAGCAGATTCGCTCACTAGAGCCGAGTCGAACCAATGAGATATGGCGCCGTAATAGCCCACCCGCACCGGGACTTCACCAGAGGGACGGAGCCCAACAGTTACGAAGTGGTCACGGTCGGCGGCGTTTTTGATAATGATGCACGCCTTAGAATCCCGAGCCTTGGTCGCCAACATATCGGCTGCGACCGTGACCAAATCTGCTGCCGATAGCAGCTCTTGCTCCTGTTGCGGAAGCCAGGCACCGTTCCCCAGGAAGCCCGAGTGGTCATCCATCATGTCGTAAATCAAAAAGCCGTCGTCCCATTGGCGCATCAACTGCGTCCAAAACGGATGCTGCACCACTCTTATTATTGGTGCGCCGGCACAATAAGCCTCGAGTGCCAAGAGGTTTGTAGCTACCTCGTCGATCTGTTCAGGAGATAAGAGCGTCTCGTACAAACGCGGGTGTGGGCGTGAGCACGCCAGCCGGCACAAATGGACATTCCTGGCGGGCGACTCGAGCACCTCGAACGGCTTATCATCCTTGGACAATAGGAAATCGGGTGAAATGTAGAATACGCGGTGACCACGCTTACCTAGAGCTCTTGCTAGTTGCTGTGGCCTCTGAAAGCGGAAGTGCCAATCGATCACCGGAAATATGATGAAACTCAAATGACTTTGCGCGTCCGCCGATGGGCGCCAGAACGCATCGGCGTACCGGGCGTCGAGTTCCGCGTGGCTCGGGGAGATGGTACTCGAGACTGGTCTCGGAGCCCCACTCCGACGCTGGCGCGCGATCTGGTAAACCATGGCTTGCGCGCTGTTGGGCGCCAGTCGTCTGGCCGCCGGGGCCAGGTACGCACGCACCGTTTCCTGCCAGTCCGGGGGGAGCCGGCGGCCGACGGCACGTCCAGTGCGCAATGCTCGCCGTACCAGTGGTCGTAGGACTCGGGTCTCTTCGCGCACCAGCAACTGAGTGCTGCGCCCCAGCTGGTCGGCCAAGGACGCAATCTCACTGTCGAGGCGCTGAACCTGCTCATCGTGCACCTCGTTTATCTCACCTAGTTCGGCGGCCAGAGTTTCCCGCTCGGAGCGCTCATCTGATAGTTCCGTCCTCGTGGCTACGAGGGCATCCTCGGTTGTCTCGAGCCTGCCTTCAGTCGCCTCGAGCCTGCCTTCAGTCGCCTCGAGGCTGCTTCTAAGCTCGGCGTTACTGTGCTTGCTGGCGCGAAGGGCGGCGGTAAGGCTGGCCACGTCATAGGTAACGAGAGTCAGTTCGCTGAGGGAAGCCGCCGTTGCGCTCAGATAGGGCGGTAGATCTTCAGGTCTCGCTCGTCCCTCGAGGTAAAAGGGCGACCCGTAGATGGCAAGGACCTGCCAGCCTTGCCAGTGTTCGTTGTTAACTGCGAACGGGACCACTGCGAGCCTCGAAAAGCCGCCTATGGTTTCCGGGAAGGACTCGTCCCGAAACTGAGCGAAGTGTTGGTCGTGGAGCGGGTGTTCCTTATAGGGGACGAGGACGATGTACAGAGAGTGACAATGGCGCACGTGGTCTGTGGCTACCGCGAGCGGGTCCTCGAAGTGCTCTAAACAGTTACTCGTGACGATGACGTCGAAGTCGTCCGGTATTTCGCCCCCAGATGTCCACACGAATTTGGCTTCGGGGTGTCGTTGGCTAGCCTCGTCTATGGCGTGCTTGGCAAAATCAAGCCCAGTAACCTGACTGTTTGGGAGCAGCCGGGCCAGGACTGCCGTCCCTTCGCCAGTCGCACAGCCCCAGTCCAAGATCGAGTGGTCAGCTTCAATGATCCACTGCAGTTCCGGGAGAGGAAGATGAGCGAGAAGTTGCAGCATGAAATGCCGGCTCTGCAATGGACCGTCGTTGACTCCCCAGTCGTCCTCGAAGTATTGCTCCCAGAACGCCCGGCTGTTCATCGGTGCCGTGCTCATGTAGCGTCAGGAACCGGGGGGCAATTCAAGCGATCCGCAGTCAACGAATCAAAGGGGACACGTCCTTCGGTCAGCACATCAGAAGGATACCCGCCTGACACCCTAAGACGCTAGGAAGCCGCCGGTGGAGGACCGGGTTGGCGGGGGCCGTCGGCTGAAAACACTTGGTCTCGACCTCGGCTTAACCCAGCCGCCGCGCTCGACCGGCGCGCGGCATGACGGTGAACTGGGACAGAGCAGGCGCCTCAGAGGTACCCCGACACAGGGCCTCGAATTCCGAATCAAGAGAGAACTCCAACCCCGGCAGCAACGTCCTTGCGTACCCTCCTCCAACTATTGCGGCATCGCGGGATGCAAGTCTGTCGACGGGTACGGATCGGGCCACGCCGCCAGGCGTTCAGCCGCGCAGTTCGGTTCGAAGGGTCTTACGACAAGGCCGCCCACCGCCATTTGACGCCGACGGGCTGGCAGCCCTGGCACCGGCGCGGTGCAGCCCTCGCCCGGGGGTCCGCCAAATGTCCCGTTAGTCGACATGGCCCCGAGCCCCGTCGAAGCCGACCGCTATAGTTACCTGGTTGTGATGCCCGCAAGGGTGTACCGTCGGGAGTTGACAGCGTGATGGGTGGGGATCGTCGGAAGCAAATGGGCGACGCACTCGGACGGCTGCATGTACTCGACCCGGCCATTCGTCAGCTCCGTAAGACCACGCAAGGCGTGACGCTCAATCTGCGTACCCATTGGGGGCTCGTCGATCAACGAGCGGCGCTCAGCAGCAAAGGTCTGAGCAGCGTCATGAAATCACCCCAGGGCGACGTCCCTGGCACGCTGGCGTTTAGTTGCAACATCTGTGGGCGCTCCAATAAGGGCTCGATGGCGTCCATAAAAAGAGAGGAACCGTCCTGCGACGGCTGCGGATCCACCGTGAGGTGCCGCGCCGTAACCCACGTACTTTCGACGGCTTTGTTCGGACGGTGCCTCACCATATCCGACTTTCCTGATCGCCCGGACATCGTAGCCTGGGGGCTCTCCGACTGGGATGGGTATGCGTCCCGCTTACGTGAGAAATTCTCCTATACGAACACCTTTTATCACGCAGAGCCCCGGCTAGACATTACGAACATTACCCCGAGTGATATAGGTCGCCTCGACGTGCTCATCTCGTCCGATGTGTTTGAGCACGTCTGCCCGCCTGTGGGGACCGCCTTCGATAACGCTCGGCTGCTGCTCAAACCGGATGGCTTCCTCATACTGACTGTGCCGTATGGCCTTCAACCCGAGACGATCGAGCACTACCCGAGGCTCCACGACTTCGTCATCGAAGGCGAGGCAGCCGACCGCCGGCTCGTGAACATCACCGCGGATGGCGAGCGAGAGACTTTCTCAAACCTCGTCTTCCACGGGGGAGCAGGCAGCACGCTCGAGATGCGTGTGTTCTCGCACGACGGCCTGCTGGCCCACCTTCAAGAGGCCGGGTTCTCTCGAGTGGCGGTCCAGCCTGACCCATGTTTCGAGCACGGGATTTACTGGTGGCAGCCGTGGTCGTTGCCCATCGTGGCGCAACCCTAAGCGGGGCTTTTGACCGCTCTTTTGTTCGGTCACGCCGTCGTCTCACCTGCGTGATCAGATGACGCTTCTGCCGCGTCCCGGAGCCGAGACGCAGCACGGCCATTTCCCTCCCGACGAGCCTCCGCGATGACATCGTCGAGAATGTCGACCAGGGCTCGTCGAGCATGCCAACCGGTGAGCGAACGGATCTTGGCTACATCGGGCACTCGTCTGGCCATGTCCTCGAAGCCGATCTCGTACGCCACGTCGTACGGCAAGTGGACGAGCGGCGAAGAACTCCCGGTGCGAGCAATTATGAGGCGGGCCAGCTCCTCTATCGAGATCTCCTCGGAGCTACCAACGTTGAACATGTCACCCACGGCACCAGGCTCGTCCAGCAACCCTACCAGCGCGCCTACGACGTCCTTAACGTGGCAAAAGCAGCGCGTTTGCGTACCGTCGCCGAACACGGTGACCGGGTCGTCGGCCAGAGCCTGGCGGACCAACCGCGGAATGACCATCCCATAGGCAGGGCTCTGTCGAGGTCCAACGGTGTTGAAGAGCCTAACCACGATCGACGGTAGGTCTCGCTCTCGGTGGTACGCATAGGCGAACATCTCGTCGACGGCCTTCGACGTCGAATACGCCCAACGGGCGACGGCCGGTGAGCCGAGAACCCGGTCGGCCTGCTCGCTCAGCATGTCGGCATTGTTCTTCCCGTAGATTTCGGAAGAGCTGGCCACCATCACTTTGCGCCGGTACCGGTGAGCGGCTTCGAGTACGGATATCGCCCCTTTGATGTTCGTCGTCAACGAGTAGAGGGGCTGCTCGACGATCAGCTTCACCCCTACGGCCGCGGCCAGGTGGACAACGATGTCGCAGCGGCGGACCGCCTCGTCCACTGCCAGCTCGTCCAGGACCGACCCCTGCACAAAATCGAACCTGTCCTCACCACGTACCGCGTCCAGGTTTGACAGCCGGCCGGTCGACAAGGAATCAAGGACGGAGACCTCGTCACCGCGTGCCAGCAACGCTTCAACCAGGTGGGACCCGATGAAGCCAGCTCCGCCAGTTACGAGGTAGCGCGTCACCCGAAAGAGGCTACACCGCTCACACCGAGCTAGTGCGAGCCGCCGCTGGCTCGCATCCTGGTCGCCTCGACCTGGGAATCTTTGAGCAATGCGGCCAAGGACCGCTGGGCATGTGCGACGACGACGAACTGGTAGGCAAAGAGCGACCGGACGCGGTGCGCCAATAGCGAACCGACGCGGAACCCCGCTCGGAAAGGTATGACGCTTCCTACCATCGGCAGTGGCGGAGGGATCCCAATTACCCTCTCGACGAGGAAGCCGGACTGCTCGAACAGGGGCCGGAACGACCGCAGGGTGAAGAGCCTCCGATGCGTCATATCCAGGATGCCCCGTTGACCGTAATTGAATTGGCCAACGATCAGTGCGGCGCGCAGCGGCAGGAGGGCCACGTTACCCGTCGACGCAATGATCCTTGGGCCGTCGCTTTCCTTCGCCCAGATCGCTTCTCGCATCGCGCTTATCGACACCAACCACGAAGCACCCGCGGTCTCGCAAGCGCTGGTCGAGGTCTCCAGCACCGCAGCCGATGTCGACCACCCTCTCTCCAGGAGCGACCTGGTCGAGCACAACGGTCGAAGGGCTCTCGAAGTCAAGTTTCGGTTCATAGATGCTCGAGCCCTCACGCTGAAGGAAGTGGAAAAGGCTCGGGGCTTAGTTCGCTCAGGCACACCGTAGGGTCACCCAAACCGTCCCAGGCGCAGGCTAGCCTCGCGCCAGCCTTGGAGTGGGGCTGGTCCGCTCTTCACTACTTGCGTCGTGTTCGAGAGGGGACCATCATGGCAATCAGTGAAGAGAGCCGCCACCATCTCTACCTCCGGTTGGAAGAGGTACTTGGCCCCGAGGAAGCTGCGACCCTGATGGAGCACCTGCCTCCGGTCGGGTGGGCGGACGTCGCGACGAAACGGGACCTCGATGCACTGGGCGACGCCCTGAGGCGTGACATCGAGGCTTCGAGACAGGATATAGAGTCGTTGGCGCTCGCCACGAAGTACGGCTTCGATGATGTCAGGCGTGAGATGCGTGAGATTGCGTTAGTGACGCGGGAGCAAAGCGCAACTTTACGAGCCGACTTCGAACACGAGCTTCGAGTTTTGAGCGTTCGGTTCGTTACCGTGCTCATTGCCGCGTTTTCTGTTCTCCTAGCCGCCATCTCAGTTGCGACAGCCCTCATAAAGCTCTGAACGCCGCCTTTGGCGGTTTGGGCGGTGGGCGGCTCTACGGGCCGAACAACCAGCTGCCACCCAGAGACACGACGCCAGCGGGCTCGACCGGTCCGTTGCGGTCGACATCCATACGGACCACGTTGCGGCGGACGTCGTAGGGGTGCGCCATATTGTAGTCAGTGAGGGAGGCGGTCAGGTCGTAAGTACCAGGCAGGAGGGGGAAGCGGTCCAGGCGAAAGTCAAGCCAACCGTCACCGTCGATTTTCTCCGGTATCTCTCCGGGCTCGCGAGTCGTGGGGCCACTGATCACTACGCCCTGCAGTGTCTGCAGTGAAATCGAGAAGACCGGACGAGCCACCGGCTCAGATGCCGTGTACCACAGCCGGACAGTGAGGGGCTCGCCGCTACCGACTCTAGTGACCTGCCGGCCGTGGCGGTCCAACAGCTCAACCCGCTCGATACGGGCCTCCCCGGAACCCCAGCGGTCACCACGCTCGGTCGGCCGATGCTCGTCAAGGTTGATCGAGCCTGTGTAAGCCTCCACGACCTCGCGCGGGTGGCCGTCAGCCATTTTGTGGCCTTTTTTGAACCAGACGGCGTGGTCGCACATCGTGACCACCGAGCCCATGGCATGCGTCACGATTATGACCGTCTTGCCATCGTTCTTCAGCTCGGCGAACCGCTCCAGGCATTTACGCTGGAAGGCTTCGTCGCCGACGGCCAAGACCTCGTCGACGATCAGTATGTCGGGGTTCACGTTTATGGCGACCGAGAACCCCAGGCGCACGTACATGCCGGACGAATAATTCTTCACGGGCTCGTCGATGAACTGGCCGATACCAGCGAAATCGACGATGTCGTCGAAGCGGAGCAGGAGCTCTTTTTGTTTGAGGCCGAGGATCGCCCCGTTCAAAAACACGTTCTCGCGCCCTGACAGCTCGGGATGGAAGCCAGCCCCCAGTTCGAGCAGTGCTGACATCTTCCCCGTACTAGTGACAGACCCTTTGTCCGGGCGGAGGATCTTGGCGAGACACTTGAGCATCGTGGACTTGCCCGAACCATTTTCGCCTATGAGCGCCGTAGTAGAGCCCTCTTCCACTTCGAAACTTACATCTTCGAGCGCCCAGAACACGTCGACCTTGGACCGCCCACCACGCATCACGGCGATTTTGATCGAGTTGTTCCGCTCACGGTACAGGCGGTACTTCTTGGAGACGTGGTCCACAACCACTACTGGGCGACCCAAGGCTCTAAAGCTCCTCCGGCAGGCGGGCCTCGTACTTACGGAAGACGTGCAGCCCCACGGCGAGAGCTACTACGGCCCAGAGCACCAAGTACATGAAGTCGAACCATGACACGTTCGAATTGACCGTAACGAGAGTAGCTGCATGGCCAGGGGTCGCAGACGGGAAGGCATACACGTGGCTCGACCCGGGCAGTGCCCCATCGTAGAGGAACGACTGGAAGGTGAGCACGGCGTCGGTCATGGGGTTTAGCTTGAAAAGAGTGCCAAGATTAATCGCGTGACCAAGCAGGTGCAGGTAACGCGCCGGGGACACGGCGCCGGTCGGGCTGTTTATGCCACCGCCTACGATGTAATAGGGGTAGGTGATCGGGGTCAGGAACATCCAGATGAAGAAGAAGATCAACGAGAAGTGCTGGATGTCCCGGTAAAAGACGTTGCCAATCGAGAACAGCAGCGAAAGGCCGAGACCGAAAGCGGTGACGATCGCGATCGTGATCAGCACACCCGGGATGAAGAACGGGGCACGCCAGTTGCCGAAGCATATAACTGCTATTAGGAGCAGGGACATCTCTATGAGATGGGAAACGAGCTTAGAGGCAACGGTGGCGCCCGGGATTAGCTCCCTCGGGAAGTACGTTTTTTGGATCAGGTTCTGGTTGCCCAGTATGGCTCCCATAGATTCCATGATGCCGGCGTTGAAAAAGTTCCAGGGCAGCATGGCGGCCAGGAGCATAAGGGCGTAATTGTGCAGCCCGCTGGGGACCCCGAAGGGTGGTGAGATCCGCAATAGCACCGCGAAGACCACGGTGTAAATGAGCATGTTGGCGATGGGGTTGATCATCGACCAACCCCAGCCGATCACCGAGCGCTTGTACTTCGACCGCAGTTCCCGGAGGGTCAGGTTGTGGAACAGTTCCCGGTACTGCAGGTACTCCTTCAGACTGAGCTTCGGCGTCGCCGTCGTGGTGACGGTCCGAGCCCCACGTCGGCGAGACGAGCGCTTACCATTGCCGTTACCGCCCAGCGACGACCCGTTTTGTTTGGGCTCCGACGGCCACGCGTTGAGCGACGGAGGCTCTGCGTCGAGCTCGCTCATGGCTCCGTCCTGAACAAAAGTCGGTTTCGGTTCAAATTCGGGTTGTAGTAGGGGTCGCAAGACGACCGCGGCCGCCATCGCTCGTTGAACAGGGGCGCGTCCTCAGGGTCCTCGACAAGGCCCCTGGTCGAGCCCTCGGCGTGGTAAAGCTCTGCATCAGGCTCGAAGACCACCTGGTACCCAGCTTGGTGCAATCGCAAGCAGAAGTCTACATCGTTGTAGGCCACCCGTAGGCGCTCGTCGTAGCCTCCTACTCGCCAGAACACCCCGGGCCGTGTCGCCATGCAGGCACCGGTTACCGCCGTCACGTCACGGAGCAGGTCGCCCATGCGCCACCACTGCCCCCACTCGATCGAGTTGGCGTGGCCCCGCCAGGCGCCGATGAGGATGCCCTCGTGCTGGATATCGCCGTTCGGAAAGCGCAGCCGGGGCCCGACGGCGCCCACCTCCGGCCTCATGGCCTGCTCGATCAGCCTGTCGAGCCAGTCGGCGGTCATCACCTCGGTGTCGTTGTTCAAAAAGACCAGCAGGTCGCATTCCACCGCGGCCGCGGCCATGTTGAGCTGGCGGGGGTAGTTGAACTCGTGCGGGTACCGCAGCACGCGCCCCGGCAGCGCCCCCAGGAACTCGAGGGTTTCCAGGTCGTCGGTCTGGTTGTCCACCACCACGATCTCGAAATTGTCGTAAATAGACCCCCGGACCAGGCTCTCGATGCAGGGCTCGAGAAGGTGCCGGCCGTTGCGAGTCGGGATGATGATGCTCACCTTTGGCTCCCCATAGCGCCGGAACCTCACTCTGTGCACGTCAAACCAGGCACCCTCTTCGGTCCAGCCGGCCGTTCCGCCGCCATCCTCCCGGCGGCGGAGCCAGTCGCCGAGTGCGCGGTGGGCGGCCAACCAGGCCCAGGGTTTGTGGTCTCCTGCCGCGGCCGCCGATTGGGCGTGCTGGCGCCAGCTGTACAGCGAGTCCGGGAGGTGGGCAATACGGTCCGTCACGTCGGCCACCCGGAGTACCAGGTCGTAGTCCTGGCTGCCGTCGAACTCGCTGCGCAGCCCCCCCAGCTTCTCAATGAGCGAGCGCCGGAGGACCAGGAGATGACAGACGTAGTTCTGGCACAGGAGCAGGTTGGGCGACCAGTCAGGCTTCCAGCGGGCATCGGTGAGCCGGCCGGCGGGGTCGAGCTTGTCCTCGTCGCTGTAGACCATGTCGAGCGACGGGTCGGCGTCGAGCCAGCGCACGACCTGGCCTAGGGCTTGGGGCTTCAAGACGTCGTCATGATCGAGGAGGGCGACATAGTCGCCAATGGCCAGGGTCAGCGCCGCATTAGTGGCGGCCGAGATACCGGAGCGTTTGCTGAGCCGAGTCGTCGTAACCCGGCTATCCCGCCTGGCCAGCGACTCGATCGCGGCCAATGTCTCGGGCCGCCGTGAGGCATCGTCGGCCATGCACAGCTGCCAGTTGGGGTAGGCCTGCGCGAACACAGACTCCACCGCCGCTTCCAACATCCAGGGCTCGGTGTCGCACACGGGCATCAACACCGAGATCGTGGGCTGGTAGCTGGCCTGGGCTGCCGCCGCCGCGACCGCGGCGACGACATCGGGCGTGGGCCCGCGCCGCTCGTTCCACAGCTCGTAGCGTTCGTCTTCGGTCAGGCTGTCCGGGACGAAAATGGCGGGCGGGTCGGCGACGGCGGGAGGGCGGAGGGCCACCTTCACCTGCGGCCTGGCCGGGTGCGCCTGCCAGCGTTCCACGGGCCACAGAGGCCCTTCCGGCGGGTCGATCCCAGCCGACGTAAGGGAGGTACGTAGCATGGCCTGCCTGTGGGCCGTCAGCGCTGACACCTGGCGACCAAGGAGGCTGGCCTCTTCGTTCCACGCCGTCTCGTCTGAGAGCAGCGGCCATCCCTGGTAGGCCATGGTCGGGACATCGGCGACCGCTCCGGCTTCGAGCTCTCCCAGGTCGCTGCCCTCCAGCCCCTTAGCCGTTACGAGCCAGGGCGTTCCCGCAGCCAACGCCGCCGGCACCCACGACGAAGCGCTCGTCCCGTGGGTAACAGGGCCGACGACCAGCCTGGCCGTACTGAGCGCACTGACCAGGTCGCCGGCCGACGGGACCACCTCGGCGCCGGCCCTCGACGCGGCCAGGGCCAGGCCGGGCGTGGGCCAGTCGCTGATCACCCGGACGCGCAGGTTGAGGTCGCGCCGGCGCCACGACGGCACCAGCTCCTCGAGAGCCCGCATGACGGGCTCTTCGGCGTCGCCGGCGGCGTCGAAGTTATCTGTCGCCACCAGGGCCACACCCTCGCGGTCGGCGAAGCCTTTTACCACCTCCTGCCGGGGTAGCGCCGGGCCGATACGGGTCACCGCCAGAGCGGGGACGAGGCCCGCCAGCAAGCTCGCGTCCGTGCCATTCGCGCACCAGGCGGTGTGGACGCCTTCGAGCTGGCGCAACAGGCGGGTGTGCCAGACCTGGGCCACCGTCTCAGTGCCTTCTGCCCGCGGGGCCGCTTGCCCGAAGGCCTGGCTGCGCCGGAACGGGAGACGTTCGCTGTACAGGACGCAAAGGGCCTGGGGCTGGGTGGCCCGCACCAGCGACCACAGGCGGGTAGTGAGGCCTTCGTCGCTGACGAAGACGTGCGAATAGTGGTACCGCCGGTCCTCGCACCACAGCGGCCAGTCGATTGGCCCGGTTATGACCTCGACGCCCTGGTGCTGGTAGTAACCAGCGAAAGTACGGGCCGCGAAACCGTCGGCACAGGCCAGGGTGACACGTACCCCGGGCGATTGGGCCAGCGCTTCGACGACCTCGATCAGGCCCTCCGGGCCCACCAGCGTGCCGGGGATGGTGCCCGTCACGACCAACGCCCTCGTGGGCGTGGCCTCGTCCCGCTCGGCCCACCGGCGGGCCCGCCGGCGCCGGGAGAGGCGAGAACCCCTCGGGCGCGGGCACCCGCCAGGAGGGTTCGTACACGATGCGCAGGCCCCGGTCGCGGACGTGG
Organism: uncultured Acidimicrobiaceae bacterium; assembly: GCA_963807395.1. Taxonomy (GTDB): domain Bacteria; phylum Actinomycetota; class Acidimicrobiia; order Acidimicrobiales; family Palsa-688; genus Fen-671. The sequence goes on from CAWEBW010000013.1 coordinate 219,500, forward strand.
TCCAGCAGGTCGCGCACGAGCGCCCCATTGTCAGGTCGGCCTGTGTCAAGAGGGACACCATCGAGCGCTTCCCGCGAAACTGCCACGACGGCGGACGCGGTACCGGGGACGTCGCGCCGGAAAGAGTGTTCAGGCGCCGGCAGGGGCGCGCCCGTGTTGAAGGGGGCGCTCGTCTGGGAGCCGGTGATGCCGGGCGGAGCAGGAAAGGTCCCCGCCTCGGCCACCCGGCCGTGGACGTCGAAAAGCAGGGGCACGACGGCCCCGATCCCGAGCGGGCCGCAGAGAAGGTCCACCAACGCCTGCTCAGGCACGTCGCCTTCGTCGCCGCCGGCCACTACTACGGCGCGCGCCAAAGGTCCCTTCGCCGCGCCCCACGAAACCAGCTCGTCTTCGAGGGCGCGGCCGGGCCGAGGCCTGGCTATCGAGAGCTGGCCCGGCTCGCTCAGCGCGACGCCTTCCGCACACGTTCGTAGGCGTCGCGCGCCGGACCGAGCAGTCGCATCGTCATGGTCCCATGGAGGGCACGAAGCTCGGCTTGCTGCTCGGCCGTCTCTTCCTGCAAACGCTTTAGCTCCTTTTCGGCCATCTCGAGGCGCCGGCGCACGATGAGATCCTGCCCGTGCACGGCTTTGATGGCGGACTCGATGCTGGTATTAGCCGCCTTTTCGAGGAGGGCGGCGCGCTCACCAAACCGCAGCCGCTCCGCGGCCAGACGCTGGCGGAGCGCCTCGTTAACTGCTTGGAACTCCTGGAGCCGGGCCTCCAGATTGGCCCCCCCACCCTGGCTATCGGCCCGGCTAGTCGAACCATCGGCCGCCGTTTTCTTCAATATCTCAGCCGATTCGTATAGGGACTGGTCCAAGGTCGCCTCCAGTCGTTTGAACCCGGGCGGCCTTCCCGTCCGGGCGAAAATATTAGGGATAGTCGCCACAATTTGCGCCGGGTCGGCGGCGAGGGCGCTCGCATCGCCGGTCCAGGCGGCGAAGGCGCTCGGCGGGCTCTCCTCGGGCCCGAGCGCCACGTGAGGGACGCCCAGCGCCCACGCCAGGGCCAGCATGGCGCCGCTGTGGGCCACGACGGCACCGGCGGAAGCAACTGCTGCCGCTACATCGACCGGGCTCGTCACTCGCAGCTCCGGTTGCGGGCGCCAGGGGTAACCAGGCCAGTCCTCGGGCTGGTAACGGCCTTCTTCCGTTTCGGCCCGGCGTTCTCGAAGGGCGGCATCTGCTTTGGGGTCGTCGCCGGCCTGCGCCTGGGAGAGCCAGACGACCTCGGCCGGGCGTCCATCCGCACCTGCGCCTTCGGCCACGCGGCGGAGGGCCAGCTCGAGGTCGGCGGGTACCGCGGTGTCATGGGACGGGAGGACGCTGCGCTCGACAAGCACGTAACACGAAGGGAGGCCTTCGACGACCCTCAAGTAAGCCGCCCGCGCCTCCAAGAGGGAGCGGGAAAGGTGACGAGGAGCCAGCAGGACGGGCTCGGGCACTGCGAAAGGGGAACCAACGCTTCGATGCGGCTCGAACCCCCAACCCTCTTCCGGAGCGACGGCCACGGTAGGCGTGCCCGCCACGGCCAGGGCCTGGGCCGTTTCTAGGCCCCCGCCCGCCGGGGTGCCGGAGGCCACGAACACGTTGACCGCCCCAGAGTACTCATTGCTAAGACGACCGACCTGACCCCAGGCCGCCGGTTCACCAGTAAAACCTGGATCTGACCACGAGACCTGGGTGCCATAGACCAGGAAGGGTGACAAGCCCGCGCATCGAGAGCGGATCTCGGCCCTTAAAGAGGAGCCCGCCAAGGCGGCCAGCGGGTCATGTGCCTCAGTCCCGGCCCACCAGCCGACACGCGTGTGCTCGAGGACTTCCTTCAGGCCCATTGCGGGAAGATTACTACCCAGTGTCAGCCCGCTGGTCGGAAGCCCTTACCAAGGCACCACGACTCGCAGCGAGTCCCGCTCGCCAGTCACTCGGTTCTCAGCCGCTCCACGGTTTGGCCAGTTATCTCGGCGATGAGCTCGAAGTCCTTATCGAGATGTAGGACGATGAGCCCGGCCAATTCCCCGGTGGCAGCGACGAGAAGGTCAGGGACGAAGGCGGCACGGTGCTGTCGCCTGTCCGCGAGTAGGGCCTGGACCTCGACTGCCCGGTCCTCTACCGCAGGCGTCAGGTACTCAACAGGCAGCGACGCGAGGGGCGGGCGCCTCGTCCATGACCGTAAATCCGGCCCAGACCGGGCAGAGAAGCCGACCTCGAGCCGAGTCACGCTGGTAATCCGGACCAAGCCGCGTTCAATCCTGGTCGCCCATTCGGATGCGTCTGGGCTCTCCGATACCCGAACGAGAGCCGACTTGTCAATGAGCCAAGGGCTCACCGCCACGTTTGGGCCATAACCTCTGAGTCTGAGAGATCGACGAAAGCCTCGCTGAAGGAACTGAGATCGCCCACCGTGACGCGAGCCTCTGGCGTCCTCACGTCCTGAGCGATCCGGCGTCGAAGATACTCGCTACGTGAGAGCCCGAGCCGTCTGGCGTGGGCATCGAGCGCAGCAACGATCTCGTCGGGCACATCGCGAATTAGCAAGTCAGCCATTGCACCTCCGCTCGCTATCGTATGATATCGTCTCCTCTCCTAGCGAACGCTCAGGGAAAAGGGCGTAGGCAAAGTAGGTATCTCCCAAACGGCTCACGGCAACGGCTCGAGGTACAGCCGCCATTGCACGAGCCACTGGTCGAACATGACCCACGCTGGCCCCCAGGCCAAATGCTCACTCACGATCGGCGCGACCTCGAGGAGCCCACAGCCTTGTCCGGCCGTCGACGGGTCGCCCCAGAGGACGAACACCTCCTCGGCCGGGTCGCGTCGTGACTTCCAGACCAACCCGTCGGCGCCCGGCTCCCAGCGCCGCACGGCAACCGCCCATTCTCGGGCCAAGGAGTAATTGTCCTCGTCACAGGTGGTGAGCCACATGTCCTGGCCGAGCTGCTCAGCCCCGGCGCCGTAAGCGACGACAACACGGAGGTCACGCTTGACGACCACGCTGGAGATCTTCTTCCCCGCCACCTTCGCGAGAAGCAGCGGACGGGGACCGGCTCGGGTGTAGTCGAGGTGGCGGGCGAAACTCTCCGCCAGCGCTCCCCCAGCCGAGCGGGCCAGGTAGATGTAGCTGTACGACCCGTCAGCGCTGTCGAAACGCCCGCCAGGGACCGGGGCCCCCGCTGGAAGACGGGGACGGGGCGTCGCATTGAACGCCGTTGCCCAATGACTCTCCGAGTGGGCCCGCCAGAGAACGGCCCTCGCCGGGACACGATCTATAAGAGTGGTGCCGGGGCATCCATCGGGCGGGCGCCTCCTCGGCAAGCTCAGAAACCGTCGTCCAGGTCAGCGTCTATAAGAGCGACGACGCTCTCGTCGTCGGGGTGCTCGATGGGCCTGCGCCGACCCCAGCGTGGGTTTTCGGCTGTCCACCAGGCCAGCGCGCCCCAGGGGTCTCGGCTGGCCAGGAGACGCCGGTTGACATCGGCGACCACCCTACGAACCTGGTGCTTGGCCGTATCGAACTGGAACTGGGGGTACACGTAGGCCCGGCCGTGCTTCAAGGCGATCAGCTCGGAACTGGCTCGGGCCTCTTGGCGAACCCCCGGACGTCCTGCACGCCAAGCGGCTCGAGGGTGGCGGCCAGAGCATCGGCGTCGATCATGGGCACGCTGGCGAAAGCCTCTCGGTGATAAGCGCCTGCGTAGCCCTGTGCCAGGGCCTCGGTCTCCAGCAGCTTGGGCTCACCACTTAGCGTCCCCACGTGACGATCGCGATCGGCGACCAGTCTCAGGTACGACACGACCTCGCCCGTGACGCTCCGGTAAGGCGACGATGCGAGTAGGCCCTCAATCTGCTCGATGACATCAACCACGTTCACCACGATACCAGTTATGTGGAGATCGTGGTCCATGAGGTATAGTGGGCGCCCGGCGCGCTCGCGAATTGACAGTGGGTGAGGCTCGTGGGAGCGAGAGCGGATCCGGGTATCTCACTGGCGGACATCAGGCAGTACAGGAGCGCGAAAGGGCACATGCCTATCTCGGTAGTGATACCAGCACACAATGAAGAGGCTGTCATCGGCCGCTGTCTTTCCAGCCTCTTGGCCGGGGCGCCCCCGAGAGAACTCGAGGTCTTGGTGGTCTGCAACGGTTGCCAGGACGACACGGCCGAGGTGGCGCGGCAGAGCGCACCACAGGCGACAGTGATCGAGATCCCCGTCGCGTCCAAGGTGGCGGCTCTGAACGTGGGCGACGAGCACGCCGTCCACTTCCCCCGTTTTTACATCGACGCCGACATAGAGCTGACCTACCTGGCCTTACTATCGGTCGCCCGGGTCCTCTCGGAGGACGGCATCCTCTGTGCGGCGCCGAAACCACTGTTCGATTTGGACGCCCGCCCCTGGGCGGTCAGGGCGTTTTACACCGTCTTGCAGGGTGTCCCGTACTTCTCCCAGGACATGGTGGGCACCGGGGTGTACGCCCTTTCGGAGCAAGGCCGGCGCCGGTTCGGCGCCTTCCCCCAACTGATCGCCGACGACCAGTTCGTCCAGCAGCTCTTCGAGCGTGGCGAGCGCCGGGCGGTGACCAACGCCCGCTTCGTGGTCCACCCGCCTGCCCATTTGCGCGGCGTACTGGCCATGAGGGCACGAGCGTACCGGGGCAACCGGGAGCTGGCTCAGTCCGGCCTGGCGCGAACTGGCCCGCCCCCGTCGGGATTGAAGAGCGTGCTCCGACGGGCGCTGGTCCCAGCGGACGCGCCGGCAGTCGCTGTTTACGCCGGGGTCAACATCTTGGCCAAAGGTTGGGCCTACGGGCGGCCATCGGCGACCTGGGAACGAGACGATAGCGCCCGCGCACTGGCGGCCCACAGCGGCCCGTCGACGGGGTCGCCGGACGGCCTGAAAAGGGCTCGCGTTTGCTATGTAACGAGCCACTACCCGGCGTTATCCCACACCTTTGTCATGCGAGAGGTCCTTGGCCTCCGAGCCGCGGGAGTAGAGGTCGACACCGTTTCGGTCCACCGGGCCGGCGAATCCAGCCTGCTCGCCGAAACGGACCGGCGCGAGGCCGAACGCACGTGGAAGATCTTCCCACTTCAGATAAGAGAGTTCGCCAGGGCGCACGCCAGCGCGGTTTTGTCCCACCCTGTCGCCTATTCGCGCACCCTAGACCACGCGGTGAGGGCAGCCCCGGATGGTTTTCGCGGCCCGTTATGGCAACTGTTTTATTTCGCCGAAGCGATCGCCCTGTGGGACCATGCCAAACGTTTGGGTACCCGCCACTTGCATGCTCATCTGGCCAATGTCGCCGCTGATATCTGTTGGTGGGCGTCGGAATTCGGCAATTGTGCAGAAAGAGCGAAAACCTGGCGGTGGAGCTTCACCATGCACGGGCCCACCGAGTTGTTCGCTGTCGAGCAGTTCAACCTGGCCCGCAAAGTCGCCCACGCCGACCTGGTCGTATGCATAAGTGATTTCACCCGCTCCCAGCTGATGTACGTGAGCCAGCCCGAACACTGGGAGAAACTGGAAATAATCCACTGCGGGGCCGACCTGGGCCGCTACCCGTTCCAGCCGCCACGCCAAGGCGCAGGGTTCGTAGTGCTGTGCGTGGCCAGGCTGGCGGCCCAAAAGGGGTTGGAGGTATTACTGAGCGCCGTCAAAGTCGTTGCCGAGCGCGGCATCGATGTGCAGCTGGTGCTCGTCGGCGAAGGACCAATGAGAGAAAGGCTGCTGCGCCGGGCCGAGCGCCTGGGGATAACTCACCGTGTGAAGCTGGAGGGAGCAGTCGGGCAGGACGAGATGGCCCGCTATTATGCCAAAGCCGACGTTTTCTGCCTGCCGAGCTTCGCCGAAGGGGTACCCGTGGTCCTCATGGAAGCTATGGCGAGCGGTCGGGCCGTAGTGGCTACGCGAATTGCCGGTGTCCCTGAGCTCGTAGAAGAAGGCGTCTCGGGGCTTCTCGTCGCCCCCGGCAACGTGGACGAGCTGGCTGGCGCCCTCGAACGGCTGTCGTCGTCCCCAGAGGAGCGCGAGAAGATGGGCGTGGCTGGCCGGCAAAAGGTAGTGGAAGATTTCGATGCCGAGGGCAACGCCGCCGAGCTGGCTCAGCTATTCCGGGCTTTGGCCTCGTCGGCCTCGGGTTAGTCGGTAGCCTGTATCATACTGCGGCAATAGTTCGTCGCCACATGGGCGGTGCCAAATCTGAGTAGAACTACAGAGAAGTCGTGCATACCGAACCGCAGTCCGACCAAACGACTCTAAACCTTCCCCGTGGGCGCGCTCCGACCGTCAGGAGCCGCTACCTTCAAATCGAGCGAGCAATTACCTCGGGGCGAGTTGTCCCTACAACCGTTGTCGCTCTCGTCCTGACGGTTGCCAGCTGGCCGGTAACCAACATCGTCCCACGGTCAGGGCTCGATGCTTCCTGGCAAGCTGGCCTGGCAATGGCGTTTTTGCAGCGGCTCCGCTGGGGTCCCGGCGTTGACTTCACTTATGGGCCACTAGGCTTCCTGACAGTCCCAACCCTGTACTCACAGAGCACGGCGGCTCTCAGTCTCGTGTACCTATGGGCCTCGCGTACGCTCCTCTTCGCATTGCTTCTCTACACGACGCGAGCAAAGTTCCGACGGCTTTGGTCCGTCCTCGCGGCCTACATCGTCGGGGCTTCGGCCATTTTCTTGGTCGACCCCGCCGACCTGTTGATGGGTTGCATTTTGCTGATTGGTCTGTTGGCAATCGGACCCTCGGACACACGACCGGTATGGTTACCGGCTGCCCGCGCTGGCAGTGCTCGCTGGTGTAGGTTTGTTACTCAAGCTCTCGGTGGGACTTCTGAGCTTATGGGTGCTAGTCGTCGTCGTGGCAAGCACGCCACGATGGAAGACCGCCGTCATCGCCGGCGCAGTCTCTTTGCCTGCCACTTTCCTGCTCATCTGGGTTGGGACTGGCAACCCGATCATGAACGTCATCGACTATCTACGGATGTCGTTCGCTGTGGCCGGCGGTTATGCCGGAGCGATGTCCTACGAAACAGGAAGGGCGCACGAGTGGTTTTACGCAGCGGTTGTTTTAGTGTGCCTCGCAGCATCTTTATGGCTTGGCTTGCGGCACAGTACCTGGCGCACTCAATTGGGTACGGCGTTGATTTACCTGGGCTTTACGTGGGTCGCGTTCAAAGAGGGGTTTGTCCGTCACGACACGCACGATTGGGCGTTCTTCGGCCTCATGATGATCGCTGTGGCTGGCGTGCCCTGGGGTGACCTCAGAGCGGAATGGCCTGTCCGCCGAGAAAAGCTCGGTCCAACTTTGCTCGTTGGGGCTCTTGGGCTCGTTGTCGTGATTGGCTGGCGGGTGGCCGGTGTCGTCGGGGCTAACCCCGCAGACATCCCTCGTGATGCTAGCGGTCTCGTGTCCGAGGTGAAGCATACGCTCAACCCGGATGGCGTCATCGAGGGCGCTCGCAGTGCCCTCGATGCCAACTACGGCATTCCTCGTTCGATCCTGGAGCGGCTTCGAGGCGAAACAGTAGCGATCGAGCCTTGGGAGAATACCGTTGCGTGGTCCTTCGACGATTTCAGGTGGGATCCTGAACCCGTGTTGCAACAATACAGTGCATACGAATCCAGACTTGACCAGCTGGACGCTTCTTTTCTCGAGTCCACTTCGGCTCCGTCCCACATGCTCGTACAACCTACGACACTCTATTATTCACTCGTACATGACCCGTTCCTCGGGCCCCATCTACAATGGTTGCCAGAATGTGCCGATATGCTCAGGCTGATTTCACTGCAAAATGGCAGCTTCTCAGTCGGGTTCCTTATCGCTGCGGCCAATTGGTCCGCGCTGAGACCGTTACTGTCGCCTTTGGCCAAACCGTCTCAGTGCCACCAGCCCGTCCTGGGAGCGCTGTTATTGCAACGTTCGCCGGCGTTGGGTCCTCAATCGCATATCGTTTAGAGAATGTTGTACTCAAAGCACCTGCAATCGAAATGCAGACGCCCTTAACAAGTTACCGTTTCATCGCCGCCACGGCGAGCGACCTTCATATTCTCCGCTGGCCGTCAACGTCGGGTTACGGGGCTGCGTTCACTTCTCCTACGATCAGCTCCTTCGTGCTGCACGAAAATGATGTAATCTCGCACTCAGGCCATTACCAGGTGACCTTCTACGACTTGAAGGTGGACCGGGTGCCACCCGGTTCTTGATGGCGCTGGCTCCGAGAGCCTCCATGTTGGCCCTGAAGTGCTGTGCTGGCCGGGTCCAGGTGAGCGAGGGTAGACGCAAATTCGGAAACCTCGGGAAGAACCCATTCAGGTCCCGATGAGAGACGTCGATAGGCCCGTATGGGTCCTTCGGGGTGGTGGACCATTGGCGCTTCTCAGGGGACGACGAAGGCGCGCCCTGTTAGGAGCCCCAAGGTCCGCAGGCTGGCCGCCTGCGGGGTAACGCTGGTGGCCAGCGCGGCGATGAGCGTAGTTAGCGTCGGGGCGTCCGCGTCCTCGCCGGGCACCGGGCCGGCTGCCATCTCCGCGGCCGGCCCCTTGGTGAGCCGTGCGCAGTACCTGGGGAGGAGTTCGCTGTCGTTGACCTTCTCCCCGCAAGCCACCTCTGACGTGCTGGTCTTGGCCGCCGACGACGACACCTGGGCGGTGAGGCTGGCGTCGGTGTCGGGCGGGGGGGTCGTGTCGTGGGCCCGGGCAGGCTCGGTCTACAACGACGGCCGCGACGACAAGGTGATGGAGATTTGGTATGGCGTCGTCGCCGCGACCGGCCCGAGCACGCTAACGCTGACGTGGGGCTCACGGGTGGGGAACGTCCAGCTCGGTGTTCAGGAGTTCAGCGCCGGCGCCGGCGTCACCTGGTTGGCCGACGCTGCAGGCAGCACCGCTCGGCCGTTCCCGGCACTGCGGGGCTCCGAGGCGGGCGAGCTCTACTTTGGCATGGCTTTTGGCTGGTCCAACGTGGCCGCTGGCGCTACCGTCGGGGTGAGCTATGACGTCGTCAACAGTTCCCTTATGTTCGCCACTGACACCTCTACGAGCGCGCTCCTCAGCCCCAACGGCAACGGCGCGGGCTCGGTAGCGGTGCTATTCAGGGCGACGGCCGCGGGCGACGCATCCAGCACGACTACTGCCTCGACGACGGCCACGACCGACTTCACAACCACGACTATCGGCCGGGCCCGCACAACAACAACGGTCCCAACCGCGACGACAACCACCCCAACGACTACTTCGACGGTCCCGACGACTACTACGACTACTACGACGGTCCCAACGACTACTGCGACGGTCCCAACGACTACTGCGACGGGCCCACCGGTCGCTGCCGCCCCGGTCTTGTGGTCGCCGGCCGACATCTTGCAGAGCAATGTCCAGCAATGGCCCCTCGACCCCAGTTCGGCCACGTTCGCGGCGGACATCGTCGCCGACTACACGAGTGATTACGGCTCCGTGGGCGTCAACACAATGCCTGTCTACACCGTGCCTGCCAACCAACCAGAGGTCCCGGTCTCGGTGCTCCCTGGATGCGACGACTTCTTGGCCAGCACTGGTTCGGAAATCCCGATTCCCCCGTACCTGCAATTGAGCGGCTCCGGCGACAGCCCCCTGATCATTTACCAGCCGTCTAGTCACACTGACTGGGAACTGTGGCAAGCGACAGACAACGCCGACGGCAGTTACTCTGCCTGCTGGGGCGGTGAGCTTGACACCTCCTCGTCGACCGGCATCTTCCCCCGCTGGTACGGTCTCTCGGCCACCGGGATCAGCTACTTGGCTCTGACGATAACCGAGGGCGACATCGCCTCGGGCCGCATAAATCACGCAATTGCGCTGGAGCTCCCGGCTTGCAATGGCTATGTCTATCCTGCCGACCGGGGCGACTGTGGGTACGACCCTGGACAGCCTGCCGAGGGCCAGTGGTTCCGTTTGCCCACGAACCTTCCGATGCCGTCCGGGCTCACCCCCTTCGCCCGGATGGTCTTTACGGCCCTCCAGGACTATGGCGCAGTCGTCATCGATTATGCGGGCGCTGTGATGACCGAAGCCGAACAACCAAGCGACTGGGCATTAGAAGGCCATACAGGCGTGGACCCGATAACGGCAAGCTGGGACGGGCTGCCTGAGTACCAAGTAATCGCCAGGCTCCCGTGGTCCGATCTTCAGACAGTGGATCCGCCCCAGAGTTAGCCGTCATCCTCATCCAGTAGAGCCGGGGGTGAGGCGGCCAAGCCGGAGCGGAGCCAAACACCCGCTCCTAGCCATCGAAATCGTTACAAGATTGTTACAAGGGTGACTGCATATCCGACCAAAGTTCTTCGACGCAGCTCAAAGGGGGTCAGCAGGCTAGGCTGTCACGCCTCAGGCGGCTTGCCTGCCGTACAGCACAAGCCATAGTTTCGGGCCAGCGCACCTAGCAGGGGCTATGACGACCTACAAACCCGGTTCCGCATCTAGACGTCACATAATCGTTGGCAGTTCCTTGTGGCTCGCTCCAGGTGGGCGATCGACTACTATAAGCGCGGCACGCCGAACTGGATCCGTGACGAGGGAGCTCCCGATGATAACGGGTGGGCCGTTGCCCGAGAAGGGCTTACTACCAGGCGGGGACGGCCGTCTGGAAGCGGCGGGGCGCTAGGCGGGCGCATGGGACACGTCGTAAACAGAGACATTCTCTCTCGACAGTGGAAGGAGTAATGAGGAGGTCTCTGGGACCAACTGACACTGGCATGGCTATAGGGGGCACTGCGAAAACGGTGGAACTGCCAATTGCCGTAGTTGTCCCCAGCTACCGGCGTAAAGAGCGCCTCGCCCAAGCTCTGCGTTCCGTTGCCGCGCAGCGCGGCGTACGGCCGTGCAGGGTCATCGTCGTCGATGATGCTTCGAGCGACGGCACTGCGGAGCTAGCACGGTCGTTTGGCGTGGGAGTGGTTGAAAGACACGTCAATGGTGGCCAGGCGGCAGCACGGAACTCGGGCGTGGGTGCTGCAGAGGGCGTTGAGTGGATCGCATTGCTAGACGACGATGACGAGTGGCTCCCCGATCACCTGGCGACACTTTGGTCCAATCGGGACGGCCATGTTCTCGTTGCCGGCACAAGCCTCCGGGTACGTGGCCGACATGTACGGGCTCATGGTGCAGTGAGCGGCGAGCCCGAGGTTGTCCGCTCACCGGCCAGGCTCCTGTTCCCGGAGAACTCATTTACAATCAGCGCCACCATGGTCCGGCGGGACGTCCTCGTGGGCAGCGGGCGGGTTCAACGAGGGTATTCGCCACGCCGAGGACGTCGACGCCTGGCTGCGGGTCCTGGAGCATGGTACTGGCCTGCTCTTGTCCGAGGTGACCTGTCGCTACAACGTCCACGGGGAAGGGCAAATGAGCGGCAATAGGCCCGAGGCGTTGGCGGTCTACAGGGACGTTTTGGAGGGTTACCGGGACCGGCCGTGGCTGACGACGGAGCTGCTGCAACGCTTCGAGACCGTTGCCGCCTGGGACGATCTCCAAGCCGCTCGTGCCCGAAGGGACTGGGGTGAAGTACGCCAACAAGCTCTTTGGCTCGCCCGGCGCCCCGAACGGCTTGCAGCCTTGACGCGCCTATGGACGTTTCGTTGGCGGGCGCGGCACCGCCGCTATTCCATACCCCGAAATTGATGATGCGTCAGTTACGCCAACTAGCCAGCCATTGCTCGACTTCGGCCTCCCAGCCATCGGGTAGCCAACGGCTACGTTCGACGCGCCGGAGCCGCTTCTCGGTTAGCGAAGGCGATACAAGGGCGGCCGCCGAGTAAGCAAGCTGACCGGGGTCACGGCCCGCCCAGGCGGCTTGCAGATAAGCTTCGCGCGGCAGGCGCTCTCCTTCCGGCTGCGACGTCCGCCGAGCCAGTTCTCGTTGCCACCGGGCCAAATAGTGCGGGGGAAGCGGCGCGTCGTCGGGGAAATGACGTGCTCTCAGCATAGTCGCACCACTCAACTGGGCTTCCTCGTTGCCCGAGGTTTGACCCTCCCAGATCCGCCACGCCACGAGCGGCCGGTCGATGTAGGCGAGGGGAGATCGCTTCGCAAGGCGTAACCACAGCTCCCACTCCTCGGAAGCGGCTACATCGAGGCTGAAACCGCCAACGTCCAGGACGAGATCCCTCGAAACCAGGACCGACGAACCGCCCCCTGGCACCCGGTTGGCGTCCTGCAGTAATTCCAGCAATTCCTGGGATTCGATCAGGCTCCCTTCTGGAGCTGACAATGGCCCAGGGCGCAAGCGGTTCGCGCGGCGTACTTTCAGGTCAGCTCCTACGTGGACGCAGGCGGTAGCTGACCAGCGCGCCCTCCCGTCTCGGCTGAGCGCCGCGAGCTGGGACTCGAGTTTTGCGGGAGCCCACAGGTCGTCGCTGTCCAAGAAGGACACCCACGAGGCCCCTTCAGCGACGCTGACGCCAGCATTGCGGGCAGCAGCCGCCCCCACTGGTGCATCAAAGGTCACGAGGCTCACCCGAGGGTCTCCGAAATCTGTGACTGCCTCGACTGTGCCGTCAGTCGACCCGTTGTCGACCACGATGCAGCGGAGGTCGCGCATAGCTCTGTTCCGTGACGGACGTCACTGCCTGGACCACCAAGTCACGCCGGTTAAGGGTCGGGATGATGACCGCCACGGTCCCGTGCTCGCCCACTCCTTCCAGGTTAGGCGAGAGCCTGGTGGGACCCGGAGGTGGCTCGGTTAGGACACCTGGGCTGCAGCGCTGTACCCGGCGGCCGACGTCAGGAGCGTCTTCGCCGTCCTGGTCGCCCCGGCCCGACTGGCCAGGACTGCGGCTGCCAATTGCAGGCGTCCTGGCGCACTCCCCTCGAGGCGGCCACCAAACCCGGGGTCGGCTCTGTACTGCCCTAACAGGCGCTGTGAGAAGGCTTCCGCTGGGCCAAGGCAGGACATTGCCCGCGCCAGGCGCCAGGGCACCAGCGGGACTCCCGTCTCAATGAGCCGCAGGCTCAACAACCATTCGTTGACGATAGAAAGCACCTTCATACGGAGGCGGGGCCAAGAGACCGGGTTCACTGGTTCCGCACCGGTCCAGGCCTTCCTTCCGGGCACGGTCAGAAATAGCCTGAGCAACTCGGCCAGGTCCGGCCCGAGCCAACCGGAAAGTGGCCAGTCCTCGCCGTGGAGCGCGATCGGGACTTGCGACGCGTACTCCTTGGCCCGGACTGCGCATAACGAGCCGATACGACCGACTGCGGCATTTGACACGAGTACATAATTGGAGCGGATATAGCAACGAAATGCCTGACCCCGAAGCTGAGAGGGGTGCGGTAAGAAGTCCATAGTGCCGGCTGCTATCGGCACCGCACTGGCGAACCTCACCAGCGGAGACGTGACGCCCCACAGGCAGTCGGCCTTATAAAACGGAAGGCGATCGTTCAGGATCACCCAGACATCGGGCGGTGATCCTGCTGCTGCCACGAGGCTTTCACGTCCTTCTTCGTAAGCAGAGAACTCCGCTTCCTCGTTCGAGCCCGCCACAACGCTGTACTCGCCATCGGCTCGGGACAACTTCGGCTGTACATGGTCGTTGTTGGCCACGACCACCATCGACCACTTAACGTCCTTCAGGCTCCGAAAGCGCTTGAGGACCAAGTCCACCGACTGGGCGGCAGCGGCGGGGTCCCAGGCGGCCAAGACGATCCCGAGGTGCGGCACGGTACCGTGCTCGCGACCAAGTGACACCCTGCAAAGGCGTTCGCTCAGAGCGACAGCTTTCCACTCGGCCAACCCTGCGAGGGCAGAGGGGGTCAATTCCCGGGGCTCCAGCGCGAGGGAACCGGGGCTCTCGACTTGCGGCATCGACAGCGCGACACCGAAAACCTCCGGCACGAAATCTCTGCCTCCTTCTCGCACTTGCCGGGTCTGGTCCGCCGTCCAGAGCGAGCCCGTTGCAGCCTGTGCTCTTCCGCCGGCATTCACCTGCGCCATATCGACGTTAGCCGCTCGCCGACTATACCATCGCCTAGTGGCACATCCAGGTCAGTCGGCAAGCCCGGGGCGAGTTCAGGTCCATATGTACTATGGAAAAGACGCCGAAGCCTACCGCCAAGCCTATCACGCAGGCAAGGAGCCGGACGAGTCACCCTACGGTTTTCACCTGGTCAAAACTTTCGGCTATGACGTTGCTTTCTCACGCGACGCGCAATTAGCCCGGACCAACCTGAGCGACAGGGTGGTCACCAAAGTGCTCCGCGTCAGTAGTCGACGCCTCGGTTTCGACCTCGTCCACGCATACGCCAACCGATCCGGTTTACGCAACGCGGATGAGATCTGGACAATGACCGAAGGAGAGGCATTCGCCATCAGCCTTTTGTGCCGGGTCGGATGCCTGCCGCGACGACCGTTGGTTGCCAACGCCATCTGGCTTTTCGACGGCTGGGACAGATTGCCGTCTTACAGAAAGGCGATACTGCGATACCTTAGCCGCAACATCGACGTAATGACTGTCCATTCCGAGCAATGCTTACCCATTATACGACGTCAACTCCCCCATCTCCGCTCTCAGCTCATGTATTTCGGGATTAACACAAACCTTTTCAGGATTACCCCGCCAGTGGCAAGACCAGCTCACGGACCGATCAGGATCTTTGCCCCAGGGAACGACAAAACCCGCGACTGGGGAACGCTCCTGGACTCATTTGGCAACGACGACCGCTTCGAGGTAAGGGTCATTTGTCATTGGCTCGACAAACTGCAGCTGAACCAGAAATATTCTAACTTGAGCATCTTGAACTCCCCCAACATGAGTGATTTTATCAACTGTTACCACTGGGCAGACGTTGTAGTGGTCCCGATGGAGCGCAACATCTACTCAGGGATCACGGTCGCATTGGAAGGAGTTGCTATGGGCAAGCCGGTCCTGTCGACCAGGACGGGGGGAGTTCCTACCTACTTCGAAGAAGACGAGGTGTTCTACACGCCCGTTAGGGACACTCAGGCCATGCGCGACATACTACTTGAGAGCGACGCCCGCCAGCGTGCCCAGCGAGCGGAAAGAGCGCAACAGCGCTTCCTCGAGCGCGATTATTCCACTCACGGGCTCATTTCCCGTTATGTACAATTGACTAAAGAGCTCCTCGAGAACTAGCGGGAGCGTGCCTGATTCGGCTGACGTGCCTTAAAGGCAAGCCATTCCTGCCACGTCATGCGCTTCGCCAACAAGCAAGCCACGGTTCCACCTGCTCCGGCCAGCCCTCGGGCAAGCAACGAGAGCTCTCGATGCGGCGCAGGCGCCACTCGGCAAGTCGGGGAAAAGTGGCCGCCGCAGCAGCGTACGCGAGCTGTCCAGGCGCACGGCCCGTCACCGCGACTCGAATGTAGCTGCGCGCCGCCGGAATCCTCCGTGCGGCGGCCACATGCCGGCGAGCGGCCTCCCGGTCCCAACGTAACTCGTACTCGCGGGGCAACGGGCCGGCGTCGGGGAGGTGACGCGACCGCACGATCGCGGCAGTATCCAGGAACCGCCGGTAGCTGTTGGAGATCTGCCCTTCCCACACCCGACAACCGACGAGTGGCACATCGACGTACGCGAGCGGCGATTCCTTGGCTAGCTTCAGCCAAAGATCCCAGTCCTCGTTTGTGAAAAGCTCGGCATCGAAACCCCCGACGAACTCGTACAACTCACGAGAGACCATCACGTTGGAACTTCCGGCCGGCATCATGTTCTCGTCTTTCAACAGCCTGAGTAGCTCCTGTTGGGGCACCACGAAGCGGTCACCAGTAGACTGCTGTGCCGCCCGGAGCCTGGTGGCAGTCCGGACGTCTATCCCCGTACCCACGGCGACGCTGCTCGTCGCGCACCATCGGGCCGCCGGGTACCGGGCCAATGCTTTTATTTGTTGCTCGACTTTGCCCGGTGCCCAGTAATCGTCGCTGTCGAGGAAGGTCACCCAGCTGGCTCCAGAGCCGGCCGAAACCCCGACGTTGCGGGCTAGGGAGGGACCCAGCGGTCGAGGGTCAGAAATTAGGGTCAGGCGCGGGTCGCTGAGCGTCCCCAATACCTCGCTGGTGCCGTCAGTCGAGCCGTTGTCGACCACGATGCAATGAAGGTCGGAATATGTCTGGCTGAGGACCGACGCAACGGCCTTGGTCACTGTCTGGCGCCTGTTGTGGGCCGGGATTACGACTGCGACACCGCCTTCAGCCACGGCTCGATCTTACCCCGACTTCGGCCGAACGCTTTGAAACTACCGTGCGCGTACGGCAAGCACGCGCACGCCTCCGGAAGATGCTTGCTACACGCTCGCTACGCTAAAGCTGTGAACACTGGCCAGGGCTGTGACCCGATTCTGTCATAGAGAGCCCGCAGGAGACGCCATGCGCGAAGACGGTCCCGCACGGCAGGCCGCGCCCGTCGCTGGGGAGCCGGCGCACAGGCCGGGTTGGCGTCATTGAAAGTCGCCGTCGTCACAGACCAGTTACCCCTGGTCGAGGGCACTGCTGCGGGACGTACGCTCTGGGCATGGTGCACAGGCGCCCGGCAACTGGGCCACGACGTTGAGGTGTGGTCGTGGGGGCCTAAAGACTACGGCCGAGCGAACGAGATCCCGCCCTGGTGCCATTGGCAGCCCTTCGTTCCACCACGGTTGGAAGGCCCGATGTGGCGTGAGCACCTGCGTGCCCTGGTGCGGCCCCGTTGGGCCCTCGCCCACTACCCCTGGGAGCTGCCCGAAGGGGCGATCGCAATAGCCGAAGAGGCGTCCTCGTACCCCGCCGTCGCGAATAGCCCACGATCGGCGGTCACTTTGCATTTCAGCTTCTTGCTCGACCGCCTCGCATTGCGCCGCATGACACTGTCCTTGGTCCAAGATGCGCGGGCGGAAAGGAGGGCCGTCCGTGATGCTTCAGTGGCGTTCGCGTACTCCGATCGCGTGGCGCGGCTGCTGGGGCGCAAGGTCCGTGCCGTCCCGATTGGTTACGCGTTGCCAGCCGAGGTCCTGGTGCCCAACGAATTACCAGTGGCAGCCATCATGGCCGACTGGAGCTGGCCGCCCAACAGGCAGGCGTTATCGTGGCTGCTCGACGTCTGGCCTGAAGTGGTGGGGGCCGTACCCGGGGCCAGGCTCCTTCTGGCCGGCCGCGCCCTCAAACCTGAACAGGTGGGCCGGGTGCCTGGCCTCAAGGTGCTGGGCGAAGTGCGCCAGAGCGTGGACATACTCTCGCAAGCCAGCGTGCTCGCGTTCCCCTGCCCGGCGACGAGCGGGCCCAAGGTGAAGGTGCTCGAAGCGCTGGCGTACGGCATACCGGTTGTGACTACCCCGGCCGGCGTGGAGGGGCTGGAGTTGGGCCCCGGTGAGGGCGCTTTGGTATCCGGGCGCCAGGGGTTTGCCAAAGCGCTCATCAAGGCCTTGTCATCGCCCGAGACCAGGGCCATCTTGGGCAGCTCCGGCCGGACCGCTGTCGAACAGCATCATTCGCCATTGAGAGCCGGGCAGGCTCGCCTCGAGGTCTTTGCCGAAACCTTCGGCACCTTGTAGCGAAATGATCGCCGACGAGCTCCCTAGCGGTACCGTTCCCCCCCACATAGTAATATACTGGGGCTCGATGAAGTCGCGGCGAGCGGTCAGGGCCGCGAGCTACATTCTCGCCGGAAAGGCCCATCCGGGCTATTGCCCCATTTGCGGCGCCACCGTCTTTTATCCGCGGGGGTCGTGGCTGAGGGACCAGTACCTCTGCAAGCGGTGCAATTCCATCCCCCGGCAGCGAGCACTAATCTCGATCTTAGGCAGGGTCGCCCCGGATTGGCCCGACCGGACTATTTTTGAATCGTCGCCTTCCGGCCCAGGCTCCTCGCTGATCGCTGATCGCTGCCGAAACTACACGCCATCACAGTATTTCGAAGGGGTGAAATCTGGGACCTATGTAGATATATTCCGTCGGGAGGATCTTCGCTGCCTGACACTTCCCGACAACAGCGTAGACCTCGTCGTCACAGGCGATGTTTTTGAGCACATCATCAACCCTGGACCAGCGTTCCGGGAGATCGCCCGAGTCCTTCGCGAGGGTGGTTTGCACGTCTTTACGGTCCCTATTTTCGAACGACCACATACGCTCGTGCGCGTCGCCGACGACGGCACCGAGCTGATGGCGCCCGACTATCACGGCAACCCGATTGGCGATGGGCGAGCGCTCGTCATCCGAGAATGGGGAGATGACATTGTCGATTTCATAGAGACTGAAGCGGGTACACCAACCCGGCGTTATAGAACTCACTCATGGTGGCTCGGTATCCGCGGGCAAATGACTGACGTTCTCGTGAGCCAGAAGCCGCGGAACGACTGATGATGACGCGCACTGACCCCGGCTGGAGCGCTGCAGAGGAACTGTCCATCGCAACCGGCCACTGACCGTCTACTGAGCGGTAGCAATGCGTGTTAGTATACCTTCCAAGTGTTCGACCGCTTGCCGCATTCCCCATTTCTGTTCCACGGTGTCACGAGCAAGGAAAGCCTGCTTGCTGAGCCCCGCGTCGTCGGCCAACAGGTCGTCTATCTTTTCTGCGAATAGCGCTTCGTCGGCGGCAACAAGGAACCCATTCTGACCGTCTGTAATGCTCTCCCGAGTGCCTGCCTCCGCCACAGCCACGGTTACCAAGCCGCACGCGGCGGCTTCGAGCGGAGCCAGGCCGAATGGTTCGAGCCTTGGAGCGTATAGGAACAGGCCTGCCGTCCTATACAAGTCCAAGAGTTCTCGGTCGCTAACGTCGTGCCTCACGTCGAGTCTGACACCTACAGCGTTGGCCAACTTTTGCAGTTCAGATGCGTAGCCCTCGTCGGCCATGTTAGCAACCCAGACCAAGGGCCACGATCTGTCTTCCCGTAACCCGAGTGCTCGAATTATGAAAGCAGCATTCTTGTCGATGGCGGCCCTGCCCACACTCAAGAAGAATGGCAGGCGCGGACCGTTTTCGTCCGGCGCGAAATGAGTCTCATCGATACCCAGATAACAGACCTCGGCGTCCAGACCATAGGCCCGCAGAATGGACTCACGCGAATAAAAGGAGTTGCACAAAACCTTCGTGAATGCAAACGCGTTCCGTACCTCTTCACGGACACGCACTTCATTTTTCCTGACTTGGACAGCCCGCCTTACTGCTTGGCGCATGTTTCGGGGTGAATGCCACCAGCCAGGTGGACGCTCGTCAGCAGCCCACGGTGGCACAGGCATAGCTTCGAAGTACTGGCGGTGCGGCTCCCCAAGGTAGAGCGCCGAAGGCATGTCCACATACCGCGCGATTGACGTAACTCGGAATTCCCTACAAGCGCCTGCAAACAGTATGTCGAAGCCTCCCTCGCTCATCTCACGGGCGCACTGTTGGCAGTGCTGGTTCATCGCCTCTACCTGCACGTCCGCGTCGTGCACTAGCTCCCACAGGTTCTTCTGCTTGCTTGACGGCACGTGCTCAGCATCAACTATGTGCTCAGTCACGAGGTCGGTCATTGGCAAGAACTGCTGGTCTGCGGTCGGAGGGCACCACGATTCCAGATGATGTCCGAGTTTGACGAGCCCTGCGACTTGGTCGTAAAAAGCTCGCTTGCCGCCGCCCGGCGGCAGGTTATGCCAGAGTGCAATTCGCATCTTGGTCCCTAATTACGCGAGTTCGCCGCGCCCATTGCGGCTCATGCCACGCGTCAGCCTAAGTAACAGCCGCCTGAGACGAAAAAGTCTACCTCTAAAGTTGCGCCACATGAGCAGGATATTGGCCCCGGCGCGCCCGCCAGCTCGGTAAAACATCAGGCGCACTATCACCTTCGACCTGTTCTTGCGGACCTGGGCACGCCGTTGGACGAGCTCTTTCCATATGACATTGCCTCATAGTGCTTCACGGACGGCCGCCAACTGTCGGGCATCACGGCGTAGGGGACCCCTGCCTGAACCAACCCCACGAACACCCAAGCTCCCACATCGTAGCCCACGACGCCGTCGTACCATTCTTCGAACGAGCGCCCGAGAGCGCGCACTTTGGCGACATCGATGAGCATGCAATAGACGGTCGGGCGTCTGGCCATCATCACTCCGGGCTTGATTAGATCTGCTCGCTCGGCCTCCATGGCTGCCGTCACGAAAGCCGCATCATGCAGAAACCGAGCTTGGTGCAGGTCAGCCAACCAGCCGTCTTGGCGAATCTCCACATCTGAGTCAAGCAAGATCATGTAATCAGTGGTACAGGTGCTCAACCACTGGTCGATCCAACCGGCGTGCCTCCTCCCACGCGGAGCCAGTTCGATGTCGTCCACAACGCCACGTTTGAGCATCTTCACTAGCATCGGTAGCGTCCCATCCGTTGAGCCGCAGTCACCAACGACGACCTGATAAGGGTGGCCGCTGTCCCGCGCATCGAGGGAGCGGAGGCACAGCTCTGTGCTCCAGGCTGTGTTGATGCTTGCAACATAGATGGTCGTATCTAACGGCTGAGCCACTAAGCGATCCTACAGTGGAGATCCGGTGGCGCAGCAGTCCGGGGGCAGGAACATGCGTTCGGCTGCGCGTCCAGACGAGTGGAGGAGAAGCCGCGATAGCCTCGGCCGATGGCCTTGCTGGTAAAACAGAAATGCTTCGTCCGTTGCCTCGCTTTCTACCTGCCACAGTTCCACCCGATCCCAGAGAACGACGAGGTCTGGGGCAAAGGCTTCACAGAGTGGACGAATGTGGCACAAAGCCGCCCGACGTTCCCCGGGCACTATCAGCCCCACCTGCCAGCTGACCTAGGTTTCTATGACCTTCGCCTACCGGAAGCCAGAGAGGCACAAGCCGCGCTGGCAGCCGAGTACGGTATAGATGGCTTTATCTATTACCATTATTGGTTCGCTGGTCGCCAGGTGCTGGAACGTCCATTCGCAGAAGTTCTATCGACTCGCGAACCAGCTTTTCCTTTTTGCTTGGCCTGGGCGAACGAGGACTGGACGCGGACATGGGACGGCAGGAGCAAGGACATCATCCTGGCGCAAAATTACTCGCCAGAGGACGACATCCTCCATATCCGCTCGCTGCGAGAGGCGTTCTTCGACGACCGATACATTCGCTGGCGTGGGATGCCTATCCTGTGTGTATACAGGGCAAGCAAGCTCCCCGATCCTCTTCGCACCACCGAGGTCTGGCGTCAGGAGGTTGAGTCGTGGGGACTACCGGGCCTCTACCTCTTGCGCGTCGAGAGCTTCCCTGACGAGATCGGCGACCCGGCGCGCCTGGGGTTCGACGGCGCCGTCGAGTTCCAGCCGAGGTGGTCAGCTGAGCTAGAACAACCTATCCCTTTGCGGGTAGTGGACGGCGTACGCCAACCGCTCGGGAGGTTGGGGCCATTTTGCTCGCACCTAAGGTCGTATGTGAGCCTCGCCCGCTTAGAGGCGGCGAGACAACTCCCCGATTACGTGCGCTGGCCAGGTGTGTGCCCACGCTGGGACAATAGCCCACGACGAGGAAAGAACGGCCTTGTATTCATCGGGAGCTCACCAGAGCGCTACGGTGCCTGGCTGACCTCTGCCCTCGAGAAATGCGTCAACGTGGCGCGACAGGCCGGAGACAGTGGTGAAGCCTTGCTCTTCGTGAACGCCTGGAACGAGTGGGCCGAGGGCAACCACCTCGAGCCAGACTTGAAATTCGGTCGCGCCTATTTAGAAGCTCATGGTTCGGCGCTGCAAAGGTTCAGGGCGAAGGAGGACGCCCGGCTGTTGTATTAGCGATCCTCTCTTAGCCTGGATTCGCCGCCGTCAAGCTCGTAACAGCGGCCTGAGTATCCACCCAAAAGTGCCTCCTACCTGGGAAGATCCTCGATTGCTGAGATCAAATATCGCCCAGGCAGGAAGGCACGTTTTAGATGCGACAATCATCGCGCAACTTGGACGCCATAGAGGTCGTTTTCGAGGACCGCAACGCCGTCGCCAACGCAGAGCTCGTGCTGCCGATGACGCTGGCTTCCAAGCTCGAGCTGAAGGGCGGCAACGCCCATACCGGCAGGGGGCAGCGGGCTTCCTGGCCGAGGTGGTCGGCCGGGTGCGGCGGGCCGGGGCGACAGGCCAGCTCACGCTGCGAGGCGACTCTATTTTTTCAACAAGCAGGTCGTGGCTGCCCGCCAGCGCGCTGGGGACTCGTTTTTCTATTTCGGCCAAGACGTACCTCGCGTTGCGCAAGGCAATAGAGGCCATCGCCGAGGAGGCCTGGCAGCCCATTGCTTACTGGTTGGAAGGGGCGGCCCATGTAGCCGAGACGACCTATTGGCCCCAGGGCTGGCCGGCCGAGGTCCGTCTGGTGGTGCGCCCGGTGAAACCTGCTCCTGGCAGCCAGCTCGCCCTGTTCACCAAGTACGAGTACCACCCCTTCGTCACCGACCGGGAGGGAAGCGCGCTGGAGCTGGAGGCCGATCACCGCCGCCACCCGAAATAGAGCTTGTCATCAGGGACCTGAAAGACGGCCCTTGGGCGCACATGCCCTCAGGGCGTTTCGGGGCTAATTCGGCCTGGCTTGCCCTTGGCGCCATAGCCCACTACCTGGCCCGGTGGAGCGCGCGGCTGGGCAAGCTCACCGAAGGGACGGGCCCCATGGCCCTGGCCACTTTGCGCCGGCGGTTTATATCGGTGCCCGGCCACCTGTCCCGCTCTGCGCGCCGCACCACGTTGCACTTGGCCAGGAACTGGCCCTGGGCCGAGGCTTTTCTGGTCGCGCTCAAAGCCCTCCGGGCCGTGGTGCCGCGGCTCGCCTAAGCCTGGCCCCGTCACCAACCGAGCGCAGCGAGGGCGGTAGTGACTGCCAGGCCGCATTTCGCTTTCGTCCTGTGGACGCCTGAGTAGCCGAAAACTACGCTGCAATTGGGAAAACCATCCACAGCCGCCTCTCGTCGCCCCTACAGCCAGCTCCCTTCAACCGGTACTCTAGAAGCCGTCCGCTCGCTTCCAGGACCCCCACCGGGGTTGCCCGTTCCTAATCTGCGGATTCAGGCTTAAATTAATTAGTAAAGCGGGAAGTGGTCCCGATAGGCCTCGGGGCTCTTCCCCTGCCGCCCATCACGGCGACGGCACTTGGGGTAGCGAAGGAACTTGCACCTTGCTGTGCTTGGGTTGGTACTCACCTGGCGTACTTGCTTGCTTCAAGCGGCTCTCTTGGACAAGTTTGCCCAATCGCGCAACTCCGATACCGCTGAACGCGGTCTGGCGACGATCCTGACGGTTTGCCTGGGCCCGAGTGTCAACATTCCGAATGCCCCGAGGCCGAGGAGCGCCGGGAGGCCGGCCCCTAACAGCCCTATTGGGCCGATAGGCAGGTAGGGCCGGATGGCAACCTCGAGGCCGAAGGTGAGCGCCGCCGCCGCCGCCCCTCTCAGCAATGGTACATGCCGCAGAGGGTTCGGAAGGTCGCGCCGCACAGTACGGCGGACGTCGTGCAGCAAATAGACGGCGGAGACCAATTGGCCGATGGCGGTAGCCGCCACGACGCCAAGGGACCCCAGCAAGACCATCGGCACCGTGAGGACGATGTTGACGACCATGCTCACGACCCCGTAGCGGGCCAAGGCTCCAGCCTTGCCCACAGCGTCGGCGTAACCGCCGATAAGGGAGGTAACAAGCGGGATGGAGGAGCCGGCGATGAGCACGATACAGATCCAGCCCGACAGGCTGAAACGGGGACCGAGCCAGGCCAGGATGCCGAAATACGCCGATGCCATCGCAACCATGGTCCAGCCCGTGACTGCCACGACCCACATCCTCTGGAGCCGTCTGAACTCACGGAATGTGCCTTCTTCGCCTTCGCGCCCGTAGACGTTGCCGAGGTGCACCCCCGCAGGTCCGAGACCATTGGCGGCCACGGACGTCAGCTGGCTGGCGAAATTTGCCCCCGGCGAGTAGATGCCGAGCGCATGGACCGAAAGCGCGCCGCCTATCACCAGCGAGTCGACCTCCGTCACAACCAGCGTGGCGATGCCACTTACTTGCAACTTGCCGGAGAAGCTCAAGATCGACCGCAACTTGGCCCAAGGCATAAGCTTGATTCCCCGCCGGTCGAGGTACCGCAGGGCCACCGGGATGATTAGCGCCGACGCCAGCACCTGTTGGCCAATGAAGATGAAGTGCCACGCCCCGAAGGCCTCGGCCTGTCTCTATGACGATGACGAAGCCCACGACGTAGAGGGCATAGAGTGGCTAGGCCGGTCGCCGTGCTCCACGCATAGCGTTGACGCGCGCTCAGGACCATCTGGAACAGCGTGTGGATGAACAAGGTCGTGACGAGGATGCCCAGGGTCCGGAACAAGAAGATCGCCTGTGGCCGCCAAATGGCCGACATGTTGAGGAACCCCACGACCACGGGCGACAGAAACCAGGCGACAGTGCTGAGGACGAGCCCTAAACCGGTCAGAAGGACGACAAAAAGTGACCAGCAGTTGGGTCGTCGACCTCCTGTCGTCGGTCCCGGCGTAGATGGAGAAGTAACGCGATGCTGCTGCCATCACCCCGCCGTCGAAGGTGGTCAACATGCCGGTGATGGTCACTACCAGCACGAATATCCCGTACCGCTCGACTCCGAGCCCGTGGATGATGAAGGGGGTGAGGACCAGGTTGCCGGCCACCCCGATGAGCTGACCTGCAGTCCCCCAGCTGAAGCCTCGGGCGACGCCCCGCAGCCCTGGTAGCTTTTTGTCGCCATCGCCCGAGGTGGACGGTGGCGGGCCAGGCACCGAGACCCCTGTGGCCACCAGCGGCGTCGCTGTACCCGGGACCCCCGTAGCTCTCCATAGGGTCGATCAAAGCTGCCTCCGACGCGGCCGCCGGCTGACGGCCGGGAAGGAAATTGGGCCGAACGGGCCTGCACCGAGCGTGTCAAGTGACCGCGACGACGCTGGCGAGATATTGTCTTCCGAGGCCCTCACAGGGTCGGTGAGACAATGACTGTTGCCTACTGCCTCGTCGCGCACACGAGGCCGTCGCAATGTGTGCGGCTGGTCCGCAGGCTGCTTAGCGACGACCCCGAGTGCCTGGTGCTGCTCCACTACGACCAGCGCCACTGGCCCCTCGACCTCCGACAGGTTGCCGATTCCCGCGTGCACGTAATGCCTGAGAGGCCGATCTACTGGGGCAGCAACCAGCTCGTAGACCTCTACGTCGAGATGTCCCGCCTCGCGATCGACAAGGGCTCCTCCTACGTCGTGATGCTGAGTGGCCAGGACTACCCTCTTCGGCACATTGGCGCTCTCGAGGTCGGCGTTGTCGGGCTACGACGTCTGGGCTGATGCCAGGCCTCTGTTTCGCCCCCGACGGCACGTGCAACTGGCCCGGACGCCCGCCTCAGGTACTCGTACCGCTGGTGGCACCGCGACCATGCGGCCAAGCTTCTGCGAGGTGTTGAGCGGGTGGCCGCCAAGGTCCTGCGCGTCCCCGTGCTCGAAGACTGAGCCTCGCCCTGCCTTATGTGGCACGCCTTCGTATTGGCAACCAGGTCTGGTGGGGGGCTAAGAGCCGTGGGCCTGGGGTGCCTATCTACGCCGGCAGCGCCTGGATGAGCCTGTCGGCGCGCGCCGTCGAGGTCATCGCCTCCGCTCCACGGCAAGTGACCTCCTTCTTCCAACACGTTCCCGTCGCCGATGAAGCGTGCTTTCACACCATCCTGCGCAACGACACGGCTCTCACCTTCGCGCCCGGCGACGCCAGGTACATCCGCTGGACTGAAGGAGAGGCCCACCCTGAGGTGCTCACCATCAGCGACCTCGACAGCATGGTTGCTTCGGGCGCCCATTTCGGGCGAAAGTTCGACGAGGACGTCGACTCCTCGGTGCTTGACCGACTCGACTCGCTGAGCCGGTCCTCGCACCCAAACGGTACCCAACCTTCATTTACGGATGCCCAACGAGCCGGCCTCGATCCCTGAAACGTTGGCTCGCGGGTGCCTGCGTACGCCCGCCATGTCACCCGTGTACTCGCCGGTCAGCTCGGCGACCCGCCAGGGGCTGAGGCGTCGTTGCCAGTCGGGGTGGGAACTGGCGTCGGGGAACTCGGACCACCATTTCTTCAGCAGGCCGGGGAAGGTGAGGGGTGGGTGGCCCAGCATCCCGGCCATGACGAGGTGCTCGCGGTGGACTCTGCTGGTACAGGGAACGCAAGCCAGCGTCCCGGCGATGTGACGAGTCCACCACGAGGCGTGGGTCAGCGTAGAGGCTGAAACCCCCCGACAGGACACGCCACATCCACTCCTTGTCCTCGCAGGCAATGAGTTGCTCGTCGAAGGGAAACTGCTCCCAGACCTGCTTGCGCCAGGAAGACGCGCTGTTGGAGAACCCCCAGGTAGTGCCGCTTTCCAAGTCGGCCAGCTTGAACGTCGCCGGGCCAGTGAGCGGCGCACCGTCGGGACGGGTCCGTGGCCCCATGTCCCCGCCACAACGTCGTCCGCTGTAAGCGTTGAGCGACACCTCGACCCACTCACGGCTAGGCGGCACGCAGTGCGCCGACAAGGCGAAGACAACGTCGCCGTTGGCGTGCTGCGTCCCCAAATTGAGGGCGCGACCGTAAGTGAAAGTTTCGGCCGGGATAGTTATGACCTGGTCACAGTAGGGGCGAGCGAGTTCGACGGTCCTGTCGGTAGAGCCCGAGTCGACCAGGATGACTTCCATCGCGACCGTTTGGTCGCGAAGGCCGCGCAGCGCCCGCTCGATTGTGTGCTCCTTGTTTTTCGCACGCACCACGACGCTCGGCGTTGCTGCGGGCAAGGCTCTCCTTTGCTTCGGCGGGGGCTTCCGTCTTCTTCTACCCCATCATTGTGCTGCCGGCAACCGGCGCTGAGAAGGGAGGAAGCCGCGCACGCGCAGGCCTAACGGCCGGGGATGCCACCAGCTTCGAAGCTCAGATGTTTAACCCTTTCTTCATGTTGGGGTCGAAACCGAAACTAAAGAGCTGGGCCAGAATAGTGACCAAAATGTGAAGGCAATCCACGGACGACCCCCGTGGTGGCAAGCGGCTACTGCAGACGATTACGTGCGGCTGGCTTTACGGGATATACCCTTCGCCTGCTTGTTCGATCTCCCGGCGTATCCGTGCCCGGCCCTCAGGCGTGGCGACGTCCGAGGGCACGAACGTAGGGCTGGCGTCGATCTGCGCCTTCCTGCGCTCGAAGAACTCGCTGCTCTTACCGACGACCCGGGCAGGCCGGCCCACGGCCAGCGAACCGGCCGGTATGTCCGAGCTCACCAGGCTCCCAGCCCCGACGACGCTGTCGTCGCCGATCGTGACCCCTGGGAGGACAAGGGTGTCGGCACCCAGGAACACCCGTCGCCCGATGTGCACTGGGGCCAGCCTGGTGTAGCCGAGCGCCTCCCGGGACGTGGCGTCATGCGCAAGGACGTGGACTCTGGGGGCTAACCGGCTCCCGTCGCCGATACTGATCAGGTAGGCGGCGACGGGGTCGATCAGTGCCCACGGCGCCACGTAAACGTTGGTGCCGATCTGCAAGCCCCGTTCGATGAGGGCTTCGATGTCGACCTCGCCCCGTAGCCGTTGCCTCAGCCTCAACACTTTCCGTAGCGTTCGCCGCGCTTCTGCGAGGTCGGGCACCTCCATGGTGTCGTGAGCGTAACCTATTGGGCTTCGACCGGGAGGCCCCAGGGCTTCTTAGCGCGGTGTAAGGTGATTCTCACCAGGCTTAACGTTCGCCCCGGCGCAAAATTGGGTATAGTTCTTGAGGTCAGTGCCTGGTTTGGCAGCAATCCTGAGCAAGCGGGCCAGTGTCGAGTGAACACTGGTCCTATGGCCTCTTCGATCACAGACTAGGAACGTTCGTTGTTGCCCAGCTCTCAGTACAAAGAAGGCGTTCATGCGCGCCCGGACAACGACTACTGACCGAGACGGGCCCGATCGGCTCGATAACGGCCATTGGGACCAAAACGGCTACGGCGACCACCAAGGGGACGGCTACGAGTCGATAGGGCGGTCCGCCCTTCACCATCCGTTCCTCGTCGGCGTGATGGCTGTGATCGGCTTGCTGGTGGGCACGGCCATTGGCTACGAGCACAACGCTACTTACACGGCCGACGCCCAGCTGATAGTGGGCCAGGCCTCCGACCTGGCCCAGGACCAAATCCCCGGCCTTGCCGTGGCAGAGGAGCAGCTGGCCAGCGATTATGCCCGGCTCGGCAACTCGACCGACGTAATCGCGGCGGCAGAGGCAAACCTCCACTTGTCGTACCTCCCCGGCACCCTGTCTGCCTCACCGATTGCCGAGTCCTCGATCATCGACGTCCAGGCAACCGCGTCTTCGGAGGCGGAAGCACTCAAGCTGGCCAATGCGGGTGCTGCGGCCCTCGAAACAGTTGTCATCAAGGTCAACAACGACAACCAAGCCGAACTGGCGCCGATCGTCAATGCCTACGAGAAGGCGGACGCCGCTGCCGAACAGGCGACGCTTCAGGAAACCTGCTCCAACACCAGCTCAACACCTTCCTTGGCGAGCTGGGCAACCACCCAGTCACCCCGACAGACAAAAAATACGAGGACTACCTCAACTCCCAGATCGCGGCTGCCCAGACGAGGGGAGATATAGATCGGCTGGAGAGCGGCAATTACTCCAACGAGTACTACGCGGCTGTGCCTCCTCTCCAGACCCAACAGGAGATGGTCCAGCGCATTGGGGTGGCGACCTATAGCGGTAGCAACCGCAAGTCCTACACCGAAGCGGCCGCGCTTCTGGGCGCGGTCGGTGGCCTCGTCGTCGGCTTGGCCGCAGCCGCCTGGTTGGACAGCCGCAGGGGCCGGCGCAGGGCGCGCGCCATGGCTCGCTAGAGCCCCGCCGGGCGGCACTGACCGGTGCATCGGCTCCACTTCCTGACGCAGTTCCTCCAGCACCCCACGCCCGTAAACGTGGCGACGCTGGTCGCGCTCGTGGTCGTGGGTTTGGCGGGCTGTTATCTTTTGAGCCGCGTCGATTTGGCCGTAATTGTGGTCGTGGGCCTGTTCCTGCAGCTTTTCAACGGCAACTGGTCGTTGATGAATATTCCCTTGCCGCTCGACAGGGTCGTGCTGGCCGTGGCGCTGATAGTCCTTGTGCTAAAGGGCGCCCGCTGGGTAAGTGTCAGACGTATCGTCGTGCGGCCCCTTCACGTGGCGCTGCTCTGCGCTGCCGCTTGGGCAGCAGCGTCGGGCATAATCGTCGGGACTATTTTCGGTCACTTGGGCTTTTATGCCTGGCTGGACCGGTTCGGGATCGTCCCTTTTGCCCTGTTCACGCTTGCTCCGCTGATCTTTGGCACGGCCAGGCAGCGCAACACGCTACTGATCGGCCTCGTCGTCATCGGGCTCTACCTGGGAGCTACCGGCGTCTTCGAAGGGCCTTCATATCTGGAAGCTCGTGTTCCCGAGCTACATCGCCAACCCGAACGTCGGCATCCAGTGGGGAAGGGCAAGGGGGCCGTTCCTCGAGAGCACCGGGGATGGCTTTTGCATCTTCTGCGGGATGGTGGCGGCGGCCATCGCTCTCACCTCATGGCGCTCCGAATGGGCCAGGGGCGTCTGCTACCTCACTATGGCCCTGGGTGGTGGCGCACTGTTCTTCACGCTCACACGTAGCGTTTGGATAGGAGGGTTCCTCGGCACAGTCGGCGCCATGATGCTGACCCGCAAAACCCGACGGATCATCGTCCCGGTCGTTCTTGTCGGCACGCTGGTGGTGGTAGGCACCTTGGCCGTTTCGTCGCGTATCCGGTCTGAGGCGACGGGGCGTACCGAGAGCCAGTCACCGGTATGGGACCGCGAGAACACCGACCTGGCGGCACTCAAGATCATTGCGGAACATCCACTGACCGGAGTGGGCTGGGAAAACTTCATCAACGTCTCGGCGCAGTACATGCGCCAGCAACCCGATTACCCGATAACAGGCGTCAACTTAGAAGTCCACAACGTCTTCCTGTCTCAGGCAGCCAACCTCGGCTCCCCGGCTTACTCTTATGGCTGATGGCTCTTATCGGAGCGATCTGGCACGCATTGTCCCCGTTCCCATGGCCGTGGGCCGCCGCAGCAGCAGCACTAGCTCGCGGGCGCCGCCTGAGGACTGGAGCTGGCGCGGCCCATGGAGGATCGGGATGGTCGCGATCGTGCTCTTTTACCTGGTCGTCGCCAACCTTGTGCCGTTCAGCGAGGCGCTGCCCAACACGTTGCTCTGGGCCTGGCTGGGCGTCCTGGCGATGCCCTATACGAGTGAGTTGCGCCTGCCGGCGTACGCGCAGCCACCAGCGGCAGCCACAGTTGGCCGTTCCCGTGACCTGACGCCGGCGTACGCCCAAATTATGGGCAACATCGAGGCAGAGCCTGGGTAAACTGACCTGTGCTCGATGGCGGCGGCGTCGGTCAGCTAGAGGTGTCTTTACGGCGAGCTGGACGTCTCCGGCCGCTCGCCGTGGCAGGAGCGATGGTCCTCACGGGTTCTGTGGTCGCTGCTTGTGGCTCGTCACCCAAAGCCAGCCCGCCTTCCTCGACCCGGCCTCCGCCGCCCACCACGACCAACACAACACCGACAACGATTAATTATCGACGGGCCACCTTCGCCGCTCCTGGCACGCAGTGGCCTAAGAGCATCTTTTCGAAACCGGACGTCGCCAGCTGGCCGTTGGTGTCTACCTCGTCCGAGTTTGCTTCTGACATCGTCTCGGACTACACGCAGGATTATGGCTCGGTCGGCGTCAACAACCTGCCCATATACCGTGTCCCTGCTGACCAACCTGGTGTGGCCATATCTGTCCTAGCAGGTTGCAACAACTTCTTGGCCGACACGGGGAGTGAGAATCCCGATCCCTTCGTACGTCAGCCTGGTCGGTACGAGCGACAACCCTCTGATCGTGTACCAGCCCTCCACCCAGTCGCGATTGGGAGCTGTGGAAGGCGACAAAAAACTCCAATGGCACATATTCAGCGTGCTGGGGCGGGAAGCTGGATATGGCAACTTCGACGGGCGTCTTCCCATGGCCCTACGGGATGTCGGCCACTGGGATCAGTTATCTGGCCACGGCCATTACCGAAGCCGACGTCGCGTCGGGGCAAATCGATCACGCTATCGCCATTCAAATCCCCCGTTGCAACGAGTACGTGTACCCGGCCGATCGCCACGACTGCGGGTCGGAACCCGGCCAACCAGCCGAAGGCCAGTGGTTCCGGCTGCCCGCCAATCTCCCCATGCCGGGTGGCTTCAATCCCTTTGCCCAGATGGTTTTTACCGCTCTGCAGCGCTACGGCGCCGTCGTCACGGATTACGCTGGTGCGGTCATGTTGGAGGCCGAGCAGCCGAGCGATTGGGCCGCGGAGGGTAATTCAGGGACCGACCCCATAACTGCGAGCTGGGAGCGCCAACCCGAGTACAAAGTGGTGGCCGGGCTGCCGTGGTCGAGCCTGCAAGCCGTCGCACCGCCACAAGGCTAGGTTATCGACCTACACGCACAGGAGGTCGGCCGACTCTTATTTCTCTGCCTCGACATAGAGGCTTTCGTCTTTCCTCCACAAATGGTCCGGCGCCGGGGACAAGACCGAGTCGCCGAACTCGCGGGCTTTCGGGCCTTGGAAACCGATCTCTTGCAGCAGCGAAACGAGTGTCTCTTCGTCCCATGCGGACTGGTGGTCATAGCAGAAGGTCAACTCGGCCAAAGCTAACAGCGCGGTTGGTCGCGCTGGACGGACTGATCGGATCAGGCTTTGGTCGTGGCTGTAATCTCGAGCAAAGCGACCGAAGTCCGGTACCGCAACACGCAGGACGCCTCGCGGCCGGAGGACCCGGTGGCATTCGCGCAGGAAGTTCGCGGCAGCCGGGAACTGCAGGTGCTCGAGAAGGTGCTCGTGGAAAATGGCGGCCACCGAGTTCTCGGGGAACGGCAGCGGGTGCCTTAGATCCCACGACAGGTCAGCCGCGGTACCCATCAGGTCGATGTTGACCCATCCGCGAATGTTGTTCGCCCCACAACCCAAGTGGAGTCTCAGAAGGTCGTCAGACGCCAGAAGGGCTGCCGCCCGCTGTCGCTCCCGAGGCCGTACGGCGGCTGTCGCAGCGCTCTTAACGCGGTGCCGGAGTGGCTTCGGGACGAGCAGGTGTTCTATCTTGACCCGCCCCGCTACCAGCGGTACCGGATCGTCGATGACCTTGCTCGGAGACCAGTTACAGGCTTCGAGCTGCCGGGCATAAACCTGAAACTTGCCCTGGCCAGCGGTTGAAGGGGCCTCGCCAGGTGTCATAACCTGCTCCTTTTGCAGGAACCTATTATCGTTGAACCTAGGCTCGGTATTACTCAAGAAATCGCAGAAGGTGGAACCGGGTGTTTAGCAGAGCCAAGCGAGGAGCGTGCTCAGTAAGCACCGTGCTTATGTAGCACACTTCCCGGGGTATGCCAGAGGATCTTCAGGTCCCACCAAAGTGACCAGGACGCTACGTAGGCGTAATCGAGCTGGCGGAGCTCCTCGAAAGGCAGGTCGTTGCGGCCTGACGTCTGCCATAGGCCCGTCATGCCGGGACGGACGTCGAAGCGCCTCGTCGCCCAACCGTCGATCCCGGCGGACTCGTCGGGAACGAACGGCCTCGGCCCGACCAGGGACATCTTCCCGAACAGCACGTTCACGAGCTGGGGGAGCTCGTCGAGGCTGGTCTTGCGCAAGAAGCGTCCGACCGCCGTCACACGTTCGTCGTTGTGGAGCTTGAAAAGCGGGCCGTCAACGTCATTCTGCGCCCGTAAGTCCAATTTCACGCCATCCGCGCCGACCTGCATGGTCCGGAACTTGGCCATCTTGAACGTGGCACCCTTGTAACCCACCCGTTCCTGCAGGAAAAACACCGGGCCGGGCGAAGTCACCTTAATGGCAACCGCTATTACAGCCATGACTGGGAGGGACACCAGCAGTAAGAGCGCGCCGGCCACGAAGTCGAGAGACCGTTTGGCGGTGCGGTTCAAGAGGCCGAGCCGTGGAGGCGCGATGTCCATTACGGTCAGGCCATGCAACTCCTCCATCTGCGACTGCCACGTCACCAGCTCGAAGAGGCGCGGCACCACGCTGATGCGCACTGTGGATGGGAGCTGACGGATGACTTCGGTAACCGAGGTCGGCGGGCTCTTCGAGAAAGCCACGAGGACCCGGTCGACTCCCAGGCTCTGGCACACGCCCGGGAGGCTGGCGATCGGCCCCAGGTAGGTGCTCAGCAACTCGGCCCGGGGCAGGTGCGGCTCATCGTCTACGAAGCCCACTAACGCAATGTCGGGAAAGCGTCGCAGACGACTGGCCAGGGACGTAGCCACGATACCTGAGCCCACGATAAGCACACGGGACTTCTGGACGTCATGGCCCCTCAGCGCCAACGAGACGACGCCCCGCCCCATGGGGACGAGGACTACGGCGGGGGCGGTCATGAAGACGACCTCCACCCAGCCGATCTTGGGCCAACCGGCGGCCCGGTGAGCTACTGCGGAAGCGGCCAACGTCAATATAGCGCCCAGAGCCAGGGCATGCCCACGGGGCCGATGTCCGTGAAGGAGCTCGGTCGCAGGCGCCGGCCGTCGCGGCGATAGAGGCCATAGGCAGCCAGGGCCAAGACGTACAACACGACGAAAGGCAACTCGTGGACAAGGCTGACGCCGAGCGCAGGCCCCTCCCGGCGGCCAAACGGCTGACGAGCGAGCGCCCCGGCGGCGAAGGCCACCGCCAGGCTGACGGCGTCAGTGACGACGACCAACGACTGGCCGCGCCGCACGGGGGAGGCGGGGCTTATGACAGGTACGTCCGGAGGCGAGAGGGTTAGCTCGACCGCCTGGCCGTCAGCCGCGCTGAGGTCGAGGTCTAGCCCCAAAGAACTCGAGCGCGAAGTAGTCACGTCCGCCATTAGCCGAGCAGCCTAGGGCGCGCCCAAATCCGGCGGACGGAAAAAACGGAAAATAATAACTGGGAAGTCACGTTTCAAACCCCTCTGGGGTGGGTAGTTCTTCACAGGATCATCAAATGGTCTTCACAGGATCATCAAATAATCTTCATCGAATCTTCACAATGTAAAAAATCGTTGACGGAAGCGAAATTTTTACATCCGTGTAATTTATTTGGAGATTGCGTCGGGGGCGCTTTGAAAATTTACCCCGGCGACCGCATCGTTATCATCCTGTAGCAGGAGTTAATCTCTCCGAAACTCGTCCTTCGTGGTCGGTGGACCAGGCCCGGAGGCGTCCGGGCCTTGATGCGCGGGAGCGAGGAGTGCTGACACGGCTGAAGCCAGGTCGGCGAATACGCAACGCGCCGCCGATTCGGTCCCTTTCGGAGCCAGTCTGACCGCTGAGGCCCCGACGGCAGCTAGCGGCCTTGACGTCGGTCTCGCTGTCGCCAATCAGGACGGTCCGCCCGAGACGAAGGCCAGGGTAATCGCGACTCGCCTGGAGCAGCAGCCCCGGTTCAGGTTTGCGGCACCCGCAGGTCTCGTCAGCGTGGGGACAGATGTAAAACCCGTCGACCCGGGCACCAAAGCGACCGAGGTGGGCGGCGAGGGCGCGGTGGACTTCGTGGACATCGCTCAAGCTCATCTTCTGCGAGGCGACCCCTCGCTGGTTGGTTACGACCAGCACCAGCAAGCCCGCATCGTTGAGGGCGCGTATGGCTTCCCCGGCTCCCGGGAGTAACCGTAGTTGGGACGGCGAACACACATAGGACTCTTCCGGCGGCTTCACATTGATCGTCCCGTCCCGGTCGAGAAAGACGGCGTCGAATGCTCTCATGGCGCACGGTTCTGAAATTTAATACGTCAATTACCGTTTCCACGCCCGCACCCCTAGCGGCGCGAACGAGAAACCATTTGCAGTTACCCCCAGCTTTTCAAGCGCGTCGGCCACCCGCGGCCGGTTCTCGAAGTCGACATAGAGGAGCATGAACCCGCCCCCGCCGGCCCCGGTCACCTTGCCCCCGGCGGCGCCGTTTTTACGAGCGACCTCGTAAATCTCGTCAATCAGGGGGGTCGTGATCCTGGGCGACATCCTCTTCTTCGCTTCCCAAGCCTGGCCCAGAAGCCAACCGAAGTCGTCCAGTCGACCCTTGAGCAAGGCCGTCTTCATGGCCAACGCCAGGTCTTTCTGCTCGCGGAGCCCCTTCAGCGTGTCCGTTTCAGAACGCGTGTACCTCTCCGTCTGATCGGAGATGATGTGATCGGAACGGCGGGTACCGCCTGTAAAGCACAGGACAAGGTTCATCTCGAGCTCGCCGATGATGTAATCGCGCACCCGCAGCGGGTTGACCACGACCTGCTCGCCGAACTCGATGTAGTTGAAACCACCGAACGCGGCCGCGTAGTAGTCCTGCAGGCCACCGGCTATTTTCATGTCCTCACGCTCGATCATCGAGGCCAGGTGGGCCACCTCGTACTCGCCCATCGGCATCCCGTAGTACTCGTTCAGCATGGCCACGACCGTGACCACCATCGCTGAGGAAGCCCCTAGACCCGAACCTGGCGGGGCGGATGAGGAGAGGATCATCCCGTAGCCATTCGGGCCTTCGCGCCATCCTCGCCGAAGGACGGCCTTGACCAGGTCGAGGTTGCCATCGAACTCGAAGCCCTCGCCGGGCGCCAACTGCAGGCTGACGCCGTAGTCCCGCGACTCGATGCGCAGGTGGCTGTCACCATGCGCAGCCAGCGACCCGAGCACGTAGCGGTCGATGGTGGCGCTGAGGACCGCGCCGCCTTCCGTCTCGGGAAACGGCGACACGTCAGTGCCGCCGCCGGCAAAACTTATCCGCAGCGGCGTCCTGGCCCGGACGATGCCGCTGGTCGACTGCTGCTCCGGTAGGTCGCCCACCCGGAGGTCGAGAGGCGCTCTCAACTGCCTGGCTCCTCGGCAATGCCGGTGTTACCAGTCCGTTCGTGAGCCGACGACCCGGGCAACGGCGCTCGAGGCGAGCATCCGGCAAGCGAACGGGAGGTCGTGGACAATATACCTCTCGAAAAGCCGGCGGGGCTCCAAACGGAGCCGGTGCAGCCATTCCAGCCCGTTGTTCCTCATCCAGGGCGGCGCTTTCGGCGTATCGCCGGCGATCATGCTGAACGTACCGCCAGCCCCGACGAACCAAGCCGCCGGGAAGCGGTCGCTCAGGACGTGCATCAGCCGCTCCTGTTTCGGGAAGCCAAACGCGCAAAAAACAATGCCAGGCTGATCTCGCTCGAGTGCGCTGACGATCAGGGCCATTTCCAGCTCGTCGTCCTCGAAGCCAAAAGGAGGGCATAGATAGCCCACGGAGAGACCAGGGCACCGGTTTACCAGCACTGTGGCTGCTCGCTCAGCGGTGCCCGGCGAGCCGCCGAGCAAGAAAACTCCAATTCCTTTTTCCGACGCTTTGACGCATAGAGTGTTGATCGCCTCCGACACAGGTATACGTTGCTTCAGCGGGCTCCCCTGCAATCGAGCGGCCCACAAAAGCGGCATACCGTCCGGTAAGACCAGGTCCGCCCCCAGCAACAGAGGGAGAAGACTACGGTCCGTGGCCACTTGCCGCATAACGTCAACGTTCGGGTTGACGAGCCGGCCACCTTTACCACGCTCGGCGGCCGAAACTACGTATTCAGTCGCCTCCTCTTCAGAGAGGTTGTCGAGCCGAACCGACATAAGCGTAATTTGGGACAAGCCTTGGCCGCTCTGTCGGACCCTTCTCACTATCTGTCGTTTGGTTCGGGCGTTCTATGGGCGAACGACCATGAAGTTGATTTCCGTTGGGGTACTCAAGCTTGAGAGCCAGGGAGTAACTCCTCGCCTTGTGTTGCTCCAGCCGCAAGGGGTATACCCTTTTCGGGCCGCCCCAAACGGGGCTTGGAGCCGGGTAGGACAAGTGGGAAAAACCAGCATAGTAGGGCGGGGAGGCCTCCTTGAACAGCGATATTGACTTCAACCCGACGGGGAGCGCCCTCGTCGGCGCGCCAGTCGCCGAAGACGTACGCGAGTTCGCCGCCGCGGAGGTGGCCAAGCTACAGCAAAGCTTGTCCGAACTGGTGGCTGAAGCCAATATCGTAGCGATGGCACAGGTGGCGGGGGCCGTCGTAAAATGCCTGCAACTTGGGGGGAAAGTGCTGTTCTGCGGCAACGGGGGTTCCGCCGCCGACGCTCAACACCTCGCCGCCGAGCTCGTGGGCCGCCAGAACTACGACCGCGGCCCGGCGGCGGGAATTTCCCTGACTGTCGACACCTCGGTATTGACCGCCATCAGCAATGACTATAGCTACGACGGCGTTTTCGCCCGCCAGGTGCAGGCACTCGGTCGACCGGGCGATGTCCTGTTCGGGATCTCGACATCTGGACGGTCAAAAAATGTCGTGCAGGCGCTGGCCGCCGCCAGGTCTGGCTCGCTCATTACGGTTGCATTAACTGGACGTGATCCCCGTGACATGAGCGGGGCCGATTATGTCCTGGCCGTGCCGGCCACAGAGACGGCCAAGGTGCAGGAGCTCCAGCTGGTGGTCGGCCACATTATCTTCGCCCTTGTAGAAAGGGCCGTATTTCCTCCCGAAGCTACCCTGCCGGCCCCGAGCAAATAGCCGCCGGCGTCGGCCAGGACAGCCTCGGACAATCGCCTCGATTCGGACAATTCGTCCAGAGATACGGAAAAAATTCTCCGAGCGTTAATAAACCTTTCATCGCGCGAGCAGTCTCGTCCTACAGGGAACCGTTCAACCGTGGTGCCGACGGCGCTTCGCGGGCTGGCCCGAGACCGGCCGCCGAAAGTATTTCGCTGGCTAGGGTTTCACGGAAAGGCGGTCCCCACGGAACGTGCATCACCAGCACAGGGAGTGACGCGACTACCGCACTAATCGCATCGAACTGCCGCCGGAGAATGGCCGCGGAACTCCACCCTTCGACCCGCTGGCAGCGGGCCAACGTCATTGCCGCTTCTCCTGCACCCAGCCGGCGCGCACTGGCTACGTCCGCGTCGCGATCCGGCCAGGGCACGACGATGGCCGCCAGCGGCAACTCGGTCGCCGTCGTCGTCAACGCCGCCACGGCGTGGCGCTCGTCCACCGTGAAGCGGCGGGCGATGCCCGAATCGAACCGTTCCACCAGCACCTCCACCTTTTCGCGCACACGAAGCTCGGTCCCCACCGGGAAGCACATCACCCGTCCGCCCCGCGGCTCGACGGGCAGCAGGTCGTCGGCCACAAGTGGGTAGCCCTCAGCACACATGAGAGTGGCCATGGTTGTTTTCCCCTGGCCGCTCTGCCCAACGAAGGCCAATGAACTGCCGTCCACCTCGACGGCACTGGCGTGCAATACCAGGCTGCCGTCTGCGGAAAGGAGATAGGCGACGACCGTCCCGGCAATAAGGATCCCTACTAATCCTAAGGGGATGCCGGGAGAGAGATAAAACGTAACGCACCTCGCACCGCCGCCTTTCGACGGGCTCTCGATCTCGAAATCGGCCAGACCGTAAAAACGACCGATCACCGTTTCACCGCAAAGAGCAAACGTGTACCACGCCTCACCGTTCACTATTCGCTCAGCGACAACTTCCGCCGAAGGCCGTTGGCGAGGGACGGCGCGAATGCCGCCATCAGCGACCTCGACGTCCAGCACGACCTCCCGCCCGGGATCGACTTCCGGTGCCGCTAATGCTACCGGCGACCTTATGAAAAGGCCGGCGCAGTGGTAAACAGTCACGCGCCACAAGTTTGGCGGCGCCGGCTAAGCCAGCGCCAGTCCAAAACGAGGGGCGTCTTTAGCTCATGCCATGATGGGGGAACGGAGTGGTGTTGCCCTCACTCGAGAACGGAAAGTCGAAAAAGGTTCCCGGCTTTGACATCTGAGTGAGGTCCGTCACTTCGCCAAGGACGCGGATCTCCGGCTCCTCGTAGGTCTTCTCCGTCACATCTCCTCCTCAATGTGGCTTATCGCCAGCCCACGCGTCTACGTGGGCCCGAGGCCACTCTAAGGCGGTGGCCCGGCCCCTCACAGGGGGAGGACCCCCCTGGGGGTACCGGCCGGGATGCTGCGCTGTTGTCTGGCCAGCCACGCCGCTTGCAGGGGAAGCGCGGCGCCGTAGACGGGCCGTGGTTCGGACCAGGCCGCTCGGAGAGCGTCTGCGTCGACCCAGTCGGGGTCGAGGCCCTCGCCGTCCCAGTCGCTCGCGAACTGGCGGCTTTGAGGCCCCCAGAACACGTCACCGAAGGTGGCCTTCGAGCCGCGGCTCAAAATGGCGTCGGTCAGCAACGGCGAGAACACGGCCGTCATGGCGGCGGTCCGGTCCCCGAAGCCCAGCCGGCCGCCTCGTGCAGCCAGAGCAGCCAGAAAGCGAGGGGCGAGCAACGGGGTTGAAAACGAGCCGCCCCTCGCAGCGCAGAGGGCCGCCTGAGCTTGCCGCGCCGAGGCTCAAGCCGCGCTCGGAGCCGACCTCACGCAGGTAGCTCGGCCACCAGAGCGGAGCGACGGAGACGTGTTCGCGAGCCAGCGCTTGGCGCTGGACGGCCGTGGCTTCCGGCGTCAGCCAGCTTTGATAGGGCTGGGCTCGGCCAAGGACCCGCCGCATACGAAAGGCCCGAGGCAGCGCCGCCCCGACAACGGGCCGCCAAGACCAACGCAGGTCGCGCCCCCTACGGGCGCGCGCCCAGGCTGTCGCCGTCGTCCACGTGCCGAACACCTCGTCGCCCCCCTGCCCCGACACAAGGACACCGTCCCCGGCCGCTTCGATCATCGGCATCAGTGCCGCGATGGGCGCCGGCCACAACAAACCGTGGTCGCGGAGCAACTCGGTCGAGAGCGGGCCCAGCAGATCGAAGTCATTGCCGGGTGTGATTACCTCCCAGTGCCGGACGCCGAGCTCTTCGGCCACATGTTCCTGCCAGGCGGACTCGTCGGCTTCTGCATCCCCCGGCCAGCGGGCGGTTAGGGCTACCGGGTCATCGAACCCGTCCCGGCGGGCCACGTGCAAAAGCGTGGCCAAAACGGCGGATGAGTCCCGCCCGCCCGAGAACGCCACCACGCACCGGCCTCGCTCGAGGATCTTGCGGGCCTCGTCGAACAGTACAGAAAGGGGCTCGCCCGTTACCTCGGGCCACGCAGGCGCTTCGGTCGTCCCGAGGACCACTCCGCTGGCAACATCCAGGTCGGTCAGGCCGAGCGGGTTGGGGCCTCCACCCCAGGTTTTGGCCGCCCACGCCGTAGTTGGTCGCGGCCCGCCCGCGGCACCAGGTGCGTCCCTGCTCATGGGGCAGGCAAGATCAGCGACCGCTCCTGAAGCGCGCCAAGAAAGCGCTGGACGTCACTGGCCGCCTTCTCTGCGCCGATCTGGTACATGGCCACGAGCTCAGCCGCCAGCTCCGCCGGGCTGGCCCCTCCTTCGAGCTGTTTCCAAAGTGTCACCGCCGACGAGTTGAGCGTCAGGTACGTGGCGGTCGGGACATCAAGGATGACTATCTCGTCGCCTACTTCTCGCCACACGGCTCGCTCCGAGTCGAGCCTCATCCGTGCGTCGGGCGCGAACTTCGGTTCGGCCTGCCGGTCGTTAGTCTCGGGCGGCATAATCGGTCAAGCGTAAAGCAAGCATCAGCGCGAAGTAGCTCGTTCTGCGATTAGTTGGGCTTGGCTGTGGACACCGAGCTTGGTGAACACGCTGGTCTTGTGGTTCTCGACCGTCTTGACGGCGACCCCGAGCAGGCGAGCGGTGGCCTTGGTGGAAAGGCCGTCGGCCATAGCGTTGAACACCTCCATTTCTCGCAGAGTCAGATCTTTCTCGAGACCTGCCGTGGCCCCCCTCCGTCCCGATCTCCACTGCGTGACCACCGCCGCCATTACCAACGACGGCAACCAGACGCCTCCCGCCGCGACGGCGAGCACAGCCTCAACCACATCAGCCAGGCCCAGGTCGGTGGTGCAGACCCCCGACAGGCCTCGCCCGACCAGCTCGATGGCGCGTTCGGCATGCAGGTCGTCCACCAGGAGCAGGACGCGCGCCCCGACCCGCACCAGGTCGGCCAGGAAATGATCGATGAGGCCGTCGCCAAGCAGCTCGCCGGCAACGACCACATCAGGGGTGATCAGGTCGGCCAGTCGCAAGGCCGCGGCACCGTACGCACTGTCAGCCACCACTTCAGCCCGGCCGGCCAGCGCCTCGAGCAGCCCAGCCGCCACGAAACGGTCGTCATGGACCGTGACCACCCTCGGCAGGTCGCTCCGATAGGAGTTCGCCCGCACCGCTGGGCTCCGGTAGACGGCCCTTTTCATGTGACAAGTCGCTTCATCTAACTGGTCGGTTCACGCCTGGGGGACAACGGTCGCCGGCCCGAGCAGGCCGTTCGCCAACGCGGCCGCTACGGCCTGGGCCTGGCTCTGAGCGCCGAGCTTGGTGAAGATCGCCGTTTTCGACTTGGCCACGCCCCGCTCGGACAGGCCGAGGCGCGAGGCGACAGCCGATGCCGTGAGGCCCAAACTGAGCAGGGCGAGGACCCGTAGTTGTTGGTCCGTGAGGGGCCCATTGCCGTTGCCAGTGGCCACGCTGAGGAGGAAGGGCGTACTCCGGTCGGTACCCGGCTCGACGAGCTTGGCGACCTGGTCGGGAGTGGTGCTCCGAGGGAGCAGAGTGAGGCCATCGACTGGTGTGGGCCGGCTCGAGGCGGTGAGCCCGATCAATTGGATGCTCCTATGCCGCTCGCGCAAAGACGCGGCCACGGCCCGGACGTCCCAGGGCACTCCGTCGGCCTCGATGACAGCATGGTCTAAGGGCTGCTCGGCTGCCAGTGCAAGCAGGCCGGTCGCGTCGGCCACGCCCTCGATGACCTGCGTCATCCTCAGCTGGCGGCGCAGGAACACCGTCCTGGACTCGCGATAAAAGCGTCGGCGCTCCTGGACCACGAGCACGCGCCCGAGTATACGACGTAGCATCTAGGGCCTTTCCCCGCACCCAGGTCCGGCGGCGGCACTAGATAGCCTCGCGTCGTGGCTGACGAGGAGGTCCTGGCTGATCAGGGCGGGGCCGATCAGGGATCCCAGGTCCTCGAAGAAGCGGCGGCTGACGAAGAAGCCGCCGCCAGCAGCTTCGACGTTCGGGAGCTCTACCACCCGAAGGTGGACCGCAGCCTCCGGGCACTCCCCCGCTTGCTGGTCGGGGCATATCGTCTGGTGTGGGGCGCGGCCCGTGGCCAGCTCATCCTCAACGTGGTGCTCCTCGCCGTCGGCAGCGCCGCCTTGGCGCTTCAGGTGCTCGTCGGCAAGCAGTTGCTGACCGAGTTGTTGGCCGACAACACGACGAAAGATTTCTCGTCGGCCATCCCATCAATTGTCCTGCTGGCCGTCATCTTGGCGGTGGCGTCGGTGACATTAATCGTGCGCAACGAGTTACAGCGTCTGCTCGCCGAGCTGGTCGCTCGTTCCTCGATGCAGCAGGTGGTCGACGCCGCCTGCCGGGCCGACCTGGCTCGGTTCGAGGACCCCGCCTTCCACGACCGTCTGCAGCGGGCCATCGTCAACGCTTCTATGAGGCCTTTACAGATGACCAACGGCATGTTGGCACTCGGGACGGCGCTGACCGGGGTGGTGGCCGTCGGAGCGGTCCTGCTCGTGATCGACCCGATCTTTTTCGTACTCGGCGTGTTTGCCGCC
The DNA here is from genome assembly GCA_963807395.1 of uncultured Acidimicrobiaceae bacterium. Lineage (GTDB taxonomy): Bacteria > Actinomycetota > Acidimicrobiia > Acidimicrobiales > Palsa-688 > Fen-671. The sequence continues at coordinate 262,107 of CAWEBW010000013.1, forward strand.
GTCCCCATCACGGTGGCGAGCCTCCGGGTCGGCCGGGCGCTGTACCGCTTCGCAGTCGAACAGACCCCTACAGACCGGGAACGTACCTACATCCAGGGCCTGCTGGTCGAAAAGGACCCGGCCAAGGAAATCCGGGCCTACGAGATGGCGTGGTTCCTGCGGGCGCGCTTCGCCGCGCTCTACGAGCGGCGCATCCAGGCTCTCCGCCAGTTGGTCCGCCGGCGAGCTGTTCAGGGCGTGTTGGGCGGAGGCCTGACCGCCGTCGTTTCGGGGGGAGTCCTCGGGCTGCTGATCTTTTTCGTCTCCCAGGGCGACGTGTCACTGGCGGGCGCCGGCGCCGCGGCCGCCGCCCTCATCCTGCTCGGCACCCAGCTCCAGGGCCTGGCCAGCGGCGTCGGCCAGCTGTACGAAAGCGCCCTTTTCATACAAGACTTCAACAATTTCGTGCAGGTGGAGCTGGCTCCCGGCACCAGCCGGTTTACGGGCACGGCGGCCCTCCCGCCCCATATCGGTCACCTCGCAGTCAGGGATCTGACCTTCACATACCCGAGCCGCCGGGCTCCGAGCCTGCGGGACGTCGACATCGATATAGGCCCTGGCCAGGTCGTAGCTCTCGTGGGCGAGAACGGGTCCGGCAAGACGACGCTGGCCAAGCTCCTGGCCGGGCTCTACGTCCCGCAAAAGGGTTCCATCAGCTGGGACAGCCAGGACTTGGCGACAATGGACATCAGCCAGGTACGAAAACGCGTGGCCGTACTGTTCCAGGATTTCGTGAAGTACTTTCTCTCAGCGCGCGAGAACATCGCCATGGGGCGGTGGGAAAGGGCGGACGACTTTGACGCGGTGAGGCAGGCCGCGACGCGATCCGGTGCCGATGCTTTCATCGAAGCCCTCCCCAACGGGTACGACACCTACCTGGGGCCCCAGTTCTTTGGCGGCAGCGACTTGTCCACGGGCCAATGGCAACGGGTAGCCCTCGCCCGGGCCTTCTTCCGGGATGCTGAACTGGTCATCCTCGACGAACCCACCGCGTCGCTCGACCCCCGGGCCGAGGCTGCGCTGTTTGCCGCCGTGCGGGAACTGTTCGCCGGACGTTCGGTGGTGCTCATCTCGCACCGCTTCGCCACCGTCCGCCTGGCCGACCACATTTATGTGCTCGAAGCGGGACGCCTGATTGAGCATGGCGACCACGACGAGCTGATGGCTCACAACGGCCTCTACGCCGAACTGTTCACGATGCAAGCCTCTGCCTTCGGTCTGTACGAGGCGACGTAGTTACTCGTTGAAATTCAGTAACGCGCTGGCGACGCCGGGCGCACCGTGACCGTACCCACTGTGACCGTAGAGGTCGGTCGTGTTGACGCGCTCCAGGTAACGTTCGAGCCCGTCGCCGTCGCCCGAGCTGTGGAGCACGTTCCTCGGGTCCTCCGGGTCAAGCCAGTACTCGTGAGGGTCTAAACGGCGCTGCAACATTTCGAAAGCGGAACGGGTGACCTCGGCGGCCGTGGCCGGGTAACCGTCCCTGAGCGAGCGCGTGAGCGCCCTATCGACCGACCCTCCTCCGGGGAGGCTCCCGCTCGATCTCCACTTACGCAGGCTGTGGACCAGGAGCCGCCCGGTCGGCCCGCCGCACAGGTCGGTCACGACCTCCGGCGGCACCGGTGCCCCGAGGACCTCCTTGGCCCGGTTGAGCGCCACCGCGACGGGCAAATTGGTATGCCAGGCGCGGCTGCGTTGAACGAGTGCGGCCCAGTCGGGGTTGAGGTTCCGAACCGAGCGGTCGACGTCGACGAGCCAGCCGAGCTGGTGGCCACCCGCCAGTGCGGCATGGAGAGCCACGTGAAGCACGGCATCCGTGGGGTCGAGCGCCCAGGCGGTCACGGTCCCTACCCGCACCTGCTGGCGCCGCTCGAAAAGCTCGGCCATCGGGATGGCAAACCTGTCCCGCTGGTTGACCAGGTTCACCAGGTGCCAGTGAAGGTCCACGAGCTCGGGGCCAAAGCCAAGGTGGAGCTGGCCCCTCAGGTCGGCCGTAACGAGTTCCCAATTGCGGTCCAACGTGGAAGCGCCCCGGGCCGTGAGCACCTCCAGCGCTTGTCCGAAATGCACCACGGGCACGACCACGTCCAGGTCCGAGTAATACCTGGCCGCGCCGCGGTAGGCCAGCTCGGCCAGCACCGGTCCCTTGACAATGACCCAGGGGACCTCCGCCTCTCGCAACGCTGTTGCCAGCCGGACCAGGAGGGCAAGGTAGGAGAGGTTCGAAAGAATGTCGACCTTGGCCTCGGACAGCAACCGGGCGCGGGGGCCGTCGGTGAGCAGGTCGCGAAGGGACTGGCTAGCCGGGCCCGTGACGCGCTGGGCGATGGCAAAGTCCACCAGCGTGCCCTGGTCCGTACGGTCCACGAGTGCCTCGAGGCGCTCGTGACCAGGCGCCTCGCCGTTAGCGCCAACCGCCGCTACCAGTGCCTCTTCCAGCCGTCGCCGGGCTGTGTTCTTGTTCGTCTCGAGCATGGCTGGCAGTAAGATACCCGTCCTCGCAAGGCGCCCCCCAAAAGCTTCGTGGGACGATCGCTGCTGGTGGTCGTCCGGCCGCGGACCGTGGTAAGCGCGCTCGAGGCAGGGGGACCAGCTGGCAGCGGAGCCGCTCCCGGGCACCTGAAGTAATGGCCGGTCGGGGACGAAACACTACGCTTTCAACGGTGGACCGCGGCTCGACGAGATATCGGGCACCTTGCTGACCGGGCCACGCAGCACAGTGGCGCCCCGGTCGGGGGACATAACCCGCCCGCCACCCAGCCGCGTGGCCGGGGTGGCTGCGCCGGGACGGCATTCCGCGCCCAGTCGCCAGATGGCCTGGCCAGCCGGGCGGTCGGCGACGTTAGCCCACGTGGCCACTCTCGTCGGTGCCTTCACCTTTTGGGCCTGGCTGGACCGGGGCCTGTGGTTTTTTGGCGACGAGTGGAACTTCCTGGTGGGCCGGGGCCTCTCTTACGCGCCGACCAACCCAGAGAGCATTTGGTTCCCCCACAACGAACACTGGTCAACGCTGCCCGTATTGCTCTGGCGGACGATGTACAGCATTTTCCACCTGAGCACCTATTGGCCATACCTCGTCCCCGTGTTGGTGGCCCAAGTCGTCGTCATGCACCTGGCCTGGCGGGTCAGCCTGCGAGCCGGCGCCGGCCCGTGGGTGGCGACCGCCGCGGTCGCCGTCCTCGGTTTCCTCGGCGCGGGGGCCGAGGACCTCGCTTGGGCCTTCCAGATCGGGTTCGTGGGCTCGGTGATGTTCGGCCTGGTGGCCTTCGACCTGATCGACAGCCCGGCGGCGGCGAGACGGAGCGGGCGGCTCGCACTGGCATCTCTCGCCCTCCTGGCCAGCCTCATGTGCTCGACGATCGGGGACGCCATGGTGGTGGGGGCAGCTGTGCTGGCTTTCGCCCGGTTGCCGTGGAGACGGGCCGTCGCCCTATTGGCCTTGCCGGTGCTTGCTTATCTGACCTGGTTCGCCGGCGTCGGGCACCTGGGGCTGGCGGCCCACTCAGACAGGTTCACGCTCGGCACTTTGACCGCCCTCCCCCGCTACGTTTGGGACGGGCTGTCGTGGGCGCTCGGCCGGGCGTTCAACCTGGAGGCGGCCGGTCCGGCTGTCCTCGTGGCGCTGTTGGCCTGGGTGGCGTGGCACTTCGTGAGGACCTTGCGAGAACAGCCGGTACTGCTGGCGCTCTGCGCCGCCACTGTGGCCTTCTATTTACTGGCCGGGCTCGGGCGGGACACTTCCACTGGCACGCCCGACGTCTCCCGCTACGTCTATGTCGCTATGGCCTTGCTCACCCCGGTCATTGCCACCGCCCTCAGCCCCCGGAGGGCTCCCCTGGTGCTTCGCGTGGGCGCGATAGCCCTCTTGGCCGTCACCTTGATCGGCAACGTGGGCCAGGCCGAAACATGGGTGAACGCGCGAGTGGCCCTGACTTCGAGGCTTAAAACTGACGTCTTGGCCATCGGGTGGCTCACGGCGGCGGGCGTGCCGGACGTCACTGGCGCCAACGCCGCGCCCATCAGTTATTTCCCGAACCTGTCCGCCAGCGAGCTGGCGCTCCTGCAGCGCTCTCATCTGTTGCCGGCAGCCGCTCTCACCCGCGCGGACATGGTAAACGGCCGCGCCCTGCTCGCCGTCGGTGACTGGAACGGAGACAACACAGCGCTTTCTCTCAAACCGCTCGTAGCCGGTCACTTCCAGTACGTGACGCAGCGGAATAGCACAGTCGTTTCGTTGGGTGACGGGTGTTTCAGCTTTTCGCCGGCCCGCTCGAGCTCGCCATTACAAATTTGGTTACGCATACCGGCGGCCGAGACCTCAGCGGCCGTCCTGGTCACGGCGCCGCCGGCCCCTCCCAGCGTTAACCGGTACGTGGCGGCTGTCCTGGTCCCTCGGCGAGGACCGTCCAGTACCGTTCCGGTGGAGTTGCTAGTGCCACCCGGCGGGACGGGCTACCTGAGCGACAACGCGGCCCGCGCCAAACTCGTCCTGACGTGGACGGAGGGGAGCACCTTGAAGCTCTGCGGCATTTCCGCTCCGGCGTGAGCTCGACGAGCCTGCTGCTCCCGTCGCCCCGGCGCGAACATGTGCCCCGGGCGCGGCCCGGGAGTGCGCTGTTCCCGGCCGCGGGGCGGAGCCATTTGCCTCCCGGGGCCCTGGCCATTGGTTATGTAGCCGGCTTTGCCGCCGCCAGCGGCGCCGCCCTGTTACGCCAACCCGGCGTGCCGGCCATAAAGACAATCTGGGCCGAGGACGGGCGAATTTTCTACGCCCAGGCGACGACGCTTTCGTTCTGGCGCACCCTCACCACCTTGCACAACGGGTACATGCAGCTCTTCCCGCGCCTGGCTGTCCAGCTGGCTCGCCTCGTCCCCGTCGCGGACGCATCAACGGTGTTGGCCCTCATTGGCGCCCTCAGCCTGGGCGCCCTCTGTTGCCTGGTTTTCCATATGGCAAGGGGGCATATTGCGTCCCCGGGCCTGCGAGGTTTATTGGCGGCCGGTATGGTCTTGTTGCCGGTAGCCAATGTGGAGCTCCTGGACAACCTGGTCAACGTGCCCTGGTGGCTGTTCTTTGCCGCTTTCTGGGCGCTCGTCTGGAAGCCGAGGTCAGGGCCTGGCCGGGCCGTGGCGGCCCTGTTGTGTTTTCTGGCCGCCGCTTCAGAAGCGCTGGTGGGCCTTTTTCTCCCGTTGGCGCTGGCGCGTTGGGCCACATTACGGGAAACCAAAGAACAGGCCGCCACCGTTGGGCTCGTCCTGGGCCTGCTCTACCAGGCCGTGGTGATATTGCCCTCGGGCGCTAAGGCGTTGTCCAGCCCGGGCGGGTTGCACGACATCGGTCAGTCGTTTGCCGTGAGGGTAGGCCTTGGGGTAGTTGGCGGGGTGAAAGGGACCGACTGGCTCGCTGTCCACGGGCGACAACTGAGCATCGCATTAGGCATCGTTGCCATTGGCGCCGTTTTGCTGTTTGGGCTGTGGGCCCGGTCAGCCCGCGTCCGCCTATTTGTTCTCGTCGCCACCGTGTATTCGGCCATCTGTTTCGTCGTACCCGTATGGCTACGGGATGTGGCCGGTGCTCTGCAGGCCGGTACGGTCCGCATCGCCGGTCGCTATCAAGCCATACCCGTACTGCTCCTTATGAGCGCCGTGCTCGTCCTGGCCGACTATTTTGCCCGGGAGGGCGCCGCTTTCGCGTACCCGTGGTGGAGAGCCCGGTCTCCCGCCGTCCCGTCGAGGCGGGCGCTGGCCGCCGTTGCCGTGTGTACGGTGCTGTTCCTGCCGAGCTGGGTGGCCGACTTCCGGGCCCTAATCAACGTTCGAGCGGGCCACCTTGGGCGTCCGAGGTGGCCAAGGCGGCCACCGCATGCCGCCAAAGCGGGGCCAAAACCGCTACGCTGGCCCTAGATCCTCCCCACTGGACCGCGGTCCTGTCCTGCTCGGTCGTCGCCCCCGAGAGCTAAGTGCTCCTAGCGCGCCCGCATCTCCGCCCGTACTAACCCAGGCGAGCGGAGGGCGATTTCATAAAATGTGGCGGTAATTTTGCCCTCGCCCGCCTTCCAGCCTCCGCCCGATAGGGCTAGCTTCTTTATCTCCGGAGGGGTAAACGCCGGCGAGTAACCGAGGGCCGGCGGCACCGAGACGACGTGGTCGTCCGCCGCCGTCCCGGGGATGAAACGGTAGCTCGCCGGCCGGGCGCCGCCCATCCACACGGTCAAGCTTATGGTCGGCGGTTTCAGTAGGACACCTTCGGCCTTGGCGGCGAGCGGAGCGCCAAAAGCAAAAGTGGCAATTACCATCTTGCCCGGCTCGCTCGGCACCGACAGCGGGACGCCGAACGGGACGCTCAGCCTTTTCACTTCGACCGGCGCCCCGCAACGGTCGGGAACTCGCTCCAGGACCTGTGCCGGCCCCGGCGCCCCCAGTTCCAAGTAGTCGCAGTACATCGATTCGAGCGTCGCCGGCGGGTCGAAGAACTGATATCGCCGGTCGACAACCTCCCACGGTGCGTACAGGATCCGCTCAGGAGCACGCGGTGACGCGAGGAAGGCGGCATCGAGCCGGTCGAGGTAGCTCGTGTACGCGCTGTACGCCTGCAACACGGGCTCCGGGTCCCAATCGAATTGCGGGTAGTCGTAAACGACCGAGTTCTCTACCGGCTCCACAGCTACGCTGTGCCCCGCGAGCAAGGAAACGACGGCCGGTGGGAGGGCGTCGCCAGTGGACAGGAACCGGTCGAGGCCCACTCTTCGAGCGTGGCCAAATCCCCCGAGCCCGAGCACTTCGCCGACATCGTCGAAAAACGCCGACGTGGTGGCCCCGGGTGAGTGGAGTTGGACCGGCACGTTGCCGAGCGCAACACAGAAGATGACCGCCGTCACGGCAAATGCGCCCGCCTGGAACGGGGCCAGGCTGCGCTTCAAACGGGCCAGCAGGATCGCAGCCAAAGCTAATCCGAAGAAGGTGAGATCGTGCTCGTCGTGGCGCACGAAACCTTCCTTCAGGATGGCCCACAGCCAACCGGCCAGAAGGAGCAGTACCGCCACCTGGTACCGACCCGGTTTACCCCGTACTGACAATACGAAAAGAGCGACGAGCAAAGCACAAACCACCGCGGCGTACCAGTCCTCTGCGGTGCGCCCATGTGAAAACTGCATGGCGGCGCTGTAACCGATGGCGACCGATAGGGAACCTCGAAAATAACTGGCGATATTGCTGATGCTCTGGCCGGCACCCAACCAACCGGCGAAGAACGTCACCACCAGGGCTGCACCCCCTACCGGCAGCGCTCGCCGCCACCCGAGGTTACCGAGGGCGACGACGACGGCCAAGAGCCCGACAGTAATGAGCCCGTCGTTGGTCTTCACCATGAGCTGGAACCCGGCCAACACCCCGAGGAGACCCACCAGGACCAGCGCGACCCGGTCATTTCGAGGGTGGGCCCAGTTTTGTCTGGGGCCGGCTTGGCCAGCCGCCAGGGCCGCCAAAGCCAGGCCCAGAGCCGTCGCCGCAGCTATATCCGAAGTGCCGGTCTTGCTGGGAGCTATGGCTACTGCGGCCCACGCCGCCACTCCGGCGGGGAGCAAGCTCCACGAGGGGCGCAAGGCCGAGACAATGAGGGCCGCCAGCCCCCAAACGACGGCGACAGCGTAAAGGACGCTGAGAAAAGCAGTCAGACGGTAGAAGGGGTAAATGCCGTCCACAAACCCGTACGGCCCGAACGAAAAAACCATAGACGGCCCCCACTGGAGGTGGCGCATGAAGCCCATCGCCAGACCGACCTCCCAGGAAGGGTCGATGCCGGCATAAACGGTGTGCCACGCGTACGGCCGCCAACCGAGGACCGTGGCCAGAAAACTCACGACGGCGACGCCGGGCCAACCCTCGACCAGGCCGGCGCCCGCCCAGCTCCGGGCCCGCTCGGCCCGCTCAGGAAGGGCAGTGCGGGCCGTCTGGAGGGTCATCTAGGACTGTCGGGTGCGGGAATTTTCGTCCCCATATACGGCCCGCCAGTCAAAGATGACCGACGGGTCAAGCTCGCCACCGTCGTCGAAGTGAAGCTTTTCTGGCGGTATCACCAGGCGGTCTGGCCAGGCACTCATATTTTCGTAATGGAAATTGGCCCCACCCCGGCGCAGGCCGGCCCGGTCGACCTCGAGCCGCCGGGTCATTTGGGCCTCGCTCCTCATCGGGTAGTGCCTTAGGTTGAACAGCCGCGGGTAGCGGTCGCCTAGAGGCGGGTTGTGGTTGAACTCCCTGATGTTGGTCGACGATGCCCGCCACGAGCGAATGCGCGGCCCACAATCAGCGAAAAGGCCGTAGTGGCGGACCCTCTGCACCGCCCTCCCAACCGCCGGGTCGTCCGCTTCGGTCCACCAGAAATTGAAATTGTTGAACTGGATCCAGTCATACGGTGATCCGGCTGCCTCCTCGAGCCAGTCCCGGTACGGCCGGGACCGGTCCGGGCCCTCGAGGAACTCGTCCTGGTCCGGCCAGGAGACCCAGTCGTACCTACCCACATAGCTTTCGAGCAGGTGCGCCGACATGGCCTGGTACAGCCCGTAGAAATCGACGCTGCGGGGGACGGTCTGCAGTTCGACCAGCTCACCCTCGAGGCGGCGCAGGACCCCGGGCGTCTCGTCCGTCGAACCGTGGTCCCATACGACGAGGTCGTGCCCCTGCTCGCGCAGGTACCGGACGGCGTCTTCGACGAGGTCGCCGTCGTTGTAGCAAAGCAGCACCCCTAGCAGGCGCAAGCGAGGCTTCTGGTCCCGGCGTCGGCGCCACGGGAGCAGCCCGCTCGTCACGTTGGTCATCTGCGTTCAAAGATATATGAGGCTGCCTTTCCGGTAGCTTCTGGGTGAATGGATGCGAACGGTCAAGTGGCAGGCCCCAACCTGGCTGGCCCCAATCTGGCGGGCCCAAACCTGGCCCTACCCGGCGGGCCTAACCTGGCGGGCACCGTCATACTCGGCATGCACCGCAGCGGGACGAGCGCGGTGGCCGGGTTCCTGGCCAAGGCGGGCTTCTTCGCTGGCGAAGAAGCCGACTTGTTGGCCGCGGCCGAGGACAACCCGAGAGGGTTCTTCGAGCGCACAGACGTCAACGCCCTGAACGACGACTTCCTCGCCCAAGCAGGCGGAGCCTGGGACCGGCCGCCGGGCCGAGAGCCAGTCCTCAGCCGGGCGGCTGAGTGGCAGCCCGAGGTACAGGCCATGCTCGGCCACCTCGCCTCCCAGGCCGCCGGCCGGCCGCTGGTCCTGAAAGACCCCCGGATAAGCCTCCTGTTGCCCGCGTGGCTGCCCCTGGTCGACCAGGGCCGCTTCGCCATCATCATCGTCGACCGCAGCCCGATGGACGTGGCCCTGTCGATGCGGAAGAGGGACGGGCGGCCGCTGTACGTAGCCTTGGCTATCTGGCAGCTGTACTGCACCGAACTGCTCCGGGGCCTTGACGGCCGCCGGGTGCTGCTCGTTCGCTACGAAGACTTCGTGGAGGACCCGGGCCGCAGCGGCCCGCCTCCTCCAGCAACTCGCCGAGGTCCTGCCGGACGAGGTTGGAGACCGGACCGAGGCTGCCGGCGAGCGAGCAGAGGCAGAGGCGACGGGTTTTGTCTCACCCGGGATGCGCCACCACCGGACCGAGGCCGAGGACGCTTCGAACGAGCAGGTCCTGACGGGCGCCCAGCTGGCGCTGTACGAGTGGTTCCGCCAACAACCCGAGGGGTGGCTGGATCTGCACGCCCCCGAGAGGCTGCGCACGGAACCAGCTAACGCCCTGGTCACAACGGCGGAGTATTTCGCCGCCGTAGCAGACCGCTCGGGTATGGAAGCCGCCTACGACGACGAACGCCATAAGGCGCTCCACTTCGAACAAGCCACCGAGCTGAAGGACCACCACATCGAGAGGTTGGAGGCCGAGTTCCGCAAACTTCGCCAGCGGGTGGAGGCGGGCGAGCAACAGGTCGCGGCACTGGCAGCGGAGACCGACGATTTACGGGCCACTAATCGGGCCCTCAGCGAGGAGCTCCAGCGCCTCCAGGGGGACAGCCGAGCCGCGGCTAGCAACCTGGCGTCGGCCGCTCGACGCGGGCTAGCCGGCCGCCACCAGCCCTAGCGGTACTAGCCCTGCCGAAACTAGGCCTCGTAGCCGGCGTAGGGCCCGGCCGCAACCTCGGGCGAGAGACGTCCCACCACCAGGTCAGGCGCTCGTCTCGGGCTGGTGCAAAACTCCAGCAAGGGCTGGGCGGCGCGTGCCCAGGTATGGCGTTCTACGACGGGGGCGAAAAGCTCAGGCGGCGGCGGGTGTTCCAGCACGACGGCCAGGGCCTCCTCCAGCGCCGCGTCGTCCTGGGCGGGGACGGCTACGCCCAGGCCCGCTTCCGCAACTTCGTCGGCCAAGACGTCGCCGCCCGTCAGGACCATAGGTCGTCGAGCCCAGAGGTAGTCGAGGACCCGGGACCGGAACGAATAACGCGTCTCGACGTGGTCGAGGTGCGTGCTTACCGCCACATCGGCGTCGAGGAGGAAATCGGCCCGGCGCCCGTAAGGCACCCAGCCGGTATTGAAGAACACGTGCCTGCCCGTGAGGCCAAGCTCCGCCGAGAGGTCCTGGAGCTGGGCCGCCACCCGCATCCCGGGGACAGCCGGGTTGGGGTGGCGCATGCCGAGGAAGACCAGGCGCAGCTCAGGGAGCCGGCGGCTCAGGCGGTCCACCGCTCGCAACAGCGAGATGGGGTCGAGCCAGTTGTAGACACCCCCGCCCCACAGCACCACCTTGTCGTTGTGCCCGATCCCCGGGACCACATCGCGTAGGCCAGGGCCTTGCCGGCACGGGGGCTCGCCAGGGAGCCCGAAGGGGACGACCGAAAGGAGCTGGCTGAGCAGAGGGCTGGCGTCGTAGTTGTAGGGGTTGACCCGGCCCAACGCGGCCAACGAGCCCAGCCAGAAATCCCGTTGGCGCTCGCTGGCGCAGGTGAAAAAGTCCCCGCGCCGCAGCCCAGCATTCACGACGCCGGCCAGACGGGTCACGGCCCGGTCGGCTTCGGCCCGGTCGTCTCCACCCATTTCCAGGTTTTCCAGGTGATAGGGATCGTAGATGTCAACTGCCAATGGGCTGTTCGTTTCGCGCAGCTCGGCCGCCATGTAGACCAAAGCGCTCGGGGCGAACAGGACGTCCGCGCTATCGACTAGTTCGCGGATGGCCGGGCCTTCAGCCAGCCGGGTCTCTGCGTTTGGGTGGGGGCCGGCGACCGCCACGGTGCTGGCCAGCACGACATTTACCTGATCTCCGAGGGCACGGGCCAACTCCCAGGCCCGGATGGCGGGGCCGGGCATCTCGGGGCCGATCGGGTCTGTCGTGAACACGACCACCCGGGTATGGGTACGCTTCGTGGCCGTGGACGCAACCATCGCCGTGAGGTTACCGGGCGGCGCCGGCGGGGGACGAAGCCATCAGCAGCGAGGTGACGGGTGACCAAGGTGTTGGTTGTCACGGCGGACGTTTTACGCCCGCAGGTCGCCGGGCCAGCCATGCGAGCACTGCATATCTGCCAGCGCCTGGCCGACGAGCACCACGACGTCCGGTTGGTCACGACCTCGCCTTATTGCGAAGTGCACCCTCGAGGCTTCACGGCCTTGGCCGCCGGCCCCGACGAGCTCGCGGAGGCCGAGGCGTGGTGCGACGTCATGGTGCTCCAGGGTTACGTGACCCACCATCATGCCGTGCTGGGGACGTCCAGGAAGATCATCGTCTTCGACATTTATGACCCGCTCCACCTAGAGACGCTGGCGCTCACCAAAGGCCACTCGGGCGAGGCGCGCGATGCCCATGTCCGGATCTCGATAGACAACCTCAACCACCAGCTCGCCCGGGGTGACTTCCTCATCTGCGCCAGCGAGAGGCAGCGTGACCTTTTCATCGGGCAGCTGTGCGCGCTCGGGCGGGCCAACGCCCTCACCTACGACGCTGACCCGACCCTGCGCCAGCTGATCGACGTCGCGCCCTTCGGCCTCCCGGACGAGCCCTCGGAGCATCGCCGGGCGGTGATGAGAGAGGTCGTCCCGGGCATTGGCCGAACAGACGACGTGATCGTCTGGGCCGGCGGGATCTACGACTGGTTCGACCCGCTGACGCTGATCCGGGCCGTAGCCGGGCTGTCCAAGAGACGGCCATCGGTGCGGCTGTACTTCATGGGCTTGCGCCACCCCAACCCCGACGTGCCGCCCATGCAGATGGCCATTGACGCCCAGGCCCTCGCTGAAGAGCTCGGTCTCGCCGGCAAGCACGTCTTTTTCAACCCGGGCTGGGTGGAGTACTCGGAGCGCCAGAACTTCCTGCTCGAAGCGAACCTGGGCGTGACCGTGCACTTCGACAGCGCCGAGACGCGGTTTTCGTTCCGGACCCGGGCGCTCGATTACCTCTGGGCCGGCTTGCCCATCGTCGCCACCGAAGGCGACTCTTTCGCCGAGCTCATCGACCGTGAGGGCCTGGGCTTGACCGTGCCCGCCGAGGACCCCGAAGCCCTGGAGGAAGCCCTCTTCCGGCTCCTGGAGGACTGGGAGCTGGCCGAGAGGTGCAGGGCCAATGTGGCCAAAGTGCGTGACAGGTTTCGCTGGTCTTTGGTGCTCGGACCGCTGGTCGACTTTTGCCGGGAACCCCGGCCGGCGCCGGACCTCGCCGGTGCCCACGCCCAACCTCCAACCCCGCTCGGCCCCACTCCGGCCGCGACCGTCGGGACGGCGGAGGTCGCAGCGCCCGCGGGGGCCACGCGCCGCAGCTTCTCGGACTTAGTGCGCTTCCACTACAGCCAGGGCGGCATGAAGCAGGTCGTGCGCAGCGCGACGAACAAGGCCGGACGGCTCACGAAAAGAAGATGATGGCCGCTTGCCCGAACCGTAATTTCGAGATTGCCGGTGGAGTAGCGGTAGCTCCGAACAGGTCCCGCAAGACGAACGGTCACGCTTCGCAGCAACCCGCCCACCGGTGGCACTTCGCCCCGGCCGAGACCGGCCGTCCACCGTCCTTTCGGGTGCAGCGGAGCGGTCTCGTCGCGATAGCCGTCCGTTTCTGCCGGCAATCGCGACGAAAAGTGTCTGCCGCACCGGAAACGCCCGTTTGCACAGCAACCAGCCGCCTCAGCTCTCAATAAAACTAGGTTTCTGCCCGCCCGTTAACGAGAACGTCCGCGGATCGCGCTGAAGCGAGGACGGTTTCGCCGACCTCACGGGCCTTGGAGATCACCTGGTCGATGAAGCCATAGTCTTTGGCCTCGTCCGCGGTGAACCAACGGTCACGGTCCGAGTCGCGCTCAATGCGCTCGACACTCTGGCCGGTGTGGAAGGCGATGCGCTCCGCCATCATCTGCTTCAGGTAAACGATCTGTTCCGCCTGGATGGCAATGTCCGTCGCTTGCCCTTGCATCTGGCCAGAGGGCTGGTGCATCAGGATGCGCGGATGAGGGAGGGCGTACCTTTTCCCGGGGGCGCCGGCGCAGAGGAGGAACTGGCCCATCGACGCAGCCAGGCCCATGCAAACCGTAGAGACGTCGCACGGGACGTACTGCATCGTGTCGTAGATGGCGAGACCGGCGGTCACCGAACCGCCCGGTGAATTGATGTAGAGGCTTACGTCGCGACTGGCGTCCTCGGCTGCAAGCAAGAGAAGCTGGGCGCAGATCAGGTTGGCCGACCGGTCGTCGACCTCAGTGCCGAGGAAGACGATGCGTTCACGTAGAAGGCGCTGATAGACGTCGGCGCTCGGGTCGACGCCCGGGGCGCTGGCCTGCGAGAGAGGGACCAAGGGAAGGTGCGGGACAGACATATACGCAGGTTACTGCCAAAAACGCGCGCCTGGCGCTCCAAGCCGGCGGCAATCGGCCCGGCCTGCCTGGCGACCGTTGGCCCGACGCTGTGCCTCTGTGGTAGTAGCGACGGATATCATCGACGCCTCGGTCGTGCTGACAGCACGTCGGTGCCGAGCCGCGGTCATCAGCTCCGACCGAGCTGACCTGGAGGTCCTTGACCCGACAATTCCTGTGGTGGATTATTGACCCGCCGACGGCCGGCCAATCCGTCCCGGGGCTCGCCGTGTAGGATAAAGGTGCAGGTCACGAGCTCATGCGGGCGTGGCGGAACTGGCAGACGCGCCAGGTTTAGGTCCTGAGGACTGGCGTTTTTTCTCGTATCGGCCTGTATCGATTAGTGCCTTCTAGCTGGGCTTTTGCTCGTCGATAGTACCTGTTGGTGTCGCCCGATCACGACCTGTTGCGCGCGTTTGGTTTGCAAACGGTTTGCAGATGTGGCTCGACGGAGCGATAGAGAGTGGCCGCCCCCGGCGACGGCGAAGGCCTCGAGAAGGGCCTGTGCGCGGTCGCTAGAGACCGCGACGCAGGTCCATCCACTGGCACGTGACGACGACCACTCTGAGCGTCGGAGGATGGCCAGCCCAACAAGAGTGCTACCGGCACCAAAATGGTTGCCAGGGAACTCGATGATCAGGTCATCCACCGGTCCGATAAGCACCGGGCACCTCTCCTTCTGGTTTCGCCCGAGCTGTAGTGGAGGCAGAGGATGACCGAATTGTGCAGCAGTCGGTGACCGTCCGATGAACCGGCTCACCGGGAGAGTAGCAGTGATGGCGGTGGCCAGGGTCCCGGTTACCGGGCTGAACAATCCCGGCCCCGGTCAGCTCTAGGAACGGCTCCACCCGGCCAGAGTTTCTCTCCTCGCGGCACCCATTACTTCTGAGTACAGCAAAGCCGACAGCCCGATTGCCGTGAACTTTGGTCTCGAGGTGATAAGCGAACCCAACGGTTGCCTCCCGATGGCAGCCCGGGAGGTACCCCAACATGGACACGACCGGCCGCATCCTGGGGCGGGCGTTCCAGCAGAACGTAGGTGCCGAGCACGGGGAGCGGGACCACGCTGGCGTAGCCCATTGTTACTGGCGAGCGAGCCCGGCCAGATTATTATGCCCCTGAGTACATGGTGAAGACGCTCAGCCCGCCGGTACCAGGGACCGGCACAGCCGCGGTGCCCCCATAGCCGTCGACGGCGAGCTGGGCCTCAGATTTCAACAAGTACAAGTCGCCCCGGTAGCTCACGTAGACCTTGCCGGGGGCGCTCAGCAGCACCCCGCTGGCCAGGGCGGCGCTGGTCTCGGCCCCGCCCACGGCGCCGGCGAGCGGCGTGGCCCGGTCGGCCGCCCTCACCACGGCCAGGGCCGCCGGCGTCGAGATGCCCAAGGCCCGCCCGCCCGCGAACACGTAGAACGTGCCCCCGGAGTCGACGATGGCCCCGTCGGCCCGAGTGGCCAGGGCGGTGACGGCGGCACCTTCTTGGCCCGCGCTGGGGCCGACGCTGGCACCGCCCAGGCTGGGCACGGTGACCACCAGGGCGGCGTCGTAGCCATCCCGGGAGAACTGGCCCGAGGTGGAGAAACCGTGCAGCTGGCCGTCGGTGCCGGCCACGTAGATGGTGGGGTTGCCGTCGACCGCGCGGGTGGAGACGAGGGTACCGGGGCGCACGGTGGCCGCCGTGGGGGCACTGGTGCCTGCCGGCGCGACCTGGACCTTGGCGTGGTCGACTTTTTGCACCGCCGCCAGCGAGGTCCCCACAGCAAACGCCCTGCCCCCGGCCAAGACATAGTCACTGGCCCCGAAACTGACTATGGCCCCGTCCGGGTAGGTGAGGTCGGCGTCGGGGAAGGCCGCCGCCGGCGGTGACGTTGTGGTGGTGGTCGTAGCGCTCGGGGTTGGCACCGCGACGAAGGCCGGGGCGGCGGTGACTGTTACCGTGCCGGCCGTATAGCTGATGTCGTAGTTGGCGTCCACGGCTCCGGTGCACGTCGAGGGGTAGGTGCCCGGCGGCGACGAGCTGGTGGCGGTGGTCGAGCAGCTGGGGGCGGTGGTGAGCGAGGCGGCCGTTGTCGCCGTTGACGAAGCCGGCGTAGCTGGGGGCGATGGCCGGGACCGCCCCACCCTGGGTGAAAGTGGCGCTCGAGGCGGTGACGGTGAGAGTGGCCGGGGCCACGGTGACCGTACCGGCCACGTAACCGATGGCGTAGTTGGGGTCCACCGCCCCCGAACAGGTGGCCGAGTACGTGCCCGGCGGCGACGAGCTGGTAGCGGCGGTCGCACAGGTGGGGGCGGTGGTGAGCGAAGCAGGGCTGTCGCCGTCGGCGAAGCCCCTATAGAGCGCCGTGATGGCCGGTACCGCCCCCCCGTAGGCCATGGTGGCGCTGGTGGCGGTGATGGTGAGTACGGTCGTGCCCACGCTCACCGACCCAGGGTTATAGCTGATGTCGTAGTTGGCGTCCACGGCGCCCGAACACGTCGAGGGGTAGCTGCCCGGGGGCGACGAGCTGGTAGCGGTGGTCGAACAGGTAGGGGGGGTGGGGAGCGAGGCCGCCGTGTCGCCGGCCACCAGCCCGCTGTAGATGGGGGTGATGGCCGGTACCGCCCCGCCATAGGTCATGGCCGGGCTGGAGGCGGTGATGCTGAGCGGGGCCGGGCCGATGCTGACCGACCCGGCGGTGTAGTTGATGGCATAGTTGGCGTCCACCGCCCCGGAGCAAGTGGAAGGGTAACTGCCCACGGGGGAGGAGCTGGTGGCGGTGGTCGAGCAACTGGGCGCGGTGGTGAGCGAGGCCGCCGTGTCCCCGTTGACGAAGCCCGAGTAGGTAGGGGTGATGGCCGGTACCGCCCCGCCATAGGTCATGGCCGGGCTGGAGGCGGTGATGCTGAGCGGGGCCGGGCTGACGATGAACCCGTCGCTCACCCCCGCATAGGAGATCGAATAACCCGAGGCCCCCGGCCCGTTGAGCGACAGGCCGCCGCAACTGGCGCCATCCGGGCTGTAACTGCCAGTGGTGAGCGAGGCGCTGATGGCGGTGCCGGCCCCGACCTCGGTGCAGCTAAGGGTACCGGCCAGGCTGATGCCGCCCGGGGCGTCGTCGGTGTAGTTGAAGGTGGGGCTCGAAGACCCGTACGCCTGAGAGCCCGAGACCTGGACGGTCACGACGCCCAAGACGGCAAAGGACTGTTCGGTGGTCACCGAAGGGGCGTCGCTGGAAGAAGTGGCAGCGGTGGCGTCGAGCGTGCAGGTGCCGGGGCCGCTGAGGCTCACCGTGGCCAAACCGGCCGAACCGCCCACGACCGAGCACGCCCCGGGGGTGCTGGCACTGTCCACCGTAATTGTCACCGTGCCCGGGGTATCGGGGGGCCCGTCAGAGGTGGTCGCCGAGGCCGTGGCCGCGTAGGTGCCGCCCACCAGCGCCGGGGAGGGCGGGGAACTGGTGAAGGTGACGGCCTGGGTCGGCACCACCGTGACCGTCTCGGAGGCGGAGGCGGCCGCGTAGCCGTTACCCGCCGCCGTGGCGGCGTCGGCGGTGCAGCTCCCCGGGCTGGGCCCGAACGAGACCAGGGCCTGGTCGGTGCCGGTACTGGCCACGCTGCAGCTATTGGTCGAGGAGCTGGCGATGGAGAACGTCACCGGGTTGGCCGACAGGTCCGAGGCGATGATGGTGTAACTGCCGTTGACCTGCTGCGGCTCGGAGGCCTGGCTAAGGGTGATGGTGTCTTGGAGCAGCACGTGCACCGTCTGGGAGGCCGAAGCGCCCACCCAGCTGTCCTCGGAGGCGGTGGCGGCGTCGATGACGCAGGTCCCGGCGGTGGTGCCGAAGGTGACCGTGGCCTCGAGGCCGTCGGAGGGCCCCACGGTGCAGTTGTCGGTGGAGGAGCTGGCGATGGAGAACGTCACCGGGTGGCCCGAAAAGGAGAACGCCTGGACCAGGTAGGTGCCCCCGGCCAGGGCGGGGGACGGCGGGGAAGAGATGAAGTCGACCGCGTCCTGGCCCTCGGTGTCAAAGGTGGCCGTGGCGCTGCCGGTGGAGTCCGTGGCGGTGATGGCGCAGGTGCCCGGGGCCTGTTCCACGTCGCCGAGGTCGACCGCGACGCTAATCAAGTCGGTGCCCGCCTCATCGTTGTCCTGGTCAATGACCTCGCAGGTAGAGCTGTTGGTGGACGCGGTGATGGTCGTGTCAACCCCGATGGCCAACAAGGTGTAGATCTGGCCCGGGACCCCCAGGGCGGGGACACCTGAGAAGGTGATGTCGGACGCAGCGGCGGCCGGCCCGGCGCCGAGCACGGGTAACAAGGCAGCGGCCAAAACCGCCACGGCAGCTGCCCTGATGCCAGTGCGGACGGCTTGGTGGGTTATCAAGGTCGAACCCTCCGGTGTCACCACGGCTGGTCACGCCGTGCCTGCCGAAACTGTAGCCCGGGCTGACGCGGGGCCTATCGGTAGTGGCAAAAGTAACATCAGTTGGCCCGACCCGGGAGGACCGTTAGCACCGGCCTGGTTTCCACCACAGCCCCACCAGGGGCGTTCCAGACGAGCCCGTTGGCCATTTGGAAGTAAAGGTTTCTGTTGGTACTTACAGGTCGATCGACGGCCCAGTGGACGGTTCGTAGGCGACATAGGCGCTGCCTGGCACTCCCACACCCGGTCCGGAGGTTCCCAAGCGCGCACGGGCGCGGGCCAAGCCCGCATGGACGTGAAGGATTTTGGCCGCGTCCGCAGCGACCTTGGCCCATTCAGCAGGGCCGGCGGCGTCGGGGCCGCCCTGGAGCACACGGTCGGCTACCGATACCTGCTGGCGGATCGTCCTCAGTTGCTCGCTTTGCCCGGCCACGAACCGAGGGTGCCAAAACGGTCAACGATGGCCTCGATACCGAAGGCGTAGTGGCACCAAACGGCCCGACCGCCGGGCGAAGACGGCGGTGGCCCGAGCAGGTCGAGCAGATGGGCCGTAGGCTGGCTGGCGAGGCCGAGAACACGCTCGGCTCGAGTGCGCTCGAGGGCGGCGTCGATCTGGCCCAGGACGCGAGTGAGCTCGCCCTCGGCTTCTCGTTCCGTTCTGGCACTCCCGGCCGGCTGCCCATGGACCTTGCCCAGCTTGTCGCTGGGATCAGGGCTCATGGCGGCACCGAGTTTGTGGAGCTGGCTGGAAACTGTGGCGCGGGCTTGCCGGACCTTGTCTGTCCCGTATGCCAACGGCTCATCCGCTCGGACGCAGGCAGTGACCACCTTCACCCAGTGGAGGTCGAGCTTCTCGCGCAGGCGGGTAATTTCCTCGCGGCGCCAACCCTCGCCCGCCTCGAAGCTCTCGTGAGCGTCCTGGTCCTGACGGAATTGGGCTAGACGACCGGCCATCTTGCTTACCTTCGCCACCGCCTCGTCCTTCGATTCTGCACCGGTTACGAGCCTCGCCTGGAGGGCTCGTCGCTGTTCGCGGCCCCGCCGGCTCAAGGCGCCGAGCCGGCCGAGACGGGCGAGCTGGTCGGCGGTGCGGCTCATGACAGCCTCCACAGCCGACTGGTGGGCCGCGGCCATCTGCAGCTCTTTGGTGGCCTCATCGAGCGCGCCGCGTGAGTCGGGCGGGCGACTGGCGAGGACGCGTTCGTGCTCGGTGATCAGTTCACGGAGGTGACGGTCGAGGGGCCAGGGGTCGCTGCGGGCAGCCAGGCGAGGGTCCGGCTCCCGGGCCAAGGCGGCGGCCACCAGTTCCGCCGGGCCCCGCCGGTCAGCTTCCCAGGTACCGCCCTGGCGCCGTCCACCGTCCTGGCCCAGGCGTGGGACACGTTCGGGGAGCCGTCCTTGCGGGTGCCTTGCACGAAGGCCGCCGGGAGCACGGCTTCGCCGCCACTGTCGAGCCGGACGGCCAGGCCGCCGTCGTCGACGGCCACGACCGTTGCCATCGTGCCGTTCACCAGCCGGCTGGACGACGGGCCGCAGCGGGCGTGCAGCTGCACCCGGTCCCCGGCCCGGTACTCCCGCTCGGCAGTCCAGCCAGGGCCTGCAAGCGCCGGGCCGGCCAGCGCTCCGGCGGCAACCAGACGGGCGCGGACCCGGTCGGCCACGTCCTCGGCGTCGACGTGGGAGACGACCAGTGCCGCCACCTGCTCGGCCCCGTGTTCTTCGATGTCGGCGCAGACGGCCGCGGCCATGGCCTGGCGCGCCTCGCCCGGCGTGGCGTGCTCGTGCTCCCAGCCGCCCTCGGCCCGCAGCTGTTGGGACTGGGCGGCCTGGCCGGCGCGCAGAAGGGCCAGCGCCTCCTGGTCGGCCGGGTCGCGCTGGCGGCGGTTCACCGTGAGGCGGGCCGAGACGACCCGGCGGCCAGCCTCGCTATCTCGTCGGCCACCCCGCCCGCTCCCACCGGCTGGGACTGGCGCGGGTCGCCCAGCACCCACAGGGTCCCGCTCGGGCAGGCGCGGACAGCGGCCAGTACCGCGGCGGCCTCCCGCGTCGGCGTTTGGGACACCTCGTCCAGCACCATGACGGTGCCCGGAACCAGTGGCCTATCCCTCAGTTCGATCCGCATGCGGGCAATGGTGCGGGCGTCGAGGCCCGCACCGGCCAGTTCCGCTACGGCCTTGGCCGTGGTCGCCACCGCCACCACCGGCCTCCCGTCGAGGGCAGCGGCCCGGGCCGCAGTGTGCAGCATCGTCGTCTTGCCAAAACCGGCGGGGGAAAGCACTGCCCGCAGTGACCCGCCTACCCCGGACAACGTACGGACCGCAGCCACCTGGTCCTCGCCCAAACCCGGCTCGCCGGCCAGGGCCGCCTCCACAGCCGCCTCACTGATGCCGGGACCGTCCCGTTTGGCCAGGGCGTCGACGAGCGAAACCACGCCGTCCTCCATGGCCCGCTGGGCGGCCGTCGACCACTCCGGCGGCCGCCGCCTGCCCTCCACGGGCCCGGGGTGAGCCGCACCACCTGGCCCGACGACAGGAAGCTGGCTGTCACCGCCTTGATGTCCTCCAAGACCAACCGGCCGCCGGACAAGGCACAGAGGTGCTCGAAAACATCCGCTTCGGTGAACCGAGCCGAGCGGGCGCACAAGCCGGCCTCGGGGTCCACGAGCCCAGCCGTCAGCTGGTCTGATGGGAGCGGCTCCAGGGCGGGCTCGCCGAAGCACACCAGTTGTCCCAGTCCCACCCCGACCGGCAGGCCGACCTGGGCGGCCTCGGCCTGCCATCGGCCGACCAGCAGGCTGGGGGTGAGGGAGTGGTCCTTGGCCGGCCGGGTGGCCAGCGAGGCCTCGTCGTCGGCCCGCATGCGCAGCGCCGGGGACTCGTAGCGGGCGCCGCGGCCTCGAGCTCGGCTTCGATCTGAGCCGAGCGCTTGGAAAACGTACGGAGCTGCTCACGGCTAATGCCCACGACCTCTCGGGTGTTGTGATGGTCACGGCCCCACACCACTCCGAGCCTGAGCGACAACGCCCGCTGCAGGTAGTTCTGGTAGACGGAGCCCGCCGCTCGGCACCAGTCGAAAAGAGGGCCGGCGTCGAAGGCCACATAACGGCCGTCGGTTTTCCGACGGACAAGGTTCGGGACGAGACAGTGTTCTCTTAACTAAAAATCGCCCCGATTCTGGTGGAGAGAATGGTCACTCGGGCCTTTGTTTTCCTATCTACTTGCAGCCAAGCTTTCCTCGATGGGCCGAGCAGCTCTACGCTCAAGTTGGTCGAGCTTGTCTTCGGCGCCGGCCAGGCTGACTTTCAGACCCTCGACTTCGCCGAACCACTCCTCGTGCTTGGCTTCTGAGAATCCGGGCGACGATGTTGTCGCGGATCTCGATGAGCCGGCGACGCTGCGACGGGTCGGGCCAGAGCAAGGCGCAGCGCACACATGCATGCTCGTGGATGCAGGCGGTCCCGAACGCTCTCCCGCAAGTGCCGACCGAAACCTTGCGCCTCTCGAAATGGCCGAAAAAGGCTTGCCATTCTTCTTCAGTTGGGCTGCGGTACTCGTCGCTTGGGCGAAGCGCGCGCCGGCGGGCCAAGAAGGCAAGGTGTGCCTGTAGCGCCTCGTCGGGGTAGACGGCCTTGTAGCCCATGGTGACGTTCAGGTCGTGGTGGCCGGCTATCACCTGGGCGATGTGAGGAGGCAGGCCGTTCATCACGGCATCGGTGATGAACATCCGCCTGAAGTCATGAGGCGCGAAGTGCACCGCTTTGCCGTCGGCCCCCACTAACCCAGTGCGGGCGACGGCGTCGTTGATCAGCGTGCTCACAAAAGGGATGTTGAACTCTTTGTGCTCTGGGCCGACCTTGTGCTGGAACAGCAATGGTGATGGTGGCAACCACACCCGCTCGTGGTAGTCCCAGGCTCGGACCATGCGCACCGCCCCGTCGGGGCCGCGCACCCGGCGGATGACCTCGCTCAGTACTTGGGCGAGCTCGGGGCTCACGACCAAGAGCCGCTCGGAGTCGGTCTTGGAGGGGGCGACTTGGAGGAGAGGGACGACCTCACCGGTAGTCGGGAGGCGGTACTTGACCAAGCTGTAATGGCTCAGCTCGATCAGCTCTTCGACCCGCAGGCCCGTGAAGCGCAGGACCTCTATGACCGCCCAGGCCCAAAATGCATGCTCTTCTTCTCGGTCGAGCAACTTCGCTTTGCCGCTGGCTTGGTCCCGCGCCCAGACGTTGCCTTCAATGCGGGGCCGCAACCGCGTCGAGCGGACCAGGCTCTGGCCGGCGGCACTGAAGGCTTCACCCGGCGGAACAGCTTGGCCTGCAGCCAATATGGCGGCTGCGTCCCTGCGCCATTGGTCAGTGCAGCGCGCGAGCTGGGGCAGTAGCGGCAAGCGCTCGCGGGTCCTGGCGTCCATGCGTGCCTTGCGCTGGCGGACGAACTTGCGCCGGCTGAGCTCGTGCTGGCGGATGGGGCATGGTGCCACCCACGGCCCCCACCGTGCCGGGTCCTCCAAGGCCCATTCGGCCAGGTCGAGGTAAAAAGCCCGCACAGTGTAAAGGACATCAAGGTAGTTGAGCCTCTCGGCGCTGCCGCCAGAGGCGGCCCGGGGGACGACCTTTTTGGTCCGCAGGCGCCCTTTCCAGGCGCTGGCGACCTCGGGGGCGAGACTCAAGCTGGCGATGCCCGGGTAGTGGGCTTCGAGGTCGGACCAAAAGCACCCAACAAGTGAATAGCAAAGTGAGACCACGGTGCCGTAGTCGACCGACGGTTGGCGTTCTTTCAAGTAAGCAACGAACAGGCTGCGCACAGGCCCGCACGCAATCGGGTAACGGTCTACGAGCTCTTCGACGCTGAGCTGGCCCCTTCGTCGCAACGACCTCCACGCGGGGACTTCGGGCCCGAAGATGCCCATCTCCCGGAACACCTTGAAAGTTGCGGGCCGAGAACGGGGGTCGGCTTTTAGGCGGTCTTCGGCGTCGAACAACTCCACCACGTCACCGACGGTGATATCTACGAGCCTGCCGCCTTTGGCGGCAATTATGACCGAGCAACGCAAAGATATGTGGCCTTCGTCGGCCGAGGCCAGCGCGGCGTCAGCCTCACAGGCCAGGTGCAGGCGCGGAAGCCATCGCAGTCGCGGGCGCGGATTGTCTCAAAGCCGAGCCTGCGGCCCTTGCCACCCGTCAGCAGCCAAGAGATCGAGGGGCGGAGGACCCCTGTGCCGAGCAGGGCTTCTAGGGCAGCGGTCAGGTACTTGAGCCGGGCCCTGGCAAGGCCGTGGTGCTCGAGCCACTGCGCGGGGCCGGCGGCCCAGTCCCTGCCGCCGGCGTCGGCCCCGCTGGCTAGCCAACGCTCCTGCCAGGTATTGCCCGGCTGGCCCTCTAGCCAGTCGAGCAGGAGCTCGAGGCCCCCGCGCCTGACGTCGTAGTGCGAAGCGTCAAAGCCGTAGGAGCCGACCAGCTGGCGCACCTCGGGTCGAGAACATAGGGTTTCTGGCCAGGCCTCGGCGAGGGGGCGAGGTGGGAACTGCACCAACAACCTGGCTTTTAGCTGCGCGGGTAGGGGCCGTGCTGCCCGTTCGGGGGCACTGGTGCTGAGCAGCGCCGTCACCTGGTGGGCCTCGCGAACAGCACGCTGAGTGCCTCTTGGCTGTAACCCGGGGCCGGGGGTGGGTTGGGGAGCTCCGCGGCCCGGCCGACTTGGGCGGCGTGGTGGGCGAGCACGCGGCGGACCACGTCCTCCTGGCGGGGGGTCAGGTAGACCTGGCTCGTGGAGAGCTGGGCGTGGCCGAGCACCCACTGGACGTCGGTCAAGGGCAGCCCAGGGTCCTCGGCCATGCGATAGGCGGCGGTGTGGCGGAGGGCGTGGAGCGTGGCCGAGGTGCCCGCCAGGCGGTTGGCCCGCTGGAACATGCGGTGCGCAGCTTGGTAATTGAGCGGGCGGAAGGGACGGCGAAGCGTCCACCACAGCGGCTGGCGCCGCCCTTTTGGCACGCGCCCCTCGACCTCGACCTGGTAAAGGCGAAGCCACACGAAAGCGTCGACTGAGGCTGGGAAGCCTTGGGCCTGCCTGCTCCCCTTGCGCACGACCGTTACCAACTGGCGGCCGGGGTCAACGCCTCCCTGGGTGGCCGCCAGCAGCTCGGAGGCCCTCGCGCCGGTCGAGACGTAGAAGGCGACGAGCGCCCGGTCCCGGTTCGAGGCCAAGCGGGCGAATATCCCGTTGAAAATTTCGTCGGGGACCGCCCGGGGCACCTTGGCCGGCACACGAGGCCGGTAAAGGCCGGACCGCTCGTGGCGGTAGGGTTCCATCGGGCCCTGGTGGGCGTTGGCCCGGCCTCCCCGCCGGGACCGGTCGAGGGGGAAGGGGTTCATGATCGGCCCGGTGCCGGCCTCACGGTGGAACTCGTAGAAACGGCGCAACACCGTCTCGCTGTGGGCCCGCACCGAGGCGGCATAACGTTCGCTCCCCAAGGGGGAAGGTTGGTTGCCCTCTTCTGCCCGCCGGCGCCAATGGGGCCGGACCGGTTTCCCCTTGAGTTGCAACGACAGGCTGAATTCCCGGGCCTCGTCCCTGGTCGCCCGCTCCCAAAGGGCCCCGAGCGCCCAGAGGAAACGGAACCAGCGCAGCAGGTCCATCCCATAAGAGCGCAGGGTCGCCTCAGAACGCCCTGCTGCCAACAGGTCGGCGAAGAACATCGACACGGCCTCAACGGCAGCACCGTCCGGGCCTACCAGCCGGTAAGGCTCTATGGGGTCACCAGTGGCGACCAGCCGGCCCACCTGAGGCACCGCCGTCTTCGCCACCTCAAGGGGCCCAAGATGCTTTCCCATGGCTTGTGCTGTCTAGCAGACTGTAGGACAGAAGTGGTGGATTACCAGGGGTTATATGAAACAAGTTAAGTCAATAGGTGGCTATGGAGCTGGGGGTCGCCTTCCCGGCTGGTGCGGTGCGTGAACGCAGCTACCGCCCAACCTTCAGTGTCCACCCGATGGCGTACGCCACCGCTTTGCACCCGGGCTACGGCGGCCCGTTCCTCGAGGAACCTGAGCGCTTCCTCGACCGCTTCTCGGTGGGCGGCCGCCACCACCTCGGCCACCGGTTCGCTCCCGAACGCCCACAGCAACGACGCGCTCTTCGGCGCCGAAAAAGTCATGTCGAAAGCCCGCACCCAACGTTGCCGGACCCCGGCCAACAATTCTTCGCCAGTCACCGGCCCACGTCCTTCGACCAGTGCCCGCAACTGGTCCGCCTCCACCACCCCCGACAGGCCCAGCTCTTCTGCCCATTTCCCCGTCCACACCCCAGGCGACTCCCCCACCCCGGCGTAGTACTCGTCAATGCTCAACGCCACCGACGAGATCAAGTACTCGGCATCAGTCAGTGCCGTCAACGTCAGCACTGCCCACCTCGACCACCACAACAATCCCCAAGCACCACGCCAGGGAACAGCCCCAGGGACCGACCCTCGCACACTTCCCTCTCAGCCAAAGGCCCCGTACCCCGACCCCTACTCAGAAGCACCTCTCGTCCAACCCCAATAAGCCAACAGCGCACAGACACCTGCCAGCCCTCCGGGCTGGCAACCCTGGCGGCCGTCATGCGACGCCCGCATCCAAGTCGAGCGTCCCCTGGCCGGGGATCTGCACGGCGGGGACGGCGAGCCGCGCAACCGTCGTGGGGCGGTCTTTCGGCGGTGGTGGCGCTGCCGCAGCCGGCACGGATCCGCGTTCTTGGCCGGCGGGCTCCGAGGCCAAGGAGGGGAGTGCCATCGCCGGTTTCGCCCCATATGCCCCCTCCGCACATGGTTTTTCCGCACCAGCGGCAGCCGTGTGTGGCTGGCCCCCGTCTGCCTCTTCCAACGATGGGAGTGCCGGACATGGCTCAACCGCGACCGGTCTGAGTACCGTGAGGCCAGCGACTCGCCCCAGTACGTACGTCGATAAACCAAAGCGGCCAGTTGGCCCCTTCTCTCGTTCCAGGACCACCAAATCGTGCTCGCGTAAAACTCGCAAGGCTCTGGCCGCAGAGCCCGGGTCGACCTGGAGCAGTTCGGCTACTCGGCACGCCGAGGTGCGGGCCACAAGCCGCCCGTCCTCGGCTACCGCGTCGAGGACCACTTCCTCCAACACCGTCCACACCAGAGGCCGCAAATGTCGGCGCAGCGGGCGGGACTCGGCCGACAACAGGACGGCGGTACCGGCCTCGGGCTCGTCCCGGTCGAGACACCGGGCGCGTGCAGTCATGCTGCGACGAGCACCTGCTCGCGCGTCACGCCCACCAGGTCCAGCTGCAGCAGGTAAGAACGGGCGCCGAAACGGCCGCAACACCCGGGCCGCTTGACCACCACACCCGAGCGGACCAGCAGCTGCATCCGCCGCCCGACCGTGTCCTTGGATATCCCCAGACGGCGGGCGATGTCCCGGTAGCTAGCGGCCACGATCGTCCCTTCGTGAGAATCGACCGCCCGGCTGGCTAGGTCCAGCAGGACGAGCAACGCGTCGGAGCCGTGTCGGTAACCCAGTGCCAGCGCGCGGGCGTCCAGGCGCAATATCCCGCGCCAGCCGGCCTCAGTCAGCATGGTCTCCCTCAATCGGCTCCGTGAGGTCCGCCCAGCGGAGCAGCGCCGCCTTGGGCACGCGGAGCCGGCGGCCGAGCGTCACCACCGGCACGCCCCGCTCACCTCCGCTCGCCAGCCACACCCGGGCCAGCTCGTAGACCTGGTTACGACCGAGGCGTAGAATTTGGGCCGTCTCGTCGATAGTTAGAAAGTCCGGTGCTTCTGCCAAGGTCACGGCGTCCTCCCAATTGTGAGCAACCATTGACGCAACTTCAGCTTGCGTCTAGTATGGCTCGCCCGGAGGCCGACTGAGAGCCACGTGGCCCCGAGGGCTGTCATCCAGTTGCGACAGGAGCCCAGATGCCCAAACGCAGGCAAGCGAGCGGGGAACCAACGTGGACCCCAAATCAGGTGGTCGCTAACAACCTCACCCGGCTTCGCCACCGCCGCGGGCTCACCCAGGCGGAAGCGGCCCGCAAGCTCTCAACAGTTGCCGGCAAAGAATGGAGCGAGGCCATGGTCGCCCACGCGGAGCGGTCTGTAACGGGGAACCGCGTCCGGGAATTCACGGCCGACGACCTGGTCACATTCGCCCGGGCGTTCGATGTGCCGGTGCTCTACTTCCTCACCCCACCTCCTTCAGGTGTGTCCGTGCAGGTCCCGAATTCGCAGCTCACCACGGTGGACATGCTGGACGCTGTCCTCGGGCGACCTGACAACCTCTTCGAGTGGGAAACCCTCCTGGACGAGTGGAACTTCGCCGACGACGAAGAACTGCCGTTCCCCCTCAGCGTCGAGCGTCGACAGCAGATTAGAGCCACCGCCCGAGAGGTCGCTCTCGTTCGTGCTCAGCACCTCATCCGCCGTTATTTCAACGGCAACCTCATGCAGTTGCGCGACACTCTCCGGTCGCTCGCGGACCTCGTGCTCGAGGTCGAGCAACACGAAGCCCTGGCCGAGCTGGACGAAGACGAACAGATCCGACGGGTCGAAGCCATGCGCGCTGACGTGGAAAAGGGCCGCAGAATCGCCCAAGCCAGCGAAGATTTCTTCGCAGCGTCCCTCGCCCAGCGCGACGACCAACCCACACAGGAGGAGAACACCAGAAGGAGGCAAGGTGCGAAGCGACACCCGACTACGGCCCCTCTGGAGGATCAATGATGAAGTGCAACACAGCCAGCGCGATGGTCCCGAGATAGATCCGCCATCAAATGCGGGATCGAATCTCGGCACCGAGCGAACGTCGAAGGTCAGACGTGGCATAGAGGCTTTTCTACAAAGAGAGATGCTGAAAAGGCTCGTACCGAACTTCTTGGCCGGCTCGATCACGGAGCCTTCGTGGCCCCGGTCCGCCAGAGCCTGGCCGACTACTTGCTGGAAGAATGGCTGCCAGCCCGGCGTGTCGCGATCAAACCCGGGACATGGGAGAACTATCGCATGCAGACCAATGCATACGTGCTCTCCCACCCGATCGGCGCATCTCCATTGCTCGCGGTCGACGGGCCCTCTCTGAACAACTCCTACGCCGACCTGCTAAC
The DNA here is from genome assembly GCA_963807395.1 of uncultured Acidimicrobiaceae bacterium. Taxonomy (GTDB): domain Bacteria; phylum Actinomycetota; class Acidimicrobiia; order Acidimicrobiales; family Palsa-688; genus Fen-671. The sequence goes on from CAWEBW010000013.1 coordinate 290,500, forward strand.
CGCCGGGCGAAGGAGTGGCAACGGAGGCCTGAGCAACAAAACCGTTCGCAACATTCACGGCATGCTGCATAAGGCCCTCGCCGACGCGGTGAGGTGGGGCCGAGTCCTGAGGAATGCGACCGACGCCGCGGACCAGCCACGGAAGACGACCGTTGAGATGACCGTCTGGAACCCGCAAGAACTTCGACGGTTTGTCGAGTACACCCGAGCCGACCGATTGGCCGCAGCATGGCACCTGCTCGTCACTACAGGCATGCGTCGCGGCGAGCTACTGGGCCTGCGCTGGACCGACATAGATCTCCAACGCGGCACGTTGTCTATCCGCCAAAGCAGAACCTCCGTGAATTACTTGGTACACACGGACACGCCGAAAACCGAGCGAGGAACAAGGGTTATCTCCCTCGACCCGGAGACGGCCGTGGTGCTCCACTCACATCACAGGCGTCAACTCGAAGAGCGCATGGCGTGGGGTCCCGTTTGGCAGGAGACCGGCCTTGTGTTCGTTCGAGAAGACGGCAGCCCCATCCACCCGCAGCGTCTCTCGCAGTGGTTCGCCCAGAGAGTGCGCCGAGCCGGCCTCCCGCCCATCCGCCTCCATGACGTGAGGCACTCGTACTCAACCACCTTGATCCGTGCGGGCGTCCCGGTTAAGACCGTGAGCCAACGGATCGGCCATGCCAGCCCCACCATCACGATGACCATCTATCAGCACGTACTCCCGGGCGATGACGAGCAGGCTGCAATCACTGGCGCCCGCGCCATTTTCGGACAATAGCAGCCTCTGGCGGGGTCAAATGAGCCCGGTCAACTCCGGGCCCTCGATCAAGCCGTCGCCGAATGTGCGGCTAGAGCCGGACAGCTGTGCAAGTCGAGGCCTGGCGCGCCGACCAGCAGGGCCGTGCGACTACTCATCGATATCGGCGGCCGGGACGGCAAGCCACCACTCGATTGGCTCTTCGCCGAGTCCCTCGGGGGGCCGCTTGGCCAGTTCTGCTAGCGCGCGCCGTAGTCGGCCCAGTCCCGGTCTGGTCCGTGGGAAACGGGCGTGGTGGCAATAGATGACGCCAACGTGTGTGCCGGCCAAGGCGGTGGCCACGGCGAAAGTGCTCACGTCCTCGGTGACCACTACGCGCCCTTCGGCGACAGCTGCTTCGAGGACGGTTCGATCATCGACGCCCCGCAGCTCGGGCCGATCGGCGGTTAGGGCGACCGCATCGATGCCTTCGGACCTGAGGGCTTCTGCTAGCCAGCCCGGGTAGTGCTCATCCAGCAGATAACGAATCGCCGGTGGTTCAGACGGCATCCAGCGCTCGACGCCGTTCCCACGCGGCGAGGGCATCGTCTTGGTCTGCTTGGTGCCTATCGATCAAGTGGTCGATCTCGTCCCGGTACTCGGCCCAGTAAGCCAACGCGGCCTCGACGTCGCGCTCGGTCAACCCGAGGGTGGCAGCAATCGCGGCCGCTTTGCGTTGGCGAACCGGGTGCTGCTGCCAGGCCTCGGCAATGGTCCAGACCTGCGGGCCGGCCGCCAGCGCAGCGCGACGTTCTCCGGTGACGGTCTTCACAGAACACGATCCCAGGATGGGCTTCCATGCGCAGCCACTCCCGAAGCGCCTCGACGACGACGGTGGACTTCTTCACGCCGGCCCGGTGAGCGTAGTCGGCGAGACACTTGTCAACGGGGTCCGGGAACCGTACGTTCGTCGGCGAGCTCATGATGCTACAGTGTAGCAAGTCCTGCCCGATCTGAAGTTTTAGCGCGGGTTGGGGGGTGACGAGCTTGGTGCCGCTGAGGATATGACGAGGATATGAACAGTGCGGGTGAACCAGGAGCGCGTTATGACGGGGGCGAGGTGGCTGGGTCAACTGAGCCCGACCCGGTCCCCTTTTTTCGCGACCTTTTGGTCACGCTCGGTGTTCGCGGCACTGCCAACGACTGCGAGTGGAAGCCGATCGAGGTCTGGCTTCGCGGGTCACAAGCCGGGCTCCAGCCGTGGGCGAGCTCTAGAACAAAGCGGCTACCTGCCCTCCGAACAGGTGGTGCGCTGCACCCCTCGGCTACATTTTGGTTTGCAAATGGTTTGCAACTCGGCCCCTCCAGCGGCCCGAGAAGTATCTCATGTAGGCTAAAGGCGCAGGTCACGAGGTCATGCGGGCGTGGCGGAACTGGCAGACGCGCCAGGTTTAGGTCCTGGTCCCGAAAGGGGTGGAGGTTCAAGTCCTCTCGCCCGCACGTTTTCCCTGGTCAGGGGCGCTTAAGAATTAGCGGCGTGCATTCTACGTGCAACATCGGGACGAAGCGAGGCTCCCACTGCGTCGGCGGCACGCCGGTCTGCCTCGGCTGTAGAGCGGGCATAGATACCGAGGGTGATGGCCGGCGAGGAGTGACCGAGCCGCGTTTGAGCGGTGCGTACGTCTACCCCGGCGGCAACCAACGCCGTGGCGGCCATCGAACGGAGGTCATGGAAGCGCAGTCCAGGCAGCCCCGCATCCTGACAAGCTGGACGCCAGACTCGTTGATGCCAGTTGGGGTAGAGAAGCGGCATTCCCTGGGCAGATACGAATACGAGGGCGTCGGGTTGGGCGGCCGTGAGGCCTCTTCGGAATAGGTGCGCGGCGAGGTCCTCAACCAGCCATGAGGGAATGGCTAGCTTGCGGCACCCCGCCTCGGACTTGGGACGGCTCAACTTCCCGTCGTCGAGTTGCTGAGCGACCGTGATCGTCCCGGCGAGGGGGTCGATCGCGCCGACGGTAAGGCCGGCGCACTCTCCCCACCGCAAGCCACCGACTACACCGAGCCACATCATGCTGGCGTGGTCACCGAGAGTTCCGGCGACGCGCTCAAGGTCCTCTGGTCCGAGTATGGGCCGCTCTACTAGCGAGCGATGCGGGAGACGTAACCGGTTCGCTGGAGAGATGCTCAGCAGCCCAGCGTCAACTGCGTAATTAAACATGGCGGCCAGGCAAGAGGCCATGTTGCCAACGGTCGACGGCGCCAGGCCCGAGACGACCCAGGAGTCGACAACCTCTTGGAGACGTGCCCTGGTCAACTTGGTCAGCTTGGTGGTCCCGAGGGCCGGCACGATGTACTTGCGCAGTATTGCCGCCTCGCGCTTGCGGGTCGAGCGGCGCTTGGTCGGCGTGGCGTCTTTCCAGCGCTCGGCGAGGTCTGAAACCGTCAGCCTCGGGTCGATGTGACCCGCCCACGTCCCGCGTGCTATGTCCGTGGCTTCCCCGTTCAGCCAGCCAAGAGCATCGGCCTTCGCTTGGTACGTCTGTGGGGCTTTCACCGTGCGCCCCTCATGCCAATAGAACGCCTGGTAGCGACCTGACGGAAGCTTGCGAACGGTACCGAAGTGGCGGCGCTTCATGGCGGGCGATCATACCGGCGGGACCCGACCAAAAAGCGATGAATGGCCACGCTGCCCAGCGCCTTCCGTCGCTTCGGCCTCCGCGATCCAGGGCTTCGCACGCAGGGCGGGCGAGCTGGTCGCCCGGTGCTGTTTGGAGTGGCGCCAGTCACCGGACGGCGCGTACCCGGTTGGCGGCAATGAAGGCGTCGAGGTCGGCCTTGGCGAACCGGACCGAGCGGCCGACCTTGATGGCGGCAAGCTCCCGCCTTGCCAGAGCTCACGGACGTGCCTGGTTGTCGTGCAGAGATAGCGGGCGGCGGCTTCGTAGTCGAGCAAGCCGTCCCCCGTGGTGCGGTCCCCGGCGCCCTGGCTGAGCCGCTCTCCCGGCTGCGGCGCCGCCGCCCTTCTCATTCCCGCCCCCGCTCCGTCCTCATTTGCGTTGGTCCGTTCGTCGTCATGCCGTTGCGGGGGGCAGCCAGCCCTCGAGAGCGCGGGCGCCGATGGAGGCCGACGTGTGTCGGGTAGCGGTCGGTTTCTGACGGATGGGCCATCGTGACCTCCTTCCGAGGCCACGAGACTGGCCTCTACCGATGACCTTTCGCGATGTCCGGGCTATCCGTTCCGCCGATGGGTCGCGTGCATACTTGGGGGCTGGGGACCAGAACCTTCGCGGCCGCCTCGGACGGGCTAACGAGCCAGACAGCGGAAGGCGGCGCTTAAGAGCCGCCAGAGCTCCCGATGGTGCGGTCGCACGGCATCGGCCTGGACGCCGTCGCCGACTCGTACGGGCTGGCGAGAAAAGCCGCCTCTTTTCCAGCGACAACCCGCTCCCTCTGAGACAATGCTGTCGGCCACCGCTCGCCGTCGGGTCCCGGACCGCCTTCGCACTCAATCCTCGTCGGCGGGGAATGCGCCAGCGTATGCGTGCCGCTTTCTACCGGGCGACCCAGGCCCCACTCTCACATACGCCAACCTTCGCTCGGCTTCCTCGACCGTTGCCCGCTCACATCCCCAGTTCCGATTGCAACGAGCCTTCGAGGCTGCCGGCCATCGCTGACATCACCGCCAGCTCTTGTCCCAAAGCGTCAGTGCCGGCATGTGCCTACCACGCGCGCCAGACTTCAACGCTCGCCAGTTACAGCTCAGCAACGACTGCCGCGCCGCTGCGTTCAGGTACACCCTGGAGGGATGCCCTAACCGGTTCGGACATGAGTCGCAAAGCGGCCAGACCATGACGTGTTCGATGGTCAGTTCTTCCGTGATCCATACACCCTCGGCATTCGAGGGGTGCCCACGCTGGCAGCGCGCGTGCGGAGGCCTGCGTGGCTGCTGGTTTGGGCCCAGCAGCGGAACCCGATGAGCGCAGCGCGGACCGAATAGCCCCGTCTCGTTCCCGGCCCAGGCAAGCCGAAAAACAAGCCAGTTCAGCGCCCGTCGTACACGCGGTCCAGGGCGTCCATAGCCCGGACGGACGGGGCGCTTTATACGAAGGCCGCCCACCGGGGGTGCGGCCTCGGGAAGGCGACATTGATCTCTATCCGCAGGGTCAGCCTGGGCGGGGGCTACCGCTACCTGATGCGCTCGGTGGCCGCCGGCGACGGGGCCGGGGAGGGCACCAGCACCCTGGGCCGCTACTACGCCTTCTCCGGTACCCCGCCCGGCGTGTTCCTGGGCGCCGGCCTGGCTCAGCTCGACGGCGCGAGGGGGGTTACACGTGGAACTCAAGTCAGCGAGCAGCACCTGGAGCGCATGTTCGTGGCCTGTGCCGACCCGGTCAGCGGCGAGCCCGTCGGGGCGGCGCCCCGGGCGCCCCGGGGCGGGGCCCGGTGGCCGGCTTCGACCTCACCTGCAGCCCGGCCAAGTCCGTGTCGGTGGCCTGGGCGCTGGCCGACGAGGCGACCAAGGCGGTCATCTACGGCTGCCACCGCCGGGCCGTGGAGGTGGTGCTGGCCTACGCCGAGGCCGAGGTCTTCCGCTCCCGCTCGGGGGCCAACGGGGTGGTCGAAGAAGACGTGGCGGGCGTGGTGGCGGTCAGCTTCAGCCACTGGGCCAGCCGCGCAGACGACCCTCAGCTCCACGACCACCTGTTGACCTGGGCCAGAGCTAGGTGCACTTCTGACGGCCGCTGGCGCACCTTGGACTCCCGCGCCCTGTACAAAGCGGTGACCACGCTCTCCGAGCTGTACGACGGGGCGCTGGCCGACCTGTTGACCGGAGCCCTCGGCTTCGGCTGGGAGGAGCGGGAGCGCCGCCATTCGGCCAGGGCCCGCTTCGAGGTGGCCGGGGTGCCCGAGGCCCTCCTGGCCGAGTTCTCCCAGCGCGCCAGCCAAGTGGCCGCCCACGTGGCCGAGCTGCGGGCCCAGTTCAGTGCCGCCCACGGCCGAGCGCCCACCGCCGTCGAGGACATGCGCCTGCACCAGGTGGCTACTATCGCCACCCGCCCGGCCAAGTCCGGGGCCAGCCTCCAAGAACTGACCGAGGGGTGGCGGGAGCGGGCCGACCGGCATGTACCAAGAGCGCTCCAGGCGGCCTGGGTGGCCAGCCTGGCCGGCCGCAACGACCTGCCCTTGCTGCGGGCCGACGACCTGGGCGAGGCCATCCTGGCCGACGCCGCCCGGGCCGTCCTGGAAGCTGTCTCCGAACGCCACGCCACCTTTTCCCGCATGAACGTCCTGGCCGAGGCCCACCGCCTGCTGCACGGCGCCCGGTTCCAGAGCCCCACAGACCGCACCGAGGTGGCCGAGCGGGTCAGCCAGCTGGCCCTGGGGGTTTCGCTCCCGGTCGCCGGCCCCGAGATGTGCCACACCCCGGCCATGTACCTCCGTCCGGACGGCTCGTCGCGGCTCCGGCCCGAGAGCCGGGCGCTGTACACCACCCAGGCCCTCATCGATGCCGAGGCCCGGCTGCTCGAGGCGGGCCGGTGCCGGGACGCCCCGGCGGTGAGCACCGCCACGGTGGCCCGTACCTGCCAGGGCCGGCTGCCGGGGCGGGAATACGCCTTGAGCACCGACCAGGCCCTGGCGGTGGAGAAGGTGGCCACCTCCCGGAGGGCCCTCGACGTCCTGGTGGGGCCGTCGGGCACCGGCAAATCGACCACCATGGCCGGCCTGCGGGCCGCCTGGGAGGCCGAGCACGGCGCCGGCTCGGTGTTGGGATTGGCCCCGACGGCGGCGGCGGCCGAGGTGCTGGCCGCCGAGCTCGGGACCCCCACCGAGAACACGGCCAAGTGGCTCACCGAATGGAGGCGGGTACCCGAGCTCACTGCTCGGCAGGGACGGCTGGCCGCCCAGGCGGCCAACGGCACTATGTCCTTTTCCGCCAAAAGGAAGTTGGGCGGAGCCCTGGCAAGCTTGGACCAGGCCATCGAGGCCCGTCGCCTGCGCGCCGGCCAGCTCGTAATTGTGGACGAGGCCAGCCTGGCCGGCACCTTCGCCCTGGACGAACTAGTCAGCGCCTCCCGTCATGCCGGTGCCAAGGTGCTCCTGGTGGGGGACTGGGCGCAGCTGTCGGCCCTGGAGGCGGGCGGGGCGTTCAGGTTGTTGGTGGACGACCGCGGCAATGCCGTGCCCGAGCTGGGCGAAGTGCAGCGCTTCCGGGCCGAATGGGAGAAGGCCGCCAGCCTCGGCCTGCGCCTGGGGAAGGAGGACGCCATCAGTGCCTACGAGGCCCACGGGCGGGTCACCGGGGGCGAGCGGGAGGCGGTGCTCGACCAGCTCTACCGGGCCTGGAAAGCCGATATAGACGAGGGGCGGGAGAGCCTCATGGTCGCCCCCGACTCGGCCACGGTCTCGGAGCTGAACGGCCGCGCCCGGGCCGACCGGGTGGCGGCCGGTCTGGTGGCGGAGGCAGGTCTCACGGTGGCCGACGGCCAGCGGGCCGGGGTGGGGGACGAGGTGGTCACCCGGGAGAACAACCGGCTCTTGTCCACCGGCCGGCGCTGGGTGAAAAACGGCGACCGCTGGGTGGTCCAGGCGACCAACCCTGACGGGACCATGGCCGTGCACCGCCTGGGCGGCGGGGGCGAGGTGGTGCTTCCGGCCAACTATGTGCGTGAGCACGTGGAGCTGGCCTACGCGACAACGGCCTATCGGGCCCAGGGCCGCACGGTGGCTACCGCCCACGCCCTGGTGTCGCCTACCACCACCCGGGAGGTGCTCTACGTCTCCGCCACCCGGGGCCGGGAGGAGAACCGGCTCTACGTGGACACCTGCTTCGACCCCGACCCCCCCACCTCGCACCCGGGCCTGACCCGGCCCCAGAGCCCGAGGGAAGTTCTCGCCGCGGTGCTGGCCCGGGAAGGTGCCGAGGCCTCGGCTCACGAAGCCATCCGCCGTGCCCAACAAGAGGTGGGGTCCTTCGCCGTGCTAGCGAGCGAGTACCTGAGCATCGCCCGGGACGCCCAACAACAGCGGTTCGAGGGCCTCCTCGGCCGGTGTGGGCTCGACCCGGCTGGCCTCGCCTCCGCCCGGGGGAGCGAGGCTTACGCGCCGCTCCTGGCTGCCCTGCGGGACGCCCAAGCCCGAGGCCTCGACATCGACGCGGCGCTGCCCCGTCTGGCTGCCGCCCGGACGCTGGAGGGAGTTGACGACCCCATCGCCGTCCTGCACGCTCGGGCCGAGCGCTGGGCCGCCGCCGCCAGCAGCAAACGCCAGGCCAGCGCCGGCCTCATCGCGGGGCTTATCCCCCGGGCGCTCGGCGTGGACGACCAGGACCTGGCCCATGCGTTGGTAGAACGAGACCGGGCCATGGAGCGCCGGGCCCGGGGGCTGGCCGAACAGGCGCTTAGGGAGAGCCAGGCCTGGACCAGGAGCCTCGGCCCTGAGCCCAGCGAAGCGGGCAGGCGGGAAGCCTGGCTCCGGGCCTTGTCCACCGTGGCCGCGTTCCGGGACCGCTGGGAGCCGGCGCCGACCCTCGCCCACTCGGCCCGGAAGGTGCTGTTACCACCCTGGAGGGCATTGCGCACCGTCGCAGTGCCCAAGCGGCGATCGCTCAAGCCCTCGGATTGGCGAAGCGGACGGCACCGCTCCCAGCTCAGGGCGTTGTCCCCGCCGGCCCCGAGCTCGTGAACGAGGGGGGCGCGTTGCTATGACTGCGTTTCTGACCGCCACCGGATGGTGGTTTGTGCTCTGGTGCCCGGTGGCTCGGCAACCCCGGGGACGATAATAGGAGCGCTGTCCGGTCGTCCTGGGACCCACGATGGGGGCCCGGCTTTGCACTGCCGTTGGCTATATGTGCCCGACCGGGGCCATCGCCGAGTCGTTACGGCTGAGCCGGTGGTCCCTCAGCACTACCCCGAGCCGCTACGCAACCGACCTCGCTGACCTCTCCTGCCCTTCAACGGGCTGGTGCCTGGCGGTTGGGCAGGCGCCCGGGCCCTGTTGCCGGGTGGTGATGGAGGAGCTCGCTGGCAACCGGTGGGCGATGGCCCCTGCTCCGCTCGTGCCTTTCGAAGAAAACCCCGCCGTCCAGTTGCGAGTCCACGGAGTTTCGTGCCCGGACACGGGCTCTTGCCTACTCGTTGGTTCCGACGTGGTCTCAGGTGCCAGCACTGTTGTAGAGCGGGTCATCGAGAGGCGCTGGCCGGTAGGTGGCAGGTAGTTCAACGGTAGCGCTCTTCACGCTGCACACTATTCTGAGGCCCCGGTTGAAAATCCGTGAGTTCCGAGCAAAGTCGTGGCTGTTATACGTCGAGCTCAGGAGGCGCTCTCGGATTTACCTGCCTCTCGGTTACAAAAGCGTGCTCGCACCCAGCGGGTGACGTGCTCCAGCAAGCAGTTTTGTGCCAACCTCGGATATGAGCTGGCGACTTCTTGCAAGTCAGCGGCGGGCCGAGGCGGCAGGCCCGGCCCGGTCGCGTTGCGGAGAAGATCTACACCGGGAACGGAAACGTGCGGCGGCGGCGGGGTAAGCGGTCCTCCTAAGCGCAAGCGGAGGGCGGGACGGGAGGCGAGGTGAAAAGTGTTCTCAGGCTGTATGTGTTGGCCGTGCTGGTGGCGCTGGTAACCCTCATGCCCGGCACTGGGCTTGCGAGCGGCGCAAACCTTGGGAAAGCGGGTGGAGCCGCTTCCTCGGCCGTGACAGGTGATGGGTCTCGCTTCTTGGCCTTCGAGGAACCTACAACGACGGTGCCAGCACAGGGCCTCCAAGCCGCAATGGCGGTCATCCGTGAGCGCCTTCGGGGACTCGGTGTGGCCAACGCCACGGTCTACGAGCACGGCAGCTACGTCGTTGTCGACCTGCCCGGGGCCGAGTACAAGCCACAAGTCGTCCAACTAGCGGCCGAGACTGGCCGGTTTTTGTTCCGCCCGGTGGACTGCATTATCTCGTCCTACCTGGGGCGTACTGCCACCTCAGGTAACGAGGCCCACCCGCCCGGCGCCACCGCCGCCGTGGCCTCGGCATGCCACCTCAGTCCCCGCGGGCAGCAGACCTACTTCCCCCCTCACGGCAACTCCCACGGTGTTACGCCGGCCGGCTGGGACCTCGCCAGTGCGGCCGTAGTGCTCCCGTACTATGCCGGTTACCAGTACGGGCGCTATGTGCTCGGCCCCGCCGAGATGTCGGGGTCAGTCATCGCACGGGCGAGCGCTGTCGTCAACTCTCAGACGGGCGAGTGGGAGGTCGCGCTCACTTTTACCAGCCAGGGGTCGTCGGAGTTCAACCGCTATGCCGCGGCTCACTACGCGTGTTACGAACGCGACCCCAGCAACCCGCCGGACTGCGCGCGACAAGCGGTCGAAGTGGACGGGGCAGTCCAGTCCGCGCCCGCCATAGAGGCCAAGACGTTCCCCGGCGGCGCGGTTATCAGCGGCGGCCTGCCTGTGCCGTTTACCAAACAGCAGGCATCCGATGTTGCTCTCGTGCTCAATTATGGCCCGCTAGCGGTGTCGTTGGTAACCAAAGGGACCGAGACAATTACGCCCGCGTCGACCACGCCCAGATAACTGCGGGCCGCCAAGAACGGCGGGTGGCCGTCACCAGGCGAGAGGCTGCCAGGTGCTCGCCACGCTACTAGCCAAAGATCAACGGAGTACCTACTTCCCCTCCTTGTCAGGCTGTCGCCGCCGGAAAGCGCAGACCTGCCTGCCACCGCACGGCGTGGTGATCGGGGCCCCTTTGGAGTTGGCAACCGAGAAGACCCGTTATGCAGCTCGACAAAGAGGTGCGGCCTGGAGCGTGAACCGTCCAGGTCGACGATAAGGCTTGGCCCTCGGCTGTGGGTTCGCGCCATCATGCCGCGGGGAGAGAGGGCCTGGAACCCCGGGAGCTGAGCCGGTGCCAATCGCGCTCGGCAAAGGCAACGACGAGGCCCCCCGCCGGAGTTATCTGGTTGTGCAGGACTGTCAGCACACTGGCCCGCGGCGGCTGGCAAAGCTGATCGGCCTCGCTGTCTTGAGCGTCGGTGGCGTCGCGGGCCTCAACGGGGTGGCGTCCGTCGCCGTGGCGTCCGCGTCTGTAGCCAGTTCTCGATGGGTGGCCCAGGTGCTCGTCTCGGGTGAATTCCAGGGGCTCCTCGCGCTCTCAGGTGGGCTGTACTCGACTAAAACAGTTCCCGAGGGAGCCAGAGTCGTCCGGGTCGACCCGGCTACCGGGCGTGTGCTCGCTCGATCCGCCATAATGAGCGGGGGTTTAGGCAGCCCGAGCCTCATTGACGGCCAGCTCTGGGCCCTGACCGGCACCCCCGAGGTCGGGCGCCCCCTCAACGTAGGCCTCGTCGCCTTTGCGCCGGGGCCGCTCAACACGACGCGGGAGGTCCGCCTCGCGCTGGGGCCGGAGGGGCCTACGAACGCCGTAGCGCTTGGCCCGGTGGCGGGGCCAGCTGGGAGAGCATGGGCCATGTTCGGCTGCAGGCTGGTCCAGGCCGACCTCGAAACGGGTAACGTGACGCGCTCTATCAGCTTCGGCACGGGCGTGGGGTGCGGGACCTCGTTGGCCCTCGGAGGGAAGTGGCTCTACACCGCTGGGCCCTACGAGCAGGGCGGCTACCTACGCCTAGAAAGGCGGTCGGCTTCCGACGGTGCGCTGGTGGCAGCCGGCACCGTGCCCGCGGCCCCACATGGCGTGGCCATGGCCACTTCCGGGGGATACCTGTGGGCCGCCGGCGGCGACCCGGGCGCCAACGGCTCGCTCTACCTCTACCGTGCAAGTTCGCTCGAGCTGATAGGCAGCAATGTTTCTCTCTTTACGGGAGTTCGGGTACCCGGTGGGGCGCGGTTACCGCTGTTCAGCGCAGGCCCGTCGCTGGACGTCTCCGGGGGTACGGTCTGGGTCGGGAGCCTCGGCGGCCAGGCGGCCTGTTTCAACGCAAGTACGACCGTGTTGGAGTCCATCGGGGTACCCAAGCCCCGAGCTCGTCGCGGGCGACTTCGTGACCACGGCTCAAGGCACGTTCGCTATCGGGGGCCCGTCGGCAGAGGGCATGGTCAAGGTCCGGCCGCCGGCGGCGTGCCGCCGTGGCCTGTGACCAACCCATGGGCCCTGGAGATTCTTTATGCGGGTACCGCCGCAAGGGGCTTTGCGGCGACCAATTTGAGAACGGCCAGAACTGCCGGCCTCAGGTCCCCTTCTCCTTGACCTGCCAGAGCGAAACCGCCGCGTCACTGGCGCCGGGCTTGGCTTTCGCTGGGTACATGGTGGCGATCAGGCCGCCATCGCCGGGGAACAGGCCCTCCACCTTGTAGCCGGCCAGCGAGGGCGTGCCGCCCTTGGCCACCGGGTACGACGTGCAGCCCGTCGGTGACCACCACAGGCGGCTCATCGGGTTGCCCCAGGCCACAAAGCCCGCCGTTGTCGTTATGACTGGGGAGCTCCCGGAGTAGACGAACCAAGGTGTTATTGGCCCGCCTCGGACGGTGGCAGGTGCCCAGCTCTCGCCGCGATGCGAGCACCAAAACTGTGCCCGAGCCGAGGCGGTCCCAGCACGGGCGATGTCCTCGGCGACGAGATGGTCGCCGGCGACGGCAAGTACGACGCTGCCGGCCGGGACGTCGAGATGGCGCGTCTCCCAGGTCGCCCCGTTAGCCGACCACCACAGTGCGCTCTTGCCCGTCCTCCGCGAGGTGCCAGCAGCAAAGAAACCAAAGGAGCTCGCCACCAACGAGCTGAACGCGGGGGCTCCCGAGGACTGGTCTTGGTGCCAGGTCGCCCCGTCGGACGAGCTCCAGACCGTGTCTGTGGCCGTAGGCCTTGTCGGCACTGCCGGCGTACTTGTTGTTGAGGATCGCCACGAGGCGTCCGTGGCGCCACGCGGCCCCCACCACGCCCAGCGCCTCCATCGCGGTGGGAAGCTGGGGCCGCTGCCACGACGACCCGTTGGCCGATCGCCACATCGCCGTGCCCTCGTCGTTGTCGAACAGGAACACGCCCACCGGCGTGGCGACCAGGCTCTCCCCGGCGATGCCGCCAATGGCGGGCTCGGCGAAAACGGGTGACCAACGGCGGCCGTCCTTGGACGTCCAGACCGTAGGGTTGCAGCCGACCGGGCACTCAAGGGCAGCCGGCAAGTCAGGTCCGCTGCCGAAGTAGGCGCCCGCAGCCACGAAACGACCGTCGAAGCTGACAACAGAGGTGATCTCTGCCCCTGACGGCAACTCGCCGCCAGTGGCCGTCAGCTCGCTCCAGCGCTCGGTAACCGACGGGGCCGGCAGGTCCTCCCTCAGCCCGAGGTACCCGGACTCCCCACCAAGGCCCGCAACGAGGGCGACCGCCACGAGCATGGCCGAAAGAACTTGAGCCACGTTCAACTAAGCCCCCCGGGCCTGCAGAGGTTCCACGTCCACCATATCTGCGCGTCCCCAGGGAGATAGAACACAACCTGGCTCCCCTCCTAAGTCGCTGGGCCCGGGCGCCACGGTTGATCACGACCGAACTGGGGTGGGGGTAGCGGGCAGCCGGAACATGATGGGCGCAATGCGGGAGGAAAATGACAGCATTTTCGCCGACAAATACGTGCCCACGGTTGCCGACCTCGGCAACTGGTAGTTACTGACGAGGTCGTGAGCGCCAAGGCAGGCACTGCCAACAAAGTGACGCTGCGAGCCGAAGCCGATGCACTGCTGGCGTCCCTCGCTAAAGAAGTAGGCCCGCTCAGTCGGGCGGCGCGTGGCAAACGCCAGGTTCAAGTAAGTGTACGAGGCGTTGGCCAAGCCTCGTAACAGCTCGGGGGGCGGGTACGGCGCGGTCAGCTGGAAGGTGCCCCCCATGCCGACGTGGTTGTAGGGGCCTTGGCACGACCACATACCCCGAGGCGCCCCCTGCGTGCAACTGTAAAAGCCGATGCCGACGCCGGCGACCCTGCTCCAGTCCGGGAACACCTCAAAAACCTCGTAGCTCCGGGGGACGGGTCTCGGACCGAACCAGGCGAGCGGAGGGGTCTCCCGGTACATCGTCACTTGGTCCCAGAGCTGCGCCCCGTACACGGTGGACAGGTGGCCAGGACCGGCGCTGACCCAGTAGGACGTAACAAAGGACCCGTTCAGGCGGGCCTGGGCTCGGGTGAGGTAGGCCAGCACTTGTTTGTCCGTCGCCTGTTGTAAGCCGTTCCCGGGCTCAAGGCCGCTGGCGCTCGCCAAAGCCACCGAGCTGGTGGCGACCGCTGGTATGGCAACGGCCATGGCGACAACGACCGCACAAGCGCCAAGACAATGGGCGCGGCTCGGTCGTCGGTCCACGCCCATTAGACGCTTGGCGAGCGTGGCCTGTTCCCCGGGTACGGCTCGGCCGCGCCGATGAGCCCGACGTATGACGGAGAGCCTCGGACAGTTCCCTGACGACCCACCACGGGCGACGATTGGTCGCCACTTTTGGCAGACAGGTCGGCATGGTGCATGCCGACCTTGGCTAAGGAGTTCGCGCGGGATCGACGCTTCGCCGCCCCACCAAATATCTGATGGCGCTCGAAACGGCGGTTCGATCGAACTCGACAGGCGCGGGCGAGGAACTATGCTCCGGGGACGTTTTCTGGACTGGAGAACCTTGAGGGCTGACCGGATGGTCGAACCGACTATGAGGAAGTCGCTGTTTGTGCTGGTTTCTTTGCAGCTGCCTTCTACGACGGTTCCTACGTGCCCGCCCGTGGCGGTCACCGTCAATCATTGCCTCCAACCGCGGTTACGTCGTTGTGGAAGACCGCCTCGTACGACGCGGTGGTCGATCTCCGCCACCCGCCCGACTGGCATGTGGCTTACTACAGCGGGGTCGGGTCTTCGGCGGCAGCACCGCTAATCGCGATTAGCGACGCCCCGATAGGAACCGCTTCCTCATGGCGATCGCCAAGATCACCGTCGTTCGCACCCGGGGCGGCCTACGCCGTCGTGTCCGACGTCGGCAACGACGGGGTCCCGTTCCACCCGAACACCACCGTCAACGGACGCCAAGCCCAGCTGACCATCAGCTCGCCCGCCCTCGGGTGCGGTGCCAAGTTGCCGGACGCCAAATCCCTCTTCGGGCTGGTTGTTCGGGACACAAGCAACTTCATTGGGCTTACAGCGTGCCTACCCCCACCCGGGGTAGGCCGCGACATCGCGGCTCTCGTCGCGATTTTCATTCCATCCGTACCCGTTGATCGCACGCCGCCAGACCCCTCCCCTTCCCTCGTACTACCTCCGACATGCCTCAACCAACCGCGAAGCACCGGCCTTTACCAGTGGTGCAACGAGGGAGCCGTTCACCGCAGCACCGCCTAGGAACGCAAACTGGGCTAGGACCGGGCCATATACAACACCAACTAACACAATTCGTTCCTCGCTAGGCTGCGGCGGTATTTCAAGGAACTCATAACTAATAGTCCCCGAAGCGATGCTCGGGGACTTGACTCTCACCGATACGAAGCCGCCAAGTCCCCCACCGGTAGTCAGTAACACTCGCGAGAACGCGTATGGTCCTGCACCGCCCGCGTACACGTTATGAGTCTGGTACACCTCGAGCAAACGGGGAGTCTGCAACACCACAAGCCCACTCAGAGGGGTAAGCGGCCATGGCGTGGGGATGTGAGCGGTGCGAGCCTTTTCCGCATCCTCTTGCTCTATAAAGGGAGGTTCCAAGGCGCGACGGCTCATCCCGCCGATCAGACGCGACCGCCGAAACTGGGTGTCCCACTCAGGCGGCGTCACCCCCGGCGCGCGTATTCCTGTCCAAGGCGAGGCAGAGGAGGTCTGCGATACATCAACAAAAAAGTTCCCGAAGGTCGCTACCCCTAAAAAACTCTGGTTGCTCAGAGCGCACGCAGGATAGTGCCTCGTGTTCGGTGCGGGAGCTGCGCTGGCAGATGCCGGGCCCGTCGCAGCCAATAGGGCAGCGAGACATGTTGCAGTGACAAAGCTGCTGCAGACCGGGCGTTTCAATGAAAGTGGTGACCCTTCCAACTCTGACGACGTTACATAGCGTTGGCTAGTGCAGCGACTTTTGCCCCGGACCTGATCGGCCACTGAGAGGTTCCAAAAGGCTGGTTTGCTGCCCATTCATAGCCTACTTCCAGGCCCCGTCCCAAGGTAGTCGTGCCCTGGCCGACTAAGTTTGAGCGGCAGGAGACGCGGTTCCAGCCCAGCGACGGCCTTTTGAGCGCATTATCCATCTTGTACAAGTGACGGTGGTCGGGTGCAGCCCGCGGATTGCGCGACGCCAGCTGACCGGACGTGAGGCTGAGAGGCCTGGAACCAACCTCACCACTCCCGGGTCAACAGAGCGATGGGGTCACAGTCCGGGCGAGCGTCGAGCCAGCGCTCCAGGGTCGCGGTATTAGTCGTTGCCGTAGCCGCCCTTGCATCATTGTTGGCGACGGGCAGTCGGGCGGCCGCTGCCTCCCAGGCCTCAGGCATGCCTCATGGGGAGAGGACCCACTTCTTCGTCAACGGGGAGCCCAAACCCGCCATTCCAGCCGAGTGCCCATCGACGGCACCAGCCGACGCCGCGGCTGTGCTTGGCGAGACCACGCAAATTGAGCCCGACCCTAGCAGTGTCCGCCTCTGTGGGTACGCACGAGGGCGCCCGCTCAACCTCAAGGGCGGCTCCCGCCAGGGCGTTGTGCTCGGCCCGGGCCCCGCGAGTGTCGTCGCAGCCTTGATCGCACAGGCCCCTCCAGCGACGAGTGACGAGCGGCGCTGTGCCAATGAACCACCCGACGTCCTGCTCCGTTTCGCCTACCCAGGGGGCAGCTCGGTCGACGTCGGCTTGGTCGACTTCGACTGCCCACCCAGGACGGCCCTGGCGCTAGGCAGAGGGACGGTCTTCGACCGCCACCAGGCCCGCTCGATCGACGCCGGCCTTGCGAGCACGCTCGCGGCAGATGCTTCCGTCTACGGCATCCCGAGGCCACCGGCTACCCCCGACCTCTTCGGCGACGATGTGGCTGAGGCGAGCGAGAAGGCGCACAAGTCAGGCTTCGTTGCCGAGTTCGGTGGAGAGGAGGTCTACGCCGACTTCGCACCTGAACGGGTGCTCCTACAGTTCCCCCCTGCTGGCATGGGCGACATAGGCAACGAGGTCGCGCTCACTCTGTCGGTTCCCCAGTCGAGGCCCTGCACGGCCACTGACGTCGCCCTTGTCTACAACGGTTTTCAAGGCGTGACCGGGAACTTGGTCGGCAGTATTTCCATATGGGACGTGTCGCACCGCTACTGCCGGCTGGCCGGACCGCTGCAACTGGCAGGCACTGGCCCCTCAGGGCGGGCCGTCACTAAGGCCGTCACCTACAGTGTCGGCCCCGGCATCGTGCTGTCGCCGGTGGCCGACCCACAACGCCCAGGTACCCTCCTGCCGGTGAGCGAACTGGTCGCCGGGCTTTCGTTTGCTACGCCCACGGCGGCGAACTGTCAAGCCAGCGCGGTCATCACGCCGAACGAATGGAGCTTGAGCATTGCGGGCGGTGCAGCGACGGTGGCCAACACCGGCGGCTTGCATGGCGCGTTCACCGTGGGCTGCAACGGGAGGATCGGAGCCTTCGGGCCTGTTGGCCTTATTTAGCGTCACCACATGAACAGGCCGGATCGGCAACGATTCGAGACTCAACGGCGCGCATAAAACCGCGATATGGGTGGACGAAGAACACTGGAGCCTCTAGGCGAACCCGACCATATTCACGGCTCGGCGCTCACGAGAACGCAGTCCCCGCCGCACATATCGGCCCTTGGCGAGATGCCTCCCCTCACACCGCCACCCGACTTGAGGCGCAGCGGGAACGGCGGGCAACCTCGGCGAGTTAGCCAGACGTGCCGACTATTGGCCGACGCGTGCCAGGAAGTGCCGCGCGGTTGCGACGCCTTCTCGCCCTCGTGTTCGCGGTCCCGGTCGTCTTGGGAGGGGTGGCGCCGGCTGCGGCACAGTACCTCACCGGTGGGCGGATGCTGGCGCCCAATTCCACCAGCGCTGCGCTGCCGCGCTCCGCCAAGCTGCTCGCCGTTGGTGGGGGAGTCGTCTGGGCCCAGGTTGCCGGGGACGTCTACCGAAGCGACGATGGGGGCCGCAACTTCGCCGCTGATCTGCCCGAAGCGGCGCGCGTGGCGCACTGTGGCTGTTTGGGGCCAGCCTTCTTCCTCGGGCCGGACTACGCCTGGGCCTTGCGCTCGGCGGTGACCGGCGACGGAGCGGCGCAGCTGGCGACAGTGTGGCGCACGGCCGATGGCGGCCGTAGCTGGCGCGACGGGTCGGCCGTTCCCGGCTTGCCGAGCCCGCTCTCGGTGGCCCTGCTCTCGTATTCCCTCAGCTTTGCCACGCCCGAGGTCGGCTACCTGCTCGGTTCCGGGACGGACATCGGCACCGGGCCCAATCTCGCAGGATCGTACCCGGCCTCGGGAAAGCTTGTTTCGCTGCTTTGGGAGACGAGCGACGGTGGGCGCACCTGGCGCCACCTAGTCGCTCGCGGGCTGCCGGGCGGGATGGCCGGTCCCGGGTCCCCGACCGGCTGCGGCGCGTCCAGCCTGTTGACGGTGAGCTTCGCTAGCGCTCGTCTCGGTTTCGTGACCAGGGAGTGCCCGAGCGGGCCGGGCATGTTGGAGACAAGCGATGGTGGCCGGGACTGGGCACCGGCCCGCTTCCAGCGCCCACCTGGTGGCTGGCCGGGAGACTTGTACTTCAGCTTGCCGACCGTGACCGCCGACGGGGCCGTGCTCGAGATGGCGAGCGGCCTCGACCCCTCGACTGATGAGGACGGCTGGCTCGTCATCGAGCGGCTGGGGCCCGGCGGGTGGTTTCGCTACGTCGGGCGGGCCCAGACCGACAGCCTCCAGACGACGGGCCTCGACGCTGCCGACGGCAGCGGTTCGCGCCTCGCCGTCCTTGCCGCTGGGCGGCTGCCTTCGGAGGGCGACGAGCTGTTCGAGTCGGAGGACGGGGGCGCCAGCTGGCGGCTCGTCGGTCACGATGCCTCAGGGGCCGTGCCGCCGCTCAGCGAGGTGGGCTACCCGATAGACGCAGGCGCCCTCGCCGTACTGGCGCCAGCCGCCGAGCCGCCGGCCGGTTCGACCGCCCCCGCCCTGGGGAGGGCGCTGTTGCTCAGCGCGGACCTCTCCGTTGCCGAGGGCCAGGACACCGACGGGGCGGTTTACTCGACCAACGGCGGCGGTCGTATCTGGCACAACGTGATCGCCGTCGCACCTCCATCGCCGTCGGCGCCGCCCTACGCCTACGTCGCGTTCGCGACGTCGCGGGTCGGCTACTTCGCCGGCCCGGCCGGCGTAGCAGTGACCACCGATGCTGGAGCGCACATCGACCCGGTGCTCCGTTTCAGGAACGGCGAGCAGGCGCTGGGGTTCAACGTCGTCGGCGGCGCGAGCGCCGTGGTGGTCACGACCCGGCGCTTGCTGGTCACGGCCGATACCGGCCAGCACTGGGAGGAGCGGCGGGAGCCTCCGAACTTGCTTACCACCCAGCCCCTGGCCGTCCACTTCGTCTCCCGGGTCGTGGGGTTCGCCGCGGGCTGCGCCCACGACCGTGCCGCGCTCTACCGCACTGCCAATGGTGGGCGGAGCTGGCAGACGCTCGCCGTCCCGGCCGGTTCGGCGTGTGACCCCTCGCTTCCGCTCTGCGTCGCGTCGGCCCGCGTCCTGTACTACCTGGCGGCACCGGCGCCGGCGGCCGTGGTGGGGGCCGCCGGCACCAGAGGCCCTTTGGACGGCACTTTGTACGCGTCGCGCGACTCCGGCAGCTCCTGGCGGCGCGTCGGGCCGGCGCCGGAAACGGTCCTCGCCTGTTCGGGGCCGACGGTCTGGGCCTACAGCTTTGGGAACCCTGCCATGAACTTCGAGCCCTATGTGGTGTTCGTCTCCCGAGACGGCGGCCGCAGCTTCACCGCGGTGGCGGGGAGCGTCGCCAAGGTGGCGCCGTTCGCCGGCCTCGGCGGGCCGTACCGAGCGATAACCCTGATGGACGGCGGGCTCTATACGCTCAGGACGTTCGGCCTCGACGATGCCGTGCTCGTGACGGGCTGCTCGCCGTGCCAGGCGGGACACGACCTGGCCGTAAGTGCGACGACCGACGGCGGCTCGCGCTGGTCCGGGCCGTACAACGTGCTCGCCGCCGGGCTTTCCTACTACCCGTCACAGCCCGTGTCGTTCGTGTCGCCGCGGGTCGGCTTCGTGAGCGGGCCCTGGTCGCAGGGCGCTGGCGAAGTTCTCGTGGCGACGAGAGACGGTGGCCGTCGCTGGCGGCAACTAGCCGTGCTCGGTGCCGGCGGCTGATCGGCGTACCCGACGCTCGGCGTTGGCGAGCGAGTGGGGCACCCGCCGCCGGGCCATGAGGCCAAGGCTCAGTACCGCTCCGAAACGCAGCCAGCCTCCCATAGCGTCGACTTTCCGATACCCGGGCGCATCAAGCAAAACGATCGAGCTTGCCGACCGCGCCTCGTGCACGAAATGAGCGAGGCGAGCGAGCGCCGCCTTGCGCCCGACAACCGACAGTCCGCCCTGACTGCGTGCGTGGTCGTCCACTCACGCTCCGATGTCACAGTCGTCATTCTGTGCGAGGGTAACTTGAAATCCCGCAGCCGCCACCATCGTCCCGGTTTCATTTCCCCGACCTCTGCTTTACGCGTACCGGGATTGCTGGGCCACGGCCTCCCTGGGCTTGAACAGCGTGATCGCATCGGGCGCGCGAGCCGGTACAAGCTGAGCCACGCCACCAGGGCGGTCGTCAGCTGGCAGGCGATCCGGTGGGCCGGCGCTTTATGACCCGCCGGTGGTCCGCCTGGACGCCGGCGAACGAGGGTGTTCTGTGTCCAAACCTGCCTGCTCCGCTGCTGTCCACGAACGCCCCGTGCTGTCGGTGGCTGCGGAAATGACAGCCTTCGTCGTGCATGAACCGTGCATGATCGCCACGTCAATAGACGGCCCTCGACGGCACGAGTCGTCACTCACCGTAATTAGACAGAATCTCAATTAGTAACATCGCAGGTCAGAATGCTAGGCCTCACGCTGGATATGACCACGAAGAGTGTGCAGAATGTCCAAAGGCGTCGAGGTTCAAGTCCTCTCGCCCGCACGTTTTCCCTGGTCAGGAAGGCACGCTCCGCCCGACGACGTCTGAAGCGGCGCGAAACCTGCTCCTGGGGGATGGAGCCATACACCCAGCTCGCGTCGTCCCTGCCTCCAAGAAATGCGTCGCCCCGGGTACGCTCAGTTGGCCGTGGCGGGTATTTCTCGTTCAGTGATTAGAAGGAAGCGCTCGGGTAGCCTCAGTGCGCGGCATGGAGCCCAGAGGCGCCTAGTGGCACCCCTCGCCGTGGGGGCGGTTCTGGTGGCCGGGACACTCGGCAGTTTCGGCACCGCGACCGCCGGGGTGACCAGTTCGAGGTCCGTACCGGCGGCCTCCGGCTTCGGCTCCAACTGGACCACCTACCACGGGAATGCTGAGGCGACCGGAGCCGAAGCGGCGAACACCAAGCTGTTGCCGTCGCGACGGGCCTGGACGTCGCCGGTCCTCGACGGGCAGCTGTACGGCGAGCCCCTCGTCGCCGATGGCCGCGTCGTCGCGGCGACCGAGAACGACACCGTCTACGTAATGGCCGCCAACAGCGGGCACATCCTGTGGTCACGCCACCTGGCGACTCCCGTGCCATCCCGCTATCTGCCTTGCGGCGACATCTCGCCCGAGGTCGGGGTTACGGGCACCCCTGTGGTCGACTTGACGCGCCACGAGATCTTCGTCGACGCCGACACGCTGATAAGTGGCCCCCCTGCCTCTAGTGGTGTGGAAGCGTCGCACCGCCTTTTTGGGCTCGATCTGTTCACCGGCAAGGTCGAGCTGAATGAGCCGGCGATGCCGAACGCCGGGGAGGACCAGCTGGCGCAGCTGCAGCGGCCCGGGTTGGCCCTCGACGACGGTTCCGTAATCGTCGCCTACGGCCAGAACTTCGGCGACTGTCCTGGCCCCAACGGTCCTGCCCACGGCTACGTCGTCGCCATCCCGGAGACAGGTGGATCGCTCCACTATTTCCAGATCGGCAGCGGCCGGGACCGGGGAGCGGTGTGGATGGGCGGTAGCTCTCCGGTCGTCGACCCACATGGGAACGTCTACGTGGCGAGTGCCGACGGCTACGACCTCGGCGCCGGCCAGCCGTACGACGACAGCGACGCGGTGCTCGAGCTGTCGCCGACCATGCACCTCGAGTCGGTCTTCTACCCCCGGGACTGGCAGACGCTCAGCGCCGACGACCTCGACCTCGGGACCGGGGACCCCACACTCGTGGACGGTTTCGTGTTCCAGGTCGGCAAGACGGACATCGCCTACCTACTGCGTCAGGGACATCTCGGCGGCGAGGAGGGCGAGGTGGCGTCGCTCTCGTTGTGCAGCGGCGACCCCGACGGAGGGCGGGCGGTAGAGGGTTCGGTCGTCTACGTGCCCTGTCCGAACGGCGTCACGGCGGTCAAGGTGTCGACCAAGGCCCCTTACCTGAAACAGCTGTGGACCGACAAAGACGGCGCCGCCGGCGGACCGATCATCTCCGACGGACTGGTCTGGACGATCGGAGGCGACAACGCCGTGCACGGGCTCAACCCGGCCAACGGCGACGAAGTCGTCTCCATCCCCTTCGGCGCGTACGTGAACCACTTCCCGACGCCGTCGGTCGGCGACGGCCTGCTGCTCCTTCCAGGCACCGACAGCGTCTTCGCCTTCATGGGCCCAGCCGGGTTGCCGCCGCCACCACCCGAGGCGCCTGTCACAGCGACGCGCTAAACCGTGAGGCCAGGCCCGGCCGTCGGCGTAGATCTCGAAGACCGTGAGGTGCGCACGCTCATCGGGCTCCCGCCAGCACGTCTTCTAGCGCGCGCACGAGAAGCTCGTTCTCCTCGGCGCTGCGGGCGGTAATGCGAATGAAACGGTCGCCCAGGCCGGGGAACGTGGCGGGCCGGACGAGAATGCGCGGGCCCGCAAGCCGGCGATCACACCGGGTCCATCGCCGACCTCGATCAGGCTGAAGTTCGCGCTGCCGGGCCACACGCGGATGCGGGCGACGCGCGTCAGACGGCGAACAAGGTCCTGGCGTTCCTGGCGAGCACGTGCCGTCGCCACCGCCAAGCCCAAGTGCACGAGCCTAAGATTTAGGTTTCGGACAGTACAGCAGCGCGGATCGCCTCGGCCGCGGCGTTAAATTTTGAGGCTCATCTCACGGCGTCGACAACGCTGGCGACCTGCGGCGCAGCCAGGTATCCGGCCGCATGCTCGGTGCTGAGACTATCCGCCACGTCGCGGATAATTGACGCCGCTTCGTGGTAGGCGGGGTCGGGGTCGTGGCCGGTGCCAGCCATGGCCTGCGCCAGCGCCGCTCTGGACTGCCAGCGCAGAAGCGGTGAACTCAGCGCGTCGGAGACTGCGACGGCGCGCCGCAGTTCAGTCGCCGCCTCGTCATAAAGACCGTCCGCGATCAGAGCTCGACCCGCCGTCGTTCTCCCGATCGCCTCGTACTTCCTCCGGCTGGACGCCACCGCCAGATCTATGGCTCGCCGCGCCCACACAAGGGCTTCCCCGGTGCGTCCCATCGACAACTCCATATCAGCCCGCGTGGCAGCGAGCCGTCCGCTGACGAGCCACCGCTCCCACGCCTTGCTCGCGACGGCATCGTCCCATACAGGTCCCCACTCGCTCTCTGCCCTGGCCAGATCGCCCCGGCTGACGCAGGCCGTGAACACGTCGGCCCGAGCGTTCATCCAGGGCATGTTGAAGTCCGAGGGACCGAGCCTGTCAGCAACCTCTTCGCTCCGCGGAGCGCCTGGTCCAGCGCGAAGATCTCACGCAGGGGAAGTGTTGAGTAATTCATGACGACGTTCATCGGCCGGCCGACGGCGCGGGCCAGCTGGATAGCATCATCTGCAGCGGAAATAGCCTCTTCGTACCGACCCATTCCGGCAAGCACAATCGCCTGCATGCCGGCGCCCCGTAGCCGGAACTCCTGGCTGTGCAGCTCGACGCCGGCTGTGGCCGCCGACAATCGTGACGCCTCCATGGCCTGGCCATAGTCCCCGGCCCAGTAGTAATGGTTCGCAGCGAGGTGGTGGAACTCGGCGAGTTCGGCACGCCGGGTGTTGGGTGTCCACAGGTTGAGTGCCTGATCCCCCAGCCGTAGTGCTCGGGTGAGATCGCCCGCTTCACCGCGCATACCGTGCGCACTTCCGAGCAGGCCAAGGGCCACGGCCTCCAGCTCCTTGAAGCCGTCGGCTCGCGCCAGCTGGAGCGCGAGCTCGCGCGCCAGCCATCGTCTCGTCGGTCTGCTCGGTCCACAGCGTGGCACGAGTGCGAGCGATGACGGCCTCGATCTTGTGCCCGCCCTCCACTTGGGGGATGATCACCGCCAGCTCCCGGGCGGCCCGCGAGTAGTCCTGCAACTGCACGAGCGCCAGACCACGCAGGTATTCGATGTGCGTCCGAGCGTTCTCATCCGCGGCGAGAGACAGCGCCTGGGTGTACAGCTCGTAGGTCTCCTCGACAGCCAGCGCGTCTCGGCCCGCTCGGCCGCGGTCAGCAGATAGCCGCTGGCACGCTCGGCATCGCCGGCGTTGCTCCAGTGGTGCGCCAGGATCGATCCAATCTCAGCGGGGTGTTGCGCCAGCGCCTCGAGGGCGCGGGCGGTGGCCTGGTGCAATTCGCGGCGCGCTGCACGCGGCAACGTCGCGTAGGCGGCCTCACGAATCAGGTCATGCTTGAAGGTGAACTCGCTGTCCCCTTCCACCTGGCTGGAGCGTGATCGCTGGACGAGCCTCCTCACCTCTAGCGTCCCCAATGGGGCATCGATGGCGGACGTGCCGGCGATCTCTCCGAGGATGCCGCGCCAGAACGTCTTACCGATGACCGACGCCCGTAAGAGCAACGAACGAGCGTCAGCAGGCAGGGCGTCGATCCGAGACACTATTACGGCCCGAATAGTGGCAGGGAGCACTTCGGCCCCCGCATCCTCCTGGATCGACGCCGCAAGCTCTTCGATGAATAGAGGGTTCCCTTCCGCGACGGCGACGATGCGAGCGATGGTCGACGCCTCGGCCCCGGTCAACAACGTCTTGACGGCCTCGCTCGCATCGTGCGAGCTCAAGGGGTTGAGCGGCAGCGACGTATGCGGCATCAATCCCGCGCCCCAATTCGGCCGCGACTCGAACAGTTCAAGACGTGCGAGCACCAAGATCACGACCGGCTGGTCCTGGAGATGGGAGCTCAGGTAGTTGATCAGATCGAGCGACGCCTCGTCGGCCCAATGCAGGTCGTCGAACACGATCATCATCGGGGCGCGCTCGGCCAGTTGCTCGAAAAGCCTGCGCGTGGCGTATTGGAGCTCGATCGTCTCTCGCGCACGCTCGTCAAGCCCCAGGCCCAGCAACAGTGAAAGGTAGCGCGTCACCGACGCCACCTCGTCCGCCGGGAGGAGGGATGTTACTAACCAGGACAGCTTGTGGCGCGCTGTCTCCACCTGGTCGTTCTCGAAGACCCCCGCCGCGTGCCGAAGCATCTGCGCCGCCGCGTGGTAGGGCGTCTGCTGATCGTACGGCAGGCTGCGGCCCCACAGGACGCGACCGCCCGTCGACTCCACTTCCACGCTGATCTCAGCGGCAAGTCGAGACTTCCCAATTCCTGCATGGCCGATCACCGACACCAAGTGAGGCTGCCGCTGGCCGATCGCGCGCTCCCAAACGGCGCGGAGGAGCGTCATCTCGAGGTCCCGCCCGAACAGCGGCGTCCGCGACGCGGCGCGATAACTGGACGCGTCGTTTGCCTCCACCGCCAGCCATGCCGGAACGGGATCACGCTTGCCTCTGGCCTCGACGGGGGACAGCTCTTCGTAGCGAAAGATGTGTTTGGTCAGGCGGTAGGTCTCGGGCCCCACGATCACACCCCCTGGAGGTGCTGCCGACTGGAGGCGGGCGGCGGTGTTGACGACATCCCCCGTGGCGAGGGCGCTTTCGGGCGGGGCGTCGATCTCGACCACTGCCTCGCCAGTGCAGATCCCCACGCGGACCTCGAGGTCGAGCCCGGGATGGGCAGCGTTAAGCTCGGCTATGCCGTCCTGGACGCTGAGCGCCGCCCGGACCGCGCTTTCGGCGTCGTTGCTTCGGGCGAGGGGGACGCCGAACACGGCCATCACCGCGTCGCCCGCATACTTCTCGAGCATTCCGCTGTGCCGTTCGATCCGGGCGCGGCTCTCCTCGTAGAACAGACGGTTCCGGTCCCGAACATCTTCAGGGTCGGCCCCGTCAGCGCGGCTGGTGGAGCCCACCTGATCCACGAAAAGGACCGAAACCGGCTTCCGCTCCTCGCGACGGGACGCGCCTGCAAGTGCCACGCCACACCCGGGGCAGAACCTCGCGCTCGTTGGAGCGCTCGCGCCACACCTTGGGCACCCCACGCCACCAAGGTAGACCCAGCTACGCACGTCGGTGCGGGTCCTCGTCCGCATGTCCAAAAAGATCGGCGACCAGGACGAAACGAACTTTTCCGGCCCCGCTGGCGGCCTGCCGGTGCACGGCCTGGGCGATCCCGTCGTGCCAAATCTAGCTGGTCTCAGTCCGGCCGCCCCGAATGTGGCACTACGTGGTGACGACGTTCTCCGAGCCGTGGACTGCGTTCTCGTCGAGTCGGTGCAGGCCATCTGGCACCGACGACTTAAGCATGAGCCCAGAATCCCCCGGGTCTCGTCGAGGGATCTTGACGCCGACCTATGCGATGACGCGTACCGCAAGGGCCGACGCTCGGCCTGTCGCGTCAGAACACCCGGGGTCAGCATTCGGTACGCAGGGCGAGAAAGTACTTGCCAGGGCGAGTACACGTACTTTCCAGTCGAAAGTACAGGCAGCGGTAGGAGAGGCCGTGAAGCCGCGATCGGTCTCGAAGAAGCTGCCAGGGTGCTCACGGAGGCTGCCCGTCGGCGCCTGATCGAGGCCCGTGCTGGTGCCGTCTTGGCATTGGTGGCTTGGCGGTCCCTGACCGTCCTCCTGCGCTTTGGTCGTAGAGGCCGTCCCAGTCCGCTCGCACTGTGGCGAACTTCTGGACGTACGTTCCGTGACCGTCGAGGCCGGGCCGAGAGCGCACGACGGGTGGGTGGCGACTTTGTAGCCGCTCCCGATATAGCCGATCAGCCTTACCAGGTAATTGAACGAGAGCCCGGGTCCTCCGTGGAGCACCAGGACCGGTGCTCCGGCGCCGGCTCTCCAGCGCCAAGCTGCCCCGTGGTACCAGCGCCCACTGTGAATGCTGTGCGGCCTTTTGGGGGCCCACTCTGTGGCCACCGCCTTGATACTAATAGGTCGACGCCACCGCAACTCGCGGCCGACTTCTTCAGCGGGGTCGCCGCGCTTGCCTCGGACTGAGCACTGTCTCAGGAGGGTGATCCAAGACCAACAGCAGTGACGAAACGAGATTGACCGCGCCCACCGACGACGGGGAGACGAGCCATGGCCATCGCCGCCTATTTCCATCCCAAGGACATGACCCTCGCGCAGTTCAGCGAGATCCATCGGCGTTTGGAAGAAGCGGGTGGCGAACCCGACCCCCATCGGCTCCACCACTCCTGCTTCGGCGACGACGGCGACCTCATGGTGTATGACATCTGGGACAGCCCGGAAAGCTTCCAGGCATTCGGCCAGGTGCTCATGCCCATCCTCGCCGACGTGGGGGTTGACCCGGGCGAGCCCGCGGTTATGCCCGTCCACAAGCTCGACCAAACCTCCAGATCCGAGTAGGGGGCCGGGTGAGGATGAGACTTGGAGAGAGGGAGACCCTAATGGGAGTGGCAGAGACCAGCGTGGCTTCTTTTTACGAGAAGTTGGCCGCGTCATGGAGGGACAACGACGGAGCCGCGTTCGCTGCTTTCTTCACCGAGGATGGCTCGCTGATCAACCCTTTCGGTGAACGAGCGGACGGACGGGAAGCTCTGACAGCAATGTACAACGAGTACTTCGGTGGGATGTTGAAAGGGACGACGACGTCGATCAGCTCGACCCATCTGAGGCCGGTCGGGCCCGATTACGCGTTTGCTGACGCCGAGCAGTCGGTCTACGCAACAAATGGAGAGGTCTTGCTCGCCCTGCACGTCGTCAATCTGCTCCGTAGAGACGGCGATGACTGGCTGCTGGTTGATAGCCGCCCTTATGCTTTCCCCCCTCGCCCTGGCTAATGGCTCACGGCCGCCTTCGGTAAGTGCGAAATAGTTGTGCGTTTAAGCGCAAGGTCCCCCCAGCCACAGGGTTTGATGCCCTGTACCCTCTAGCGGCGGCCAAAGGAAAGGGAAGCACTTTTTCGTGATCTTCGTCGTTGTCAAGCACCCGGTTCGACCGGAGTACTCCGACGACTGGCCCCTTCCTGTCGAGGAATTTTCCATCGCTACCCGAGCCGAACCGGGGAACATCTGCTTCGATTGGTACAGAAGCGCCGACGACCCCAGCCTGTGGCTGTTGGTCGAGGCATTTGTTGACGCCGAGGCGGGACGGTCACACGTCGAATCGGCGCATTTCAAGGCAGCGATAGCCAGTTTGCCGAAGTGGCTTGCCGACGTCCCCGAGATTGTCCATACCGAGGTCGCTGGCGAGGGCTGGGCGCGGATGAGCGAGGTAAAGATCGACGCCTCGTGCTCACATCCGAGCGCGGCCCTCCCTGCGGTACCGCGCGCGCTCCGCTGGGCGGCCAGGCGCACCATTAGGGCCGGCGGCTCAAGGGCGAGCTGACTGAGCATCCCGGGGACGTCTTCTTGGTGCCAGACCTCAGTGAACTTCCCGTCGCCTACCCGGAATATCTCTTGGCCCGTCATCGCCACGGGACGCCCGGTCGGGGGGAGGCGGAACAGGTCCATCACCCCGGTATGTGTCCCCGTCATGGTCCACCGCCCGCAGACGAACTCGCCGTCGCTGAGCACCACGTCTTCGGTGAAACGGAGGTCAGGGAAGGCTTTGCGGACCAAAGCAACCGCCCAGTCCTGCCCACGCCTGCCCTCGGGTTGTCCTCGGTAGGGGTTGTGGTCGACGATGTGCTCGGCGACCATCTCCTGGCTCAGTTCCAGCCTGCCGGCCCCCCACACACTTCTTGAAGCCACCGTCGGTACAGGTCCTTCATCTAGTCTGGCCCGATATCCCGGGTAGCTTATTGCGCCTACTTCGTCCGGGTTAGCCCCAGCTCTCGGCTTCGACCAGCTGGCGTAGACGCTCAAGGTCGGCGGGGGTGAGCCGCTGCAGCTGTCTTCGGAGCACTCCCTCAACTAGGCCAAATGGCCCTCGCGGGCGCGCCACTATGTGTTGGTGGAGCTCGGCGGCGCTCCCCGCCGCCTCCAACATGTACTCCTCTTCAAAGGCGACAGGCCCAGCGACGCCGGACCCTGCAAACTGGCTCGGAGGGTCCCAGGCCTTGACTTCATGGGAGCGCTGACGTTGAAAGGACCAGCGGCAGGGTCGAGGGCTACCCGGAGGATGCCGACGCGGTGCCTGCGGGATTTCTCTACAACGGTGCGGTGTCGACGTACGAAAGGCTGGAGTTCGCTCGCGACCGCAAGATCGGGAAGCACCGTTGGGTTGTCACCAAGGTAGTGGACCCTCGTCGTAGGCGCCCCGCTTAATGAGCGCGCCAAGCCGGCGCTCACGGCCCCTCAGTGCGCCGGCTGATCTCGGTCGGGAGTCCTTGCCGACCGTGCCGGCCGCGCTGGAGCGGAACTGCCGGAGAGCTTGTCTATACGAATTATTCCACTATCGCTAGGCACCGCCTACGGCCTATCAGGCTTCTACGTGAACGCTATTTTGCCTGTGCCGGTGATGCTGCCCCAGAAGGCCAATGGTTGGCTGCTATTGTTCATAATGCACTGGCCTTTCTTTGCACCGCTCGTATAACGGCCGCCGACACCGGCAAAAGTCTCGGTGATGTGGAGGGTGCCAGTGATGCCCACGTACATCCCAGTGCCGTTGAAGAGGGTGACGGGACCCGATCCGCCGAACTCGACCGAGCAGGTTGTCTTGTTAACCATTATCGGGGGCACGGCGTTCGTCTTCTGGTTCAGCACGACAGAGTTGACCTCGAACCCTCCGTGCTTGAGTGCAACCTTGACGTAGTCGCCGTTCTCGTCGACCTTGCCGTTCTTGTCGATCGTCGTGGCGGTGCCGTAATCCCCGATCGCGCCCGTGACAACGATCTTGGCGACCGCACCGTTTCCCGGTGTCGCCCATATCTCGATCGTTCCTCCCGTCGGACCGGTGGACGCTGCTGCTGCTGACAACCCGATCGTGCCTGCAACCACAACGGCACCAAAAGTCGCGACGGTAACTGCCTTGAACCGCATGGTGAATCCTCCAAAAGCCGAGTTTCGCGGTGATGCTATGCAACGCGGATAGGCACGTCAAGGCCCAAATCGGTCCAATTCTTTGGCCTACAAGGGGACGCTCAGTCTCCAGTCCCAGGACGCAGGCTCAATAGCCGCGGCTGTTTCTGGCTGGGCGCCATGCGTAATTCCTATCTGTGTTTTCCTTGCGACCTCCGCAATTTTCATGACGTTCCCTTGCCTTAGAGTTGGGCCTATTGATTGCTCTTTTGCACCGCGGAGTCCCCGGTCCGCCCTTCGCTCGACCCCGACCGGTTTATCTGTGACAAATTCAATTGAGCCCGTCCCTGAAAATGGCTACTAGGACTCGCATGATCAACACACTGCTGCAGAACAGGCCAAAATAGCCGAGAAACTGGTACAGCGATGTCCTACCGGTGAAGGCCGGGCCGCCAGTGATCCCAAGGAGGATGGCCGAGATCACGCCGGCCACGCCACCAATGAATGCTAACAGGATCCGGTTTACGAGCCTGGTAACGGAGCGGATATCTCCGTCGTCCGAGAAAAGGCTAACCCTGGCCCGCAAATCTCCCCGCTCGACCATGGAAGCAACCCGGTCGAGATGGCGGGGCAGGCGTCGGAGCACCGGCATCAGACGCATTACTTCGGCCTTGGCAAGTTCTTCGACCCCGGCTGGCTCAAGTCTCTCACGAGCCCATTCGCCGGCCACACGCTGGGCGGCGGCGATCACCTGGTAGCCGGGGCTCAAGGTAGTAAGCGTCCCTTCAAGAATGACGAGAGTCCTGAAGAAAGTGCTGAACTCAGCGGGCAGTACGACTCCGAAGCCGAAAAGAACCTGGAGCAGCTCATTGAACATGGCCGCACTGGGAGTGGCCCCTCGGCCGAGGTGCCTCACCATAAATCGGGCCAGCGCTCGCTCGAACTGGTCGTCATTGAAGTCGCGATGTACCGTCGCTACTTCCAGGATGCCCTGACGCAGGAGGCTCGGATCGCTTTGGGCGATGGCGACCATCATCTGGCGTAAGGCAGCTTGCTGGATGGTGTCGGGGCGCCCTGCGACACCGAAATCGATCAGAGCAACCTGACCGTGGCGCAGCACCAAGACGTTGCCCGGGTGAGGGTCCGCATGAAAGTGGCCGTGGACGAGCATCTGGTGGAGCGAACAACGCAGGAGCGTTTCGGCCAGATTTTCGCAGTCGAGCCCCCACCCCTCGATGCGGCCTCTCTGCCTGGCGCTTACGCCATCGAGCCATTCCATGACCAACACTCGGGCCGTGTTGAGGTTGCTGTACACACGCGGCACCCGGATATCGGGCATGCCGCTTAAGTTGACGGAGATCTCGGTGGCATTGCGGGCCTCAACGCGAAAATCAAGTTCGTCGCGCAACCGCGCTGAGAACTCGCTCACCAGTTCGCTGAGCCGGTACTCGGAGGCCCATGGCACGCGGGTCTCAAGGGTGTTGGCGAGCCGAGCAAGCACGTCGAGGTCCCGCTCAACCGAGGCGCTGATACCTGGGCGCTGCACCTTCACGACCACCCGTTCTCCAGAGCGCAAGCGGGCCCTGTATGCCTGGCCGATCGACGCGGCTGCGATCGGTTCCCAATCGAACTCTGCGAACACTTCGCCTGGCGGCTGGCCCAACTCACTGGTCAGGTACTGTTCGACAGCCTGGCGCGGTGCCGGGTTTACGTGGTCCTGCAGACGCGAGAACTCTCTTACGTAGTCCGGTGGGAGAAGGTCAGCGCACGTCGAGAGCACTTGACCTAGCTTGACGAACATCCCACCGGCGTCCTCCAAGGCGCGCCGCGCCCACACTGGTGTCGGCGCTCCTCCGTCGAGCGCCTTCTCTTCTTCGTCGTCGTTCTCCCCGACTCCGATTGAGCGACCTAAGCCGTGGCGAGCAAGGATCCGGGTGATCAGCGCGTAGCGGCTCACGCGTTGGCCCTTCCGGTGCAGCGTTCGTAGGGGCCGCGGGACCGTTGACAGCCGGTGTTGGGCCCGCGCCAGGGCGCCTGGGCGGCTCAGCATTTCAAGCCAAACTGTGGCCGACAGCGTGAAGAATGCCCCGAACAGCCAAAGGTTGCGCAGGAAGCCCGACCGGCCGTCTTCATGGCTCCGGGCCAGGATCAGGGCTAGCGCCGCGCCCGCCGCCCACCCGCACAGTCCCGACAGCAGGACCACGCCAAGCGATCGACGCGTGCCTAACAGCCTACCGCCTACAGCCGCGAGGACCAGGATCCCTAAATTGACCAGACGAGTTGCCATCCCGTCAAAAGATCGCCGATCCCCGGCAAGGTGCCAAGCGGATTTATGGTCACGGCTAAGCCAAAGTGTTACCCGTAAGACCCCAAGCCCATCGCTGCGACCATAGCTAGGACGGCGCCATCCGAGCTAACTTGCCCACCACGTCCTGTCCAATCCTGAGGCCGTCCTCGACCGAAACGGCCGGGTGGACACTGATGTCAAATACGTCCGACCATTCAAGGACCAGCTGCATGACGGGGGCGAACTCGGTGGCCGAGAAGATGGAAACGACCTGTATTTCCGAGGAGGTGGGCCAGTACTCGGCGATCAGCCGCATGTCGGCAGGGTACTGCCAGCTGGCCCGGCGCGCCAGGGCTGCGTCTCGATCGGTTGCCGAGACCGACGGGCGAAACCGAAGAAAGGCGACATAATCCATTGGGATTTCTCCTTACACTCTTTGCTTCCCATTACATCCGGGGTGTTCGAGCTTCACGGGCGCCAACTCGCCTAGCTACTTCGTCGCCGACCTACCCGTGCAGGACAGCAACCGTCTGTGCGGTGTCCTCTGTGCCCCGGTAGTAACTGACCTTGTCGCCGCTGAACCTGAAGTAATGGTGGAGGTTCATGTCAAGAGATTTGCCAGATGCGCGCGATTTTGCCCGGCACCTGACCACGGCGAGGACCGAGTCGTCGTTCGTCGCATACGTAAGCGGGGTGAATTCTTCGACTTCCATCGTTGACCCAAAGGCTTGAAAGAACGAGGCGACCTCTTCTTTGCCATGACGCACGCCGTACCACGGGGCTGCCGACGAGCTCGTGTCTGCAGCCCAGTCAACGTCGTCGGTCACAGAATCGAGGATCGCTACTACGTCTCCACGACCGAAAGCTTCGTACATTGCCTCTACCGTCTTTATGTTGTCGTCAACGCTCATGATCCCTCCTGTCCGGCGGTCCGCACCAGTCGCAACCGCTGGCAAATTTCGGCACGGCGAGCGCTGACAGATCATTCCAATAACCAAGATTTGCGTGCACTCCGACGGGGCGAAAACTAGCTCCCGTTGACGTCCGGGGCTGACCGGCTATCCGCAGGCAGGGTTTTGGCCTCGGTAGCCTTGGGTGGACGACCGTGACCTTCCACTGGCATTACCTTAATCGCGGTCTAACTCCACGAGAACTCCACCCGGACTCCACCTCGATCACATCTCTAGTCCACGAGAGGGGAGTTGGCTCGTTTAGGTGGGACCGGAGGCTCCAATGAAGATCAGGTACTTACCGCGGAACTGACAGGTTGTCCTAACCACCTTTGGAGGATGGGGCACGCCGGGTCCTCAAGTTGTGTCCGTCGCGTGCAGCATCCCTCGCCACGGCGTGATCACCGCCGTTTTCACTTACATGGGGTCCGGGCTGGTCGTACGGGGACGACCGGCCTCATTGTCGCATCGGGTTGTCTGCGACCCCGGCCGACGACCTCTTAGTGCGAGCGCGCGGCACCGGACGCCAAAATGAAACGTCCAGTGTGTACCCCGGCTTGCGACGTTCCAAAGCAGCCAAAAACCTCTGATGCGGCGGATGAGCCAGGCACAGCCGGGTCAAATCAAATCACCACTCCAGCTGGACGAGGTGATCCAGGCGCAGCGGCCCCGCCGAACCAAGGACATATGGCCGCGTCTGCCATCTGCGACGAGCGTTCGCCAGCGTACACGGCCGTGACCGGAGCCAGCCCAGACGCGCTCAGCGAGCCACCCAGTTGGCGGCGCTCAGAGGACTCGCCCCGTCGCACCTTGCGGACGCTCTCCGAGCGTGGGCGGCCCGGCTCAGTTGGGTTGCTCGGGATGAAGGAGCAGGACACCCTGCTCGTAGCTCGTATCGCGGCCGGTGACGACTACGCGCTCGGAGAGCTTGTCGACCGCTTCGGGGGCCTATTGATGGGGATCGCTCGACGGATCAGCGGCAGTCGGGCCGTGGCCGAAGACGTCCTCCAGGAGGTTGTCTCGGACCTTTGGCGTCACCCTGAACGCTATTCGCCCGAGCGGGGTTCGCTCCGGTCCTACCTGGGCGTCCAGGCCCAGCGGAGAGCGGTGGACTCGTGCCGGAGCGAGGCCCGGCGCAGGGCTCGCCAAGTACGTTGGGAGCTTCTGGGCTGGCCTGGCGGCCGCCGGGCCCAGGACGACGTGGACGGATCGGATTTGAAAGAGGCCGTGCGCCAAGCGATCGCGAGGCTCCCGTCAGAGCAGCGTCAGGCGGTTGAGCTGGCGTACTGGCGCGGCCGGACCCACAAAGAGATCGCCCAGGAGCTGAAACTTCCCGAGGGGACGGTCAAGTCTCGGCTCCGTCTAGCCCAGGCCAAGTTGGCCGACTGGCTCGCTCCCGTTGATGCTGGGCCGTGGTGAAGGGAGGGGGCGTGAGAGCGGGCGACCCAGTGGAGGAGCTCGGCTTCGCCCTTGCCGAGGGCGGTGCTGAACTACTTACCGACGAGGTGCGTGCACGGGTTGTCGGGAGGGCGCTAGCCGTTCGTAGTCCAGGGCGCCCGTCACAGTCGCCCCAAGAAATATCCGGCTTGGAAGCCTTTCGGCGTGCCATCAACCAAATGGACGCGCTACTCGCTGACCTTGACGAGCGTGATTGGCAGCGCCCCGCGCTTAGGGACCTCAGCGTCCAGGAGCTGATCGGCCACCTCGTTGCCGCCGAGGAGGCGTTCCTCAATGGCCTGCAAGGGTTGGGCGAACCTCCCGACAGCTCGGAACACGTCAGCTCGACCCAGCTCATCGCCAAGGCGCAAAGGGGCCGCACTCCTGCGGCGTCTCGTGCCGACTGGCGAGAACGGACGGCACGCACCATAGCAGTGTGCGCCGAGCGAGCCGCTGGCCTCGACGCGAACTATTACGGCATCGTCCTCCCCCTAGACCTGCTGTTAGTCGTCCGCAGCTTTGAGATTCGGGTCCATCACGAGGACATCCGTCGGTCAACTGGGCGGCCGCTCCAGGCGCCCGATGACGCGGTCCTCGCCCGCATGGTGCAGCTTGCTGCTGCGCTGTTGCCCATCGGGCTGGTCGGGGCGGTCCGCCCTGGGCGGGAAGCCACGGTCCGGCTGGTCCTGACCGGGACCGGCGGTGGCGCCTGGGACATACCCTTGGGCCAGGCCGTGGTGGCCGGGACTAGGCCCCCCGCCTCAGGCACTGTGGTCATTGTCGACGCCCCTACGTTTTGCCGAGTAGTCGGTAACCGAGAACATTTCGAGGGGTCGCGGGCCATTGTTCTGGGCGACGGGGATCTGGCAGAGAAATTATTCGTGGGTGCCGCGGCATTGGCCCTTGATTAAGCGGGCCGCCGAGGGTCGGCGCTACAGCCGATCTCGGGTTCCCGTGATGTAACTAGGCCTAACTGCCAGACTGCATCGGGACTACCCCAACGCACTCCCGATCAAGATGGGATGCCTTCAACGAGCACAGGGAGATCACGGCGCTTCCCCCCGACCCACCGGAGTGACGAAGAGTGACGTACTTGAACTGCGGAACATGGTGGCCCTAGCCCAAAAGGACCCCCGCCGGTGAAGTCCTAGGGAAGGGCCACCGAGAGTCACTCTACTCACTCGGAGAGTGCAATACCATGCCCAGTGAGAAGTATGACAGCTCTGTCGTGGCACCCCAGTCCGGCTAGACCAGATGATGACCGTCGGTACCAGTCATCTCAAACAGTGCGCGTGGGGATGCAGGCCCTGACCTTTTCGATTGCTCCTCCAACAGCGGGACCGACCAGCAAATGGCGCTGGGGGATGGTTGGAGAACCCAGAGAGGGCGGTTCTGGAGATACAGAACAAGCCGTCAAGACCGCAGCACAAGCTTGGTGTGATGAGCACGGCTGCGAGGAGATATGACCACCTTCCGCCGGAAGTCAGACGGTACGCCCGTCGAGGCCTGCGCACCTGGGTCCAAGGTAGAC
This sequence comes from uncultured Acidimicrobiaceae bacterium, assembly GCA_963807395.1. Classification (GTDB taxonomy): domain Bacteria; phylum Actinomycetota; class Acidimicrobiia; order Acidimicrobiales; family Palsa-688; genus Fen-671. Next base: position 326,762 of record CAWEBW010000013.1, read on the forward strand.
GCCAATGTCGCTTCTGGAACCCCGCCCGCGACTAGTCGTCGTTCCCCTCTGACGTGGTCGGCGGTGTCGCTGGTTCTGGGGTGCCGGGAGGCGCTTGGCCGCCCCTATCGCAGTGTGCCGAATGCCAGAAGGCGTGGAGGTTCAAGTCCTCTCGCCCGCACGTTTCCCTGGTCAGAAAGGCGTCGCTTCAGAAGCCATTAGGGTGGTTCGTGGCTGGCGCCCCAGGCTTCGATCGCCATCGCCAGTGCGGCTCCAAGGTCGGCATCGTGACCAAGAGCCAACAAACCCTGCCCCAACGCCTCCACCGCGCTTAGGACGGCGGGCAGGCTCGCCTGGAGGCCGGTGTGGTTGACCCTGATCGCGTCATGGGCGAGCGGCGGCGGGGCCAGGCCGATCAGTGCCTGATTGTCTTGCGCATTGGCGTGCGCGGCGTTGACGAGGGCTAGTGAGCCGTCAGCGGGCGGACGTACCAGAGTGGCCACCGACGCCGCTTCGGAGGGAAGCGCCCAACCCTTGAGCCCAAGGGGGACCAGCGCCGCGCGCGTTGCCGTCGCGGCGGCGCGGTGCCGGGCAATGACCCGGTCCATCCCTTCCCTGGCGACGCGGTCCACGCAGGCGCGGAGTGCTCTGGTCTCCAGGTGGCTCGGGACAAACGGGAACGCGGAGCGGTCGGTCGCCACCCACAGGTCCCTCCAATCGAGCAACGACAGTACCGAGCCTCGCCAAGGTGAAGGATGGGCTGCCAGCGATTCCCAACCCCGTGGGCCGACCACAACCATGCTGACGCCGGACGGGCCCGCCAGCGCCTTGCGGGGGGCGGTCACGACGAGGTCGAGGTCCCAATCATCGATCGGGAGCGGCTCCGCCCCCACAGAAGCAACGGCGTCGACCACTATCACGGCGTTCCTCGACTTGGCCAGCTTGGCTATAGCAGCCAGGTCGTTCTTGACCCCCGTAGCCGCCTCGGCGTGCACGACGCTGATGACGTCGACCGCCCCCAGGCGGTCGAGTGCCTCTTCGACCAGCTCGGGTGCCACCGCTTGGTCGAACGGGACGGCCAGGTTCTCGACCTCGGCGCCAGCGTCGGACAGCCACTGACCAAAGAAACCGCCATAAGGGCCGTGGACGAGGTTGAGAGCGGCAATTCCTGGCCGCCCCAAGCCGCGCGCGGCAGCCTCCAGGACGACGATAGCCTCGCCCTGGAAGACGAAAGTTGTGCGGTCCGTGCTCAAGATCTCACGGCAACGGTCCTCGATCGAGGCGTACTCCGACGCCGTGACCAAGGGGACGTCAAGCAGGCAGTCCGTACCGGTCATGAGTGTGTTGCTCATGATTGGGTCGCTCAACTTCGCTCCTCTCGGAAATGACAGGCCGCCAGCCGCCCGCTTCCAGCCGACGCAGGCAACAGCGGTGGCATTACGTCCGTGCAGATCGGCTCGGCTCTCGGGCAGCGAGGGTGGAATGGGCAACCGCTCGGCCTGGATGCCGGGCTCGGAGGCTCTCCTTTGAGCCGGGCCGCGGGTCCCTGGCGCCGCTCTCGTAGCCGCGGCGCCGCAGCCAACAGTGCCCTCGTGTACGGATGGCGGGGGTCAGCGAAGATCTCATCGCGCCCGCCTATCTCAACTACCCGGCCGAGGTACATGACCGCCACCCGGTCGCAGACCTGGCGCACGGCCGCCAGGTTGTGAGAAATCAGGACGATGCCGATCCCGAGCTCATCTCTAAGGTCGGTGAACAGCGCCAGGACGGCAGCCTGCACCGAGACGTCGAGGGCCGAAATGGGCTCGTCGGCCACGATGACCTGAGGCTGTACGGCCAGCGCCCGGGCAATGGCGATCCGTTGGCGCTGCCCTCCGGAAAACGACGACGGATAGGCGTCGAGCGCCGCCGGCGGTAGCCCCACCAGGCTCATCAGCTCCCGGCAGCGACGTTCTAACTCTTCGCCTTGGGCCAGGCCGTTCGCCACCAGCAGCTCCCGTAGTACCGAACGCACTGAAAGCCGCGGGTTCAGCGAGGAGTACGGGTCCTGGAACACGAGCTGAACGGCGCGGTGCTCCTGTCGGGTGCGCCGAGCACCGAGCCGTGCACCCCGCAGCGATACTGTCCCGGAGTCGGGGCGAAGTAACCCGACCAAGCAGCGGGCGACGGTCGTTTTGCCGCAGCCCGACTCGCCGACGACGCCGAGGGTCTCGCCTGCCGCCACCGTGAGCGAAACATCCTCGACCGCGGTCACCCTCTGCCCCGCCCCGGACGGGAACGAGACGTGGAGGTGGTCGGCAGCCAGCAGGACCTGGGCGGAGGTGTCGTCGACTGCGGTGACGGCCCGTTCTGTAGAGGCCACCCCGGCGGGTTGGTGCTCGGCGGCCGAGCCCAGCTCGACGCTCACCCTGGCTCCGACCGCTTAGCCTCGTAACGCCCTACCACCAATCGGCCTGGCTCCAATCGGCCTGGCTCCAATCGGCCTGGATCCAATCGTCCTGGCTCCAACGGGTCAGGCTCCAACGGGTCAGGCTCCAATCGTTCGGGATGGATACACCTCGTGGATCGCGGGAGACCGCCGGGACCGAACGGGGTGAGCGCGGGCTTCACCATTGTGCAGTCCACGCTCTCAAAGCGGCAACGGGGCGCGAACGCGCACCCAGGCGGGAGCTGGGCCAGGTCGGGAGGCATACCCGGGATCGAGCGCGGAGCCCGGTTCGGCTCGTCGAGGTCGACGACAGCCTCGAGGAGACCGGCAGTGTAGGGGTGCGCCGGACGGTCCAGCACCTCTGAGGCAGGGCCCGTCTCGACGAATTTGCCCGCGTACATCACCGCCAGCTGATCACAGACCTGACGCACAACGGCCAGGTCATGGCTCACGAACACGATCGCTACCCCCAGCCGGCTGCGCAGGCTGTCGAGCAGGTCAAGGACCTGAGCCTGGACCGTCACGTCCAACGCGGTCGTCGGCTCGTCACAGAGCAGCACCTTCGGCTCGGTGGCCAGCGCCATGGCGATGACCACTCGCTGGCGCATGCCTCCCGATAGCTGGTGCGGGAACGAACGCGAGTGCCGCTCAGGGTCCGGGAGGCCGACCAGCCCCAGCAGTTCGATGGCTCGGCGCCAGCTGGCTGGGCGCGATTCGCCGAGGACTCGGCGCGGCACCTCCGCCACCTGTACTCCTACATTGCGCACCGGGTCGAGCCCGCTAAGCGGATCCTGGAAGACCATCGCCAAACGCCGCCGGCGAGCCTTGCGGGCCTCGGGTCCGCTCAGCGGTAGAGGTTGGCCGGCGAGCTCGACGACACCGCCTTCGGCTCGTGCGGCCGGCGGCAGCAAAGCCATTAGGGCTCGCAATGTAAGGCTCTTTCCGGAGCCGGACTCGCCCACAATCCCGAGCGACCCGCCCTCTGGGATCTCGAAGCCGACGTCATCCACCGCGACGAGGCGCCGCGCGCCCCGGCTCACGCTTACCTCTAGACCGCGGACGGCGAGTACCGCATTGTTCACGGCCTGCGTGCCCTACGCCGGCCCGGCGGGCAAGAAGAACCGGGTGGTTCATCGAGGCCGGGGGGTTCATCGAGGCCGTAGTACGTCCGCCAGCCCGTCGCCGAGCAGGGAAAGGGCCAGGCCGGTAATGACTACGGCGACGCCCGGGATCGTGGCCAGGCCCCACGAAGTGGTAAGGAACTCCTGGCCTTCGCTGATCATGGTGCCCCAGTCGGGCGTCGGTGGCTGGACGCCCAAGCCTAAGTAGCCGAGCGTCACGACGGCCACTATCACAAGGATGATGTCGCTGGTGAGGTACACCACCGACTGGGTGACAGTGTTGGGCAACACGTGGCGCCACAGGATCCGCCACGTCGGCAGGCCGCCCGACTTCGCGGCGGCGACGTAATCAGACTCACGCACCACCAGCGTGGTGGAGCGGACCGCTCGGGCGTAAATGATCCAATCCACCACCGCAAAGGCGACGATGATCCCGGTGGTCCCCGTGCCCACCACGAAAATCAAGCCGATAACGAGCACGTAGAAAGGAAAAGCGATGAGCACCTCGACAACGCGGATTATCCCGGAGTCCAGCCAGCCGCCGTAATAGCCGGCCAACGTGCCCACCATCGTCCCGAAAAAGAAGGGAAAGATGACAGCCAGGAACCCGAGCCGGAGGTCGGTCCGGGTCGCCCAGAGGAGCCGCGATAGCTCGTCGCGACCAAGTTCGTCCGTGCCCAGTAGGTGCTTGGACGAAAAGCCGCCGAGGATGTCGTAGAGATCCTGGTGGTTTGGAGCGTACGGGCTAATGACCGGAGCAAGGACGGCCACCAAGATGATGCCGACCGTGAGTACCGAGCCGGCGATGAACGTCTTGCTGTGCCTGGCTCTGTACAAGAAAACGGACCGAGAGGGTGCCTCAGTGGGAACGGTCGGCGGCGCCTCGCCCGGCGTGAGGACAGCTGTCATCTCAGGCGTATCCTCGGGTCGAGGCGGGCCGCAAGCAAATCGGTGCCCAGGTTGACGATCACGACCCCGGCCCCCAGGACCAGCGTGGTGGCCTGTACCACGGGAAAGTCCCGGTTCAGGATCGAGCTCAACAGAAGCGAGCCCAGGCCGTTGAGGTTGAACACCTGTTCCACGATGACGGTCGAGCCGATGAGGAACGCAATGTTGAGGCCGAGCAAGGTGACGGTGGGCAGGAGGGCGTTGCGGGCCACGTGGCCGAACAGGACCCGCACCTCTCCGAGCCCCTTTGCCCGGGCGACAGCGACGAACTCGGAGTCGAGCACTTCGATCATCCCCACCCTCAGGCTGCGCACGAGGATCGGCGCGATGGCCAGAGAGGCGGTGAAAGCCGGGAGCACGAGCGCCTTCAAGTGCCCACCAAACCCGCTCCCCGTCCCTCCCACGGGCAAGACGTGCAGGTGCACCGCAAAGATCTCGATAAGGAGGATGCCGAACCAAAAGGCGGGGAGAGCGAGGCCAACTACGGACAAACCACGGACGAGGTGGTCAGCTACACCATCCTTGCGAGCCGCGGCCAACGTCGCCATGGGGACACTGATGATCACCGCGAAGAGAGCCGCCACTAATACAAGGGCGGCTGTCTCCCCGACCCGGCTAATTATGAGCGACGCGGTTGAAACGTGGTAAATGTACGACTGGCCGAGGTTCCCTTGGAAGAGCTGTCCAAGGAACCGGCCGAGTTGGACGGGCAGTGAGCTGTTCAAGCCCCATTGGCGCCGAAGGGCGGCGACGGCGGAAGGAGAGGCGCGTATCCCGAGCACAGAGCGCGCCGGGTCGCCCGGCTCGATGTGCATGAGCAGAAAAGTAGCGAGCGTTACCCCAAAAATGACGAGCACCGCTGACAGAAGTCGTCGCGCGGTGTAGCCGGCCATGGTCCCTCAGGCCAACCAGACATTTTCGAGACGGTACGCGCCTCCAGGATTAACCGTGAAACCGTTCACATGCTTTGAGACAGCATAAATGTAGGGTGGGTAATCGAGTGCGACGAAGGGGGCGTCCTCGGCCACGATGCTTTGTATCTGGGCGTACAACGAGGCCCGCTTGGACCCGTTGTACTCCCCCTCAGCTTGGTGTACCAGCGCGATGGCAGTTGGGTCATCGTAGTTTGACCAGTACGACTGAGACCCGCCGTTCTTCACATCGACCTCAAAAGAGGCCATCTCGTCCGGGTCGCTAATGTCGTTGATGGCGTAGTCGATGAACATTTCGTAGTCAAATTTCTGGAACGTGGCCTCGAAGGCAGAGTGATCCAGCGGGGTGATGTCTACGTTGATACCGAGCGGCTGCAACTGCGCCTTGATGATCTGAGCAAATGTGTTCCATTTCTGGACGCCCCCGTCGATCAACAGCTTGGTCGAGAAGCCCTTTGGGAATTTCGACTGCGCCAGCTCGGCTTTCGCCTTCGCCAGGCTGTAGGCCAGGACCGGCGTGCTGGCCGAGTAATACTGGAGGCTCGGCGGGAAGAAGGAGCCGCCAGGTGCCGCCGTCCCGAAACTCGCGGCGTGTACGAGCGCGGGCCTGTCGATGGCGTACGTTATAGCCCGGCGGACGTGCCGGTCAGCGAACTGGGGCAGTTTTTCGTTCATCACGAGGAGGTCGACCTGCCAGGCCGGGAACAGCTCGACGCTCAACCCCGAGCTGTTCTTCAGGGAAGCCACGTCGGCGGGTGGCACGGTGTCGATGATGTCCACCTCCCCGCCCTGGGCCTGGAGCACTCTCTGGTTGTCGTTGTCGACGTAAAGGAACTCGACCGAGTCCAGATAGGGTTGGCCGGTCCGCCAGTAAGTGGGGTTGCGTTTCAGGGTCAGCGAGCTGGCGTCCGGCGTGAACCCCGACACTGTGAAGGGCCCCGTCCCCACGGGGTTACTGAAGAAATCCTTCTCGTTCTGGCCGCCGAAGTTGGCGGGCAGGATCGCATTGGCGAACACAGAAATGTCGGACAGGAAGGGCGCCCACGGCTGAGAAAGCTTGAAGACTACAGTGCTATTACCATGTGCCGTGACGTTGGCGATGGCAAAGTCAAGGAAGGACAATGGCCCGGCGGAATTGGTCCGCGAACGGTTTATAGAGAAGACCACGTCTTCTGCGACCAGTGGTTTGCCGTTGGAGAACTTCACCCCGGGACGCAGCGAAAAGGTGAACGTCTTGTGGTCTGCGGTGACCGTGTAGCTCGACGCCAGCCATGGGACCAGTTGACCAGCGGGGTTCGTCACGAAGAGGGGCTCGAAGATCTTGTCGAGCGTATAGATGTCGCCCGCGATGATCGTGTTGGCAGGGTCGAGGGTCGTCGGCCCGATGCTCCGGGCGAAGTGCAGCGTGCCTCCCCTCTTTGGGGCAGCCGTGTTAGCGAGGGCGCGGCCAGCGGCGCGGAGTGCACTGCGAGCGCTCGCGGACGCAGGCGGGGCCACGACCGAACCGAGGAGCGTGGCGGCGGAGCCGGCGATGCCGTACTTTAACAGAATCCCGCCTTGTGAGCGGGTGCTTGCCAGATGTCTGCACTTTTACGTCCTCCCTAAGTAAGGGTCTGTTGGTGAAAGGTTATAGATCAGGTCGGGTTCGGAAATGTCACCCAGGCCGGCAAAGTTATCGGACAAAACTACGTGGGTTGGCGGCGGCACCGAGCTGAACAGACTATATCAGTAGATTTACTAGCAGAGCTAAGTTGAAAGGACTAATGTGGGTCACGTGAGCGCCTCTATCTACGCGGCGGTGGGGGTGCAGCGGGTGTCGCTTACCGGCGGTGCAGTGACGGGCCGTACCGAGACGTCGCCGCCTTGGCCAAGGGAGGTACACGGGACGCTACCCCTTGCGGGAGTTAATCGGCGCCGGGATCACGGTGCCCCTTGTCCACGGCGGCGAGGCGCGTTACGCGAACCTCGACTACGCGGCCACGACCCCAAGTCTCGCGCAAGTGGCGGGTCGGGTCGCTGAAGTCCTCCCGTGGTACTCGAGCGTCCATCGAGGTTCGGGGTACCTATCCCTGGTCAGCACCTCCCTCTACGAATCGGCGCGGAGGACGTTGCACCGGTTCCTGGGGGCGAGGCCAGATGACGTAGTGATTTTTACCCGTAATACAACTGATTCACTGAACCTGCTGGCCAAGGCAGTGCCAAAAGGGGGCGAGGTCGTCTACCTCGACGTCGAGCATCACGCCAACTTGCTCCCCTGGCAGAGTGGCAACAATTACTGCGTGACGGCCGCCGGGACGCTCGAAGAGACCGTTGCGCGGCTACTGCGTAGGCTCGAAAAGCGCCCGGTTGCGCTGGTCGCCATTACCGGTGCTTCCAACGTTACGGGCGAGCGGGTCCCGCTTTCCTCTGTGGTGCAGGTCGCCCACGCCCACGGTGCCCGCGTGGCCGTCGACGGCGCGCAGCGCCACCGGCGCATCGACCTTTCCACCCTCGACGCCGACTACTTGGCGTTGTCGGGCCACAAGTGCTATGCCCCATTTGGGGCCGGGCTCCTCGTCGGACGGAGGGACTGGCTCGACGAGCCGCCCATCTCGCCGGCGGAGGGGCAATAGAGCGGGTAACGGTCGAACGCACGGATTGGGCGGCCGCGCCCGGCACGAGGGAGGCACACCGAACGCAATAGGCGCAATTGCGCTCGCCGAAGCGAGCCTGGTCCTCGACGAGCTCAATACCGATGGCTCGCTCCGTGGGCACGAGGACGCTCTCCGTGGGCGTCTTGTGACTGGGCTTGGCTCCCTCGAAGAGGTACGGCAGTTGCGCATCTGGCAGGACAGCACTGAGGCGGTCGGGGTCGTCGCGTTTGAAGTCGTGGGGCACGATGCGGGATTGGTCGCGGCCTATTTGGCGAACGAGCACGCCATCGGGGTGCGGGCCGGGAAGTTTTGCGCACACCCCTTGATCGAGCGCGTGAACGGCGGGAGGAGCGCCCTGCGCGCCAGCGTCGGGATCGGGACTACCACTGAAGAAGTGGACCGGCTGGTCGACGGCTTGAAGAGTTATCTCCGCTCCGCGCCGCTCGATGGTTACTCGTTTGTCGACGGGTCTTATGTCGCCGATCGCGACGGTCGGGGAGCCCCGTTCCCAGAGGTAGACCTCCGAGATCCTGGACGCGCTCCGCTGAGCTCGTACCGGGCGTCAAGCCCCCGGGCGCGAAAAAGAACCATAACTACAGGTTCGCGAAACCACCTAGTGGCGCACGTGACCGCCGTCTACGTTTAGGGTGGCGCCTGTGACCCAGCCCGCCTCCTCGGAGGCGAGGAAGACCACAGCTGGTGCGATGTCCGCGGGTAGGCCCCGGCGTTTTAGGGCCTGGAGGCTTCCGACGAAGTCGAACGCCTCGGCGTGCGGGCTGGCCATAACGCCCTCAGACGCCACGAGCCCGGGACTTACGGCGTTGACCGTAATGCCGTACGGGCCGAGCTCAGTGGCGAGGGCGCGGGTGAAGCCGATGACACCACCCTTGGCGGCAACATAGGCGGCCATGTTCGGCGTGCCGGCGAAGAACGTGTTCGAGGCGATGTTGACGATCCGCCCGTAACCTCGTTCACGCATATACGCAGACGAGGCGCGGCACATCAGGTAAACGCCGTCCAAATCGACCCGCATAATCCGCCTCCACTCTGCGAAATCGACGTCGTCCCAGGGTGTAAAAGGAACGATGGCGGCGTTGTTGACGAGGGCGTCGATACGGCCCGTTTGCGCTATTACCTCGGTGTGCAACGCCGCGATATCGTCGGGCTCGCCCACGTCGACGGAGACGGCGAAAGACCCGTGGCCAAGGCCGCCGGCAACGGCCTCCGCTCCTGGACCGTTAACGTCCGCCACGACGACAGTTGCCCCCGCGGCCGCCAGTTCCCCCGCGATGGCCGCCCCAATCCCCTGGGCGGCGCCCGTCACGATCACCGTCCGTCCCTCGAACGTCATCAACAGGACCTCCTAATCATACGGGTGTTAGGTGCCGGCCGGTCCGCGCGGCCATCCGGAGACCAAGCGCCGACAGTGGCCCGGCCGATAGCTTTCAACGCAAACCGTCCCTCCCCTGGATCTCGCTTGCGGTCAGGCCGCCGCAGCGAGCCAGCAGGCGGCCCCGGTTGGCGACGACCGCAACGACGACGAGTTCGTCCGGAAGCGGTGCGTCGGGCACCCGCACCTCGAGCGCGTCGTAGTTGTCACGTACGTAGAGAGCATCCTTGTGCGCCAGCGGGATGTCGATCACCGTGCCGGGGGCTCCCCGCTTCGTCGCTGAACTGATCCATGCCTTGCCCCCGCCTACCGCCTCCCGCAGAGCGTCGCCGAAGGAGGTGGTCAGCAGGGCTACGACGTGTTCCTGCTCGCCCGCGGTCCCGGCAATACCACCCTTGCCATAGGCGACCACCGGCGCACCGAGCGCGGATGTCGCCGTCTCCCCTAGCCATTTCCCGAGCGATGTCCCCCACGCGATCATTTCCGTGAGGTCGTCGCCGTGCGAGCCGGCATGTGGGTTGGCGATAACCGCCGCGACAGCTACCTTGCGCAACGGTGGCTCGTCGATGACCCCAGGCTCGGAGCGCACCTCGTCGATAATCGTGTGGAGTTTTCGGGTCGTATAGCCCTCCGAAGCCAACTCGGCCTCACTCCCCATAGATCGCCCGGCGGACAGCTACCAGTTTCCCGGCCCGCTCCTTGCGGAGCTCGGCGGCGCGCTCCGGCGTGTACTCGAACAGGCCTTTGCCCGTCTTCATACCGAGCTCGCCCCGCTCGACGCGCGAGGTGACTGTGCCGCTCACGTCGCTGCGCCCGTCGAGGTCAGCGTTCAAATAACTGGCGACAGCCTTGTAAATGTCGAGCCCGGCCACGTCGAGCAGTTGCATCGGTGGGATCACGGCTAGCTTGAAACCGATACCCCATTGGACGCACGTATCGAGCTCTTCAGCCGAGATCACGCCTTGGTCGACGAGCGAGAGGCACTCACGCATGATGGCGTAAAGTACACGGTTCTCGACGAACCCGGGAACGTCTCGAAGGACTCGTACGGGCATGAGACCGAGGTCCGCGACGAGCTGGCGGAGGCGCTCGACGATCTCAGGAGCGGTCTGTTCGCCGGCAATGACCTCGATGACGGGAATGACGTGAGGCGGGTTGGACCAGTGCATCCCGACGACGCGACGGGGGTCGTTGACTGACTGTTGGATCTTCGTGATGGGGATCCCGGAGGTATTACTGGCCAGGATCGCATCGGGCTTCGAGAGCCGGTCCAGGTCACGGAACACCGCCGCCTTGACTTCGGCGTTCTCAGGCACGGCTTCGATCACAAGGTCTGCATCTGTCACTGCGTCGGCCAGGTCAGCTCGCATGGTCACCGCGCCCGTCGTTGCCGCGGCCGGGCCACCTATGCGCTCGAGGACAGCGAGAGCGGTAGTTACCTCGCCGGGTGCCTTGTCGAGCGCTGCCTCACTGGCGTCGTAGCACGCGACGTTCATCCCTCCTCTAGCCAGGGTGGCCGCCATGCCTGGGCCCATGGTGCCGGTCCCGATGATCGCAACGTTTTTCATCGTCGTGCTGCCTCCACTCTGTCGAGCTTGCGGTTGTAGTACTGCCAGAAATTGTCCACCGCTCGCGACGGGTAGATCGTCTGGCGCTTCTGGTGGATCTCGCCGGGCCCGGGATGCGAGTAGCCGAGCGACGAAGCGGCCAGCGTGAGTTGCGCGCGGGCGGCCCGCTCCAGGAAAACTCCGGCCAGGGTGGCCTCTTTTACCGACGGGCCCACGAAGGCGACGCCGTGGTTCTTTAGCAACACGGCGTCCGAGCCTCCCAGCGCGCTCGGCCAGCTCGCTGTCCGAGAACGGGCGTATTTATCAGGTCGCTGGTCAATTTGAAGTGCTTTACGCCGTCCTCGAACCAGACCCCTTCGTTGGTGTACGGCCCGATCTCCACTTCCGTAGCCGACAGCAACGTGGCGTGGAACGGGTGAGTGTGGGCAACGACGTTGACTTCCGGGCGGGCGGCCAGGATTTCGGCGTGGATGGGCCATTCGAGGTGGCGGATACCCTCGCCCTCGAGGACGTCACCCTTGTAGTCGATCAGGATGAAGTCGGTCTCGGTCACCTCTTCGAGGCCGATATTGCCGCGCTTTAGCCAGAGCCCGCGCCCGAGCGGGTCACGCAAGGAAAGATGGCCGAGGGACATGTCGTTGTGGCCCTCGAGATCGAGTATGCGGTGAGCACGGGCCAGGTCGCGCAGCGCCGTCGCCAGCTCCTGATCGCTCATTGTCCAGCCACTGGGTCGATCTGGACTGGGTCGATCTGGACTCGGTCGACCTGGACTGTGTCGATCAAGGCGGTGAGGTCCCACAGCACCTCACGTGCTGCCCGGCGCGCTTCGAACACCTCGAACGGCCCTGACAGGTACCGTGCGGCCAGCGCGGCCACTCGTGCCCTCGCGGCATCAGCCTCCGCCGCTCGGAAACGCAGGTGGGCCAACGCGTCTTCCGGGATGTCATAATGTCCCGCCAGCGCGTCAGCGATGTCCCCGAACAGCATCGGCAACTGACGGTCCAACGCCAAGGCGGTGCCGACGCCTTGGTGGGCCGATCGATGACCGTGTTCGCGGACGATCACTATTAGATCCTTAGCGATGGCCGACGGGTGGGCGCGGAGCGAGCTGAGCTCTTCTCGGGAAAAGCCCAACGCGCCGGCGAGGGTGGCGAAACCCAGATCGGCATCGGCGTCGGCGATGGTGAGGGAGCGGTACAGGTCCTCGAAGACCGTCTTCCCGTCTTCGAGATCCAAGAATGACACCTTGGCGGCCAGGATATAGCGCGCCCGGCCCGTGAACACCGGGTAGAGCGTAGCGACCAGGTCGCGGACAACTTGAAGTGACGCCGCACCCTCTCGCACCCTTGAAATGACCGGGTGCTGGCGTAGGTCCGCCCAGGGCTCGGCTTCGTCGGCAGCGAGCAATTCCGACGCCGGAGCGCTCGCAATTATCATGGGGACTCCTTGGGTTCTTCCGAGCCGAGGGAGGCGTAGGGGCTCTTCTTCACAGACCACACCTCGACGGTGCCCGACTCGAAACCTGTCCAGCACAGCACGTCGCCCGCGCCCGCACCGAGGCGCTCGGCCACCTGACGCGGCACCTCCGCCAGCAGGCCGCCGTCCGGGCCGGCGGTCAGGGCCACGGCGGCGGAGAACTCGATGCCTTCAGCCATTTCCGCTCCTCTTGCCTAGATAATTCAATACGGTGGGCCGGGACGAGCCGGCGTCGGCCAGGAAGTTCTCTATAAGATCGGCGAGCAGTTCGGGCTGCTCTTCGGGTACATAGTGATCGGCGCCGCTCACTACCGAGGCCGGCAGGTCCGGCCGGAGGGACCTAGTCGCCTCGAACGCCTCGGGCGCGACGAAGGTGCTCTCAGCCCCGCGCACAAACAGCGCCGGGACGTCGAGCGACCGCACGTAAGGAGCGAGGTCTTCCCGCAGTCCCGCGCACGTGGCGGTTACGGCGGCTGCACCCGCCAGAGGGCTGAGCGTGCCATCGCCAGACGGAGCGTAGCCGTGCGCTGCTCGCCGTTCGATCGCATGGGACGGCAACCGGGGGTAACGATGCGTCAGGTAGCCGCGCACTTCCTCGGCATTGGCAAAGGATCTTCGCGCCGGCCGCCGCCCGCACGTCGAGGGCGTCAAATATCTCGGCCGCGATAAAAGGACAAAAATCGACAGCGACGACCGCCCCCACGAGAGTCGGGTTGGTCGCTCCGGCGACCACCGCGTTACGTGCCCCCAGCGAGTGCCCGACGACTGTTGCGCGCCCGCCGCCCAGTGACTCTATGACGGCGCTGACATCCCTGGCGTAGTCGGCTGAACCGTAACCTTCGTCTGGTGCGGCCGGGCTGCGCCCGTGCCCGCGCTGGTCGAGGGCGATCACGCGACGACGTCTCGCGAGCAACTCGATCAGCGGGACGAAGACGTAGGCGTTGGCGGTCACACCGTGCAAAAGCACGACCAGGTCGCCTTCCCCGCTCTCGAGCGCGAACAGCGGGCCGGCGGGTGAGGCGAGATACCGTTCGATCATCCGGGCGGTCCGGCGTGAAGCGTTGGAGACCACACTGTCTCGCTCACGAAGTTAATCGGCTCACGACGACGGCCTGCTCACGAAGACGGGACGTCCGAATAGCGCCGGCGGAGTTCGCGGAGGATCCCCTGGTGCATCTCACGCCACGCCCAGAGGGTGGCGACCGCGGCCCGGCGGGCGCGGGCGACCTTGATGGGCGTATCGCAGTAGCGGGCCAGCAGGCCTTCGTTTGCATCCGAATGGACGATGTCGGCCCGGACGTGCTCGAGAAAGTACTCGATCGTCTCGTCGTCGCACCCGTAGTACTTCCGCAAGGCCAGCGCCGTCGCGCCGTGCACCTCGGGTAACTGTTCCTCGTCGGCGTACCAAGAAGCCAGGCCCTCCTCAGCGCTGCGCCGGCAGTAATAAGTCATAGTGAGGGGGAAGCCGGCCACCTCGGCGAGAGGGCTCGCGGCCGCCTCATCAAGCTCTGCCGGGGTAGCCCCGAGCCGGCGGGCGAACTGCACCCAAAGGCCGGGGTGATCGCCCTCGCCCGCAGGGCGCAGGATCTCGTCAAAGGCGTTCTCCAGCAGGTGGTTGGCATCGTCTCCCTCGAGGTACGCGACGTGACTGATCATCATGGCCAAGTCCGCCCGGGCCTGGAACGGCCACCGCAGGACGGCGTAGTCCTTGAGCCTTGTCTTGGGCAGCCGCCCGGAGGTGATCAGCCGCACCAAGGGGGTGTTGAGGTAGCGGTTTTCCGGCCGGGCGAAATCCCGTTCGAGGATCTCGTAAATGCCCTCAGCCGAGGCGGGGGCACCCTCGGACACCCGGTCAGTTCTAGCGCTCGTGGGGACCGTCATCCGGGGCTACGGGCATCTCAGGAATAAAAGCCGGGTGCCTTGACCCACTCGGCATAGGACTCGGCGTCGTGCGAAAAGAAGAGCTGGGCGTCGCGGTCACCGGCCAGCTGTTTCAATTTCCGCATTGACGCAATGCTCGCCACCGGGTCAAGGTGGAAACCCGAGATGATCTCGCGTTCGATGCTTCGGCGAGTGTAAACGGCGTCCCCCGTGAACAGCATCGGCCGGCGCCCACTCAGCTCGACCATGAGACTGACGTGCCCTGCCGTATGCCCCGGCGTCTCGATAACGGTTACGCCTTTGGCGATCTCAGTTTGTCCGGAGATCAGCTCGTACCGCGGCCCAATCTCGTCGAAGCTGAGGTCGGAATAGCCCAGGCGCTCGAAAGGCTGGCAATTGTGGCTGGCCTCGAGCTCGAGGCGATGGGCGATGGTAGTGGCGTTGCTGCAGTACCTGTTGCCGCCGACGTGGTCGAAGTGGTAATGCGAGTTGACAACGTGGGTTATGTCCTCGGGCGTGAACCCGATGGTGTTCAGCTGCCCGGGTACGGTCTGGACCGGCGACTGGAGCGGCTTTTCGAATGGGAGCACCTTGTTTACGTGGTCCAGGTCGTAGCCACTATCGAAGAGGAACTTGCCCTCAGGATGGTCGATAAGCACGCTGTAGCACGGGAAGCGGACCTCCCCACCGGGCCCGGCGTTCCAGTACAGGTGGTAGCCGTCGATGACGAGTGTCCCACCGTCGAGCAGGTACACACGCACTTCGGACGTCATTGCCCCTCCCGTGCTTCCCAGCACATGAGAACCAGACCCAGGTAGTGGCAGAACCCTAGGCTACGGGCCTCGGTCGGTCAACAGCTCACCCTTGCCAGATCACCACACGGTTCCCCACGGGATCCTGGATGAGAGAGTGCCTTGGCTGCTCTTCCTTTGACCGAACGCCGATGTTCACAGTCACAAGCCGAACGTCATGAGCTATGGGCATCCCACTGTCGTCCTCGTCGAGCAACCTCTGGGGTGCGGACGACCATCGTGTTCACTTAGCCAGCCGAGTACGGGGAAACGACGCTGAGGCCACCAGTGCCCGGGACGGGCACGGCGGCGGTACCCGCGTAGCCGTCGTTTGCCAGCTGGGCCATCGCCTTGAACAAGTACAGTTCGCTCTGGTAGCTCACGTACACCTTCCCCGGGGCGCTCAACAGCACCCCGCTGGCAACGCTGGCGCTGGTCTCGGCGGCGCCCAACGGCCGCCGCGAAGGCCGTAGCCCGATCGGTGGCCCTCAGGGCCACCAGTGCCGCCGGCGACGAGATGCCAAAGGCCCTCCCGCCGGCCAAGACATAGAAGGTGCCGCCAGAGTCGGCGATGGCCCCATCGGCCCGGGTGGCCAAAGCTGTGGCCGAGGCGCCTTCGCCGCCCGCCGTCGCCCCGACGCTGACCCGACCCAGGCTGGGGACGGTTACGATCAGGGCGGCGTCATAGCCGTCCCGGAAGAACTGGCCCGGGGCGGAAAAGCGTGCAGCTGCCCGTCGGTGCCAGCCACGTAGATGGTGGCGTTACCGTTAACGGCCCGGGTGGTCACCAGGGTCCCGGGCCGTGGGGCAACATCAGTAGATGCGGAGCTGGCGCCCGGGGCCGAGACCACTTTGGCGTGGTCGACCTTTCGCAACGCCACTAGCGCGCTCCCCCCGGCGGCGAAGGCCCGCCCGCCGGCAAAGACGTAGTCGCTGCCCCCGAAGCTCACTATGGCCCCGTTGGGGCAGGCGGTGTCGGCGTCGGGGAAAGCCTTGCCCGGCGGCGCTGTCGTGGTAGTAGTCGTCGTGGTGGCGGCTGGCGCCGGTGGCGGGCTAGGGGTTGAGGCGGCGTTGACGGTGACCGTCCCAGTCACATAACTGACGCTGTAGTTGGCGTCCAAAACCCCGCTGCACATGGAGGGGTACGTGCCCGGGAGGGAGGAGCTGGTGGCGGCGGTCGAGCACGTCGGAGCGGTGGTCAGCGACGCGGCCGTGTCGCCGTTCACGAACCCGCTGTAGTTCGCGGTTATGACAGGAACGGCGCCGCCGTAGGTGAAGCTGGTGCTGGAGGCGGTGACGGTGAGAGGGGCGGGGGCCACCGTGACCGTGCCCGCCACGTAGCCGATGGCGTATTTAGGGTCGCCGGCCCCGTTACAGGTAGCTGAATAGGTGCCCGGGGGTGAGGAGCTGGTGGCGGTGGTCGAGCACGTGGGCGGTGTAGTCAGTGACGCAGCCGAGTCGCCCTCGACGAACCCGCCGTAGCTAGGCGATATTACCGGTGCCGGCCCCCCGTAGGCCATGGTGGCGCTGGTCGCGGTGATGATCAGCACAGTCGTACCTACGCTCACCGAGCCGGTCGTGTAACTGATGTCGTAGTTGGGGTCGACCGCCCCCGAACAACTGGAGGGGTAGGCGCCCGGGGGCGAGGAGCTGGTGGCCGCGGTCGAGCACGTGGGCGGCGTCGTGAGCGACGCAGCCGTGTCGTCGTTGACAAAGCCACCGTAATTAGGCGTTATGGCCGGCACGGCCCCGCCGTAGGTCATGGGCGGGCTAGAGGCGGTGATGGTGAGCGGGGCCCGGGCCACGGTTATCGACAGGTCCTGGCTGGCGGTGAGCACTGTCGGGGTACTCGAGTCGGTAACCGTCGCAGTGAAGTTGTATGCCCCCCGCCGATGTGGGCGTGCCCGAGAGCATCCCCGAGGAGGTCAGGCTGAGACCGGGCGGGAGCAACCCTTGGGAGACGGACCAGGTATATGGCAAAGTTCCACCCGTGGCGCCGAGCGACTGGTCGTAAGCGCCGCCGAACTGGACCTCGGGCAACGTGGTGGTGGTGACCTGGACCGGGGCCAGGACATCGACGCTGGCCGTACCGCTGGCGTAGTCGCCCGAGCCGTCGGTGGTGTCGGTCACGGTGTAGGCGAAGGTGTCGGAGCCGGTGAAGCTGGCCGGCGGGGTGTAGGTGAACCCGCCGTCGCCGTTGGCGTCGGGGGTAACCGTCCCCCCCTGGGACGTCGCAGTCGAGGGCACCGTGACGGCCAGGGTGTCCCCCGTCGGCCCCGAGGTGCCGGCGGTCGCGCTCCTCAGACCGGTGGCGGCCCCAATGACCAGGGCCTGGCCCGAGACGGCCTCAAAAGAGGGCGTACCGGTAGCCACCGGGTCGGCGTAGGAGATGACCGCCTCGCCATTGCCCGATAACGACGAAGCCTGGAGCGTCGGGGTGTCACCGACGCTGGCCCCGAGACCCCCGGGCCAGCCGTGTAGGAGGAACCACCGCCGCCCCCGCCGAAGCCGGCCCCGTCGCCGCAGGAGTCAAAAGCCCCCTCGGCCCCTTGGCCGCCGCCGTAGTAACCACCACCACCGCCACCGCCAGCATCGGGCGCCCCACCGCCGCCGGCCCCGAAGGACCCCGGGTTACCAGGGCTGCCTGTAGCGGTGCCGCCGCAGGACGAGGTCCCCGTGGCCGTGCCACCGGGCCCGGCGGTCCCGCCCGCCGACTGGCCCCCGGCACCGCCCCCGCCGCCCCCCCTAGGGTGGCCCCGTTGGCGGTCGTCGAGCTGCCCGCCTGGCCGGCTGTATCAGCATCGCCGCCGTTCCCACCATCCACTATCGGAAATCCTCCGCTGATGTTGGTGCCAGAATCGCCGCCGCCCCCGCCGCCCCCGGCGACGAGGACCGGGGTGGCCCCTTCAGAGATGGTCGTGGCCCCCCCGCCTCCGCCACTGTCTACCTCGCCCCCGCAGCCGGCGCCCCGGCGAGCAGCCCGGCGTTAGCCCCGACCAGGCCGCCAGCAAACAGGCCCGCGGCGGCGAGGATCCGCGCCGACCTGAGCGGTCCCGCCGACCTACCGGAGCTGCTTGGGGACGTCCGAGCTGCACGCCGGTGGTCCGCACCCACCATCCCGGGGCGACGTTGCGCCCCAACGTGCCGGTGCCCTGGCACCTGGCTGGACGCGTTCTCGCCGTCCATGTCGGCCCGCTCGGGGTTAAGGGCGCCCTTGCCATTAGCTGCGGTAGCGTTCGCGTCAGGCTACTTCGAGCACATGCCGTAGCCTCCCCTTCGGATCGTCCGTGCGTTGCGGTCCCACAGCTTATGGAGTGCGCCGGCGGCTCAACCAGCCCAGTGCAGGACCGCAAGTCCCGACGCGTTGACGGTCTGGGCGCCGGGCTGCTGGCTCATTGTGCCGAGGGACGCTGGCCCTGGGTGGCTTGCTTCGCGCCCGCTGGACCTCCTCTGCTGGGGCGTACTTTGGGCTCGGCCTGGAGCCCTGGCCAGGCCAGGTCCAGCAATCGGTCTACGGCGGCCGGGCCCATGGAGCGATGCCCAACGAGCAGGCGCAGCCACAGCGGGGCGTAGAGGATGTCGAGTGCATCGTCGATGTCGAGGTCGGGCCGTAGGTCGCCGGTGGCGACCCCGTTGGCCAAAGTGGCCGCGCCTCTGCGCGGCGGTGGGCGAAAAACCGGTCGCGGAAGTCCTGGGCTAAAACGGGGTCGCCCTGAGCATCAGCAACAAGCTCCCGGATGAGCTCCCCGTTCCTGGACGAGAACATCCGGGCCACTCGGCGCATCTGGAGACGGACCGCCTCGTAAGTCGAGGAAGGGATAGTGGTGGGGACTGGGTCGGTCAGCTCGATGAGCGCGTCCATGATGACAGCGGATTTCGTCGGCCACCAGCGGTAAATGGTCTGTTTGCCGACTCCGGCCGCGGCCGCGATCTCGTCGACTGTTACCGCGTGTGCGCCAAATCGCACACCAGTTGGCGAGCGCTGTCCAGCACCCGGCGTCTGGCCGCCTCATCCCTTGTGCGGGCCATCCATTTAGCGTACAAGACGAGCTATGAATGCGAGACCAACAGTCCCCTAAAACTTTCGCTGCGCGGAAAAATGGCCAGGCGCTCGAAGCTGAAGGGAATACGAGACAGTGGGTCTCTGTTTGCGATACAGAGACTACTGGTCTCTTTATTTACATGCTCCGTCTGAAAGGACTCATAATGCTCGACCTCATTGGGAAAAAGGCGCTCGTCACCGGGGCCACCAGCGGCATCGGCAAGGCGACCGCGCTGGCGCTGGCTGCAGCAGGCGCCACAGTCGCGGTGAGCGGCCGCGACAAGGAGAAAGGCCGGGCCGTCGTCGACGCCATTCGGGCCGGTGGGGGCTTGGCTGTCTTCGTGGCCGCCGACCTCGTCCACGCCGATGCCGCCCTCGACCTCGCCGCCCGTGCTACCGAAGCGCTCGATGGGCGGGTCGACATCTTGGTCAATAGCGCCGGGATGTTCCCCTTCGGGCCCACTGACTCCCAGGACGAGGCCACTTTCGACGCCGTGAACGCCCTAAATGTGAAAGCGCCCTGGTTCCTGGTGGCCGCCCTCGCCCCGTCCATGGCCGAGCGCGGCAATGGCGCCATCGTCAATGTCTCGACCATGGTGGCCGGGTTCGGAGCGGACGGCATGGCTCTATACGGGTCGAGCAAAGCCGCACTGGAGCTGCTCACGAAGGCGTGGTCGGCCGAGTTCGGGCCCAGCGGGGTGCGGGTGAACGCCGTCAGTCCTGGGCCTACCCGGACCGAAGGGACGGCGGCCATGGGTGAGGCTCTCGACCAGCTGGCTTCGCTCGCGCCGGCCGGGCGACCGGCCAGCCCGGATGAGATCGCCTCGGTGATCGTCTTCCTCGCCAGCGATAAGGCCAGCTTCGTCCACGGTGCGGTGGTCGCTGTCGACGGTGGCCGTCAGGCCACCTGACGAGCAACCGGAAAAGCACGCTCCACTTGCACATTGGCCGTCGGACTGAACTCGGTGAGAGCCTCGTCCGACGCCCAATGGGCCGGCCGCGATGGTCGCGCTGCATCCCTCGTAGCAGCTTGAGGATTTGCGCCTACTTTACCGGAGCAAATCCAAGGATCGCGTGCCTGAGGGCTCTAACGCCGGCGCAGTTTATGCAGGCTGCGACCGTTTCCCGCCTGGTGTATCTGAAAAGGCCGGCCCTCTTCGAGAGCCGGCCTTTCGTGTCGTCTCGTTTTAGGAAATTGTTAGCCCGGCGTCAATTCCTGTTCCGGCAAGGAGGAGGCCACAGGCCTAGGGAAAGGACCGTTCAGGGGCGGTGCTGTAGCCGTTGGTAGGTGGAGTGCCGGGAGTGAACGCCACGCCGCGGACCACCTGACCGTATATCGGCGGCAGTACGGCGTGGAACCTCTCGTAGGCCACTTGACTAGCCGAGGTCGCATTGAGGTTGTCGGTGACCTCCACCAGCTCGTTCGGGTCGGCGCCCTGGTCGCCGGAGCCACTTACCGTCGAGGTCGAGGCCCACAGCGTGACGGTCCCGTCGCGATTGACCCGGCCGGTCAGGTTGCGCAAGCCGTCCGTGGCCGGCGCCCACGGCAAGCCGGTGCCTTTGTCGGTGGTGTTCAGCCCCATCGGGTACCTGTCGCCGTGGCGGTCCGGGAAGACGCGGTAAGGCGTGCCGAGGTCGAGCCCGTTCTGTAGCACATAGTCGAGCTGCCATTCGCCGGCCGACGCGTTGAAGGACCACTTCTGCAGGCCAGCCGTCGTCGAAGCGGCGGCCGCGGTGTAGGTATTGGTGGTTGCGTCATAGGTGTTGTCGCCGGCGCCTTCGTCGGCCACATACAGCGTGGTCGGGTTGGCAAACCACAGGCCGAAGGGATAGTCCGACGCGTCGGTCGCACCCTTGGCGAGGGCGGTCGGGAAACCCTTGAGGATATAGGCGTTAGTGGGTGCCAGCCCGGGGTTCTTGGCGGTAAGGCCCAACGCGGCGTTGCTGGTTGTATAGGTCGGGGGAGCCCAGCTCGAGGCGCTCGGCAGCGTCTCCGACGTCGACGGCAGCCCTACGCCGTTGGCGCTGGTGGACGAGCCGTTGGGCTCGACAAAGTAAACTGTGTCGACGCCGTTGCCGCCTGACCCTTTGGTCAAATAGACAACCCCGTCGTAGACCGCCAGGCCGCGGAAGTTGTCGTCTTTGCCGGACTTATCAGCCGTGTCACCGAGCTGTTCGATATTGAAGTTGCCGTATGGGGTCGACGTGCCCGGGTTCTGGGAGGCCTCGGGTGTAGCAGTTGGAGTAAGGATCTGCGACCCGGCCCCGTCGATAACTGCCGCCGGCTCGGGGTTAGCGCCGTTGCCGGCGTTGCCCGCGGCGAAGATGGTCCCGTTAGGCCCGTCTTCCGGGTCGAGAATGGCGGACCGGCCGTTGTCGCCGCTGAAGGCGTTGGTCTCGGTGAACTCGAACTGACCCCAGGCGTTCAGCTGGGCCACGGCGCGGTAAACCGGGGTGGCCGAATCGGAAATGGTCGGGTCGACCTGGCCGGGGGTGTTGGCGTTGGAAGCGTCGACCGTGGCGGGCGGGGCCACGTAGCCGATAAAGGTGTCGTACTGGCCATCCGTCGACTGGTCGAGGGCGAGCTCGGACTTGGAGGAGAAGCTGGTAGTCAGATAACTACCGTTGGCGGGGTTGTCCGGGACCGTCGCCGTGCCGACCAGGCGGCCGCTGTTGGGGTCGAACTCGTCCAGGACGATCGGCTCCGTAACACCAAAGCTTCCGTCGGAGGCGTCGTTGTTGAAGACGATCGGGTAAGTGCCAGGGGCAACTGCAGTCCCACACGTGACGTACGTGGGGTTGGCCGTTGCGCAATTAGGAGGCAACTGGGTGGCGCCGGCAGTGATGTCGGCGTTGGTCGTCCATACGCCAGTGGTCACCAGCAGGTCGCCAGGTCTGAAAGCGTCATGCCTCCACCCCGGGGCGGCACTGGCCGCCGCGGGTACCGCTACGATCGATGCGGGGCCGGTCAGGGCGGCCAGCGAAGCGACCAGGACCAGGCCGCGCCTACGGCTCGGAGTGCGGATGGGTGTCATTCTCCTCCTCAATGTTTGACTGTCCGTGACTCACCGTCGAGTGGTTTATCCTTACGCGCCACCCTTTCTAAGGGAATTCGCCCAGCCTCGCGCGCTTGTTCGCACAGTCTTTGGGCTCTGTTTACCTGGCGGCAACCTTTGGGGTTACGCCCGGTGGTAGTTGGCCACGGGACGTAGTGCCGCCTGCCGTTGACGGGCCGAATGCGGGCGGGCGCTCGACCTTCCGAACGCAATTGCCTTGGTGGTACCTCACCGGAACGCAAACGCAAGGTAGGTCCCGTAGGTCGCGACCAGCAAGGCTCCTCCGACGCGGCCAACCCGTTTGAACAAGAGGGGGTACCCCAAAAGCAACAAGGGATGGCAGCGCCCAGCCAGGCCGACCACTCAAGCCCCGCGGCATAGAAGGGCCGCACTAGGGCGGCTACCCCCAAAGTGGTCGTGGCGTTGTAAACCGCCGAACCGAGCACCCCGGCCAGGGCCAACTCTTCCATGCCTCGCCGATAGGAGGCCCAGACGAGCGCAAAGAGCTCCGCCGTCGTTGCCAGGGCCACGAACGTCAAGCCCACCACTGACTGGGATAGCCCGAACGAGTCGACGAGCCGTTCAGCGCCGAGACGGCTAGCCATCCCCCGGCGGACATGGCGGCCACCCCGGCTGCCACAAGAGCCACCGCTCGTGAGTTACGGGCCCGAGACGAGGGTTCTTCCTCCGCGTGTTGTCCGAATTTGGCGGCCTCCCCGAACGCCGGTGGCCGACGCTCGGCCCGCCACAACAGCCCAACCGTCAGCACGTAGGCGGCAACTAACGGCGCCCCCCGGCCCGGCCCACCACTCCATCTAAATTTAAGAGCGACAGCGCGGCCAGCACGCCGGCTGCTGATGCGGCCAGGGCGTACCACTATGTAGGCCGGCATAGGCAAGGAGTCGACATGACCTCCAACATCGAATCGTTCCTCACTGAATGGGCCGCCGCCGAGCTCAAGCGACCGCCTTTCGCATCATAAACGTACCGATACCGCGCCAACCCGGCGGGCGGCTCGACCGGCCGATGTTGGTGAACGCTATCTCCCACAGCTTTCGAATAATCCGTCGGCACCCGGGCACCGTCCGCTTGGCCCCGTCCTAGGTACGATCGCAGGAGTAATTGGACATTCAAGCGAGGGAGACCTCATGGCTTCTGAGTTCGTCGCAGCGCGCGCCTACCTTTGTGACGTCCCGGTCGAAAAGCCGAGATTCGACGCTATTCAGTCTTTCGATTCGCAGGAAACGATCATCGTCGAACTGCAGACCGACGACGGCACCGAGGGCACAGGGTACGCCTATACCATTGGCACGGGAGGGACCGCCGTTCTCGAACTACTCCGTACCCGCCTGCTGGATGTCGCCACTGCTTTTCCGCCCCACCGGGCCGAAGCGATCTGGAACGCAATGTTCACCGCCACACATTCGACAATGGTTGGCCCGATTACCACACTCGCCATGGCGGCGGTCGACACCGCAGTGTGGGACATACAGTGCCGTCTGGCAAATGAGCCTCTGTGGCAACGTGCCGGCGGGGCTCAAGGTTCCGTCGAGATCTATGAGACCGAGGGTGGGTGGCTCAACCTCTCGATTTCCGAACTGATCGACAACGCTCGTACCGCGAAGACGCGAGGCTTCGCCGGCTTCAAGCTCAAGATAGGCAAGCCCCGGTTGTCCGAGGATGTTGAGCGAGTGGCTGCTGTACGGGACGCCCTCGGCCCAGACCTGGCATTGATGGTGGACGCCAACCAGCGCTTTACGATAGATGAGGCCGTGAGGTGGGCTCGTGCCCTCGAACCGTTTGGTCTTACCTGGTTGGAGGAGCCACTGCCAGCAGACGATGTGCGCGGTCATGCCATCCTGGCCACCGCCACCTCGATCCCTATTGCGGTCGGAGAAAGCCTGTATTCCCTGGCCCAGTTCAAAGAATATCTATCGCTGAAGGCTGCGTCCGTCCTTCAGCCCGACGTCGCCCGCATCGGCGGTATAACACCGTGGCTAAAGGTGGCACACTTGGCCGAGGCGCACAATCTCCATGTCGCACCGCACTTTCTGATGGAGTTGCACGTCAGCCTGGCCGCCGCCGTCCCCAACGGTCGCTGGGTCGAGTGGATCCCGCAGCTGCGACCCTTGACGGAAGCCGATGTCGAGGTAAGCGGCGGCCGGGTCGAGCCTCCAATGACAGCCGGGCTCGGCATCGAATGGAGCAAAGAAGCTCTGAAGAGTCATCGACGAGTTGGGTAGCGACAGGTAAGTGCTTGGCGGCACAGCAAACCAGGGAGGGTCCGTGCGGCGACCCTCACCACGGCTGCTACGGCCGGATGCGCCACCCTCAACCGCTGCTGCGTGCCACTCCGTGGGCCAACAGCGCCGACCGCGGTCACTAGCCTCGGTTCCCCAAGATCGTCTCTTGACAGTTGGGCCCATGAGGAGCAAGCGAGCGGGATTCACGGCGGACGTCATGGACTAGAACGGCCAGTGTCATGCTGGCATCCCTACTGATTGCAGTGACGTAACTACCTGGAGTGGGTACAGGCAAACGAAGCCGAAACCCGGAACTGCGTCGGCCGTCAACCCGTCGGCGAGCGCCACCACGAAGAACAGGAACGCCCACTGCGCGCGGTGTGCCGTGCTTCTCGCTCCGGGGAGATTCGCGGCGATTGCGCCACCAGGAGGGCACCGGCTGGTACCTACGCCGTGGCCATCCTTCGGGGGGTAACGGCCCAGTGCCGCTAGTGCGTTGTCCAGTTACTCAGCGTGTAAATACTGACGCTCGCGTTGGGCAACGTGGTTGAGAGGCGCTGAAATGGCTGCTGTTCGAGGTGTCCCTCACAGAATCATCACAGTCTTCTCATGTGGCACTCACAATCCAGGTCGGCACAATTGGGTAGAGCAGTGCAGGTGATGTTCCACCGCGTTACCCGTCGCGGGGCATACCAACACGATAGGGAGGGCCAGTGTCACGTCAGGCAGATCGCAGCCACCCGGACCACAACCCAGCACCGGCAAACGGGCGCGGGTTCTTCACTACGAAAATCACTCGTTTCTTACTTTGCATCGGGCTGGCGCTGGGTTTGGCCGCGGTGTCCCCGATCGGAGGCATTGCTGTAGCGAGCGCCTCGCCCGTTGCCGCCGGCCACCATTCCAGAGGCGGCGGTGGCGGTCAATGGGGCGGTGGCGGTAACGGCGGCCAGGGTAACCACAGCCGCGGCGGCGGTTATAACGGCGGCGGTAACGGTGGTGGCGGAAATGGCGGAGGCTATAGCGGAGGTGGTGGCGGATCCTCCAACGGAGGTCACCACCACCGCATGCAGACCGTGACGGTCGACGGCACCGTCCTCTCAGGTGGCGCGGGGGCCGACTTCACCCTCACCGCCACCAGCTCAACGGTCAAGTCGCTGAAGGGGACGAGCGTTACGGTAGATGTGTCGAGCTCGACGACTTATAAGCAGCCGGGAGTGAGCTCACCCAGCGTGGCCGTAGGCGACTACGTTGTCGTGAGCGGCAGCAAGACCTCGACGACTGGCACGATCACAGCCAACTCGGTCCAGATACCTGCGGTGCAGATCACCGGCGACGTGACGAGTGGCGGAGCCGGAGCGAACTTCACACTCACTACCACTAGCAGCACGATCTACGGCCCGAGCGGCACAACTGTTTCGATCGTCGTCAACGCAGGCGGGGTGACAACCAAGTACAAGGAAAAGGGAGTGTCGTCGCCCAGCGTGGCCGTCGGGGACAAGGTCCAAGTGTGCGGAAGCCAGGCCGGGGCGGCAACTGTGGATGCGACAGTCGTAACGATAACGGCGCCTCCGGCTAAGCACCGTCATCACCCCATCGTCATCATCATCCCCATCACCTTCGGCCACCACGGTAATGGTGGCGGTGGTAACGGTGGTGGTGGCTACGGCGGCAGCGGTAACGGTGGTGGTGGCTACGGCGGCAGCGGTAGCGGTGGCGGGAACAGCGGCCGCGGCGACCACGGCTATGGTGGTGGCGGCGGCGGATTCAGTGGCCGTGGAGGTCACGGGGGGCGCTAAGGGCCACATTTCCACTGGTCAACACCTCGGTGAGGCGCCTGGCGGGGGCGCCTCACCGTTGATTTAACCCAGAGCTAGGTGGGTGGCTCGGTGCCACCTCCCGATCCCTTTTCAAGCCTCCTCGGGAGAGGGTTGCGAAAAGTCGAAGCGATTTGGTCACCTGGATGCCGCGAGTGTTCTCGGGGCACACCTATGGGCTCCAAACGACCTTGCCGCTCCAGATGGGCGGTACGCCCGGTCACTAAAGCAGCTGGGACGGCCTCCTCGCGCGGCGCGGACCTCCGTGGGCATCTTGCGTAGAGCTACGCACTGTTCTTACTTTGTGCATGAAGGAACTCAGTCTCACGTCAATTGCACGGGACGGCCACAGGCGTAGTCCGGGTCGATGCCGTAGGGCGTCGGGGCGCCGCCGTAGCCGTACTGGACGAGCCACGGCATGCCGTTAGCGAACCCGAGCGTCGACGAGACCAGCTTCGAGGGATCTCCCGGCTGCAGCGCCCGCTGGCAAAACGAAGCGGCACTGTACACATCCCCATCGAGGTTGTCCGCACCGGGCACCCACAGGACGGTCTTGCCTGTCGGAACGTACGAACCCGTTATCTGGCCCCATTGGTACCAGGTGCTGTAGATACCTGCAGCATCCCCCGCCCCCCTTATGGCATCGAGCGCCCCCTGGATTATGGCTGCGTTGACCCGCTGATCGGCATGTGAAGTGGGCCAGTTCTCCCCGATCTCAATGTCGAGCCACCACATTTTCGGCTTGGACCCTGAAGCTTTGACAAAAGCAATGTCGGACTTCGCGTAGTTATAACCCCAGTCGAACCCTTCACAATTGTTGCTTGTGCGGGCGCAGGACGCTTTCGGGCCTTTTGTCTCCTGCGGAGGGTTGCCACCGGGCGCCGCCTGCAGGATGATGTACGCCGAGAGGTTCGGGCCGGCCCACCTCGCTTCGGCGGCGAAACAAGGGTTGAAACCTCCGATCGTGCCGTTGTTCACCCCCACTATCACGTAGGAACGCTTGGTCGGCAACGCCTGCACCTTAACCGAGCCCCGCGGAGAACACTGTGGCCACGAAACGTCAAAACCGATGGTTTGCGCGCCATAGGGGTCACGGCCACCGATGCTCCTGAGCGGCAGGGTGGTAGTTGTGGTCGGGACGGTGGTGGTAGTGGTGCGCCGGACGGTGGTGGTCGTTTTCGGAACGGTGGTCGTAGTGGTGCGCCGTACGGTGGTGGTCGTTCTGGGGACGGTGGTGGTCGCCCTGCGGACAGTAGTAGTCGTCTTGGGGACGGTGGTCGTCGTTGAAGAGGTCGTCGTGGTGGTGCTGCTAGAAGTGCTAGTGCTGGTCGAAGTAGTTGTCGTGGCCGGTATACCAATGGACGCAGTGACCGAGACAATGATGGCGACGACGCCGGCCGACGAAGATGTCGCGGAAGTAGTCGAGTTGAGATTGGCCGCGTCGCCAAAATGAAAAATAGTGCCATTTTGCTCGGCCAGCCAATAACCCCTACCGTCAGGCGTCGCGCCGATGCTCACAATCGGGCTGGCCGTTGCCGGTGCCGGCGACCCGTAAGAAGTAGCGTCGCCATAGGCAAAAACTTGACCGTTGGAAGTTACCAACCAATAACCGTGGCCATCGGGGGTGGTGGCAATCCCGACGATTGGCTCGGTCAAGTGGTTGGCACCGGCGGAACCGTAGAAGACGGCATCGCCGTAAGCAAAAATGCCGCCGTCGGATGCCACCAGCCAGTAACCGCGGCCACCGGGAGTGGCGGCTATGGCGACGATTGGTTTGTTGAGGTGGTCACTGCCGGTAGAACCGTAGAAACGGGCGTCGCCATAGGCAAAAATGCCGCCGTCGGATGCCACCAGCCAGTAACCGCGGCCATCGGGGGTCGTGGCCATCCCGACGATTGGTTTGTTGAGGTGGCCACCTCCGGGCGACCCTTCGAACTGGGCATTGCCAAAGGCAAAAACTCCCCCGCCGGAAGCGGCCAGCCAATACCCCCCACCCTCTGGCGTAGCGGCTGCTGCAGCGATCGGCGTGCTCAGCTCTGCCTTCGAGAGGTTGCTTAATGAGGCAATACCGTACCCAGTAACCGTGCCGTCCGACCGCGCCACCCAATAGCCGTTTGCCACTTCCTGCGAAGCTGCCTTACCGGCCCCCGCGCCGACGAGGGTCAGAAGCGTGGACCCTACACCAAGACAGGTGACGACAACCGCCCGCCACCGGGGCCTTCGAACCGCTCTCCGTGAACGACCCGTTTGCCTTCGTCTTGCTTCTTTGCCAACCGGGCCTGCCTCCCGTGCCCGCCGATGGTGCAAGCCCTGCCCTCCTAGATAATGCCCTCTTTCAGTGCGTCACGCACCCAAGGTATGACCTCGTCGAGCATCTGGTCGAGGGTGGTAGTAGCCTCGAAACCGAGTAACCGCTTGGCCTTTTCGACAGATGGTATGCGCATTGCGACGTCGTGCTCAAAGGGCGGGTCGCTTACATAGCGGAACGCTACCTCTGGGCCGCGGATCTTCCGCCAGATTAGTTCAGCCACTTCGAGGACAGTAGACGAAGTAGCGGTAGACAAATTAAAATCTTCATTAAAAGCGGCTTCATGTCCCATAGCAATTACGATCCCGCGGGCTAGGTCGCGCCCATAAGTATAGTGTCTGACCTGGGAGCCGTCACCCAGGATGTGTAGCGGATTTTGTCCCAACAGTACCTTTTGCACCAAATCTGGGACGACATGGCTCATGGCTAATTTGACGTTGCCTGAAAGGATTTCAACGTCTCCCAATGCCCGGCCTTCTCCCACCCCAACGCAGTTGAACGGGCGGACGATCGTGTACGGCAACTCGTACTGGTCAAAGGCGGCAAGCGCAAAGTACTCGACCGCCAGCTTTTGGAACCCATAAGAGGACGACGGCGGGGGCACCTTTAACTGGTCCCCTTCTAAAGAGGGCCAGTGGTCGGTCGACTCGTAGACCATCGAAGAGCTCATATAAGTCACCTTGCGCAGCTGACCATTGCGGTGGGCGGCAAGGGCGGCGTCGACGGATGCGGCCATGATCCGTTCGTTGTTGGCGAATAGGTCGTACGAGTGGGTGTGGAAATAGGAGATCCCGCCGATCATTGCCGCTCCGGCGATGAAGTGGTCGCAACCTACGAGAAGGTCGTCGAGCAATTCGGTGTCGCGGCAGTCCCCTTCGACGAAACGGTAAGACGGGTGCGCATCATACGGCCGCTTGACGGGGCCGTACTTCGAGAAATTGTCGACCCCGACGACTTCGAAGCCCCGCTGGAGCAACTCCTGGACCACGTACCCACCGATGAAACCAGCGGAGCCGGTCACCAATACTTTCGTCATGCTTCCCTTTCTGAGGTCCTGTCGTCCAACAACCGGTGTAGCGCGTCGACGTCGAGGCGGGGCCAAAGGCGAAGCCGAACCAGCGCAGGTAGGCGGGGACCCATCTAACGAGCTTGAAGTGCGACACACCCAACGTCCGGTCGAGCCAGATCGTGGGCACCTCGGCCACCGGCCGCCGCAACCGCCGCGCCTTGGCCACCAGCTCGAGCCCGACTTCGAAACCTTTGTCGCTGTGGATGCCCACTTCTTGGACGAAGTGGCGGTCGTAGGCTTTGAAGGAGTTCGTCGGGTCCCACGTGCCTACCCGGGCCGTTACCCGCAGGGTGGCGCCAGCAACGCGCGACATGAAGCCCTTGATCAGCGGACCGCCGACCTGTTGGCCGCCCCTTGAATAACGAGACGCAGCCGCGACGACGACACCTCTTTCGACCAGGCGGGTCAGTTGGTCGATCTGCTGCGGGTCGTCGCAACCGTCGGCCATAGTCACCACCACCACGTCAGCTACCGACGAGTCGAAACCAGCCCGTATCGCCCACGCTGGCCCGGGGCCGTAGCTATTGATCACGAGGCGGGCGCGGTCGTCCTCTTCGGCGTACTTTTCGACCCACGGGACGGTCAGATCCTCGGGAGTGTCGCAGACTACGAGGACCTCACACGGGAGTGTGACCCCTTCACATATCCGGCGAAGAGCAGGGATGATCGCCTCGCCCTCGTCACGAGCCGTAACTACCACCGAGACTCGCGGCTTCATTTGGCTCCGTGACGGTCAGCGGGTTGGTACCTGGCGGCGACAGTGCGCCCGCCCGACCTCATACCCTGACGCCCTCGCCCCGGACTCCCCAAATGTCGGTTATGGGTTTGTCGGTCACCAAGTCGGCATAACGGCGGTGCGGCGCTGCGATTACCAAAAGGTCGGAACGCTCTAGGACCTCTTCGAGAGGGGCGAGATCGCGGTCCACCGTCACGTAGGGGTCTGTGCAAAGGACGCCGGCCGCCTTGAACCGCAATATCCGCTTCAGTTTATAGGCGAGGCTAGAACGGGTGTCGTCGCTCTCGCCTTTGAAGGCCATGCCCAAGATGCCCACCGTCGAGGCCTGGAGGTCATAGCGGCGGGCCAGCCGGTCGACGACGTAGAGGGGCAAACCTTCGTTGACCATCATGGCCGCGTGGCCCAGCACAAAGTTGTTGTTGTTAAAGGCCGCCAATTGCATGGTGTCCTTCAGCAGGCAAGGCCCGGCGGCAAAGCCAGCCGCCGGCAGGTCCGCCGCCCGGGGGTAGTTGTAGATAACGCCCTGACGGATCCGTTCGTAATCCAGCCCGAAATCGTTGGCCATCATGTACAGCTGGTTAGCCAGCGCAAACTTCAGGTACCGGTAGGCGTTGGTGTAGAGCTTGGCCAGCTCGGCTTCCTCGGGCAGCAGTTCGACGATCTCGGTCACGAGCACCTCGAAGAGCTTCCTGGCCCGGGCCAGCGCCGCCGGGTTGCGGGCCGAGACGATCTGGGGAAGCTCGAACAGCTCGTGGAGCGCCTTTCCTTCAGCGATGCGCTCAGGGCAGAAGGCCACGTCGAGGTCGAGGCCGAGGTTGGCAATACGCCGCTCCACCAAAGCCGTCACGCCGGGGTAGACCGTGCTGCGGAGCACCAGGATCTGACCGCGACGAAGGTGAGCCGCCAGGTCTTCAACCGCTGCTGGCACCACTTTGGGGTCCGGGTTGAGGTGTTCGTCCACGGGCGTCCCGATCACGACGACGACATGCTCGGCTCTCGAGACGATCGAAGCATCCACCGAAGGCGTCAAGCGCGTCTCGCCGAGCACCCTCTTGAGGGCCTCCTCCCCCCCGGGCTCGTCGAAGGGCATCACCCCGGACCGCACTTTGTCCACGGCGGCCGGGTTCAGGTCATAAATGCCTACCTTCAGGCCCCGGTCGGCGAAGGCGATGGCCAGGGGCAGGCCGACGTGGCCGCAACCCCCTACGACTACGACGTCCAAGTCAAATCCCAATGCTGGCTCCCATGGTTTGCATCCCTCAGTTCCGGCGCCAGTCGGCTACCCGCCGCTCGGCTACCTGTGCCCGCCGTTGTGGTCCCGGTCGGGCTTTTGTCACTAGTGGTGTCTCGGTCCGATGTCACAGCAATTGGCCCGCCGGTCAGCCAGGGCCAGATGAGTAGCCCACTCGCCGTTGGGACCGGCTGCTCTCGGGGAGCCTAGCAGGCGGGGCTTTCCTGACGGTGCGTTGGGTAGCGGAGTGGAGAGCCAGGTAGGGGTAGGAAATGGCGCTGGCGGGGCTACGCTCGGGCGCGCTGGGCTCCAGCTCGCTCCATCAGGGGCTTTTCCTGGTGCACCAGAGCGATCTCGTCGCGTTTCAACGAAAAGAATGCACCCGATCGCGACGCGAACGCTCGGTTGCACCGGGAAAGGTGGCGCGTGCAGCCAGCGCTCCACGAAAGGTACGTTCCGCGGTAGCGGGGTCGCAGCAAGCGCTCGAGCAGCCAGTCAGAGCCCGAACTCCGACCGTTCGCCGGCGCCCGTTGGCCTCTGGAGCTCGGCGCAGGTGGCCCCGACGACCGGTGTGCCCCCGGTCCGCTATCTCGGCCGCTGCGGTTCTTCGGCGGGACCGACCGGGGCGGGCACGCCTTTGTCCTTGCTCTCCCCGGCGGCGTCGTCGGCGACGACCGTACCGATGATCGGCAAGCTGTCCTCGACGACCGGGGTGGGGGTATCAGCCCGGAACAGCTGCACCACCCACCGCCAGCGCGCCCGCCACATGGCTCGTCGGGCGGCCAACCCGGCCTGGGTGCTGGCGGGCGGGTGCAACTGTAGCGACAGGTAGGCGCTCCCGCCGATCGGTATCGGTAGCCAGAAGTTGACGAGGCGCCAGGCCAGGACGCCCCAGATGGCGATCGACCTTGGTGTGCCGAACCCGACCAGGATGCCGCTCACCGTGGCCTCGACCACTCCCAAACCTCCGGGCGTGATAGGGAGGGCAGCCACGATGTTGCCCACGCCGTAGGCCACGAGCAAGGCGACAGGGTTGACCCAGTGCCCGAAGGCGCCCACGAACACGAACAGCGAACCGGCGTCGAGCAGCCAGTTGGCAGTGGCAAAAAAGAGCGCCTTCCCCATCTGCCGGCGGTCCTTGGACAAGTCTGAGGCCCTGGCCACCAGTTGCCCGAACAATCGCGGCAGGGTCTCGGGATGCAGGAAGGGCACCCGGCGCCCGATGGCCGTTACCAGGGCCATCGCCCGCCGGTCGCCCTTAGTGAGCAAGACGACCAGGCTGGCGATCGCAGCCATCAGCAACAAACCAATTAGGGCCACGATCAGGTAACCGGAGTGCAGGCCGTAGAGCGGTAACGACACGAGCAGGGCGAGCCAGAAAATGGCGTTGATGACGACCGCGGAGCCAAGGCCCTGAGTGGCGAGGGCTACGGCCGTGTCCGGACCTCCGACACCAGAACGCATCAAGAGGCGGTAGCCGAGCGAGTAGCCCACGGCGTTGCCGCCGGGGAGGACGTGGCTCAGCGCCAACGTCGAGAGCTGGATACGCGACACCGTGGCAAAGCCGGGGTCCGAGCTCCTGGGGATGAGCGCCCGGGTCAGCTCGAAGTAAGCCACCAGGGAGAGGACTTCCAGCAGGACGCCCAGCACGGGTAAGAAAGGATTGACCGAAGTCAGGACGTGCAGCGCCTTGTGGGTGCCGCCGATCTGGGGGACCACGAAGTACTCGACGATGAAGCCGACCAGGAGGAGCTCAGCGAGGTGGCGGACGGTACGGGGCAACCACCGCCGCCGCTTGGCCGCAGGCTGCCCGTCCACCCGCCCGTCACCGGGAACCCCCACCGCTTCAGTCCCCGCCGGGCGACGTTCCGACGACTGATCAGAGGTAGCGGGGGTGCGCCCGTTCAGGCCTGGCCCGTTCACGACCGAGCCGTTCTGGCCCGCCCCATCAGCCCCGCCCGCCACCGCCGTGTCTCCCTCAGGAACCGCCAGCCCAGGCCGCTCCTCCGCAGGTCGGCCAGCAACGCCGGTGGCGCCGTCGCTCCGGCGCGGGCTCAGCGCGCTCATGACCCCATTGTCGCACCGGCTATTCGCCCGGCCGATGAGCCATACGCCAATTTAGGTACCAATTAGGTAAGGCCGCGCAGCTTCTCGGCCAAGACCCGGAAGGCCCGGCCCCTGTGGGATAGGGCATGTTTGGCGTCGGGCGACCGCTCCGCAATCTCCCCGAAGGTGCGGCCATCCAGCTCAAAGGGAACGAAGACCGGGTCGTACCCAAAGCCCCCGCTCCCCCGCCGTTCCTCGGCTATCCAGCCCTCGACGGTGCCCTCTGCGCTCACCTCTCTCCCGTCCGGCCACATGGCCACGGCCACCGTCACAAACCGGGCCCGACGTGATTCAGGCCCCCGCCGACCAGTCAGCTCGGTCAGGACCTTGTCGACGTTGGCCTGTTCATCGGGCGGCTGCCCGGCAAACCGGGCCGAACGCACCCCCGGAGCTCCTCCCAGTGCCTCCACTTCGATGCCGCTGTCCTCGGCGATGGCAGCCACGCCGGTCTCGTTGACCACCGAGGCAGCCTTCAAGCGGGCGTTCCCGAGGAACGTGTCCTCTGTTTCCTCGACATCGGGCGCATCCAGAGGCAGGTCGAGCAGTTCGATGCCGAGGCCCGACGTGGCGAAGATTTGCCTTATCTCCTGGGCTTTGTTCGGGTTAGTCGTGGCCAGCACGAACGAGCCGTGATCAGCCACGCCAGTCACCCACGAGAAGGCAAACCCCGCGGGTCCCGCGTCGGAGGCGGCACCGCAATGACCTCGGCCTGCGCCGCCAATAGGTCGGCGATGCCGGCTTCGGCCAGCCCCAGCATCGTGTCGAGCTCGGCCTTCGAGAACGGGTTCCCTTCCGCCGTACCCTGCACCTCCACCAGCCCTCCTGAGCTCGTCATGACCACGTTCATGTCGACTTCCGCGCCCGCGTCCTCGACGTAAGCGAGGTCCAGCATGGGCGTACCTCGGACTATCCCCACCGAGACGGCGGCGCAACCTTCCGTGACCGGGTGAGCAGCGAGCAGCCGGGCGGAGACCATCCGACTGCAGGCGTCGTGCAGGGCCACCCAGGCGCCCACAATGCTCGCCGTCCTGGTGCCACCATCGGCCTGGAGGACATCGCAGTCGAGCGTAACCTGTTGCTCGCCCAGCCCCGAGAGATCTGTCACCGCTCTTAGGCTGCGCCCGATCAGGCGTTGTATCTCCTGGGTGCGGCCCGATTGCCGCCCCCGGGTCGCCTCCCGGTCGATTCGTTCCGGGGAAGAACCGGGCAGCATCGAGTACTCGGCCGTCACCCAGCCCTTGCCCGAACCTCGCATCCACCTCGGCGGTTCTTCGGAGAAAGAGGCGGTGCAAAGGACCGCGGTGCGCCCCATCCTGACCAGCACCGAGCCGGGGGCGAACTTCGTGAAGTCCCGCTCCAACTGGACCGGGCGCAGCTCGTCCGCTCTACGCCCGTCAGCGCGGGCCACCCCGGCGCGACTTAGATCGCCCACGTCTTCCCAATCTCGGCCACGTCCACGGGCCCTCCGAAAGCGGCCGCCGCCTCTTGCTGGGCCTGCCGCCGATCGATCGGCGGCGCGATGTGGGTGATGACAAGGCGCTCGGCCCCCGCCTCGGCCGCCGTCGCCCCCGCTTGGCGGGCACTCAAGTGCTGCATGATCCCCTCCGACTCCAGGCTCAAGCACGCTTCCACCAGCGCCAGCTGGATCCCCGCGCCCAGTTGGCTGAGCCCCCACGCCGAGCCGGTGTCAGCCGAGTACCCGAGCGCCCGGCCAGCGACTTCGACCCTGGCTGCCAGGGTTTCGACGGGATGGTCCGTGCGCGACCAGCGCCATATGGCCGGGCCGATCTGAGCGCGATCGCCGCCGGCGATTACCCGCCAATCGAGGGTGCCGTCTCGGTTCTCGCCCCTCATAAGCTCCCGTAACCCCTCCGGCGCATATACAGGGAGACCTTGGCGGCCCAAGTAATAGCGCATGGCCACATAGAGGCCTTCCAGGTCGCTCCAGTGATCGGGATGGGAATGGCTGATGACTACGGCGTCAAGGCTGGCCAACGGAATATGCGTTTGCAGGTTGGCCATAGTCCCGGGACCGGCGTCCATCCAGGTGGCAAAACCGCCGCTGCGCAGGAGGTAACCGCTACAAGCGCTGCCTGGGCCGGGGTAACTGCCGTCACACCCGAGCACGGTCAAAGAAAATGCGTCGGCGTCTCCGCCATGGGGCGCAGTCATTTTAGGGCTGGGCCAGTTCAGCCGGCCGGCTGAGGCAGCGGCGGTGCCCAATGGTCCGCGTGGTCGAGGTCGGGGCCAAAGAACTGTTGTCCCAACCGGACAAAGTTGCCGACCCGACCTGAAGAAATCCAGCGGTGGCTACCTTTGGCGACGCTTCGGCGCCCCAGGCCCGTCTCGAGGAGGATGCCCCGGACTTCGAAGGCGGTCTCCTCCGCAGAACTGACCAGCACGACATCGGGCCCTATCACCTCACCTATTGTGCGTGCCAGGTAAGGGTAATGGGTGCACCCAAGCAGGAGCGAATCAATGCCCGCCGCGGCCACGGGGGCAAGTAACCGCTCCACCAGGGAACGAGCTTTGGGCCCGCGGGTCTGGCCGCGTTCGACGAGCTCCACCAGGCCCGGGCAGGCCGCGCAGGTCAGCTCGACGGGGAGCCCGGCCGCAGTCAACGACCGCCGAGCCCATACTGCCCGCTCATAGGCCCCGGAACCGATCGCGCCGACCGTCCCGATCACGCCCACCCGGCCGCTCCCGGTAACCGAAAGCAGCGCACGGACACCGGGGTCGATCACCCCGACCAACGGGACGTCGAAGTCGAAGCGGAGCATGTCCAGGGCAGCTGCGGTGGCGGTGTTGCAGGCGACGACGACCAACTTGACGTCGTGCGCCTCGACCAGCTTGCGCGTAATTTGGGCCGCAAAACTGCGTACTTCGTCCAGGCTCCTCGGCCCGTAGGGGTACCGTCCCGAGTCGCCGATGTAGACCAGGTCTTCCGAAGGCAGCAAGTCGGTCAGGGCCTTGGCCACTGTGAGCCCGCCGAAACCGCTGTCGAACATCCCAATTGGCCGATCGTCCATATCGAGGCGAGCCTACGCGACCATCGGCGCCCCGCCGGGGACCGACCCCCTCAGCAAGTCGGCTTAGAAGTACAGCTCGCGCCGGGCCGGTCCGCGACGTCGTCGAGGTCGCCGGTCCAAACATCAGTCGATAGGTACTTCCAGCCCCCGTCGGGTGACAAGGTCACGATGGTGCCCTCGTCAATCTCCGAGGCGCAGCGGGCCACCCCGGCCATAGCGGCCCCCGTCGATATCCCGGCGAAGATCCCGACCTCGGCCAGTCGTCGTACCCATTCGATGCTTTCCTTGGGCCCCACTACACGGCTCCGGTCGAGCAGCGAATAACCATCGTTATCGGAAAATACGGGCGGTATAAACCCTTCGTCCAGGCTTTTCAACCCCTCGACGGTTTCGCCCGCCGGAGGTTGGATGGCCCAGATGCTAACGGCCGGGTTGCGTTCCTTCAGGAATCGGCCCGCGCCAATAATCGTGCCTGCGGTACCAAGGCCGGACACGAAATGCGTCACTTCGGGGCAATCTCGCCAAATCTCGGGACCAGTGCCTTCGTAATGCGCCTTCGGGTTGGCCGGGTTTCCGTACTGGTAAGAAAACCACCAATCCGGGTGCTCTTGGGCCAGAGCCTGGGCGCGGCGCATAGCGCCGTTGGAACCTTCCGCCGCCGGCGAACTAATGATCTCGGCCCCAAATACCTTGAGCAGCTTGATCCGTTCCAAAGAGACGTTCTCAGGAACGACCACGGTAAAGGGGTAGCCCTTCACTTTGGAGATCATGGCCAACCCCGCGGCCGTATTACCCGACGATGACTCGAGGATGCGCTGGCCTGGGCGCAGGCTGCCGTTTTTCTCGGCTTCTTCGATCATCGACTTGGCCGCCCGGTCCTTCACCGAACCACCCGGGTTGACCCCCTCGAGTTTTATGAGGACACGCGCCCGGGGGTTCGGGCTCAATTCGCTGATCTCGACCAGCGGCGTGTTGCCGATCGTGTCGAGGACGTTGTCGTAGCGGGCCAAGGTCATCCTCCAGCCACGGCGGGCATAAGGGTGACGACGTCGCCCTCGCCCACTTTGGCGTCCAGCTTGCCCAGGTAGCGGACATCGTCGTCGTTTACGAACACGTTCAAGTGGCGGTGCATCTCGCCGTCGGGAGTGAGCAGGGAGTCACGCAAGCCCGGGTACTTGCCTACGAGGTCGTCGAAGACTTCGCCCACGGTAGCCCCCTCAGCCTCGACTGACGCCTCCCCTCCCGCGTTCGGTCGCAGGATGGTCGGCAGACGCACTTCGACGGTCACGGCTTCTCCCAACGTGCGAGCCCAACGGTCGGGCAGCCGGCAACAAACCCGACTTTTCTTGTCATCATTATAGGCTATCGGCCGGGTCAAGGGAGCGTGACGACCGGCTCCTCCTCGGGCCGGTGGCCGACGATCCTGTAACTGCGCAGGACCGGGTCGGTGTCACTGAGCGACACGAGGACGTAATGCCAGTCCGGGTCGGGTGCCTGGTCGATGTCCGTCGGCGAAGGGTAGGCGGCGGTATGGGTGTGCGAATGCCAGACCCCGATCAGTGACAGGCCAGCCGCCTCCGCAGCACGGTCGGCCCTCAGTAGGTCCCGCGGTTCGACGGTGTAGAGGCGCGCCGAACGAGCGGCGTTGGCCGTCGGGTACACCTCGCAGACTTCCCCGTTGCGGCCGGCCAGCATGCCACAGGCCTCGAGCGGCAAGCCGTCGAGGCAGTGGGCCACAACCCGCTCCCACAGGTGGACAGGCAACGACAGCACGCAAGGACGCTACCCTCGGCGGTCCCAAAGCCGCTGTCCCTCCTTTCGCGACGACAAAGGCCAGGCCTGTGGCTCTGGGTAGGCTCCGGGAACGCCCTTCATAGCCCGTGACGGCTCTTCATGACTGCAGCCCATGACTGCTAAGGCAGCACCAGGTCGCACTTTGGTGGCCCAGAACCGTCGGGCGCGCCACGAATTCGACATCCTGGACACCTACGAGGCCGGGATCGTCCTGGCGGGCGGCGAGGTCAAGTCCTTCAGGGAGGGAAAGGTACAGCTGCGAGACTCTTTCGCCAAGGTACAGGACGGCGAGATCTGGCTCCACGGCATGCACGTTTCCCCCTACGCCTATTCGAGCGGGTTCGGTTTTGCAGACCCGGACCGCTCGCGAAAGCTTCTGCTGCACCGACGCCAGATCCAGGAACTGGCGCGCGAGACCCAGCAAGGGCCCCTGACGCTGGTACCCCTCTCGGCCTACTTCAAAGACGGGCGGGTGAAGGTCGAACTGGCTTTGGCTAGAGGCCGGCGCGCCTACGACAAGCGGCGGGCGATCGCCGAGCGGGAGGCCGATATGGAAGCTCGCCGTGAAA
This sequence comes from uncultured Acidimicrobiaceae bacterium, assembly GCA_963807395.1. GTDB lineage: Bacteria > Actinomycetota > Acidimicrobiia > Acidimicrobiales > Palsa-688 > Fen-671. The sequence goes on from CAWEBW010000013.1 coordinate 365,906, forward strand.
TGGCGGCTCACCGGCGCGGGGATGGCCGACGCTAGCGAGGGGGAACGGTGCTACTAGCAACAGTTAAGAATGCGCACAGGATGGGCCCAGGGAAGTCTGCTAAGACGGATGGCGTTGTAGAAAAGTACTTAAAAGGCAGCCCGAGGAGTAGTCGGCAGTGCAAGACAGTCTGAAGTTGGGGCGGCTGGTCGGTGTCAAGATCGGCGCCAACTGGAGTCTTTTTGCCCTGGCCGGGATTGTCGCTTACTTCTTGGCCACTTCCCGGCTGCCGGCGGACGTGGCTGGCTATACGCGAGACGAGTACTGGTTAGCGGGAGCGTTCACCGCGGTCGCGTTGCTCGTTGGCGTGTTGGTGCATGAGGTGGCCCATGCCGTCGCCGCCAAACGCGCCGGGTTGCACGTAGACGGCATCACCCTCTGGTTTATGGGCGGTGTAACGCGGATCGAGGGCGACAACCGTAAGCCGTCGACGGAACTGGTGGTGGCGCTGGTCGGCCCGCTGGCGAGCGGGGTTATAGGGGCGCTGTCCTACCTCTTTGCCTGGCTCACCCAAAACGCCGGATGGGGCCTGGCGGCGGGGTCCTTGCGCTGGCTCGGCCTGATCAACTTGCTGCTCGGCGTGTTCAACCTGTTGCCGGCGTCACCGTTGGACGGCGGCCGGGTCTTACACGGGCTCATCTGGTCGGTGACGAGGAACCGCTGGCTGGCCACGCGTTTGGCGGCCGGGGCAGGCATGGTGCTGGGGGCGGCCTGTGCGTTCCTAGGCCTATTGGGCTTTGAAGAGGGCGACGCACTGGACGGGATTGTCCTGCTCTTTATGGGCTGGTTCGTGATCTCGTCGTCCAGGAGGGAGCAGCTTGCCGGGCGGGCGCAGCACGTGCTGGGCGAGGCTCAGGTGTCCGACGTGATGCGGCGCGCCGTCATCGCCCCGGGGTGGCTGACGGTGAGCGCGTTCTGGAACGAGTGGGTCAACCGGTTCCCCGAAGACGCCTTCCTGATGGAGACGTGGGGCGGCGAGAGCTGGAAGGGCGTTGTTACGGCCCAACAGCTGGCTGCCGTACCGCCCCGCATGCAGGGCTCTGTGAGAGCCCAGGACGTGGCTCTCCCCTTGGCGCCTCCAGCGCCAGGCAACCAGGCGCCGTTGTCCCCGGACCAGCCGGCGCTGGCAATGGCCGGCCGCCCGGGGGCCGCCCTGGCCGTGGTTGACCACGGCGCTACGGTCGGCGTCATCCTGGCCGCAGACATCGCGGCCCTTGTGGCCCGGGGGACCCCGGTACCCCGCCGGACCTGGGGTTCTTTGTGGCCCTCCGCCACGCTGCCCTCCGGGTACGCCTAAGTCTGGTTTAGTGCTGCTCTGGGTGCTCTGGACGTGCTCAGTGAGGGGGCGGAGCCCGCTACCCTCCTGGTTTGAAGTGCTCACACCCGCCTTGCCCCCCGTTCTGGGTGCAAGTTAGCCGCCTGGGCGCGCCAGCGTCTCTTGGCCGCACTCTGGCGCGCCCAAGCCCGAGTACCCCGCCTCCCCGCGGTCACAAACTGCCTGCCGTGAGACGACGAACAGGGAGGGACCGCACTAAGAACGCCCCGGGGTCGTAGGAGCGAGCACAGCAGCCTCCCGCCCAGCTGTGACAGGCCACTCCCCGGTACCACCTCTGCGACTTCCAGGCCCTTCGGAGCAGGTTCAACTCAGTGATGCTGTACAGTGAAGGGCTCAGGACATTGACATGGGGGTGACAGGTTTCGACTTTGGCTGTCGACCCGAGAGAAGCGAGCCGTGGTCCCCGGATGCCACGTAAAACAACTGGGAAAACCATAAACGCCAATACGGCAAACGCGCGTCTAGCGCTGGCTGCTTAATCGTGGCCCGTCCGTCTGGCCCCAGCCCTGCGGGCCAGTAGCGGGCGTCATAAAGTAGGGCTTACCTAGCGGTTGTGCCAGCCGGCCGTTGGGGAAATTTAGCTGGCTTGAGCCTTCGGCCGGCGCCAGTGGCGAGCCGAGGGCCGAGAAAAGTCATTGGCTGCGCTCGGAGAAGACTCGGTGAGAGGTTGAAGGACGCGGGTTCAATTCCCGCCACCTCCACGACGTTTCGGGAACAAAAGTGCTGGTAGGGGTCCTCTTTTGGAGGGCTCCCCTCGCGTAGGACGCGTGGAGGACGCGGCAGGACGCGGTCAATGACGGAGAATTGCCGTCACTGGTGGTTCCTTATGGACAAATACAGGCGACGGAGCGCGCGCAACCTCGCCTCATTTCGAAGGCCAACCATCAGGGTCAGCGAACACTGCGGGTGGTAATCGGCAGTCCTCAAGTAGGGCGACCGCTGCCTATCGCCAGCGTCAGTTAAGCGGACCGGACCCGTTCCCAGACATCATGGTTAGAAACTCAACGACACCCTAGAGATTTGAGAGTTGCTCGACGCTGTTCGTCGCGAACCGCCAGGCTCAGTGCGTCCGCGCCGATGAACCGTCCGATTTTGCCCGATGTCTGGTTGAGAAGATCAGAGCAGATCGTGCAGGTCCTCGACTATCACGTACTCGGTGGTCCCGAGGACTTCTCCCGTTGGGGCGACCTGAATGCTCTGAACTGCCGCTTTCCGACCTGGGGCAGGTGAGCGTTTGCCAGTTGATCGGAGATGGTCCACGTGTATGCACCAGACTCTTTCTCGAGGGGTACCCACACGGCGTACTGGCGCCCTCCTTATCGGAAGTCCAACCCCGCACCTCGCCTTCCTCGCCGGCTACTTCGATATCGGGGAAAAAGGGTGACACAAGAACGACCTCCCGAACTGTGAAGGGTCCAGGCGGAGCAAAGTTCGCCAAGCTGGCTCGGCGTCCGGTCCCAACCAGCTGGACCTCGTCATACAGTCCCCCACGACCATCGCCCGCATCGCCAACGCCGCCGACAATGTATCGATAACTCCCATCGACGTACCGTCGGACTGAGGTGACGGCAAGGCTCCCCGCAGCCTGCGGCTCGTCCGATGGAACGACCTCATCGAGTACGTGAAACCTCGGCGCTGGACCACCATGGACGGGCACAGTCTCAAGCGTAGGGGCCAATGCGGGAAGGAAAGGTCCGTGTCCCGCCTCGAGTGTGCATGTGCAGGGTGTGTCGGGGGGGACCAAGAGCAGAACAGTTAGCAGGCTCACATGTCGATGCCGAGGCCGGCGTCCGGCGCGCGCCAAATGCTCACGTGGCGGGCCTGCTCGCGTTCCAGTATGCGCCTGTAGGTCTGCCCGCGTTGAACCTCCTGTTCGTGCTCGATGGCCAGGCCGAGCTCGGCCAGACGAAGAGGGACGTCGGGGTGCTTGGCCAAGAATGCCTCGCGGGCCTGCTGGGCCTGCTCGAGCTCATCTGCCTGCCGTGTGAGCTGTACCCGGGTCGCCTCCAGCTGGTCGGCATATGGTCGGCCGTAGCTGCTCCCAGGACTGCTTGGCCTGGTCGAAGCCAGCCGATGCCTCCCTCAGCTGGCGGCGGGCCTTGTGCCGGCCCCAAGGCCCCGGGTCCCCGGCTTCGAAGTCTTCTGAGGCTTGCTGGTAGCGCGAGTGCCGCTTGGTGGAGGTTACGGGCGGCCACCCCAGGGGTGGAATGGGACCAGCGGCCGGTGCCGGCGTGCAAGTCGGCGACGTCCTGCTCGACGGCACGCAGCTGGCGCCGGGCCTGGTCGAGGTCGGCCGAGCGGTCGGGAGGGAGCAAGCCCCGCAGCTCCTGGCGCTCGTGGTACAGGCGGGCCAGGCGCTCCTCCGGTGACTGGTCTGTGCGCCCAGCGCTGGCGGCGTTCCTGGCCCCAGGCCCAGGCCAGGCGGCGGGCGGCGTGACGGATGTCGGGGGCGACCACGTGCACGTGGCTCTCGCCTCTGGCCCTGCTCATGGCCACGTAGGCCAGCTCCCGGCCGCCGCCGTCTTCCAGGGCGTGGGTGGCGTCCACGGTCTGGCCCTGGGACCGGTGGGCGGTGACGCTGTAGGCGTGAGCGAGCTTGTCGGCCCCGATGTCGCCCGGGCCCATGTGCAGCTCGGTCCCTTCGGGTGTCACCGCCACTAACGAGCCGGCCGCCGGGTCGACGGAGCTGACCACGGCCCGCTGCGAGGTCACCCAGGCACCGTCCCGGTCCAGGGACAAGCGTGACCACCCGGTCCCCGGCCCGGTAGCGCCTCCCTCCTTCGGCTTCCAGCTCCGGTCCGGAAAGATGGCCCAGTTCCTCCCACACCAGGCGGGCGGCCGCGTTGAGCCTCTCCACGGCGTCACGGTGGTAGGCCACCAGGAGGGCGTCTTTGCCTTCGGCGACGTCGTAGGCCCAGGCCCGGACCATGTCCAGCAGGGCCTGGCCCCGGGTGGGAGCCGGGTGGACCCGGCCGTTCAGTACGTACCAGGCCGCCGCCATGGGCACCTCCCCGGCCCGCAGCTGGTCGAGGGCGTGGCGCTCGGCCGGGTCACGCTGGCGGACGTTCTCGGTGAGGGCAAAGACGTGACCGGGGTGACGGCGGGCCAAGCGCTTCGAGGGCACCGCCGGGGCCGACGGCGTCGAGCTGGCGGTAGTCGCCCACCACGATGGCCCGTGCCCCGGCAGCCGCTACGGCACCGAGCAGCTTGGCCATTTCGGCATCGGGGGTCATGCCGCTCTCGTCCACGACGAGCACGTGGCGAGGGCTGAGGGCCTGGCGCTGGTGCTCCAGGCGCCAGGTGAGCGAGGCCACCGTCCGCGAGCTGACACCGGCACCCTCCTCCAGCGCTTTGGCCGCCTGGCCCGAGGTGGCCGCTCCGATGACGGTATAGCCGGCCGCTTCGAACCCGGCCCGCACCGCCGAAAGGGTCGAGGTTTTGCCGCTCCCGGCCACCCCGATCAACAAGTCAAGCGAGTGCCCGGAAGTGAGCAACTCCTTGGCCACTTCAGCCTGTCTCTCATTGAGACGGGCGCCGCGGGCCAGTTCGGTCTCCAGGACCGCGTTGGCGGCGACCTGGGCGGGGACGGCCGGCGCACTCCGCTCGGCCAGATGGTCGGCCAGCTCGGCCACCCGGCGCTCGTCTTCCAGCACGCAGGCGGCCGCCCACACCGGCCCCCGGGCACCGGCCACCAGCCGGCAGGGCGACGGCCCGCTCGTCGGAAAGGACCCTCTGGACTGCGCTGTCCAACATTGAGACGGGCAGGCCATGCAGCAGTGGCGCCACCGCCACCACCGCGTCCCGGAGGTCGAAAGTCTTCTCGGCCGCCAGGCGCCCACCGGGGCTCAGTAGTTCCTCGGCCAGCTGGTCGACGATGTCGGGGCCAGGCGGCACGTAGGCCCGTCCGGCCCGCTCTACGGCGGCCGCCAGTTCGGCCGGCGGGTAACCGGCCTCGGCCAGCTCGGCCCGCCACCGGGGCAAGAGGTCTTCGGCCATGGTGTGCTCCTTTTTGTCCCGGGTGGTGCGGGCGGCCATCGAGCGCGCCTGGTAGGAGGCATCCCGGCCCACGGCGGCGTCGATCTGGGCCGAGCGGGTGGCGTGCACCTCCCAGGCCTCTTTCGGGACGCCGGCGATGGCGAAACTGCCCAGGCGCCCCGAGGGACCGGGGTCGGGCTCGATGCCATAGCCGAGCTCGACCGCTTTGGCCGCCGCGGCCATGCGGCCGATGGCGGTGGCGGCGTGCAGGTGGTCCCGCAATAGGGCCGTGTCGAGCGCTTTCCAGCCGCCCCTGGCGTCGCCCATGGCCAGGACGTTGGCGAGCAAAACGTGATCGTGAGGCTGGGGATCGCCCGCACGGGTTGTGGCGTGGCGGGACACCGCCCAGGTGAGCCCGCCCGTCGGCGTGCGCACTTGCGCCCGGCCTCGCCTCCCGCCCTGCTCTCTTGTCACCTGGTCGAGGTACCCGAGCGTGGCGGCAGTTTCTGCGTCCAAGATGGCGTGCATGTCCTCGGCCCGGCCGATGACCCCGAGCTCGGCCACCGACTTCCCCGGGCTGACCACCAGCTCCATGCCCGGGCGCATGCAGGCCACCAGGCGCTCCCCGCTCTCCGGGTGGTGGGGGCCGCCGGCGCCGAAGAGCGCCCGCCAGTCGGCCATGTCCACTTCGCCTTCGAGGCCGAGGAGAGCCGCCCCCGAGCCGCCCCAGGACATCGGCGTCTCACCCCGGGAGGCGTAGTAGTCGAGGGCGTTGGCCACCGGGTCGTCGCCCCGGCCGGCCACCGTGTGCTCGTGGTAGGCGACCGAGTGGGCCCCCATCATCCTCATCCACGCCACGTCACGCTCCTGCTCACTCCCGGCATCACCCGCATTTGGCAACGGCACGTTGCAAACGTGTCAATCCCTTTTAGCTTTTTATACAGCTGGAAATGAACGACGTGGAGAAAATTCTGACGAGCGGTTAACCACGGTGGCGAACGGTCAAGAACTGCCAGAAGCGTTCTGACAGAAAACTGTCACCCGCCAGCACCATGGGACCACCCCGGTGCCACAAACATGGGACCACCTCGGGGCTTGCCACTACCAGTCGATGACCATGATCCCGAGCCTGTGAGGACCTGTCAAGTACCAGTGGGTGGGGCCGGCTTGTTCGCTTTTTCGGCCTTCGCCTCAGCCCTCAAGCTCCGTCCGCGCCCGCCTCGCCACTGGAGCCCGACGTCTTCGGGGACCCCGGCTTTCCGGCGGCGGTAGGCAGCTTGTCTGCAAGCGTGGTCACAGAACCTTCTCGGCGACCCCACCTTGGGTTCGGCGAAGAGCCCTTCTATCTTGACCACGATCTCCCGCCCGCAGCAGGCGCAGACGAAGGCCTCTCGGGCCGGCGTGCCAGAAGCGTCACGCATTACTGGCTCTGGGCTGCCGAGGCTCTCGGCGCTGGGACCGGTCATGGGGTAGCCTCGTCCCCGTCGGGCCGGCGTGAGCGCAGGGACGGCTTTTCCCGGCGCCGGTAGGACTCTCCTTCGACCACGAGCTCGAAGGCCGCGCTCTGGAGCCGGTCGATGGCCGACTGGGCGAGCATCGGGTCCGCCATGAGGGCCAGCCACTCGCTCGGGTCACGGTCAGAGGTCAGCACCGTCGACGCCCGCCGGTGGCGCTCGACGACAAGGGCGTAGAAATCGGCGGTCTCTGTCGGGTCGAGGCCCTGGAGGGCAAAATCATCGATAATTACTAGGTCGGTGGCCACGAGCTTGCGCACCTCAGCGTCGTAGGTCCCGTCCAGGCGGCACGCTTTTAGCCGCTTGAAAAGCCGGTCGGCCCGCTCGAAATGGGCCCGCACCCGCCGCCGGCAGGCGATGTGGCCGAGGGCTGAAGCCAAATGGGTCTTGCCCACCCCGACCGGCCCGAGGACAAAAGCGTTATGCGCGTCCTCGACAAAACGCAGTGCCACGAGCTCGTCCAGGACCGCCTTGTCGTAGGTGACGGCGGCGGTGGGGTCCCAGCGCTCGAGCGTCATCTTGGGGTCGAGGTGGGCGGCGCGCGCCCGCACCGACGCCGAGGCCCGGTCGCGCCGGGTCACCTCGTCGGCCAGCACCATGGCCAAGAAGTCGAGGTGCGATATGGAAGATGCCTTAGCCAGGGCGGCCCGCTCGGGCAGGGTGTCGAGCACCTGGCCGAGGCGCAGCCGGCGCAACAGGGCACGCAGTTCGGGTGAAATTGACGGGGCTGGCGAGGTCATTGCGCCTGACCCTTGGCCTTGAACTCGGCGGCGTCACGGGAAAAGCGCCCCGCGACGACGTTCTTTGGGGCGTCCGCACCGGCGCTGTGCTCCTCGGCTTCCTTGGCCCGCTCGAGCATCCGGGCGACCAGGTTGACGTTCACCGCCTCGGCCTCGAGCGCTTTTTGGCAAGCGGCCTCGACCCGCTCCGGCCCCCATTTCTTCACCAGGCCGAGCAGCCGGTAGGCCTGGCGCATCTTCGTCCAGGGCAGCGGGCCGCCCAGGAGGGCCTCCAGGTACTTGCCTATGGCCTCGCCCTGCTCCCGCCCGAGCGCCACCAACTTGTCGATGTCGCGCATGGCGTAAGCGGTGCGCTCGCTGGGCAGGTCGGCGGGGTCGGTAGAGCGCCCTCCGGGGCCTGGCGGGGGTGGACCTTTATCAGCTCCCCCTTGAAATAGAACTTCACCACCGCCGAATCGGCGCGGGCCGAGACGTACTTGCCGACCATGTCGTCGCCCGGTATTGAGTAAATTGCCCGCAGCACCTCGGCATGGTGGTCGGGGTGGACCTTGGGCTGGGCGTAGTACGGTGTGTCGTAGGGGGTTGCCGGGGCGGGCAACAGGAGCGGTTGCTCCGCCGCCCTGAAGGCTTCGGCCGGCCGGCACTGGGTCGTCCCATGGGTGCGCATGCCGGCCCCGCCGGTGCACCAAGCCGCCGCCCGGCGGTTGGCATCGGCTAGGTCGACGAAGTCTTCTCCGGCGAAAAACCTAGACCGTACAAAAGGGACTTGGCGTTCACAACGGGCCTTGTCCCGGGGGTGGCGCACGCGTGCGGCGTCAATAAGGAAACCCCGCTCTTGGGAGTACTCCAAGAAGAGGTCGTTTATACGGGGCTCTGTGGGCTCCGCCTTGGTGATGACGGGCGAGAGGTTGTCAGGGATGAGGACAGGAAAAATGCCACCGAAATAACGCCACCCGGGCTCCCCATCCCCTCGATCACATCGGCTGTCGTCTGGCTAAATGTCAGCCACACGAA
>CAWEBW010000014.1:0-193918 GCA_963807395.1 uncultured Acidimicrobiaceae bacterium
TACCGAATACCTTCGGACCGGCGAGTGGCCCACAGCCGGGTGACGTCCCACACAGCGGTCCCAGACCGATTGACCGTCACTACGGGCGGCGCCTTACCACGCGGGAGATTCTAGGTGGGGCATTGCCCGAAGGCGCTGATCAGAGACACTAGAACACGCACACAGAACATCGTCCCCCACGAGTCCGGCGACCCGCCCTAACGAGGCTCTGGCTCGCCCAGCTCGGTACATTCACCCCAAGAGTCGGTACACAGTCACGGGGACTCTGGAGCGGCGGCCAGTGAGCGGCCGTCGGTGTAGACCGGCGTGTCGCCTGAGCCCCGAAGCACTCGGCATGCCTACTGGTTGCAGTTATTGCTGATGGTGTACCTTGGTGGCGTGGTGCCCGTCGGGAACAAGGTGAGCGTGCTGGCCGCAGACAACGAGGAGACCAAGGCGAGTGCCGCCCGTTTGGCGGCGCAGGCCGACGCCACTAGCGATTTCGGCGCCACCGTGCGGGAACTGTTCAATGAAGTAGCAGAGGGCGAGCACTTGGTCGTCCTCCGTCCCAAGCAAGAAGTAACGCCAGCTGGTGCGGCAGACCTTCTGGGCGTCTCTCGTCAGTTCGTTGACCGCCTCCTAGCCGAAGGCGTACTGCCGTTCCGTCGCTTGCCGGACAGCAGGCACCGACGTATCAAGGTGGGCGACGTCGTGGCGCTCGCGGAAGAGAGGGAGCGACGCCGGAGGGGCGCAGCTGCCATCCGCTCCGCCTTGGGCGAGCGCCCGGCCTAGTGCGCGGGAGGGACCGGGTCTTCGTCGACGCCAACGAGCTGTCCCCCTTCAGCGTGATGGACCTGGTGCTCACTCTGGCCGAAGAGCTCGTCATCGACTTCGTGTGGACCGACGAGCTGCTCACTGAGTGGGAGCGGGTGATCGTCCGCGAAGCGCAAGCGGACGCCGGCCACGGCACGGTCGGTATCGCAGGCGCTGCAGTTCTTCTCTTCGACAAGGATACCCCGCCACCTACGGCGGCCACGTTGACGAGGTGCCCAGTCGTGACCCCGACGCCATCTGGGCTGTCCCTAAATGACGCAGAATTTGTCGGCAATTACCGCCCGCGGGGAATCTGATAAATCGTCGGTCGTGAGAACGGGCGTGAGAACCAAATAATTGGTAACCGTTGACAGCTACGGTCGTTACCGGTCACGAAGTGTCATTTCCCTCATTAGTATCGGCCCAGTTCAGAGGCACTATCGGGCAGTTATGGTGAATATCGGCAATTACTCGGCAATACCACTCTTTAGAACTACGGATCAGAAGGTTGGGGGTTCGAATCCCTTCGAGCGCGCAAACCGCAGGTCAAGGGCTAAATTTCTTGGCATCCCCTCCTGGGTGAACCCAAACAATCTCCGGGTCGATCGGCAGTTTTGCCTGGCAGCGTCACGTCGGAGGTTCTGCACAGCGCTTAGGGACCATCTGAGCGGAGAGAGCCCTCACCCGAGAGAACATGACTATCTCCCAGAGAGGACAACACGATCATGGCCACCAAGCTGCGCGCTAGCAGCCGGTGGCTGCCTGGAGGATGAGGCACGCCCTCATCATGCGCGCTGGCGAGAGTGTGGCGATCTTCCGTCGGAAGCTGTCTCGGGCGAGGGTGTGGATGTTGTCAAAGTTGACAACGCATTCCGTCGGTACACCGTCATCAGCAGGAGTGAGCGCGAGTTCTGAGACGAGGTGACGATGGGCCCGAGTCAGGGCCGCGACGACCACCGCACCGATGCGGTCAGCAACGGGATCGCGGGTCAGAACCAGGACCGGACGGTCGCCTCCCGGTGTCGCTGCAAACCAGATTTCACCTCGTTGCATCCGCCCAGTCCGACCAGTCCTCGGCTGGGCCCAATCAGCGATGTCGGCCAGCGCCTGCTCGCCCGGGTCGAGCGGGTGCTCGGCCCACGTGACCGCATCGTTCTCGCTGGCCAGGCGAACGAGGTGGCGATGAAGGGCCTGGCGCAGCAGTTCGGACCGATCGATGCCGAGCCGCTGGCCAGATTCTGCGCATCGGCCGCTTCATCGTCGTCCACTCGAAAACTCAACATCGTCATACATGAAGGTTATCACGTATGACAAGGCGTAGGAGCGCCTCATCGCCCTCGCGGCGCAGACCATACGGCGCGGTCCGCTGGAGTATTACAGGCGCAGACGCCCCGCGCTTAGCGTGAACTCGACTTCGACTTCGCAAGAGACAAAGTGGCAGCAACCCGGGCATTGAACAATCCACCGGCGTCGTGACGTTGCGGCGCCAGGGGTTGGAGCCTCCGACGACCAAGGCATCGCCGGCCACTCCGGCACAGCCATGCAAACTCTGGAGCTTCAGATGCCGAGGCCCTTCCGGACCTCCTGCTTTTCCTTCTTCTCCTTGCGCTTCTCTTTGACCGTCTTGCCTGACTTCTTCGATGCGACCTTTCGGGGAGACTTGTCTGCCATATCTACCCCCTTTCTGCCCAGCATCCTACTGTCATTCGGAGAGCACGAAGACACTTGAGGGAGGTGACCGGGTCGGACAGGCACGTAACCACGACGAAGCTAACGGGGCAAAAGAATACTTTCTAATTCTGGGCGCCCATAAGCCATCTCACCGCTCCCACGGGAGGAGGGCGGCAGGCGCCTGAGCCCTGAAAGGCCCGGCCTTGGAACCGGCGAAAGGGCGGAGGCCATGGCCGCCGCCCTAGCTGGCCAACAACTGCCCAGCACGAGCTGTTGTCCTTGCCCCCGTACCTGGCGGCCCGGCCCGGTTCAACCAACCCCTCGTGGCGGTCATCATTGGTGGCTTGATCATCGCCGCCGGCGTGGGCCTCGTGCTCGCCGGGAAGCCAGGCTGACCACTTGGGCTGTCACAACCGGCGTCCCAAAGAACATGATCGAACCTGCCCACGACCGCAACAGATGTTCCTCGCCTGAGACGAGCTTCACGACATTTCTCGGGCTTGCGAGAGTTGAGGCCAGGCGCCGGCGAACTTGTCGTAGAGGAAAGCGGCACCGCTGCCAGAACTGGCCCCGTCGGTGAATTGGAAGGCCCGATCTATGCCGACATGAGTTCTTGCATCTCTCGAACGTTCTTCGCCATGATGGCCATGGACACCCCTAACTCATCGCTGGGGCTGAACTGGACGAATTCTGTGCCGGCCTCTGCTGCAGGGGCGTGGCCGGGCGCCATATAAAATGCTTCTCCCGGCAAGATGACCTCCTCTCTGTCTGCGTAGCTGACAGATATCTTGCCCTTGAACAAATAGCCCCAGTGCGGGCACTGGCACCTGTCATCCGGTAACCCCTTTAGCAAGGGCGCCAAATCGGCGTCTTGGAGAACCGAGACGAAGTTGACGGTATAGCCGAGGAACTCTTCGGTCCGGTCCTCTGCGCCGGCCGAGCGTACCACTTGTGAAGCGTTCTCCCTGGATACGGTTGGCATTTTAGGCTCCTTTACGCTGTTTTGAAACAGCTATTAGTGCACGGTAATGAGGAACGCAGCGGGACGCATGGGGCAATTGCCTTATCTTTTCGCCCTTATGGCGCCGGCGGCCCTTCGCCAGGGAGCAGGCCGTGGCCCATCGCGAACAGGCTTGCCTCGACTCTGCTTGAGACACCGGCCTTCGAGTAGATGTGCTCGGTGTGGTTTCGGGCAGTCTTGGGAGAGATCACGAGGCGGCGGGCTATCTCCTTGCTCGAAAGCCCGCGAGCCAGGAGCCGTAGGACGTCGATCTCGCGGGCCGTAAGTCCTGCAGGGCCGTCCCGGCGCCGAGCAACATGGTGTCCTGCGGCGGCGAGGACAGCGTCGACCACCTCACCGTCCAGCCTGCCGGCTCTCACCTCTGTGCTTAGTTCCTCGGCAGCCTCAGCCGCTGAGAGCGCCAAGCGGTATGGGCGTGGTTCAGACATCGACTCGTAGGCGTCGGCAGCGCCCAGGATGCGCCCAGAGCGCGAGATCCCGGTGCCCGAAACCCCGCGGGGGTATCCGGAACCGTCGAGGCGCTCGCGGTGCTCGACGGCCATGGCCCCCAAGGGGGCGAGGGCGGCCGACTGGTGGAGCATCCGTTCGGTCAGGTATGGGTGCATTCGCACACGTTCCCATTCTCCCGGCCCAAGAGAGCCGCGTTTGTCCCAGATGGAATTGGAGACACCGAGCCGCCCGAGGTCGTGCACGAGGCCGGCCCGCCACAGATTGCGCACCTCTCCAACCCCCATCCCGAGCAACACCCCGGTCTCATGTGCGAGATCGGCTACGGCACGGGCGTGCCCGAGTGTGTAGGGGGACTTCAGGTCGACGAAATTGGCAACAGCCAGCAAGGCGTTGTCAAACTCTTCTCCTGAGAGGGTCACGGTAAGGGCCGGTTCGGCGGCGATAACGGTGTCCCAGGTGCCTGGCGAATCAAGCCCAGACAGAACCGCGTCCGCGCCGGCACACAGAGCCGACGACAGCCCAGGGTCGAACTGCGAACCAGCCCGTGCCCGAGCGAGGCTGACCGCTGCCTCCACCCCCCCGATGCGATGGGCGACTTCGACGAACTCGGATAGCTGCACAAGGCGCGAGGCGAGCGGGACCTGCTCGCCACGAAGTTCGCCAGGCCAACCGTGGCCGTCCCATTGTTCGTAGGACGCAGCAATCGCTTCCTGGACGGCGACGGGCAAACCGAGTTGTTCGGCCAGGGTTCCGGCCAATGCGGCGTGACGGGCGATCGTCCCGTCTATTTCGCGGTGGCCGGACAGAGCGAACTCGAGGCCGACTCGGAAGCGGTGGAGTGGCGGGTTACCGGAACCGACGAGACGGATACTGGCAATCACCTGGCGAAGGCTGCCCACTTCATGGTCGTACTTGGTTGACTTGAGGGCAATGTCGTCGCCGAACCACTTAGCCTGTTCGTGCGCATCGGAGTGACATCCGACGTTGACCAGAAGGGCCGCGTAGTAGACGACCGAGCGGTCGGTCTCGTCTAGCCCAAGGCGCTCGGCGAGACGCAGGGCGATCAGGCTCTGTCGCAAGACGTGTTCCATGGGCTGGCCAAAACCGAGGTCTACCCCGAGTGATAGGGCTGCCACGAGCTCTGCCAGGCGAACTCCTGTGCGGTCTGGCGCGACGGTCGACGTCACCTCGCGGACGGTACCATCACTAAGGGGGCGGCCGGATGTGGTTCGGGTGTTTATCTAGATGACCAAAATGCCGCCTTCACTGAGCATCCTTCTACTACAACGAGAACGACTTCACCGCCGCCGGGGTCCCGTTCCCAACTTCGAACTGGACCTGGAGCCAGATGCTGGCCGACGCCAAGAAGCTCGGCAAGACGAAGGGCGGGAAACAGGTGCAGTGGGGCCTCGCAGACGAGCCCGACTGGCAGGCCGTGTACAACCCGATGATCAAGGACTTCGGCGGTACCGCTTTTGGGCCGAAGTCGGCGGGCCTTGACACGCCGGCGGCGCTGAAGGCCTGGGCGACATTGATCGACCCGACGACCGACGGGACCGCGGTGCCCTACTCGATCTACGCGGCCGCGGACTACAACGCCGAGACGCTGTTCCAGGAAGGCCAGGTAGCCATGTACATAGGCGTGCGAGCTCAGCTCCCTGGCGTCCGCACGGCTACTCAAGGCAAGTTCAAGTTCAACGTGGTGGCGATGCCGTATATCCTGCCCGGCAAGCGGCCCACGGGCGCAGGCAGCGTGGGCTGGGCACTGACGAGCCAGGACAAGAACATCAAGCTGTCGCTCGATTTCCTGCACTGGCTGTACTCGGGTTCCGGCGGCATGAAGCTCCTCGAGGCATCCTACGGGGTCGTCCCGGCGGTGCCTTCGCTGTTCGGGCAGAACGAGTTGTGGCGCAAGCTTCCCGGGCCTCCGGCCAACGAGTCCGCCTTCGTGATCGCGGCGTCGCAGGGCCTGGTGGCCCCACAGGTGCCCGGCGTCGCCTTCAACACCTCCGCCACTGACATCCCCAAGGCGATCGAATCGGTCGTCGACAGCGGCGAAACCATCGCCAAGGCCTTCACGACGCTGAACCAGCAGGTAGACACCTCTTACTCCTCGGGCGGCTGAGGCTTCGGATCCACAGCGACCGGTCAACCTGCGGCTGGGCCAATGGTGGCCCGGTCGCAGGGCCGGCGGCCGGGACCGGCCTTGGCGGGCCGAGTTCGAAGGACGTGGGGTCGCGAGCAAGCGGCGAGTTAGCGGCGACGAGGTTAGAGGAAGGAAGCGAAAGTGGCGATCGTTGCGCAGCCCGGCGTACTGGTCGGGCGGGAACCGCGCTCTCGAGGGGGAGGCAGCACAAACTGGGCCAATCGCGACCGCCGGGTGGCCCTGACCATGCTGGCGCCGAACTTCATCCTGTTCAGCATCTTCGTCGGGATCCCGGTTATCGGCGGCCTACTGCTTAGCTTTTTCAACTGGGGGCTGGTCGGCTGGCCTCATTGGGCGGGTCTTGCCAATTATCGCCAGCTTTTCCACGACCCCACCGTCCCGGCAGCCATCGTCAACACACTGCTCTTCGCTGCCTTCGGGGTGGTGCCGACGGTGGTTCTCGGGCTATTGCTCGCCGTGTTCATGAACATCCGGGCCCCGGGGATCGGGGCCATACGAGTGCTGTATTTTGTCCCGGCCGTCGTGTCTTTTGCCGCCTCGGCCGTACTTTGGCAATGGATTTACCACCCGGAAACTGGCTTGCTCGACTACCTGCTTGCTCTCGTGGGCGTGAACGGTCCGGCCTGGCTTTCTAACACCACCCTCGCCCTGCCGGCGCTCGACGTAATCGGCATCTGGCTCACGCTCCCCATCAGCATCATCCTTTATCTGGCCGCCCTGCAGCGTATACCGGAGTCGACTCTCGAGGCGGCCACTCTCGATGGGGCGGGCGCGTACCGCCGCCTGGTCCACATCATTTGGCCGGGCGTGCGGCCGATGACCGTGGTTGTCGCCATCGTCGCCTTTCTGGCCTTTACCAACGGGTCCTTCGACCTGGTTAACATCATGACCCAGGGCGGGCCGGTCAATGCCACGACCACCCTGATCTATTACACCTATTACGTGGCTTTCGACAATGTCCAGCTCGGTTACGCGGCCGCGCTGGCGATAGTCCAGCTCGGCATTGTCGTGGTCTTCCTCTCCCTCGGGGTGGGCGCGCGGCGGTTGGCCAACCGATGATCGCCCAGCCCGGGGTAGTCTCCCCCGCTGGCGCCAAGACGTCGATCGACGGAGTCGCCGGCCCGGTCAGGGTGCAGCGGAGGCAACCTGTTGGCCGCACAATGCGCCGGCGGCTCCGGGTGCTGGCCATTTTCCTGATTGGTCTCTTCTTGGCGCTGCCTCTTCTCTACCTCTTATCCGCGTCCCTCATGAGCGACAGTCAGCTGACGACTTATCCCCCGGCGCTGGTCCCCTCGCACCTCCATTTCAGCAACTACTCGGCTGCCTGGAACTATTTGACGCCGCGTTCGGTTCTCAACTCGGTGATATTCACGGCCGCTGTCGTGGGCCTGCAGTGGGCGTTGTGCATCTCGGGCGGCCTGGTCCTGGCCAAGATGCGGTTCCGCTTGCGCAATGTTTTCACGGCCATTTACGGCATTACGTTCTTCGTCCCGTTGATCACGGTGCTCGTGCCCACCTTCATCGTCACGGACAAGCTGCATATGATAAACAGCTACCCCGGCCTCATCGTGCCCGTAGTGGCCCAGACCGCTTTTGGCACCCTGCTCTTCCGGGGGTTCATCCTTTATTTGCCCGAAGGCTTGATCGACGCGGCCAAGGTTGACGGCGCCGGTTGGTGGACCGTGCTCGGACGGATCGTCGTCCCGCTGTCAAAGCCTGTTACAGGGGCATACGTCGCCATTTCCGTACTGACCGCATGGAACATGTACGTCTGGCCTCTCATCGCTACGAGCAAACCCTCATTACAAGTCCTGACCGAGGCTCTCGCCCCGCTGGCCAGCTCTGAGTACGCGACAGTGCCTCAGACGGTCGGGATGGCCGCTTCGGTGATCGCCACGGTGCCGATGCTCATCGCGTTCCTGGTGGCCCAACGGGCCTTTGTGCGTGGCATCGCCGGCACCGGTCTCGAGTAGCGCCCGAGAAACAAGGGGGAAATAATGCCACAGGCTGTCCGGTCAGTTCCGACCTGGCCGCCACCTTCGAGCCACTAGGCGCCCGGTTCGCAAACCCTCCCGTTCGTATAGCCAAGGGCATAAATGCCGGGGGTTGGACGGCCTACTTTGCCGACTCCGATGGCGTGAGTGTGCCCTCTCGCCCGCTCACCGGAAGATGGCCCCGGGAGACGGGCGAGAGGCAAAGCATTGGGTTAGGGCGAGCTGGGCAAGGACGACGCCCAGGACTGGTTACTCCACCCGTTGTTTTTTACCAGGTAGGACGCTCCTTGTTTGAAAAGACCCTCCAGATAGGTCTGTTCCTGGCTGATCGTCTTGTCCCCGAGGAGATAACCGTCATAAGCCGCTGTCAACAGGACTCCGGGTGCGACATCATACCCTGAGCTGGCGAAGGGGCTTATTATCTGAGGCTTCCCCCACGCGCCCTGGAAGTAGGCCGCAGTCGAGGCGGGAGGAGTTATCCCTTTGACCGCCGGGATCCCTCCGGTCTCGGCCAGCCAGCTCGAGATGTACTGCGGAGAGCTCATGAACTGTAGGAACATGATCGAGGCTTTGAGGGCATTGCCGCTCGTATGGGCAGGGATCATGTAGCTCGTCCCGCCGATAGTGTTACCTGAACGGGCGGGCACGTTGGCCGAGAGGGGTGTGGTCGCGGTGGTTATCTCTGGGAAGGCCATGCTGCCGATCGGGAAGTGCGAGTTGGCGGCGATCGTCCCGTAGCCGAAGTCGACGGCGAAAGTCATCGCGGCCTTGCCCGACTCGAACTGCGGCAGGCCGACGCCATCGCCGGACAGGCCAGTTATCCCAGACCAGTTAGGCGTGGCGCAGTTGTCGAACAACTGCTTCAGCAACACCAGGCTCTCTGACACATACGGGTCGCTGGCTGAGAACTTGCCGGTGGCGATCCCCCACGTGAGGTCCTCAGTCGTAAGCTCCTGGGCCGTACCGAGGCTGCCGGTGACAGTGAAATGGTTGAGCTGGTTGAACTGCTTCTGGATCAGCTGGTCGAGGATGGGCCGGTACGGGAACGCTGTGCCGATGACAGAGTTGTCCATTGCCATGGGGACATAACCCGCCTTCTTGAGGGCGGAACAGTCGTTCATCAGCTGGCCGAAGGTACCGATCGGTGCCGTTATGCCAGCTTTTTTGAACGCGGTCTCGTTGTAGTACATGGCGATGCCGACCAAGTTGAACGGCACCCAGTCGAAGTTGCCCTTCGGGTCCAGCACTCCGGAAACCTGGGCCGAGAAGGCCTCGGGGTTGAACTCCGACAGCCACGACTTGTTACCCGGCACAAACGGGTTGGGTTTGTTGAGATAGCTGTTTAACGGGACAACCATGTACGGTTGGTATGTCGCCTGGTTAAAAACCAGGTCAGGAGCCGTGGCTGCGGCCAGCTGCGTCGATTCGACGCTGAAAAAGGTAGCCAAAGGAAGCACGTCGGTATTGACGGTGATCCCAGTGACTTTTTTGAACTCGCTGATGATGCCCTGCCACGGAGGACCGAAGTTGCTCCCGCTCTGGGTCCACTGGTTAGGCCCCTCCAGGGTAATGGTGGTGCCGGCCAGCCCACCTATGTAGTGGCTGGCGGCCGCGGACCGGCTGGTGGACGCCCCGGCCGGCGCCCCGATATTGATGGCGGCAACTACGGCCAGCGACGCCAAACCAGCCAGGACAGTTCTTCGGTTTCGTAAGTTCATCTCTTGCCCCTTTCGATTTCTCCGTTAGTACCTGCCGCTCCGTGGCCTTTGCCGGGAGGCCGCGGCCACGCCTCCCCGACCGCCGTCGTCCGATTTTGTTTCCAAGATCCAGTGGCTGCCCCCAGAGTTGTAATCGCTACCGCGACGTCCCCGAAATTTAGCGATCGACAGCAAGGCCCCCCTGGATCCCGGCCAGGAAGTTCTTAGCCAGCACTACGAAGAGGACGAGCAACGGGACACTGGCGATGAGGTAGCCAGCGAACAGTGGGCCGTAAGCGGTGGTGAGCTCGCCCTGGAAAAACTGTACCCCTACAGGCACGGTCCGGAGCGAGTTCGTAACTATCGTGAGCTCCGGCCAAAAATAGTCGCTCCACACCGAGATAACGCTGAACAAAGCCACTGTGCCTATAACCGGCCGGGCCAGCGGGAGCATGATCGACCAGTAAGTGCGGGGCGCCGAGGCGCCGTCGATGTGAGCGGCGTCGAAGAGCTCATTGGGAAGTTGATCGACATATGTCTTCATCAATACGACTGCGAAGACTGTCTGGGTCGTCAGCTGAGGGATTATCAGATCCGGGTACGTGTTGAGTAGGCCAAGGTTGCGCATCAGGACGAAAAGCGGGATGAGGCTGGCGATGTTGGGCACCATCAGCAGGAGGGCGATCAGCCCGAAAAATAGGTTCCGACCCGGGAAGTGGTACCGGCTGAGGGCATATCCGGTGACCGAGCCGAGGGCGATGCACCCGATCATGGTGCACGCGGCCACGATCAACGAGGCCAACAGGTAGGGAGCAACGTCGCCCCAGGCCGTCACGAAGTTCCCGAAATGGAACGGCCATGTTGGTGTGGCTTCGTTGCTGGTGAACTGCGAGTTCGACTTGACGGCCGTCTCGAGCATGTACAAGTAGGGGAACAGGCCAACGAAACCTAGGCAGGACAGGATCGCAGCTGCAGTGAGGTCGATCAGGCGGCGCCTCGACACCGCCCGGACCCATACCTTCTTCCGACGGTCTCCGACGGCAGGCGTCGTTAGCCCGCCACCGGGATGCGTGACTGGCTGTAGCGTCATACGCGTGCCTCTCGTACGGTCCGCCGCCGCCCAGCGAGGAGGGTAAGCCCGCTCATTACTATCATTATCACCAGCAGCGTGGTCGACAGAGCGGCCGCGTAGCCCCATTCGTCGGCATCGAAAGCAACCCCGATCATCCTGAGCACCGGCACCGTGGTGGCATTGTTCGGACCTCCCTGGGTTGCGATGTAGGCAGCAAAACCGTACTGGAGGACGAACACGATAGCCAAGAAGAACAAAAGTTTGATCTGGCGCAACAGCAGGGGCAGGTCGATCATGATAAACCGCCTCCAGCGACCAGCACCATCTATGGCCGCGGCATCGAAGATTTCCTGCGGTATGTTCTGCAGGCCAGCACCAAATATCAGGAACGGCAGGCTGGCAATCCAAGGGAAATTAATGAAGATGAGGGCGAAAAGCGCTGTGTTGGGGTCACCGAGCCAGTTTTTCTCTAGGCCATGGAGTCCGACGCTCCCCAGGAAATGATTGAGGACTCCCACATTGGGGTCGTATATGAACTGCCAGGTGAGCACTTGGATCACCGGGGAAAACGCGAGAGGCGCAATTAGCAAGGCGCGGAAGAAAAACCTCCAGCTGGGGCGGGACAGGGTGATCACGAGTTCGGCTGCAGCGAGAGGTATTGCCCACATGGCCGTGACCGCGACCAGGAAAATAATCCCAATGTGGACAAACGACTGCCACCACAGGCTGTCATGCCACATGGCCCGGTAATTCGCCAGGCCAACGAACGGTGAGCTGAAGCCGGGCTCCCAGTTGGTAAAAGAGTGGACCAGCCCGTTGACGTCCGGGTAGTAACTGAAGAAACCGAGCAGCCCGAGTGTAGGCAGCAAGGCGACGTAGACCCCCCAGGGGATCCGGCGTCGCCGGCGAGGAATTGACTGCGCGGCGCTGCGAGAAGTCGTCCCAGGCCTTGATGTCGTTGCTGGTGCCGTTATCATGCCGTCGCCGTCATCTCCCCGTGCTCGCCGGGACAGGTCGGTGCGAGGTTAACAGCTTTCACGGGAGCAACTTTTCGAGCCGCTTCTCGGACGAATTGATATGGATTAGCGACGCCTCGACCAGCTCGCCGACATTGCGGCCCGTCAGAGCTTCTACGATGGCCTGGTGTTCGAGGCGAGCCTCTTCGCACCCAGTTACCCCTGCGCCGGCGTACAAGCGCGAAATACGCAAGTGACAATATAGGCCACTCCAGCTCGATTCCAGGTAACGGTTGGAGGTGAGAGCCATTATCGCTCCGTGGAACTCCGCGTCAGCCCGGCTGAACTCTGTGTAATCCGTGAAACGCGGACCGCGGGGCGACGTGCCGACCCGTCGCTCGAGCCTGCGGACGTCCTCGATTTGCTTTTCAGTGACGTCGTCGATCCAGGCAGGTGAAGCGTTCGACGCCTTGCCCTGTCTCAGCGCGCCGATCTCGATGACACGGCGGGCCGCGAACAGCTCATGGAACTCCCTCTTCGTCAGCATGCCCGCGACGCGGTAACCGCGGTTGGCATCCAGCACTGTCAGGCCCTGGGTGGCCAATTTGGCGAGCGCCTCGCGAACCGGTGTCGGGCTCATGGCCAAACGGTCGGCGATGTCCCGGATCTCGAGCCTCGAACCGGGCTGCGAGTCCCCGTCCAAAATAGCCTCGAGCAGGGCCTCGTGAGCGATGTCGACCATGCTCACCCACGACTTCCGGCTGGCCAGGCTTCGCTGGCGGCTAAGTTTGCGGCCGTCGAGAGTCATAGCCGGGCCAGGCCGCTCCAGCACAGCACTTGTGGCCCGGGTCAGACGCCTCTGGCCGTCAATTCGTCGCGCCCCTGTCGAGCCTGCCAAGGCCGATTATCCCCACTCTCCGGTTGTCTTCGTTGCTCCCCCAAGGTTAACATAGGAAATATTAAATATTTTGCCGGACAGCCGTCAAGTGCTCGGAGGGCTGTTCTTTCGGCCTCGACGGAGCCTTCGCCATAACCTGAGGTCGGCAGGACAGCACCGCGGGCTCCTGCCAACGGACGACGTGACTTCATGACAATGGCCGCGGCTTCGCCGGACCTTCAGGCGACGCGCATCGTTTTCCCCGAGCCGGGGTGCGTCGAGCTCGAGCGGCTGGAGGTCAGCCTCCAGGATCTTGGGCCGCACGAGCTGGTCGTGCGAGGGCGGCGGAGCGTTATTAGCCCGGGAACCGAGCTGGCCCACTACCGGGGGGACGTACTCGCCGGCGTACTGCCCCACGCCCAGACGCGGGGCTCGTTCTTCCCTGGGTACGCTATGGTTGGCACAGTCCTCGCCGCGGGCACGGAAACCGGGGTGACCGTAGGTACAGAGGTGCTTTCGCACACGCGCCACCAATCCGTCGCCCGATTCGACTGCCGCGAACGGGTGTGCGTCCCGCTCCCCGCCGGTCTCGGCGTCGATGTAGCACCACTTGCACGTCTCGCTCAGGTCGGCGGAGTGAGCCTGCAGCTGGCCGAGGCGCGGCCAGGGGACACGATTGCTGTTATAGGCCTCGGTCCTATTGGCAACCTCGTGGCGCAGTTGGCCCAGGCATCCGGCTACGGCGTCGTTGGCGTCGAACGGTCGGCGACCCGACGCTCGCTCGCAGAAGCGTGCGGGCTGAAAACGGTCGTCTCACCCGAGGAGGCTCGCGAAGCAGTCCCGCCGCCCGGGGCCAGGCTGGTTCTGGAATGCTCTGGGAGCGCGACGGCAGTCCTGCTGGCCACCGAGATCTGTGGCCGCCATGGCGAGATAATGACCGTCGGAGCGCCTTGGCGCGCCGAACCTGATGTGCCGGCCAGCTCAGTGGTGGCCCGAGTGTTCGAGCGGTTCCTGTGCTTGCGCAGCGGGTGGGAGTGGCAGGTGCCGCTGTACGGCGATCGTTCGGTGGCTGGGTGCACCAACTGGGCCATGGGCCGGATCGCCGACGGTTCGATTAACACAGGGCCACTTATTAGCGGCAGGGTGGCCCCGGGCGGGGCCGGGCAGGCGTACAACCTTCTTGACTCCCAACCGGACCAGAACTTCACCTTCTTGCTTGATTGGGACATTTAGGCCCTCTCGCGTGGGAGATCCAGTCCGGCCTGATCGTCAGTGGACGCGGCGGGCACAGCAAGTGTGACATGCCAGCGGCACCGGTAGCGTTCGGGCGCCCCGGCACGGGCAGGCAAAACCACATGACGAGCTTGGTCGGAGTCTAAGGCTCACTCCTGTTAAGACTGGCCTTATTCACATGGCGAGCGGTTATGAAACGATGATCAGCCCGTCGACGACGTCCGTGACCCCGGGAGCCCCCCAAGCTGTGTCGACCGCTTCCTCCTCTGCCTTCCACGAGCCGACCTCGCCGTCCAGGTACACCGTATGGCCGTTGGTGGTCACGCTGATGCGGGAATCATCGATGATGGCATTTCGACGAAACGCCCTTTTTATTCTGTCTGCTACATCGGTCGGTACTGGCTGGGAGGCGATGGCGATCATGTTCGAAATGCCACGCACTCCCTTGACTCGGCCAACGGCGAGCTCTGCTGCCTGGCGCTCGTAATGATGGCTCACGTCCCCTCGGAGCGTCACGTGGCCGTCCTTTACGTCCAAGCTAATGGCGCCCTTTGGGACGAACCTGTCGGCATCCAAGGCAGCCGCACACCTGGAGGCAAGGTCGGTATCGGCGATCTCCTCACCGATCGGGCCGACCAGCAGGTCATTGTCCACTGCCTTGACGCCGCTTACGCCGCGGGCGTCTTGTTCTGCGAGTTGCGCCTCGTAGTAGGTCGGCGCCTCGCCACTAAGCGTCGCCCGTCCGTCCTGAACAGTTACGTCAATCTGGCTGTCATCGAGCATCTGGTCCCAATCGAGCTCCTCCTCGATGTCGGATTTCAAGGAGGCGTCAGACTTGTCCATGATGGTCCTTTCGCAACGGACTATTGGCCCGAGGTCGTCCCCAGGCTGACTTGTACTCATTAGATCTTTGAGGCTGTCCGTCTTCGATGGCATCAGGTAAGCGCGTATCCTCGCCAGTTCGGGCACCCCGAGCGCGCAGACCTGGACATCCTGGCTTACGCCGCGGCGGAAGGCTACGTGCTGGTCACCGAGAATGTTGCGGACTTCGCTCGCCTAGCGGCAGAGCGACTTGCAGCCAGTGCGCATCAGCCCGGCGTTTTGATCGCGCCTTCCTCACGGTTTTCCCGTCGTCGCTTCGGAATTCGCAGGATCGCTAAGGCCATCTGCAGCGTCACAAGAACTACAACTGGAAGACCGCATGGTGTACGTCGAGCAACCAGCTGATTAGCCGCCGCCAGAAGCCCAACATTAACCCAGCCAGCCCGTCCCTCCGTCTCGCGTGGTGTCTCACCTCGTCTCACCGGACCGGCCAATCGTGATTCCGGGCGAGCCAAAATGCGACAACTCGCGGCAAGCAGCGATGCTCTGCGACGTTGGCGAACCGACTACGTATCAGCGGGTTGGGAGTTCCGGCGAGGCTCTGATGACTCGGACGGCAGTGTCAGTCCGACTCGTTGCGGGCGCGCGCGTAGCGCTCGTAGATCACCCCCGAGCCGAACGTCCTCGTCTCGACCAGGTCTAGCCGAACGTATTCGGCGACCAGCGGCAGAAAGGCCGTGCCACCACCGACGATGACCGGATTGCGGAACATGCGCAGCTCGTCGACGAGGCCGAGCTCGATCGCTGCCGCGGCCAGGCCGGCGCCACCGATCGAGACGTCCTTATCTGTCGCGTCGAGCGCGGCAGCGGCCTCCTCGGCCACCGACGCCTCGGCGAGCCGGGCGTTGCCCTGAACGCTGTCGAGCGTACGGCTAAAGACGACCTTCGGGATAGTGCGCCAGACTTCGGCGAACTCGGCCGCGAGCTCGTTGCCGCGCATCGACGGATCCGTCTCCCACGGCAGCAATGTCTCGTAAAGCCTGCGGCCGCACAGATAGCCGCCGAGCTCGCGTATCTGCGCGACGTGGAAACGAAACTGCTCCTCGTTTGGGACCGTCCACCCGAACCCGCCCTCGCGGTCGGCGATAAAGCCGTCCACCGAGACGCTCATCGAGTAGATCAGCATGGCTTCAAGCTCATTGCACCCGAGCGACGGACGATGATCGCGAAGACGTTCACCATTGAGCTTGACATCGGGCCGTCCTACCTTTTCTGCAGGCTAGTGACCGATCGCGAGACGAAGGCTCGTCGTCGTGGGCGGTCCAAGCGATTGTACGGCTATTGCCGACGCCGCACTGAGATCCCGGAATCGGGACCCTCCAACCGCGCCGCCTCGTGACGGCAACACGGAACGGGCGGCGAGCGCCAGAGCAGCGCCTTCCCGCTCCGTGGCGCCGCGGAGACCATGATGTCTCAACCGAGGGCGAGAGACCCCCGCTGCGAGGCCGGTGGACCACCGGCTCGGCTGTGGTCAACCAACGCCTGGGGCGCACCTAGCCCGGAATCGCACCGACTGGGCGATTGCATGCTCACCCCGCCCGCGCCGAAGCTGGGCCCAGGCCAATTCAACAGCTACGGACAAGCCTGCTGAAACAGGCAGTGGAGGTCGTGAACATGCGAGCGGCGTTCTACGACGCCTTCGGCGGACCGCAAAACACTGAGGTAGGTGAGCGCCCCGATCCTGCTCCGGACGATGGCCATATGCTCGTGCGGGTGCACGCCGCCGGCGTGGGGATCTGGGACGTCGGCATCCTGAGCTCGACTGTTGGCCAGGTGGTGCCGCCGGGTATCCCGGGCGGCTATGCGCCGCTGCCCCGCATACCCGGTTTCGAGGTGGCCGGTACGGTCGAGGTGGGGGCAGCCGGCTTCGGCGCCGGGTGGCGCGTCTTCGGCTCCCTGTGGGGGGCGGGCGGAGGCGGCTTCGCCGAGCTGGCTGCCTTGAGCGTCGGCCAGGCCGCGGTGGTGCCCGACGGCACGGGCTTCCCCGAGGCCGCCGGCCTCGTGATCAGCGCCGCCACCGCGTACGAAGGCCTTGTCGACCGGGCCAAGGTGCAGCCTGGGGAGACGGTACTGGTCACCGCCGCGTCTGGCGGTGCTGGCAGCGCCGCGGTCCAGATCGCCCGGAGCGCGGGAGCGCGGCTTTTCGCCGTCGCCAGCGCGCGCAACCACAACTACGTCTGCGACCTCGGCGCCGACGTAGCCGTTGACTACCACCTCCCTGATTTCATCGGACAGCTGCGTAGCGCCGTACCGGCGGGGTTCGACGGGACCGGAAACGAGGTGCGCGACCAGGCGCTAGGGCTGGTCCGCAAAGGCGGCCGCGCCATTTTCATCGCCTTCGGGGCCCAGCCATCCCCGACCGGCGCCGGGGTCGAGATCCAGTCCTTTGGCGCCACGGTCAACTCCACCCGGCTCCGGGAAGTCGCCGGTCTCGTCTCCACCGGGAAGCTGCGGATGCCGATCGAGGCCGAGTTCCCTCTGGGGCAAGCGCGTGAGGCGATGGAGCGTGTCGGCCCCGGGCACACCCAAGGCCGAGTGGTGCTACAGATCGACGAGCGATGAGGCGGACGCCGTCGGTCGCGGTTGTGCGGCTGGATAACGGGCGGCCGGTCAAGGAGACGAGCGGGCAGACCTTCCATCAACGCGCGATTGGCCCGGGTAGGCGTGTACGGCGGATCGTCATTTTCCTGTTCGCCATTCGGCAGTTGACAATGTCGGTCCGTGCGCCTTTCGCGCTTAAGTCGCTAGCTCAGAGCGTATGGGAATCCCAGCGTGGACCACGACGACCTCGTGCTAGCTTTAGCCCTCGCCCTCTGGGGAACGGAAAAACGATACAGCGGTAGTGACTTCCTGCAGTTTATGAAGCTGGACACGGTACGAGGGGCCGACGCCGAAAGAGGGGATAGTCCGCGGGAGCTGCAGCCGAAGTCGGAGTTGCAGGAGCGCTGGCAGTCTCAGGAGCGCCATAGGGACGTAAATATCCTTGCGGGCCACAACAATCGCGGTCGGGACGCGTGAGGGAGTTGATGGCCGAGACCCACCAGGTCATCGGGGCGCTGGCCGAGGGGCTGGACAACCGGCCCCTCCTGTGGCCTGGGTTCGACGGGGATTTGAATCATTCCTGTCTGCAGCCCGTCCGAAACCGCGGTCAGCTGAGTCTTGACGAAGTAAGTACAACGTGTTCCACCGGCATTTGACACCTACGGCTGCCGCTATTCCTGGGCGTCTCGAAGTCCCTTCGGTCGTGCAAGTCATAGCCCAACTTCTCCCACTTTTGGATGGCCTGGTCGACATCCCCGGGCCTGACGTCTATCACCTTCCGGGTCCTAATTACTGCCGAGCAGCTGGTGGCGAAGGAAGTCCCGCGCTCCCTCAGGGCTACCTTGCAGCCGAACAGCGCCACGATCGTCCGGGAAGACGGCGAGGCTTGCCCGTCGTGAGGTACCAGCGAGTGGGTGAGACGCTGAGACCTGGGTGCTCGACTGAGCCTGATGCGGGTGGTCGCTTTCGGGGTAGGCTTCCGTCCACGGCCGGAGGAAAGGAGGGCGCGCTATTTCTCTGAGCGATGAAGATGCGGTCCAAGCCGTTGTCGATGCCCTGCAGCGAGAGGGAATGACAGCCGAGGACACAGCCGTTGTCGCCCCTCCCGGGGACAAAGGAGTATTCGTGCGCTCGCGCGCCCAAGCCGGTGGTTCTCGCCTGCCGTACTACGTCGATAAGACAACGGGCCGAGTGTTTCGCGTAATGGACTCGACGCCAACCGCACGTTCTTTTGAACGGCACGTAGGTGACCGGGCGAGGGACGCGCTCGAGGTCGGCTCTTCCAACAGCTCGACCAGCTGAAGCACCGTCCCAACACGGCCCGTCCGCACTACCGCTGAAACTGTGATGGCGGCCATACGAATCCAGGCATTACTACTTGATCTTCGTAACCTTCTTCCGCATCTCGGGTGTCATGTTCTGCCAAGCTGGCGTCGATTGGAGGAACTCCAGAAGATCCTGAGGCGTCGATATCTGCCTGTGGGTGTTGTGAAGCATTCCTTCCTCGACATCCGAGTGCTCATCTTCGCTCATCGTTTCGATGTGCTTCCATCCGGCTTTGACGGTCTTTGGAAGCCACCCATACAGTTGGAACGACTGCGTCTGATCGGCCGTGTTTTCGAGCGGTAACTTGAACCGCTTCGAAATGTCGCCAAGGGTCATGTCATAATCTTCCCTATCGACATCAATTGTGACCTCTAGTCTGTCACCATTCGGCACCTTGGAGATCTTGTCGTCAAGCCATTTCTCTGTTCCGGACCAGTTTATGACGTTCATTGTCCTGGACATTGGGACGAGGTTTGTGTACCCGTCGGCGTTCTCGACGTCAGTATCCTTAGTGTCCCAAAGGTGATGAGGTAGCAGATGCCCGCCCTCAAATGCCTCCACTTGACCAGACTTAATAAAGAACTCATCTTGGCCCATCTGCCCGACGTTGGCGGAGCGTTTGGTCCGCTTGGGCGCCGTCGGCTTGTTGGTATCGAGCTCAGCGACGATCTGCTCGGGCACATCCAGATCCTTCACGAGCGGATGGTTGAGCGCCTGGGTGATGATCTTCTTAATGGCCGCCGGGCTGTCCTTGAACTCGTCCATAAGATCGTCGGCGTCCAGGGTTTTCATCAGGTCCGACGCCGGGGGTGTCATCGTCCTCGTAGAAACTTTGAAATCTGTCACGTCGCGCTGGATACCAGGACGACTACCGAAGCCGCGCAGGAGGGCGACTGTCGCTCGGTTACCCGCTGTCCTCTGCAACTCCAACGGGGTGAGCATGGACGTCATATTTGCCGCTGACCGTGCGCTCGCGTGGGGCGCTGAGCGTTCGACATGCGCCTGCATGGCTGGCGTGTCCGCTTGGTGGCTCGTAGTCCGGCTGTCCTTGGTTTGCATTGCGATAACCCCCGTAGTGGCAAGCTTTGCAGCCCAACGCCGCGTTGTCGCGATTGTACTCCCGAAGGCATGGTCGGAGCGGAGAGAACCTACCCAGCCGACCATTACCGGCAAGCTCAGCTCCAGCAGATGCCGTCGAGCGGGTGCGAACCTGGACTAAGTGGCCGGAGAAACCTGGGCTCGCCGGCAGGCAATCCGAAGTAGTTTCACCCACGGGACGACAAGGTGTCCTGGCAGCGCGCAAAACCAGATCCCAAACCAGGAGGCAGGCCATGGGGCCACGGTCACGATGATGCGACTGGGAAGGTCAAATCAGGCTACAACCGCCGGCACCGGGCACGTGGTCCGGCACCTCCGACCCTTTGTCGTCTTTGCGACGATTGCCATAGTCGGAGCACAACTTACTGCCGTCGCCCAGGTAGCCACGGCCCAAGCCTTGCCACCCGTTACGGGACTGTCTCTCTCGCTTTCGACCTACGCCGCGGCCGCCTCACAAGTGAGTTACAACGTCGAGTTCACCCCTTCCGGCGGCGGGAGCCTGGCCGCTGGTTCAGGGGTAATTACGATCAGCGCCCCCGAGGGGACCTTTCCTGCCTCCCCGTCCAGTTGTATGTACGACTTCGCCCGGTTTACCAACCTCGAGACCCAGGCATCCGGAGGGGTGGACTTGTGCGGGGACGTGAGCGCTGCCCGCCACCAGTTGCAACTGACCCCGCCTATCGCCATCGTGGCTGGGCAGAAGGTCGAGGTCTCCATCAACGGGCTGGACAATCCGGCCCGGCCCGGTCCCGAGGCCCTGACACTGCAGACTTCTTCCCAAAGCGCCGGCTCGGTGAGCTATACGATCGTGCCCTCCAGTGCGATCGGGGCCCTCTCGGTGGTACGCTCTTCCTCGGCGGCGGGGGCAACCAGGGTTACCTACACCGTCGAGTTCACCACTTCAGCGACAGGCGCCCTGGCTGAGGGTTCAGGCCTGATCGAGCTCGACGCTCCAGTTGGGAGTTTTCACCGCACGGCGGCTTGTGGCGTCGCCTCGGCCATTATCACGGACCTGGCCACCCAGGCCAGCGCTGGCGTGGACATGTGCAACGCGCCGGTGAGCGAGGGCGGGGCGCAGCTCCAGCTCGTCTCCGGTGTCGCCATCGCAGCCAGCCAGCGGGTGTCCGTGGCTATCACAGGGATCGACAACCCGCTGGTGCCGGGGCCAAGATCCTGTCGCTGCGCACCTCATCGGACGGACCTGCCTCTGCGACATATACCGTTACCGGCCATGCCGTCCCTGTGGCGACCTTGTCCCTGGGGCTTTCGACTCCGGCCGCCCTGGCCAGCCGCGTGACATACACACTGAGCTTTAGGACCTCAACCCATGGCGGACTTTCGGCCGGCTCCGGGGCGATACTACTGAGCGCGCCCGCCGGGACCTTCCCCTCGGACGTCGGTTGTAACCAGGCTGTGGCCACGGTCACCAACCTGGCCACCCATGCTTACGGCTCCGAGGACCTGTGTACGGCCGAGGTCAGCACAAGTGGTGCAGAGCTGCAGGTGTTGACGCCTGTGGACATTGCCGGGGGGCAGCAGGCCAAGCTGGCGATCACCGGCCTGTACAACCCGGCGGCGCCGGCGCTCGAAACACTTGCCCTTTCCACGTCCTCTAATAGCGCCCGCTCAGTCGGCTACCGGGTCGTCCGGCCGTCACCGCTCACCGCCGTTTCGGTTGACCTCTCGGACAACGCGGCGGGAGCGGCCCCGGTTACCTACGCGGTCGGGTTCTCGACGCCCCCCACTGGCGCGCTGGTGGCCAGTTCGGGGACCATAACCCTGCAACGCCGCCGCCGGCACTTTCCCCTCGCCAACCAACTGCGGGCACACGCTGGTCACCGTCACCAACCAGGCCTCGGGTGACTCGCAGACCGAGGACCTGTGCGCGGCCGCCGTCAGCAAAGGGGGAGGGCAGCTTCAGCTGACAACTCCCGTCGCCGTCGCGGCTGGGCAGCGCGCCGTGGTGGCCGTCACCGGGCTGGACAATCCTGACGCTGCGGGGCCGGCGCTGGTTAACGTATGGACCTCCTCCAACGGGGTGCGGGTAAAGGTCCCGTTCGTTGTCGCGCCAGGCGCCCCCATCAGCGGCCACATCGGTGATACCTCTGGCAATGCCGTACCTGGCGCCGAGATCGAGGCATGCCCGTCCGCCGGGGGACAGTGCTACGACACTTTGAGCTTGCAGGCGGCGAGCTTCAAAGAGACCGTCCCCTATGGCCGTTACCGGTTGACCGCGTTCCCACCCGAGGGTGCGCCGCTGGGGCAATCCACGAACCCCATGCTGGTCGCTGTCACATCGCAGCTAGGTGCGAGCGGGGCCAACGTCACTATGCCCGTCCTCCAGCCCCTGCCGGCGGGTCTGAGCATTGCGGGCCAAGACGGCGGCGTCCCGACTTTCTACTCGGGCAGCCCGGCACCGATGACGGTACGAGGCTGCCGCCACGGGACCGGGGCAGTCGTGGTGCGCGGGACCAGTACTGCCACGGGGAAAAGTGCCACGTTCCTGGTCCCCCTGCTCGAGTCCGCCCCGGGTTCGGGACGTTATTCGGCCTCCCTGCCGCCGTTGTGGCCAGTCCACGGTGACGTCACCATCGGTTATCACATTTATTGCCCAGAGGCCGTCGCCCCAACGGCCGGCCTCGCGGACGGGGACAGCGTAGTCAACATACATGGGAGCGGGTTCACGGGAGCCACAGCGGTCAACTTTGGCACGGTCCCGGCCAAGAGCTTCAAGGTCCTGTCGAGTTCGGTCATCGAGGCAGTGGCCCCGCCCGGTTCTGGCACTGTCACGGTCACTGTCACGACACCAGGTGGGACCACCCATGGCGGCCCCCTGAGCCGGTACACGTACATTTCTCTGGGGTCTGTCGATCCCTCCCACGGGTCGGCGTCGGGGTCGACCGACGTGGTGATAAAGGGCCAAAACCTGGGCCAAGTGCAGACGCTGTGGTTCGGTGGCCGGCTCGCCACCAACTTGAAGGTGGTCTCCAATAACGAGCTCGAGGCCGTCACCCCAGAAGGGTCAGGAGAGGAGCCGATAAGCATTGGCCAGATCGGAATTCGGCTGCCCGGAGAGCCGGCTTCGAGCGGCCCACCCCCAACCCTGTACTTCCGTTTTGGAGCCGGGCCGGGACAGGCTCAAGATCCCGAAGACGTCCCAGCCGCACCGGCCACACCCACACGAGCACCGGCTGTCGAGAACGGGGTGGCGCGCCGGACCGCTGAGGTCAAGACGAGTACCCAGGCCCCGACCTTGGATGCTTTCCCGCTGAACGGCGGTGAAAACCAGAGCACCGGTGCCCCAAACCAGGCCAGCGTGACTAGCTGGAGCCTGGTTGGCCGGACCTTTACCGGAATTGCACTAATCAGCCTTGTGCTGCTCCTGGACGCCCTGGCCGCGCCCGTTGTCGTGCCCCTGACAGTGGCCGTCTACGTCGTCGCCTTGTACGCCTCAACACTCGTTGCCGCACTCGCCGACCCCAGCGGCACCGTGTCGGACACCAATGGCGGCCCGGTCAGTGGCGCCACCGCCGTGCTGGAGCAGGCTCCTACCGCCGAAGGTCCCTTTAGCCCCGCAGTGGCGGCCGACCCGGGGATAGTGCCCCATGTCAACCCGCAAAAGACAGGGGCTAACGGCGAGTTCCACTGGGACGTGGTAAGCGACTACTACAAGGTGGTTGTGTCGGCACCCCGGTGCCATGCCCCCGGAGATCTTTCCCAGCCGTCAGTTTCCACCCCCGTGCTGCCTGTCCCACCGCCGCGCTTCGCCTGGACCTGGTGCTCCAGTGCTCCCACGAGGCACCGCCAGCGCGACCCACGATCACGTCTTTGTCGAAGGACGTGGCACCTACTTCAGGCGGCACCCAGGTCGAGGTCGTCGGGACCGGGTTTACGCCGTCTGCCACCGTCCGCTTCGGGCCGTCCCGGTCGGCACATGTCGCCTATGTCTCTCCCAACCTTCTCGATGTCAGCGTGCCACCCGGGCAAGGACACGTGCCCGTTTATGTGACGACGGCCGGCGGGGCCAGCGTGCCGAGCGCCTCCGATCGGTTGATTTATAGCCCTGTCCCTGTTGTCACCGGGGTCACGCCGGGGTCGGGGCCCCGGCCGGCGGTACCCGTGTCATTATCCACGGCTCCGGCTTGATGGGAGCAGATCTCGTCCAGGTCGGCAGCACAATTATCACCAACTTCACTGTCGAAGCCGGTGGCGCCATCGAGGCGGTCATCCCATCCGGCCCAGGGGCACAGTCGACATCAAGGTCATTACCCCGGTGGGGACGAGTGCGCCAACCCGGGCCGACAGGTTCACCTACGTCGGCCCTGAGCCCCATGTCGGGGCCAAACCAGGAGCTAGGCAAGGTAACATACTCTAGTTGACAGCTACTAGCAATGGATTTCTGGAACTGTGTGGTAAAATAGTAGGTGATGACGGAGTGGAGCTTCCTCACCAACCATGCCCGGGTCCTGGTCTGCATTGCCCACGACCCAGGGGTGCGCCTGCGCGATATCGCCGCCAAAGTAGGGATCACCGAGCGCAGCGCCTACGCGATCGTCACCGACCTGACGGCGGCTGGTTACGTTGTCAAGGACAAGGACACAGACGGCCGTCGCAACCGCTACCAGATCCAGTCCCATCTCCCGCTACCGGAAACGATCGGCCGGGAGCGGACGATTGGAGAGGTCCTGGACGTGCTCGTCGATAGCACCCGCAGACCAGGTCGGCGCGCCAGTCGGCCAACGCCAGAGGGAAAACGCCTGCATCATGACGCGGCGGCGCGAAAGGGGCGAGGTGACCAAGTTCCGGCCAGGAAATAGCACGAGCCACAATGGGGGTATGACGACATGGGAGTACCTGATCCTGGAGCTTCCCAGCTTTGAGCCGGCCACTCACGCACCCGGCGCTTCTGCCGCTGTTCATGCCCTCAACACCGAAGGAGAGCAGGGCTGGGAGGCAACCGGGGTGATCACCCTACTTGAGGGCAGGACCGCCGTTCTGCTGAAGAGGCCGCGAGAGCAGTGAGAGGAGAGAGGCGCGACATTCCGGACCTGCCGCGCTCGGCCTTGTGCAACGAGTACGGATAAGCGCGGTGTCGTCGAAGACAGTCGGGATCTGCGTGCCGCAGTTGGACCCACGCACGTCGCGCCTCAAAAGATGTACGCTCCAGGGGACACGGCAAAGCCCCAACGTGCCGAGCCAGCCCTGCGCTGGTTGGGGGCGGTACTCCAGACCCAGGTAACGCAACGTTTTGCGACGTTTTACACCTGAGGTGGGAGACTGCCATGGTTGCGATCGGCTCCTCGTACTTTAAAGTGCCTGACCGACACCCGGTCCCCGGGCGAGGTGACCCAGCGCTTGTCGTCTGGGTGCGGGGGCAGCACAATGCCTCGAATCAGAGCGGGCTGTGCCTGACACTGGCACACGCCATCTCGCTTGACGGTCCCGGGCTAATCCTTGACCTGAGCGGGGTACCGGTCATGAGCTCCTCGACGCTCGCCGTCATAGTCCGCGCTCGCGAGTACCTCCGAGAGCGATCAGCGTCGTTGACGGTCCGGTCCCCCACCGCCGCTGTCCGGCACCTCATCGACTCTTGCGGCTTGAACGACCTCCTCGCGCCGAGCCTAAAGCGGCAGCGGGCGGGGGGACGGGAAAGCGTTCGGCCCTTGGGCCGGTCAGCCCGTCCCGGTACCAAGACGATCCTCGCGCACGTTGGTCAAGGCGCCGGTTTGAGAACCGAGGCCCGGCGCGCCAAGCGCCTGGGGGGCAGTACCACCGGGTTGGTTGTGCGTGAAAGGCCGTGAATGGGAACGCCGGTCAGCGGCGAGCACGGCTCCTCGGTCTGCTCGTCGGCAGTGGGGATGGTAAATTCAGGACCAAACGGCTCTGCCAGGTCTGCGCCGAGGTCACCGTTATGAGCGGGGCGGGGATCATGCTGATGTGGTCTGACACGCCCGGAGGGTCGCTGTGCACCAGCAACGAGATGAGCGACCTGATCGAGCAGTTGCAATATGCCCTCGGGGAGGGCCCGTGCGTGGACGCGTACCGACAGGACTGGCCCGTGATCGAACCGGACCTGGCTACCCCGGTCACGTCGCGATGGCCGGGCTTTTCCCCCCCAGCCGTCGAGGCGGGGGTACGGGCCGTCTTCGGCTTCCCCCTCCAAGTGGGGGCGGCGTGTCTCGGGGCGCTCAACCTTTGCCGTGACCGGCCGGGGCCGCTCAGCGATGACCAGCATGCGGACGCGCTCGTAATGGCAAATATCGCCGCCCACTCCGTCCTGGTCTTGCAGGCGGGCGCTCCGCCGGGCGCGCTGGCGGCCGAGCTGGAAGAGGGTGCCGACTTCCACTACGTCGTGCACCAGGCCGCTGGAATGGTCGCCGCCCAGCTCGATGTCGGCATCGGCCAAGCTCTCGTCCGCTTGAGAGCGTACGCCTTCGGCAACGGCCGTCCCCTGACAGAGGTGGCCAAAAACGTTGTCGAAAGGAGACTGCGCTTCGGTAGCAGCGGGGACGACGAGAGCCTGGAGCTGTGAGGCCGGCCGTGGGCGAGGATCGCTGGCGAACGCCAAGGCAGCGTAGCATGGGCTCTGGGGCTGGTGTCCCCAGCTCGGGAGGACCGACATGGCCGGAGCTATGACTGGAGGCCGGGCGCCCAGAGAAGCGCTCCTGGCCAGGACGCTGGTGGAACTGGCAGATACGCTCGTAGCGGACTTCGACGTAGTGGAGCTGCTAACCCTGCTCGCTGACCGCTGCGTCGAGCTGCTCGAGGTCGGGGCGGCCGGCCTCATGTTGGCCGGGCCCGACGGCGAGCTGCGGGTCATGGCCTCCTCTAGCGAGACAATGCGGGTCTTGGAACTGTTCGAGCTGCAATCCAAGGAAGGCCCTTGTTTGGACTGCTATCGCAGTGGCAAGCCGGTGACGGGCCAGGACTTGGCCACAGTGACCAGTCGCTGGCCTCTGTTCGCGGCCGAGACGCTGGCGGCCGGCTTCTGCTCTGTCCAGGCGTTGCCCTTGCGATGGCGGGGCACGGTTATCGGCGCCCTCAACCTGTTCCAGGTCAACCCGGGGGAAATGCTTGGGCCTAATGTCGAAGCGGCCCAGGCCCTGGCCGATGTCGCCACCATCGCCATCCTCCAGCACCGCGCCTCGCTCGAGGCTCAGGTCCTTAACCAACAGCTCCAACACGCCCTCAACAGCCGCATAGTCATCGAACAAGCCAAGGGAATGGTGGCGCAAAGACAAGGCGTCAACATGGAGCAGGCTTTCTCCGCTTTGCGCACACACGCCCGCAACCACAACCTCCGCCTGGTCGACGTGGCTGAATCGGTGATCAGCGGCGCCTTGGCACCGCCTGCACTCGACTGGCAACCTCGGCCGGGACCGGGCCCACGGAGCATGCCCACATAAGCGGCCCCACGGGCTGTGGTGGCGAGACGTTGAGGCCCGGAACGGTGCTGCACCCCTTTGCACCTGCCTGACGGGCTCCAGGGGTTACGCGCCTGGCCGCGAGTCGACCACCACTGCGAACGGCAATACAGCCACTGATCGCCAGTCCGCGTTCTGTTTTTCGGCGGCACGCGGCCCACGCCCTAGGTGCTAGCCCCGTGACCAGCCCGGGCCCTTGCTCAGCGCTGGCCCACCGTGTTGGGGGAGCACTGCTAGAAATATATTACTAGTATCGTCCAACTAGAGTAGGGTGGGTTGGAGACGTTGGAGGTGTGGCCGTCGGAGACCGTCAGCTGTTCGAGCGTTAATAAAGGCAATTCATCATGAGCGAACTAAGAGAACCGAAAATAGGGAGCGAATTCTGCGCTATCGATGCCGGCTCCGGGGAACTCGAGGAGCTTGATGAAGCGGAAAGGGGCCAGGTCATCCCGGGCGGAAGTGAGCAATTGGGCTACCCGCAACGCCAAACGCTCACGTGGCCCCCCTACGGGGTGGATATAAGGCCATACCGCACGGCTGGGCTAGATGCCATGAGTATAGGGAGTCGTCCAGGAACATCGACCAGGTCAGCCATCAGCCCCAGCCCCAATAACGGAAAGTTGGCAGTGGGGCCGCCGCCCGCTCGATCCCTAACACAGCGGGCGCCACGCTGGCCCCCGCCGGCAACACCCTCACCGACCCTGCTGGCCGGTTTGATGGCGAGGAGCTGTGCCCAACTGATGCCTGGCGGCGCGCCGCGAACGAGCTGTCGGTGGGCGAGCTCTAATTGATGGGCAAACCCTCCCCGACCTCCGTTGTGCTTTCGGAGGTAGACATCGGGCTTTTAGTCTTCCCCGGGTCATGTGCTCCCTTTAGCGCAGCGTTGTCGCCGAAAAGCTGTAGGGTAATTGGCGGCACGATAAATCCCGACGTGTTGGGCCAGTAATCACTGGTTGGGGCGGTACTCCGGACCCTGGTAGCGAGATGTTCGCCACGCCCGAGTAGGAGAGCGCCATTGTCCCCGTCCGGTCTTGTTTTGTCACCGTCTCTGATCGTCCTCCCGTGAACCGGAAGGTACCCCGGACGGGTCTTACTGCCGAGGGACAGCCGCGCTTGACCCGGCCGAGGCTGAGCCGCTTCCCCGTCGCTCGGCCCCCGGGGGGCACACGGCACCAGACGAACGGGCCGCAGACAACTCCCCCGCAGGGTCGGTTGCCCAACAGGAGGTCTCAGGCGAACATGCCCACCCCATTGCGGCACTGGCGGGGCTGGGCACTGGCAATCGCTTGCGTCTTCGGGGTCCTCCTCCTGTTTCACGCGGA
The DNA here is from genome assembly GCA_963807395.1 of uncultured Acidimicrobiaceae bacterium. GTDB lineage: Bacteria > Actinomycetota > Acidimicrobiia > Acidimicrobiales > Palsa-688 > Fen-671. Next base: position 28,524 of record CAWEBW010000014.1, read on the forward strand.
CGTCAACCCGGCACCGGTCCGGAACTTCACCTACACCGGCTTCGTCAACGAAGTATCGGCGGACAAGGTCTCAACGGCAACGATCACCTCAGCCGGCGCAGTCAGCGGCAAGCTCGACAGCGGCGAGGCCTACACCTCACAGATCCCGGTTGCCCTCGACGATACCGGGCTTACTCCCCTTCTGCTCGACCACAAGGTGCAGGTGACGGGGACCAATGTGAGTACGACATCGCTTTTGGGGTTGGCCGTAGACCTGCTACCGCTCGTTTTCTTTGTTGGCGTCCTGGTCTGGTTCCTCCGTCGCAGCCGCAAGCAAATGGGCGGAGGGCTCGGCGGGATCATGGGGATAGGACGTTCGAAGGCCAAGGTGTACGACGAGGACAAGCCGACCACGCGCTTCGCCGACATCGCTGGCTACGAGGGCTCCAAGGCGGAGGTCATGGAGGTCGTCGATTTCCTGAAGTACCCCAAGCGGTATGTCGCGGCGGGTGCGGTCGGCCCCAAGGGAGTGCTAATGGTCGGCCCTCCCGGTACCGGCAAGACGCTGATGGCCAGGGCCGTCGCCGGCGAAGCCGGGGTGCCGTTTTTCGCCCTGTCCGGCTCGAGTTTCGTCGAGATGTTCGTCGGCGTGGGCGCGTCGAGAGTACGGGACCTTTTCGCCGATGCGCGCAAGCGCTCCCCCTCCATCATCTTCATCGACGAGATCGACGCCATCGGGGGCCGGCGGGGCCCGGCGGGTTCGGGTCCAACGATGAGCGCGAGCAGACGCTCAACCAGTTGTTATCGGACATGGACGGCTTCGAGCCCGCCGCCAGCGTGGTCGTCATAGCCGCCACTAACAGGGCCGAGATCCTTGATACGGCGCTGCTGCGGCCCGGGCGGTTCGACCGGACGGTGGAGATCCCACTCCCCAACCAGGCCGAGCGCACCGCCATCCTCGCTATACACGGGCGGGGCAAGAAGCTCGCCCGCGACGTGGACTTGGACACGGTATCCCGGGGTACGCCCGGCTTTTCGGGCGCCGACCTCGCCAACCTCGTCAACGAAGCCGCCATCAACGCGGTGCGCGCCCGACGGGACGTATTGACGGCGGCAGACTTCGATGGGGCTCGGGACCGCCTATTGATCGGCCGCCGTGACGCCTCCAACGCACTGTTGCCCGAGGAAAAATACTCCGTCGCGGTCCACGAAGCCGGCCACGCTCTCGTCGCCGCTCTGTCCGAGCACGCCGACCCCGTGGCCAAGGTAACCATCCTGCCCAGGGGCGCTGCCCTCGGGGTCACTGAGCAATTGCCGCTCTCCGAGCGCCACCTCTACCCCCAGAGCTACCTCACCGACTCGCTCACCGTCCGCCTCGGCGGCCGGGCCGCCGAGGTCATTGTCTTGGGGGAACCCTCTACGGGTGCGTCCAACGACCTCGCGGGCGCCACCGACCTTGCCACCCGGATGGTCCGGGAGTGGGGGCTTTCCACAGAGATTGGCCCCATTGGTTACGGGCCGGAGGGGCCGAGCCGCGACAACCCTTTCGCGGGCCGTCCCTACGCCGAGGAGACGCAGCGCTCCATCGACCAGGAGGTAGCCGGGCTGCTGCGCGACGCCGAAATCAGGGCCACGAAGCTACTCCGCGATAATCGGGCCACCCTTGAGCGGGTCATACAGCTGTTGCTCGAACGCGAAACGATCGACGGCTCTGAGCTGGCCACTATTACTGCCACACCCAGACGCGCAGCGGAGCCAGAGCTGGTGTTGTCTAACGGGGCCGTCAAAACGACACTTCCGTCGGCGGGGTGGGCGGCGGCACCCACCGATCACGGTGTCAGACGGGCTGGCCGTTACTGGCCCGCCACGCGCGACGCCTAGCTCGCTACTACGCGCAGGACGCAGAGAGAGGAGACGACGTGGTACCAAAAGATCTCACCGTCTATTTCACGACGAGCGCGCAGATTGCCGGCTCGCTAATCGGGCTGCTCTTCGTGTCGATCTCGCTGCGTTACGATGCGATCCTCGGCAGGTCCGCGGAATTTCATAGTCGGGCCATAGCTAGCGCGGCGTTCATCGGCCTTTTTAACGTACTGACGATCTCCCTATGGGCGCTCGTACCGGGCACGGGCCTCGGCTACCCGGTGGTCGTCTCCGGTGCGGTCTGTCTTGCCCACACACTGAGGCTGCACATAGGCAAGCTCGGGGCCATCGACTTCTCGTTGGCCAGTTTCCTGCTCAGCTTGGCTGTGTACCTCGCACAAATCGTGGAAGGCATCTGGTTGATCGCTCGGCCGGGTGAGCAGGAGATCGTGTTCATCCTCGCCTACACGCTCTATGGGGCGACGGCTCTATCGCTCAGACGGGCCTGGACGCTTTTGCAACCGGGTCAAAGCAGTGGCAACCAGCCGGTCCCGCCCGCTCCGCTCGCTCAGCCCACCAAGCCCTCCGAACTGACAGGGAACGTCCGATGACGAACGGAACGAGGCCGGCCCTGACGGGGGACGGCCAGAACCTGCAACAGCTCGCGATCAAACTGCCATCGACGGCGACACCGTCGGCCCGAGTACGTTGGCTACCGAAGGTATTTCGCTTGCGTTTGTGAGCGCGTGACCGGCAGGCGATTAATCGCAGAGGTAGGCCTAACGCCGCCACGACCAACGCCCGGGAATTGCGCCATACATTGAACAAAACCGCGCCCAGCGGCAGTGCGTAAACGGATAACTTGTGCGAAAGTTTTTTGCGGAGCCCTGCGGTTCTGGCATTCACTCGGTGGCGGTGCAGAGGCGGGGCCAACTAAAACATGCGATATTCGGGGGGACGGCGTACCTAGTCGGGCGCAGACGATATTGGCCCGGTGGTTCCCACTGGTTGCGCTTTTCCCTGGAAGCATTCCCCGCCGGACGGGCATCGGACCTAGTACACTTGAGAGTAATCCCCTTGGGAGTGACGGCTCGTTTGGACAGGACGACTACTTTTCTGGTCGCCCAACACAGGCCCGACGCCTCTTCTGAGCAGTTCAAACACAGGAGGCAATGGGATGGGTATCGTCTTAGTTTGTGTTGTCGCAGCCGTCATAGTTTTTTCGCTCTTGAACAAACGGCGCCGGGGCTCATTTTTCTTCTGGCAGGGAAAAGGCCGCCGGGACACCTAAAGTTTTGCCCGCGATGGCCCGAGCTACCGGGAGCGCGGTGTCACAGTTCGCTAAGAAGCGGGGGGGTCCCCGGTGCGGAGACCAGAACGCGTCGCACGGGCCATTGGCCTGAGCCCCGTCCTCGGCTGGCGCCGGAACCGGTTTAGCGACAGCCCGAAAAGCCGAGCAGTTTGGCGGTCGGGTGTGGTGGCGAGGCGTAAGGCGATTGCATGTTGTCGCGGCGTTGAGAGGTTGGCGTCCCGAAGTGGTGCCATGTCCGGGACCGGGTGGACGCCTGACGCCTCGTCGGCTTGGTGGATGTGGTCGGACGACAGGCTCCGCCGCTGGCGCGAGCAGGTGCCTTGGGCGTGACCGCAAAAACTGGTGAAGCCGTCAATGAAAAGCCCTTGGGCATTGTCTTCATCTTCCGATCGCAAATAGGCCCAGGCGTACAGAGCGTCGACGAGGCGGCGTCTTCGATCGCCGCGGTCTGTAGCTGTTGCAGCCAGCCCTCCCGTAACCCCGAGTGTGGCGGGCTCCTGCTCGCACCGCGGGACCTGCCGTCGGGGGAAGACGGAGTCAACCGCGGCGCGAACAGAAATCAAGGCTCCGTCGCCCGATGCCAGAAGCTGTCGCTCGTCGGCTTGAACGCCTACTTCAAGTGCTTCCCACATGCCATGCTCCTCGGACCGGCCAGCGACTCCCCCGAAAACACAGCAAGGGAAGGAAACCTGACGTCGAGGAGGCGTAACCAGGGTCTAGAGCGGCGACACCACGACGAAGGCAGCACGCTACGCCATCGCCGGGAGGAGCCGCAAGGCGGCCGGTCCGGGCAGTCTTCGGCGGCACCACACAAGCTTCGAGGCGGCTCGCCTTTGGCCGCCAGTCGACCGTGACCGTGGCACCGACCGGTAATGACGCCTAGCGCTGACCGGGTGCTGGTGACAGTCAACGGTCGGGGGTGCGCCCGGGGAACTGCACTTCTCGGGCCTCGGGGTCCGGGGGGACTACTGGCCGTCCCAACGGGACCGTTGGGACGATAGCTCCGCCGATCTAGGCTCGCTCCGTGACCACCCTCGAAGAACTCACGCCGGAAGAGCGTGACGAATACAACGTGGCGAAGCAGACGGTGGCAGACACCGAGGCTGAGTGGCTCGCCGCGCAGGAAAACTACGACCGCTTAGTCGGTACGAGCGCTCTGGCCGATGCGAGCCAGGTTCCGGGTGCCGACGTTGCCCAGCGTCGGTTGCACGCCGCGGACGCGGCCTACAAAACTGCGCTCGCTGAGCTACAGCGACTAACGGTCGAGTTCGGGGTTCAGGAGTAGCGCAGGTCTGGCGAACGGTGCTTTGGCTCGGTCGCCGTAAATGGCCAAGGCCGGGAGCCAGGATGCCAGGATAGGAAGGTGCAAGCACCGCCGGGGGCGCCGGATTGGCTCCAGGTCTTCACCGCCGCGGAGCGCCCGGACTTGTGGGAGCGCGCTCGGTCAGAGCACTCCTTCGACGTCGTGTGGCCCCGAGTACAACCTCGACGGCGTCCACACCGGCCGTTACTTTGGCGCCCTCTACCCCAGCCGCGCCTGGCCGTTCTGGCGCTCGTGACCTCCTCCACGCTCGGCTTCGGCGGGAGCCGCCTCAGAAATACCACGCGACCGAAGCCGCCTAGAGCTGAGCGGCCCGCCACGAAAGTCGCCCCAGGCTGAAGTGATGCACGCAGCCGCCGGGAACCACCGGGTGGCTCGTCTCGGTCGATAGTGACTTTGGCGAACTGTTGGCAAACCGGCGATCTAGCTTTACGACGTGCGCGTCGATATCCTGCTGGAGACCTTCGGCACCAGTTGGGTTGAGGTGCGCGACGGTGCTGTGGCCGCCGAACGGGCCGGGTTTGACGGGGTGTGGCTCAACGACCATCTGGCCGGCGCGGTGCAAGGCGCGCCACACGTGCTCGAGTGCTGGACCCTTTTGTCGGCGCTCGCCGCCCTGGTGCCGCGTCTCACTCTCGGGCCGCTGGTGCTCAACGTGGCCAACCGGGACCCCGGGACTCTGGCCGTCATGGCTGCGACACTGCAACAGGTGAGCGGCGGACGACTTGTCTTAGGCCTCGGCGCGGGAGGGCGGGCTGGCACGGCCTGGGCGATAGAGCAGGAGGCTCTGGGACGTCGGGTCCCCAGCGACCCAGAACGGCGCCAGAGCGTGGAAACCGCCGTTGCCACGCTTCGTCAGGTCTGGTCGGGCGGAGCGCCACCAGCGGCAGGCTTTCTTCGACCAGCGGCAGGCTTTCTTCGACCTGAGCCTTTCCCGCCCATCCTTATCGCCGCGTTCGGGCCGAAGATGGCTGGCCTCGCCGGCCGAGTGGGAGACGGGATTTGCGTACCGCTGGGGCCGACGACGGAGGAACTGGTTGCCGTCGCTCGCGGCGCCCGTGCGGGTGTCGGCCGGGACCGGGGCCGGCTGCTTGTAGCCGCCTTGCTGTCGGCGTGGTCACCCGAGACGCGGCCCGCCGTCGAGGCTGGTGTCGATCGCCTCATTGTGTGTGTTGCGCCCCCCTTTAGTGACGGATTGGGCCGGTTGAGCGAAGCTATTAGGGGATGGAGGGCTGACCTCTCACCCAGGACAACTCGCCACTAAGGGAGCATCTGGCGGTTCCACATTTACAAGCCGATTGGCCGGCACAAAATCGCGACACTGAGCCCCGGGACGCCCAGCGCTTCTACCAGTACTCAATCCACAAGGCCTCTGGCCAACCAAGGTCCGCCAGGTTTGAGTCCGCCAGAGTCTCCGTCCGAAACAAGACAAAAGCCTTGGGGGTTCGAGCCAGCGCTTTCCGGTCGGCCGAGTCGGATCGGCCGGTAGCTATCCCGTCGTCAACTATCCCTCGGAGACTTTCGCTACGCAGAAGAGGTTCCCCTCAGTGTCAGCTAGCACCACAAAGGCGGCTTCATCCGGGTAGGGCCAGTCAACTCTGCGTGCTCCCAGTCTGATCAGGCGACCCACCTCGCTGACGAGCTCCTCGTCACTGTCGACGTACAAGTCGACATGCATCCGGTCGTTCTCGTCGAGAACGATCTCAGGGCCGTGAGAAGTAGGAGGGACCAGAATCGCCGATTCGTGCTCGTTGACGCTCCCGCCGCGCACTCCGTAACCAAGCGCTGAGCTCCAGAACTCAGCCGCTCTGCCCTTATCCGAGACGCTCATGTTGAGTGAGCCGAACCTCAGCATCGGACCAGCCTGCTAATGATCATTTCGTTACTCTACCGGTCCCCTTAAACAGTAATTGCTTCGCCCAGGGGCTGGGGCTGAAAACCGGCGCAACGCTGAGGAGGACTTCCCGGCCCACCTAATCAACCGCCCCAGCGAGTTGACTTGAAGGGCAACCCAATTTTCGCACTGACGGTCATCCCTGGCTCGCGCTCTGAGCCGGTACCGGCACAGAGCAGGAGGGCCAGCCGGCCGCCGGCCGCGTGGCCACCGGTCCGGCCCGCTCGCTGCTTAGCGGAAGTAGTGGCCCTCGTTGATGTCGTCGATCAGGCCGAGGTGATCGGGCGACCAGCCGAGCAGTTCCTGGGTGCGGGCCGAGGAGGCGGCGCTGTTCATCTGAACCAATGGGGCCAGGAAGCCGAAATACTCGGCGGCCGCATCGGGGTCGAGAGTGCGCACCGGGATAGTCGAGGTTGCGGCCGATGGCCTCTGCGATGTCCTTGAACTCTACGCCCTGCTCGCCGACGGCATGCCAGCGCGTGCCGGCCACCGCGCGTTCCAAAGCGAGGCGGTACAGGTGGGCGCCGTCAAGGGTATGTACGGTGGACCACCGGTTGGCGCCGTCGCCGACGTAGGCGGCGAAGCCCTTTTGGCGGGCGGTCGCGATCAGGGCCGGGACATAGCCAGTGTGGTCGAGCACGCTATGCACGATCGGCGGTAGGCGGACTACGGAGGAGCGGACGCCTTGCTCGGCGAGGCCGATGACGAAGTTCTCGGCGTCGATGCGAAACCCTCCCTCGCCAATGTCGTCTTCGGCCCCGACCTTGCCAGGGTGCGTCATGGCCAAAAGGAGCGTGCCCGAGGTGCCGACGAAAGCTTTGCCCGTACCTACGAGAGCCTCGGCGATGGCCTTGATGGCCCCCAGGTCAGCCGACGCCGCCCCGCTCATGTCGCCGGCTTGCATCAGGTCGTGCTTGAACGCGAGGTGGATAACACCGTCGGCGGCCGCGGCGGCGGCCCGCAGGCCGTCGGTGTCGTCGAGGTCGCCGCGGCGGGCCTCAGCACCCATGGCCGCAATCTTTTCAGCGGCGGCGTCGGACCGGACCAGACCGGTCACCTGATAGCCGGCCGAAAGCAGTTCTGGGACGACGGCGGATCCGATGTGGCCCGAGGCGCCGGTGACTAGTATGCGCATCGCAGTTCCTTTCACTTGGTGATGTCACACTATGACATCAATACGTCACACTATGACATCACCTCGAAGTGATGTCAAGGTCTGACATCGCCAGATATGATCGGCGTATGGCGCGATGGGCACCCGGGGCGCGCGGCCGCCTGCAGGCCGCCGCGTTCGAGCTCTATACCGCGAAGGGGTACGAGGAGACGACTGTCGGCGATATCGCCGCACGGGCCGGTGTGACCGAACGCACCTTCTACCGGTACTTCGCTGACCGTCGGGAGGTCTTTTTCGACGGTTCACAAGACTTTCAAGACTTTCTCGTGCACGCCGTCCAAGCCGCGCCGGCGGGAACTGGGCCATTAGATGCGGTCAGTGGGGCGCTATATCGAGCTGCGCGCGAGGTCTTCCCGGACCGATCAGCCATGGCCAGGCAACGGCAACGGCTCATCGACGCCAATCCCGAACTGCACGAACGGGAGGTCGCCAAAATGTCCCGTCTGGCAACCGCGATGGCGGCCGCACTTCGCGCCCGAGGAGTCGAGGAACCTACAGCGAGCGTCGCCGCCGAAACGGGGATAGCCCTGTTTCGGGTGGCGTTCGCCCATTGGGTCGACGAGCACAATACCGCCGACCTCGAGAACCTGATCAGTGCGTCGCTACATCAACTATCTGTCATTGCTCCGAGTCGATGAGCCAATACAGCCGTCGCGATGCCGAGCATATGGAGCTGAGGGCCGACCGCAACAAGCTGAAGGCGACAGACGCAGAGGGCTTGGCCGACGCGTGGGCAATGATCGAAGACCTATGGGCCCGGACAACCAGCCGGGCTAGAGGGCTGCCTGAGCCGGTCCTCTACGAACAGGTTGACGGCGAGTGGAGTTTCGTCCAGACGAATCGTCACCTCGTGCTGGCCACGGACTGCTGGTTGCGGAGGATGGTGAAGGGGATCGCCTACCCGTACCACCCGTGGGGCCTCGGAGGATCGTGGCTCACCAGTCCACGCCGCTGGGGCATCGACCCGGACGCCGACCCGTCGCTCGATCAGGTGCTCGTCGTGCGGCGGGAGCGCATGGCCGAGGTACGCGAAGTGATCGCCGGCGCGAACGCGGAAGAGTTGGAGCGCAACTGCGTCCCTCCTGACAGTCCTGGCCATCCGCGAAAAGAGCGCACCGTGCTGCAGTGCCTGCACGTGGTCCTCAAGGAGGAGTGGCAGCACCATCGGTATGCCGTGCGGGACTTGGCGATTCTCGAGAAGCGGTGCCGCTGACCGCGATCTCGAGATTGAAACAATCGAAACAGCCTATGAGGACCTCTTCCGAGCACGAAACTTACCAGTAGAAGCGTCAAGGCCGAGGTCGTCGGCTTCGCGGTGTCATCCGGGGAACACCAGGGTGATCCCCCATAACTCCAGTACGACTTCTGAGCCACGATGGGGACCTGAAGCTCATCTCGGCGCTGCCGGGCGACGGCCAGGCCGGCGTTCAGTCGGTTTCCTCGCCGAGGACAACGAGGTCGACCGGCGGCGGATCCCCGGCGGCGGCAAGCGTCAAAGACGCTCGTTGGCGCCGGGCCGCGTTGGCCGCGACCGTTGTCGGGCTCCTTTACGTCTCAGTCAACGTGTACTGGGGCCTCGGTGGAAAGTGGCTGCTCGGGAGAGTTTCGCCCTCTCCTGTCAAACCTGGCCACACTCCTGTAGCGGGCGTCACTTTCGCCGTTTGGTTTGCCGTCGTATTGAAACTCGCTGCGGTCGCCGTGCCTTTGATGGCTTGCCGCCGACTGGCCGACCGCGGTCCTGTGTCCTACGTCAGCGTGTCGGCACCGCCGATCCTGCTCGCCCATAGCACCGACGACCGGATCGTGCCCTACGCGGCAGAGTTTGGTCCTCGTGGAACGGCTCCAAGCGGTCGGTGCCCCCGTGACTCTCCTGCCTGTGACGTCCGGCGACCACGGGTTTATCGGCGGGGACGCGGGGGTCGCGCTTAGAGCCACGACTCAGTTCTTCACCGCGAACTCTCTTTGGTGGCCAAACGCTAGAGCGCCCCACTCCTGGGAGGCGCGTCTAGTCTTCCGGTGTGCCGAAGTCTCGAGATGAAACGGCCGTGCAGCTAAGGGTTCAACTGAGAGAGGTCGAACCGGTGGTGTGGCGGCGCGTCCTGGCGCCTAGCGGTGTGCGCTTGGACAAGTTCCACCTAATCATCCAGTCGGCGATGGGCTGGACCAACTCCCACCTGCACGATTTAAAAGTCGGGCAAGTTAACTATGGCCCCCAACTCGAAGACCTCGACAACGACATCGCTGATGTGGATGAAAGCACCGTAGCACTGGGCGAAGTGTCGGGGGCCGAGAGGAGGATGCTCTACGAGTACGACTTTGGCGATTCCTGGGACCACGACATCGTCGCCGAGGACTGGCTGAGCACGAAGTTGGCCCTCAAGTTCGCTATTTGCCTCGACGGCCAGAACGCCTGCCCGCCAGAGGACTGCGGCGGCCCGGGCGGCTACGAGGCCATGCTGGCCGCGATCGCCGACCCTGGCGACGACGAGCACGACAGCTTCCTCGAGTGGCCGGGCGGGCCGTTCGACCCGGCGGTGTTTTCCTTAGCCGAGGTGAACGCCTCCCTGCAGCGGATCCGCTGATTGCCAGCAGCCCTTGGGCGGCCCCGGGAGCCGGTTGCGGCCCGACGCTCGTCCACTCGGAAGTTCAAGAGACGACGAGATAGCGCACGGTTGATGTCCCAGGAGGAACAATGAGCGTCGCATGGTTTGTTGACGGAAGTTATCTATTCAACTGTTGGTTCAGCCTTCAGCGCCCAAATGATAACCTCGATTACCTCAAGCTCAGGAACCTAATTGAGGCTCATTACTGCGACACCGCCTCTGGTGAGAGAATAACCGAGGCGTAACTATTCACCCGTAGGACGCGCGGAGCGCGGCTATCCACCACTGAGCGCGGGGAATGGTAGACACTATGGCGTGGGCCTTGCCGAACAGGTCGAGCAGCTCAAGGGGGAGAACGCCGCGCTGCGGGTCGAAGTTGGCGAGCTGAGGCCGGAGAACGCCGAACTGAGGGCGAAATTAGAGGCACTCGAGGCGGAGCTCGAAAAACTGAAACGCGAAATGGGCCGTAATTCTTCTAACTCCGGCAGGCCACCCTCGTCCGACACCCTGGGCGAACGGGCCAACCAGGCCGAAGACCGGCTCTCACGCGCTGAGCGGCGGCGCCTGGCCCGGGAAAAGGCCAAGAAGTTCTTGAACGAACGCGTAAAGTGCCGTCCTGGCAAACAGCCTGGCGCGGCTGGGGCAGCGCTGGCAAAGGTCGACCGCCCCGACCGGGCAGTCGTGCACTCACCGGTGAGCTGCGCCCGTTGCGGGCAAGGCCTGGGCGGGGCCGAGGTGACCGGCACTGAAGTGCGCCAGGTGTTCGACTTGCCCGATAGGCACCTAGAGGTGACCGAGCACCGCGCCGAGTCCCGGCGCTGTAGCTGTGGGGCGACGACGAAAGCGCCGTTCCCCGCCGAGGCAAAAGGGCCGGCGTGCTATGGGCCAATCGTGCGGGCGGTTGCCGTCTACTTGATGGTGGGCCAGCACATACCGGTCGCCAGGGCAGCCGAGCTGCTCTCTCAGGTATGCGGGGCACCTGTCTCTACGGGCTGGTTGGCCGGCCTGGCCGTCGAGGCGGCCGAGGGGCTGTCGCCTTTCCTGGCTGAGCTGCGGGCTCAGCTCGTCGCAGCCGACGTGCTGCACGCCGACGAGACCGGCTCTCGTGTATCGGGCGCCCGCTATTGGTTCCACGTCGCCTGCACCGGTATGCTCACCCTGCTCGACTGCCACCCGAAAAGAGGCAAAGAGGCCTTCGCCGATATGGCCGTGCTGCCCTTCTTCTCGGGCGTGCTCATCACCGACGGGTGGAAGCCGTACTGGTCGGTCGACGGCATAGAGCATGCCCTTTGTTGCGCCCACCTCCTCCGCGACTTGGCCTCCCTCACCGGCTCGGTCGCCCACCGGGAGTGGGCCGACGAGATGGCCGACTTGCTGGTAGAGGTGAAAGATGCAGTCGAGCAAGCACTTTTTGAGGGACATGGTGAGCTCAGCGCCGGCCAGCTGAAGGCCTACCGCTCCCGCTACACAAAGTTGGTCAACCGAGGCTTTAGCGCCGTGCCCGCCCGCCACCGCGGGCAGCGTCCACCGGGACGCCTTCAACTTGTTGTGCCGGTTCCGGGACCAGCGCCACGAAGTGCAGCGCTACTGGTCCGACCCGGCCGTGAGCTTTGACAATAACCAAGGCGAGCGCGACCTCAGGATGGCCAAATTGCACGACAAGATAAGCGGCTGCTTCAGGACACTGGCTGGGGCCAAAGCCTTCTGCGCTGTCCGCAGCTACCTCCAGACCGCCCGCAAGCACGGCCTCGTAGGCCTCGACGTGCTGGTCCAGCTGTTCAAGGGCGAGCCGTGGCTGCCCCCTCGGCTCTCTCCCCCTTAGGCACCCAACACTGCCCCTCACCCAAGGAGGCCCTTTGAGCCCAGCCCGCAAAGCCGACCCCGGCCTCGATGCTCTCATCAACGAGATCACCGTCGACGCCTACGACGAGGACGAACAACTACAGGGGTTCGTGAACGCCTTCGACGAGGACGCCAATTTCCCTTGTCCCGGCGCGGTTATAGGAGAAGACGTGGAAGTGCTATCTGTTTCAGTCGGGGACCACCGCCGGGAGCTCATTGCCACCTGCAAACGCGGCAGCCGTCGTTACGACATGGCGCTGCTCGACATCGACGTCCATGCCGACCCGGCCACCTCACGCCTCATTGCCGCTTATCGACGTTGGCTCGGTTACTGAACCCAGACACCTGAACAGTTACACCGAGGCTTACTACTTCGACGCCGACCCTGATCCCCCTAGCGCACGTCAAAATGCGTTCCACAACTCCCTGGCCTTTCCGCCACCGACCGGGCCGGGTCTTCGCGTCAAGTTATACTGGCTGCATCGGAAGCAACTATTCTGGCCAAAAAGTATGGGTGGAGGTCCCGTTCTCCATCCTGCTACCGGCAAAAAATACGAGCTGACTCAACAAAAGGCTGTTGACGTCGGTCTCGCGTTCCACTTAATGAGGTCTTTTACCCGCAGGCAGTGGCCCAAGCTATTTCTTGCCACCGGAGACGGAGACTTTCAAGAAGTTGTCCAACACCTAGTGGAGAACGAGAACGTCACGCTCTTTCTGATCGGAACGCTTGAAAGCATATCGGAGGAACTTCGTCCATATGCGACTCAGATCATTCAACTCAAGGATGTGGCGCCAGAGATTTCGCGGCCGAAAGTCCCGCAATAAACTTAGACAACAGCCGTAAGCGCTCCGACTTGAGTGCCACCGTCCCAGGCATAGTGAACGCCCGCTCTCGACTTTGGTGCGCACGCGGGCGGTTGGCCGGGACGTCGACGGGACTAGGGCCGACACCGGCGACGCGTACCCGCACATCGCCATCCTCAGGACCTTGACGCTTGTTCTCGCCCGCTCGAGCGCCAAGATAATCGTTTGCCAACCGCATAGGTTTATCGGTGGCAGTTGTCACGACCGGGTCTCTACTTGTCTAGCAATCTCGGACGGCGGGCCGGTGCGCCTCGCTAAACTCCCGGTTGCGTGCGGCAGCGTCGGCCGCCGAGATCGGAGAACGCCAATGGCACCGGTTAGCTCGGGAGCGGACCCATCGGTCGTAGTGCCGTACCTATTCGCTCTTATGCAGCGCAACATAGCCACACCAGGCTTTGTCATCGCCGACCACAACCAATCGTCAAACCCACCGGTGCCAGGAGGGTTCTCCGCTCCAGGCTGCGTCCTGGCCTCGCCCTCGTGGGAGGTCGCCGGTTATAACTACCCAGGCAATGTGGCCCAGATCTGTGAGGACTATGCGTTCAATTGGACCCGGGACTCGGCCATCACGATGGCTACGCTCCTCAGTACTGCTTCTACCCTCCTCCCTACGGCGGCCGCGACCGCGCTGTTAACAATTATGTCGCCTTCGCCAGTACCTGCCAGGCGAGTGGGGGCGGCCTCGGCCAGGCCAAGTACACGCCGGAGGGTTGGCCCACGGAGGCAGTCGACGAAAGCGACGGCCCGGCACTGCGCGTCCTGACCGTTCTGCAGGGGTTCCCGAGCCTGTCCCCGCCCAGCAGGAACAGGCAGCCGACGTCATTGCCGGCGATCTCGGCTACCTGCTCGACGGTAACCGGTACCAGGCCCCGACCGTAACGCACTGGGAGGACACGTATGGCCAGTCCCTGTTCGCCCGGTGCGTCCAGCTGCGATGCCTCAACGAGGTGGTAGCACAGGGACAAACCCTCGGGCTCACGGTCCCAACCGGTGCAGCAACGGCGGCCCAATGGCTCGCGGAGGAGATCTCCGCGCATTGGTCAAAGCAGGACAGCTACTACATCTCGGTACTCGGTGCCGAGAGGCTTTCAGGTGACCCGCAGGCGCCCTACGACCCGAGCATCGACCCGATACTGGCTTGCGTGTACGGCGCTGGTATAGAGCCCACCGACCCCCAGTTGCTGTCGACCGCGGCCCAGGTGCGGGCGCAATGGAGCGCGGGCGGCACGGCCGCCTATCCCATAAACGCGGCCGACAGCGTCATCGGCCTCGGCCCTGTCCTCGGCCGGTACCTCGGGGACGAGTACGATGGGCTGAGCCTGACGAGCGACACGGGGCATCCTTGGGCGGTATGCACATGCGGTTTCGCGCAGCTCTACTACGAGCTGGCCAGCGCAATTGGCGGCGGAGCGGCCGTGCCCAGCGACCAGCTAGCCGCTGAGTTCCTCCAGCAGCTGGGGGTCACCTCATCCACCCCTTCGGCCCAGGCTGTCGGCACGCTGCGCACTGCCGGCGACAACATGCTCAACGCTGTCATTTACCACTCCAGTAATTATGAGCTCAGCGAACAGTTCGACCAACAGACGGGTTACGAGAGAAGCGTCTCCAACCTGACGTGGAGCTATGCCGCATATATTTCGGCGGTAGCGGTCAGGTCGAACATCCCCTAGGGACAATCCCGTCGACCGGCCAGCAATTTAGCTGTTGCCGTTACCGCCGGTTTCTCTTCGCCCGTTTCACATCGACGTCGGCGGGGCGCCGCCTCCGCCGCCTGGCCGGCGGTTGGGGAACGCGACCTGCGCCGCCCAACCGAGCGGTTCGACTAGCAGGTTGGCTAGTCGTGTAGGCACCCGACTCACCACGCCAACGCCCAACCGTCCCGGCGTGGATCCGACCCGGCGAGCAACATATCACCGTCACGCCTGATGATCTCGACGCTGCAAGGGCCTTCGAGATCGCCCACAGTGTCGACCGGGTGGCCTCGCCGGGCCAGTTCGCGCCGCACTTCATCAGGAAAACGGCGCTCCATGGTCAAGACATCCGGGCCGTCATGAGGGTAGTCGGCATATTGGCCCGGGACCATCGAGGACCAGCGAGGCATTTCGGCCGCCTGTTGCGGGTCGAGGCCGAAATCGACCATGGCCGTGGCGATCTGGAAGTTGACCTGGACCTGGTTGTCGGCACCCGGCGTCCCGAAGACTCCCCACAATTTGCCATCTTTCAGGACAAGTGGCGGGTTCATCGTGTGGCGGACCCGGCGGCCCGGTCGAAGGTAGTTCGGGTGGCCCGGTTCGAGGTGCCAATAGGCCATGCGGTTGTTGAGAAGTACGCCGGTATCGCCGGCCGATCACGCCCGACCCCCAGAAGCTATTGAGGCTCTGGATACCGGAAACGGCGTTGCCAGCGGTCGTCGGCGGTGCAAAAGTACGTGGTCTCGCCAGCGGCACGGGGTACCGGGTCGGTGGGGCCGGCAGTGGTCGGGGCAGCCCGCGTCATGTCTATTTGCGCCGCCAACCGGGCACAGTACTCTGGAGAGAGCAGCTCCGGGAAGGGAGCGTCTACCGTGCTCGGGTCGCTGCCCCAACGCTCGCGATCGGCAAAGGCCAGCTTCTTGACTTCGACCATTACATGTACGAGATCGGCCGAACCCAGCCCCATCCGCATAATGTCGAAGTTTTCGAGCATTTTGAGTTCTTCCAGGAGGACAAACCCGGTCGAGTTGAGGCGGCGCTTCCAGGATCTGCAAACCGTGGTAATCGATCCCTAATGGTTCTTGTACCTCGGCCTCGAACTCCGCCAGGTCAGCTTCCGTAATCAGCGCGCCGCACTGCTTCAGTGCCGTGGCCAGCGAGCGGGCCAACGCCCCCCGGTAGAACGTCTCGGCCCCGTCGGCGGCGATCTCCTCCAGGCTGCGGGCTAGCTCAGGCTGGGTGATAAGTGTCCCCACCCGAGGCGCCCGACCACCTCGGAGGAACAGCCTCGCACTGCGCTGGTCGGTCTCCAACACACCAATTTGGTCGGCACAGAAGTTCCGGTAATGCGCGGTCGCGCCGAAACCCTCGTGGGCCAGGCGCACGGCCTCCTTACAAAGTCGCTCCCAGGGCAGGTTGCCATAGTGGCGGTGCATTTGCCCGAGCCCAGCAAGCATTCCGGGCACTGACACCGAAAGAGGCCCCGTGCGCGGTATACCCGTGCTGTAGCGTTCAGGCGACGCCGCCCGTGGTGCTGGTCCAGTGCCGTTGAACACGACGGTTTTGCTCGTGCTTTGCGTCGAGCACGTGGTAGAAACCGTCGCCCCCCAGGCCAGACGCCATCGGCTCGACCACCGCCAGCGCCAGGGCGGTCGCTACGGCCGCATCGACCGCGTTCCCGCCATCACGCAAGGCCACGAGGCCGGCTTGCGCCGCCAGAGGATGGTTCGCGGCAACGGCGCCGCGCTGACCGACGATCAACGGACGATAGCAGCGGATTTGGTTGGTCATCGAAGTGCGGACATACGGATATTACAAACTCAGCGGCCCCTGGCCAGGCTGATTAACCTGTCCAGTACCCGCGCGCCGTCGGCGCGTAGACCATTGTGCTCGTACTCGTTCGTCAGCCAAACCCGCATAGATGGGACCAAGGCTGCCGTTTGCTCCGAGAACGATCGTTCCACGTACATGTCGTCGGCGTAGATCGCCGCGGCCGCCGGGACTTCACAATCGTGCAGCCGGGCGGCGTCGTACAGGCCTGGCCAGTCGTGCCGAGCGAGCAGGTCGGCCACCTCCTGCAATGGTCGTAGCGCCGCGTAGTCCTCGAACATCCAGGGAAAGACGTGCTCACCGGTGAAAAGTTCTGGCTGACCTTGGTATTCCTCGGGCTGGACACGTGCTGCCGACCAGTTGGTCACGGCCCCGTCAGAATAGCTGGCTTCGTGGATGACGGCATAGAGAGGGTTGCGGGAGAAGGGCGGCAAGCCTTCTTCGACGTCGTGCATGAAGGCCCGGGACCCAGCGGGGAGCTCCAATATGTAATGCAATTTCTCGGCCCCGTCGCTCATCCCGAGCATCCAGCCCAGTTGCCGGAACATCCGGGGGGTGAGCCGATCGCCGTTGGGCAAGATAACCTCGTTTTCCGCCAACCACGTTTGCAACTCGCGGGCCCGTTCTCTGTCCGCCGGGTAGCGCTCGTAGTAACGGACGACAACGCTCCAGGGTTCGGGCATAAGTGGCGCGGTAGACCTCGTCGGGGTGACGGCCGACCGGTGGCAACCCGCCGGTGAGAAAGGCCTCGGTCAGCGCTCCGGGTGCGGAGGAGAGGTAATGGAGCACGCAGAACCCCCCGAAAGACTGGCCGAGCACGCTCCACCGCTCCAAGCCGAGCTCGTTGCGGATGAGCTCGGCGTCATCCACGATGGAATCCGCCCGAAAGCAGGCAAGGTACTGCGCCTGTTCCGCGGGGGTCATCTTTTCGAGGGCCGCAATGGGCGTCGAACGGCCGGTCCCCCGCTGGTCCAGCATCAGGACCCGATAATCCTGTAGGGCGCGCTCCAGCCAACCGGGCGACCAAGGGTGAGCCGTCGGGCGTGATGCCTCCATGCCGGGGCCGCCCTGGAGGAACACGAGCAACGGTCGGTCCTGGCCCTCTGGTAACGCAACCTCCCGGGCGAACAGCGTGATCCGCTCGCCGTCGGGCTCTGAGTATCGCAGAGGCGCACGGAACTCGTGCTCGGTCAGGACCAATCCTGGGATGTGCGCGGTAACAGGCATGGCCGCGATTCTGGCATGGGTAGATGCCCTGTCCGCTGGCGACCTGTCGGACATCGGGCGTGTCGACCGTCCCTTTCGCCAGTTCATGCATCATTCCGCCTTTGCGCCCCGTGGTGGCGCCTGGGCGACTCGAAGCGCTGTTTGGGTTGTTGGCTACAGTGTTTAGCTATTTGGCGGCGGCACGCCTCTCACCGCCACACAACCCGAGTGGGTTTGCGGAGGGGGACGAGGCTAGGCGCTCCGCCAGACCAGACTGAGAACATGGCCGATACGGATTGGGAAGCGACAGACGCTTATAAGCTCAACCGCGCCAACTGGGACGAGCGTGCGGTCGTGCACGGTCAGGATCGTTACTATGACCTAGCCGGGTTCCTGGCCGGCGCGAACCCGCTTCGCGAAGTCGAGCTGAGGCTGTGCGGCGACGTTGCCGGCAAGGACCTGCTGCACCTCCAGTGCCACTTCGGTCTCGACACCCTCGGCTGGGCTCGACTCGGGGCTCGGGCGACAGGGCTCGACTTCTCGCCGGTGGCGATCAGCCGGGCTCGCGACCTCGCCAAACAGTCGGGCCTCTCTGCCCGGTTCGTGGAGGCTGACGTGCTCGCCCTACCGGCCGATCTTGCCAGCGCTTTCGATCTCGTGGTCGCCACTTACGGTGTGCTCGTATGGATAGGCGACCTAGATGCGTGGATGCGAACTGCCGCAGCAGCGTTACGTGCGGGCGGGCGGCTGATCGTGGTGGACATACACCCGCTGGCCCAGATGATCGGCTCGCGCGAACCGTTGGTCGTTGACTTCCCGTATGCCGACAACCGGCCGCACCACTTCAGGAGCAGCGAGACCTATGCAGACCCCTCAGTCGTGCTTACGGCGATGGAGACCGTGCAGTGGGCACACTCTGTCGGTGATATCACAACCGCACTGTGCCGATCAGGGCTCCGGCTTGACCATCTCGAAGAACACCTGTCGTGCGACCGTGACGACCGTCCTGGGGTCCTCGTCCGAGGTGCGGACGACCGGTGGCGACTCCGATTATGGGATCACGACCTCCCCGTCCTGTTGAGCATCGCCGCCACGAAAACCCCACAATAGGACCCCGTCTCACGGGCGCCATAGCCTGGCCGTGCTGCGAATATCCAGGAGGCATAAGATCGTTCTGTAGCCGACGCGGCACTTAATTGGTATTGCCGAAGGGTCATTGACTAAACGAGGGCGCTCGCAAGGCTAGGCTCAACCCACCATCGGTGATTGGGAACGACACAAACGTCCGCCGCGCCTTCGGGCCCGCATGTCGGGCTGCGCTATTGTGCCGGCCGGATGTCAAGCATGCCGAGTGCCAGGTTCCCGTAAACGCCGTTGAAGTAGGCGTTGAAGCCGGGAAAGGTGAACCTGGACGACAGGGCAACACAATCGTCGTGCAGGAAGAGGGGAATATAGGGCACGTCTGTACCAAGGTTTTGGAGGAGTTTCGAGTACACGGCAAAACGTTCGGCCGGAGTGGGAGCGGCCAATCCCTGGTTGAGGAGCGCGTCCACCTTTCGTGGGGCGTAGTCGGCCACATTGTCTTCGCCGATCTTGAGGTTCTGGCTGCCAAGAAGCCAGTCATAGCCGCTTGGGTCCGGGCTGGTGCAGCCGGTTGTGAAGTACGTCGTCGGGCGCTGACTCGGGGTGTCTGATATCTCGGAGCCCCACGCGTTAAGCGTGACCGCCTTTACCTGGAGATTGATGCCGATCTTCTGCAGTTCGCCAGCGATGGCCTCACCAGTGTTGACAACCGTCCCGTAAACAAACACCACCAACGGGGCACTGAACCCGTGCGGGTAGGCCGACTCCGCCATTTCCTGCTTGGCCTTGGCCAGGTTGTAAGGGTACAAGGGCAATGAGTTAAGTAGCGCCTCGACTTGGGCATGAGAGGCGATCTCGTCCAGGTACTCCGGCGGGATGAACGTGTAGTAAGGCGAAGCGTAGCCACCTTCGGCAGTTATGATGTCTGTCCGGTTCAGGGCATATGCGACGGCGCGGCGGACGTGTACATCGCTCCACGGCGCCACCTGGGTGTTCATACTCAGTAGGGCATTGGTACAAGCGCTCGGCACGGCGAGGATCTTCGCCCCAGAGCCGGCGGCGAAGCTTTTCGGCCCGTCGACAAAGGGGTCGAGGTCGATCTCTCCAGCTCTAAAGGCCAGCTCGGCACTGGTGTCGTTGGCGAAGAACTTGTACGAGATGTGTTGGATGGGCACGGTCCCACCCCACCAGTTGGGGTTCGCCGATAATTCCACGCCGGTCGTCGGGTCGAGGCTGTCAATCTCCCATGGCCCGGTCCCCATTACCAACACACCGGGCTCGCCGAACGTCCCCTTGTGCGCCTGAGCGAACTTCATCTCGAATATCTCCGAGGTGGACTGGGCAGGCGTGTACTTCCAGGTCGGGTCGGCGCGCTTCAGGGTAACGACGACGGTATAGGGCCCGTCGGGGGCAATGCTTTTGACGCTGGCGTAGCCGTAGTTAGTCGCAGCCCCGGGCGCGCGCTCAAACTCCATGGAGTAAACGACATCCGCAGAGGTCAGTGGCTGCCCGTCCCAAAACGTGACCCCGTGGCGCAGATGGTAGATGTACGTGACGGGGTTCGGTTGAGACCAAGAAGTGGCCAAGTTGGGTACCAACCCTCCCCCTCGGCTGAAATCCAGGAGCGTCTCGAGGGACAACCCGGCCACCCACGCGCCGTAGCCGTCGTTGGCGGGGTTGAAAGTATTCATCGGGAAGGTCGTCCCAACCGTGAGTAGGGGGATCGCAGGGGTGGGAGAGGCGTTCGCCGCGTTGGCCGCCGGCACCGCGTTAAGCGAAGCCAAAGTTGCTGTCGTGACGACGAAAGTGGCCAAGCGGAACTTCATGTTGTCTCCTCTCTCGACACGTCACTCATGAGACGGCGAGGCTTTGGCAGTAGGCCGCCCTGCAGCATTCGCCAGTCCAGTGCTGGTTGACCGCCACACTGTAGGCCACAGACCCGAACAGCAGATTGCGCCGAATTGAACAAATTTTGCTACTTCCATGAACTCTTTGCGAGCGTGAACTGATTGATATTGAGCGCTAGTTGACATGCACCCTTTACGAGGTCGCCCCGGTGTTGGTCGCACGCGGGCCCCGAGGGCTCTTCGTCGTGACTCCCACGCAGCTGTTGACATCGAACACACGTTCGACTACACTTGACCTCGAGCCTCGGGACCGGGCCATCGGATCGTCGGTCTCTTTTTGGGAGTGCAGCCCACGAGGAGACCCTCTGTGCTCGACACGGTTGAAAAAGCCGCTGGCCAGTTGCAAAGCGAGCTCGCCGGCTTCGACCCGTCGTCGTGGTCGGGGCCGCCAATGTATGTCCATCGTCGAGACCTTGGCCCGGACCGAAAAGGCGTGCGCGGCGGCCCGGGCGCTGGCGGCGGGGCGCGCCATCGAGCTCGGCTCGGTCCGCGCCTACGGTTTCGCCAGCGGGCCGGAGTGGCTGGCCCAGCACATGGGCTCGACCAGTGGCGAAGCCCGCTTGGCCCTAGAGACGGCGGCCACGGTCAGCTCCTGCCCGGAGGTCAAAGACGCCCTGGTGGCCGGGGAACTTTCCTTGGCCCAGGCGCACGAGATCGCCCGGTCGCAACCCGAGCTGGCCGGCACCGGGCACGACCTGGTCGACCTGGCCCGGCGCTCGGGCTTGACGGCGGTGCGCGACGCGGTCCGGGACCGGCTCCTCCACCAGGCCGACCCCGCCCGGCTGTACGAGCTCCAACGGCGCAAGCGCGCCTACCACCACTGGCGCGACCGCGACGGCATGGTCCGCCTGGCCGCCGCGTTCACCCCCGACGTCGGTACCCCGATCGTCAACCGGCTGGAGGAAGAAGCCGAGCGCCGCCGGGCCGCGGCCCGCCGCGCGGGGGCCGAGGAGCCCTTCCCCGCCCACGCCAGTGACGCCTTGGCCGCCCTGTTGGCCGGCCCCGGCCGCCCGGGCCAGGACGGCGACGGCGACGGGCACGGCCCCGGCCGGCCCGCCCGGGGCGAACTGGTGCTGGTGTGCGACCTCAACGCTTACCGACGGGGCCACGCCCACCCGGGCGAAGTGTGCCACGTGCGAGGGGGCGGCCCGCTCCCGGTGGAGCGGGTGCGCGAGCTGAGCGAGGACGCCTTCATCAAGGCCGTCCTCCACGACGGCGTCGGCATCGGCACCGTCAAGCACTTCGGCCGCCACATCTCGGCCGAACTGCGCACCGCCCTCGAGCTCGGGCCGCCGCCTGGCTTCGAGGGCGCGCTGTGCGCCGAGCCCGGGTGCGGGAGGCGCTACGGCCTCGAGTGGGACCACGTCGACCCCGTGGCCCACGGCGGGCCTACCTCTTACCAAAACCTGCAGCCTCGCTGTTGGCCTCACCATCGCGACAAAACCGAACGGGACAGAGCGGCCGGCCTGCTGGCACCGGGCCTGACGTGACGGGGCCCGCCAATGCCGCCGTGCGCCTCTACCTTTCGCGGCCCCGAGCTGCGAGGCGACCTCGTCTCCCGCCAGACCAAGGCGTCCTGGGCACCTCAGTCAGGTAGGCTCGCCGGGCGAGCTCGTCTGGTGGTGTCCAACGTGCTTAATCATGAAGAACTTGGTGCTGCGCAGGCCGTCCCAACCCTAGTCATCACAGACGACCGGCTGAACCGGGCGGTGCGGGCCACGTACGTAGCTTTCGCGGCCTCGGGCTTCGCCTTCTCTAATTGGGCCGCGAGGATCCCTCAGGTCCGCCAGCATTTCCACCTGGAGCCGTCAACCTTGGGTCTGGTACTCCTGGCCATTGCGACCGGCGCCGTGCTCTCGTTGCCCCTATCAGGACCGCTGATCGCTTGGCTCGGCCCCCGGCGGGCTGTGTCGATATCCGCGGTGTTGTTCAGTGCCGGCCTGGCCATCGTCGCAACGGGGTACCTGGTCGGGTTGGCCACCGTCGTTGTCGGGCTCTTCGTCTTCGGCGTAGCGACCGGGATTTGGGACGTCGCCGCCAACGTGCACGGCGGGGTGGTCGAGCGTCACCTCGGCCGTTCGATCATGCCTCGCTTCCACGCCGCTTGGAGCCTGGGCACCGTCGCTGGAGCCATAGTTGGGGCCATAGCGGTTGCCGTCCACCTCCCTGTGACTGCGCATCTGGCGATCGTCGCCGTTTTGGTGGCGTTCGTCGTGCCCCGGGCCACGACCCAATTCCTGCCCAGCGCCGAAAAGTCTGCAGAAAATGCCAGACAAAATGGCGACGACCAGCGTGAGTTAGGGCATCCGGCCCATCAGAACGTCCTTCGGGCCTGGCTGGAGCCGCGCACACTTGCCATCGGCGCGTTTGTGCTCGCTTTTGCTTTCGCGGAAGGCACGGCCAATGACTGGTCCAGCCTGGCCGCCATCGACGGCTACCACGTGGCCGCTGCTCTCGGGACGCTCGTATTTGCCACCTTCCTCGCCGCCATGACCGCCGGACGTTGGTTCGCGCCTTTCTTCCTGGACCGCTACGGGCGTGTGCCGGTGGCTCGTCTCCTTGGCGTCGTTGCCATAGCGGGCGTGGCCCTTTTCGTTTTCGGCCCGGCCCTTCCCTTCGCCTTTGTTGGTGCCCTCCTGTGGGGAGCGGGCACATCGGTGGGTTTCCCCTTGGGGATGACTGCGGGCGGCGACGAACCCGATCTGGCCGCTGGCCGAGTTAGCGTCATCGCCTCCATCGGTTATTGCGCCTTCTTGGCCGGACCACCCCTCGTTGGCTTCCTCGCCGACCAAGTGACGGTTCTGCGCGCCCTTACCTCCGTGGCCGTGGTATTGGTCGTCGCCCTCGTGATCACGCCGGTCGTACGGGCGCCACGCCCGACTTAGCCGCGCACGCTCATTGCAAGCTGATATGCGTCTTCCCCGGGTCGAGCGCGTGCTCGGATCCGTCCTGGCGCACGAACAGCACCGGCACCGGGCTGTCGATCTCGGCTTCGCCGCCCGAGAATCCGCACCTCGAGGAAACCATGCGGAGTAGGCACGGCGCCGGCGGCCTCAGCCAGAGCACCCAACCTGGGCGCGATGCAAGCACGGGTGAAGCCCGGCTCGGCCGGGGATATGCCGAGGACGTAGACGACGAGGTCTCGCGCCGGCGTGGCACTCCAGCCGTGAACCGGGGTCCCCCAGCCCCAGCACTCGCCGAAGGTGTCGTAGCCATCGACGAGGAACTGCTCCCAGCGCCGTACCAGCTCCATCAGCCACTCCGC
The DNA here is from genome assembly GCA_963807395.1 of uncultured Acidimicrobiaceae bacterium. GTDB lineage: Bacteria > Actinomycetota > Acidimicrobiia > Acidimicrobiales > Palsa-688 > Fen-671. The sequence continues at coordinate 52,358 of CAWEBW010000014.1, forward strand.
CCGGCCGGCCCGAGCGACGGCGTCGTGGACGACGTAGCTGAAAAACGGCTCCGCGAGCACGATCTCGCGCTCGACGTCCCAGTCGATGCGCAGGATGCCGCGTGACACTTCAGCGAAACGCTTGAAGTCGTAGCCGCCGTCCGCCCCGCCGATCCAGGAGCGTACGACGAGGCGGGCCGGGTCGGTAATGCGCTGGATGATGCCGTCCCACCGCTCGGGCGGCGCCAGGCCCGAGACCACAGCAACTGCGTTCGCGGCCTGCGACGCCGCCGGGCGGCTCTCGCCGTCAACGATGTGATCGACATACAACCCCCGGCTCTCGTCGAAGAAGTCCTCGAAGCCCTCCTTAGCTGCGTCGTAGCGGGCTCGCGCCCACCCGGCGGTGCCATGGTCACCGACCGCCTCGCTCAGCTCGCCCAGCTCGACCAGGCCTCGCGCCCACAGCCCGGTGAGGATCGAGCTGCGGCCGCTCGTGAAAACGCTGGCCCAGTCGACGAGGTTCCACTCGGGCACGTCGGAGATCGTGCCCCGCGGGTCCACGTAGGCGGCGTACCAGCGCAACACTCGCTGCACGCTCGGCAAGCGAACGGCGATGAAATCGAGGTCGCCCTCGTAGCGGTACAGGTTGTGCACGCCGTGCACCCAGTGGAGGGCCCAATCGGGGATGGTGACCCCGCCAGCCGACTCGATGTCTCCTACGACGCTCATCGGCAGGATGCCGTCGGAGCGGGGGGAATCGCAGAGCACGAGGTAATTGCGGGCCAGGCCCCAATCAGCGTTGGTGACGAGGTCGACCTGTTGATGGACGACGCCGTCGCCCACCCAGGCGCGCTGCTCACACGTTGGGCAGTCGGTGTAGGAGTCGAAGGAGTTGAGCTCAACCGTCCGCACGCCGGCGCGGTACAAGGCGTCCAGGCGCGGGTCGCTGCTCGAAAAGTAGGCGCTCCCGGTCCGGGGGTAGAGGTACTCGCGGACCCTCACCGCCCCGAGGGTGGCGCGTCCCGGCTCGGGAGCGTGTAGAGCGAGGTAGGCGAAGCGCAGCCCGTTGATCTCTGTCGCCGAGAGGGTGCCGCTCCCGCCGGCGGACACAAAACGGGCGCCCGTGGTCGGGTCGCTGGCCGTAACGGTGTCGGCGCGGAATTCCCGCTCTCCGTAATAGCAATCGACCTCCACTCCTGGCGGCCCGGCGAGGTCGATCTCGAAAAACCCGGCGACAACCCGCCCAAAGTCGACCGCGACGAGCACCGCCCCGTCGGCCCGACATCTACGGTGAGCGGCAGAAACGCGTCGCCGAACTCGAGGCCGGGCGCGCTGAGCAGTTTCCGGACGCGCTCGACGGGGTGGCCGAGGGCTTCGTCAACCGCCGCCGCGTTGGCCACGGTGACGTGGTGAGGCTCGACCCGGCCGCCCGTCAGCGGCGATATACCTCGCGGCCGCAGCCGCCCGTAGGGGTAGGTCGGCGGGCGGTCCCGTCCCAGCCCGCCGACGTGCACTGCGGCGAGCACCGTGGCCGCGTCCCAACCGGAGTCGTCGAAATCGAGAGTCTGCCACCCGGAAGGTATAAGGCGGGCGTCGAGCACCTCCACGGGCAGGCCGTCAAGGCCCGAGGTGGGGGCGGCCAGCGTCCAGGCGCTCGAACGGTGCACCCGCCAGGTCTCGTCAGTGATGAGTACCTTCGAACCAAGGGTGGCCTCGAAGACAAGCACAGCATCGCGGCCAAGAACGCCGCCGGGGGGAGCGGGCATCCAGAACGAGGTCGGTTTACCGTAATAAGTGACGAGCGCAGCGACGACGTTGCGACCTTCGTGGAGGTAGGGGGCGAGGTCCCAAGTGTCGTAGCGCTGGCGCAGCGGCTGTGACCTCGCCGGCCCGCGTCCCACCTCGGCGCCGTTCACGAACAGCACATAACGAGAGTCAGCGCTAATCCGCGCCGGGCTGTGGCTCGGGACGGCGTCCACCGCGAAGTCCCGCCGGAACATGCAGCGCGAGAAGCCGGCTCGCCCGCCACCGAAGAGCATGGCCTCGGCCGCGTCGCCAGAGGGTGGCGACTCGACGGCGATCCAGTGCGCCGCCCACGGCGCGCCAAGTTCGCCGCCAATCTGGCCGTCAATCTGGCCGTCAATCTGGCCGTCAATCTGGCCGGCAAGATCGCCGGCCCCCGCCACCGGGTTCGATGACGAGGCGCTCGATGGGTTCAAGGTCGACATGGCGCCACAGTACGCTGACGCGCGGAGGCGGTGCAGAACCTCTAACTAGAGAGACCGGCGACGCCGTCCCCCACCAACTTGGCCCCCAGCACGAGCAGGACGACGAACATGATGACGGCGTTGTGGTCAGACATGAACTGTTTGATGTCAGAAAGCGGGCCCTTCGCCTTGTCCGTGGCCAACATATAAAACACGACCGGCCCGGCCACGGTGAGGGAGCCGAGGACGACGAAGACAGCGACGGCGATAGCACTCTGGCCGGCGTTGAGGCCAACCTGGGCGATGGACCCGGCGGCGGCTATGGTCGGGGCCAGGTTCTTCGGGTTGACGGCCGAGAGAGCGGCGCCGAATAACAGTGTTCGTGGGGAAAACAGTGGCCCAGTCGTCCTTGATGCTCACGACGGTCCACGAGCGGTCTTTCGCTCGTTGCAATGCGTCCTCGGCGCCGGCCACGTAGTCAAACTCCCGCTCGGGGTCATCGTGCAGGACCAGGAGGCGAAGAGCATGGCGTCCGCGTCGGCGGGCGAAGCGCAGCATGGGGATGTCGCCATTCGAGTTGCCTCCCGCCACCAGGGGCCGCCGACCGGTCCGGCTTCAATCCGCACTGGCTTTTCCGGCCCATCGTCGAGAAATTCAATCTTCGACTTGTAAAGCAAGTCGCTGTCTTCTTCCCCAAGCTGGAGGTCCAGCCCGAAGGCGCTCCCTATGACGCGCTCGGAGGGTATCCCGTACAACTGCTCCGCGAACGGGCGCATGAAATCGCGGTCGCCGCCAGAAGCGATATAAGTACTGAACCCGTTTGCGTCTAAGTAACGCAACAGCTCGATCATGGGCACAAAATCGCAACTCAGGTACGGGCGGTGCAGTTGTGGGTGCGATGCTGACTGCAACCAGCCAGTGACCTCCGCGCTGAAGGCGTCCACCGTCATGCCCCCAAAGGCAGTCTCGACCGCCGCCATCAACAGGCGCAGGTCCTCGTCGTCCCCGTGGTAGTGCTTGACCATGGGCTCGCCCAACCAGTGAGAATCCCGCTCCACCGCCGCCTTGTACGGCTGCCGTCCTGCGAGCATGGGATCCGCCTGCGCCAGTTCGGCCATGCGGAAAAGCGTGAAGTCGAGCTGGATCGGTATTGGCTTCTCGCTCCAGAGCGTGCCATCGTTGTCGAACACGGCCAGGCGCTCATTGGGCGTGACAAAACCAGCCGAGCCCTCTGACGTGACGTCCTGGACGAAGTCGATAATGGCATTACGGGTCGGGGTATCCCTCCACGACGCCAGCAGGGTCTGAGCAACCATTGGCCTTATGCCCGTTATCTGGCGATGACCCGATGCCGGAGAATATCCAAACGTCCGTAATCACAGCATCTCCTCCGCCATTCTCCATCAAATCTCCACATCACGTCATTTGGTCTGCGCCAAGCTCTGACGTTTATGGACCGCACCGCCTAGTTGACCTCAGTTCGCCAGCTGCTGAGGCCAGACCTGAGGTCACCGGTCTTTTCGGTTCAAGGGCCAATCCCAAATCGCTCGGGGCCATGACCCGGGCCGCCGGGCAATTGATCGCCGCTCCAGGTCCGCGCCGGTCAAAAGAGGGTTCAAAAGAGGGTTCAGGGCAGCCGGGCCGCGCCGGGGCTGGTGTGACGCCGATGTGACGCGCCTGTGCTGTCCTGTATGGGAAGCGAGTGGAGCGCGTCAGCCCCGCTCGGGCCAAACGCCAAGAGGAGGCGCAAAATGAAACTGAGGATAGTGAAAGCGACGGCCGGGCTGGTGCTGCTTGCCGGTGTGCTCGGCCCCGCCGTACCTGCTTTCGCCGCCGGCACTTCCACGATGCCCACCGGGGGCCTCGTCAAGGTCTTCGTCACGCCCAAGGGCGCCAATAGCGAACACGGGACCATACTCATAGTCGGCGCCATTGGCGACTGGGGCACCACCCTCAACGTCAACGCCAACGGCACCCCCGACCCCAACGGCAATTACGCCAAAGTCACGCTCCAAAAGGGCGCCTTCGAGGTCAACCTGACGTCCCTCAACGCCCTCTCCAACAAGGTCCAGCCGACCTTCTACGCCGGTTCGTGCTCAGCCGTCTTCTCGATAAAAGGGCCGATCGGCCTGTCCGATGGCACCGGGGCCTACCAGGGAATTTCGGGCACTTTGACCATCACCGAGACGTTCGCGTTCATATTGCCCCGCTTCGCCTCGGGCGCCCACGCGGGCCAGTGCAACGCCAGCAACAGCGCCCAGCCCGTCGCCCAGCATGGCGACATCACCGGCTCAGGGACCGTCGGCTTCGGCTAGAACTTTTCCTGGGGGAAGATGGCGCGCCGCTCTCACCCGCCGGTGAGCGCGGCCGGCGCCAAGAGGAGCCGGACCGGCGGTCCAGCCCCGTCCTTTCAGCTCCGGGCGGGAAGGACCGGGAGCCTCTTTTCTGGGCGGTGGTCGAGCGCGGGCAGCGCGGGCTGGTACCGCCCCAGGGCTTCGAGGGCGAACTCGATGGCGCGGTCGAGCTGGGGGTCGCGGCCCGCCGCGTAATCCTGAGGCCGGAACAAGACTTCTTCGTCCGGGTCGCTGCCGTAGTTTTCCACCCCCCAGCCGACGTCTTCGAACCAGAAGGCGTACTCAGGCTGAGTGGTGACGCTGCCATCGACCAAAGTTTGGTTGACGTCTATGCCGATGACACCGCCCCAAGTCCGGGTGCCGACGACCGGCCCGAGCCGCAACAGTTTGAAGCCGTGCGTGAAGATGTCGCCGTCGGAACCGGCGTACTCGTTCGTTATGGCGACCAGTGGGCCCCTCGGTGTTTCCTCGGGATAGGAAATAGGCGCACCCCTCCGAGGGACGTCCCAGCCGAGGCGGCGACGAGCCAGCTTCTCGAGTACGAGCCCCGACACGTGACCCCCGCCGTTGAAACGGACGTCGACTATCAGAGCGTCGCGCTCGACCTCGGCCAGGTACGACCGATGGAACTCGGACCATCCCCACGGCCCCATGTCCGGGATATGGATATAGCCGACCCGGCCGTCGGTCGCGTCGCTCACCTTTCTCCTGTTGCCGACGACCCAGTCCCGGTACCGGAGCGGGCGCTCATCGCTGAGGGTGAGCACCACCACTGAACGGGGGACGAGGTCAGCTGATGCCGGGTCGCCGGGGTCGGGCTCGCCCGGACCGGCCACGGTCAGCTCGACCGGCAGGCCGGCCTGGTTGGCCAGCAGGGGCGCTGGGCCTCTCGCAGTTTCGACGGCTTGGCCGTTGATCGAGAGAATGGCCGTGCCGGGCCCCACGTCCACGCCCGGAGCGAGCAAGGGCGACGCTTCCTTGGGCTCCCAGCTCGAGCCCTCCGCCACCCGGGCCACCACCCATCGGCCGGAAGCCTCTCTGGCCAGGTCGGCACCGAGGTGGGCCAACCCCCACGGAGGGGCTTTGCGGTACTCGCCGCCCAACTCGTAGCTATGGGAGGTGCCCAGTTCGCCCTGCACCTCCCAGATCAGGTCCGAGAGCTCCGACCTGGTGGCGACCAGGTCGACCAGGGGAAGGTAACGGTCGAGCACGCTTTCCCAGTCCACGCCGGAGAGATCTGGCGTCCAGAAATAGTCCAGCTGGAGCCGCCACGCCTCCCTCAACATCTGGCCCATTCCGGGCCGGGGTCCACGAGTACCCGGACCCGGTTCAGGTCGACGAACCCACTTCGGCGCCCGGGGGGCTCCTTGGCCCGGTCTTCATCCGGCTTCGTCGCCGAGGGCACCACCCGGAGGCGCCGTCCCCTCTCGTCGCCCGTGCCAGAGGTCCTGAAGGCAAGGTGGCCCGGTCCCCGCTTATCACGACGTCGGCCACTTCGGTCAGCACTGTCTCCCGCTGGCCCTCGACGAGGTCATAGCTTTCCAGCTGCCCGTTCGGGGGAGGGCCGGAGTCCCAGAACACGCGGTCCAGCGAGCCCCGCACGGGTCTGGAGAGAAGGAGGAGCTTGTTCTTCAAAGCGAAAATGGCCTCGTAACGGGCCTCCGGGACGGGCACCTCCACCACGCGGCGCCCGATACCCTCGAGGTCGACGCGGACCGGCGCCTCGGGGGCGGGCCCGGCGCCGGCTCGGCGGCGCCGTTGTCGCGGCTAACGCTCCCTTCGGTCGATGGCTCTTCTGGCTCGGGAGGGACCACGAACGGTGAGGGGGCGTCCGACCGAAGCGTAACCAGGTACGGCCGGGACCCCAGGGGGAAACCAAGGTCGAAGAAGAGGCTGTCGTAGACCGGGTCGAAGGTCCGCTGCGAAAGGAAATAGAGGTAATTCCCGGTGGGGTCGAAGGACGGGGAACCATCCCGGAATTGCGCGTCGGTGATTGCGAACGTGGCGCCAGTGTCCACTTGACCCAATTTGATCTGGCGGGTTTGGGCGCTGGCTGGGTAACTGTAAGCGACCCATTTCCCGTCCGGGGACCAGGCGGGGCCCGAAATCCGGCCGAAGGCGGACTCGTCTACTAGTTGGCGTTCCCCGGTGTCCACGCTCACGACGAGCAGTTCGAACTTGTGGTTCGTAACCGCCAGCCGTGAGCCGTCGGGCGAGGGGACCAGTTCCAGGACCCGACCGATGCCGTCGATGTCGAGGACGTTGATATCCGGACTATCCACGGTGGTGGGCTCGCTGCCGTTGCCTCGCCCTCCCGAGCTTGGGTGCACCTCGATGGCCTCGAAGCCGCTGGCATCGCTGACTGTGACGATGTCGGTCCCCCGCCCGAGGAAGCTGCTCAGGCGGTAGCGCACTCCCTGAGGCACGCCGTGCTGGACGACCGGGCCGTCAAAAGGGGCGAAACTGAACAGTTTGCCTCGATCGTCGACAGCCAGGTGCTTGGCCGACCAGTCCAGTTGAAAGTCGGACAAGAACTGGTCGGCGGGCACGAACCGCGGCTGGCGTTGCGTGCGCGGGCTGCCCAGTTCGACCCGCACCTCGTGCGCTCTGTCCGACGACGGTTCGTACAGCCAGAGCCGGCCGGCCACCTGGTAGACGATGCGCTGGCCGTCAGTTTTGGCCAACCGGGCGTAATGGTCGTCGTGGTCAGTGTGCCTCCTGATGTCATCACCCTGCAGCGAGCACGAGTACAGGTTGCCGATGCCCTCGTGGTCCGAGAGGAAGAGATCCGGCTTCCTACCCACATCGGCGACGCCAGGTTGCCACCGACGGCTTCAGGCCGGAGCAGCAGTTCGAAGTCCCCGTTGCCCATGCGATCGAGCGAAATGGCCCCGGCGGTGCCACCTCTGTAGCGCTTCCACGTGGCCGGGTCGGCAGTATTGCGCCCGATTACCACCCCACCGTCCGGCCCGAAGGACGCGTCTCGCACCGGGCCGTAAGGGAGCGGCTCAGGCGGTTGCTCGCCGTCTTCCGCCACCGCGTACGCCATGGTCAACGAAGCGAACGGCTGACCGGCGTCGCTGGCCAAGGCGACCCTGCGGTCCGGCGTCCAGGACAAGGCCTTGGGGTTGGCCCCAAGCCCGAACGACATGCCCGCGCCCGACCAGGTGAGGCGTCTGGCCATGCCGCCAGAGACCGGGAGCAAGTAGATGTCGGCCTGCCCTTGCGCCTCGCTCGTGAACGCCACCGAGCGGGCGTCAGGAGAGATAACGGGATTGGCGATGCGCAGCAGGTCGGCCGTCACCCTACGGGCCTGACCGCCTTCAGCCGGGACAGTCCACAGGTCGTCCTCTGTGATGAACACGATGGTGCGCCCACCGATCGACGGGGACCGCAAGTAGCCAGCGGAGGTCTGATGAGCCATCGCGCTAACCTAACGCCTGTCTCGCTCGGCCGGTGACCCGGCCGCGCCGGCGTGGTCGGCCTAGTCGGCCGAGTCGGCCTGGTCGGCCGCGCCGGCGTGGTCGGCCTAGTCGGCCGAGTCGGCCTAGTCGGCCTAGTCGGCCTAGTCGGCCTAGTCGGCCAGCCGGAACGCCAGCTGCGTCTCCCACTTCGACATGTCTGGCTGCTGGCTGGGGTCGGTGAGGTATATCTCTAGGCGGCCCCCCCAATGCTCGCCCCCCGCCCCGGGCGACATATCCCATTTCAGGCCCTGTGCCCTGGCCCACTCGAGCAGTCCCTCCGTCGCTGCCGCCAGCTCCTTTGGATGACCGACGTAGGTCATGGTGGCGTACCGCCCGGACGGGGTTACGCCGGCCACCACAGTGCCGTCCCCCTCGGCCGCTGCAGCCACGGGGACGCCCGCCTCCATGTCGAGCTGTCCGGCCATGTCGATGACGTTGTACCTGAAGAACGGCGCCCCGACCGGCGCCAAACCGTGCGCCCCCAGCCACCCGAACACTTCGCCGAAGCGAGCTCCTAGCGCCGGTAACTCCGCCATCGTCACCTGGGCTCTGACCGCCATGTACGGTTGCTCTGGGCGGGTGACGATCTCATATGTGGTCGGCATAGTCCTATCCTTCAGTCGCAAAAATCGGTTGTTGTAGCTCGGTAACCCACTCGTTCGGGTCGGGCGACCACTCCAGGGTGACCTCCCGGGCGTAGCCGGCCGAACGGTACCCATTGGCATCGACCCAGCGCGCCAGGGCCTGGCCCGTGGACAGGACCTCGTCCATCGAGCCGTGGTGGATGGTGACCGCCGCGCAGGCGACCGCCGGCAGGTCGGCCACGTGGTAGCCGTGGCCCGCTTCGGCCTCGGCAGCCACCGGTACGGCGGCGTGGACGACCATGGCCCCGTTGCCGCTCCTGGCGTCCTCGTAGTAAGCCACGGCCGGCCCCGTGGCAGCCACGCCGGTACTGGCCAAGCGCTGCCACAGGTCGCAGTACAGCGGCTGGATCACAGGCGTGATGGCCTCCGGCTTGTAGCTGGCCGCCTCGCCCGTCAGTTCACCCACCCTCACCTGGGCCAGGCCCTTCACCACCACGCTGTCGAGCGGGGCCCGGTCCTCTTCGTCCTCCTCGATCGTCCGCAGCCGCGCCTCGACCCTGGTCAGGCGAGCCGTATCGGCCTCGATCTGGGCGTGGAGCCGGGCCCGGCGGAGCCTGAGCAGCCCGCGGAGCTCCGCGGCGGTCACCTTCTCGCAGAGGATCGTCTGGACCTCCTGCAGGGTGAACCCGAGGTCCTTCAGGGCGACCAGGCGGTTCAGGTCAGTGAGCTGGCTGGCCCGGTAGAAGCGGTACCCGCTGGCCGGGTCGACGGCCGCGGGCCGCAGCAACCCGATCGCGTCGTAGTGGTGGAGCATCCGGACCGAGACCCGGCCGTGGCGTGCGAACTCCCCGATACTGAACGTGACCACAGGTCTACAGCCTGACACGGTGTCAGAGTCAAGGCCCTTGCTGGACATTGAGCCTTGCTGGACATTGAGCCTAAACATTGACCTGGTGATCCGAGAGCCTTCAGGGCTCCATACGAGAGGAGTAAAAGCGGTGCTGTCAGGGTTGTGGGATCTTCGAACCGAACGCCACGGCCGGCCCCGGTCCGTCAGCGCAGAGAACTTTGACGGCCGCAAAGGCCAGGGCGGGCGGGCATCGAGCGGCACCGGGGCCGAAGCCGCCCGCGAGCTCGGCGTGGGGTGGAAGGTGTCGCCGAGCATTCACCTGCCGGCCGCCAGCCAGGTCGACCTGGCCCGGGTAGAAGGGCCGGGTGTGGTCAAGCACATTTGGGTCACCACGACCGGCAGTTGGCGAGAAATGGTGCTCCGGATGTACTGGGACGGGGCCGACCAACCGGCGGTCGAGGTGCCGTTGGGGGACTTTTTCTGTAACGGCTGGGATCGTTTCAGCGCCGTGAACTCGTTGCCCGTCGTCGCCGCCCCTTACCGCGGCTTCAACTCTTACTGGGAGATGCCGTTCAAGACGAGCGCCCGGATATCCCTGGAGAACCTCGGCCGCGAACAGATCGTCGTGTACTACCAAATCGATTACGTGGAACGAGAGGTCGACGACGCCTTGGGCTACTTTCACGCTTATTGGCGGCGCGAAAACCCTCTCGCCGAGGCCGGGCTCTACGAGATCCTCAAATGCCCCAGCGGGCCTGGGCTCTATTGCGGCACTTATCTCGCCGTCGGGGTGAACTCGCCGGGGTGGTGGGGAGAGGGAGAGCTCAAGTTTTACCTCGACGGCGACGCGGAGTTCCCGACCATTTGCGGCACCGGGACCGAGGACTACTTCGGCGGCGCCTGGGACTTCGACGTACCCGGCCAGGGCTACACGCCTTTTAGCGCCCCTTTCATCGGGCTGAACCAGGTGCTCAAGCCTGACGGCCTATACGACTCTCAGCAACGCTTCGGCATGTACCGGTGGCACGTGCCGGACCCGATCGCGTTTGAGACCGGTTTGCGCGTAACGGTCCAGGACCTCGGCTGGCACCGCGATCGCCGGTACTTGAAGCGCGGGGATGATGTTGCCTCAACTGCGTTTTGGTACCACCGCGACCCGGCCTGCCTCCCCGGCCGCCACCTGGGGCTGGATGACCTGGAGGTGCGCTCGGCCTGACCGCGCCTGACCGAGCCTCAGCGTTTAGTGTTCAGGTGAGCCTCGAAATTGCGTCCTTGATCAGGTCCGAACCGGGCAGAGGTTCCGGCGGGGGATTGCGCCGCCCGACGATATTCTCCGTCCGCTTCATTATGCGGCTCAGCCAGGCTTCGTCGTCGTGCGGCAGTACGTAAAATTGACCTGACCGCACCGCCGCCACCACCTTGTCGGCCACGGCGGCCGGCTCCATCCCTGACGCGATTACGTGCTCCATGGCCTGGCGCGTTTGTTGGTCGAGCTCAGTCGTGCCCGGTTCTCCGGCGCCAAGGGGGCGGTTCCGGTCCGACTCGTGGATCCGGGTACGCACCCACGCCGGGCATAGCACCGAAACCCCGACGGGCGCCCCCGCGATCTGGAGCTGGTGGTACAGGCTTTCCGAGAGGGCCACGACCGCGAACTTGGACACGGCGTATGGCGGCGCGGTGTAAAGACCGAGCAGGCCGGCCATCGAGGCCGTATTTACAACGTGGCCTTCACCAGCCCGGAGTAGTCGGGGGACGAACGAGCGCACGCCGTGGATGACACCCCAGAGGTTGACCCCGAGCACCCACTCCCACTCCCCGAGCGGAATTTCCCAGGCGGGGCCGCCGCAACTGACCCCCGCATTATTGCAGACGACATGGACGGCGCCGTAGTGGGCCACTGTCCTTTCTGCTAATTCCTCGACCTGGGCGGCCTGGCTAACGTCGGTGACGACATCGAGCACCTCGGCCCCCTCCGCCCTCAACCGTGCCGCGGCGTCGGCCAAAACGGGCGCCTCGATGTCAGCGATCACCACCTTCATGCCTTCGGTGCTGAACCGCCGGGCCATGGCCAGGCCGATACCGCTGGCGCCTCCGGTAACAACCGCTACCTTCCCGCGGAGTTCTTGCACGTCAGCCTGGTCCGAACCTCAAGCAACCGTCATCCAGATCGGCCGTGGCCAGGTCGTCCCGCTCTCGCCAATAATCCTGAGTGTGCTGCCACTCGGGCTTGTCGAGCCGCCTGGGCAATAAATGAACGCTGCGCATCAGGTAGCCGGGGTCGAGGTCCTCGGGGTCGAACCAAGGGAGCCGTTCCTGGTCCATATCTTCGGGGCGCAGTACGGGAGTCACCCGTTTGGCCCCCATCTCATCCATGTGAGCGAGCAGGCGGCACACGAAGTCGCCGACGAGATCGGAGCGGAGAGTCCAGCTCAGGCGGAAATAACCGAAAATCCAGGCCAGGTTGGGGACGCCGGTCAACATTATCCCCCGGTACGTAACGGTACCGGCCGGGTCGAGGGGGGTGCCGTCGACGACGAACGGGATATCCCCGAGGATGCTCAAGTCAAAACCGGTGGCGGTGACGATTATGTCGGCGTTCAGGTCGTCCCCCGACTTCAACGCCACGCCCTTTTCGGTGAACGTCGCAATTTCGTCGGTGACGAAAGAAACCTGGCCCGCTCCGACGGCTTTGAACAGATCCCCGTCAGGCACCAGGGCGAGCCGCTGCTGCCACGGCCGGTACCGGGGCGTGAAGTGCGTCTCGACATCAAATCCCTCCGGGAGCAACTGACGGACACCGTTTATCAGTTCTGCCCTGGTGAACTCCGGCTCCTCTCTGGCCAGGCGGACGAGGAACTCCTGGTCGTGAAGGGACTTCTTGCGCATGATGGCGTAGATCCAGTCCTCGGGGACGTCTATTTCGCGCAGGGTTTCAGCCAGCTCGTTGCGGTTGAAGGCCGGGAGGAAATACGTCGGCGAGCGCTGGAGCACGGTGATGTGGGCGCATTCGGAGGCCATCGCCGGCACGATCGTGGCCATAGTCGCGCCGGACCCGACGACGAGGACGTCTTTGCCGGCATAATCGAGATCCGGGGGCCAGTTTTGGGGGTGCACGACCCGGCCTTGGAACCGCTCCATCCCCGGCCATGCGGGGGTGTACCCCTGGTCATGACGGTAGTACCCCTGGCACATCCATAAGAAATTGGCCGTAAAACACAGCCGCTGCTCACCGTCGCCTCGGGTCGCGTCGATTTCCCATTCGTTCGCCTCAGTCGACCAGCGGGCACCAGTCACGCGGTGCCGGTAACGGATATAGCGGGCGAGGTCATTTTCCTCTATGACCTCTTCCATGTACTTCAAGATCTCTTCGCCGTTGGCGATAGGTGCGCTGTTCCACGGTTTGAAGCGGTAACCGTACGTAAACAGGTCGCTGTCAGAGCGGATGCCGGGGAACCTGTACACCAGCCATGTGCCGCCGAAGCTCTCCAGCGCCTCCAAGACTATAAAACTCTTGCCGGGGCACTGGTGCGAAAGGTGGTACGCCGAGCCGACACCCGAAATGCCGGCCCCAATTATTACGACATCGAAATGCTCGGCCGGCGCCGGCGTCACGTGCCGGCGCCCCATATGTCACCCACTGTGAAGCCGGCCGGGAACGGGTCGTCCGGGTCGAGCACGTAATGGGCGTAGCCGGTGACCCACGCGCGGCCGGTGATCGTGGGGATAACTGCGGGCCGGCCGGCCACCTCGGTCTCGGCCACGACCCGTCCGGTGAACACGGTGCCGAGCAGGCCCTCGTTGCGAAAGTCCCGGCCCAGCGCCAGTTCCCCCCGAGCGTGGAGGACGGCCATCCGGGCGCAAGTGGCCGTCCCGCACGGTGACCGGTCGAGCGCCCCGGTCCAGGTGCCCGGCTGGCCCCAATCGAGCGTGCCCGTAGAAACGACGACGGCATTGCGCTGGTCAGCGTGGCGGCCGCTGGGCGGGCCGACGAGGGAGACGATCGTAGGGCCGACCACCTCTGGGCGCTCGGGATGCGACTCGGGCGCCTGCTCCCGGGCGGCCGCTTTGATGCACTCCCCGACGCGCACAATGTCCCGCCCTTCGTCCGGCGTCAGGCGCAGCCCGAGGGCGGCCGCGTCCGCGATGGCATAGATCATGCCGCCATAGGCGACGTCGATACGCACGGTGCCTATGTCCGGCACTTCTACAGGAACGTCCAACTGCATGGCGAAGGCAGGGACATTCTCGAAGGTGACCTTCCGGGCGTGGCCGTTTTCCACCCGGACCTCCACAGTGACGAGCCCCGCCGGCGCCTCCAGGGCAAACTTCGTAACCGGTTCGTTGACCTCGACCATTCCGGTCTCTACGAGCACCGTGGCCACACAGATGGTGTTGCTCCCGGACATCGGCGGGTACTCGACCTGTTCCATGATGATTAATCCGGCTGCGGCAGCGGGATCCGTTGCCGGCAGGACCAGGTTGCAGTTCGCCGCCGGGTACCCCCGCGGTTCGCGGAGCATCCGCCGGCGCAAGTCGTCATGACAGGTGGCGAGGTGGCGCATCTTGTCGAACATGGTGTCCCCGGGCACGTCGCCGATCCCCCCGATGATGACTCGCCCCGGTTCGCCGGCGGCGTGGGCGTCGACCGCGACTATTTCGGCGTCGGCCGTGGGGCACCCGGGCCGCAAGCACGGCTGCGGCTCTACCGCCGCGCTAAGCGGCAATGCCCACAACCTTTACGTGCCCGGCCCTACCCCCCAACGACCCGAAAAATGAGGCGTTGCCAAAGCCGAATACCCCGCCGTCGGCCGCCACCAGCCAGTAGCCGCGGCCGTCAGGCGTCGCCGCCATCCCCACTATCGGCTGGTTGAGGCGCCGGGAGCCCGTCGAACCGTAAAAAGCGGCGTCCCCGAAGGCGAATATGCCGCCATCGGCGGAGACGAGCCAGTAACCGCGGCCAGCCCGTGCCGCCGCAATCGCGACAATCTTCTGGTTCAGGTGCCTGGCCCCCATCGAGCCATAAAAGCGGGCGTCCCCGAAGGCGAATATGCCGCCATCGGCGGTGACGAGCCAGTAGCCGTGACCGTCAGGGGTCGCCGCGATGCCGACGATGGGCTGGTTGAGGGGGCGTCGTCCCAGGGAGCCGTAATAACGGGCGTCACCGAAGTTGAATATGCCGCCGTCGGCGGCGACGAGCCAGTAGCCGCGGCCGTCAGGGGTCGCCGCGATGCCAGCGATAGAGGAATTAAGGTGCTTCCCGCCCATCGACCCGTAGAGCCGAGCGTCTCCCGCCCGCAGCACGCCGCCGCCCTTCAGTGCCAGCCAGTACCCGCCGGCGGCCGGGGTCGAGGCGATGCCGACCACGGGGCCGACCACGGGACCGGCCGCTTTTGCCGGCCGCTTTGCCGGCCGGCCCCGCCGGCCTGACCGCTGGCGAGGGCAGGTGCGGCGACGCCAGGGAGGACAGCTTGCCGATGGCGAACACCTGGCCATCGGAACCGGCCACCCGGTAGCCCGGTGGCGCCGGGGCGGCGGTTACCTGGACAGACGCGACTCCCTCGCCGGCGCCGTTCACCGCGGTCACTTCGAAGTAGTAGGTGGTCCCGTTCGATAGCCCGGTCGCCGTGTAATTGGTCCCGGGCACCTGCGCCAGTTTCGTCCCCTCCAGGCCGGCGGTAGTCGACATATACACGTTGTAGCTGCTGATGGCCGCCCCGCTATTGGCCGACGGGGAGGACCACGAGAGCGACACCTGGGCGTTGCCCGCCGTCGCCAGCAAGCCGCTCGGCGGACCGGGCGCGGCGGCGGACGTCGGCGGGGACGATGGTACCGGGGCGGCGATGACCTGGACCGAGGGAGGGCCTTCGCCGTTGGTGTTGACTGCGGTCACCTCGAAGTAGTAGATGGTCCCGTTCGATAGCCCGGTCGCCGTATAACTGGTCCCGGGCACCTGCGCCAGTTTCGTCCCCTCCAGGCCGGGGGTCGTCGACATATAGACGTTGTAGCTGCTGATCGCCCCCCCAGTGGCCGAGGGGGGTGCCCACGAGAGCGACACCTGGGCGTTGCCAGCGGTGGCGGCGACACTGACTGGAGCGCCCGGCGTTCCCCCCGGGACGGCGCTGGCCTCGTTGGAGGGCGCCCCCTCACCAGCCGTGTCCAGCGCCGTCACCTCGAAGTAGTACCTGGTCCCATCGGCCAGGCCGGTAACGGCGTAGGTGGTGCCCGTTACGGGCGTAGTCCCATTGAGCGGCGTACTCGGTTCGTGGCCGGGGGCGGTGCTCTCGTAGATGTTGTAACCGGTAACTGCCCCGCTGCCGGTCGCAGGAGGGGCAGGCCAGGACAGAGATACCTGACCGTTGCCAGGCGTCGCCGCTAGGGCCGTCGGGGTTACCCGGCCCAGGTCCGGCAGCACCGAGCTGGCCCCGCTCAACTGAGGGTCATGATGGAACATCGGCCACGCCCCCGGGCCAACGGCCAGGGCGCCGTTGGACCCCGGGATGTCGTAGTGCTGGACCACGCCCTGGTTGGACCCGTTATAACCGGCGATCGTGATCCCGACGGTGCCGTTGGGGTCATCGGTCACGAGCGGCGAGTTCTGGAACCCGAGTGTCCGGCCCAGCACCGTGACCTCAGCGCCCGCGCGGCCGTCCAGGACCTCCACGCCGTGGACCGTAGGCACCAGGAGATCCTGGTAACCGGCCCCCGTCAGGTCGGCTGCCACCACGGACCCGATTACCCGGCCGACGACCGGCTGGTGCCAAACGGTGGCGCCGGTCGCCCCGTTAAGGGCCCAGACGGACCCCGAGGTCCCGGTGTCGGTGCCCTCGACTACGTACAGCTGGCTGCCGCCCTCCACCGTGGCCAGGGCCGGGCTCGATTTGGTGAGCCCATCCAGGGTCACTGACCACACCGGCGGCCCGAGGCGGGTCGAAAACGCCTTCAGGGTATCGGTGTCGCTGGCCCCCGGGTAGAAGGAGCCCGTGCCAACGACGATGCCCGTAGCGCCGCCGGCCAGGAAATCGCCAATAGCAGGCGAGGAGTCGACCTCCTGGTTGGTGTCGTAGTCGTATATTTGCTTGCCCTGAGCGTTGAGCACCCGCACGTGGCCGCCCTGTGCGTAGTTGAGGCCGAGGGCGAAGCCGGTGCTCGAGGCGCCCCCCAGTACCAGTTCCTCTTGCCCCGTGCCGTAGAGGTCCCCGACCGCCGCCGTAGAAAAGACGCTGTCAGCGGTGAAAAAGGGCCACCCTGGCAGAGTGGCCCCGTTGGCAGCGTCCAGGGCGTAAGACTCCTGGTCGAGGGACCCGGCAAAAACATCGGTACCGCCTTGTAAATTCGCCACCGTGAGCGACGCCTGCACCCCGGCCGTCGGGCGCCCATCGCTGGCCGGGTCGGTGACGGGGGTACGCCACAGCAGTTGCCCGTTCGGGCCGTACGCCACGTACCCCCCGACGTTCGGACGCTGTGCGTTGCCCGTCCCCACGAACACCGAGTCCAGCGGGGCGCCGCCCAGAGCGGCCACTGATGGCGTCGAGTCGATGGGGACGCCCTGGTCGGAAACGGGCCACCCCGTTACCGGCGAGCCGTCGGCTAGGTGGAGGGCGTACAGGTAACCGGTCCTGTCCCCGACCACTACTGCCGGCCCGGCGGCATCGAGGTTGGCGACAATGGGTGACGATTCCGCGATCGGGTTCCCGGTGTCTTGTGTGAAGGGGCCGGCGGTCCAGCGCAGGACGAAACTGGAAGCCGACAACACCGGCTGGGAGGCTGCAGTTTCCACCGGGGCAACAACAGTCTCAACCGGGGCAACAACAGTGACCGCGGTCAGGAGGCCAATGAGCGCAGCCGCACACTCCCGCCGGGCACGCCACCAGCCTGGCGTCGGGGTTTTCACCAGTACCAACGTGGCAGGACGAAGGGGGACGGATCAAGTCGCCTGGCTTATCGTGGGTCGCGGCGCCTATGAATAAATCCCGGGTAGAGGCCTTCAGCGACGGCGTCTTCGCGTTTGCCATCACGCTGCTCGTGGTCACGATCGCGCAGCCCAACGACTACCGCCGACTGGCCCATGACCTGGCCCAGCGTTGGCCCTCGCTCGCTGCTTACGTCGTCAGTTTCGCTGTGATCGGGATCATGTGGCTGAACCACCACTCGGTCTTTGGTCATTTCAGGCGGATTGACCGCGGGCTCGTCTATCTCAACCTGCTCCTGCTCATGACCGTGGCCTTCCTTCCCTTCCCCACCGGGGTCCTCGGCCAGGCGCTGGCCCGGGGGCAAGGCGAACGGACTGCTGCCGTGGTTTACGGCTTAACCATGGCCGCCAATGCGTTCGCGTGGGCGGCGCTATGGCTCTACGCCTCCCACCGCCGGCGGCTCTTGCGCAGTACTTTTCCCGAGTCGGAACGGCGGGTGTCCACCCTGCTGTTCACCTTGGGCGGGGTCGTATATTCGGCCGCGGTCGGCGTGGCCTTCCTAAGCCCGTACGCGTTCCTGGCCGTGCAAGCCGCCCTCGCCGTTTACTACGCCTTCGACCCGTTATCAAGAAGGGCGGGGCTGGCGCCCGTGGCCCAAGAGGAGCCGGCTGCCGCCGAGGAAGTGGGGCCAGTCGCCGCCGTTGACGAGCTCCGCCGGGCTCGTGACGACGGGTGATGGGTGACGGGTGACGGGTGACGAAGGCCGGCATAAGCTCTGAAAGGGAATTAGACCGGGAGTGTCGATGACGAGGACCATATTTCGGAACGGCTCAATTTTCGACGGGACGGGTACGCCGCCGGCACCGGCTGATGTCGTCGTCGAGAACGGGCGCATCGTGGACGTGGGCGTGGGCCTGGACGGGGACGAACAAGTCGACCTCGGCGGCCGGACGTTGCTGCCGGGCTTGTTCGACACCCATGTGCACTTCACCTTCAGCGGCGAGCTGGACCTCGTAAAGCAAATGATGCGGCCGTTTTCCCTCAGGTATTTCGAGGCCGCGGTCAATATGGAAGCGACGCTGCGGGCTGGGGTCACATCAGTGCGAGAGGCGGGCGGCTCGGACCTGGGGGTAAAAACGGCCGTAGCCAGGGGGCTGGCCCACGGGCCGCGGATGCAAATTTCGATCGTCATGCTGAGCCAGACGGGTGGGCACGGCGACGACACGCTGCCTTCCGGTGGATGCGCATTTTGGCAGCAGGCCTGGCCGGGCAACCCGAAGTGGGTCGTCGACGGCCCCGACGGAATGCGCCGCCAGGTGAGGGAGCTCATCCGGGAGGGGGCGGACGTGATCAAGGTGGCGACGTCCGGGGGGGTCCTGTCTCCGAGGGATGACCCACGTCATGGTCATTTTCGGGACGACGAGTTGTCGGTGCTGGTGGCCGAGGCGAATGCAGCCGGGATTTATGTAATGGCTCATGCTCAAGCCACCGAGGGGATAAAGGCCGCTATCCGCAACGGGATCCGCTCCATCGAGCACGGCATTTACCTCGACGACGAGGCGATTTCGATGATGCTCCAGCGCGGCACGTGGCTGGTCCCGACCCTGTCCGCCCCGCGTGCGGTCCTGGCCGCGGCGGAGGCCGGCACCCGCATCGAAGAATCGGTGCTGCGCAAAGCGAAGTTGGTCCTCGAGGTGCATACGCAGTCGTTCCGTCGGGCGGTCGAGGCCGGGGTCAAGGTCGCCATGGGGACCGACAGCGGCGTCGGCCCGCACGGCCGCAACCTGGAAGAGCTGGCGTTGATGGCCGAGTACAGTGCCATGACCCCGCTCGACGCATGGGTGGCGACGACCTCCAGCGCGGCCGCCCTTTGTGGCGTAGATGACCAGCTGGGGACCATTTCAGCGGGAAAGCTGGCCGACTTGACGGTGATCGACGGGGACGTGCGCGACCTCGACAAGCTGGGGGAGCGGGTCTGGGGCGTCTGGAAAGAAGGCGCCCGGGTCGTTTGACCCGGTCCCAGTTACGACCGTCCTGAGAGCGCGAGCGCACCTAACGCTGCGGCCATAGCCAGGGGCGCCGCCACCAGGCCAAGGCGCGCCGCCCTCGAAATAGACGGCCGGGCGCCCGCCGTCCGCGCTGCTCTCCACCACAGCGCCCACGCCAGCGAGCCCGTGACGAACAGGTTCGGCCCTATGTTCAAGCCCACCAGCAGGGCAAACGGCCGCGGAGGGGGGCGAGAGGCCAGCAGGGAGGCGGCCGGGAGGTTGTTCACGAGCACAGTGAGGACGGCCGCCACCGCCGCCGTGGCCCAGGTACCGAGGTGGTGCAACATCTCGGCCGGGCCCGACCACGCCCGCCCCAGCGTCCCCAGGGCCACAGCAATCCCGAACAGGCCGATCAACACGGGCAAACCGAGCACTTCGAGCGCCCGGCGGCCCTGTCCCGTCCACGTACGAGACCTCACGACCACCGCTACCACCCCGACGGCGGCGACCGGTAAAGCAGGCGAACGAGTCAAAAGGACCAGGACTGTCGCCGCCGCGATGGCCAA
This sequence comes from uncultured Acidimicrobiaceae bacterium, assembly GCA_963807395.1. GTDB lineage: Bacteria > Actinomycetota > Acidimicrobiia > Acidimicrobiales > Palsa-688 > Fen-671. Next base: position 72,260 of record CAWEBW010000014.1, read on the forward strand.
CAGGCCCGTCCCGAGCACCGGTTGGCCGACCTGTCCGGCCGCAGTGGCAGGGGTGCGGAGGGAGCCGTGATGAGCAATACCGACTATGACCGCCGTCACGAGCACGGCCGCGACCCCGGCGGGCGCCATCTGACGGAAGAAGTGCCCGCCTGACAAATGGACTTGCCCGAGGACGATGAGGTTCGTGAGGTTCGACCCGGGGAGCAAGAGCGAGCCCACGTTAGAGAGCAGGATGCACCCGTAGAGCAGGAGGGCTTCGCCTTCACCCCGGCTCCGCGCCGTGTACACGAGGATGGGTGTCAAAAAGGCGACCGACGTGTCCAGGTTGAGCAGGGCTGTGACTGTGGCTATAAGCAGTACGGCCCCGGCGTAGAGGACGAGCCCGTTCCGAGCCACCCGGGCCAGGAGGCGGCCGGCGGCGGCGAACAGGCCGTCCTCATCCGCGACCAGGCCGATCAGGAGGAGGCCCGAGACCAGTACGAACGGAGGCCAATCCTGTGCTGCTGCCGAGCGGGCTTCGTCGGGGCGGGCAGCAGCGGCCGCGAGGGCGCCCAGGCAACCCAGCCCGGCCGCTACCCACGGGGCGGCCCGTGGTAGTCGCAGTAAGTACGCTGGGCGGCGCCCGGGCTCCGAGCGCCGGATCACCCGCCAGTACCTATCCGCGGCGCGCCGACAGGTAGGGACCGGGACCGCACGTGTCGAATTTACCCCGGGCGGGTCGAGGCAAAGCCCACGGCCGGCGGCTGTCGTACCTGGCTCATCCGGGCGACGTGGGTGCGAGGCCGGCCCGGGAGTGGGCTCGTCGGGCCAGGCCTCTATTCGGCCGCAGAGTGGTCGTTCTTGGTGCAGTTGTCGGTTCTCGTTGCGCTACGGAGCAAATATGACCTCGGAACGGGACGAAAATGACCGGTTGCACCCGAAAGCCTGACGCCGACCTCATTGGTCAATGGCGTGCATATCGGGCAACATTCGGGAACAACAGGGCGCCTTCCGGCGCTGACTGGTCTGGTATAGTTACAGACCTCAGCAACCGCCCGCCCAGGAGGTGAGCCAGATGACACGACAACCCCCAAGTACCTGGCGCCCTCCGATGCCGGCGTAGCTTCAGGGCCTCAGCTCCTTCAGAGCCTCCGTTTTCTTCAGGTTCTTCGTCGCTGCGGACCACCGCGGCCTTCGGCATTGGGGCGCACACTCCTAGCGTTGCCCGCCAGGGCTAACTAGCCGTCCGGCCCTTCCGGGCAGCGAAACGTTCCGCTTTGTAGCAGTCGATGACTCACATGGCGCGTTCAGCCGCGCCCCGAATTGCTTGAAAGGAGGCCGCTATGGCCCGCAATACACTCGGCCCGCCCGCCGTCGTGAGCCCCTCCGAGGGCTTCGTAGACGACGCCGCTGTCCTCGATAGCGCCCATGTGGGCGAGATCCGCGGAGCCCTCGGGACTATTGCCCGGGGGGACCTTGCCGCTCGCCCCACTCTGTCCACCAAGTTCAAGACGTTGCTGGCGATCGTCGGCCCCGGCCTCATCGTCATGGCGGGAGACAACGACACGGGCGCGTTCGGCACTTACACTCAGGCCGGCCAGAACTACGGCACCCACCTCCTGTGGACCTTGCTACTGCTCGTGCCCGTGCTGTACGTCAACCAGGAAATGGTCTTGCGTCTGGGCGCCGTTTCCGGCGTCGGCCACGCCCGGCTAATTCTGGAGCGCTTCGGCAAGTTCTGGGGCGCGTTCAGCGTCATCGACCTGTTTATCCTGAACGCCCTCACGATCGTGACGGAGTTCATCGGTGTGACCCTGGCGGTCGGTTACCTGGGGCTGCCGAAACTCCCTTCCGTGGCCGTCGCCGGCGCGGTCGTGGTGGGAGCGGCCAGCACCGGGAGTTTTCGCCGTTTCGAAAGGGTATGCCTGGCACTGGTCGTCGGGTCGCTGGTGCTCATCCCGATCTACCTTGCCGTGCACCCGCCGGCGACGGAAATGCTCCATAATTTCGTCGTGCCCGGGCTGCCGCACGGTACGTCCCTCTCTACCGTCATGCTCCTCATCATCGCCATTGTGGGCACGACGGTGGCGCCGTGGCAGCTGTTCTTCCAGCAGTCCTACGTAATCGACAAGCGCATCACGCCCCGCTTCATAAAGTACGAGCGGGTCGACCTCTGGATCGGGATACTGGTTGTGGTGGTTGGGGCCGCCGCCTTGTTCGGCTTCTCCGATGCCGTATTCGCCGGCCGCCCCGGGTTCGGCAATTTCACCACGGCCGCCGGGGTGGCGCAGGGACTGGGCCACTACGTTTCTCGGTTGATGGGCGACCTTTTCGCCATTGCGTTGCTCGATGCCAGCATTATTGGGGCCTCCGCGGTGGGCCTGGCCACGGCCTATGCCGGGGCAGACGTCCTCGGCATAAACCACTCCTTGCACCGGCCCATTACCAAGGCCAAGGGGTTCTACGCCTGCTACGCCGGCCTCATGGTGCTCGCCGCCGCCTTGGTGTTGACACCCGGGGCGCCGCTGGGGCTACTGACTGAAGGTGTGCAGACATTAGCTGGAGTATTGCTGCCCAGCGCGACGGTCTTCCTGCTGCTCCTCTGCAACGACAAGGAAGTGCTTGGCCCCTGGGTCAACTCCAAGAAGCTCAACGTCTTCACCGCCTCGGTCATCGGCGCCCTCGTGGTGATGTCAGTTATCCTCACCGCCAGTGTCCTGTTCCCGCAGGTCACCAGCGGCCAGCTCCTGGTCGTGATGGTGGGTGGCGTGGCCGTCGGGATCCTGGTCGGCCTGTACCTGCTCGTCCGGTACTTCCTCGTCCAGCGCCGGCGGGCAACGCCCTTGACCGTGCCGGTCGAGTGGCAGAAACGGGAAACCTGGCGCATGCCGGCGCTGAACCGGCTGGCCCGTCCGGTTATGTCGGCGCAGCGCAAAGTCGGCCTGGCCACCCTCAGGGGCTACCTGTTGCTTGCCTTCGCCCTCGTCGTCGTGAAGGTCGTCGAAGTGGCCATCAAATAGCGCCCTTTCCCGAGGGCCGTAAGACAGAGCACCCCTAAAGATGGAACGGGCCCACGAGCGCAGCGGCGCTCGAGGCCCGCTCCAGGTCTGCCACCCCCGTCAGCTGGCAAATGGTATGCAGTACCGAGAAATCGTCGAACGCCGCCGCGGCGCGGGTGCCCGCGGGCGTCGACGCCGACATCACGATTAGGGGCACATGAGAAGGCACATTGCCCGCCCCCGCGCCTTCGTCCCAGGCGATCAGTACAGCCAGGTGGCCCGAGCGGTACGCCGGGCTGGCCACGATCTGGGGCAGCCAGCCCGCCAGCCAACTGTCGGCTTGGGCCACGGTGCCGTCGTGCATGTCGTCCAGAAGATCCGGGGTTACGGTGCTCAACGCGGCTGACGGCCCCGACACCAGGGCCTGGTGCATGGGCCACGCGAGGGTGTGCCCATCGGTTGGTCCCAGGCTTCACATTCCCGCCTGAGTGCCGTGTAATAAACCGCCGGGTTGTGCTTGGCTGCGTATTCCCCGTAACTGGCTAAACCGCAATTATTGCTCATGGACTCGACGTACGACCGCCATTGTTTTTTCGCCGCTGCCAACTCGGCAAAGATGGACCCGGCCGAAGTGGTACAGCTTCCTTGGGGGTCGCAGTCGCTAACCCACGGCCACGAGGCAAACGACTGGCCCGAGGTCATTTCCATATAATTGGGCAACGACGGGTGGGTGAGAGCGTCATAGTGCGTGGCCAGCCCGCACTTGGCGGCCAGGCTGTTGAACTCGGGCGCCATCGGGTTGCCGATAATGGCGCTGTAGCTGTGGTTTTCCTCCCATATCAGGAGCACCTGGTCGACCACGGGCTGGCCTGTCAAGGTCCCGCACGGCCGGGCGAGGGTCGCGGTGGCCGGCGCGCTACCGGCCGCGGCCTGCGCTCCAGCCAGTCCGACCGTCGCCACTACGCCGGCGAGCGTACAGACCCCGGCTAACCAGCGCACCGCGACAGTTGTTACGAAACGGGCGAAATGACCGGCACCATCTGACGGCCGAGAGCGGCCAGGCGGGCCCCCAGCTCATCAAGGGGGGTGTCGGCCATCCGGCCGGCCACAGAGCAGCCGACCACGCTGACGCGCAACGCCCGCTCGACGGCCTCGTCGACGTCTCCCCACGGGAACCAGGGCTTGTACATGAGCAGTGACGCCAGCCCGTGTGCCGCCGCCCACAGCTCCAGCCCGAGCCGCATGCTTCCGGGCTCAGCTGAGAAAATGCCGGCGTCAATGCACTCCTGGACGGTGTCCAGCAGTTGGGTGAAGCAGCTGTTGGACAGGACGTCGTCGACGCTCCTCGGTTCGCCCGAGATCATGAACGCCAACCGGTACTGCTCCGGATTATCGAGGGCAAAGCGGACGTACGCCCGCCCCTGGGCCATAAGCCGTTGCAGCGGGCTGCTGCCTAACGCCGCCGCCTCCGCCAGCGCCACCCCGAGCGCCTCGAAGACTTCGGCGCAGACGGCGTCCAGCAGATCGTCTTTGTCCTTGAAATGAAGGTATATCGAGGGGGTCGTTACCCCGACCCGTTCGGCGACGGCGCGGACCGACACTGCGTCCTGGTCCCCGGTCTCGGCCAAGAGGCCCGGGCCGCCGCCAGGATTTCCCCGCGGAGCGCCTCGCCTTGCCCTCTGGCCGCCCTATGCCGGCGGGAACTCGTACTCGGGGCTATTGACATTGAACCTCGGCTTGCTCGGCGCCCGCAGGGGCAGCCAGCGGGGCGTCCACCAGTTGGCTCGGCTGGCCAGGCGCATGAAGGCCGGGACCAGTACGCCCCGTACCAGCGTGGCGTCCATGAGGACGGCCAGCGCCATCCCCACGCCGAACAACTTGATGAAACTGATCTGAGAAGTAGCGATAGCAATGAAGACTATCGATATCAACGCCGCTGCCGCCGTCACGATGCGGCCGGTGCGCTCCAGACCTGTCGCCACCGCAGCCGTATTGGCGGCCACGGTTCGGTCAGAACGGTCCCATTCCTCCTTGATGCGTGAGAGCAGGAACACCTCGTAGTCCATCGACAGCCCGAAGGCGATGCAGAACATGAGGATGGGCATGCTGGCGTTCAGATAACCGGTAGCCCCCACCCCACCCAGCAGGCCCGACAGATGACCTTCCTGGAAGATCCACACCATCGCCCCGAACGTGGCCGAGAGCGACAGCACGTTCAACACCAGAGCTTTAACCGGGATGAGAAGGCTACGGGTGAAGGAGAACAGCACTACCAGGGTGGACAACGCGATGAGCCCGAGGGCGACCGGCAGGAGCCCGCCCAGGGCGTTCAGCGAATCGAGGTTCCGGGCCGCCGACCCGGTAACCAGGGCGCCGGCGTCTGTCGGTGCCGGCACGGCCCGGACCGACTTCACCAGGTGCTGCCCGCCGCTCGAATAGGGGTTGAGGTTGTTCTGGACGGTCAGGTACGTGCTGTGGTCGACGACGGGGGTCGACAGCGCCTCGGCATGACGCCCCGAGACGAAGGTGCCCTCAGGTGAGACCACCCCGTCCACGCCATTTTCGAGCGTCAGCTGGGCGGCGTAGGAAGAGATCTGCGCCGGCGAGGCGGTGCCCAGGTCCGGCAGTACAACCGTCAACGCGTTGGCGCTGTTCTGGGTGAAATCAGTCCGCAGTACGTCCCCCACCTGGCGGGCGCCGGCCGACGCCGAGAGGACCCGGTCGTCCGGCAACCCGAAGCGCACGGACAGGAAGGGGATGCCGAGCAATAAGAGGATGGCCACCACGGCGCCGCCAAAAGCCCACGGCCGGGGCATGACGGCCAACGCCAGCCGGCGCCAGAACCCGCCTTCGGTGGCTCCCTCCCCCCGGCCGCCGTACCTCGAGGGTGCAGCCGCAGCCACCGCCGCAGCGCGGGGCGCACGTCCCAGGCGTTGACCCGCCGGCCGAGGACACTCAGCAGTGCGGGCAGCACGATGACGGCCCCGACGGCGGCAATGGCCACCACGGCCAGCCCGGCGTAGGCAAAAGAGCGCAGGAAGTAGAAGGGGAAGACCAGCATGGCGGCCATGGACAGCCCTACCGTTAGCGAAGAAAACAGCACCGTGCGACCGGCGGACCGGGTAGCCACCTGGATGGCGTCGGGGATGCTGGTGCCTTTGCGCAACTCCTCCCGGTAACGGCTCAAGATGAACAGGCTGTAGTCGATGGCCAGGCCGAGCCCGAGGGCAGTGGTCAGGTTGAGGGCGTAAATAGAGACGGGTACGAACGACGTCAAGAGGTGCAGGACGGCCAGCGTCCCGACAATGGCGATGCCTCCGACGGCCAGCGGCAGGAGAGCGGCCACCACGCTCCCGAAGACGAAGATGAGGGCCACCAGCGTCAGGGGGACGGCGACGGATTCAGCCACCGACAGGTCGTGGGAAATCTGGGTACTGATCTGGTCGTTCGTGACTGTCAGGCCACCGGCCCGCACGTTCACCCCGTCCCTCTTGCCGTCATAGCGCTGGGCCAAAGCGGCCCCGCGCTTCGGGGTCACGTTGTCATTGCCCAGTACATGAGCCGTCACCAGGGCGGAAAGGCCGTCCTTGCTCACGAAACCGGAGCGGGCCGCGGGTGGGACGGTCCAGTACGAGGCGACGCCCCAAACATCCGGCTCGCGGGCCAGGTCAGCGGCCAAAGTGGTGCCGACGGCGCGCGCCGCCGGGCTGTTGGCGCCGGACGAGGTCTGCAACAGGAACACCAGGTTGGGGTCGCCCTGGTGGAACCGCCCCGAAAGCAGGGCGTCAGCCTTGGTAGACGGGGAGCTCGAGTCCGTGAAACCCCCCGAGGACAAGTGGGACACTGCAGAGCTCCCGTACGCGGCGGCAGCGAGGACGATGAACAGGGTCAGCAGCAGCACCTGGCGGGAATGAGAAATGACGAACCGGGCCAATCGGCCGAGCATCGAGACCACCACCTTCTGGCGTCTACCTAACGCCCTTCATCTCGAACCTTCGGATTACCCGAGTTACGTTATCATCGATAACCTAACGGCGTCAAGGGTCGAGGGGACTCCCCCGTCAGCGGGCGTTAGTGTCCTCGTATGACCACCCCGATATACGAGCTATCGGACGCGTACGTCGAACGGCTGGCAGAGTTGGACCCGGTCGGTGCCACCTCCCGCGGGGTCGTTGGCTATGACGACAAGATGACGGACTATTCGCCCGAGGGCATTGCCTCACGCACCGAGCTCGACCGGACGACGCTGGGCCAGCTCGGCCAGCTGAAGCCCGAAAACGACCGGGACCGCATCGCCGCCGACCTCCTTTCCGAACGGCTGCGCTCGACGATCGCCCTCGACGACGCGGGAGAAAGCATGCGGGCACTGCGCATCATCGGCAGCCCGTTCCAGGCCGTCCGCAATGTTTTCGACATCATGGCGCGCCAAACCCATAACGACTGGCAGATAGTCGCCGGCCGGCTCGAGTTGGTCCCTTCCGGGCTCGAAGGGGTAAAGACCTCGCTGGCCGAGACGACCCGCCGCGGCCTGCCGCCCGCCCGGCGGCAGGTGCTGGCCTGCGCGGAACAGGGCGCTACTTGGGCCGGGCGGCGCCAACACCGGCCGTATTTTGCCAGCCTCGTCGATAGTTACGCGGGCGATGACGAGGCCTTGGGGGGCCGTCTTACTGCTGGCGCCCAAGCGGCCACGGAGGCGTACGGCGCTTTGGGCGACTGGTTGCGAGACGAGCTGGCGCCGCTGGCCACGCCAGAGGACGCGGTTGGCCGTGACCGGTACACCTTGGCGAGTGCGTACACGCTGGGGGCAGCGGTGGACCCCGACGAGGCTTACCGGTGGGGCTGGGACGAGCTGCACCGGCTCGAAGCCGACATGCGCCACGTGGCTGACCGGATCGTGGCCGGCGCCACGGTGCCCGAGGCCATAGCCTCCCTCGAATCCGACCCCGGGCGGGCCATAGAAGGCGAAGACCGGCTGCGCTCGTTCCTGCAGGATCTGATGGACCGGACCATCGACGAGCTCAACGGGACTCAGTTCGATATCCCCGGCCCGCTGAAGAAGGTCGAAGCGATGATCGCCCCGCCCGGCGGCGCGGCGGCCATGTACTACACCGGCCCCTCAGAAGATTTCAGCCGGCCCGGGCGCACGTGGTACCCGACCCTCGGCAAGACGACCTTCCCTCTCTGGGGCGAAGTCTCGATTTGCTACCACGAGGGCGTACCGGGCCACCACCTCCAGATCGGGCAGGTGCGGTACCTGAGGCTGGAGTTGTCGCGCTTTCAGCGCATGGCGTGGCTGGGCGGCCATGGGGAGGGCTGGGCGCTGTACGCGGAACGCCTCATGGACGAGCTCGGCTACTTTGAAGACCCCGATTACCGCCTGGGCTTTTTGCGGGCACAAGTCATGCGGGCCGTCCGGGTGGTCGTCGATATCGGGATGCACCTCGAACTCACCATCCCCGCCGACGAGAAGTTCCACCCTGGAGCGCGATGGACGCCCGAACTGGGCGAGGAGTTCCTGTTCGAACGCAGCTGTTTCCCCCGGGATTTCATGGCCAGCGAGCTCGACCGCTATCTCGGCTGGCCTTCGCAGGCGACGTGCTACAAGTTAGGCGAGCGGGTCTGGTTGGGCGCCCGCGACGACGTCAGGCACCGGTTGGGGGCTGGCTTCGACCTGAAGGCCTTCCACGCCTACGCCCTCGACCTCGGACCGCTCGGCCTCGACCAGCTAGCGGGCGAGCTGGTCGCCTTCACCGAACGCGGGGCCTCGCCGCCGACCAAAGCTCGAGCCGCGGGGTGAGCCGGGTGAGCGGGGTGAGCGGGGTGAGCGGGGTGAACCGGGTGAGCGGGTGAGCGGGTGAGCGGGGTGGACCGGGAGCAGCTGGCCGAGCGGCTGCGGGAGACGTGTGGGCTCAGGGGTACCTTTGTGCTGCGTTCGGGCGAGGTCTCGGACTTCTATTTCGACAAGTACTTGTTCGAGGCCGTCCCCGAACTTCTCAGCGCGGTAGCCGAACTCTCCTCGCCCCTCATCCCCGAAGGCACCGAGATCCTGGCCGGGCTGGAGCTGGGCGGGGTCCCGATATCGACGGCCCTGTCCCTGCTGACGGGCATCCCGCAGGTGCTTGTGCGCAAGGAAGCCAAAACGTACGGTACCGCCAAACTGGCTGAGGGGCCGGACATTGCCGGGCGCCGGCTGACGGTCGTCGAAGACGTAATAACGACGGGGGGACAGGTCGTACTTTCGACAGATGAATTGCGTCGGCGGGGCGCGATCGTCGACACCGTGGTGTGCGTGGTCGACCGCCGGCCCGCCGGGGGCAGCGCGCCCGACAAATTGGCCGAAGCGGGGCTTTCGATGCGTCCTCTGTTCACCCTGGACCAGATCCTGGCCGCTTCGTAAATGGGCCGCGCTCGGCCGCGCTGGTACGGCACTATACGCAGTTTTGCTTGTTTTCCAGATAAAACTCCGCGTCGTCGCCCCGCCACCGTCGATAAATGCAAATAGCGGGCGTAAAAGCCCAGGGTTTGTGGGGACTTTTAGACGCGCCCTGCCCGCAGCTCCACCGCCAGCTCCAGTTCGTCGTGGATGGGGATACCGAACGAGCCCATCACCGGGATAATCGGCTTAATGTCCCGTGCTTCGTCGACGGCGCCGGGGTGCACCGCCACCAACCGCAGCCCACGCCGCTGGTAGAAGCGCAGGGCGTCCAGGTTGTCGTTGGTGGTTATGAGCCAAAGACGCCGGCAACCCTCGGCTAAGGCCACGTCTTTCGCGGCGGCCAGTAGGGCGCTACCCACCCCCTGGCCCGGGACCAGGGCATCAATGGTCACCAGCTCGCACTGGCCATCCGCGATGCAATAGGTGGCCAGCCCACCCCGTTCCCCACCCCGTTCCCCACCGGCCTCCGCCACCAGGGCTGGGAGCTGGTCGGCCTCGTAGCGGCGGCCGTCACTGACTACCGTCGTCGCCCCCCAGCCGGCCTGCAGCACCCCGGCTATCCAGGACCTGTCGGGCTCGGACCTCCCCTCTCGGGGCGCCGACCGCACTGTGACGGGGCCAGGCCGCGAAGTCCGGCACTTTTCCATCAGCTCTATCCGGTTGCCGAAGACATCGTCGACGTACACGCGGTCGTAGCCCTCGAGCGGCTCATCGCGTCGCGGCGAGACTCCAGCATCCTCGAGCTTCTTGGCCAACTGGGCCAGACCTTCGACCAGAAGGGCGAGGTGCGCCTTCTTTGCCGGCCGGAAATCCGGTTCCACGCCCAGGTGGACCCTGACCGCGCCGCTGGCGAACCAACAGCCACCTCTTTGTTGCAAATTGGGCGGCTTTGCTACCGTCTCGAGGCCCAACAGGCCGGCATAGAAGGCTTCCGCCGCCCGTTCCTGACCCGGCGGCATGGCCAGCTGCACGTGGTCGATAGCAGTAATTCTCACGTCACCCATCGTGCCAGCCAGGTGCGAGGTCGCACTGCTGGAGGCTAAGGTTCACGGCGCTCCAGTAAGTTTTGTGCCGCAAAGGAGGATCGGTGTGAGCTGGCTCCCGGACAAAGAGCGTTACGACAAGATGGTGTACCGCCGGTGCGGGCGCAGCGGGCTACTGTTACCGGCCGTTTCTCTCGGCCTCTGGCAAAATTTCGGCGGGTCGCGGCCGCTCGACCACTCCCGGGCCATCGTGCGCCGGGCCTTCGACCTCGGGATCACGCACTTCGACCTGGCCAACAACTACGGCCCTCCCTACGGCTCAGCCGAGGAGTCGTTCGGGAGGATAATGGCCACGGATTTCCGGGACTTGCGCGACCAGCTCGTCATATCGACCAAGGCCGGCTACGACATGTGGCCCGGGCCGTACGGCGAATGGGGGTCGCGGAAGTACCTGCTGGCCAGCCTGGACCAGAGCCTGGGGAGGATGGGCCTCGAGTACGTAGACATTTTCTATTCGCACCGGTACGACCCGGAGACGCCCCTCGAAGAGACGATGGGCGCTCTGGATACCGCTGTGCGGCAAGGAAAAGCGCTCTACGCCGGCATCTCCTCTTACTCGGCGCCCCGCACTCGGGAGGCGGCCGAGATCCTCCGCAGCATGGGCACGCGTCTGCTCATCCATCAGCCGTCGTACTCGATTTTCAACCGCTGGATCGAGCCGGACCTGCTCGACGTCCTGGGCGAAGAGGGCATCGGCTGCATAGCGTTCTCGCCACTGGCCCAGGGGCTGCTGACCGATCGCTACCTGAGCGGGGTGCCCGAGGGATCTCGGGCCAGCGCGAACGGTTCGCTGCGGCCCGACATGCTGAGCGAGGACAACCTGGCCAAAATCAGGGCGCTGGCGGCGATAGCGGCAAATCGGGGCCAGGAACTGTCGCAGTTAGCACTGGCATGGGTTTTGCGGGACCCGAGAGTCACCTCGGCCCTTATAGGCGTGAGCAGTGTCGAGCAACTCGAGTCCAACCTTAAAGCCCTGGACAAACTCGATTTCACCGACCAGGAGCTGGCTGAGATCGACCGTTACGCGGCTGATGCCGGCATCAACCTCTGGGCTCGTTCCAGCGCCCAATGACCGCGCTTTAGGCCCGCGTCAGGCGGCCACCAGCTGGCCGTAGCAGATGCACAGGCCGAACGCATCTACCAGCAAGAAGGCGGCGACGAGGACCCACACCATGGGCACCCGCCACCGTCGGGCGCGTCGGGCCGTGACCGGCGGCATGTACCAGGCGGGGAGGAAGCTGCCGCCGGACCCGGTGTAAACGTCGAGCGGCACGGCGTCGGGGCTCAGAGGCTCATCAGCATCGGCGGCCAGAGCCAACGCGGCCAGTTCTTCGTCGGAAAATGCCGGCTCCTCGAGTTCGAGCCTGTCGTCCATTACCAGAGCCATTGTCGTCCCTTCGCACCGAGCAGAACGCTAGCCAATGTACCGCGGTCAGCCCCGCTGCTCGCTCAGGTAGAAAAGGGCGGCCTCCTCCGGGCGCAGGAACGGTGCCGGGACGCCCGCGCTCATCAGCAAAGAGCCAGTTACGACCACGTCGTCCACGTAGCCTCCCGAGCCGTTCTCACCCTCCACGGGAGCGCCCCGTCCGCCCAACTGCAACCGTTTCAAGAGGTAGTGGCCCGAAGGCTCGAGGCCGTCCAGGAGCAGAGGGGACGTCTTCGACTGGGGGGAGGCGTACTCCCGCACCAACGCGAACAGCGCCTCCGACTTGTTCATCGCCACCACGCCAAAAAGGACCGTGCCGGGGTCACTCGGGCGCTCGATCCGTATGAGTTCGCCGCCGAAGAGAAGGGGCCGGAAGGACTTGGCCAACGCCACCCATTCGGCGAGGCCACGACGGTCTTCGGGGGTGGTGACGGTGATGTCCCATTCGATGCCCTGATGACCGAAAAGAGCGACGATGAGGCGCAAGGCGAGGTCATGACGGCGACCGGTCGTTTTGGACCGTTCCGAGGCGACGTGGGCGCCGATGAGCTCGAGGGGCAACAAAGTGGCGAGGCCGAGCACGATGCGGACGCGGTCCATGGGGTCGATATTGTCGCTGGCCCAGACGCGGTCGGTCCTTTCCAGCACCCCGAGGTCGACCCGAGAACCGCCCGACGAACACGACTCGATCTCGAGGCCCGGGTGCCGGCGCCGCAGTTCGTCCATGATCTGGTAGGTAGCCAATGTCTGGTCCCGGACCGCCGGCCGGCCCGCCTTCGGCCCGGCGCGGTGGACGGGGTCGGCCAGGTCACGGTTGTGGTCCCACTTGATGAAATCGATGTCGTACTCGCTGACCAGCGAGTCGAGCCGGTCGATGATGTAGGCGTACGCCTCGGGGTGGGAGACGTCGAGCACCTGCTGGTTCCGCCAGCTGGGGGGCATGCGCCCAGCCGTGCCCATGACCCAGTCCGGGTGGGCGCGGGCGACATCAGAGTTGAGGTTGACCATCTCGGGTTCGAACCACAGCCCGAACTGCATGCCGAGTGCACGGACGCGGTCGACGATCGGCCCCAACCCCGTCGGCCAAATGTCCTTGGCGACGTACCAATCGCCGAGACCGGAACTGTCGTCCCGGCGGCTCCCGAACCACCCGTCGTCGATCACGAACCGTTCGACGCCCACTTCGGCCGCAACATCGGCGAGGGCGGCCAATTTCTCGTAGGACTGGTCGAAAGTGACGGCCTCCCAGGTATTCAGTAAAACCGGGCGCGACTGGGAGGGGTACCGGTCACGCCGTCGAAGCATCGAGTGAAGCCGGGCCGACGCCCCGTCCAGGCCGCGGTTTGAATAAACCGCATAGGCCCACGGCGTCGTAACCGATTCGCCGGGGCCGAGGACCACCTCGCCGGCGGCCAGGATCTCGCCGGTCCCGATGAGGGTGGCCCCGTTGTTCAGCCGCTGCACGAGGTAACGCTGGTCGCCCGACCATCCGAGATGGATACCCCAGACCTCGCCCCGGCGGAAGCCGAAACCTTCAGTACCGGCGCACAGTAGGAGCGGCGTGTCGGGGCCCGTCCGTCCTCGGCGCTGCTCCCGGAGCCAGGTGCCCTGAGCGATGTCGCGGCGTTGGGGTTGAGCCTCCCCCGCCCACCTCCCCGCGTAGTCGAGCACTTCGACTGCGTCCTCGCGCACGGGTAACAGGGTCAGCAGGTCCTCGACCTCGTAACCCGCCTCGGCAGCCGAGGCCGTGCTGGTAAGTGTCTGGCGGTGCTTGAGCACTCCGTCGACCGTCAGCTCGAGCGTCCCGTCCAGGACCAGCTGGGCGGCGCCGTCCGTCCCGCGGTACTGGACGACGTGGCCCGCCTCGTGCGTCTCCACGCCCACTTTTTCCAGAGAGAAGAAGGGCTGGCTGGCCAAACCGTGCCGATGACCGGTCAGTCCCGGCCACCCGGGCCAGCCGTGGGCGCGAGTAGGCAAAAGGGTGAGGGGGACACCTCTGTCGGCTGGACGGTGGCCACGCATTTGCTCTCCGGCTAGGGGCAGCGCGGCCACCTCATCGTCGCTCAGTTCGCCCAGGTCGTGACCCCAGTACACCACCCGCGGCAAATACGGCCCGCAGGTGTCCAGTACCACCATTACGCCATCGCGGCGCAACGTCGTCCAGCGTGGTGACCCGGCGGGGCTCATGACACGGCAAGGCTCACGCGGCCTTACCCTCCTTCGCGCCATCGGGGCGACGTCGTCTTCGGCGGGAACAGCGACGCCTCGCAGACGACCAAGTGCGGCGCACGGGACTTGAGCGCCACTCGCAACGCCGACGCGAGCGGGGCACCCACTTCCTCGACCCGCGTGGCGGCTATGGCGAAAGCGCCGGCAAGTTGGACGAAATCGGGGTTTAACAGGTCGGTCCCGGGCGAGGCCCCAGCGCCCTCCGCGTGGCCGTAGCGCAACATGCCGTACCCGCCGTCCTCGACCAGGAGGATGGTGACCGGCAGCTGCTCTTGCGCGATGGTGGCCAGCTCACCTACGGCGAACATAAAACCGCCGTCGCCGCACACGGCCAGGACGGGTAGGTCCGTGGCAAACGCCGCACCTACAGACGCGGGCAGCGCGTAGCCGAGCGTGCCCCAGCCAACCGGGTATTGCACCGCCCGGCTCTGGCTCGGGCAGTAATAGTTCCCAAGCCAGTACCCGGGGATCGTCATGTCGTTGATGACGATGCCGGCGCCCGCAGCCGCAGCCGCGGCCGCGGACTCGACCGAAGTCACGAAGGTCGCAGCCGCGCTCGTCCGCGGGTCGGACGTCAACCTGGCCCACAGTTGCTCTTTCAGGGCAGGCAAGCTCGCGGCCAAGCCTTCGTCGCGCTTTTTCGTCAATTGCAGCAAGCCTTCGATAGCCGCCCGGGCGTCGCCCAGGACCGGGAACACACCGCCATAGCCAAATTCCGCCCGGCTCAGGTCGACGTTCACATCGATGATGGTCTGCGGGAGCCGGAGCGTAGCGTTTTTCGTCATCATGGCGTCAAGATCTGTCCCCAACGCCAGGAGCAGGCCGGCGCGGGCCAAGAGTTCCTCCACCTCTGGCTCATGGGGCGGGAAGACGACGTTGCCGGGGTCGGATGGGCCCAGCACTCCCCGGGAAGCGAACGTCGTAACAACTGGCGCCTGCAAATGGAAAGCCAGAGACGACACCAGATCTTCCGCTCCGGCCTCGATCACGCCCCCGCCCACCCATATGACCACAGAACTGGCAGAATTAACCAGCGCGGCCGCCTCTTCTAGCGCTTCCTCGTCAACCGTTCGGTCGGGCACCTGCGGGGCCGGGACGTCGGTGACGGCTGGGGCCCTCAGGATATCGGCCGGGATGTCGAGATAAACGGGCCCTGGGGCGGGGTGAGGGCGACAGTGAGGGCATCCGCAAGATCCTCGGCTACCGCCTGGGCCGAACGGGGCGTAAAAGTAGCCTTGGCCAGTGGTGCGAATAGAGCAGCCTGGTCCTTCGACTGGTGCAATGTCCGGCGCATCCCGGCCTCGACCACACTGAGGGGGACCTCGCTGGCGACGAGGAGCACCGGCGACCCCGACATCGCCGCTTCGCCGAAGGCGGCCACGGTATTGGCCGCGCCGGGCCCCGTAGTGACCACCGCGGCGCCGAGACGTCCAGAGGCTCGTGCCCAACCGTCAGCCGCATAAACCGCCGTTTGTTCGTGCCGTACATTGACCAACCGGGGTACCGGCGGGCTAGCAGGCACTTGCCAAAAGGCGAGGTTGTGAGTGCCAGGTAGGCCGAAGACCGTCTCGGCGCCGGCAGCACCCAGGGCGGCGAGAACCATGCTCGCTACCGTTGGGCCGGCTACTGTCTGCCCGGTCGCAGTCGTACCGGCGGTCGCCCTTTCGGTCACGGTCGCGCCGGCGACACCGTGATCGTCTGTGACCAGGTATAGAAATCCCGAGCCGCTTTGCCCTGCTCGCGAGGTCCGAAGCTGGAGCCCTTGATCCCGCCGAAGGGGGCGTAGAAATCGACGCCCGAAGTGGGCGCATTGACCCTCACCATCCCGGCTTCCAGCCGCCCGGAGATGGCCAGGACACGGTCCAGATCCGTGGTGAAAATGGCGGCAGACAGCCCGAAGGACACGCCGTTGGCGATGGCAATGGCCTCGTCCACGTCCTTGGCCGGCAGCACGGCCGCGATGGGCCCGAAGACCTCGTTTTGCGCCAGTGGGGCTTCTGGTGAAATACCATCGACCAGAGTCGGCTGGACGAACCAGCCGTTGCGCGGAACGACCGCGCCGCCGGTGACGACCCGTCCGCCGACGGCCCGAGCACCATTAGCGGCCTCGATCACCGCTTGGCGAGCGCCCTCGTCGATGACCGGCCCGACCACCGTCGACGCTTCCGCCGGGTCGCCGAGAGGTAGTTTCTCGATCGCGCTCACGAGGGCGTCTTCGAAGTTAGAAGCGTTTCCCACGACTATGACCCGGGAAGTGGCCGTGCATTTCTGGCCGGCGTAGCCCATGGCGGCCGATGCGATAGCGTCCGCGGCCCGGGTGAAGTCGGCGTCGCCAAGGACGATCGACGGGTTCTGCCCCCCCATTTCGGCCTGGACCGGCACTCCGTGCTTCGTCGCTTCGGCGATCACGTGGTGCCCGACTTCAACGGATCCGGTAAAGGAAACGGCGTCGGCGGAACCAATAAGTACGTCCGCACCGGCACCATCTGCGGCCAGGACCTGGAACAGCCCGTCGGGCAGTTCGCCCGCCATCAGCTCGCCGAGACGGAGCGCAATGGCCAGAGCCTGGCGCGCTGGTTTCAGGACCACACCGTTCCCGTAAGCCAGGGCGGGGGCCACCTTCCAGAGGGGGATCGCGACCGGGAAGTTCCAGGGCGTGATCAGGCCGGCGACACCGTGAGGCCGGCGCCGGGCCATGAGCAAGGAGCGACCGTCGGACGGCGGGAAAGTGGCGCCGTCAGGGTCGAGGACCTGCTGCGCGTAGTAGCGCAAAATGGCGATGCCACGAGCCACTTCGGCGGCCATCTCGGTCCTGGGTTTGCCTACCTCCCGGATGCCGAGGTCGGTGACCTCGGCGGCCGCGTCCTCCAGGCGCTGGGCGGCGCGGTTGAGTGCGTTGGCCCGCGCCGGCGCCGGAAGGGCGGACCATTCGGTGTGCGCCTGCCGCGCCCGGGCGACGACTGCGGGGACCGCTGCCGGTTCGACCAGTTCTGCCGACACCAGCACGTCGTCCGGGTCTTGGGGGGACCGGCTCTGGTACACCTTCGAAGCCACGGTTACTCCTTCATTTCTTTATGGGCATTTCTTTATGGGCATTTCTTTATGCGCATTTCTTTATGCGCATTTCTTCATGCGCAAACTCGCTTCGAGCCTAGGTAACTAACCCCGCTCAGAGCACAACCACACTACGGAGCACCTCACCCTGGCTCATCCGGGCGAAAGCGTCCTCGACATCTTCGATGCCGATCGTCTCGCTGACGAAGAAATCGAGGTCCAGACGCCCCTGCTGGTAGAGATCGATCAGCATTGGGAAGTCTCGGGTCGGCAGGCAGTCGCCGTACCAGGAGGGCTTGAGGGCGCCGCCCCGTCCGAAGAACTCGATCATCGGCAGGTCGGGGAATTTCATCTGCGGGTTCGGCACGCCTACCTGGACCACCGTGCCGGCCAGGTCTCGGGCGTAGAAGGCCTGCTCGAGAACCTCAGGACGGCCCACTGCTTCGACGGCGACATCCGCTCCGAAGGTGTCGGTGGCCGCTCGGACGGCGGCCACGGGGTCCTCCCGGCTGCTGTTGACCGTATGCGTGGCGCCGAGCGAACGGGCCCACTCCAGCTTGCGGTCGTCGATGTCGACGGCCACGATCGTCGTCGCGCCAGCCAGACGGGCGCCGGCAATGGCTCCGGCCCCGACCCCGCCGCAGCCAAACACGGCCACACTTTCGCCCGGCTTCACGTCGCCGGTGCGCATGACCGCACCAATCCCGGCCATGACGCCGCAACCGAGGAGACCGGCGGCCTCAGGCCGGACCCGCGGGACCTCGGTGCATTGCCCGGCCGCCACCAGCGTGAGCTCGGTGAAAGCGCCGATCCCGAGGGCGGGGGACAGAGGCGTCCCATCTCCGAGCGTCATCGGCTGGGTGGCGTTAAAAGTGGCGAAGCAATACTGCGGGTTCCCTTTACGGCAGGCCCGGCAAGTGCCGCACACGGCCCGCCAGTTGAGGATCACGAAGGCCCCGGGTTGCACCTCGCGGACGTCCGGCCCCACCGCCTCCACCTCGCCGGCCGCTTCATGGCCCAGTAGGAACGGGAAGTGGTCCGAAATCCCTCCCTCTCTATAATGCAAGTCGGTGTGGCAGACGCCGCAGGCCTTCACCCGCACGAGGGCTTCACCCGGCCCCGGGTCGGGGACGTTGATCGGCTCCAGTGACACCCGCTTGCCCTGCTCGAGGGCGACTACTCCCCTGGTTTTGTGGCTCATGCCCGAGCTCCTTACGGCTTTGGCCCCGATGGCAGAATGTCGTTTAGCGGCTTGAACTTACTCACAATTGCCCGGTATGAGGCGAACGTTTCACCTGCACGTTCTCTCCGGCCAGGACCATTTCCCGGATCTCCCGCATCGCCCGTTTGCGGGTGTCGGAGTCGAGGCGGTCGATGAACACGACACCGTCGAGGTGGTCCGTCTCGTGGGCAAAACAACGAGCCAGCCGTTCGGTGCCCTCGATGCGGAGCGGCTCGCCGTGCATGTCCGACCCCTCGGCCACCACTCGCTGCGACCGGGCCAGCTCGTACTCGAGGCCCGGGATCGACAGGCACCCTTCGACGTCAGTCACCTCGTCCGCCGACTGCTCGACGAGCACCGGGTTCACAATGTGGCCCATCACGGCGTAGTCGGGCGAGGATTTGTCGGTCACCACGTAAGTGAACACCCGCAGGTTAACGCCGATCTGGGGGGCGGCCAGCCCGGCCCCGCCGGCATCGGCGAGCGTCTCGGCCAGGTCGCTGACCAGACGGCGGAGGCCTTTGTCGAAGTCTGCGACGGGGACGCACTTCGCCCGGAGCAACGGGTCACCGAAGATGCGGATCGGGCGCACCGCCATCAGCGACTGCTCCAACATAGCGGGAGGCATGGGCGCGGCCACCGGAGGCGGCCGGGGCAGTCAGGTTCGGGGACCTCTGTCAACGGCATGGAGTTAGCCTACAGAGGTCCGCAAAACTGCCCCGCCGAGCCGGGAAGGAGACAGCAAAAGTGGCCAACTCAGCCAAGCCGAACATCCTCGTCATTTGGGGTGACGACATCGGTATAACCAACTTGAGCTGCTACAGCGACGGCCTCATGGGTTACCGGACACCCAATATCGACCGGGTTGCCCACGAAGGGATGCGCTTCACCGACTCCTACGGCGAGCAGAGTTGCACGGCCGGGCGCTCAGCTTTCATTACGGGCCAGAGCGTCTACCGCACCGGGCTCAGCAAGGTGGGCGTGCCCGCGGCCCAAGTCGGGCTCCAGGCGGGAGACCCGACAATCGCCGAGCTGCTGCAGCCGCTCGGGTACGCCACGGGCCAATTCGGCAAGAACCACCTCGGTGACCGGAACGACTACCTGCCCACCGTGCACGGCTTCGACGAGTTTTTCGGCAACCTCTACCATCTGAACGCCGAGGAAGAGCCCGAACTGCCGAACTACCCGCCAGCGGCGGACTTCCCGCACTTTCGTGAGCGGTTCGGGCCCCGTGGTGTGCTCCATTGCTGGGCTACCGACGTCGACGACCCCACTGAAGATCCCCCGTTCGGCCGGGTAGGAAAGCAGCGAGTGGAAGACACCGGTCCTCTGACCAAGAAGCGCATGGAGACGATCGACGACGAGATCCTCGCCCACGCCCTCGATTTCATCGACCGGAAGCAAGCAACTGAAGGCGCCCAGTGGTTCATGTGGTTCAACACCACGCACATGCACCTGCGGACTCACCCCAAGCCAGAGAGCGTGGGACAGGCCGGACGGTGGCAGTCGCCGTACCACGACACGATGATCGACCACGACAAGGTCGTGGGTGCCCTGCTCGACAAACTCGACGCACTCGGGGCGGCCGACAACACGATCGTCGTCTACTCGACTGACAACGGCCCGCACATGAACACGTGGCCCGACGCCGGCATGACGCCGTTCCGGAGCGAGAAGAACACCAACTGGGAGGGGGCGTTCCGGGTGCCCGAGATGGCGCGGTGGCCAGGGCGCATCCCGGCCGGCGTCGTGTCCAACGAGATCATCCAGCACCACGACTGGCTGCCGACGTTCCTGGCTGCAGCCGGCGAACACGACATAGTCGAGCAGCTGAAGCAGGGCCACACGGCCGGCGAGAAGACCTTCAAGGTACACATCGACGGCTACAACCTGTTGCCGTCGCTAACGGGAGACATCGACCGGAGCCCGCGCCAAGCCTTTGTGTACTTCTCCGACGATGGTGACGTGCTAGCCGTCCGCTTCGACAACTGGAAGATCGTGTTCATGGAGCAGCGGGTACCCGGGACCCTACAGGTTTGGGCCGAACCGTTCGTGACCCTGCGGGTCCCCAAGCTGTTCAACCTGCGCACCGACCCCTTCGAACGGGCGGACTACAACCTCGAACACGTATTACGACTGGCTTCTGGACAACGACTACATCATCCTGGCCTCGCAGTTCATCATGAACCAGTACCTGCAGACCTTCGTCGAGTTCCCGCCCCGGCAGAAGGCGCCCAGCTTCACCATCGACCAAGCCGTGGCCAAGCTCGAAGCGGTGCTGACCTCCGGCCAATGACCTCGACAGACGCCAGCTGCGTCGACAGTCTGGCCACTCCCGACTAGAAAGGCTCTCATGAACGAGCAGCAGTTCGACAAAATCAAGTCCGGGAAGGGCTTCATCGCCGCTCTCGACCAGAGCGGCGGCAGCACGCCGAAGGCGCTGCAGCAATATGGCATACCGACGGACGCGTACTCCGATGACGACGAAATGTTCAACATCGTCCACCAGATGCGTACCCGCATCATCACCAACCCCAGCTTCAACGGGGACCGCGTCATCGGGGCCATCCTGTTCGAGGACACGATGGAGCGTGAGATCGAAGGAAAGGGGTCAGCCGATTACCTCTGGACCGTCAAACGCGTCGTCCCCTTCTTGAAGGTGGACAAAGGCCTCGCTGATGAGGCCGAAGGCGTCCAGGTCATGAAGCCGATCCCCGACCTTGCCACCCTGCTGCCCCGCGCCATCGAAAAAGGCTGCTTCGGCACCAAGATGCGCTCTTTCATCAAGATGGCCAATGATGCCGGCATCAAATCCATCGTCGACCAGCAGTTCGAGTTTGCTCACCAGATCCTGGCCGCCGGGCTGGTGCCGATCATCGAACCGGAGGTCGACATCCACAGCCCGCAAAAAGCCGAGGCCGAAGGGATGCTGAAAGCCGCCATTTTCGAACACCTCGGCCAGGTACCCGATGGCCAGCACGTAATGATCAAAATATCCTTGCCGTCGGTGACCGACTTTTACCAAGACCTGATGATCCACCCGAGGGTGCTCCGAGTGGTCGCCCTCTCGGGCGGCTACAGCCGTGAGGAAGCCGACGTGCTGTTGCGGGCCAACCACGGCCTGATCGCCAGCTTCTCCCGCGCCCTGCTCGAGGGGCTCAACGTCAACCAGACCGACGCCGAGTTCACCGCCACTCTGGACGCGTCCATCGCCAGCATATACGCCGCGTCGCTGACCTGACCTGACTTGATCTGACCTCATCTGATCTGGCCCGGTCCGGCCCGTCCTAAGACGGTTCAGCCGGTGGGGAGTCGAGACCATGAAGGCTCGGCGGTACATCAACGGCGTGCTGCTCGAGCGCGGCCCGGGGCACGATCTCGAGGGCGTCTTCGTTCGTCGACGCCAGGACGACGAAGCAGGCGGCGCCGTCCCGGTGGGCCCGCAACCAGTTCACGGCCGTCACGCACCACCGGTCACCGGGCACCAGCCCCGGAAAGCGGTACTCGGGCATGGGCGTAACCAGGTCGTTACCGATCCGGCGTTGGTGCTCGAGGAACTCGGCGGTAACAACAGCACAAATTGTGTGAGAGCCGGCGTCCTCCGGGCCACTGGTACAGCACCCGTCCCGGTAGAAACCGGTCAAGGGGTCGAAGCCGCAGGGCTCCAGTTCGCCTCCGAGAACGTTGCGCTGCGCCACGAGCCTCCAGTATCTCTCACGCCGGGCGCGCGCACGGTAGTCAAGGGTTATTCTGGCGTGCGGTTCCTCAGGCGCCGACGAACT
This sequence comes from uncultured Acidimicrobiaceae bacterium, assembly GCA_963807395.1. Lineage (GTDB taxonomy): Bacteria > Actinomycetota > Acidimicrobiia > Acidimicrobiales > Palsa-688 > Fen-671. Next base: position 94,430 of record CAWEBW010000014.1, read on the forward strand.
CGGCCTTCCCGGCGCCGCGGTCGAGGAACGAGCGGACCCCGATCTCGGCGTCACGAGTGGCGAACGACCTTGCGAACAGCTCGCGCTCGAGCGCCAAGCCTTCAGCCAATGGCAGCCCTAAGCCATCGTCGATCGCCCGCTTGGCCAGGCCCTGGGCGACGAGTGCACCCGCCGCCAGGCGGGAAGCGAACTCCAGAGCCTCGGGCTCCAGGCGTTCGGCGGTTACTACCCGGTCGGCCAGCCCGATCGCGGCCGCCTCATCCGCGCTCAGCGAGCGCCCGGTGAGGACGAGATCCTTGGCCCGAGCAGGCCCGACGAGGCGGGCCAGGCGCTGGGTCCCGCCCCCGCCGGGGATGATGCCGAGCAGGATCTCGGGCTGGCCGAGCCGCGCCCCCCGGGCCACGACGCGGAAGTCACAGGCCAGGGCCAACTCGAGCCCGCCGCCGTAGGCGCCGCCGGCGATGGCTGCCACCGTGGCCCGGGGCAGGGCCGCGATGGCGTCGAGGGTGCTGGCGAACGCGGCGGACATCTCAGTGGCGCGTTCGGCGCCCCCGAACTCGGTCACGTCCGCACCGGCGGAAAAAATACGGTGGGTGCCCGTGATCACTACGGCACCGGGAAGGTCAGCGGCGAGGGCGTCAACGGCCTTGCGAAGGTCGGTCAGCAACCCGAGCGAGAGCGCGTTCACGGGTGGACGGTCGAGCCGCACAAAGGCCACTTTCCCCACCCGCTCGGTGACGACGGTGGGGCTCACGAGCCCACTGAGCGCAAAATGACGGCGTCGCCCTGGCCGCCGCCGCCACACAACGCCGCCGCACCGACCCCGCCTCGATGGTGGAGTTCATAGGCGAGCGTCAGCGCCAACCGGGCACCAGACATGCCGAGCGGGTGCCCCAGCGCGATAGCGCCGCCGTTAGGGTTCAGCACGTCCTCGGGTATGGGCAGGTCGCGGGCTGATGCGACAACGACCGCGGCAAAGGCTTCGTTCACCTCCACAACATCGAGGTCGCCGACGTCGAGCCCCGCTCGCTGAAGGGCGACGGCGATGGCGTGCGACGGCTGGGTGAGAAGCGACGTGCCCGGGCCGGCCACCTCGGCGTAAGCGACAACCTCGGCCAGCGGCGTTACCCCAAGGGTGGCGGCGGCGGCCGGAGAGGCGACGATCAGGGCGGCCGCCCCGTCTGAGATTTGGCTGGCATTGCCGGCGGTTATGCCGCCCCCTTCAGAGAAGGCGGGGCGGAGCCCGGCGAGCTGCTCCGGTGTGGTCCCCGGGCGGATGCCTTCGTCCTCGAGGACGGCGATGGGGTCGCCCCGCCGTTTGGCCACGTTGACCGGGACGATCTCTACCGCCAGGCGGCCGGCCTTGGTCGCGGTCGAGGCCCGGTCGTGGGAACGGGCCGCGAACGCGTCTTGCTCTCCCCGATTGATACCTGCTCCGGCCGCGTCGCGCTCGGTGGCTGAGCCCATCGTGAGCTGCTCGAAGGCGCAGGACAGGCCATCGACGACGATGTCGTCTCGCAGGGGCGCCTCGCCGAAACCGAGACCGGCCCGCGCCCCCTCGAGCAAGTAGGGCGCTCTCGACATGGACTCCATGCCGCCGGCCACGACGACGTCGGCCTCACCGGCGGCGATCATGAGATCAGCCAGGTGGAGCGCGTTGAGGCCTGACAAACAAACCTTGTTCAAGGTCATGGCGGGGACCCGCATCGGTAAGCCCGCTCGCGCCGCCGCCTGGCGAGCGGGGTTCTGGCCCTGACCGGCTTGCAACACATGGCCCATGAGCACGTAGTCGACTGTCTCGGGCGCCGCCCCACCACGCCGCAGCGCCTCGGCGATGACGAGAGCCCCTAGCTCCACGGGAGCCACCGAAGCGAGCGCACCGCCCAACTTGCCGATCGGAGTGCGAGCTCCTGACACAATAACGGATCCGGGCATTCGTGACCTCCGGTGATCGGATGTTCGACTATTGTACTTCCTATGACCGTTGGCACAGCGGTTGCAGTCGAAGGTCAACCGGCCCAACACGAGCCGGCCCAATATCAGCCGGCCCAATATCAGCCGGCCCAGCACATGCCGACACTGTACGTGCCGACGCACCCCGTACGCTTCGTGACGGCGGCCAGCCTGTTCGACGGGCACGACGCAGCCATCAACCTAATCCGACGGCTGCTTCAGGCCCAGGGGGCCGAGGTTGTCCACCTCGGGCACAACCGCTCCGTTGAGGGGGTGGTGACGGCCGCCATCGCCGAGGACGTGCAAGGGGTGGCGGTCAGCTCATACCAGGGTGGCCACGTCGAGTACTTCAAGTACCTGGTCGACCAGCTCCGGGCGGCGGGCCGCGACGACATAAAGGTTTATGGAGGTGGTGGCGGGGTCATCGTCGGGCGGGAGATTGCCGAGCTCGAGGCGTACGGCGTCCGGCGGATTTTTTCTCCTGCCGATGGCCAGCGCCTCGGCTTGGCCCGAATGGTAAACGTGCTCATCGAGGAGTGTGACGTCGACCTGGCCGCCGCCCCAACTATTTCGCTCGACAGGCTCCTGGCGGGCGAACCGATCGCATTGGCGCGCACGATCACCGACATCGAGAGCGGGTCGCTGTTAGAGCCACAATGCCGGCAGATCCGGGCTCATGCCCCGCCAGGAGTACCGGTGTTGGGCATAACGGGGACGGGTGGCTCTGGCAAGTCGTGCCTGACGGACGAACTCGTCAGGAGGTTCCGGCTCGACCTGGGCGACAGCCTGCGCATCGCGGTAATCGCCATCGACCCGACCCGGCGCCGGGGCGGGGGCGCGTTGCTCGGCGACCGCATACGGATGAACGCGATTGGTTCGCCGCAGATTTATTTCCGCTCCTTGGCCACCCGAGGGGCCGCGTCCGAGGTGCCACCACCCGTGGCGCTCGTAGTGGACGCGTGCCGGGCCGCCGGGTTCGACCTCGTCATCGTCGAAACCCCGGGCATCGGCCAAGGGAGCTCAGCCGTGACCGACATCGCCAATGTGTCTCTGTACGTGATGACGCCCGAGTACGGCGCACCTTCCCAGTTAGAAAAAATCGACATGCTGGAGTTGGCCGATGTCGTTGCCATTAATAAGTTTGACCGTCGGGGAGCTAAAGACGCGCTGCGCGATGTGCGCCGCCAGTGGGCCCGTGGTCACGAGGCCTTTTCCGTGGCGCCGGCAGATCTTCCCGTTTTCGGCACCATCGCGTCACGTTTGAACGACAACGGTGTCACCGCGCTCTACCAGCACGTGCGCGACACCCTGGCGCCCCTCGGGCTCCCGGTCCATGAGGGCGCGCTCTCGCCCTCTACCGGCAACGTATCGGAGGGCACATCGGTCATGGTCCCCAACGCCCGGATCCGCTACCTGGCCGAAATTGCCGACACCGTGCGGGACTATCACGCTCGGACGGCCGAGCAAGTAGCGGCGACGAGGCGAGCCGATGCCATCGCTGAGACAATTACGTTCGCCGGGGAGCGAGGCGTCGACCTGAGCGACCTCGAGACCTTGCGGCGTGAGGCGGCCGACGCCGTAGATACCGAAACCCGACATCTGGTCGAGAGCTGGCCGGAGACGGTGCGCGCCTACTCAGGCGAGGAAATCGAGGTGAGATCCAACGGGGCCGTAAAGTCACAGAGCCTCACCCGTATATCGCCCTCGGGGACACCGGTGCCCCGGGTCGCCCTACCCCGCGTCACGGACCGAGCGGAGCTGCTGCGTTGGCTCCGGTCCGAGAACTTACCGGGAAAGTTCCCCTTTACTGGCGGCGTTTTCCCGTTCAAACGGGAGGAAGAGCAGCCGACCCGGATGTTCGCTGGAGAGGGCGACCCGTTCAGGACCAACCGGCGCTTTCACCTGCTGGCGGATGACCAACCCACGACGCGCCTTTCCACCGCCTTCGACCCGGTCACCCTTTATGGCTGCGACCCGGACGAGCGCCCGGACATCTACGGCAAGATAGGCACATCCGGCGTGTCAGTAGCCACGCTCGATGATATGAAGGCCCTTTTCGACGGCTTCGACCTCTGTGACCCGTCGACGTCGGTGTCGATGACGATCAACGGCCCGCCCCGACGATCCTGGCCATGTTCCTGAACACCGCTATCGACCAAAGGCTCGACCGGTTCGCTACCGAGCAGGGTAGGGCACCTACGGCAGAAGAGGCGGCCGAGGTGCGGGCCTTTGTCCTCGCCCACGTGCGCGGAACGGTGCAGGCCGACATATTGAAAGAGGACCAGGGTCAGAACACCTGTATCTTCTCGACGGAGTTCTCGCTGCGCGTAATGGGCGATATCCAGGAGTACTTCGTGCACAACTCCGTAAGGAATTTCTACTCCGTCTCGATTTCCGGGTATCACATCGCCGAAGCCGGCGCCAACCCGATAACCCAGCTGGCCTTCACCCTGGCCAATGCGTTCACGTATGTCGAGGCTTACCTGGCGCGCGGTATGGACATCGACGATTTCGCCCCGAACCTCTCGTTTTTCTTCTCGAACGGGATGGACCCCGAGTACAGCGTGATCGGCCGCGTCGCCCGGCGCATCTGGGCCATAGCGCTCCGCGACAAGTACGGCGCGAACGAGAGGTCCCAGCGGCTGAAGTACCACATCCAGACTTCGGGACGATCCCTGCACGCGCAGGAGATGGCTTTCAACGACATAAGGACGACCCTGCAAGCGCTGTGCGCCGTCTACGACAATGCCAACAGCCTGCATACCAACGCCTTCGATGAGGCGGTGACGACACCGACCCCCGCTTCGGTCCGCCGCGCCCTGGCCATCCAGCTCGTGATCAACCGCGAATGGGGCCTGGCCGGCAATGAGAACCCGCTCCAGGGCAGCTTTGTCATCGAGCAGCTCACCGACATGGTGGAGGAAGCTGTCCTGGCGGAGCTGGAGCGCATCTCGGAACGCGGTGGCGTGCTGGGCGCGATGGAAACCGGCTACCAGCGCGGCCGCATCCAGGACGACTCGATGCTCTATGAGCAGCGCAAGCATGACGGCACGCTGCCCATCATCGGCGTGAACACGTTCGTGAGCCCTGACGGGGGTCAGCCCCCTGAGCACCTGGAGCTGGCTCGGTCGAGCGAGGCGGAAAAGCGCAGCCAACTCGAACGTTTGCGGGACTTCCAGGCCCGGCACCAGGAGGAGCGCCCAGCGGCCCTCACCGCCCTTCAGAAGGCGGTACTCGCCGGTGAAAACGTCTTCGCGGAACTAATGAAGACGGTCCGCTCCGCCTCCCTGGGTGAGATCAGCACGGCACTGTTCGAGGTGGGAGGCTCCTACCGCCGGAGCGTATAAAGTTTGCCGCTAGCTTCGCGAACCTGAGCAGGCAGCGAAAGGAGCGGTTTCATGTGGTCGTACCAGGTGGTGGCGCCGGGCTTCGTCGAGCGCGTCGATGTCCCGGATGACTCGGGCGAGCTGCAGGAAGGCCAGGTCCGGCTGCGTTTGCTCGTGGCCGGCCTGTGCGGGAGCGACATGCCCCGTTTGAACGGGGCCTGGGGTATGTCCGATGGTGGCGGTTTCGGCGGCGCGCCGGTCCACGAAGCGGTCGGCGAGGTCATCGAGAGCGCCAGCCCGTTGTTCAAGCCCTCGCAGCACGTCGTGGGCAGCCTTGGCCCGGACGCCTCGCTGTCGGAGTTTGTGAGGTGCCCGGCCAGTTCCATCATCCCGGTCCCCGGCGGCTTCGAGGACGTAGAGGCGGTGGCCATCCAGCCCATCAGCACCGTCCTCAGGGCCGTCGGTCAGTTCCCCGACGTCCGGGACCGGAGCGCGGCCGTCGTCGGCGCCGGCCCAAGTGGCCTTTCTTTCTGTCACATCTTGAAGCAAAAGGGCGTGGCCAAGATCAGCGTCATCGACCCGGTCGAGCGCGCCGAGACGGCGAAAGTGTTTGGGGCCGACGAGTTCTTTGCCACTACGGGCCGCAGCTGGCGAGAAAAGCTGGACGGGCAGGTCCGGCCCGAGGTCGTCGTAGAAGCGGTCGGCCACCAGAACGAGACCGTGGTCGACGCTATCTGGGCCGCGGCAGTCGGAGGGTTCGTGTTCGGCTTCGGCGAAATAACTGACCCGGACTACGTGATCCCCTGCCGTCAGATTCTACGAGAAAGCGCTCACCTTTGCGTCGGGCCGGACGAACAAGGGACAGTGGACTCGTGTGCTCCAAGATGGGGCGACCTATGTGGCCCAGCACAAGGCCGATTTCGGCAGCTACATATCCCATGTCCTGCCGTTGTCCGAGGCCCAGCAGGCCTACTCGCTGTACGCCCGCCCGCAGGCCGGCCGGCTCAAGGTGGTGATCGAGACGGCAGGGTAAAACAGGCCCGGGCGGCACTATCGTGCAAGGGGTAGCCGATACCCGAGCCAAGAGACGAGGATGTGCGCTGTGGCGATCAACCCCCGGGCCGGACAGCCGGCCGCTCCATCCGACCTCGTTGACATCCCCCACCTGGTAACTGCCTACTTCACCGAGCACCCGGACCCTTCGGACCCCGACCAGCAGGTCTCCTTCGGGACGTCGGGCCACCGGGGGTCCAGCCTTCAGCTCAGCTTCAACGAAGACCACATCGCGGCCATCTCCCAGGCAATCTGTGATTACCGCGCCGGGGCGGGCATCAACGGTCCACTGTTCATGGCCCGGGATACCCATGCGCTGTCGGAGCCGGCGTGGGTGACGGCGCTGGAAGTGCTGGCGGCCAACGGGGTGACCGTACTTATAGACGCGGGGGGTGGCTATACGCCAACGCCCGCACTGTCTCATGCCGTGCTCGTCCACAACCGTTCCGCCGAAGGCCGCGCCCGGGCCGATGGTATCGTCGTCACCCCGTCACACAACCCCCCGTCGGACGGAGGCTTCAAGTACAACCCACCCGAAGGTGGCCCGGCGCCGACAGAAATCACGTCCGTGGTGCAGGACCGGGCCAACGCCCTGCTCTCAGCGGGCCTGCGGGGCGTGCGGCGCACGTCAGCCGACGCGGCCAAGACGGCCGGTACGACGAGCGGGTTCGACTTTATGGGCTCGTACGTTTCTGACCTGAGCGCCGTCATAGACCTGCCTGCGGTGGCATCGGCGGGCATCAGGATCGGCGCCGACCCGCTGGGAGGAGCCAGCGTCAGTTACTGGGGCGCCATCGGCGAGCGCTACGGCCTGGACATGACCGTGGTCAACACCACCGTCGACCCGACGTGGCGGTTCATGACCCTCGACTGGGACGGGAAGATCCGGACCGACTGCTCGTCGCCGTACGCCATGGCTTCCCTGATTGAGCGACGACACGAGTTCCAGGTAGCAACCGGAAATGATGCTGATGCCGACCGTTTTGGCGTGGTGACGCCGGACGCCGGCCTCATGAGCCCGAACCACTTTCTGTCCGTGGCCATCGAGTACCTTTTTACGCATCGGCCCGGCTGGCCGGCACAGGCCTCGGTCGGCAAAACGCTCGTCTCCTCGAGCATCATCGACCGGGTAACCGCCAGCCTCGGGCGCAACCTCTACGAGGTGCCAGTCGGGTTCAAGTGGTTCGTAGACGGGCTGCTCGACGGGTCAGTCGCCTTTGGTGGAGAGGAAAGCGCGGGTGGGTCCTTCTTGCGCCAGGACGGGCGCACCTGGACCACCGACAAGGACGGGATCCTCCTTTGCCTGCTGGCATCCGAAATTCTGGCCAAGACGGGCCAATCGCCGAGCGAACGCTACCGGGCCCTCACCGAGCGGTTTGGCGACCCGGCGTACGCGCGTGTGGACGCGCCGGCCACTCGCGAAGAAAAAGCGGCTCTGGCCCAGCTTCAGCCCGAGGACGTGACCGCTACCGAATTGGCCGGCGAGCCGATCACCGCCAAATTGACGACCGCGCCCGGTAACGGTGCCCCCATAGGCGGCCTGAAAGTAATAACTGCGTCAAGCTGGTTCGCGGCCCGCCCTTCCGGTACCGAGGACGTCTACAAGATTTACGCCGAGTCTTTCAAAGGCCCCGAGCACCTGGCGTCGGTCCAGGATGAGGCCCGGCTGGTCGTCTCCGCCGCCCTCAGTGGAGCGGGCGCGGCGGCCCGCTGAGACGTCACCTCTACGCGGCACACCACCGGGCCAGGTGAGCGAAGGCCGCCTTTTGCATGGCCCGGTCGAAGCTGTGCCCGCCGTCGTAAAACTCGCCGACGTAGTTGCCCGTCGCACCAGCGGATGAATACGTCGCGGCGATGCGCTCATCCGCATCGACCATACCTTGGAGGCGGAACAGGTGATCATTGCGGCAGTACTGGACGACGAGGGGTGAGGGCGCCCGGCAGGCGGCCAGGTCCGGCCAGTCGCCGATGCTTACCAGACCTGGAGGGAAGAACATCCACGTGTGCCCGGCAACGTTGCGGTCAAGTAGCTGGTCATACGTCGACATCATGCCGACGACGACCGCGACCGAGATTTCTGGCGAGGTGGCCTGCATCAGCGCGGCGCGGCAGCCACCCCCCGACAAGCCAATGCAACCGACGCGGTCACTGACCACGTCGGGGCGGGACCGGAGGTACTCGAGGGCGACACGGTCTTCGTAGGCGACGACGCCCGCCAGGCTGGTGCCGAGCAACGTACAGTACTTGGCCACCACGTGTTCGTGCGCCGCGGCCGCCTGGTTATAGGCGCTAATGATTTCGCCTGTTTGATCTTCACCCCGCTCGTCGCTCTCCGGGAGCATTTGTGCATAATCGAACCGGCGGCTACCCCAAAGAAAAACATCAGGGACGAGGACCGCAAACCCGGCCCGCGCTAATTCATTCGCGAAGGCACGATTTCCGTAATACTGGCGGCGAAACTCGGCCAGTATCGGGTCCGGTGCCTCCGGCCCATCGGCGATCTTCTCCTTTCCGTAGAACTTGAAACCGCCATGGTCGTGTAATGCGACCACTCCGGGAACAGCTCCCGACGCGCCCGCCGGACGAAGGAACCAGGCCCGGGTTTTCGGCCCATAACCCACCGACCAGGAAATTTCTTCGCCGGCGACGCCCCCGTTTTGCCACGTACGTTCGACGCACACATCGGCCGGAGGCTGGTCCTGCGCAAAACCCAGGCACTCGCGCACGCGGGCGGGAGTTAGACCCGTGACTCTCGGCGGCTCAGAAGAATTGGCCTGCCGACGGGCGAACTCGACCCAATCACTGAACCGGCCCAAGTGTTGGTAGTAGTTGCCGGTCCTCGGCCACGCCGTGCCCGGGTCGACTGGTGGCGAGCTCACCCGAGGTCCTCCATTACAGCTCGCACCGCGGCCACAGCGGTGGTGATCTCGTCGTCGCCTACGTCGAGGTGGGTGACGAAGCGGAGGCGCCCCGGACCGGCCATGCTCCCTCTCACTCCGTACTTTTCGAGTAGGTGGGAGAGGAACGGGCCCGCTCTTCTGGGGCGGTCGAGGCCGAACACGACGATGTTGGTCTCCACGTGAGCCGGGTCGAGGTCGATGCCACGTATGTCGGCCAGCGCGTCGGCCAACCGGCGAGCACGGACGTGGTCCTCGGCCAGACGGTCCACGTGATGGGCCAGCGCATAACTGGCCGCCGCCGCCATTACTCCGGCCTGACGCATCGAACCGCCAAGGCGCTGCTTCCAACGCCAGGCGCCATCGATGAACTCTTCGTCGCCGGCTAGAGCGGCGCCGACCGGCGCGCCAAGGCCCTTCGAAAAATCGACCCAAGCGCTATCGAAAGGTGCGGCCACGGTCGACGGGGGTTCGCCAGTGACGGCCGTCGCATTGAACAGCCGGGCCCCGTCCAGGTGGGTGAGGAGCCCCCGCTCCTGCGCCAGCCCGGTGACCGCGGCGATATCGGCGCCGCGCCAGACAGTGCCGCCGGCCAGGTTGGCCGTCTGCTCGACCCACACGAGCCGCGGTTCCGGCGCGTACCTGGACAGCGGTGACAATGCGCCGGCCAACTGCTCTGCTGTGTACACGCCTCGCTCACCATCGAGCGAACGGGCCTGCGCTCCGGCCACCGCCGCCGGCCCGCCCGCTTCAGCGTGGAGCGGGTGGGCCGTACCGTCGCAGTAGAACTCGTCGCCGGGCCGGCAGTGCAGCGCCAGGGCGATCTCGTTGCACATGGTCCCGGAGGGGAGGAAGACCGCCGCTGGTTTGCCCAGCAGTTCGGCCACTGTTTCGACCAGTTGGTTCACACTGGGGTCTTCGCCGAGCTGCTCATCCCCGACGGGGGCGTCGAACATGGCGCGGCGCATGGCATCCGTCGGGCGAGTCACAGTGTCACTGCGAAGGTCTACCCGGATTGGCCACGGCGTGGGAACGGGAATGAACTTTGGCTTCACATATGGATCATCGCGCGCCAGCACGGCACTCGGCCTGCGTAAGATGGCCCAGCACTGGTGGCCCAGCACCGATGGCCCAGCACTGACATGACCTCTTCGCTCCCGACCCAGAACGCCAACGTCCGGGCATTGATCATCGTCGACGTTCAGAACGACTTTACCGAGGGAGGCGCCCTCGAAGTGGCGGGGGGAGACGAGACGGCCTACCAGATCGGGGCGTACCTTGCTCGCACCCGCCCCCGCTACGCCTTGGTCGTAACCACTCAGGACTGGCACATCGAGCCCAGCGACGACCATTTCGTCGAATACCCGGCTCACTGTCTGGCCGGCTCGCCCGGGGCCGCAGCTCGACCCTGAGCTATCGCGCGGAGCCGGCCGGCGGATAACCGACCTCGTCGACGCGCAGGTCCACAAAGGCCAATTTGGAGGCGACCTCTCAGGCTTCAGGGGAGTCGACGAGTCCGGCCGGTGGTTGGGAGATCTTCTGCGCGAGCACGGGGTGCAGGTGGTCGACGTCTGTGGCTTGGCCGAAGATGTGTGCGTGGCCGCCACCGTGAGGGACGCGCTGGGGGCCGGGCTCAAGGCCCGCCTCCTCTCAGATCTGTCCCGAGCCCTCTCGGTCGAGTCCGCCAAGGCCACCGAGGCGGAGCTGACTTCGAGTGGAGCTACCGTTATCGGGTCTTCGGCTGCCTGGGCATAACCGATGAGTAGCCTGGGGTCATGGTAACTGGAGATTATCGCGACCTTTTCGTAGTCATTGCGACGTCCGCGGCGACGCTTATCGGGTTGTTATTCGTGGCCTTGTCAGTTTCCGAAAACCGCACAGGCACGCGCCCCAGGGTTGTGCGCCGGTTCAGGGCGGCGGCATCCTTTCTCGCTTTCATCAATGCGCTGTCGGTAGCGCTTTTCGGGCTGGTGCCCGGGACAAACGTCGGGATCCCTGCGTTAGTACTTGGCATTATTGGCCTACTGTTCACGGCCGCCGGAGTTCGACGGACGCTCCAATTCTGGGCCGGGCGTGGTGTCGGCGGTCAGCAATCTCTTCTCGTAGTGTTGCTATTGCTTATGTTCGGGTTCGAGTTCGCGTTTGGAGTGGTGCTGGTTATCAATGTCCACGACAGTTCGGCGTTGGCGAACCTCGGGGACATCCTCATCGCCTCCTTGCTAATCGGTATCGCCCGGGCCTGGGAGTTGGCCGGTGAATGGAACACAGGCATCTGGGCGTCGATCGCGTTGCTGCTCAGCCCTGCCCCCACCACCGAGGAGGACACCGGACCTGGCACCGGCGGCCAATCAGCGCCACACGACGGGCAGTAATAACATGACTTCTCGTGAGTTTGAGCGGCGAGGTAATAGTTGTCACCGGTGCAGGTCGCGGCCTGGGTGCGGCGACGGTTCGGCGGCTGGCCAGCATGGGTGCCCGGGTGGTTGCCGGGGACATTCGTAAGGACTGGCTCGACGCCGCCTGCGAGGAGGCCCGAGCGTCAGGGGGAGAAGTCATCGGCGTCGAGGTCGACGTAACCGATGAGAGCGGCGTGGACACCCTGTTCGACGCGGCCCGTGATCACTTCGGCGAGCTCTATGGTTCGGTCAACGCCGCCGCCGTGCTCAGGGCATCCCGCCTCGAGGACCTGGAATTGGCGGAGTGGGAGCGCACTCTGAGGGTCAATGCCACCGGCGTTTTCCTTTGTTGCCGGCGGGCCGTGCGCGAGTTCCGTCAAAATGGCACTCGGGGGGCCATCGTCAACATCGGGTCCATATCAGGCGTCGTCGGGCTGCCCGAGCAGCCGGCCTATTGCGCCTCCAAGGGGGCCGTCCTTCAACTGAGCCGCCAGATCGCCATCGACTATGCCCCCTACGGGATTCGTTGCAACGTGGTGGGGCCGGGCTCGATAGCAGGAGAGTTCCTGGACGGTTACCTGCGGGGCCAAGCGGATCCGGTCGCAGCTACGGAAACCATCCTGGCCGCGCACCCGGCGGGCCGTTTCGCCTCGGCCGACGAGATCGTGGCCCCGGTTGTGTTCCTCCTGTCAGAGGAGGCCGCCTTTATAACCGGGGCTAACCTGCAGGCGGACGGTGGGTACACCGCCATTTAACCCGGCATCTAAGCCGGGCCACCTACCCCGAGGGACCGGTAGTTCGCTTTGTCGAGCGGTCGGCCGCTCGGGTAGGAATAGAGAGGCAACCTAGTAGACGGAGTGTCATCGATGGCCAGGATTTCGATACAGATGTGGACAGTCCGGGGCGAAGCCGAGCGCTCGCTCCCGGAGACATTAGCCAGGTTGAGCAGTATTGGCTACAAGGCGGTGGAGACGGCCGGCCTGTACGGGCTTTCGACCACCCAGATGAAATCCGAGCTCGACGGCGCCGGCCTCGAGCTTTCGAGCGCCCACACCAAGCTCCCGGACAAAGAGACGGCGGAAGCAACCTTCGCCGAGCTGGTCGCGCTGGGTGCGCCGGCCGACTTCCCCAGCCTGCGGCCGGAATCATTTGCCGACGACAAAGCCATTGGCGAGGCCGCCGATGCCTTCAACGCCGTCGTCCCCATGGCCAAGTCGCATGGGATCGAGCTCGGGTACCACAATCATTGGTGGGAGTTCGGCCGCGGCGAAGACGGCAAGCTCGCCTACCAAAAGTTCATCGACCGCCTGGATCCGGATGTGACCCTGGAGGTCGACACGTACTGGGCTCAGGTCGGAGGCGTTGACGCTGCGGACCTGGTGCGGTCACTTGGTGGCCGTGTCCATTACCTCCATATCAAAGACGGCCCCATCAACCAGGGGGCGGACAACCACACTGCTGTCGGCGACGGGAAAATGGACGTCGACCGGGTCCTCGCCGCCAACAGTGCCGTCCGCTGGGACATCGTCGAACTCGACGGGTGCGAAGGGGACATCTGGGAAAAGGTCCGCCGCAGCTACGAATACCTGTCGGCTCGCGGCCTCTCTTGAGCTGCGGTCCTCCACGAAAGCACCAAGACAATGGCCACCAATGAAGATGATCGGACCGTCGAGCTACGAAGTGGCGGCAAAATGCCGTTACTTGGCTTCGGGACGTGGCAGGTCGACGGGCCAGGTGCCCGTCAGGTCGTCCGCACCGCCCTCGCTGTCGGCTACCGCCACATCGACACCGCCACCGGCTACTCCAACGAGGAATATGTCGGGGCCGGCATATGGGACAGCGGGGTCGACCGGCGCGAAATTTTCATCACGACAAAATGCCCTCCGGAGAACCTCGGCCGCGAGCGAGAGACGATAGAGGCCAGCCTGCGTGCGCTGGGGACCGAGTACGTCGACCTGTGGCTGGTCCATTGGCCCCCGGGAGGCGAAGCCCGACCGGAGATGTGGAAAGTCTTCATCGACGTGGCCAACGAAGGCAAGGCGGCCGCCATCGGCGTCAGCAACTACAGCACAGGCCAAATCGATGAACTGATCTCGGCCACCGGCGTCGCCCCCGCCGTGAACCAGATACCGTGGAGCCCGTCGCTCTACGACCCCCGGCGTGTGGCCGAGCTGGCCGAGCGGGGCGTCGTCCTCGAAGGGTACAGCGGGCTAAAGCGCAGCCGGCTCAACTCCCCGGTCTTGACCGAGATCGCGGCAGCGCACGGTGTGACCCCTGCCCAAGTGGTCCTGCGCTGGCACCTGGACCACGGCTTCGTGGTCATCCCCAAGTCCGTCCACCGTGAGCGGATGGAAGAAAACTTCAACCTGTACGGCTTCGAACTGAGCGATGAGGAGCTCGTCAAGGTCGACGACATCGGGCGTTCCGGTTAGGGCCTCACCCGCTGCCGCCGCCGTTGATGGACGACCCCGCCCACTGCCTTCACCCGCTAGGCGCCGTCGTTGATGGACGACGCCCGCCGACCGCCCTTCACCCCCGCCCAGTCGGGACTGGGGCGAATTACTGTCGTTATCATCAGGTTATTCGCCCCAGAACACAGTAGTCGCCCCAGAACACAGTATTCGCCCCAGAATGAAACGGCCGTGCGCTGGCGGCCCCTACAGGACAGCTATCGGGTTCACGGGCGAGCCCGTTCCTCCGGCGACGATCAGCGGGGCTACGACGAGGAGGAACTCGTACGTCCCTGCTTCCGCGCAGGCCTCGCTCAGGCTTTCCAGGTCGAGGTTGTCGAGTAGGCACATACCCATGGCCGTGATGGACAGGACGTGGATTGGGCCTCCGATCCCTTCCACCGGGCTCGGGCGGGCGTCGCTATCACCGTCACCACCAAGGAGGGCGATCTCGCGTCCGGCAAGCCATTCGAGGCCAGAGGTGGCCAAGCCGGCGTCGGCCAAGTCAGGGTCCCAGGGGCCAAGGGCATTCCGGCGGCGACATATGCCCGGTCCGCAGGAGCGCAACATCACCGCGGCGCACTTCTACCCCCAATGTGGCGGCTATGGTTTCGAGGTCCTCGGCCCCGAGAGCGCATGGCGCCTCCACCCAGTCCACCTGGCGGGCGCGGGCCGCATCCAGCAGCACACCCCGGGCCACGACTCCTTTGGCTAGGCGTGATATGGGGGCGAAGGACGACCCATTCGACCCGATTACGTCCATGGGCCGTCTGCCGTTATAAAACAGACCTTTGTACGCCACGTGCGGCAGGGAGTCCATGTGGCTGGCCGACTTGCCGTGGAAGTCGACCGCGATGAAATCGGTGTAGTAAGTCGAATCGTCGGCCCCCTTGTCGCCCATATGCGTCATGTAGTGCAGTGCGGGGCGCCGATTATCTGGTCCGGCCGCGGTATCGAGCGTCCGTCCGAGAGACACCTTGCGCCCGGTCCGGGCCAAACTGGCCGCCTCGGCGACATCTTTGTCGCCAATGAAATTGAGGGTGCCCAGCTCGTCGTCGTCTCCCCAACGGCCCCAGTTTTTGAGCTTCTCAAAGAGGCGGTCGAACTCAGGGAGGGAAAGCGTGAACTGCGCAGTGGTCATACCGTCATTTAGCGCTCGGGTGCGAGCTTGTCAACTGCAGCGCTAGTTGGGGTCGATGCCGAACTACGGGTCGCTGTGGGAAAACAGCAACCGCTCGGCGATCACCCCGAGTACACGGCGGGCATCGTTGAAGCGTTCCGGCATCTCGCTGATGACCGCTACGTTGGCGGGCACCGGCCCGGGGAGGAGGCGGTAGGCAGCCTGGTACCAGCGGCGTCCGAGTTGGCCGAGCAAGGTGACGGCGTCGCCGTCCCTGTCGATGTCGGGCTTTGCCGCGCCGGCCCGAACTCCGCGCTGCGGCCCTGCCGCGACAGTGCTGGAACGAAGGAGACGGCCCTGGTCTACCGGCCCGAAACCGTGACGGGCAACGTAGTCGGGGAACACGCCGGTCAGGAACAGGGCCAGGTCCCCCAGCCGGCGCAGGATACCGGGGCGTTCAGCCTCGGGGACCACTTCGAGCAGGCCGGCCAGACGGACCGGGTCCAGCTCGGAAAACCGCTGCCGCCGGAACCCGCGGCGGGTGGCGATCAATACCGACCCGCTCGCCACCCGGGTGTACGAGGCCAAGAGTTCCGCCAAGAAGAAGCGACGCCAGGGTGAGGACATGAACTCTTGCAGCTGCGGTACGTCGAACAATGGAGTACGCCGGCCGACGCCGACCCACTCCGGTACATAAGTGGCGACGCTCAGCTCATGCCCGGCCCGCTCCACCGCCACCGCGAAGGCCAGGAACGGCGAGACGTGCACCAAGGGACCAGCGCCGCGCTCAGCGACGAAGAGGGCCTCGAAGACGTCGGGTTGGGCGAGGAGGCCTTCGATCCCTCCCCGACGGGCGCGCACAAAGGCCCGGTGGTCGCCGCCTGCACCCTCTCTGCCGTACGGGTCACGTAAAAAGGCCAGGTCCTCGTCGGTGAGGTGTTCCAGGTAGCACGTGGTAACAGCTAACTCATCAGGGGCCATATGCAAAACAGGTTAGGCCCCGCGGCACGAATAGTAGTGCCAAGCATGACTTTGTGCGCCGGCTCCGGGCGGCCACCAATATGCGAGAGTGACCTCAGCCCAATTGCTGATTATACTGGGCGTCGCCGCCGTGACCCTTGTGGCGGTGGCTTTCTTGCGTCAAGCCGGGATCCCCGCACCGGTAGTGCTCGTCGTGGCTGGGCTGGTCATCGGGTTCCTTCCCTTCGTGCCGGACGTATCTCTCGAGCCCGACGTCGTTTTGCTCGGCCTGCTCCCGCTGTTGGTTTTCGACGCCGCTGTTACCTCCTCACCAACAGGTTTCTACCGAGATGCTCGTTCCATCGGGGCTCTCGCACTGCTGTTGGTGGTGGCCACGGCCTTCGCAGTGGCGGCCGTAGCTCACTGGGTCGGCCACTTGGCGTGGCCGATCTCGTTCGTGCTAGGTACCGCAGTGGGGCCAACAGACGCCGCCGCCACCGCAGTGGCCAGGAGGGTCGGCCTACCCCGGCGTCTGCTCACGATCCTGGACGGAGAAGCGCTCTTCAATGACGCCACTGCGCTCGTCCTCTACGCAGCCGCGGTTACTGCGGCCACGACTGGCCAGTTCTCGGTGGCGCACACGAATGGGAGCATTGCCTATTCGGTGGTCGTCGGGACCGGAATTGGCCTGGCCGTCGGGATCGCCGGGCGTTGGTTGCGCAATCGGGTCGATGACCCACCCATCGAGATCGCTGGTTCGATCCTGCTGGCCTATGTGGCCTACCTCCCGGCCGAAGAAGCGCACGCTGTCAGGGGTATTGGCCGCGGTCACCATTGGTCTTTACCTGGGTTGGCACAGCAGCAGTGGGGCGTTTTCGGCCCGCAGCCGTTTGGTGCCGCCGTCGTCGATGACGGCACCACGGTGTCTACTTTCACCCTGCCGGGGCTGTCGTTCCAGCAGGACGCTGGCGGCGTAGAGACCATCAAGACACTGTTGAGGGACATTCGGGCCGCGTTGACGGACCGGGTTTCGCCGGCCCCCGAAGCGGTCTGGCTGGGGTTGACAGGGATGCCTCGAGACCCCCGCCGTCGTGCGCAAGTGTGCGGGGCCGCCGCCGAGACGCTCGGCGTGGCGAGCACAGCGGTGTGCTCTGACCTGCTGGCGGCGTACGTAGGAGCCGTCGGGCTGCGACCTGGCGGGGTGGTAGCGCGGGCAGCGGCGCAGTCGCCCTGGCCGCAAGTGCGCGGGGCGAATTGGCTGAGGTCGGGGACCACGGCGCCCTCCTAGGTGACCAGGGGAGCGGGTACCGAGTGTCCCAGCGGGCACCCTGCAGCAGGACGCGCAGTTTTATCTATTTTCCCGGCAAAACTGCTTGGTTGGCCCGTTAGGCCGTGGACGGGTCAGCCTCCAATGGCTCCAACCCGAGGGCCGGCACTATGCCGAGCCTCACGTCGTTGTGACTTGGGCTGTCCTGCTCTTTAGACCAGATCTCGAACATTTCCGCGTAGCGCCCGCGCGCGGCCAGAAGATCGGCGTGAGTACCAACCTCGACAATTCGGCCGTGGTCAACGACAACGATGCGGTCGGCCCGCATTGCGGTCGTAAGCCGGTGGGCGATGAGTATGGCCGTCCGGCCCTGAAGTAGCCGGTCGAGGGCGCGCTCGACCTTTACCTCTGACTTGAGGTCGAGGTTGGAGGTAGCTTCGTCCAGCACGAGGACCCGAGGCCCGGCGACAAAGGCCCGCGCCAGTGCGATGAGCTGACGTTCACCCGAGGAGAGCGACTGGCCCCGCTCGTGCACCTGGGTGTCGAGACCGAGGGGGAGCCTCTCCATGAGCTCGGTCAGGCCCACAGCGTCAATTGCGTCCTGCACCCTGGCCGGGCTGGCGTCCGGCCGGGCGAAGGCGACGTTGTCGCGGATCGTACCGCTGAACAAAAACGGCTCCTGCGGCACGACGCCCAGCTGGCGGCGCAGCGACTGGAGGGTGACGTCGGTAAGGTCGAGCCCGTCTATCGTCACCCGGCCGTGCGTCGGGTCGTAAAAGCGGGTGACCAACTTTGCGATGGTCGACTTGCCCGCTCCGGTTGGGCCGACGAAGGCGACGGATTCACCGGCTCGGATGGAGATGTTCACGTCATGGAGGACAAAGTCGTTTTGGTTGTAAGCAAAATCGACGTCTTCCAACGCGATACGACCTTCGATCGGCGGCAGCTCGTAAGCATCTGCCTTTTCCGGGACGCTCGGCTGTGTGGCCAGCAAGACGCGGAGCTTACTCACCGCAGCCTGTCCCTGCTGGTACGTGTTGTAGAGCTGGACAAGTTGCTGTATCGGCTGGAAAAACGAGCCGAGGTAGAGCACGAACGCGGTTAGTTGGCCGATCGTGAGCTCGGGGTGGGCGTTCTGCACGAGGCCGCCCCCCGGCACCTGGTGCCACGAGTTGAGCACCATCGTGCCGCCGATGAGAAGCAGCAAAGCCTGGCCCATCAGGCCGATGAAATCGCTCGCCGTCGAATAGTTGGCGGTCACCCGGGCTGTCTTGTAGTTGGCGTCGCGGTAAGCCCCGAGGACGTTGCGGTGGTGGATGACGTTGTTGCGTTGCCGGTTGTAGGAGGCGATGACCCGCACTCCCGACAAGCTCTCGGCGATGTCGGCAATAACGCCGGCCAGTTTGTCGCGGACGAGAAGGTAAGCGTGCTCGGACGCGGTCCGGAACCACAGCGAGGCGATCGTAAGCGCGGGCACCACGAGCACCACCGTGATGAGCGCCAACTTCACGTTGTAGGACACGAGGACGGCCAGAACGAAGATCATCGTTAGGCCCTGGATGGCAAATTGCACCAGGCCGTCCTGGAGCAACTGCTGGAGCGCCTCGATGTCGCTCGTCATCCGGGTCATGATGACGCCCGCCTTCTCGTCGGTGAAGTAGTCGAGGGACAGGCGCTGGATCTGGGCGTAGACCCGGACCCGGAGGTCGTTCATTACCTGGGCGGCCAGCTTGCCCGTATTGCGGATCCGGCCCGTTCGACCAGGACAGTGAGAAGGACGGTAACAAGGTAAATGAGGCCGCAGGCAATTACGACATTCAGGTGCTGTTGCTTTCCGACCAGCCCGTCGTCGATGCCTATCTGGGTCAGGTAGGGCCCGGTCTGAAATCCGATGCTCTCGACGGTGAGAAATATAAGCGACACCAGCGCGACGCGCTTGCGGTCCATGATCATGCTTCTCAGCGTCAAGACCCGGGTGTCGGTGGGCCTCTGGGTGAAGACGACGTCAGGTTCGCCGTGGTCCGGCTCGGTAGCCACGAGCTGTTTGACCGCTTCCTCCAGCTCCGGCGGTACGCCGGCAAACGGCGCCCCGCCCTGGGTCGCATTGCCCGCCCCGCCCCACGCACCAGGGCGCATCCCGCCGCCAACCCCGCCCCCCCACATGGGCCCGCCGCCAAAGGCCATGCTCATAGGCCATTACCCTTCTCGCCGTCTTCGACCACCCGGGCCAGCACTTCGGCGTAACGGGGGTCGCGCTCCAGCAGTTCCTGGTGGCGCCCCAGGGCGACCACGTGCCCGTCCTCCACCAGTGCCACCCGGTCGGCCAGGCTGATCGTGGCCAGCCGGTGAGCAATGACAAGGGTCGTCCGGTTGGTCATGAGCTTCCGGAGCGATGCGTGTATCCGTTGCTCGACCTGTGCGTCGATGGCGCTGGTGGCATCGTCGAGGATCAAGACCGGAGGGTTGACCAGCAGAGTGCGGGCGATGGCCAACCTCTGACGCTGGCCGCCGGAGAGGGTATAGCCGCGTTCACCGATGACCGTGTCGTAGCCGTCTGGGAGCCGGACTATGAACTCGTCGGCATCGGCCGCCTTGGCGGCCGCGATGACGTCCTCCAGGGTGGCCCCCGGCCGGCCGTAAGCAATATTGTCGCGCACTGAAACCGAGAACAAGAACGGCTCATCGAAAACGAAACCGACGTGGGCGCGTACGCTTTCCAGCGTGTAATTGCGTATATCCAGCCCGTCAATTAATATTCGGCCCCCGGAGACGTCGTAAGAACGGTTGAGCAGCCGGCCAGCCGTAGTCTTACCGGAACCCGTACGCCCCACGAGGGCGACGGTCTCACCCGGCGCGATGTGGAGGTCGAAATCGTTTAGTACCTGAGTGCCGTCGGAATAAGCAAAGTTGACATGCTCGTAGCGGACATCGCCCCGGCAGGAAACGAGCTCGACAGCACCGGGCTGGCTCTTCTCCTCGGCCGGCTCGTCGAGCACTTCGTAGACCCGCTTGGCCGAGGCCGACGCCCGCTGCCCGTTCATGATCACCATCCCGAGCTGACGGAAGGGGGGCTGGAAAATGAGCATGTACGCCTGGAAAGTGAAGAGGGTCCCCACTCCAAGGTGGTCGTTTATGACCAGGAACCCGCCGTACAGCAGTATTATCGCCAACCCGACCCGGGGGAGGTTCTCGAGCGTCGGAGCCCACGTGCCACGAATGTTGGCGTCCTCGATATAAGCCCATTGCAGCCGGTCGGCGGCCCGGGCGAGCGTTGTCAGCTCCTTTTGTTCGGCCGCGAACGATTTCACCACCCGCACCCCGGAGATATTCTCTTCCACCAGCATGGCAATCTCCGCCAGCCTGGCCTGGATGAGCCACGACACCGGGTAGATCCGCTTCCTCATGGCCACGCCGACCACGAAGGTGATCGGCAGCGAAACCGCCGTCACCAGGGTGAGCTGCACGTTGAGGGCGAACATCTCGGCGAAGGCGACGAGAATAACCGCACATTGGACCAATACGGTGGGCGCCATAACCAGGTATTGTTGGACCGCCCGCACGTCTGAATTGGCCCGGGAAATGAGCTGGCCCACCGAGACGCGGTCATAAAACGGGAACGGCAAAGACAAATAGTGCTCGTAAATGATATGTCTCAGGTCGTACTCGAAGCTGTACGCAGTTGTAAGCAGGCACCGCCTGCCGATGTAGTTGGACACCTCCCGGATGGCGATCGAGACGAAGATCAGAGTGGTGAAGCTGCTCAAAGGCTTCAGGTCCGTGGTGTGGCCTGCCGTCGGCAAGCAGTCGTTGATCGCGCTACCGATGAAGCGCGGGATCTGAACTTGAGCCAGTAACGCGATGAAGGACATTACGAGGGAGAGCGACCATATGCCCTTGTGGGTCTTGATTACCGGCCACGCCCGTCCGAGCCATGACTTGCGCTGGTCCGGGTCGATCGTCCCCCGGGGCGGTGAATAGTGCGAAGTCTCGGCGATCGGTTCGAACGGGTGCTGGTCGAGCTGGTCCAGGAGCTCGGAATTGTCCGGACCGAACAGTAAGGTCCGGACGCTCAAGGCTGCGGCTCGATGGTGCTCACCCGTTCCCCGTGCCGGCGGGCCCGGGCACGGTCAAGCGCTTCGCCCCACAGGCTCAAAGCCGCGATGGCCCCCGAAACGAGATCCTCGTCCTCCAGTTCATCGGCAATCGACTGGAGCCGCGCCCGCAGCGCATCTTCGGCCGCAGCCAGAAGACGGCGGCCGTCGCCGGTCAGGGCCAGAGCGATCCGCCGGCGGTCTTCAGCCGAATGGGCTCGCTCGACCGCACCTCGTTGGACCAACCCATCGACTACGGAGGTGACACTCGGGGCCGACACCGCCAGTTTCTGAGCGAGGGAGCTAGACGCGTCAGTACCTCTCGCGATTTGAACGAGCATGCGGTACTGAGCAGGAGAAAGATCGAGCGGTCCCAGCGCCACCTCGACATGCCGGGCCAGTCGAGCGGCCGTCCAACCGATGGAGCTATAGCTCAGTTCGGCCATCAAATAGTTAGGCTACACAATTATCGCCCCGGCTGGCGGGCCTACTGCCCTCGGCTGGCGGGCCTACTGCCCTCGGCTGGCGGGCCTACTTCCCTCGGCGGGCCCACTGCCCTCGGCGGGCCCGGATGGCACTATCCCGGCCCAAAAGCTCTTGACTCTCCCGTTGCAGGAGGCTCGAGGGTGGTGACATGACCGACACCGCAACCCTCGAACGGGGCCCCCGGGCGCTCCCCGAAGCTCCCACCCAGTCCCGAGCACACTGGTGGGCGCTCCTGGTCCTCATGACGGGGACCGTCATGATCGTCCTTGATTTTTTCGCTGTCAACGTGGCCCTTCCGACTATGCAATCGGGCTTGCACGCCGGCGGCAGCACCATCGAATGGGTCCTGGCCGGCTACGGCCTCACTTTTGCCGCGTTGATGGTGATGGCCGGCCGTCTCGGGGACCGCTTCGGGCGCCGACGGGTCTTCTGTAGCGGGCTCGCTTTGTTCACGCTCGCCTCGACCCTGTGCGGGCTCGCTCCCAGTGCGACAATCTTGGTCGGCGCCCGGTTCCTCCAGGGGGCCGCGGCCGCCTTGATCAGCCCCAGCGTCCTTTCCCTCCTGGGCGTGATCTTCACCGGGGCGGACAGGGCTCGGGCGATCAGCGTCTACGGGATGGTCATGGGTGTCGCCGCCGCCAGCGGCCAGCTCGTAGGCGGCGCTCTGGTCCAGCTGGATGTGGCTGGTCTCGGGTGGCGGACAATATTCCTCGTCAATCTCCCTGTCGCAGCGGCCGGCCTGCTCCTCGCGCCCAGACTGGTGCCCGAGTCACGCTCCGAACGGGCGACCGACATCGACCTTGTCGGCGTCCTGTGGGTGACCGGTGGCCTGGTGGCGCTCGTCCTGCCTCTCGTGGATGGCCGGCAGCTGGGCTGGCCGGCGTGGACGTGGGCCTGCCTGGGGGCATCGCTGGTATTGCTAGCGGCGTTCGCTTTCCATCAGAGGTGGTTGGAACGTGCGGGCCGATCACCCCTGATGGCGCCCTCACTGTTCCGGGACCGGAGCCTTCGGGCCGGCCTCACCACCCAGTTCGGGTTCTGGTGCGGCCAGGCTGCATTGTTCCTCGTGTTGGCGCTCTACCTGCAAGACGGCCGCCGGCTTGGCCCGCTCCAAGCCGGGCTGTTTACGAGCATCCTGGCCGTTGCCTATCTCGCCACTTCGCTCCGGGCTCCCTTCCTGGCGCTCAGGTACGGCCGTGACCTGATCGCCCTGGGCGCGCTGACGCTCGCCGTCGGAGAAGGGTTGCTGGCGTTGGCGGTTCGCCTCGGCCCCGACGGCTCGCTAGCCCTTTTGGTGCCGGGGCTCTTGGCCGCGGGGGCCGGGATGGGCCTCTGCATCACGCCCCTCACCACGCTCGTCCTCGCCCACGCCGGGCCGGGCGATGCGGGCGCGGTTTCGGGCGCGCTCTCGACGATGCAGCAGGTTGGCGGCACGCTAGGAGTGGCAATTACCGGCGCCGTCTTCTTCGGCGCTCTGAGAGGAGGCGTAAGCCACTCCTTCGAGCTGAGCGTTCTGCAGCTGGCGTGCCTCCTGACCGTCGTGGCCGCGCTCACTCGGCTTCTTCCCAAGCGGGGGGCCTCGTCATGACCGACAATGGGGCTATGGGCGCTCGCCTCAGCATCGGTGACTTCTCCTGCATGACCCATCTGAGTATCAAGGCGCTGCGCCACTACCACGAAGTCGGCCTGCTGGTGCCGGCCGAGGTCGACGGCTCGAGCGGGTACCGCTACTACGAACCAGCGCAAGTTGCCACCGCGCAGGTGATCCGGCGCTTCAGAGACCTCGGCATGCCGGTCGAGGACGTAAAAAACGTGCTCTCTGCCCCCGACGTTACAGCGAGGAACGAGGTGATCGTGGCACATTTACAGCGCATGCAGGACGAGTTGCAAAAAACGGAGGCAACGGTGGCTTCGTTGCGAGCACTCCTTGACCGTCCCGCCGTGCCGATCGATGTCGAACTCCGCTCGGTGCCTAAAACACCGGCACTGGCCGTGGCCGAAACGGTAACGGCGGAGGGTTCAGTCGATTGGTGGTTTGCCGCTTTCGACGAAATTTACGGGACGCTGGCACAGCTCGGGGCGGAACCTGCCGGCCCGAGCGGCGCCCTTTTCCCGGGGGAGTTCTATGAGGTGGAAAAGGCACACCTGGTGGCGTTCGTACCTCTGGCCGCGGCCGTCAGGAGCGGTTCCGACCGAGCGCGTCCATTTACGGTGCCCGCCGCCGAGCTGGCCGTCGCCGTTCACGCCGGCAGCTTCTCCGATATAGACCGGACCTACGGCGATCTTGGCTTGTTCGTGAATAAGCAAGCAATTGGCGTGGAGGGGCCGATACGCGAGTACTACTTAGTATCCCCCCGGGACACGGCGGACGAAGAACGCTACCGGATCGAGGTGGCTTGGCCGGTTTTCCAGACCGGCTAGTTGTCTTCGAGAAGGTCCAGGCCCATGCCCGGCATCAACATTTCACGACACGCGCCCGATAAGGTCGCCAAGGACAGCGCTCGGGTCGGTTGTCAGTCCCTTTTTAGAGAACCAGCCACACGTGTTCAGCACGTCTCGCTGCAACAGGGCGAACCCGTCGGGGTTCAACACGGGGTCTACGGCCTGAGGGAGGTCGATGACGACCAAACGGCCTTGCCAGACCAACAGGTTGTAAGCAGACAAGTCGCCGTGCACAATGCCGGCCTCGACCATTCGCTCCAGGTTGACCAGGAGCTGGCGGTAAAGGTCAGCCAACTCGGGCAATCCGCCCCGGAACTGCACCAAGCGAGGGGCGGCCGCTTGCTCATCTCCTATGTACTCGAGCATGAGCTCGCGGCCGAGCAGCTGCACCGGGTACGGCACGGAAACGCCGGCTCCCCACAACTGCCCGAGCACCTCGAACTCGGTCTCGACCCACTGCTGAGCACGGAACGCCATACCCGTACGGCTGCCGGTCGCCATTGCCCTATTGACACGGCTTTCTCTGGTCCGACGAGACTGACGATATCGGATGTCGTCCCGGAACATACGGTCCTCAAAACTCTTGTACCGCTTGGCGGCAAGGAGGTTCGTCCGGTCGTCAACGCTCCGTTCCACCAAGAACACCTCGGCCTCTTTCCCCGTCTTTAGCAGGCCACGCTCGTATTGGCGAGCACGGTCCTCAGTGATGACCCAACCTGGCTGGGGCTCCGGCCCATGGCGGGAAGCCAGGTAGGTCGAAGCCTCAGAGTCGAGATCGTCGTCATCCCATGGAGCTTTGCGAGGACGCGCCCGCGCCTCGAAGTTGTCGGATGGTAGTTGCAGCTCGTCGTTGTCCACGACCGCCTCCACTTGAAGTTCGAGTGGCACCAGCGGTCCTGGACCAGGTTACGGCCTCAATCGAGCAGACGAAGAAGGGCGCTGGTGCAACAGAGTGTGCTCACTGCCTCACCACCTCCCTCCAGACCGTCCCTCTCCGGGACACGGTGATTCAAGCACAGGCTGCCTCGAAGGTCAACCCATTTTCGACCCGGCTACGGTGCACCGGTCTTGGCTCCAGGCAGCTCTAGTTAACCCCGGGTGAACTTGCGACCAACATTCTTGTTTTCTCTTGATCGCGCACGATACTGCATGTACGGTGGCGGCCGGAACTCACCCCCTAGAGGAGTGCCCGGTGGCCGGCCGGGACAGGTTTGTCTTGGCGGGCGGCGCATTGGGCACCCCGCAGCGCTATTTGAAACTAGCTCCCGGAGTGCTCGACCATTTGACAATCCCGTTTTCTGTCTTCGAACGCTTTGGTACCGAGAAAGGAGACGCATGAAGTTCCGTTCGGCCGTGACCGCCATTGGGACCGCCGCCCTAGTTGTGGTGGGCTCCGCTCCCGTGTCGAGTGCTGCACCTATCCCGGCGTCGAGTGGCGGCGTCATACCCCTCCTCACCGTGGGCGACACCGCGAGCTACACAACCCTTGATACCTACCTCTAAGGACCCCGAAGCCAACGACGTTTACGGGGCTCTGGAGGGACTGGTGAAGTACGGCCCCGACGGGCAACCGGAGCCCAACCTGGCCCAGTCCGTGTCCACCCCCAACACGACGACCTACGTATTCCACTTGAGGCCGGGCGTGAAGTTCTGGGACGGCGACGAGATGACCTCCGCCGACGTGGTGAACGCGCTCGACTACTACCGCCGGCCCCAGTCCCTGTTCAGCCCGGCCTACGTGGACGTCAAAAGCATCGAAGCCACCGGGCCGTACACGGTCGTCGTCACGATGACCCACCCCGACGCCGCCTTTGAGTCCTGGCTGTGCTGGGAGTCGCCCATATTCGAAAAGAAGTTCCAAGAGGAACACCCGACCACTATGGGCCAACCGAGCGTGGGCATCATGGGGACCGGAGCGTTCGAGCTCGACAGCTGGGACCCCACCACAGGTATGGAGCTGTCGGCCAACCCGCACTGGTGGGGCGGCCCCGTGCGGGTCCAACACGTATCGGTCAAGTTCTTCGCCAACGACACGAGCGAGGCCCTTGCCTTCCGGGCCGGCGAGATCAACGTCGCCTTCCCCGCCGGCGGTTCGTTCGCGTCGACGCCGGGCGCCAAGGTGGAGTGGGTCCCAAGCGACTACACGGGGTTTTTCTCGATGAACGTGCACGTTGCGCCGTGGGACAACATATATGTACGGCGCGCCGTGGCCTACGCCATTGACCGGGCCAACCTGGTGAAGGCGCTCGGCATCCCGGGCCAGGCTGTCACGACCCTCATCCCGCCCGACCAGTTGCGGGTGCTGGCTCCACAGGCGCAGGTCAACGCGGTGGTCGATTCGGTGCCCAGCTACCCTTACAACCTGGCCAAAGCCAAAGCGGAAATGGCCCTGTCGCCGTACCCGCACGGCTTCACCGCACCTACCAACACCCTCGAATTTGGGACCTACACACCCGTGACTGAGGTGATCGCGGCGCAGCTGGCCAAGATCGGTATCAAGCTGAACATCAAGGAGCAAACGTTCACTCAGTGGATCGCCACGGCCGACGGCCCGAAGACCTACGGGAACATTTATACTTCTTGGGTCTCAGGGATCTCGGACCCAAGCTCCATCCCGGCCCTCATACTCGGCAAAAAGAACATACCGACTGGGTTTGGCAACACCTCGGACTACGACCCGCCGGCGGTGGACACCCTCATGAGCGAAGGGCTTTCAACCCTCGACCCAGCCAAGCGGCTGGCCATCTATGGCAAGATGCTCAAGATCATCGCCACCGACATCCCTTACATCCCGCTGTTCGTGCAGTACACCGGGCTGGCCCTTTCCAGCCAGTACAGCTGGTCTGGGTTCACGCAATGGTCGTCCATAGGCCCATGGGAGTTGGACCTCAGGCCGAGCTAAAAGGGTTGGCGGCCCGGTGGGACACTAAATGGGACCCACCGGCCGCTCCCGATTCTCGGCGGAAATTCGCCATTTGTGCGCGCTAGCGTCGCTCATCCCTACTCTGGCGCGCCCAGTTTCGGCTCATCCCGGTTTAGCGACGCTAATCGGGACGCCTGCGGGCCTGGCTAATCAAAGTCAGGGGCGGGCCTCGTAGACAATGTTGAACGGCGTCTCGGCCACCCTGCGGAACCGGCCAAAACCGGCGCTGGTAACGATGTCTCGGATCCGAGCTTCGCCGGCCTGGGCCCCAGGGCCAGACCGACTTCCTGGGACAGAGAGCAAGGCGTGCACAGCAAGGTCGAGAACGAGTAAAAGGCCCTGCCGACCGGGTTGAGGTTGTCCTCGACCCGGTCGCCGGCGGCCGGCTCGACGATCATCCACGTGCCGTCGGCGCCGAGCGCCCGCAGCACATGACGGGCCGCGCCGGCCGGGTCGCCCATGTCGTGGAGGCAGTCGAACATCGTCACCAGGTCGTAGCCCTGCCCGGGGAACGCTGACGCGGGTGCGACTTCGAAGCTGACCCGGTCGTCCGCACCGGCGGCGGCGGCCCGCTGACGCGCCGTTGCGATTGAACCGTCGTGGTAGTCGGTGCCCAAAAACGTCGATGCCGGAAAGGCCTCGGCCATCAGGACGGTCGAGGCCCCATGGCCGCAGCCCACGTCGGCGACCTTGCTTCCACGCTCGAGCTTGGACACGACCCCTTCGAGAGCGGGGATCCACTCCGCCACCAAGTGAGCGTTGTAGCCCGGGCGGAAAAAACGCTCGCAGCCGTCGTGCACGTCCGCCACGTGGTCGTGCCAGCCGATGCCAGCACCGGTCTTGGCCGCCTCCGTGACCCGGGGGGAGTCGATAACCGAACCCAACGCAATCTGAAAGAACCCGGGCAAGTAGGCGGCGCTGCTGTCGTCGGTCAAGGCCACCGCCTGCTCGGGCTGTAGGCCGTAACGCTCGCTCTCGGGGTCGTAGTCAACGAACCCCCCGGCGGCTTGGGCGCACAACCATTCCCGGACGTAGCGCTCCGCCGTCCCCGTTTTCTCGGCCAGCTCAGATGGCGAGAGCGGCCCCGCTTCCGCGAGCGCCCGGTACAGGCCGAGCTTGTCCCCCATTACTACCAATGCGGTATTGAGCGTGGCGCCCACCTCGTCGACCGCCCGGTAGACGAAGCTCATCAGCTTGTCAGTATCTACCGGTTGACCCACCGGCCGCTCCATCGTGGTCATTTCGTGCCTCCCTGTGATCGGTTTCACCTCGACCGTAAAAACAACGACGCGTGGCTCGCTTCGGGGGGGCCCCCTAGTTTTCCCGCATTCCCACGGGCAGCTGGCCAAGGGGCCCCTAGACTCCGGTCATGTTTGTGGGGCGAGAACGGGAGTTGGCCGAAATCGCCTCCTTGCTTGACCGTGCCCGGACCGGCCGCAGCGGGGCGCTCGCAGTCGTCGGCGAGATCGGGATCGGGAAGTCGGAACTGCTTGGGGAAGCAGAACGGCTCGCCACCGGAATGACCATATTGCGCGCCCGCGGGGCGCAATCAGAAGCCCGAGTCCCGTTCGCCGGGCTCCTGGAAATGTTCCGTCCGGTGCTTGGCCACCTCGAGAGCATCCCCGGGCGCCAGCGCGCCGCCCTAGAGGCCGCTCTGGCGCTGCGCCCCCCAAAAGGCGAAGACCGCTTTGCTATCGGAGCGGCCACCTTGAGCCTGCTCGCAGCCGTCTCAGAGATCGCTCCGGTGCTCGTGGTGGTCGATGACGCCCAATGGGTCGACGGGTCCACGGCCGACGCTCTCTTGTTCGCGTTCAGGAGGCTGTTGGCGGACCCGGTAGCGGTCCTGATAGCAGTGCGCGGTGGCGAACCGTCGTTAGTCGACGGCAGCGACCTGCCAGCACTGCACCTCGCCGGCCTCGAACGCCAAGCAGCCCAAGAACTGCTGGAAGGACGAGGCGTGCGCATTGCGGGTTATTTCATCGACCGTCTTTATCGCCAGTCCCAGGGCAACCCGCTGGCCCTCGTCGAGATGGCGAGCGAGACCGACTGGTTGGACGACCCCTCTCCGCTCGACTTGCCGCTCCCTATTGGTACCACGGTCGCTCGGATCTACGTGCAGCGCTGCAAGGCGTTATCGCCCAGTTCGCACACCGCGCTTTTGGTGGCGGCCGCCAACGACACCGGAGATCTGACCGTGCTCACCCGAGCGGCGCGTTCGCTCGGCGTTGGCCTCGAGGACCTAGAGCCGGCAGAAGCGGCCGGATTGGTCCGGCTGAGAGGCGCTCGGGTCGACTTTTGCCACCCGCTGGCGCGGGCCGCCATCTATTCCGACGCGCCCCCGGCGAGCCGCAGAAGGGCTCACCGGGCGGTGGCCGACGCGCTCCCCGATGCCGAGTTCGACCGGAGGGCCTGGCACCGCGCCTTGGCCGCCATCGGGCCAGATGAGGCTGCCTGCTCTTTGCTCGAACAGGCAGGGCGCAACGCCCGCGCCCGCAGCGCCTACGAGGTCTCAGCACGCGCCTTCGAGCGGGCTGCGCAAATGACAACCGAAGAAAAGACCCTTGTCCGGCTCCTGGAAGCGGCCGCCGAAGCGGCCTGGCTGGCCGGCGAGTCGAACCGTGCCGTCGCTCTGCTCGACCGGCTGCAAGGTCACCAGGTGCCCGACGACCTGCAAATCTCCGTTGACGAATTGCGCGGTCACATCTCCACCCGCTTAGGACCTGTTTCCGCCGGGCACCAAATCCTGGTGGCCGGAGCAATGAGGGCGGAACCGAATGACCCCGACCGGGCCGTCATAATGCTGGCCGAAGCGGTAAACGCTGCTCTCTACGCCGCCGACCCCAAAGCCATGACCGAAGCGGCGTCGCGCTTGGCCAAAGTCGACCAATTCGCGTGCGACCGGCGCTCCCATTTCTTCTCGTCGATGGCTCGAGGCATGGCGCTCATCTTCTCGGGTGAAGGCGACAATGGTGCCGAGTTGATACGCGAAGCCGTCGGTTCGCTAGACGGTACCGACGACCTCGACGACGATCCCCACCTGCTCGCGTGGGCCACGATGGGCCCGATTTGGCTGCGGGAAACGTCCACCGGTAGCGGCCTGGTGGCCAAAGCCACCGACGTCGCCCGCCGCCACGCGGCTGCCGGGGTGCTGCCCTTCGTGCTCAGCCACCTCGCTATCGAGAAGGCGGCTTCCCACCGGTGGGCCGAGGCCGAGGCCATCTTCCAAGAATCAGTCGATTTAGCGCGCCAGACCGACCAGCGCACCGAGCTGGCCACGGCCCTCGCCCGGTGGTCGTGGCTACAGGCCAGGCAGGGACGCGAGGCCGAATGCCGGGCGCACGCGGCCGAAGCGCTCGCCCTGTCGCAGGAGATTGGCGCCGCACTATGCGAAATATGGGCGCTCGCTGCGCTGGGTGAGCTGGAGCTCGGTTTGGGTGACGCCCAAACCGCCTTGACCCGCCTCAGTAAACGGGAGCGTCTTTTACATGAGCGCGGCATCGCCGACGCCGACGTGTCAGCGGCTCCTGAGCTCGTAGAGGTGCACCTGCGCCTCGGCCGGGACGACGACGCGGCGACGTATGCTCTCGTGGCCAGCCAGGAGGCGGCCCGCAAAGGACAGCCATGGGCATTGGCCAGAGCGATGCGCGGCCAAGGGTTGGTAGCGGGCGACACTGAATTTGACGAACCGTTCCGACGAGCGCTTGTCTGCCACGCCCAAACGCCGGACCTTTTCGAGACGGCCCGGACTCGTCTTTGCTACGGCGCCAGGCTGCGTCGGGCCCGGCGGCGGCTCGATGCCCGAGAACAGCTCCGTAAAGCAATCGACGACTTAGACCGGCTAGGAGCAGCGTTATGGAGCGACCTCGCCCGGATCGAGCTAGCCGCCACGGGGGAGACGGCCCGGCGGCGCGACCCTTCTTCCGTCGACCAGCTCAGCCCGCAAGAACGTCACGTCGCGCTACTGCTCGCCGAAGGTCGGACCACTCGAGAAGCGGCCGCCCTGCTCTTCCTCAGCCCGAAGACGGTCGAGTTCCACCTGCGCAACGCGTACCGCAAACTTGGCATCAATTCTCGGGGCGAGCTCGCTACGTCTTTCTCGGCCCGAAGCACGGGCGACCCGACCTGATAGGCCACTTTCCCTGCCTGTCGGTTCGACCAGTGGTTCAAAACTTCGTTGCGGGCCCGGAAGGTGCGAGTGAAGCTGAACGAATGAATGCTCGAGTGCGGCCGGTCGTCCTCGTCACAGGAGCGGGGCGGTCTCGGGGCATAGGCGCGTCCATCGCTCGAAGGCTGGCCGGCGAGGGGTGGGACGTCGGGTTTACGTATTGGGCGGGGCCGGAGGTAGAAGCCTACGGCAGCGATATGGGCCGAGACCCGGTCGAGATCACCAACGAGCTCGAGTCCCTGGGAGCCAGGACGGTCGCCATCGAAGCGGACTTCGCCGATACGTCCGCGCCAGTAATGGTCTTCGATGTTCTCGAACGCCAACTGGGTACGGCGCGCGCCCTCATCCTCAACCACACGCTCTGCGTGGAACGGCCGCTCATGGCCACGACGGCCGATCTCCTTGACCGCCACCTGGCGGTCAATGTTCGGGGGCCACTTCTGCTCATCCAGGAGTTCGCAAACCGGTACCAGCCCGAGCTGCCCGGCCGGGTCATTTCCCTCACCAGCGATCACACTGCCGGGAACGTGCCCTACGGGGTCTCCAAAGGCGCTGCAGACCGACTGATCGACGCGGCCGCCCACGAGCTCGCCGCCCTCGGCATAACTGCTAACGCCATCAACCCAGGGCCCGTCGACACGGGGTGGATGACCGACGAGGACCGGGCCAACGCCCGGGTACGAACACCTCTCGGGCGAGGCGGCCGCCCCGAAGATGCGGCCAACCTCATCGCCTTCCTCTGCTCAGAGCAAGGCGGCTGGGTCACCGGTCAACTGCTCTACTCCAACGGCGGGTTCCGAGGGACGATCGGTTAGCGGTCAGCCGCCGGGCACTCGAACTGCCGCGCCGACCCAAAGCGACTCGCATAAAGCGACTTGCATGGGTAGCGCCGTACGCGTAGCATACTTAGTATGCTATTGGATCGAACGCCATGAGCGTGCGCCATGCCCTGCTTGCCCTCCTGAGCGAGGGGCCGAAGTACGGCCTCCAGTTGCGCCAGGAGTTCGAGGCCAGCACGGGGGACGTATGGCCGCTCAACATCGGCCAGGTGTACACGACGCTGCAGCGGCTGGAGCGCGACGGTCTGGCGGAGTCGGACGGGTCAGCAGGGGAAGGGCCCCAGAACGTCTTTCGCATCACATCTGCCGGCGAGCAAGAGCTCGCACGTTGGCTCCAAGCCCCGACCGATATGGTCGCGCCGCCGCGTGACGAGCTCGTTATCAAGATCGTGTCGGCCTTGCGGGTGCCCGGCATCGACGTCCAGGACGTAGTCCAGGCCCACCGCCGCTTCCTCATCGAGCTTATGCAGCAGTGGACCCGTCTCAAAGAGGACGAGGCCGACTTCGACCTCAGCCTGGCCCTGGTGGTGGAGGCCGAGCTGTTCCGCTTGGACTCGCTCGTCCGCTGGCTCGACTCAGCCAGTGGGCGGTTGAAGCGGGCCAGCCTGGAGCCACCCGACAAATCCTCTGCTCCCCTCTTCCGGCGCAGGGTGGTGGTCAGGCGATGAGCTTCCTCGAGCTACGAAAAGTCACCAAGCATTACGGCGAAGGCGCCGCGGAAGTACTCGCCGTGCAAGATGTCGACCTGTCAGTCGAGGCGGGTGAGCTCGTGGCCGTCATGGGCCCGAGCGGGTCGGGGAAAAGCACGCTGCTCAGCATCGCAGGGACCCTTGAAGACCCCACGAGCGGCGAGGTCTCGGTGGGCGGCGCGCTGGTTTCTTCCATGTCGCGGAACGAAAAGGCACGGCTGCGACGCCGTTCGATCGGGTACGTGTTCCAGGACTTCAACCTCCTGGCGGGTCTCACCGCAGTAGAGAACGTGTCTTTGCCCCTCGAGCTGGACGGTGTCCCGGCCAAAAAGGCTCGGGCGGCAGCCATTACGGCGCTCGAAAGCCTCGACGTAGCCGAGCGGGCATCGCACTACCCGGACCAGCTCTCGGGAGGCGAGCGCCAGCGAGTGGCCATCGCCCGGGCCATCGTCGCGGACCGACGCCTGCTGCTCGCCGACGAACCATCGGGCGCCTTGGACTCGCTCAACGGTGACGCCGTCATGCGCCTGATCCTGGCTGCGTGCAAGCGGGGGGTTTCCGCCGTCGTCGTCACCCACGATGCCCAGCTGGCGTCTTGGGCGGACAGGGTCGTGTTTATCCGGGATGGCCGGGTAGTGGACCAGACCGTGCCGCCTCCGAGCCCGGAGTCCCTCCTGGCGCAGTCGCCGGTGCGCCGATGACCCTCGGGGCCCCTGCTCTTATACTTATCGTGCTCCTATTGGGCGCGGGCGTCGCGGCGCTTCGTCGCCGCGTAAGGTCCGCCGGTACGAGCGCCGGTACCAGCGCCGGTACGAACGACGGCGGCGCACCCGCCCGCCGGGCCATCAGCCGGTGGGCGTGGCGGCTGTTCCGGCGGGAGTGGCGTCAGCAACTCCTGGTGCTGTCCTTGATCATTGTGGCCGTAGCTACCACTGTGGTGGGAGCAGCGGTCGCTATTGACAGCACGGTCCCGGCCAGCAACGGCTTCGGCACGGCCAGGGACATGGCCACTTTCTCGGGCGGCGGTCCCCAACTGTCCAGCGAACTCGCCACGATTAGAGCCCGCTACGGCCGGACCGAGGTTATCGAGAACGAGTCTCGCCCAATCCCGGGTTCGGTAGGGAGCTATCAATTGCGAGCGCAGGGCCCAAATGGCCTTTTCGGCCGGCCCATGCTCTCGCTGCTGTCCGGCCGCTACCCCACGGCGCCAGGTCAGACCGCCCTCACCCCATCACTGGCGTCCGACCTCGGGCTGAGGACCGGGTCCGTTTGGCCCCAGAGCAACAATGAGCCGCCTTTACGGGTCGTTGGGCTCGTGCAAAATCCCCAGAACTTCCTTGACCAGTTCGCTCTCGTCCCACCCGGCCAGGTGAGCAGCCCTGACGAGGTCACTGTGCTCTTCGACGCGCCTGGCGTACCCCCACGGGACATCGGGCCAAACGTACAAACCCCGGCCACCGCGGCGCAGAACAACCCGTTGTCTTCCGTCATTATCTGGGGGGGCCTGACCATGGGTATGCTTCTGATCGGCTTGGTGTCGGTCGGTGGTTTCACCGTCCTGGCCCAGAAACGGCTCCGATCGTTCGGTGTGCTCGCCTCTCTCGGCGCCACCGAAAATAACCTGAGCCTGGTAGTAAAAGCGAATGGCGCCGTCGTAGGGATCGTCGGTGCCACCGTCGGGACGGCCGTTGGCCTCTTGGCGTGGGTCGCGTACCGCCCCACCTTCCAAGCCACCGCCCACCGTTCGATCCCATTATTAGCGGTGCCGTGGCCAGTGGTGGCGGCCGCAATTGTGCTAGCAGTGCTCGCCGCGTATTTGTCTGCCTCACGCCCGGCGCGCGCGGTGGCGCGGGTGCCGGTCCTGGCCGCCCTCTCCGGGCGCCCTAACCCGCCGGCCCAGATCCACCGCTCGACGTTGCCCGGTCTCGCCTGTCTCGCGGCCGCCTTCCTCTTGATCGCTTACGGGGGGAGCCAGGACACGTCGGGTCACGCCGGGGGAGTCCTCGAGATGGTCCTGGGGCTGGCGTTGTTGGTCCCGGCCATCATCCTTTTGTCGCCCTTCTGCCTGTCATTGCTGAGCCGGGTGGGCCGGGTGGCTCCCGTCACTGTGCGCCTGGCCTGGCGGGACCTCGCCCGTTACCGGGCGCGGTCGGGTTCCGCGCTGGCCGCCATAAGCCTGGCCGTGCTGATCGCGGTGATCATTTGCGTGGCCGCTGCGGGCCGCTACGCCAACCCGCTGGACTACACCGGCCCCAACGTGGCCGCCAACCAGCTCATCGTAAATGCGTACACGCCAGGAAACTTCGAAGGTGGGCCTGCGCCTGCTTCGGCGGCGGCGCAGCAAAAGACCGCGCTCGCCAGCGCCGGGCTAGTGGGCTCGCACAAAGTGATAGAGCTACAGACCACGAGTGCATCCCTCTGGGACACCGGGCCCGGGCGCAACTGGGTGGGGCCCATCTACGTTGCTACCCCGCAAGTTTTGGCCGCGTTCCATATTGCCCAAGCGGAAGTTCCACCAACGGCCGACATTCTCAGCATGCGTCCCGGGCTGGTCGGCGCGGCGCACCTGCAGTTGATCAATAACGAGAGCCCCGGGAACAGCCCTCCGGGCACGGTGATCTCGTGCACTAGCGGCACGTGCATCGAGAAGCCGGTGGTCCAGGAGGTGGGCGCCCTCCCCTCCGGCACTGACGCACCCAATACTCTGATCACCCAGCAGGCCGTAAGGCAGCTCGGGCTCCGGCCGACCGTCGCCGGCTGGTTCATCCAAGCGCCCCAAACGGTTAACCCGGCCCAGGTCAAAAGCGCTCAGTTGACGGCTGCGGCCCAAGGCATGACCATCGAAACCAAAGACAACGTGCCGAGCATGTCCACGCTCATAAATGCCGCCACCGTGTTCGGCATCGGCCTGGCCTTGGCCATCCTTGCCATGTCCGTCGGCTTGGTCCGGAGCGAGACGGCCGGGGATCTGCGGGTTTTGGCCGCCACTGGCGCCAGCAGTTGGGCCAGGCGCACACTGTCCGCCGCCACAGCTGGTGGCCTCGCGCTCCTCGGCGCTGCCCTCGGGACCGTCGCTGGCTACGTCGGCATGATCGGCTGGGTCCAGTCTAATTCGTTAGCAGGTGGCCTCTCCGCGCTCGGCAACGTGCCAGTGGTCAACCTCCTCGTGATCCTGCTCGGGATGCCTGTCATCGCTGTGGCCCTCGGATGGCTGCTCTCCGGCCGAGAGCGCCCGGCCACGGTCCAGCGCGCCGTCGAGTGACGGCGTCGTCCCGGGAGGGTACTTCGTGGAAATCGGGGAAAAGCTTTGAACGCCAAAGGGGGACCGCTTAACGCGTAACAGAGCATTGTGACGCTCGTGTGACGCCGCCACCTTACCTTCGGGCTGCGAGCCGAAGGTCGGTTCGGGGCGACAATCGTCGCCTGGCTGAAAGAGAGGCCGCAGATGCACCCGAGCTCAAAATCCGTCCTCGCCGCCATGGCCAAGGCGTGCACCTACCGGTGGCGCCGCCACCCCACGGTGACCAAGTCTGTCGGCGCCATCGGCGCCGCCACCGCCGCCCTGGTCACCGCCTCGGCCCTGGCCGGCGCGGCCACGGCCGCCCCGAACCCGAACGCCACGGCCGAGTCAGGAGCCGCGATGGTCGGCATTATGAACGGGCCTTATCGGCCCATGCTCGTAGCCGGCTCGGGACCGTCCCCGGGCACCGCCCTTTACATGATCACCAGCGACCACGGCAGCGCTTTCGGCTGCACCACGACCAAGCAGGAAGTGGCGGGCAGCCCTTACGAATGTACGGGGCCCGAGGGCGGCAAGGCGGCTGAGTGGCCCGCATATACAACCAAGGGGACGCCAGTGGCAGGGCCCGGCGTAAAGCAGTCGCTACTGGGAGAAATCGCCCGCCCCGGCATTGGCGAACAAGTTACCTACGAAGGCCATCCTCTTTATCTGTTCGACCAGATACCCGGCCTCCCCACGGGAGAGGCGTGGGACGAGCCGGCCCTTCCGGCCGACCACGGCAGCTGGTACCTCATCTCCCCCAATGGCAATCCCATGGGTTGGGAAGGCACGCTGACCACGGTCACGGTCAAGGGCCACAAGGTCCTAGCCGAGTTGATGCTCGACGGTGGAGGGTGGGTGCCCTTCCCTGTCTACAGCTATTCGGGTGGCACGTCGTGCGCCGGGACATGCGCCGCCGAGTTCAACCCCGTCTACGCCATCGGATCGCCGGGCCTCGCCCCCGGGCTTCCTTCCGGCCACGCCGGCCTGGCGAGCAGGGCGGACGGGACGGAGCAACGGACCTGGTACGGTAAGGCGCTCTACCTCTACGCTGGCGAGACCGTCCAGCCGAGCGGGTCCGGACTGGTCCTCGGAGGCAACGGGAACGGCGTCCGCATTCCCGGAGGGGGCAGCTTTTCCCTGGTGTCCACCTGAGGTCCCTCGGCGTCCCGCACCTTGGTTTACACGGACCTCATGAGCCGGCGACTGAAGCTTCCGGAGCGATGAGGACCGGGCGCCGGGTGTGGGACGCCAGCGCGTGAGACACACTGCCAAGCAACGCGGCCCGTACCCGGCCCCGCCCCCGTTGACCGCATACGATCAGGCGAGCTGAGAGCTCGTCCGCGGTCTCGAGGATGGCCTGGGCCACCCCGTCGAAGGACTCCTTGATCATGGCCGAGGCCCGGTACCCGTGCTCGTTCGCCCGGAGTGCCCCCTCTTCGGCTACCGATCGCGCATACGACTCTTCCTGCACGTCGAGGTCAACGCCTCCGACCACACTACCCGCCGCAAAAGCACCGGTACGAGCCAGGCGCGTCGCCAGGGTTTCCCAAACCGTCAGCACAACGGCGTCTACCGGTCGGTCGATGAGTTCCACCACCGCTCTCAAGGCGCGTCGTGATCCTTCGGACCCGTCGAAGCAAAACAACACAGGCAGATCCGGGCCCCTTCGGTCATAATGCTTTCCTTTTGGTCATCTGGCCCGGCGGCTCCTCATGCCGGCGGGCCGGCACGGGCCGGTCCCGGAGCTCGCGTACCCAGTCACCCTCGGGCCACACCCCACCGATGAGCCACGTGACGCCGACCGCATCAAACGCGGCGACGCTATGCCCGGGCGCCAACGTGGCGTACACGTCCCAATCGCGGGGCCGCTGCACGCCCTCGAGATAAGTCGCGATCTGCTCGGGAACCATGAGTTCCGGGTAGGAGATCGGGAAGAACCCGTCCCACTGCAAGGCCCGGGCCAGCGGTTTGCGGTGCGGGTAGACGCCAGCGACAAATATTCGTGGCCTCGGTGATTGCACTGGTCGGGGCTGTAGTCGGGCCTCCACGTTGAAATGGGGGCCGTGGTGGCTCACCGCCTCCCCCCGCAAGAGCCCGTCGAGCAACGCCAGGCCGTCGTCCAAGATGCCAGCGCGGCGTCTTTGTCGGGCTCGTCCCCGAATGCCGCGAAATCGGCGTCGGCGGGCTCTCCAAGACCGATCCCCAGCACCGCTCGCCCTCCGCTCAGATGGTCGAGGGTGACTACCTGCTTAGCCAGGACCCAGGGCCGGCGCCGCGCCAGCGGGGTGACTGCCGTTCCGAGCACGACCCTTTCGGTACGGACTGCCATAGCTGCCAGCAATGCCCACGGGTCGTGGACATCTAGGCGACGGTGGGTGTCCCACTGAAGATGGTCCCACACGAACACCCCGTCCCACCCGGCGGCCTCGGCGTCGACGGCGAGCTCGACCATGACATTGGGGTCGGTGAACGGTGGGATGCTGACCGCGAAGCGCACAAGGGCATCGTAACGGCGGCCACGGCCGCCATTGTTATGCCCCCTGGGCCAGATGCCGGTCCCAATTCAACGTGGTGGAATGGCCCGATGGAGACGCAACCGCTCGTCCCGCCGCACTTCACGGTGCCCGAACCGCCGAGCCACGTGCGGTTCCACTTCGCCGTGCTCGGCCCGGAGCACAACGCGTCCGATCTGCAGGCTTGGTCCTCGTCAATCGAGCACATCCACTCGACTCCAGGTTTCAGTCCTGACGACTGGCCGCAACGGCGGTACACGCTCGAGGAAAACCTGGCTGACCTGAACCACCACCGGGACCACCACCAGCGCCGTTTTGATTTCGCCTGGACCGTGCTGGACCCGGGGCGACCCGACTCCGTTATCGGCTGCGTCTACTTAAAGCCCGACCCAATGCGTCTAGGAGGTACCCAGTGGCCGGAACGGTGATGGCTTCGAGACGGCTCGAGGTCGTTGCCTACGAGGCGGCTGGCCTCGGTGACCGGAGTTATATGGTGCACGACGGTGGCCAGGCCCTCGTGGTCGACGCCCAACGGGACGCGCACCCCTACCTCGAGACCGCCGCCGACCTCGGAGTAGAGATCGCCCTGGTGCTCGAGACCCATGTCCACAACGACTACGTCAGCGGTGGCTTGGCCCTAGCTCGGCAAGCAGGCGCCGGCTACGGCGTCCCCGGCGGTGTCCCTTTCGACTTTGCCTCCGAAAGCGCGGCTCTGCAGGAAGGCGACGTCTTGGAGGTCGGGGCGCTGCGGATCCGGGTGCTGTCGACCCCGGGCCACACTCCCCACCACCTCGCCTTCTTGGCCCAGGACGTTTTGGGGACGACCACCGTCCTAACGGGAGGTTCGCTCCTCTCGGGCGCCACGGGGAGGACGGACCTATTAGGCCCTGAACGAGCGGCAAGCCTCGGGGAAGCCCAGTGGCACTCCGTTCGTCGGTTGCTGCGGGAGCTCGACCCGGCCACGGAGGTCCTGCCCACGCATGGGTTCGGGAGTTTTTGCAGCGCCGGGCTCGGTACCTCAGCCGTGAGCCACGTGCTTACGGTCGGTGGAGAACGCTTACGCAACCCGGCCGCCCGCCTCGACTTGGGCGCCTTCGTCGAAGAAATCACGGCCAACCCCTTGCCGATCCCCGCGTACTACCAGCACATGGCACCGCTCAACCGGGCCGGAGCGGCCGAACCGCAATACGGGCCCGTGCCCGTTATCGGCCCGGCCGCCTTGCCGCAATTGATGGGCAGAGGAGCCGCTGTCGTCGACCTCCGCCTTTGGCGTCAATTCGCCGACGTCCACCTTCGGGGGGCGCTGAA
This sequence comes from uncultured Acidimicrobiaceae bacterium, assembly GCA_963807395.1. Taxonomy (GTDB): domain Bacteria; phylum Actinomycetota; class Acidimicrobiia; order Acidimicrobiales; family Palsa-688; genus Fen-671. Next base: position 134,591 of record CAWEBW010000014.1, read on the forward strand.
CATCGAGCTGGGCGTCAACCTGCCGACCTATTTCGGTTGGCTCGTGCCCTTTTCTGCCCCCTTTGTGGTCGTCGCTCCGAGCGGCGACGAGCTAGCCGAGTGCCGGCGCCTCCTGTCCAGGATCGGTCGGGAGGATCCGGTGGCGTGGGCGCGGGCTGACTTGATTGGCTCGTTGCCGGCTGAGCTCCTCAGTCACTATGAGGTGACCACTTTTGCCGGACTGGGCCAACGTTACAGAGACGACCAGCGTCCGCACGTAGTAGACGTGCGTTTTCCTCATGAATGGCGGACAGGCCACATAAAGGGGCCAGAACATCCCCTTGCCGGAGGTTGCGTCGGTTTCATCCACGCTGTCGGCGGAGGAGAAGACCTGGGTCCATTGCGCGGCTGGTTACCGGGCAGCCATTGCCGCTTCGATACTGTCGGCCGGCGGGCGCCTCCCGGTCCTGGTCGACGATGACCTCGAAAACGCCATTGATGCCGGGCTCGAAATACTGTGACCTACTCGAAAGCCCTGGAAAAAGAGGAGGACGCAATGGGCCGGGAGCTCACCGGTCCTGCATCCAAGACAGTGCAGCGGCTGTTCTCGTTCCCAAACCCTGTCAACGAAGTTTCCGCTCGCTTGGTGGCGGCCGGGGTCGTGGTCATGTGCGTTCTCACGATAAGCCTCAACTTGCGCTGGGCCACAATATTGATCGCCTATGGGTTCGTGGCGCGCGTGCTCACCGGCCCGAAATTGAGCCCTCTAGGCCAGTTCGTGACCCGGGTCCTGACGCCGCGCCTCCCCTTTGCCGAGCACCCGGTGCCGGGGCCCCCAAAGCGCTTCGCCCAAGGGATTGGTGCCGCTTTTTCGCTCAGCGCTCTTGTGCTCACCGTCTGTGGGTTATGGACCGGTGCGCAGGTCGTGCTGAGCCTGCTGGCCGCGGCCGCTTTCCTCGAGTCCGCACTCGCGATCTGTTTGGGCTGCAAGGCATTCGCGCTATTGATGAAGGCTGGGGTCATCCCGCCTAAGGTGTGCGAAAGTTGCAACAACATCTGGGCCGGCCGGCCAGGGGCTTGACCGTATAGCGCCGCGAGCTCGGTGGCGGCGGCGGAAAACGGGCCGGTGGTCGAATTAATAGTTGACCACGAGACGTTCGCCCTCAAAAGTGCCGTGGCCGCGGTGGTCGTGCCAAAGTTTCCCCCGCACCTGAGTGGCTATTTCTTGGGCCTGCAACCTGATTTCGGGCACCGCGGTACTTTCGTAGAGCTGACCTTGCCGGAGCGAACCAATGGCCCAAAGCCACTCGGCGGCGTTCCTCGAGACCCCCCTCACCTTCCCGGCCAAATCTGTGTCCACCCCCAGCCCCAGAGGACCTGGCCGGGCCAGACCGCGTGAGCGGAGCCGGTTGGCCAGGACCTGGTCGTCACGGAACACGTTGGAGTCGGACCCCGAGCAGTTCACCAGCCAATCAGTGCTCCAGTGGTGAACGTCCCCGGACCGCAGTGCCTTGACCGCCAGCGACAGCGAGGAAGGGCGAGCCTTCACTGCGAGGACCTGACCAGAATGGACATGGAACACCCCGCGGTCGGAAAGGTCCTCGACCTCTGCCGCCACCTGGGGAGCCATCCGGTGCCGGTGCACGTTCCAAAAGCGCTCCAGGTGACGTTTGAACCGAAATTGTTCGACCGCATCCAGGCCCATCCAGAGGTCCTGGGCGCGTGGGCGGAGGAGGTCGAAGACGTCCCGCCAATCGCCGCCTTGCCTTTCAGTTTCTGCGACAGCACCGCGCACCTGGTGGAGAAGGGTACTAGCCCGGGTGCCGTTCACTTCCTGAGAAGGCGCAACGATGCGCGACCCGTGACGCGTGGCGGTTGTATGCACTTGGGGCAGCAGGCCATGGCGGGAAACAGCGTGCACAGCCCCCCGGTGGCCGTTTTCCTGGAGAGCGAGGAGCACATCTATCGCGGGGGACATAGTCGTCGCGCCGGTTGACATGTCCCTGGCGGCGCAACCACCGAGCAAAGTGCTCAGGGTCTTCGCTAAACGCGCTCATCGAACCGGCCGGGACGTTTAGAAGATGGCTCTCGTAAGGGGTCGAGAAAGCGACCCCTCCAGCCACCTTGCCGGTCCTTTCGAAAAGGACCAGCCGGGCCGGCGCCATCCCTGGGGAAGCCAGGATGTGCAGGGCGGCCAGCACCCCGCTGGCCCCACCGCCGATAACGGCAACCGTAGGCCGGTCTTCCTTCATCATGCCAGACTAGACAAGATTCTAGTTAATTAGTAGATTCGATAGACATGCTTGGCTACGCCGTCCCGAGCTCGGTCCCGGTGGTCCTCCCCCTTGCCACCGGGACCGCACCACTCACGCGCTCACGGCGACGCCGTGGATGGTCGCGCCATGAGCTTCTCACCTTGGTGAAATGGTCGGCCTCCCAGCTGGGGCCCGCAGGGCAGCCCGCCCAACCCACTCTGCGCCACCGCCACTACGAGCTCCTTGACCGGACCGAAGACTACGAGCTGTGGCTAATACATTGGCCCCAGGACGGTGCTTTGTTGCTGCACGACCATGGCGGGTCCGCAGGGGCCTTCTACGTAACTACCGGGGTGCTCGAGGAGACGAGCACGACTGCGGCGGCACGGTGTCTGCGTCGCCGCCTCGTATTGCCGGGCCGAGGGCTAACATTTGGCTCTGATTACGTCCACAGCGTCGTCAACCCGGCCACCGCCCTGGCTACCAGCCTGCACGCCTACTCGCCTCCTCTGTCCTCGATGACGTTCTATGCCAAGTCGTCGACCGGCCTCTTAGTGAGCCACGTGGAGACGGAGTGGGAAGGAGCGCCGTGACTGAAGAACCCCGCACGACACGTGGTCCAGCGCCAACCCCGCCTTGTCGGGTTGACGAAATGGTCGAAACGGCCCGGGCGGGTTTGAGACGAGTTGAGCCCCACGAGGCCGCCCGCATCTGGGCCGCCGGCGGGCTGCTCGTCGACATCCGTCCCGCTTCTCAGCGAGCTGAGTTCGGGGAAGTCCCGGGCGCCGTCGTGATCGAGCGCAACGTCCTTGAATGGCGCCTGGACCCCACCAGTCCTCACCGCCATGAGGCAGTGGTCGGCCCCGATCAGGACATCATCGTGATGTGCCAAGCGGGGTACGCGTCCAGCCTGGCGGCTGCATCCCTGCGTCGGCTCGGCCTGGTGAAAGCTACGGACCTCATTGACGGCTACGAAGCGTGGGTAGAAGCTGGGCTACCTACAACGTTGACCCGCTCGCCAATTTCCTCTGGCCACCCGCCCGAGCTTCAGCTCGATTGAGGGACGACAAAAACAGGAGGAAAATGCCTACTTTTATGGACTTTCACGACGACCTTCAGCTCCCCGCCGAGGCGATCTCCCAGATTAGGGAGGACACCAAAGAAGAAAAGCGCGACCAGTTTGGTGTCCGCCAGGTGGAGTTGTTCTACAACGAAGACGGGAAAGTGTACTGCCTGCTCGAAGGGCCTGACGAGGAGGCTGTGCGTCGACATCACGAGGCCCTGGGTATCGCCTGTGGCGAAGTCCACCATGTAACGGGACTGTTATAGGAACGCCCTCCCCACCCGGCGGGCTCGTCAGCGGACCGGAGGAGCCTTGGCGCCGTCGACGGCCCCGAGGTAGCTGGCCTCCTCGAGCACCCGACGAGCCCACTCAACTTGGTTCGCCACAGAACGAGTGCCCGTAGCCGCGACGGCGATGCCCGTGGCTCCGATACGAGCGGCGGTCACGGCGGCACCATCTATGTCAGGATCGCTGGCGAGGTCGTCGATCACCGTCTCTGGTACGAGGGCGGCGGCGTCATGAGCGCGTCCGGCTACGAGGAGCTCCCGTATGCGGTCGACGTCCGCGGGCGGGACGCCCCACGATTCACGGACCGCGGCAGTGTTGTTGAGCACGGCGTAAGTGGCCGCCCGACTGAGCAGGGCCTCTGCGCGCTCTCCCTCTCTGACGATCGGGGCCCAGGTCAACCCGGGGAAAGGGCGGTCCCCGGCGCTCCCCGTGGCATCGTCCCCCCCTACATCGGGCGACCCTTTCCAGCTCTCGTAACCTTGGCGGACAGTTGCCACTGAACGGTCCAGGTCGCTCTTGGGGACAGCCCAGAGCAAGACGTCGTCGGCCACCCTCCCGGCCGTACGCAGGACACCGCGAGAACGGGCCGCCACGGTGATCGGCACGGGGCGCAATGGCACTTCGAGCCGTCGTCCACTGGCGGGGTCGAGTGGTTCACCGGAGGCAACGCTGCGGATCAGCGAGGCGAGGCGCTCGATCCGCGCCGGTGCGTCCACGCGAGACACCTGAGCGGCCAACCGGATCTCCGAGCCACCGGCACCCAGACCGGCGAACACCCTCGGACCGGCCAGATCTTGCAGCGACGCGAGAGCCGCAACCGTGAGAAAGGGATGGCGGAGGTACGGGTTTGTCACGAGCGGCCCGAGCCGGATGCGGTCGGTGGCCCTAGCCGCTTCCGCCAGGAGGAGCCAGGTGTCGCGCCACCAGAAGGCGTCGGCCACGCCAAGCCAGTCCGCGCCGGCTTGCTCGGCCGTCCGGGCCAGCTGGCGGACGTCATCAAAGCCGGGGTTTTCGATATGGGCGATGACACCTACGGTCATTCCAGTTGCCTTTTCGCAATGGTCAGAGCGGCGATTGAGTGCCCAATAGTCTCGGCCTGGCTGGATGTTCGCAAACAGAGGCCGACGCTGGCCGGCTGATAAGTGCGAGCGGCCGCGGCGATGCGGGCAGCGATTTCCTTCTGGCTGCCCGAGAGTACGAAATGGGCCATGACCTCATCGGTGACGAGCTTCCTGGCCGGCTCGTCATCGTCGTGGGCCAGAGCCTCTACGGCGTTGGCCAGCTCGGCGTCTTCGAGCCCGAAATTGCGTTTCGTGACCTCCGGCGAGTCGAGGAGCGACTGCGCTAGTCGTGGGCGCAGCCACTCGAGTTCGTCCCCATCGAAGACTGCGTTCAAGTACAGGGCGACCGGCAATTTGCGCACAGACCTGGCCCAGCCGAGGGTCCGGTCAAGTAAGAACGAAGGCGTAGGCGCGATAAAGACCCCGTCTGCAACCGCCGAAGCTAAGCGGTTGAGCCCTTCGCTCCTGGAGCCGATGTATATAGGCAGGGAGGCCACCCGAAAGGCGCCGTCCGGCGGCTCGTAGCCTTCGCTGCTCGTACCTCTGGCGACGGCTCTGGCCAATCCGACGAACTCACGAACCCGCCGCAATGGCCTGTCCCTCGGTACACCGAGGGGCCCCAGAGAAATGCCGCCGCCGGCCCCGACACCGAGGATGGCCCTGCCGCCTGAAAGTTCTTGTACGGTCATCATGGCCGAGGCGGTCACGGCGGGATGCCGCAGATAAGGGTTGGTCACGGCCAGCCCCAGCGTGATCGAACGGGTCTGGACGGCGCCGGCGGCGAGGACGGCGAAAGGGTCACGGTTTTGAGCGCCCTCGTCGCCCAGCCACACCTCGTCAAGGCCGAGCGACTCGGCTTCCTCGACAACAGACACCAGGTCAGGAGCCGGCGTGTCCGGGAACAGCCAAATGCCAATGGCGCTCATGGCGCGCGTGAAGCGCTGTCACTGAAAACCCGTCGAGTAACCACTGGAGTTCAGACTAACTCCATAGATATGATAGAACAACTCGGGAACGTGGAGTTGCCGTCGGCGCACGACGACCAGCTCGAGTGAGGAGGAGTCTCCATGCATATCGGAGTGTCGCCATGGGGCTCGACGCGGGAGGGCGCGGCCCACGCCGCGTCCGCCGCTGTCGAGGCTGGTGTAGACACGCTTTGGCTGGGAGATGGGCTTCTGACCGTCGCCCGGTTCCCGCAATGGGCGGGCGGCCTCGAGCCATTTGTCGAGCTGGCCTGGCTCGCCGGGCGCTACCCCTCGGTACGAGTCGGGCTGGGAGCGGCCGTGTTGCCGCTGCGGGACGTGCACTGGTTGGTCAAAGAGGCGTCGACACTAGACCAGCTCACTTCCGGCGGTTTCGACTTGGTCGTCGCGCCAGGGTATTGGCAACGCGAGTTCGAGTACCGCGAACTGGATTTTGACCGGCGCGGGAGCCGTTTTGACGAATTCCTGGGCGCTCTCCAGGCCGGGTTTTCGGGTTCGCCTTACGAAGGTGCGGGCGTTCGACTACCCGTGGAGGGCCGCCTGTCGCCGGTGCCGTTCACCGAGGGCGGCCCGCCACTGTGGCTGGCCGGCGGCCGCGCCACCTTTGAGCGAGCTCTGAAACTGGGCCACGGCTTCCAGGCTCGCACCCCCGCTCACCCAACGCTGCTAGCTCCTCTGGTGGCCGAATGGCGCGACCGGGGAGGCGCCGGCTTCGGCCTTCGAGTGGGCTTCGAGGTCAGCGACACGGTGGACGAGGCCCAAGCGCCCGACCTGGTGGTTGGACCGGCGGGCTACCTGGCTGAGCAAGCCGTCGCTTACGCCGAGTTGGGAGTGGCCGACATCTCCATCCGTCCGGGCCAGACGGATGAGGTGTCGCGCCGCACGGTAGACGCACTGGGAACAGTGATCATCCCGCAGCTGCGAGCTTATGAAGCGACCCGGCTTGCGCAAAACCGGGAAAGGTGAGCACCGTGGCCGAAGGCTACGTCCTCCTCCACGAGGCTGAAGCGATGCGGGACGGCCCCCGTTGGCATGAGCGGGAGGCACGGCTTGGTTTTCACGAGGTAACCAAGCGCTTCGACGACGGGACGGAGGCACTGCGGGCGATGAGCTTCAGCGTTGGAGCGAGGGGAACTGGTCGCCGTGGTAGGGCCGTCGGGGTGCGGCAAGTCGACCTTGCTGCGGCTGGCCTCGGGTCTGGCGGCGCCAACGCAGAGGTCGGCGTCGAGGTGGCCGCCGGGCCGGTCGGTTATGTGTTCCAGGACGCCACCTTGCTGCCATGGCGGACGGTCCTCGGCAACGTCGAACTTCTCGGCCAACTAAAGGGCGTCCCGAAGGCTGACCGCCGGCAGGTGGCGCTGGCGGCCATCAAAACAGTCGGCTTGTCCGGCTTCGAGCAGAAGTACCCGCGAGCGCTTTCGGGTGGCATGAAGATGCGAGCCTCGCTGGCCCGAGCGCTCACCATGTCCCCGAACGTCTTCCTTTTCGACGAGCCGTTCGGTGCTCTGGACGAGATCACCCGCCAGCGCCTGAACGAAGAATTGCTGCAGTTGTTCCAGGACCGTTTGTTTGCGGGCCTTGTTCGTGACCCACTCAGTGGCCGAGGCAGTGTTCCTGGCTACGCGGGTCCTGGTGATGTCGGGCCGTCCGGGGGCGCGTCATGGCCGATATTGCGGTCGCCCTTTGGTTATCCGCGTAGCGCCCGAGCTGCGTTATTCGGCCGCCTTCGCCAGGCGTGGCTGGCCAGGTCGGGGCTCGGCCCTTCAAGAGGGTCACTCTTGACTGCGCCCGTGGCTCTCGACGACCCCGTACCGTTACTGCCCGGGCCGTTGACGGCAGTGCCGTTGACGGGCAAATTGCTGAAGCACAACGGGCGCGGCCGGGCGCCACCGTCTGCGCAGCACACTCGGGCCACCGTTGTGCGTGCTGGCCGCTTGTACTCGGCGCTGTGGTACGGCGCCAGTTACCTATTGTTGTCTCCCACTCGTCGCTTCCTGTTGCCTCCGCCGCAAAGCGTCGTCTCGGTCGGCTTTGTTGACCTGGTCCAACCTGGACCAGATCCTGACGTCTCTGGCTTTTACGGCGAAGACGGCGGTATTAGGGCTTCTTTCTCGCCACTGTGATCGGCATCTCCCTCGCCATTATCATGAGCCAGGCAAAATGGGTAGAGCGGGCTGTCTATCCCTACGCCGTGATCCTCCAGACCATCCCCATCTTGGCCATTGTGCCCCTCATTGGTTTTGCGTTCGGCTTCAACTTTGGCAGTCGGGTGTTGGTGTGCGTTTTGATCGCCCTCTTTCCGATAATTACGAACACATTGTTCGGGCTGTTGTCGGTCGACGAGGGTCTCCACGACCTGTTCACACTTCAAGGCGCGAGCCGGGGGCAACGGTTGTGGACGCTCCAACTGCCAGCCGCTCTCCCGAATATCTTTACCGGGCTACGCATATCGGCCGGGTCTCTCGGTAATCGGAGCGGTCGTGGGAGATTTCTTTTTCCAGCAAGGTCAGCCCGGGCTGGGTGAGCTGATCAACCTCTACCGGGCGCAACTCGAATCACCCCAGCTATATGCGGCCGTGCTCATGGCCTCGTTGCTTGGGATCTTCGCCTTTGTACTTGTCGGGTTCGTCTCACAACGAGTGATCGGGCCATGGCACGAATCGGCCCGCATCACTGACCTCAACCGAAAACACTAAAACCGACCACCAATATACCTAGGAGGAACTTTATGCTCTCTCGACGTTTGCGTGCCGCATCGCTGATGGCTGCGGCGGCCACGATCGCCACGACGGCAGTCCAGAGCCAGGTAGCTCTGGGCCAGACGACGCCGGTGGCGGACGCCAGCTCCGTCCCGGCGCAATACCAACTCGCCAGTGTCTGCCCCAACCCCATTGTTGTCCAGACGGACTGGTACCCCGAAGCCGATCATTCGGAGCTCTATGAGCTGGCTGCCGCAAACGGTCAAGTGAACACGAACAACAAGTGGTACACGGCAAACCTCATCGCCCAGGGCTATAACACTGGCGTCAAAATCCAGATCCGACTCGGTGGCCCTGCCATCGGTGACCAATTGGTCAGCGCCGAACTCTACGAGGACACGAACATCCTCCTTGGTTACGTGGGGACGGACCAGGCTATTCAGCTCTCCGCCACTCAACCGACCGTTGCCGTCGTTGCCCCTCGTCTCCAGAGTGCGCTCGAAATAGAATGGAGCGCGGCGCAGCACCCATCTGTCAAGAGCATTGCCGATCTCGGCAAGCAAAATATAAAGGTCCTTTATTACAACGGGGCGCCTTTTATGACGTACCTCATCGGCAAAGGCATCTTAAAGCAAAGTCAGGTCGATGGGTCATTTGACGGGACGCCGGCCCGGTGGGTGGCCAGCGGCGGGCAAATCGCTCAACAAGGGTTCGCCACCGCTGACCCATACCAATACCAGTACACGATCAAGCAGTGGCTAAAGCCCATAAGTTTTCAATTGGTCTCGGCGGTGGGTTACAACCCCTACGGTGACTCGTTGGCCACACTGCCGGCCAATGTGACAAAGTACGACGGCTTGTTTCAAGAAGCTGGTCCCGATTATCCAGCAAGCGCAGGTGAACTATGCGTCCAACCCCGTCCCGGCCGACACTCTCATCGCCAAGCTCGTCTCCGAGTACAACGACGGTTGGGACTACACGGCGAGCGCGGCTGCGTTTGCGGCCAAGGCTCAGGTCAAGGACGGCATCATCGCTAATGGGCCTGACGGCGTTTTAGGCCACTTCAACCTTGCCCGTGTCAATAGCCTCATAAAGTCCTGTCGCCGATCTATGCCAAGGAAGGGAAAACTCCGAAGGCCGGCCTGACCGCGCCGGAAATTGTGACCAACCGCTTCATCGACCCGGGCATCCATCTGCCCGCTTAAAGGTGATGCGACAGGAACATTATCTGGTGAAAGGATGGTTTGGAGAACCACGATCTGTCGCTCCCTTCCCGCCCGGCCGTCTCGCGGACCTCTGTAATCAGACGGGTGGCGATTGCAGGATGCCAGGTTTTCCGGGCCAGTGCCCGAAGGGCGGGTTTCTCGCCTCGGGCAGGATGTTCTGGTCCGCGACGGCGTCATCGAGTGGATAGGCGCCAACGGCACAGCCCAGCTTGACAGTACCGGGACGACCCGGTCGAAGTCGACGACGGGGACCTGGTGGCGCTGCCCGCTCTAGTGGAGCCCCACGCCCACCTCGACAAGGCTCTGACCGCAGGCATTTTCGCTGACGGCGAGCGGGATTTGCCGTCGGCGATCAAGGCCTGGGTCGCCGCTCGGCCGGCCATGAAGACAGCGCGAGATTGCCGCCCGTGCGGAAGAAACCGCCCTGCGCTACCTCGCCAACGGGACGACCGCGATACGCACTCATACCGATACCGGCGAGGGCATCGGTACTCGCGCCGTCGAGGCGGTGCTGTCTGTCCGGGCCAAACTGCGCTCAGTCATTGACTTACAGGTCGTGGCTGCATGCTCAGTGCCGGTGACAGGCGTGGCGGGCAGGGCCAACAGGGCCGCCTTCCTGTCCGCGCTCGACATCGGGGCCGACGTCGTGGGAGGGGCCCCTGGCTCGACGCCGACCCTTCGCAGTGCCTCGATTTCCTTCTCGCTGTGGCAACCGAACGGGGCCTGCCGGTAGACCTTCACGTGGACGAGACGAGTGACCCCCGGACCTTTACCCTCCCGGCGTTGGCGGAACGCGCCGCCGGCTGTCGGTGCCCGTCACAGCCAGCCACTGCGTGAGCCTCGGGCACAGACGCTGGAGGTCCAACGCCGTGTCGCTAGTGCGCTGGCGGCGGCGAAGGTTTCCATTGTTGCGCTACCTCAGACGAACCTCTACCTGCCAGGCTCGCGGCCAGCACACTTCACAGTCACGGGGTATTACCGCGTTGCCGGCCCTGTGCGATGCGGGCGTCGTAGTCGCGGGCGGCGGGGACAATATTCAGGATCCGTTCAACCCGATGGGCCGAGCCGACCCGCTGGAGACAGCTTCGTTATTGGTCACCGCTGGCCATATGAGCCCTGAGAGAGCGCTCGAGGCGGTGACCAGTCGTGCTCGGGTGACGCTCGGTTTGGCGCCGCGTCGCCTGGGCCGCAGGCCAACCTGCCGACCTGGTGCTGGTCGCGGGCCAAGACCTGGCGGGCGCTATTGCAGTGGGTCGCCGCGGCGGACCGTGTTCCGAGATGGACGTATCGTTTCGGTCACGACGGTGCGCACGTGTTACGACCTCGTCGTCCTGCGACGTACCGATCGCCATAGCAGGGCCGCCATAGCAGGGCCGCCATAGCAGGACCGGTGAATTTTCCTGGTACCGAATGAGCAAATATGAGAGGAGCGTCAAGTATGAGCGAAGCCAGAAGGCCGCAAGTGTGGGTGGCGACCGTCCGCCCGAAGTGGCGGAGGGGAGGCTCAAGGAGGCCTACGACTGGCAGGCGCAACGTTTGGGGGAACCGACCGAGTACACCCAGCTGGGCAGCCTCCACCCAGAGTTGGTCTACGAACGTTTGCGACTCTACAAGGTCGTGGACGGGTTGGCGTCCGGCATGAGTGACGTAGAAAAGCACATAGTCGTATACCTGACCTCGGTCCTGAACGAGACTCCCCACTGCGCGTCGGGCGCCCGCCACAAACTCGGCATCGACGGGGTACCGGACGAGCAGCTCCAACGGGTGCTGGCCAAGCCGCTTCGCTCCTGATACAGGTGACAAACGTCTGGACGCCATAGTGCAATACACGGCCACTCTGACCGCTTACGCCGGGGGCGATAAATGAGGGTGATATCGAACGGTTACGCCGCGTTGGCCTGTCCGATGCGGACATAGTGGCCCTCAATAACCTGTCCGCTTATTTCAGTTACACCAACCGGGTGGCTACTGGTCTGGGACTGCGGTCGGAGGTGCCCGCCGAGCACGCCGTGGGGGCCGCCCCACGCTGAGGGCCTTGGCGCGCGCCGTGCTCGGGGCCGGAGCATTATTCGGTCGTAATAGCGGCCAATACGTCAAGCCGAGCCGCTCGACGGGCAGGCCAGGTCGCGGCGACAAGGCCGAGTATGCCCGACAGCACAAGGAAAAGGGCGAGGTCCGTGGCCGGCACTGCCATATCGTTGACTCCTTGCTGGCGGAGGGAGGCGACGAGCGCGATGCCGAGGCCCGTGCCCATCACGATCCCGACGATGGCGCCAAAGACAGAAATAACCACCGATTCAGACCGGACCATAGTGCGCACCTGGCCTCGCCTCATACCGACGGCTCGCAGGAGCCCGATCTCACGGGTGCGCTCGAACACCGACAGCATCATGGTGTTCACGATCCCGAGGAGGGCGATCAAAACCGCTAACGCCAGAAGGGCGTAGACCAGTCCGAGGAGCTGATTGACGTTGCTGATCTCGGCTTGCTCGAACTGGGCCCGGGTCTGCACCTTCACGTTCGGGTAGCCGGAAAGGGCGGCCTTGACGCGGTTGTCGGCGCCGCTCGCACCATTGGTCCGCAGCAACACGGCCGCGGGCTGCTCATTGGTGAAATGGGTGCGGAAATAATTGTTACTCACCAGGTAGCTGCCGATAAGCGCGTTCGCCTGATAAATGCCGCCGATGCGGACGGTCGTGGCGCCGGTGGCGGCGAATTTGACCGGGGCCAAGCTCCCCACCGACAAGTGGTCCGACCGGGCCGTGGTCGAGTCGATGAGCATTTTGCCGTCGGCCAGAGCCGTAGTGCTGCCCGCCTCCATGTGAAGAGTGACCGTGTCGGACAGGTGTGCGGCCGGCGCCGAGGTGAGAGCCTCGAGCGAGCCTCTGAACTCGAACTGGTCCCGGTATATGGTGGCGGAGGTCGTGACCCCGGGTACGGCCGAAGTCGTCGCTGGTACTGAGTCGGAAAGGGCGCCTGACGAGGTCGTGATGAGGAGGTCCGCGCTGATGGCGTCGTCGACGCTGGCGGTGGCCGACTTGGACACCGAAGCACCGAACACGGCCATAGCGGAGACGAGGGCAAGGCCGATTATCAGGGCCGAGGCGGTCTGTGCGGTGCGGCGCGGGCTTCGCATCGAGTTCAGCCGCCCGAGCTTGGCGGCCTCCCCGAACAAGCTTGCGAGCGGGCGCCCGACCGCGGCGGACAACGGGCGGGCGACCGCGGGAGCAAGCATGGCGACACCAAAGCGGACGAGCAGGGCCGCGACTGCTACAAGCAAGACGTTCGGTTCGGTCAACCCGATGGCCAGCACGATGCCACCGACAACGGTGACTGCGGCGCCCCGGATGAGCTGGCGCCGGGACGTTACCTCAGTTTCCGCCTGACCTTGGCTGAGCGCTGCCACCGGTGGTATGCGCACGGCCCGGCGGGCCGGCCCGACCGAGGCGATAACGGTGACGCCAATGCCGACGGCGAGGGAAACGAGCACCGTCCTCGCCTCGAACACGAGCGGCCCTGACGGGAGGTCGATGCCAAAGGCGCTCAGAAGTTCTTTCAGCCCGAAAGCGGCCAGGACGCCCAGGCCGATCCCGATGGCCGAAGAAATGGCGCCCACGATGGCGGCCTCGGTCAACACGGAGCGGAACACCTGACGACGGCTGGCCCCGACCACCCGCAATAGCGCCAGTTCTCGGGTGCGCTGGCCGACGGTAATCGAGAACGTGTTGACAATGGTGAACGCGCCGACGAAAAGCGAAATAAAGGCGAACACGAGCAAGGCCGTCGAGAAAAACGAGAGCGCTTGGTCGACCGTGCTCGTGTCCTCCTGTACCACCGTCTGGCCGGTCACGACCTCGGCGCCCGGGGGCAGGGCTCGGGCGATGTCACGCTGGACGACCACCTTGTCTGCGCCCGGCCTGGCCACGACGTTTATGTAGTCGAGCTCACCCACTTCTCCGACGACGGCCTGAGCTGTCGGCAGAGTGAACGCAGCCAGGGTGGCTCCGGCCAAGTTGGGGGCGTTGCCGAACTGGGCGATGCCTGTGATCGTGTATTTCTTCGGCGGTCCAGCCGACAGTATGCGGACCGATTGGCCCACCGTGAAGTGGTACTTCTTTGCCGTGCCGGCGTCCATCACGACGTCGTGCGAGGATGTCGGCGGTTTTCCTTCAATCAGGCGCAACTCGGAGACCTGACGGTCAGGGTCGAAGGCAACGCCATAAGTAGGGGCCGAGTTGTTCGGGATGGCGACACCGTCCGGGCTGACAAACTGGGCATAACCTTGGACCTGTCCGAACGCCGCAGCCACCCCGGGAACGTGCCGGACCGTACTGAGGACGGATTCCGGCATCGGGTTGCGCACGGCGTTGGCACTCTTGCCAGGGAACTGAGACACGCCTCGCACCTGGAAGTCGACCTTCTGGTATATGTTGCCGAACAGGCTGGAGAACGTGTTGTTGAGCGTGTCGGTGAGGACAAACGTCCCGGCGACAAAGGTCACGCCCAGCACAATCGCCAGCGATGTCAGCGCCAGGCGGAGCTTGTGGGCAAGGAGGCCCTTAATGGTCACGTTCTTCACGTCAATCTCCCTTTCGCCCCAGAGCCTGCATGCGTTGAAGGACCGAGGAGGCCGTCGGCGCATCGAGCTGGTCCACCACTTTGCCGTCGGCCAGGAAAACGAGCCGGTCGGCATAGGCCGCGCCGTGCGGGTCATGGGTGACCATGACGATTGACTGGGCCAGCTCGGTCACCGACCAACAGAAAAAGGCCAGCACTTCGGCTGAGGCATTCGAGTCGAGGTTGCCCGTCGGCTCGTCGGCGAAGACGAGGTCCGGTTTGTTGATCAAGGCCCTTGCGCAGACGACACGCTGTTGCTGCCCGCCCGACAGTTCGCCCGGCCGGTGCGAGAGCCGGGCCATTAGGCCGAACTTGCTGACCAGGTAATCGAACCAGTCCCTGTCGACCTTGGCCCCGGCGAGGTCGGCGGGCAGGGTGATGTTCTCCGCCGCCGTCAGGGTGGGGACAAGGTTGAAAGACTGGAACACGAACCCCATCCGGTCCCGGCGCAGCTGGGTCAGCTTGGTGTCGTCCAGGGTGCCGATGTCCAGCTCCCCTATGAACGACCGGCCCGACGTCGGCCGGTCGAGCCCGGCCATGCAGTGCATGAGCGTGGACTTGCCCGAGCCCGACGGGCCCATCACAGCGGTGAACCAGCCCCGCTCGAACGTGACGTTGACCCCGTCGAGAGCGCTGACGGCCGCCTGTCCGCTTCACTGACCTTTACAACGGCGGGCTGATCGCTCTCAACCGCGCCACCGGGGCGATCGTCTACCGCCATCAGCTGCCCACATCTGCCAACGCGCCGTTGGCCGTGTTCGGCAACACGGTACTTGTCCCCGCCGGCGGCCCTGTGACGTCGAGTGCCGTTAGCGGCCACAACCCGCAGCTCGTTGGCTACACGCTCCGCTGAGCATGATCCGACAGCCGATGGCTACGGGTAGCGTCGACCGGCAGCCGCCGAACCTTTATCGCCCATGCCCGTCGGCCCAAGAAAAGGACGCCTCAGGGACGCGGTGCTTCCCAGGAGGATTGCGGGCCCTTTATCGGATATGGCAGCTGCACTCCACTGCCAATTGGTGAGGCTTCAACCCTCGACGTGGGATAACCGCGCAGCCTCTGCGAGCCAACCGGACTGAGGCGCCAGGGCGAGCTGGGCCGAAGAATTTGAACCGAGCTCGATTGGTTGCCGTCCCTGCCGCCCTTACGGTGTTCCAATCAGGTCACATCAACTCCTGGAGGACATCATGAGCACCACGGACGTGCCCTCGGCGGCGAAGGCCGAGCAAGTCAGGCTCGATCGAGTGACACCTTCACACTGCCGGGTCATACTCGACAACCCGCCGGTAAACCTCATGGGCCCGGATTTCGTCCTGCAGATCCGAGAGATTGTAACGGCGCTCGAGAACGACGACCGGGTGAAGGTGGTGGTCTTCGAAAGGGCCGTCGACGGCTTCTTTCTCAACCACTCCGACTTCCTTGCCAAGTTCGAGGATCTGACCAGCATCCCGCAAGGTCCAACTGGGCTCGAGGCGTGGCCAGACGTCCTGGTGCGCCTGACGCGAGCGCCGTTCGTCTCGATCGCGCTTATGCGGGGGCGGGCGACGGGAAACGGCAGTGAGCTCGCCCTCGCCTGCGACATGACCTTCGCGAGCCGAGAAAAAACGGTCTTGTCGCAGTGGGAAGTGGGCGTGGGCCTCGTCGCTGGTAGAGGGCCGATGGCGCGATTGCCGCGGCTCATCGGACGGGGACGCGCTCTCGAAGTGCTCCTGAGCGCAGACGACATCGGGGGCGCCGATGCCGAGTTCCTCGGCTACGTGAACCGTGCGCTACCGGACGGCGAGCTCGACAATTTCGTCGGCGCACTGGCAACCCGGATCGCCTCGTTCGACAAGTGGGCGATCGCCAACACCAAGCGCCTCGTAAACGAAGCCAGCCTGCCGCCCGACGTCGAAATCAGAGCGGGCTGGGACGCCTGCATGTCCTCTGTGAAGCGACCAGCGGCCCAGGAAAATATCCACGCCCTCCTGGAGCAAGGGCTCCAGAAGCCTGGAGACGTAGAAAATCGACTCGGGTTCTACATCGGACAGCTGGGCCTCAAAAGCGAGCGCTGAAATCCGAACGGCCCAATTCACTTTCTGAATGGAACCGGACCACGGACTTACTCACCGTCCCGGGCCTCCACAAGCTTCCGGCTCTGAGATGCAGGCGGCCGGGCGTCTAATTCTGCGTACTTCCGATCGGCACTCGTGGCGTGCGGGAGTGATCGGTGGTTCCGCGTCCGACAAGTGCCGCGCTGTCGACAGCCGGGGAGCCCAGTCTTCGCTCATCAACCAAATGGTCGACAACGCGTGACCCTCGGTGTAGCCTGTATTCAACCATTCAGTTGAACAAGAGGAAGTGTGCGTGACCGCCGACCAGCTGTCCCGAGTCTTCGCCGCTCTCGCCGATCCGACGAGGCGGGACATGGTGGCCCGCCTCGCCGTGGGCGACGCCACCGTGGGGGAGCTGGCCGATCCCTACGACGTCTCCGTCCAGGCCGTGTCTAAACACATCAGGGTGCTGACCGACGCGGGCCTGGTGAGCCAGAGCAAAGACGCTCAGCGGCGGCCGTGCCACCTCGAAGCGGAGGTCTTCGACCTGATGACGACGTGGATCGACCGGTACCGCCAGCGGGCCCAGGAGCGCTACGACCGGCTCGACGCCGTCCTGGCCGACATGGGCGGCGACGAACAACCCACCCAACGCCGGTACCGGCACCAAGGAGCACCGTCATGAACGCCACCAGCAACCGCTACCAGGTCTTGATCGAGGCCGACCCCGCTCTGCCGATAATCCGCATCACCCGGGACTTCAACGCCACGCCGGCGCAGTTGGTGCGGGCCCACACCGACCCCGCGCTGTTTGCCCGCTGGGTCGGGCCAATGAGATGGAGACCAAGATCCTCGACTGGGACGCCACCACCGGCGGCCGGTGGCGCTACGTCGCCAGGCGCGACGGCGAGGAGTACGGCTTCCATGGTTGCTTCCACGAGGTCAGCCAGGATCGCATCGTGCAGACCTTCACCTTCGATGGTCAGCCTGATGGCGTCGCCCTCGAGACGCTGTGGTTCGAGGACGTCGGCGACGGCCGCACGCGGCTGCACGCGCAATCGCTGGTGGACAGCTTCGAGGGCCGAGACCAATGGCTGGCGAGCGGCATGGAGACCGGCGTCGGCGAGGGCTACGCCAAGCTCGACGCCCTCCTCGCCGCGCTCCGATGAGCCGCCCGGCCGACGAGCACCGGCGGGTCGCGGGCGAGTTCACGGTGACAGTCGAGGGCGCCGCCATGCTCGAAGGCATGTTGCCGATGGACGAGGTTCTCCGCCAGAGCGGCCAGTACGGGCCACGCGTCCACGTCCCCGACGACGCGGACGTCCAGACCAAGCTGCTGGCGTTCATCGGCCGCACCCCTTAGCCCAGACCTCCGCTTGCCGTCGACGGCGGCACCGGCGCACCGCCCGTTGTGTCCGGTGCCCTATCGCGCCCGCTTTATCTGGAGGGCGTAGTCGTCGAACATGAAGCCGAGCTCGTTGAAGTGGGGTACCGCGAAGCCCTTCGACAGTGCGATGCAGTAATCCTGCTGGTACAGCGCGATGTACGGTAAATCCTTCTGAAGCTGTGCCACGAGCTTCGAATAGACGCCAAAACGAGCCGCTGGATTGGAAGTGGCGATTCCAGCGGCGAGCAATTTGTCAACCTCTGGCGGGGCGTAATCGGCCGTGTTGAACTCGCCGGGCGCCAGGTTGGCGCTGCCCAGGAAAAAGTCGTAGCCGCTGACGTCAGGCCCAATGCAGCCCCCCGTTTGGAACGTAGGCAGCCGTTTGCTGGCCGGGCCGCTCTCGGCCGCTTCATAAGCGTTGATCGGTTCCACCTTGATCTGTGCGTGAATCCCGATGTTGGCCAACTCAGCGGCGATCACCTCGCTGACGTCGACGGTGTTGCCGTAGCTGTACTCCAGCAGCGGCGTACTGAACCCGTGCGGATAGGCGGACTGGGCCATCTCGGCCTTGGCCTTGGCCAGGTTGTGCTGGTACAGGGGCAGCGACTTGAACAGCGAGTCAACCTGAGCCTGGGAAGCGATCGTCCGCAGGGCCGCGGCCGGGATAAGGGTGTAGTCCGGCATCGCATATCCGCCGAACGCGTCAATGATGTCCGTACGGTCCAGGGCGTAAGCGGCGGCCCGCCGGACATGCACGTCGTCCCACCCCGGGTCATTGACGTTCATATCGAGCATGCCGTTGAGGCAGCTGGGGGTGGCCACGATGGTTGCGCCGGACGACGCCGCGAAGCTCTTCGGCCCACCACGAGAGGATCGAGGTCCTCGTCGCCAGCGCGGAAGGCCAGCGCCTCGGACGTGGAATTAGCGAAGATCTGGACCGAAATGTGGTCGATCGGCACAGTCCCATCCCACCAGTCCGGGTTGCCTGACAGCTGGGCGCCCGTGGTTGGGTCCAGGCTGTCGACTTCCCATGGCCCCGTCCCCATGATCAGGGTCCCCGGTTGCCCAAAGGTGCGTGGGTGGGCCTCGAAGAACTTCTTCTCGAAGACCTCCCCAGTGAAGGCCGGAGTGTCCTGCCAGCTGGCGTCCGGGTGTACAAGCCTGACGACGACGGTAGAAGGACCGCTGGCCGTCACGCTCTTCACGCTCCCAAAACCCGTGTTGTACTGGGAGCCCGCCTCGCGCTCGTAGTTCCATGAGAAGGCCACATCGGCCGCCGTCAACTCATCGCCGTCCCAGAACTTGACCCCTTGGCGAAGGTGGTACACGTAGGTGACCGGGTTAGTGGCCGACCAGGACGTGGCCAGGTTTGGGAGTAGTTGCCCCTGTGGGCCCAAAGTCAATAGCGTCTCGAGGCTCAGAGACGTAACGATGGTGGCCGAGCTGTATTTGGTTGGGTCGAGTGTGGGCAGCTGATAATCGGTCGCTATTCGGAGTAGCGGGATGGTTGCGCCGGCGGCACTGGCTGACGCCGCCACCGCTGATGCGGGGGCTGCCCCAGCACCAAGCAAAGCGGCCATCGCAAAAATGACGCTGGCTGGGCCGAAGTTCACGTTCTCTCCCCTTTGCTCCTGTTACCCCTCGACTCTTACCTCTCGGCTGTTACCCCTCGACTTCTCTGCAGTCCTGGCGGACCGTGACACTGTAGGCGGACAACCCGAACGACAGATTGCGACGAACTGAACGGATCACGGTCCTTTGATGAACTCTTTCTGATCGTGACTTGGTGCCTTAGTGTTATGATGGCGATCCAGGTTGAACGCCCGGGGCCGGTGGCGGTACCACGACGGGTTGCTGGCCGATGGGATAATGCTGGCTGTGGCGACAACTGTCCAGGTGACCTTCGATTGCGGCGACCCTCACGCCATGGCCCGCTTTTGGGCCACAGCGCTCGACTATGACAAGGAGGACCACAGCTCGTTCGTCGAGAACCTTCTGGCCTCCGGTGCCATACAGCCCGAGAGCACGGTGATATGCGACGGCGGCCGTCAGTTCGCCGACGTTTCGGCCTGCAGAGATCCTGAAGGAAAGGGCCCCGGATCTTTTTCCAGCGGGTCCCGGAGCCGAAGATGTCCAAGAACCGGGTCCACCTCGACCTCCACGTTGGCCCCGATCGGTATGAGACTGAGGCCGACCGGCTGGAGCAACTTGGTGCACGACGACTTTGGTACAGCGACGACAGAGGAGCTAAATGCTGGACCATGGCCGACGTCGAAGGCAACGAGTTTTGCGTCGACTGAGCACTGGCTGTCAGGTCTTCGGGCTGACGAGCAATGCCCATGGGATCTGGTAGTTCAAGGTAGAGAAGGGCTGGATATTGAACTTGCGCGAGATTGCGATGTAGGAGTCGAAGTTGAAGAGGGGCACGTATGGGAGGTCTGTAGCCACCCTTCGCAACAGGTCGCCGTAGATCCCAAAGCGTGCTGGGGAGTTGGTTGTGGTCAGGCCTCGTGCGAGTAGCTCGTCGACCGAGGGTGGGGTGTAGTCGGCCCAGTTGATCCCGCCCGCCTTTGCGTTCGCACTGCCGAGCAAGTAGCCCGGCTGCTCGCTCGGGTCGGGGAAGGCGGCATAGAGGTTACTGAACGTAGGGCCGGAGATTTTTGGCCCGTAGAGGGCAGTAACGAATTTCCCGGAACTCACCACATTTACGTTGAGCTTGATCTCGATCTTCTGCAGCTGGGCGGCGAGAACCTGGAGAACGTCGGGAAAGCCGCAGCATTGACTGGTCTCGATACTTGCCCTGAACCCGCTCGGGTACGCCGATTCGCTCATTTCCTGTTTGGCTTTGACGAGGTCGTACGGGTACTGGGGAAGCGAGCTGAGTAGAGCATTGACTCGAGCTGGAGAGGCGAGCGTTCTCAATTCGGGTGGCGGGATTATCGTGTACAGCGGCTCGCCGGAGCCCGGGCCGCCGGAGGCGGTGATTAGAGGTGTACGGTCGATGGCTTAGGCCACAGCGCGACGTACGTGGATGTCGCTCCATGGCTTCAGCTTCACGTTCATCGCGAACAGGTCTTGGGCCAGGCTCGGGACGCTGATGACCTTCGCACCCGAGGTGGACGCGAATGCCCGTCCGTCAGCGGGCCAGGCAATGTCGATTTCACCGGCCCTCATGGCCAGCGCCTCGCTCGTCTCGCTGGAGAAGAAGGAGAACGAGAATCCGCTGTATCGGCACTTTGCCGCCCCACCAGAAGGGGTTTGGGGACAACTCGGCGCCGCGCGTCGGGTCATAGCTGTCGATTTCCCACGGCCCAGTGCCCATGAGCCCCACGCCCGGGTTGCCAAGCGTGGTCGGGTGCTCGTCCAAGAACTTCTTTTCGAAGATCACGCCTTCGAAGGCGAGCACGTATTTCCAGGCCGCGTTGGGATGTTTCAGAGCGATCACGACGGTGTATGGGTTAGTAGCCTTGATGCTCTTGACGTTCGTATAGTAAACGGCGGTCTCTGACGAGGGGCCCGCTGGTAGTCAAGCGATGCAACAACGTCCGCAGATGTCATTTCGTCGCCGTCCCAGAACCTGACGCCCTGCCGCAAGTGGTAAATATAGGTGACTGTGTTGGGCTCCTCTACGGAGGCGGCGAGCTCCGGGTGCACTGCTGTCCCACTCGGGTTGAATGCCATAAGGCGTTCCATCGACAGAGCGCAGACGTCGGTCGCGCACCCCTGGGTCTGGTTCGGGTTCAGGGTCGAGTAAGCAAACGAATCACCGACCCGCAGCAGTGGGATGGTGACGCTGGGGCGGAGGCCCGGTGCAGGCTCGGCCCCTGACGGCGGGGCCAGACCAACAATGGCGCAAAGGGCCGCGGACAGGACGAGGGCGACATTTCGAAGTTTCATTCGGGTCTCCTGTTGAGGTTCGAGAGAGCCAGCGTCATTTGACCACTTTTGCTCTCCCAAACGGGGTGTTTGCTTATGACCGCGGCGCGACATCCAGTTCCCACGCAAATAGGCGGCTGTAAGCGATGCTAAACCCGGCTGTGGTCTTATATTTTCTGGACAGAGCCAGGTTGTAGTCCTGTACGTAAAGTGGTACATAGGGCTCGTCGGTGGCCAGGATCTTGAGCATTTTTCCATAGATAGCCAGCCGCTGAGCGGGGTTTTGGGCGGAAAGGCCCTCGTCGATGAGGGTATCAACCGCGGGTGCGCCGTAATTGGCCAAGTTCCACTCGCCGGACTTGATGTTCCAACTACCGAGTAGGTATGCCGGGAAGCTGCTGGGGTCGGAATTCACCAAATTGAAATCCACGTAGAGGTCCCCGAACGTCTTCGGCCCGGTCCCGAAAGCCAGGAACTGATTGAAGGTCATGGTCTTCATGGTGAGCTTGATCCCGATCCGGGCCAGCTCGGCTGCCATGACCTCCGTTACCGGCACATAAGCGCCGAAGGTAGGGGTCTCGATCGTGGCGCTGAACCCCTTTGGGTAAGGGGACTGGGCCAGCTCAGCCTTGGCCCTGGCCACGCTATAGGGGTAGCTGGGTACCGAGTTGACGAGGGCACTGACTGCGGCCTGAGAGCCGATGGTCCTCAATTCGAATGGAGGAATGAACGTGGTGACCGGGACGGCCGTATTGCCGAGCGCCGCTATTATGTCCGACCGGTTCAGCGCATACGCGACAGCACGCCGCACGTGAATGTTGTCCCACGGCGCTTGGTGGACGTTCATGGCGAAATAGCCCTCGACATTGGCCGGTGAGCTGACCAACTTGGCCCCAGACGCTGATGCGAACGGGACCGACGGAGAAGGGAAGGCCACGTCTATCTCGCCGGCCCGGAAGGCCAGTGCCTCACTCGTCTCGGTGAAGAAGAACTTGAGCGAAACGTGGTCGATCGGCACCGTCCCGCCCCACCAGTGCGGGTTGGCCGACAACTCCATTCCCGTGGTTGGGTCCAGGCTGTCTACCTCGAACGGCCCGGTGCCCATGATCAAAACGCCCGGGTTCCCCATCGTGGCGCCATGTACTTGCTGGAACTTCTTCTCAAATATGTTGGACTCCCATGAGAGCGCGGGCAGGAAGGATGCATCGGGCCGGGCCAGAGTGACAATGACGGTGTACGGGCCGCCGCCTTGACGCTCGTGACGCTCCGGTAGCCGGAAGCCACCAGCGACGTGGGGCGGCGGTAATAGTTCAGGGCGTTGACCACGTCAGTCGACGTCATCGGGTCGCCATCCCAAAAGTCGACGTTGTGGCGTAAGTGGAAGACGTAGGTGGTTGGGTTGGGCGTCGACCAGGACTGGGCCAAGAGGGGCACCGGTTGTCCTTCGGTACCGACAGTGAGCAGGCCTTCCAGCGCACCGTAGGCGTCGCATACCGGGGTCAGTTTTGAAATGTCGAGAGTGGTCAGGGCCAAAGTGTCACCGACTGTCAATAGCGGGATAGTCGGAGCGCCGGTGGCGGCGGCTACCGGCGATTCTTCTGCAGCAGGAAGCGAGCCGGCCGCAACTAGAGCTGCGGTGGCGGCAACGAGCGCAGCCGAGCGAAGCTTCATGATGTCTCCTTCTGCAATGTGAGCCCTATTAGGTCCGGCGCGGGCAACCTCGGGTCGCAAGGTCCGGCCGGCTGGATCGATTGTTAGGCCATCGTCCTGGCTGGAGCATTGCTTCAACTACGGCCGCGTGAAGATCCTGGAGAGCGCGGGCACCGCCGACCCTGAGCGCCTCCGTTTCATTCCCAGCCTCCTTTTGATTTCGCCAGACGGACAATGAAACGTGGTCGCAGGTCAGCGCCGTCTGACTGCCTGCCTCGAAAACGCAACCCTGGCGGTCTCCGGTGGATACTAGGAGGGCGCGCTGACGACGCTACCGTGCAGTATCGTGCGGTATCAAGGAGAACCACGATTGTTGGGCCGAAATTCACTCTGAGTTAACCGGTCGCCGGCGGCAGCGCAACCTGGTTCAGGCCGGTCCCGGATCATGAAGGAACGTCCAGGGCCAAAAGGGGGTGAACTGCATGTCGTCTTTCGTCGGGGCGGGCCGGGGGCACCTTTACTCCGGTGGCCGCGTCAAATACGATCTCGGTCCCTGTCTACGGTTAGTCGCCGTTTCATGAGGAAAATTGGGATGCCAACCAGCCAAGGGCGCGGGTGGTTGGTCTTCGAAGATGAGATTTCGTTGGACCAGGGACGATGAGCATGTAGCACTCGTGATCTCTGAGCCAATCCCACTTTGCGTGTAGGTCCAGCCGTTTTTGGCTAGGGACGGCTGACTAGACGGGGGAGCTGTGCGAGGATCTGGTCCACGACGGTCCGGGTCGGAAGCGTGCCGTCCAGCGGGGTTGCGCCGAGGTGAAGCATCTCGGACTCGAATGCCGGACGTCCCTCCCGGATTTGCTGCCGACCCGCTTCGTTCCGGCCCGGCGGGTGGGCACGGTCATGGGCGACGAGCCGATCTTCTTGGGTCCGGTCGTCGATCCTGAGTAGGAAGACCTTAGTGAACAGGTCAAGTAGCTCGTGTTGATTGAGGGCGATGCCGCAGACGAACACGGGAGCATCGCTGGCCGCAAGGAGCTCCTCAAGACGTGGCCTGCTCCAGACCCACCGATGTGAGCGAAGCCAGCCTTCGGTCGGTGCGACGGGACCGTCCTTGAGATCGGTTCGAAGTCCATCCGCGTCCCGCCAGTGGCTCAGTTCGGGGTCGTAGTCGGGGTCAAGCGCGACGAAGCCACGTCGAGCCAGCTCTGCGGCGACCGTCGATTTCCCCGACCCCGGGTTGCCCGTCACCAGGAATGCCCGCACTGTGGAGTGTTTTACCCAGCCCTTTGGTGTGCTACTGCCACGGCGTGGTGCCGTTGTACCGAATCGGTGCGATGTGCCCAGCGACGTTCCGGAAGACCGCCTCGCCTGAGCTAAAGAAGCTACGTCTCACGAGGCGTTCTGTCGTGGCTTCCACTCAGGGAGGGGCAGAAACAGCACCGTCCTTCGGCTCGGGCTTGGCCGAGTTGCCGGCAAGGCCGCGGCTGAGCCATGACAATTGCTCTGCTCCTGGTGCCGACCACTTCAGCTCTCTCGGTGGTAGGAACTGATGGATGACTCGGGTGCCGGGCGCTTCCTACGGGCCGGCAAACTTGTCGCCCTTCAATGCGGCTCGCAAGCGCCGCAAGTTCACTAAATCATGGCCGGCCGCCGTCGCCGGGTTGGCCGTCTGGAGCGCTTCTGCGGCGCAATCGTCATATACCGCCCAGGCTTCGGCAGCGATTTCGCCCCCTGGGCCTGTCACCAGCGTGTTCGAGAGCTGGCAAGCCCCGCCCGCTTCCTCCGCCTCGGGGAACGCCACCCTCCTGGGGGACGCCAACCCCGCCACCGAGCTGGACGTGACGTTCGGGCTCGCCCTCCAACGGTCCGACCTGGCCGAGCTCGTGCAGTCGCTCAGCACTCCTGGCACCAGCTCGTACCGCCACTACCAGAGCGTCGCCTGGCTCGCTCGTCATACGGGTGCCACGGAGGCCACTAGCACAGCTGTGCTCGGCTACTTACGTTCTCAGGGGGTCGACGGCCATCTCGACCCCACCGCTTCGTACGTGGAGGCGGCCGTCAGCGTGGCCCAGGCGGCCAAGCTGTTCGGGACCAGCTTCGGGCGGTACTACTTCAACGGCGCTTACGGGTGGGACACAGACCTGTCCGGTGTGGTGGTGGCCCCGCGCTCTGCTCCCCAACTGCCGTCGGCCCTGACAGGACGAGTGACGCTCGTTTATGGCCTTCAGGCTTCGCCGACCGTTACCGTCTACCCGAACTCCGTCCTCCAGGAGACCCCGACCCGCTCTTCGCTCCTCGGGGGGAGCTTCGGGGGCCTTGGCACCGCTGGTGGCTGCTCAGCTGCCCGCGTAGTCGACCACCTTCCGACGTTCACGCCCAAGCAGTACCTCACGGCCTATGGGGTAGAGGCTTTGCACGGCCAAGCGTTACTCGGCCAGGGCCAGGCGGTAGCCATCATCAGCGAAGTGCCCGCAACGGAGGGCAACTTGGCCTCCTTCACCCGGTGCTTCGGCCTTGCCACTCCGCCCATCAGGGACATACGGGTGGGGACCGGGACCACCACTGCCCTCGATGACCCAGACGCTCATTGGGAGACTGCCCTTGACACGGAGATGGTGACGGCCATGGCGCCGCGGCTGAGCGACGTAGATGTCATCTACGACCCTTACGGTTCCTTGGTGGACAGGCTCGATGCCACCCTCAACCGCTCGCTCATCCAGGGGCCGATGCCAAAGGTCGTTTCCTACAGTGGCGGTGGCTGCGAGCCGCTCGGCACGAGCGCCTATTCGAAGGTAGCTCTGGAGTATGTCTTGACTGAGCACATCCTGATGGACATGGCGGCCAACGGGATCAGCTTCGTCGTCGCCGCGGGGGACACGGGGTCGTCTTGCAACCAGGCCAACGCAGCCATTGCCGGGGCGCGCTTGTCGGTCTCGTTCCCGGCATCGTCGCCCTATGCCATCAGCGCCGGTGGGGAACTAATAGGCCTCAATACGGCCGACGAGATCCAGGGCCAACGGGTCTGGGACGACCTCCCGCTCGGCTCCGGCCTGGCCGGGGGCGGGGGCCAGAGCGCGGTGTTCGGCCGCCCCTGGTACCAACAACCCCTGACGACGGCCGGGCACGGCCGGCTCGTGCCCGACGTGGCTCTTGAAGCCGACACCGAGTACCGCATCGCCGACTACTGCACGACCGGCTGCAATGGTTATGGCTGGGCGGGTGGCGGCGGGACGAGCGCGGCCACGCCTCTGATGGCGGGTGGGATCGCCCTGGCCGACGAACAAGCCGCCAGCTACGGAGAAGGGTCGCTCGGCTTGGTCAACCCGCTCCTCTACCAGCTGGGGGAGGCTCATTCTAAGGCACTCGTCAACATCACCACGGGCAACAACGATATCTACGGCCTCGGGTGCTGTACCGCTAAGCCCGGTTATAACGACGCCGCCGGCTGGGGGTCGGTAAATTTCCCTCAGTTCGTTTCGGCCGCCGTGAGCGCGGGTCGAAAGTAGACATCGCAGCGACGACTTCACGTTGAGGCCTGCAAACTGGAAAGGACCCGTTGTGCCCGCCCTGCTGGCTCCAAGCCCCATAACCGGAGTGGAGCCTCCAGCACATGGGACAACTCATGGCGCGGCTTGTCGCTAGCCGTTCGCCCCCCCGAAATAATGATCTGCGCTCAGCCAAGTCAATGGGGCCGCTACGGGCCGTGGGCGCGTAACCGGAGATAGCGGAAACCCCAGTGAGATTGCCACTTTCGCGTGACGGCGAGACAGAACGCCCTATCTCCGGGGTGGATGCGCCTCGACTTCCGACTTAGCGCTCGGTTTCCCTCCGGTCAGGTAGCGCACCACCTCGGGATCGCTGTCCAGGGCCACAAACGAGCATCTGATGTGGGACGGCACTCACTTTAGGTGATGCCCCGTGATAAACGTGCAGGTGGGGGACGACGACATCTTCAGGATTACCCGTCGGTATGGATTGTGCTTGTAGGACCGACCTTTTTGAGCCAGACAAAAGTGGACGTTACGTGCGAACCGACCTTCGACTGGGTCCGCTGGGGCCCGGGGGCTGGGCGGGGCCCTTTGCACGAACACCATCCCCGGCGTCCGGGCGGTTACCTCCGAGTCGATCGACAGTACTGCCCCGTCAGCGAGGTCTGCGGGTCTTGATTCGCCTGTCCTTTCAATTAGAAATTGCCTGCTGTCCAATAGCTCGGCAGGGCCTGGGGCAGGCTGCTGGCCTCGTTCTGAGCGCCAATGGTGTCCGCTGTGCGTCGCCGCTGTCATCAGCCAGGAGGGCGGTGCGCGCGGTCTACCCAGCTCCAATGTGAGCCGACACGGCTACTTGAAGTCGGTGGATGTCTTCGGCACTCCGGTGAAACGAAACCCGCCGAGGATCAATAGGACCACCCACGTACGGATCGTCGGCCTGTCTGGGGAAGAGGTGAAGATGTGGGTGGGGCAGCGTGTTCCTGTGGATCTCGTAGTTCATCTTGATCGGTCGCACCTCGGTTGCGACTGCATAAGCCACTGTCATGGCTCCGATCCAGAACTGTGATTGGGTTTCAGGTACCAGCTCGAATGGCTCGTTTACGTGTTGTTTAGATATTACGCAGACGTATCCGGGGAGAAGCGGGGCGTCCGGCCCAGCGGTGATCCAGCACGTGGCGGTCTCAGCAATTACATCGAGCGGTCGCTCAGACCGGCAGATGACGCATCCGTTGGGCATTCGACGGCGCTCCCACTCCGCCGGATCGGACCAGACCACACCACCTGTCGGACCGAGGTCCTCGCCAGTCATTCACAGACCGTATCAACCGCTCTGGGGCCGGAGTGACCATCCGGCCGACTCATAAGGTTCCATCCCGCGCTCTCCGGCACCGATCTGGGCCACATGACCGCGAATACAGACTCGGCAGGAAATCAAGACCGCAATACCCACTGTCGCTTAACGCGGGAACGCCACGCGCTCTCGGACAATATGCGCGCTGGATTTGCGTTGTAGATCAAGCGAAGTCGGCCCAAATCACGGCGCCCGTAGCCGTCTAATCTGTTCTGGAATTCGTTCGATTCGTTCAGTTACAGGCGCGCAGGTCAGTTGAATCCGTGTAGCACCGCTGGCGTGAACGAAGCGATAGATGCGGTTCAGCCAAAGGGCAGGTTCAGACAGCTCGCGCCGTGACTAGCCAGGCCGCGCCGGGCATGACCACGCCACCTGGTGATACGTAGGCCGCCAGGCCGTCCCGGACCTGTCTGGCCAGCCCGGCGGCTTGTGCTGGGCTGAGCTCGGCCAAGACCTCGCTGGCGCTAGGGGAGGTGCGCTCGTACTCGAGTACGTCGTCTTCATCGCGGCCGATGAGCATCGGCTCGTCGGCCCTCGCGAACTCGATGCCGCCGAACCCCGCGCCGCTCAGCAACGCGCCCACCCGGCCGGTGTCGGCGAGGGAGAAAGCAGCATTCGGCCCAGACATCTTGCGGAGGCCGATTACGGCCGCGGCCTCGGCGAACCCGATGGTAAAGAAGGGGTTCTCATCGCGGGTGCGCCAGCAAAGGAACGCCAGCCTGCCGCCGCGCCGCAGTACCTTTCTCAGGTTGGCGAACGCCGCCGCCGGGTCATCGAAGAACATAACACCGAAGTTGCTCAGCACCAGGTCGAAGATCCCAGCCTGGAACCGGTGCACCTGGGCGTCGACGACCTCGAACCTGGCGTTAGCGACGCCAGCAGCACCAGCGAGCCGGCGTGCTTCGGCTACCTGGATCCGGGACAGGTCCGCGCCGAGAGCGTGACCGCTGGGGGTGACGCGTGCTGCGAGGATGGTCGTATCACCGCAGCCACACCCGATGTCGAGAACGTTCTCCCCGTCCTGGGTCTGCGCGGCGGCAAGCAACCGCGTCGTCAGCCGGCCCCTCATTCGCTCATGCCGCTCACGCTGCTCGATGAAGTGCCGCCCGCTGGCTCCATTCCAGTCCTCGGCCTGCTCCGCGTTCACGGCCACGAAGGTCACGCTACATCGCCCCGCAACCCTGCCTAGACCGGTGCCGGATGCGCCGTTCGGCACGTTCGTGCTAGAGATCGCGTCGCCGCGACGCCATGCCGGAGCGGGGAGTTCTACGGATTCCTGACCTAAACAAACGCGGCGCTCGACCTCGGCATCAATTTCTTCGACAACGCCGACACGTACGGGAGCCCTGCCGATTAGCAAATCGTGCGGAGCGGTCGGCTCCGGCATGAACGAGGGTGCGCCCGTGGCCCTTATCTCCAGTCGTTCTGCCGCGATCGGCGCTTCAAAGTGCCCGTCCAAGGTTGTTTTGCACTCGATTGACCTGTCGTTTCGCCAATCAGGTTGTCCTTTGATTGTCCAAGCGGCACGATCGAAGCCGTGCACATTCGACTGGCTCGCACGGGCGACTCGATGGGAATCGGCCTGGTCCATGTCCGTACGTGGCAGGTGGCGTACAAAGGCCTGGTGCCTCAGTACTACCTCGATCGGCTCGACCCGGTCCGACGGGGCCAAGTCTGGGAGCGCTACCTGAGCGAAGAGCACGAAGTAGGCGAGGCGGTGCTCGTCGCCGAAGCGGACGGCCATGTGGTCGGCTTCGCCAGCGTCGGGCCGTCGCGTGACGAGGATGACAACGGCCAGGGGGAGGTATGGGCCATCTACCTTCTCGCCGATTTCTGGGGCCAGGGAATCGGCAAATCTCTTATGGCAGCCGCCTGCGAGAACCTTCACGATGCCGGCTTCACCGAAGCGACGGTTTGGGTCATGGACTCGAACGAGCGGGCGCGGCAGTTCTACGAAGCCGTTGGGTGGGCCCTCGACGGGGAAATCAAACGGGACGACGGCCGAGGGTTCCCCATTACTGAGCTGCGCTACCGTCGGCGCCTTGCCTAACGACGCTCGCCTCGGCCGGCAGGTCGGCTAACTAGTCGTTGACGCAACGCGGACGCACCGGCTTCGAAGCAATCGCGTGTTCCTAACCAAAGGACGATCCACAGCTCGGCCGGCCGGCGAGGTTGGTGGTTGCCAGCATCAGTACTTCGTTCCCGCGGCCCGAAAGCCGGTCGCAGCGCAGAAGAACGTCCCGTCGGCATCAGCCTCCTGCAGGTCGCCGAGCCAGCGCCGGCCTTGGCCCTCGTTGATCACCCCTGCGGCGACCACGGCCGGGAGGTCGCGGGCAATACCGAAGGCTCGCTAGGCGCTTTCCGGATCTCGGTACATGACGACCTTCGCGCCGAGCTGGATGTCGACTATGCCATTGTTCTGGAGGAGGCCGGCCAAGCGCCTTCCCATCGTGGGGTGGGGGTGTCGCTTGAAATGGGCACCCACGATGGCCGGCGAGAGAGCGGGATCCGATCCCTCGACCACTAGGGTCTCCCAGTCAGGCTCCGTACGCGCGATCCTTCCCCTGGGGCGGAGAACGCGGGCCATTTCTGCCACGACCTGACCGGAGTCAACGACGTGTTGGAGGGTGCGCTCGGCCCGACAAGCATCGATGGAGTCAGATTCGAACGGGAGATCGTGGGCGTCAAGCGCTCCGAAAGATACGTGGGCACGCCTCGCGTGCCGCGAGGTCGCCTCCGCGATCATGGCGATTGAAGCATCGATGCCGACGGCGTGCTCATTGGGGGCGACGCTTTCGGCCATGGCGACAACATCCTCGCCGGTGCCGCACCCTACATCAAGAGCGACCTGGCCCGGGCCTAGCTTGAAGTTGCTGGAGGATCCAGGCTTCGGTCTCCATGATGGCGGTAGCTCTTCGGGCGGCATCCAAATAACCGATGAAGTGCTGAGGAAATGCGGTCGCGTCGACGTCACTAAAGCCTGTACGTGGCATATCGGCTTGTGACTCTGCGCCCACCTTTACGAGGATAGTTACGCTCGCCGCGGGGACGTGAGATCGATCTGACGGATAGGCTTTAAGGGTCGGATGCCGGTGTCCGGCTCCCGGGGTTCAGAGCGAGCACGCTGGGAGTAGCCACCGGAACGAGATCTTCACGTCCACAACTTAATGCTATTTCGAGGACATGGCGTCTCATCTCGCGGGGAGCGCCGACGAGCTCAGCTGGGAGCCCCGCCGCCGGACTAGGCGATCTCCGACAGTACAAGGGGAAATACGACTTGCGTTTAGCTCAGAGCATAACGCCGTTCTTGGCTTGAGTGATATGACCGCACTGCACCGCCGGAACAGGCAGGGATCTTTGGCACCCCCGCAGCTGGTTAGCTGACGTGCTTCGTCGCGACGAGGCCGATGTTCCTCGGCAACACTATGCCTCCGCCGGAGAGCTCGACGATACTCGTCAAATGTAGGCCCGCCTGACAGAAGGCGCCGAGAAACGCACCGAGCGCCTTGTGGTGCCCTCCTACCCTCGCCCACAGCCCCGTCCCCCCGCCGGACCCGGAGCTAGCCCAACCCACGCGCCCATACCCGGCTAGGAACGTGAGCGCGGTGTCCTCGGTCTCGTCGACGCGGACCACGAACGGCCCGATAAAGCAAGGGTGCAGGCCCATGTAAATGAGCGTCCCACCGGGCTCGAGACATCTTGCCACCTCGGCGACCACACCTGGGAAGTCCTCCACGTCGGTATGGAAGTACGCCCCGAACACCAGCGCGACCGACCCTGTCAGGACCGGCAGGTGGCAGACGTCGCCACGAACAAGATCGGGACAGCGGGTCGACGCCACACGGAGCTGATCCGAGGAGTAGTCGATCCCGAAGACTCGGTAGCCGGCTGCCTCAAGGACCGCGGTGTAGCGACCAGTGCCGCAGGCGAGGTCTAGGCATCGGCGTTGCTTGCCAATAGGGACGAACTCCGAGAGGAACTCGCGCTCGTCGTCGAGCATCGTCGGGAACGCCTCGTCGTACCAGTCCGCGTGACCGTCGTAGCGGGCGCGGCTCCTCGAAGCACTGGCGTTACCCTGCTCGGCGAACGAAGGTGACCTCTGGTCCACGTTCGCCGAGGCTACTCATGATGCGTCGTATCAGGCGTACCGGGCTCCGCTCCGAGCATCTCAGTGGTCACCAGGGGGGCAGACTCGGCAGGGAAAGCTGGCCTAAAGCAACATTTTTTGGCATAGAGCTTGTCGGATGCAGCGTTCGATGATATGTCCGCCGGTCCTGATGTGGGCGGAGGCGTACATTTGCTGGTTTTGCATGGCCAATATCCGTTGTTCGACGTGGTTCGTCTATCGATAGTCGGCCATCATCACCCACACAACAAGAGTTGTTCGGTACCGGGGCGGAGTGGTCCGCCGGGCGGGCCTAACTCCGGGCCTGGCTCTACGACCTCTCAGCTCGGAGCTTCGTTGGCCGACTCTGCCTCAATAAATCTCGAGAGCAACGCCTGCAAGGCCTCGAAGTCGGCGTCGAGCTGGCGGCGCGAATGGTCGCGGAAACGGCCGGCCGCCTCGCTCACGGCGAAGCCGAGCACGGCCGTGCTGACCAGACGTTCGACCTGGGCCACTCGCTCGTCGGGGACCCCGGCATCGCCAAGCGCCTTGTAGACGGCCTCTCGAGTCTGGCGGGCTTCGGCGGTCATCGCCGGGCGCTGGAGCAACAGAGGGAACACGCTCGGGTGGAGGCGGGCGGAGGCCCGCATGTTCCCGGCGAGCAGACTGAGGCGCTGAGACCACCAGAGCCCGGCGGGCGGAGGAGGGAACTCGGTGAGCATCAGCTCCACCACCCCGTCGAGCAACTCGGCCTTGTTGGCGACGTGCCGGTAGAGCGCCATGGGCGTGACCCCCAGGCGCTTGGCGACACCCGCCATGGTGAGAGCCTCGAGCCCGTCTTCGTCAGCCAGGGCGAGGGCCTCGGCCAGTACCCGTGCTCGGTTGATGCGCGCTGGCCTTCCCACCGGGCGTTAGTATAGTATATATACTTATGAAGATCCTCCTCAGCGATGGTTCAGGGCTCACGGCCCGCCAGTGCGCCGCCCGCTTGGCGGGCGCCGGCCATGTCGCGGAAGCACTAGCACCGGACCGGTTGTGCCTTTGCCGCTTCACCCGCCACGTCGCCCGCCTACACCGGGTCCCCCCGTACCGACCTGATCCTTTCGGGTGGCTCGATGCCGCCTTGGAGGTCTACGGCACGGGGCGGTTCGACGTGCTGCTGCCCACCCAAGAGCAGGTGGCCGTGCTCTCGCGGGCGAAGGACCGGCTCGACGCAGCCGGTGTCGCTACCGTCGTCCCGACGTTCACGGCGCTGTCAGCGGTGCAAGACAAGATCTCAGCCTCGGCCACCTTGGACCGGCTCCGGATCCCTCAGCCGAAGTCGGCTACCGACATCGAGGGGTGGGACTGGTTCCCGGCCTTCGTGAAGGACCCAATTGGCACCGCCTCAAGCGGCGTGCGCAGGGTGGCCAACCAAGGCGAACTAAGGCGTGCGGCCGCCGGGAGGAAGGTGCTCGTCCAAGCCGCAGTCACGGGACCACTGGCCATGTGCCAATCGGTCTTCGACCATGGAGCGCTCGTCGCCTTCCACGCGAGCGAGCGCACTGCTGAGGGGGCGCGTGGGGGCGCCAGCCACAAGCGGAGCGTTTCCCTGCCCGCAGTGCGCCGATACTTCGGTGTACTCGGGCGAGAACTCCACTGGCACGGCGCCCTCTCCGCTGATGTGATCTTGAGCGAGGACGGCCCAGCCTTCATCGACGTCAACCCCCGCCTGGTCGAACCGCGGAACGCCTACCTCTGCGGAGTCGATCTGGTCGGCTCCATGATCGCGCTGGCCACGGGCAACCATCCCGCCACCCAGGGCGACGGCACGACCGGAATAGCGACCCACCAGCTGCTGCTGGCCGTGCTTGGTGCAGCCCACGGGCCAGGCCGCTGGGGGGTCATCGACGAGCTCGCTCATGGGGTGTCGAAGAGCGGCGACTACCTCGGCTCCTCGGAGGAGCTGACCCCCCTCGCACATGACCTGCGGAGTGGCGTCCCGGTAGCGATGGCTGCCGCCTCCACATTAATGGCACCAACTAGCTGGACCTGGTTCGCTGCCGGCAGCTTCGCCAACTACGCGCTCAGCGAGCAAGGCTGGCAGGACATTCTGGACGGCGGCCCCTCCTCACGGCGCCAGCACCGCCCACCCGGCCTGTTACCTGGTGGGACCCAGTCGACCCGGGGCCGAGCGAGCCGCACCGCCGCGCTGATGGCTGTCCAGCGCGGGCTCGAATCGGCAAGGTCACCACGAGCACGGCTCTTCACCGACCCGTTCGCTCGCTCGTTCCTCCCACTGTCGTGGCGGGCAGCCTTGGTCGCGTCACGCCTCGGTGCCGTCCGGGGTGCCATCGAAGCCGCATACGACTTCGGAGGACCGGCCCCGGGCTTCGGCCATTGCCCGTACCAAGCTGATTGACGATCGCGTCGAGCAGATAGCCCCCACCGTCGAACAGGTCGTCCTCCTCGGCGCCGGCTACGACACGCGGCCGTACCGGCTCGCTTGGCTCGCCAGCTGCCCCGTCTTCGAAGTCGACCAGCCCGACACACAAGCGGCCAAACGCGCCGCCCTCACTCGCGCCGGCGCGAACACTTCGGGTGTCGTCTTCGTAGAGGTCGACTTCGAGACCGACGACCTATCCGTCGCTCTGGCTGATGCAAATTACCTCGCCGATAAACCCGCGCTCTTCGTCTGGGAAGGGGTCACGCAGTATTTGTCTGCCGACGCAGTGGACAACACCCTCGCTGCCATCCACAAGATCGCTGATGCCGGCGGCCGCCTAGTCTTCACCTATGTGGACCGCGAGGCCCTCCGCTCGCCGACCAGGTTCCCGGAGGCAGCGAGGTGGCTCCGAGGCGTCAGCAAGCGCGGTGAACCGTGGGTTTTCGGTCTTTCACCCGAAAAGCTACCCGACTTCCTCGCCGCACGGGGCTTTACCCTCGAAGAGGATCTGTCCACTGCTGACGCAGGCATCCGGTACTTCTTCCCCCTCGGTCGACGCGAGCGCGGATCAGGCCTGTACCGAATCGCCACCGCGATCATCGACAGGACGACCGAGACCGGCATCGGAGTTAGGGCAATCGGCCAATCCGGGTCAGTCGCTGACGCCCCCACTTGAGCACTGACCTGGCCGATCTGGTCGCTGGACCTACCGAAAGATGATCGGACTTGAGAAATGCGTATTCGGCGATTACCGCTTCCTGAAACCTAAACAAACCAGTTTCCGGCTCGTATCTACATAACGCTCCTGAGCTTCATCTACGACCTGTTACACATTCTGCAGCCGGGACCAAATGAAATCGGCCGAGCTACCCGAGCCAGAGGCGCTGCCTGTGGACCGATTTCCATTGACGCTCGGGAGTTTTTCGTCCGCCCATAACGAGTGGTCTAGGTGGCCTCCTCGTGTCAATTCCAACGCGCCGATGCGTACGGAGCCGGCAACTTCTGTTGCGCCGACCCGACGTTCCACCTCCGCAGTAGGCCGAACTGAAGGTGGTCGCTCAGGACGTTTGGCGCAGCGGCCGCAGTGGTCAGGCGGTCTCGATGGTGAACCCGGCGGCTCGCAGGCGCCCGGGCAGCACCGAGCCGATGCCCGTGGCCGGGGTCAGCACACCGGCCCGGTCCGGTAGTCTCTCCCCATCGAGCGCCAAAGCCAGGGCGCTCTCGCCAAACATCACAGCCGTGGCCTTGTAGCCGGGGTCGGCGTCGGCGGCGATCACGGCCCGCATCCGGCCACCTCCTGAGGTAATCGTGTGAACTTCGCTGCGAAACCGACCACGGTCCATGGTCCTCTGGCTAGGCCCCTCACCGGGGCCCGGCAGTACCCGGTCCAGCACCAGGCGGGCCGGCTGGAAGGCCATAGCCGCCACCATGGCGACGACAGCGCCGGTGACCCCGGCGGCCATGGCCGCCCCCACCGGGTTGGGCCCGAAGCCCATCACCTCCCGGTAGCGGAAGGACCGCCCGTAGGCCCAACCGCTCAGGGCGTTGCTCCGCCTCACGATCCTGGTGTTGTACGAAGCCATGAGGAACGGGGCTACCCACTCTCCCAGCAGCGGGTCCCGCTTCGGGGTAGAAGACGTCCGGCTCGTCGTCGAGGCTCGGCTCGGCGTCGCGTTGGGGGCTCAGGGCGTAAGGGTCGGCCAGCACGGCCCGGAGCCGGCTGTCGTGGCGGATGGTGTCGATCTGGTTGCGTGCCGAGTCGATCGTCCCGCCGCTGAGGCCGCCTTTCATCGAGGCCTTGAGGACAGTTTCGGTCAACTCGCCGGCCCCCTCGGACGCCGCCTTCTCGTGCAGGAGGAGCACGCCCAGATCCGAGGGCACCGAGTCGTAGCCGCAGGAATGAACGATGCGGGCGCCGCTTCTGCTAGCCAAATCGTTCAGCGATTCCACGGTCTCTCGGACGAACAACACTTCGCCAGTCAGGTCGGCGTAGTGGGTACCGGCCTCAGCGCACGCGGCCACCAGATGGCGGCCGTAACGGGCGTAGGGACCGACACTGGTGGCGACGGTGGTGGCAGAGCGGGCCAGTCCCTGCAGGGCGGCCTGGTCGAACGAGTCGGCCACCACCAGGGCCCACGAGCACGCCGGCGCGCCCAGTTCGGACTGCAGCGACTCCAGTTTCGTTCGAGACCGGCCGCCCAGGGCGATCCGGGTGCCGGTCGGGGCGGAGGCGGCCAGGTAATGGGCCGTCAGTCGGCCGACGAAGCCGGTCGACCCGAAGAGGCAGAGGTCGTACTCCCGTTGGGACATGCCGGAAGACTAGATGCGACCGTGGCGACACCGGGCAGGCACTGTGCTTTCTGAGGGGAGAACTGCTCTCCTTTGGTGTAGGCGCAGCACGCCTCTACATGACCGTCGCTGAGCACCTGGCGGCGATGTCGACTGGGGGGCTGGACGAACCCACGGTGGTGAAACAGGCCAGCAACATGGCTTTGTTCCGGGCAAGGCTGCCCGACGACACTTGAATCGAACATCGCAACCGCTCCGTTCACCTTGTGATTTTGAACCGTAAAGCCTGGCCCCAAGGCTGCGTCTTCTGGTCTCCTCGGACGCCGCCGGAAAGGCCACTGATGCTTTCGTCTGTGCCTATCTGTATCGGTGAAGTCGCCCCAGCAAAGAATTGGACATCGTGTGCGGCAGTGGGAGCTTCGCTTGCCGTCCCTGATGAGTACCGATCCGGCGATGCCGGAAACCCCAACAGGACTGGCACTTTCGCGATCTCCACTGTTTGGTGGCGTGATCAGCCGCCCAGTTGAGGGCGTTATTGATCCGCGTTTTTTTGTGTAGTTGGCGGGTCCCGGGTTCAGACCAGGTCGGTCATGCCCTGGGGCGTTCCTTGACCCCAGCCTTGAGAAGGCGAACCACTTCGGCGATACGTTCGGCTCGAACGTCGGGCCGCCGGTTCGTTGCATCGATCCAACGCAGGTAGCCCTTTCGGTAGAACTGAGCCAGCGAGTCGAAGAACTCTCCCGCATCGGGGCTGGCCTCGAGTGCCGCCCGAAAATCCGGCTCCAAGTCCCACCGCTGTGGACCTTCCGGCGAGATGACGACGTTGACGACGTCGCCTGCGCCGATCGGACGGTCGCACGGCGACACCGAGAAGCTCCAGCCGCAGTCGTCTTTGCGTAGTCTGGCTCGCACTCGCACGCCTGCGATGGTCCCGCCAATATGATGCTCACGCTTGGTTCCCCAGACTTCGTCTGGATCGAACGGGACGGGAACGCGGACCTTGCTCCCGGAAAGCGATTCTAGGGTAGTGGTATATCCCATAGCGCGGTCGGCCGACGACATGGGACAATTCTCGCGCACGTCCCCCTCACCAACTCGATCGCGTCAACCGCGCGACACCTGCTGCCCCACTTTCGTCGCCGCTGCGCTCACTTCGACACCATAATGGGCGATCTGCTCGCCGCAAGCATGGTCTCGGTTCTCAGTTCGCGCCACAACCATGGGCCTGTCCTCTGTCACGACCAAGCTGCCCGGCCGGCCCACTTATGCCCTAAGGCTACGATCGAGTTCGGCCACACGGTCAAGTCGTTGGTACACGCGCCGGTCGTTCCCGTGAGGAGGCCGCCGAAGTCGGACAATAGCTCACTGGATCGGAGCTTCGTCTCACAAAAAGTGCGGACCCTTGGCGCGGACCGGTCGAGGTTCTGGAGGGTGAAGGTTTCATAGTCTGGACTGCCAGTGGCGCAGGACCTGGAAATGTCGATCCATAGCCTCGTCGCTCAAGTACATCCGACCGATCGCTGGCGCCAGCTGAGCGTGAAGTCCCATCAACCAGATGTGACGAGCAGCGACGAATAGTGGCACGGCCTCGAGATCTCCAGCACCGAGATCACGGACTTCTCTATAACCGGTGAGGAAGTCGTGCCAGCAGGCTTCGCTCCCACCCTCGAGGCGCATCGCGTTGGTCGCCCAGCGGTAGGCCGCGATGTCATAGGCCCGCCAGCCCGGCCCGGCGGAGTCGAAATCGAAGAAGGTGACCGACCCGTCATCGGCGATATGCGCGTTGCCACCATGGAGGTCACCGTGGCAGAAACCCCACTCAAGGTCAGCGTTGCGCTCTTGGATCCCGATGGCAACCGAGGTTGCCAACTCGCGAAGATAGCTGGCGTCATCTGGCCGATTCGCCAGGAGAGGCATGATGTGTTGGAGGGGTCGGCTGATCAGCTCGTCGACGTCGATAGGTGCCCGGGTTCGGGAGCCCCCGAACGCCCCGCTTGCATCGTGGAGCCGCGCGGCCGCGCGGCCATAGGCTCTGGCGTACTTCGTCTCAGGCACCGGCATGCCACCAGGCGCCCAGACGAAGACGGCCACACAGCGGTCGCCCTCGGCGGCCTTGATGACCGTCCAGTACCGACCCGCCCGGTCGGGGACGGGATCCGCCACGTTGCACCCGTGGACACGCAAGTAGCGCAACACGCTGACCTCGTACGCGATGTCATCCTCGTCCCGCCACCCGTGCCGATAGGCCCGCAGCGCGTAACGGGCGTCGGCTTGCACCAAGTAGGTGTCATTAAGTGACCTCGCCCAAAGCACACACTCCTGGACCGGACCAATGTCATAGCCGCTGAGGACCACCTCAGACAAGGACCAGCCTTCGAAGACGGTCTCCAAGGCGATGACCGCTCCCATCGGTCTGCCTGTTTAGCAGAACGCCATGTTGGGCCGTCGTACTCAAGAGGCTCGCGGACACCAACCTCATCGGCGCCTCGAGCCGGGCAACTACTTCGGTGTCGAACCCAACACGTGGCTTATCGACGAGGCCTTGAAGAACCAGGTCGGTCGGGACCTGGTCGAAATCAAGCGGCCGACGTTCAGAGCCACCGACTGCTTCGACTTCTCCGGGCTCGGCACCTTCGACTTCGTGCTCGTCCAGGGCGTCGCCACAAACGCAGGCCCAACCCTCGTGCCGGTCATGTTGCGGGCGATCCGCGGCGCCCTGGACCCAAGCGGCGTGTGCGCGATTACCTTCGTCCACCCCGGGACCGCTGACCCGGATTTGGTCCCCGTCGACCCTGACGACAGCACAGCTTTACCGTGGCTGTACCCCAACTGCTATGCCTACGAGCGTCATGCTGTCGAGCGCTGGGTGGGTTCGGCGTCACTTTTCGGCGGCCCCATCCCGTGGTACCACCCAAGGCAAACTTGGTGGCTGCTCGCCCGAGCTCCTCTGGCTCTACCTCCGTCGGAGTTCCTGAGCCACCTCACCGGTGCAACGCTCGTTGAGGGCTTCGAGCTCAGCTGGCGGCCCCGGTGACCGATGCGGATCCCAGAGCGCAACCCCGGTCGCTCTGGCGCTCAGGCGAGTGGCGGTTGCAGCAAGCGTCACCCTCGTTCGAAACTACTCCTCCAACAGTGGGGTGACAAAAACACCCACACAATAATTGTCATTGGGTGCTGGCCTCGAGCACCTCTAAGCTGCCCGGAGGGCGACGATGGCATCTAACGGTGAGGTGCGTTTTGCCACCTGTTCGGGTCCCAAACGGCGTCGCGCAGGGCGTGACGGTTCGTTTTGGCGACGGGTCAGCGACCGGTTGTGATGCTGCTGTACACGGGCACGGAGTTGCCATAGACGAGCGTCTGGTGGTTCAGGAAGGTGGCCGTGGGGGCACCCAGAGCTACGCACTGGTCGGGCTGAGGGCAGCTGACCTGCAGGAGCCCTTGCTTGTCACTTATCGGTTGCCTGGCCCAATGCGAACCGCCGTCGGTCGTTTGTAATAGCGCGAACGCAGCGTACGGGGTGGAGAGCCAACAGTCGCCGGCACTCGGGCAACTGAGGTCGTACACGCCGAGGTCGGGCCCAACCGCCGCCGAGTTGGCCCCGGCCGGGTAGCCGAGGTCGCCCGGGGTGTAGTTCCAGGTAAAGCTACCGAGGTACAAGCTGGTCCCCGTCTGCTTCTGCCAGGTTCGGCCTCCGTCGGCGGTGGTGGCGACGTCAGGTTGCCAGGTCGCCTTCTCGTGGACCACGCAACCATCCGCCGGGCAGTGCCGAGGCAGGCTCGGGAGGCCCAAGAGGCTATACGTGACGGTGCTGCCGCCAAAGAGAAGGCAGTTCGCTGGGCCGCTGCAGGCCAGAAGGCTGAGGTCGCCAGGCACTGTAGGTACTAGTGGGCTGGTCGCGTTGCCGGGTAATGGCGAGCGTGACCAGCTGCGCCCGCCGTCGGTGGTGAGGAGGGCGGCACCGGCGCCGAGCCCTGATGTGCTGACGGCGCCGGTCGAGGCCGTGCTGGCGATGGCGATGCAGTCCCCGGCGGTGGGGCACGACAATGAGGAGATATGCAGGCCGCTGGCGAAGTTGTGGGTGTACCAGCTGGCGCCCCCATCGGTGGTCGAAGCGAGCTGCTGAGGGTTGCCTGGGCCCAGGTAACTGCTCTCGGTGACCAGGCTGCAACTCGACACCGACGAGCAGCTGAGGGACATCACGTCAGCCGGGGCGCGCAGCGGGCTCACGGTCCAGCGGTGGCCCGCGTCGGTGGTAGAGACCAGTTCGTTCTTGTTGCCCTGGTCGCCGACGCCGACACAGGCCAGGGCGCGCGGGCATGAAAGGGGGGCGGTGAACTCGAGGCCGGGCGGCAAAGCCAGCGACGACCAGCTGGCCCCACCGTCGCCTGAGAAATAGAGGGCGTTGTAATAGTTAGGGAAAGGACCGACGGTGGTGAGGACGGTCTGTGCCAGCAGGTAACAGGCGTCGGTTGCCGGGCAGTCCAGGTAACCGGGCGGCACTTGCTTGCTTCCCTGTTTCCAGTCCGCTCCCTCGACGTAGCTGACCAGTCGCAACGTCCCGGGAGAATTGTGGGCGCCACTCGCGCTGACCGGTCGGCTACTTGGGCGGCTCGGCTGCCAAGAGGTGGTGAACGCGCCCGGCACGTGGCTGGGGTGGCTGCCGACCGACAGAGCCACTGTCAGCACCGCGGCGACGGCTCCGACAGCCGCGAGTGCCACCAGCTGACGAACTCTTCGTGGGGACGGCCGCCTCCGCGGGCGAGGCGACGCGACGGGCACAACCGCGCCCTCGTCGGCCGCCACCGCCATCACCGCCGCCCAAGCCTGCGCCCGGGCCTGGGGCGACGGCTCTGGGACATCCGTACGGAACTGGCGTACCAACTCGATCTCATCGACCACGTTCATCTCCTCTCGGGAGGTCATGTTTTGCTTCAAGACGAGGTGAGCCTCCCCCGACACAACCGGAAGGGGAGTCGAGGTCAAAGCCGGGCCCCAGCAACTGTGGACGGAGGGCACCTCGGGCGCGCCGCAGTCGTGACCGTACGGTGGCCGCAGGCAACCCCAGGGCGGCAGCGGTCTCCTGCTGGGACAGTCCGCCCCAGGCATGGAGCAAGAGGACATCGCGTTGTGCGGCCGGGAGCGAAGCGAGGGCTTGAGCGACCCGAGGAGCTACGCCTGAGGCGGCCACCTGTTCCTCTGGGCCTTGTTCTCGCCCAATTGAACCGGGCTCAGCCTCCAGGCGCGAGCTGATGCTAAGCAGGCGTTGTTCGGCCCGCCAGTGCTCACGGACCAGGTTGTTGGCTATGCCAAGTAGCCAGGCTCGGGCCGGCCCTTGGCCGGGGTCAAAGCTGCGCCGGCGCCGGAACGCAGTGGCAAAGACCTCGGCGGCCAGGTCGTCGGCCAACGGGGTCCCGACGCGGCGCGCTATGAAGCGGTGCACGACGGCAAAGTTGACCTCGAAACACTGCTCGAAATCTGCCAGCCCAACGATGGGCGTGCTCTCCGGAGCGCCAGCTTGGCGCTGGCTCGGCCCCCTCACACTTAATGATTGTCAGTTCGCTCGCCACATGTTCCCCAGCACGGACGAAATGTTCGGTTCGGCGCCCCCAGCGTGCTACGGGTCAGAAGGACCGGCCAGGCGCTGGCCCGCTCATCACCACGCCTGACAAGGTCCGTAGGAAGACGTGATCCCAGATCTGGAAATTCTATGCGCGAGCCGACGCCTCCCAACACTGACATTCGCCCGTAACCGGCGATCAGGGATTCTTGGTCTAATAAAAGGAGTTTTCGGCCCGCGTACACGTAATGCTCCCCGATGCTCAGCGACCATCGGGTCGGACATTCGGTACCGGGTATCAAGCAAGATGGGTGGGCCTGACCCCGCGCGACCGTCGGTCGGGCGCGTCGGACAGTCCTTGGCCACGGCGTTCTGCCGGGGCAGTTCTGTGCATCCCAGACTGCGCTTACGCGCGCACGCAGGCCCGAACGCGGGACCACCTGACGGCGCGGTACAAGACGCCGAGCCCCCTTCGGGCCCGCAAGGTAAGCGAGGAAGGCGACGTATCGCAAGCGACCCGACGAGCGCCTCTCTGTGTTAGGGGTTGAACAGCTTCCAGTGCCCTTCGGAGACGACCTCAACGGTGCCGTCGACCACTTTGAGGGCCGTCTCATCGTCTATTGCGTACGTCGGCACCGGTAGCCGACCGGCCCATTTCTCTGCGTTCGCTACATCTTGGTGATCGTCGTATTCCACGTGCGGAATGATCGCAAAATCAACGAGACCCACTCCCTCAGCCATGACCAGGGTCATCGTGATGTCTCCCTCGGGCCTAGCGAACACGATGTCTTCGGACGAGAGCCGTTCCCCGCTGCATTTGGCCGGACCAAGATACGTTTCCCCGAACGTGGAGGTCATCGCGATGCTCCCGGCGCTCACCCCTACGTAGACCGTCTCGGGCCGCAAGGACGGCAGGAGATTCTGCGAGCCCCGATTGCTTCATCCAGTAGGACAGGTACACGGGATCGCCGCCCCAAACCAACAGGGCGTCTGACTCCTGGACCGTCGGGGCCCAAACTTCTTTTTCGATGCTGGCGAGCGCGGTGAGCTCGAGTACTCCCAACGACTTCCAACCCAGCTCGCACAACGGGCTCTTGGCCTTTCCGGAGATCGCCTGGAATGCCTTGCCCTGGCCGTCAGGGAACGGGTAGATCGCGGTCGGGACGAAGAGGGCGCTGGACTCGACAATCGGCTTGCCCAGCAGGTCGACGAGCGCAGCATAGATGCTCGGGTTACTGATGCCTGAGGAAGTGAGAAGAAGTTTCATGAAAACCTTTCCTTCCAGGACCGCCCGCCTGACGTGAGCCGAAAAGACGACTTCTACCATAACCAACCGCTATCTCGTTGCGACCACCGCCAGAATCCGCCGTTCGCTTAGCCAAGCGCGTGATCAGCAT
The DNA here is from genome assembly GCA_963807395.1 of uncultured Acidimicrobiaceae bacterium. Lineage (GTDB taxonomy): Bacteria > Actinomycetota > Acidimicrobiia > Acidimicrobiales > Palsa-688 > Fen-671. The sequence continues at coordinate 178,323 of CAWEBW010000014.1, forward strand.
CCTCGGCGAGTGATACGAGCGCAGCGAGTTCGCGGGTGAGGTTTGCGACTGTCTCCGACGGGTCGACGTCAGCCAGGAGCGGCAGAGTCATCGTGATGACGCTGCCTCCGCCCGGCCGGGGAACGGCCCTGATATACCCGCCTCCCTCGCGGCCGGGCGCGACCTCGCGCAAGTAGTCAACGGTCCCGGCATCATGGTTGACAACGACCCGCAGCACGAAGCTCCGCCCGTCTTTGATGACCTGCCAGCCGGAGGAAAGCTCACCGGAGATCGAGTCAGCGAACGTGGGCGCCCAATCAGGAATGCGAGTGGGATCTGCGAGCACCGCGACCACGCTGGCGACAGCCGCATCGCTCTCGACGCTCTGCGTCTCAGTACGGAGAGCGCCAGGCGTCCTAGTCATAGCGCCAAGTATGGCACCGGGCGACGAGTTGGTCGTCGCTGCTCTCAGACTGGCGGTACCGTGCAACGGTTTTTATGGGTGCATGGATGGGTACCAGCCGCCTTTGCCCCCCAGGCGGGCCAAAATGGACGGGTGCCTATGCGCGAAGATTGCCGCCACTTTCAGACCAGGACTTATTCGACCGGCGAGGTGGCACGCTTCTGCGTCCTCGACCTGGCCCCCGAAGCGCCCTGGCGCTGCCCCGCAAACTGCCCGAGCTACCAGAAGGACATCATCGACAGCACTTTCGTCGTCGGTTCCCTCGTCCGCCCTCAGGTCGAAGCCGAGCCCGACGTCCCCGAGGGCGACGTGGCCGGCGTCCTGGACCAGGCCGAGCTCATCGTGACCGCAGGAGAGGGCGAGATCGTGAAAGAGATCGATCGCGAGCGTGGGTTCAGGCCCAGGTGGAAGCTCCGGAGACGAAGGAAAGACGGCGGGACCAACTTGGGCGACGACGCCCGTCCCTAGGGCCGAGGGCGAGGTCTGTGGCAAACGGCCGGAGCCGCTACCGCTCCACCGGGCAGATCGTGCCGTACGTATCACGTATCGTGTTCAATGTCCACGGGAGGCAAGTCGCCTACCTCGGCCTTCGACAGGCTGAGCCGGACACCGTCGTCGACATTCGCCACCGAACTGATCGGGATGGAGACCTCCTTCCTTCCCCAGAGGTGCCCCTCGTCTAAAAGCACGTGGGTCACTTGATGGTCACTTGGGTCGACGACGAGCCCGCGAACACGTCCGATGGGACCATCCGATGCATGGACACGTTCACCGTGGCGGACTTCGACGTCGCCAACTGGGACTCTGTCGTAGGTGACGACTACCGGCGGAGCACCCGTGCCGTCCATGCCTATGTCCCCCATGCCCGTTCCCCCCAGCGCGAAGAAGGGCATCGACAACATCTGGTCCTGTTGGTACGCCGACTGCCCGCTCGGGCCGGGCAGGAACTCGGTCTCCTCCGCATCCTCCAGTCCTTCGAAATGCGCCAGCGTGCACCGAAGTCGGACCTCCTGTGCAGTCGTCGTCTCCACCAGGTCGATTGGCACGAGATGGCCCAAGTTTTTGCGGTGCTTCGGCTCCACGACTAGGTACGTGATAGCGTGGTTAATCGGGTCAAAGACCACCCGGCGAAGCTTCCCACACTCGCCGTCTTGGCAACTGACCTGGGCCCCGATCGTGAATTCCGCTGTTTCGCTCATTGGATTACTTCCCTTTCCCATGTGCGGCCCGGGAGCGACGGTCTGACGGCGCCTCCGCGGGGGCGGTCGACACCGGGTGGCACTCTTCGAGATCACCACCGACCGAGCCATTCTCTCATAGAACGACAGGATGCCGCGCCGGCCTTCCGGGGGGCGCCCTGGGGAAGACGCCCTCTATGGCGGGGTCACCCCGAATGAAGTGCCCATGACGGGGACGCTTGGCCACTCTGCCTCGGCCACGAGGTCTGCCTTGCATCACAAGGCAAATCTGTGGCCAGACCAAGCGAGTTGGGCGGCCGCTCGGCATTTCAGCTCTGCTTCAGGTCCAGCTCCCACGCGGGACTGAACCCCGACGCCATCCACTGTGTGTAGCCTGGCAACGCGTACTGGCTGGAGAGCGCCAAGCCTTGGTCCTGGAGTTCCAACGGTACATAAGGAAGGTCGTTAGCCAAGGTCTTGAGCATCTTGGCGTAGATGGCAAAACGCTTAGCGGGGTCAAGGGTGGAGATGCCTTCGTTCATGAGTGCGTTTATGGCCGGTGGGTCATAGTCGGCACTGTTTCCCAAGCCCAATGGTATGTTCTGGCTGCCGAGTATTTCGGACGGGAAAGAGCTCGGGTCTGAGGTACCTGTCCCCCAGGGCGTATAGAGGCTCCCTATATCGGTTTTGGCCCGACTGTCCAGTTGGTCCACGCGGTATACGTCATCACGCGAATGTTGAGCTTGATGCCGATCTTGGCCAGTTCTGCCGCGATCACCTCGTTGACCTGAGTGAGGGACCCGTACCCGCAGGTATTTGTGGTGGTGGTGAAGCCGTGGGGATAGGGCGACAGCGCCAGTTCGGCCTTGGCTTTGGCCAGGTTGTAGGGATAGCCCGGCAACGAAGCGACGAGCGCATTGACCTGCGCTTGGGGAGCCAGCAACCTCAACTGGTCCGGCGGGATAAGGGTCGTGACTGCCTCACCGGGGGTGCCGAGCGCCTTTACCAGGTCCGCCCGGTCGAGGGCGTACGCGACTGCCCGCCGGACATAAATGTTGTCCCACGGCGCGACGTGAACGTTCATGGAGAAATACCCCTCGAAGTCCGTTGGGACCCATTCCACCTTCACGCCCGCCGTCGGCCCAAAAGAACCGCTCGCCGGGAAGGCGACATTGATCTCCCCGGCCCGGAAGGCAAGAGCTTCGCTCGTTTCATTAGCGAAGAACTTGACCGACACGTGCTGGTTCCGTACCGGCCCGCCCCACCAATACGGGTTGGCCGACAGCTACATACCCGTAGTCGGGTCCCAGCTGTCCAGTTCGAACGGCCCTGTCCCCATGATGCCCACGCTCGGGCTCCCCATGGTGTTGGGGTGCTCCTGTTGGAACTTCTTTTCGAATATGGGCGACAGGTCGCACAGCCATGACTCGAAGGCGGCGTCGGGGTGTGCCAGGGTGACCGTTACCGTGTACGGCCCGGAAGCCTCGACGCTCTTGACCTCGGCGTAGGCAACGTTGATCTGGGACCCGGGCCGCCGGTTATAGTCGAGCGCGTTCACCACGTCGGCCGAGGTCATCTCGGCACCGTCCCAGAACCTGACGCCGTGGCGGAGGTGGAACACGTAGGTCGTCGGGTTGGGGGTCGACACCGACTGGGCCAAGTCGGGCTCTGGTTGCCCGTCCGGTCGGTACATCATGAGCCCCTCCAGGGCGCCGTAAACGTCGCCTGCCTCGATGAACTTAGTCGGGTCAAGGGACGCGAAGGTGACGGTGCTGCCTCGGTTACCTGCGGGATCACATCACCGTTCCCGGACCCCTGCGCCGGAGTGGCGCCGGAGGCTGAGACTGGCCCAACGGCAAGCAAAGTGGCGCCTCCAACGAGGCCTACAAGAGCAAGGGCCTCCGGGACAAGGATGTAACCGACTTCGAGGCGGTGCGCATGTACCTCTCCGTCGCCGAGCGCAACTGGCTACGAGAAGCTCTCAGCATCGTGGCGCCCGGGCACCCTTGGATACGAGACCTCTAGGCGGGCATGCCTGAAGTGGGGGCCCAGACGGCGGCCGCCCGCGGCACGGACAGCACACGACCTGCCTTGGTACGAACTGTCCTATCGACCGCGACCCGTGCGTGCCCTAATACAGGGGGAAGTTGGTGCTCTGGTTTTGAGCAGCCGTCATTTGAGCCCAACAAAGCCCCGCCTTATGTCGTCAGAGATGCGGGTAGTCGGCCCGCACTTACCCGTCGCTGCGGGCAAATTCTCGCTATAAATCCCATCTTCTTGGGGGCATATAACCCGTTTGTCATGGTCATCGGGCTTGATCCCGGTTCGGGTCAGCAAAAGAACTCGGCGAGAAGGCTCATCACTCGCTCCGGGTCCGTGTAGACGGCCCGAGACGGGAGGATTTTTACGTGCGCGCCCAGCTGTTCTGCCCAAGCTTGTGCCACTCGGGCCGGGTGCCCTTGGTCGCCGCGGTTGCCGACGACGAGGATCTCGGCGACGATTTCGCCGCGCCCGGCGCTTGTCAGTGAGCTGAGCCAATCGGAGTATTTGCCAGCGGCGCTCCCACCAGGCGGGATTAGAAGTGCGACCCGTTCGAATAAAGCGGGGTCCTCGGCCAGGGCGCCGACGATCGCCCGGGCTCCTCTTGAGAAGCCGATGGCCTGACTGACCTGGTGGTCGCTGGCCACCGCCCGGGCTTCGGCGGCATCGCGTTCGGCCTCGCGGCGAATCCGTGCGAATGCCTCAAAGTGCCCGGAGCTCTCGTATGCGAAGCCGATCTTGGTCCCTGGGACCTGGTCCGCGTACCGCATCCGGGCCTCGAGGTCGTCGCCCTGGCCGCCCGGGGCGAACAGCGTGAAGGGCCTGCCGCGGCCGCACTTAACAATGCCCACCGCAGCGACCTTACGCCTCCTCTGGTCGTCCTCGCTTGGCGACGCGGTGTCACCTCCCTCGACAAGACTGTCGTCGTGCTACCAATCGCTATCTTGATGAGTGGTGCCCCCGGTTCGGGGAAGTCAACGCTCGCCAGGGTTCTGTCAGGCCGTCTGCGGCTCCCCGTCGTAGATAAAGATATCCTTCGCGAGGCCGCCTTGTTCTCCAGCTGCGCCGATGATGTTCGTCTCGCCCCGTGGGGGCCGGGACTCTGGTACTCCGCGCTCGAGTCATTATTGGACCTCGGTATCAGCGTTATCGGCGACATGACCCTTTTCCCGGGAGTGAGCGAGCCTGACGTGCGCAGCCGGTTGGCGCCGAAGGCTCACCTGTTCTGCGTGCATTGTCAGTGCTCGGAGCCGTCGACTCGGTGGCTATCGAAACTGCAGGGAAATCGGTTCCGCGCCGACAGCTCAGGAGAGTTGTTGCCGACGGTGCTGGCTCTTCAGGAATCACTGGCAGAGCCAATAGACCTCGGCTGTCGGACCCTGGTTGTGCACACCGAGGACGGCTACGCGCCGTCGCTTGACGGCATCGAAGGGGAGATCCGGAATTTTGCCCGCAGCCTGGGGAACCAGAGCGATGACGCCACCCCAGCGCCGCGAGAGTTGACGTAGGAGAGCCTGGCGTCAACGAAAGACCGGCTCAGTTGGCGGGGCGTTGGGTACGCTGGCTCTGTTCGAGGCTCCCCAAGTTCAGCGCTGAGCAGAGGAGCTCCCACCCGGGCCGACGAAGCCGCTGTCACCAAAAGTTCGCGGAGCGTCAGCTCGAGGGGGAGCGCGGTTAACCCCTCGAACCCCAAGCCAGGAGTGATCGAGCCCGACACGGAGGGCTCCAGACCAGGACCACCGACCAGGGCTCCCGCGAGTTCCTCGCTACCGCCCACAAAGGCGTCGAAGCCGCCAACCCCAGCGCGTACGGACCATCGGGCGCCTACAGCATGGGGCAGCCGCTTTGCTTCAGTCCTTTTTGGTCGGCGTGGCCAGCGGTCTCTTTGCTGAAAACCGCCTGCTCAACTTCGCGTATTTGGAGTAACCGTGGCCAAATGGCCGGTGGCAGCGATGACCTTTGGCGCCCAGTTCGGACTTCGCCACCACAACTCTGTAATGGCCCCTTTGGGCACACCGTCGCTGATAAGCCCCGGACGTCTAGCAAGGAGCACTTCGTCGCCTAGGACCGTCCGCAGCGCGTCCACCGTGACCCCCCCATGGGAGACGGCCACCACGACCGCCCCGGTCGAACGCATCTCGTCCAGAGCGTCGAGGAACCGCTCTGCCGCTGTCAACGAGGAGTCCCCGAACCGGGGGACGTAAGACCTGTCGGCCGAGGCCCGGTCCCATTCTGCGACGAACTCTTGGAGTGGCTCGGAGGGTGCGCCCTCCCAGTTCATACGCTCGCGGAGACGTTCATCGGTGCGGATGGCGCACCCGACCCACGGGGAAATCTCCGACGCCGTTTCAGTGGCCCGCCTAAGCGGGCTGCTCCAAAGGGCGTCGACCGTGAACTGCTCTGAAATCCATCGACCAGCCGAGGCCGCCTGTTGGCGTCCCTTGTCGGTGAGCCCAGGGTCACCCGCGAAGGGCTGTTTCTCCCCGTGTTGGACGACGAGGACAACTTTGGCCGCCGCCACGAAAACAAGCCTGCTCTGCCGTGCCATCGTAGTCAAGGCAATTGACCTGGGCACCTTTCGGGCGCCAGCAATATGCGATAGGAAGCCCGTGCCGGGCCCTGTTCCGCACTGGTCAAATCGAGAACTTCTCGGCCTATCTCGCCATCACGCATGCACAACTGGGTCGCCAGGCCGCACATGAACAGCTCGCCGGGGCCAACAGTGGCGAGATCAAGCCACGTCCTACCGACCCTTTCAGCTGTGACCCCGCTTAGGACCTCCGTCTGGAGGTCCTAAGCGGGCATGACGATGCTGGTGTCCGAATCAGGGATGTCTCTGCTACCGCTGGCTCTTGAGCACCCTGTCATGCGCCGCCCGTCCGAACATCGGCTTGGTTAGAAATGTCTCGATTCGCCCGGATTGATCGTCGACTTCTGCTTCTCCGATGCCAGGTCCGGTTCTCGGTAGGGGGATTAAGCCCCGTCTTGTCAGCCCGCGTACAGCAGGGTCAGCGCCACCAGGCTGACCCCCGCCTCCCTTGAAGGAGCTGCGTGGAGCACTCCAAGCCAAGATCGATGCGGGCCGAGGCATCGATGGAATAGTTCCTCGGATCGATCAGCATCAGGAGATCGCCCTTGTGGACGAACTGGTTGTCGACGATCGGCAATTGCACGATCTCGCCGGCGACCTGAGGGGCGACTTTCACGACATAGGCACGGACCGTGCCGTCGCGCGTCCATGGCGCGCCCATATAATATTGCCATGCCTGCCAGGCCGCCACGGCAGCAAGCGCAACTGCCGCCGCCGTAATGAGAATCGGCGCGACGCGGATGGACGACAAGACCGACCGGCGCTTGATCCCGGCTAGGACCTTCGCGTCATTGGCTTTGAGCTCGACGCCGGACATCAGCGGCTCCAGCGCGCAATCATGACGACAATCGACGAGACGATGATAACATAGAGCGCAAGCTCGAAAAGAGCCGGATGCCAGACGCGCTGCGTCAGGCCGAAGCGGTCGCCCGCTCGCCTGACGACGAGATAGACGACCCAGGCGACAGCCATGATCAGCATGATCGGCGCGACGTAAAGCCCGAACAGGTTGATCTCGTTGAATCTCATCGGATCGGCCGGTCGAAATAGACCGCGTATTCGGCAAGCTGACCGGAAATCGCCAGGACGCCGGCCCGGAGCCGAAGCAGGATGCGGCTCGCGGGTTCGGCGTGGGTCAGGGCGGCGAGCAGGCGGTCGATGTCCTTGAGGCGCTCGATCGCCTCGCCGCTTCGTCCTTCGGCCAGCGCTTGAAGCGCCGCGTCCACGGCCGCGCCCGGGACGAACCGAGGCGCGACACGGCGGAGCCGCACAACGTCTTTTCCGACCGCGACCGCCGCGACGAGTGCGGCGCGTTCGACAGGCTCGGCTTGCTCGGGCATCGCCAGCAAGCGGGCGACGCCGCGACTTTGCCAGTCATCTTGCCTTCCCGGCGAAGCTCGTTTCGCAAGCCGCCTGAGATCGGCGAGCGTCAACGCCAGGAGCCTTTGGGTCCGGATGGCTGGCGACAACGGAGGCACAATGAGCATCGCGATCGCCCCAAAAGCAATGCCGGCAAGGATCGCGCTAGTACTGTTCCAGAACTGCGATGCGTCATAGGTCATCCCGTTGGTGATCGAGAGCATTGGCAGGAAGTTGACGCTCGCTGCGAAGTAAAAGAGCGGGTTCCGCGCCCGAGCGAGCAGAAATCCGAGCGGCACAAGCGCGAGTCCCAGCGAGAGGCAGAGACTGGGGAAGCTTGTAACTCTCGGAAGGATCCCGAACACCAGGACGGCCGCGACGCCGGCGCCGAGCACGCATCCTTTCAGAAACGTCATCGACGCGGAATAGGCCACGTCTCCCTGCAACGGCAAGAGGACGACGATGACCGCGCAGAACGTGATCGCGAGCGCCCCGCTCGGCCATGCGCTCGCGATCCAGAAAAGCGATATCGCCCCGACCGATAGAAAGACGCGTACGGCGGCGATGGAGGGGGGAAGCCAGTCGGGGACATGCAATCGCGCCGTTCCCCTGACGGGGATCATGTCGCTTGGATCGACCACGCCCGTGAGCCCGTTCAGCGCGCGCGCCATGCCGAGCATGCCGGCCGCTGCGCTATCCGCCAGCAGCCTCTGCGATGGCGTCTCGGCATTGCAGCGCGTGAGAGATCGGACAGCTGAGCAGCACGCCTGCGCGCAACTCCGCTGGCTGGCTCGCCGAGCCGCTTGCGTCCAGCGCCAGCCAGCGGCGCGGCAACAGCTCGTGAACAGCGTGAGCCTCGCGTTTGGTCGTCACATTGCCGTTGAGCGCGATCTCAAACGCAGCCCTGCGCCAGGCGGAAATCGTTTCCATGAGGCCGGACACCGCGCGTTGCAACACCGGCGAATGATAGCGCAGGTCGGACGCCTCGCCGATCGCGGCGTCGATCATCGGATCGAGCGCAATGACGCGGCGCAGCAGGTCGCGTCGAAGCGCCCGGAACTCATCGAGGTTGGAGCTCGCGATCAAAAAACATTCGGCGAACCCATCCATGATCGCCGTCGACAGCGCAGCGAACTCCGCCGCAAGTTTTCGCCGCGAGTGGCCGAGATCGGTCAGGGCCAGCACGACGCCCGCGCTGAGAATGCCGATGCAAATCTCGAGGGCGCGATCGATGGCCAGGATCACGACGCTGCCGCTATTGGATGCGCCGACCGGTCCGAGAACGTCGCTTGCAAGGATCGCTGCGGTGTAGCCGGAAAGGGCCGCGGCGTAGGCGGCGAAATTGCGCAGGAGTGTGGCGACAAAAGCGCTGACGGCGCACCAGACCGCAAGTCCGACGAGAAAGCTAAGCCTATCCTGGCGAAAAAGGGCGGCAAGGATTACGATGCCGATCGCTCCAACGACGGTTCCGACCATTCGGAACACCGATTTGCGCAGCGAGGCCCCCAGCACCGGCTGGCAGACGAGCGCGGCTGTTGTCGCCGCCCAAGAGGGTTCGCTGAGCTCAAGGGCGAAGGCGACATAGAACGGAAAGACAGACGGACGCCCACATCCTCAGGCCGAACAGGAGCGCCGGCGTCGCGGCGCGCAATCCTTCCGCCAGCGACGCGCCGCCGGACCTCATGATCGTTGGCTGCGGCCGCAGTCATTCCCACGCTCACATGACGGCGAGCAGCCCGCCGTCGACATAGATGATCTGGCCGTTCACATAGTCCGAGGCGGGCGAGGCGAGGAACACCGTCACCCCGATGAGATCGTCCGGCGTTGCCCCACCGTCCCGACGGCGTGCGGCCTTTGACCCAGGCGTCGAACTTCGCGTCATTCATCAACGGCTTTGTCATTTCTGTGGCGATATATCCGGGCCCGATGGCGTTGGCCTGGATGTTGTGCTCGGCCCATTCGGCCGCCATGGACTGGGTCAGCATCTTGATGCCGCCCTTGGCGGCGGTGTACGGCGCGATGGTCCTGCGGGCGACCGCGCTGGCGAGCGAGCCGATGTTGATGATCTTGCCGCCGCGTCCGCGCGCGATCATGCGCCGCGCCGCTTCGCGTCCGACCTGGAACGCGGCGGTGAGATGCATGTCCAGAACCCGCCGCCATTCGCTCGGTCTTGACATCGAGCATCGGTTTGCGCAGCTGGTTCCCGGCGTTGTTGACGAGGATGTCGATCGCGAGGCCCTCGGCGTCGAAATGCTCGAAAGCGGCGCTGACGGCCGCTTCGTCCGCGACGTCGAACGCGCGCGCTGAAGACGCGCGATGGCCCTCAGCTTCGAAGGACTTCGCGGCCGCCGGCCAGTTTGTTCTCGTTCCGGCCATTGAGAACGATCGCAGCGCCGGCCGCCGCAAGCGCGCGCGCCATTCCGAAGCCAAGGCCCTCTGAGGAGCCGGTGACGAGGGCGGTTTTGCCCGTCAGATCGAAGAGTTTGGCTATGTCCATTTTCGCTCCGTAACGCCGAGGGGTCCAACGGGCGATGCCTCACGCCGAACCGCCATTGCGAAGAGCGAAGCGACGAAGCAATCAAGGATCGCAGGGTAGCGGCGGTGGCCTGGATTGCTTCCCCGGGCTCCTTCGAGGGTCGCTCGCAATGACGATGCTGTCACAACGCGAGTTCGACCCGAACCGGCGTATGGTCGGATGCTTTGTCGCGCCCGCGCATTTCCTTGTCGATCGCAACCGATTGCAGCCGATCGGCCGCCTGGGGCGACAAAAGCAGATGGTCGATGCGGATGCCGTTGTTCTTCTGCCACGCGCCCGCCTGATAATCCCAGAACGTATAGAGGCCGCCCGCGTCCGTCGTCGCGCGCAAAGCGTCGATCAAGCCAAGCGCCATGAGCTCGCGGAACTTCGAGCGCGTTTGAGGCAGAAACAGCGCGTCGTTGACCCAGTCTTCGGGATGGGCCGCGTCGCGCGGGTCCGGAATGACGTTGAAATCGCCGGCCAGAACCAGCGGCTCCTCGTATTCGACGAGCATGCGCGCATGGCCGATGAGCCGCTCCATGAAGGCGAGCTTATAGGGGTATTTCTCCGAGCCCACGGGATTGCCGTTCGGAAGATAGATGCTCGCCACCCGCACCACGCCGTCTCCGGTCGGGATGACCGCCTCGACATAGCGCGACTGGGAGTCGTTCTCGTCGCCCGGCAGGCCGCGCGCGACCTCGAACGGCCGCTTGGAGAGAATGGCGACGCCGTTGAACGTCTTCTGCCCATGGGTCTCGATGTTGTAGCCGAGCTCCTCGATCTCCATGCGCGGAAACTGCTCGTCGAGGCACTTGATTTCCTGCAGGCAAAGAACGTCGGGCTGAACCTCCTTCAGGTAGGCGAGGAGGTGGGGAAGCCTCTGGCGGATGGAATTGACGTTCCAGGTGGCGATGCGCAAGCGCGAGGGCTCCTTGAGTTCATGGACGCGGCAATCTGCCAGCTTCGTCGAACAAGGGGAGGGCGCGCGGCTCGTCGACACCACGTCGCCGCATCCGGGACCCGCCTTAGTCCTCGATCGCCTGATAGGCGAGCGCGCGCAGATCGAGTTCCGGCAGGTCGAAGCTCATCATCGACTGAGTCATGAAGAGCCCGACCAACTCCTCCTTCGGATCGACCCAATAGTGGGTCTTCGCCGCTCCGGACCAGCCGAACTCGCCGACCGAGCCCGGCGCCGCGGATTGCGCGACGTCAAGCAGAACCCGCGAGCCAAGGCCGAAGCCATAGCCGGGCAGGGGCAAGCCGCCGATGTCGAGAGGGAGGAGCGCCGCCGGCACGTGGTTCGAGTGCATGAGCTCGAGGGTCTTGCGTCCGAGAATGCGCGCGCCGTCGAGCTCTCCGCCGTTGGCCAGCATCTGGGCGAAGCGAAAATAGTCGCCGATGGTGCTGAACAGGCCATGGCCGCCGCGCATGAACACATCCGGCGAGTCGACCGGGTAAGACTGCGACACGTCGAGGCGGTCGTTGACGCCCTTCGCCCAAGCCTCGAGTTCGCTGCTCACGGTCACGCCGTCAGCGATGAGGTCGGGACGGCCGTACATTGCGATCAGGCGGTTTCGTTTCTCGGGCGGGACTCCGAAGGCCGTGTCGGTCATGCCCAAGGGCTCGAACAGGCGTTCGCGCAAGAACACGCCGAGCGGACGGCCGGAGATCACCTCGATCACCCGGGCGACGACGTCGATGCCGACGCTGTAGCGCCAGCGCGATCCCGGCTGGAAAGCCAGCGGAAACCGCGCCAGATCGTCAATGGCGGCTTCGAGCGAACATTGGGCGTCCAAGAGCTTGGCCCCATGGTACATCTTGCCGACGGGAGATTCATCGACGAAATGGTAGGTGAGGCCGCTCATGTGGGTCATCAGATCGCGCAGCATGACCGGGCGCGCCGGATTGACCAGACTGCCGTCGGCCTCCATGACCTTCACGGCCCCGAAGGCCGGAATGGTTTTCGCCAGCGGATCGATGAGCCTGAAGCGCCCTTCCTCGAGCAACGTCATCAGCGCAGTGCAGACGATCGGCTTGGTCATCGAGTAGAGGCGGAAAATCGTGTCGGCGGTCATTGGCGAGCCCGCCTCCTTGTCGCGCCAGCCGAACTGGCCTGCGTGCACGACTTTGCCGCGGCGGGCGATCAGCGTATTGATCCCGGCGTACACGCCGCGGTCGACATAGGACTGCATGGCCGGACGGATGCGCTCAAGGCGTCGAGCGCTCATTCCGACGGCTTCAGACGGCTCGACTGCGTAGTTCATGTTGCCTCCCAGCGGATGAGGGCGACGCTCTCGCCGCGACGAATGCGAGGTCATCACTTGGCCAGGCAAGCGACGCTGTCAACGTCGGCGAGGCCCAAGCGGCGTCGAACTTGGAGGACGCGCCAGCGGACCGAGGGCCCGCCAGAGGTCCTGTCGGACGGCTATCCGGCGCTGTTCATCTTTGGATTCGCGGCTGTTCGCTTACAAGACGAGCCGGCCGCCGACCAGCGCCAGAGTTCCGGCCATCAGCGGGCGCAGCACCCGATCGGGCACGCGCGCGGCGAAGTGGCTCGCGATCATGATCCCCGGAATTGATCCGACGAGCAGCGAAACGAGAAGCGCCCAATCGACCGAGCCGAGCCACCAGTGACCTGCGCCGGCCAGAAGGGTCAGCGGAACCGCGTGGGCGATGTCCGACCCGACGATCCGCACGGTGGGCATTTTGGGATAGAGCGTCAGCAGCACGGTCGCGCCGACCGCTCCTGCGCCGACCGACGTGATGGATACCAGAACCCCAAGCACGACGCCGAGCGCGATCGTCAGCGCAGCGATTTCTCCGTCGGTTCGCTCGTCGAGGAAATACCCAGCCGCGGCGATGAAACGCCGGCGGAACACCAAAGTTAGCGCGGTCAAAAGCAGGGCGAATCCCAGCGTCGTCGTGATTGCGGCGCTCGCGCCCTTGGAGTTGACGCCAAAATGCGAGAGGGCCAGCAGTGTCACCGCGGTCGCAGGAATGCTTCCCAAAGCCAGGCGGCGCAAAACTCGCCAGTCGATCGCATCGTTGAAACCGTGGACGGCCGAACCGCAGATCTTGGTCAGGCCGGCGTAGAGCAGGTCGGTGCCGACTGCCGTGGCGGGATGAATGCCAAACAGCAGCACCAAGAGCGGCGTCATCAGCGAGCCGCCGCCGACGCCGGTGAAGCCGACCAGAAGACCGACCATCAGGCCGGAAGCCGCGTATAAAGAATTGAATAGATGCATTAAGGCCAATACCCCCGCGTGTTATTAACTCAAAATCATTCAGTCCATCGAATTTGTCAATTGCGCAATTGCACCCACATCCCCAGCGTGCGCGTATTAAGGTTTAAATTCTTACCTTAGCGATCATGGACAAGACGAGTCGAACATTGTCATTGAGGCGATGACGAGATCAGGCCGCCGCCAAGAGGTCGACGACCCGTTGGATGGCGGCGTCGGCGCGGTGATAGGCGGTTTCGAGGCGGCTGTTGGGACGGTGATGGGGGTCGGGCCGGTGATGGAAGCGGCTGTTGGCAAGCGGCCCACACAGGCGCTTATGGAAGAAGAGGAAGAGCAGGGCGACTTGGACGCCCTTGGGGGAGAGCCGGTAGGCGTAGCGCGATCCGTCGCGCGTGATCAGGCCATGCCCCTTGAGCTTGCGCAGGTCGTAGCGCAGCTGGTTGAGGCCGTAGGCCTTGTCGGAGAGATCGAAGCTGGTGAGGACGGCATGATGGATTTGCCGAGCCGTCCAGCCGCCGATCTGAGGGCCGCCATGCAAGAGCGCCTCGAATAGACGCATGATGCGCGGCTCGTGGATCTTGAGGCCGGGATAACGCACCGCGCCGATGGTGATCGGATGGGCGAGGCGCTGCAGCAGCGGGAAATCGACATGCACGTTGAGCCACTCGGCCTGGAAGCCGGCGAAGCGATCGGTGATCGCCTGGAAGGTGTTCCGCACGGCGTCGAGATGGTCGAGCCCCTTAAGCAGGCCGAAGTCGGTGAGATTGTTGGAGACCAATTCGTTGCGCAGAAAGGTCAGGAACTTCTCATACTGTTTGAGGAAGCCGCTCTTGAAGTAGGCGCGGAAGACATGATGGCCGTGCTCGATCTGGTCGACGACCGTGGCCAGCTTGCCATGCATCCGGCGACTGACCCGCTTGCCGAAGATCGTGGCGATCTTGTCAGCGCTGAGCCGCCACAGGCCTATCTCGCAGCTGCGCTCGAACAGCTTGTGGATGGGAAAGTGACGCTTGAAGATGAAGTTGCGGCAGTACTCGATCTGAGCGATGGCGTAGAATTGTGACAGGTTGAGCCTGGCGCGCTCCTTTCTTTGAGAACTTCGGTCCGAGGACCAGGGTCCAGTAGTCGAGGCGCCGGCGGATGATCTCTGGGCGCAGCCGGTCGGCCGCCGCCTGCAGCGCGCCCACGTCGGCGACGGCAAGGAAGGCGTTGTCGTGCTTGCGGAAGCCGATCCCCGCCCGCTTCAGTTCCTGCTCGATGAAGCTGTGGCCGTTGAGATAGTAGGTGGTCTGGAACGGGAGGAAGGAAGCCACCCGCACAACCATCGGTCCGAGCGCCTCGTCGCGGACATAGAAATAGTAATGCGTGAAGCGGCTGCGCTGGCGCGCGACGATGCGGTAGTGCGGGTCCTTGGCCGGGTATTTCGGCAGGCTGATGCGGAAGGTCGGCCCCTGCTCCATGCTCTTGAAGATGAAGTAGACGCCATAGGCGTTGTGCTTCTGCATGCGGCGCAGCCACGGCAGCACGTGGTTCTCCTTGCGCACCCCCTTCTCGGCCCATTCGATCGGAATCGCGTGATTGCCCGCGTAGGCCTCCACCCAATTCTGGTAATCGGCCGTCCGCCGGCTCAGCGCCTCCTTGCTGACCTCGGCGACGCCGACGATGTCGCGGAAGAAGTGGACGACCAGCTCGGGCCGCGACAGCGCCGTCAGATAGCCGTGAATGACAATCCGGTTGAAGCAGTGATAGACGAAGACCAGGAACTCGCCGAACAGCTTGGTGAACAAATCCATGGCAGCCCCCATCGATATCCCCTGGCAGGGATCGAAAGGCGATCCGGCGTCGACCGGGCAAACAGATGGTGGAGGGGAAGAGCTTTCGCCTCGCCGAAGAGGTTCGCTCCATCCAGTGCCAAGCTGCTGACCGCCACGGGCGCGTCGTCACGGTTGGTCAGCTTGCTGCTGCTCTGTTCTACCGAAACGGGCGACGCCTGGCTGTTGTCGACCCATCCATCAACTCGCCGTACGGCTGGCCCGCGACGGCAACCCCGAACCCGTCCACATCGAAGAAAACGATACCTCCTTCGTCATCGATTGGAAGGGCGACTATCGCATCGACGGACCCGCCTTCATCCATTCCGATCGCCACACCCGGCGCGTCTCAACCATCTTCGGATACCACACACCTGCTCGCGCCACCGTCCTGAAATTTCAAATATGTTTGGCTA
>CAWEBW010000015.1:0-36885 GCA_963807395.1 uncultured Acidimicrobiaceae bacterium
GGTTGGCCCGTGATCTCGGTTGTTCTGTTGTGGTGCATGCGGACCGATGGTCACTGGCGGTGCACCGGAGTGACGCAGATTTAGTTGTACGCCGTCTGATGACCGGGAACCTGCTGGCTTCGGCGCGAGCGGCACAAGGTGCACCAAGCTCGGACGTGGCGCCTGTCAGCTATGCGAGCTATGAGGATGACATCCCCGAAAGCCAGCCGCTGGATGAAGGTTGGAGGATCGATTGCGTCCCTACCCCCTTCGTTGTCGAGCCGGCGTCGACCATCGGGCTGGGCGACACCTTCGCTGCAGGGCTGCTGTTAGCGGCCGCGGTGGAAGGGAACCGCGCCTGGGATTAGATCGTTGGCGGAATTCTGGGGCAGGAGCTTGGCGCCCCGTAGTTGTGGCTGGCGCTGTGGTGCCCATCGCTGCTGGGTCGCCTTTCGAGCGGCACAAATCTTGATGATGCCGCTTGGCGTGCTCGCCGTCACCAGCGGGATGAACCTCCCGACAATTTCTGCAATCCCCCGGGGCAATCCCAAAAAAAAAAAAAAAAAAAAAAAAAAAAAAAAAAAAAAAAAAAAAAAAAAAAAAAAATGACCCCCGACCGGTCTCAGGTTCTCGGGTTTTCCAAGCGGTTCTGGTGTCCCCAATGCCAGTCGGGACCTCGAGATGCTGGCGGAAAATGGTGTGGTACGCAGGGCGTTTCGGCTCCGTCAGCGGTCGACTGGTGCCGACCGCTGACCCATGTTGGGCATCTCCCCGCTAACAGTAAGTTGCCACGACGGGCGCCGGTAGCGTGGCTTCCCGGGTTGGAGGCATACGCATCGTCGACACCCCGGGGCTCGTTTGAGTCCTGAGGACTGGTGTACGAGCCGGTGGCACCTTGGCCTTAACGGGCTGAGTATCCACCACTCGAAGCTCCTATGTCAAGAGTTGGCAAGAAAAAATTGGGATCATGCCGCCTTGTCCGAGACCGAGCTGGTCGTGAGCGATGCTGCGGCTTCCGGCTTCACGAGGGCTTTGTAGATCTCCCGGCCTACATAACGCTTTAGGCAGGGCACGATTTCCTTTCTGGACTTCCCCTCTTTAGTGCGGCGCTCGACATAGGCCATAGTGCGGGGGTCTTCGTGGGTGATACGGGTCATAACCACGCGCCACAAAGCCGAGTTGGCCTGGCGGTCACCGCCCCGGTTCAGGCGGTGACGAGCCTGTTTGCCCGACGAGGCATCGACCGGGCTAACCCCGCACATGGCGGCAAAAGGCGGCCTCGGTGCGGACCCGACCTGGGTTGTCGCCCACAGTCCGGAGCAAGCTGGTGGCCACCACCGGCCCGACACCTTGTTTTGCCAGGAAGCGTTCGGGGGCGGCGTCGGCCACGATGTCGGCCAAAGCCTGGTCCAGGCGGCCGATCTCAGCAGTTAAGGCTCGGTGCCGGTGGGCCACGTAGGCCATGGCCGCCTTGGTGGCCTCTACGGCACTGATCAACTGTTTCGGCCGGAAGCGGGCAGCTCGCTGCACCTGAGCATCCCGGTCCAGGCCGGCGGCGCGCACACGCTCGACCAAAGAGCTCGAGGCCGCCATCCGCACCTGGGCCGCGACCTGGAACGAGAACCCGAGGCCTTTCGTCTGGCACAAGTCGGCCGACGAGATCCTGGAGAGCCTCGCCGCCTATTTGTCGGTGCTGCCGTGACTCAGGACACCAGGGGCAGGCAAAACAAGCACGTCCGGCCTGCTCTTGAAGGAGCTGAGGCTACCGGATGTCGTGGACAGGGCACCGGTCCGACCTACTGCGCTCTACCTCATCGGAGGCGGGCCGGAGTAAAACGTTCAACCATCCAAGATTATGAACCACCTTCGTAGAGCTGTCAAAACTGTTCCCCGCAGCCGGCCTTCCGCCAAGGGTAGGCTTGACAAGCCGTGTCCGCCTCCCTAAGCTTCAACTCAGAGGTAAATCGATCTACTACTCCCAAACCCCGCGACCGCCACGCTCCCCTTAGGCACGATCACAACCTTCGAACAGCACGACGGGGCGACCACTCCCAGCCGGCCCCGTGCGCTGCTGTGCGTTCTCGAGAACTCAGGTGGTGAACGCCCAATGACACCCCAGAAGCGAGAAAGGCCAAAGCTAGCCGTCGTCCTTGTTTGACAAGTAGCGACACACTTAGGGGCGCACCCTACCCCATAGCTTCGGCGTAATGCTCATTCGTGTTGCTGGGAGTAAACAGCTTGCCCCGGTCCCCGCGCACGTTCGACCCGATAATCTCTTCGTAAGCTTTGCCCTTTAGGTCGACCTAGCTTTCCAGCAGCGAGTTTAGGTCTGGTTGGGCGACGATGTACGCGAGCGCCGCGGCTCCAAGTTGATGGCGGCGCCCGGCTGAATTAACCGCCCGATAGGCCATCTTTCACCTCTCGAAATAATCGCCCGAGCGGCTCACGGACTTTACTTGACCACCCGTCTTGACTTCTAGGTTCCAATTGGCTATTGTATGCTAACGATAACACGACGGCTGGACGGGCACAGTTCCACCGCCCGGCGACCTTCCGCCAAGCGAAGGGGGTACAGGAAGTTGTCGACTTGAGAGCTCCGTGCACGAACGTAGACAGGCCAAAAGCGCATCAAAGTCTTCATCGGTGCCGAACCGCGTAGAACATCGAGCGTGGGCCGGCGACTGAGCTGATTTTAGTCGGTTTTAAAGCTGGCGGCTCAGGCAAATTATGCTCGCCCAGCTAACACTCACACGCGCCCAGCCTCCACCCGAGGAGGTCATCCTGGGTTAGCGCCGCCGGCGGCCCTAACAGCAGCTCCCGAGAAGTAGCCGTAGTAGCTGAACAAAACTGACATCTTCACAACTGTCTGCTTCGACATTTACCTCAACGAACCTTATCGACTACAGGACCGACACCGAAACTAGAAGATCGGAGGCACATAAAAGTATGATTATACAACGTTTTGGTCGCGGAGTACGTCGCCGCGGCAAGAGAGGCACAGTCTTCATCGCAGGGACCGTGGCTGCTGCGTGCGCCATGATGGGAGTAATTCCCAGCACTGCCGGGACCGCCGTCGCGTCTTCAGCGAGCATTGCCAGAGCGAGCCAAGCTACTAAAGCACTGAAGCTCTGGTTCGTTGATGGCTTCGGGTCTATCCCAGCCTGGGAAAGGGTGGAGAGACAGTTCAAGCAGGAAGCGACCAGTCTCGGTGACAAGGCGACCGTCGTCAGTCTGCAGACGACGGACGCCTCAACGATGGTCAGTGACATGGATGACGCCATTGCCGACCACGCCAACGGGCTCCTCTTTTGCGATATCGACCCTGCAGAATTCAAAACGGAAATCGCGAAAGCCCGCAGCGCGGGTATCGTCGTGGTCACGATCGGCTGCGTCGACAATCTCTCCAATTACTCTATCGGGACCGACAACATCGCGTACGGACGCTTCGCTGCCGATGTGGTCGGGAAAGCGCTTCACGGCGCGGGCGACGTTGGGTTCGATGGCTCTACTCGCACGGCACCGAACCAAATCCTCCAGGTCAAAGGTTTCAAGGAAGAGGCCGCCGCGAAGTACCCCGGGCTCAAGGTCGTAGCATGGGAACAAGGCGAGGGCGTCCCCGCAACGGACGCGACGGTGATCACCGCGATGGTTGAGGCGAACCCTGCACTTAAGGCGATCGTGTGCATCTCTTCAACATGCCCGGAGCGCGCGCCGGCCGGGCTAACCGCCGCCGGGATGAAGCCGGGCCAGCTTTTTGTTCTTGGCATCGACCATGAGACCCCCACGATTGCGGCCATAAAGGCAGGCTGGGTCAGTGAGACGATAGCCCAGTGCTGGTTCGACTCTGCGTCGCTCGCAGTCAAGTTGATGCAGGGAGCGCTAACCGGCCACCCCAGTTCGCAGCAGTCCTGGGCGACGCCCGTCCAAGTCGTCACTGCGAAACAGCTGCCATACGCGGGCTGTCGCCGCGTCGCTCATCCCGACCGTGTAGAGCGGTAGCGACCGATGCTCGTTAGCCCTGAGATCGACAATCAGGTGTCCTCGTCACCGCTGCCGGTGCTCGAAGTCACCAATGGCTGGAAAAGCTTCGGGCACGTGACAGCGCTGCGCGACGTGAAGCTGAAAGCTTACCCAGGCGAGACCTTGGCGATCCTTGGCGACAACGGGGCGGGCAAATCGACGCTTGTGAAGGTGCTCGCCGGGGTCCACAACCTGGACGCCGGCGAGCTCCGCATCAACGGTAAGACGGTTGACCGGACGAGCCCGCTGCTCGCGAGGCGACACGGCATTTCGACGGTGTTCCAAGACCTCGCGGTGATCGAGACACTCGACATCGCCGCGAACATGTTCCTGGGACAGCAGATCCGCCACGGATGGATCTTCGCGAACCGACGCCGGATGTTCACGGAGGCCGCAGAGTCACTTGCGGCTCTTGGCGTACGCGTCCCGAGCGTTCGTGCGCAACTCGGTGAGCTGTCCGGCGGTCAGCGGCAGGGTGTCGCAATCGCCCGTGCGGTCCGGGAGGATAACCCGATCGTGCTAATGGACGAACCGACCGCGGCCCTTGGAGTCCGCGAGACGGCGCACGTCGGGGAGATCATCCGCGGGCTCAAGCGGCTCGGCAAATGTGTGATCCTCGTGAGCCACGACCTCGAGTTCGTCTTCGAGGTCTCCGACCGACTGCTGGTGCTACGGCTCGGGCAAGTTCAGGGGCTGCGCAGCACCGCCTCCGCAAATCATCAAGAGGTCGTAGCGATGATCACGGGGTTGGCTGGCGATGACGACGCGAAGGCGCCATAGTCAGCGTGCCGGAGGCCTCTACGATCGAGCCGAGCTTACCCACGCGTCCCAAGGTCGCCGCGGGCGAGACACGCCTGCCGGCCCTTCGCCGCGTCGCCTTGAGCCCGTCGATCGCCCTCGTGGTCACGATTGGGCTATTCGTTCTGTACGGATTGACCCAAACGTCGTCGTTCGCGATTGGGTCGGTCTGGATCAACATCCTCCGAGACGCATCATTCACTGCAATCATCGCAAGCTTCGAAGCCATCGTGATCATTGGTGGCGGGCTCGATCTCTCCGTGGGCTCCGTATTTGCTGCCGGCGCGATGGTATCCGCCGCACTCGCTTATGACGGGCTATCGCCGTTCGTCGCATTCGCGGCCGGCACCATGGTTGGGGCGGGGGTCGGCCTCGTCAACGGTTTAATCGTGAACTACTGCTCGATACCGGCGATCATCGTGACTCTCGGGACGTTGTTCGGCGTGAGCTCGCTTGTCGTGCACTTCAGCCAAGGCCAACCGATCGCTCCCCTCCCGAACTCGTTCACGTATATCGGGCAGCACGACCTCTTCGGCGTTCCGTACATCATCTACGTGGCGGTGGTCGTCGCGGTCATCGCGTACCTCTTGCTTCACGCAACCACACTCGGCTGGAATATCCGCGCGTTGGGCGCGAACCGCGAGGCCGCGCGAAGCTCGGGGATCCGTGTTCGCGCCCTCTCGATTTCCCTACGTCTACTGTGGGGCCGCGGCGGCCTTTGCGGGCGCATTGGAGGCGGCTCGGCTCGGGGCAGGGTCCCCGGACTTCGGGACCGGTCTTGAATTAACCGTGATCGCGGCGGCGATCATCGGCGGTACGAGCATCTACGGCGGCTTGGGGACGATCCCGGGCGCGGCACTCGGCGCGCTTTTGCTCAGCGTTCTCGCAACGGGACTTATTCTGCTGAACGTCGACCCCACGTTGCAGGACCTCGCGACTGGGATCGTCCTCATCCTGGCAGCGGGGCTCGACCAGATCCCGTCGCCGGCAGATGTTCCGGGCATCGGCTCGACGTGCTCGCGCGGCCGAAAACGCATAAGAGGTAAGTGTGACGTTCTACCCGGGAGGTCGGCTGTGAAGGGGCGTTCGTGGGCGCTGACGCCGACGAAGTGGGCCACGTGAAGGCAATCAGGCTGGAGAGTGTTGGCGATGTTGCCATCCGCACGGTGGCTGAACCGGAACCGGGCGTGGGTGAGGTCACCGTGGAAGTATCGAGAGCGGGAATTTGCGGCAGTGACCGCCACCTGATCGATGGCGAGTACCCGGCATCCCCGCCCGTTACCTTAGGCCACGAGTTCGAGGGGACAGTGGTCACCGCCGGGCCAGGAACCACCTTGGCTGTAGGCACTCGGGTGGCCATTGACCCCAACATCGCATGCCTGAAGTGCCGCTATTGCCGTATCGGCCTTGCGTCGCATTGCAATGTCCTCCACGCGATTGGCGTCGACCGCGATGGGGGTCTAGCCCGCTTCGCCGTCGTACCCGAACTGCAGGCCTTCGCACTGCCCCCAGATTTGCCAATAGGGTACGGGGCTCTTTGCGAACCCTTGGCCTGTTGCCTGCGAGCCTCCGACCATGCCGCCATCGGGCCCGGTGACCGTGTCAGCGTCCTGGGTGGCGGCGTTATTGGCCAGCTGCTCGCCCAGCTGGCCCGGCTCGCCGGGGCCAAGGTCGTCCTCGTAACCCGCCAGTCAACGAAACGAACCCTAGCGGAGGCTTTAGGGGTCAGTACGACCCTCAGCCCCGATGAAGATGACGTAGTCGAGTCGATTTCGGGGCCGGCCGGCTTCGCCCCCGGGGGCGTAGACGTGGCATTTGAGGCGGCTGGTGCAGGAGCCACTTTCCAGCAAGCCATCGCTACCGTCCGGCACGGGGGAAAGGTAGTCATCGTGGGCGCAGCCCCCAGTTCGATGACCCTGCTTATTAGCCCCTTCGACGTGTTTGCTCGCGAGATCAAGATAATCGGGTCGCACCTGAACCCGCTCACTCACGGGCGAGCGGTGGACCTGGCGGCATCGGGAGCCCTAGCGCTCTCGCCCCTGATCACCAAGACCGTCGACTTGAAAGACGCTCACGGGACGCTGACCCAGGGCCCGCCCAGGCGACATCAAGGTCCACGTGGTCCCCCGCTAACTCAGGCGAGCCGAAAGGAGCCATATTGTGCGTGCAGTGTTCCTACCCGGAGGCAGGAAGGTCGACATCCGGGAAATCCGCGTCCCCAGCCCCGGGCCTGGGGAAGTCCTCGTTGCGGTCCGGGCTGCTGGCTTGTGCGGGAGCGACCTCCACATGCACTACCGTCCCGCTCCCGAGCACAGGTACGGCCCGATTTTTGGGCTAAAGACCGATCCCAATGTCGTCCCTGGGCGTGAGCCGACGGGCACAGTCATCGACCTAGGCACGCAAGTGAAGGCTCTCAACATTGGCGACCGCGTAGCTGTGCACCACGTGGCCGGTTGCGGGGATTGTATTGAATGCCGACGCGGGTGGGACATCAACTGTGGCCAAAAGTTCGGTATTTACGGGCTCGACCTGCCGGGAGCGATGCAGGACTGCATGGTCGTGCGCAGCCGCGATTGTGTACTGGTGCCATCCAATATCAGTTTTGCTGAGGCTGCGTACTACACCTGCGGTGCTGGTGCCGGCTGTCTCGCGCTCCGGCGGGCCGGCCTGGGGGTCGGCGACACAGTAGCTGTCGTTGGTCTGGGCCCTGTCGGTTTGGCTGCGGCCTACTTTGCCCAACAGTCTGGCGCAGTGGTCGTTGGCCTGGACCCTGTCGAGGCACGCCGTGCGTTCGCGACGAACGCCGGCGTGGCCGCCACGTGCGACCCGGCCGAAGGCACCGTCAAGGAGCGGCTGCGAGACGTCCTGGGGGGTGCCGGGGCCGATGTCGTAATCGAGGGCTCGGGGACGGCCCGGGGCCGCCTTTTAGCTCTCGATTTGGCCGGTTTGCGGGGACGCGTCGTGTGCGTCGGTTTCGGCGATACCGACAACGTCATAGACGTCCAGGGGACCGTGATCCAAAAGCAGCTCGACGTCCGGGGCTCGTGGATGTTCCCACTCCCGGACCTACAGGAAATGCTGGAGGACATAAGCCTACGGGGCCTTTCCATAAAGCACTTGATAAGCGGCTCCTTCGATATCGAAGACGCCGCCAGGGCGTGGGCGGTGTTCGACCAGGGCGCCCCGGGCAAGGCGGTGTTGGAGTGGGGCCAGCATGAAGGAGACATTGGTGGCGCATAAGGGGATCCATTCATCGCCCGATCTGGCGTCGGGCCAGTTGGGGCAGCTCAGCGGGGGCCTTGGGAAAGACACAGCCAGCCCGTCGGTTGACGCGTCTAGGCCCTATATGCCATCGATCACACATGATCCCGCAACCTGGTCTGGCAACCCCGTGGCCACCGTACATCGCCGATCCCTACTATCCGCCGCTTAGTGGCGTTATTACCGGCGGTTGCGACGATTTGGCGCCGCTGTCACGCCGTGCGCATGCGTCGGCTCCGCCTTCTTGGGCGACGCGATGTGCACCAAAGTGGTCCGGGCGTCCTCCGGAACGACGCGTAGACCTGTTGGTTATTGACGGCCAGCCGCTCGCAGATGTGGTCTCGACTAGAGCCATTCAACGTGCTTCCCGGGTGCGCAAGGGTGCCTCCGCACAGGCGTCAGCCGAAGTAGCGGTTGGGCGCGCCGATGGAGGCTCAATCCCATTCCTAGTGGCAAGCGGGCGCTGCCCACCATGCGCGACGTCGCCATCCTCGTCGGCGTCAGCGTGATGACGGTCTCCCGGGTGCTGAACGACGACCCCAGGATCAGCGAGGAGACCAAGCGACGGGTTCGTGAAGCAGTCGACCACCTGGGCTACGTTCGCAATGACACGGCCCGCAACCTTCGTATCGGCCGCGGTGCGGGTGCGGTCGGCCTGGTCATCGGCAACCTCGCTAACCCCTTTTACTCTCAGCTGGCGCTGGGTGTCGGGGATGAAGCCGAGCGGCACGGGCTTACGGTCATGCTGGTCAACTCAGGGCGTGACACGGACCGTGAGGCGCGGCTGGTGGCCGACCTGCTGAGCCGCCGCGTTGAGGGCATCATCGTCGCCCCCGAGGGCGACAACCACCGCCACTTGGCCGCAGGGCCCATGAGGGGAGCCCCGGTGGTGTTCGTCGCCCGCCCACCGTCGGGGATCGCCGCCGATTGTGTGCTCGTCAGTGACTTCGCCGGGACCAAGGAGGCCACAAGCCGTCTTATCGAGCGCGGCCACACTCGTGTTGGCTTCGTGGGCCTGCCACCAACGGTGTGGACCGGGGCGGAGAGGCTGCGCGGCTTCAGAGCGGCCATGAGCGAAGCCGGGCTGCGCTCCTACCAGAAGTTTGTCCGCTACCAGGAAAGCGACGTAGCCGCCGCGGAAAACACTGTACGTTCCTTGCTGGCCCTGAACCAGCGGCCGACCGCGCTTTTCGCGGCCAATAACAGGAACAACATCGGGGCGCTTCGAGCCGCCAGTAAGACGGACCCGCCGGTTGCACTCGCTGGGTTCGATAACTTCGAGCTGGCCGACATGTTGAACGTGCCCCTCATCGTCGTGGTCTACGACGCGGTGGAGCTCGGCCGTCAGGCTGCCCGTCTCCTGCTTGACCGCGTCGGCAGCGACGGTACGCCGGCGGCCCCTCGCCGAGTCATCGTGCCTACATCAGTTGTTGAGTACGGCCCGGTAGGCGGGGCTGCGGTGCCGTTGGTTGGGTCCCGCTAAGCCCTGGCGTTTTCGCGGCGGGATCGCTGGCCTGGCGTCGGCGCTCGCGGTCCACCCGCGAGTGTTCAACCGCTGGTGGGTGCGCCGAGGTTCCCTCCGGGTTTCGCCCGCGCCAGAATTGGAAATATCGGTTGCTCAACAAGCAATCTCAACTAGCTCCGCGAAGCGGAAGTATTCGGCGATCACGGAAACCACAGCAGGAATGGAACTTTGTTTGACGTGGGTACAGAACGACTGTATTGGTTTGAGAGATATGTTTGCCGGTTCTGTGTTCTAAAATAAGGTAAATCCGTCGCATACCGCGCGCAAGATCCGTCCATCTGCAGTTTTCCCTTGTGGAGAACAGCTTTCTTGAATCGCACACAGGACGGCATTATGGGCGAGGGCGATGCCCACCTGCCGGATGTGGCCTAGAGAGCGGCCAATATCGGGGCCACTATCAAGCGGGACTCACCCGGTCACTGCTTGGGCGAGTTTCGTCGGTGCTCGTTGCCCGTCCTGCGGATGGCTTGGGCGGCGCGAGACGGGTCTCGGACACCTTCGTGGACTCGTCGTGGTACCTCCTCCGTTACCCCTCGGCTGAGTTCAACAACAAGCCTTGGTTGCTGCCCGCGGACTTCTACGCCAGTGGCCCCGAGCCCGTGCAAGCTACAACCTTCACAGGCGCTTTGTCACCATGGCGCTGCACGACCCGACGGCGCATTTGCCGGAAGGCCGAACAATCCCTCCGAATACCGCGTGCCGGTGGCGGTACGGCGCCACACGCCAGGCCTTTACGTCCGAAGCGCGGTGAGGCCGCTAGAAGAGTAACGTCGGAGGCGTGAGTCGGGTCCCATCAGGGGGGGACTCTGCCGGGACCCCAGCTTGCGGGGGCGTCCAGCGAGTTGTGTTACTGGGCGCCGGATGGCGCGGTGTGAGCCCCAGGGGATCCCGTACCGGCTCCGGACCAGTGGGTGAACAGTCGGCCTCGCGTCGGTCCCGGGGTAACCGCTCGAGGTTTCTCATCGGCCTGCTCTTTGCTGTGTTGGCGGCAACATTCTTGCCAGCAGTGGGACCTGCCGGTGTAGCACGAGCCGGAGCCCGCTCGCTGGTCACAGGCCAGCGCTTGGTGGCCCGGAGCTTTGGTTACTGGCTGGTGACCGGCGGCGGCCGCGTGCTCAGCTACGGCGACGCCCGCCCCTTGGGCTCGGCCACCCACCCCCACCCCCCGGTGGTGGCGATGGCTGCCACCCCTGATGGGCAGGGCTACTGGCTCGTCACCGCCGGCGGCCGGGTGCTCAGCTACGGCGACGCCCGCCCCTTGGGCTCGGCCGCCCACCCCCACCCCCCGGTGGTGGCGATGGCTGCCACCCCTGATGGGCAGGGCTACTGGCTGGTCACCGCCGGCGGCCGGGTGCTCAGCTACGGCGACGCCCGCCCCTTGGGCTCGGCCGCCCACCCCCACCCCCCGGTGGTGGCGATGGCTGCCACCCCTGGTGGGCAGGGCTACTGGCTGGTCACCGCCGCCGGCCGGGTGCTGAGCTACGGCGACGCCCGCCCCTTCGGCTCGGCCACCCACCCCAACCCCCCGGTGGTGGCGATGGCCGCCACCCCTGATGGGCAGGGCTACTGGCTGGTCACCGCCGCCGGCCAGGTGCTGAGCTACGGCGACGCCCGCCCCTTCGGCTCGGCCACCCACCCCAACCCCCCGGTGGTGGCGATGGCTGCCACCCCTGATGGGCAGGGCTACTGGCTGGTCACCGCCGCCGGCCAGGTGCTCAGCTACGGCGACGCCCGCGCCTTCGTCTCGGCAGCTCAAACCCGCTCAAACGTCGTCGTGGTGGCGATGGCCACGCTCCCTCCGGGGCCTCCCGTCCTGGCCGGTATCGAGCGCACAGCCCTGCCTTACCGGACCGGTAGCGGGGCGGTCGCAGTCACGTCGTCCATCACGGTGAGCGCCAGCGATGGCATCGACCTCACCAAGGCGCGGGTCGCCATCTCGTCCGGATATCTCCACGGGAGCGACACGTTGTCGTTCACCCGACCGCACAACATCTCTGCCAGTTTCGATGCTGCCACCGGGGTGCTCACCCTCAGAGGTAAGGGCACCTCTAGCGCCTACCAGTCGGCATTGCGGTCGGTGAAGTTCTCCACCGTAGCGACCACCCGGTCAGGGCCCAGGACGGTGTCGTTCCAGGTGGACGACGGCCGCGCCGTCAACCATGCCAGCAACATCGTTAGCCGGAGCCTCACCATCGTCCATCCGGCGCCCGTGGTGACCACCACCACTGGTGAGACCAACTACACCCAAGGCCAGGTCCCGGTGGTGGTCGACGGCGGGCTCAAGGTGAAGAGCCCGAGCGGCTCCGACCTGACGTCCGCCCAGGTCGAGATCACTACCGGGTTCGGCCCGGGGACACCTTGGGCTTCACCGACGTTGGCAAAATCACCGGGTCTTACAACCTGGCGGCCGGCGTGCTGACGGTGAGTGGTACGGCCACGGCGGCGGACTACCAGTACTTCTTGCGGTCCGTAACGTACTCGACCGGGTCGGACATAGGCCCCTCGCCGTCGAGCACCGTCGCTTTCATGGTCAACGACGGCGTTGTCGGTTCCAACCTGGCCACCAAGGACATCGCCACCACGCTCCACACTGCCCCCCCGATCCCCACGGCCCCGCTGGTCACCACCACCGCCGGTGCCACCGCCTACACCCAGGACGGCCCCCCGGTGGTGGTCGACAGCGGCCTGGCGGTGACCAGCCCGTCCGGTGGCAACCTCGACTCGGGGGAGGTCGAGGTCACGGCCGGCTTCGAGCCTGGCGACACCTTGGGCTTCACCAATGTGGGGGCCATAACGGGCTCGTACGACAGTGCAGACGGCGTACTCACCCTCACCGGCACCGCCTCAGCCGGGTACTACCAGGCCTTCTTGCGGTCCGTGACCTATTCATCAGGCACCAAGCGAACCCGGGGACGTCGCGCACCGTCGGGTTCATGGTCAGCGACAGCGTGGCCAGTTCGGGCCTGGCCACCAGGGATGTCACCATCACGCTCCACAGCGCCCCGGTGCTGGCCAACATCGAGGGCACGGCCCTGGCCTACGCCACCGGCAGCGGCCCGGCCGCCGTGACTTCGTCGCTCACCGTGACCGCCCCCGACGACACCGACCTGGCCAGCGCCACGGTCTCTATCTCTGCGGGTTACCTCGAAGGCCAGGACGCCCTTACCCCCACCCTGACCGGCACCTCCATCACGCGGCAACTTCGACGCCACCAGCGGGGTGCTCACCCTGAGCGGCCCGGGCACGGTGGCCGCCTACCAGGCCGCACTGCAGTCCGTAACGTTCTCGACGGCGGCCAGTACACCATCGGGCACGAGGACGGTGAGCTTCCAGGTCGACGACGGCCAGGCCGTCAACCATGCCAGCAACGTCGCCAGCCGCGACATCACGGTCACGCACCAAGCGCCGGTGGTGACGACGACCGCCGGCGAGACTTCTTTTAGCCAGGTCGGCCCCCCTGTGACGGTCGACAATGGCCTGACCGTGACCAGCCCGTCCGGGGGCAACCTCGACTCGGGGGAGGTCGAGGTCACGGCCGGCTTCGAGCCTGGCGACACCTTGGGCTTCACCAATGTGGGGGCCATAACGGGCTCGTACGACAGTGCAGACGGCGTGCTCACTCTCACCGGCACCGCCTCAGCCGGGGACTACCAGGCCTTCTTGCGGTCCGTGACCTATTCATCAGGCACCACAGCGAACCCGGGGACGTCGCGCACCGTCGGGTTCATGGTCAGCGACAGCGTGGCCAGTTCGGGCCTGGCCACCAGGGATGTCACCATCACGCTCCACAGCGCCCCGGTCCTGGCCAACATCGAGGGCAGCGCCCTGGACTACGCCACCGGCAGCGGCCCGGCCGCCGTGACGTCGTCGCTCACCGTGACCGCCCCCGACGACACCGTCCTGGCCATCGCCACCGTCTCAATCTCGGCGGGTTACCTCGAGGGCCAAGACACGCTGGCGTTCACCAACACGGCCACCATCACGGGCAACTTCGACGCCACCAGCGGGGTGCTCACCCTGAGCGGCCCGGGCACGGTGGCCGCCTACCAGGCCGCGCTGCAGTCCGTAACGTTCTCGACGGCGGCCAGTTCACCATCGGGCACGAGGACGGTGAGCTTCCAGGTCGACGACGGCCAGGCCGTCAACCACGCCAGCAACGTCGTCAGCCGGCCCATCACGGTCACCCACCAGGCCCCGGTGGTGACGACGACCGCGGGGAGCACTGCCTATACCCAGGACGACCCTCCAGTAGCGGTCGACCCCGGCGTGGCCGTGGCCAGCCCGTCTGGCGTCGACCTGGTGTCGGGGGAGGTCGAGCTCACGGCCGGGTTCGAGCCCGGCGACGTGCTGGGGTTCACCAACACCGGCGCCCTGACCGGGTCGTACGACAGTACCACCGGGGTGCTGACCGTGAGCGGGACGGGCACGGCCGCCCAGTACCAGGCCTTCTTCCGGTCCGTCACCTATACCAGCGGCACCAACGCCAGCCCGGGGACGTCGCGCACCGTCGGCTTCATGGTCAGCGACAGCGTGGCCAGCTCGGGCCTGGCCACCAAGGACGTCACCATCACGCTCCACAGCGCCCCGGTGCTGGCCAACATCGAGGGCGCGGCCCTGGACTACGCCACCGGCAGCGGCCCGGCCGCGGTGACATCGTCGCTCACCGTGACCGCCCCCGACGACACCGACCTGGCCAGCGCCACGGTCTCTATTTCTGCCGGTTACCTCGAGGGCCAGGACACGCTGGCGTTCACCAACACCGCCACCATCACGGGCAGCTTCGACGCCACCAGCGGGGTGCTCACCCTGAGCGGCCCGGGCACGGTGGCCGACTACCAGGCCGCGCTGCAGTCGGTAACGTTCTCGACGGCGGCCAGTTCACCGTCGGGCACGAGGACGGTGAGCTTCCAGGTCGACGACGGCCAGGCCGTCAACCACGCCAGCAACGTCGTCAGCCGGGCCATCACGGTCACCCACCAGGCCCCGGTGGTGACGACGACCGCCGGGGGCACTGCCTATACCCAGGACGACCCTCCAGTAGCGGTCGACCCCGGCGTGGCCGTGGCCAGCCCGTCCGGTGTCGACCTGGTGTCGGGGGAAGTCGAGGTCACGGCCGGGTTCGAGCCCGGGGACGTGCTGGGCTTCACCAATATGGGGACCCTGACCGGGTCCTACGACAGCACCGACGGGGTGCTGACGGTGAGCGGGACAGGCACGGCCGCCCAGTACCAGGCCTTCTTGCGGTCCGTCACTTACACCAGTGGCACCAACGCCAGCCCGGGGGCGTCGCGCACCGTCGGGTTCATGGCCAGCGACAGCGTGGCCAGCTCGGGCCTGGCCACCAAGGACGTCTCCATCACGCTCCACAGTGCCCCCGTCCTGGCCAACATCGAGGGCACGGCCCTGGCCTACGCCACCGGCAGCGGCCCGGCCGCGGTGACTTCGTCGCTCACCGTGACCGCCCCCGACGACACCGACCTGGCCAGCGCCACGGTCTCTATTTCTGCCGGTTACCTCGAGGGCCAGGACACGCTGTCGTTCACCAACACGACCACCATCACGGGCAGCTTCGACGCCACCACCGGGGTGCTCACCTTGAGCGGCCCGGGCACGGTGGCCGACTACCAGGCCGCGCTGCGCTCGGTCACCTTCTCGGCCACCGGGAGCACGCCGTCGGGGTCGAGGACGGTGAGCTTCCAGGTCGACGACGGCCAGGCCGTCAACCACGCCAGCAACGTGGTGAACCGGGCCATAACGGTCACCCACGTGGACGCGGCCCCGGTACCCCAGGACCAGAGCGCCAGTTCTCTCGGCAACGTCGGCATCACGGTGCCGGCACCGGGCGTAGCGACCGGCGCGACCGAGCCTGACGGGGACAGCATTGTGGCGAAAGCCGTCGTCGGGGGCACTTCGGCCCACGGGGGCACTTTCGACATCGCGGCCAGCGGCGGCTACGACTACACCCCGGCGCCCGGCTACACCGGGGCCGACAGCTTCCAGTTCCAGTTGTGCGACGGCAACGACACCAGCCTGTGCGCCACGGCCACGGTCAACGTGACGGTCAGCGGTGAGATCTGGTTCGTGGACGCCTCAGCGCCGGCCGGCGGCAACGGCCAGCTCGCATCACCCTTCAACTGCCTCACCGGGGCGGGCTGCCTCTCGGCCGTCAACGACGGGGCGGCCGCCCACCCCAAAGCCGGCGACAGCATCTTCCTCTACAGCGGCAGCTACACCGGCGGCGTGACCCTGCTCGGACAACCAGAAGCTGATCGGCCAAGGCGCCACTTCGTCCTTAGCCTACCATCGCCGGGGTGACGGTGCCGGCCGACAGCGACCCCCTGCCGAGCACCGGCGGAGCCAGCCCCACGGTGACCACCTCGGCCGCTCTCGACAAACGGCGTCAACCTCGCCAGCGGCAACACGCTCGACGGTTTCGACATCGGCAACACGACCGACTTTGCCATCTCGGGCACGCAACTTCGGCACCTTGACCGTCTCGCAAATGTCCCTGGAGGGCACGGGCGGGGCGCTCGACCTGGCCACCGGGACGCTGGCGGCGACATTCTCGAGCATCACCTCGACCTCGAGCCCGGGAGCCGGGATCACGCTCTCTTCGTCGGTGGCCGGCAACGCTGACGTCTACCAACGGGACGACGATCTCGGGCAGCACCGCCCAATGCATCCTCGTCAGCGGGTCGACCGTCAATGCCAACTTCGGCAATACCTCGTGCAGCGGTGGCACTGACGGCGTCTCATTGCAGAGCAACACGGCGGGCACCCGCAGCTTCGGCACTCTGTCCGTTTCGGGTAACAGCGGCATCGGCTTCTTCGACAACGGCGGTGGCACCACGAACGTGACCGGGGCCACCACCATCACCAATCCGGCCGGCACAGGTGTCGAGATCGAGAATGCCAGCAACGGGGCGGTCACTTTCGCCGGCGTCACCGTCAATAAAGGCTCCACGGCAGGGACCGGCGTCAGCCTCTCCGGCACCAATGGCGGCCAGACGTACAGCTTCGGTTCCGCTGTCGGTCACCACCTCGAGCGGCACCGCCTTCAGCGCATCCGGCGGGGGCACCATCTCCACCAGCGGTGGCACCATCTCCGCCACCGGTGGCTCGGCCATCGTCGCCAATGGGGTCGCTTTCGGTACCGGCTCGACTCTGGCCAGCGCCTCTTCCAGCGGCGGCACCACACCCGGCATCTCGCTCACCAGCGCGTCCGGTGACAGATGACCATCACTGGCGGGGCCATCGCCGGCAATACTTCCTCGGCCGCCTTCTTGGTCAGCGGTGGGACCGTCAACTTCAGCTACGGCGGCAGCATCACCCAGGCCAACAGCCAGCGAGCGGTCGACGTGGAGGGGGCCACGGGCGGTACTGTCAGCCTCGGCGGCGCCGTGAATGGCAACAGCAGTACCGGGGTCTTCCTAAGCGGCAACACGGGCGCCACCGTGAGTTTCTCCGGCGCCATCACCCTGTCCACTGGCTCCAGTACCGCCTTCACCGCCACCGGGGGAGGGACGGTCACCGCCACCGGCTCGGGCAGCACTATCACCACCACTACGGCGACCGCGGTCAACGTCTCGAGCACCAACATCGGCAGCTTCGGGCCTCAAGTTCCAGAGCATCTCGTCCAATGGGGCCAACCCCGGTATCTCGCTGTCCAGCACCGGGACCTCGGGCGGGCTGACGGTGACGGGCACCGGCACGGCCGCCTCGGGCGGGACGGTCCAGAACTCAACCGGCGACGGCATCAGCCTGTCCTCGACCACCAACCCGAGCTTTACCGACATGCTGGTCGAGAACAACGGGAACACCAGCCCCGGGGGAGACGGGATCACGGGTTCCAACGTCAACGGCCTAACGCTCAGCAGCTCGACAGTCTCCGGGAACGGGACCGCGGCGAACTTGTCTGGCCAGAACAACCCTACCCCCGACAATGATGGCCTCGACTTCTTGGGCGGACTGACCGGCACGGTAACGATCTCGAACTCCGCCGTCACGAACTCGGCCGACAACGGCCTGCAGATCACGGATTCAGCGGGCAGCCTCAATCTGACGATCACCGGCAGCACGTTCAGCGGCGGCGGCTCGGGCCTGACCAACAACCTCGACCCGCTGCTCGGCGACGGAGTCGAGGTCCTGGCCAGTGGTCCGACGAACGCGACCGTAAGCGTCACTGGCTCGACGTTCACAAACAACCAGGGCTACCAGTTCGACTTCCAACCCTCGATCAGTTCGACGGGCACCGGCAGCGGTACCAACAGCATCACATTCAACACCAACACGCTGAGCAACCCGACCGGCCTGGGTAACGGTGGCGGCGTTAACATCCAGGCATCTGGGTCGTCGACCAACAGCTTCGACG
Organism: uncultured Acidimicrobiaceae bacterium; assembly: GCA_963807395.1. Classification (GTDB taxonomy): domain Bacteria; phylum Actinomycetota; class Acidimicrobiia; order Acidimicrobiales; family Palsa-688; genus Fen-671. The sequence goes on from CAWEBW010000015.1 coordinate 17,955, forward strand.
TCAAGAGCAACAACATCCAAGGCGCTCAGCGCAATGCGATCTCGCTCTACAACGACGGGACCACCCAGCTCTCCGGGACGGTGGATGGCAATACGGTCGGCAGCCCCAGCGTGTCCTGCTCCGGGTCGGTCGGAGGCGACGATGTCGCAGCAACTACGCACGGCTCGGCCACCTCGACCCTGGCTATCACCAACAACAAGCTCTACCAGTACGACAACCCCGCAGGCATCGGGACAATCAACGGTCAGGGTTCGGGGACGATGAACCTGACCATCACCGGCAACACGATCGCCGATCCCGTCCCCGCCACCGTCACCTGCCCGACCCTGGGCGGTCCGGCAGGTGCGCTTTGGGGATTATGGCTCAACTCCGGCACCGCGACCGGTGACACAAGCACTACTTCCGCGAACATCACCGACAATGCGATGACGGGGTCCGCGCCGAGCGCGGCCGGCGGTGGCATCTCCGATTTCGAGCTCGATGAGGTCACAGGCGGCACCTACAAGTTGCCGGGGTACACCGGCGGAGGGGAGGACTCCAACGCCGTCGTTAGCTTCATCCAGGCCAACAACACCCCGAGCAGCAGCGCGCCGAGCGGTGGCACGTTCATAAACGGCGGCAGCGGAGCCACCCAAAACATCTTCTTCGGCGCCTCAAGCTGCCCGACGCCCGCCTCATAATCGAGGGATCCCCCGCCCACCTGTCCCGGCGGCGCCTAACCACGAAAGAACGTGCGGCGTGTCTCCCTGAGCACCCGCTGTGACAGGCGTCAACGTCGGTCGGACGAGTTGCCCGGCGCCGTCTTGATATTGACCTTCGGTCGAGTTAATTCCTGACGTACTTCCCGCCGGGTGAGAGGGAATTCACCTGGCGGGGTATGCCGCGGAGCCGGGCGACAGAGCGACGACGAGTTCGCGGGTGCCGAGCATCCCAAGGAGATGTCGGCACAAACCAGGTATCGCTGGGCTTCGGCTCGCTCCAACAATGCCCGGCCGAAGCGGCCCCAGCCCGCGCCAACGTCGAGCGCCGTGGTCAGGGAACTGAGGCCTAATGTGAGCAAGGCCCAAACCCGGCACATAGTCCCTCGCTGGCGGCCAGCTCGCTCTTGGCCTTGAGGTCCGCTCAACTTGAGTAGTAGCGCTCAGCCACCGCCAAGCCACCATACAGCTCTGACCCCGCCATAACGCTCATGCTTTTGGTGCACGTACTGGCCTCGGTCCCAGCGCCCCGTCATGCGCACTCTCCTCGACTTAAGAGCGAAACGTCGCGCTCGGACCTCCCCCAGAATTGGAAATCTTGCTCGCTCAACGGCAAACCATAACCTGTTACGCGGATAGCGAATATTCGGCAGGGAGTGCTCACTGGCCATTTCCAAGCTCTACATAATCTCGAACAGAATAACGGCGCGCGACGCCTCTCGAAATGAGTGAGGCCGGCGGTTGCCCTGGCGTCTTCGATCTCCTGGAGCGCCCGTACCAGATGGCCACCGACTGACGGGAGTCCTTGGCCGTCGGGAGGAGGCTGAGCCTGTCCATCTCGTCGGCCATCCGGCCAAGGTGGTGGACGTGGAAGCCAAACAGCCAGTGCAGTTCATCCAGGCGCTCGTCGGGTTGAGGAGGTACGGGCCGGGCCTTCGTGCTTGTAATAGGCGCGGTAACTCTTCGTGGGCAGCCTTTCCATAGTCTCGAACAGGCGGCGTTTCACTCGGCATTACCGCGCCAGCGTGGGGACTTCGTGGGGACTAGGGCCTGGCAACCCGTGTCACGAGGTGGCAGCCACCGGCACGAAATGGCTCGTAAAATAGAGTTACACCCCTGTGACCAGGGAGCCCGACCACCTTGCCAAGGTGAGGGTCGCGGGTTCGAATCCCGTCGTCCGCTCTATCTAAATCCCAGGTCAGAGGCATAGTCCGGATCCGAGTATAAGGTGGTGTGGGACCCACGTGGGGGCTAAGAATTCTGAGCACTAGCACAGGCTGTAGGGGAGCCAAGCACAGAAGCGGCGGCGGGCGTAACGCACCGGGCTATTTCCCAGGGCCTCCTCGAGGGGGCGCCCGGTACAGGAGTCCCGGTGCTATGCGACCTCCGGCACACACCGCATAAGGCGAAAAGCCGCAGTTATGTGTGTACTTCTGCCCAGTGCAAGGGGCGAGCGTGGCCGTCGGTCGGGCCGCGCCCCACGCGCTGGGTTGCCGTTGTCCTGCGTGCCAGACCCGGGTGCCCTGACCGGCGCGATCGGGATCGCCGATGACCATCACCTTTCGGCCGAGCCGCCGGGGCCTTTTTCGTTGTGGCGGAAGCTGACGGTGAGGCGCTCGGTGGCCGGCGGGCCTACCGAGTGCAGGGGGCAGCGAGACTCAGGGCCGCCGAGCCCGGCGCCTCGCAGGATGACCACGTCGCCGACGCCCGTGACCCAACTGGCGGAGACCACTGGCGGGTTACGGGATGTCAGGATGACGAACTGTGCGCACCCGGCCAGGGTCACGATCACGATCGGCCCCTTGTAGAAGGCCTGGTCTCGGTGAGGGTCGATGTGGCCGTCACCGGGTAGGTAACGCTGCCAGGTCACCTCGTTGAACGTCGGCACGTGAGCCTCGACCGACTGCTCGACCAAGCCGTGAATGACCGAGCCGAAAGCTCGTACCTGGCCCGGTACCTCCTCGATGGGCACCTGGGCGAACCATCCGCTCTGCGTTATCGCCCCCACCCTGGGAGCCAGCGGGCGCCAAGCCAATCCTACGGGCTTGGCCAAAGACGCCCGGCCCGCGGGACCGAGGTAGCTTTCCAGTCGGGCCAACCCCGGGAGACGAGCTGTCCACCCCGATTCCCTGCTGGCCCACCCCGCTATCAAACCAGTCCCGGGCCTTAGCCGACGTTTCATTTCGGTGAGACTCTGACCGAGTTGGGGAACCGCCCCGACAAGGCGGCCGGGCGGACCACCGAGCACGCCCCTGACCGCCGGTCAGGTGAGCGCACAGGATGATGGCAGGAAGGCATTCTGTCAGCCGGCCAGACTAGGCAGGGAGTTTTCCTATCTAGACGCAGGAGTTTTCGGTACGCGCCACATGATCTTGCGGCCTTTTCAGGTTAGATTGGCGCGCGCTCTGGCGCGTAGTCTGGCCTGGGTGCTTGCGCCCATTCCCGTCGCTAGGGGCGGCTCGGGGTTAGCTGGTTCGAGGGAATTGCCCACTGAATAATGGCCGATCTGTGTGGGACAGGCGCTGAGGACCACGCGCTACAAAGCTTGTCCCCGGCGGTCCGGGTCGACTGATGAGAGTTCAACCGAGGAGCGTGCCAGCACCCCAAAGGAAAGGGCCGCTGGTCGCCCTGACCACTATGTCCCAACCCATCCGGCGGAGCCGGGCTTCGAGGCTGGCCGGCTCAAGAGGCACCTTTACGATCCGATAGGCCCTGCCGTCATTGAGCCTTCGTTCGATAACGGCCGAATCGTCTCCGTAGACCAGCTCCTGGGTCTCGCGGTAACCGTCGTCTACGAATAGGACCCGCCCGCCGGGCGCCAGGCTGTCGGCCACGAGCGACCAAAAGGCGTCGAAGTGCTCTTCAGGCACGTGCGAGAGCAAGAACCCGAAGAACACGACATCGAAGCGGGTCTTGGGGCGCCAGTCGAAGACGTCGGCTTGGACGAACCGGGCTTGAGGGACCTGGCCGAGGCGCTCGGCGGCAACCGCGAGCATCTCGGGAGCGGCATCGACGGCGGTCACCTCGCTCGCGTAGCGCAATAGCTCGGCGGTCCATCGGCCACGTCCGCATGCGAGCTCGAGGACACTCCCCCCGGCCGGAAGGATTCGATCGCTTCCACGAGCTCCTCTCCACCGGGAGCCTGCAGGGAGTGGGAGTCGTACTCAGCCGCGACCGCGCGGTAGTAAGCGATCTGCTCGGCCATGACAGCGTCGGCACCGGGCTGGTGGTCGTAGGCCACCTACCCAGCTTTCCACAAGCGTCTCTCAGTCACTTCCCTCCCGGGTCGCTTTGAGTAACATGAGCGCCGGATCTGCGTTGTACCGCAGGCCAAATCGGTTTAGCTCGATGCGGCGAGAGCCGTCGATATCTCAAGTCGCTTTGGACATGTCCTCGCCGAAGAAAAGCGTGGATATTGGCCTCGGCGACGACGTGTTATCTAAAGGCTGTCCCCACGTAGCCGTTGTCAAGGCCGGCCGCAGGCCGCCCGGAGGGCATGGCCTTGACGACGGCGCTGCCAGGACTGCCGCGGCGCCCCAATGGACTAGGACCCCCGCCAGGGGGTCCTGATTGCTCCTGTCAAGGCCACAGCGAGGACATGTCCTCACCGTCCTTGCCGAACGTGACCAGGATTTCCTCTGGCCGACTCGAGATATCCGTCGATCGGTGCTCACAAGGGGCTACGAGTCAGTCCTGGGCACCTGTCGCAGATGATCTGTTCAGGAGGACGCCGACGGAGAGGTTTGAAGGGCCTATGCGTCGACCGTAGTGGGCCGTGGGCGATGATTGGGAGTGGTGACCCAGTCGTTCGCAGATCGGTTCCGAGCGGTGCGGGCTCGGTTCGGGCCCTTGGTGTGGGGGCTCGATCCCTCTTCCAAGGTTCTCGCTGGTTGGGGTCTTGGCGATAATCCCGATGCGCTGGACCGCTTCGTGGACATCGTTATGGTTGTGGCCGGCGAAGCGGTCGGTCTGGTAAAGCCGCAGTCCGCCTTCTACGAGCGGCACGGCTGGCGAGGCATCCGCTCTCTGACCCGACTGTGCGTTGAGGCGCGTGCGGCGGGCCTGCTAGTGATCTTGGATGCCAAAAGAGGTGACGTAGGTTCAACCAACGACGCCTACGCGGAGGCCTACCTCGGCAAGCACGCCCCTATCCAGGCTGACGCGCTGACCGTGCATCCCTATCTCGGGCTGGCGGCCATGGGCGCCTTCGTACACCGTGCGCACGAGGCCGGTAGCTGCCTGCTCGTGGTGACTCGGCCGTCGAACCACGAAGGCCGTGACATTCAGGCGGCCGAAACGAAATCTGGGGTACCTGTCGAGGTGGACCTGCTGCACCGGATTGGCCAACTCAACGTTGAGCTTGCACCTGGTCGGATTGGACCGGTGGGAGCCGTCATCGGGCCGCGGGAGTGGGGAGCGCCTCTCGACCTGATCTCCCCCAACGCCGTCTATCTCGCGCCTGGCGTCGGCGCACAGGGAGCGACGGTGGACGACGTCGCCCAGGTTTTCGCCGCCTGCGCCGATCGGGTGATGCCCTCGGCATCTCGATCACTGCTCGCCCACGGCCCTGACCCCGAAGCTCTTCGGGATGCAGTCTGCTCGCTCGCAGAGGAGTTCCGCGCTGGCCTGGTAGCCAGCAGCGAGTCGATGGATTGCTGATCCGAGACCGAGACGATCCTCACTGACAATGCAGTCAACCTCCGAGTCCTGCTGAATCATGATCCCGGCTCCGTCCTTGTCGCCGAACTGGACGGAAGCCTGGTCGGGACCGTCATCGCCGGTCGCGACGGCTGGCGGGGCTAGATTTAACGGCTCGCCGTTCACCCTCGTCAGCGGCGACAAGGACTAGCTCGCCAACTCCTCTTGGAAGCCGAAACTCGGTTTAGCCGAGCTCAACGCAAAGCCGACGTAGGCAATCGTCGTCGCCTCAGGCGAGAGAGCAACTGGATTCTGGCGAACCTCGGGCTGGCAGGAGCAGGTAATTCGTTAGGGGATGAATGCTCTGCATCCCTGGGCAGACTCTCGAAGCCATAACGATCCATCCTGCGCCTCCGTCCATCGGGCGACCGGCATCGCTGGCGAGCGCCGAATCGGCGATCACGAGTTCCTGGCCTTAGCCAACGAGTTTTCGACCAGCCGCACATAATGACGTCAGCGCTCGGCATCATATGTGTGCGCGTTCTGTGTGTTGTTAGAAGGCAAATTGACGATCGGCGATCGTGCACGAACCGTCGATCTGGTCGGATTCTGATCCTAGAATAAGGCATTTTCAGCGGCGCAGAAGCGGCAGTTATGTACCCGCCGACAGTCCGTGTTCCGTCGCGGTCGCCGGATTCTGCCGGGCCAGCCCAGCTAGCGCCAAGGGTCCAATTAGGGCCGTGGGCCTAGTTCCCCCACCAGCTGTGGCTCAAGGGGCTCCCAAAGAATATGTCGACCAGTGCCGCCCACCGTCGGTCGTACGCCATAGGAGGGCCGAGCGGGCGTCCGATACCCCGTCGATGTTGCCCTCGTATGCCCAGCCCACCCTCTGGCCAAGGAAATCGAGCTGCAGGTTCGTGAGGAAGCTGGGCTGCTGCAAATAGGTAAGAGCCATAGGTGATGACGACGCTCTCCAGGAGAGCCCGGCGTCGGTGGTGGTGTAGAGGTCGTGGCCGGCCCCGACCACCCAGGTGCGGGCCGAGACGAGGTCCAAGCAACCAGGTAGGCATAAGTCGTCGGCCGGTACCAGCCGCGCTGCCCCGGGTGGGAGGTGCCTCAGCTCCCAGTGGCGGCCGCCGTCGGTGGTGGTGGCAAAGAGGAGCACAGGGTCTATTTCCACCACCATGCTGCCGACCTCTGGGGACGAGAACACCGGGGGGTAGGTGGCGCCGCCATCGCCGTTACCGGGCGCAATGCCGATGTAACCCCACTTACGGCCCCCGTCGCTCGTGCGTTGGAGGTACGCCGGCCCGGCGACGCAGGACCCGGAGGCGAAGCCGACCCGGGGGCTGGCAAAAGACACCCCGTTCTTGTCGCATCCGTCGCCGATGGCGGTCGGGCTGACGTGCTGGACTCCCGGCCCCCAAAGCGGGGCCCGGCCGAGACCTCCCGCCAGTGCTTTCCCCCATCATGAGTGGCGTAGATTTGCGCCGGGTCCTCACCGGCGGCCGCAGCATCACCCGTCTCGAGGAAACCGGTAGAGCGGCTCAGGAAAAAAGGGTCCCCCCACCCTGCCCAGGGGAACCTCCCGCGCGGCGCCCATGTCCGGCCGGCGTCGGAGGTCATGAACACGTAAACCTCGGAAGACTGGTCGCCGGGCCCGTACAAGCGCAACACCGGCAGCCAGGCGTCACGGCTGTTCAAGACGAACGGCGTCAGAGCTTGCACGGTGGCCGCCTCCTCTATCCTCCCGCCCGGGGTGTTCTCGAAGTCCCGGTTGTGGGACGAGTCGTAGAGCCAGGCGTTGTCGCTGGCCACCACGAACGGCGGGGTGACGTCGTGCCAGCGCCGGCCCCCGTCATGGCTCGTGAACAGGTAGGTAAACCCGCTCTGGTCATTGGCTGCCATGGCCCAGCCGTCGGACCGGGTCACAAAGTGGACGTACTGAAAAGCCCATGTCGGCGCTCGGCCGTGCGAGCTGGGGCTCGGGGCCGCGTGGCGCTCAGCGCTTTGCCTCCTACCAGGGTGCCCGCAGAATGCCACCAGGGCAGCGATCACCAGGGCGAGCACCAGTGGCCATCTGGCACGGGCCACTGGCCGACGGCGGCTGGTCCGGGAAAGGTAGCTCACCGGGGGCCTGCTCAGTAGATCCAGGCCCTATAACCGCGGTAAGGGCTCGAAAGGTGGAATACGGTCATGCCGACCTGGAAATACCGTTTGCCCCGCAGCGTCACCGTACGCGGGGGCGAATTGGCTCCCACAACGCTGAAGTGCCCATCAGGAGGCCAATCAAACGCTATGCCCTTGTGTTTGAGGGGTAGTCGAAACTGGCTGGGACCGGGCCAAAGTCGAACAAGTACGTGCCGTTCCCGGTTATGTCGATAGGTATTGACTCGTAGGCCCAGTTATGGCCTGTGTCGCGTGCGACTTGGGCGCCCTCGGCGGCCCAATGAGCTGACGAGGCGATGCTAGTGGTGGCCGTGCCACGAGGCGTGCCGGTTGGGCCGTGGGAAGCGGCCAAGAGCCCGATCCCGACCCCAGCTCCCATGCCGACGGTACCAGCGATTAATACGGGGATTACCCGTGAAATTGAACGCACCCCAACCCCCTTGCGTAGCGCAATATGGGACTGTACGCCCTGCCGGCTGGGCCGAGAGGTCGGCACCGAGCTAAGCGTTTGGGAAGACCTCCCTTATGGCCCGCCAGAGGTGGGCGGCCAGCCCTGGCAAGTTGGCGACCTATCCACCTCGACGCCGTGCGCCCGCCGGAGAGCGTCCAGGACGTTTATCAATTGGTAGCCTGAGCGAAGTTGGCTCATGGGGGAACCGTGCATGCCTTGCCGGTGTCGTCTTAGGAGCAAGGTCGGTGGGGGGCTGAGCAAAGGTGTCGGGCAGCTGCCGGCACGTCTGGTCAGCCGGGCCGACGGCCGCTGCCACCCTTGGGTGGCCGCCGTACTCGGCCTGACCGTGCTGTCCTGGGGGACGGTAGGCGTGCCGGCAGCCTCGGGTGCAGCCACCGGGCCGCTGGCGACGACTTGGGTGCCGCTGTCGCCCGCTACCAGCCCACCAGGGCGCCATACGCCCTCCATGGCTTACGACCCAGCTATCGGCCAGCTGGTCCTTTTCGGCGGGCAGGGCGCCGATGACCGGTTCCTCGCTGACACCTGGACCTATAACGGCACCACCTGGGCCGAGCAGTCGCCGGCGACCAGCCCCCCGGCCCGCGTTGGGGCCTCCATGACTTACGACCCAGCTATCGGCCAGCTGGTCCTTTTCGGCGGGACGGGTGCCAACGGCCAAGACCTTGTTGACACCTGGGCCTATAACGGCACCACCTGGGCCAAGGAATCACCCGCTACGAGCCCACCGGCGCGCAGTGTGGCCTCCATGGCCTACGACCCAGCCATCGGCCGGTTGGTCCTTTTCGGCGGGACCCACGAGACCCCATCGAAGAGTTTTGTTTTGTTCGGCGACACCTGGACCTATAACGGCACCACCTGGGCCCGGCAGTCACCCACGACCAACCCGGGGCGCCGCTACGGCGCCTCCATGGCCTATGACCCTGCCACTGGCCGGCTGGTCCTCTTTGGCGGCCAGGGGGTGTACGCCTACCAGTCCTTCGGAGACACTTGGACCTATAACGGCGCTGCCTGGGCCCAGCAGCACCCAGCCAGTTCCCCCCCGGGACGGTTCGGTGCCTCCATGGCCTATGACCCGCCTACCAGGCAACTGGTCCTCTTCAGCGGGGACACTTACGCCGCCGTCGGGGTTCTCTCCGACACCTGGACCTGGGACGGCACCACCTGGGCCCAGCAGGCACCGGAGACAAGCCCTCCTCCCGCCTTGTACAACCCCATGGACTACGACGCTTCGGGCCAGCTGGTGCTCCTCGACGGGGGCGTCCCTGGCATGTGGGCGTACCGAGTGGTCGGGGACGGCCACTGGCTGGTGGCCGCCGATGGAGAGGTGTTCAGCTTCGGCGCCCCGTTCTACGGCTCGGTGGGCAACGCCCACCTCAACCAGCCCGTGGTCGGCATGGCGGCGGCCCCGGGCGGGGACGGCTACTACCTGGTCGGTAAAGATGGCGGCGTGTTCGCTTTTGGCGCGGGCGTCCGCTTTTTGGGGTCGTTGGGCGCTACCCGGCACGCCCAGCCCGTCGTCGGGATGGCCGTCGACCCCTACACCGGGGGCTACTGGCTGGCGGCCGCCGATGGCGGGGTCTTCAGTTTCGGCGCCCCGTTTAACGGCTCGATGGGCAATGCCCACCTCAACCAGCCCGTGGTCGGCATGGCCGCGGCCCCAGGTGGGGGTGGCTACTACCTGGTCGGCAAAGACGGCGGGGTGTTCGCTTTGGGGCCGGGCGCTAACTTCTACGGGTCGATGGGCGGCACGCCGCTCGCCAAGCCGGTCGTCGGCATGGCGGTCGACCCCGCTACCGGCGGCTACTGGCTGGTGGGTGCCGGTGGGGCGGTGTTCAGCTTCAATGCCCCATTCTACGGCTCCATGGGCAATGCCCACCTCAACCAGCCCGTGGTCGGTATGGCCGCGGCCCCGGGCGGCAACGGCTACTGGCTGGTCGGGAAGGACGGTGGGGTGTTCGCCTTCGGGCCGGGCGCTAGCTTCCACGGCTCGACGGCCGGCACACCGCTCGCCCAGCCGGTTGTCGGGATGACTGGCCAGTAGGCCAGTCGTGGTGGCACCGGCGGCCCAGGATGGAACACCAGCGCGCCATGTTCGGCGTGGTACCTCCGCAGTTCTTAAACGACCAGCGGTGGAACACCTTCGACTGGTGCGTTTCATCACTCCCCCTCCACCGAGGCCCGTCCCTGTCGGAATTCCTCCTCGATAAAGCACGGGCCACTAACAGTCCCTAGTTTGAGCGACGTGGTCGAGCCATCGCACCCAAACAGGGACGACCGAGCGCGGCTAGCGCTGGCCGTCGAGGCGGCTCGTCAGGCCCGGGCGGAAATGGGGTCGAACCGAGTCCTATCCGTACCGAGCAAGCGGGAGCTTCGGAAAATAATCAGAGCCGGTGACGAGGCGGCGGATGCTCTTCGTAAGGCCGGGCCTCCCGTCAGCTGAACGGTCCTTCGGTGGCTTCTAACGGTGTGAAGGATGCTTCAGGCTTGACGCCCATCGGGGAAAGCTCCGGAGACCGCAACGGGAGGCCAGTGTTGTGAGGGGGACGCCGTCCGGGGGAAGAGATCGAAAGAGGTGACAACATGAAAATGAGCACGAAGACAAAGGGCCAACCACCGTTGCGGCGTCGGCGGCATAGCGTAGCGAGGGCCGCGACGGTTGCGACGTTAGCTGTGCTCGGGGGCTCGCTGGTCCCGGCGGCCTCGTACGCCGCCTCCGGGACCGCCCCTACGATCGCAGGGCGGGAGCACGGTCAGCGTGCAACTGTACCAAGGCTCCCTTACACGATCATCCAGGCCTCGGGCTCGCCCACCCCGGCCTTGACGGAGTCGGGCACATTGCCGCCCGGGCCTCAGTTTCCAGGCCATATCTCAATGGCACCGCGGTGATCCAGGGGATTACACCTACCAACGCCAGCGGCAGCTATACGGTCACCATCACCGCCACCAACGGCGTCAGCCCCGACGCCGTCCAGCACCTGGTGATGAGCTTTCATCACGACGAGACACGACGACGTCGCTGTCTGCGTCGCCCAACCCGTCGCTGGCGCACCAGGCGGTCTCCTTCACAGTGAAGGTGACCCCGGTGCCTAACGGGGGCACTGTGGACGTAAATGGCGCACAGGTCAACCTACCCGGGTGTGTGGCCGTCCCCGTCAACACGGCCACCGGCAGTGTGACCTGCTCGACCACGTACTTCCCCGGCGGGTACTACAACGTGCAAGCGCACTACTCGGGCTACGGTGCCTTCTCGCCGGTCCTACTCGAACATCTACAACCAGGTCGTCAACGCCCCTGGGTACTGGCTGGCCACAGCCAATGGCCACGTCTATGGCTTGGCGTCGGCACCGTCGTTGGGGGACGTGACCACCTCGGCCACCAGCGGGCCGGTGGTGGGGATAGCGGGCACCCCGGACGGGCAGGGCTACTGGGTGGCGACGGCCAACGGCGGGGTCAGCGCCTTCGGCGACGCCCAGTCCTACGGGGACCTGCCCGCCCTGGGCAAGCACGTCACCGACATCGTGGCCATCGCCGGGACCGCCGACGGCAAGGGCTACTACCTGGTGGGGGCAGACGGTGGCTTCTTCACCTTCGGCGACGCCAAGTTCTATGGCTCGCTGCCCGGCATCCACGTCCACACCAAGCACGTGGTGGGGATGGTGGCCTCACCGGACGGCAAAGGTTACTTGCTGGTGGGTTGGGACGGAGGCACGTTCACATTCGGCAGCGTCAAGTTCTACGGGTCGCTGCCCGGCATCAACATCCACGTCACCAATATCCGGAGCGCGCTGCTGTCGTCCACGGCGTCGGGCTACGCACTTGTCGGCTCGGACGGGGGCGCTTTCATTTTCGGCACGGGAGTAAAGTTCTATGGCTCAGTACCGGGACAGGGCATCCATGTGGACAACATCGTGGGCCTCGCCTTAACCCCCGACGACGGCGGCTATTGGATGGTCGGTGACGACGGCAGTGTGTACGGCTTTGGCAATGCCCAGGTACAGGGGGTACCCAATTGCCTACCGTGCAACGTGCCCGTAGCCGCCATCGCAGGTGCGGCATAGGCGTGTCGTGGGAACCCCGAAAGTCCCTGTCGGTCCGAGCTAAGGGGCACGCGAGGATGTTGCCCTCGCCGGGCGGGTGACCGCCCCACCGATTCGTCCCTGTGACCGCCCGCTCACCGGTCATGCGGTGAGCGACCGCTATGGGCCTGCTCGCTGAGATCTGCTGGCCGGATCGCCCGGGGACCTGAAACTGCCCTCGCACCAGTAACAGTCTGCCGTGACGAGTAGTCGCTCGTCGGAGGACCAGGCACGCGAGATGTGAGCGCATAATTGGAACTTCTGCTCGTCGACTTAGAGGGCTTTTCTTCGTGAGCTGGAGGTTAAATAATCGGCGATATGCGTTGATTTACAAGGCTTTTTGAGCGTCCGGAACTAGCGCCCATAATATCGGTCCCCGCTGACGGAGGACCTGCGTTCGGCGCAATTTCTCGCGAGGCGAGCCAGTCGAATTGCGAGGACCAGGAGCGCCCGGCTTCGGCCGCAGCGAGGACGGCGACGGGCCGAGTCGTCGCCCGCCGAGCGGTCTAGAGGCTCGGTTCTTCCCCCTGTTCAGGCAACCAGCCTTGCCGGAAGGGGCTCCACTGCGGCTGTCCGGCCCGAGCTGTCAAGAGCTGGTTGGTCACCTGGCGGACCGCAGCGGTGCGGCGCACGTGCTTTCGCAACGTGGCTGCCGCACGGGCAAAGTTGGCCCATTCGGTCGACGCGGGTGCAATGCTCGTCTCAAGCAACCGGTCAGCGACGGCGATCTCCTCCTTGCCGCTTGCGTCTGTTGGCTCCAGTCCGTCCAAGGCGGGCTCCTACCGTTGTTGCGGTCGAGGGTGGCCTCGATTCCGAGAGCGTAATAACACCAGACGGCACGTCCCGCCGGTGAGCCCGGTGGCTGGCCGAGCCGCTCGACCAGGTGCGCAGGCGGCTCATTGACCAGCGCGAGGACCCGGCCGGGGCGGGTGCAGTCGAGCGCGGCGTCGAGCTGTGCGAGCCGCGCTCGCCAATTCCTTGCGCTCGGGAGCCCTGCCAGCTATCACCTCATGACGCGCCTCCTGATAGTGCGTGATGGCAGCCAGGCCATCTCGGACGTCTCGTTCGGCTGCTACCCCGTGCTCCAATCGCCGCTCGGCCAAGATGAGCTCGCCTTTTGCGGCGGCTATCGCTGCATTGGCGTGGCGGCCCCATCGGCGCCGGCTCGCTTCTTGGAGCTTCGGCCCGGCTGTCGGCAGGCGCCTGCTCGGCGTCGTGCCGCTGCCGTAGGGCGTCAGTTAGTTGCACGCGGGCCTGCTCACACTCGCCTCCTCGGTCAGCGGGGATCCCAGCGTTGAGGTCCCGCAAGTCCCCGGCCGTTGTACTGCGGGCATGGCGGAGCTTGTCGACGCCGAAAGGCCAGGGGGTCGTCCGCACGGGCGCACTGGGCGACCACCTCTGCCCAATGGTGGTCCAGCTCGTCTTGGAGGCGGGGGATCTCGTCCCGGCGCCATCCCTCGGCCGCCTCGAAGCGCTCAAGGCGTCCTTCTCGTGGCGGAGCCGCTCGACCCGGCCAGCCACCTCGTCTCGCCTGTCGCCGGCAGCGGTGGCATTTCGGTGTCGGCGGCGAGCTTGCCTTGCACCGAGCGGCGTTCGTCCCTCGTTTGCCGGCGAAGCCACCAAACTGGCTCATGGCTCCTAGCCGTCTGGCGGTATGCGAGGCGATCGCGTTCATGGTGGCCAGTCAGCTCTTCGCCGCCTGCGAGCTCCCCGATCGCTGCCCGCAGGTCGTCCCGGTAATCGGGCGGCCGCATGGCCAGCACCCGCTCGTGCTCGGCGATCCGTTCCCGGAGCTGGCGGTCGAGGATCCACGGGTCGCTGCGGGCCGCCAGGGTGGGGTCAGGCTGGCGGGCGAGCGCGTCGGCGACCTGCTCGGCCGGGTCGCGCTGGTCGGCGAGGATCCCGCCGTGGTCGACGGCGGCGATACGGGCGGTGTTCCAGGTGTGGGTGGGCTGGCGGGAGCGGGACTGGCCGGTGTAGCCCCGGTAGGCGTCGAGGGCGGCGCTGCCGAGCAGGTGGCAGGCCTCCCAGGTGCCGCCCTGCGCCCCGTCGACGGTGCGGGCCCAGGCGTGCGACAGGTTCGGGCGAGCCGTCCTTGCGGGTGCCTTGCACGAAGGCTGCCGGCAGCGACCGCCGCCTCGCCGCTGCCGTCGAGGCGGACCGTCAAGCCGCGGCTCTCGACCCGGGTGACCGTGGCGGTGGTGCCGTTGACCAGCCGGCTGCCCGGCGGCACCGCAGCGGGCGTGCAGCAGCACCCGGTCGCCGGCCCGGTACTCCCGCTCGGCTGCTCCAGCCCGGGCCGGTCAGCACCGGGCCGGCTGAGCGACGCCGCTGCCGGCCAAGCCGGGCCCGGATGCGGTCGGCCAGGTCCTCGGCGTCGGTGTGGGACACGACCAGCGCGGCGACCTGTTCGGCCCCGTAGCGGCCGATGTCGTCGCAGACCGCCTCGGCCATGGCCTGGCGGGTCTCGGCCGGGCTGGCGTGCTCGTGCTCCCAGCCGTGCTCGGCCCGCAGCGCTTGGGAGCGGCGGGGTCACCGCGGCGGAGCAGGTCCAGGGCCTGGCGGTCGGCGGGGTCGACCTGGCGGCGGTTGACCGTCAGCCGGGCCGAGGGGATGGCACCGGCGGCGGCGAGCCGTTCGATGTGGTCGGCGGCGCCGCCGGCGCCCGACCGGCTGGGACTGGCGGGGGTCGCCCAGCACCCAGATCGACCCGCCCGGGCAGGCGTCCACCGCGGCCAGGACGGCCTCGACCTCGGCGGTGGGGGTCTGGGAGATCTCGTCGAGCACCACCACCGTGCCCGCCGCCAGCGGGCCGTTGGCCAGGTCGATCCGCAGCCGGGCGATCGTCCTGGCGTCCAGGCCGGCGCCGGCCAGCTCGGCCACGGCCTTGGCCGTGGTGGCCACCGCCACCACCGGCCGGCCGTCGGCCGCGGCCGCCTGGGCGGCGGCGTGCAGCATCGTCGTCTTCCCATAACCGGCCGGCGACAAGCACGGCCCGCAGGCTGCCGCCCTCACCGGCCAGCACCCTCACGGCGGCCACCTGATCCTCCCCGAGCCCCGGCTCGGCCGCCAGCGCAGCCTCCACGGCCGCCCTGGTGAGAGCCGGGGCGGGGCGGGCGGCCAGGGTGTCCATCAGAGCCACGTGCGGTCCTCCAGCGCCCGGTGGGCGGCGGTCGACCACTGCGCCGGCCGGCGCCGGCCCGCCTCGGTATCGGGGGTCAGGCGCACCGCCAGATCCGAGTCGACGAACCGGTCGGCCAGGGCGGTGATCTCCTCGACGGTGAGCCGGCCGCCCGAGATGGCGCAGATGTGCTCGACCACATCCGCCTGGGTGAAGCGGGCCGACCGGGAGCACAACCCGACCTCCGGATCGACCAGGGCGGCGGTGACCTCGTCCCAGCCGGGCGGCTCCAGCCGTGGATCCGCCTGGCAGACCGCCCGGTCCAGATCGGCCCCGGTCGGCCAGGCCGACCTGCTCGGCTTCGCGCTCGCCACCGCCCGGCCAGAAGGCGTGGGGTGAGCGAGTGATCCTTGGCCGTCCTGGTGGCCAACGATGCCTCGTCGTCGGCCTGCATCCGCAGCGCCGGCGACTCATAGACCGCCCCCTTGGCTTCCAGTTCGGCCTCGATCTGGGCGCTGCGCTTCGAGAAGGCCCGCAGCTGGGCGCGGCTGAAGCCATCGATCTCCCGGGTGTTGTTCCGGTCCGGGCCCCAGGCCACCCCCAACTCCCTCGACAGGGTCCGCTGCAGGTGGTTCTGGTAGATCGACCCCGCCGCCCGGGCCCAGTCGAACAGCGGGCCGGCGTCGAAGGCCACATGGCGGCCGTCGACTGCCCGCTGCACCAGGTTCGGGACCAGACAATGCGTATGCAGCTGAGGATCGCCCTCCCGGCTCGTTCGGTGCACGAACCCCGCCACCGCCCAACCCTCGGTCGCCACCCGGCGGCGCACCCCCTCGGACTGCACCCGGGCCAGCGCGGCGCGCTCCTCCAGGAACCCGAGCGCCACCTCGACCGCCTCCCGGTGGGCGGCCGCCACCACCTCGGCCACCGGCTCGTGAACCAAGCGCCCACAACAGCGACACGCTCTTCGGCGCCGAGAACGTCAGATCGAACGCCAGCACCGAACGCGGCCGGCGACCCGGCCAACAGGTCCTCACCCGTCGCCGGGTGCTCGCCGTCGACCAGGGCGCGCAGCTGGTCGGCCTCCACCACGCCCGACAAGCCCGAGGGCCTCCGCCCACCGGCCCGCCCACACCCCTGGCGACTCGCCGACACCGGCGTAGTACTCGTCGATGCTCAACGCCACCGAAGAGATCAGGTACTCCGCGTTCGGTAGCCCCGTCACCGTCAACACAGCTGCTACCTCCCCCGCCACCATCCCCATCCAGCCCTCCACCTTTCCCCAGCCCAGATCCAGGCCCACGGCGCACCATCGGCCCCCGATCTCCAAACCCAACAAGACCAACGGCCACAGACACTTGCCACCCCTCCGGGGAGGCAAGCCTGGCGGCCGTCATGAGCGACACCGTCCGAGTTCCAGCGTCCTGCCGGCCGAGGACGTGCAGGGCGGACGAGGCCGACGGCTGTGCGACGGGCCGTAAGCGGTCGTGCTCGCTCGGGCCGTTCTGAGCGAGGCTCTGCGTGGACACGTCGGCCCGTCGGAGCTATGTGCGGAAGCTGTCGATCGTGGCGTTGCCGCACAGGCCTCTCCTGCACATGGGGCGCTCCCCGCATAGTGGCGCCAATCCCAGGCGTTCCATGGCCGGCTCGCCCGCCGGCGATGGCGGCGCCATCAGTGGCTCGGCCGTGCCCGGCGTGGACCACGGAAGCCAGGCAACTGGGCTAGTACGTAGACCGACAGGCCGAAGCGGCCGGCCGGCCCCTTCTCTCGCTCCAACGCGACAGGCCCTGCTTACGGAGGCGCAGCGCAGTCGGCGGCGGTGCCGGGGTCGATCCCGAGGCGTTCGGCCACTGGCGGGCCGAGGTGCGCGCCACCAGCCGGCCGTCCTCGGCGACGGCGTCAAGGCGACCTCCTCCAAGGCCAGCCACACCAGAGGTCGCAGCGCCGACGCAGCGGGCGGCAGTCGGCAGACAGCACGACCGCGCTACCGACTCGCGGTTCGCCGGTCCTCGACCGAGGCCGCAGGCTCATGCCGCGGCCGACGTCGCTGTCACGGGTCACGCCAGCGAACTCCAGGCGCAGGACGTAGGAGCGGGCCTCGAAGCGATCAACCGCAGGCTCGCCCCGCTGCGACGACAACGCCGACCCGGCGCAGAACCAGATCCGCCGTCCCGACGGTGTCCTTGGAGATGCCCAGGCGGCGGCGATGTCCCGGTAGCCGGCGGCCACGACTGTCCCTTCGGCGGTATCGCGCTCGGCTGGCCAGGTCCGAACAGCACCAGCAGCGTGTCAGAGCCGAGCCGGTATCCGAGGCCGAGACGCCCGGGAGTCGAGGCAGCAGACCGCAAGCGGCGACGCTCAGCCGGCACGATCGGCCCCGAGCGGCTCGGCCAGGCCGGCCAGGCGCAGCAGCGCCGCCTTAGGCACCCGCAGACAGCCGGCCGAACTCGACCACCGGCACACCTCGCTCGCCGTCGCGTCGCACGCCACACCCGGGCCAGCTCGTAGACCTGGTTGCGGCCGATACGTAGGATCTGCGCCGTCTCCTCCATGGTCAGGAAGTCGGGAGCATCCTCCAGCACCATCTGGGCTCCTCCCTTCACTGTACAGCCATTGATGCAATCTGCATTGCGTGTAGTATGGCCTCCGGTCGAGGCAGAATCACAACCGTGTGACTCCCGTCCGGCTGTCATCGAGTTGCGACAGGGAGGCCCGATGCCGAAACGCAAACCCGACGCGGTAGATCCGACCTGGACACCCCAACCAGGTCGTCGCCGGCAACCTCGGCCGGCTACGCCAACGGCGGGGCTCACCCAAGCGGAGGCCGCCCGGTCGGCTCTCTGTCGTCGCCGGCAAGGAATGGAGCAGAAGCGATGGTGCCCATGCGGAACGGTCCGTCACCGGCAACAGGGTCCGTGAGTTCACCGCCGACGACCTCGTCACGTTCGCCCGGCCTTCGACGTTCCGGTCCTGTACTTCCTCACGCCGCCCCCGACCGGCATCTTCGTCCAGGTCCCCGATTCTCGGATCGACACGCTGACGATGCTCGAAGCCGTCCTCGGCCGTCTCGACAACCTCGTCCGAATGGGAGGCATTCCTCGACGAGTGGAACTTCGCCGACGACCAAGCAGCTCCCGTTCCCCCTTGATGACCAGCGCAGCGCAAACTGCCGCGGTGGCCGGAGAGGTGGCGTTCATCCGCGCTCAGCACCTCATCCGCAAGCACTTCAAAGGCGACCTCATGGACCTCCGGGACGACCTTCGATCGCTCGCCGACCTGGTCCTCGACGTCGAACAACACGAAGCCCTCGCCGAGCTCGACGAAGACGAACACATCCGCCGGATCGAGGCCATGCGAGCCGACATTGCCAAAGGCGGCGGATCGCCGAAGCCACGAAAGGTTCACCCAGGAGAGCGTTGCCGTATACGCGAGGCGTCAGAAGCGGACGACGAATGAGCCGGGCCAAAATTGAGAGCGGACTCCATTAGGACACAGCGGGAGTCCCCTGTCGGGAAGTAGACCAACAACCGGGAAGGAAGAGTGAGAGGTCACATCGCCAAGAAGGGGAACCGGTACTACGTGGTGATCTACGAGGGCCCCGACCCCGGTACCGGCAAGTCCCGGCACCGCTGGCATTCGGCTGGCGCCACCCGGAAGGATGCCCAGCGGCTCCTCGCGGAACTGGTGAAGAAGAGCCACGACGGCGACTACCGCGCCCCGACCGTGTCACCTTCGGCCAGTACCTGCTCGATCGAT
>CAWEBW010000016.1:0-862170 GCA_963807395.1 uncultured Acidimicrobiaceae bacterium
GCACCACTTCGGGGACCGCTAGGGCCCGGTCGACCAGCCGGTCGAGGACCTCTGGGGGCTGGCCGAACAGGTGCGGGGCCACCGCCACGACGAGGTGGCGCCGGGAAAAGACCTTCCGCCGGGCTAGTTCCCCATCGTCTGAGAGCACGTCGGAGATGAGCGCCCGGGCCTCCTTGATGCTGAGCCGGCCGGGTCTTCCCGCTGCCGGCGGGCGGCGTCGACGGTGGCGGCCAGGCGCTCGGCCGGCCAGCCCACCGAGGCAATTTCCTCCCGCCAGCGTTCCGTGAGCGGCCCGACGGGCTCATGGCGTTTGGCCTTGCGGGTGGCCCGGGCGGCCACCCCGCGGGCACGGTAGGAATCCTCGCCCCGGTGCTGGCACTCGGCCTCTATCTCGGCCGCCCGCTTGGAGTGGAGATCCATAACTTCGTCCGGGACGCCGGCGATCTTCCAGTGCCCGAGCCGTCCCGAGGGGCCGGGGTCAGCCTCGATGGCGTAGCCCAGTTCGACCGCCACCCGGGCTGCCGCCACCCGCCCGGCCATGGTGGCGGCGTGCAGGTGCTCGCGCCACAGGGCCGTGTCGGCCGCCTTCCACCCACCTTTTTCATCTCTCATTTCCACCACGTTGGCCAGCAGGACGTGTTCTCTTAACTAAAAATCGCCCCGATTCTGGTGGAGAGAATGGTCACTCGGGCCTTTGTTTTCCTATCTACTTGCAGCCAAGCTTTCCTCGATGGGCCGAGCAGCTCTACGCTCAAGTTGGTCGAGTTTGTCTTCGGCGCCGGCCAGGCTGACTTTCAGACCCTCGACTTCGCCGAACCACTCCTCGTGCTTGGCTTCTGAGATCCGGGCGACGATGTTGTCGCGGATCTCGATGAGCCGGCGACGCTGCGACGGGTCGGGCCAGAGCAAGGCGCAGCGCACACATGCATGCTCGTGGATGCAGGCGGTCCCGAACGCTCTCCCGCAAGTGCCGACCGAAACCTTGCGCCTCTCGAAATGGCCGAAAAAGGCTTGCCATTCTTCTTCAGTTGGGCTGCGGTACTCGTCGCTTGGGCGAAGCGCGCGCCGGCGGGCCAAGAAGGCAAGGTGTGCCTGTAGCGCCTCGTCGGGGTAGACGGCCTTGTAGCCCATGGTGACGTTCAGGTCGTGGTGGCCGGCTATCACCTGGGCGATGTGAGGAGGCAGGCCGTTCATCACGGCATCGGTGATGAACATCCGCCTGAAGTCATGAGGCGCGAAGTGCACCGCTTTGCCGTCGGCCCCCACTAACCCAGTGCGGGCGACGGCGTCGTTGATCAGCGTGCTCACAAAAGGGATGTTGAACTCTTTGTGCTCTGGGCCGACCTTGTGCTGGAACAGCAATGGTGATGGTGGCAACCACACCCGCTCGTGGTAGTCCCAGGCTCGGACCATGCGCACCGCCCCGTCGGGGCCGCGCACCCGGCGGATGACCTCGCTCAGTACTTGGGCGAGCTCGGGGCTCACGACCAAGAGCCGCTCGGAGTCGGTCTTGGAGGGGGCGACTTGGAGGAGAGGGACGACCTCACCGGTAGTCGGGAGGCGGTACTTGACCAAGCTGTAATGGCTCAGCTCGATCAGCTCTTCGACCCGCAGGCCCGTGAAGCGCAGGACCTCTATGACCGCCCAGGCCCAAAATGCATGCTCTTCTTCTCGGTCGAGCAACTTCGCTTTGCCGCTGGCTTGGTCCCGCGCCCAGACGTTGCCTTCTATGCGGGGCCGCAACCGCGTCGAGCGGACCAGGCTCTGGCCGGCGGCACTGAAGGCTTCACCCGGCGGAACAGCCTGGCCTGCAGCCAATATGGCGGCTGCGTCCCTGCGCCATTGGTCAGTGCAGCGCGCGAGCTGGGGCAGTAGCGGCAAGCGCTCGCGGGTCCTGGCGTCCATGCGTGCCTTGCGCTGGCGGACGAACTTGCGCCGGCTGAGCTCGTGCTGGCGGATGGGGCATGGTGCCCCCCACGGCCCCCACCGTGCCGGGTCCTCCAAGGCCCATTCGGCCAGGTCGAGGTAAAAAGCCCGCACAGTGTAAAGGACATCAAGGTAGTTGAGCCTCTCGGCGCTGCCGCCAGAGGCGGCCCGGGGGACGACCTTTTTGGTCCGCAGGCGCCCTTTCCAGGCGCTGGCGACCTCGGGGGCGAGACTCAAGCTGGCGATGCCCGGGTAGTGGGCTTCGAGGTCGGACCAAAAGCACCCAACAAGTGAATAGCAAAGTGAGACCACGGTGCCGTAGTCGACCGACGGTTGGCGTTCTTTCAAGTAAGCAACGAACAGGCTGCGCACAGGCCCGCACGCAATCGGGTAACGGTCTACGAGCTCTTCGACGCTGAGCTGGCCCCTTCGTCGCAACGACCTCCACGCGGGGACTTCGGCCCGAAGATGCCCATCTCCCGGAACACCTTGAAAGTTGCGGGCCGAGAACGGGGGTCGGCTTTTAGGCGGTCTTCGGCGTCGAACAACTCCACCACGTCACCGACGGTGATATCTACGAGCCTGCCGCCTTTGGCGGCAATTATGACCGAGCAACGCAAAGATATGTGGCCTTCGTCGGCCGAGGCCGAGCGCGGCGTCAGCCTCACAGGCCAGGTGCAGGCGCGCGAAGCCATCGCAGTCGCGGGCGCGGATTGTCTCAAAGCCGAGCCTGCGGCCCTTGCCACCCGTCAGCAGCCAAGAGATCGAGGGGCGGAGGACCCCTGTGCCGAGCAGGGCTTCTAGGGCAGCGGTCAGGTACCTGAGCCGGGCCCTGGCAAGGCCGTGGTGCTCGAGCCACTGCGCGGGGCCGGCGGCCCAGTCCCTGCCGCCGGCGTCGGCCCCGCTGGCTAGCCAACGCTCCTGCCAGGTATTGCCCGGCTGGCCCTCTAGCCAGTCGAGCAGGAGCTCGAGGCCCCCGCGCCTGACGTCGTAGTGCGAAGCGTCAAAGCCGTAGGAGCCGACCAGCTGGCGCACCTCGGGTCGAGAACATAGGGTCTCTGGCCAGGCCTCGGCGAGGGGGCGAGGTGGGAACTGCACCAACAACCTGGCTTTTAGCTGCGCGGGTAGGGGCCGTGCTGCCCGTTCGGGGGCACTGGTGCTGAGCAGCGCCGTCACCTGGTGGGCCTCGCGAACAGCACGTCGAGTGCCTCTTGGCTGTAACCCGGGGCCGGGGGTGGGTTGGGGAGCTCCGCGGCCCGGCCGACTTGGTCGGCGTGGTGGGCGAGCACGCGGCGGACCACGTCCTCCTGGCGGGGGGTCAGGTAGACCTGGCTCGTGGAGAGCTGGGCGTGGCCGAGCACCCACTGGACGTCGGTCAAGGGCAGCCCAGGGTCCTCGGCCATGCGATAGGCGGCGGTGTGGCGGAGGGCGTGGAGCGTGGCCGAGGTGCCCGCCAGGCGGTTGGCCCGCTGGAACATGCGGTGCGCAGCTTGGTAATTGAGCGGGCGGAAGGGACGGCGAAGCGTCCACCACAGCGGCTGGCGCCGCCCTTTTGGCACGCGCCCCTCGACCTCGACCTGGTAAAGGCGAAGCCACACGAAAGCGTCGACTGAGGCTGGGAGCTCTTGGGCCTGGCTGCTCCCCTTGCGCACGACCGTTACCAACTGGCGGCCGGGGTCAACGCCTCCCTGGGTGGCCGCCAGCAGCTCGGAGGCCCTCGCGCCGGTCGAGACGTAGAAGGCGACGAGCGCCCGGTCCCGGTTCGAGGCCAAGCGGGCGAATATCCCGTTGAAAATTTCGTCGGGGACCGCCCGGGGCACCTTGGCCGGCACACGAGGCCGGTAAAGGCCGGACCGCTCGTGGCGGTAGGGTTCCATCGGGCCCTGGTGGGCGTTGGCCCGGCCTCCCCGCCGGGACCGGTCGAGGGGGAAGGGGTTCATGATCGGCCCGGTGCCGGCCTCACGGTGGAACTCGTAGAAACGGCGCAACACCGTCTCGCTGTGGGCCCGCACCGAGGCGGCATAACGTTCGCTCCCCAAGGGGGAAGGTTGGTTGCCCTCTTCTGCCCGCCGGCGCCAATGGGGCCGGACCGGTTTCCCCTTGAGTTGCAACGACAGGCTGAATTCCCGGGCCTCGTCCCTGGTCGCCCGCTCCCAAAGGGCCCCGAGCGCCCAGAGGAAACGGAACCAGCGCAGCAGGTCCATCCCATAAGAGCGCAGGGTCGCCTCAGAACGCCCTGCTGCCAACAGGTCGGCGAAGAACATCGACACGGCCTCAACGGCAGCACCGTCCGGGCCTACCAGCCGGTAAGGCTCTATGGGGTCACCAGTGGCGACCAGCCGGCCCACCTGAGGCACCGCCGTCTTCGCCACCTCGAGGGGCCCAAGATGCTTTCCCATGGCTTGTGCTGTCTAGCAGACTGTAGGACAGAAGTGGTGGATTACCAGGGGTTATATGAAACAAGTTAAGTCAATAGGTGGTCGTGAGGCTGGGGGTCACCGGCCCGAGTTGTGGCGTGACGGGACACCGCCCACGTGAGCCCGTCCGTCGGCGTGCGCAGCTGCGCCCGGCCTCTTCTCCCGCCCTGTTCTTTTGTCACCCGGTCGAGATACTCGAGGGTGGCGGCGGTCTCTGCGTCCAAGATGACGTGCATGTCCTCGGCCCGGCCGATGACGCCGAGCTCGGCCACTGACTTGCCCGGGCTGACCACCAGCTCCATTCCGGGACGCATGCACGCCACCAGGCGCTCGCCGCTTTCTGGGTGGCGGGGGCCGCCGGCGCCGAACAGTGCCCGCCAGTCGGCCAGGTCCACTTCACCTTCGAGGCCGAGGAGGGCGGCGCCCGAGCCGCCCCAGCACATCGGCGTCTCGCCCCGGGAAGAGTAATAGTCCAGGGCGTTGGCGACCGGGTCGTCGCCCCGGCCGGCCACGGTGTGCTCGTGGTAGGTGACCGAGTGGGCCCCCATCATCCTCATCCACGCCACGTCACCCTCCAGCTCACTCCGAACATCACCTGCATTTAGCAACGGCACGTTGCAAACGTGTCAAAGAACCTTTGTTGTTATACAGGTAAAGCTCAAAGACTGAAAGAGGTTTCTCGGCGAGCGGTCAATAGCGGTTATTAGCGGTAAAGAAGAATATTGGGAAATAGGTGAGGTGGTCGAAGTGCGGGCCGCCAACCTCGATGACCCCACGACTGAGTGCAGTGGCGGGGCGGTGTTGATCGGTAGCGAGGAGCGGAGGCCGATGGGCTCGTGATGCGGGAAGGTGTCTGTCCAGTGGGGAGATCGATCTTGGGACTGGTAGCGCTTGAGGGTGAGACCATGGGGGTTAACTGGACGAGAGCCTGACGGGGCTCGGGGTCGGTCAGCGATAGGGCGATGAGGGTCAGAAAAAAATATTTGTGTCTGTAGATGTCCCTAAACGTGCGTAGGTGGCACGAGACGGCAGCAGTTGGCACCAACAGGCAATTATGGGCACCAACGGAATATCACCGGTGAGGAAAATTCTGTGCCACTATTGCGGGCCTGCAATTAGTGGACCGCAGGAGGCACCGATGCCAGACGCTGAACCGCTCCCTCGCCTGCTCACTATCGACCAGCTCGCCGAGCACCTCGTTGTGACCCAGCGCCACGTCCGCCGCCTGGTGGCCGAGAAGAGGGTGCCCTACCTGAAATGGCGGAGGTTCATCAGGTTCGACCCGGCTGAGATCCTTGAGTGGCTTGACCGCTCGCGGCAATCAGCGGGCCGATAAGGAGCCACTTGCTGGGATGGCCACTCCGGCTGCAGACCACGATGCCTGAGGTGGAGGCTCTTCAACTCTTCCAGCCTTGCGAGCCGATGGACGGCGCGTCTCAAACTTGGACGGGAGACAAAGGCGTCCACGAGGTCGCGGTGAAAAACGGTGTCCGACAACGCAAAGTCTGTCGCGCGTGCGCAGGCCAGTTTCGATGAGGCGGTTATCGCCGCCCGTGACGCTGGGTGCAGTTGGCGTCAGGTCGCCAAGCCGCGGGGTCCCTTTCCAGAGCCTGCACCATCGTTTTGCGAAGAGTGAAGCTCCGAGTTCTGGCTCGAGTGTCAGCTCGGTCAGCAACCAAGCAGGTCAGACAATGGCAGCGTCGTGACGTCAGCCGGTCTTCTTGGTGCGGTCTAGATGAGCCACTTGTCCTTCAGAGAGGGCAGCCAGCGCGTCGGCCAGCGCCCGGTCCCGGTCCTTGGTGGCGTGCTGGTAGCGGAGCGCTGCGGCCGGGCTGGCGTGCCCAGCGCGGTGCATCAGCTCAGCAGTGGTCGCCGCCGGTGGCCGCCGTCCAGGTCAGCCCGGAATGACGGAGGTCGTGAAGGTGGAGGTCCGGTCGACCTGCCGCCATTCTCGCGCGCTCCCAGGTTCGGTTGAGGGTCCGCGGCGTCAGCGGCAGGCCCGCTTCGCCCGGGAAAAGCCACGCATCTTGTCTCGGTTCCACGTGCTCGGCCAGGTGAAAGGTGAGCAGGGCCAGAACATTGTCCGGGACCGCGATAGTTCGCCTGCCGGCGTCGCTCTTCGGTGGGCCGATGGCGTGGGTGCCGTCAGAATGGACGATGAACGCCCGCTCGATGCGGAGTTCCCCATGCAACTCGTCGATGTCCCGGCGCTGGAGCCCGAGGACCTCGCCCCGCCGGAGCTGGCACCACACCGCCAGCAGGAGGGCCAGGCGGTGACGCTCGGGCACGGCCTGTATGGCAGCGTTCACCTCGGCGACACTGGCCGTCGGACGCTCCGGCGACCGCTCTCTACCTCCACCTTTGATAACGCAGGGCGAACGGACGATCACCTGGTCCGCCACCGCCGTATTGCAGATGGTGGCGAGCAGGCGGTAGGCGCCGGCCGCCGTGGCCGGTACCTGCGCGCTCAGCTTCCCCCACCAACCTCGGACGGTGGAGGGCTGTAGCGCAGCCATGGCGGTCTGGCCGAACGCAGGTAGAAGATGCTGGTCGAGAAGGCGTCGGTACTTCGCCCGGGTGGAGGGGCGCAGATCGGGCCGGTGCTCGAGCCAGGAGTTGGCGTACCTAGCGAAGGTGACATGGCCGGCTTTGGGGTCGATCCATGCACCTCGGCGAAGATCCGTCTCCGTAGCGGAGAGCCATGCCTGGGCATCGCCCTTGGTCTTGAACGTCGCCGGAGCCGTCCGGTACACGTCGTCGTGTTCGTACCGAGCCTGCCAACGGCCGGAGGGGAGCTTTCGGACGGAGCCGAAGTGGCGGTGAGGGGTTGCTGGCACGTCTCAACCTACAAAGGTGGAGACATTTCGTGCCAGCTACGTGCCAGATGCAAGAGACAACAGCGGTCACACGTGGTGACCAACGGTTAGTCCCGGTTCCCAACTCACCGCCCCTGACCTGGGAGTTTGTTCACCTACTGCTGGCAGCCCCAACGGGGTTCGAACCCGTGCCTCCACCTTGAGAGGGTGGTGTCCTAGGCCTCTAGACGATGGGGCCAAACAAATGCAGTTTAGACGACCGCCGGGCTAGCCCTGCCGGCCGTTACCGGAACTCGTCCTGCCAGGGGCTGCAGCGACAACCTGTGCAGAGTAGGCAGCTGGCCGGCGGGCGGTTCCCGTGTCCAGCAACGTCGTCCGCCAGACGACGTGAAGTAGCGATTTGGCCGGTGGGCAGCGCTGAGCGTCTAGGGCCGCCGAACGGTAAGGGCACATTTGTGCTACACTTGACGCACATGGAGACCATCGGAGTCCGAGAGCTGCAACAGCACGCGTCGGCTGCGCTACGCCGTGTCGAGCATGGCGAGACGATCGGGGTCACTGACCGAGGTCGATTGGTGGCCATCTTGGCACCCGCTTCGGCGGCGACGGGCTGCGGAGCCTTGATGGCTGCAGGACGGGTGCAACCGGCCCGTCGCCCCCCCGGCGACCTGCCCGAGCCGGTGACGGTAGACAAGCGGAGCGACGAGGTTCTAAATGAGCTCCGCGGCGATCGTTGACGTGGAGTGGTGTGGTACCTCGACACTTCGGCCTTCCTCAGGCTGATCGTCGCCGAACCGGAAACGGCCGCAATGCGCGCATGGATGGCCGGCGGCCATCCATGCTGGTCGTCGCAGTTGTTGCGCACGGAGGCGCTGCGGGCTTCGAACCATCTGGCGATTGACGAACAGGTCGTCACCCAAGCATTGGAAGTTGTGTCGCTAATCACACCCGCACCATCGACATTCCTGTCTGCTGGCCGCCTCAGACCGCTAGGACTTCGTTCACTTGATGCCTTGCACCTGGCGGCCGCCATTGAGCTAGGGCAGGACCTGGATGGCCTGGTGACCTACGACGCCCGATTGGAAGACGGCGCCAAGGTGGCGTCGATCAGGGTGCTTAGGCCGACCTGACCGCATCACGGGGTCAGCCAGTAAATCTCAGCAAGATTGCCGGAGAGATGAGTTTCAGCCGGCTGGACGGTCGTACCGGGCAGTGAGCCGCCGTTGTCCGCCCGGCGGCAAGACGTCAAGGAGGCAGTCGATGAGCAAGGTCATCGCCGGGATCACCACGTCGGTCGACGGGTATATCACGGGGCCGGACGACGGCCCTGGCCAAGGTCTGGGTATCGGGGGCGAGCGGCTGCACTATTGGGTGTTCGGTGGGCCATGGACTTACGACTCGGGCCGGGGGGAGCCGGTTGGCGAGGACAGGGCGTGGTTCGAAGAAACCTTGACCCGCAACGGCGCCGTCATCGCCGGCCGGGGGACGTATGAAGCGGCGGGCCACTGGGGCGACAAAAACCCCCTGGGGCGTGCCGGTTTTCGTCGTGACCCACCGACCGGAGGAGCAGCCTCCCGGCGACGACTTCATCTTCGTCGGGAGCATCGGGGAGGCGGTCGAACAGGCCAAGGCCGCGGCCCGGGAGAAGCAGGTCTATGTGATGGGAGGAGCCGAGACGATCCGCCAGGCTCTCGCCGGCGGGTACGTCGACCAGTTCACGATCATCGTGGCCCCGGTGGTGCTCGGTGCCGGCAAACGCCTCTTCGACGGTTTCAATCACTCACTGGACCTCGAACACCAGGGCGTACGGCAGTCGCCCTTCGCCACGTTCATTGACTACAGGGTGAAGAAGGCGCGAGGCGGCTGACACTCTTGGACCTGTCAGTCGTTCTCGGCGCAAGAAAATGTTTTCGTTGCGTTCCGATGCATTTTCTGCCGCGTAACACGACGAGATCGCTGAAGTGCACCCGGATCCAGGGTCCGTTACCGCTTGTGCTGTTGAGCCAAGTGCGGTGAGTGGCGATCAGCGAGTAGGAGGCCGTGGCAAGGCCTCGGGCCGACCGGCCGGGGCTGGCTCGGCCGGACTGACTTCGGGCGAGCCGAGGGCGGGCAGGTCGGACTGACTTCGGGCGAGCCGACGGCGGGCAGGCCAGCCGAGCGCGGGCCAGCCGAGCTCGGGCCAGCCGAGCTCGGGCCAGCCGAGCGCTGGCGCCCGGCCTCGGGCGGCCAGAGCGAACCAGCGACCCTCGCCGCCACTGGTACCTTCAAAAGACAAACGGCCAGCACCGAGGGACTGCATTTGGACGAACCTGGATGGATGACCCCTTCTCCGAGATTGTGGCTCATGCGCTTCTCGGAGGTGGTCGTCCTTACCCTCGTGGCTGTCGTAGTCGTAGCCGTCAGCACCGCCCCGGACGCCGCCTTCATAGCGATCGGAGTGGGAGCCGTGGTGGCCGTTGGCGCCATCTGCCTCGTGGCCGCCCGCCGGCGCTTCCACGCCTGGGCCTACCAGGAACGGGAAGACGACCTGGTCGTTGCCAGGGGCGTCATGTTCCGCCGGGAGTCGGTGGTGCCCTACGGGCGGATGCAGTTCGTGGATGTGACTGCCGGCCCGGTCGAACGGATCTTCAAGCTGTCCACGGTCAAGCTGCACACGGCGGCGGCAGCCAGTGACGCCCGCATCCCCGGCCTGGAAGAGGCCGAGGCGGCGCGGCTGCGAGACCGTCTCGCCGCCCTTGGCGAAGCCAAGGCAGCCGGCCTTTGACCCTTCCTCCTCCGGTAGGCGGATGGCAGAAGCTGCACCCTTTGACGCCGATCGTCACCGGTGGGCGCATAGGGGTGGTGCTCTTGGTCGTCTTGGCGGAGGACTCGCTTAGGGGCGCTCGGAACCTAACTTCTGTGGTCATCGAGTTGGTCCTGCTCGGGATCGTCCTGGTCTACGGTCTGGTGAAGTGGTTGGTAACGAGATGGGCGCTGGACGGGGCCACCCTGCGGATAGAGACCGGTCTGTTCCGGCGCGACGCCCGTCAGTTCCCATTGAGCCGTATCCAGGCGGTCGACGTCGTCCGCCCGTTCCTGGCCCGCGTTTTCGGGTTGGCGGAACTGCGGGTGCGCCTGGCCGGGTCGGGGCGGAGCAACGGCCGCCTGGGCTACCTGGCCGAAGCGGTGGCCGTCGACCTGAGAGCACGCCTTTTGGCCGGGCAGCACGGCCTCGACCTGGCCACCCCGGAGCCGGCGCAGCGACCCGTGGCGACAGTGCCCGCCAATCAGCTCGTTATTGCGGCCGTGCTGGCACCAACGTCGTTCGTCGCCGCCTTCCTGGTTGCCGCCATCATTGCGCTGCCGGAGATTTCGCACGCTGCCGCGGCGGCGACGGTCGGGTTCCTTATCGTTTACCTGATCGGTTTTGTCAGGCAGATCTGGCGCCGGGTGGTTGACCAGTACGGTTTCGCCGTCGGCGTGGCCCAGGACGGGATCCGGGTCCAGCGTGGGCTGTTCTCGACCGTGTCCGAGACGATCCCGTACGCCCGGGTGCAGGCGGTGAGGAAGCTCGAGCCCTTGCTGTGGCGGCCGCTCAAGTGGTGCCGGCTCGAAGTGGACGTGGCCGGCTCTGCGGGCCAGGAACAGGGGGCACGCTCGAGACGCATGACGAAGTCGCTCTTCCCGGTCGGCCAGGTCGAGCTAGCTGACCAGCTGCTGTACTCGTTGCTCGGGCTCAGGCAGTTCCCGCTGTCCGCACCGCCGAAGCGCGCCGTCTGGAAAGCCCCGATCAGTTACCACTTCCTGGCTTCCGGGTCGGACGGTTCCGTGGTGGCTGCCAGTACGGGCCGGTTCCGCAAGGTCACTACATGGGTGCCCCTGGAGAAGGCCCAGAGCGTCCGCCGGGTCCAGGGGCCACTGCAGCGCGCATTCCACCTGGCTAGTGTCAACCTGGACGCGGCCGGCCGGGGTGTACGGGCCGAACTCCGCGACCGGGACGTCGAAGACGCGGACCGCCTTTTCGAGCAATTGGTACTGCAAAGCCGGGCCGCTCGGCGCCGAGATTCCAAGCCGTCGAGGACAGTTATGACGGCGGCGACCAATGGGCAAGGGGACCGCCTCGCCGCAGGGGCGCTGGCTGAGACCGGGCAGCCGCCCCCTCCACCGCCAAGGTCGTGAACCCGGCCTTATGCGAGGGAAGACGTACAGTCGCCCATGACCGTTCGCTGGACAACGGCGTTCCTTGACTTCCCAGCGGCCACGTTCGGATCCGGGTGCTCCTTCTGGCAGGGTGTCACTGGCTATGGCCTATCGCCGCCGCGGGGTGTACACGGGGAGTTCGCCACGCTAGAACCGCCCCAGGGCGACGCCTACCTGCGAGTTCAGCGAGTCGAGAGCGACCGGGCCGGGTGCCATATCGACCTCCACGTCGACGACGTTGAGGGCACGGCCGGGCGGGCAGCGACCCTCGGTGCCTTGACCAAGGAGGCCCGTCCGAGTTTCTGCGTTATGGCCTCTCCGGCGGGGCTTCCTTTCTGCCTCGTGGCTGCGCCCACGGACGAGTGGTTCGAGCGACCTCCTCCAACGGGCTGGCCCGGGGGCCACCAGAGCCTGGTCGACCAGGTATGTATCGACATCGCACCGGGTTCGTTCTCGGACGAAGCAACGTTCTGGGCCGCCCTGACCGGGTGGGAACGCCGGCCCGGCTCACGCCCCGAGTTCGAGTACTTGGTCAGGCCGAGGGAGAATCCCACTTCGGTTCCTGTTGCAACGTCTCGACGGCGACCATCGAGCGCGGCCCCTGCTGTGCCCACCTCGACCTCGCCTGCGACGACATGGCGGCCGAGCGCCTCCGTCATGTGGCGCTGGGCGCGGCCATCGTGGCTCAGCCGTCCTGGGCCACCCTGCGTGACCCCGCCGGCCTGACGTATTGCATAACCCGCCGCGACCCGGCAACAGGAACCCTGGGCCCTCAATAATCGGTGGCATGAGCAGCATTAGCGCCGAAGCGTCGCGCCTCGCCCAGGATGCTTACGGGCTGGCCGCCTGGAAGCACTGGGGGCCATACGTCTCACTGCGGCAGTGGGGGACCGTCCGTGAGGACTACAGCGCGGACGGGGACGCGTGGCGTTTCCTTCCTCATGACCAGGCCCGGTCGCGGGCTTACCGGTGGGGTGAGGACGGGCTTGGGGCTATATGCGACCGGTGGCAGCACCTGTGTTTCGGGCTTGCCTTATGGAACGGCAACGACCCTGTCCTGAAGGAACGGCTTTTCGGGCTGACCAACTACGAGGGCAACCACGGCGAGGACGTGAAGGAGTACTGGTGGCCGCTTGATTCGACGCCCACGCACTCGTTCATGCGCTGGCTGTACCGTTACCCTCAAGCCCGCTTCCCCTACGAGGACCTGGTCGAGCGCAACCGCTCCCGCGGGCGGTTTGAGCCGGAGTACGAACTGGTCGATACCGGCGTCCTCGACGGCAACCGCTTCTTCGACGTGGAAATCGTATATGCGAAGTCGGCCCCAGACGACATCTGCATATGTGTCCGTTGCACCAACGTCGGCCCCGAAGCGGCCGAGCTCCACATCTTGCCGACTATTTGGTTCCGGAACACGTGGGCGTGGGGCCGGGACTCGAGGCGCCCCGCGCTTCACGCTCACGACGACCTCACCGTAGCCTTGAGCCACGGGACCCTCGGGCGGTTCTGGTTGTCCTGCGATAACTTCGCCGCCACCCCCACATTGCTTTATACCGATAACGAGACTAACCGGGAACGGGTCTTTGGCGTGGCAAATGCGGCCCATTATGTTAAAGATGGCATCAACGATCACGTTATTTGCGGGGCCAAGACGGTAAACCCGGCCAGGACGGGTACAAAGGCGGCGGCTTGGTACCGACTTTCCCTCCGTCCCGGCGCGACAGAGTCTGTTTCGCTCCGTCTGGCCGACGAAGCGCCGGCGGGCGATATGTTCGGGACTGCTTTTGAACGTACGCTCCGCAACCGGGAACGGGAGGCGGATGAGTTCTTCGCTGCTGCACTCCCGGCCGAACGGTCGCCGGAGAGCGCCACCCTTTTCCGGCGGGCCATTGCCGGTCTGCTGTGGACCAAGCAATATTACCGGTTCCACGTAAGCGAATGGCTCGAAGGGGATCCGGCGCTACCGCCGCCACCGGAGTCGCATAAGGCAATAAGGAACACGGACTGGGCTCACCTCGCCAATAGCGACATTATCTCGGTGCCCGACAAGTGGGAATACCCATGGTATGCCTCCTGGGACCTCGCTTTTCACATGGTGCCTATGGCCCTTGTCGACCCCGCGTTCGCTAAAGAACAGCTCGTCCTTTTGTGCCGCGAGTGGTACATGCACCCGAACGGGCAATTGCCCGCTTACGAGTGGGGGTTTGACAACGTGAACCCGCCCGTTCACGCGTGGGCCGCCTGGCGGATGTACAAGGTCGACGCCAAGGCCACTGGTGTGAAAGATTATGAGTTCCTGCAACGCGTTTTTCACAAATTGCTGTTGAACTTCACTTGGTGGGTCAACCGCAAAGACGCTAAAGGGAACAATGTCTTCGCGGGTGGTTTCCTGGGGCTCGACAACATCGGGCTTTTTGACCGGTCCCAACCTCTCTCGGGCGGGGGTTGGCTGGAACAGGCCGATGCCACCAGCTGGATGGCGATGTACGCCCTGAATATGCTGGCTATCGCGCTCGAACTGGCCGAGCACGACCGAACGTACGAGGACATTGCCACCAAGTTCTTCGAGCATTTTCTTGGCATCGCGCACGCCCTCAACTCCCTGGGATTGTGGGACGACGCGGATGGGTTTTTCTATGACCTGCTTCTGGCCCCCGGACATGAGGCCACGCCCTTGAAGGTTCGCTCGGCCGTAGGCCTGGTGCCGCTCTTCGCCGTCGAGACGATCGCCATCTCGACGATGCGACGCTTACCTGACTTCTACGCCCGGACGCGCTGGTTTGCTCGCCACCGGCCCGAGCTCTGGAACAGCGTCTTTACTGTAGAGGAAGGCGGAGAAGGCGGGACGGGCCGCCACATGCTCTCGGTCCTGAGCCAGGACCGCTTGCGCCGCGTCCTAAGCCGGCTTTTCGACGAGTCCGAGTTCCTGTCGGCGCACGGGATCCGCTCCATGTCCCGCTCCCACCGTGACACCCCGGTCTCGATCGACTTCGACGGCACTGTTCATCGGGTCGACTATGAGCCGGCGGAATCGGCAACGGAAATGTTCGGCGGTAATTCGAACTGGCGCGGCCCGGTGTGGTTCCCGATTAACTTTTTGATCGTTGAGTCGCTCCAGAAATACCATTGGTTCCTCGGCAACGAGTGGAGAGTCCCGTTCCCAACTGGCTCCGCGGCGAGTCGACCTGGCCTCGATCGCCGGCGAACTGTCGCGGCGACTGATCGGTATTTTCCTCCCGGACGGTGGCGGCCGGCGGCCGGTGAACGGGGGCAACGACCGCTTCGATTTCGACTGGTCGTGGAGGGACAAGGTGAGCTTTCCCGAGTACTTCCACGGGGACACTGGAGCAGGCCTCGGGGCCAGCCAGCAAACCGGGTGGACAGCGCTGGTGGCCAAACTGGTGAGCCAGAGCGGCGCGTGACGCGAGGTGACTGCAGCGACAACGAGGGACCTGGCAGCCGGGGCCTCCGCCTCGCACGGGGGAGCCGAGCACGAGGGCGGCCGACAGGAGATGAGCGAGGGCGAACCGGCTGATGGTGGCCTGCCTGCGGGTGGAGCCTCGTCTAGTGAGCGGCTCGTCTCGCACGGGCCGGTCGCAGCAATGGCGAGCGCTGGTGGCGGCGGGAGCGAGACAGGTGATTTTTGCCTGTGACGGCGAATAAACCGTCAGTGCCGTAAGTTATTAATGGGTTAAGAGTTGCTGTAGCTGGCAGATGAGCAAAGGAGCCAAGAATGGCCGAGGAGACGTACCAGTACTCGAGGCGAGCGCCGGCCAACCGGGAGTTGCGGGCCTCCGATGCTGATCGCACCGCTGTCGGGGACATACTTCGCCGTGAGCACGTGGCCGGGCGTCTGGACGCCGACGAGTATGCCGACCGTTACGGTCGTTGCCTGGAGGCCAAGACGTACGCTCAGCTCGACGGGCTGATCACCGACCTGCCGGAGGGTGCGGAGCCGTCCTTCCGAGGTGCGCCAGCGGCGGTGACCGCGCCAGCTTGGAGCGGGGGGCAGTGGTACGCCGGGAGACGTCGGGCCTGGCGGGTACCCATCATCGCCTGGATAGCGCTGGTCGCTGCGTTGATAGCCGTGAGTGGTGTGACCGGCGCATGGATAGCCGTCCCGCTCATCTTTTTCTTCATCGTGCGTCCGCTCATGTGGCGGTCCGCATCGCGCTCGGGGCCCTCGTGGTTCTTGCTGGGGCGGGCGCGGAGGTTGCGGCCCGGCACGTCTGGCACCTGGGTGTAGCGGGGCCGCGGTCCCAGAGCGATCGTGGGGCCTGGCGACGTCTGTCTCATGTGATTGACCCCGTTGCCGGCGAATGGCATCTGTGGGCCTGATAAGCGCGACCGCTGAGCCATAAACCTGGGTTCGTCCGGGTCTGCCGCCGTGGTCGTCGCCGGCCGCACCCGCGGGGTAGTGCTGGCGGAAGGCCTCCTCCGGAAGTGATTTGGCCACTTGGATGCTGCTGTTGTCGCCCCAGCGCCTATCCATCGGCTCCAAATGAGGTTTGAGGTCAGCGTCCGCAACAGGGGCCCACGCCAAGCGGTCGCTCCCAGTGAGACCGTCCCGTGGTCTACGCTGGTCACTGGTTGGGGAGTAGCCCAGCGCCGGGAGATCGACATGCTGGTGCGATGAGCACCCGGTCCCCGGGCCTGCGTTTAGCAGGTGGGCGAGACCTTCCGTCTGAGCCATGGTTGTCGTGGCCGGGCGGCGGTCACCCCTCGCCTGGCGGGAAGGAAAGAGCGAGTGAGTGTCTACGTGGCGCTGCTCTGCTTTCCGGTGGTCTTTCTCGGAGAACTGCCGGACAAAACGATGTTTGCCAACCTCGTGATGGCGACCAAGGGCCCGCCGTTCCAGGTCTGGCTGGGCGCCGCCGCCGCGTTTGTCGTCCATGTCGCCATCGCCGTTATCGTGGGCGCCGCCCTGTTCGCCCTCCTGCCAAAACAGGCCGTCGATGCCGTCGTCTCGGCCCTGTTCCTCCTGGGTGCGGCCTACTCGTGGTGGGAGGGAACCAAAAAAGACGACGCCCCGCCCCGCCGCATCACGTCCGGGCACCGGACCGTCGCCACCGCCTTCGTCGTTATCTTCCTGGCCGAGTGGGGCGACCTGACCCAGCTTCTCACTGCCAACCTGGCGGCCAAGTACCACGCGCCCTTGGCCGTCGGGACCGGCGCTGTCCTGGCCCTGTGGGCCGTTGCCGGCATCGCTGTGGCCAGCGGTCAGACCCTGTTGCGGTTCGTGAGTATCTCGACGGTCCGCAAGGTCACAGCAGTCGTCCTCGTGGGGCTGGCCGCCTATACGGCCGTTTCAGCGGCATAGCGTCCAGCGCAGTCGCCTACACCGACGTCCCCGGGGACGAGGTCGTCTCCCCCCGCCACCGCCGCTCCCCGCCTTCTTCGAGCAGGTGCTGTGCACGCCCGACCCGTCCTCGCCCGCGTAACATCTGTGTGCTCCGCCTCGGCGGCCCGCAGCGAACAGTGGTCATTTGTGGA
Organism: uncultured Acidimicrobiaceae bacterium; assembly: GCA_963807395.1. Classification (GTDB taxonomy): domain Bacteria; phylum Actinomycetota; class Acidimicrobiia; order Acidimicrobiales; family Palsa-688; genus Fen-671. The sequence continues at coordinate 16,832 of CAWEBW010000016.1, forward strand.
CTGTGCGTGTTGACGACCTCCTCGAAGTGGGCCTAGGATGCTGTCCAGATGATCCCGGGGCTGCGGCTCAGCTTTCGGGACGTTTGCCATCGTCGAGGGCGCACGGGCGGGGTTCGGAGCCGCCGGGCACGCGCCATTACCACCGGATGACCGCCCTCAATGGGAGGACCGAAAATGCAGGCACCCAATTCACAAGAGAACCCGTCGTCGTACCCGCGCGGCGGCGACTTTCACCCTGAGCGATGCGGTCCACACGTCAAATGGGCTTCTGTTCGAAAAACTTGCGGTCCATGTGACCGGTACGACCCCGAAGGGGGTGGCGCGGTCCTACATAGTGAGTGAGGCTCCCGTTCCCGGCTGATAGACCACGTCGCGTTTGGGCGCCGTGAGCAGCATCGGCACAGGCAGCATCGGACGCTACCGGTGGTGCTCGGCGCCACCCTTGGCCTTCGGTCCCGGTCACGACCTTGAGTCGTTGTCGTTACGCCGTTTTCGTGACATAGTCCTATAAACCCCCCTATTTGGGGCCTTGTTATGGTGGTCGTCGGCCTGACGGGACCATTTCTTGTAGCGCCGTCGAGGAAGGATCGCCGTATGTTGGACACGAACCGGGCGGACCGGCCAGCCGTTCGCCTCCCACGGTTCCCGTCCTCCAAGTTCGCCGCTCCAAGGCTGCCCCCGCGTCTCGTCGCCCGGACCAGGTTGTTCGACCGGCTGGACCAAGGACAACAACACCGCTTCACGCTGGTGGTGGGGTCGCCGGGAGCTGGCAAGACCGTGCTGCTGGCGGACTGGCTGGCCCAACGGCCGCAGCGTCGGCCCGCGTGGCTCAGCTGTGACGACGCCGACGCCGACCCTGTCAGGTTTGTGATCGCCATCATCGAAGCCCTCCGCCGGGCCGGGCCGCAGCCGATGATCGGCGAGGACGCCCTTCAGCTGCTGAGTTTCGATGGCGAAGTGTCCGCTGACGTCGTCGCCGCCTTGGCCGACGACCTCGAACAGCCCGAGGGGGCGCAGCTGCTGGTCATCGATGACTTCCACCTGGCCGGTACGCGGGGCGCCGACGCCCTCGCCCTGCTGCTCGAGTACTGGCCCGCGTCGTTGCAGCTGGTGGTGGCGAGCCGAGTTGACCCCCGGCTTCGCCTCGCACGTATGCGTGCTAATGACGAACTGGTTGAGATCCGTGATCGCGACCTCTCCTTTTCGGTCGACGAGACCAGGTCGTTCCTGTCCGCGTTCGGGGTCCGGATTGACGACGGAGAACTCGCTATCGTCTGCGAACGCAGCGAGGGATGGGCAGTGGGGCTGCAGATGGCCGCCATCTCCATGCACAACTCGCCCGACCCGGTCAACACCGCCGGTCGGCTCGGCGTGCACGGCAACACCATTGTCGGCTATTTCCTGGACGAGGTCCTGCATCGCCAGCCTCCAGAGGTCGTCGATTTCATGCTGGCCACGTCCGTCCTGGACGAACTGTCACCGGCGGGCTGCAACGCCCTGTGCGGCCACGGATCCGCCCCGCTTCTGGAACAGCTTTACCGCGCCCACCTCTTCGTAACTCTGGTCGACGAACACGGCCCTACCTACCGCTACCACCACCTGATCAAAGAGGTGCTCAGAGCCGAACTGCACGTTCGGGACCCCGCTCGCCAGCGCCGACTGCATGCCACCGCTGCCAATTACCTCGTGGACGTGGGCGAGATCGGCTCGGCCGCTCGCCACCTCTTGGCCGCCGGCGAACCCGGTGCCGCCTTCAAGCTATTGAGCGAGCGAGTCGTCGGCAATTACTACCTCAACCCGAAGGTGGGCAGCGCCCTTGACCTCGCCGACGTCCAACCCGAACAGTTCGCCGGGAACCCGGAAATCCTGGTCCCCCTGGCGACTGAACTGTTTTTGCGAGGCGCCGTCGAGAGAGGGGTGCGAGCCTTCGCGCTCGCGCAGCAGGCCGGTGTCGACCCCGACCGTCAACCCGAGCTGGCCGTGAAACTGGCGTTCGCCAACGCGCTTCACTGCGGGGCCACTGGCCAATTCGACCAGGTATTCGCCCTTAGGGACCGGGCCCGGCAATGGGCGTCGCCAGCTCTAGGTGTCGACGAGTGGCTTGACGGCCTCGACGTGGTCACTATGCAATCGCACGCATTGGCCGGCAACTTTAACCGGGCTCGAGAGCTGGCCGCCGCTGTGGCCTCCACCCAGACCAGGCCACCGCTGGTTCAGGTGCTATGCCCGGGCGTGATCAGCCAGGTCGCCCTGGCTGAGGGGGAACTCCAAGAGGCAGAAGTATTGTCGCAACGCGCCCTCGCTTCGGCTCGGAGCTTGGCCGTCGACCGTGAATTTTTCCCTACCTGGGCCATGCGGACAGCCGCCCTACTTGCTCTCGAGCGGCACGACCTGGAGACGGCCGAGCGCCTAACCGAACGGATCCTCGACCGCGTAGCCGGCGGCCGACCTAACCAGTCTTATTTGGCCCAGCTGGACCGGGCCGGATCTGGGCGGCCGACGGCAACTTCGACGCCGCCTTATCTTCTCTGCAGGCCGCGCGCGCCACCCTTCGGTGCGAAGACTCCGTCATGTTTACCCAAGCGGACGAGCTCGAAGCTCGCTTACGCCTCGCGCTGGGCGACCGAAATGGGGCGCTCAGCGTGACCCAGCGGCTGGCCGACCACCGTCGGCTTATTTTGTTGACAACGATCGCCCTCACCTCAGGCAATCCGCGAGAAGCCGCGGAATACCTGCGCGAAATGCCGACCGATGGGACCACGATCCGTTCGGACCTCGAGCTCCGCCTGCTGCGCGCCAGTACAGCCATCGCCCAAAGCGCGCCTCAATCACCGCGGCTCGTCAAAGAAGTCCTGGCCATCACTGAACGGCGTGGTTTCGTCCAGACCGTGCTGGAAACGGCGCCGCAACTGGTCAACCACCTGATTGCCCACCCCGACCTCTACCACAGCACCGACAACCTCAAGGTCTTGATTGCCGCCGGCCTTGAAGCCCGTAGGCGTAGCCCGTCCCGTCCCGCCACCACGCTGCCTGACCCGCTCACCGCTGCCGAGATACGGGTCCTGCAGACCCTGCCCAAGCGGAGCACCTACGTCAACATCGCCACTGACCTACATCTCTCAGTTAATACGGTGAAGACGCATTTGAACCATATCTATATGAAACTCGGTGTAGCCTCACGGTCGGCTGCCATCGAGAGGGCGCTAGCGCTCGGTTTTCTCTAATCCGATTAGGTTTCAGGATCCGGCGGTCGCGTAGTCGGTAGTTACCGACCACGATGGAGGGCGACCCTGAGCCGCCGGGTGGGATAAAAGTCCGCACTAACCCGCCGCTTAAGCCGGGAGCTGTGTGCATATTTCGACACCCGCCCAGCCCCGCTTGGTACTTTTACCCGCTGGCCGGCTAAAACTGCGAAGGATCACGGGATTTACACCGGAAACCCGGTGTTGAGGAGACGGGAGCCACCTCCGGGAAGCGCCGGTCGAGCAGGTCCCGCCTAGTCACTTTCCACCATCAGGTCCAGCTCCATCAGCCCTACCGGCGGAGCTGGGCCGACAGTGCCTTAAGAGGCCCGCCACAGGGGCTGCTCGTCTAGGGGACCACGACGAGACGGTCAACGACGTCAGTCACCCCGGGCGCCGCCCAAGCGGTGTCTTCTGCGGTCTGCATCGCCGCGTACGAGTCGGTCGTGCCGTCCAAGTACACCGTGCCGCCGTCGTTGGAGACCTCGATGACGGAATCGTCGAGGACGGCTTTGCGCTTGAGGGCGGTGTCGATCCGGGCGGCCACGTCGCTCGGCATGGGTTCGCTCGAGATCATGATGTTGTCGGTGATGCCGCGCACCCCATTGACTCGTTGAACGGCGAACTTGGCCGCCTGGCGCTGAAAGTGCGCTCGGACATGCCCGCTCAGGGTAACCCAGCTGTCCTGGACGTTGACGCTGACGGCGTTCTTGGGCACGAAACGGTCGGCGTCGAGCGCATCCAAACACCGGGCTGCCAGGTCGGCACCGCGAGGGCTTCTCCGGCGGGCCCAACTAATAGCTCGTTGCCTAGAGCCGTGACGCCGCTGACTCCCCATGCGTCGTCTGCTGCCGTTAGCAGGTCATTGTACGTGGGCACGGCACCGGTAAGAGTAACCTGACCGTCGTCGGCTTTGACACTGATCTGGCTATCGTCGAGCAAGGGATCCCAAGAGAGCTCGTCAGATACGTCTTTTTCCAATATATTGTTCGGCTTGCGCATTTATGTGTCCTTTCCTTGGCGCGGATGTCCCGCGGTCTTAGTTCCCGATTGGTTTCGGTCCTTTAATCGTGGCGTCATATCGCTACTTCCGCCATCACGTGATCGCGGGGTTGAGCACGATGAGCTACGGTCGGTCTACTGTCTTGGCTCGGCGTGGCCTGTGGGGACAGCCTGGTCCTGGGCACTAGGTGAGCGGGGAGACGTCGAAGTCCAGATTTCCCTCGCCACAACCTGTACGACACCGGCAAACGGGATAGCGAGCAGAGCCGCCACAAATGCGGCAAAGGTGCCGCCGAGCCAGTTGCCAATGTCAACGCTTATCAGGAGAGCGACTATTACCAGTAAAGGGTTGACTTTGACCGTCCTGCTCATGATGACCGGGTTTAGTACGTGGTTTTCGACCTGCTGGTAAATGAGGAAGACCGCCGCCGTAACCGCGGCCGCCGTGAAGGAACGGGTCAGGGCAAACAAGACGGTGGGTATGCCAGCGAGCGCACCTCCGACCGAAGGGAGGAAATCGACCAGCGCCACCCACAAAGCCCAGAGCAGTGCGTACGGGACCGAAACCAGTTCCAGGGTCACAAAAACCACCAGCCCGGCGATGATCGATGTCAGGAGGTCGCCGAGGACGTAGCCTGCCAACGACCGGCTGATCTCGGCCCCTATTCGCTGGTACCGGGCCGACCGCGCTGGAGACATGATGCCGAGCACGGCCGCTCTGAGCTTCGGCCCTTCTAGTAAGAAGAGCACCACGAGGATGTAGCCCGTCCCGAGTACGACGAGCCCAGACAATGCGCCCCTCCCGACGGCCAAAGCCGGTCGACTGAGGCCCTCAGCCACGCTCACCAGCTTGGGCAGGTTCTGCCGCGCCCAATTCTCTAGTTGGTACTTACGCACCAGTTGCCCCAACCATCCCCGGGCATGGCCTACCCTGCTCAAGTACCCTGGCAGGCTATTGGCCAGGTGGGTTACGGCGTCGACCAGAGGACGACCGAACAATACGGCTAAACCGACGACGACCAGAAGCGCCCAGAGGGCGACAAGTGTCACCGCCATTCCTCGCCGGCGGAGCTTCTTTTCCACCAATCCGACGAGCGGGTTCAACACCAGGGCGACAAAACCCGCGACCACTAGCAACAATATGGAGTCGCGGAAGATGTAGAGCAGCTTGCCCGTCAGGTAAGCCAGGGCGACCAGCCCGATGGTAGCCACAATGGCCTGCAGTGGGATGTGCCTGGCTGTCGCCGCCTCAACGAGACGCTCACGGCGCGTCTTCAAAGGCGGCGACGAAGTAAGCTGAGCAGACTTCCCCTCGGGCGGCCCGGCGACTACTCTCTGGCCGTTATCCTCCATGTCTTTCCTTCCGCGACTCCTACTCCCGTGTGGAGTATCCATTACGATCGCCCCGATAGCAATCACGCGAGGACGTATTTCGGCATGCGCCGCAACCGCCTACGTGACCGGGTGGTTCCCTCAGGTACGGTGGCGAGCCACCAGGGACGCTGTCCAGGTCCCATCACCAAGTAACGGGCCGCGCGCTCCGTCGCCCCGGGGAGCTATCGTCCACAAGCGTGGGGAGTGTGGGCTCCACGGATGAGGACGACCCGGTCACTGGACGGCGGACGCTGACCCAGTCGGCCTACGTCGACGACGGGCACCTCCGCTCCCGTCAAGCGATCGGCGCTTACGCTGAAGCACCGGCAGACCCACGGTGGCGGATCTCCCCGGTCCTGTGGGACGGTAGTCAGATCGTGGCTGATATCGGCTGCGGTAATGGGTTCGACCTGCGCCAGCTGGTGCCCGAAGGCCGATTTCGGACGGCGCCTCCGGTCTCGCCGTCTGTCGGCTACGGCTCGGAGATCAAGCCGGCCTGCTTGAGCATCGTGACACCGTCATCGAGGCCCTTTTCCTCGACGATCAAACCGTTCTTAACCTTCAAGATCGTGATCCCGGTGAAGTGCATCTTGACGCCGGAGTTCGCTGGCAGACTGCCCACGGGGAGGTCGGAGAAAGCCGGTCCGGTGTGCGTGCCACCGCCTTCCCACTGGCCGATGACGTAGTCGCCCTCGCCGAGCAGCTCCGCGGTGCCCCAGAAGTTGAGATCAGGAAAGGCCTCCCGAAACGTCGTGGCGAAAGCCCGGACCTCGTCACGGCCTCGGCAGGAGGCGTGAAGCGAGTACGAGAAGCTGATGTCAGGAGCGGCGAGTTCGTCAATTACGTCCGGATTGAAACGCTCTCCCCAAAACTCGGTGGACCAGCGACTAACTATGGCCTTGTTCTCGTCGACAGACATGTGCGCCCTCCTTGCGGTGTACGCGGCCCGTTTGAACCGTTACCGCGAAGACGATGCGACAGGTCATTTCGTGAGATGCCTTTTTGATCCGCTTCTCGGCACCTGATGGGCAGATGTCGGGCCCCGCCCTACCGCTTGTGCTCACTGGGGGAACTCGTCGGTTCACCCTTCCCGGCGAGATAGACAATCGCCATGGCCGCGTTTCGACCAGTCACACAAGGGACGCCATCGGCAAAGTCCGATCTCACGATCTCGCCAGCCCGAACGTCTACCGCGTGTGATTCGCGAGTTAGGAGGCGCAGATGCTGACCGACAATGGACCGATGGGAACGGGGGCGGCGACGCACACGACGATCGCGTCGAAGCTGGGCGACCTGACCGTCGTGGCCCGTGACGGAAGCGTGGTCGGCTTGTACTTCCCCGGCCACTGGCATCGGCCTGATCCGGCCAGCTTCGGGGCTTGCAGCGACGTCGGCTTCGACGCTCTCCGTTCCCAGATCGGTAGGTACTTCGCTGGCGACCGAGAGGAGTTCGAGGTGCCGGTGGCCACTAACGGTGACGAGTACCAGGAGCGTGTCTGGTCACTGGTCCGCCAAATCCCGTACGGCGAGACCGTCACCTACGGTGAGCTGGCTTGGCAGCTGGGAGGCGGTACGACTCCTCAGGAGGTCGGCGCCGCCGTAGGCAGGAACCCCGTGTGCCTTCTCGTCCCGTGCCATCGGGTCGTCGGCGCGGGCGGGAAGCTGATCGGCTACGCCGGCGGCCTGGCCCGCAAGCGGTTTCTCCTCGACCTGGAAGCCGAGGTCGTCGGGGCGGGCAAGCAGGCTCTTCTGAGATCGGCCCTCACGTTTCTCGCCGCCCGGGCGTCTACATACCGTGACCGACAAGCAACCCTTCTCCGAGGTGGTATCGCGCCACGGATCGACCGTGCTGCGAATATGCCGAGCCATGGTCGGCCCAATCGACGCTGATGACGCGTGGTCCGAAACGTTTCTGTCCGCCCTCAGGGCCTATCCGACCCTGGCGGCTGACGCCAATGTCGAGGCGTGGCTAGTGACGATCGCTCACCGCAAGGTCATCGACCTTGTTCGTAAGGCTGGGCGGTCCGCGAAGCCTGTGGCCGACGTCCCGGTCGAACCGGCCGAGTTGAACCTCGACGGTAGTGAGATCGACGGCAGTGAGATCGATCTTGCTGCTCTGTTGGGCCGGCTCCCGCACCGGCAGCGACTGGCTGTCGTCTACCACTACCTCGGCGGCCTTCCGTACGCGGAGGCAGCGGCGGTGATGGGCGGTAGCCCGGAGGCGGCGCGCCGGGCCGCGGCGGACGGGATCGCCAAGCTCCGGAAGCTCCGGGCGATAGGCGCCCGTAGGTACGAGACTAAGGGAACGGTGTAATGACCATGAGTTTCGAACGACCCGACCAGGACTTCGCTGAGCTGTTCGGCTCTCCCCCCGGAGAGGACGAGCTCGCCTCGCTATACGCCCGTCTCGTCGCCCAAGCCGAAAACGAAGGACTGCTCGACGTCGCCTACCGTACCCTGGACACCCCAGTCGGCACGCTGCTGCTGGCCGCCACGCCGAGCGGGCTGGTCCGCGTCGCGTACGAGCGCGAAGGCCTCGACGCAGTGCTCCGCAGCCTGGCGGGCAAGGTCAGCCCCCGGATCCTTCGCACCCCGCGGCGGCTCGACGAGGTTGCCCGCCAGCTCGAAGAGTACTTCGCCGGACGCCGGAGCACGTTCGACCTGCCGCTAGACCTCCGCCTCTCGGCAGGCTTCCGCCGCTCGGTGTTGACCTATCTTCCGGCCATCAGTTACGGAAAGACGGCCAGCTACAAGTCCGTGGCTGCCGCGGTCCACAACCCGAAGGCCGTGCGGGCCGTAGGCACGGCCTGCGCCACCAACCCCTTGCCGGTCGTCATTCCCTGCCACCGGGTCATCCGCTCCGACGGACAGCTCGGTGCCTATCTCGGTGGCCCAGAGATCAAGCACCAGCTCCTCGACATGGAGGCCCAGCCATGACCGCCCCCGCCACCGGGGCGGCCTCCGCGTACCAGCGGCGGGTCGACGGCGCCGACTGGGAAGCGGTCGCCGCCGAGCTCGACGACCTCGGCTGCGCCCTCCTTCCGCGGCTGTTGACTGAGGTCGAGGCCCGCGAGCTGATCAAGCTCTACGACCGGGACGAGGCCTTCCGCTCTACGGTCATCATGGGGCGCCACCGCTTCGGTGAGGGCGAGTACCGGTACTTTGCGCCGCCGCTTCCGGAGGCAGTCGAGGAGCTGCGCCACGCGCTGTACCCGCACCTGCTGCCCATTGCCCGGGACTGGTACACCAAGCTCGGGCGGCCCACTCCATGGCCCGACACCCTCGACGAGTGGTTGGACCGGTGCCACCAGGCCGGGCAGACCAGGCCGACCCCGCTCATCTTGAAGTACGGTCCGGGCGATTGGAACGCCCTGCACCGCGACCTCTACGGCGACCTCGTCTTCCCCCTCCAGGTGGTCATCAACCTGACCGAGCCTGGCAAAGACCACACCGGCGGCGAGTTCCTCCTTGTCGAACAACGTCCACGGGCTCAGTCCCGGGGCACGTCGACGACGCTCCCGTACCTCCAGGGGATGGTATTCACCACCCGAGACCGACCAGTCCCCACCCAGCGAGGCTGGTCGGCGACGCCAGTGCGACACGGTGTATCAGTGTTGCGCTCTGGGCAGCGCTACACCCTCGGCATCCTTTTCCACGACGCCCCTTGACGGCACTGCTTCGGGCCGGGCAGGCCCAGGCGATCCATCGGGCTGGAGCAGGCGTCATACCCCATGCCTTCCCATACCATGGTCCTACAACACTGCGTCCAGCACTTTGCTTGGGAAATAGGTGTCATCCAACATTCGCGGCCCGGAACCTGTCCTTGCGACCACTAGGTCTAGCGACGGTACAACCCAGCACCGGTTGCCGCGGTACCCCATCATGGCAAACGCGTCCGTTGGCAGCTCGGGCCACAACCTTCCACCGCTGTTGACCCAGAAACCATAACCATATTTCGGGTTGAAGGCTTGCGAAGAACGAGTAGCCCTCTCAAGCCAATCTCTGCTAACTATTTGTCGTTCATCCCACACGCCTTGTCGAAGCAGCAAATAGCCACAGCGGGCAAGTTCTCGGGACGACAATACCAGTCCACAATGCGCTATCGTATGCGGGCCAATCCACCTTCCCCCACCTGACCGGCTCCACGATACGGCAGGTACCCCAATGGGCTCGAAGAGGTGTTCATTCAAGAAAGTGTCCAGTTCGCTCCCTGTTACATGCGCAAACACAAGGGACAAATGGGAAAACCCCGGGTCCGAGTATAACCACCGTGTCCCCGGGTCGGCGACGAGTTGACCTGCGTCATAACCGTACCTATTGGGCACTCTGCCAAGCACGTGCTCAAATAGCCCGTCCCCTAACCGTGTTGGGGTCCCAGCAGTCAGGTGATAATGACCGCTGAACCCACCCGTCATCGACAGCAGCTGCCCCACCGTCACCCCTGCTTTGCCGCGCGTCCGTTAAAGGGTGTCCCTCTGGGATAAACTCGTAGGCGGCACTATCGAGGTCAAGGCGCCCTGCATATGCCGGGTCAGTCATAATGATGCCGAACGCCAAGCTGGTGAAGGATTTCGTGACAGACCATACGTCGAACCGCGATGAGTCGGTTATATCGATACTTCGAAAGTCGGTCGCTAGAACACCGTTGCGTATGATTGAGATGCACCAGGAGTCGCCACCGTAGTACCACTCTTGCTCCGTGGCGGCGAGAGCCAACACCTTTGGTTCCAACTGCGCTCGCTCGCGAACCTCTTCGTCCGACTCGGCATAGCTCCAGCCTCCATCAGCCTCGGGAGTAGGAAAATAGTGATCAGCACCCCTCCCCGGTAGACGCATGTCCCCACTTCCTTTCGCCCGGGTCATAATCCGTGCCACCCCACCGTTTCACTGGACCTTACAAGCGGCGACTCGATGGTCGCGCCAAGATTCCGATACCGCCAGAGCGCTCACTACTCGAGCGGCACCAGACGACTCCCGTATATGACCACTAATGACGATTCATCAGCGACTCGCGGCCAACCCTCAACGACTGGCTTCATTGCTTCGCTCTCCAGAGCCGCTTGCCAGGCATCCCAGCTCTCCACTTCTAAGTCTTCAAAAATCTCGTACTCTTCTCCGCCGCCTTGGCCCCCTATCACTACATGCGGTTCAAACCGGTTCACGGCCGGCTGCGCAGGAGTCAGTCTTTGGTCAACCTCTCCAGACCATCGTCTGTACTCGTCCAGTGACACGCCGGCTCTTAGCTTGTAGAACACAATGACCTTCGTCTGCATCTTCCGGTCCTTTCTGATAATCGGGGGCTTGTCGCCTCTAACATAACTCGGTCGAGGCTACACGATACTTTCCATTTCTATATGAATAACAATGCGGATACAAGACCATCATCACGGATCGCTCCAAAGACGCCAGGATGGGCGGCAACACGGCTAGTTGCCGGGTCCATCGAGCTGCGCCGCCTCGAGTAGCCATAACTCGATGGCTCTACGACATCTGAGCAATGAGCACGCAAACGACAATATTGACGGCATCCTAAATGCCCGACTTCTTCATCTTTGGGCCCCAATTCTTCGCACAGACCTCCTGGGGGCCATCGTCGCTACGAACCAATCCTGCGCAGATCTACGCTCTCGTCGGCCAGTTGAGCGGGGTCGACAACATGCCCAGCCTCGATCAACCTTGTGGCAGCACGTACGTCCCGTGGTCGATTGAGCCCGACCACTGCGCTAATTGCACCGGCGTGCAGGTAAAAGGTGGTAAATGACAGCGACGACGGGTCTCCTCGGTAGACGGGGGTGTCGGTCGGATGGTTATGGCCGGACATCTGCACGTTCAGGTCATATTGGTCCGACCAAAACCAGGGAACTTCTCTGTGTCCGTCCCGGGCACCCAGCATCGAGCGAGCCGCCGCGGCGCCCTGGTCCTGCGCGTTCTGCCAGTGTTCCAGCCGAAGTCGATCGCCGAAGAACGGGTTTGGGTGGTTTGCCACGTCTCCCGCCGCATAGATCCCCCCGACTGAGGTCTCGCAGAGCTCGTTGACCATGATCCCGTTCGCTACCTTAAGTCCGGCGCCTTCCGCCAGCTCCACTGCAGGGACAATGCCGATACCGACGACTACGAGGTCGGCGTCGATCCGTTCGCCACGCGTGGTGAGCACATGGGTCACGCCGGACCTTCCGCCTATGCGTTCGAGTGAGGTGTTTGTCTTGACACGGGCCCCCTGCTCGACGTGGTAGCGCTGAAGAACGGCGCCGAGTTTGCGCCCGAGCGCTCTCCACAGGAGCACGTCGTCGGCTTCGAGCAGGGTCACCGCAGAGCCCGAAGCGACCGCGCTGGCCGCAACCTCGGTCCCGATGAAGCCCCCTCCGACCACGACAACCGATGCACCAGGACCGAGGCGTTCTCGCACAGCAAGCGCGTCGTCGAGCGTCCGTAGGTGCACGACGCCATCGAGTTCGGCACCGGGGACCGCCAGGCACCGCGGACGGCCGCCGGTGCACAGGAGCACCTTGTCGGCTCGAACTCGGTCGCCATCGGCGAGCTCGAGTTCGCGAGAGGACGGATCCATGTGGACGACCAGCGACGACAGTCGGAGCGTTACGTGCTGGTTATCCCACTCTGCCTCTGACTGGACCTGGATCTGCATGGGGTCAGTGGTGCCGAGAAGAAGGTCCTTCGAAAGCGGCGGCCGCTCGTAGGGCAGGTGCGGCTCGGCCCCGATCAGGTGGATCTCCCCGCTGAACCCCTCTTCGCGAAGCGTGCGGGCTGCGAATGCGCCCGCCAGGTTCGCACCGACGATGGCGATGAGATCAGTCATCATTAAGCTCGTATTCGAGCCAATCGCGCAATGCTGACCATGTCGTGGCGCGTGTAACTCGGCTCGTTTATCAACCTGCCCGCCGCCTTATCGCCTCTCGACCTTCAATCCCCGCGGCACTAAGGCCGCTCAGGCTACAGTGACGCCAATTGGACCGGGGGCTAACGCGGCCAAACGCGACGTCATCTTGAAAAGGAACGGCGGTCGCCCCCATTGATCAGGTGTCTCCCGCGCATGCAGCAAGCCATTCATCAGTCGTGCAGGTGTACCCGACATGAGTCTCGATGAACCGCACCGCAAGGAGATTGGCCCATCGTTCCGTCGCAGTCTCAGGCTCTTCGGCGGTAGCGGTCGCATCTCGTACGACAATGACGCGGTAGTTCCGGTACATCGCGTCCGTCACCGTATTGCCTAGGCATACCCGGCTATCGAAGCCTACGGTTACTAGATTGTGAGCGTTGAGCGACCGAAGCAGCGAATCGAGCGGTGTATCGAAAAAGCCTGAATAGTGTTGCTTTTTGACCAGGTACTCTCCCTCTGCTGGCGCGATGATCTTTGAATGCGCCAGGTAGTCGCTTGGCTCTTTCCACACTTCGAGGAGGTCAACATCGTCGGAGCGGAGAGAGACCTGACGGAGCGCGCTATGAGGGGCCAAGGCGTCAGATAGGTGATTTGTCAGGTACACGATAGGGATGCCGAGACGCTTGGCAGCTGCCTTGGCCGGTACGATATGGTTGACTACGACATCACGGATGTCTCGGATGTACATCTGGACAATGGGAGGGACCGCTGGCGATGGCGCTTCGTCCCCGAACCCTAGGCCGTAGACGTCAACGATTAGGAAGACGGTCCTATCAGTGGCGAGGTTGAGCGGTTCCTCTGCATACCCGAGAGGCGAATCGACCGGATAGGTGCGGTAGAAGCGCCCCGGTAACACGATACAACGGCATCCCGGCGAGGTCCCGTCGATTTCTGGGCCGTGGTTCATGGCTGAAACCTATCTTTCGGCGAACGGGTTGTCAGGGTTCGCTGGGCCAAAGTGCTTCAATATCACCAAGGGCTCAGTTTCGCTACTGTTCGATACCCAGACTCCCGCCCGAGCGGCCTGTTCTGACACAAAGAACTCATCCGAAGTGAGCTGCCCGTAACGGACCAGGGTCGGCGTCTCTACTACCCAGTTGCCGAGCGAACCTCTGCCCTGGACGGCTATACACCCGTAAGCTGCTGCGTCTTTTACCAAGACGCGTTGACCAGGGAAAACGGTGAGCTCTTTGGCACTAAAACGTTGGGAGCGGTAGACGACCCAGTTCTCTTGGCTACCTTCGGGGGCGCCTTCGATGGGACGGGGGGCGAAAACCGTGAGCGGAAGAAATCCGGGGACGTGTTCATCCTCCCAATCGACCAAGGAGACGATGAAATCGAAGTCTCCTCGGTGCTCTGGAGGGACGTCCTTCCAGAGCAGGTCGTCTGAGATCGTCCGGGAACTCGTCCAACATTCGCACATGGCGAGGACGTCTGACCCCCACTGGGGTTCGTAGGTGCAGACGCTGGCGGGAGCGTGCAGGCAACCTGCCGGTATATCCCAGCCCGTCCCTAGTTGAATCCGATATGCCACAGAAAGATCGGTGATCCGGTTGTCGCCCTTGGTCCCGAAACCGGCCAGGCGCGCCTTGAACTCCTCTTTGCTCGTGCCCGGGACCAAGCCGAGGAACGACCATGGCGTGGTCCCTAGATGATTGTTCATTTGCGGCGGGAAATAATAGGCCTCGGGTTTGCCCGTGCGCCCGACTAGCCGCGCCATCTCATCGGAATGATGGAGGTGGAACGGCAAGGGGCCCTCGTTGTCGAAGAACTTGCTGTACATCGGCCAGCCGCCGTACTCCATCCAAAGCCGCTCGCCGATCAAGTCTGCAGCTAGGTCGGCGACAACCTCGTCGAACGGCAACCTGTCGCCGTCAGGCCCGACGGCGAAGCTCAAGCCCTCGTCGGCGCCGGTGAGCGGTCCATTGTCGGCTCTGATAGTCGAGGAAAACCAACGCTCGTCGATGCCTTCCCGTTCGCCACCGAGCGCGAAGTAATCGTCTGGGTGCAGTTTTATACGGCGCCCGGGCACGCAAAAGGAACGTGGTACCCAGTTGGGGGCCATGCGTAGGACGCCCTGGCCGTGGTCGAACGCGGCCGCAAACGAAGAGTGCGTGGTCGAGCATGTGAACTCGTCGGACGTTGTCAGTTTTTGCTCCGTGGAGGGCTTTCGGCGCCTATTTCAGGACGACCGTGTGACAGCATCAGTGTTCCCAACAATTTCGCAGGCAGCGACATCGGCAGGCACATTTTGCACACTTCCTCCCTAATCGTGCGCGGCACGAGGGCCTTGTCGTCAGCTTGTCTTTCCAGTTCGCTGACTTCTCTCGTCACCTCGCTCGGGCCGCCGCTGACGAGGGCCAAAAGGTCGCCCAGGCTGATGTCTTCCTTCACGCAGTCGAGCACGATGTGGCCCATGTGGACGGCCACGATGCGGTCACAGTTCTCATGGACATGGGCCACGTTGTGGTCTATAACGATGACGGAAAGACCCGAGTCACGAGCCCGGCGCATGCTCGTGGTCACATGGTCCCGCTCTTTGGGCGCCAGCGAGCTCATGGGCTCGTCGAGCAGTAGGAGCCGGCTGCCGAAGTACATGGCCCGGGCCACCGCCAAGGTCTGGCGTTCCCCGCCGGAAAGGATGTCGACCGGCTCGTCGGCGCTGCGCACCCGCGTGAGCCCGACGGCCTGCACTTGGTCGAAGCAGATACGGCGCATGGCCGACCGGTCGAGCACTTTGAGGCCGGCAACGCGCCGGGTCATTTCCCGCCCGACAAAGAAGTTCCGCCACAGGCTTAGGCCCCTTTGGAGGGCGAGGTCCTGGTAGACGGTCTCGAGACCGGCGCGGCGGGCATCGAGGGCCGAGCTCCAGCGGCGTTGTTGGCCCTCGAAGAAGATCGAGCCCCGTGTCGGCCGGACCACTCCGGACAACGTCTTCACCAGCGTCGACTTGCCGGCTCCATTGTCGCCCACGATCCCGGTGATGACGCCGCCCGAGAAGCCGACGGAGACCTCGTCGATGGCGCGGATGTTGCCGTAGTCGACGGTCACCCCCTGGAGGGAAAGCAGTTCGGCGGCCTGGACGGACGCGCTCACCGGATCACACCTCCCAAGCGGGCACGGGCCCCTGACGACAAGGCGACGATGACAACGGCCACCAACAGGACGGCGCCTATGAACGACTCGAACCAGGTCGCCGACAGGCCAGCCTCGATGAGGCCCGTGTAGGCGGCGGCGATGATGAGCGCACCCAGGGTGCTGCCGAGCACGCTGCCCCGCCCGCCGAGGAGCGAAGCCCCACCCACGACGACCACCACAATGGCGACGAGCTGGAGGTCGCCGCCCTGGGCCGGGTCTACGGTGCCGAGGGCAGCGAACTGGGTCAGCCCGGCCAGCCCGGCCCCGGCGGCAGCGAGCATGAAACAGATCAACTTCGTCCGCCGCACCGGGACGCCCATGGATTGAGCGGCCCGTGGGTCAGAGCCGGAAGCGAATATGAAGTTGCCGAACCTGGTCCGGCTCAGTAGAAAGGCCCCGATAATGGCCACCCCCAGCCACCAGAAGACGGCCACGCTTATACCCGTAGAGCCGAAGGTGGTGCCGCCCATGATTTTGAAGAGGTGCGAGTGCCCGAAGTACGAGATGGGGTAGCCGCCCGTTATGTTGAGGGTCACCCCCTGGAGCAAGTAGTAGACGGCCAAAGTGACTATGAACGACGGGATCCTCAAGAGGTTGGTTAGAAAGCCGTTGACCACCCCGACACCAACAGCCGCCAGTTCCCCGATAACAAAAGCGAGCCACGGGTTCCAACCGAGGTTGACCAAGAGATAACCGGCGATCAAAGGGGTCAGGGCGAAGACCACGCCCACCGTCAGGTCAAACTCGCCGGCCACCATGAGCAGGGTGACACCGGTGGCCACCAGGCCGTACTCACTCGCGGAGGCCAGGATGCCACCCCACGAGTCGAGGGTGAGGAACGGCGGGTCGAGGATAGAAAACACCCCGAAGACAAGGACAGCGGCGACGATCACCCCTATCTCGTTGAGCCTGAGGGCGGCGTGCCAGCGCGGCGACCCACTGGGTCCAACAGGCTTGGGCGCGGCGTTAGGCGGGGCGGGGCGTGCGCGCCCACCTTGCTCAGGCGGGCCGACGCCTGGGCCACCACCCGCGGCTGGCTCAACCTTTGTCCCTGTACCGGTGTCCATGGCTAGACCTCCACTATCGGCCTGACTTTTGCCCGAGAAAAGGCGGAGAAAAGGACCGCCCCAGGGCGAAGGACCCGCCCGAGCGGCGTCCTCGCCTCAGGGACGGTCCCAACGTTCATGTCGTCGTTTGCCTAACTTGACGCCAGCCGGGCAGCATCAGCCGCCGATGTTCTGACTCAGCTGCTTCGTAAAAGAAGACAGGTTCGACTTGTTGACGACGACTTGGCCGCTGTCGATGTTAGCGGGCAACATGTCGTACTTCACCCACGCCGCCATATCGGCCACGGTCATGTACCCCTGCAGGTAGGGCTCCTGGTCCAGAGTGAACTTGATCTGACCGTTCTGGATGCAGCTGGCGACCTCCGAGGAGAGGTCGTAACCAGCCACAGCGAGGTTCAGGTGACGCTGCTGCATGATCTGGCACACTTGGTCGAGGAGGCTGGAACCTAGCGCGACTACGCCAGCTGTCTTGGGATGGTCCAACAGGTAGCCGCTTACTATGGCCTCGCTCTCGGCCGGCACGCCACTCGTGTCGATCAGCTGCGGAGTGGATACGCCGTAAGCGGCCAGCGCAGACTTGACCGAGTTGCACCGTATCGTCTGGACGATCTGGCTCGGGCCGGGATTGATACAGACGACCGAATCGCCTTTCTTAAGATAGGGCGCTAGGTTTTGCGCGATCGGCGTCCCGGTGTTGTACTCATTTTGGCCCACAAAGGCCATGTTCTGGATGTTCGCCGGCGAGTGGTACTCGGGCAAGTTCTGGGCGTTTGTTATCAATACCTTTATGCCTGCATTCACTGCCCGCTCTATACCGGGTATTAGCGAGGCGTTGTTGAGCTGTACTGCGATCGCGGCCGGGTGGGTAGCTATCTCGGAGTCGAGCAGCTGTGCCTGCGCGACGACACTGCAGTCGCCGTCGGGGCATGGCGGCGCCTGGAACACGGCGTTGACGCCAAGGTCCTTAGCGGCGGCGTTCACACCTTTTTCAATGATGGCGTAGAAGGGGATTTCGGCTCCGCCTTCGTAGTTCACGATCAATTCGGGGCCAGCCGCCGCTTGGGCGGACTGAACTGTCGATCCGAACACAGCCGCAGAGACGGGTATGCTTACCACCGCCAGGGTGGCGGTACTTACCAGAGCGCAGGAGGCTCGGATGCGGCGGCGCCGGCGGTCAACGTGGGACTCTGATGGGCTTACGTCACGATCTCGGGATCTGCTGCGAAGGGACGTTTTAAAGTTGATGGTCATTTTCACGCTCCTATCCTTTTCCTTTCTCTAGGTGTTCTGTTATTCACTCGCGGCAGTTATTCACTGGCGGCTGACTATCGGGGCCAAGAGGCGGTACCGTCGCCAGCTTTTGCGTCAGAGCCACTTGAAGCCATAGGCCCACCCGCGGGAGCATCCTGCTCGACAAGCTCGAGCCGGCCCCCCTTGCGCACCGATGTCACTGGCGTTCACGTTACGAGCGGTACTGGCTCGGTGTCAAGAAGAAATATGATTTTATTGATTTATGGTAGTTGGAGGGTAGAGTAAAGTCAGGGAAAGGGTCGAGAAAGCAGTGGCTACGGGCCTGCAATCAACCAGACTGTCCTGACGTGCCGCATAGTGGCGCCAAGGGAGCGAAAGGGCCAGTTCTTGCATACGGAGAGAAGGGCAAGATGAAAGTGGGAACTGACACGGAGGTGGATGCGCAGCTTCGCATGGCCAGGCCGAGCTCCATGGCGTCCAACGGCGTCCTGCGGGACCTTCACGGGCAGACGGTCGAGCTTCTCGGCTCGCGCATTGTCCAGGGGCTCTACGTCCCCGGGACCGCTCTGTTACCCGAAGAGCTCGAAGGAGAGCTCGGGATCAGCAAGTCAGTGCTCCGGGAGGCCCTGCGCGTCCTCGCCGCCAAGGGGCTCGTCGAGTCCCGTCAGAAGCGAGGCACCATCGTCCGAAGCCGCTCCGACTGGAACCTTCTCGACGAGAGCTTGCTCCGTTGGCTAGGGGAGCCCGACGACGCCCTCCTGGAGAACATCAACGAGGTTCGCAAGATCGTCGAACCGGCCGGCGCCGGGCTCGCCGCCGAGCGGCGGACCGAGGAAGATCTTAGAGACCTCGAAAGTGCGCTGGCGGCCATGGAATTGGCTGGAATCCGACGCTGGCGCCGCCATCCAGGCCGACCTGGTCTTCCATCGGCTCCTCCTCACCGCCGCCCACAATGAGCTGCTTTCTCGCATGGAGGTAGTAATCGAAGCAGGCCTCCGCGTGCGCGACGAGGTCGTGCACAAGGGGAAGCACTGGCCCGACGCCGTGCCTCGCCACCGTGGCGTCTACGCAGCCGTTCGGGCCGGCGATGCCCTGAGAGCCCGTTCGGCGATGGAGGCGCTGCTCGAACAGGCGTCGGTCGACGTCCGACGGGCTCGATCGAACCCTCGTTCGGCGGACAGCCAGCCGGACGAGGTGATGCCGCTTCGTCGAAGCAGGGGAAAAAGGCCTTCGTGAAGATCACCGAATTGAAGACGTACCTCGTCGCTCCGCGCTGGCTGTTCCTGAAGGTGGAGACCGACGAGGGGATTTGTGGATGGGGTGAGCCGGTCCTCGAGGGACGCGCCGAGACGGTGCAGACGGCGATCTCCGAGCTCGGCGAGCTCCTCGTTGGAGAGGACCCTCTCCGTATCGAAGACCACTGGCAGCGGCTCACGAAAGGCGGCTTCTACAGAGGCGGACCGGTACTGTCGAGCGCAGTCGCCGGGATCGACCAGGCCCTCTGGGACATCGCCGGCAAGCACTACGAAACGCCGGTCCACCGCTTGCTCGGCGGGCCCGTCCGTGAGAGAGCGCGTGTCTACGCCTGGATCGGAGGCGACGAGCCGAGCGAGCTGGCCGAACAGGCGCAAGCCCAACTGGGTGCTGGCTTCACTGCAGTCAAGATGAACGGCTCCGGCATGATGGACCGCATTGAGACTCCCTCGGCCACCCGCCTGGTGATCGATCGCTTAGCTGCCGTGCGGGACGCCATCGGACCTGACCGGGATGTCGTCATCGACTTCCATGGTCGCCTGTCGACGGCAATGTCCCGCCGACTGCTCCCGCTCCTCGAACCTTTCGTGCCCCTCTTTGCAGAAGAGCCCACCCTCCCCGAGTTCTCCCGTGACCTGCATCGTCTCGTCGAGTGCACGCACGTCCCGCTGGCGACTGGTGAGCGTCTCTATTCTCGCTGGGACTTCCGCGACGTCCTTGGCTCGGGGGTTGCCGTCGTCCAGCCCGATGTTTCGCACGCCGGCGGCATCAGCGAGGTCCGCCGGATCGCCGCGGCGGCCGAGACGTACGACGTCAGCGTGGCGCCCCACTGCCCCCTCGGCCCCATAGCCCTCGCGGCCAGCCTTCAACTTGCCTTCGCCATGCCCAACTTCATCATCCAAGAGCAGAGCATGGGAATCCACTACAACACTGACGCCGAGGTGCTCGACTACCTCCTCGACCCGAGCCCTTTCCGCTTCGTCGATGGCTACGCCGGGCTACCGACCGCCCCCGGTCTGGGAATCGAGATCGACGAGCGCGCCGTTCAGCGTGCCAGCGAACTCGGCCACCGCTGGCGCAACCCTGTCTGGCGTGGCGCTGACGGAGGATTTCGCGAATGGTGACGGGATCGCTGCCCTGGCCGTACCGTCAGGCGCGCCAGCTAGGAAGAGGTCGAGCTGCTCCCCGAAGTGTGGGAAGGACAACGATCTCCATGACGAGCAGTAGCGGAACGTCGAGTGAAGGAGGTACGCAGTGACAGCGGTTATGGGCCGTGAGCGGCTGAAGTGTTACAGCCTTACGGGGGAGCAAGGAGAGCGAGCTGTTTCGGCCGGGCTTGCCGGCGGGAGCGAGTGGTTCAAGAGCGACGTCGAGCGCAAGCGAATGAAGGAGCTAATGCGCCGCTCGGACTCCCCGGCGGTACGCGATACCTTGCTGTGGTTCGGCCTGATGGCAGTGTTCGCGGCCGCGGGGATAGCGCTGTGGCGGAGTTGGCTGGCCCTTGTGTGTTTCGCGATATATGGCGTGCTGTACGGCACTGGTTCCGACTCCAGGTGGCACGAGTGCGGCCATGGCACGGCCTTCAAGAACCCGTGGCTAAATGACAGGATCTACGCCATCGCCTCCTTCATGGATATGCGAGATCCGACGGTTTGGCGGTGGAGCCACACGCGGCACCATACGGACACGCTGATCGTCGGCCGGGACCGCGAGATCGCCGTCATGCGCCCAGCGCGGCTCGCTCGGCTCCTGGCGAACTTTTTTGGCCTGCTAGAGTTCCCGCACAATCTGCGGGAGATGTTGGTCCACGCGTCAGGGCACCTGACGCCAGATGAGCGAACCTTTGTGCCGGCGGTGGAGCAGAACCGAGTTTTTCGTACGGCACGCGTATGGTGCGTTGTCTACGGCCTCACAATCGCCGGTATTGTCGTCACTCACTCGGTCGTCCCATTTCTGCTTATTGGCGGGCCTCGAATCTACGGCGTATGGCTCCTCCAAATTTACGCCTTGACACAGCACGCTGGCTTGGGCGAAAACGTACTGGACCACCGCCTTAACACCCGTACCGTATATATGGGCCGGGTTAACCGGTTCATATATTTGAACATGAATTACCATATCGAGCATCACATGTTCCCGATGGTGCCATATCACCGGTTGTCGGACCTTCACGAGCAAGTCAAGCATGATATGCCAGAGGCCTACTCGTCGTTGTGGGCCGCCTACAAGGAGATCATTCCTGCGGTGCTTCGCCAGTTGAAAGATCAGACGTACTACATCCGCCGAGAACTTCCGTCCGGAGCCGCCCCATACCGCGACCCTAATGACGGGCGTGCCGTGCTGGACGGGTCGTGAAGACAGGGCGGACGAGATGCCAACTTGGGTCGCTGCGTGTGCGACGGAAGATGTCGACGTAGAGGACGTCATCGGTTTCCGCCATGAAGATCGGGACTACGCCATATACCGCACTGCGGAGGGCGAGTTCTTCGCAACGGACGGCCACTGTACGCACGAAAGGACGCTACTTTGCGAAGGGCTCGTCATGGGCTACGTAATTGAGTGCCCGAAGCACAACGGCCGCTTCGACGTTCGGACTGGCAAAGCGATCAGGGCGCCGGTGTTAAAGGATGTCGAGACCTTCCCCACCAAGGTCGAAAACGGGACCGTGTTTATGTTCGTTTGATGCCGATGAGGGCCCGCCGTTTGGACTAGTTCACAAGGGCCACAGGATGGCCTTCTAGCTCACGCCGGGCGATAGGTGAGCGGGTCAGGAGACTAAGCAGGTTATGAGTCACGGATGCGACCCAAAACCGCTCAGCAAGCAACGTCAGCCTCCTATGTCAGAACGAAAGGCAAAAAGCGATGACGGGTAAGCACGAGGAACATCGGGTGTTCCGGCCCAACGGCGTGTCCTACTTGCGCATCCCCGCACCGGATCCAGCGCGAGCGGTGACGTTCTACCGCTCGGTGTTTGGCTGGAGGATCCGTGACGACGAGGACTCAGCGGCGTTCGAAGACGGCTCCGGTCATGTGATCGGTCACTTCATCCGGGACCTCCCCGTCGCCGGCAACGCCGGGCACATTCCCTACGTGTACGTCGAAGCCGTCGACGAGACCCTCGACCGGGTCATGGTCAACGGAGGCACGGTCATTCGATCCCCGTTCCCCGAAGGCGACCTCTTGGTCGCAACGATCCACGACCCGGCTGGGAACCTCCTAGGCGTTTGGCAGCGTGCCCCCAACGGTGAAAGGTAGACGGGCGCAGACCAAGAGCCCAAACAACTGTAGGCGCTCTCTTACTGCAGGAGCCGGATAGGACACCGTGGGCCTACGGCCTTGGACAGCTTCTGATCGGCAGTCAAAAGTTCGCAACCCAGGGTTTCGGCTAGGGCTACGTACACCGCGTCGTAGGCCGTCAAATTGTCCCGAAGATCGTAAGCCCTGCGCATGAAACGGAGCATCGGGTAGCGGTCGACGGTGAGATCCTCAAGGTCATCGAGTGCAGAGGCGAACCTGGGCGCTGAAAGTCTCTTGGCCAGCCAACGCTTGCGCAGCACTGCTACGGTCTCGACATCGACTAGATCGGGAGCAGCAACGTCACCAGCGACGCGGAACTCGCGGCGGGCTGTCTTGCCGTCGGAGCCGTCGTCGCCGACAACATTTGCCAGAACCGAAGCGTCAACGACGATCACCGCTGAGCGCGCTCTTCTGAGACGTCCTTGGCCGCCCGAGCTAGCCCGACTCGACCGTCGCGATGCTGTTCGATGCGGTCCAAGACCTCGTCCATGCTGGGCCGTTCGGCGAGACGCGTGAGCTCGGCGGCGAGGTACTGCTGCAAGGACTGG
The DNA here is from genome assembly GCA_963807395.1 of uncultured Acidimicrobiaceae bacterium. Classification (GTDB taxonomy): domain Bacteria; phylum Actinomycetota; class Acidimicrobiia; order Acidimicrobiales; family Palsa-688; genus Fen-671. The sequence goes on from CAWEBW010000016.1 coordinate 39,900, forward strand.
CCTCGCTTCTGGGCCCGGCGCTGTAACGCGGCGTGCACGTCGTCCGGGATGTCGCGAACGAGAAGATTGGGCATGCTTGCACTATGCTATCACCTGCTACCGCCGACGTGACTGGCTAGGGAGTCCTCCCACGTCAAGGGCCGACGCTCGACGCTTCAACCCGGCACGGATTGTCTCGTACTGCCGGCGACTGCAGTTCGCTATTTCCCCTACCTGTGCCTCGCCGACGCCCGTGTGCGACGATCTGTAGGGCCAGTGAGGCCCCAGACCGAGGAGACAGACATGAGCGACCCCAAAGACGTCACCGAGCCCGCCGAGGGCAAAGATGGCCCGGAGGTCATCGAGGTGATAACCGAAAGCGTCGATGAGCACGGCGACGTCATGGTGGACGACCTTGTCGCTGAGGTCGACAACGAGGGCCATGTCGTGGCCACCGACGAGACGACTGTCCTCCAGACGGCGGAGGGCGACGTCGTCGTCGACGAGACCTTCTCCGTCGCCGGCGAGGACGGGACGCTTCACCCCGTCACAGAGGACATAACGGTGCTGGAGGCGGATGACGCCCAGAAGTGATGAGAAAATAGGCCCTCTAACGCCCGCGAACCGCAGCTCCCTATCCTTGCGACCGTGACAACACCGTCCACCATTTCCGGTCACGTTCGAGTCGTGGTCCTGGCTGACACTCACCTGCGGACTGCCTGGCCCGACGGGCGCGTACGCCCGCAACTGCCGGAGGCGGCGTGGGAGTGCCTTCGCGGGGCGGACGCTATCTTGCATGCCGGTGACATCCTCGATGCGGGGGTCCTTCAGCTGTTGGGCGAGATTGCCCCGGTCTACGCCGTACTGGGCAACAATGACGTTTCCCTTGTGGGGGTACTGCCCATCAGCCGAGTGGTGGAGCTGGGCGGCTTGCAGATCGGGATGGTCCATGACAGTGGAGCGGCGACCGGTCGGGCCGCGCGGATGCGCCGCCGTTTCCCAAACGCCGGCGTAGTCGTGTTCGGTCACAGTCACGCACCTATGAACGAGGAGGGCGACTCGGGTCAGCTCCTGTTCAACCCCGGCTCGCCAACCCAGCGGCGTGCCCAACCAGTTCACAGCCTGGGCGAACTTCGGATAGCCGACGGCGTGCTGGTCGAGCACCGCGTCATCGCTCTGGAGACCTCGAGCCTGCCCACCCGGAGGCCAGCACCGTGAAGATAGGGATCGACAGCTATTGCTTCCATAGGTTTTTCGGTGAGGTCTACGAAGGCCAGCCCCTGCCTGATAATGCCATGACGATGGAGGACTTTCTAGCGTTTGCCGTGGAACTGGGGGTCGATGGTGTCTCGCTGGAATCGTGTTTCTTCCCTAGCATGGAGGCGTCGTGGTTTCGCGAGATGAAGGCACGCCTCGACGATTACGGCCTGGAGCGGGTCTACGCCTGGGGGCACCCGCAGGGGCTCGAGGACGGCACCAACCGCTTGGCCCTCGAAGACATGGTGGCGCAGCTTGACAACGCCGCCCGGATCGGCGCCAGGGTCATGCGGGTGACGCCTGGCCCGGGCGACGGGGACTACCGTTACTTGCCACGCCAGCCCCGGCTGGAGGTCCTTGCGGGCTGGTTCAAAGAAGCCGTCCGTGCCGCCGAACCTCGTGGGGTCAAGCTGGCGGCGGAGAACCATGGCGACTACACCGCTCGTGAGATGCTCTGGTTAGTAGAGGCGGTGGGTTCGCCCTGTTTCGGGGTCAACTTCGACACGGGCAATTTCCTACGCCTCTTGGACGACCCCGTGGGTGCGATGGAGAAGTTGGCGAAGTACGTGTTCGCCACGCATATCAAGGACTTGAAAGTGCGGCGGGGCGTCTCGCCCTCGGAATGGTTTTTCTTCTCCAGCACTCCGGTAGGCGAAGGCCTCGTCGAGATGGCCCAGATCATGCGGTTGCTAGCGGACGTTGGCTACGACGGCCTCCTTGCTGTCGAAATAGACCACCTGCACCCGGACTACGGGCACGACGAGCACATGGCGGTCCGCCGAAGTATCGGCGAACTGCGTCGTTTGCTAGTAGCCCAGGGAATGCCGCCCGGGGAGAGCGCCCATGTTGCGACCGTCTGAAGTGCCCACCCACCGGGTTGCCGGCACCCGGACCAGGCTACCGGTGCGCCTCACCGGGCCTCATCAGACAGCTGACGTCGGCATGCCGGGTTAGCCACTTTTTTGCCACTTTCCAAACTCCACACGGCAGGAACGGACCGCCCCTACTTGCTTCCCACGCCCTCAATGTCGGGTCGGAGCCTGCTTGCGGGTGCGGCAGGGTCCTTGGAGAGGGCGGGACGGCCCGTACCGGCCTTGGACACCTTTATCGCCTTGGTCACCTTGACCCGGGTCTTCCCCTGAGTCGCTTCGGCCATATAGTCCCTCGAGATATAGCTGCGGAGCGTTGCGATGGCGGCCTCCGCCTCGGCCGGGACCGTGCTGCCCTCGTCCAGGCGCTCGAGGATCCACTGGCGGGCGAGTTGGGTGGAGCCGACTCCCTCCTCGTCGGCCCGAGCCTTCAGGCGGTCCACGTCGGCGCCGCTGAGACGGATGGCGATGGCCGACTTGGCCCCGGCCGAGGTCCACCTCGGCCGGGGCCATGGCCGAGGCCAGGTACTCGCGCTCGTCCGCCGCTGTGGCTGCTGCTTGGTAGTCCTTGGTCACTTGACGGTCCTCTCGTAGTCGCGGCGCTCCCGTGCAGACATGGGCCGGGCAGTCACGCAATAAGCCAGGCCGCTCGTCGTCGGGCGGTCCAGCACGACCACCAGCAGGCGACCGGCCTCGATTGGCCCGAGGACCACGAGCCGGCCGGCTCGCACCGAGCGGTCCACCCACGACGGGCTTTCTCACTGGCAACGACCTGTTCGACTTCGCTCGGGCTGACACCGTGGCGGGCGATGTGCTCGACGTTGTGCTCGTCCCCCAGGATGACGATCTGCACGTCCCACCGCATCACGTCCGTATGACAGAACTCTCCACGCTCGGTGGGAACGGCGGCAAGGGACAGCCGAGCTCTAACGCGACGCCAAGTGTGATGCGAATGCGCTTGCCACCGTATTGCCACTTTTTGCCTCCTCCGGGGCGGCTTGCCACCGGAGGAAGTAGCCCTTCACCTGCGCTTTTGCCTCGCTTGGGTGGCTCGGGGGGGAGGACTCGAACTCTTGTTTTGGCGCTTCCCGCCAGTACCTCTACGTCGCGAATTGGCTGATCAGTCCTGGTCTTGGGCCGAGGGCCATCCCGGACGGGAAGCTCCCGTACCGACTCGTCCCGGGACGTTTGTGATCACGTTGTGATCACGCGGACAGCGGCCGCTTGGGACCGGCCTCCCCTATAGGTGCATGCCGGGCTCGTTCGACGGTTCAAGACAGGTATCGCTTCCGGAGCTTCGCCTCGAGCACGCCAAACTGATCGGAACCGTCTGAGGCGTTGGCGCCTTGGTGTTTTTGTGCCGCTGACCAGGCACCTGTGGGTGCACCCTGCCCGTCCATCCCGCCCTGTCCGGGCGGTTCCAGACCGTTTTGTGTCCAAATCGGCATCCACTTCGGGCGTGCCGAGGCGCGGCCCATAAGCGAAGCTACTCCGGAGCGTGGTAAGCATCAGAGGTTAAAACGACGGCTGGTGGAAGGCCTGCTGGCAAATCGTTGGCGGCGGTGGCCCCCATAGCTAACTACCGCTGGCCGGCCATGTGGCGGAGCTTCGCCCGGGTCGGTTCCTTCGCCATGACAACGAACGCTTGCCCGACTGGGTCGGCGAATTGAGCGGGAGTACGTTACGTAGCAACTTTGGTCACAGTGGCGGCACTTGGGGCCGGGCAGCGCCAACCCTTTTGATCGCCACTGATGAAGATAAGGACGACCCCTCGGTCCCCTTTTCGAATGCGCTTAACGTCCAACCCTCGTCTTCGTCTTTTTCCGACCACCCAGTGTGGGCGTTTGACCGCTTTAACCGTGCGAAGATATGGTCTGGGTGCCATCATGCGGGGTGTTTGTGACAGGCGGAAGGGGAACCGCGTTGAAGAGCTGCGATAGTCACGCACCTGACACTCGACGCCGCTGTGCCGTGCTTGGCACCTTCTTGCGGTTGGGCTGTGCAACGGCCTTGGTTTTCGCTGCCGGCGCCGTGGCCGTCACGTCCGGGGCCACTGAGGCGGTAGCACAAGGCCCCACCTCAGTCCCCTTCTCCTATACCGGCGGCGCTCAGACATGGACCGTGCCGACCGGCGTTACCTCCGTCCAGGTGACCGCGGTCGGTGCCCAGGGTGGAGGTAGCTATGGCGGGCTGGGGTCGCAGGTGGTGGCTACGATACCGGTCACCCCCGGCCAGACGTTAGGCATCTACGTCGGTGGGCAAGACTCCAGCGGTACGACCGGCGGTTACAACGGGGGCGGGGCCGGGGGGTACTCCGGCTCGGACGTCGGCTATGGCGGGGGCGGCGCTTCTGATGTGCGCCTCGGGGGCACCACCTTGGCCGACCGGGTGGTGGTCGCTGGTGGGGGCGGCGGTATCGGGTCCTACGGGGCCCCGACCAAGGCCCCGGGGGCTCGGGTGGCTCGTTCAGTGCGGCCCAGGCCGGCAACAACGGGGGCTGCTCGGGCTCAGGGGGCGGCGGGGGCACCAACAGCGCCGGTGGCGCCGGCGGCACCGGCGCCGGCACTGGGACGGCGGGCTCGCTCGGCTCCGGCGGTGCCGGTACTTCGACCTCCAACGGCGGCGGGGGTGGAGGCGGCGGTTACTACGGCGGCGGTGGGGGCGGCACGTGCACGAGCGAGGTCTCGGGCGGGGGCGGCGGCGGTTCGGACTACGTCGAGTCGTCTGCCACGTCAGTGGAGGACTACCCCGGTTATTCCACCGGCAGCGGCTCGGTGACGATCACCTACCCGCCCTCAACTAGCTCGTCGGGCCCGTCCAGCGGGTCAAAGCCGTTCTCCTACACGGGCGGGGCCAAACTGGACCGTGCCCGCCGGGGTCACCTCCCTCCAGGTGAGCGCGGTCGGTGCCCAGGGTGGAGGATAGCTATGGCGGCCTCGGCAGCGGAGGTGGTGGCCACCGTGCCAGTTACGCCCGGGCCAGGCCATGTGGTGGTGGTGGGCGGCGCCGGCCGACCAGTGGCTACCGGCGGTTACAACGGGGGTAGGGCCGGGGGGTACTCCGGCTCGGACATCGGCTATGGCGGGGGCGGCGCTTCTGATGTGCGCCTCGGGGGCACCACCTTGGCCGACCGGGTGGTGGTCGCTGGTGGGGGCGGCGGCATCGGGTTCCTACGGCTATGGATGCAGTCAAGGTGACGGTGGAGGTGGCTCGGGTGGCTCGTTCAGTGCGGCCCAGGCCGGCAACAACGGGGGCTGCTCGGGCTCGGGGGGCGGCGGGGGCACCAACAGCGTGGGTGGCGCCGGCGGCACCGGCGCCGGCACTGGGACGGCGGGCTCGCTCGGCTCCGGCGGAGCCGGTGCTCGACCTCCAACGGCGGCGGGGGTGGAGGCGGCGGTTACTACGGCGGCGGTGGCGGCGGCACGTGCACGAGCGAGGTCTCGGGCGGGGGCGGCGGCGGTTCGGACTACGTGGAGGCATCGGCCACCTCGGTGCAGGACGACCCCGGCTATTCCACCGGCAGCGGCTCGGTGACGATCGACTACCCGGCCGAACCCACTGCCACGCTCACTTCCTACGTAGCCGACACCGCCATCGCGGGTTCGGCTACAAACTTGAACGAATGCAAGAAGGGCACCGTCGAGGTTGACCCCGTCGACTGCGCTACCGGCGACCTCTACGATACGGCCACCGACGACTACATCCCGGGCCGAGGGGTGCCGCTCGACCTCACTCGTACCTACAACTCGCTTTCGGCTTCGTTGGACAGCCCCTTCGGTTACGGCTGGTCGTGCTCGTACTGCATGTCGCTGTCGATAGACGAGGGCACTGGCACCGCCACCGTGACCCAGGAGGACGGCTCCACGGTGGTGTTCGGCTCCAACGGCGACGGGGGTTATACAGCCCCGCCCTACGAGTTTGCCACCTTGGTGGCCAACGAGGACGGGACGTACACCTACACCCGCCGGGGCTCCCAAATTTTCAACTTCTCCTCCTCCGGCCAACTGGTGTCAGAGTCCGACCCCAACGGCTACCTGACCACGCTGTCCTACAACGGCTCGGGCCAATTGACCACGGTGACCGACCCGGCCGGGCGCCAGCTCAGCTTCTCCTACGGCTCCAACGGCCTGGTGTCAGAAGGTGACCGACCCGGCCGACCGGAGCGTTTCTTACACTACGACAGCTCGGGGGAACTGACCTCGGTCACTGACCTCGGCGGTGGCATCACCTCGTTCACTTATGGGGCCGGCCACCTGATGTTGACCATGACCGACCCCAACGGCGGGACTACGACCAACACCTACAACTCCGCGGGCCAGGTGACCGACCAGGTGGACCCGATGGGCCGCACGACAACGTTCGCCTACAGCGGCGACAACCTGTCGCCTTCGGGGGGCACCACCACTATCACCGACCCGGAAGGCAACGTCACCGTCGAGGACTACGTGTCCGGGGCGCTCATGTCGGAGACCCAAGCCTCGGGGACGTCGGAGGCCGCCACCACCTACTACGAAGTGGACCCCAGCACCCTTTCCACCACTGGGGTCATCGACCCCGACGGCAACATCACTACTTATGCGCTATGACGCCGATGGCAACTTAGTGTCTGAGGTCGACCCCCTGGGCCAGACGACTACGTGGACCTACAACGCCTATGACGAGGTGACGTCAGAGACGCTGCCCGCCACCTACGGCTCGGCCGGCCCGGTGACCACCACCTACACCTACGACGAGCCTGCCTACAGCTCGGGCGGGGCGGGCAACCTCACCACGGTGTCGACCCCGGTCGTCTCTCCTTCGGGCACGGTTGAGGGCACCCAGGTCACCCACTTCGTGCACGGCGACAGCACTTATCCCGGTGACGTCACTGCCGTGATCGACCCGGACGGCAACACCTGGACTTATTCCTACGACTCCTACGGGGACCTGGTCTCCGAGACCGCCCCGGCCACGACAGACAACTCGGACGTGTCCGGGTCCTACCAGGACGTGGCCCGCTGGGCCTACGACACCGCCACAGGCCAGGTGACCTCGCAGCTGTCGGGCCGCTACATGCTCGCTAATCCCTCGGCCACCAGCTGCACCACCCCGGCCACCGGGTGCACCACCTACACCTACGACGCTGAGGGGCAACTGCTCACCACCACCGACGGCAACGGCCACACGACCACCAACACCTACGACGGGGACGGGAACCTCACCTCGACCACCGACGGCAACGGCAACGAGGCCGTCTACGGCTACGACTTAGACGACGAGCTCACCGTCCACCGCCCAGGCGTTCGGCACCCCCAGCGCCCAGACCTACACCATCGCCTACTGGCCGGACGGGCGAAGTCGAGTCCCAGACCAACCCGGCGGGGGACGTCACGTCCTACACCTACGACCCGTTGGGCGACCTGGCCAGCGTGACCGACCCCGACGGCCGCACGACGGGTTAGCACCTACGACGCCGACGGCAACCTGGTGGTCAAGTCCGACCCGGGGGTCTCGGGCTGCACCACCAGCTCGACCACCACCGGCTGCACTATCTATACCTACGACGGCGGGGAGCTGACGGGCATCAACTACAACGACCCCGCCACTCCCAACGTCTCTTACACCTACGACCCCGACGGGCGCCTGGCCTCCATGACCGACGGCACCGGCACCAGTACCTGGTCGTATCGACTCGCTCGGGCGCCAGGTCTCCTACACCAACGGCATAGGCGACACCGTCGGTTATACCTACGACCCGGCCGGCAACGAGCTGTCGGTCAGCTACCCGGGGGCGACCGGCACCGTCGAGATGGCCTACGACGCCCAAGGCCGGGAAGACAGCCTGACCGACTGGCAGGGCCATACCACCACGTTCACCTACGACGCCGACGGCGACCTGACCAGCGGCACCGACCCCACCACTGGCACGCCCGTCACCGACAACTACACCTACGACCCGGCCGGGGTGCTGTCCGCCATCAGCGCCACCGAAGGCTCTTCGACGCTCGCCTCGTTCACCTACAGCCGCGACGCCGACAACCAGGTCACCCAGGTCACCTCGACGGGCGTGCCCTCCGATAACCACTCCTACAGCTACAACCCGCTCGACCAGCTGACCGGCGTCGACGGCACCAACAGCTACAGCTACGACGCAGCCGGCGACCCGACCAGCACGCCCACGTTCGCGAGCCAGAGCTTCGACGCCGCCAGCCAGCTGTGCTGGTCGTCTACCACCCCGAGCACCAACGCCTGCGACGACCCGCCGAGCGGGGCCACCGCCTACATCTACAACGACCGGGGCGACCGCACGGCCACTACCCCGGCCAGCGGCGGGGCCACCGACTACGGCTGGGACGAAGCGGACCAGCTCACCAGCGTGACCAGCCCCACCGGGACCACCACCAACAGCTACGACGGCAACGGCCTGCTGGCCGGCTCGACCACCACCCCCACCGGGTCGGCCTCGAGCACCGCCGATTACGCGTGGGACACCACCCAGGGCACGCCTCAATTGCTCTCTGACGGGACCACCGCCTACCTGTACGGGCCCGACGGGCTCCCGCTCGAACAACAAAGCCTCGGTACCACCGCGACCGACGACTTCGACCGGGCCGACGGGCCGCTCGGGGCCAACTGGGCCGATACCTCCGACGGGGGCCTGGCCATCTCGTCGCGCCAGGTCACAGGTACCAACGCCGGCGGCAACTCGGGCGATGCCTGGGCCGCCGACAACTTCTCCAGCGACCAGTACTCCGAGGTGGCGGTCAGCTCCACCGCCCTCAGTGGGGGCGAGTGGGTCGGCCCCATGGTCAGGTCCCAAGACGACGGCCAGGACGCCTACGTGGGCATCTACTACTGGGACTACGGCAGCCCGGTAGTGGAGCTGTTCAAGCGCAGCGGGGGCAGCTGGGAACAACTGGGGAGCACGTACGACTCCGGGGCCCTGACGGCCGGCACCGAACTGGAACTAGAGGCGGTGGGTTCGGCCATCACGCTCTCGGAAAATGGCACCGTCGTCATCAGCGCCACCGATACCAGCCTGGCCGGCGGCGCCCCCGGCATCATGGCCTACGGCACCCCCACGGCGGGCGACTGGTCGGGCGGCAACGTCACCGGCACCTACAGCGTGGGCGGGACCGTCAGCGGGCTGGCGGGCACGGTGGTGCTCCAGGACGGCACCGACCAGCAGACCGTCAGCACCAACGGCAACTTCAACTTCGGCAACCGGCTGGCGGGCGGGGCCGGCTACGACGTGACCGTCAGCTCGAGCCCGGTGGGCCAGTCCTGCACGGTCAGCAACGGGTCGGGGACGGTGACCTCCTCCAACATCACCGACGTAGCCGTTACCTGCGCCGACAGCGCCACCACGGCCTCGGACGACTTCGACCGGGCCGACGGGGCGCTCGGGGCCAACTGGTCCGACATCTCCGACGGGGGCCTCGCCATCTCCTCGGACCAGGTGGCGGGCACCAACGCCAGCGCCAACTCGGGCGACGCCTGGGCGGCCGGCACCTTCTCGAGCGACCAGTACTCCGAGGTGGCGGTCAGTTCCACCGCCCTCAGCGGGGGGGAGTGGGTCGGCCCCATGGTCAGGTCACAGGACGACGGCCAGGACGCCTATGTGGGCATTTACTACTGGAACAGCGGCAGCCCGGTGCTGGAGCTGTTCGAGCGCGATGGGGGCAACTGGGCCCAACTGGGCAGCACCTACGACTCCGGGGCGCTCTCCGCCGGCACCGAACTGGAAGTTGAAGCGGTGGGCTCGTCCATCTCCCTGTTGGAGAACGGGGCCGTCGTGATTAACGCCACCAACAGCAGCCTCTCCGGCGGCGCCCCCGGCATCATGGCCTACGGCACCCCCACGGCGGGTGCCTGGTCGGGCGGCAACGTCACCGGCACCTACAGCGTGGGCGGGAACGTCAGCGGGCTGTCGGGCGCCGTGGTCCTCCAAGACGGCACCGACCGCCAAGCCATCGGCACCAACGGGGACTTCAGCTTCGCCACGGCGTTGCCGGCCGGGGCCGGCTACGACGTGACCGTGAGCTCGAGCCCGGTGGGCCAGTCCTGCACGGTCAGCAACGGGTCGGGGACGGTGACCTCCTCCAACATCACCGACGTAGCCGTCACCTGTACCGATAGCGCCACGACGGCCGGCGACGACTTCAACCGGGCCGATGGGGCGCTCGGGGCCAACTGGGCCGACATCTCCGACGGGGGCCTGGCCATCTCCTCGGACCAGGTGTCCGGCACCAACTCCAGCGGTACCTCCGGGGACGCCTGGGCGGCCGGCACCTTCTCGGGCGACCAGTACTCCGAGGTGGCGGTCAGCTCCACCCCGCTCAGCGGCGACGAGTGGATAGGCCCCACGGTGAGGTCACAGGACGACGGCCAGGACGCGTATGCGGGCATCTATTACTGGGACAACGGCAGCCCGGTACTGGAGCTGCTCCAACGCACCAACGGCAGCTGGGAACAACTGGGCAGTACCTATGACTCCGGGGCCCTGGCCGCCGGCACCGAACTGGAACTGGAGGCGGTGGGTTCGGCCATCACGCTGTCCGAAAACGGCACCGTCGTGGTCAGCGCCACCGATACCAGCCTGGCGGGCGGCGCCCCGGGCATCATGGCCTACGGCACCCCCACGGCGGGCGAGTGGGCCGGCGGCGACGCAACCCAGGGCGTCCTGCTGTGGCACCACCACGACCAGCTCGGCTCCACCCGCCTCCTCACCACCTACGCGGGCACCGTTGCCGGTAGCGCGACGTATGACCCGTATGGGCAAACCATTGCCACCACAGGTACCACCACACCGCTTGGTTATGCGGGGGCGTACACGGAGCCAGGGACGGGCCTCATCTATTTGATTAACCGGTTCTACGACCCGATCACCGCACAGTTCCTGTCTGTCGATCCCGCGGTCGACCTCACACAGGCTCCCTACTCCTATGCCGGCGACGACCCCGTGAACGAGAGCGACCCGAGCGGGCTGCTTAGCCTCTCCTCGCCAGGGTGGGGGGAAATCTTAATAACGCCTCCGGCCTCCGACTTCGGCCAAACCAGCGAATCTTTTCCTCTCGGCGGGCTTCTGTGGGAGATCCTCAGCAACCCAGGTGCCTCCGACCTGGGTCTCGGCACGGGTTACCCGATAAGCCAGTGCGAGGGCGGCAGCTACGTTGACTGGGCGGCGGCCAAGGGAGGAGCAGGAAATGGCAGTGGCCTCAACCTCGGGCAACCTCCGCCTCCCGCTAAGCCTTCGGCAGAACCCGACTTTACAAATCCCTCGCAACCCCCCGGCCCAGGTTGGGTGTGGGTGGGAAAGGGACCCCCCGGCAGTAGCCAAGGCTCCTGGTACAACCCTGTTACTGATGAGAGCTTGCACCCCGATCTCGGTCACGCCGGACCGATCGGCCCGCACTATGATTACAAAGCGCCTAACGGAACCCTGTACCGCATATTCCCTGGGGGTCAGGTGGCGCCCAAGTGACCGACCTGACTCTTGCAGAACTCAACGAAGAGTGGCCACTTGACTGGCTTCATTCCTCATTGAGTCAGGGTAAAGTCATCGCGCAAAAAGTAAATACAGCTTTAGACACCTTGAATGGGCGCGTCCGCGTGCTCGTGCCCACCCGAGGACTATCAGTGACTATCGACCCCCGTGAGGGCGGCTGGGTGCGCTCAGATCAGGCCAATGTTGCACTGGCCTCGGTTCTTAGCGAGACTCATAGTTTCCAATCGGCCTATTTGTACGTCGAGGATGACCTCCGAAGACCTGGTGACCCGGCTCTTTATCGGACAGGGCTGAAATGGTTTAGCATCGGCAGCGCAATTATCCACTGGTGCGACGTTGCAGTCGAGCCACCTCTGGAGGTTGTGCGCTGTATCAGAAGGTCGTCATCCGGGTATCCCCTGAATGCTTTCGTAGCCTCCGTGGCACCTCCAGGGGATCGCATTCAGTCCGACGATGACTTCGCCGAGAAGATCGTGTCGTCTCTGTTAGCTGTGATCGTTTCAGTCTTCGACGCGGAATCGTTTGTTATATGGACTGAAACCCCCTCAACGACATTAAAACCTGAACTTGCGCTCCCAGACAAGGCGGTGCGAAATGGCGACGACACCGTCTAGTACCTGTTACCACGGAGCACGCGAATGTGGTTCCTGACCGGCGTGCCTAGTTGTTATTGGAACGTGCCGCTGCCCGAATGATTATTTGCTTCTCGCGCTAGACGGTCGTATTGTTCGTCGCGCAACGCCTGAGCTGAGCGTTGTCGGCACGAGCGAGCAATGCCGAGTTTTACTGCTACTTATTGGGAGAATCTCTCTCTGGTAGGCGACCCGTGTTGGTTGCCGGCGACGACCCCGTGAACGAGAGCGACCCGAGCGGGCTACTTGTGGTGGGTCAGAACGGCTACGGTGCCACCCCGTGCTACTTCAACTCGAGTCAGTGCTCTGCAGCCCCGGCGCAGCGTCCGGGACGGTTCTGCGTTGCGTGGGACCTGCTGTGCTCTGGTGCTTCAACTCCAGCAGGACTGGCCGCGGGTGGACCGGCGTACGGCGAGTCATGTGATGATTACTACGAAGGTGACATTCAAATTGATGTAAACACCGGCCGCTTCTTGATCTGCAAACAGTACCCCGGCGGGAGGGTGTGGGTGGAGTGGATCGAAGATCTTGGCGGAGGTTCGTCGACAATGCCGACTGGGCTCACTCTGTTCCCAACCTTTGCCGTTCTGCGGTCCGACGTTGGCAATGAAACCTCTCGGATCTCGTCACAACCTGTCAGTGGAAGGCCCCCGGCACAGGCCACCGGTACGGCACCTGTTCTACAGAGTGCACCATATTCTTTTCCCTCTCCCACCGTCTGTTCACTCACAAATCCGTGACCTTTCTAAGTTCGGCCCACGGCTCTCCGGTCCGGGACGGTCTCCGAAGTGAATAGAATTTGATCACGCGGGTGGCATGCGGCTGATGGGTGGCGTTGACCCTCTTATGCTGAAGAACCTGAACTTATCGACAGGCTGGGAAGCGAGATCGATGACCGATACTGATAGGTTTCTTGCACTTTTTCTTGAGGCTAACTCCGGTCATATGGATGACATCGTCACATTTTCGTTCGCCGTTGCTATTCGCATGAAAAGCGGATATGTCGGCCCAGAGCACACTCTGCTCGGGCTACTAGAAGGCCATCCCGATCCACGGGCCGGAGAAATTCTTCGCAGGGTCGCCGTCGAACGAGCTTCTCTTGAGGAGTGGTTCACGTCGCACATAGCTGCTCCAGAACTCGAGCCAGAGCAAGGAGTACCGGCTGCCCCACGGGAGCTGACCCCTAAAGCAAGTCCGGCGTTTTACTGGACGATTGGACGAGGTGAAGGACTTGCTGCGGCTCGTCACGAAGGCGAGCCCGACTCTCTCGATGTTCTGTTCGCGTTCCTAACCAAGCGCCGAGCGAACTCCAACTTCGACGTGTGGAGGCCAGCAATTGCTGAGCAGGGAGTGAGCGCCGGCGTGATTCTAGAGGCCATCGCCTCCGAGGGAGTACCCATACCACCAGGTTGTGGTCCTGAATAACCTGAATCTTGGATGGTCGGGGCATCGTGCACTGAAGGTTGTTACCGCCACCCGGGTGATAATGGCCTCTCATTAACACGCATCTATGCCGGTTGGCTGTAGCCGACGGTAATGGCCATCAAGCGCCATCCCTGCCTTCACACACTTCCAGCGGCTGGTGGTGACATCGCGGGCGACGTCTGGCGTGAACTTCAGGTCGCTCGCCATCGCGCACGCCGTCCATGGCGGAAAGCCGCTGACGCCCCGGCGCCGCCCGTCCGTAGCCGTCGCCGGGTTGTCGTCGGGGTTGCCGACGGGCGTGTGCCAAAGGGGCAAGGCTTCGGACGCGCCGTGACCGTTCGCACCATTTCCTTTTAGCCGCCCAGTCGCCTGCCAATAACCTTCGGCATCAGTCACGGTGCCGCGTCGCGGGCGCCGCCCGTCACCCTGGACGTGAAGCCCGGGCCTTGTCCTTCGGCCGCTCAGGGGAGCAGCTCGAAGGCTTCCACGTGGTGGGGGCGGACGACCCGGAAGTGGCGATGGTTGAGGGTGGCGACCCTGGTGGCGCCGAGGCGTTCGGCTAGGGCGACCAACGACGCATCGCTGCCTCTCAAGCGCATGTCGGCATATGTGCGGACGAGTTCGGCGACGCGTCCCCAGTCGGGACGGCCCAGGTCCTCAACCCGCAAGTCGCCAGAGGCCAGCGAAGGAACAGCGTTGCCTCGGCGGCGGGGCCGAGCTGGCGATCGATCAGGTAGGCGGCCTCGGCGATGACAAGGGCGCTCGTGACAAGAGGTCCGGGGTCGTCCTCCAGCAGGCCTCGGCAGGCGAGGTGGCCGGGGTCGTCACGGTCCGCCGCGGCCAGGAGCGGGCCCGTGCGACCAGCAGCACTCAATCTCCCCCGAAGCCCTCGGCCAGATCTCGTCAGCTTGCGCGGCCCCACGGCCCAAACCGGACGCGCCCACCCCGGCGAAGGCCAGGTGCCGGCGCCGACGTTGCCCCTCCAGGCCTGAGGCAAGTAGCTCTGCCGACAGTTCGTCGACGCTCACACCGCGCCGCGCAGCCGGGGAACTCGTCGCGGTACATGCAGCGGTATGCGACACGCGGCGAGACTTTGCGAGGAGATGACGTTGCCTCCCATCTTCCGCCCACTCGGCGCAGACAAGTAGGCCGCTAAGTGCGTAGCGGGAAGCTCCTGACGGCCCAGTTTAGTCGTAGCGGCGGGCGGGCCCGATCCGGGCCTCGACGGGCACTTCTCGGGCTGAGCCGCCAGCTATGCTTCCACGCTAACGATGGGGTCCACCAAGCCCGGGCCTTTACCACTTCGTCCGGGCCTGACGGGACCTCTCGGGTCACTTGGCCGGCCGCAGGGTCCTCCACGCGTCGCAGCCGTTCGACTTTGCGGTAGCGGCCATACGCCTGAGCCCCCATGTGCTTGGGGTTGAGGACCATGGCCGAGACCGCGTTCCAGGACCACGCTCGGCCCAGGCTGTGCGAGTCTCGTTCTCGGTCGGCGCCAGACCGGCAGGGCACGCCTTCGGCGAGATTCACAACCGCGGGACGGTTAAGGACCAGGACGAGAGGCAGGACAACCACTCTTCGGCGCGTACGTGATGCTCTCAGGAGAGCACCACCTCTGACCTTCGGGTAGTCCTGACCGTCGCCCGGCTTCTCGTGGCACCCGCTCGATGGCACGTCGCGGCGGCCAGACTTGCGTATAACGGTGATGAGCTTGCCGTTTGGCGCCGCCTCGGCGACCGAACGAGCCACGTAATCTTCCGAGCGATGCGGCTGTTAGATGGCTCCCAGCCCCCGGATGACGGCACGCTACCGGGCGAGGAAGTCAAGGTGTGCTCGGAGCGCGTCCGTCTTGAAGCTCTGTCCCCGCGATGCCATGGCCCCGGACCTTTCTCAGTCCCGGTCCCAGCTACAGGCTTAGCTCTGGCCCTTGTTGAGCCCCCGTCGCCCATGCCCCGACTGGTCTGTAGCTGTTGCCCTGGTGCCAGCAACCAGTCGGTCGTGGCGCGCGCCCTCAAAAGCCGCTCCGCCTCGTTGCGGAGAGCAGCGGCCTGGCCAGCCAGGTCAGCCCAGCCGGCCGGGTCAGCCAGGTCGACGCTGGCGTGCAACAGCTTGTCGGCAATGGCGACCTCCTGGTGCGCCCGTCCCATGACCGGGCTGCGCCCCGAGGGCGGCGCGCCCAAGCCGTCACTGCGGTCGAGGACAGCCTCGATGCCAAGCGCGTGGTGGCACCACACTGCGCGACCGGCGGGTGAGGTTGGCACCGGCCCGAGCCGCTCGACCAGGTGGGCCGGCGGGTCCTCGGCGAGGGCACGGACGCGGCCGGCACGGGTGTGGTCGAGCGCGGCATCGAACTGGGCCAAGGCGGCCTCGAGCTGTTTGCGCCCTGTGTCCGCAGCCGTGAGTGTTTGCTGACGCTCCTGTTGATGCCGGGCGAGAGAGACGAAGCGCTCCCGCAGTTTCCCTTCGACGCCGGCGGCCCGCTCCAGGCGTTGCTCGGCGAAGACGACACCGGCCTTGGCCGGGGCGGCCTCCTGCTCGTCTTTACGTCCCCACCGACGGCGCCCGCTCTCATCGAAGGCGGCGCGTGCACTCCCGAGCGCCTTTTCGGCTTGTTGTCGCGCCCTGTAGGCATCGGCGAGCCGGCAATGGGCGTCGTCGTGCTCAGCGGCCCGGTCGACCGGGGCCGCGGCGTCGAGGTGCCGTAGGTCCCCAACCGTGGTGGCCCGGGCGTGGCGGAGCTTATCGACCCCATAGGCGAGCGGGTCGTCTGCTTGTACGCAAGCGGCAACGACCGCGGCCCAGTGGTGGTCGAGCCGGTCCCGCAGGCGTGAGATGTCGTCCCGGCGCCAGCCCTCAGCCGCCTCGAAACGGTCAAACACGTCTTGCTCTCCGCGGAAACGGGAAGTACGGCCGGCAAGCCCTTTGAAGTTGTCCTTAGCGGCAGCAGCACGCTCGACGTCGGAGGCCAACCTGTCCTGCAGCAAACGGCGCTGCTCCCGGCCTCGTCGGGTCAACCCGGCGAGGGCGCCGACCGCCGCCAGTTGCCCGGCGGTGTGAGAGGCGACGGCATCCATGTCCGCCAGCCAGCTCTCGGCTGCCTGGAGGTCCTTGGTCGCGGCGACGAGAGCCTCGCGGCGGTCCGAGGGCCGGGCGGTGAGCACCTTCTCGTGCTCGGCGATCCGTTCGCGGAGCTGACGGTCGAGGCCCAGGGGTCGCTTCGTGCGGCCAGGGATGGGTCGGGTTGGCGACGAAGCGCACCGGCGACCTGTTCAGCCGCACCGCGCTGGTCGGCCAGGAGACCGCCGTGGTCGACGACTGCCACCCGGGCGGTGTTCCAGGTGTGGGTGGGTTGACGGGAACGGGACTGGCCGGTGTAGCCCCGGTAGGCGTCCAAGGCGGCGCTGCCGAGCAAGTGGCAGGCCTCCCAGGTGCCGCCCTGCGCCCCGTCAACCGTGCGCGCCCAGGCGTGCGACAGGTTGGGCGAACCGTCCTTGCGAGTGCCCAGTACGAACGCCGTCGGCAGGGCCGCCGCCTCTCCGTTGCCGTCGAGCCGGACCGCGAGGCCGTCACCGTTGACAACGGTGACGGTGGCCGTGGTGCCGTTGACAAGCGGGCTGCCCGACGGGCCGCAGCGGGCGTGGAGGAGCACCCTGTCGCCGGCTCGGTACTCCCGCTCGGCCGTCCACCCGGGGCCGACCAGGACGGGGCCGGTGAGAGTGCCGGCGGCAGCGAGGTGGGCGCGGGCCGGGTCGACCAGGTCCTCGGCATCGGCGTGCGAGACGACCAGTGCCACCACCTGCTCGGCGCCGTAGCGCCCGATATCGGCGCACACGGCGGCGGCCATCGTGCGGCGGGTCTGGGCCGGAGTGGCCAGCTCGTGCTCCCAGCCGAGCTCGGTCCGCAACCGTTGGGACCCAGCGGCGTCGCCTCGGCGGAGCCGGCCCAGCGCCTCCTGGTCGGCCGGGTCGACCTGGCGGCGGTTGACCGTGAGGCGCGCTGATGGGATGGAGCCCTCGTGGGCGAGACGTTCAATGTGGTCGGCGACACCGCCGGCGCCGACGGGCTGGGACTGGCGGGGGTCGCCCAAGACCCATACCGACCCGCCCGGGCAGGCGTCGACGGCGGCCAAGAGGGCTTCGACCTCGTGCGTAGGGGTCTGGGAGACTTCGTCCAGGACGACGACGGTGCCAGCGGCGAGAGGTCCGTCGGCCAGGTCGACCCGCACACGGGCGATGGTCCTGGCATCCAGGCCGGCGCCGGCCAGCTCGGCCGCCGCCTTGGCCGTGGTGGCCACGGCCACCACCGGGCGGCCGTCCGATGCCGCGGCCTGGGCAGCGCGTGGAGCATGGTTGTCTTCCCGTACCCGGCCGGGGCCAGCACCGCCCTGAGGCTGCCACCCTCCCCGGCCAGCAGCTTGACCGCGGCGGCCTGGTCCGCCCCAAGCGCGGGCACGGCCGCCAGCGCCGCCTCCAGGGCCGCTCCTTCGATGCCAAGGACCTGACGGCCACCTAGCGCACCCATGAGGGCGACGGTGCGGTCCTCCAGGGCCCGGTGGGCGGCGGTCGACCACTGCGCCGGCCGGCGCCGCCCTTCCTCTACGTCGGGGGCCAACCGCACGGCGAGGTCAGAGGCCAGGAACCGCTCGGCCATTGTAACGACCTCCTCGACACTGAGACGGCCGCCGGAGAGGGCGCAGATGTGCTCGACCACGTCGGCTTGGGTGAAACGGGCCGACCGTGAGCACAGCCCAACCTCGGGGTCGACTAGAGCGGCAGCTACCTCGTCCCAGCTGGGCGCCTCCGAAGCCGGCTCCTTCCAGCACACCGCCTTCTCCAGCTCTGTGCCCGTAGCCAAGCCGACCGCGGCGGCTCCTCCCGCCACCGGCCCTGGAGGAGCGTGGGCGTGAGCGAGTGGTCCTTGGCCGTCCGGGTGGCGAGCGAGGCCTCGTCGTCGGCTCGCATACGGAGCGCCGGGGACTCGTAAAGGGCTCCCTTGGCTTCCAGTTCGGCCTCGATTTGGGCGCTGCGCTTGGAGAACTCACGGAGCTGCTCACGACTGAAACCAATGACCTCACGGGTGTTGTGACGGTCCGGGCCCCACGCCACCGCGAGCCGAAGAGACAACGACCGCTGGAGGTGGACCTGGTAAACAGAGCCCGCAGCCCGGCACAAGTCGAACAGCGGGCCGGCGTCCAAAGCCACGTAGCGGCCGTCGGTCTTGCGCCGCACGAGGTTAGGGACCAGGCAGTGTTCTCTTAACTAAAAATCGCCCCGATTCTGGTGGAGAGAATGGTCACTCGGGCCTTTGTTTTCCTATCTACTTGCAGCCAAGCTTTCCTCGATGGGCCGAGCAGCTCTACGCTCAAGTTGGTCGAGCTTGTCTTCGGCGCCGGCCAGGCTGACTTTCAGACCCTCGACTTCGCCGAACCACTCCTCGTGCTTGGCTTCTGAGATCCGGGCGACGATGTTGTCGCGGATCTCGATGAGCCGGCGACGCTGCGACGGGTCGGGCCAGAGCAGGGCGCAGCGCACACATGCATGCTCGTGGATGCAGGCGGTCCCGAACGCTCTCCCGCAAGTGCCGACCGAAACCTTGCGCCTCTCGAAATGGCCGAAAAAGGCTTGCCATTCTTCTTCAGTTGGGCTGCGGTACTCGTCGCTTGGGCGAAGCGCGCGCCGGCGGGCCAAGAAGGCAAGGTGTGCCTGTAGCGCCTCGTCGGGGTAGACGGCCTTGTAGCCCATGGTGACGTTCAGGTCGTGGTGGCCGGCTATCACCTGGGCGATGTGAGGAGGCAGGCCGTTCATCACGGCATCGGTGATGAACATCCGCCTGAAGTCATGAGGCGCGAAGTGCACCGCTTTGCCGTCGGCCCCCACTAACCCAGTGCGGGCGACGGCGTCGTTGATCAGCGTGCTCACAAAAGGGATGTTGAACTCTTTGTGCTCTGGGCCGACCTTGTGCTGGAACAGCAATGGTGATGGTGGCAACCACACCCGCTCGTGGTAGTCCCAGGCTCGGACCATGCGCACCGCCCCGTCGGGGCCGCGCACCCGGCGGATGACCTCGCTCAGTACTTGGGCGAGCTGGGGGCTCACGACCAAGAGCCGCTCGGAGTCGGTCTTGGAGGGGGCGACTTGGAGGAGAGGGACGACCTCACCGGTAGTCGGGAGGCGGTACTTGACCAAGCTGTAATGGCTCAGCTCGATCAGCTCTTCGACCCGCAGGCCCGTGAAGCGCAGGACCTCTATGACCGCCCAGGCCCAAAATGCATGCTCTTCTTCTCGGTCGAGCAACTTCGCTTTGCCGCTGGCTTGGTCCCGCGCCCAGACGTTGCCTTCTATGCGGGGCCGCAACCGCGTCGAGCGGACCAGGCTCTGGCCGGCGGCACTGAAGGCTTCACCCGGCGGAACAGCCTGGCCTGCAGCCAATATGGCGGCTGCGTCCCTGCGCCATTGGTCAGTGCAGCGCGCGAGCTGGGGCAGTAGCGGCAAGCGCTCGCGGGTCCTGGCGTCCATGCGTGCCTTGCGCTGGCGGACGAACTTGCGCCGGCTGAGCTCGTGCTGGCGGATGGGGCATGGTGCCCCCCACGGCCCCCACCGTGCCGGGTCCTCCAAGGCCCATTCGGCCAGGTCGAGGTAAAAAGCCCGCACAGTGTAAAGGACATCAAGGTAGTTGAGCCTCTCGGCGCTGCCGCCAGAGGCGGCCCGGGGGACGACCTTTTTGGTCCGCAGGCGCCCTTTCCAGGCGCTGGCGACCTCGGGGGCGAGACTCAAGCTGGCGATGCCCGGGTAGTGGGCTTCGAGGTCGGACCAAAAGCACCCAACAAGTGAATAGCAAAGTGAGACCACGGTGCCGTAGTCGACCGACGGTTGGCGTTCTTTCAAGTAAGCAACGAACAGGCTGCGCACAGGCCCGCACGCAATCGGGTAACGGTCTACGAGCTCTTCGACGCTGAGCTGGCCCCTTCGTCGCAACGACCTCCACGCGGGGACTTCGGCCCGAAGATGCCCATCTCCCGGAACACCTTGAAAGTTGCGGGCCGAGAACGGGGGTCGGCTTTTAGGCGGTCTTCGGCGTCGAACAACTCCACCACGTCACCGACGGTGATATCTACGAGCCTGCCGCCTTTGGCGGCAATTATGACCGAGCAACGCAAAGATATGTGGCCTTCGTCGGCCGAGGCCAGCGCGGCGTCAGCCTCACAGGCCAGGTGCAGGCGCGCGAAGCCATCGCAGTCGCGGGCGCGGATTGTCTCAAAGCCGAGCCTGCGGCCCTTGCCACCCGTCAGCAGCCAAGAGATCGAGGGGCGGAGGACCCCTGTGCCGAGCAGGGCTTCTAGGGCAGCGGTCAGGTACTTGAGCCGGGCCCTGGCAAGGCCGTGGTGCTCGAGCCACTGCGCGGGGCCGGCGGCCCAGTCCCTGCCGCCGGCGTCGGCCCCGCTGGCTAGCCAACGCTCCTGCCAGGTATTGCCCGGCTGGCCCTCTAGCCAGTCGAGCAGGAGCTCGAGGCCCCCGCGCCTGACGTCGTAGTGCGAAGCGTCAAAGCCGTAGGAGCCGACCAGCTGGCGCACCTCGGGTCGAGAACATAGGGTTTCTGGCCAGGCCTCGGCGAGGGGGCGAGGTGGGAACTGCACCAACAACCTGGCTTTTAGCTGCGCGGGTAGGGGCCGTGCTGCCCGTTCGGGGGCACTGGTGCTGAGCAGCGCCGTCACCTGGTGGGCCTCGCGAACAGCACGCTGAGTGCCTCTTGGCTGTAACCCGGGGCCGGGGGTGGGTTGGGGAGCTCCGCGGCCCGGCCGACTTGGGCGGCGTGGTGGGCGAGCACGCGGCGGACCACGTCCTCCTGGCGGGGGGTCAGGTAGACCTGGCTCGTGGAGAGCTGGGCGTGGCCGAGCACCCACTGGACGTCGGTCAAGGGCAGCCCAGGGTCCTCGGCCATGCGATAGGCGGCGGTGTGGCGGAGGGCGTGGAGCGTGGCCGAGGTGCCCGCCAGGCGGTTGGCCCGCTGGAACATGCGGTGCGCAGCTTGGTAATTGAGCGGGCGGAAGGGACGGCGAAGCGTCCACCACAGCGGCTGGCGCCGCCCTTTTGGCACGCGCCCCTCGACCTCGACCTGGTAAAGGCGAAGCCACACGAAAGCGTCGACTGAGGCTGGGAGCTCTTGGGCCTGCCTGCTCCCCTTGCGCACGACCGTTACCAACTGGCGGCCGGGGTCAACGCCTCCCTGGGTGGCCGCCAGCAGCTCGGAGGCCCTCGCGCCGGTCGAGACGTAGAAGGCGACGAGCGCCCGGTCCCGGTTCGAGGCCAAGCGGGCGAATATCCCGTTGAAAATTTCGTCGGGGACCGCCCGGGGCACCTTGGCCGGCACACGAGGCCGGTAAAGGCCGGACCGCTCGTGGCGGTAGGGTTCCATCGGGCCCTGGTGGGCGTTGGCCCGGCCTCCCCGCCGGGACCGGTCGAGGGGGAAGGGGTTCATGATCGGCCCGGTGCCGGCCTCACGGTGGAACTCGTAGAAACGGCGCAACACCGTCTCGCTGTGGGCCCGCACCGAGGCGGCATAACGTTCGCTCCCCAAGGGGGAAGGTTGGTTGCCCTCTTCTGCCCGCCGGCGCCAATGGGGCCGGACCGGTTTCCCCTTGAGTTGCAACGACAGGCTGAATTCCCGGGCCTCGTCCCTGGTCGCCCGCTCCCAAAGGGCCCCGAGCGCCCAGAGGAAACGGAACCAGCGCAGCAGGTCCATCCCATAAGAGCGCAGGGTCGCCTCAGAACGCCCTGCTGCCAACAGGTCGGCGAAGAACATCGACACGGCCTCAACGGCAGCACCGTCCGGGCCTACCAGCCGGTAAGGCTCTATGGGGTCACCAGTGGCGACCAGCCGGCCCACCTGAGGCACCGCCGTCTTCGCCACCTCGAGGGGCCCAAGATGCTTTCCCATGGCTTGTGCTGTCTAGCAGACTGTAGGACAGAAGTGGTGGATTACCAGGGGTTATATGAAACAAGTTAAGTCAATAGGTGGTCGTGTGGGCAGGGGTCGCCTGCGCGGGAAGTGGAGTGGCGGGTGTGGGCATAGATGAGCCCGCCCGTGGCCGATGCTTTGGCCGCTTCCCCCCGCCTCCCTCCCATATCGCGCATCAGCCGGTCCAAGTAGGCCAGGGTCCCATCGCGTTCGACGTCCATGATGCGGTGCATGTCCTCGGCCCGGCCGATCACCCCGATCTCGGCCACGCTCTTATGCGCCGAGATCACGACCTCCATCCCGGGCCGACGAGTGTTCACGAGCCGCTCGCCCGACGTCGCGTCACGGGCGCCACCGGGCCGAAGATGGCCTCGTAGTCTTCCGGCGAGACGGTTCCCTCCAGGCCCAGCCCGCGCCGTGCCCGAGCCGCCCCACACGAGCGGTGTCTCACCCCGGGACGCGTAGTACTCGAGCGCCATGCCGGCGTAGTCGTCGCCTCGGCCGAGCACGGTCGAGCGGTGGTACTCCACCGATTCAGCCCCCATCATGCGCAGCCAGCCCAAGGCCTACCTCGACCATCGAAAATGCCACCGAATTCTTATGGCAAGCCCTGGCTTGCAACCGTGTTCTGCTTTAGTCGAGTGTTAGTAGCGAGAGAAAGCCTTGTAAAGAGGGAGTTTTCGGAGAGGGCAGTAATGGTAATTAGTGGTGATGAACGGGCAGGAGGAATTGTAGGAGTGATTAGCGGACGGGACTAGCTGAGTGAATTTTGGAGACGATACCGGGGTCGCCGTTTTGGGGAGTGGGTCGTTCGGTAATCGGTATGGGAGAGCCTCTTGGTTCCGATGGGAGAGATGGGTCGGTAGCCGTGTGGCGTTGAACGACGGGTTTGTGTGGACGACGAATTGGACGATTAGCGGGGATTGAGTTGGAGAACGGGTGGGAGGATGTGCATGGAGGCGAACCTTCGGCGCGAGGAGGTGCGGTGACTGGGGCGGCCGCGCCCCTGGCCTCTATGGGGCCGGCGGTGCCGCCGCCTCTCTCCGTGGCTAGGTCCTGAAGCCGCTGACGCTACTTAGCCGATTGATCGTGGGGATGACCTGGCATGGCAACTGGGCAGACTCGCGGCGTGGGCCGCCTTCGCCCACATAGCTCGTGGAAGCGCTTGGAGTTGGACGGCCACCGTACATTGCGATATGACCACCGATTGCGCGTAAACTCGGGTCCCGTGGACGCCGCGACCATCAACCAGGTTGCCGAGGCCAAGATTCCCAAGGGGAACCGGTGGCCCGTGCGCAAGTCACTGAAAGCTCTTCCTGAGATCATCGCCGATGACGAGGAAGTCACCACAATGGGCAGCGGCCGCTACGAGAGCAGCAACGGGATCGTGGTGGTGACGGACCGGCGCGTCGTGTTTGTGAATGTGGGTTTCGGGCACCGCCGGGTGGAGGACTTTCAGTTCGACCGGATCAGTTCTGTTCAGCACGACCGGGGACTTATGTCGGGCAAGGTCATAATCACAGTGGCCGGGAACCGCGCTGTCATCGACAACATTGCTCCGAAGGAGCGGGCTGACGATATTGCTGACCTCGTTCGGTCAAGGCTTGCACAGCCAACGACCCCGCCCGTCCCGGTCGCACCCGGAACCCCAGCGGCCGAAGTAGCCGGCATTTCGGTCGCCGACGAGATTCGAAAACTCATGGAGCTGCGCGACCTCGGTGCCCTGAGCAACGAGGAGTTCGAGGAGCAAAAGGCCAAGCTGCTCAACGGGTAGAGCCGTACCACGCGGCGCTGCCTGTTGCCATCACGCCAGTTGTGATGTGAAGGGACGGTGTCACCGACCAAGCGTCGGCCGTCTTGAGTTTGTGAGCTGCTCATGGAGATTTTCGAGGCAATCCTCGCCAGCCGCTCCGCGGCGGAACGGGTCTGGCGTTAGTCATGTCCACAGCAAGGAGCTCCTGCTCCCGCGCCGCGAGCCGTAGCGCCGCTGCGAGGGAACCTTCCGTTACAACCTTGCCCGCGGCGATCGCTCCTTCAAAGTCGGTACTGCCCACAAGGGTCATAGCAGCGGTTGCGTAGAAGTCGAGCGCGTCCCGGAGGTCCTGGCCGTGCAACATCGCCGTTCGCGACATGAGACGCGCCCTTAGCCCGTTCATCTCAGCCATGGAACTAAGTCTCAATGGCTTCGGAACGTGTACGAGAGTTTCGAAGCCTCCAGACCGATCGTCCTCTGCCACTTGAATGATGGCGGTGTTGAAGCTCGTTGTCCCCTTTGCCATCTCATCGAGGATTGCCCTGGTTTCGGCAATGGCTGTGAGTTCGTGCTCGCTGAGGCGGTCTGCCCTTTCATCACCGCGGCGCTGTTCCTGGAAGAACCTCTCGCGCTGACCACGCATTGCCTCGGTCTTGATGGCGCCTGCAAAACCGAGGGCACCGCCGGCGAGAGCGCCGCCGAGAGCAAAGGCGCCCACCACCCAATCACTCACCGGAACGCATCCCTAGCATCACTCACACGGGAACTAGGTTGCCTAGGCGGGTGGGTCAGCGTCCAGTTGGACGACTTCGAGGACGAAACTTCTGCGGGTACCGCGATCGGCGCCCGACGGCGTACGAGCAGATGGCGATCATCAGCAGGGGATCAGCCTCCGGTATCCGAGCCGTTGACACGTTGTTCGGGGCGACCGGGTCGCGGAGGCGCTGCGGTGTGTCCTTCGGCGATACCTCGTAGGGGCGGCGGTCGGCAGGTCCTCGCCTTTCTGCTGAACCCTTCTTCAGCGCCCACTCGACTCCCTTGAGGTCGTTGCGCCCGAGATAGACGACGAAGATGCAATTGAGGGCGATGCCGACCCGACATTGTGGATGGTTACGTCCCATCAGGCGGTCTCCCGTGCGGAAGCGACGCGGCCGACCTCGCAGACCAGGATCGGGCGCCAGGCCAGTTCGCCGTCAGCTTTTCGTCAGCCAGCCTGGCCGTCGCTCTGGCGAGCTCAACCGTGGCAGCGGACTCCTCTAACGCGGCTGTTTCTCAGGTACCTTAGCTAATTGAGCTGCTGGTTGGAGCAATCCCGGTGGTTCAAGGCCCCCGCTGACGCACAAACACTCCCCCGACGCGAACCGCCCCTCGGCAGAGACAGCGCAGGTGGGCGCACGGTGGACGGACGCCCATCTGCCAGCGGCGCGCGCATTCAGCGATGCGAGGGCCGAATAGCCCGGACGGCTTGGCCTCTAATTTTGAAAGGACGACTCACAGTGACGAACTGGTCCCGAGCGGACAGCTGCCACTGGCGGTAAGAGGCAGCCTCTTGTGACCAACCACGTCTGTCGACCCGTCATCTCGTCCTCCAGGCTGCCGCGTCTCACAGACCAAAGGGCGTCGCTGAGAACCCGACGTACGTACGACTTCGCCACTCGGCCCGTGTGGGTAGAGCACGAAACCCGGAGGAGACCAGTGAACGGCTTTGACGTACTACCTGAGTTGATGACCATGGACCAGCTGGCCGAGAGGCTTGGCGTGACCCGCCGCCACGTCCGCCGGCTTGTCGACGAGAGGCGGGTGCCTTTCTTGCGAGTCGGTAGGTTCGTCCGCTTCGACCCTGCCGAGATCGCCGACTGGCTCAACCGCAACCGCGTCCCCGGCTTGCAGAGCAAATAGCGCAGTGCTGTCAGAGTCCGGCGCCACCATGTTGGTGGCGTTCGCCCGTCGGCCGGTTAACCGAAGAGCACTGCTCGCTCAGACATCGCGAAGGCCTGACAGACGTGTCCGTCGGGGTCCGTATCGTACCGCGGGTCACCGTTCAGCGCGCCCCGGACGCGCCCCGAGCTGGATTTTCAATGCCTTCGCAAGCCTCTGACCAGGGAGAACACGGTGTGAGGCAAGGGCCTGCAAAGCCCTCCACAGCGGTTCGATTCCGCTCGCCGGCTCTAGCGTTTTGGCGAGTCAGAGGTGGTGCATGGAAGTACGACCATCGGTTGTCCTATCAATCCATGGCACCAGGATGGCACAGCAGATCCGGGGAAATGGCGCCAAGAAGCGCGCTTGACCGCGCCGGCTTGCGTTATTAGCTGGCGTGAGCCGATGAATAACTATTCAGTCTCTGGCCCTTCAACGGGAGCCCAGCATGGCCGTTTGAGCACACGCCATCTGGTACACGTCGGCTTCGAGCCTGGGCACCAACGGCCTCCACGGTCCGATGGGCGCCCAGCGGTGACCGCTTCCGCCTACCGCTCGTGTCACGCCGAGGCGCCGGGACTCGCTGAGCTACGGCTTCAAGGTGAGCTGACAGCGATGGTCCGTGTAGCCGGTCACCGTGGCGGCGAACATGGCGCCGGCATCGTCGCGGATCTCGACGCGCAGCCCGATCTGGAGGTTCTCGTCGCCATCGAGTTCCATGTCGTCGACGTAGGCGTGACCGGCAGCCAGCTCGGCTGGGCCAACGGTGGCCGGCACGACGATCTTGGTGACGGTGTCAGCCATGGGTCGTCACCATTGCTCTATGCTAAGCCCGTCCTGAGGATCTTCGAGCTCCTGCACGTCGCCCATTAGTCCCAGGATGCCCTCGAACATGGGCCGCAGGCGGGCTCGCGCCGCCTGCCGGACGCCCTTGGACGCTGAGCGCAGCTCGTCCACCGGGACAAGGTCGGGCCCGCCGCCACGATGACGTCGTAGTGGACCTCGTTGCGCGGGTCGGCCATGTCGTCCGTGACGTCGCCGTCGGCCAGACCTCGTGGCCGGCATCGTAAAACGTAGACGCGTGCACCGTGCGGTAGGCCCTGAACCTGGTCCCCGCGGCTAACCGGGCCGGCGTCCAAACGCCGGTTATGGCGAAGCAACTGAAGGGCAGGACCTGCCAGTTGGGTGGGTGGCCTCGAAAATCCTGGATGGCTCGATAGAGCAAGGAATCGGCGGCCGACTTGACGATTACCCGGTTGATGTCAATGACGTCGAAGTGCAACGGGTCGTCGCCGGACGACAGTCTGTGGCCCCCCTCGCGCCAGACGACGCTCAAGTCAGCCACTGTGCTGGTTTTGTGCGAGTGGCCGGTGGGTCCCGCTCAAATTGGTCACCCGTTGGAGGCACCCGGCTCCGACTCACCCCGTGCTCGCCGAGCGCTGTGGTCGACGGGAAGGTCGACGACCGCCGCACCCACCGTCCGGTCGACTGAGCCGAGCTGTGCCTCCAGGTACTCGGCGATGGCCCGGTCACGCTCGCGGGTCGCGTGCTGATAGATGAGGGCCACGCGAGGGCTCTTGTGCCTCAGGCGGACCATCAGCTCTTTGGTGGTGATACCCGGCATCCTGGCGATGACCGTAGCGCCGTGATGGCGTAAGCCGTGATGGCGTAAGTCGTGAACGTGGAGGTCCTCAGGTGCGCCGGTGTTCCGGCAGGCTTCGCGGAAGGCTGCATAGAGGCTCGCTCGTCGCACCGGGCCGCCCTCCGGGTCGGTGAAAAGAGCGCCGGACGGCCCTGGTTGCGAGTACTGGGCCATATGTGACACCAGTTCGTCCACCAGCGTGCTCGGGAGTGTGATCGTGCGCGCGCCGGCATCGGTCTTCGCCGCTTCGACCAGGATGCGACGTCCAGCCACTTCCTGGACCTGGCGACAGACCGTTACGGTCCGCCTGAGCCCGTCCACGTCGCTACGGCACAGCCCGAGCATCTCGGCGGTCCTCAGTCCCGCTAGGCCGGCGAGGAGCACAAGCGCCCTGTAGCGAGGGTCGATGACATCGGCAATATCGAGTACAAGCGAGGTCGCGGGCATGGGTCGTTCCTTCGCGTGTTCGATCCCGGCGCCCTTGATCCGGCACGGGTTGCGGACCAGGAGCTCGTCTTCGACGGCAGTGTTAAGAACTGCTCTCAGGAGCCGGTAGCTCTTGGCGGCCTGGTCTGAACCGGAAGTAACCACAACCGTCGAGTACCAGTCCCGGACCACTTCGGGCGTGATGCGGCGCATTGGGAGGCGACCCAGAGCCGGTGCGATGTTCCGGCGCCAGAGACCGCTGTAGCCCTCGACTGTCGAAGCTCTGAGCGTCCGGCCCTTGGTAAGCCGTGTCTTGATCCAGCGTTCGGCGAACGGACCGAGCGGCCGGTCTCCCCGACGGTGATCAGTGACGAGGCCGCTTACCTCGTCCAACTCCGCCTTGCGCTTGAACACCTCGACGTCCTCGTACCGCCGGAACGTCTTGGATTGTTGTCGGGTTCGTCCCGGTTGCCAGTAACGGACGTCGTAGCGGGCTTCGCCCATCTTTGTAGCGCGTCTGCGAATAGTCGCCACTACGACCGTCCAATGGGGCCGGATGTCCCCGCCCAATCGGGGGTGGCTCGGAGCGGATCGGTCTCGTGTCCCTGGTGGGGTCGCCGAAGGCTCGGACGCTTCCCATTCGTGGCCCCAACCGACGTCATGGCGCCTGACAGTACCGCCCGCATGTGACTGTCCACTTCAATCCCACAACTGAGGTTCGGTCGCGGGTGAAGCCGATTGCGTTGTCAGAGCACCGTCTTTCTTCGCCAGTCTGGCGACATAGCGGCGAAGGCCGTCAACGGGCACCCGCCGACACGACCCGATCCGCACGGATGGGATTTCGCCGCTGGCCAAAAGCACGTAGATGGTTCAGCGGCGGATGCCCAGCGCCTGAGCCCCGTCGGTTGGCGTGTAGAAGATCTTGTCGACGGGGTCGTTGTTGTTCACTGTCGCTCCTTGGACTCGTGCGTATTGCCACCTGTCTCCCGGTCCACGAGGAGGCCGAAACGAAACACCTTTCTTCTCCGCGTCCTCGTTACTTACAAGGGCCGACGTGGCGATGTGCTCTATCTCCAAGGTCACGGCCGTCCGACCTGTGAATTGTTGGGTTACGGCGTAACAACTGCCAGCACTCACTAGCCCAGAAGTGCGGGCGATCTTGGAGCCGAGCTGCGGCCGGCTCGCCCACAGCCGTCGCCGCTCGCCGGGTCGAGAAGACCTCCCTCACATCGACCGTCGGCTCCGGACGCATTCTCGACCGCGCCACGAATTCCGTTACTTGATGATCTCAGTCCTCTGAATGTCGTCCATAATTGTCCGTGGCCGTCCGAATAACCATCAAATAAGTCCAATA
The DNA here is from genome assembly GCA_963807395.1 of uncultured Acidimicrobiaceae bacterium. Lineage (GTDB taxonomy): Bacteria > Actinomycetota > Acidimicrobiia > Acidimicrobiales > Palsa-688 > Fen-671. Next base: position 69,596 of record CAWEBW010000016.1, read on the forward strand.
TCGTCGGCGTCGAGTCACGCCTTAGCTACCTGCGACCCGCTGGATCTACCAGTCTTCCTATGGGCAATCCCAATCGGTAGGACGAGAGTCACCGGGCGCTCCGTCGAGTCCGCGCCATAGCCGTGCCATCGACTGGACCTTGTAGAGCGAGCGAGCGGCGGCCTTAGGCGAAAGGGACGGGAACAGTGCCTCGCACGCCGAGTCCCGGCTGATCCAGCGCCCGGGGCTGACCAGCACGAGCTGGCAGAGGCGCCGGGCGCTCGGACGGGACCAGGAGCGAATGCTCCGGCCTCCCTCGGTCAGAGCGAACCGCCCGAGCAGGCGGATGTCCATCACCGCCGGACGGCCATGATGTGCGGACCGCGAGACCACCAGTTGACTATTCTCTGAGCTATCGCCGCGCCGGGTGCCGCCTGTCGCCCATCTCACAGGTAGAGCGCGGCGCCGCCGAACATTAGGCCACTGAGACGAGATGACCGTGCGTCAGGGACGCTTTGCTTCACCGCAAGCGGATCTGCACCGCCGTTGTGGAAGGCTGACTTGTTGTACGGGACGGCGCCGTCGTAAAGAGCGGCGCCGCCAAATGGCAGACCGCTGAGACGAGATGACCGTGTGCTAGGAGCGCCTCGGTTCATCGCGATGCTGATCGCCCCTTCATTATGTGCCACCTGCTTCGATGTCGCAGAGGCACCGGCGCTAAGCGTGGTGATCGTGATGAGTACTACGGTCGCAGTGGTAGCAACTTTGGCGGCGAGTTTCTTCGACTTCATTTCGGCTCCCTTGGTCGGGATTTGCGCTGTCGCAATGAAGTCATATTGAGGGAGCCGTTTCCCCAAAACTTCCCCGTCGCAGTTGTGGTCGAACGATTTGGGCCCGTGATACAGCCCGCTTCCCGCGCTCGCAACAACCATCGCCATCGCCGTCTGCGAGGAAGGTCTCTCTCGTGGGGCGGCGATGCCCAGGGGGCACCGATTACTCCGCCGCGCCTCGACTAGCTCTGCTGGTTGATCGTGACCCCGGATGGGAGCCAGCGCCTTAGCCGAAACGCCTACGTCCACCTGTCGCGTGGAAACGGCCGGTTGAGAACTGGTGAGGGTGGTCCCCTAACGCGGGCGACATCCCGGAGACCGACGGGTGGGCACGCCGACGTCTGAAGATTCAACTTATGATTCCTGGCCTACAGCCAAAAGCCACACGTGGTGTATGCCGTGTCGGGACTTCCCCCGAATGCCGAGTGGCTCGACACCCTAAAGCCTCCCGGGCGCGCCTACGGCAGCGGGGTAGCGTTAGGCGTATGCGTCGGCCAACGATCGGGTGGCGTCGGCCCTCTCCTCTGAAGCACGGTAGCGCCGCCGAGCAACTCTGGAAGTTACTGGAGGAGACCGTGGGTTTGTTCGCTCACGGCGTTTCGCCACCAGGGCGGCGTCAGCTTGATGCTCGAAGCGCTGACGCAGCGTCAGCTTGATGCTCGGAGCGCTGACGCAGCTTTACGGGCTCGCATGCGCATACACGCCGCCAAGGTGTCGGCCGACCCCGAAAACGCCAAATGGGTGGCAGGCGTCCGACAGCAGATTAGTAACGGCATGACCCAAGGCTCGCTGCTTGACCGAGAAGGCCTAGAGAAGTTCTTCGCTGATCGTAAAGCACGTTCCTGTCGCATTGACTGAGGCGTGGCATTTCTCCCGGTAACACCTCGCCCGGGCGCTCGACATATGGGAAGAACACGATAGGCCGCGTCGTTGTTGAGGTGGCCCGGATGTCAGCCGCTGACTTCTGTGATGCGAAAGTCATCCGAGCGTTTTGGCGCCAGTGTCGCTGAGTGGCTCGCACGCGAAATAGCGAATGCACATCGACAGATTTCGCTCTCGGACGATCGCCGTTGCCTGACCAGGAGTTACCCCCCCGTGGCCGTCGCTAAGGGCCTGTAGCGGGCACACTGTCGGTCTATCCCCGCGTAATTCCTGGTGGTCACTGGAGGGTCTGCCTACTGGTGCCGCTCGGTAAATGTCGCCAACTTCCATCCGACCAAGGCGGCCGAGTCACGATAGGCGAAAAACTGAGAAGGCTCGGCGGGCCGAGGTCGGGGCCGAGCGTGCTCAAAACGGCGTGCGCCGGCGAGCTGCCGACACCTGGCTGCCGAGTCGGGCGGGCTCGCCGAGAAATATTACGGCTTGGTAGGAACGGGTGCTCGGCGGTGGACTGCGTTCGGGCTGCGACAGCGTTCCCCGCCCCTGGGAAGGCGGGTGCGACAAGCGGGATGGGGAGTGGCTGCGGCTGGTGGTGGCGTGCGAGCCGCGCAGGTGCTCGTGCGACCAGCCCGGCAGCGTGCCGGCGGGGTGGCTCAGGTGGGCCGAAACAGTCCTTCTTTCGAAGACAGACTGGCGGCGGGTGCTCGCCGCCGAGCCGCGCCTCGGCGTAGAGCGCGTCGCCGGGATGGTCGACTACAGCTACCGGAGGCCGTCGTGTAGGGCCGGTTCGGCACCAGACGTCATCTTTCCCAGCCTCGTGCGCCCGGTCTCGGAAGTCGCAGTAGTTTGCGATACCTCGGGCTCGATGTCGGCCGGTCAGCTCGGCAAGGCCTTGGTCGAGGTCGAGGCGCTGCTCCGCCAGCTTGGCCTCCGCAACGTCAGCGTGCTCGCTTGCGATGCTGCCGTGCGCGCCGTTTCGAGAGTGACCCGCGCTTCGGATGTCTTGCTGGCGGGGGAAGGGGGCACAGACATGGGGGAGGGGATCGCCCGGGCGCTCGCGCTCCGACCGCGGCCCTCGGTCGTGGTCGTGCTCACCGACGGCTACACGCCCTGGCCCTCCGAGCCGGTGCGGTTTGCCCGCGTGATCGTTGGGCTCATTAGGCGGGGGCAGGCAGGAGGCAGCTTTTTGGAAGCGCCGCCAAAGTGGGCACGGACCGTCCACCTCGACATCGACTGCGCCGAATGCCGCCGTCTAACGAGACCTGCGCACCGCGGGCGTGCGCACCGTGGCGATGGGGACCGCACTCGGCTGGACGGCAGGCACGGGGCGGCTATCTGGTGGGGGCAGGGGTATTCGCCCATAACCTGGTCAAGATCGGGACCATGGCCAGCTGACCCGGCCCAACCAAACACGCGCCCAGCCCAAAGGGTTGGCCCTCCTCAGGACAGCGACTTTTCCAGGTCGATGTAAATTGAACGGGACTATTCTCAGAGGTCGGTACGGGAGGCCGGAACCATGCGTGTCGAGATATGGAGTGATGTGGTCTGTCCCTGGTGCTACATCGGCAAGGAGCGGTTCGCGAAGGGGCTGGCTGATTTTCCGCACAAGGACGAGGTGGAGGTCGTCTTCCGCTCGTTCGAGCTCGATCCGCAGCACCCCGAGGGCGAGACCGAGCCGGTCATCGAGGTCCTCGCGAAGAAGTACGGCATGAGCGAGGTAGAGGCCCGCCAGGCCGAGCAGCATTTCGCCGAGACCGCGCGCGCCGAGGGCCTCGGCTTCCTCGACAAGGACCGCGACCGCGGCAACACCTTCGCCATCCACCGGCTGTTGCAGTTCGCTAAGACAAAGGGCCTGGAGGACGAGCTGATGAGTCTCATTTTCAAGGCTCATTTCGGCGAGGAGGGCTCGGTGTTCGACCGCCAGCAGCTGCTCGAACTGGCCGTCGCGGCCGGCCTGGACCGGCACGAGGCAGACGCGGTGCTCGACGATCCGACCGCGTACGCCGACGAGGTGCGGCGGGACGAGCGCGAGGCGCACGAGCTTGGGGCGACCGGCGTTCCGTTCTTCGTGTTGGACCGGCGCTATGGCGTCCCCGGCGCGCAGCCCGCCCAGGTGTTCCGACAGGCGCTCGAGGAGGCGTGGCGCACGCGCCCGCCGGCGCTGAAGTTGGCGAGCGTCCCCGGGCTCGCCTCGGACGAGATCGCCCAGAGCGGCGAGGTGTGCGGCCCCGACGGCAGCTGCGCCGTGCCATAGAGCGGTTTCCGCTGCCTTCCACCCGCCGTTTTCGTCCTTCATTTCGAGAGGATTGGCGAGCAGACTATTGGTTGCAGGGACAGGGGTCGCCCGAACGGGTTGTGGCATGGCGGGAAGCAGCCCAAGTAAGGCCGCCCGTCGCGGTGCGCATCTGCCCCGGGCCTCGCCTCCCGCCGCTCTTTTGTGGCATGGTCGAGTGACTCAAGCGTGGCCTTGGTTTTCTCATCGAGGATCGCGTGCATGTGCTCGGGCCGGCCGATAACTCCGAGCTCCGCCACCGAATTCCCTGGCCTTACGGCTGGCTCCATGCCTGGCCGCATGCACCCGCTTTGGCCTCGTCGAGATCGCCGACTGGCTCAACCGCAACCGCGTCCATATCTTGCGGACGGAATAGGGAATTGCTGTCGTAGCCGGCGCTGACCATGTCGGCGGCCTTAGCCGGCCGAACCATCCCCTTAATCGTCTAAATATCGAACCCTGTCCTTGCTCGGGACAAGTGCCTAAGAGTCGGGTTGGGCACCGCCTGGTGCCGCTCCCCGCCGCATCCCGACGAGGAGCCTCGCTCACGAACCTCGCAAGCCGGTGGTGGCTCGGATGCTCCAACGAATGCGGCGGCCGGTCATTTCGGAGGATGATGGCGCGTCACTCTCCGGGCTCAGTCTCCGCAGCTGCGGAGGAACCTAGGCTCGGAGCATGAGTACCGCTGTCCTTGCGGACGGGACCGAAGTCCGCATCGGCGCCCCGACGGCCAAGCCCCTACTGCTTGGTACCCTCGCCTCACTTTCTGTCGGGGCAGCCGCGATCCACTTCGCGGTCACCTTCGAGCACTTCAATGAGTACTCCCTGTACGGGGTTTTCTTCCTGGTCCTTGCCTGGGCACAGCTCGTGTGGCCCGCTGTACTGATCGCGCTGCCGTCGCTCACCTGGGCCGCGCCGGAGCGCGGCCCGCACGACTCCGGGCCGGTTGGTCGCGGTCCGGGCTGACGCCGCTGGCGGCCCGCCGACTAGGCGTGTGGCTGTGGCTGGGCATGGCAGGAAACGCCGTTGTCCTGGCGATCTACTTCTCCTCGCGCTCCATCGGCCTACCGATCGGCCCGGACACCAAGTCCGTGGAGGCCTGGGGCGGCCTCGACCTCGTGTGCGCGATCCAGGAGATCCTGCTGGTCGCTGTGGCCGCCACCGTACTGGCCCGCCCGGGGCTGCTGGCCCGCCCGGTCAGGTTCCGCAGCCAGGCGCGGTCGCTGGCCAGCGTGCTGGTGGCGCCCGCCGTCGTCATTGTTGCCACCACCGCGGTCATGACCCCCGCGTGGGCGGGCTCGGAGGGCCCGGCTGGCATGGCCTCCGGCTCGTCGGGAGGCCTTCAGGGTGGCAAGGGTGAAATGGGCACCACCGACGGCCTGCCCGATATGCAGATGTACGGGAACACGGAGGCGCCGACCGCCGCGCAAGTGGAGGCTGCCGCGACCCTGATCAAGGAGACCGATGCCAGCCTGGTCCGCTTTCAAAACGTGAATAGCGCGATCGCCGCCGGCTACACCCACCGGGCGGCCACCAATGGCGAGGAGCATCTGATCTACGAGGGCGGCAACCCCGCCTACCAGGGGCTCAACCCGCAGGACCCGGGGTCGCTGGTCTACGCGATCAACATGAAGGGCCACACGCCCATCCTGCTCGGCGCAATGTACCTCATGCCCGACGGCGTCAACGGGCCACAGGTCGGCGGCGGGCTGACCCGCTGGCATTCGCACCTCGAGGTCTGCAGGGGCGACCAGATCGTCATCGCCGGTTTCAACTTCGCATTGCCTGGCATCTGCAACCCCTCCACCTGGCAGGACCAGTACACCACCCAGATGCTGCACGTCTGGGTCGTCACCTACACCGGCGGGGTCTTCTCCGACGACCTGAGCAGCGCGGCGACCACCGCCGCCGCCCGGGCCGCCCTTGCGGAGACCAAACCGGGGCATCTGGCCCCGTAACACGGGTTACGACAGCTCGACGGGCGCCGCTTGCCGCCTGGTCGCGGCCGCCCAAACTCGCCGATCACCCGTTTCCGTGTCCTCGGTACGCTTGCTATCCCCGTGACCCGATGGTATGGGACCATCCACACACCGAGGCGTGCACCGAAGGGATTGCTACTCGAATTGAACATTGCCAGGTCGAGCGGCGCAGGCGAGTGCACAACGAGGTTAATTGATCGATGTGGACGGTGGTGCCTCGTTGGTGGACGCTCGTCTACTTTTGGAATTCCAGGGCATGCCAGAACCTATGGTATGAGCCGTCTGATGCGTTTCGATTTCACGCCCCGGACTATTCGTAAGGAAAAATAAGGCTCTTCCCCATAAAGTGGAGCACCTGACAAGTCGAACCGCCGATCGATACGGGTTCGCCAATTCGGCCAGAGCCTCGCCACTGTCTGACGGTCGCGAGGACGGGAGGCCCGAGCGGTCCGCCGAGAGCAGTGACAACAGCTACTACACCCAGGAATTGCCGAAAACACCTGGGGGTAACTTTCATCTTCGACGGTCACGCACGCAATTACGACTCTTCGGCGCTCAAGCGGGCCGCAGCCTGAAGAAGAGGAACCTCGGTTTGGTCCGGATCTCTTCGTGAGCCGCTGGGTCACGTGCTGCCAACTCGGAGGACGGCACTGGCTCGACAAGCCGCTCGATCAAGAAGCCGGCCTCCGAGATGGCCTGACAGATGGCTGTAAGGGGACGACGCCAAAACGTCACGTCGAAATCACGCCTACCCATACGCCAGGTTTCAGTCACGTGTTTGAGCGCGAAGTAGTCGTCGGGCGAGTGCAGGACCCAGTCCATGGCCGGGTGGTGAGTGGAGAACACCACGGTCCCATCATGGCTCAGCACCCGCCGCAGCTCCCGGAGCGCGGGAGCCCAGTCGCATACGTAGTGCAGCACCAGGGACGCCACGACGACGTCGAAGCTCTCGTCGTCGAACGGCAGCGGCTTCGCCAGGTCGGCGACAACCAAGGTAGCCCTGTCGCCGACGAGGCCCCGTGCCAGGCCCAACATTGCCGGGCTCACGTCCATCGCGGTCACCGTCGCACCGTGGTCTAGTAACCAGGCCGTCAAGACGCCGGAGCCACAGCCGACCTCGAGGGCTCTTAGAGAGGCAACGTCGCCCAGGAGGGCGACGGTCGCTGGACGCTCGTAGAGGGAGTTATAGGCGCCGGTGGCGTTTTCGGCGGCGTACTCGGCGGCCATGGCGTCGTACTGGGAAGCACTCCGTTCGCCGTCGTCCACCTCTCCATGCTGCCGGGAGCGGGAGCATGAGCGGGGCAACGCTGACTGAACCGAGGTGTCAACCAAAAGAGTACCGTCGACAAAACGACCGCAGAATTGGCGAGAGTGGGTAACCAAATCGCGGCGAAGTCGTTTGCCTTTGGAAGAGTTCTCCCGCCGCGCCCGGTACGCCACCATCATCGGCTTCAAGCGCGTGACTACCGCGGCGGTTTGAAACGAGCCTCTTGAATGCTTGATCGGCTCAGGCGGCTCGGGACGTCACGAAAGACTCGACATCCGCCGGGAGCGAACTGAATTAGAGGCGCGAAATGCCCTTGGCTCAGGGCGGCGGGGTGATGTCCAAAGCTTCGGGTACGACGAGAGGCGCCGGGGCTTGGACCGGCTCGATCGCCGTCCCAGTGAACCGTTCGATGCGCAGCGACCGGACCGTCACGCCGGACGCCGACGCCGGTGGTTCTACCACCACCTGGACCGCGGTGACCCGGTTCGCGGCCCACCCGAGCGGGAGCTTGACAACGGTCCGGACGTGCCCGATTGACACCAGGGGATAACCCCAGCCGAGGTCGGTCCGGAACCAACCGGGGTAGCCCGAAAGCCGGAGGTCGACCGCTACGGATGAAACGCCCTTGCCCGTGGTGCTGAGGTCGACGACCGCATACTGTTCCGCCTGTCCTGGCTCGGGCGAGTTCGGGTCGGTTGAGATATCGGCGTACCACCGGGCCACTTCGTCGGCCATCACCTGATAGCTGAACGGGTTGGCGTCCATCACGGCGTCCCGGGCCTGGCCGGCCGGTGGCGCGGCCACCGGGGCGAGCTGGAACCTGAAACCCGTCGTGCCCAGGTCAGAAAAGTCGTTGTTGCCAGTTGCGTCACGCAGCACCGGGTGGCGGCCCCACCACGTGCCCGCAAAGGGTTTGTCGACCTCCTTCAGGGCGGTCTGGCTGTCGGGGAAATCGACCGCCGCCTCACCTCCCCAGAGGTACTGGGCCCCCGAAACACTTCCGTTGGCCTTGACCGTCAAGGAAATGGCGTCCTCGATGTCGGTCATCCGCCCCCACGTCCCCCATTCAAGGAAAGGCAGGAACCCGGTCCCGGCGTCCTCGTGGCTCCAGACGATGACGTATGTGAGTACGCTGCTCCCGCCGGCCACTCGGCTCACGTTGGCGTAGGCGAGCAGAGGGACGTCATGGAGGGCCGACGTCGACCGTCCGTACATGACCGGGGCGTAGGCATAGGCCAGGTACTGCGGGTTGTCTGGAGCGACCACCTCCAGCTGGCTGGCCACTACCACCACTTGAGGCGTCATCCCGGGCCCCGGGCGGGAGAGCCCGCCCTGAGCTGCCGGCGGTTCTACCGAAACCAGGAGCGAGTACGTGTGGGAGGAAATCACTGGCCCGACGAAGGCCGCATAGACAAACGGCGCCGGTCCCCAGAAGAGCACGAATTGTTGTTTGGGGCCGACCTGATGGGTGGTCAGGTCAGTCAAGGTGGCGTCTACCACGGTGGATCTGGGTGGGCCAGGCCCCCATGAAGTGCCAGGCGCCTCCAGGGCCAGCCGGAGTAGGCCCTCGCCGCCTATCGGGGGCGCCGACGTGGTGGTAACAGGCGCAGTCGTGGTAACAGAGCCCGTTGTGGTCACTGGCGGGACTTCCGTGACGCTGGTCGTCGAGCTAATAGACGTATTCGGGCCAGAGGTGGTCGGGCCAGAGGGCGGAACGGGGGCGGAAGTGGTGAGCGGGCTGCCAGTTCGGACCGTGGTAGGGACCGGAAGCGGCAGCGGCACGGTCGTGGCGACCGGAGCCGGGCTGGGCGACGGCTGACCCGTGAACGGGCCCGTCACCGAGCCCGGCGTGGTCAAGGTGCCGGCGACTGTCGGCTGAAGCTGCACGGTGATCGGGCTACCCCGGCTGGCTTCGGCTCCACCGGTCGGAGGAGCGACGCCAGCCCGTTGGTCCGCCTTCGCCCCTGTCGGATCCGGTGCTCGGCTGGAATAGACGGTAGGCGAGGGCCCCAAAGTCGGGTCCCACGCGTCGGCCGGGACGCTGCACGAGCCGGTGGCGGCGCAGGCATTGGCGGCAAACGACAGATCCTGGACCAGCGTCGGGAGACCTCCCGTTGAGTGGAGCGCCTCGACGGCTACAAAGCACTTGACCTTGCGGCAGTTGGCTCCGCCGAGCGCGGTCGTGAGGACAGCCGCCAAGGTGAGGGAGGTCGAGGCCACACCGGCGCGATCCACAGCCATAACCGAGTTGTGCCGGCTGTCGCAAGCGTCCTGCACGGAGGCCCCTGGTTGCAGGAGTAGGAGGAACGCCGTCGGGTCGCAGTCGACCACGGCATAGATCGTCCCGTAGGAACCGCCGGTCACCCGTACCGTCACTTTTTCCCCGTCGACCAGGCCGGCGTGGGGCGTCACGACTAAGGCGGTGAGGCCGGCAGCATCCAAGGATGCGGCCGCTACGGGTGCCTGCGGCACTATGACACCGGCCAGAGATGAAGTGACGAGCCCGGCCAGAACCAGCAGCGAATGGGCTCGCTTCAAAGTCGGTTCACCGCCAGCCGAGGTTCACCCTGCGGGACCGTCCCGCGGGCTGGAAGACCCATGACGAGACAGTAGCCAGGCGTATTGCAGTGAGGGGGGCGCGATTTGCTAACCGGGACGTTGCTCGGGAAGCAGTTGTACTCGCCGATTTCTGCGCCTCCAGTGGGCACCCCCTAGGCGAACTCGCAGTGCTCCCGAACCCAAACGCGCCTCGGGTCCCGGGAAAAGAGGTGCACCGGGATAAAGACGAGCCAGGTACGCCCGGAGTCGACCGGGTGTTCCAGGGTAGCGAGGGACGGAGACGGCGCCTCACCGCTGTGGCCGCCGATGGAGAGGCGGCTTACCTTCGCGATCAGCTTCCTCGGGCCTTGACCCGTATCGCCCAGGCGTTTGAGGCGGCGCCCATCGAAAGAACGGGCAGAGGGTGGTTTGCCCTGAGGGCGAAAGTTAAGAGTCGATTTGTCCAAGAGCGCTGGCGAGGTCGTCCCAAAGGTCTTCGACGTGCTCGCACCCCACGCTTAATCGCAGGAAGCCGGGCGGCAAGTGCTCTTGGCCCGGCAACTTGCCCCGGCGCTCAATGGTAGTTTCTACTCCGCCCAGGCTGGTTGCCGACCTTATAACCCTCAGTGAGTCGCATACGGTATTGGCCGCTCCCGCGGTCCGAACCTCGAAGCCGATCAGGGCGCCGAACCCGCTCATCTGGGCGGCTGCTTGTTCGTGGCCGGGATGATCGGCCAGGCCGGGGTACCTCACCCGGGTAACAGTGGGGTGATCGGCCAGCCGGCAGGCCAGATCGGCGGCGCTCCGTTGTGCTTGGTCCAACCGCAGGGCGAGTGTGCGCAGGCCACGCAGTACTAGGAAGGTTTCCAGCGCGCCAGGGACCGCGCCAGCGACCTCTCGCCGGCGGCGCAACCGCTCGCCAAGCTGGGGGCTTTCGGCCACAGCAAGGCCGAGGAGCAGGTCAGAGTGACCGCCGAGGAATTTCGTCGCGCTGTGTACGGCAATGTGGGCACCGAGCACGATCGGCTGTTGCAACAGCGGGGTGGCGAAGGTGTTGTCGACCGCGACCAGTGCGCCGCCGCCGCGTGCTGCGGTACACAAAGCTGGGAGGTCGGCGATTTCGAGCAGCGGGTTGGTGGGCGACTCCAGCCACACCAGATCCGCGCGGCCGGCCGCAGCTACGGCGACCGCAGTGTCGGTGACATCAACCAGGTCGACTTCCCAGCGTCCCTGCTGCTGGCCATCCTTCAGTAGGGCGTGGATTCCTGCGTAGCAATCAGTTGGTGCCATGACCCGGGCGCCCACGGGCAGAAGGTCCAGTACCGCCGCGACGGCACCCATTCCAGAACCGAACGCGACAGCATCGCCGACTTCTAACTGGCCGACGACCTCTTCAAGTGCCTCCCACCCGGGCGTGGCATCATTGCGGGAGTACTCGCGCCCTCCTGTCCGGCCAAGATTGCCGGCCCGGAAGTTCGACGCCATGACGATGGGCACGTTCAGCGGCTGGCCAGGCTCGTCGGCAGGCCGACCGGCTGTTATTAAGGTGGTCTGGGGGTGCGGCGCTGACCGCTGACCTGGAGACCCTGAGGATTGGCTTGACATTCAACGTCATCTTGGTGCCTCGGTGTGGGGCAGTGCCAACCTTGAATCGCGACGCTGCTGCGCGGTGGTGCGTGTGGCACGCCTTCCCCGCTTGGTCGATCTGACGGCCGCCTCCCTGTGACTAGCGCGGACAGACCGCCCTCCTCTGACAAAATTCACGCACTGATTTTTCATGCTTGTGAGCGAAGCTTATGGGCGGGACGCATAAACGACCTAAGACGATACGGTCGAGAGAAACGAAAGGAGAGGGCTGAAGAAGGAGAGCAGAGAAAGGGCAAAAGACAAAGGCAGCGCGACCAACAGAACAGGAGAACGAAGAGGCGAAAGACGAAGACAGTACGAAAGGCGTGGCACGGAGGCAAACGAACGGCGAGGCAGCAAAAGGCGACGCAAACCACGGCGAAGGCGGCAGGCACGGACAGCAAAGGAGAAAACGCACGGACGGCAGGGCAGGGGCGCCAGGGACGGCGGCCGCCCGGGAGCGCCGCACGGCAGCGAGGCGGCACGGAAAGCAACGCACGGGGGCGCCCCCCAGGCCCGCACCGGACAAACGGGCAACGAGTCCAAGGCCCCGAGGCACCGGACCAGGGAGCCAAGGCGCCCAAGGCATATCAGGGCCGGAAGGTGTAGAATGTGGAGGCCACCGACGTCGGCGCCGCCCTTGCATTGTACAAGCAGATTGTGGCCCTCAACCCAAAGGCTTCGACTGGGAGCCGCAAAGAAGGACCCAGACGTGATCGTACGCCGAGCCGCCGCAGACGCTCTAAACGGGTCCTTCGTTACACCACGCAAACGGTACGAGCGGCACCAGCGGCGCATGACCACGTGGCGCACTTGGTCTTGAACACGAGGCTCCGTTCCAGCGCCACGCTGCCGCTTCGCTCGTAGCGATGCTCCGTGCCGAGCAAGCAGATTGTGGTGCCACATCTATGCCCCGGGGTGCTTAAGGAACTGATGATCGACGCGCGCGGCCTGACGAAACGGTACGGGCACCGACTGGCCGTCGACGGCCTGAGTTTTACCGTCCGCCTGGGGTCGTGACAGGGTTCCTCGGTCCCAACGGGTCGGGGAAATCGACGACGAACGAATGATCATGGGTCTCGACAGGCCAACGCCGGCAGGGTGACCGTGAACGGGCGGCCTCATCGCAACCTGCCGTGGCCCCTCCATGAGGTCGGGGCACTTCCGAGGCCAAAGCGATCCACCCGGTCGCAGTGCTCGTGCTCACCTGCCAATGCTCGCCGAGGCAAATGGCATAGCCTCCGCGGGTCGACGAACTGCTGGAGTTGGTCGGCCTGTCTCTGTGGCGCGGATGCGAGCGGGAAAGTTCTCCCTTGGCATGGGCCAACGTCTCGGGATCGCCGCGCCACTATTGGGGGACCCGGGGGTGCTGTTATTCGACGAACCGGTGAACGGCCTCGACCCCGAAGGGATCCGCTAGGCCGCAACCTTCTGCGGAGCTTGGCCGGCGAGGGGCGCGCCGTCTTCGTGTGAGCCACCTGATGAGCGAGATGGCCCTCACTGCGGACGAAGTGGTGATCATCGGAAAAGGGAGGCTGATTGCGGCCGGCCCCGTGCGCGAGCTGCTCGCTGAGCGGTCGCGACAGTCAGTCCGTGTCCGCTCCTCTGAGATCGGAAGCCCGCAAGCAGCGCTCGACGACGGCGGTGCGGCCACCGTCCTCGAACCTGACGGCTTGCTTGTGGTGGAGGGAGCGGACGCCGTGACGATCGGGGAGCTGGCAGCGAGCATCCCGGTCGTCCTGCACGAGTTGGCGCCGCAGTCGGTCTCGCTCGAGGAGGCCTTCATGGAGCTGACCAAGCAGAGCGTGGAGCACCACGGTGGCGACCTGCCCCAAGCGATGGGGTCGGGCCGGCGGTGAGGTCATCCCGATCATCGTGGAGGCGCTGCCGCAGTCGATGCAGAACAGCATCATGCGTTTCCTCCCGCTCCAGATCGGCCGCACGCTCATCGTCGGGCAACCGGACGCCCACATGTTCGGCGCCTGGGCCGGTTTTGGGGTTTTGTGCGGCTACGCGGGCTACGCGGTGGCAAGCCTCGTCGTCGGAGGCGTGCTATTGGTGCCAGGGACGCCGAGAGCGCAAGCGCTCGCCAACCGGGTGGACACGGGGGCGGGGACGCGGAGTTGTGCCCAAGAACTGGCCTCGTGGGTCCTGGCCAACCTGTCCACTGGCCAGTCCCGAGGCCTTGGGTCAACGTGACCTTCGTTTGGCCGCCAGCCACCGGGCCCACACCTGCTTGCCGTCCTGGGTCTCGGTGACGCCCCACTCGTCGGCCATGGCGGCCACGATGGCAAGGCCGCGGCCACCCAACGAGAGTGACGGCCAGCTGCTTCTTGCGGTTAGAGCTGCTGGCGAGGAGACCCGTGGCCGCCAGGGGCGGACGTCGAGGTCGCGCACGACAACCTCGACGTTGCTTTCGTCGGCCTCGTACGACAGCTCGAGCGTCGTGCGGGCGTGGAGGACGGCGTTGGTTACCAGCTCGCTCGCCACGATCAGCACCTCGGCATCGAGTTGACGCAGGTCGTCGCCTGCCAGCCAGGCTCTTAGCGCCTCACGGGCCAGGCGGGGTGCCCCCGGTCCGGGCTGGAGGGCAAGCACTTGATGGGTCACACGCTCGTCCAGCGGAATCTGGGGGCCGTGAGTTGCGCGTCGTCCTGTGTCACCGAGCAGGGGTTTACCCATTTACGGCCTCAACGACCCAACTCGGGCAGATGTGGCTCGGCTTGGCCCGGTCAAGACCGGGCTTTGGCGCCGCGTGGGGACGGGTCGAAGTGCGTATGATGCGCCGGCCAAGGGATTTGAGCACCAGTTCGCTCAGCACCGTTGCAGCGGGACCGTCATTGGAGGGCCGCCCCCCGACGCGTGCCTGCCACTCGCCACCGAATGGAGAAATCGGGATGAACTTCCGCACCCCCGGGATGGCCCTTGGCGGTGGCGGCACAAGACGACGTCGGCCGAAGGATCGTCCTTTCGTAGGTGGCCTTTTGGGTGTGGACCGGGCCCGCAGCATTGGCCGGAGGCGAGGCGAGCTCCTCGGGCGTCTTGCGTAGAGGAAAGGCCCGGTCCGAAGGTTTGCGGTAGGCACGGGATGGGAACAAAGGCGTTCGGTTATGCATGTTAGGTGAATACCGGGTACCTCTTCGCAATTTGGGTAGGTTCCTCACTGACATGTCGGCGTAGCACATACGTCGCGGCACGGACCGAAAACGGTGGCGGCTGCGACGGTTCATCACAGGGGTGATCCTCGTTGAATATCATCAATTGGAACCAAAAGGGCAAAGCACTTCTCTCGCTCGGCGCCGCAATAGCGACCGGCGTGGGCCTCGTGGCTATAAGCGCGCCGGGAGCGGCTGCGACGCCGGTGGCGGGCCTGACTTTTACCGCGCCCGTGATCGGGGTGAGCTCCGATAGCTTCACGGTGACGCGGGCCAATCAGGCCGTCACCGTCAACGTTTCCCCAGCCACAACTTACGGTGAGCAGGGAGTGACCGCGGCGTCATTCTCGAATGTGCTGATTGGCGAGCGAGTCGAGGTCAGTGGACAGATCACGTCCAACATCGACGTCGTCACCGCCAATCACGTGCAGGTCCTCTCATTGCTGCCGAATGATTTCGATGGCACCGTTAGCTCCCTGGGGACGGGCAGTTTTATAGCGTTGCGGGGTTCGTCGCCCGTCACCGTCATGATCTCGCCGAAGACGACCTTCAGCGTAGGGGGTGCCGCGGCTACGTTTTCGAGCCTGGCCGCGGGCGACCGGATCATCGTGCACGGGACCAGCAACTCTGGTGGGTCCCTAGTCAATGCCGTACAGATTTACATCCTGTCGTTCGGCCATCTTCAGTTCACCGCTACCGTCACCTCGGTCGGCTCGGGCAGCTTCAATGTCCGTCGGATCAATGAACCAGTCACCGTTCAGGTCACCTCGAAGACCACTTATAGTGAGAAGGGCAAAACTTCGCCCTCGTTCACTGACGTCAAAATGGGCGAGCGCGTAACTGTTAGCGCCGATGACACAGGCACTATGAACGTTCTTAAAGCCACTCACGTACAGATCGTGCCCTTGGCGTCCATGGACATCACGGCCACCGTGACCGAGGTCGGCACCAGCAGCTTCTCCGTACTGCGGGGTAATACACGCATCACCGTTGAGGTCTCCCCGCATACCCTCTTCACCCGGTTGGGAGTAACGAGCCCCCCCTCGTTGTCGGTTGTCATGCCCGGTGACCACGTCATCGTGCACGGCACGAGCAACCCCGGTGGCAGCGTCATTAACGCTACGCACGTTTATTTCACCTCCTAGTCGCGATCCCGTTTATCCGCCAGCTGGGGCGGGCTCGGCCGGCCGAGCCCGCCCTTTGGTGACTCTACGACCGGGGTAGTGGTGCCTCCGAGGCGGTCAGCTGTCCTGGGCTCGGCTTGGCCACCAGGGATCCGCTGGTTTTCGGTAGGAGCCCGCACAAGCCCGGGCATGGAAAGCCTGGGCCCACAATCGACAGCATTTCGTTACATCGCGTGGGCTACTTCAAGGGCGTTGGTGCCGTCGTCGCCGAAGAACAGTTCACGGCCCCCAGGGGACATGGTCAGGCCGAACAGGTCCCCCGCACCATTCTTTATCAGCTCCCGCGTGGCCACTTGCTTCCCTTGGGGTGAGATCTCAACCGCATCGCCGTCGTTGCCGTTCATCACGATCAAATCCCCGTTTGGAGCCAAGGCCATACCGAGCGGGGCGTTGAGCGCCCCACCGGACGAGAGGGTGCTACTTCCGTCTTTGATCGGCTTGGTGCGCGTGAGCGCGTCGGGAATGGCGGTTATGTGATTGGTCGGTGTTTCAGCCACGTACAGCGTGCCGCTCGGGGCCAGCGCCAGACCGGTAGGCGCCAACACGAAGGCCGCCTTATTTCCCTTCCAGAGGAGCCCGCTGGCTACAACGGTAGTAGCCGTCATGCTCGGAGCTTTCCCGGCCGAGATGGAGACGTCGACCCTGACCACCGTGCAGGTACCACTTTGGGGCGTATCCTGCAGACCGGCCGGGCGGCTGAGGGCGTTGGAGACAAAAAGGTCTGCGCCCGACCCGGTCGTTGTTTCGGTCATGTCCCAGGGGCCGTTGATATCCGGGCTGGTCCAGGTCTCGACGGGCCGGCCTGCGCTGTTCAGCACAATGAGGCAACCAGCGGGGTTCACGTTGGGCAGGGCCCCCGATGGTCCTGACGGGAGGCTGCCGACGACGACCCAACCTCCGGGCAGCACTGACAGCGCGGTCGTCAGCCCGACGCCGCCCGGGCACGAAAGTGGGTGAGGGAGGGCACCGACCTGGGCGAACATCGTCTCCGACCCGGTCGGCGACACCTCGACGATGGTCTTCCCCGTCCCCTGGGTGTTGGCCTTGTCGTTGAAGTTACTAACGAGGACGTCGCCCTTTACCAGCCTGCCTCCGCTGGTGGGGACGACCGCTACTCCATAAGGGTTGACGTCACCGTTGCCGGGCACCGTCGACGCCACGTGTTGCGGCGGGCCGAGCGATGACAAAAAAGTAGCCGGCGACGCGCTCGAGTGGTGCGCTCGCGGCCCAACCAGCAGCCGTGACCAGTGCGCCCGTCGCTGCGGCCATCAAAACGGGACGGGGGGCGCGCCCCCACCGAAATCTCGATTTCATGAGTTCTTCTCCAATCGGTTAACACGAATGGGACATGGCTTAGGGGCGTGTGCCGCGTACGGCCACGGTGACCCGACACGATTTTGCAAATTGCACAAAGGCGCGCCACAAAGGACGGCGAAGCCAACCCCGGAGTGGGCTGCGTGCACTTCCGTAAGTTGCCTCTGGTTATGGCTTACGGGCATGGGGCTCAATTGGATTGCGTCAAGTCTGCACCCGTCGCGCCGAAGGAATTGACCACCATTTCGTAGAGATCTGGGACTGGTCAAATCTCGCGTTGGTGGTCTTGCGTATAACTCGACGAACCGCAACTTGACGGGAGGCAGTCGAAGCTATGAAAACCACCACGGGCCGAGTCGCCCTAAATCTACTCATCTGGACCGGCTCCGGGTTATTAGCCGCCTCTGCTGTCATCCATTTCCACCTTTGGAGCTCGGAGGGCTACCGGCATATCCCGACGATCGGGCCGTTGTTCCTGGCCCAGGCCATCATTGCTCTCCTGCTGGCCATCATTACCGCCGTTTTCCGGAGATTAATCTTGGTTGCGGCGGCTGCGGGTCTCGCCGCTTCCAGCGTTGGCGCTTTGCTGATATCAATCTGGTGGGGGCTCTTCGGATGGCAAGAGAGCTCGAGCGCTCCCTACGTCGGAATGGCCCTGGCCGTCGAAGTCTTGGCTGCCGTGTTGCTCGGCGCTGCCTGTGTGCTGCTGGCTTGGTCCTGGTTGTCCGAAACGCGTTCCCGGCAAGCGACCAGGTCTAACCGAGCAGAGGTACTGCCGCGGACGCTGCCCTTCGCGTCGCCCGGTTCGACCGGCCGGGCCTCCCACCCGGCGGCCGGGACACGGGCGAGCACTTCGCTCAGCGAGCGGGCGAACTGAAAGGGTTACCTGCCCAGGCAGGACCGACCGGTACGTTGTGGACGTGGCGATCTCCCCTCACATCCGCAGTTTGCGCGAAAAGGTAGGCCATGACCTCTTGGTTTTGCCCTCAGTCTGCGTCCTGCCCGTCGACCCGAGCGGCCGTCTCCTCCTGGTTGAGGAGATAGAGACGGCGCAGTGGCAGACGATCGGCGGCGCCATCGAACCTCACGAGTCGCCGCGTGAGGCCGGTGTCCGAGAGGCGCAGGAAGAAGCCGGGGTGGTCGTGGAGCTCGGTCGGCTGATCGACGCGCTGGGCGGTCCTGGGTTCGAGATCACTTACTCCAATGGCGATGTCGTGTCCTATGTCACCACCGTGTTCGAAGCCACGATCACGTCCGGTGTACCAAAGCCCGACGGCGAAGAGACGAGCGCCGTAGCCTGGTGGGCGATCGATGACCTGGACCGGGCCCCGATGAGCGGCTTTACCCGGCTCCTGTTCCGATCGTTGCCGTTGCGCGAGCTCCTCACGCCTCGACTCGGCTGAGCGGAGCCGGCCCGCCGTCCGGCCCCGCTGTCACTCGCTAGCCCCAGCCCGCCCGCGTCCGCGGCATCAGGCTGGCTCCGTCTGCTGTTGGCCGCACGCCGAGCACCTGGTGGACCGCTATGGCCCCATGCTCGAAGGCGTTCGCAGACGCCGCCATGTACAAGCGCCATACCCGGGCCCGGGCTTCACCGGCCAACTTCACGGCGGTGTCCCACGACCCCTCCAGGTTGGCCACCCAGGCCCGCAGAGTCCGCGTGTAGTGCTCGCGAAGCGACTCGACATCGCGCACCTCGAACCCGGCCCGCTCCATGGCCCGGACCACGTCCGCCACATCGATGAGCTCACCGTCTGGGAAAACGTAACGATTGATGAAGCTGGCCCCCTTCATTCTTTTCCCGCCTGGCTTGGAGATGGCGTGGTTGAGCATCCGCCCCCCGGGCACCAACAGGGCCGAGAGCTTGGTGAAGTACTCGTCCATCCGGGCGCTGCCCACGTGTTCGAACATGCCGATCGACGAGATGGCGTCGAACGTCTCGCCCCGCAGGTCCCGGTAGTCCTGCAGCCGGACTTCGATCTTTGGTCCCACGCCCGCTTCCTCTGCGAACCGCTGCGCCGAGCTGAACTGTGACGGGCTCAGCGTGATCGCCACTGTCTTCGCCCCATACTCCCGAGCGGCGTGGATGGCCATCGAACCCCATCCGCAGCCCACGTCGAGGAGCCTCATGTTGGGTCGGTCGGCCAGGCCGAGTTTTCGGCAGGTCAAGTCGTGCTTTGACCGTTGCGCCATTTCGAGCGAGGTCTCGGCGGTGTCGAAACGGGCACAGGAGTACGTCATCGCCAGGCCCAACACGAGGCGGTAAAACTCCTCGCCCACGTCGTAGTGGTGCCTTATCGCGGCCGAGTCCCGCTGTTTCGAATGGCGCCACCCCGAAAGATGGACCTCCTCGTCCGGACGCCGCGGTGGCAGGCCGAGGGCGCCCAGGCGGAGGGCCGCGTTGAAGGCGCCGCCCAGCGAACGGGCGTTGAGCCGAGTGGAAACAGTGGTGCGGCGCCGGAGGGCCTCGAGCACGACGTACAGATCCCCGTCGACGTCAATCTCACCGACCACGAAGGCTCGAGCCATGCCCAGCTCGTTCGGTGACCAGAGCATCCTGGTCAGGGCGTTGACCGAGTGGACAACGACGCATTCGGCTGTACTTTGTGGCCCGGTCGTGCTGCCGTCCCAGAACACGAAACGGATGGGAGGCCCGCCGTCGAACACCTGCTCCAATAGCGGCTCGACGATCGTCGCCACACTGGACGCCGGCGTGAGAGCCGCTGGCGTTTGGGGTCGACAGCATCACCCGCAGCACCTGCACCAGGGCCAGCCTCGAGGGCAGTCCCGAAAGGAGCCCCCCGACCGGCCCCATTGTCGTCGCCTCTGGGCCGGCCGCCACCAACCCGAGCTGCGACCTTTTCTCCGATCATGAACTGCAAAGTACCCAAGCTGCGCCGTGTTCATCACTTGTTGCGACCGAAGAGGTTGGTCCAAGTTCCGTTGTCGAACAACTGGCACTCGATGTGCCAGGCTTTGGGTATGCGTTTTGTCGTGCTCGGAGCCGGTGCAGTGGGAGGCGTCGTGGGTGGCCGGCTTTTCGAGCACGGCTACGACGTGTTACTGATCGCGAGAGGCGAGCATGCGAAGGTAATCGCCGAGGCCGGGCTGACCCTGGCGTCCGCCGCAGGGGTAGCCGTCTTGCCCATCCCGGTCGTGGTCTCGCCTTACGACGTCGACTGGCGAGAAGACGACGTGGTCTTGATGGCGGTAAAGAGCCAAGACACCGAGATGGCGCTCCGGCAACTGAGTGGTTCGGCTCCGCCGTCGGTCCCGGTTGTCTGCATGCAGAACGGGGTCGCGAACGAACCGACGGCGCTGCGGCGGTTCGCCAACGTCTACGGGATCTGCGTCATGTGCCCGGCCAGCCACCTCGAACCGGGCGTGGTGGTGGCAAGTTCCTCACCGATAACGGCGCTGCTCGACATCGGTCGGTACCCGTCCGGTGTTGACGAGCTAGCCGAGTCTGTTGCCCGCGCGCTCTACGAAAGCACAATGGAGTCGCTTGTCCGGGCCGACATCATGCGCTGGAAATACACCAAATTGCTGCGCAACCTGGGTAACGCTATCGACGCCATCTGCGGTCCTGGGCAGCGGGGGACGCGACTGGCCAAGCTCGTGTCCGACGAAGGCGAGGCCAGCTTGTTGGCAGCGGGGATCGATTTCGCGTCCGACGAGGAAGACCGGGACAGGAGAGACGATCTCTTGCGTCCCGGTGACGACGTCAGCGGCTACCCGAGGGGCGGCAGTTCCTCCTGGCAGAGCTTGGCCCGTTACGAGGGGACCATCGAGGCCGACTACTTGAACGGCGAGATAGTCCTCTTGGGACGGACCTACGGCGTTCCCACGCCCGCGAACGAGCTGGTGGGGCGGTTGGCCAACCAGATGGCCAGCGAGCGGGTGGCGCCCGGCTCAATGAGCGCGGACGACGTGCTGGCCCTCCTCGACCATTAGCCCAGGAAGCTCGAGCTCCCAAAGAAGCCCTTCGGTAACTATCGGGCGCTCCTCGAAAGCCTTCACGCCCGACAACTTCCCGCGCCCGGAAAGTTCCGACCGAATCTATTTCGCTGTCCATCCGGACCATCGCCGTTCGTCGTCCTGGTACCGAAGCCAATAAGCCAGAGGCCCCGAGAGGCAGGAAAAGGAGGACTGAAGTGATCCCGTTCAGCTCATACCAGCTTTACCAAGCCGAGCGTTCGGTGACCGAGGCCGAGCGCAGGCGGGCCGACGTCCGGGCCGGCGAACTCGCGGCCACCGTGGGCGGCCTACGGTCCTCGTTCAGCGGGCGGGCCAAGGCCATCTTCGGCATCCTGCGGAGCGTGCCCCGCCGTGCGGGTACCGCTCCCGCCGAGAGCTAAAGCCGGACCAGTGCCGGCCCAGGGCGGAACTGGGCGGGGCGGGGTATGGCGGTCTCAGTCACCGGGTTCCGGCCGCCTGCTCACACGCGAGGCGGCCGCTCCGTGGAGGCGGTGACCGCCACTGAGCGGGCGGCGACATGGCAGGCGACCATGTGGCCGGGCCTGAGCTGGAGCAGTTCCGGGGCCAGCACCCGGCATTGCTCCTCGGCCAGAGGGCACCGCGGGTGGTACGGGCAGCCGTGCGGTGGGTCCGCGAACAGCGATTGCGCCTCGCCCACGACGGCCCGGCGCCCCGCCGGCCCAACAACGCGGTGCTCCTCGAGCTCGGGGTCGGGCAGCGGCACCGCCTCGGCGAGCGCACGGGTGTAGGGGTGGAGCGGAGCGCCCAGCACGTCCTCGTAGGGCCCGGACTCGACCACCTTCCCGAGGTACATGACCGAGATCACGTCGCTTATGTGCCTGACCATGGCCAGGTCGTGGCTGATGAACACGTACGAAAGCGAGAGCTCGTCCTGGAGCCGGGTGAGCAGGTTCATGACCTCGGCCCGGACCGACACATCGAGCGCCGAGGTCGGTTCGTCGAGCACGAGCGTCCTCGCCTCGACGGCCAAGGCGCGGGCGATGGCGACCCGCTGCGCTTGGCCACCCGAGAGCTCGTGGGGGTAGCGGTCGCCGAAGCGGGGAGCCAGGGCCACCATGTCGAGAAGCTCGTAAGCACGTGTTCGCCGCTCGGTGCGGCCGGGCACGACCTTGTGTACGGCCAGGACCTCGTTCAGCGCCGACGATACGGTGAGCCGGGGGTTCAGAGAGGAGAAGGGGTCCTGGAAGACCAGTTGGATATGGCGGGCTAGGGAGCCGCCGGCCCTGTTTCCGTCACGGCTGCTCCCGTCACGGCCGGTCTCGTCACGCCGGCCCTCGGCCCCGTCACTACCTCCGGCCGTCCGGGCGCTTGTCGTCTCGTTCCCCGCTCGGCCGCCCCAGCACCTCCACCTTCCCGGCGGTGGGCCTCTCCAGGCCGACCAGCAACCGGGCGAGAGTGGACTTCCCGCAACCGCTCTCGCCGACGATCCCGTGCGTGGTCCCCTCCCTGAGCTCAAAGGACACGCCCCGCACGGCCCGGACGGCGGGGCCCCGGGCGGAGGGGTACTCCTTCTCGACGTCAGTCGCCTTGAGCGCTAACGCGGCCATTCGTCAGGGCTCCTCCAGCAGGCCGCAGCCACGCCTGGGCCTCGGTCGATCAGCGGTGGCTCCTCTTCGGCGCAGCGCTCGATCACAAACGGGCACCGCGCTCTAAACGGACAGCCTCGGCCCAGATGCGCTGGGTCCGGTGGCGTGCCACCGATCTGGGTCAGGCGTTGCCGGTGCTCGGTAGCCGGTGTCGGCAGAGATCCCAGCAACGCCAGCGTGTACGGGTGGGACGGGCGGGCGAACAGATGGCGGGTGGGAGCGCGTTCTACCACTCGCCCCGCGTACATCACTACGACCCGGTCGACCAGCCGGGCGACCACGCCGAGGTCGTGCGTCACCCAGACCACGGCCATGCCCGTACGCGTCTGGATGTCTTCGACTAGCTCGAGGATCTGCTGCTGGATGGTGACGTCGAGGGCCGTGGTCGGCTCGTCGGCTATCAGGAGGCGAGGAGAAACGGCCAGCGCGATGGCGATCATGACCCGCTGCAACATCCCGCCTGAGAGCTCGTACGGGAAGGCCCGTTCCACCCTGTCCGGGTCAGGGAGCCCCACCTGGATGAGCAGTTCCCGGCAACGAGCGTGCGCACTTTCCTTGCCGACGCCGTGGGCGCGCAAGGTCTCGACCACCTGAGTGCGGACCCGCAGGAGCGGGTTGAGCGAGGTCATGGGGTCCTGGTACACCATGGCGATCTCGGCCCCGCGGATTCTCTCGAGCCCTTTTTCGTCCAGCTGGCCTAGTTTTTTCCCGGCGAAGGTGATCTCGCCTCTGAGCAGCCGGAGGGGCGGGTCGGGGAGGAGCCGCAGCACGGAGAGCACGGTCAGGGTCTTGCCGGAGCCGCTCTCCCCGACGATCCCGAGCTTCTCCCCAGCGGAGACCTCCAGGTCGACCCCCCGTACGATCTCGGTAGAGTGCCGGTGCTGGCGCAGGCCAATGGCCACGTCCTCCAGCCTCAGAAGCGGGCCGTTCACCAAGGACGGGGCGCTCAGCGCCGGGGCGGCGGGGTTCATCGTTGCGTCAGACCGCCGGGTCGGACCACGAGTTTTGTAGGTGGCCGCGCGAGGGCTCGCCGCCCGTCCAGACGACCGCGCCCAGCGGTGACCGAGCCCAATACCGAGGCGTGGCGAGCGCCCGTCGCCGTCGGGACCGTTGCCGGCAGGCCGCACAGAGACAGGAAACCGATGATGGCGAAGACCAGCGCTTCCTTGCTCGCTTCGGGTACCCCCAGCTCGTCAGTGCGCCTTATGTCCACGCCAGGCAGCCTGGCCGCCAGCTCAGCCATCAGCGTGAGGTTACGGGTCCCGCCGCCCGCCACCAGTAGCTCGCGAAGAGCGTAAGGGCGCACGGCCTTCGCCACCATCTCTGCCGTAGCCGCCGTAACCGACGCCATCAGCTCCTCGGCGGAGAGCGTGGTCCCATCCAGCCGGCGTTCGAGGTACCCGAGGTTGAAGTACTCCTTGCCTGTTGACTTCGGTGGCGGCAGGGCGAAGTAGGGGTCGTCTAGCAACCGGCCGACGAGGGAGACGTTCGGAGTACCACGCGCCGCCCACGCGCCGTCCTGGTCGTAGCGGAGGCGGCCATCCGAGAGCCGTTCGACAGCAGCGTCGATAAGCGCGTTCGCCGGCCCGATATCGAACGCCACTGGCTCCTGCCCCGGCCCCACGACGGTGATATTGGCGATCCCGCCCAGGTTGAGCGAGCCGGTGGCCACGGCCGGGTGGTGGCCCAAGAGCAGGACGTCGAGGAGGCTGGCCAGGGGAGCCCCGTGGCCTCCAGCGGCGATGTCGCGGTTGCGCACGTCGCTCACCACGACCGCGCCTGTACGTTCAGCGATCCACGCCGGCTCCCCGAGCTGCAGCGTCCCTTTAGCGGCGTTGCCGTCGACCCAGTGGTAGACGGTCTGGCCGTGCGAACAAACGGCGTCCACCCCTCCGCAGCTGTCCGCCAGTTCTTTGGCGACGTCGGCGAAGAACTGGCCGATGGCGACATCAAGCTGGCACACCTGCTCGATGGTGGTCGTGGACGGGGGCAAAATGGCGGCGATGGCATCTCTCAGATCCGGCGGGTAGGGGACGGAGCGGTGTTCGACCAGCTCGCAGGTAAGTATTTCCTCCTCGAGATGGATTTCACTGAGAAGTGCCTCGACAGCATCGAACGACGTGCCGGAGATCATCCCGATTACCCTCACCCCAACCTCCCCGAATGAAGCATGCTCACCGGCCCGGGACCTGGGGTCGACGGCGTCACGCAGGCCGTCGCCCAGGAAGTTGAACCCGATGACAGCGATGACGATGGCGATGGACGGCGCCGCCAGCGTCCACCACGCCGTCGATGCCAGCGAACTGGACTGGCTGACCATCTCGCCGAGCGAAGCCGTTGGCGGCGGCGGGCCCAGCCCGAGGAAGCTCAGGCTCGCCTCGGCCAGCACGGACCAGGCCAGGGCCAGGCTGACCTGCACGGTTATGATGCCGGCGACGTTGGGCAGTACATGGCGGAACAGCAACCGCGATTGCGAGAAACCGAGCACCCGCCCGGCCTGGACGTAGCCCGCTTGGCGAAGAGAGAGCACCGGCCCCCTCACCACCCGCACGAAGATCGGGATGTAGCCGATGCCGATGGCGAGGGCGCTGTTCAACCAGCCCGGCCCCAGTGCTGTCACGATGGCCAGCGCCAGCACGATGGCCGGGATAGCGAAGAGCATGTCGGTCGCTCGCATGATGACGACCGAGGGCCAGCGGCCCACGTAGCCGGCCACCACCCCGGCCACCGTCCCGATGACACCTGCGATCAACACGGCCAGGCAGGCGATCTTGACCGAGACGTAAAGGCCCTGCAGGACGAGCGAGAACTCGTCCCGGCCGAACTGGTCTGTACCGGCGAGGTGGCTGAACGAAGGAGGCTTCAGCGGGGCGAGCGGATATTGGAACTGCGGGTTGTAGGGGGTGGCGCTGAACGCGCCCAGGATGGCACCGATAATGACCAGGCCAACGAGCACGCAACCGACCCGCCCGCTCGGGTTGCGCCACAGAGCGGCCAGAACAGAGCGACGGTGCCGGTTGGTGGGGCTCGAGCTGGTGTCGGTTGGGTGGGAGACGATCAGGGTCACGAGGAACGTGTCCGAGGGTCGATCAAGGTATAGATCACATCGGTGAGCATGTTCACGACGATGAAGCCGGCGGCGAAGATCAACGTGACGCTCTGCACTACAGGGAAGTCACGGTTGTTGATCGAGGTGACGAGGAGGCGGCCGAGACCAGGGAGGACGAAGATCTCCTCTACCACTACGGTGCCGCCGAGCAAGTAACCAAACTGGATACCCGACATCGTCACTATCGGCACGAGCGCCCCCAGGAACAGGTGCTTCCAGGTGACAACTCTCTTGGAGAGGCCTTTCCCCCTGGCTGTACGGGCGTAATTGAGCCCGGTCACCTCCAGCATGGCGGCTCGTGTCGTGCGCATTATGGCGGCCCCGATGCCTATGCCGAGCGTCAGCGCCGGGAAGAAGATCTGCTGCAGGTTGAGCCACGGGTCCTGGGTGAAATTGACCCAACCCTCCGAAGAGGGGAAATAGTGAAATACGGAAGCCAGGAAGGTGACGAGGCCCGTACCGATAACGAAGCTCGGTATGCCGAGGCCGATCACGGCGACGCCCTGGCCTACATCGTCTACCACTCGGCCCGGCCGGAGAGAGCCGAACACCCCGAAAAGCACCCCTATCAGCTCGCCGATGATGAGCGAGGCGACAGCCAGTTCGAAAGTAACCGGGAAGGCGGTGGCGATGAGCGAGGCGACCGAGGTGCGAGACGATAATGAGATCCCCAGGTTCCCCGTGAACAACGACCCGAGCCACGACCCGTACTGGCGGAAAAACGGCTCGCCGACGCCGTAATAGTGGTCGAGGGCGACCAGTTGGGCGTGGCTGAGAAGGCCGGCGCTAACGCCGAGCGAGGCAGTTACGGCGTTGCCCGGGAGCCACCGGAGGATAACGAAAATGATGATCGAGACGCCGAGCAGGGTCACGAGCATGCTGACCACCCGCCGGGCGATACTTACCAGCACGACTGCCTCGGACGACCTTCAGGATAAACGAGGGTAAGGCACGGGCGAGTTAACAGGGCCGGCGAACGAGTTGCCCGCGAGAAAGAACGGTCACCCTCTCGGGCTACCCGCCCACCCCCGACGTATTGCGAGCGGGACCGGGCCGCAGCTGCGAGACGGGCTGGATTCTGTAGCCCATCTCGCAGCTGGCGGCTGCTCCCCTTCCCATAGCTGGGCGGCTCCCTGCGGATCCCTAAGAAAACGTGGTCGAGCGCAACGCGTCGAGCGAGGTCGAGTTGGTCGGGGCCAGCGTGAACCCGTGCACCGACGGCGCCTCCACCGCATAGTCGAGCCCCGTGAACAACCAAATCCAAACGGCGTTGGCCGTCAACTGGTCCGAGAGCTGGCCCCATAGGTTCTTTTGGGCTGCCGCGCCCGTAGCCGTGTCCCCCTCGGCCAGCAACTTCTGCAATACCGTTGAACTGTAACCGGCCGGTACCCCCAGGTTGGCGCCCGTACCGAAGTAGCGGCCGTACATGGTGTACGGGTTGGGGTCGGCGCCGTTCCAGGCAAAGGCGGCCTGGAACTTGCCTTTCAACCAGTCCTGGATATAGGCGTCTTCGGCCAGGTTCTGGATGTTCATCGTGATGCCGACCTTGGCCAGATCTGACTGCACGACGGTGGCCTGAGCCGCGCTGGTGGGGTCGAGATCGGTCGAAGTGACGGCGGTGAAAGAGAAGCCCTTTGCATCGCCCGCTTTTTGCAGGTAGCTCTTCGCCATGGCCAAATTGGGGCTCGGGCAGACGGCTGACACCGGGTTGGAGGCGTACTGGCCGAGAGGAACAGGCCCCACTACCTGGCCCGCCCCGAAGACAGCGTCCTCGAGGACTTGTTTGCGGTTCACGGCGCACGCGATCGCCAATCGGTTGTCAACGTTGGCCAGCGGCCCGGTTTTGTCCTGGAGCATGAGGGCGCGGTAGGTGAGGTCGAGCACGGACTGGACTTTGAGCGAAGAGGGCAGGTGGGTGGCGACCTGGGGCTGGGTCAAGAGCCCGAGCTGGACGGTGTTGGCTTCGACGGCGGAGGCGATGGACTGTTCGGACGGGATCGTCTCGATCTTTATCGCGCCCAGGGCAACTTTGCCGCCCCAGTAGTTGGGGTTGGCCTTGATGACGAAGCTGTTGTTCGGGCTCCAGCTCGAGAACTCGAACGGGCCCGTCCCATCGGGGGCCTTGGTCACGGTGTCAGCGGCAATGGCCTTCGTCGACAGCATCGAAAGGTTCACTGAGGTCAAGCCGTCGAGGATCGACGTGTCCGGCTGGCTCAGCTGGAACTCCACGCTGTAGGGCCCGGTGGCCACGATCTTTTTGACGTTGGCCAAGAACGACGCCGAAGCGTCACCCGTCTTCGGGTTGAGCGCCCGGTCCAGTGAGGCGACCACGTTGGCGGACGTAAAGGTCGAGCCATCGTCGAACGTCACGCCTTTGCGGAGCTGGAACGTAAGGAGCTTGTTGCCGTCGCCATAGGCCCAGCTTGTGGCCAAGTCAGGGACGAGCTGCAGCTTGGTGTTGTACTGGACGAGCTGGTCGTAGATCAGCCCCAGGGCCTGGAAGTCGAGAAAGTTCGTAACGATATCAGGGTCTAATTTCTGCACGCTCGACGTGTCGCCGACGACAAAGGTGGCACTGGACGACGCCGCCACCCGGTGGCCGTCGTGGGTACGCACGGCCGCCGCCGACGCCGAAGCGGGCACGCCGAAGGCCACGATCAGGCCGGCGGTGGCCGCCAGCGCCGCCCCGATGCGGACAGGCTTTTTCCGAGGCTGTTCTTCACTGACGGCGTCTTTACTGCGGACCAACAAACACACCTCCCGTGCGCGTCGCGCCGATCCTCGGGGCGACCTGCGCAGACCTTATACCACGGGTCGCCGTTCAGGGTCGCGGCCGGCGCACTTCGACCGCATCCCGAACCGGTACCACTTGGCATTGGTCCAGGCCACTTCGACGGCTAGAGCGGGGCCGGACCACGTTGCTGACCGCCATCACTTAGACCTTATTTGATTGGTACGATCCAATCGCCCGGATCGAGCAGGAGGCGGCGGCAGAATGAGAAGCGCACGAGGCCAGGCTCCGGTAGGGGGGCCTCGGGCCGACGGGGCCGGCCAGCCGAAGTACCGGCTGCTTCACGACGCACTGGCGACGCTGATCCGCGACCTACCCGCCGGGTCCGGCATGCCGACGGAGCGCGAGCTATGCGAGCGGTTCGGTGTTTCGCGGGGTACGGTCCGCCAGGCGCTCGACCATCTGGAGGTCGAGCAGCGCATCTACCGCCACCAAGGCCGGGGCACGTTTGTGGCCAGGCCGAAAATGGACCATCTATTGGAGCTGTCGAGCCACACTGCGTCCTTCCGGGCGCGTGGCATGGAACCGGGCTCACGACTGATCGGGGTCACTCGCGTCCCCGCCACGGCTGAGGTAGCAGGGATGTTGGCGCTGACCGATGGCGAGGAAATCCTCCAGATCGAGCGCGTCCGTCTGGCTGACGACGAGCCGCTCGCTGTCGAGGTGCTCCACCTGGGGGCCAAGCGCTTCGACGGGGTAGCGGCTGTGCTCGGCGAATCGCAATCGCTTTACGAGCTATTGCGGGCCCGCTATGGCGTCGAGCTGGCGTGGGCCGAAGAGACCATCGAAGCGGCCCTATCGCCGGGGCGTGAAGCCTCGTTCCTCGGCATCCCGAGCGGCGCGCCCGTGCTCGTTCTCTGCCGCCAGACCTTCGACGCCATCGGGAGGCCAGTCGAGTTCGTACGGTCGTACTACCGAGCCGACAAGTTCCGCTTCCGGACCCGCCTGCAACCTCCGCCGGTCGCGGCCGGGCCGGCCCTGCCCACCGAAACGAGGCTCAGGTTGGCCACAGTGGCCGATGCGCCCGGGCTGGCCAGGGTCTTCGTGTCTGCGTGGCGGGACGGCTATCCCGGCATCATCGACCATGCTGTCCTCGACGCGCTGGACGAGGAGGACATCGCCGACTGGCTGGGGACGCTGACGTCGTCCAACGGGCCCACCACATGGGCCGTCGAATCCGCAGACGGCGAGGTCCTGGCCTTCTCACGCCATGGCGAAGACCCTTCCGATAGCCGCCGGGGCCACATCTACTCGCTGTACGTTGCTCCTCATGCAAAGGGACGTGGAATTGCCAAAGCTCTCCTCGACCACGACCTGCAACTGTTGTCGGAACGCGGGCTCGACACCGTGACCCTCTGGGTTTTTGAGCAGAACCAGGCCGCTCGCCACCTCTACAAATCGTTTGACTTCGCCCCGGACGGGGCGAGGCGCGTCGAGCCGCAGTACGGGGCGCAGGAAATCCGCATGCGCCGTACGCCGGCGGGCAGGCCGCTGGATAGCGCAATATGACCACCCAGCTGCGGCCGGAACTCTCGTTTGAAGTCCGCCCCGGCAGCCTGCTGGCGGGTGCCCCCGCCGTCGAGGAACTCCGCGGATACCTCTCGACGCTCCTGTCCGACGGGTTCCCACCGAGCGTGTCCCTGGCCGTAGTCGATTATGACGGCGTGGCGCTCGAGACGTTCGGCGGCTACGCCTGCATGATCGGCGAGCTAGTCGCCACTACCCGCGAGACGTCCTACGACCTCGCTTCGCTGACGAAGGTCGTGTGCACCGTAACCCTCGCACTCATCGCCCGCGAGCGGGGCCAGCTGAGCTTCGACGATCCCGTTAAGCGCTGGTTGCCCCAATACCCGGCGGGCAGAGGACCGCACGAGCAGGCGACCCTGTGGCACCTGTTGACCCATACCGCCGGCCTGGTCGACCACAGGCCGTTCTACGCCACGCTGCAGGGCCGGGGCCCCATCGAGGCTGCCGTTTACGAGGAAGCCAGGTCGGCC
Source organism: uncultured Acidimicrobiaceae bacterium (assembly GCA_963807395.1). Taxonomy (GTDB): domain Bacteria; phylum Actinomycetota; class Acidimicrobiia; order Acidimicrobiales; family Palsa-688; genus Fen-671. The sequence goes on from CAWEBW010000016.1 coordinate 100,098, forward strand.
ACGCCCGGCAGCCCGGTCCGGTACTCAGACCTCGGCTACATGTTGCTCGGTTGGGTGCTCGAAACTTGTTTCGGGATGGCGCTGGACGAGGCCTTTTCCTCCATGGTGGCGGGCCCCTTGGGCTGGCACAAGCTCGGTTCAGGCCGAAAAACGACGGTAACTTGCGGACATTTGCGGCCACCGAGCTGGACGGGGATCAGAGGTCGGGCCGCGGGCTCATCTGGGGCGAGGTCCACGACGGCAATGCGTACGCGCTCGGTGGCGTCTCCGGCCACGCCGGGCTGTTCGCCCCCCTCGAGGACCTCGTCCGGTTCGTGCAGCGGGTACTGGCACCGGGCGGCGTTTTGTCGGCCGAGTCGGTCGCCCTCATGAGCAGCCGTCAAGCGGGGAACGGCGACGACACCCGGGGGATTGGTTGGCGGCTCGACCCGCTCGAGTGGGGCATTTGGCCGGGCGGCACCATATGGCATACCGGTTTCACCGGTACCTCCTTGTTGATAGCACCTGAAATAGGCACGGCCGTGGTGCTGCTCACGAACAGCGTCCACCCCCGTCGGCGACTAGCGGACCAGGCGGCGGTCAGGACGCGCGTCCACAGGCTCCTGGCCGAGACGCTCCAATGACGGCTAACCGGGTCACCGGCTCATCCAGCTCCGGCTCACCCGGATGCGGCTCACCCGGATGCGGCTCACCCGGATTCGGCTCACCCGGATCTGGCTCACCCGGATCTGGCGCTCCGGAGGGCGTCAGTCTCGGCCACCTCGTGACGGAGGCAGTTCGGCCCGAACTGGCCACCCTGGACCTCCTGGGCGCGTTTCAGCTGGTCTCGCTGATGGCCAGTGATTCACGACGGGCGACTGATGCCGTCGCCGCCGCGGCGCCCGCCATTGCTGCCGCCGTAGAGCTCGTCTGCGATCACCTGGCGGCCGGCGGCCGGCTCATATACGTCGGCGCCGGCACCGCGGGCCGCTTGGCCGTCCTCGACGCGGCCGAGCTCGGCCCACCTTCAGCGTGCCCCCGGGGAGGGCTGAAGCGGTGATAGCCGGCGGCGACGAGGCTTTGCGCCACTCCGTGGAAGGGGCCGAGGACGACGACAGTGCGGGCGCCGCCGCAATGGCCGGCCTGGGCCTGGGAAAGAGCGACGTCGTCGTCGGCGTTTCCGCCAGCGGCCGCACCCCGTTTGTCCTCGGCGCCATCGGCCACGCCCGGTCGGTCGGGGCGGCCACCATCGGGCTTTCCTGCAACGCCGGCAGCCCTCTGAGCGCCGCCACTTACTGTCCGATCGAGGTCATCGTGGGCGGCGAGGTGATCGCCGGCTCGAGCCGCTTGAACGCAGGCACCGCCCAGAAGATCACCCTGAACACGATCTCTACTTCGGCCATGGTGTTGTTGGGGAAGACGTACGGCAACCTCATGGTCGATGTCCGGCCCACGAACGACAAGCTGCGGGACCGGGCGGTGCGGATCGTGCAAGGAGTAACCGGTGCGGTGCCGAGCCCGCGACCGAGGCGCTGGTAGCGGCCGACTGGGACGTGAAGGTTGCTTGCCTGGTCGTTTGGAGCGGCCTGGACGCCGGCTCTGTCCGGCCCGTACTGGAGGCTGCACAGGGGCGGCTGCGGGAAGCCCTCGCGGCGCTTGGAGGGGCCGACGGGACGACGGGCTAGCCCGTACTCGCTTTGCGTTACTCTCCCTTTTGTGCAGCGCCCTTCACCGGCAGAGCAGTCCGACCCAATTTCGGGGGTTAAGAACGCGGCCGTTCCGAAGGAGGGCGAAGACGAAAAGCCCCCCAAGGACATGCTGTGGGTCCCCGCCGGTGAGTTCCTGATGGGTTCGGAAGACTTCTACCCCGAAGAGCGACCTGTCCACCGCGTCGGCGTTGACGGCTTCTGGGTCGATGAGCACCCGGTGACCGTGGCCGAGTTCCGTCGCTTTGTGAAGGCGACAGGCCACGTCACCTGGGCCGAACGGCCACCCAACCCGGCCGACTACCCCGACGCCATCCCCGAGCTCCTGGTGCCTGGATCGCTGGTCTTCACCGGCTCGAACGGCCCGGTAGACCTCTCCAACATCCAGAACTGGTGGACCTGGGTGCCCGGAGCGGACTGGCGCCACCCGGAAGGACCGGGGTCGACCCTGAACGGGCGCGACCGGCACCCGGTTACCCATGTCGCTTTCTCGGACGCCCAGGCGTATGCCATCTGGGCCGGCAAGGAACTGCCGACAGAAGCGGAGTGGGAGTGCGCGGCGCGCGGTGGTCTGGAAGGCAAGATCTTTTGCTGGGGGGACGACTTTGCCCCGAAAGGCCGCATGATGGCCAATACCTGGCAGGGGGAGTTCCCCTGGCAGAACCTGCTTCTGGACGGGTATGAGCGCACCTCGCCGGTAAAAAGCTTCCCCCCTAATGGGTACGGCCTCTTTGACATGGCGGGCAACGTCTGGGAATGGACCTCCGATTTCTTCACTCCCACTCATAACGGCGGACCGCAGCACGCCTGTTGCGCGCCACAAAACCCCCGGGTGATATCAACGGAGCTCAGCTACGAAAAGAGTGGTCCCGGTGCTCACATTCCCAGGCGAGTCACCAAGGGTGGCTCGCACCTGTGCGCTCCGAACTATTGCCTCCGCTACCGGCCAGCCGCCCGGCAGGGACAAGCAGTGGATTCTACAAGCAGCCACATCGGGTTCCGGTGCACCCGCCATCTTGACCGCCCGACCACGCCCGGCGCTGGCGCTAATTAATTAGTGGGTGGCCTGGTCCCCGTTTTACATCCCTAATATTTTTGCTTTCTGAGCGGCGAACTCCTCGTCTGTGAGGATGCCCTCCTGCTTCAGCTTCCCGAGCCCTCTACGACCGCCAGCTCTACTGAAGCGTTGGGGCTTAGGTCGGCCGGGCTCAATTATCGCCCTCCTCCTCGGCCGACTCAGCCAGGGCGATGGCGAGCCCGAGCCCCTCGGCGATCGCGGAGGTAGCGGCGACGGTGCGGGCCGTCCCGATGACTGGCGCGATGGCTACCAAGATGCCCTGGGCATCCTCGAGACTGATGCCGCTGGAGGCGGCGGCGCCAGTGTTCAGAGCGTAAGAAAGAGGAGGCGCACCCACCGCAGCCAGCGCTGCGATGCGGGCCACCATGATGTCTCGGTCGGCCAGGTCGCACTGTTCGAGGGCGGCGGCGGTCATGGCCACGAGAGCACTAGCAATGGGCGTATCAGGCACGGGCGTGTAGGACACGGGTGTTCCTTTCCTGTTTCGGGGTGCCATCTGGCTCACCAGAGCAGCGGGTTATCGTGCGGGCCGGACGACCTTGTGCCTCAGCAGCGACGGGCTGGGCGTCAGTCGTGGGCGGGTACCGACGCGGACGAGTCCTTCCAGGCGTTGGCGCCGGCGGCGCCGGCCGCCAAGAACTGTGACCACTTGCTCTTCGCCACGTCGGTCGGAGGGTGCTCGAGGCTGGCGAACCAGCGGATGACCTGGCCTACGGCGTGCAACCCGCCAATGACAAGGCCAATGAACGCCAGCAGGCCGCCTACGCCCACCAGTACGGACCCGACGATCAGCGGACCAGATTCGAACTCGACTTTCTCGTTCGCCTCGGGCGATGTCACGTTGCTGCCTCCTCAAGATGCCGTGGGCCCTGGAAACGGGTCACCGGCCCATCGTAATGGTCGAACGACAGGGGAGGACCACCCAATCGGTGTGATGCGAGGCGTCGTAGCCCGCAGTAGCTTCAGCCCCGGAGGGGCCGAAGTACACAGCCGTCGCAGTCGTTTGGAGGGTGGAAGAAATGACCATGGTTGCTGAACGGACGACGACCACACTGCCCGGGAGCCGGTTCCCGCTCGGCGCGACCCCGAGGGACGGCGGCACCAACTTCGCGGTGGCGTCCGGGATTGCCGACGGCATCTTGCTCTGTCTTTTCGACAGCGCCGGGGCCGAAACCCGGATCCCGCTGCAGGAAGAGGACGCCGGTGTGTGGCACGGCTTCGTGCCGGGGGTGGGGCCGGGCCAGGCCTACGGCTATCGCGCCGCCGGCCCCTACGACCCGGCCAACGGAGCCCGTTGTAACCCGGCGAAGCTGCTGACCGACCCTTACGCGATGGCTATCACCGGGGAGGTCCGGTACGGGCCGGAAGTGTTCGGCTACGACGTCGACGACGTCGATAAGCCGAGCGCGCTCGACTCAGCTCCTTACGTGCCGCGGAGCCTGGTCGTCGACAGCACGTTCACCTGGAGCGACCGGCCGCGGCCGAACTACCGGTACGCCGAAACGGTCTTCTACGAGGTGCATGTCAAAGGGTTCACCATGACCAACCCCGAGGTCCCGCCCGATCTTCGTGGCACATACGCCGGGCTGGCGCACGAGGCCGTCATCGGCCACCTGGTCGACCTCGGGATCACTACGGTCGAGCTACTGCCGGTCCACGAAAACGTGCCCGAGCAGTTCTTGCTGGACCGGGGGCTCACAAATTATTGGGGCTATAACACGATCGGCTATTTCGCCCCCCACGAGGCCTATTCGGCCGCGGCTCGGGCCAAACGGGTCGGAGGCCAGGTCGCCGAGTTCAAGGCGATGGTCGACGCCCTCCACGGCGCCGGCCTCGAAGTGGTGCTCGACGTCGTCTTCAACCACACTGCGGAGGGCAACCATCTGGGGCCGACATTGTGCTTTCGAGGGCTGGACAACCCGGCGTACTATCGTTTGACCGCGGACCGCCGTTTTTACGTCGACGACACCGGGACAGGCAACACTGTCAACGCCGGCGACCCCCTCTCGCTCAGGCTCATAATGGACTCGTTACGCTACTGGCTGACCGAGATGCGAGTGGATGGCTTCCGGTTCGACCTGGCCGCCAGCCTGGCCCGCCAGGACGGCGGTTTTGACCAGGTGGCAGCCTTTTTCGACATCGTTTCGCAGGACCCGTTGGTATCTCAAGCGAAACTGGTGGCTGAGCCGTGGGATGTTGGCCAGACGGACAGCTACGAGTCGGGCGTTTCCCGCCCGGGTGGCGAGAGTGGAACGGCAAGTACCGGGACCTGATGCGCAATTTCTGGCGCAGTCAACCCGGCCTGGTCGGGCAATTCGCCTCCCGTTTTGCTGGTTCGTCGGACCTCTTCGCCAGCCGGGGCCGGCGGCCGACAGCTTCGGTCAACTTGATCACCGTCCACGACGGGTTCACCCTTGCCGATCTTGTTTCCTACGACAGCAAGCACAACGAGGCCAACGGAGAAGGGAACCGGGATGGTACGAATGACAACCGCTCGTGGAACTGCGGTGCCGAAGGCCCCACCGACGACCCCGACGTCCTCACCCTGCGGGCGCGGCAGCGGCGGGCCATGCTTACGACGCTCTTGCTATCTTTTGGTGTCCCCCTTCTTCTTGGCGGCGACGAGCTCGGTCGCACCCAGCAGGGGAACAACAACGCCTATTGCCAGGACAACGCGATTTCATGGTTCGACTGGTCCGACGTAGACGCCGACCTGCGTTCCTTCACGAAAAAGGTCATAGCCTTTCGGAGGTCTCACCCCGTGTTCCGCAGGCGCAGGTTTTTGGCCGGGGCAGAGGCGGCAGAGCTGCGCTGGTACACGCCCGCGGGGACCGCCATGACGGGAGAAAACTGGGCCGACCCCAACGCCCGTAGCCTCTCCCTTTACCTCGACGGCGCCGACGACCCCGACCGCGCCCAAGACGGCACTCTCCTCGTTGACGACGACTTCCTCTTCCTCGCCAACGCTTGGTGGGAGCCGCTCGATTTCGTCATCCCGCCCAGCCGGCCCGGGCAGACGTGGTACGGGGAGATCGACACGTTCGAACCGGACCAGCCATCGGCATCGGGGCCACTGTTAGCCGGGGACAAAGTCACGGTCGGCCCTCGGTCCGTGGTGGTATTGCGAGGCCCTTGCTGACGGACGCCTGGCCCACTAATGGCAAAGCCTCGACGTTTTCACCCGCTTGGGGTATGCTCGAGCGCGTCGTTCAGCTGCGCATATTGTAAGGCATGTTAGATAGAACATGGGACATAGAGCGCCGAGTCGTCGATCTCTCGGCCATCGCCTAGGAAAGGTTGACAAATGATCGCCTCCTCTTATCCACTGCTTGACGCCTTCTTGACTATGCTCTGGATCTTTTTGTTCATCATCTGGATCTGGTTGCTGATCGTTGTGTTTGCCGACATCTTCCGCAGCCGCGATTTGTCAGGGTGGGGGAAAGCTCTATGGACGATTGGCATCATCATCTTGCCGTGGCTCGGGGTCTTGATCTACCTGATTGCGCGGGGCGGCAGTATGCACGAGCGCCAGATCCAGGCCGCCCAGGCTCAACAACAAGCCTTCGCTCAGTACGTCCAGGAGACGGCGGCCTCGGCCCCGCCCAGCGCCGCCGACCAGCTAGCCAAGCTGGGCGACCTGCGGGACAAGGGCGTGATCAGTGAGGCCGAGTTCCAGACGGAGAAAGCAAAGGTCCTGGCCAGTTAATAAAACACCTAGGAGTGAGCCACATCTCGGAGATCACTAGCTCAATTCGCGCAAGTTAGATTTGCAAAGCTCCAAATCAGTGCTCGGCAATGGGGGTGGGCGCCGTCAAAGCGGCGGCGTCAAACCCCCGTTACGGCCTTGATGCGGCCGGAAGTGATCGCCTCTTTGAAGTGGGCGAAGTCACGCTCGTTCTGGTCCGCGTACGCCTCGGCGAAATCCCCGATGGTCTCGTCGAAGACGGTCGAGTTCCCGAGGTAGGCGGCAATCGCGACCCGGTCCCCGGACCGGGCGTGGGCTCGTGAGAGTGTCCAGGCACACATCTGCGCGTAGGCTTCCATCCCCTCTGGCGTCATCTGGTCTATGTTGGCCGACGCCTTCCAGTCCCGGAGCTGCCGCACGTAGAAGTCGCGTAGCTTGCCGTCGAAGCCGGTAACCCGTTCCCAGCCGAGGAAGATGTCGCTGTGCGCTTGCATGAGGTGTTGACCCGCCACCACCCGCTGACCCTGGTTGGAGTACTTGCTCTTCCCGACGAACGGCGCCAGCACAGACTCCTGCGCTTCTTTCGCCTGCAGGATTAGCGGGTCGGCGTCATCGCGCCCCAACAGGAGTACGACCCAGGCCCTGGTGCCGACACTTCCGACGCCCACGACCTTGCGAGCAATCTCGACGAACCGGAACTGGTCGATGATGTGACGGCGGTCCGTTTGCAGCGTGCGCTGATAGCCGCGGATCAGCCCGCGCATGGCTTCGGTGATCTCGTGGGCCTGGAGCTCCGGGTACAGCTCCGCGCGGGCACGAGGACGGGGGGGTCGGAAATGATCCTGCGCTCGCCGTCGACGAGGGTCGTCAACTGGTCGAGGGCCTTCATGCTGTCCGCCATCCGGGCTTTGGCAATTGTCTTTTCCGCCCGCCGGCGAGCTTGCAGGGCGAACTGCGGGCCGAAGCGGGCCAGTAGCTCCTCCAAGTTCAAGTGCCGGTACCAGACGTCGAGATGGCGGCTGACGGCGAACTCCGCCATCGATTCCCGGTATGCCCGCCCCACCGTTAGCAGGGCGCGGCGCCGCTCCTTCAGTGAGAAATTGCGGTCACGCCCCGCAACCGCGAAGCTGGCCGCCAGCCGCTTGACGTCCCATTCCCAGGGCCAGGTAGCGTTTCGTCGAAGTCGTTCACATCGAAGACAAGGCTGCGCTCGGGCGACGCGAAGGCGCCGAAGTTCGACAGGTGGGCGTCCCCGCAACATTGGGCTCTTAGCCCGGTGTTCTCGGTCGACGACAGGTCTGACGCCATCACCAGGGCCGCCCCTCTGAAGAAGGTAAACGGTGACACCGCCATCCGGCCGTGACGCACAGGTACAAGCTCGGGGACGCGCGATTCGGCTTGCTGCTCGAGCAGGTCGACGGGGTCGGGCCGCCCGGGCCACGGTTCGAAGCGAGCGTGGCTGGAGCGTGGGACTCGAGCCCTGGCTTCCCGGCCCCGCTGCTGGCGTTCCGCCACGGTCGGGTGGGCCACCTTGTTGTTATCGGTGCTCGCCGGGGCCACTCCGTTCCCCCGTTTGGCCTGCCGAACAGCAGTCATTTTCAACTCCCCTCTAGAGCCGGCGCGAGCCGGTCTCGATAGCAATAGTCAGATCCGGGCCTGGATCTCGCCGGCAAGGCGCCGGGCGTCCTTGGCCAAAAGCGGCCCCACGAGTTCCGTCCGCCTCCGACCGTGGGCCACAAGGACAATTTGGCAATATGCACCGGGCCCCGGCGCACGAACGAGGCCTCGTCCACCCGGTTCATCGGGATCGAGGTCTCGGTCCGGTTGACAACCCCCTTACCGATCATGAGGCGCGTATCAGTAAGAACGTACACGTGACGCTTCCGCCAAATACCGTAGAGGCCAAGAGTGTAGAGGTACTTGCCCAACGACAGCGCTCGCGATGGCCGGACAACCATCACCACGGATTCTCCGTCCCGGAGCCTGAGGCCGCGTGGCTTGCTCCACTTCTCCTCTTCGGTCTGCGTTCGTTTACTCATCCCGACCAGTATCGCACTGCCCACACCGCTCTCTCCTGACTGAGTAGTATTGCGCGCCTCTCCAGCAGTCGTACGATATTGGCAGGCCCCGGGGGAGCAGCGCTGACGAGCCCCGCAATGTGATGTATGAGCAAAGTGACGACCGGTAGTACAGCTGAGGAACGCTCCCGAGAGGTGATGCCTGGGCGGACGCGTCGGGCCAGGCTCGTAACGCAGGTGCGCGGGCTGGTCGACGCCATCAACGAAGGCGATGACTCTCGAGTGGAGGCGGCCGTCGTCCAGCTCAGCCAGTCCAAGCGGATCTTCGCCCCCCTCGCCTTCGCTATCGGCGCCCTGCTAATGCTGTTCCAGGGCGTAAAGCTGCTTTTCGCCGACTGGCGGCTGTCGCTTATACAGGTCCTTCCCGCTATGTGGATTTGGGCCGCCATGCTCGACCTCAAGCTCCACGTCATTACGAGAAAGGAGTTCAGGCTCTGGTACGGCCCCACCGCACTCATTGCCGTGCTCGCGATCGCGCTTTTGAGTGTAGCGAGCTTCTACCTGAACGCGGTTTTCGCCTTCGCCATTTCGAGGCCGGGTAAACCGGCCATCGGGCCCGCCTTCTCCTTGGCTCGCCGTCATTTGGCCGTGGTGCTCAGCTTCGGTTTTGTCGTGGGGCTCGCCCTCGGAGTTTCGGTGATGGTCGTGCCCCGTTGGGGTTTGTGGTGGTTCGCCTTCTCGTTGAGCGTTGTTGTCGCGGCCATGATGCTCACTTACGTGACGGTGCCATCGCGGCTGGTGGGGATCAAGATGGTCTCCTCGCGACACGACAAGCTCACGGCCTCCGCGGTGGCAGGCGCCATCGGGGCCATCGTCTGTACTCCCCCTTATCTGATCGGGCGGGCGGGCTTGCTGTTGCTCGGGACGCACACCTTCTTCGTGCTCGGCGTCATTCTGGTGACGCTCGGTCTGAGCCTGCAGTCGGGCGCGACGGGGGCGGTGAAAGCCATCAAGATGAGCTCCAAGCTGGCGACGGGCAGCGCACCCTCGGGTAACTGAGCGTCGGTGCCCTGTGTGGGGTTGGGTGACGGGCACACCAAGCGTGCCCGCCAAGCGTGCCCGCCAAGCCTGCCCGCCCGGGGCCGCGGCCTAGAGGCCCGGACGAGCCGGCCTCGCCCCTCTGACCGGGCGGGCGGCCGGAGCGGGCCAGCCTCTGGTACGGGCCGGACCGGTGATCGGCCGCGGCCCCGGTGGTAACCTCGGCGTGTGACGATGCGGACATCCAACTTGGCGCTTGGTTTGGTCGCCCTACTGGCTGGGCCGGTGGCCGCACTTACCGGGGTGGCCAGTGCCACTGAACAGAGCAAGCCGGCGGCCCAGAATCCTCGCCGATTCGGAAAAAGCGATGCTGGGAGCAAAGAATTTTCACGTCATCGGCTCCATAAACGAAGGCGGGCAGTTGACTTCGCTCAACTTGAGCATCTCGCCCGACGGTGGAGGAGGCAGTGTGGGGTTGCCCGGGGTGACGATGGAGATCGTCGTCGCCGCCCACCACGTGTACGTGAAGGCGGACGAAAAGAGCTGGCTGAAACTGACCAGCAGCGCGTCGACTGCAGAGCTGGTAGCTAACCGGTGGATCGAGGCCCCCGCCTCGAACGCCGACTTCTCGGACTTCGCCCAGCTCACGAATTCGAAGAGCTTCATTGGGCAGCTGACGTCCGGTCAAGGCCACCTGGCCAAGCTCCCTGCGACGGCCAGTTGGGCTGGCCACAAGGCGATCATCCTCACGGACGGCCAAGGCGGCCGGCTTTATGTCGTCGACGGAGCCCCCGCTTACATGCTGCATGTACAAGGTGGGACCGGCGGGGGATCGGGCTACATGACCTTCTCGGATTTCGGCACGGCGCCACTGCCCACGATCCCCGTCAACGCCATCACCCTCCCGGGCAGCTAGGCGCCTTTCCAGGTGGCGTGGCCGCAGGTCGCGGTGGGGCGAGCGGTCATGTGATTACTCTGTCGAGGGCGCCGGCAGTCTGGGTCTGAAAATACGTTCTGGGGCGAAAAACATAGTGATAACGACGGTAATTCGCCCCAGTCCTGACCTTGGCGGTCAACAACGCCGAGTCATGACATGTAATAAGTTGCGCCCGCGTCCCTAAGTGCCAGGGCCAGTTAGACCTTGGCCTCTCCGCTTTCGCCGTCCTTACTACTTTCACCGCTTACTGAGAACCCCTTCTGCGGGTGGATGGCCTCGCCTCGCGACAGCATGGATACGAAGCGACCCACGCGCCGAGCCCGAGTTTTGGGGCTCGTAGCGGTCGAGATCCGGTACAGCACCGCGTAACGGTTCGAACGGTTGAGGCGTTCGTAGGCGGCTTGCGCACCGGGGTCGGCGGCCAATGCTTCGGCGAGGTCAGCTGGGACTTCAATGCTGGCTGACCCCGCGTAAGCAGCCTCCCAGCGCCCGTCCGCCTTGGCCCGCTCGACGGCGATGAGCCCGGCCGGGCGCATACGGCCGTCGGCCATTAGCCGGCCGGCCAAGGCTACGTTGTTGGCCGACCATGCGCTCCGAGGCCGTCTCGGGGTGAAGCGCTGGCGGTAGGTGGCCTCGTCCCGCCGGCCCAGCTGGCCGTCTATCCAGCCGTAGCAGGCCGCCTCTTCCAGGGCCTGGTCGTAGGTGAGGCTCGTCGGCTGCATCGTGCCTTTTTTGGCCAACACGACCCAGGCGCCGGGCGAACCGCCATGATTGTCTTCCAACCAACGCCGCCATGCAGGCGCGTTGGGGACGAGCAGCTCCGGTAGCTCCACAGCCATCGCTGCCCAGCTTGCCAGCTAGCCAGCTAGCCAGGTGCGGAGGCGAAATCACCGGAGCGCGTGACGTCGCCACATGGGGCGGGCCTGACGGTTCAGACGGTACCCGCGGGCGGCGCCGCGCCCACCTCCGTGCCGATGCTGGCCCAGGCCTGCAAGAACCAACTCGACGACCAGCGCTTGTCCTCGCCCACCCCGGTAACGACCTCGATGCCTAGTTCACTGCAGACGCTCCACTCGGGGATGCTTTCTGCATCGACGCGGTCGCCCCCTTTGGTGAACACGTGCGGTCGCAGGCGGCGCAACGCCTCGCTCACGGTCCGGTCTCCCTCGATCTCGAAGGGGACCACATAGTCCACCCCCCTTATGGCCGAGACGATAAGGCACCGCGTCTGGAGGTCCTGGAAGGGGCGGCCTTTTTTGGCCGTCAGGAAACCGTCCCCGTTCACTACCACAACGACGACGTCGCCGTACTCCCGGGACGCTTGGATCGAACTGATATGGCCGGGATGGACCGGGTCGTACCCACCCGAGGTGGCAACGATCCGCCCGTCGGGGCGATTGGCCTCGAACTCGTCGAAGCTCACGATGTCAGCGCCAAGGGACAACAGCATGACAAAGAGTTTGGACTACAGGGCCGTGCCATTACAAGAACCCCGGCCAGACGTGGCACCCAGAGTGAGCTCGCTATCGCCTGGGGCGGCCATCAAGCCATCGTGACCAGGTCCAGGAGATCGTCGCTCCAGCTGTCCTCGGTGCCATCGGGCATGAGCAGCACACGGTCGGGAGCAAGCTCGGAAACAAAACCAGCGTCGTGGCTGACCACGATCATGGCGCCGGGCCAGGCCGACAGGGCGCGCCCGATCCCCTCCCGCGACGGAGGGTCGAGGTTGTTGGTGGGTTCGTCCAGGAGCAGGCAGTTGTGGTGCCCGGCCACCAACTGGGCCAGGGCCAGCTTCGTCTTTTCTCCGCCAGACAGCGTTGAGGCGTCCTGGAGGGCCTTCTCACCGACCAGGCCGAACATGCCGAGCAGGTTGCGCAGTTCGGTCTCGGGAGCGTCCGAGTGGTCTCGTAAGTTGGCCAGGACGGAACGACCGGCCTCGATGCCCTCGTGCTCCTGGGCGTAGTAACCCATGCTTACGCCGACGCCGCTGCGCCAACTGCCCTTGGTCGGGTCGGACAGCCCAGCCAGGATCCGGAGCAAGCTGGTCTTCCCGGCCCCGTTCAGGCCCATAACCAGCAACCGCTGGCCGCGCTCCACCGCGAACGTGACATTTTCGAATACTGGTGGGCCACCGTACGACTTGGCCAGCCCCTCGGCCTCCACGCACCACCCGGCCGGTGTGGGGCGGGGCCGGGAACGTGACCTTGTACCGGCGTTCTCGCCGGCTCGCCGGGGTGCTCTGTCCTTCGTCCCTCAGCCGGGCCACCCGCTTGTCGAAGACCTTGGCGGCGCGGGCGCGCTTGGCGGTCTGGTGGCGCATCGAATCAGCCAGCGTGGAGAGCCGCTTGATCTCGGCGTCCCGGCGCAGGGCGACCCGAGCTCGTTGAGCCTCGTCCTTGGCCCGCGCCTCCCGGTACTGGGAGTACGTGCCCTTGTACTCGACCAGCGTCCCCTCATCGAGGTGCATGATCCGGGTGATCGACTGGTCGAGCAGTTCTATGTCGTGACTGACGATGAGCAACGCCCCCCGGTACGACCGAAGAAAGCCTGCCAGCCAGTTCTGGGCGTCGCTGTCGAGGTGGTTCGTCGGCTCGTCGAGCAGTAGCACGTCGCTCCCGGCAAACAGGATCCGGGCCAGTTCGAGGCGACGCCGCTCACCGCCGGAAAGCACACCTACGGGTAAGTCCAGACGGTCGGTCCCGAGACCGAGACCGGCCACCAATTGGCGCACTTCGGCCTCGCCGGCGTAGCCCCCTGCGGCGGCGAAGCGCTCCTCGGCGCGGGAATAACGATGGATAGCTCGCTCGGAAGGGTCCTCCTCCATGGCCAATCTGAGCTTCTCCAGGCGCTCAGCGGCTTCGTCCAACTGGCGGCCGGACAGGACGTGGGAGAGCCCGGTGGAGCCCACTTCGACGGCCACGCGGCGTGGGTCCTGAGTCAGGAGCCCGAGCCGCCCGGTTACCTGCGAGGTGCCGGCGGCGGCCGGGAGCTCGCCGCTCAGTACCTTGAGCAAACTGGTCTTGCCGGCGCCGTTACGGCCCACGAGGCCAACCTTGTCGCCGGCGCGCAGCACGAAGGACGCATCGGACACGACGACGCGCCCTCCGACCTCCACGCTCAGTTGCTTGGCCTCGAGCACCTATCCATGATGGCCAGTACCGGCGCTCTTGCTCTGCGAATAAATAGACGGCCGACCGCGGCCCGGTCCGGTGGGCCCGTCTAGGGCCGGACTGGCTTACTTCTCGACTGGCTTACTTAAGGTAGGCCAGGTGACGACCGTGTAGCCGGCGGTACTCATCGAGCAGATCCCGGGCGGCGCTGATGCCGGGGACCAGGGGGTTGAGGGACAAGGCCACCGCGGCCAACCCGGCGTCCCCGGCCACGGCCGCCTCGACCAGCGTCCGCTCGTACTCTTTGACCTGGCCGACGAGGCTACGGGCAGAACGAGGGAGCTCGCCGACGGCGAGCGGCTCGAGGCCGCCGCCGTGGACGTAGGTGGGCACCTCGACGACGTCGTCTGGCTGCAGGTACGACAAGGCCGACCCGTTCCGGGTGTTGACGATCACGTTCGAGGGCTTCTGGGAGGACAGGCCGGCGATCACCTTGAGTGCCACCCCTTCGTAACCACCAATTTCGGTCCCGGCGAGAGGGGCGGGGCCTTCGGCGGCGCGCTGGGCACGGGCCTGCTGCTGGTGGTTGTCCCCTTCCGTGTCGGTCCGCATATAGGTGTCGCGCCGGACGCCGAGCAGCAGCGAGTACGTAGACCAGGCATCCTCGACGTCGCCCTTTTCGAACGCCCTGGCGATGCCGCCGAGGAGCTCCTCGTTCAGGCGTAACACGTCCTGGCCTCGGCTCGTGCCGGCGTGGGCCACGTCCTCCACATACCGGCGCGGGTCGTAGTAATAGAAGACGTACTCGGTGGGTACCGCACCTATCTGGCGGACCATGCTGGCGTCGAAAGCGGCGAAGCGATGGTCGAAGCGCTGCAGTTCTTCGTAACGACCAAGGAGCTCGTCTATCCGCTCTTCGTCGTCAACCTTGAACGACGAGACCCAACCCAGGTGGTTGAGCCCGGAGTAGGCGAAGGAAACCGTGTCCCGGTGGGCACCGAGGAAGTCGCCGAGACGCTCGAGGGTGCCGTTGGGGGTGTCACAGACCCCGACCGCTCTCACGCCCCCGTGCAACGAGATGGCCTGAGTGATAATGCCCGCCGGGTTGGTGAAGTTGACCAGCACTACCCCTGGTGACGTGCGGGCCAGCACTTGGCAATAAGAAAGCACGACCGGGACGGTCCGCAACGCCATCGCGGCACCGCCCGGGCCAGTGGTTTCCTGGCCGACCAGGCCTCGTGACAGCGCCACCTGTTCGTCAATGACCCGGCCCTGGTCGCCCCCCACCCTGATGGCCGAGAAAACAAAGCTAGCCCCGGAAAAGGATTCTTCAGCGTCGGGCGTCATGCTCACCATGCCCGGGTAGCCGAGGTAACCTGCCAGCTCGACCGCCAGGCGCCCGGTGGTCTGGCGCCGGACGGGGTCGGGCTCGAACAGGCTGATCTCGTCGAAGACGTTGGCCCCGCTGGACAACACCGCTCGCACAAAAGCCGGCATCCGCACGCCGCCACCACCCAAAATCGCCAGTTTCACTGTTCGCCCTCCTTTTCGTCCATCACCAGCCCGCCCACCGAAAGGGTACCGGCGGCGCCCAGCCTGGCCACGGCCTCCGACCCGGCGGCGTTGCCGGCGGCGACCGCTTCGAGCAAGGTCGACCCGCGGGCGACCCGGCCGATCATGGCACCGGCAAAGGCGTCGCCGGCACCGGTGCGATCTCTCACCACGACGTCTTCGAGCCCTTCAGTCACCTCTGTCGCCGTCCGCCGGTCAACGGCGATGGCACCTTTGGCCCCCCGTTTCACTACCAGCCAAGGGCACCAACCTGCGGCCAAGTCGATTGCGTCTTCGACATCGCGGGTGCCCGTCAGGCGCAACAACTCTTCTGCGTTGGGCAAAAAAACGTCGGCCAGACGGGCGCAACGGACGACCACCTCGGGGAACGCGTCGACCTCCTCCAGGTTGACGTCAAGTGCTACCCGCGTGCCCTGCGCCCGCGCCGCCTCCAGCACTCCCACTACGGCCGGCTCGGGGTGCAGGTGGCACCATGACGGCCGTACTTGCCGCAGCGCCTCCAGCCAGCGCTCGGGCTTTGTGGGCACTCTGGCCGGGATGGGTGGGATATGACTGATGAAAGCCCGGTCGCCGCTGAAGTTCAGCACGGCGCTTATGCCGGCCACCGGTCCTTCCACCGTTTGCGCGACGGACAAGTCCACGCCCTCCCGGCGACAGTGTTCGATGGCCAATTTCGACCCCAGGTCGTCACCGAGCAACGTGGCGATGCCCGCGGTAGCGCCGGCCCGGCGGGCCGCCACGGCTGGCGTCAACGCCCCCCCGCAGGAAAAAGCAAAGGCATCGGTGAAGATTTCCTCGCCCGGGCCCGGAAGATGGTCGAACTCCCCGAACACGACCTCCAGGTACAAAGACCCGAAGACAATCAGATCAGTATTTGGCAGATCCAAATTTGGCAGATCCATGGCTGGCAGGTCCACGCCGGGCTCCTGGGCAATGGGTTCGGTTGGAACTACCCGGCGACCGCAGTAGGAGCAGGAGCGGTGGGGTCAGGGGCGTTGACATGGCATGCCGCCTCGTGCAGCGGGGCAGCCGGGCGCAGCAGGGGCGTTACCCGGGCGCAGACATCAATGGCGAGCGGGCAACGCCAGCGAAAGCGGCACCCCTCTCCGGGGTCGATGACTCTAGGGGGTTCGCCAACATCAGCCGAGGTAACCGAAATGTCGGCTCGTGGGTCGGGGACAGCCGAGAGCAGCAACCGGGTGTAGGGGTGGATAGGGTTGTGCAGTACCTCGTCGGTCGGGCCGTGCTCAACCAGGTGGCCGGCGTACATGACCAGGACTCTGTCGGAGACGTAACGGGCAGAGGCGATGTCATGGGTGATGTACAGGATCGAGACGCCTTCTTCTTCGCGCAGGCCGGCCATAAGGTTAAGCAGGCCGATTCGTATGGAGACGTCGAGCATAGACACGGGCTCGTCGGCCAGGACCAGCTTCGGCCGATAGGACAAGGCCTGAGCGAACCCCACTCGCTGGCGCTGTCCTCCCGAGAGCTCGTAGGGGTACTTGGTCAGTATGGTGGCCGGCGGGACAAGCCCCACGACATGGAGGACCCGTTCGGCCTCGGCTTGGCGCTGATGGCGGTCGAGTTCGGGGCGGTGCAGCTTGAGCCCTCTGTCCACGGTGTAGCCGATGGTGTGGGCCGGGTTGAGCGAGCTGAACGGGTCCTGGAAGACCATCGGGACCTGCCCACGGTAGGCCAACAGGTCGCGGCGCCGACGCAGGGATGAGACCGGCCGGCCCCGGAAAAGCACCTCGCCAGCCGTAGGCCGGTACACCATGGCTAGCAGCCGGGCCACGGTCGACTTGCCCGACCCTGACTCACCGACCAGAGCCACGATCTCGCGCTCGGCAATAGCCACGTCGAGGTCGTCCACCGCATGCAGGGTACGGCCGTGCAACCCCCCGACCCGGAAATGACGACTGAGGGCCCTCGCCTGCAGTAATGGCGCGCTAGGACGCTCCACCTGTGGTGCGTTGGTCTCAGGCACTGTCTGCCTGGTCGTACTCTGACTTGCCCTCTTCATATAACAAGCAACGCACCAGGGCGCCGTCGACCTGATAGAGGTCTGGTTCTGTCGTTGAACAGCGCGCGAAGGCCTTCGGGCAACGAGGGTTGAAATTGCAGCCCGCCGGGAGGCTGGCTAAGTCGGGGGGGCTGCCCGGGATGCCTTGCAAAGGAGCCCTCGGGCCGTACACCGAGGGAAAAGCCTCCAGCAGGCCCTGAGTGTAAGGGTGCAAGGGGTCGTCGAACAGCGGCCGGGTGGGCCGGGCCTCGACTACCTGGCCGGCGTACATGACGGCCACCCGGTCCGAAAAGTGGGAGACCAGGGACATGTCGTGAGTGACGAAGATGATGGCGAAACCGAGTTCGTTTTGGAGCTGTTTGACCTGCACCATCAGCGAGCGTTGAGCGACTACATCCAGGGCCGACGTGGGCTCGTCCATCAAGATCAGCTCGGGCGAAAAGAGCAGCGCCATGGCGATCATGGCCCGCTGGCGCATCCCGCCGGAGAGCTGGTGCGGGTAGCTACCGAGGTGGACGACGTCGATGCCTACCAGGGAGAGTACTTCCTCCGACCGTGCCCTTATGTACTTCGGGTTTTTTTCGCCGTGCGCCTTCATGGCGTCGGAGAACTGCGCCTCAATGGAGATAACCGGGTTGAGGGCGTTCATGGCCGACTGCATGACTACCGACATCCCCCGCCAGCGGACCGCCCGCAACTGCTTGTCCGTCATGGCCACCATGTTTTGCCCTTTGAAGGCCACTGTCCCTCCGGTGACCTCGGCGGGCGCGCTCAAAAGGTGGGCCAGGGCAAACAGCAGGGTGGACTTGCCACAGCCGGACTCGCCCACGACGGCGAGGAACTCGCGCTCGGAAAGTTCGAAACTCACGTTGTCCACCGCTTTGGCGATCGCCGAGGCTCCGAGGTACTCGACAGAAAGGTCCCTCACACCCAAGATGAGCGTCTTGTCCACTGGTTGCGAGCTTTCCATACCGGCGCCCGGGCGCGCTGACCCTGACCCGGCCTGTCCCGTTATCGGCGGGCCTGTAGTGGCGGAGGCCGGGCGAGCCGGCGTCAGCGGTCCCACCTCGAGAGAGGGAGCGTAACCGTCCGGCGCCTGTAAACGTTTGTCATTTAGCCTGCTTAAGACCGGTGTCTATGAGTTCTGGTGACATCTGAGTTGTTTGGTTGCCGTCAACTAGGTGGACAACGCATACACAAGCCTACTAACCCCTCTATCTCATCAGCTTGTCACCACTTTCTGCGACGAGGCCGCTCGGAGACGGGAGCACGACCAAAAGGCGGAAATCCGACGTGGTACAAGGCCGCGCCACGCCTAGGCGCCGGTCACCGACATTTCAGCCAATGTTGCCGCCAATCGCGTGGGGCCTTGGACTGCCCAATCCGGCCACAGGAGAAGATAAAACTGACGGGGGCCGCATAAATGCAGCAGCCCGCTCTACTCCCGACATCCGCCCCCGTGTCGCGGTGAGCGCTTCGTAGTAGCCCTGGTAATCGAACCTTACAATCCCCCCTCGGAACAGCTCGTGGCATCTGGCGGCGTTGATCCATTCCTGGTACACGTCACCAATGTCAATGACGCTGTCCGCCCGGAACCCGTCGGCGTCCTCCCAATTCTCAGCGTAAAAGACCTCGGGGTGCGGCGAGGTCACCATACTGAGTGCCCGTTCGACGGCGAAGTAGCAGTTGGCGTGATCACGATGGAAAGAGCCCCGCCAGTGAGTCACGAGGACCTCGGGTCGTGCCTGCTCGATGACCGCAGCCACCGCTTTTGCCACTTCCTGGCTCGCGACCAGGTCTCCGTCGGGGTACCTCATCACACGGTGCTCGGCCCCGAGGGCGTCAGCTGCCGCTGCCGCCTCTCCAAGCTTCTGAGCTTTGTAGGCGGCCCTGTCCATGCCTGGATGACCCGCCTCACCCGCCGTGAGGTGTAGCAATAGCACCTCGTCACCCGCTTTGACGCGGAGACGGGCGAGGTGGCCAGCGGTGAAGTCCATGTCACCCACGTGCGCCCCCACTAACAACAGACCTCCACTCATGCCACACCTCCCGGACCGGCCAAGTCTAAGCGGCGAGGGTTACATCACCGCCTCCGTCAGATTGGCAACGTCAGATTGGCATGGCGACCTGGTGGATCCGTCGAAGGTGCACAACCTCCCTTTAGAAGCCCTCTACTTTGTTCGCCAAACGGTTGCGCTGTGCTCGACAGACAATGGGGGACCTGGTTCGTTGGTTGCAAATTTCAGCCACCCCATTTGCGCCGGCACGGGCACACCTACAACCCGCCCAGGCCCCGGGGGCGCCAAAACTGTCGTCGCTTCAACGGCCTTGCGTTGTGTTCACGCTTGTCAACCTCAGCCGGACTTGGTACCGGTCCGACCTCATGACCGAGACGACATATTCGAAGGGGCCCCGGCGATCAAGGGTGCGCCGCTCGACGACGAAAACCGGGCTCGAGGGCGCAACGCCGAGCAGGCGGCTGTCCAGCGGCCTGGTCTTGCCTATTCGGATGGTTTCCATTGCTTCTACTAGCAGCACCCCGTAGTCGGCCTGCAAAAGACCGTAGAGGGAGACATTTTCTAGGTCGTGTTCATCCAGGCCCGGGAAGCGGTCCAGAGGTAGGTAGGCAGTCTGGATCCCGATTGGGACCTCGTCGCCTGTGCGCAGCCTGCGCAACTCGAGCAGAGGAGTGCCCTCGGGGACGGCGAGCGCCGAGCTCCTGTCCCTGGCCGCGGCTACGACCTTCTTGCTCAGGACACGGCCTCCGCTCTTCACCCCGAGCGCAGACATTTCCTCAGTAAAAGAAGAGAGCCCCCGGAGCCCCGCCGTTATCGTCGCACTTCGTACGAAGCTGCCCAAGCCCTGATTGCGGGTCACGAGCCCTTCGTTGACCAAGATCGAGACCGCATGCCTGATTGTGATCCGGCTGACTCCGTAGCGGCGGCACAGTTCAGCTTCGTTAGGGAGCCGGGACTCAGGAGGCCATACGCCCTCCATGATCTTCTCCCTCAAGTCAGAAGCCACCACGTGGTAGAGCGGTGCGACCACGTCGGCTAGGATACCCGCCGCAAGGTCATCATAAAGACATACTCCCTTGAGTTCGCGCCCGTGCCCGGAGCCACGGGGTAGCGAGAGGCCCGCCAGCGAATAGCCGGCACGGCGGCAGGGCGAAGGGTTTGCTCAACTTTCGAGACTGCGGGCCAAGGGCTCACGGGGGGATCGGTGCCCGGAACGTGGGCACAGATGTAGCGGGCACGCGCGTGCCCAGAAGACCCGTGATTTGAGCCCGCTTAGCCGTAGAACATGAAAGGAAAGTGGTGACAAAAAACGCACCCTACACCGCGCAGTTGATCAGCCTCCTCCAGCACCTCCAAGAGACCCAGGGCGCCGTCCTGGATGAGGTGGCCCGTCGGTGCGCCGACACCCTGAGTGCAGGGGGGCTCGTCCACCTTTTTGGCTCGGGCCACTCGGTCATACCCACGTTGGATGCCTTCCCCCGCTACGGCAGCTTTATTGGCCTTCACCCTCTCACCGACCCCCGGCTTATGTGGCACAACGTCTTAGGGCCCGGCGGGGTGAAGGAACTACTAGTGGCTCGAGCGGGCTGAAAACTATGTCGAGAGGTTCCTTTCCCACGAACCCTTGAACAAGGGGGACGTGCTCGTCGTCTACTCTCACGGGGGCCGCAACGCGGCCGGCATCGACGCCGCGCTGTACGCCAACGAGCGTGGTCTCACGACGGTGGCGGTCACCTCCCTTGCCAACCTCGAACGGCCGGCCGAGCACTCCTCAGGCAAGCACCTTCCCGAGGTTTGCGAGCTGGTGGTGGACACCGGCGTCCCGGTCCCCGACGCGGTGGTCGAGATTGAGGGGTGGGGCCCTCCGGTGGGCGGCACTTCCACGGTCGTGGCGTGCGTGGTCAGCCATGAGATCGTGACGAGGACGGCAGAGACGTTGGCCAAGCAGGGAAAGGCACTTCCTACCTTCGTCTCGCCTACTGTGCCAGGGGCGTCCCTGGCCGACAACGAGCGCGTGTTCGCGGCGCACCGGCGCTTGCTGCACGAGGCAGAGGCCCGGGCCATAGCCGGGAATTGATCACCTTGCTTAGACGCCCAGAGTGGCGTCGTTGCTACCGGTGCTAGACAGAACCGTGCCGGGCCCTGACGGAGCACGCGCTGCCTGGACCCTGCCGAAGTATGTTGTTATGATGAGCCGCCTGGGTGTGATGGGAGGAATGACTAGGGAGGCAATCCGATCGACACAATTCAGGTGGCCTCGATAGACATAATTCCGGGGGCTGGGTCATGTCGGGCAGTGCCTTGCGCTTATTCACGAACGCAGTAGATGGGGATAGCTTCGGGCAGAGGCCTCAGCGGTTGTTACAAGAAACCTCGATAACGCCTGGGTATAGGCTAAATGACCACTCAACAAAAGCGTAACGTCATTCAATTTTACGCCTTCGCGCTGAGACTTGGCCCTTTCCGGCTCGGTCGTCGGCGGGGTGGCACTACCTACCTCTTTCGTTGCCCGCCAAGGGGCTTAGCAAGGTACCCGCTGCGGCAGGTCGGCTGTGGGCACACCTTAACCAACGGCTGGCCACTGACGAGTATTAATTAGCGAGGATTTAATACTGAGAAAGAGAGTTCTCTATGAAGAGAATTGGATTAAGGGCGGCTGCAGCGACGATCGGTGCCGCCGCGCTGCTTGCTTCAACTAGCCCGGCAGCTATGGCGGCGCCGAAGACGGCGTCGTCTGCACGAGTTCATGACGCTGCTTCGGGAACTCTGAACGATAATTAACGGGTTTGGGACGCTCTGGGGTTGCGTGTTCAACCCGTTCGACCTGACATGGCAGTTCGGTAGCGCCGGCTTCATTTATGAGCCGCTCGTCTACATGAACACCCTCGAAAACGCTAAGACGACGCCGTGGCTCGCCACCTCGTGGGCGTGGAGCAACGGCAACAAGACCCTCACGTTCACGATCCGCAAGGGCGTCAAGTGGAGCGATGGCACGCCGATGACGGCTGCGGACGTACTGTTCACCTTCGACCTCCTCAAAAAGTACCCAGCCCTCGACCTGAACTCGATCTGGAGCGTGCTTAGTGGCGCCTCCCAGCAGGGTGACAATGTTGTCCTCACGTTCAAGACGGCGGCGGTACCTTACTTCTACTACGTCGCCGATCAGACGTTCATCCTCCCCGAGCACATTTGGGCCTCGGTGAAAAACCCCGTGACTTACGCGGACGCCAACCCGGTCGGTACGGGGCCTTACACAATGAGTAGGTGCACCTCTGATAATGTCACCTACACTGCCAACCCGAGCTACTGGCAGCCGGGGTTGCCGAAGGTGAAGACAGTTCAGTACCCGGCGATCCTGAGCGCCTCGACAGAAAACGGTATGCTCGCCACCGATGGCGGGTGGGGAGGCCAGTTCATCCCGAATATCAAGTCGTTCTACCTTTCGAGGAATAAGAGCAATCGTTACTGGTTCCCCCCTACAGCAACGTCGATATTTTTGTCAACAACACCAATCCGCTCCTCAACGTAGATGTGCGCAAGGCGATGGCCTTCGCAATCGACCGTGCTCGCGTCTCAACCATCGGCGAGTACGGCTACGAGCCGGCGTCGAACCAGACGGACATCGTCACGCCCACGTTTAACTCGTGGCTGGACAGCTCGCAGGCCGCCAAGTACGGGTACAGTTACGACCCCGCCAAGGCGATCTCGATCCTGGAGAAGGCCGGCTACAAGCGCGGGTCTAACGGAATCTTCGAGAAGGACGGGAAGCAGCTCTCGTTTAGCATTATCAACATTGGGGCGTACCCCGACTGGGTCGCTGCCGTCCAGGTAATCTCACAGGAACTTACCGCCATCGGGATCAAGGTCACACCTGATGACCTGACGACCACTGCCTACGATGCGCAGCTCTTCCCAGGCAAGTACCAGCTCGCCTACGGCTCGGAGACGGGGGGCCGGCGCCCTATTACGAGCTGCGCCAGTTGCTCGACACCGCCAACAGCGCGGCTATAGGTCAGAACGCGACGTCGAACTTCGAGCGCTACTCGAACCCAGCGACCGATAAGCTTTTCAGCGAGTACGCGGCCACGACGAACACTGCACTGCAGCACCAAATTGTCAACCAGCTGCAGCAGGTGATGCTGTCGGACGTGCCGGTGCTGCCAATGACCGAGGACGTGGCGTGGTACCAGTACAACACGGCCGGCTTCTCGGGCTGGGTAACCCAGAAAAACCCTTACGCTTTGCCGGCTCCGTATCTCGTCCCCGACAACGAGGTGCTGCTGCTGCACCTGGTGCCCAAGGGGTAGCTGTCGGAAAAGATGGAACTTTGATTTGTTGAGCAGATCGAGGTTCTTGGTGTGATTGTCACGGGCAGGGCAAGTGACGAAATGACGAACCCTTACGGCGCAGGAGGAGGCTAGTGGGCTACTTCCTGCGCCGCATTGGGTTCTTCCTGGTTACGCTCTGGGCCTGCCTGACAATCAACTTCGTGCTCCCACGCCTCATGCCGGGGAACCCGGCCGAAGTTATGATGACGCGGTACAAGGGTCACCTGAACGGCTCGGCGTTGAAGGCGATCGAGATCGCCTTCGGCGTCAACACGAAGGAGAGCGCCCTCCGGCAGTACTTCGGGTACATCGGCAATGTCTTTACCGGCCACTTTGGCGTGTCCCTTACCTTCTTCCCGCTCCCGGTGGGGCAAGTAGTTGCGAACGCACTGCCCTGGACGATCGGGCTCGTGGGAGTGACCACGGTCCTCGCATTCGCCTTCGGTACGCTCGTCGGCATGCTGAGCGCCTGGAGGCGAGGGGGGTTGTTCGATAGCTTCCTGCCTCCCATGTTCGTCATCGTCTCGGCGTTCCCGTACTTCTTCCTGGCCCTGATCACGCTCCTGGTGTTCGGGCTCGACCTTCATTGGTTCCCGGACGCCTTCGGGTACTCGACCACCGACACAATCAGCTTCTCGTGGCGCTTCATTGGTGACGTGCTGAGCCATGCCGTCCTGCCGGCGCTCGTGATCCTCATTGCGTCCATCGGCGGGTGGGTGCTCATTATGCGCAACAACATGATCTCCGTGCTGTCGGAGGACTATGTGCGCATGGCGCGGGCGAAGGGCCTCTCTTCGTCCCGTATCGTGTTCGCGTACGCGGGGCGGAACGCCGTGCTCCCCAGCCTCACCGGCTTTGCGATGTCGCTCGGCTTCGTCGTCTCCGGCGCCATCCTGGTCGAATACGTCTTTAGCTACCCCGGGGTGGGTTACATGCTGCTGCAAGCCGTGCTGAATGACGACTACGCGCTCATGCAGACGCTCTTCTTCTTCATCACGATGGCGGTGCTATTCGCGGTGCTGGTAATGGACTTTGTGACTATGGTGCTCGACCCGCGCACGCGGTCCTCTTAGGGAGGCAAGGTGGCCACGACAGCCCTCGGTGGTGGCAGACCCTCGATGCTGGGGGGCCTGTGGGCGCGCCTTCGCGCCGGTGCTCTGGCTAATCTGGTGCGGGCTATCCGCTCCAACCGCAAGGCGACGGCGGGCTTCGTCCTGCTGCTCATCTTCATTTTTTTAGCGGCTTTCCCGGGGGTGGTCGCGCACGACAATCCCAATGCCGAGATCTACACGCCCACCGTCGGGCCCTCGAGCGCCCACTTGCTCGGGACGACACAATACGGCCAGGACATCTTCGCCCAGCTCATCTACTCGACCAGGGAGTCGCTCTTCACCGCGGTGGCCGCCGGCGGGCTGGCCACGGTCCTGTCGGTGCTGGTTGGAGTCACTTCCGCGTACGTAGGGGGCCTCTTCGACAACACGTTCTCGCTTGTGACCGACATCTTCCTCGTCATCCCCGCCTTTCCCTTGATCGTGGTCATCGCCGCCTACGCCAAAAACGGCGGCGATCCCATCCTGATTGCAGTGCTTGTGATCACCGGATGGGCTTACGGGGCACGCCAGCTACGTGTTCAGGCACTGTCGCTCCGCAACCGCGATTTCCTGGTGGCGGCGCGGCTCAGGGGCGAGCGCCGCTGGCGGATCATCGTGTCCGAGATACTGCCGACCATGACGTCGCTGATAGTGGCCATCTTCCTCGCCACCACCGTCTACGCCATAGTCGCTGCTGCCGGGCTGCAGTTCGTGGGGCTCGGGAACCCCGATACCCTGTCCTGGGGCACCATGCTTTACTGGGCGCAAAACGACGAGGCCCTGCAGGCCGGGTCTCCCCTTTGGGCCATCATGCCGGGGATTTGCATCGCTCTCCTCGGGGCGGCGTTTGCCCTTTTGAACTATGCCTTCGACGAGGTGAGCAACCCCGCCCTTCGCCCGGTGAAAAGGAAGCGCCGCTGAGTTTCCCGGAGCCTGATGGCGCTCACGCTGAGCTACTAGTGCCGGATGAAAGAGACCCGGCTAGGTTCGTGACCCGGAGAACGGGAGAAGGTCGTAACGACGTGCGACTAAGCCTGGTAGCGGGTACGCGGTAGTGGCTACCCCACCGTACACGGGGGAGGAGAACGGCCCCGGCGGCGAACCCCTACCCGTCGTGCTCGCCGTGGACATCGGAGGGACCAAGACGGCGGTGGCCGCAGTCAACGCCCGCGGGGATATTGGCCAGCGCTGGCGGTGGCCTACCGACGATAGCCCGGGACCCTGGGTCGATCGCCTTATGGCGATCGTGTCGGAGTTCGACGGTTATCCCGATAGGCCTCGGGCCATCGGGGTTGCTGTCCCCTCAGTGCTGGACGAACCCCGGGAGCGGCTGCTGTGGGCCCCAAACCTGCCCGGGTGGACGAACGTGCCGCTCGCCAGCATGCTTAGGCAAAAGACGGCGCTTCCAGTGGCCATGGACCTGGATGGCCACCTGGCGGCCATCGGCGAGCACTGGCTCGGCGCGCTCAAAGGCATCGATGACTGCGTTTGTGTCGTCGTGGGCACGGGGATCGGAGGCGGTGTTCTCGTGCACGGACGTCTTCTGCGCGGGCGGCAAAATCTGAGCGGCTGCCTGGGCTGGATGGTTGTCGGCGACAGCGATCGTGCGCCTGAGAGGGCCGGTGCGGTCGGCTGGCTCGAGAGCCAAGCTGGTGGCAGTGCCCTGCAGGAGTTCGCGGGCGCGCTCGGTTATAGCCGTTCACCACAGCCAGTGGAGGAGCTCGTCGCGGCTTCGGTAGCGGGCGAGCCGGTGGCCACCGCTGTGCTGACCCACGTCGGACAGCTCATCGGACGAGCAGTAGCCAACGTCGTCAACGTGCTGAGCCCGGATGCCGTGGCCCTCGGCGGCACTGTCATAACCCGCGCTCCGATCGTGCTATCGGAGGCGCGGAAGGCGGTCGATTTTTACGTCCAGCCGTACCTTCGGGCCGGGCTCGCCGTCGTGGAGGCAGTGACAGGCCCTGACGCCCCTTTGCTAGGTGCCGCCCGCATGGCCATCGATGTCAGCGAGGGCGGCCTGGGCGGCTGACCTAACCTCCAGCCATTAGGGCTGGTTGTCCTACACGGCCTTTCGATACTGCTTGAACACCCGATCGGCAGTCGCTCCGACAGTGCGTTTGTAGAATTCAGCGGGCCTACCCACGCGATTGTCGAGCTGGTCATGCCTGAAGACAGATCGTCAGCGAGGCAGCGCCGCAACAGGACACTGCCGATGCCGCCCCTCTGTTCAGCCGGCACAGTCCCCATTGGTCCGAACCAGCCCGGCCGCGCGCATCCGCGCGCTGCAAAGGCAACGAAACGAGCTTCACGGGTAGCAACATAACATCCTGCCCCTTTCCTCCTGAGAGCCCTACTGGCCTCCCAGGCCCACTCGGGGTTCCAGTGCTCCGCGACCCAGGACGAGAAAGCCGGTTGGTCGGAAAACTGGAGCGCCCGTACCGAGATGCCGGCCGCCTCGAGCCGTTTCTCGTCTCGTGTGCTGTCGACCGTGGCAGGCGTTAAATTCACAACCATATTGAAAGCTTCATGGCATTGCTGGTAGCCCTCCGATTCAACCAGCTTTAGAGCCGAGGTGTAGGCTAAGTCAATACCGGGCCACACATAGCATGGGGCGTTCCCACCGAGGCGAACTTCCACCGCCCCTGCTCGCGATAGGACCTCTTCGCTCGCTGTGAGGAGACTTCGTCCGACTCCCAGTCGTTGAGCTCGTGGAGCTACGGCCAACAGGTCGATATAGCCGACGGCTGGGGCTTCGCCGTCCTTCCGTAACGCGGCCAATGACAC
This sequence comes from uncultured Acidimicrobiaceae bacterium, assembly GCA_963807395.1. Classification (GTDB taxonomy): domain Bacteria; phylum Actinomycetota; class Acidimicrobiia; order Acidimicrobiales; family Palsa-688; genus Fen-671. Next base: position 127,465 of record CAWEBW010000016.1, read on the forward strand.
ACCAACGACGCCATGACCGTCTTCGGCGACGAGCCTCAGATTAGGTTCGCTGCTAGGACTTTCCGAGAGAAGTTCTGGAAAGCTGGATGCATCGGCAGTGTCGTTAATCAAGGCCTCGGCGCAAACGTCGGCGATTGCCTCAACATCTTCGGTCCTGGCTTGCCTTATCAATTGTGATCGCCTCCTGGGAATGTAGAACATATCATTTGTCAGAGTTCCGACGGGACCAAACTGTAGTCAATGACCCAGTTGGCGCCGAAAGTTCTGGTGGCTGGTGCTTAGCGGTGACCAGCATCTCCACCGGCCTCGTCATCCAACGGCACCTGCACCCTTCCAATGACGACGTCGGTCCGCCCCCGGAACGCCCGCTCTAGTACCAGGTCGATGTGGTTGTGCAAGAAAAGGTAGCGGACTCGTTCGGGGACGACCACCGGGACGACGACCATTATCTGTTCCTCTTGGCGCTGGCGCAGGTCGTCGATGAAAGCCACGATCGGCCGTACTACCGAGGCGTACTCCGTCCGCAGCACCCGGAGGGGCACTCCGGGGCCCCACTGGATCCAGTCTTCCTCCAGTTTGCGGACCTTCTCCGCCTGAGGCGTCCCGGCGCCGGCACCGTCGCCCGAAGTGCCCCCGCCCGAGCTGCCGTCGCCCCCATTGCTCCCGCCCCCGCTGCCGTCGCTCGCGGTACCGTCGCCCGCCCCGGCTCCGCCCGCCCCGGCTTCGCCTGAGCCCGTGGGTCCGGTTTCGTCCGAGGCCCCGGCTTCGTCCGAGGCCCCGGCGTCCTCCATTACAACACTGACCGCTACCACCTGGCGGCTTATCCCGAGCGCTTCGGAAATAGCTTGTGCGGCCAAGCGCGAAACTCCGGTTATGGGCACGACCACGATGGTCGGTTTGGCCGCCGGGCGGGCCGGGATTTGTCCCAGTTCCAGGAATTTCGCCGTCCGCCCGTAATAGGCGTGAACTCGCATGAAGAGGAACATGAAGGCGGGCACAGCCACGACCACCACCCACGCCCCGGACGTGAACTAGGTGAACAAGAAGATAACCGTGGCGGCCGCCGTTGCCACCGCCCCGATGCCGTTGACCATGGCCCGTTTGCGCCAATGGCGCGGGCGTTCGCGGCGCCAATGGACTACGAGGCCGCTTTGCGAAAGCGTAAAGCCGGTGAACACCCCGATGGCAAACAGGGGGATGAGCCTCTGCGTATTACCGTTGACCGCGATCAGCAATACGCCCGACATGACGGTCAGTACCCAGATCCCGCTGCCGAACACCTGGCGGTCGTCACGCAGGGAGAAAATGTGGGGGAGGAAGTTGTCCCGGGCTAGCAGGCTGTCCAGTACGGGCAGGCTTCCGAATGAAGTATTGGCGGCAAGCGCCAGGACCAGGGTAATAGTGAGTGAGACGACGTAATAAAGCCAGTGCCGGCCGACGGCGTAGGACATTATCTGGCTTAGGACTGTTTGCCCCGACCGGGGCCCGACGTGCCACCGGCGAGCCAGGACGGCCAGCCCTACCAGCATTATGGCCAGGATGCTGCCGAGGGGCGCCTCGGTGCGCTTGGCCAGCCTGACTCGAGGCTGCTTGAAGAGGGGCACGCCGTTGGCAATCGCCTCCACTCCCGTGAGAGCTGAGCAACCGGCCGAGAACGCCTTCAGTACGAGCAGCACGCCGACCGCCTCGAGGTTGCTCGTCGGTAGGAGTGAGCGCCCGGGCTGGGGCACGACGTCAGGGAGCCCACGCCGGCCGCGATCGAGACCGCCACTGTAAGGGTGTAGTCGACGACCAGAGCGGCTGCCGCCAGAAGGCTCGCCTTTTGGCCGAGGTTGGCCCGGGAGACGGCGTAGGCGCCGCCGCCACCGGGGTAAGCGTCGATGACCTGCCGGTAAGAGAAGACCAGGATGGCCAGGAGCCCAACGATGGCGAGGGTTATGGGCAATACGAGGCCGAGGGCGCCGGCCCCGGCCGCCGCCAGCACCACAATGATCGCCTCGGGCCCGTATGCTACCGACGTTAGAGCGTCTAGTGACAGCGCAGACAGACCCTCGACCGGGTTGATCTGCTCTTTGGCTACCTCCCGGGCCTGCAACGGTGGCCCGAGCAGCGCTCGTCTGCGAGAGGTGACGACTGGCTGCTTGGGCCGCTCATCTCCCACGCCTCAACAGTACGGGGCCTGAGGGTGGCGGGCGCCGGACGCGAACAAGGGCTCCCCAAAGGGAGCCCTTGTCGAGACTTGCTTAGAGTGCCGAAGAGATCAGGCGGCCACTCGCTCCGTCGAACGCTCCGTTTCCGGAGCCAGCCAGTGCAGCTGGCCCAGGTTGTGAGCGGCCCTCCAGTTCTCGATTTCGTGCAGCGTCAGGCCGGTAATGGCAACACCCACGAACCCGAGAGCGAAGGCAAAAACTAGCCAAACCAGGGCGCCACCGCTAAATGTTCCAGCGGTAAATACTATAAGGGCGACGGAAGTTATGCCCATAACGCCATCCAGGGCACGCTGGGCAATTCCCCGGTCCGTATCGAGTTGCGCAAGCAACGAGACGACCAACACAACAATTGCGATCCCCAAACCGGTCCACATAACGGCACTAGAGCTGAGCGACTGGGTGAACACTACCAGAGTGCCAGCCAGGACAGCTATGAGAGCATTGGTGAAATAACGTGAACTCATCTGATTTATCCTCCTCAACTTGTAATGGCTGAAGCGGGACGAGCTTCGCTCAAGAGACAAGGAGAGTACGGGTACACTTTGGGACTGCGAATGCAATTTCTGCGCCCAACAACCAATTATTGCGCCCGCCGTCTCCTTCTATCTTGTCCGGCTGGTCCCTTCAGGCGATTTAGCCTTCGTTAAGCTTTTGCAACGCAGCCGCCCTCGTCTATGTTCCCGGGCTGAAGATCCCGCCGCAATCTTTTTCCGCCGTAGTTCGCGAGCTACTGGCCAGGGGCCGGCGGTGGGGGCCGGCGGGCTTGGCGGCGGCCAGCCCAGTAGGCGCCGGCCAAACCGGCCAGCCCCAGAGCCCACAGCTCCGGGTACCAGCGGAACCCCATGTAGCGGAAGACGACGTGGTGCACACCGGCCCCCAACCGAATGCCGACGAGCGCCGGTGCCAGCATCTCGGTGGGGACAGCCTGGCCATCCACCCAAGCCTTCCAGCCCGGGTCGTACGAGACTGATAGCAACAGGGCGCCCGCCCTGTGCATGGTCACCTCCGTGCTCAGGTACCCATCGGGGAGGTTGGCCTGGGTGCGGCCGACCGTCCCGGTGGGCGCCACCGCTCCGGTAACGGCGCCCGTCCGAGAGGACGAGGGAGGGTTGGCTAGCCCCGGGTATTTGACCGTCCAGTCCTCCCCGGCGCCGAGCTCGTACAACAGGTCGAACGACTGGCTGCCGATATCGGCCCGGTCAGCCGAAAGGCTGCCCGTGACCTGGAGGGGGAAGACGTACCCGTTCGAACTGATCTGCCAAAGCGCATAAGGCCCATCAACCATGACCTGTTTGGCCGGGACGGGAGAGCCCGCCCCCGCCGGCAACAGGACGTAGCGGATCCCGAACAACGTATAGTCCACTGGGTTGTCCTCGTCGAAATCGGTCTCGGGGTCCAGCATCAACGACAGAGTTGGCACCAGGTAAGTGACCTGGTCTAAGTCCTGGCTCTCGAGGTACTTGTACACTGGGACCAGGCCGACGGTAAAGCTCTGGCCCCAGTTGCTCGACAAGCCGGCGTAGGTGCGCCCACCCCCGTGCTGTTTTATATAAGCGATGAGAGGGGCGATCATAGCGCCCTCCGTTTTGTCACCGGCCCGTTGGACTTTTATGGCGGCCGCGTCCCGGTTGTCATAACGAGATATTTGGGCCACCGCCGGCGAAAGCCACGCAATGGCACCGGCTGCGATACACCCGACGGCCAGGAACCGCATTGGCCTCCAGCTCACGAGGGTGTCCACTACCCGGCGCAAAATTTGCCAAATCAACACGACCCCCATACCCGCCAGGTAGAGGCCGGCCAACTGGCTGCCCATCACGAAGCGCCGGAAATAAAGGTCGGCGTGGGCGGGGACCAGGTACGCTAGCGGCCCCCAGGTCGTGGACCCGAAACTGAGCACCATGCTGGCCACGAACAACGCCAGTAGCCCCCGACCAAGCGCGTTCCGCCGCCAGCGCACGACGGCGAGGACGGCCCCGGCCAACACGGCGATGGTTATTACCGGCAGCGCCCGTTTGGCGTCGAAAAGCTGGCCCGTGAACAACCATTCGAGCTCTTGGCGGGCTCCATAACCCTTCACATAACCAGTACCCGCCAAGGGCTGGTTAATAGCGGACCATTTGCTCTGCAAAACGAGGGGCAAGATGACCCACGCCGCCGCCACCAGGGACGAAACGAAGAGTACGCCGGCCCGGGCCAGGCGGGCCCCATTCGCCCCTCGGCGGCCAAGCCGAGCACGAAGACCCCCAGGAAAGCTAGGTAACCACACATGAAATGGAGCCCGACGGTGAGCCCGATGAGGGCGGCGGCCACCCAGATGAAGCGGGCGTCCTTCATGGCCCGCCACGTGGTCGCCCAGGCGAAGGGGAGCACCCATGACCCGAGCAGCTGGGTCCAGAGCTCGGCCCCTCCTATCCAGAGGTACGCCCCGTGCTCGAAGCCGACCCCCGTAATGCTGACGATGAACGAAGACAGGAGGGCGGCCGCCGCGGCTGGCGCCCGCGGGAGGCCGAAGACGCGGGCCGAAGAGTAAATGGCCAACGGCCAGCAGCTCACAAGGAGATAGACCGACCAGCGGAAGGCCGCATTGGCCCCTACCACGGTGCCGGCCAGGCCAGTCAACACCGACCCGAGGCTCTGGTAGTGAAGGAACTGGGCGGAGCCCAGGCCGATGTAGGGGAGCCAGGCGCTGAAGGGCAATCTGCCGGCCGAGATCAATTGCGCCGCGAAGCGGGTCATTTGCTCGTGGACAGAGCCGTCGTTCAGGTACACGACCGAAAGGGTCGTGGCCCGCAGGGCCAGAGCTCCCACCCGACCACGGTCAGCACCAAGGCCAGCGGGAGCCAGCGCCAAAAGGCACCCGGCCGCCCGGCTGGGGCCGGTGCAGGAGCGACGTCGACGGCCGCTGCGGTCGCCCCGGCCGTTGACAGGACGTCGCGGGGCCGCACCACCGCCGCGCGCGCCTCGAACATGGACCCGAACTTTACGTTGCCCCGCTGTCAGTTACCATGCAGGCCAGCCCACCTGGCCCCTCGCCGGCTTTGCTACTCAGCGCGACCGTACGACTGGATCTCCTCGAGTTCTTGGGGTGTGAGCTGCCGGGGGGCTTCGCCGCGTTCTGTTTTTTCTTTGTAGACCTGTCTGCGGATGCCATCGACCACGTCAGGGTTGGCCAGAGTGGTGATGTCTCCGACGTCGGCGAAATTGGAGATGCTGGCTATGACCCGTCGCATTATCTTGCCGGAGCGCGTCTTCGGCATGTCCGCCACGATCCAGACGTTCTTCGGCCGGGCGACCTTGCCGATCTGGACCTCGATCGACTGCTTCATTTTGTCCTCGAGATCTTTGCTAGGAGCCAGGCCGGGCTGCAGGGAAACGTACATTTCGACCACCCGGCCTCGGACGTCGTCGATCACCGGCACCGCCGCCGCCTCGGCCACCTCGGGCACGGTGAGCACGGCGGACTCCAGCTCCTTGGTACCCAGTCGGTGCCCGGCAACGTTGATGACGTCGTCGATACGGCCGAGGATCCGGTAATAGCCGTCGATTGCCTGCACGGCCCCGTCGCCGCACAGGAACGGCCAATCGTGCCAGTCCGTGCTGGACTCGACGTGGTTGTACTTGGCGTAATAAGTCTGGACAAAGCGGTCCGGCTGACCCCAGACGGTCTGCATTATGCCGGGCCACGGGTTGCGGATGCAGATGTTGCCCGCTTTACCACTGCCCGCTTCGATCGGCTTTCCCTCCTCGTCGTAAATGACGGGGTAGATCCCGAGCGCCGCCGGGCCGCAGCTCCCGGGTTTCATCGCCTTCAGCGCAGGTAACGTGCTGCCAAGGAAACCCCCGGTCTCGGTCATCCACCACGTGTCGACGATGACCGCCTCTCGCTTGCCGACCGAACCGTAGTACCAACGCCAGACTTCCGGCTCGATAGGTTCGCCCACTGTACACATTAATTTGAAGTGGTAATCGTATTTGGCCGGTTCGTCCGGGCCGAGTTTTCGGAGCATCCGGATAGTGGTGGGCGCCGTGTGGAAGATGTTAACGCCCAGGCGTTCGGCGATCCTCCATGGGCGAGCCGCGTCCGGGTAGGCGGGAGCTCCCTCGTACATCACGCTCGTGGTCCCCAGAGCCAATGGCCCGTAGACAATGTAGGAATGCCCGGTTATCCAGCCGATGTCAGCGAAACACCAATAGGTGTCCTCGGGGTGGATGTCGAGGTAATACTTCGACGTCCCGGCCACGTACGATAGGTAACCGCCCGTGGAATGCTGGGCGCCTTTTGGCTTCCCGGTGGTGCCGCTCGTGTACATGAGGAAAAGGGGCGCCTCTGCCGGCATCGAGACCGGCGGAACGATTTTGCGTAAGAAGTCGCCGATCACCTCGTCCACGAAATAATCACGCCCCTCCACCATCGGGCTCTTCGAGAGGTACTGGCCCGGGTACCTTCTCCATACGAGGACCTTTTCAATCTCCACGCCGTTTTCTCTGGCGACCAAGACGGCCTCGTCAGCCTTTGCCTTGTGCTCGAGGAGCTTCCCGTCTCGGTAATAGCCGTCGATGGTGACGAGCACGCGGCTGCCCGAGTCAGCGATGCGCCCGCCGCAGGCCGTCCCGGAAAAGCCGGCGAAGACCTCGGAGTGGACCACGCCGAGTCGGGCGCTCGCCAGCATCGAGACGGGTAGCTCGGGGACCATCGGCATGTGGAAGGTCACCCGGTCACCGGGCTCGAGCCCACAGAACTCCCGCAACAGGGCCGCGAACTCGTTGACCCGCCCGTAGAGGTCGCGGTAAGTTACCGTCTTGGTCTCTTCCGCTTCGGCCTCAGGGACCCATATCAAGGCCGCTTTGTTCGATTTTGTGGCCAGGTGGCGGTCCACACAATTGAAGCTGGCGTTGAGCCGACCGCCAACGAACCACTTCCAAAACGGCGGGTTGCTGGTGTCGAGCGTCGTGTGCCAGTACCGGTCCCAGTCGAGTAGGTCCGCGTACTCCCTGAAGCACTCCGGGAAGTGTTCCTCGCCGAAGCGCTCGTACATGTCCGGGTCGGTGGCGTTGGCCTGCCCGATGAAGCCAGCGGAGGGGTAGAGGTACTCCTCCTCCCGCCAGTGCACAGCTATCTCAGCCTCGCTCAGCGAGGCCCCAGTCTCCTCTAAGTTTGCCATGGGCCACCTCCGTCATAATGGTGAGGAGTTCCGAGGCGGATAACCCCGTAGCGACCCTATCGCATGGACCTGCTTCCGAACGGCGCCAGCCGCCCCGTTGCCACCCCGGCACTACGGGCGGCAACGACGCGGGCGTCCGACGTTAGCCTTAGTAGCGGTAACCCTCGGGCTTGTACGGGCCTTCCAGGGGCACGCCGATGTACGATGCCTGGCTTTCCGTAAGGTCAGTCAGCTTAGCGCCCAGTTTGCCAAGGTGGAGCCGGGCCACTTTCTCGTCGAGCTGGCGGGGCAGTACGTGGACACCGATCGGGTACCGGTCCGGGTGGTTGAACAGCTCTATCTGGGCGATCACCTGATTGGTGAAGCTGGTCGACATCACGAAGCTCGGGTGGCCGGTGGCGCACCCCAGGTTGACCAACCTCCCCTCCGCCAGCACGATCACCGAATGGCCGTCCGGGAAGTCCCAGGCGTCTACTTGCGGCTTGATGGGGTGACGCGAAATGCCCGGGTAACGGGCCAGGCCCGTAATGTCAATTTCGTTATTGAAATGGCCGATATTGCAGACGATCGCATTGTGCTTCATCTTGGCCATGTGCTCGGCCATTAGTACGTCCTTGTTGCCGGTCGCAGTGACGACGATGTCCGCGCTACCGATAACGTCGTCCAGCACGACCACCTGATAACCCTCCATGGCCGCTTGCAAGGCACATATCGGGTCGACCTCGGTGATGAGGACCCGAGCGCCCTGGCCGGCCAGGGATTGGGCGCAACCCTTCCCCACGTCGCCGTACCCGCACACCACCGCCACTTTGCCCGCCACCATCACGTCGGTAGCGCGGAAAATCCCGTCGATCAGGGAGTGGCGGACCCCATAGAGGTTGTCGAACTTGCTTTTGGTAACCGAGTCGTTCACGTTCATGGCCGGGAAGAGAAGCGCGCCCGCTTCCGCCCGCTGGCGGAGGCGGTTGACGCCGGTCGTTGTTTCCTCGCTCACGCCTTTTATACCGGCGGCCATTTTCGTCCACATGCCCGGGCGCGTGCGTAGAGCCCGTTGCAGCGTGGCCGTAATAACGCCGTGCTCCTCACTGTCGTCCGGGCCGAGGTCCGGTACCTGGCCTGAACGTTCGGCTTCCACTCCCAGGTGGACCAGCAAGGTGGCGTCGCCGCCGTCGTCGACGATCATGTTGGGGCCGTCATCGTTGGGCCACGCCAGGGCTTGTTCGGTGGCCCACCAGTATTCCTCGAGCGTCTCACCTTTCCAGGCGAAAACGGGTACACCGCTCGCCGCTATTGCGGCCGCAGCGTGGTCCTGGGTGGAGAAGATGTTGCAGCTCGCCCACCGCACCTCGGCGCCCAGTGCGACGAGCGTCTCGATGAGGACAGCGGTCTGGACCGTCATATGGAGAGAACCGCTAATGCGAGCACCGGCCAGTGGCTGTTCGTCGGCGTACTCAGCCCGAAGAGCCATGAGGCCGGGCATCTCCACCTCGGCCAGGCCGATCTCGCGGCGGCCAAATGGGGCCAGCGATATATCGGCGACCCGGTAAGAGAGATTGGCGGCCGCGGCACTGGGCTTGCCGGCGCTGGGCTTGCTGGCGCTGGGGTTGCCGGCTGTGGGGTCGTCGGCGCTGGGGTTACCCGGGCTGGCGTTCGGGGGAAGGCCGGCGCCGGCCTCCTGGCTTGAAACTTGTGGTCCTGGCATAAGGGCTCCTTTGTCGTGGACGCTTGCTCGTATGGACGCGTGGGCGCGCCAAAAAAGACAGATCGGGAGGCCGGGGCCATCCAGCCCTTCCCCTACGGGTCAGCCGTATACCATGTTAGCGCCCGACGGGGCAGTGGCCCGGCGGACAGCTGTCTGGCCACGGCCCGTAGCGCCCCATTGAGAGTCGCGGCGCGTCACTGTCGAGCCGTTCTCTGATCAGGTCAAGGACCATTTTGACAAAACCGGGACTATTGGTGACGGTGGGCACGCGCACCAAATTTGCGCCTTTTTCCTTTGCTTCGGCCGCTGCCTCCACGTCGAGGTCGTGGATGATCTCCATGTTGTCACATACGAAACCGATGGGGACGACCACCAGCGTGGTAGCGGGTGACGCGGCGATGACTTGGCCCACGTCGGGCTCCAGCCAGGGGGAGCTGGGAGGCCCGGAGCGGCTCTGCCAGGCGAGCTGCCAGGAGCCGACCCCCGCCGCTTCTGCGACCAGCCTGGCGGCCTCAGTTATGTGGTCTACGTACGGGCTGGTGGCGGCCATGGGCGACGGCACGCTATGAGCACTGAAGATCACGTCCACGTCCCCGTCTTGGCCTCCGGGGCGCCCGGCGTTTGCCGTCGACTCGAGCGCCCGGGCCAGGTTGGCGGCCCACGGCTCGACCCACCCGGGGTGGTTGTAGTAAAGGCGGAGCTTGTCTACCACGGGTGCCTGCTCGCCGGCTCTGGCCCGGGCATTGGCGATGTCGTCGAGGTACTGCCGGCAGCTGCTGTACCCGCCGTAGGCCGAGGTCACAAAGGCGAGTGCTCGTTCGACGCCGTCGTCTCGCATCTGGGCCAGGGTCTCGTCGAGGAAGGGGTACCAGTTGCGGTTTCCCCAGTAGAGGGCGAGGCCAAGACCGGCCAGCTCGCCCCGGACCGCCTCCATCAACTCCCGGCAACGGGCGTTCAACGGGCTGGCGCCGCCCGCGGCGTAGTAGTGCTCGGCTACCAGGGCAATGCGGTCCTCGGGGATACCCCTGCCGGCGGTGACCCGGCGGAGGAAGGGCAGCACATCCTCGCGCCGCTCAGGGGCGCCGAACGATACGAGCAACAGCGCCTGGTAGCCCACCGTGGGCACCTTAATGCGTTCTCCGCCACGACCGGGGCCATGCGGTGACACACACACCTGACGGCCCCCGTCACCTCGGGCTTAATGTGCCGGGACGTCGACCCCTCGGGGATCACGGGGACGCCGGTCCTCGACCCCGGTCACGGGCTCGCCATGGGCCGCGGCACTAACGGCCTGACTGCGGTGGGAGTGACCGGCAGGTCGATGCACATCTTGTGGCATTCGAGTCGCGGGGCGAAGGCTCTCCCGTCGTCGCCGGGGGCGAGGTCTGGGAAGAGACGGCGCAGGGGGCACTTTACGGGATAAACCCGTCGACGGGATCAATTGTAGAGACGTTGAATTTCCCCGCGCCGGCGACGCATTTTCCCTGGGTAATTGCGGTAGGTAGCACCATTTCTGCCCCTGACGGCCAAAGCGTTATCGCGCTCGGCCGTATATGACCCAGGCGGCACTGCGGGACAGAGTTTTTGCCGTTCACTGTGCGCGGTAGATCGGTAATTCCCGGACTCCCCAGTCCGCGCATTGACCGTAAGTGGGCTCCCATATATCGATGTGATCGCCCATGATCATCCCGCCCGTATCGTCGGCTATCCGGTCACCGATACCAGGTACATAGATGGTCGTGCCGAGCGCGATCACGCTCGGGTCCACAGCGACACTTTCTGGGCCGGCCAGGGCACCGCTCGCAGTGGGGCCAGTGAGGTCGTAACAGGTCACCATGAAAACGCCCAGTGGGACGCGGGTGGGCTGGGCAGACGGCTGCTGCTCGCGAGCGATGCGGCGCACTGGCGCCGTCGTGGCCGGAACGTGGCCACCTTGGGCGACCTGAGTACCGCCTTTGCCACTAGTCGTGGTTTTATGCAATGCACTCGTAGCTTTACGCGCCGTAGTCGTGGCGTGGTGGGACGCCGTGGCATTGGGGGGCGAAGTCGGGTGGCGTTCACCGGCTTCCCGTCGAGTTTCGGCCGCGTGCGCTGCCAAAATAGCGTTGGCGAGGGCCGTCTTCTCACTCGGGCTCTTGATGGGGGCCTTGGCGTCCTTAGTCGCGGAGGCGTCTTTGTGGCTCCCGAACGACGATGCCCTGGCCGAGACAGCTTTTGGCGCCTCGCTGGCGTGGCGAGTTTCGCTGGTGGACGGCGCGGCAGCACTGGCTGGCCCGGCTAGCAGCATAATCGCCGGGAGCGAAAGGGACACTACCGTCCGGCCCGCGCCATGGATGACCCGGCTTTGGGCGCGCCAGGGCGCGCGTTTCTGACGTTGTGGCAACGGTTCCTCCTTTGGTCGCGTGCGAACCCGCTGCCTCGACCGGATTTCGGCCGACGACTATCAACAGCAGCGCGCGAGCACTGGGCCAACGGCCCGGACGGGGGTTGCTTTTTAGGCAACTTGCGGCATTCTGAACCCCGTCCCCGAGAGTAAGGGGAGAGCGGGCGCTGAATACCGCATGATTAGTTTTGTCTTATTGAGGTCAATACGTTACGCAGTGACTGCTTACTCGTCAAGCCAATCTGCATTTTTACATTGTGACCAGCGATGTTATTGAAACGGAAACTGACGATATATAGACAACTGTTCAATGCAGATATTGGACGCTATAAGCAGGTGCAATCCGTGGCCGGCCAGAGGCGAAAAGCGCGAAGTGGCCCCCACCTTGATGACTGTTAACCGTCGCGAAGTGCCTGGTAGCGCTGGCAGTGGTGCCCTGGCCACTGCTCGGTCATTGGACCGGTGATGGGACAGTCCCGGTGACTTTAGGTGGCCCCCGGCCTTACGGCGGTTGCCAACTATCGCTTGCGTGCTACCAGGGAAACTGCAGGGTAGCGTATGATTGAACCATGACTGAGGCCAGGGAAGACGCGAGAGACGCACTTGTCGACGGGCCCGACGGCGAGCATGACGTTGTACAGGAAAGTTCCGGCGAAGGGGTCTTGACCAGCGCTGTTGACGTGGCCGAAGCCTGGTTGGCGCAGCTCTCGGACCGGATCTCGGTCCCCGCTTCGGACGTGCAGGACCACTTGCTGGACCTTTGGGGCGCGCTCGATGAGGGCCCAGCGCGGGCCGAGGTCGAGCGGTGGCTGACCGAGACGCTCCGGCGCAACCTCTACTCTGTCTCCGACATCAACGAGCGTCTCGAGACGCTTTTGCCCGCCAACTGAACCCTGGCCAACTGAACCCCCAGCCAACTGGGCTCTGGCCAACTGGGCTCTGACCAGGTCAAAGCCCGCTGACCCGGGCGCCGGCAGAGTGACTACCTGCAGGTCGCGCCTGGTCCTATCTACGTGCTCCGGGCCGACCGGCTCGTCCACCGGTGGTCGTCGTACCTGAGGTCAAGGGGCAGTCCAAAACATTCGCTCAAGCTGTCGGGCGAAAGTGTCGATGCCATGGGGCCAGCCGCAATGACGGTGCCACCTCTCAAGAGAAGGACGTGAGTGAAGCCTTCGGGGATTTCTTCGACGTGGTGAGTGACAAGGACGAGAGGCAGGGCGGCGGCGTCTTTAGCCAGCGTACCGAGGCGAGACAGGAGCCGCTCTCGCCCGCCCATGTCGAGGCCCGCACAGGGTTCATCGAGCAGTAGCAGACGGGGTTCGCTCATGAGGGCCCGGGCCAGCATGACCTGCTGGCGCTCTCCTTCGGACAGCACGCCGAAGGGCCGTTCGGCGATGCGGTCGAAGCCGGCCGCCGCCAGCAGGGCGCTGGCTCGGTCCCACTCGCCTTCGCTGTAGCTGTGCCACCAAGGCTCGAGTGCCCCGCGGCTGGCCGAGACCACGACCTCCCTGGCCGACAGCCGGGGGAGGATCATGCGGGAAACACCGGCCGAAACGGTCGCAACATGTTCCCTCAGAGCGCGTACGTCAACCCTGCCGAGACGGTGGCCAAGGACCTCGACGTGGCCGCGAGTGGGGTGGAGGTAGCCCGAAGCCAGCTGGACGAGGGTTGTCTTACCTGAGCCGTTCGGCCCCAGGACAGCCCATCGGTCACCGCCGTCGACCTGCCAGTTGACCCCAGAGAGGACCAGCGTCCGCTGACGGTAAAGGTCGACGTCGACATAGCGGAGCGCGCTGGTGGCGGGCGGGCTCAATTCAGCTCGGGCGCTTAGCGCTTCCTTAGCTGGCCCGTTCGTGGGCCGCGGCCCGGCGGCTGGGCCAACGGAGTGCCCAGTGGGAGGCCGAGGAGGAGGCATGACAACTGTGCCAGGCTAGCGGAGCGATCTCGTACGCCATAACCGGCTGGCCAGAACGCGGTGAATGACGCGACGATGGATGGATGGCAGGTTTGCTAGCCACGATCGACGCCGTTTTCGGTCCAGTCTTCGAAGAGCTGCAACCGCGCGCCATCACCGGGGTACGGGTCTCTCAGCGTGCTGACCTGCAGGTGGACGGCGCGCTGGCACTGGCTCGGTCCCTGGGCAGGACCCCCCGCGAACTGGCCGAAGATGTCCTTTCTAGAGCCAAAGAGCGGGGCCTGGACAACATTTGCCAATCCGCCGCCGTCGCCCCTCAGGGGTTTATCAATTTGACTCTGTCAGCCGATTTCCTCGCCAGGGCATTGAGAGAAATGGCGGCTGACCCAGAATCATTGGGCGTAACCACGGCGCCACGGCCACTCCTGGTGATCGTCGATTATGCGGCGCCGAACGCAGCCAAGCAAATGCACGTGGGCCACCTCCGTTCAACAATTATCGGTGACTCGTTAGTGCGCTTGTTGGAACTGGTAGGGCACAAGGTTGTCCGTGAGAACCACATCGGCGACTGGGGCGCGCCCTTCGGGATGCTCATCGAGCACCTGCTCGACGTCGGTGAGGAGCAAGCGGTCCACGAGCGGGCCCTCGGCGACCTCGAGCAGTTCTATCAGGCCGCCCGGTCGGCATACGACAACGACCCCGCGTTCGCGGAACGGGCGCGTGGGCGCGTCGTGCTCTTGCAATCAGGCGATTCCGAGACCTTGCGCCTGTGGGACCTGCTCGTCCACCAGAGTGTGAGTTATTTCGACCAAGCCTTCAGGCGGCTCGGCACGAGACTAACGAGCGACGACGTCGTGGGCGAGAGCTATTACAACCCGCTCTTGCCCACAATCGTAAGGGACCTGGCCGAGAAGGGTCTCCTTGTCGATAGCGAGGGTGCTCGGTGCGTCTTTCCTCCCGGGTACACCAACCGGGCCGGCGACCCGCTCCCGCTGATAATCCAGAATTCGGTCGGCGGTTATACATATGCCGCGACCGACCTGGCCGCCATCAGGGACCGCGTACAACGTCTAGGGGCAGGACTGCTGCTCTACGTGGTGGGGTTGACCCAGGCCGACCACTTGGCCATGGTCTTTACGACCGCCCGTCTGGCCGGTTGGCTGCCCGACGGCATTGAGGCGGTACACGTCGGGTTCGGTAACGTCCTGGGCCCTGACGGGAAGATGTTCAGGACGAGACAGGGCGGGACAGTGAAGCTCGACGAGCTACTCGACGAGGCGGTCGACCGGGCTAAGGCCGTGATCGAAGAACGGGATGAACAAACGGGACAGCCGAGCCGGGATGAACTCAGTTCTCGAGAGCTGGAGGCGGTAGCTGGGGCAGTCGGCGTGGGCGCCGTGAAGTACGCCGACCTGTCCACCGACCGCACGCGCGACTACCGGTTCGACTGGGGCCGAATGCTTTCCTTTGACGGCAATACAGGCCCCTACCTTCAATATGCGCACGCCCGGATCTGCAGCATCTTCCGGCGGGCGGCAGAGGAAGGCCGGCCGGAGCCCGATGGTCTCGGCGCCGTCCGGGGCGTGACCGAGCACGAGGAGCGCGAGCTAGCCAAATGGCTCTTAGGTTTCCCTGACGCGGTCTCGGCCAGCCTGGCCACCTACAGCCCGCACAAGCTGTGCGTGTACCTTTTCGAACTCGCCAGCGCCTTTACTGCGTTCTACGAGCATTGTCCTGTTTTGCGGGCGCCGGACGCAGAAACGAGGGCATCCCGGCTTGCCCTTTGCGCGCTCACGGCGGCAGTGCTCGAAAAAGGGCTCGGCTTGCTCGGGATTGAAGCGCCCCCGCGGATGTGAAGCCGAACTTATCCACAGGGAGAGCCCAACCGAGACACGAGGGCGAGGAGAGGGACGCCAGGGATCGTTTGGCGGCAGCGCGGTACCGTGCTACTTTGGCGCTCCGAGGGTGCAGCATCGATACAAACGAGCAGTTCCCTCCCGGCCACAAGCCGGCGGCCGACGGGCACGAAGTTGATAGCCCGGAAGGGCCAAGAGAGGAGGGAACTGGAACATGGCATCTGGAACTGTGAAGTGGTTTAGTTCGGAAAAGGGTTACGGGTTCATATCCCAAGAGGGGGGGCCCGACGTCTTTGTTCACTACAAGGCGATACAAGGGCAGGGTTACCGCACCCTCGAAGAAAACGAGCCCGTTGAGTTCGACGTCCAGGAGAGCCCCAAGGGCCTCCAAGCAGTGAACGTCATACGCCAGGTTATGCGAGCCAGCGAGTAAGGCTTGGCGGGACAGCCGAGTATCTCCGTCGTCTCCGGGGAGGTCCTCGAGGCCAGGTGCCGGCTGTCCCTACGCATCAAAGACCGGCCGTCCCTTCGCAACAAAGAGCGGTGAATTGAGCTCGCGCCAGCACTCGGGTTGCAGTCGTTGAGATGAGCCGTTTGGCTCAAAGTTGCTGCCGGGCGAGCCCCCCCTTCCAGGCCTGGCTCAAGTTGCGCGCATTTCCGTCGATCTATTAAAGGACCCGGCCCGAGATGCCGTAACAGGATGCTGGCCGTAACAGGATGCTGGCCGTAACAGGATGCTGGCCGTAACAGGATGCTGGCCGTAACAGGATGCTGGGAGGTGCTTACGGCGGACCGTCTTAGCTTAAAGCTTTGCCAGTTCGTTGCGGCATTAGCCCTGTTTGCCGCGTGCGTCGTCGCGCCCGCCGCGGAGGCGTGGGCCAGTGCCGGCTACGGCCAAGGACAGGCGGGAGGCCAAGGATCGGCGGGAGGCCAAGGATCGGCGGGAGAATGGTACAGCGGCAATTCCAACGGTAGCAGTGGTGCCGGTCCGGCCCCGAGGGGCGGTAGTGGCGGAGCTACGGCTGGCCAGAGCTACGGCGGGAGTCAAGTATTCGGGGGCCAGGCGGTGGTCGGCGGCGCCGTAGGTGGTACCAGCCAGGGGCCCTCAGGAGGGCAGGCCGTCAGTGGTGGGGGAGCGCAGGCGGGTGGGGGCGAACAGGTACAGGTAAGCGGTGGCGGTTTAGCGATTCCGGGAGGCGCGGGCAATGCGGGTAGCGCGAGCAACCCAGGTACCCCGGCCAACACAGGTACCCCGGCCAACACAGGTACCCCGGCCAACACAGGTACCCCGGCCAACACAGGTACCCCGGCCAACCCACGTGCCCCGGCCAACCCAGGTACCCCGGCCAACTGGGCTGGGCCAGGAAGCAACGGGCGCCCTCGATCGGTAGGCGGCGAGGGAAATCCGGCCGGGCAGATCTATGCCCCGCTCCGGGGTAATGAGAGCGCCCAGGGCCCTCCTCGTGCCCAGGACGACCAAGTCGGAGGGGAGAGCAACGACCAGGACCAGAGCCGTGCCGCCAGCCCGGTCAACCCGAGTCAGCAGCGCAACCTTTCCGGTGCCAGCGGGCTCAACGGAGCCCGCCAAACCTATGACCATGCCGCACGGGGCGAAGTGGCGGCCACTACGACCGCGGTCCCGTCGATCACAACCACAACGCGTCCGTTCCGAACGTCGGCCACCGGCAAGAAGCCGACGTCCTCTACCACTCGCTCAGTAACGACGACGTCGACCATAACGCCCAAAATGGCGGCCACCGAGCCGCCAAACACACGTCCCACCGGCACAAACCCCTTCGCCTCGGCGCCGGCCACAACCGCTGCCGTCACACCCGCCCCAGTCCCCAGCGCGCCAATCACAAGCGCCCCATTCCCAAGCGTCCCAAGGGCAAACGCTCCAGTCCCTGGCGCGCCAGTCACAACGCTGCCGCCTCCGACGGCTGCCGCGGCTGGTACGGCGCCGAGCGGGGTGGACGTCCTCAGGGCGCGCCCCTCCACGACCACCTCGACGACGGCTCTTGGCGTCGTACCCCAGGCACCAACGACGCCCCGGCCGACGACCGTCCCCTCGACCGAACCACCCCGGGCCCGTGCGCACCTGACGACAACTACTAAGGCCTGGACTGGTACTACTCCGCCTGGGCCTACCCCGCCTGGGCCTACCCCGTCTGGGCCTCACCGGGTTGGCCCCGCCCCGAGCGGACCTTCGACAACGACACGCCACGCGTCCTCGGGCCTGGGGTCGATGGCTCCTCGTCAGCCTGATGGGAAGCGCCCATTGGTCAGCGCTCCAGCCGCCCCCACCACCACTGCAACGTCAGCAACGACGACAGTGCCGAACGCGTCGACCAGCCCTACGACCGAGCCGAACAGACCGCGCCTAGCTCGATACCTAGGTGCGGGGGCCGGTTTTGGCCGGGGTAACGCCCGGGGCGGCCGGTCTGGTGGCGCGCCGCCGGGTCGCAGAGGCCCGGCGGCCTACAGGGCATCAGCCCGTCGGTTGAACAAAGGACAGCCGGCTCACGCCAGGCTGGCCCCAACTACCCGGGCCCAAGGCGGTCAGACGGCGGCCCGGTCGTTCGCTACTCCGATGACCCACAACGCGGTTACGCATGGCTCGGTGCCCCGTAGCTCGATGCCCCGTAGCTCGATGACTGGGACGCCTCTCACCATCCCGTTCGGCGAACGGGACGTCGGGGGCTCGAGCGTCGTGCCCGGTGGCGGCCTTTGGCACGGTGGTTCTCTGCAGGCTGACACCAGCCTTAATGTGCCCCTCGCGCTGGGCGGCGTCGTCCTCGTGTTCATCGTCGTCCAGTGGCTGATCGACAGACGGGACCCGAAGTTCGTGGAAGCACCGGCCCGGAAGGACGACGACTCAATTGGCTTCGACTGAGGCCCCGCCGGAAGACAGGCCGCGCCGCAAGGCGGTTTTCCCCCAAGCGGGATGGCCCACGCTTTAGGGGTGCGGGTGTCCCAGGTATGGGAGGGCCAGCAAAGGTTGGCCAACGCGGAGCACACGAGCCTCGAACAACGCTTCGGCGCTCTTCAGGTCGTGCGCCTGTGCGTGGTCGGGCTCGTTGTCACTGCGGCCTTCTGTGCGCCCCAGCAGCTGGGGCTGACGGTGAAGCAGGTGCTGCCGCTCAGCTTCGCCTACCTCGCCCTTTGCCTCTTCGGGCAGGTCGGTGACCACGTTTTCGTCAAGCACCCTAAGCGTTCGCGGGCGCCGCTCCAGCAAATGCTCCTGCCTATCGATTCCCTCTACCTGGCTATTTTGACGGTGCCGTCGGGCGGTGCCGAGAGCGACTTCATCCTGCTTTTCGCAGTGCAACTGATCGCCGTCACGCTCCTCTGCAGCCCCCGGACCGGCGTGCGCCTCGCGTTGTGGGACTCCGTCTTGCTTATTTCGATCTCCGTGCTGGGGCTGGGGGACACCGTTGGGCAGTTCCTCGGGGCGTCCAAAGTACTTACCCCTTCGCCGGGCGCCATCGAGCTGAGGATCGTCGGTCTATGGGCGGTGGCGGCTAGCACGGCCTACTTTTCGGCTCTGAGCGAGCGCGAACTGCGGCGCTCTAAGGCTCAGCTCGACGCTCTCACAGAAATGGCTTCGGAGATGGAACGGGCCATGGAAGCCAGCTGTGGCCCGGACGAAATAGCAGTCGTCCTACTCGAGACGGTGTTGGGGCCGTTCTCGTTCAAGCAGGTAGGGATCGTCTGGGAGATAAAGGGCCGCTCGCTGGCGGCCCGGTTCGCAGGCACAAATCCGGGCGTCTCGCCCGTACTACTCGGTGAGCTCGAAAGTGCTGCACTGGGCGACGGGGCGGCGGCGCGTGCGCTGGCCGAGAACGTACCGGTCCTGGTACGCAGGCTCTCTCACGACCACGATGGCGTCCTCGAGATGATGTTGCCCGGTGCGACGAACGTCGCAGTCGTGCCGCTCAGGGCCGGGCGTGAACGGCTCGGTGTCCTGGTAGCCGAGGCGGGCCCGCCGCTTTCCCGGCGGGTGAGCCGGCGTTCCCTAGATATGCTCAACCGTTTTGCGGCCCACGCCGCGCTCGGCGCTGAACAACGCCGACCTCAAGGCGGAGGTGGCCCGGCTGGCCGCCTCGGACAGCCTCACCGGCTTGGCAAATCGGCGTGAACTGAGTGCGGTACTCATGCGGGTGGCGGCCAGGGCGGCCCGGAACAACGAGCCGCTTTCTCTGGCCGTGATCGATATAGACCATTTCAAGGCCATCAACGACACGTTTGGGCACCTGGTGGGCGACGAGGTCTTGCGGCAAGTGGCCGGCGCCATGGCCCGAAGTGTGCGCGACGGCGACCTGGTGGCGCGTTATGGAGGCGAGGAGTTCGCCATCGTGCTGCCGGATTGCGCCAGCGAGGGTGCGCTGGCCGTGGTGGAGCGGGTCAGGGTGGCCGTCGAGGCCGCGGCGACCGTGACGAAGGTGACCGTCAGCGCAGGCATCGCTACCTCTCTCGGGGAGCGGAGCGCCAGCGAGAGCCTGATGGCGGCGGCGGACGAAGCGCTTTACGAGTCCAAACGGGCCGGAAGGAACCGCGTCACGCTGGCCTCGGTCGGTGCGCCCTTCACCTCGCCGGTCGAGCCGGAACCCACGACGATAACCCTTTGAGGACCGAACCCAGGCTCCAAGCCGACGTTTTCTATATACAAACAAGATGGGCGGGGGCGCCACAAAGCCAGTGCCGCCCGGCTACTTGAGGGCATCTCTGAGGAGCCCGGCGAGCTCCGCAGCGGTGGTTTCGTTCTCGTAGCGGTGGCGGGGCCAGAGGAAGCCTCGTAAGCCGTCGCCGGACCGCCTTGGCACCACGTGCAGGTGGACGTGCGGCACGCTCTGGCTGATGACTTCGTTGAGGAGGAACAGCGCGCCTTCAGCTCCGAGCACTTCCTTCTGGGCGGCGGCCACGCGACGGCCGACGGCCAACATCGGGCCCAGGAGGTCCTCAGGTGTCTCGGTCAGGGTTGAGTAGTGGGTACGGGTGACCACGAGGGCATGCCCGTCGAAGACTGGACGGTGGTCGAGAAAGACCACGAAACCCGGCTCGTCAAGTATTACGTGAGCCGGGACCGAGCCCTCGATGACTTGGTCAAATATGCACCCTTGCGTGGGGACGAGATTACGCTCTGTCTCCCATATGAGCGATATCCCCCTTGGGTCGGCGCCGCCTGAAACGGTGTTGCCCGAGCCTCCGCCCGAAGCTGAAAAGGCACTGGCGGACGCCATGTCCAACCCGCGACCACAGGTCGCTCTGGCCTCGGTTGCTTCGCGCTGGCCCCGTTACGTGGCGGCGTGGGCGGCGCTATCGGAACAGAGCGAGGACCCCATAGCCGCGTACGCCTATGCCCGTACCGGTTATCACCGGGGGCTGGATGCGCTTCGAGCGGCGGGCTGGAGAGGATCCGGGTACGTCCGCTGGCGAAATCCCACCAACAGGGGTTTTCTTCGTAGCCTCGATGCGCTCCGCCGACGAGCGGGGGAGATCGGTGAGCTAGACGAGGAACAACGATGTGCGCTGTTCCTCCGCCAATTAGACCCGGACTGGGACAAGACGGGGCGCGAATGAGCGAGTGGCGTGATTGAGGCTCGTGGCTCTTTAGGTGGCGGTCCGTGCCGGGCCGGCCAGTAGGGCCTTTCCCATCCGGGGCCGACCCGGAAAGCTATGACCGCCTTCGCCGGCGCGTCCTCTGGCGGATGCCCGCGGGCCTGTACCTTCTCGGGAGCGCTTCGGGCGAACGGCGCAACCTGATGACGCACAGCCTGGCCGCGCAGGTGGCCACCGAGCCGAAACTGCTGGCAGTCGCCATCCGAGCCGATGCCGTCACCCACCAGTTAGTACAGGAGGGCCGTGTGTTCAGCCTTTGCTTCTTAAAACGAGAAGACCGGGCACTGGTAAGGGGGTTTACGAAACCCGCGACCGAGGCGCCGAGCCCGGGATGCTCGGGGGCGTCGCCGTGCGGGCGGGCTCGACCGGAGCGCCTCTGGTTCTCGACGCGGCCGCCTGGCTGGAATGCGAGGTCCGCCACGAGCTGGCACTGGGCGATCACACACTGTTCGTCGGCGAGGTGGTCGACTGTTCGGCGCCAGACGAGGAAGCGCCCATCTTGCGCATGGAGGACACCAGGCTCAACTACGGGGGCTAGCAAAGCCGGCCCGCCATCGCCTGGCAGAGAAAACCGAGCAAAGGGATCAGCTTTCCGTTCGCTTCCTTAAATGCAGGTCGAGAGCCACTTTTGTCGGTTCCGGAGGGGCCCCGGCGCCGAACATCAGGGACCTGTGCCCCTAATCTGGCTTCAGGTTGCCGCTAAGCTCTGATTGTGGCAACACCCGCACCAGCTACGACCAGGTGCGACGAGGCCATGGACCGGCGTGAGCAGGTCCGTCAGGCTCTGGTCGTGTACCGCGAGTCCCGGGACCCCGAGGCCCTCAACGATATCGTCATTGCGTACCAGGGTCTGGCATACTCCTTGGCCAGCCGTTTTGCTCAGCGCGGGGAGGATATCGAAGACCTCAACCAGGTTGCGTTGATTGGCCTGCTGAAAGCGGTCGAGCGTTTCGACCTTTCGCGCGGCACCGAGTTGACTACGTTCGCGACGGCTACGATCCTCGGCGAGCTGAAGCGTCACCTCCGCGACCGCGGCTGGTGGGTGAGGCCGCCGAGGCGGGTGCACGACCTGTACATAAGCACCCAGCAGGCGATCGACGAGCTCACGCAGCGTTACGGGCGCTCGCCGACTATCGCTGAGGTGGCGGCGCATATAGACGCGTCTATGGAAGAGGTGGTCGAAGCGCTCGACGCCGGTGGCCTGCGTACGAGTGCGCCCCTGGATACTGGCAATTCGGGGACGGAGGACCTGTACGTGACAGGCAAGCTGGGCATGAAGGACCCTGGCCTGGCCGAGGTCGAGGGACGGTTGCTGCTGAACCCGCTCCTGGCCCGCCTGTCCGAGCGGGAACGCATGATGATCAACCTGCGCTTTGTGGCGGGCTGGTCGCAGACCCAGATCGGTACGCTCATCGGCGCCACTCAGATGCAGGTGTCACGCATGTTGGCTCGCAGCCTCGCTCAGCTTCGGGCGTGGTCAGAGCCAGAGAGACGATAGGTGACGGCCCCTGGTCACGCGCTGAGCACCAGCGAGGGCGCCGCCGGTCCTACGTCGGGTATGCCAGAGCCGGCCGAGCCGGCGGAAATCGTTACCACTGATGACGGTTTGGCTTCGCTCGTTGACCGGCTGGAGGGCTTGGCTGAGTATGCCCTCGACACTGAGTTCCACCGGGAACGGACCTATTGGCCGCGTCTGGCGCTGGTCCAGGTGGCCTGGCGGGCCGGTCCGGGACGCCCGCCACAGGTCGCTCTCGTCGACCCGTTAGCGGTCGACCCCGAGCCGCTGGCGCGGGTGCTGACAGGGCCGTCAGTGATGGTCGCCCACGCGGCCACTCAGGATCTCGAAGTACTGGCGCGCGCGTGTGACGTTGTGCCCTCCAAGTTGTTCGATACCCAGATCGCGGCCGGCTTCCTGGGGCACGGATCCGCGTCCCTGGCTTCGCTCGCGGAACGTTTTCTGCGGGTGCGCCTGACAAAGGGCGACCGCCTCACCGACTGGAGCCGTCGGCCACTCACCCCGTCTCAGCTGGCGTACGCCGCTTCGGACGTGGCCCACCTACTCACTCTGGCAGACGCAATATCGGCCCAGCTGCGAGCCCGGGGCCGGCTGGGCTGGGCGGACGAGGAAAGCGCGGCTTTACTTGCTCGCCCACAGACCCAGACAGACCCGCACGAGGCGTGGTGGAAGTTACGCGACAACCGGCACCTACAGGGGGTGTCAAGAGCGATCGCCCAAGAGCTGGCAGCCTGGAGAGAAGAAAGGGCCCGTGCCCTTGATGTCCAGCCGCGTATGGTGCTGGCGGACCTGGCTTTGCTCTCGATAGCTCATTCGCCCCCGTCTACGGTGGCCGCCCTCCGCGAGACCCGGGGCATAGATGCGCGCCACCTGCGTGGGAACGCCGAGGAAGAGATCATGGCGGCGGTGGCCAGGGGTAAGGCTCTCCCGCCGAAAAACTTGCGTCTGGCCCAGTCCGAGCCGATGAGCAAGGAGCTGAGGCCGGCTGTCACGCTGGCTACGGCATGGGTCGCCCAGCTGAGCCGCGACGAAGAGGTGGATGCCGCGCTGCTGGCTACGCGTACCGATGTGGTCGATTTTCTGTCCGGCAAACCCGGTGCTCGTCTAGGACAGGGTTGGCGCGCCGGCCTGGTCGGGGTGGCTTTGCGCCGGCTCGCCGATGGGGAGGCCTCCCTGGCCCTCGATGGGCACGGCCGTCTCCTTCTGGAGGAGCGCGTCCGGGGCCAGCAGCGGGCCAGCTAACCGGCGTTCGAGTCAGGCGTTCGAGTCAGGCGTTCGAGTTAGGAGTTCGAGTCAGCCGGCCCCATTTCCTGGACGGTCTGCGGGCGCAGGTCGATCTTCAGAGTGAGGATGCCGCCTTCGAGAGTGGCGGTGGCGTCTCCGATGATGGCGTAGTCCATGTAGTCAGTCCGGGCCTGGTCCATGAAACGCTTTCGCTCCGGCCCTTCTAGCGGGGGCAGCCCCCGTTGGCGCACGGCGCGGGCCCGTTCTCGGAAACGGCTGAGCATGGCGTCGACGTCGAGGTCTGGCGGCATGAGCACATGCTACGGCGGCACCTTGCTCGGCCCCTATTGGTGAGCCCTGGTGATAACGTGTGTTGCGGGATTGGGGGTAAACTTGCGTTTGTACTGGCACGTCTCGGGTCGGGAGTCATGGTGAAAAAGGGACGGCATCGGCGCTTCGAAGAAGCGCGTGATTTGAAGCGTGCTGTAAGCACAGACGAGACCACGGCGGAGCCATGCCCTGAGTGCGGGGCGGAGCCCGGTAAGGAGCACGCTTCGTGGTGCCTGGCCACTGAAGATGATGACTACGACGACGAGGACGAGGAAGTAGCCGGCTACAACCAGGGCGACGGCCGGTACTGACCTGCGCCGAACCGGGTTAGGTCCTCAGGAGGTCCGGTCTTGAGAAGGGGCGGGGTTGGCCTTAGCAGCTCAGCCCCATGTCCCATAGCATGGTGAGGTGGCAACTGGCTCCAGGTTTGACGGCGTACTGCCTTACCCGCGGTTGCGGACAAGCCCAACTTCTCTGAAATAGAGCGTGAGGTCCTGGCCTACTGGGCTGACGACGGCACTTTCGAAGCCTCGGTCAAGGCCCGCAGCGGGTCACCTGAGTACGTCTTTTACGACGGGCCCCCGTTTGCCAACGGGCTCCCGCATTATGGCCACCTGCTCACGGGTTATGTAAAAGACGCCGTCCCTCGTTACAAGACGATGCGAGGCTGGCGGGTGGAAAGGCGGTTCGGTTGGGACTGCCACGGGCTCCCAGCAGAAATGGAGGCAGTAAAGGAGCTGGAGCTTCCTACGCGGGTGGACATCGATCGCTACGGCATCGCCCGGTTTAACGATTACTGTCAAGCTTCGGTCCTCCGTTACACGAGCGAATGGGAGCGCTATGTAACGCGTCAAGCCCGTTGGGTCGATTTCTCCAACGATTACAAGACGATGGACCTCTCCTACATGGAGAGCGTAATGTGGGCGTTCGAGCAGCTATACAAAAAGGGCCTGCTTTACGAGGGTTACCGCGTTCTGCCTTATTGCTGGGAATGCGAGACCCCGTTGTCCAACTTCGAGATCCGCCAGGACAATTCATACCGCGCCCGCCAGGACCCCGCCGTGACGGTCGCTTTCGAACTGGAGCCACCCGCTGAAGGCCACCCTGCCGCCACCCTCTGGATGGCCGGCGGCACCGTCCGAGCGCTCGTCTGGACGACTACCCCGTGGACGTTGCCCTCCAACCTGGCCCTCGCTGTGGGGCCGGACATCGTTTACGCCGTCCTCGAGTCCCCGGCCCTCAGATTCGGCGCCCCCGGCGCCGGCCGGGCTCGCTACCTGGTGGCGGAGAACCGCCTGGAAGCGTTGCGGCCGGCTCTGGAGGCCGGCCTCCCGGGCGCCGAACGGGTGGCCACGATTCAGGGAGAACACCTGCTCGGGCTGACGTACCGTCCGATGTTCGATTTCTTCTCCGTTCAACCGAACGCTTTCCGGGTGCTGGGCCCGGACTTTGTCTCCACCGAGGAGGGTACTGGTGTCGTCCACCTCGCACCCGGCTTCGGCGAAGACGACCAGCGGGCGTGTGAGCAGGCGGGGATCGAGGTCGTCTGCCCGGTCGATTCCCGAGGGCGCTTCACCCCGGAAGTACCCCCGTACAAAGGGCTCCAGGTGTTCGAGGCCAACCGCCCGGTTATCGCCGACCTGAGGCGAAAAGGGGTTTTGGTCTATCACGAGACCTACGAGCACTCTTACCCGCACTGCTGGCGGACCGACACGCCACTTATTTATAGGGCGGTCAGTTCTTGGTTCGTCCAGGTGACGGCCTTCAAAGAGAAAATGCTGGAGTTGAACCAGCAAATAAATTGGGTGCCGGCACATGTGCGGGACGGCGCGTTTGGCAAATGGCTCGAAGGCGCTCGTGATTGGTCGATTTCGCGCAATCGTTTTTGGGGCGCCCCCGTCCCGGTCTGGAAGAGCGACGACCCCACCTACCCACGCGTCGACGTCTACGGGAGCCTAGACCAACTGGAGGCCGACTTTGGTGTCCGGCCAACGGACTTGCACCGGCCCGCCGTCGACGAACTCGTCCGCGCCAATCCTGACGACCCCACGGGCCAGTCCGTGATGCGCCGCGTCGAGGACGTCCTCGATTGCTGGTTCGAATCCGGCTCGATGCCATTTGCACAGGTCCACTACCCGTTCCAAAATGCCGATTGGTTCGAGGGCCATTTCCCGGCCGATTTCATAGTGGAGTACGTGGGCCAGACGAGAGGTTGGTTCTACACGCTCCACGTGCTGGCCAGCGCGTTGTTTTCGCGCCCCCCCTTCAAGAACTGTATGGCTCACGGGATAGTGCTGGGCGACGACAAGCAGAAGCTCTCCAAACGGTTGCGCAACTACCCGGACCCGGACGAGATGTTCACGGTTTACGGCGCCGATGCCATGCGCTGGTTCTTGCTCTCGTCACCGGTTATGCGAGGCGGGGACCTCGTCGTCGAGCGCAGGGGCCCGCCGAAGCGGTGCGCGCCGTCCTAAACCCGCTCTGGAACGCGTGGAAGTTTTTCGCCCTGTACGCCAACGCCGATGACTATCAAGCGAAGTGGCGCGCCGACGCAGTGGAAGTGCTCGACCGCTACATACTCGCCAAGGCCCGTCTGCTCGTGGAAGAAGTTACGGGCGCCATGGACGTTTATGACCTGTACGGCGCCTGTGTGGCGGTCACCGCTTTTCTCGACGCCCTCAACAACTGGTACATCCGGCGCAGTCGTGACCGGTTCTGGAGCCGGGTTGGAACGAGCCAGGCATCTGATGAAAGCAAGTCCGCTGCCTACGACACGCTCTATACGGTCCTGCACACGACCTGCCTCGTAGTGGCCCCACTCCTACCTATGGTGAGCGAGACCGTGTACAGAGGCCTAACGGGTGAACGCAGCGTTCATCTCGCCGATTGGCCGAGTTCTTCCAGCCTGCCAAAGGATGACGAACTGGTGGCCCACATGGACACCGTGCGTGCCGTTTGCTCGGCCGGGCACTCCGTGCGAAAGGCACGCGACCTTCGCGCCCGTCTCCCGCTCGCCTCGGTCATGGTGGCGGGAGGGCGGGTAACGGAATTGGCGCCCTACCAGGAGCTGATCGCCGACGAACTGAATGTGAAGCAAGTCCAGCTGTCGGACGACGTCAGCGGCGTGGCCGACCTCGTGCTGAGGGTAGATCCTTCGGTGCTCGGGCCCCGTCTCGGTCCAGCCACCCAGAAAGTAATCGCGGCTGTCCGCCACGGGTCGTGGGAGCGCACGGCTGAAGGGGCCATAAAAGTGGCTGGGCACGTCTTGGCAGACAACGAGTACTACGTTTCCCTCGTCCCCCAGGACCGAGACGCGTCCAGGCCCTTCCCGGCGACCAAATCGTGGTGAGCCTGGCACTCGAGGTGACCCCGGAACTCGAGCGGGAAGGGATCGCACGCGACGTGGTCCGCCAGGTCCAGGAGCATCGCAAAACCCTGGGGCTCGACGTGTCCGACCATATTCGGCTGACGCTGTATTTTGCCCACAACGGCGGCCTCCGGGAGGCGGTAGAAGAACACATCAGTGTGGTAGCAGGCGAGACGCTGGCCGACGAGGTCATCTTCCGGGACGGCCCCATATCGGACGGGATAAGGGCCACGGTGGCAGACGGGCGGGCATACCACATGGGGATCGTGCGCATGCCGGAAGGGCGATTGCCACCGTTGTAACGTCGTCTGACGCGAGGATCGGGCGCCATGACAA
This sequence comes from uncultured Acidimicrobiaceae bacterium, assembly GCA_963807395.1. Classification (GTDB taxonomy): domain Bacteria; phylum Actinomycetota; class Acidimicrobiia; order Acidimicrobiales; family Palsa-688; genus Fen-671. The sequence goes on from CAWEBW010000016.1 coordinate 155,088, forward strand.
CAATTGAGGCGCCACGTGCAAAACCTGGCCGCTGATGCCAATTTGGCGAAGACGTTCGACGACGTCGAAAGGGTTATTGACCCGCACCACTGCCCCACTCGAAGCGGGCTCAGTGTTATCCTCGAGCCCGTCGAAGAGCTGAAACGTCAGCTCGGTTCTCAGACGGCGCAAAATTAGTTGCCCGAACCCTGGTGAACGGCCCCGCCCTCCTCTTCAACCGGCCCGGCCGTCTGATCAGCAGACCGCGTGGCGATCAACAAGACGGCGCCGCCCAGTGAGACGGCAACGCCGCAGACGAGCAGCACCGCGTCAAAGCCACGCGGGAGGCTCTCCCCGTATAGCGCGAAGCCGGCACCGATGAGCCCGAGAGAGGATATACAGGCGTTCACGGCTGACACACTGGCCGCATTGGCGTGGCGGAACGCTTGCTGCACAAGGCTTTGGGCCCAGACAGCCATGGACACCATGAGCCACGTACCTGCGCTCAGGAGGGCCGCCTTCAACCCGGCGGCCAGCCCATAGACCGCGACCCGGTCCCCGACCTCTTTGGTAAAGATGCCGGTGCCAGCATAGAGCACGCCAACAGCGGCCCCCATTACCAGGCCGGCCACCCTTTCCCGGCCGAGGCTGACGATGGTGCCCGGCGCCGAGAAACGCCCCTCCCCGGCCAGCCACCTGGCCAACGCCGTAACGAAAACCGTCACCACCATGCAGACAGCAGCAATGACGATCTCAATGAGGTTCGAGAGCAGCCTGCGGGGGACGGGGCTGTCGATGACGCTTATGGCAGTAATCACGCCGCCGGCGGTGGCCAGTACGAAACCTAACAGCTCTGTGAAGCTGAAGCGTTCCTTCAGCCACCGGGCTCCGACGACGACGAGCAGGCCGCGCCCGGCGTTGCGCAGGGTCGCGGTTACCGGTACCGGAGCCAGGGCCAGAGACGCCGCTTCGCCTACCCAGGCCATGGCGGACAGCGCCATGGCCAACAGCCAGGCCGGGCGCCGAGCCAGCGCGGCTAGCAACCGGAGCCCGCGCCGGCCCACCCCGGTCGACATCCCCTCGCGCTTTTCGAGGGCAGCTGCGGTGGCATTGAACAAGCCGGATAGCAGCGCGAGTAGGCTACCGATGACCACCATGGCTTATAGAGGTTTCAGCAACCAGCTAAGACGAGAGTTGGCGACCACTCGCATTGTGGTTACCACAACGGAGTGCGCATAAACAGGTGGTCTTAGCTTTCGAAGGGAGCGGGCAGGCGTCGCCTGTTCGCGATGCCGCCCCCGAAGCCTCTCAGCGGGCGGGACGACGGACAGAGGTTGAAAACCTTGGGATATGTGAGCGCGGATGACGGCGTTAGAAGATAACTTACCGCGCAGCGTCGTGATCATTTCTGCCGAGATGGGCGAAGGCCACAACGCAGCAGCGGCGGCGCTAACCGAAGCCATCGAGGAGTGCTGGCCCGGCTGCTCGGTGGAACGACTTGACACCATGGAGCTGAGGGGGGTCCGCTTCGCCCAGGCCGCACGCTGGGCGTACGGGTTCCAACTCTCCGTGCTGCCATGGAGTTACAAGATCTTCTACGACCGCCTGTCGCGCTCTGACCGGTTCGCGCAGTTCGCCAAGACCGCCGTGGGTGCCTTCTTCGGCCGCCGGCTAGCCAAAGCGCTGGACGGCCGTAACCCCGACCTCGTGATCTCGACCTACCCGTTCGGGTCGGCGGCCCTGCAGTGGCTCAGAGAGCACCGAGGTTCCTCGACCCTCGTGGTCACCTACATCCCTGCCTTCCACGTCCATCCTCTCTGGGCTTACTCCGGTGTTGACCTGCACTTCGTCATGTACGACAGCGCCAGCGAGCACGCTCGGATGCAGGGTTTCGAACGGACGATGCGAGTTGGCGCGCCGCCGGTGAAGCGCGGGTTCGGAGATCTCAGCCGGGCCGAGGCTCGAGAACTGCTAGGCCTGTCGGCGGACGACTTCGTCGTGCTGCTCACCGGGGGCGCCTGGGGCCTGGGGGATATCGCCCCGGGCGCCGAAGCTTTGGTAAAGCTGGAGCCGGCGGTCCATGTGGTTGCCGTCTGCGGCAAGAATGCCAGCTTGGAGGCCGACTTCCGCGTGCTGGCGGCCAACCATCGTGATCGCCTGGCGGTCTACGGCTACGTGTCCACCATGCCGGAGCTGATGGCGGCGGCGAACGTCGTGGTCACCAACGGTGCCGGGGTTACGGTCCTCGAGGCCCTCCGGACCCCCCGGCCGGTAGTGGCCTTTGCCCCCCTGGCCGGTCACGGCACGGCGTCGACGGCGGAAATGGTGCGCAGAGACCTTGCGGTCCAGGCTCGCGACGTCCCTGAGTTGGTCGAGCACATCCGCAGTCTGCGCACCGACCCCGACCTGCTGCACAAGATGGAGCGAGCGGGTGAGTCGTGGGTACAGGGCCGCGACCTGCGGCGGAGCATCGCCGAGATCCAGGCGCTCTACGCCGCCCGCCGTCCCGGGCCGACGGAGAGCTCGAGCCCGAGCGCGCCCGGGCCGGGCGCGACCGACGGCGAGGCCACTCCCAAGGCGTCAGGTGCCGGTCCGTCAGGTACCGATTCGGCCGGCACCGGCCCGGCCGACAGCGGTTCGTCTGGCAGAGGATCGTCTGGCAATGGCACGCCGGCCATCAGCGACGCGGTCACGAGTTAGTTACCGGCCAGGCTCAACACGTCGGGCGCGGGCGACCTGGCGGCCGGGAGACCGGTGACCTGGACGAAACTTTCGCCGTCGGCGTAGGTTTGAGTATTGCTGCACCCGCCGTCCGCGTACGACTGGTAGGTCAGGCTGACCGACCTGGCCACCTGGGTTATGCCCTGGGTGTCCACGGCCTCGAGCTGCGACCAGCGCACTTCCGTAGGAGGGTCGTCGCAGGCGGCGAAGACCTCCGACCAGACCAGTGGGTTGGCCAGGTAGTGGGCTTCGACCAGGAGGTCCCTGACGACCGTGGTCTCGTCGTTTTCGGGGTCGGTTACGTCCGAGCGCCAGGCGCCCGCAGTTGGCGACCACACCCGGAACCGGTAACGGTGGCCAGGCGACCAAGCGAAGTGGCGGGTGTGAGGTCCACCATCGACGGGCGGAAGAGCCGACCCGGTGCCGGGTAAGGTGCCGTCACTCCCCGGTGGCGCCCCGCCCGAGTAATAGCCACCCCAATTGACCGCTCCGGCGGGCGCGTTCGGGTGCCATTGCAGGCCGGTGTGGCCGGCACCGACCTCGCGGCCCGCGTCGACAAAGGAGACCTGGAGGGCCCAGAAGTAGAGCCGCGCTACCGCCGGGGGCCTGCGCACCTCGAGTGTCGCCGTGACTTCGCTGAACGGTCCGGGCGTCTGCATGATCCACCAAAGATGAAAAGAGGACGCGCCGTTACCCGAAGGCGGCAACCCGGCCAGTCTTGCCCGCGGCTGATTGAACCGTGATAGCCAGCTCATGGCCGCGAACCTAGCTACCTTTTCCCGCCGTTGCTGCCTTTCAACAGATCGGCGTAAGGCCCGAAATCGCCCGGGGTGAGCAGGCGGCCAAGCTTGCGCATTTCTCGTTGCACAGCTTCCACTACCACTCCCATGCCGATAGCCGTGCCCGCGTCAGCAGCCAAGAACGCGGCGGTCAACGCCGCGTTGTGGATCGAGCCGCCTGAAAGCTTGAACAGCTTGGCCAGTACGTCCAAGTCCAGGTTGTCACGTGGGGCACCAGGTGGGAGGCTCCGCTCCCAAATCCGGTGGCGCTCTGCCTCCTCTGGCATCGGGAAGTCCACATGGATGTGGATCCGACGCAAGAAGGCCGGGTCGATGTTGGTGGCCAGGTTCGTGGCCATAAGGACGAGGCCTTCGTAGCGTTCGAGCCGTTGCAAGAGGTACGCCACCTCGATGTTGGCATAACGGTCGTGAGAATCTGAAACTTCCGAGCGCCTGCCGAAAAGGGCGTCCGCCTCGTCAAAAAACAGCAGTACATTGCTGGCTTCTGCGGCCGCGAACACCTGGGCCAGGTTTTTCTCTGTTTCGCCCACCCACTTGGACACGAGAGCGGCCAGGTCGACCTTGTACAGGTCCAATGAAAGCTCACCGCCGATTATCTCTGCCGCCAGCGTCTTTCCTGTGCCGGACGGCCCGGAAAAAAGGCCGACCACACCGCCCGAGGGCAATGGTGAAAAGCCCCATGCGCCAAAGACCTTTCTCTTGTGCCGATACCGGGCCACCACTTCCCGCAAGCGTTCGGTCCTGTCCGGGTCGAGCACCAGGTCGTCCCAGCCGCGGGCGGGACGGGTGCGGGGGGCCAGGGTGCTTATATGCCCCGCCGCCAGCCGCCGTACCGCGGCGCTGAGGCCACCCACGCCGGGAGCGGCCCGCCGGACGAGCTCGAGCTGCTCGGCGCTGAGCCCGTAGTTGCCCACCAGAGGGTGGTCGGCCGATGGGCCGCCGGCCTCGGCTGACCCTGGTCCGCTGGCCCCTTTCTCGAGCCCGTCGAGCTGGCCCAGGCTGGAAACGGCCTCCTCCCACTCGGCGTCGGTGGCTGATGCCGGCGGTACCGGCAGCTCCTTCCAGGGCATGGCCGGTAAGCAGTCCAGGGGCAGCTCATCTGGACTGGCCAGCGCCCATTTCAAATGGTCCGCCTGCTCGATGAGGTCACGAGCTTCGGGGGGCAGCGGGCCGTCCAGCTCGACCAGGACCCCGCTTTGCTCGAGTGTGACCTGACGCACGAGGGCGGCCCAACCGGGAGCCGAAGCCGGCAGGGGCGAGGCCAATAGGGCCCAAGACTGGCAACTGCGGCCTGGCGCCGTCGTAGTTTGTCACCCCCAGGTACGAGGAACAGGCGGGCGCCGTCCCTTTCAAAGGAAACTGCGCTGGGCGAGCAACCAATGGGTTCGCACCCCGCCGGGAGCTCGGGGTCGCGTGCCCGGTCGCCGGCCAGCCACCAAAAAACGGTGGGGGAGGGGGCCAACGCTACCGAGCCGAGCACGCCGGGCTCGGTGGGAGCGAGCAGGGCAGCACGCCGGAGGCCGCCGCCCGGGCTGATGGCCAACCCGACGTCAGGTTGGCCGGGGAAAAGCAGTTGCAGCGTAAAAAGGCTCAGGCGCCGCTGGCTCACGTCATCGTTCAGGTACCCGACGACGCGCTGGCGGCGAGGGTCGAGTTCGACTGCGCACGTCAATGCCAGAACCTCCGCTTCGAGCTCCGATAATCGGGCAAAGCGGACAATCCGGCAGAACGTGTCGTTGCCGGAAACCTCGTCGCCGGAACTTTGCGTAATTGCTGTGTGTAACCGAGAACGGGCTTCGTCCACAGCCGGTCGGGTTTCTCTTTCGATGGCGCCGATTAACGAATGGTCTGCGACGGCCAAACCAGGGAGCTCGGTCAGCAGCTTTTCCAAGTCCTCATCGTCAATTTTTAGCCCTGCCAGCGGGTCAGGCCGGTGGTCGAAGGCAACTCGGGCCACCAAAGCTGCCCTTCGCAACAAGACGTCGGCCAGCACGGTCCAGGCCGGCGCCGGGTTGTCGCGGTCCACGGTGGCTCGAGTCACCCCTTTAGTCAACCAAGAAAGCGCTGTCTAAGTGCCGATGTGTGGGGCGGCGGCCAACTGGTTGTCGTTCCCGGAACTATGGTTGGGGGCGGTTAAAGCCGCAGCTAGGCTTCGCTTCCGACATTTACGGGGACGGCGCGATTGATCCAGTTGATTGACGAGGCGATCGAGGCACACTTGCGTCGGGAGGTCCCACTTCCCGAGGCGAGCGTTGACATTTCCTTCGCTGCTCCTGACCGAGCCTGGAGCGCCGCCGTGACTCGGCCGACGGTCAACATCTTCTTGTGGGATATTCGGCGCAACACCACCCGCACCACGGCCGGCTTGGCCCAACAGGCGGCGGACGGGCAGGTAGAGCGGCGGCCCACCAACCCGGTCATCGACCTTCGCTACGTCGTCACGGCGTGGGCGGCGGAACACCGGGATGAGCATCAATTGCTCGGTTCGGTGCTGACGTGCATCCTGGCGCACTCGTCGGTCTCTGCGTCCGCCCTGCCCCCGCAGCTACTTACCTCGTCGTCCTTGTCGCTCGGCCTCGCCAGCGAAGAGGCACGAGTTACGGGCGAGTTCTGGTCCTCCCTGGACGGGCGGCTCAAGCCCGGCCTCCAGCTCGTAGTAACCCTCCCGCTCGACATTTTCAGCTGGGTGGCCGCCGGTCCGCCGGCTCGGTCGGTGGGCGTGGCGGCGCAGCGCATGGGCCAGGCGCCCACCGGTGTCGGGGCCAGCGGACCGAGCCCAGCCCGCGGGCAGGCTCCGACAGGTGCGACGGCTCCGACCGATGGGACGGCTGGGACCGATGGCCCGGCTGGGACCGAGGGCACGGCTGGGACCGAGGGCACGGTTGGGACCGCAGGGCCAATCGGGCCGCCCAGCACCTACAAGCCGTCGCTCAGGCGCCGGCGCAGTTCCGGCATGCTGACAATGGAAGGCCGGTCTGAAAACAAAGAGAACGGCACATCTGCCCATCCCGGATCTTCCTCAGGCGGTCCGTCGGGCGCCGAAGACGGCGCCGACGACGCCTAGGGTCGAACTTCAGACAGACTGCAGGTGCGCGCCCTTCTGGAGAGCAGCGAGGTGACCGCCTCGCCCGGCCAGCCCTTCTCGCTCGGCCTCGAAGTTTCCAATACCGAGGAGGTAATCGACTCGGTATCAGTGTCGGTGAGCGGCTTACCTGGTGCTGTAGTCAAGACGGCCCCTGGAGAACTGGCCCTCTTCCCCGGCACTAGCGGCACTGCGGTCGTCACCGTGGAGCTGCCGGCTGACTTCCCGGCCGGCCGTCACGAGGCGAAGGTGGAGGCGCGAGCGCGTGTCTCGGCCGAGGAAAGCGCTTCGTGCGATTTCGTACTCGACGTGGAACCGGTTAGCCGGGCGTCACTTTCCGTTGCTCCCGTGACCAGAAAGGCCCAGCGCAAGTCGCGCTTTTCGCTCTCGGTCGCGAACCTCGGGAACACCTCTCTTGAAGTGGTGCTGGACGCCTCGGACCCGGAACGGGCGCTACGACTTCAGTGCATACCGGACCGGTTTTCACTCACACCGGGATCAGCCGGCGAGGTCATCCTGGCCGTGCAGGGCCCTCGGCACGTCTTCGGCTCAGAACGCGCCCACCAGGTGACGATCGAGGGGAAGGCTACACCGCTTTCATATGCCAGGCCCGTTCCCACCCAGGTTCCCGGCGAGGCCCCAACCGCGGCACCTGTCCTCGAGGAAGCCATGCCGGTCCCCCTCGGAGCGCGCTGCACTTACGTGCAAAAGCCCCGGGTGCCACGGGGAGTCGTCACGGCCCTGGTACTCGCGGCGATCGTGGGCCTTTGGGCGGGCATTTTCATCGTTGCCCTGAACGCCGTCCTCGGCCAACAAACGCTTACGAAATCTGCGCCATTATCGTTTTTTGCGCCCGCCGCAGCAGTCCGGGCATCCTCTGGGGCTAAGGCGGCCGGCGCGGGTGCCGCGGCTGGGAGCGCCGCGGCCGGGAGCGCCGCGGCTGCCGGTTTCCAACCTAAGGACGTGGCCCCTCTCGGCGTCGGCGGCGTCATCGCCGGCACGGTCACCTCTCCGGACGAGCCCGGCGGGGTCGGGCTGATCACTGTCGATGCCTACCTGCAAGGCGAGAAGGCCGGCGAACCAATTTCGGCCGCCACCGGGCCAAACGGTACCTTCCAGATAATCGGCCTTTTCCCAGGGACCTACAAAGTTGCCTTCGGCGGGCCGGGTTTCACCACCGTGTGGTACCCGCAAGTCAGTTCCGAGGCGGCGGCCCAACCCGTCCAGGTGGTCGCGCAGACGACGGTCGGCAAAATAAACGCCGTCATCAAAGGCAACCCGGCGTCGGTCGCGGGGCAGATAATGACGGGCGAGACCCCCTCGCCCCCGGTAAAGGTACAGGCTCTCGTCAACGGCGTGCCTGTGGGGGCGCCGGCCACGACCAATTCAGGCGGCCGCTACATGCTGACCAACTTGCCTTCGCCGGCCACGTTCACCGTGGCCGTCAGCGCCCGGGGCTTCTTACAATCCGACACCCAGGTCAACGTCGAGGGGGGCCAGGCGGTGGCGGCCAATACAGTCCAACTCTCGGCCGGGCCGGGCGAGATCGACGGGACCGTGACGGGCGGGAAAGGGCCGCTCGGCGGGGTGAACATAAAAGCCACCGCCAATGGGAATACGTTCACTAGCGCCACCCCCACCACGGGCCCCGTGGGCCGGTTCGCTCTCCCGCGGCTCCCAACGCCGGCCACGTACCTACTTAGTTTTTCCAAGCCGGGTTTCGGTACCCGAAGCGTGGCAGTGGACCTCGGGCCTGGGCAGCTCCTCAAGAACTTGCAAGTGGCGATGGTCGGCGGGACCGGCACTATATCCGGCACGGTAACCGGCGCGAGCGGGAAGCCGTTGGGCGACGCCACTGTGACCGTCGGGGGCTTGGCCACGGGCGCCTCGACCAAAACGTTGACCGCCGGCGACATAGGGGCGTACACGATCTCGGGCTTGCCCACTCCCGGGACTTATGCGGTCACCTTCTCGGTCCAGGGTTATGTCAGCCAGACCATTGGCGTGACGCTGTCGTCCGACGGCCTGGCCACAGGAGTCAACGTGGCCCTGTCGTCCTCGCTCGGCAAAATCGAAGGGGCGGTGAAGAACGCCAGCGCGGGCCAGGCCCTGGCCGGGGTGACTGTTAGCGTCACTGACGGGGGCCAACCGCAGCAGACCGTTACGGCGTCGACTCCCGGCGGCGGTTATACCCTGGCTCAGCTCCCCCCGGGCACTTATTCGGTCACTTACTCGCTTTCCGGGTACGCCAGCCAGACGGCGCTCATCAAACTGGCGGCAGGCCAGACTGTCACCCAGGACATCGCCCTCGTCCCGAGTGGCGAGGCCGGGGCGGCGGCGACCACGACGTCGACGGGAACCGGAAGCGCCTCAGGCACGGTGGGGGCCAGCACGGCTGGCCTCAATGTGGCTGGCCCGAACGCAGTTGCACGGCCGCCGTTGCCATGAAGGTAGAAGTCACCCCTCGCAGCGCCGTACTGGCGCCGGGCAAACCCTCGGTATTCACCGTCCAGATCTTCAATACCGAAGAGCTGATCAGCGGCCATCGCATACGGGTGCTCGGGGCCGATAGCGAGTGGACGACCCTGGATAAAAAGGAGCTGTCACTTTTCCCCGGGACCACCGGGGTAGCCGTACTGGCCGTCAATTTCCCCCCTGGCTCTCCAGCTGGTTCACGGCGAGTCAGCCTCGAGGTGACTGAGGTCACACCCCCTTACTCCATGGAGGTCATCGACCTCGACCTAGAGGTCCCCTCCGAGCCGGCACTGGCTATCAAGCTCGACCCCGTCAGCGTCAGTGCCGGGCGCCACGCCTCGCTCACGGCCCTCGTCAGCAATACCGGAAACGTCGCTCAAAACGTAGTCCTCATGGGCCTGGACGACGAAGGACAGGTCCGGTTCTCCTTCAATCCGCACGAGATGGCGATGGTCCCCGGCGAGAGCCGGGCCGTCGACGTGGGCCTGAAGGCCCGGCGCCCTCTCGCCGGCAGCCCGAAGGTACGGCCGTTCAGTGTGCGGCTGAACGGGGATGAGCCCACCGACGCGGCGCCGCCCCAGGCCTTTGGGTCGTTCCTGCAAAAAGCGTGGTTGACCCGCGGCCACCTGGCTCTCATTGGCCTTTTGATGGCCGCCACCGTCTTTGCCGCCGTACTGGCCGTCGCCCTATCCCGGATCGACGCCTCCTCGACCAACAATTCCGACGCCGTCCTGCAGGCGCTTCAGGCCAGCGTCACTTCGCAGTCAGGGTCAGCCGGGGGTAGCACTGCGGCATCGATCTCAGGTGTCGTCACTCTCATTTCGAACCCGGCCCGGGGTGTGGTCGGCGTAACAGTCGACCTCTACACCGCGGCCGACACGGCTACGCCCCTTGCTTCGACTGCAACCAGGGCCCAGGGTCGCTACGTCTTCGCCGGGCTGACGCCGGGGGCTTACAAGCTCGAGTTCAGCGGGGCCGGCTTCGCCCAGGTCTGGTACCCGAACAGCGCCACTCCCGACGCGGCCAATGTCGTGAACCTCGCCGCCGCTCAAGCCCTGACGGCTATCAGCGTCCAGCTTGGCGGCTTACCCGGGAGCGTGTCGGGGACGATCACGGGCTCATCCCCCTCGGGAGCCAGCGTGGCGTTGGACGTGGAGAGCACCAACCCGGCGCTCAGCTCGGCTGTGGTCGCGTCCACGACTGCGGGCTCCTCCGGCGAGTTCCAGCTGGCGAACGTCCCCTCCCCGGCTAATTACCAGCTCGTGGTGACCAAGCCTGGGTACGCCACTGCGACGCAAGACGTCAGCCTCGATAGCGGGGAGTCGGACACTGGCGTGACGGTTATGCTGCAGCTCGGCGACGGGTCCGTGGCCGGGACGGTCTCTGGCCCGAAGGGGCCCTTAGGCGGCGCCACCATCAGCGCCACCGGTGGTACGAGCGGGAGCCCGGTCACTTCGTCGACGGTGTCGCTGACCCGGGGCAAGGCGGGGACTTTTGTGTTGCGCAACCTCCCCACGCCGGGGACGTTCACGGTCGTGGTGACCGCGCCGGGTTTTGCCAGCCAGACGCTCAGCGTGTCACTGGCGCAGGCGGAGCAGCTAACGGGGCTCTCAGTCCTGCTCACGCGGTAGCGGGAGCATCGACGGCAAGGTCACCCTGGCCGACGGAGCCCCCGAGGGCGGGGTGACCGTAACAGTCAGCGGCGGCCCGCTGTCCATAAGCACCGAAACGCTGAGCAAGGGCAAAGGGGCGACTGGGACGGGCACCTACCGGTTCTCCGGGTTGCCCGTGCCGGGTACCTACGAAGTGGCCTTCTCCCGCGCCGGTCTCCAGGCCGAGACCCGTGAAGTGGTCCTGGTGGCGCCGGGGACGACCACCCCGTCGCTGCCGGGCACCGCCTCTAACCCGGGCCACCTCGACGTGGTGATGGAGCTCGCGACGGCCGGCATTTACGGCAAGGTCACCGATATCAAGGGCTCGCCTCTGGCCGACATAGTCGTAAACGTCGTCTCCGGCATGACGAGCTACAACGTGACTTCCGCCAACATCCCGGTCATGGGGGACTACGAGATCGACGGCATCACGCCCGGCACCTATACGGTCAGCTTCACCCAACCAGGAGCACTGCCAACCTCTTCGGTCGTTACCCTCGCCGCCGGGCAACGGCTCCTGGACAACGCGGTCCTGTCCGAGGCGGCCTCCATAGACGGCAACGTCGACCAGCAGGCCAAGGGCGCCGACTCGCCCTTGGCGGGGGCGGCGGTCGCGCTCTACCTCGCCAGCCAATATCCCTCCCTCCCCCTCACGACAACGAAGACGGCGGCTAACGGTTACTACGCGTTCAGCGACCTGAACGCGCCGGAACAGTACATTTTGCAGTTCTCGTACCCCCCGGGCACACCGGGGCAGAAAACAACCGAAGTTACAGTCAACCCAAGCCAACAGGACCATCTGGCGACCGTGGTGCTGAGCACAGGCGGGTCGACCCCGGCTAGCCCGGTCCCGCAGGCGGCTACTACGACAACCAAGCGACCCCCGTCGCTGCCCCCTACGACCCGACCGGTGACGACCACCGCACCCAAGGTCCAACTAGCGACGACCACGCCTACGGCTGGGCCCTCGACGACCACCTCGCCGAAGACGGGGCACCCCACAACCAGCGCGGCGACCACCAGTTCGTCGACCAGTCGCCCGCCCCCCACGACCACCACCGCCAGCACCCGCACCAGCCCGCCAAGTACCAGCACATCGGTAGTGGGTACAACGACCACTTCAGTGCCGACCACGACCACGACTACGACGCCGACCACGACGACCACGACCGTGCCGACGACGACGACGGTCTCCACCACGACAACCACACCCTCGACGACCACGACGGTCCCCACCACGACAACCACGGCCGCCGCGACGACTACGACCGCGTCGACCACGACCACGACGGCGGTAACTACGACGACGGCGGTGACCACGACCACCGCAGTGACCACTACGACCCTGGAGCTCGGGTGAGCACGAACGGCTTCGGTAGCCGTCCGACCGGAGCGGACGGCAACGGGTCGGGCAACGGAGCCAGCCCCCGTCCTCCCCTCGCGCTCCGAGTCGAACAGGCCGATGTCGTCCCGGGCGTGCCGGGCCAGGTCCTGCTGGCCGTGCGCAACGATAGCGGCCAGCCGGCGGAAGTGCGCTTCGACGTGGCCGGCCTTAACCCCGAATGGTTGACCGGGCCGGAGCTCGGTGGCGTCCTGGCGCCAGGAGACACTCGCCAGGCGAACCTCACCATCCGCCTGCCCGCCGGCTACCCGCCCAGCGAACTACGGGCGGCGCTCCACGCCCGGGCAGTGGGACCGGCGACAGGGGTCGCCTTGGGCCGGCCGGCCTCGGCCGACATCGTGCTCCGCGTCGCCGAAACCGGGTTGGTCGACGCGACCATGCCCGACGAGGTGTACGGGGCTTTTCATGGGCGCTTCCAAGTGTCGGTCCGCAACCGGGGCCGAGAAGGACAAGCGGTCGAGTTCTCGGGGTCGAGCCCCGTGGGGCGGGTGAGGTGGTCAACCAGGAGGATCCGCCTAGAACCCGGGGCTCAGGCCAAGGTGCGCGCCTCGGTCGACTCCAGGCGGGCCTTTACGGGGCCGGTCCGGAGGGTCCCGTTCGCGGTCAAGGTGAAAGGTCGCGGCGCCCCGGTGACTCTTGGGGGCACCTTCGTGCAGAGGCCATGGCTGTCGTCCTTGGTACTAAAGGCGGGTGCCATCCTGACTACGGTCCTGCTTTTCGCCGCCCTGGCTACGTTCCTCGTCGTGAAGCTCACCACCGCCTATGCCCCCAACTCCACGGCGGTACCGACGGTGAAGCTGGTGGTGCCGAAACCGAAGGTTCCCAAGGTCCCCCTCGCCCGGCCCCATCGGACGACTTCCACCACGAGCGCTGGCAAAGGACAGCAGAACAGCACGACGACCGGCACGGCAAAGACCGGCACTACACAGACAAGCGGGACACACCCAGGCGCGACGAAGACAAGTACGGCTCAAACGACCGGCGCAACCGGGTCTGGCGCAACCGGGTCTGGCGCAACCGGGTCTGGCGCAACCGGACCTGGCTCAACCGGGTCTGGCTCCAAGGCGGGGCCAGCTTCCACTAACGCGGCCGCAAAGGCTTCCGCGTCAACAACTTCGACCACGGCCAAGGCCAGCGGCTCAACCCGGACCTCCGCCGCCGCCCAGGACGTGGCCATAAGCGGGCAGGTAACGGCGGCCAACGCCAGCGGAGTGACCGTCAGCGTGCAACCTGCTTCTTTGGTACAGCAGGCAAACAGCTCGGCTACCAGCGGAGCCGGTACCGGGACGGCCAGCGCTGGCCCGATCGGCAAACTGCAGGGCAGTCCGGGCGACCCACCAGGCGACCCCTCTGACCCCACCAGCCCGGGCCCCTCAGGTAGCAACGTCGGGCCCTTCGGTTCTTCGTTCTCGACCAGCACGATCGGGAGCGGCTTCTTCACCTTCCCGGCCGAGTTCGCATCTCCTGGCAACTACCTGGTGACCTTCTCGAAGCCTGGTTACGCGACGCAGAAGTTCGTGGTGACGGCGACGGGCGCACCTGTAAACCTCAACGTCAACTTGACCCCGGGCCCTGGGAGCCTTTCCGGTGAGGTCTTCGGCCCCGACGGCCCACTCGGCGGGGCGGTTGTGACCGTCACCGACGGGACGGTGACGTGCAGCGCCCGCACCCCCACCGAGGGGCCCGTGGGCAAATGGTCGATGTCTGGACTGACCACGCCAGACACCTACCTCGTCACGGCGAGTGCGCCAGGCTACGCGGCGGCGACCACCCTGGTCACCCTCGGAGCGGGCAAGAGCTCGAGCGGGGTCGATCTTTCCGTCAAGGCGGGGGTGGCCTCGATCGTGGGCACCGTGAATTCTCCACAAGGCCCCGTCGGAGGCATAAACGTCACCGCAACCGATGGCACGGTCACCCAGTCGGTCACGACCCTGACCGGGGCGCGGGATCTGAGCGGCGGCGTGGTCGGGACTTACGTCATCCCCGACCTTTCCGTCCAGGGACCGTGGACCCTCACCGCCTCGGCCCGGGGTGGATCACCCAGACCCAGAGAGTGGGCCTTTCGAGCGTCGCGGCGGCCGAGTCCGGCAAGGTCACGGCCAATTTCGAGCTCTCTGCCACCACGGCGACCGTGAGTGGCACCGTGGATGACCCTGGCGCTGGCCTGGGTGGGGTTGGGGTAATCATGACCGGCAAGTCGGGCACGTACAAAACCCTGTCTGCAACCTCGCCGGCGGCGGGGTCCTACAACCTGTCCAATGTGCTGCCGGGCCACTACGTATTGCTCTTTTCGTTGTTCGGCCACCAAAGCGAGTCCGTCGAGGTCAACCTGGCCGCGGGTCAGGTCCTCGTCGTACCGCCTCTGAATATGGTGCCGATCAACCCGTCGAGCCAGCGGAAAGCGGTGATAACGGGCAACGTGGTCAACCTGTCCACGGGCAGCGCGGTGACCAAAGGCACCGTCGAACTTGACGGCGACCCCGCTTTTTCGGTCCCCCTGGGCAACAACGGCTCGTATGTAATCTCCGGCCTAGACGCAGGGGTGCACAAGGTGACAGTTACCGCCCCGGGCTACGAAGCCTCCAGCGCCGCGGTCGACGTAGCCATGGACGCCACTGCCGTCGCACCACTGGTCTTGTTGCCGCCGCTGGTCGCTCTCTCAGGGGTCATTACAAGTAATTACGGCGGGACCGTGGCCGGTGCCTTTATCAGCCTGTCGCCCCGGCTCAGCACTGAACGCTGCGGGGTGCCGGCCAACCCGAGCGCCGCGCCGACGGCGCTGCTCGCCGGGCCGGACGGGGAGGGCCTGGGTTGCCGGTCGGACGCTAATGGCGACTACCGCATCGTGGGTATGGCCCATGGCACTTACAACGTCGCCGTCGAGAGCCCGCACGCTCCGGGTACGCCCAACCCGGCGGCCGCTTGCGGGCCGACCAGGCCG
This sequence comes from uncultured Acidimicrobiaceae bacterium, assembly GCA_963807395.1. Taxonomy (GTDB): domain Bacteria; phylum Actinomycetota; class Acidimicrobiia; order Acidimicrobiales; family Palsa-688; genus Fen-671. Next base: position 170,140 of record CAWEBW010000016.1, read on the forward strand.
CCCCGTGCGGCTATTACGACAGCTGGATACCGGGCGGCGGGACGGTCACTGTCCTGGAGGGCCAGAACCAGATCCGCAACTTCGCCATGGACATGGACGGGCGGTTACAGGTCGGCGCACAGACGCCCGGGCTCGGCGGTATCCTGAGCCAGGTCCACGTGGGCATCACGGTCACCGGCCCGTTCGCCGCGCCACCGAGTGCTCCGAGCACGTCCGGTACCTCACCTAACTCGGTCGCCGGGTCTGCCAATGCTTCGGCCAGCACCACCTCGTCCGCAACATCCCCGTCCGCCACCTCGACACCCGGCTCCGCTTCCGCGGGTGCAAGGCAAGAGGCAGCCCGACGCCCGAGGCAGGGGACGGGGGGCCGGCAGGTGCGGGACGTGGCCGGGCCGCAGGTCTCTGCGGCCCCGGCGATGTCGGGGTGCCCCACGACCGGACAGGTAATAGAAACCCTCACCGGCCCTAACGCACCGGTGCTGTTCCAGGGCCTGCCGGCCGGCGTCTACGACGTCTGCTTCGGGCCAGCCACTAATAGCAATGGCGCCCCCATTTCCACCTCGCCCAACCCGGCTGTGGCGCAAGTGAGCGTCAACACGTCGGGGACCTACTCGGCCGTCATGCTGCCATCGGGCATCACGATCAGCGGCTCGCTCGACTACCAGGTGGACGGCAAGGTCATGCCCGTCAGCTGCAAAGCAGCGGCAGGAACAGCCTGCTCGCCGGGGAGCGTGACCGCCACGTGGCAGTACTACGACCGTATTGCGAACCCGCCCACCCTCTTGAGCGGCACCTTTACCACGCCGATCGATTCGAGCGGGTTCTTCGAATTCACCAATGTGCCGGCCGGAGAGCAGGTGGCTTCGCCCACGGTCAACCTGCACATCGATGCGGGCGGCTTTTCCACGCTGGATGAAAACAACGTGGCCGTCCCGACCTGCACTGCCACAGTGACGGGGACGGCGCGGACAAATAGGGCGACGGTGGCCAGCCCCTCAACGTGTACCCCCGGTTACTTCCCGAATATCAGCCTGACGGCGCTCGCTTCGGCTGTCAACGGCTCGGTGGTCCTTCACACCGGTGCCACGACAACGGACACGGCGGCGGCCGACCTGAGCGGCGTAACTGTCGCGGTCCAGCCCGAGAGCGGCGCCGGCAGCAACGTGACGGCCTCGGTCAACGGCAGCGGCCAGATCGTTTGGCACGACCCGGCGGCGGCCCAGCCAGGTTGGGCCGAACCGGGCAGCTATCAGCTGACGTTCTCCGCCGCCGGTTACGTCTCGCCTCCCCCGGTGCTGGTCACGGTGCCAATCAACACCTCCTGCACCGTCCAGCCTTGTACTGCGGTCAATATCGGCACGGTTAGCCTTTTCGAGCACCCTTCGGTCACCGTGCAGGCCATAAGTAGTTCCAGCGCGCCTGTGAACGGGGCCACCTTCGTGTTGTACGACCCGGCCACGACGCCTCCGACGCTCGTCTCGACCCAGGTGGCGCCGCCGGGCTCTAATTCCGTCACGTTCAACGGCCTCAGCCTGCACTCGGAGAGCAGCTACAACTACGAGCTCGAGGTCTATCTCAACTGTGAAGGCGCCATCGTCTCCCCGTTCGCAGTCTCGTATGGCCAAGCCACCGACGCGGTGACCCTGCAAACGACCAGTTGCATCCAGGGCAAGGTGAGCGGCGTGGTGGAAGACCTCGGCGCCGCCGGAGGCGCCCCGGACGCCACGGGCAACCTGGTGTCGCCCCTGGCCGGCGTGACCGTGAGCGCCGGCAACGGGCTGAGCGCGGTCACCGCCTCGGACGGCTCGTTCTCCATCTTTGCCGGCCCGACGGCGTCCACCCTCGGAGTACCGCCAGGGAGCTACACCCTCTCGGTCTCATCCGTGACTGGCTACGGCGCCGCCAGCTTCTGGGGCCCGACGCTGACTACGGCGACTGCCAATCCCGTGACCGTGACGACCGGCCAGTCGACCACCGTTGGGATAGCGATGGTGGCAAACGACGTCACCGTCACCGGTCAGGTGACCGACCAAGCCACCGGCAACGCCATCCCGGGCGTCTCGGTCGCGTTCCAAGGATCGCTGCCGACCAGCCCGGCCACTGGGGGCGCCTGCAACGGCAACGGCACGCCGCCTGCGCAACCGTCCAAGGTGGTCCCCATCACGACCAGCGCCAACGGGCAGTTCTCAGTATGCCTGCCGCCGGGGAGCTGGGCCGCGACCTTCAACCAGGCCAACTTCGCCCAGCAGAAAGTCTCGTTCGGCCTGAACGTGGGCGCCGGAAGCAAGACCCTCGACGTCCAGATGACCGAGAGCCTCAACACCGTCTCCGGCGTGGTTTCCCAGATGATCGGCCAGTACGGGCCGACGCCTCTCAGCACCCTTACAGCTACTGACGTCACCGTCGCCGATGACGGGCCGAACTTCTGCGGTAACGCCGGGCAGTCGGCTTGCCCAGTCCCCGTGACCGGCTTCGTCATCACCGCCCAGGGCAACGGTCAGTACTCCGTGACCGGTAGCGGGGCTTCGGCCACCTTCCTCCAGCCAGGCGAAAACTACGGCATCACGTTCAAGGTGGCGGGGTTCCAACCATTTTCCCAGAACGTCGAGTTCACCCAGGCTGCTGGCTACGACTACATCGTGAGCCCGACGCTCGAGGCCGACACAGCGACGGTGGTCGTGGACGTCCGCAGCAGCGTCGGCAATCTGGCGATCGTGGGGGCGAGCGTGGCCCTCACCCCTCCGGGCCAGGAAAGCCCGTCCCAGCCGTGCCCCGGTGCGGCGGCGGGCACGCTGTACTGCACCAGCGGGGAGACGCAGGGGGCGACCGCCACTGGCAATGACGGAGCGGCGACGTTCCAGGACGTACCGCTCGGCGACTACAACATCGACGTGAACGGGACCGCCGTGGCGGCCAGCATCAATAGCGGGAGTTTCTGCGACGACCTGGTCGCTGCGGCGATATCGGGGTGCACAGCGGTCTCGAGCCAGGGCCAGCTGGTCAACGCAGGGACGGTACTGCTCCATCAGGCGACGACGATCGTGTTCACCGGCCAGCTGCAGAACTCGTCGGCCACGAGCGCCCTCAGCTACGCCCCCGCCGGCGGGCTCACAGTCAACTTTTATAGCGGGACCAACCCCACGACGGCGGATCCTTTTGAACACCAACGGCGCCGCCACGACGGCGGGTGACGGGACCGCCAGCACAACGGTCAACCAGACCGGAGAGTACGCCGCGCAAATGAGTTACCCGGGTTTCGCCACGACGACCGGGACACCCATCGACGTCGTCGCGGGTGAAGCGGTGGCTAACGGGGTGGTGAACCTGCCCGTCACGGCGTGGTACACACAGCCGACCGACATCTCCGGCTACGGCCCGCAGTGGACGTTGAAGGTCTACTTCTGCGCACTGGGGGACACGGAAGTCACCTGCGGTCCCAGCACCGCAGGCTTGACCCTCTCCAGCGCCAACGGGCCCACCGGCACTTTCGTCGTTGACGCCATCGACACCCCGACGTTCAACAACGGTGCGAACGGAGCGCTCTTGCCGGGAAAGAGTTTCGTGGCATTGGCCTGCGAAGTTGCCCTGGGATCGTTGTGCTCGGCACCAGTTTCAGCGACGGTCGATGGCAATGGCGACCCAGTCAACGGGGCGGCCAACCCGACGGCTTTGGTCCTACCCCCAGCGCCGACCGTGCCAGCCGCCCCCGCGGGGCTGGCCGCGACGACCACCACAGGCTCGACTTCTGTCAACCTGACGTGGAACGCGCCGGCGAACGACGGGGGATCGCCCATCACCGGGTACAACGTTTACGAGGGCACTAGCGCTGGCGGAGAGTCGACCACCCCGGTGTGCACCACGACGGCGAGCAGTTGCCCCGTGACCGGCCTGGCGACGGGGACCCCTTACTTCTTCGACGTCGAGGCCGCCAACATAGCCGGCTTCTCCGGCCCCTCCAACGAAGCCAGGGCCGTCGCCGGCGTCAACTTGCCGGCGGCGCCCACGGCGCTGGCGGCGACCACCACCGCGAGTTCGACCTCCGTCAGCCTGACCTGGGCCGCACCGGCGAACGACGGCGGAGCCCCGATCACCGGCTACAACGTCTACGTGGGCACCAGCGCCGGCCGAGAATCAGCTACCCCGGCGTGCAGTACGACAACGACGGGCTGCCCAGTGCCCGGCCTCACGACCGGCACTACTTACTTCTTCGACGTCGAGGCCACGAACACAGCCGGCTCCTCCGGGCCCTCCAACGAGGTCCAGATCATCGCGGGAGTTGTCCCGCCGTCCGCGGCCACCGGGCTAACGGTGACGGCCACCACCGTCAACTCCGCCTCGCTGGCGTGGAACGCGTCCGCGAACGACGGCGGAGGCTCCGTGACTTACGAGGTGTTCGAAGGGACGAGCCCGGGCGGCGAAACGAGCACGCCAATTTGCACGACGGCGACGTTCACTTGCCCGGCACCCAATCTCACCGCCGGCACCACCTATTACTTCATCGTCGTGGCCACGAACGCGGCCGGGCCGTCCGGCCCGTCCAATGAAATCTCGACCACTCCGGTGTCGTTGGGCCTGTTCGTGCCGTCCCGGGCCGGCCCGTCTTCTCTACCAGTATTGTTGGCTGACGCGGCAGCCGCCCCGCGGGCGCGGGGGCCAGGGGTTTGACCTGCCCAGCCTGGCCTGGGATGGCGCAACTAGTCTTGGGCTGTCCCAGCAGGCTGGTCGCCACATATACGCGGAGCGGCGGCTGGTCCTAGGCAGGAGGTGTAGCACAGCCATGCAGAGGCGGTCCGGCGAGGCAGGCGCCGGTGAGGGAGGCACCGGTGGCGGAGACGAAGCCGGTGGCGGTGAGGGCGGTCGACGCAGTGCCAACCCAGGAGGCGGTGCGGGCCACGGCCGGGGTGCTGGCCGAGGCGATTATGCCGGGCGGAGACTGCATCGCGGGTTAGCTTCGGTTGCGCTCGTCGCCTTTGGGCTGGTGGTTATGACGGGCCCCGGTCCGACGGGCGCCCTCGGCCCGGGCATCGCCGGCGCCGCGACTACTACTACTACTTCTACTTCCGGCGCGTGGTCCGTAGCGACCAGCCCCAGCCCGCCCGGGCTCATGGCCAATCAGCTGAACGCCGTTTCGTGCCCCTCGACTGGTGCCTGCGTGGCCGTGGGTTACAGCGCCACTCCTACAGGGGCGTCGGCGCTGGCCGAGACGCTGGGGAACGGGGGTTGGGCTTTGATGACGGAGCCTTCGGTCCCCGGCGCCTACACGGCCGAGCTCCAGGGCGTCTCGTGCACCTCGGCCTCTTCCTGTGTGGCTGTCGGGTACTACCAGGTAAAGGGGGGCAGGCAGCAGACGTTAGTTGCGACCCTGGCCGACGGGGCGTGGACCATAACAGCCAGCCCCAACCGGGGCACCGGCAACAACCAGCTCGACAGCGTTTCGTGCCCGCAAGCGGGCACCTGCGTCGCTGTGGGCTACTACCAGGGAGCCGGTAGCCAGAGCACCACTAGCCGTACTCTGGCCGAAGAACTCTTCGATGGTACGTGGACATTGACGACCGTCCCGGATAGCGGCTCGGGGACCAATGCACTGAAAGGGGTTTCCTGCACGTCACCCGGCGCCTGCGTGGCCGTCGGGTACTACGACGACGGTGGTGTCGACCGAGCTCTGGCCGAGCAGTTGGCTACCAATGCTTGGGCCGTTACGGCGGCGCAGGACGTGGGCGCGGGCTTGAACCAGCTGGACGCAGTGGCCTGCACCTCCTCCAGTTCGTGCGTCAGCGTGGGCACCTTCCGCACCGCTGCCGGCATATACCAGAACCTCATCGAGACATTGGCCGCCACTGGCTGGGCACCGCTAGCCCACAGCCCTGACGCCAACGGCAACAACAACCAGCTGGCGGGGGTTTCGTGCAGCTCCTCGACATCGTGCATGGCGGTGGGCCACTACAACAGCAAGGGGGTGGCGCAGTCCCTGACCATAGAACTGGGCCATGGCTCGTGGACGGTGACGACGAGCCCCGACAAAGGGACCAGCACCAACCAGCTTTCCGGAGCCTCTTGTACGCCCGCTAGCTCCCAGTGCGCTGCCGTCGGCTACTTCAACGATGTCATCAGCGGTTACAGCGATGTCGTCCCCCAAACGCTGGCCGAGGCATGGTCAGGCACCTCGTGGGCTACTACGGCAACAGCCGACGCCCTCACCCCTGACGCTGGTTTGAACGACGTCTCGTGCGCTTCGAGCACGTCGTGTGTGGCGGTAGGCAGCTACGAGAGCGGGGCCGGTGCCCGCCAAGTGCTGATCGAGGAACTGGCCAGTGGGGCCTGGACCGCCGCCTCCGGTCAGAGCCCCAGCGCGACCTCCAACGACCTCGACGCCGTCTCCTGCGCGTCTTCTGCCAGTTGCGTCGCAGTGGGGTTTTACGCCACCGCCAAGACCGACCAGGCCCTGGTCGAGCGGTTGTCGGGCGGCGCGTTGTCCGTCTCGCCCACTCCGGACCAGGGCACGGGGTACAACCAGTTGAACGGGGTCTCCTGCCCCTCAGCCAGCTCCTGTGTCGCGGTGGGCTTTTACTCGGCCGCCGGAGGGCCGCGTGTGCTCATTGACAGCCTGGCCAACGGCTCGTGGACAGCGACGGCGAGCCCGGCTCTGACTGCCACCTCGAGCTATCTGGAGGGCGTCTCCTGTCCGTCATCGGGCTCGTGCGTAGCGGTCGGCTATTACTACAACGGGACGGCGCGACGGGCTCTGGTCGAAAGCCTGTCCGACGGGGTCTGGACGGTCGACCGCAGCCCCGATGTCGGGACCGGGGACAACTTGCTCGACACCGTCTCGTGTTGGTCGCCGACTTCATGTGTCGCGGCTGGCTATTATGCCGCCGGCCGAGGCCACCTGGGCCTGGTCGAGACGCTTGGCCCCGACGGGTGGGCCGTCACCCCGGTCCCCAACCCGAGCACCAGCGGTGACTACCCGAGCGGGATCTCGTGCACGCAAGCGGGTTCCTGCGCTCTTGTAGGCACCTACGCCAGCGGGCCCGCAGGGGCGGTGGACCAAACCCTGGTCGAGATCGTCGGCGTCGGGGCCTGGACGGTGGCGCAGAGCCCGAGCCCGGACACCGGGGGCGACTACCTGGGTTCAGTTTCGTGCGTGGCCCTGGCCAGTTGCGTGGCTGTGGGCCACTTCAGTGACGGCGCCACGCAGGGCGCACTGGTCGAGTCTGGCCCGACGCCAGTGGGAGTGGCCCAGACGGCGACGGCGCTGTCGTCCGCACCCAACCCAGCCAAAGTGGGCCAGCGGGTTACCTATATAGCCACCGTCGCGCCGGCGCCCACGGGGGGTACGGTCACCTTCGCCGACAACGGCGCCGTCGTCGCTGGCTGCCGGGCCGTACCTGTTGGGGCGCGGGGCAAAGCAAAGTGCTCGGCCACTTACCAAACGGTGGGCGAGAACCTGGTCCAGGCCGCCTTCTCCGGGCGACCCGGCTTTACTCCGTCGACCTCGGTCCTCTACAGCCAGCTTGTCGTCAAGCCCACCCCCGTGGCCCAGGGTTACTGGCTAGCGACGAAGAGCGGTCAGATCTTCGGGGTGGGGGCGGCTAGGTCTCTGGGCAGCATTTCGACCACGCCGGACGACCCGGTCGTCGGGATCAGCGCCTCGCCCGGGGCAAGAGGTTATTGGGTGGTGACCGCCAACGGTACGGTGGGCGCGTTCGGCGGGGCGACGTCCCACGGCGACCTTCCCAAAGACAAGGTGAAAGTGTCTGACATCGTGGCCATCGCCCCGACGGCCAGCGGCGCCGGTTATTGGCTGGTCGGCCGGGACGGGGGGCTGTTCGCCTTTGGCAATGCCAGCTACCACGGCTCGGTGCCCGAAGTGAAAAAGCAGGTCTCCGACATCGTCGGGATGGTGGCCTCCCCCGGCGGGCGCGGCTACCTGTTGGTGGGCGCAGACGGTGGTGTGTTCGCGTTTGGCACGAGCCATTTCTACGGGTCCTTGCCGGCTCTCCACACCAGAGTGGACGACGTGCGGGCTATCCTGCCGTCTCCTGCCGGCACCGGTTACATCCTCGTCGGCTCCGATGGGGGCGCTTTCCTTTTCGGCCGCGGGGTGTCCTTCCACGGGTCGTTGCCGGGGGAGAAGTACCACGTGACTGACATCATTGGCCTCGCCCTTACTCCGGATAACGGGGGCTATTTCATGGCCGGGGCCAATGGCGCTGTATACGGTTTCGGGGACGCCAAGGTCCAGCCGGCGCCCGTCGGGCTGGGATCTCACCTTCCCGTGGTGGCTATCGCCGGGGTCGGCTAAATCACCCCGAGATTACTCGGCGCCGGCGCGCGGGGTCACCTACCGCCGGGGTTAATAAACGACGTAAGCGGCAACGAGCCAGACGACGAGGCCGACAACCACAAAACCCGCACCCACTAGCAACGGTAACCAATCCCGTTTGGCCCGCACCTGTACGGGCTCGACGTCGGGTGGGGCCGGTTCGGGGACATACTCGGGGGGCGGCGGCTTGGGCCGCAGCTCGGCTCCGTCCCGAACGCAATAATCCTCGGTCAGCAGATTAGGCTCGCCGCAAACCGGGCACAGGATTTGTTGGGGGATCGCCCAGCCCTCGGTGCCGGGGAGGCGGCGTAAGCCTATTCGTTCGTTGTTTACCCCGCTAGGCGTCGCGAAGGCCGTCCGGTTGGCCCAAAACAAGGGGTAGTCGCACGTGCTGCAAAATCCCTCTGCGTCGCGCTCCAGGTCGTCAAAGTGGCTAACGGTATTGCAGGTCGGGCAGAGGACGTCGGTGGTCATTGGTTTCTCCGTCTCTTCTCTACTCTGTTCCCGAAACTTCTTTGACCTCGTTGGCGTTCGGGCGCGTTTGGTCGTTGCCGTTCAGAGCCGCTCCATTAGTGGCGACGGGGACTTGTGCCCCGCTGGGCTGTACGGCAGGGAGAACCTGCCGATCGCCAACGAACAGCTCGAGGTCGACGTTCGCTGGTATCTCGTCCCGCACCAGCTCGACGAAGTCCGCTTCGGACAGCCAGCCGGCACGATCGACTCGTACCGTCACCCGGGGCGGTTTTGTGGTCGTCTCCCCTTGCCGGAAGACGCCACCCGAGTCGGTGACCTCGACGGGGCCACCCGTAAAGAGCTCGAGCAGCCCGGACAGGCCGTGCTTGGTGCCGCGCCACCACTGAAGCTTGGACGCCTCGAGCACCAGCCGTCTTTGGTATATATCGTCCAAAGCCGGATTTATCGGTGGCAGGGCCAACCAACCCGCGATGAAGCGCACCATCCCCGGCGGCGCCACGGCAGGGTCGATGATATTAGAGAGGTTGTCGACGTCGTCCAGGTAGGTCCCGGCCTCTTCCTGGAAAATGGAGACGAAACGGTAAAAGAAATTGTCGTCGAGCATCCCCACGGGGAGCTGGCCGACGAGCCAGTCGGGGCGGCGCTGCGCCTGTCTGGCCACCGGACCGGGAGCTAGGACAACGGTCTGGCCTAGGTCACGAGCAGCAGGCAGCTGGCCGTCACCGCTTTCTTTGCCGGCCAGAGAACCTCCGTCCGTGCTCATTTAGTGACCACGACACTGTGGCTCGGCGAGGCCGTACGGCGCTCGCCGTCCCCGTTTTGCCCGAGGACAGGGGCGGGCTGTGGGGCGGAAAGGAAGAGGGAGCGTTCGTCCAGGCGCACCACTTCTTTGGCCGGCCCATAGCGCCGGCCAGTGCGCAGGTCGCAATCGAACAAGAGCACTTCGTCGACTCTGTCCACGCCGTCGACCTGTTGCAGGATCTCGGCGATGGGCGCCGAGTTGAGGTCCGTGTCCCATGGCCATCCCGCGCCGTCTGGCCCGCCTGTAAGCGGGTTGACCCACTCGTAGAGAAGCTGAAGAGCATCCGAGCGAATCCGCGTGAGAGTATCGTCGCTGGCGGTCGGGAGAGCGTGAAGATGAGTGGCGACGGTTATCCCCTGGTAATAAGGGGTCCCGACCTCGACCGTGATGCCGAGCAAACGGCGGGGCTCCAGGTACTCGGCGATGTGCTTCACTAACCCGTCGGTCAACGAGAAATCGTCGATGATCTGGCTCTCCGGTACCCGGCGTACCTTCGGTACTACCAGCAGGCGCACCGGCCCGCCCGGCGAGGTCGGCCCGAGGCACCGAGCCCGGGCTACTTCGGACGACGCTTCTATGGCCAGACGTTCAAAATCCCGCGGCGTTACGGCCCGTTGGCGCGTCCGCAGGCTCAGCGGCCCTCGCTTCTTGGCCTCGCTCACCGTCTCGGCGTCGGCGCCCCCTTTCGCCGGGGCGAGGTTCGTGACGCCATCGATGAAGGCAACGGTGGAACGCAGGCTGGTGAGCATCCCGGCGCCCACGTTGCCCTCGGCGCCGCCTCCGTGACGGTAGGCCCGCATGATTATTTCGGCCCCCACAGGCGGAACCGCGCCGTGCTGGTGCCAGCTCCCGTCCGCATACCTCACAGCGGGACCGAAATGGACGGTGCCCGAACTGCCGTCGAGGACGTAGTGCGGGTCCTCGGGCGAAGACTCCGTGAAATCGTCCACTTCCTGCCAGTTTTGCACCGTCTGGCCCATTGAAAGCCGGATGTGCTCATCGTCACGGCGCGCCAACAGCGGCGAGTAACGCAGCACGAAGGACTGACCAGGCAGCCCGGTCGATCGGCCCAGGCTCTCAGGCCCATACCGGACAGAATGTTCCGCCATTGTCGTCCCGCCCAGGGTGTCGACCGTGACCGAGCGGATTTCAGGCGACGCCTGGTAGCTGGGCGCGCCCGGCGGGGTCTGCACCAGTACGACCCTCATCCAGTAAGCGCGGGTACCACCGAGAGCCAGGGCCTCGTGAATGGGCGGGAACAATAAAATAACCTCGCCATCCCGGTTGAGGCCCCCCGTCGTGTCTGAGTACTTGATGACCCTCACCCACGCCTCACCCGACCACGCCTCAGTGGCGAGAGGAGGAGACTGGGGGTGGATCCCGATCCCGGCCGGGCTCGTCGTCGTGTTCCGGAAACGGACCGCACTGCCTCCGAGGCTGTTGGCAAAGCCAAAGTAAAAAGCGTCACCGGGCAGCGGGCGGGGCTCGGAGGTGAAGCAGCGCATAGACGCCCCCGGGAACCGGAGGTCGTCCCAGGCGTCGACGAGGCTGTCCGTGCCGGCCCCGCCCCGGCCGGTCTTGGCCGCGATTAATTTGGGCGGAGCGATCACGAGATCCTGGACAGTCTCGAACACCACTGGCGGGCCCAAAGGGTGGGAGCACCCACCTGGGTCCCGGCCTTTACGATTACCGGCTGATCGAGGACGGTCGACAACCAGAACGTAAGGTCCGCCTGCGCCGCCGTGGGCGGGAAGGGGGCGATACCCATGAGCTCGAGGAACTTCGTGTAGAACCGATCTGGCACCTGGTTGAGGCGGTACAGGAGAGCATCGCTCATCCATGCGAAAAGCTCGATCAGCGCGACGCCTGGGTCGGAGAGGTTGTGGTTGGTCCATTCAGGGCAGTACTTGGGGATCAGGAGCTTCGTCTCGTCGACGATGTCCTGAAACCGCCGGTCGTCAAGGTTTGGCGCCTGAAGCGACAAGGTCAGTTGTCCTCTCGCGGTATCACGTAAAAGGGGTACACGAGGTTACGCCGGTCGTTGGTGGCCCGCACCCTGTACGTGATGTCGATATTGACTAGGAACTGGTCGCGGACGTCGGGGACACACTCGATGCCGAGTACGTCAACCCTTGGCTCCCATTGGGCGATGGCCTCGCCCGCCGCCTCCGCCATTTGCCCCAGGGTATTGAAGTTCACCGGCTCGAAAAGCAGATCCCAGATGCGGCAGCCGAACTGGGGCCGCATCAGTCGCTCACCCGGGGCCGTGGAGAGGATCACCCGCATGGAAGCGTCGAGATCTTCGGAGCCTCGGGTCATCCGGATGCCGCCGTCCGTGTTCACGCCCAAGGGGAAGGCGAAGCCCCGACCGACGAACGAGGGGACGCCCGGCTCGGGCGCCCTGGCCCGTGTGCTCGCCAATACACCGCTGGCCGAGACCTCCATCGCCCGCCGCGCTTGTAGCGCCTGCAACCGGGCCGACGGCGCCGGCACGAGGGCGCCACCGACCCGTCCGTCGCCGGACACGTTGCCATCCCGCCGTCCGTTGCTCGACTGGCTGGCGTCTCCCTGGTTGTCGGGTGGTTGGGGCATGGGGTGCAGTCCCTCAGTTGATTTGAACGATAGCGCCCTTTAAGGCGGTGGACGCTTCGCCCTCTAATTGCAGCACGGCGCCTTTCAAGCTGGCCTGGCTCTGTCCTTGCATCTGCAATTGCGTATCTGCGGACACGTTTACTTGTAGGCCCGATAGCCTGAGGTTTTGGGTGGCCTGAATGGTGACGTTGTTCCCTTTTATCGTCACATCCCCGGCCGTGGAAAAGGCGACCTGCGTGTCGCCCGCCTTGACCGTAAGGGCCTGGCCCGAGGGGATTTCCAGGTTTGTGGCTTGCTTTGTGATCTTCAGGGTGTGCTGCTGGCCGGCCAGCTGGACCATGAAGTACTGGTCAGCGTCTTGCTCGCCGTCCGACAGTTCCCACACGTGGCCAAGGCGCGAGGTGAAGCGGCGAGACGAGACCTTGCCGTCTTTGACCGTCCAGTCCGGGATGCTCGCCTTGTTGCCGAAAAGACCCCCCAGGATTATGGGTTGACGGGGGTCACCGTGCTCGAAGGCGACCAGGACCTCGTCTCCGACCTCGGGGATCATCACGCTCCCGCGGCTGCTGCCGCCGCCTGGCGTCAGCAGCCGGCCCCAAGCGCTTTCCTGGGTCGTATCCAGCCCGGGAAAACGTACTTTCACCCGGCCCATCTGGTTCGGGTCGTTGATGTTGGTCACTTCGCCCACCACCAGGCCGGGGTGGTGGGTGGCGGGGCCCTGGAGCGGCCCAAAGCGCCCATTGCCGTCGCCGCTGGCCATGGGGGCGCGGCCGCCGGACCAGAACCGAGTCAAAGAACCACGGCGGGGACGATAAGTGTGCTCGACTCTCGTCAGCGGGTACGTGCCCGAGAGAGGGCCAGCGTCAGAAACCTGCACTGACGACCCCAACTTGATGTTCGGGTCGACGTCGGTCAGCCCCACCGCCCGCACCGAGCTGGCCACGGCCCAGTCGATGAGGGCCTGGCTCAACTGGCCGACCTCCTGTTGCGAGCTTCCCGCCAGCCCCGCAGTGACCAGGGTGGCCTGGCCGAACGCGCTGTCCGGCGTGGCCACGGTAGTGGCCAGGTCGGAGCTGGCCGTGAGGGTGGCGCTGCTGGCCGTACCGGTCAGGCTTTGTTGGGCGTCTCGGTCCCAGCCGTAGACCTCGACGCTGCCCGGGACCTGCCCGGAGGCGTAAACGGAAAAGCTGTACAGCTCCTTGCCGAGGGTGAGGTTCACGGTCGAGCCTGCCGCCGGCTGTTTGAAGTTTACGGTGGTGCCTTCGGTCCACCAGTCAAAGCCGCTGCGGCTGGCCATTTCGTTCAGGAAATCGAGGTCCGAGCTCACCTGGAGGAGATATTCGAACGTCACATTGGTGCTATCGGTGGCGGCGGTCAGACTGTTGGCGCTGACTATCGACGACACGACGTCCGAGTAGGTCATGTTCAGGTACGTTTTGACCCGCGACCCCCGCCCCATGCGATGGCTCTTGTCCAGCGCCACCACCAATAACTCGGGTTGTTCACCCTCTCGTTGCTCGACGCCGATAGCGGTCACTTCTGCCTCTATGAGCGTGCCTGCACCTGGCACACCGACTGTGATGGCAGAGCCGAGGCTGGCGGTACCCGCCTGGGCCAGGACATAGCCCGGGTCGGTCAACCGGAGCGAAACTTGCCCGGTCGTGCGCAGTTCCAGCTCCACCTTGCACTCCACCAGGGCCTCTTGCCACTCCGTGGGCAGAGGCTGGCCGCCCAGGTTGATGGTGGGGGCGAGCGTTATGGCGGGCATGAGTACTGACTCATCAGGTGAGCACCGCTCAGGTGAGCTCAGGTATGGCCAGTATGCGTCCCGGTCGGAGCGCCATCGGGTCCTCGATGCCGTTGAGGTCAGCTATTGACCGCCAATTGGTCGGGCTGCCGTAGTACGCGGCCGCAATACGGTCCAGCGTCTCGCCCGGCTGCACCCGGTGGGCGCGGTGCGGGTGCGGCGTGCCTGACGTCGGGTTTTGCGGGCCGAAGGCCTTGCCGTCCTCGTACTGGGTCAGGGTGAGGTCGACGTCGGCGCGGAGAGGTACGCCCTGGCTGGAAAAGTACGTAAAAGAAACGGAAGCCGACGCTATGACCGCCTTGAACGAGTGCATGCTGCCCCAGTTGAACTGGACCCATGGAGGCCGGGCGTTGTTGCTGTTCTCGTTGCTGCCCGGCAGCGACGAGTCGATTTCCATGAGCGTCAACAACTGGTCCGTGTAGTTGGTCACCGGGCTCCCGTCGTCAGTGCTGTCGAAGAACAGCCGCAAGGTCATGGACCCCGAGTTGGCCCCTGAATAGTTGAGCGTGGGCACCCCTTTCCCGGGCATGTTTGGCGCCTGCCACGAGTTGCTCCGGCTGAAGCTGAGCTCCGTGGGGTTGAACAAGCACGGGATATTGTCGCCTTTTTCGGTTAGCAGGAAAGCCTTTTGGGAGTTCTGAGTAGCCATCAGAAAACCTCCGGGTGTAAGAAAAGTCCTCTTCTTTCGAGGTCAGCCTGACGGCGGGCGGCGAAGAGCTCCGTCAGCATGTCGAGCTGCTCTGACAACTTGGCCCACGGGAGTGCTCGGTTGTCGGCTCGCCAGAGTCGGCCCCACCCCAACCCGTGTCAAAGGTGGGTGGGTGCGGCAGCGCGTCGTTGCCGGGCCCGTCGCCCCCGGCGGTGGGTGGAGCGAAACCACTCGGAAGTGCCGACGTACGGAAGCGGCTGACCTGGGTGCGACTGGGTGTGGCACGCATCGGGCTGGTTGCTCCTTTGGTGGTCATTACAAAGCCGGCCAGGGCAGCTGCTGGGGCTGAAGACGTCGAGGTGGAAGAGGTGGAAGAGGCGGGTGTGCTTCGTCCGATCGCACTGGGCCTGGCACCGATCGTACGCGCTACGGATGCGCTGCTTCCAGGACCATCCTGGCCGATGGCGCCGGCCGCTCCTTGTACAGGCGAGGTTGTTGGCTGAGCTGAGGCTTGTCGGCGGCCGAGGGCGAAAGCGGCGCCGGCGATCGGCAGGACGGGCAAGCCTGCGGTCCCATAGGGCTGGCCATCACTCGTAGTCGTAGCAAGTTGGGCGGTAGCGGAGCGGGCGGTTGCAAGTTGGGCGGTAGCGGAGCGGGCGGTGGTGGAGCGGCCGGCGGCGGAGCGGGCAGTGACGGAGCGGGCCGGGGCGGCTCTGGCGGTGGCGGAGCGGGCGGTGGCGGCTCTGGCGGTAGCGGGCAGGGAAGGAGCCGGGTACGAAGGGATGGCGCTCGGGGGTCGGGTCGGCGGTGTTACGCCTCGCTGCAACCTGGTTCCGTGACGGGGCCTGGTGTGCGGACCCGGCGCGTCGTGCGGCTGCGGCCGGCTCGGGCTCGAATGCTTTGTACCATTTGTCGCGCTATATGTATACAAATGCGCCAAAGCTCTCACGGGGCGCTGTCCTTGGGCGTCGCGGGCGTCGGAGGAGGCGCTACTGAAAGAGCGCTCGAGGTTGACACTCGGTGGCCGGACGGTAGTACCCGACCACGCAGAACTAGGCCCCGGGAAACCGGGCCCGACCGAGCTGGGTCTCACCAAACCCGGTCCGATAAGGCTGCGGCTCATCAGGCCAGGGGCTGCGGGCCTGGGGCCGGTGACGCTGGGGCCGGTGACGCTGGGGCCGGTGACGCTGGGGCCGGTGACGCTGCGGAAGGCGCTCTCCGGGCTGGGCTGGGGGCCGCGTGGAGCCTGAGGCGGCGCAGGACGCTGCGTAGTGATCGGGTGCCACGGGCCAGCGTTTTCCGTCTGTGGGCGATTGCTGCCGCTCTTCCCGTACGCACCGTCGAGAGTTCTCCGAGCCAGGCCGGCCGTAGCCGGCAAACAGGTGGTGTAGCCGGCCCGGAGCATCATCGGCGGGCTGAGTGCAGGCACCGAGGCGCTGCCGACCTGGGGACCAAGGGCGCGTTGCACGAGTAGGCCGAATGGCAGTCCAATCGATGCCGCGCTAAAGATGCGTCGGACGGCCACGCCCGCCCCCACTATCGCGACATGATCCTTCGGTGGCAAAGACATTGGTTCGGTCGCTCTTAGCTGGCTGAAGGGCCGCCTGCCTGATGCCGCCGCGACGGGTATGGCACCGCCTCCCGCAGATTGACCTGTCTTCATAATGGGAATTGGTGTGCGGGCCACTGATGTCGGCGCGCTCGTCACCAAGTTGCTTGGCCCACGGAGACCAGTGCGCGGTTGTCTACTCGGCGGCCGTGACAGCGTCGCAAGTCGAGTGTCAGAAAGCGGTGTGGTCAAGCCTGGCACGATGGACGGCGTCGACCGGTGAATCTGTGTTTCCCGCGCAAGCGAAGAATTGGCACGCGTAGGCCAAGAAGTAGTCCTCTCAGGGGCTACTCGACCAGCCGCTGCTGTCGACGACGGCCTCGAGCCCAGAATCGGCCTTTGTTCCGCCAATGTGCCCCCTCGACGGGGCTCTTCACTGCGTGACCTTGCTGGTGCCGGCCCCGTCCTAGCAGTTTCACGTGACAGAGGGCCAGCCTCCGTCCCGCTCACACGTGAAGATCTTGCGAGCAAAGCTGGCCGGACCGGCGCCTGTCCCAACTCTGGCCGTAGCGTCGCGTTTGGGACGCGGGGACGACCTCCAACCAGGCCGACCGAATGAGCAACGGTGGTTGGCAGGTAAGAGCGGAAAACCTCGTGTGAGCCAGACCCCACCGGCACGCCCATCTCGATAGGCGTGCGAACTGGGGCGTAGCCGACGGTCCTCGCGAGGCCTGGTCCTGGAGGACGAGAAACACCCTGGGAGGCGACGGTCCGCAAACGCCTCGTGAACGCGGGGGCCGGCGGGAGAGCCCGACTATGGGCCGAATTGGCCGAGGCGTGCGACGTGGTCACTCTGCTGAGCGGTGGGGACGAGGTCACTCTGCTGAGCAGCGGGGAAGGGGCGAGCACTGAACCGACCAGCGCGCCGCCGATCGGGAAGGTATTGACCGAGCGACTAGGACCGGGGTAGGAGCGCGCGTGGGCATCGCTGGCCACGAGAGGTGCAACTGTCCGCCCGGCCGGTCGTCCCCCCCACGAGGGAGGAGCAGCCTGAGTTAGTACCACCCGACTTACGGACGTGCGACTTGCGAGCGTTTGCCCGACCATTAGGCCCGGAATTAGCGCCGCACGAGACAGTTCGGCCGCTCTCGGGCCGGGCAACACCCCGCTTGCTGCCGAGTCGTGTGCAGTCTGTCTGTGTGCGATGCCAACGCTGACAGAGGTCTGATGGCCTGCGGGACTACGTTGCGGCCAGTTCCGGTAGCTGGCACTCCCGGGCAAAGCCGGGACTGATGTCTGCACCGACTCGACGGGTGCCAACGCAGTTTCGGGGAAAGTTCTCGAAACATTCAGTCGCCCTGGCCCTGTCGCCGCCAGCAAGCGGGTACTGGTAACGGCTGGCGCGGGGGCTCGCCTCAAACCGAGCATCGATTTGTCTTGCTGATCTGGCCTCACTCGGCGCCAAAGCGAGGGTATCGCTGCGCTTGGTTGGCCGGGCATCCCTACAGCCAGGCGTGAAAGAGCAGGCGTCCCTGCCCTCAGCCGAGGGACGGATGCTGTGGGAAAGACGGATGCTGTGGGAGAGAAAACTGAAGGGATCGTTATCGAAACTGTTGGTGCCACGCCTCTCCCGACAACCGGCGCGGGCCGGGCGGCAACAACCGGTGCGACTGCCCTTGCCACCATGGGTTGAGCTGGGGCCGAAATCGTCGCCGGTGTCGCTTCGGCGTTGACCGGGGTTACCCCCCTCGCACCAGCCCGCCCGGCTGCTATCGCAATGGGAGATCCTCTGGAAGCGAGACGCGCTCTCGAAACGGCAGGCTCTCGTGCGTTGGCGGGCCCTGCTCGGTACTGGCGGGCCCTCTCGCACTGACGGGCCCACCCGCTGTGACGGGTGCTGGCTCTCTTGCCGCAGTCGGCACCGTGGATCTTGCGGTAAGAGGTGAGATCACTGGGGCAATGACCGGTGCCGCTGTTCTGGCGCGGGCCGATGCTGCAGTTCGCGCAATGGCCAGTGTGCCGGGGAAACTCGATACTCCGGATGATGGGGCAATGTGTGCCGGCCGCGCCGCGCTAAACAGCGCGCTCGCCGCCAGTGGGGTCACCGGAGTGGCCATATCGCCGGCAAAGGCCGTGGCCCGGATCAGCTGGGGGAGCCGAGGGAGATATGTCCCCGAAGGAAGTGCGACTTCTGAGATAGATGAGGTAGATAATGACCTCGACAGCCTGACCCTCCCGGCCGGAACAACGACAGGCGCGATCAGACCAGACCGTTGTCCAATTCCGTGACGCTCCTGCCACGACGCTTTTGCGGCAGAAGTACTCGTGGACCAGGGAGGCCTCCGGTCTAACGCCCACGACGACGGCGAGCCCGGCCTCGAAATGGTGCCCGGTTGCGACGCGGCACCCCGAATCGGCGCTGCCCGGAGCGGTGCCCTCCCTATTGGTGCCGTCCCTGTTGGCGCCCTCCCCTCAAGCACTCTCCGGAACGGCGCCGCCTCCCGCTTCGGCACCTCCCGCTCTGCCGCCTCTCGCTCCGGCGCGCGGCCGAAAATGGGCGGGCGTCCCGCGGCCTCTGTACCAAGTGGCGCGGCTACGTGTTGGACCGCGGCGCCGCGGGTGGGCGGGGGAGAGCCTGCTACTTGCCTAGGTACCGGGCTAGTGATTGGCCGATTGGCCGCGATCAGAAAAGGCCGACGCGATGGCGCCGGTGCCAATGAGCGCGAAACTACCGGACTTACTCGGCGCGATTGCGGCAGAGGCGCGGGCGAGGCCAAAAAGGTTTGCTCCGAAGTCGGGGCCACCAAAAGAGGTGCAGTAACCCCCGAGTGAACGCTCTGGCCAATCGGGCTCGCCACCGTCCCGGGGGCGCCGGCGACGTCCCCACGGCGGCTGACCGGGTAACGCATCACCGGGCCCGATCCTCCGGTGCTTGCAACACCGAGGATGTGCCGCTGACTGGGGGAGTCTATGCGGGGAAACGAGCTTGCCGCGAGCGGATCGCGGAGATTATTGCCCTGCCGCCGGTTTAGGAGTCCCGTGGCAGCAAACGACGCCGTACTTCCCTTTGCTCCTATGGCACCTGCAACGGGCCGGCTGGCCCGGCTTCCACCACCGCCGACAATGCTTCTCGGAACGCCCACGCTTGGAGACAAAGGCGTGACCAGGATGTTCCCGTGTGGTCCAAACCGACCGGTGTCGAAGTTGGGCGTCGCCACCGCCCGCGCTAGGTCGCCAGGGGACGTCCCCCGTTGAAGCACGCCGCTTTCGACGATGCCGCTACTGGCCGGGTAACTGCTTGTAGGGCCGCTAGCGATAAGGCCGGCAGTGTCCGGGCCGTCACTGGCAACCCCCTTATTGACATGGCCGGTCCTGAGGACGCTCCTCCTTACACGGACAGTCCCAGCGCCGCCGCCCCCAACTGAGCCACCACTTATAGAGCT
Source organism: uncultured Acidimicrobiaceae bacterium (assembly GCA_963807395.1). Lineage (GTDB taxonomy): Bacteria > Actinomycetota > Acidimicrobiia > Acidimicrobiales > Palsa-688 > Fen-671. The sequence continues at coordinate 189,779 of CAWEBW010000016.1, forward strand.
GGTTGCGGCCCGGCTTGGAATGGACCCGGAGGTAGAGGGACGGACTTCGGGATCGGCGCCGGTGGCTCTAATTAACTGACGTTGGCCCAGAAAGGGTGAACCGGGTTGCCCCCGGTCGACCGCCCCAGTGAGTCGGGGCTGTCCTGGAAAGGGCGCATCGCCTACCGAATTTCGTTGCACCGCCAGTGTACGAGGCCCTCCCACTGCCGGAGTTATGCGGCCAGCCGGGGGCTGGAGGGCGGTGACAACGGGTGCGACTGCCGCGTTGCGGGGCGCGACCGCGAGCCGGTCACGGGGGCCGACCAGTCGCCCGGCCCCGCCCACGTCGCGAGGGTTGGATATGTACGCGGGCTCGCTCACCATACGCTGCGCCGCGCCGGCGGGCCCCGTCTGGCGGCCCATCCGAGATTGGCTCGCCCGGGAGGTTGCCCTGGGTAGCCCGATTGGTAGAGCTTTGGGGCCGGTACGGCGTACGCCGCTCATGCGCTCTTGGATCTGCATGAAGCTTCGGTTGCGCCGCTCGTCCGCCGAGGGCGAAACCGTCACACGGTGACGGTCCTCGGCCGTTGGGAGGTACTCCTCCGGAGGGCGCACCGGCAGCTGTCCAGCGCCCGAGACCGGTATAAGGGAGCGCTGCCCCAGCATCCGGCGGCTGGCCAATGAGCGGCCGACGACGGCGTTGAAAGCGTGGGTCTGCACGGCCAAAGCGCCCACGCCGGCCGTGCGCGTCAGGCCGGCCGCCGGCCGCCGCCGTCGTCCCCAGCTCTTGAAATCAAACCGCTGACTTGCCTCCGTCCCCAGCGGGTGCGGCGACTCGGCCGAGCGGGCGCCCGGGGCGCCGTCTGGTTGGGGGCCGGGCATCATCCCGGGTCACCCCGAATGCGAGCCGCTATCGCGGTCCTGCCCCCACTTAGCGGGGGTCCCGCGTCCCTCTGAGCTGTGGCACGCCGGTAAACGATCAGCTTTCCTGGTGCAGCCAGGCGTTCCTGTTGCGTTTGGACGCAAAAAGGTACCGCCTTCGCGACGAGAACGCCTCGCTGCACCGAAAAGGGCACCAACCGGCTGACCAACCCGGCGCCAAGCCCCCGGGGCGTGCCGGCGCCTCGCTGCACCGAAAAGGGCACCAACCGGCTGACCAACCCGGCGCCAAGCCCCCGGGGCGTGCCGGCGCCTCGCACCGAAAAGGGCACCAACCGACTGACCAACCCGGCGTCAAGAGCGGGGGCTTGGCCAACCACCGGCGTCGAAAACGGGCTGACCGACACTATAAGTGCGTCGGCACGGGACGGCGACGACCAAGTCAACGGAGCGAGCCCCTAGGTGGTGCTGAAAGTGTTGGAGACGAAGCCGTGATGGGCTACCTCGAGCTCTTCCTGCAGGGCTTCAGTTGAACCCGCATTGAAGCGAGGCCCGCTCCAACGCACGGGGAAAGCGCCCTGTACGTCCCATGAACGGAGCCTCGAACCGTCCGTCCCGAGGGCAGTAATGGCCCCCGTACAACGGGTGATCTTGTTGCCGGCCGAAGCGAAGCCGTCACCGGAAGACTTGGATACCCATTGGAAAAGGGCATCACTATTGGTGATCCCCGCCTTCATTACGACGTTGGGCCAACTGGAGCGGCCCGGGAACTTGTGCACGTACCCGTTTTCGCCCCCCTCTTCGTACTCTTTCACGGCCACCGTGAGCTCCAGCCCCGACACCTCCTGGAAGACACCAATCTGGACGCCGTCGACCTCGAAGAGGAACATCGGCGAAACGGGGAATATCCCGCTGAAATCGCTCGATAACTGGCTCATTGGGCACGCGCCATTTCCCACGCCCTGGCGTTTAGCGAGGCGACACCGCGGACGAGGCGCGCCCGATCGGCGTGCTCGAGGTCCAACAATTCGTCAAGGGGCCAGTGGAGATGGTAGGCGAGGTACACGATCTCCTGCCATAGAGCCTCTGTCGGGTACTGCATCATCTCGAGCCGGTCGGGACCTCCTCGATGGCCGCACGCCGGCCCATCGGTGCAGGGGCCTCAACTTCTGCGGGCCCGTTCGGGGCCTCGCCACTGGCTCCCCCGCTCTGCTCCCCGGACGGGCTGGCTGAATTGCTGGTCGAAGGAGCGGGTTTGTTGGCTTCCCGCTCGAGCTCTTTCTGCGCCTCCAGGAGCGCCTCGATGTCGGCGGGCGTGCCGAAATTGATAACGCCGTAGAAATCCTGCAAGTAGGCAAGGTCGGCGGCGAATAGCCCTTCTATTTCGTGTGCCGTGACCAGTTCGCGCGTGCCCAGCCGCCGGACCACCCGGGCCAGCACGAGTACCGTTAGGCGAGGGTCGTCCGGCGAACTGATCGTCGGGTCGCGGAGCGGCTCGAGCTCGTCTCGCGCTGTCGCCAGGCGCATTATGCCCCGCTTGTGGAGTACGCCGTCCTGGTCGAGGTAGCCCTTGGGCAGGACGAACTCGTACTCGGTCTGCAGCGCGCTCACTCGAGGTTCACTTTGTCCGTTCTAACTTTTCGTGCTGAAGGGTGATCGTCTCCGAAACTGGGTCGTTGCCCCCGACGGTGAAGCTGTCAGTGGAGATCTTGGACGGCCAAGCGTTGTAGAAGTTAAAACGGGCCACCTCAGCTAGCGTCGAGTCGTAGATGACGACCGAACCGTTCTTCCTCTCGTCGTCAAGGGCGCTTATCTTCATCCCCTTCTCGCGAATGGAGTTGAACCATTTCCAGAGGGAATCCGAGGAAGCGTCGTCCGGCGCCAGCCGCTTCACGCTGATCTCACCAGTCCATTTCGGCTTGGAGAAGGCCTTGCGCTGGGAGTACTGGCCGCTCGGCAACTGTTGCTGGATGTCGGTTACTTCCACCTCGACATCTAGGCCGCTGACCTCGGATAGCTGGGATATCACCTCCCCGTCGACCTCCAGGAAGAAATGGTTAGCGACTAGCGGGTCTTGCTTCAGTATGTTCGTGGCGGGCAATGTGCCTCCCTTTGGTTAGAGCCGGGTGCCTAGCGCTACCTCCGCACGCCCTGGCCCGCTTGCCTGTGCAGCAACACGATTATCGTAGCTCCACGTCGAGCACGGCAACCGGGCCAAGGTTGCTTAAGCGTTACTAGCTGGCGGTCTGCTTCTGCTGGCTGATCCGGAAGATGACGAACTCAGCGGGCTTGACCGGCGCGATGCCCACTTCTACCACCAGCTTGCCCTCATCGATCGACTGGGGCGGGTTGGTCTCGGCGTCGCACTTCACGAAGAAAGCCTGGTCGGCCGAGGTGCCGAAGAGCGCACCGTCCCGCCACAAGCCTGTGAGGAACCCAGTGAGAGTCCTCTTCACGCCTTCCCATAGCTTCACGTCGTTCGGTTCGAAGACGGCCCATTGCGTGCCGTCGAGGATCGTCGTCTCGACCATATTGAACAGACGGCGCACATTCACGTAGCGCCAATCGGTGTCCGAAGCTAGCGTGCGGCCGCCCCATATGCGGATGCCCCTGGTGCCAAACGGCCGGATGCAGTTGATGCCGATCGGGTTGAGCAACGACTGCTCCGCTTTGGTAACGGGGTACTCCACGTCGAGGCAACCGGCGATGGTCTCGTTCGCAGGCGCCTTCCAGACACCGCGGGTCTCGTCGACTCGCGCCCACACGCCGGCGATATGGCCGGACGGCGGGATGAGGATCTCGGCGTCGGCGCCGTTGGTGGCCGTCGGGTTTTCAACCCTGATCCACGGGTAGTACAGGACAGAAAAGGCTGAGTCGTACATGGCTACGTCGGAGCGCCACTCTTTTATCTGTTGGGGGTTCATCCCCGGAGGAGCATCGAGGACCGCCATTCGGTTGCCGTGCAACTCACAGTGAGTGATAAGCGTTGTCTGCACGGCTTTCCACATGTTGAGGTCGACGGTCTTGTCTGCCTTGGTCGCGGCCGTGATGAGGTCGGGCACGATAACCATCGTCACGTCTTCGGCTATGGCCAGGCCGTTGATGCCGGTGCGGGCGGACTCGGAACCGGCAAAACGGCGGCCGTTCACGGGCACAGGCGTGGCCGGTGCCTGCTCCAGCGAGAAGGTACCGGGTTTCATTATGTCGATCATCGAGCTGACGTCGAGTTTGGGGTCGATGTTGACCTTTACTTTCACCTTGGTGGAGGCGCCGTTCACGACTTTCTCGGCGTTCTGGTCGCCGGGCGTCAGCGTGAGGTCGTCGAAGCTCTCGACCGTTTGGCCGCCTTCTACCACTGACAGGTTGAACGGGTTGGGCCCTCATGGTCTGGGGCCGTGTCAGCGCTGGTGATTACGACCGAGATGGGAGCATCGGGTTCCACGCTCGTCACTTCCAGCGGCGCACCAAGAGTTTTGTCTGCCGCGGGCAGGGCGAGTTGGGACGGCTCCCCGGAGGGGCTCGTATTTGGTATGCGGACTATGTAAGCGATAGTGCCGCCATTGTCGAAGTAGCCACGCACTGCGATGGGCAACATGCAACCCTGTGCGTAGCCGCCGTAGAGGTTCTCGAACTGGGTCCAGCTGGTCACTAGCCGAGGTTTGACCCCGTCAGGATCGGTGGGGTCGTCATCCGGCGCCCTGCCAGTGAAGCCCACGAAGGCCGCTATAGCCGTAGCTGCGGCGGTCAGGACCTTCTGGGACGAAGGGACCTCTTCAACGTACACACCGGGTGCTGCGTAAGTGGGCATTCGCCTTCCCCTCTGTGGGAGCGTGAAGTTATGTCTCGTCCCCTGGCGGGAGGCCGCCATGGGACCAGGGCATCAGGCTGCCCTGCCGTGACATTAGAGCAGATTGGCGGAGGCAGTCCCGGATTCCTGCCCGCGGGCAGGCTTCTCCCAAATTTCCCTTTGATTGCCGAGATTGCAAGGCTTGGCGGAGCAAAAGGAACAAATGGGACGTTCACGACAACGGCGAACGCAGCGTCATTTCAGGCAGTGGATAGGCGATCGCGGAATTGCAGCGGTGCCCCTGTTGCACCAGGCTCTGCCCCGTTCGAGGCCTAGTTGACTATGGTCTGCACCGTGCCAGGGAAGGTGACACTAATTATCCCACCCCAGGCGCAGTTGCAAACAGCCCCGGAACAAACGGCCGGAGTGCCGCCAATCAACGTGGTGGCGGTGGGCGGTTCCCACGGGCCGGTCGGCACCGGGACACACGGCATCGGGGTTAGGACGCCTAGAGCGGCGGCGGTGGCGGCCGCGACTGTCGGGTTGGACAGGCTGGTGCACATCCCGAACGGGGGGATGTTCACCAATGGGACCATGTCCTCGATCGTGGCCGCCGGTTTGCCTTCTATCAGCACCCGCCGGAACGGGAGGACGTTGAGGGGGGCTGGGGAGACGCCGAACGAGCAGAGCATCTGTGCTGTCGAAACGTAGGGAGGGGGCATGGAAACCTGCCAATCGGTCGTTGCTAAAGCTTGGACCCCTTCGCCGATCGCGTCAATGGGGCGCCGACAGTGTGCAGGATGCACACGATTTCTCGGTCTCGTTTGAGGGAATTGTCCCAGCTCTGGGGCGAGGGGTACAGGTACGTGTAATAAAGCGAGCTCCCCGTATAGGCCGAACCGACGTACGGCTGGAACTCATTGAGGCACAGGACATTGGCGTAATTGGTCAGGGCCTGTTCCCCCGGGTAGTCCTCGGTGAGCGAGCCCGCGAACCGGGGCGGCTTGGGCGGGCAGCCCTGGATGGAGCTAGGCGGTGCCGGGGTGTAGGGCAGCACGCAGTAAACCTCGTCCACATGAGGCTGCTTGCACGGCAGGACAGTGACGGTGGAAACAGCCAGGTTCGGGTTGGCTTTCGGTGGGTTGAGGCAGTCTTGTGGTCGCAAGTTGAACACCGAAATGCTCTTCGCGGCCGTGATCTCTGCCGATTGGCTCCCGCATGCCGACAAGGACACGGACATTAGGGCGATGGCCACGGCCAAACCGAGCAGGACCTGTTTGGTTTTCTTCCCGCCAGATCCCTTAATCATCGCCGGGCCCCATGACCTTGATATTGCCGCGCTCCGGTGGGGGTTGCAACGGCGCCCGGTTCAGGAAAGCTCTTCTACGGCGGCCGAAGCACTACTTCCACCTCGAAGTCGTGTAAAGTGCGGGCACCTTTGCGTTCGCTCCGCAGGTACGAAGTTGTTCAAGCGGTCCTCGTCTGACAGGTACGGAAGCTTAAAAGCGGCTTTTACTCGCCGTCGCTGGCCCAGCTGCGGTGGCCTTTGCGGTTCAACCGGTGCCACGCCGCCGGCCACGCGGCCCGGGAGGCCTGCCGCGTTTCCCGCTCGACCGCAATCAGCTGCCCTGTCGCGACGCCGGCAGCAATGAGGGCGGCCGGCTCTGCTCCAGGCGCCGTCAGAGGTGCCGTTTGGCGCAGCCACTCTTCAGTGACGACGGCGTCGTGCAGGTCACCAAGCACGTCCTGGAGGGCGGTCGCGGCCTTTGCCGTAAGAGCGGCCGCATCACGGTTCGCCGAGGGCCGGACCACAGGTGCGGCTACCTCGGCGAGATAGCGCAGTCGCTTGGCCTGGATGCGGACGTGGTGGAGGGCTTCGTCCGAGGGCTCCGGGCCGAGGCGGCGAACGGCCTTTCTGATTGTCCTCCATTGCCGGTGGGCCAGCGCCGGCATACCAGTGGCGGCCGGCTCTGAAAGCAGTACCCACAACTCCGTCGGGACAGTCGACCGAACGGCCGGGCCGGCGGCGAGGGCATCGAGGTAGCGGAGAAGCTCTAGATAGCGGCTCGAACTGAGAACTTCGCGCAGTTGTTCGTGGCCGGACCGTCGCTGGTCCCTGGCGGCGTTGAGCAACTGCTCGGCGGCCGGGGAGTCGCTAGGGGGCAGCTTGGCGGAATGTCCCTCGAGTGACTGAAGCCGCACGTCCGCATCCCGGACCGAACCGAGGATGTCACCGAGCCATTTCAGTTCCCCCCGCAATCTGGCCAGCCAGGCCTCGGCGGCGTTGGTGACTTCGGGGGCCAGATCACCGCGAGCCGCATCGGCGTGGCCCAGACCGATATGGCCCAAACCAACGTGGCCCATTCCAACATGGCCGGGCTGTTCGTCCGAGCTATAAGCGACAAGAGGGACGAACTCCCGCAGGATCGTACGAAAGCGTCGCGTTGCCACCCGGCTGCGGTGGACGTGCTCGGGGTCCGGGTCGTCGAGCCGTATGGCGGGGTCGTGGTCCACCAGCGTGTTCAGGCAAGACCTGGCTTGCTCCTGAAGGACATCCGACATCGCCACTTCTTGGCCGCGCGCCAATGGCGGCGCCGGCCGGTGCAAGTCCGCCAGGTCCACTTCGGAAGAGCCGCCGGCCAATACCCGCGCCAGTTTGCTCTTGCCCGGGCTACGGCGCGCTCCCGCCGCCTCCAGCGCCTGCACTACTGCGTCCAGGACTTCCAACGCGCTGCCTTCGGCCAGCTCGACCTCCACCTCATGGAAGCGGACGTCGGGAGTCTCGCCATGACGAGAAAGCCGCTCCTGGGTGGCCAGCAAGTCCCTCCCGGTTATGGTGTCCTCGTCTATCTCGGCCAGCGGGCGACCGTCCGACGTCCGCAGTTCTGTCCGCCGGCGAATGCTGGAAAGATGGGCCACTGGTTCCAAGGGCCGTCCGAGGGCGACACCCTGGACGAAGTGGGCCGCTTCAGGGAGGACTTTTTCGAACTCGTAGTCGCGGCTCTGGAGCCCCCGGCCGGTCGCCCGCCGGCGCCCAGCCGCCCGTCGACTGCCGGGTGAGCTGCCCGCCGTGTCCGCGTCCCAATTTACTTCGGTCCTGGCCAGCAGGGTGTTGTCCGAGGCGGACGCCGGGACCTTGACGGTCCAGACTTCAGTGGTCCGGCGGTCTTCAGGACGGCGTGACCCTGGTACAAGCTCGGTTTGCCGGCGGAACCGGAGGGTCAGATGGTGTTGGGCCAGGCGCAGGTCGACGGTATCGTAGTAAGTGGTCTCGAGGGCCACCTCCGGGAGGGCATGGACCTGAACGCCGGGCAGGATCCCACTGAGCGGGGGCAAGGACCACCCCGGGCTGGGTTCGAGCTTGACTTCTTGTTCGAGCTGATGCACGGTGGCCCCTGACGCGGCATCGAAAGTTTCGTACGCGACTGCGTTGGCGCGCCTGCAAAAACCCTAGTTTAGGGACCGCCGAACTATTAGTGCGGGCTCGGGTACTCCGCCCGGAGCAGAACGGCTGTCCTTCTCCAGCCGGGGCCAGTCCGGCACCGGCTGCAGCCGCCGCCACTCGGCGCCGCCCCCCAAGGGGCATAACCTGCGCACTGGGATGAGTTCGACCATTCGCCACGGCCCGTCGCCACACGTACCTGCTCCCACTTCCCGGCGACAGGTGTCGCTGGCCGACTGGACGACGTTGCGCATCGGCGGGCCGGCGAAGGTGTTTGTCGAGGTGACTGACGTAGGTTCGCTGACTGCTGCTCTCCGGGAAGCTGAAGCCATCAGCGGCCCGGTGCTCGTGCTCGGGGGCGGCTCGAACGTGGTGGTACCCGACGCGGGCTTCCCCGGGACGGTCGTACATATAGCCATGAAAGGCGTCCGTCTGGAGTTCGAGCGCAGCTCCCGTCGGAGCCCCGCACCCAGCCCCCGTGCCGGGCCAGGCCGCGACGGTAACCCCGACACCGAGACGGGCGCTGATGCTGTCGTGGTACGCGTGGCTGCCGGCGAGGACTGGTGCACTTTCGTCGGCTACTGCGTCGCCGAGGGACTTTCCGGATTGGAATGCCTGAGCGGGATACCCGGCCTGGCCGGTGCCACCCCCGTGCAAAACGTCGGCGCTTACGGCCAAGAGGTTTCCCAAACCGTCATCTCTGTCACCGTTTGGGACCGGCGGGAGGGCTCGCTTGTGCACATGACGCCGGAAGAATGCCGGTTCTCCTACCGCGACAGCCTCTTCAAGAGGAACGAACGCTACGTGGTCACCGAGGTCGCCTTCAGGTTGACACGGTCGCGGTCCTCGGCCTAGTGCAGTACGAAGAGCTGGCCCGCCGCCTCGGGGTCAAGCTCGGCCAGAGGGCCCCGCTGGGCGACACCGCCCGGGCCGTGGTCGAGCTGCGCCGGGCTAAGGGGATGGTCCTGGATGGGGCCGACCCCGACAGCCGCAGCGTGGGCTCGTTCTTTACCAACCCCATCCTTGACCAGGCGGAACTGCGTGCGTTACTGGCACTGGCCCCCGGGGTACCGAGGTTCACAGCCGAGGGGGGGACGAAGGTCGCCGCCGCCTGGTTGGTCGAGCATGCCGGGTTTACCCGGGGCTATCGCAAGTCAGGCGCGGCTATATCTACCAAGCACGCTCTGGCCATAACGGCGCTCGAGGGAGGTACTGCCGCTGACGTCTTGGCGCTGGCCCGGCACGTTCGTGATGGCGTGAGCCAGCGCTTCGGGGTCCAGCTCGAGGCTGAGCCCGTCCTTATCGGTTGCCATCTGTAGAAAAGATATTGCTCTTGACAAATGACTATGGAGCCGATCGCGTTCTTCGTGTATAGTTGAACAAGTCGCTGCGGCTCTCCCTGCCAACAGCGTACTCAGCTCGGGGCAGGTCCCCCCCCTTCCGGCCCCTTGAGCGAGACGAAGGACCGGCGTGCTGCGCCGGTCCTTCTGTCGTTCCGGGGCCAGCGACGCCCTGGATCGAGCGGGCGCCTTGTTGTACCTTCGTCATTATGGGCACCGGGGGTAAAAACGTGGCCAAGCACGAAGCGCGCCGTCCCGGGCCGGCCATCGAGGCTCCTCTTCGCGGGCACCACGGCGCCACCAAGGCGAGTGGTGCTTCCGTGCTCCGCAACGCGGCCACCGACAAGGCCTTGATGGCCGGCGATCAGCTCCTGGCCGGCGGGCGTACCGGCGTCGAGTCACTTCAGCGCCTGGCCGGGAACCGGGCCGTTTGTGAGCTGCTGTCTGTGGGACAGGCCAAGCTCGAAGTGGGACCGGCCGGAGACCGTTACGAGCAAGAGGCAGACACCCTGGCCCGGCGCGTGGTAGCCGCTCTGCGTGGAAGCGACCAGGGCTCGACAGCGCCAGCTGATGATGCCGAGGACGGCCAGGAAAGGGTGGGCCGGGCGACGACAACGGTTCAGGGCACGCTCGGCCGGGTGCCGTCGCGCTTCGAAGGTCCCGAGGTCGGCCTGGCCGGCGGCTCCCTCCCACCGGGTACTGAGGCGGCCATAAACTCCGCCCGCCGTGGCGGCACCCCGCTCGACACAAATGCCCGCAGTGCCATGGAGGGCGCCTTCGGGGCCGACTTCGGCGGGGTAAAGGTGCATAGCGGGCCGGCGTCGGCGGAGCTGAACAACCGGGTCCAGGCCAAGGCGTTCACGATCGGCAACGACATCTTCTTCCGTGATCGTGTGCCCGATGCCCGGACCACCCACGGCCAAGAACTGCTGGCTCACGAGCTGGCTCACACCATTCAGCAGGGAGCGGCGAAGGAAATCCCCCCTTCTTGAGGGCCGAGCGAGGCTCGGAACGGCTACTGGGGTTCGAGCAGGAGGCCCAGAGAGCGGAGCTGGTCCGCCGGGCGGTGGTAGCCGCGTTCGAGGTGGCGGACCCCGTGGAGCATTGTCGGCCCTGAGGCGGCCGCAGCGGCTATCACGCTGGAAAACCCGGCCCGAACGTCGGGGACGTCGACCTCAGTGCCCTGCAGCTTCGACGGGCCCCTGACGACAGCGGAGTGAAGGTAGCTCGTGTCGTGGAAGCGGCACGCCGGCCCTCCGAGGCACGTCGCGAACAGCCCGATCTCGCCCCCCATCGCCTTCAGCGCCGGTACGTATACGAAGCGGTCCTCGTACACGGTCTCATGCAGCACTGACATTCCCTCGGCTTGGGTGAACAGGACCATCAGTGGCGTCTGCCAGTCAGTCATGAAACCGGGGTGTACGTCGGTGGTTACGGCCGCCGCATGCAGGCCGTCGGGAGCGAACGCCGCAATGCCATGCTCGTCGATCGTCACTTCGGCCCCCATGGCCAGGAGGGTCGTGATGGCTGTGACGAGCCGGTCCTGGCCGCAGCCGATGACCCGGACCGCGCCTCTGGTGATGAGGCCGGCCACGAGGTACGAGAAGGCCTCGTTGCGGTCGCCCTGAAGCCGGGTCTGGGCGCCGCGCAAGGTCGGTACCCCCTCAATCACCATGCGCCGGTCCGGTGCCAGCTGGACCCTGGCCCCCATGCGCTGCAGGAACAGGGCCAGTTCGAGCACCTCGGGCTCCGTGGCAGCGTTACGGATCACGGTCTTGCCCTCGGCCAAGGCGGCCGAGAGGAGAGCCGACTCCGTCGCTCCCACACTCGGGTAAGGCAGTTCGATGATGGCCCCTTTGAGGCGTCGGCACCGTGCCCGGATCCCCTCGTCCGTCACCTCGACTTCGGCGCCAAAGGACTCGAGCGCTTGGACGTGAAAATCGACCGGCCGGCCGCCGATCCGGTCGCCACCCAGGAGCGGTACAAACGCCTCGCCCGTCAAGTGCAGCAGCGGTCCCAGCAACAAGACCGGGATCCGGTTGAGCCCGCTGAACGACAGCGGCACCTCAGGTTTGGCTTCTTCCGGTGGGGTGATCTCGAGCTTGCCGTCGTCGTGGGCCACCCCGGCACCTACGGCCCGCAGGATCCCGGCCGTGATCTCGACGTCGCCCACTTCGGGCACGTTGGTGATGGTGCTCGGCCCGTCTCCGAGCAAGGCCGCCACCATATGCTTGGTAACTGCGTTCTTCGAGCCGTAGACCTGCACATCACCGACAAGAGGGCCGTTGGGCTGAATGGACCAGGCGTCTGACACGGGACTGATCTTGTCAGAACCTTCCTCGCCAACGATAACTATGCGATTGGGTAGGACTACCCATAGGCCGTGCGATTGGCATTGGCACCGGGCTATCCCAGAAAAGAGGCCGGTAATTGGACACCAGCGACGTTTATCTAGACTCTTTCGGCCGGATCCGCGAGGTCGTGTTCGAGGTGCTGGACGGGCTCAACCCGGCGCAGCTGGCTTACAGGGAAGGCTCCGAAGCCAACTCGATCGCATGGCTCGTATGGCACCTGACCCGGATCCAGGACGACCACATATGCGCCGTCGCCGGCCGGGAGCAGGTCTGGGTCGCACAAGGCTGGGCGGACTCTTCGGCCTGGACCTTGACGTTCGGGACACCGGCTATGGGCACAACCCGGACCAGGTTGCGGCAGTGAAGGCAGACGTGGAGCTGTTGAGCGACTACCACCAGGCGGTGTACGAAAACACGGCCAATTACCTGAAGGGCCTGACCAGCGGCGACCTCGACCGTATCGTCGACCAGAGGTGGGACCCACCGGTGACCCTTGGCGCCAGATTGGTGAGCGTCGTCGCCGATGACCTCCAGCACGCCGGCCAAGCGGCCTTCGTAAGGGGCCTCCTCGGGCTGTAGCGCCGGAAGGTCAAGCGCCGGCCGACTGCCAGCGCCTGACCAATTCCATCAGCTCTTCGGGATCCCTGGCGGTGGCGGAGCCGAGGACTTCGCCTGCTTGTTGCCATGGCTCCGGCCCGCCGCGCTCACTGCGCACCAAGACGAAGCTGGCCGAAGTGGCGACGCCGTACTCGAACCACGTCTCAGAGCCCATATGGAGGTAGGCGCCCTCGGGCAGTAGAGCCTGGGCGCGGCGTTCGTTCTCCATGGAGCGGCTGGGTGTGACGACCACGAGGCGAGCGCCCAGTGAGCTGGAGAAGCCGGGGGCGGCCATCATTTCCCAGAAGGGTTTGCACGAGGCGCACGACGTGGTGAGGAAGGCCAGGAGAGTGTCTACAGTCCCGTCGTCGGCTACGTTCACTTCCGGTGAAGGCACGTCCGGTGAAGGCACATCTGCTGAAGACACATCTGCTGAGCACATTTTCGGTGAACGTAGCATGCGAGTAGGGGTACTGGGCGGGACCGGGCCGGCCGGCTCGGCCGTAGCTGCCCGTCTGGCGTCCGTAGGCGTAGAGGTCGTGGTCGGGTCCCGGAGCGAGGACAAGGCCGCCGGCGTCGTGTCCGAACTGACCAAACGCTGGGCCGGCATCAAGACGGTCATCTCGCCGGGCACCAACAGAACGGCGGCCGGCGCCGACATTGTCGTCGTGTCCACGCCGTGGGAGGGAGCGGTCAGTACGGTCAAAGAGCTCCGTCCTGAGCTTTCGGGCAAGACGGTGGTGAGCATGGTGAACGTCATGGTGCGTTGGGGCGACCGCTTCGTGCCTTTAGTGCCGCCGACCGGCTCTGTGGCGATGGCCATCGCCGAGGCGCTGCCGGAGAGCCGGGTGGCGGGCGCCTTCCACCACCTGCCCGCCGGCCCCCTCGGCGATCCCGAGCAACACCTTTCGGCCGACGTCATGGTCTTCGCCGACGCCCGCTCCGTTAGTGACGAGGTGATAGCGCTCGTAAACCGCATCCCCGGGTTACGAGGGGTGGATGTCGGTGGGCTCGGGTCGGGCCTGGCTGTGGAGGCCCTGACCGCCGCCCTCGTCGAGGTCAACCGCCGCTACAAGGTGCACTCGTCGCTCCGGATAACGGGCATCGATTGAGCCAGACGAGAGAGCGACCCGTGATGCGCCTGTACGACACGGCAAGACGGGACTTAGCTCCTTTCGAGCCGGTAGCCGGGCCAGGAGGGACGGTTACCCTCTATACGTGCGGCGTAACGCCCTACGACGCCGCCCACCTCGGCCATGCCGCCACCTACATCGCTTACGACGTGGTGCAACGGCGTCTGCGCGACCTCGGGTACCAAACCAAGCTCGTCCGCAACGTGACCGACGTCGACGACGACATACTGCGCAAGGCGCGGGAGCTGGGGGTCTATTACCTGGACTTGGCGGATAAGGAAATGGCGGCGTTCTCGGCCGACATGGACGCGCTCGGGCTGCTGCCCGCAGCCAGCGAGCCTCGCGCCACCTCGGCTATCCAGGAAATCCAGGCCCTGATTGCGGTCGTGCTGGAGAACGGGCATGCCTACCGGGCCGGGGAGGGGGTCTACTTCGACATCTCGTCGTGGGCCGCCTTCGGGTCGGTGAGCCACTACGGCCGGGACGAGATGACCCGCCTGGCCAAGGAGAGGGGCGGCAACCCCGACGACCCGAACAAGTTGAGCCCGCTCGATTTCGTCCTCTGGCAGCCCTCTGCTACCGGGGAGCCAGCGTGGGAGTCCCCGTGGGGCCCGGCCGGCCGGGCTGGCACGTCGAGTGCTCGGCCCTGGCTATGCGCGAGCTGGGGCAGACGGTCGACCTGCACGGAGGCGGCTCGGACCTCATCTTCCCCCACCACGAGTGCGAGGCGGCGCTATCGGGAGCAGTAACGGGGGAACCGTTCGTTCGGCACTGGGTGCACTCCGGCATGGTTGCCTACGAGGGCACCAAGATGTCGAAATCGCTCGGCAACCTGGTCTTCGTGCGGGACCTCCTGAAATCCTGGGAGCCCGGCGCTATACGTCTGGCCGTTCTGGCCCATCACTACCGCTCGGACTGGGAGTGGCACGAGGAGCTTCTGCCCCAAGCGGCGAAAAGGCTGGCGTTGTGGCGAGCAGGTAAGGACCGGGTTCGGCCCCCAGGCGGCGCTGCCACCGGGCCGGCCGGGCCAACCCAGAGAAACTCGGGTCCGACGGTCCCGACATCCTGGAAGCCGTAAGAGCAAGGCTCGACGACGACCTCGATACCCCCGGGGCCTTGACGGTTATCGACGCCGCCACCGCCTCCCCAGCGCCCGGGGTGACCGAGGCGGACATCGCGGGCGCGGCCGCGCTGCTCGGCGTGGTGATCTGAGGTGTGGCGTCGCGGTTGTACTTTGGGCGGTTGTACTTTGGGCGGTTGTACTTTGGGCGGTTGTACTTTGGGCGGTTGTGCTTTGGCCCGGTTTGCCACCCCCTTCGAACACATGCGCAGGCCGACGTGGGCGGAGGCGGCATTACAATTAGCGAAATGCCCACCGGCGACACTGTGACCGCGGACTCCTCTCCCAGCTCGAGCTCGGTATCGGTCAGGCTCCCTGACGGTTCCACGCGCCAGTTGCCAGCGGGGGCGAGGGTGGCCGACGTGGCCGCCGCCATTGGCCCTCGGCTAGCGGCCGCGGCCGTCGCCGGCCTCGTCAATGGGGCCGAGCGCGACTTGAATGCCGTGGTGCCTGACAATTCGAGCGTCAGCGTCATAACCGCGACCTCAGATATAGGTAGGTCGGTGCTGCGGCACTCGACGGCCCACGTAATGGCCCAGGCTGTGACCCGCCTGTGGCCCGGGGCCAAGTACGCCATCGGGCCGGCCATAGAGGACGGTTTTTATTACGATTTCGAGCTGCCCGGGGGCGCCCATTTCTCCCCTGAGGACCTCGCCCGCATCGAAGCCACCATGCGCGAGATCATCGCCGAAGACCAGTCGTTCGTCCGCGAGGAGCACTCGATCGCCGAAGGGCTCCAGATTTTTTCCGACCAGCCGTACAAGCTCGAGATAATCGAGAGAGTCGAGGCCACGCCCGACGGGGTCAGTGCAGGCGGCGCCAATGCAAGCGAGGCCGGTGCAGGCGAGGCCAGTGACACCGAGGACGTCGAGGCGGAAACGGAGGCACTGGAGGAGGGGGCCGGGCCGTCCGGGGTGAGCACGTACCGCAACATCGGCTCAAATGGGGTTGATTTCGTCGACCTTTGTCGCGGCCCGCACGTCCCGTCGACCAAGAAGCTAGGTTATTTCAAATTGACCAAGCTGGCCGCCGCCTACTGGCGAGGGGACGAGCGCCGGCCGCAATTGCAGCGCGTGTACGGCACCGCCTGGGAGTCGCAAAAGGCGCTCGATGACTACCTTACCCGCGTCGAGGAGGCGGAACGGCGGGACCACCGGCGCCTCGGCGCGGAGCTTGATCTTTTCCATTTCCCGCCCGAGATCGGGAGCGGGCTGGCCGTTTTCCACCCTAAGGGTGGCCTGGTGCGCAAGATAATGGAGGACTATTCGCGTACTGAGCACGAAAAGGGTGGGTACCAGTTTGTTTTTACGCCCCACCTGGCGAAATCGACATTGTTCGAGATATCGGGTCATCTTGGCTGGTACGCGGAGGGGATGTACCCGCCGATGGAAATGGAGGGCGCCACCTATTACCCGAAACCGATGAACTGCCCGATGCATATCCTCGTTTACAAGGGCCGCCAGCGTTCTTACCGGGAACTCCCGCTGCGGCTATTCGAGCTCGGCACGGTCTACCGTTTCGAGCGCTCGGGGGTGCTCAACGGGTTGTTACGGGTAAGGGGCATGACCCAGGACGATGCCCACATATTCTGCACCCGGGAACAGCTCGAAGATGAGCTGGCCAGTTTGCTCCAGTTCGTGCTGAACGTCCTTCGCCGTTTTGGCTTGACGGACTTCGAGGCGGAGCTGTCGACCCGGCCCGACAAGTACATCGGCACCATCGAGGAATGGGACCGGGCCACGGCCGCTTTGCAGGCAGCTCTGGAGGCTTCCGGTCTCGGGTACACGATTTCTGAAGGCGCAGGCGCCTTTTACGCCCCGAAGATCGACGTCCACGTGCGCGACGCCATAGGCCGCCGCTGGCAGGTGTCCACCATCCAGGTTGATTTCCAGCTGCCCCACCGCTTCGAAATGGAATATGTGGGGGCCGACAACTCCCGCCACCGCCCCTTTATGGTCCACCGCGCCTTGTTCGGCTCGGTCGAACGCTTTTTTGCCATCTTGGTCGAACACTACGCGGGCGCCTTCCCGACGTGGATGGCCCCGGTGCAGGTGCAGGTGCTCCCGGTACGAGACGACCACGAGGAGTACGCCGCCTCGGTGGTGGCCACTCTGGTGGGGGAGGGGTTCCGGGCCGAGGCGGTGCCGGCGGACGAGCCGCTCGGCGCGCGAGTGAGGAGGGGCAAATTGGAAAAGGTCCCTTACGTGCTCGTCGTCGGCGATGACGACGTCGCCGCCGAGACGGTCGGGGTCAACACCCGGGGGAGCGAACGCCCCGAGCGCGGCGTGCCCGTCCGTGACCTTGTGGCCCGGCTGATGGCGGATGTCGCCTCTGAGGAATCGGGTGTTGACGCTCCGGCCAGTTCTGGTCCTTCAGCGGCGGCGACTCCCGCCATATGACGCAGGGTTGTGACCGGACCGCTATGACGGCACCGGTATGACCGGCCTCGACCACCTCTGGGCCGGCTGGCGATCCGATTTCATCGCCAGCGGGGCCAGTTCCGGTACCGGCTCGGGCGCTGCTACCAGCAAGGACGGGGCGGGCCCGGCTTCGTGCGTGTTCTGCCGCATCATGTCGAGTGGGTTGCCCGACGAGGAGCTCCACATCATCTGGCGCCACCCGGGCGGGAGGCCCTCGCCATCCTCAACGCCTACCCCTACACGAGCGGTCATTTGATGGTCATGCCGACGCGTCACGTCGCCGATGTGGAGGACCTGGCCCCGGAGGAGGCGGCCGACCTGTGGGAGGTGGTGCGGGAGGCCGTCCGGGCCATCAAAGACGCCTACCAGCCGGACGGCATCAACCTTGGGGCCAACCTGGGCAAGGCGGCGGGGGCCGGCGTGCCCGACCACTTCCACATGCACGTGCTCCCTCGTTGGTTTGGCGACACGAGCTTTACCACCACTGTGGCCGACACCCGGGTGCTGCCGGAGCCACTGTCAGAGAGCGCCGCGAAACTGCGGGCCAGCTGGTTACGTCTGGCCGCCTCGCAAAAATAGTTCGATAGACGAACTATCCGGGTTAGTCTGGAGAGGTGAGCCCCAGTCGTGCCCGTAACCGGACGGTCACAGTCCCGGTGTCGGGCCACAAGGTCGACTACAAGTGGGTGGCACTGGCCAACACGACCTTCGGTGTCATCATGGCGACGATCGACTCGTCGATCATGCTGATCGCCCTGCCCGACATCTTCCAGGGCATCCACCTCGACCCGCTCCGTCCCGGCAACAGCTTCTACTTGTTGTGGCTGATCCTTTCTTTCCTCGTAGTGAGCAGTGTGCTGGTCGTTTCCTTTGGGCGCCTGGGCGACATGTTCGGTCGAGTGAAGATGTACAACCTGGGCTTCGCCATCTACACGGTTACGTCTCTTGTCCTGACCGTTGACTGGTTGCACGGGCAGCCCGGTGCGCTTTACCTGGTGATCGGGCGGGTTTTCCAGGGGGTGGGCGCCGCCTTTCTGGTGGCCAATTCGAGCGCTATCCTGACGGACGCGTTCCCCGAGGACCAGAGGGGCTTGGCCCTCGGGATAAACAACGTGGCCGCTATCAGCGGGGTGTTCATAGGCCTGGTCCTGGGCGGGATCCTCGGCCCCATCGACTGGCGCTTGGTCTTCCTGGTCTCCGTACCGTTCGGGCTGGCCGGGACCCTGTGGGCCTATTTCAAGCTGCGTGAAACGCCGCGGCGTCGTGCCGTGCATATCGACTGGCCGGGCAACATCACCTTCGCCCTGGGCCTGATCGCCATCATGGTGGGCATTACGTACGGGATCCAGCCCTACGGCGGGCACACCATGGCCTGGACGAGCCCGGTGGTGCTGTCTGAGCTGACTGTCGGTGCCGCCTTCCTGGGTGCTTTCGCGGTTATCGAGCGCAGGACGGTAGAGCCCATGTTCCGCCTGGGGCTGTTCCGGATCCGGGCGTTCACAGCCGGGGTGCTTTCCAGCTTCCTGGCCGCAGTGGCCCGAGGGGGCCTGATGTTCATGATGATCATTTGGCTGCAGGGCATCTGGCTGCCCGAGCACGGCTTTAGCTTCTCGCAGACCCCGTTGTGGGCCGGCATTTACATGCTCCCTCTCACGGCCGGTTTTCTCATCGCTGGGCCTGTATCAGGAGCGCTGTCGGACCGCTTCGGCTCTCGGCCCTTCGCCACCGGTGGCATGCTCTTGGCCGCGGCCAGCTTCATCCTCCTGGAGGAGCTGCCCATCAACTTCTCCTACTGGATGTTCGCCCTGCTCCTGCTGCTGAACGGCCTGGCGATGGGCGCCTTTGCCAGCCCCAACCGGGCCGGGGTGATGAACAGCCTGCCGTCCCAGGACCGCGGCGCCGGCTCGGGTATGAACGCCACGTTCCAGAACTCCGCTCAGGTCCTCTCCATCGGCATCTTCTTCACCCTCGTCATCATCGGCCTGTCCGGCACGCTGGCGACGAGCCTTAGTCACGGGCTGGCGGCCGAGGGCATCTCTCGGACGGTCGCGGACAAGGTGGGCAACTTGCCTCCGGTCTCTACACTGTTCGCGGCTTTCCTCGGCTACAACCCGCTGGCCCACCTGCTCCCGGCCCACGTCTTGGCCAGCTTGCCGCCGGCCCGGAGGGCGGTCATCGTCGGGCGCTCTTTCTTCCCGCACTTGATCGCGGTGCCGTTCTCCTCGGGTCTGCACGCGGCCTTCGACTTCGCCGCCCTGGGCTGCCTCGTCGCCGCCGCCGCCTCGTGGTCCCGGGGTAAGCGCTACGTCTACCGCTCGCCATCTGGTCCGCCGCCAGCCGTCCCCGAGCCGGCGTCCGCCTCCGCTTCCCGTTGACCCGCGGGTGAGAGCGCTAGCGCATTTGTGGCTTAAAAGCCACCAAATAGTACAAAGCGGCGCGGGCCGCCCCCACGGTCGATCGACTTTGTACCCTTTGTACGCACATAGCGCGACAAAGGGTACAAAGTGGGGGCGGCCGGACCGGGCAGGCGCTGCGGCCCGAACCAACAGCGTCTGGCGGCTAGGGCCTAGTCGACGAGGCCGTGCTGGTGGGCATAGGCCGCAGCCTGGGCGCGGTCACGGGCGCCGGTCTTGGCCAGGATGCGGTTGACGTGGGTCTTGACGGTGGAATCCGCCACGTAGAGTTCTTGGGCGATCTCGCCATTTGAACGGCCCCGAGCGATCAGCGCCAGCACCTCGGCTTCCCGTTCGGTCAGGCCGTCAGGGAGCGGGGCCGTGGGGGTGGGCTGCTATGTCGATCAGGTAATCGGTGAAGGTCATGTGATTAGTGTCTGCTGGAGGCGGCCTCCCGGTCGTCAATCCAGGGGTTGATAGTCGGGTGGATTACCAGGGTGGACATCTCCACCCTCGAGTAGGAGCGGAGACGGACTGTCGCTCTGGCGCGCGTGTAGCGATAGAACGCTTGGTTGTCGTTATGAAACCTCGGAAAGGACGGTTGTGAGGGGGTCTTTCTGATCCACCCGATGCGGGTGATGCCTGGCCAACGCCAGGTCCATACCGTGGGGCCGTTCCGCTCGACGGGCTGTCCGGGCACGGCTCGGCGGCGCGCTAACGGCGGAACTTCCCACCTAGTTCCATCACTGAACCCCGAAAGGAAAGGAGAAGCCCGCAAAATGCAATGCTCGGCACTGCACCGGCATCCCGAGGAGCAGCTGGCGTGAACATCGGACCAGTCGAGTACATCCTCATTGGTTTTCCGGGCAATAAGTTCACGGGCGAGATTGCTCCCGCTCTGGGCCGGCTTATCGGCAACGGCACCGTACGCCTCATCGACCTGGTCTTCGTTACCAAAGACGAGTACGGGAATGTCACTAGTTTCGAGTTCGACCAGCTCGAGGAGCTGGCGCCTTTCGCCGCCCTGCAGGGCGAGGCCGGAGGGCTGCTGAGCCCAAAGGACATCGACTACGCCGCCGCGGCACTGGAACCTAATTCCTCTGCCGCCTTGATTATTTGGGAGGACACCTGGGCGATCGAGCTGGCCGACGCCATCCGCAACGCCGACGGGGTGGTCATCGAAGGCGCTCGGGTCCCCCGGGACATCGTCGAAGAAGCCATGGCCGAACTAACGGCCGCGACCGCGGCTGCGGCTGGGTAAGGAAGGAGGCTCATCATGATACGACGGCCCATTGGGCGAGAGATGGCCCGCACGGCGGTAGTGGTTGGTACCGCAACGGCGGTCAGCGGCCGGGTGGCCCACCGGCAAGAGGAAAGGTACATGGCCCCTGACAGGAGCAAGTCCGCCATGGCCCGCCGAAGCGCAAGCACCGGTGGAGGCCAGCTGCGGCCGAGCCGGCCGCCGCCGGGCTCACTCCCGAGGACCTCGACACACTCAAGGAGTTGGCTGCCCTCAAGGACCAGGGGGTCCTCAGCGAGGCGGAATTCGAAGCCCAGAAAGCCAAAATTCTCGGTTCCTAGACGCGCAGCCATGCAAAGGGCTATCACTGGGTAGCAAGGCTAGGCGTCGCCTGGGTGGAACTCGTCGCCCGAAGAACTGCCCCGGTCTTTTCTGCGAGAACTCTTCCCGTTGGTAGTCGGGCCTACTGAGAGGACCGGCTGCGCTTGTTACGGCCGCGTGCTGTCCGCTGGACGGTGGCGGCAAACTGCGGCGCCTGCTCGGCTACTGCACAGGCCGGGCCGGCCGGGTCGGCGGCGTTGGCATGCCTGGCCAGTATTTGCACTTGGGCGCGGAAGGCAGCCACGGCCTCTTCGTCCAACGGGGCCATGAGGTACGCCTCCGCGGCTCGGAGGCGTTCGTCGAGGGCGCCGAGGACTTCCGTCCCTTTCTCGGTGGCGGTCACCCTTCGGGCGCGGCGGTCTGCGGGGTCGGGTTGGCGCTCGATCAACCCCCGTTGCTCGAGGTCGTCGAGAAGGTAGGTCATCACCGTCCGGTCGATCCCGAGGATACGGGCCAGCTCCAGCTGGCTGTTGACCTTACCGGCCGCCGCCGCGGCCAGGACCTGATAGCCGCGCGGGCCGCCCGGGAGGTCGGCGACGGCCGCCTCCGCGGCCCGTGCGTAGGTCCGGAACAGCACACCTAACCCCCAGCCGAGGTCCTCGGCGAGCCCGTCACCGCAGGAAGAGGGTGATACCGCGCTCTTCGCTGGAAGTCGATCGACCACCTCCCCATGCTACCTGGTCGCCCTCTTCTCCCCAGATCTTCTGCTAGAGAGATGGTCTAGTGCTAATATGATCTGTGAGACCACAGATACGTGAACGGGAGTGGACGTGACTGAGAACGAGCAAATGGGAAAACGACCGACCGTGGCTATCGTCGGCGGTGGGTACGGGGGCGTCGTGGCGGCCAAGGCGCTCGACGCTGTGGCGGATGTCGTGCTGATCGAACCCCGTGACGCCTTCATGCACAACATCGCCGCTCTCCGAGCCCTGGTGGCCCCGAGCTGGCTGCCTCATATTTACATGCCCTACGACCGGCTTTTGGAACGAGGCCGCGTCGTGCGCGACCGCGCCGTGCTCGTGAGCCCTGGACGGGTCGTGACGGCATCGGGCCACGAGCTCACTGCCGACTACGTGGTGTTGGCCACCGGGTCGAGCTACCCTTTCCCGGCCAAGAGCGACTTCGTAGACGCTTCGGACGCCCACGACCAGGTGCGCGGCACCTATAGTGCTCTCGCCGGGGCCAATTCAGTATTGCTCCTGGGTGGCGGACCGGTAGGTATCGAGCTGGCGGGTGAGATCCGGCATGTGTGGCCAGACAAGTCGCTCACAGTGATCGACCCGGCTGATGACCTCCTGACCGGTCCTTATCAGCCAGAACTTCGTTCTGAGCTTCGCCGTCAACTCGTCGAGCGCGATGTCCAGCTCTTGCTCGGCACGTCCCTGGCCACTGACCCGCCCACCCGGCCTGGAGAGCTGGGGACTTTCATAGTCGCTACCAAAAGTGGGCTCGAAGTGACGGCCGACATATGGTTCCGTTGTTTCGGGGTGGCACCCAACAGCGAGTACCTCGGGCCGGAGCTATCTACTGCACGGCGCCCCGACGGGTTCGTCGAGGTGGCCTGCCCTCCAGGTGGCCGGCCAGGATGGGGTGTTCGCCATCGGCGACGTGTCCACGGCGGATGCGAAGATGGCCGGGTTCGCCCGCCGCCAGGCCGACACCGTGGTCGAGAACATTATGAGGCTGGCCCGAGGCGAGGCTCAGTTGACGACATATGAGCCGATCGGGCCAGCCATCCTCGTCCCCATTGGGCCGACCGGCGGCGCCGGGCAGCTGCCCGGCCAGGACGGCATCGTTGGCCCGGACCTCGTCTCGGAGCACAAGGGCCGGGACATGATGGTCGACCGGTTCGTCGCTATGTTCAACCTGGCCCCAGCCGAAGCCATCTGACTCCCAGGAAAAAGGAAAGCGGCCTCGACCGGTTACCTGCCCCGTGCCGGCCCGAACGAGCCGGACGAGGTGTTGCCCCTGACCACAACCGGGGAGGGGATTGACCGTTTCGGTCGAGCGTGCTCAGGGGCGGAGGGCGGACCGATGAATTCTGCGGCGCAGCCCGGTCTCAGTTATGGTGAGGCCAGCTGGAGGCGCGCCGCGGCGGGTTGGGACCGCCCCCAAGCCGTTTGAAGCTACCGGCTCTGTTCTGCTATCCAGCCACGTCGAAGGAGGTTTGTATGACAGGACCGGTCACCAGCCTGGACAGCCGCTTCAGCGACCCGAGCGCAGCGCCAACCAGTTGGGACCGCACTCGCGCTGCCCTCGAGCGGGCCGAGCTCTTTGGCTCACTACGGTCCGGCCCGATGGCCGGCCGCACACGACGCCAGTGGTGGCCGTCTGGGTCGACGATGCCCTCTACTTCACCACTGGGGCCGAGGAGCAGAAAGCCAAGAACCTGCGCGCCTGCCCGCACGTCGTGGCCACGACCGGCTGCAACGGCTGGGAGTCAGGGTTGGACGTGGTGGTCGAAGGCGACGCCTTGCTGTGCACCGACCCGGCTGTCCTGGCCCGCATCGCTGAGGCATTCCAAACGAAATGGGACGGGCGGTGGAAGTTCGAGGCTAGAGGGGAGAGGTTTCTGCACCCCGAAAGTTTCGAGGTCCAGCTGTTCACCGTCGCGCCGAATAAGGTGCTGGCCTTCGCCAAGGGGCTGTTTGCGCACACGACGCACCGGTTCACACAAGCCTGACCGCCTGGGGACCATCTCGGCAGTAAACCTCGGCAGGAAGCAGTGCCCGCGACACGAAAACCACGATGGCCCACGCGAGCGCGAAGGCGGCGGGGCTGGAAATGACTACGTCGGCCGCCGATAACGACTGGGCGGTCGAGCGCCGCTTGCACGGGCTTCTCCTTAGAGGGCGGGGTCTGCAAAGCCCAGCCGAAGTGGTGGGTCACTTGACGGCAATACAGGCTCAGGAGCACCCGCACGCTCGCTGGTCCATCGCACAACGCATGGCCGGCACGCCAGACGCCTCAGCCGTGGACACCGCTTTCACCGAAGGACGCTTTGTAAGGACGCACGTGTTGCGGCCCACTTGGCACTACGTGACCGCCACCGACCTTCGCTGGCTCATGGCTATGAGCGGCCCCCGGGTTGACGCGGCCTGTACCCGGCAGTATGAGGGAGTCGGCCTGGACGCCCGCACTTTGGCCTGCTCCAACGAATTGATTGGCGAGAGCGTCGCCTCCTGTCCCCGGACGAGGCGAGAGCTGGCCACGGTCATCGAAGGCCACGGGATATCCACGGCCGGCCTGAGGTCCACGTTCTTTCTCTTGCACGCCGAGCTCAGCAGCGTCGTCTGCAGCGGGCCCATGCGGGGGAAACAGCACACCTATGCCGCCTTCGACCAGCGGGCCGGGCTGGAGCCGTCGCCGCGGGGCGAGGAGGCGCTTTGCCAGCTGGCGTGGCGCTATTTCTCGACGCGCGGCCCGGCGACGGTACGCGACTTTTCGTGGTGGTCCGGCCTCAGCGCCCGTGATGCGCGCCTGGGCCTCGAGCTGGCACGGTCACGACTTGATACTCGCGAAGTAAATGGCCGCGCCTATTGGTTCGCCGAAGAGGACATAGCACGGACGACAACACCCCGGGTCGACCTGGTCCAGTGCTACGACGAAATGATCATTTCCTACAGCCAAAGCCGGGACATCATGCAGACGGCGCATACTAAGTTCCCTTTCCTCAGCCGTACCGGCGGTTTTTTCAACGTCATGCTGCTGGACGGGAAACTGCTCGGTCACTGGCGGATAGGTCCGGGCCGCCCTTCCGTGGAGGTTCGGACCGACAAAGTGCTGGATGTGCAGGAGCAGGCCGCGCTGGCAAAGGCGATCGAGCGGTACCGTCATTTCGCGGGTTGACGGCATTTCACGGGGTGACGGCATTTCACCCGGTCTTGCATCGATCCCGGCATCGCTGTACGTTGCTGGGCGGTCGGACGAGCGTTGGCGGCGCGCCCTTCAACGGGCCTAGGTGACTGGAGAACCGTGCGAGCCAAGCAATGAAACTGGCTGAGCTGGACCAGTTAGTAGCCAGCGGCTACCCCAGACCTCGTTTGGTGCGCGAAGGCTGGACGGACCTTTCGGGGCCGTGGGAGTTTGGGTTCGACGACGATGACCTGGGGCTTGACGACGACTGGGCGCAACCGGGCAACGGACGGTTCGACCGCACGATCATCGTGCCGTACCCGCCTGAGTCCACGGCGTCAGGTGTGGCCGAGCCGGGCTTCCACCCCGTGGTGTGGTACCGGCGGCGGGTCGTGTTCCCCGCCCTGGGCCCCCGGGACCGAGTGTTCCTGCGCTTCGGGGCGGTCGATTATGAGGCCAAGGTGTTCGTCGACGGGAAGTTCATGGGCAGCCACCAGGGCGGCCATACGCCGTTCTCCGTCGATGTCACCGCTGCAGCCAGACGGGGCGAAGCGTACATAGTGGTCCGCGCTGAGGACCGTCCGACCGACGTCCACCAGCCTCGCGGGAAGCAGGACTGGCAAAAGGAGCCCCACCGCATCTGGTACAAGCGGACCACCGGTATATGGCAAGCGGTTTGGTTGGAGGTCGTTCCGCGGGAGCACGTCTCGCGCCTGGAAATGGGTTCGGACATTGCCACGGCGACCGTATGGGCCGACCTGGACCTGGAGGGCACCGTCTCAGGCGCTTCGCTCCGGGTGCGCCTAGTGCTGGAAGACGAGGTCCTGGCAGAGCAACAAGAGCGAGTAGTCGACCACCACACCCGGGTCGTCCTGGCCGTCCCCGCGCTGGACAACGCATGGGAATGGGGGCGGTTCCAGTGGTCACCGAAGTCGCCCAACCTGGTGTCCGTCGACGTGTCGCTCGTGCCGGCTGACAGTGAGGGCGAAGACAGGGTCAGCTCGTACTTCGGTATCCGCACCGTCGGTGTGGCCGATCGGCAGTTTTGCCTCAACGGCCACCCCCAACAATTGAGAATGGTGCTCTCGCAGGGCTACTGGCCCGGTTCCCACCTGGCCGCCCCGTCTCGGGAGGCCACCCGGGACGAGGTGGCGATGATGAAGGCGCTCGGGTTCAACGGGGCGCGCCTGCACCAGAAGGTCGAGGACCCATCGTTCCTGTATTGGGCTGATCGTCTGGGCCTGATGGTATGGGACGAAATGCCGAGCAGCGGGGCATTTTCGCACCGCGCCGTGGCCCGCCTCCTCACCGAGTGGCTCGAGGTGGTCGAGCGCGACCGGAGCCATCCGTGCGTAGTGGCGTGGCTGCTGTTCAACGAGAGCTGGGGCGTGCCTGCGCTCGCGCAACGCCCAGAGCAGCGCGAACTGGTGGCCGGCGCCTACCACCTGACGCGTGCGCTCGACCCGACCCGACCAGTGATCGGCAACGACGGTTGGGAGCACGTGAGGAGCGACATCTGGGGCGTTCACGACTACACGCTGGCGCCGGCGGAGCTGGTCCGGCGTTACGGTAGCGACCCGGCGCAGTACTTGGACGCTGGTAGACGCTGGCCGACCGGGCGGCTGTCCCTTTTCGAAGGCGAGGTCGACAGCGGGCAGCCCATCGTGCTCAGCGAGTTCGGCGGGATCTCGTTGGTCACCAAGGAGGACGGGGTGTGGCACGGGTATGACACCGTGCGCGGCCCCGGAGGAGCTGGCCGCCCGGCTGGCCGACCTATTTTCCGCCGTGCACCAGTGCACTGGGCTGGCGGGTTTCTGCTACACCCAGTTCGCCGATACCGAGCAAGAGTGCAACGGCCTCTTGTCAGCCGAGCGGGAACCGAAACTGCCGCCCGACACGGTGAAGAAGATGGTCGAGGGCGGCTAGGTACCCGCGTAATATCGTCACCGCCATTACGACTAAATGCCCTTGTGACCGGTGGTAATGCTTTCGTCCAGGGGCACGTCGGCTTAGCCGAGCACCAGCGTGCATCGATCCTTGCACCGATGCACAACATGCACGTGACACCGGCTGGTCAGTGAACGATTGAGCGACATCCAGTGGCCCGCTCGGGCTGTATGATGGAGCACTTAGTTGCGTGCCGGGTGGGCCACCGTCGTCCCGATCTGCACATGAAAGGTTGGACGTGACGACTGGAGGCACGTGGGCGCGATCGTGAGCGCGACAGGTTCTAGGTTCGGCGCCCGCCCTCAAAGGCAGGTGGGAGCCGGCCGACCCGGCTTGTACCGGCCTGAATTCGAACATGACGCCTGCGGGGTCGCCTTTGTGGCGGACCTGCATGGGCGCCCGAGCCACGCCATGGTCGAAATGGGGCTGGCGAGCCTGTGCCACCTGGAGCACCGGGGGGCGAAAGGAGCCGATCCCGAGACCGGTGACGGCGCCGGCGTGCTGGTCCAGGTCCCGGACCGGTTCCTGCGAGAGGTCTACGGCGGGGTCTCCCGGGTAGAGCTCCCGCCCCCCGGCTCGTACGCCACCGGGATGGCTTTCCTGCCCATCGGGCGGCGGGCAGCCGACGAGGTGTGCAGGCAGTTCGAGGCCCTGGCCCGCGAAGAGGGCCTATCGGTGGTGGCGTGGCGGGATGTGCCCGTCGAGGGCGGGCTTCCGGGCGCGGGCGCACGCGAGGTGATGCCGGCGTTCCGCCAGGTGGTCATGGCTGGGCGAGGCTGGGCCAGAGCGGGTTGGAGCTCGACCGGCTCGCCTTCGTATTGCGCAAGCGGGCGGAGCACGAGATACCCGGCATCTATTTTGCTCGCTTATCCGCGCGTACGCTCGTCTACAAGGGGATGCTGACAGCACCGCAGCTACCCGGGTTTTTCCCGACCTCTCTGACCCCCGGTTCGAATCGGGCCTGGTGCTCGCGCACGCCCGCTTTTCTACGAACACGTTCCCGAGCTGGCCGCTGGCCCACCCGTACCGCTTCGTAGCCCACAACGGCGAGTTCAACACCGTCCAGGGCAACCGCAACTGGATGCGGACCAGGGAGGCAATGCTGGCGAGCCAGCTTCTACCCGGCGACATTTCTCGCATATTCCCGGTGGTCACACCCGGGCGGGAGCGACTCGATGAGTTTCGACGAGGTGCTCGAGCTGCTCCACCTGGGAGGCAGGTCACTCCCGCACGCAGTGCTGATGATGATCCCCGAAGCATGGGAGAACAAGCAGGAGCTATCGGCGGAACGGCGGGCCTTTTACCAGTTCCACGCCTGCATGATGGAGCCCTGGGACGGCCCGGCCGCGGTGGCTTTCACTGACGGCACTCTCATCGGGGCGCAGCTGGACCGCAACGGGTTCAGGCCGATCCGGTACTGGGTGACAGACGACGACATCGTGATAATGGCCTCCGAAGTCGGCGTGCTGGACGTGCCGGCGTCAAAGGTCGTGCTCCGGGGCCGCATCCAGCCCGGGCGCATGTTCCTCGTCGACACCGCCGCGGGGCGGATAGTCGACGACGACGAGATAAAGGACAGCGCTCGGCCGCCGAGCACCCTTACGGGGCATGGCTGGCCGCGGGCCGCATCGACCTCGAGGATCTCCCCGTGCGCCGGGCGCTGACGCCCCAGTACTCGAGGCTCGTCAGCTTCCAGCGCCAGTTCGGCTATACCGAGGAGGAAATCCGCCTCGTCCTCGAGCCCATGGTCAGAGCCGGCTGCCGAGCCGCTTTCTTCGATGGGCGACGACACACCACTGGCGGTCCTCTCTCGCCGGCCCCGCCTTCTTTACGACTATTTCCGCCAGCTTTTTGCCCAGGTGACCAACCCACCCCTGGACGCGATCAGAGAAGAGCTCATTACCTCGCTTTCGTCAGCAGTCGGCCCCGAGGGCAACCTGCTCGAACCGGGGCCGCGTTCGTGCCACCAGATCATGCTGCCCGGGCCAGTCCTCACCAACGACGAGCTAGCCACCCTCCTTTACGTCAACGAGGACGGTTTGGTCCCCGGGTGGCACACGTTTGCCATCGACGGGCTGTTCGCGGCCAGAGGACCGGGCCAGCCCGGGAGAGCGCTTCCGCGACGCCCTGGAACACGTCTGCGCCCAGGTCGAAGAGGCGGTCCTCGGTGGGGCGAGCGTTGTCGTCCTCTCGGACCGCCACGCCAACGCCGACTTCGTCCCTATCCCGTCCTTGCTGCTCGTGTCTGCCGTCCACCACTTCCTGGTCGACAAGAAATTGCGCACCCGGGTCGGCTTCATCGTCGAAACGGGTGAAGCGCGCACCGTCCACCACATGGCTTGCTTGATCGGTTACGGCGCGGCCGCGGTAAACCCGTACCTCGCTTTCGACACCGTCGTCGACCAGGTGCGGCGGGGCGCTATCACGGACATGTCGGCCCGCAAAGCGCTCAACAATTACGTAAAGGCAGCCGCCAAGGGCGTGCTGAAGACGATGTCCAAAATGGGCATCTCGACCGTCGCATCGTACACCGGTGCTCAGGTCTTCGAAGCGGTGGGGCTGGCCAGCGACATGGTCGACAAGTATTTCAAGGGTACGGCCACCCAGCTGGAAGGCATCGGGCTCGAAGAGATCGCCGGGGAGGCACTCGCTCGCCACCGCGCCGCCTGGCCGGAGCGTCCGACCGAGCTGGCGCACCGGGACCTCGACCCGGGCGGTGAGTGGCAATGGCGTCGCGAGGGAGAGTACCACCTGTTCAACCCCGACACCGTCTTCAAGCTCCAGCACGCGACCCGGGCTAAGAGCTACAAGATTTTCAAGCAGTACAGCGCGGGCCGTCGACGACCAGTCCCGCAACTTGGCGACGCTTGCGCGGCTTGCTCCGGTTACGCCCGGCCAGCGAGACCGGCCGCCACCCCGTGCCCGCTCGACGAGGTCGAGCCGGTCTCGGAGATCGTCAAGCGGTTTTCCACCGGCGCCATGTCTTATGGGGCCATCTCGCAAGAGGCCCACGAGACACTGGCCATTGCCATGAACCGCCTTGGCGGTCGCAGCAATAGCGGCGAGGGTGGCGAGGATCCCGATCGCAATGTGCCCGACCCCAACGGCGACAGCCGCCGCAGCGCCATCCGCCAGGTAGCCGCGGGCCGGTTCGGGGTCACGAGCGAGTACCTGGTCAACGCCGACGATATCCAGATAAAGATGGCGCAGGGGGCCAAACCCGGCGAAGGTGGCCAATTGCCGGGGAAAAAGGTGTACCCGTGGATCGCCAAGACCCGATATTCGACGCCGGGGGTCGGGCTGATCTCGCCCCCTCCGCACCACGACATTTACTCGATCGAGGACCTGGCCCAGCTCATTTTCGACCTGAAGAACGCCAACCCCGACGCTCGTATAAACGTAAAGCTCGTCTCGGAGACTGGCGTAGGGACTGTTGCCGCCGGGGTGGCCAAAGCCCACGCCGACGTCATTCTCATATCCGGCCACGACGGTGGGACCGGGGCATCTCCCATGAGCTCAACCAAGCACGCCGGCGGGCCTGGGAACTGGGGTTGGCCGAGACGCAGCAGACCTTACTGCGGAACGGCTTGCGCGACCGGGTCGTGCTGCAGGCGGACGGGTCGATGAAAACGGGCCGGGACGTGGTCATTGCGGCTCTGCTCGGCGCCGAGGAGTACGGGTTTTCCACGGCGCCGCTGGTCGTAGAAGGTTGCATAATGATGCGCGTTTGCCACCTGGACACTTGTCCTGTGGGGGTGGCGACGCAGAACCCGGAACTGCGCAAGCGTTTCACGGGGACGCCAGACCTGGTGGTCAGTTTTTTCGAGTACGTGGCAGAGGAAGTGAGGGAGTGGCTGGCCCAGCTCGGGTTCAGGACGCTGGCGGAGGCCATCGGCCACACCGAGGTGCTGGGCACAGACGTGCCCCTGACCACCCGAAAGCGGCGACGGCTCGACCTTTCCAGCCTCTTGATGCCGCCGCCCGAGGGCGTGCCCTCCGACGCCGCCCGCCCCCAGGACCACCAGCTCGCCCAGACTTTGGACGCCCAGCTCATCGAGGCGTGCCGGCCGCGCCCTGGAAAAGGGCCACGAGGTGCGCGGTTCATGGCCGATAGCCAATTCCAACCGTGCGGTCGGCACGATGCTCGGCTCGGAGGTGACCAGGCGTTTCGGCGGCGTGGGCTGCCGCCGGGCACCATCGAGCTGGAGTTGACCGGTTCGGCCGGCCAGAGTTTCGGGGCTTTCTTGCCTCCCGGGATCACACTGCGGCTCTTCGGCGATGCCAACGACTACCTCGGGAAGGGCCTTTCTGGAGGGCGGATAATAGTGCGGCCGCCGATTGAAGTGCCGACGGTTTTTAGCCGAGGCCAACATAATCGCGGGAACGTGATTGGCTATGGCGCCACGAGCGGGGAGATTTTTATTAGAGGCGTCGTCGGAGAGCGTTTCTGCGTGCGGAACTCGGGCGCCCTGGCCGTCGTTGAAGGCGTGGGCGACCACGGCTGCGAGTACATGACGGGCGGCCGGGTCGTCGTGCTCGGCCCGACTGGGCGCAACTTTGCCGCTGGCATGTCGGGCGGCTTCGCTTATATGTACGACCCGAACGGGCGCCTTCCGGGTCGGCTCAACCATGAGATGGTCGAGCTGGAAGCCACTGGGCGACGACGACACGGAGTGGCTGGCGGCGGTGCTGCTCCGTTACGCCGGCGAGACGGCCTCTCCGGAATGGCCGAGCGGCTCCTTGACAACATTGCCGTCCAGGCCTTGTCGTTCGTAAAAGTGGTACCGACCGATTACCGCCGCGCCCTTGAAGCGGCCCGAGTCTCCGAGGGCGAACCCGAGGCCGTTGCGGCCATAATGATGGCCGCTGCGCATGGCTGATCCCGACGGCTTCCTGAAGCACAAAAGGCAGGAGGCCGAGCACCGCCCCGCGCATATGCGCGTCCGCGACTGGGCCGAAATGTACGAGCCCGTCAACGTGCGTACGCTGCGGGCTCAAGCATCGCGCTGCATGGACTGCGCCATCCCGTTTTGCAACAGCTTGAACGGTTGCCCCTTGGGCAACTTGATACCCGACTGGAACGACCTCGTCTACCGCGACCGGTGGCGGGACGCCATCGACCGCCTGCATGCCACGAACAATTTCCCAGAGTTCACCGGGCGGATGTGCCCGGCGCCGTGCGAGAGCGCTTGCGTGCTCTCGATAAACGACCAGCCCGTCACCATAAAGGATGTCGAAAAGAACATCATCGACTACGCCTGGGAGCACGGCTGGGTCACACCGGTGCGGCCGACCGTCCGGACCGGTAGGCGGGTGGCCGTCGTCGGCTCCGGGCCGGCGGGGATGGCCGCCGCTCAGCAGCTCACCCGAGCGGGCCACGACGTGGTCGTCTATGAGCGAGACGACAGGCCCGGTGGCCTTATTCGTTACGGCATCCCGGATTTCAAAATGGACAAGGCCCTGCTCGACCGGCGGGTCGAGCAAATGGAGGCGGAAGGCACGGTCTTCGAGTGTGGAGTCGACGTCGGTGTGGACCTTTCGGTTGAGGAGCTGCGGTCCGGCCATGACGCCGTCGTCTTGGCCATTGGCGCCCTCTGGCAACGCGAGCTGGAGATCCCGGGCCGCCACCTGCGAGGGGTACACCTGGCCATGGAGTACCTGGTCCCGGCCAACCGGGTCCAGGCCGGCCTGCTGGCCGAGCCCCCGATCGATGCGGAGGGTAAGCGCGTCATCATCATCGGCGGCGGCGATACGGCGGCCGACTGCCTGGGAACGGCTCACCGCCAAGGAGCAGCGTCCGTGCACCAGTTCGACATCCACGAGCAACCGCCTGACGAGCGGTCCGGTAGCACGCCATGGCCACTGTGGCCCTTGGTCCTGCGAGACTCGCTGGCCCACGAGGAAGGAGGGCAGCGCCTCTTCGCCGTACAGACCGATGCCTTCGTAGGCGACGACCATGGGCGAGTGCGGGGCCTGCTGGCTCACGGCGTGCGCGAACTCAGCCGGCGCCAGTACGAGGACGTGCCTAATAGCGAGTTCGAGTTACCGGCCGACCTGGTTTTGCTGGCAGTGGGCTTCCGTGGCCCGGACCGGCCGCTCCTCGACGAGCTCGGTGTGGACGTGACCGAACGCGGGGTGGTGGACCACGACGAGTCGTGGTCCACCAATGTGGCGGGCGTGTTCGCCTGCGGCGATACCACCAGAGGCGCCAGCTTGATCGTGTGGGCGATAGCCGAAGGGCGGGCCGCGGCGGTTGCGGTCGACCGTTACCTGGTCGGCGACACGTTGCTGCCCGCCGCCCTCTGAGGGCTGCTCCAGAAGGACCGTTCGCGGCCCGGTCACGGACTGGATAGAGAGGGGCCGCCACCGCGAGCTGGGCCGCCTACGAGATGGGCCGCCTAAAAGAACGAGCCCATCTCGCAGCTACGGCCCCCCTCCCGGGCATGGGGATCGCAGTCAGTATGGGCTCGGTTGATTGAAGATGACTACGAGGCTGCTGATCTTGTCGTCGCAGATCCCGAAGTAGCTGGTCAGTACCAGGTCATCGGGCAAGTTGGTCTTGTCGTAGGTCCCGTCGTAGCGAGCCCGGACGATGATGTCGCCGTAGTGGTCGAGAACCTCGCGAACCTCCATCGTGACGTGGTCCCCCACGAACTCCTTGGCCATGAAGGCCCGGATGGCGTTAGTGCCCCAGATCTCGCGCCGGTTGTCGTTGACGTAGGCGTCGGGGGTGAAAGTTGCCACGATCCGGTCGAGGTCGAAGGCGTTGACGGCCGCGATGTGCTCGGCCACCACATCTCGGAGTTCAGTAGCAGTAGGCATGGTTACCTCCGTTGTTCTCGTCGGCCCGCATGGCCGATGAGCCCACACTGGGCGATGCCGCCGTGGGAGAGTCAAGGCGTAATTGCCGGTTTGACTCTCCCACTAGGGGAGGGTCGAGACTGGGGGCATGCCCGGCTCGTTGACGATCGGCGACTTCTCTCGGGTCACGTTCCTCAGCGTGAAAACCCTGCGGTACTACCACCGGGTCGGCCTCCTCGAACCCGCAGAAGTCGACCCCGTGACCGGGTACCGCCGGTACACGAGCGCCCAGATCCCGATCGCTCAGGTGATCCGCCGGTTCCGGGATCTCGATATGCCGCTCGACGACATCGGGTCAGTGCTACACGCACCCGACCAGACGGCTCGTTCCCAGCTCATCGCCACTCACCTGGCTCGCCTGGAGGAAACCCTGGCCGAGACGCAGCGCGCCGTGGCGTCCTTGCGCGACCTTCTCGAACACCCCTCGCCGTTCGCGGTGATCGATCACCGCCAGGTCCCGCCCACTCAGGCGGCGGCCATCACGTCCACCGTGGACCTCGGGGACGTGGAGGCCTGGTACCGAGGAGCATTGGGTGAGATCGCGGGGACGCTTTCGGCCCAGGAGATCGTCGCCTGCGGGCCTCCAGGCGGGATCTACGCCAACGAATTGTTCACCGAAGAGCGTGGTGACGCCACGCTCTTCGTCCCCGTGACCGGCACGGTCCGGCCGGTCGGGCGGGTAGGGCCAATGGCCGTGTCGGGCGCGGAGTTGGCCTCGATCGTCCACAACGGCTCCCACCACGAGCTGGATCGCGCCTACGGGACGCTGGCGACCTACGTGACCGAACACGCCGTGGCGGTCGATGGCTTGATTCGCGAGTACTACTTGCTCGGGCCCCATGACACTGACGACGAGTCGGCGTGGAGGACCGAGGTTGGGTGGCCGATCTTCGAAACCCGTTCCCACTCGACCATCTCGAAGGCTGGTCCGTAGGGTCTGCCGCCAGCCGCGTCCGAAGTGTCCTCGGCGCCAGCCGCTGTGCCCGTATGAAGGGGCGCCCGTATGAAGCGGCGCCCGTATGAAGGGGCGGACGAAGGTCACCGCCGAGGTCACCGTTTGCAGCCACCCGCCCACCCAACGCGCGCTCGTACTGGACCTGTTCACCCTGCGCTGCTGGTTTTCGGTGTACGATCCTGAATCCGTCGCGATCGAGTGCGCGTTCTGCTTCGGACCGCGACGAGAACGGCTGGTTGCACCGAAAAACCGAAGATCCCTCGCGCATAGCGGCGGACGCCACACAGTGCGAGTCAAGACAAGCTTCAGTGACCAAACCTCAGCTGCCGGGGGCACGGCGACTCCTAATGGGGGCGTGGTGGCGGCCCCTCCCGGCCGGCCGGTTTCATGCGACATCGTCGGCCGCCGTTAGCCTCAAAGAGATGAGGACCGCGTTCTACCCGGACGAGTGCCCGACCCCGCCGCAGGGTTCGGTGGTGACGATTGGAGCATTCGACGGGGTCCACCTCGGCCACCGGCGGCTCATCGAACGAGTGTGCCGGACCGCCAGAGAGATCGGCGCGGTGGCCACCGTGGTGACCTTCGACCGCCACCCGGCCAGCGTCGTGCGCCCTGAGTCCGCCCCGCCGCTGCTCACGGACCTCGACCAGAAGCTCTGGCTGCTCGAGGCCTGCGGCGTCGAGTTGACCCTGGTCGTGCGCTTCGACGCTCAACGGGCGCAGGAAAGGGCGGAGGACTTCGTGGCGGAGGTCCTCGTTGGTTGCCTCAACGCCCGAGCCGTGATCGTCGGCCACGACTTCCACTTCGGGCACAATCGAG
This sequence comes from uncultured Acidimicrobiaceae bacterium, assembly GCA_963807395.1. Lineage (GTDB taxonomy): Bacteria > Actinomycetota > Acidimicrobiia > Acidimicrobiales > Palsa-688 > Fen-671. The sequence continues at coordinate 225,281 of CAWEBW010000016.1, forward strand.
AAGGCGACGTGCCCCTCCTGCAACGGATGGGCGCCCGGATGGGTTTCGACGTGACGGGGATCCGGCTGCTAGGTACCGAAGGGGCCGATGGGGACGCCGAGCAGTTGGGCGGTCCCGAGCCGATCTCATCGACCCGTATCCGCCGGCTCATCGCCCAAGGTGATGTGCTGGCTGCGGCCGGGCTCCTCGGTCGTTGGTACCAGCTGCGAGGGGTGGTGGGCCATGGCGAAAAGCGGGGGCGCGAGCTCGGCTTCCCGACGGCCAACCTCGAGGTCAGCACGGAGATGCAGCTCTGCGCCGACGGCGTCTATGCCGGGTGGTACCTCCGGTCGGACGGGACCCGGCACCAGACGGCCATCTCGGTGGGGCGCCAACCCACCTTCTACGAGTCGAGGCCTTACTCACTGGTCGAGGCCCACCTGCTCGACTTCCAGGGTGACCTCTACGATGAGCTCGGCACCGTCGAGCTAGTGGAAAGGCTCCGGGGCCAGGAGAAGTTCGTTACGGTTGAGGCGCTCATCGACCAGATGTCGAGCGATGTCGCCCAAACCCGGCGCGCGCTGGCCGCCCGCTCCCCCCAATAACGCGTGGCGTCCAGCCAGGGCCTACGTCTTACCAGCCCCTGTAGCTGCTAGGGTGCCACCAGCTGGTAAAATAGCTGTGGCGTTGTGTCGCGGCAGGTGCTCAGGCAACTGAGGCGCAATGCTGGGCGCGAGCAAGCCCGGACCGGCGCTTGGACCAGTTTTGTAGGCCAGCCCACATAGTTCAGCACAGAGCAAGGATCCACGAGCATGGCAGAAAAATCAGCGACGATCGAGGCTTACCGTCTGCATGAATCGGACACGGGCTCACCTGAGGTCCAGGTCGCATTGTTGAGTGAGCGCATCGCCCACTTGACTGAGCATTTGAAGGTCAACAAGCACGACCACCACTCCCGGCGCGGTCTCATGGTCCTTATCGGGCGCCGCCGCCGCTTGCTCGATTACGTCAAAGACAACGACGTGGAGCGCTACCGCGAACTCATAAGCCGGCTGGGGCTACGCCGCTGATCGCCGGCTCTTTAGCGGGGCGGGCTGTGGCCAGCTGCCAGTTGAGGGCTTCCAGCCCGGCGTTTTACGCCCGGGCTGGCGGCCGTCAACTGACAACTGGCTCGGTGCTGCCCCTCAGCACGATGCTGCCTCCAGGAACATTCGTCTCGTTGCGCTCGAAAGACCCCCGTCCGGGGGTAAGTAACTTTCGAGCGGTCACCCGGCGAAAGTGGCCTGTGGCGGCTCCGGAAAGGGCCTTCGAAAGCCGAAGGCCTGTTCTTATTGTGGCTTTCCCCGTTGCGGGGGGCCACGACCCGAAAGGAGTAAAGCAGATAAATGGGGGAGCCCGTTTCTGTTTCCGCACCGGTATCTGGTACCGGCAAAACCATCAGTTTCGAGACCGGCCTGCTAGCGCAGCAGTCTCAGGGTGCTGTCGTCGGGAGGATCGGGGACACACTCGTCCTCGCCACCGCTAACGCCGCCTCTAGCGCGCCGGAGGGCATCGATTTCTTCCCCCTTACGGTAGATGTCGAAGAGCGCATGTACGCCGCCGGGAAGATACCCGGTTCCTTTTTTAGGCGCGAAGGCCGCCCAACCGAGAGTGCGATTCTTACCGCGCGCCTAATCGACCGGCCATTACGGCCGTCGTTCGCAGAGGGTTATCGCAATGAGACCCAGGTCGTGATCACGGTAATGGGAGCCGACCAGGTCAACCCTCACGATGTAATAGCAATAAATGCCGCCAGTGCGGCGCTGATGATCTCTGGCATCCCCTTCGAGGGCCCGATCGGCGCCGTGCGCGTAGCGTACTCGCAAGAGGGTAAATGGGTGCCCTACCCGACCTACGCCGAAGGCGACGACTCCACATTCGAGCTCGTCGTCGCCGGGCGGGCGCTTCCCGACGGTGACGTGGCCATCATGATGGTCGAGGCGGGCGGCGGCGACCGGGCCTGGGCCTTTACAGCGAGGGCGCCCCAAAGGTGACCGAAGATGTCATCGCCGAGGGCCTCGAAGCCTCCAAGACCTGGATCAAGGAGTCGATAGACCTCCAGCTCAAGCTGCGGGAGACGGCCGGCTCACGGCCGCCTATGCACTTCCACCCAAGGCGCGACTACAGCCCCGAGATCTACGAACGTGTCCAGGCGGTGGGGTCAGACCGGATCAGCAAGGTGACCACTATTTCGCTCAAGTCCGAGCGTGAAGCGGCCATGGAAGAGGCGGCGGCGTCACTCGTGGACGAGCTTTCGGGCGAGTTCCCCGGGCGGGAAAAGGAGATCTCTGCCGCTGTCCGATCGCTGACCAAGAAGCTTGTCCGCCAGCGGATCGTTGACGAGGGCGTCCGGATCGACGGCCGGGGGCCCCGTGATATAAGGCCGCTGTCGGCCATGGTCGGCCTCATCCCGACTGCGCATGGCTCAGGCTTGTTCCAGCGGGGCGAGACCCAGGTCCTCAACATCACCACCCTCGGCATGCCGCGCATGGACCAACTGCTCGACACCATCGGCACCGAAGAGAAGAAGCGCTACATGCACCACTACAACATGCCTCCGTCGGCCAACGGCGAGGTGGGGCGGGTAGGGAGCCCCAAGCGCAGGGAGATCGGCCACGGGTTACTGGCAGAGCGGGCGTTGTTGCCCGTGATCCCGCCGTTCGACGAGTTCCCTTATGCATTGCGCCTCGTCTCCGAAGTGCTCTCGTCCAACGGCTCGACGTCTATGGCCTCGGTGTGCGCGTCGACGCTGTCGCTAATGGACGCCGGGGTGCCTATCAAAGCGCCGGTGTCTGGTATTGCCATGGGCCTCGTCAAAGACGGCGATCGTTACGTGACCCTCACCGACATCCTCGGGGCCGAAGACGCTTTCGGGGATATGGACTTCAAGGTGGCTGGGCCAGCCGATTTCGTCACCGCCCTGCAGCTGGACACCAAGATCGACGGCCTGCCGGCCACGATCCTGGCGGACGCGCTGCGCCAAGCACGTGATGCTCGCCTAGTGATCCTCGACGTAATGAACGCCGTCATCAGCGAGCCGCGGGCAGAGGTACGTGACACCGCCCCCAAGGTGGTTACCATCGAAATCCCCCTCGACAAGATCGGCGAGGTCATCGGCCCGAAGGGCAAGATGATCAACTCCATCCAGCAAGAGACCGGGGCCGACATCAGTGTGGACGACAACGGAGTCGTCGGTACGGTCACCATCGGTGCGAGAGACGGCGGCGCCGTCAAGGAGGCACTGAGGCGCATCGAGCTGATACTCGACCCGCCCCGGGCCGAAGTGGGCGGGACCTATAGAGGCAAAGTCGTGAACATCACCAAGTTCGGCGCTTTCGTGAACATCCTGCCTGGCCGCGACGGTCTGGTCCATATCTCCAAGCTCTCCAAGCTGGCCGGCGGCAAGCGGGTCGAGCGGGTGGAGGATGTGCTGTCGCTGGGCGAAGAGCTCGACGTGCACGTCGACGACATCGACCCGATCGGCAAGGTCTCGCTTTCGCTGGAAGGGGCGGCGTCAGGAACGCCCGACGGGGACGCGGCCAGTTCCGCCAGTTCAGGCAACGGCGGCAAAGAGGGCCCTGGCCCCTACGAGACGGTCTCGTTCGAAGACAGCTGGGACGAAGAGGCTCGTTCGGCTTTCGGCGACCTCGGCCCGTCCACCGCGCCGCTCGAACCGCAGGCGAGCGGCGGCCCAGGCCGAGGCGGGCGCGAACGTAGTGGGGATCCGCGGGGCCAGGCAGGACCGCGCCGAAACCCCCGGCGGCGCCACTAGAGCCAGCGCCACGTGGCAAACAGCCAAGGAAGGACCGCGACGCGGGCGACGCCCGCTAAGCGGGATGTGGTCAACACGTCGGTGGCCGACGGTGGCTTGACCGTAGTAACCGAGCACATGCCAGATGTGCTCTCCGTCAGCCTGGGGTTCTGGGTCGGGACCGGGTCGGTCGACGAGCCAGGCCCCATCGCGGGCGCGTCGCATTTCCTTGAGCACCTGTTATTCAAAGGAACGGCAAAACGTAGCGCCCGGGAAATAGCCGAGGTGGTCGACGCTGTCGGCGGCGATATGAACGCCTTTACGACCAAAGAGCACACCGCTTTTTATGTGCGGCTGCTGGCCGATTCCGTCGACCTCGGCCTCGACATATTGTCGGAAATAATTTGGGGCCCGCGCTGCGTATGGACGAGCTCGAAGCGGAGCGCCAGGTCATCCTCGAAGAGATACTGATGCACGGCGATGAGCCGGCCGAAGAGGTCCACGACTTCTTCAATTCCGCCCTTTACCCAGCCCATCCGCTGGGCCGTGACGTGCTCGGGTTGGAGGAGACCGTCCGTACTATGAGCCGCGAGCAGGTAGCAGAGTTCCACCGGCGCCATTACCGGACGGCCAACATCATCGTCACCGCGGCCGGGAAAATCGACCACGAGCAGGTCACCGAAGGCGTCGTCCGCCGCCTCGACCAAGCCGCAGAACAAGTGGGCCGTGACCTGCTCCTGGGCGGGAGACCGCCTGAACGTACGTCCCCTTCGCTGAAGGCCAAGGAGCGGCTGGTGGTCAACCGGCCGACCGAGCAAGCACACGTGATGGTGGGGATGGCCGCGTTCGAGCGGAACCACCCGGACCGTCAGGTCCTGAACGTGCTCGACCACATCCTTGGGGGCGGCATGTCGAGCCGCCTGTTCCAGTCCGTCCGGGAAGAAAGAGGCCTGGCCTACAACGTATATTCATACCGTTCGGCTTATCAGGGCGTGGGTGACCTGGCCGTGTACGCCGGGACGGCGCCGTCTCGGGCCGCCGAGGTAGTAAAGCTCATCACCGAGGAGTTGGACAAGATGGCCGCGTCCGGCGTCACCGACGAAGAACTGGCCGCGGCCAAGTCTCATACCCGCGGCGCCACCGCCCTCGGGCTGGAGGACTCGGGCGCGCGGATGAGCCGCCTGGGCCGCGCTCAGCTGTCCCAAGGCCGGGTCCCTTCGCTGGCCGAGCTCGATGCAGAGATCGCCGCGGTGACGATGGACGACGTCGCCCGTGTGGCTGACCAGGTCCTGGGCGGTGCCCGCAGCCTGGTCGTGCTCGGGCCTTTCGACGACGACGCCTTCCCGGACTGGGATGGCGGGCCTGCAGCGCCCGCCAGGGGGTGACGGAGGGGCCTAGGGGGAGGGTCGGGGTATTCGGGGCCGGCGGCCGGATGGGAGCCACTGTCTGTGCCGCCGTCAATGCTGACCCTGAACTCGAGCTGGTAGCCGCGGTCGACCCCGCCCACGCCGGGGAGGAGCTGGAGCTGGCGGGTATGGTCGCTTCTTCGACGCCAGAAACAATGGCAGCGGCAGGGGTGCAGGTTGCGGTTGATTTCACCGTGGCCAGCGCGGCCGCCGCCAACGCCGGCTGGTGCGCGCGCAACGGGGTTCACGCTGTCATAGGGACGACCGGCTTCGCCCCAGAGGTCTTGGCCGAGATGAGGTCTTTGTTCGAGGCCAGCGACGCCAACTGCATCCTGGCCCCCAACTTCGCCATAGGCGCCGTCCTCATGATGCGCTTCGCCGAGTTGGCCGCGCCCTGGTTCGAAACCGTGGAGATCGTGGAATTGCACCATGACGGCAAACTCGACGCGCCGTCCGGGACGGCATTGTTGACCGCGGCCCGTATCGCGTCGGCCCGGTGCGGCCTCCGGGCGCGGCCGCGCCACTGCCGGCCCGTGGAGTCGAGGGGGCTCCAGGTGTAAATGTTCACTCGGTCCGGTTGCGCGGGTTGGTGGCCCACCATGAGGTCCTCTTTGGCACGGCGGGCCAGGTCCTTACCCTCCGCCACGATTCGCTCGACCGCGCCTCGTTCATGCCGGGCGTGCTCTTAGCGATAAAGCAGGTCCCCGCCAGGCGGGGCTTCACTCTCGGCCTAGACGCCCTCCTCGGGGTTTGACGGTTCGGGGTTTGAAGAATGCGTGAGCGCCCAGGGGCGCGGCGGTAGCTAGGCTAAGAGCACGATGTCACAGGATCCGAGGTCAGAAGGGCAGGAGTTCTGATGTCAGCTCCGGGGCGGTTCGGCGGGGTCATCTGCGCTATGGCCACTCCCTTCGACTCGGAGGGCGGCCTCGACCTGCCGGGCGCGGCCAAGCTCGCCCGCTGGCTGGTGTACAACGGCAACGACGGCCTGGTGCTGGCCGGCACCACGGGCGAGGCTCCGACGCTCTCTGACGAGGAGAAGCTCGACCTCTGGCGGACGGTCCGAGAAGCGGTCAGTGTGCCGTTGATCGCCAACACCGGCACGGCCAGCACGGCCCACTCGGTGGAACTGACCAAGGCCGCGGCAAGCGTTGGGGTCGACGGCGCCCTGGTCGTGACGCCCTACTACAACCGGCCTTCGCAGGCAGGTATCGAGGCCCATTTCCAGGCGATCTCGACCGCGACGGACTTGCCGGTGCTCGTGTACGACATCCCCAGGCGCACCGGGCGGGAAGTGCGGTTGCCGACTTTCTTGCGGCTGGCGGCCGATGGGGTGATCGCCGGCGTCAAAGACGCCTCCGGTTCTCCCGCCGCCACAGCGGCTCTGCTGGCCGACGTGCCCGCCAACTTCGAGGTCTACAGCGGTGAGGATGCTCTTACTCTCCCGCTGTTGGCGGTCGGAGCGGTCGGGGTAATCAGTGTGGCGTCCCACTGGGCCGGCGTGCAGATGAGCGAAATGGTGGCTGCTTTTACCAAGGGCGATACCGAGGCGGCTATGGTTATCAACGCTCGGCTTATCGAATCCTGGGATTTCGAGGCCACCGACCTGGCTCCAAACCCGGTGCCCACCAAGGCCATGCTCAAGGCCCTAGGGTTGCCCGGGGGTGACTGCCGCTTGCCGATGGGGCCGGAGCCCGAGGGGCTGATCGCCAAAGCCGAGCAGGTATGGGCACATCTTCACCGCCAGCCCTTCAAGCGGGCCGAATAAGCTGGCCTGTTTTTGAGGAGCGCTAATTGCCGGGTCAATTAGCGACCGCGGCAGCGGCCCCGGTCCGTATCGTCTTCCTCGGCGGACTGGGTGAGATCGGCCGGAACTGTGCCTGGTTCGAGATGGGCGGACGGGCCGTGCTGGTCGACTGCGGCCTCATGTTCCCGGACCCGGAAATGCTCGGCGTCGACCTTGTCCTGCCTGATTTCACTTACATAATCGAGAACAAGGAGCGGCTCGAGGGGTGCGTCCTCACCCACGGGCATGAGGACCACGTTGGCGCCCTGGCCTACCTCCTCCAGGAAGTGAGCATCCCGATATACGGTTCGGAGGTCACCTTGGGGCTGGCCCGTAACCGGATCGAGGAAGCCGGCGTGGCCGACCGCACGGAGTTCGTCGTCGTAAAGGACGGGGAACGAAGAAAGATAGGCCCGTTCGATATCGAGTTCTTGCCGGTCGCGCACTCGGTCCCGAACGGATTCGCCCTCGCTTTCCATACTCCGCAGGGCGTGATCTTGCACACGGGCGACTTCAAGCTCGACCTTACGCCAGTAGACGGCCGGAGGACAGACTTGACCCGGATAGGCGCCATGGCGGCGGAAGAGGGGATCCGGTTGTTGCTTTCCGATTCCACCAACGCGGAGGAGCGAGGCTACTCGCCGTCCGAGCGCGCCGTTGGCCAGGTCTTATTTAGCCTTTTCGAAGCCAACCCGGACAAGCGGATAATCGTGGCTTGCTTCGCCAGCCATGTGCACCGGGTCCAGCAGGTGGCCAACGCAGCCCTGGCCACCAGGCGCTACATCGCTACGCTCGGACGCTCCATGGGCCGCAACGTGGCCTTCGCTCGCGAGCTCGGTCTCCTGCACATACCCGAAGAACGCCTCATCGACATCGAAAAAATCGGCAACTTCCCACCCGAGCAAATATGCGTGGTGTGTACGGGCTCGCAGGGGGAGCCGATGTCGGCACTATCACTGATGGCCGTCGGCGAGAACAAATGGGTGAAAACGGGGGCGGGCGACCTCGTCGTGCTCTCGTCGCACGCCATACCGGGCAACGAGTCCAACGTGGGCAAGGTCATCGATGGCCTCTGCCGTTCCGGGGCGGAAGTGGTCCACTCCGGGCTGGCCCCCGTGCATGCCTCAGGCCACGCCATGCGCGACGAGCTCATGCTGTTGATCTCTGTGGCCACGCCGCAGGCGTTCATCCCCATTCACGGCGAGTTCCGTCACCTGATGCACCACGCCCGTCTCGCCACCGAGCTCGGGGTGCCGAGCGATTCGGTCCTCCTGGCCGAAGACGGCGATGTTGTCGAAGTCAACAGCAACGGGGTCGAGTTCGCCGGCGACGTGCCGGCCGGCTACCTGTACGTCGACGGCATCGTCGGCGACGTCGGCCCCGGCGTCCTGCGGGACCGTCAGCTCTTGGCCGAGGAGGGTGTCATCGTCCTTGTCGTCACCATCGACTCGCGGACCGGGAGAGTCCTCACTGGTCCCGAGATAATAACCCGGGGCTGGGTCTACGCCCCGGAGGCCGAGAAGTTGCTCGACGAAGCGCGTGAGGTCGTCCTGACGGCGATCGAACAGCCCGAGCTGCCGGAACCGGCGACGACTGAGTTCGAGACGCTGAAGCGCCGCGCCCGCTCGGCGCTCGGCCGCTTCGTTTACGAGCGGACCCGGCGCCGGCCGATGATCGTACCAGTGGTTATGGAGGCCTGACCGGGCACTGCGGAGAGGCCACCACCTGCGAGATGGGCCGCCTAAAAGAACGAGCCCATCTCGCAGCTGCGGCCCACTCCCGGTCGACTTCGATCGCCTCTGCTCAGGCCGGTCTGTCCTCGGTGACGCCTGAGAAGCGCGACCAGCAGGGGCCAGGCCCCGGTGCTCATATGACGCGAGCGGCCGTGTGCCCGCCGAGGTCACCGTTCGCACCCACCCGCCCACCCCGAGCGCTTGATACTGCAGCGGGTCGCCCGGCGGGACCATTTCTAGGTGCAGGATCGGCGACTTGTCGCGATCGAGTGCGCTTTCTACGTCAGAACGCAACAAGAACGCTTGACTGCACCGAAAAGCCGACCGAACCGTCACGTATAGCGGCGGACACGATACGGACGGCGGCGACCGTGCGGGCCAGTCGCGGACGCAATGCGGAGGGACTGCCACCTGCGAGCTGGGCCGCCTAGAATTACGGGCCGCGCTCGCAACTGCGGCCCGCTCCTCGTCGAGCCCGAGCCCCGCTGTTCCTGTTGGTCCGCCTTCAGTCCTGCCTGACAGCAGCGGCCAGTACGACCGAGCCGCTTGCAGTGGTCTTGGCCTGCGGCCCGGCGGCCTGCCGCCTAGCCGTCTGGGTCGAACGGGACCGTCCTCCAACACATGAACACCTGTTGTTGCTGAGGCTGATGTTAGTTTTGAGGTTGCTGTGGCAACTGGGACGGCTCGCAAACCCCCCTCCGGTCGGGGGACGGGTAGGTCACGCCCTGATGGCACGCGCCCTCGTGGGCGGCGCGAAGAGCCGGTCAAGCACCCCGGCACCCTGGCGCATAACGCTCCGTTCGATGGTGGAGGACCAATCGGACGACCTGTGGGGCCTGGCCTTCTTGCTTATCGCCGTCCTGGGCGGCCTGGGGATTTACGCCCAGGTGATCGGTCCCGCCGGGCACGTCCTGCGGACCGGGACCGCCGACGTATTCGGTCTGGCGCGGTACGGGCTGCCCCCGGCCTTCGCCATCTTGGGCGGGTACCTGATTTGGCGGCATGAGCGTTCAGAGCCCGCCCGGGTCGCAATCGGGCTCGGCCTCGCCCTCCTGGCGGCCGCCGGCCTCCTCGCCGTCGTAGCTGGTAAGGACACTCTCGACCAGCCACTGCACTCCATGGGCCAATCGGGTGGGTTCTTGGGCGCGGCCGAGGGAGTGCCCCTCCGGGCCGGGCTGGCGGGCTGGGGTGCTGCTCTCGTACTGGGAGCGGTCCTTTTAATTTCGTTCCTGATCATTACTGCCACCCCGGTGCGAGCCATCGCCGGCAAGCTGCGCCTGCTCGGTGCCGGGCTGGCTCGGGCCAGCCGGTGGTGTTGGTCGGCGTCGGTGGACCTTTACCGCCAACGTGAAAGGCTGGCCTCGGCTGCCCGCCACCCGACGTCCGGTGCTCCCCTGCCGGTGCTCCGTGGCCGGTGCTCCCGTGGCCGGTGCGCCGGTGCTCGTGCCGGCGTGGCCGGTGCTTCGGTGCCCGGCGCCCCGCACTCTAGCGGGGCCGCCAGGCCGGCCCCCTATGACGCCTTCAAGGCCGAAGCGGGCCTCGACGCAGAAAGCGAGGGGGAGGACGATGACGCCACCGAGCCAGCCGTTTGGGGGGAACGTCGCGATCGACCGGAGGTGACGATTGCTGCGGTCGCCCAAGAGGGGCCGGGCCGGACGCCGCTCCGGTCACGGTCCCGATAGACGGTTTCAGCGGCCCGGTCAAAGCCGAACAGCTGGCCATCGACCTCGGGTTCCCCAAGCACGTGCCGCCGGCGTGGCGATTGCCCCCATTAGCCTTGCTCCGGCGGGCCAAACAAGCCGAGATCGACCGCCGGCAGGTGGAGGTACTCGGGCAGACGCTCGAGGCGGCCCTGGCCTCCCACGGCGTGGAGACCCGCCTGGTGGGGGCCACAGTCGGCCCGAGCATTACCCGGTACGAGCTCGAGCTCGGCTCAGGCGTCCAGGTCCGCAAGGTGACGGCCCTGCAGCGCGACATCGCCTACGCCATGGCCGCCGCCGAAGTCCGGATCCTGGCCCCCATCCCCGGGCGTTCGGCGATCGGGGTTGAGGTGCCCAACCGCCAGCGCCAAACGGTGGCGCTGGGCGACATCCTTTCGTCGCCCGAAGCGCAGGCTGCCCGCCATCCGCTCGAGGTGGCGACGGGCCGCGACATCGCCGGCCGCCCCGTGCTCGTCAACCTGGCCGAAATGCCGCACCTGCTTATCGCCGGCGCCACCGGCTCGGGCAAGTCGTCGTGCATCAACTCCATGTTGACCTCGGTGCTGATGCGGGCCACGCCTGACCAGGTGCGGATGATCCTGGTCGACCCGAAGAGGGTCGAGCTCGGGCAGTACAGCGGCTTGCCCCACCTGTTGACCGCAGTCGTCACCAACCCCAAGAAGGCCGCCAACGCCCTTCGGTGGGCGGTGGATGAGATGGAGCGCCGCTACGACCTGCTGGCCGAGGTGGGGATGCGCGATATCACGGGTTACAACCTGGCCTGGGACAGAGGCGAGCTGGCGACTGAAACGACTGGTGACGGCCCCGGGGAGAGCTACAGCCGTTTGCCTTTCATCCTGGTCGTGGTCGACGAGCTCAACGACCTGATGATGGTGGCGGCCCGGGATGTCGAGGAGTCGATCTGCCGCATCGCCCAGATGGCCCGCGCCGTGGGCATCCACCTGGTCTTGGCCACGCAGCGGCCGTCCGTCGATGTCATAACGGGCCTCATTAAGGCCAACATCCCCTCCCGCTTGGCGTTCGCAGTTTCGTCGCTGGCCGACAGCCGCGTCGTGCTTGACCAGCCGGGGGCCGAACGGCTGATTGGTAAAGGGGACATGCTGTTGCTGACCGCTTCGTCCAGTCTGGCCCGGCGCCTCCAGGGCCCCTGGGTAGACGAGGAAGATGTCCGCAAGGTCGTCGGCCATTGGCGTCGCCAGGGTGAGCCCAGCTACGTCGAGGGGGTCGAAGGTGTGGAGACGGTGGCGGGCGGCGGGGGTGAGGACTCTGGTGATGACGCCGAGCTCTTGGAGGCGGCCATGGAGCTGGTTGTGCGCAGCCAGCTCGGGAGCACCTCCATGTTGCAGCGCAAGTTACGGGTGGGCTTCGCCCGAGCCGGCCGCCTGATGGACCTGCTGGAACAAAGAGGCGTCGTGGGCCCGTCGGAAGGGTCCAAAGCCCGGGCCGTGCTCATGACAGTCGAAGAACTCGACGGGCGCTGACACCACAGCCGTAGCCGTGAGCGTGCATCGCCTGGCCAGGGCGCCCGCGTCCTCGGCCAACCTCGGCCCGGGTTTCGACGCGCTGGCGCTGGCGCTGGCTCTGTATGTCGAAGTCGAAGTCAAGCCTCGGCCGGCGGGCTTGCTCGTCGTCGCCGAGGGGGAGGGGGCCGAGCTAGGCAGCGGGCCCTCGCACCTGGCCGCTCGCGTCGCGGCGGAGGTCGTGGGTGACGACCGGCTGGAGCTTCGGGTGCGTTCGGACATCCCGGTGGCACGAGGGCTCGGGTCATCGGCCGCTCTGGCTGTGGCCGCGGCGGCGGCAGCGGGGGCCGCCAACCCACTCGCCTGGGGTTTCGCTGTCGACGGCCATCCCGAGAACGCGGCCGCATCAGCGCTGGGTGGCCTGGTGGCTGCCGCCGTCGTTGATGGGGGCCCGGTGGCCCGGAGCCTCAGCCTGGACCCTGGCCTCCGGTTCGTTGTCATCGTCCCATCCCGGGAACTGGAGACCAGGACGGCCCGGGCCGCCCTGCCCGATACGGTCACTCGAGAGGCCGCCGTTTTCAACCTAGGCCGGGTGGGCCTGCTGGTGGCCGGCCTCGCGGACCACCGCCAGCTGCTCGCCACCGCAGGCGACGACCGGCTCCATCAAGAGCCGCGTTCGGTGCTTTTTCCCGAGGCGCCCGCCCTTTTGGCGGGGTTGCGGGAAGCCGGGGCGCTGACCTCGTGCTGGTCCGGCGCGGGCCCGAGCCTGCTGGGCATCTGTAGAGCCGACGACGCCGCTCGCGTCGCGGAGGCAGCCTGGGCGCTCATGGACCAGTACACGGTGGGAGGCCGGGTGTTGTTGCTCGAGCCCGACCTGGCCGGCTGCCAGGTCGAACAACTCGACTGATCGGCCACGATGTAAGGCCACCCGGCAGGCGGCCCGCTACGCTGGACAAGATGCCTGAAAGCGCCCTCACGTCGAGCGCGGCCGCGCCCTCGACGCCCAGGGGGGCGCCCGGTGCCGGTAGGCGAGCGGCGGGCGCGGTGCCGGTTCGCTCAGAACGGGGCGTGGCCAACAAGGATGGCGGCAGCTACTGGCTAGAGACTTTGGGCTGCCCGAAAAACCAGGTTGATTCCGAAAAGCTCAGCGGGATGCTCGAGTCGGAGGGCTATCGGCGCGCCCACCGGCCCGAGGAGGCGGACCTGTTGGTCGTCAACACCTGTGCTTTCATCGAGGCTGCCCGGGAAGAATCCATCGATGTGGTGCTCGAGCTGGCGAACGTGAGGAAACCAGGCGCCCACCTCACCGTGACGGGCTGCCTGGCGGAGCGTTACGGCCCGGAACTGGCCGAGGCCATGCCCGAAGCCGACAGGGTTGCTGGCTTCGGCGTCTCCCTTCACGCCGACCCACTTCACCTCGGTGCGGCCCCCGGCTACGGGGCCCCGGTCCGGCTGGCCGCGACCAGGGGGCCTCGCCAGAAGTCGTCAGGTAATCCTGGTGTGCGGGCTCGAACTGGCGGCGGCCGCCTTGCCGCACCGAGCGCCATGAGTGGCGAAAACGGGATCCCCAGTTTCGACCTGTTGAACTTGCCTCGGCCTCCGGCTCGGGCTCCGTGGGCGTATGTCAAGGTGGCAGAGGGTTGCGACCGCCATTGCGGGTTCTGCGCCATCCCGTCATTTCGCGGGCCGCAGCGGTCACGGGCCGCGGGTGAGATCCTGGCCGAAGTCGAGGAGTTGGGCGCCCAAGAGGTGGTGCTCGTGGCCCAGGACCTCGTCTCGTGGCAACGGGACGTGACCGGCCGGACGCGACGGGAGCGAGCCGGCGACGGCAGCGATCGTCTCGGGGAGGTCAGGGACCTGGTGGAGCTTGTTCGCGCCGTCGGCGAGCGGGCGGAGCGCGTCAGGCTGCTGTACCTCTACCCGTCAGGTTTGAGCGACGAACTGGTCGAGGCCATAGGCGATAGCGGCTGCCCCTATTTCGACCTTTCCCTGCAGCACGTATCGGTGCCACTGTTGCGCCGGATGCGCAGGTTTGGCGGGGCAGAGCGGTTCCTCGAGAAAATATCTGCGGTGCGGCGGCGGTTCCCGGAGGCGGCGCTGCGGTCGTCGTTCATCGTCGGTTACCCGGGCGAGACAGAAGAGGACCACGACGCCCTTTTGCGCTTCCTGGAGGAAGCGCAGCTCGACTGGGTCGGGTTCTTTGCCTTTTCTCTCGAGGATGGCACCTACGCCGCCACCCTCCCGGGACGCGTACCGGTCGAGCTGGTGGGTGAGCGGCTGCGGGAGTGCTCCGAACTGCAGGATGGCATTACGGCCAGGAAGAGAGCCGCTCTCGTGGGCAGCAGCTGCCGAGCCCTGGTGGACGCGCCCGGCCGGGCCAGGAGCCACCGGGAGGCGCCCGAGATCGACGGCGTGATCCGGGTCCCGCGCCACCTAGCAGTGGGATCCTGGCCTCAGTTGGAGATCGTCGATGCGGTGGGCCCGGACCTGATCGCCGCTCCCCTCGGTGACCAGCGACAAGCGCCGGTAAACGGCGGCCGTAGCCACGGTCTCTCCGACGACATCGAGCCTGGTCTTCGGCCTGAGGCACACTTGGCCACTAACCTTTCGGCGGGGAATTAAACCGGCATGACAGAGGCCACGACCACCGCCGCTCCCTGGAGGCTGAAGACGGCCGCCAACGGAGTGACGGCTGCCCGCTTGGCTGCCACCCCGCTGCTCGTGCTGGTCGTCCTGCGAGCCACACCGTCGTGGGCGGCCCTCTTGCTCTGGGCTGCGCTCGCCCTCAGCGATTTCGCCGACGGCTGGCTGGCCAGGCGGCATGGGCCTAGTGCTTCTGGAGCCTTCCTCGACCCGCTGGCGGACAAGTTCCTGGTCCTCGGCGCCCTCGCCGCGATGGCGGCCCTTGGCCAGGTCACCTGGGTCCCCGTTGCCCTGCTCGCCGTGCGGGAAGTCGTCATTACCTCGTACCGCGTTGTCGTCGCCCGGCGCGGCGTCAGCGTGCCGGCCCGTCGCGTCGCGAAGGCGAAAACGCTGGTCGAGTTCTTGACTGTGGCGCTCCTTTTGTTGCCGGTGGCGTGGCCATCGAGGCTCACGTTCTCGCACTTGGCCCTGTGGTTGGCGGTGGTACTGGCTTGGGCCAGCGCAGTGCAGTACCTGGTCGACTCGCGCTTTGGGCGCCGTCCAGCGGCCACGGGCGCTTAGGGGCCGCCGAGCCGTGGAGTGTGAGGTCCTATCCATAGGTACTGAGTTGCTGCTCGGCCAAGTCGTCGACACTAATTCTGCGTGGATCGGTGAGAACTTGGCCGCGGCCGGCATACCGTGCTATCAGCAAACCAAGGTGGGGGACAACCACGCTCGGATCGTGGCTGCGCTACGAGCGGCCCTCGGACGACGGAGCGACGTGATTTGTTGCGGCGGGCTCGGCCCTACCCAAGACGACATCACCAGAGAAGCGATCGCCGAGGTAATGGGCGTCGCGCTACGGCGCGAGCCAGAACTCGTGACACGTTTGAGGGAGCGGTTCGCCGGCCGCGACATTCCCGAGATCAACTACAAGCAAGCCGACCTCCCGGTCGGCGCCACGCCGATCCTGGCAGTGGGCACCGCCCCCGGTTTGGTCTGCCCCGTCGGGACGAACGTGATCTACGCCGTCCCCGGCGTGCCCTCCGAAATGCGCGAGATGGTGGCCGGGTCGGTCGTGCCTGACCTGGTCCGTCGGTCGGGACGACAGGCGACTATCCGAAGCAGGTTCCTGCGCGTTTGGGGGATGACCGAGTCCCAGGTGGCCGAGGTGGTAGCCCCCCGTGTGGCCGCGCTCGAAGCACCCGGGACCCACACGACGATCGCGTTCCTGGCCAGTGCCAGGGAGGGGATCCGGGTGCGGATGACGGTCCAGGCGAGCGGTGAAGATGCCGAAGCCGCTGCCGTGCAGGCGCTGGACAAGGAGGAGGCGGCGCTCCGGGGCTTGCTCGGTGAAGCGGTGGGAGGGGTAGACGACGAAGGCCTCGAGGTCATCGTGGGCCGGTTGCTGACCAAGGGGGCGTTGCGGCTAGCCGTTGCAGAGTCACTGACGGGCGGGATGGTCGCCGCCCGCCTTACTTCTGTCCCCGGGGCCAGCAACTGGTTTGCGGGCGGCGTTGTCTCCTACGGGGAGGACGTGAAACGTTCGCTGCTTGGCGTGGGCCCCGGACCGGTGGTGAGCGAAGGCGCCGCGGAGGAGATGGCGTCGGGGGTGAAAGCGTTGCTGAACGCCGATATCGGCCTATCGCTAACCGGCGTGGCCGGGCCGACCAGCCAGGACGACCAGCCCCTGGGGACGGTATTTGTTGGTTTAGCCGACGACAGGGGCATTGGCCAGCAGGCTAAGGGGACGTCAAAGACCGAGGTGACGCAGCTGTCTTTGCGGGGGGACCGCCAATTGGTGCGGGAGCGGGCCACGACGCAGGCTCTGGACCGTTTGCGCCGGCATTTGCTGGAGAGCCCGCGGCCCGGGGAGGACTAAGCCGGGACTGGACTGAGCCGGGACGGGCTGGACGGAGGGGGGGGACTGGACGGGGGCGTGTCCACGCCAGGTGGCGGCGACGGTTTAGCCGAACCAGTGAAAAGCCAGCACCTCGGTAACGTTCTCACGCAAGGTGAAACGCCGGGATGTCAGCCGGCCACGTTCCTCCCGCAGATGCTCGATCTCTGCGGCACTCTGCCAGCTCATCGGCATGTCGAGGATCGCTTCCGCCTGCCGGTACGAATAACAGAACGGATCTTGCTGCAACGCCTGGAGTGCTGTCTCTTTGTCCTGGGCGAACTGTATTGCCTCGTTGACCTGGTGGAACCGAGACGACACGTCGAGCAGGCCATCCAGAATGTGAAGCCGGCCCTCGAGCTCAGTCAGTTGGACCACGTACTCGGGCGAGCTCAGGTCAAGAACTAGACCCTGGTGTTCGGCGGGAGGTACCGCAGTCACAGCACCTCCCGTCACCGATCTAGGTTCGCCTTGGCCACCACCGTTGCCGGTACTAGGTGAACGAGTCGTTAACACGGTGATAAACGTACCCTGCAATAGCGCCTAAGGGAACGATTATTTAGAAAATTCCTTATCGCGACAGCATTCCATACGCTTTCTTTCTGAACCGCTCCAGTGACAAGTTCAAAAGATGACGTAATCAAAACGACAAAGCTCACAACAAATAACAACGCCGACCGACTGAGCGCGCCATCGGGTGAGGCTTAGTATAAGGTGACGTCCTCCTGTTGTCGTCCGGTCGGCGCCCTGAATTGGGCGTAATGGAATTACACGGCTTCTGAGACCGCCGGCGAGCGTGTCGCTCTCAGGGCGCCGACCGGCGCAAGGCGCCCAGGTCAGCTGAACCAGCGGGTACCGGTCACTCCTCCAGGACTAGTGAGTCGGGCTCTGGCTGGTCGTCCGCAGCGGGGGTGCCGGTCATCCCGACCTTCTGGCGCACTTTCTCGGAGATCTCGATCATGAGTTCGAGGTTCTCGGCCAGGAAGACCTTTGAATTCTCACGGCCCTGGCCTATCTGCTCCCCCTCGTAGGTGTACCAAGCGCCCGACTTGCGCACTATGCCCAGGTCAGTGGCGACATCGAGCAAGGTGCCCTCACGGCTGATGCCTTTGGCGAACATTATGTCGAACTCGCATTGCTTGAAGGGTGGGGCAATCTTGTTTTTGACGACTTTTACACGGGTACGGTTGCCGACCACCTCGGCGCCGTCCTTGATGGACTCTATGCGGCGTATGTCGAGGCGGACTGAAGAGTAGAACTTGAGCGCCCGCCCTCCGGGGGTCACCTCGGGCGAGCCGAACATGACACCGACCTTCTCCCTGAGCTGGTTGATGAAGATGGCGATGGTGTTGGACTTGCTAAGGGTGGCGGTGAGCTTGCGCAGTGCCTGGGACATGAGCCTGGCTTGGAGGCCGACGTGAGTGTCTCCCATCTCGCCCTCGATCTCAGCCCGGGGCGTCAAAGCAGCAACCGAGTCGATGACTATGACGTCGAGAGCTCCGGACCGTATCAACATGTCCGTTATCTCCAGCGCCTGCTCGCCCGTGTCCGGCTGCGATATGAGCAGGTCGTCGACGTTGACCCCGATCACCTTGGCGTAGTTGGGGTCCATGGCGTGCTCGGCGTCGATGTAGGCACAAATGCCTCCATTGCGCTGTGACTCGGCCACGACATGCATGGCCAGTGTGGACTTACCAGAGGACTCCGGGCCGAAGAGCTCGACTATGCGGCCGCGAGGCAGGCCCCCTATGCCGAGGGCGAGGTCAAGGGAAAGAGCCCCGGTCGAGATGGCCTCGACCTGCATGTGGGTGTTCTCTCCCATTCGCATGATGGCACCCTTGCCAAACTGCTTCTCGATCTGGCCAAGGGCCATCTCTAACGCTTTGTCTCGTTCCACCGGGACCGTCCTCTCAGTTGTCTGCCTGTCCTGTGCTTGATATGTGTGCTGCATCCCGGGGCGACCCTACGAACCGGGTGTGACCGTTATGACCAAGCGGGGCTGGCGGGTCGAAGCTGGCAGTCATCCTTACCCTGTAACTTCTTTGTTGTAACTTCATAAATGTAACGCCTTTCGAGCTTAGTGGCAAACACCTGTTCGGTGGTGGATCACCGGGCAGAGGGCCCGAAGGGGAACGCCTCTATGTCCCGGTACTGGGCGCCGTCGGAATGTAGCTCGCTCTGGACCAGTGAGAGGGAGGTCACTGGCCACGACATGGCCAGCGAGGTGAGAAGGTACCGGGCACGCCGCAGGTCTACGCCACGCCGCCCTCGACAAATGGTCACGTGCCCGAAAAAGCGCCGTTCGGGCACGGCTTGGCCGATTTTGGCGGTCACGCTTTCGACTGCCTTGGCCGCATTTTCCAGGCCTTCGACGGGCCACACCACTAGGCCTGGCCCCAGGAAACGAGTGCCCGGCCCTCCTTGCGCCGTGAGCTGATCAGCTAGTGATCCCGCCAGCGAGGCCAGGGATGCCGTCGCGGTGCGCACTGCCTCGGGGCCGAGGTCCCCGAAAAAGCGCAGCGTTACGTGCCACTGGCCCTCGGTCGTCCACCGTGCCCCCTCTACCGGCGGCCTCGGCAAAGCGGTGAGAGCCGAGATGACCTCAGGTGGCGGCCAGATGGCGACGAAGCAGCGGGCCACGAGCTCACGCTAGGGCGGCGGAGCTAGTCGGAGGGCTGGCGCGCTTCGCTGCCTTCACCAGCCGACGGAGCCATCGACCATCTCCCGGATGAGGTCGGCGTGGCCGTTGTGGCGGGCGTATTCCTCGACCATGTGCGTGTATATCCACCGCAGGGGCACCGGTTCGCCCCGCCGAAGGCCGGTGTCTGCCAGGTCGTGGCCAGCCGCCGCCCGCCGGCTCACCTCGCACTCCTCCCGCCATATGGCCAGGTCGGTTTCCCAGTCTGCCTCATCGAGGGGGAAGAGCTCGGTGTCGTCCTTGCCGTCCACTGAATAGATGTAAGGGACCGAGGGATCTCGCTGCAGGACCCGCTGGAACCAGTTGCGCTCGACTTCGGACATGTGCCTTATCAGGCCGTGGAGAGACAGCAGCGAAGTTCCGACCGGGCGCCGTTTGCGGGTGGCATCGTCGAGGCCCTCGCACTTTAGGAGCAGGGTGGTGCGATGGAACTCGAGCCAGCGCTCGAGCATGTCGCGGTCGTCGAGGACGTAGGCCGGCTCGACGCGCCGGGGATCTTCGATGTCGCCGATCATTCGGGGTACCTCTTTCGCCATGGGGCCAGAAAGCAGCAGGAAGAAAGCGTCCTAAAAGTCGACACGCGCCGGGCTGGACGATGGAGTTTGGATTGGGCCCTCTGCGAGCAGTCGATCCCGGGCTAAAGAGGTCATTCAAGCATACGGAGCTCGGTCGATTGGTAGAAATCCCAGCGAGCCTGGCTGAGGTACCGCTATCCACCCTTCTCTCTGGGCGTGGCTCTTGTCCTCGTCGGGGATGGGATTTACCAGGCCTACTGCGGCTGCTCGAGCCACCAGTGCAGCCACTAGGGCGTCGAACGTATCATCGCTCTGCAGGCACCGGCCAACGTCTGCCTGCCCAATGTAGAGCCAGGAGGCCGTTTCAGCCAAGAGGCGTTCCACCAGGGTGCGCCGAGCTTCGTCTTGCTCTTTTCTCTTGTAGCCCCGCCATGCCAGGCCCCACCGGCGAAGAGCCGCGGCCGGATAGGCCTCCACGACCACTCCCGAGCCGTCGAGCATCACCCGTTCGGGAAGACGGGACAAAAGGGCGGCGGCCCGCATCGCCGGCAGGGCGATCCGGTCGGTCGAGACGGACAGGGGCGGAGATGTTTTCAGCGTTTTCCAGACCCACAGGTCGGTCCGGCGATAGCGATAGGCCGAGGTGTCGGAGTGGGCGTAACCGTCCGGCCAAGAACTCTGGCCCGAGTGCCGGGCCACGGCTTCGGCGAAAGCCACCGGCCACCCCAGCGGGACGTCGATGCCCAGCTTGTCCACTTTCCCGATGAGGGCGCTGATGGCGTCGTCGCCCACATCGAGCGCCAAATGGCTCACTTTGGCGGTCCCACCGGACCAGTCGATGACACACGACGCGGTGTGGGCGGTCTGGGAGGAGAGGTCGACACCGGCGGTGATCATTGCCAACCGGCCCTGCTGACGCTCATCTCACTTATCCTGGCCGGTAGCTGTGCGAGGCCACGACCCTTTCGTCCCGCAGTAGTGCTCGAAATTACCCGCCGGAAAGAAAGTGTCCAACGGTACTCGACAAAGCGTCCAGGCCGTCGTTGTCTTCCCTCACCGCAACGCGCGGCTGGGCTTGTTCCGGGCTCACCAACAAAGGTCGCCTCGGGAGCAGGCTGGCGGGGACCCGCTCAACCGAAGCGACCTTGCCCATGATAGTGCGTCCATGCGGGCGTGAAGCAGCAGGCTGCCAAAGTTGTCGGCGCCGCCCCAGGATTACCCGCGGAGCGGACGAAAACGCT
Organism: uncultured Acidimicrobiaceae bacterium; assembly: GCA_963807395.1. Classification (GTDB taxonomy): domain Bacteria; phylum Actinomycetota; class Acidimicrobiia; order Acidimicrobiales; family Palsa-688; genus Fen-671. The sequence goes on from CAWEBW010000016.1 coordinate 246,129, forward strand.
GGTCAGAATCGGTTTTCCGAAGGGCAGGCCTTCGTCGCGAACCAACCTGCGCGCCCGGCGGCGACACCTTAAGCTTTAACCGTGATACAGCACCGACCCGACGTGCCGCCGGCCAGCCCCGGTGATGCTCGCCGCTACCTTGTACGCACGTTTGGCTGTCAGATGAACGAGCACGATTCAGAGCGACTGGCCGGTCTGCTTGAAGCCGAGGGCCTGGTGGCCACCGACAGTGTCGAGGACGCGGACGTCGTCATCCTCAACACCTGTTGTATTCGTGAAAACGCGGACAACCGCCTGTACGGCAACTTGGGCCAACTGCGGGCACTGAAGCAACAGCGACCGGGCATGCAGATTGCGGTAGGAGGGTGCCTGGCCCAAAAAGATAGGGAGAAAGTACTGGACAAGGCGCCGTGGGTCGACGCGGTTTTCGGGACCCACAATGTCGGTCACGCCGTTTCGCTGTTGAGCCGGGCCGAATCGGAAGGCCCGGTGATCGAAATCCTGGAGTCCGCGGCGGCCGAAGCGGACGAGTTCCCTTCGGCGCTGCCAGTCCGCCGAGAGCTACCGTTTGCGGCGTGGGTCACCATACAGGTCGGCTGCGATAACCACTGTGCGTTTTGCATTGTCCCGGCCGTACGGGGACGGGAAATAAGCCGGCCTTTCGGGGAGGTCGTCGCCGAGGTCGAGCAATTAGCGGACCGGGGCACCATCGAAGTCACTCTACTGGGGCAAAACGTCAACTCCTACGGGCGCGACTTGGCGCTGAAGGCGCGCGCTTCTGACGACTGGCGGGCCCACAGGCATATGACGGGCGAAGCATGGGCCGGTGCCAGTTCTGCTCGAGCCCGACCGCTTTTCGCTGACCTGATGCGCGCCGTCGCCCGGGTGGAGGGGATCGAGCGAGTGCGTTTCACCAGCCCCCACCCAAAGGACTTGCGGCCCGAGATTATCGAAGCCATGGCGCAAGAAAAAGCACTGTGCCCCCACTTGCACTTGCCCCTGCAGTCGGGCAGCGATCGGGTGCTTTCCAATATGCACCGCGGTTATACGGCCGAACGCTACCTCGACCGGCTGGGCGCTGCTCGTAACTCGGTGCCAGATCTGGCCGTAACAACAGACATCATCGTCGGGTTCCCCGGCGAAGACGAGAGCGATTTCGAACGTACTCTCGAGGTGGTCGCGGCGGCCGAGTACGACAGTGCCTACACGTTCATCTTTTCTCCTCGGCCAGGCACCGAAGCTGCGGCGCGCCCGGAGGATTTCGTCGCCCCGGAAATTGCAGCCGAACGCTTCGAGCGGCTCCGCCAGGTCGTCGAACGCAGTGCCCTCCGCCGCCACGAGCAACGAGTCGGCCGCGTTGAGGAAGTATTGGTGGAAGGAAAAGCAAAAAAGGGTGGCCCCGGGGTCTATTCGGGTCGGACCAGGCAGAACAAGCTGGTGCACCTGGAGGGTCAAAAGCTACGCCCGGGTACCGTGGTGGAGGTGTTGGTCGAACGTGCCGCGCCTCATTTCCTGAAGGGGAAATTGATGCGCGTCGTGGCGCCACCTCGTCATCGTAATTTGATCCCGGTGGCGACCAGCTGAGCGGGCCAATGCCATCGGTCTTGCTGCGCCTGGCCCCTTTGCTCTGGTGGGGTCGACCGCGTCAGGAAAATCAGCCCTGGGGGTGCTGGTAGCCGTCTCGCTAGGTGATATCGAGATCGTCTCCGCTGACTCGATGCAGGTTTATCGCGGGATGGACATCGGGACGGCCAAGCCGACGGTTAGCGAACGGTCCGGCGTGGCCCACCACCTCATCGACGTCGCCGACCCGTCGGAAGACTGGGACGTGGCCCGCTTCGTCAGGGAGGCGGCCCGGATCGTGGACGGGGCGGCCGCACGGGGCAAGCGCGTCCTTTTCGTTGGTGGCACCGGCCTTTATTTGCACGCACTGGTGGACCGTTTCGACGTGCCGGGGCGCTGGCCAGAGGTGGCCGCCGACCTGGAGGAGACGGCCAGCACGGCCGACCTTTACCAGAGGCTAGAACGCGTGGACCCCATTGGAGCGGCCCGAGTCGACCCTGGCAATCGCCGCCGAGTGGTGCGAGCGCTGGAGGTCGCCATCGGGAGCGGCCGTCCTTTTTCCAGTTATGGCCCAGGCGTAGCCGCTTTCCCACCTACGAGCTGGCGCCTGGCCGGTGTGTGGTTGCCTCGCGAGGTAGTGGCGGCGCGCATCGAGACACGGTTCACGGCCATGCTCGAAGCGGGTTTCGTCGAAGAGGTGGAGAGGTTGGCTGCTCGCCCAGAGGGCCTGTCGCGCACCGCCCGCCAAGCGCTCGGCTATCGCGAGCTGCTCTCCCATGTCGAGAAGGGCGTCGAGCTGGGCAACGCAGTCGACCTCGCGGTGCGGCGCACACGGCGTTTCGCCCGCCGTCAGCGGATGTGGTGGCGGCGGGACCCGAGGGTGCGCTGGTTCGGGTCCCCTGAAAACCCCCTCGCCATACTGCCGGCTCTGCTGAGAGACTGGAACTGATGAACGATGTAATCGAGCCACGGGTGCCCGGGCTCCCGGCCAGGCTCGAACTAGCCAAGTACGAGGGGCTGGGTAATGATTTTTTGGTGCTGGTCGACCTGGGTGGCCGGCACCAAATTGACGCCGGGCTGGCTCGGCTGGCGTGTGACCGTCACCGGGGCTTCGGTGCGGACGGCCTGTTGCGGGCCGGACCGGCCCCGGCGGGCTCGTCCGACAAAATGACCTTCGAGTTGCGCAACGCCGACGGGAGCGAAGCTGAGATGAGCGGCAACGGGTTGCGCTGCCTGGCACACGCCGCCATCGACGCCGGGGCCGTCACGGCCCGGCCGGGAGACCATTTTGGGGTCCTGACGGCCGTCGGTCGTAGAGAGGTGCACGTACGTGACCTCGAGGAGGGCTGGTTGTGGGCCAGCACAGAGATGGGCACGGTCAAAATCGTCGGGGACGGCGAACGGTGCAATGTCGGGCATGGCCAGTTGTTCGTCGATGTCGGCAACCCGCACCTGGTTGTCCTCGGCCCAGACCCCCGCACTGTCGACGTGGCGTCGCTCGGGCCGGCCCTCAGCCGAGAGGCGGGGGCAGGGTCCGGCGGTGTCAACGTCGAGTTCGTCGCCCTCGGCCCCGTCCGCGATGAGCTGACCATGCGGGTTTGGGAGCGAGGGGTAGGCGAGACCTTGGCGTGCGGGACGGGCTCGGTGGCCGCGGCGGCGGCGCTGCACTACTGGGGCAGGGTTGGGCCGAAGGTCACCGTCAGTCAGCCGGGAGGCGCGGCCGAAGTCGAGTTGCGGCCCGACGGCGTCGCTGTTTTGACCGGTCCGAGCCGGCGAGTGGGGACGTGCCGCCTAGAGCTGGCCCGGTTGGCTCGGGAAGGGACCGCCGGAGGAGGGCGCTGATGAGCCTTATTGAACGGGCGTTTAAGGAAAAGATCGTCCTCGTGGGGGTGACGCTGCCACCGCCCGGCGGCCCGGCCGGCCCGTCGGAAGCAGAAACCGAGCGCCATCTCGACGAACTCGAGCTACTGGTGGGGACCGCAGGGGCAGATGTCGTTGGCCGGGTCCACCAGCGTCGTGACCGTCCCGACCCGGCCACCTATATAGGCCACGGCAAGGCGCAGACCTTGAGGGAGGTTTCCGAGTCGGCTGACGCGGACACCGTAGTGTTCGACGACGAGCTCTCGCCGGCGCAGTCCCGCAACCTGGAAAAGATCCTGGGCCGGACGGCGATAGATAGGACCGCCGTGATCCTCGATATTTTCGCCCAGAACGCTCGCAGCGAGGAGGGCAAGGCTCAGGTCGAGCTAGCTCAGTTGCGCTATCGCCTGCCGCGCCTGCGGGGCCGGGGCCACGAGCTTTCGCAGCAGGCGGGGCGCATCGGTACCCGGGGCCCGGGCGAGACCCAGTTGGAGGTGGACCGCCGGCGGCTTGTACGCCGTGTGCACAAACTCGAGTCCGAGCTGGACCAGCTCGAACGGCGGCGGCGGCTTCAGCGTCAGGGCCGTCGGCGCAGCCGGGTGGCGTCAGTGTCGATCGTCGGTTACACCAATGCGGGCAAGTCGACGTTGCTCAACTGCCTTACGGGCGCCGGGGTCACGGCCGACGAGAGGCCATTCGCAACGCTGGACCCGAGGACGCGGCGCTTCGCTCTCCCCGGCGGCGAACCAGTGCTCCTCACTGACACTGTAGGTTTCGTCCGCAAGCTGCCCCACCAGCTGGTCCAGGCGTTCCACAGCACCCTGGAAGTCGTGAACGAGGCGGACCTCCTCGTCCACCTGGTTGACAGCTCTGCCCCCGACCCCGAGGGCCAGATCGATGCCGTGCGGGCGGTACTGGGCGAGATCGGGGCGGCTGATCTTCCTGAAGTTCTCGTCTTCAACAAGGCCGACCGTGCTCCGGAGGTAGCGAAGGGACTGGCGTTGCGCTACCCGGGCGCCGTGGCTATATCGGCAGCCACGGGGCAGGGCGTTGACGTCCTCATCGCAGCCATTGCGCACCAGCTTCGGGCCAGCGCTCACGTTGTGGAGCTGTCGATCCCCTTTTCGCGGGGCGACGTACTGGCGGCCCTGCACCGCGAGGGCGAAGTGTTGATGACGGCCGAAGGTGAGCAGGCTACGACGGTTCGGGCCAAGCTGGCCGGGTCGGCGCTGGCCCAGTTCGCTCCCTTCATGACGTCGACGGCGAGCGACGGTAGCTTCGCCGGACAGTGGGCCGCCCAGGGCCCGATAGCAAAGGAGGTGGGGTGACGCTGAGCAGCGAGGCGGCAGAGGTTAGGCCGGCAGAGGCTGGCCCGGCAGAGGCTGACCCGGCAGAGGGGGCGAGGCGGGCCGAGGGAGCGAGCGGACAGCGGGCGGCGACAGCGGTGGAGGCTTCCGGCCCCCTCCCTATCCCTACGCCCGCCTGGGTGCTATCCGGGCCAAAGCGGCGGCCTTACCGAGCGGCGCCGTCGATCTTTCCGTCGGGAGCCCGTGCGACGCGCCGAGCGCCGCCGTTATGGCCGCCTTGGCGTCGGGCGACGAGGGCGGCGCCACCCGCGGTTACCCCTCTTCGGCGGGGTCGCTGGCTGCCCGGCGGGCCGCTGCCGACTGGATGGCCCGCCAATTTGGGGTAAGCGTCGACCCCGGGCAGGTTGCCCTGTGCATCGGCACGAAGGAACTCGTTGGCGGTCTTCCCCACTGGTTGCACCTGCGGGACCCGTCCCGGGACACGGTGCTCTACCCGGAGCTGGCTTACCCGACCTATGAGATGGGGGCGTTACTGGCGGGTCTCAGGGCGGTGCCGGTGCCGGTCGACCAGGAGTTCCGGCTCCGGCTTACGAAAGATGCCGTCAGCGAGGCCGATGCGGCCCGGGCGCTGCTCTTGTGGGTCAACAGCCCCGGGAACCCGGCTGGGCAACTGGACGACCTGGCCGCGGCGGCGGCTTGGGGCCGCCAGCGGGGCGTCCTCGTCGCCAGCGACGAGTGCTACGCCGGGACGACATGGAAAGGCGGGCCCACCACCGTCATCGGGCACGGTGGGGGAGCCGATGGGACGGCCGGGGTGCTGGCGGTCCACTCCGTCTCCAAAACGAGCAACCTGGCCGGGCTACGCTTCGGCTGGTACGCGGGCGACGCGGAAGTCGTCGAGTTCCTCCGTGAGGTGCGCCAGCACGCCGGGTTTATGGTCCCCGGGGTGGTCCAGCTGGCCGGCGCGGCAGCCCTGGCCGACCAGGACCACGCGGACGCACAAAGGGAGCGCTACCGCCAGCGGCTCGAGCGGTTGCGGCAAATCCTGGGTGCCGTTGGGGTACCCGGACCGTTCCCCGAGGGCGGGATCTATATCTGGGCGCCCGCTCCCGACGGGGATGCCTGGGCGCTGGCGGCCCGACTGGCTGCTGAAGGAGGCCTCGTAGTCTCTCCGGGCGAGTTTTATGGGCCGGCCGGGGCGGGCTGTGTGAGGGTGGCCGCAGTAGCGCCTATGGGCCGGATCGAGCTGGTTGCGTCCCGTTTCGGAGTGGCATAGGGGCACACGTGGGCGCCGGGTCGTGGTTCGCTTCGTGGGGCCGCCACGGTGTGGTCTTTCCTAGCCGTAGTTCACGCTCGAACTAGCATCCGCCTCCTGTGGATCTGCGTAAAGAAATAGAGGCCCTTTGGGACCGGCGGGCTGATATCGGCTCGGGCAGCACGGCCGAGGCAGAGGTGGTCAGACAAGCGATCGGGCTGTTGGACTCGGGCGAGGCGCGAGTCGCCCACATGTCCACGGCCGGCGAGGTGGTGGTCAACGAGTGGTTGAAGCAGGCCATCTTGTTGTTCTTCAAGGTCGCTGCGGTCGAGGTCACCGAGCTGGGGCCGTTCGAGTACGCCGACCGGCTGCCGCTGAAGCACGGGTACAAGAAGGCTGGCGTTCGAGTGGTCCCGGGGGCGTCCGCTCGGTGGGGTAGCTTCATCGGCCGTGGCGTCGTCATGATGCCGAGCTACGTGAACATCGGGGCCCGGGTGGGCGAGGGGTCAATGGTCGACACCTGGGCCACCGTCGGGAGCTGCGCCCAAGTTGGGGACAACGTCCACCTTGCGGGCGGGGTCGGCATCGGTGGCGTGCTCGAACCACCCCAGGCCGCGCCAGTCATCATCGGGGACCACGCCCTGATCGGGAGCCGCAGCATGATCACGCAGGGCGCCCGGGTGGGAGCGGGAGCCGTTCTCGGCGAGGGTTGCATACTGAACCCTGGTATCCCGGTCATCGACGCCGAGACCGGCGAGGAGCTGTCCCGAGGGGTAGTGCCGCCCTGGTGCGTCGGCGTGGGGGCAACCCGTCCTCGTACGTATAACGGGGGGACTTTCGGGCTCGCCTGCATCCTTATCGTGCGTTGGCTGGAACAAGGCCGGCGCCACACGACGGCCCAGTTGAACGAGATGTTGAGAGAGCACGGGGTGAGTGTTTAGCGGCGTGGTGGGGGCGGCTGGCTCCGGGCCGGGCGGGAGGACCAGCGGGGCGGGGAGCGTCGCCGGGCTGGTGCACGACGGCCTCGGCCAGGCGCGTGCAAAAGTGCAACAAGACCGCTGCGCCCTGCCGCCGGAAGCCGGCCCTCCGCCGCCGTCGACCCGGTACGTACGGATGTGACAGACCTGCTCGCGGCCACCGCCGAACTGGTGGCTATACCGTCCCTGTCGAGGCAAGAGGGCCAAATTGCCGACCACATAGAGGCCGCGCTTGGCCGGCTGGACGGATTGGAAGTGGTGAGGGTGGGGGATAACGTCGTGGCCCGGACGGATCTCGGTCGACCCCGCCGGCTGGTCCTGGCCGGCCATCTCGACACCGTCCCACCCAAGGACAACGGCGCGCCAAGAGTCGACGGCGAGACGTTATGGGGGCTCGGCTCGACCGATATGAAGGGCGGTCTGGCCGTGATGATGGACTTGGCGGCCCGCGTCTCGGCGCCGTCATACGACGTCACCTACATCTTTTATGCGGCCGAAGAGATCGCCCGCTCCTTTAACGGGCTCTTGGCGGTGGCAGCCGTCCGGCCCGACCTCGTAGAGGCGGACGCCGCCATCGTGTGCGAACCGACTAACGCCACAGTCGGGGCCGGTTGCCAGGGCGTCCTCAAAGCTGAGGTCGTGCTGTGGGGGAGGCGGGCTCACGTTGCGAGGCCGTGGGCGGGGCGCAACGCGGTCCACCGGTTGGCCCCGTTGCTGGCGGCAATCTCGACCTGGCCAGGCCGAGAGGTCGATATCGACGGCTGCCTTTACAAAGAATCGTTGCAGGCCGTGGGCGTATCGGGTGGCGTCGCCTCTAATGTCGTGCCCGACCAGGCCGTCCTGGAGTTGAACTACCGCTTCGCCCCCGACCGGGACACGAGCGAAGCAACCGAGTGGGTCAAGGAGATGCTGGCGCCCTGGTTGGAAGAGGGCGATCAGTTCCGGGTCACCGATAGCGCTCCGTCAGCGCCCCCCTCTCTCGGCCACCCTTTGCTCGCCGGCCTCTTGAACGCGGCTGGTGGGTCGGTGTCGGCCAAAATGGGCTGGACTGACGTGGCGTTCTTCGCTGAACGGGGCATCCCCGCCGCTAATTTTGGGCCGGGAGACCCGGAACTCGCTCACTCGGCTGAGGAAAGGGTGGGCCGGGAGTCGCTCGAGCGAGCGCGTGCGGTCCTCGGCCAGTTGCTCGGCGAGTGAGCGACAGCGCGGTCGGTCAGACCGCCTTCTCCAGGAAACGAGCCAGTTCGAGCCGGCTCGGCGGGTCGGCGCCAACCCGGGTACATGTAAGGGAGCCGGCCGCCACGGCTTCCGCCACTGATGAACGCAGTTGAGCTTCGGTGAGATGGGCTATGCCGCTCGGGCTGAGGAGACCATTGTCGCTGAAATAAGCAAGCAAAGCCGAGGTAAATGCGTCCCCCGCCCCAATCGTGTCAGCCAGCTCTATGGGAGGGGGACTGCAGTGCGTACTTGCACCGTCCTGGTAGTAGGCCGTGGCGCCGCCAGGCCCTTCGGTTATGAGGACAAGAGAAGCGCCCAGCGCTAACCATTCTTCTGCCACGGCTCTGGGGGCCTTGCCGGGGTAGACGGCCTCGACGTCGTCGATACTGGCTCTCACGACATGGGCGGTACGGACCACCTCCGTAAGGCGTTCACGGTAGGCGGAGAGATCGCCGACGAAACCCGGCCGCACGTTCGGGTCGAAAGAAATCAGCACCTGGCCCCGTTGACGCAGGTTCGTGAGCCAGCTGGCAATCGCACTCGCCCCTGGTTCCAGCGCCAGTGCGAGTGACCCGGTGTGGACGGCTTTCACTGCGGGACGGCCGGGGTTTTGCCGGCCAAAGTCAGGCAGCTCGCTGTGGGCCCACTGCCAGTCGGCCGTCGTCGGCCCGTAGAACGTGTACGACGCCCGGCCGTGACTGTCCAGAGTGACCAGGGCGATAGTGGCGGGTTCGTCGGCATCTACGGAGAAGCTGAGATCGACGCCATTGTCGTCCAGGTTGCCTCGCAACCATGGCCCGAAACCGCCCCGGGAAAAGCGACCGGCGAAGGTGCACAGGACCTCGAGCCGGGCTAGCCCCACCGCAATGTTCGCCGGTCCTCCGCCGGGCAGGGCGACTAGTTGTTGCCTCGCCCGATGCCGGACTGCGGGGGCACGATTAAGAGCTTGCTCTTCGGCTGGCGTAATCCCCGGTGACCCGGCTGATTCGGCGTCGGCGCGTGTGCCGGAGTTGTCGGGGACCAGGTCCACCGCGGCCCCTGACGCTGGCGCAAGGTCTGCGAGGCACTCCCCGAGGACCAGGATGTACCCCGCCGCTGGCCCAGTTGTGACGGCGCCAACCGGGTCACCCTCACGGGGATCGCCAGCGTCGTCCCTGGCCGCAAACGACCCGAGGTTGTCACTCCCGGCCGCGGTCATCGGGTGACAGTACCGTGTCGCACCACGTCGCTCAAGCAGCGCTTTCGGAAGGGAACTGCCGGCACCGTCCGGTCGTGGGGCCACCGGCGTCGTGGGCGTTCGGGGAGCTGCCAACGAAGCCGCCCGTATATCGTGACTCCCCATGCAACCGGTCCAACTTGGAGCCAACCAGCCGCGGCAGTTTTACAAGGGCGGTCAAGCGATCGCGGATTTGCGAGGAATGACTGGGAGTGGCAACTTCGGGCCCGAGGACTGGGTCGCCTCCGCCACTCCCCGGTTCGGCCGCGACACTGACGGGTTGACCGTGATGCCGGACGGGCGGTTCCTCCGGGACGTGATCGAGGCTGACCCGAAAGGTTGGCTCGGCCCCGACCACGTGGAGTACTTCGGCTCAGACCCCGCCCTTCTCGTGAAACTGCTGGACGCCGGCCAGCGCCTTCCGGTCCATGTCCATCCCGACCGGTCTTTCGCCGTGCGCCACCTCGGGTCGCGTCACGGCAAGACCGAAGCGTGGGTGGTGCTCGGGACGACGGGGTCAGAGCCAGTGGTCTACGTCGGGTGGAAACGGGACGTAGACCAAGCGGAGTTATCCCGTCTAGTGGCGCAACAGGATGCGGCCACGCTGCTCGCGCTGCTGAACAAGCTGACCGTAGAGACTGGGGACGCTGTCCTGGTCCCGGCCGGCACCGCTCATGCGATAGGGGCGAAGGTATTTTGCCTGGAGCTTCAAGAGCCCACGGATTTTTCCATCATGCTGGAGGTGGCAGGGTTCGACATCGACCCCGCCAGCGCGTACCTGGGTCTCGATCGGGAACTCGCTCTCTCCTGCGTGAGCAGCCGCGCCTTACGGGACCAAGACCTCGGCCGGGTAGCGCTTCAAGCCGGCCGTCAAGGTGCAAACGAAACCGCGGCAGTCGCACCCCGCGATGGCGTCGCCCGAGATGGCGTGGCCGAAAACGGCTCCATCGAAGACATCCTGCCCAAAGAGGCAGCGCCGTACTTTCGTGCTCAGAGGGCCCGGGGCGGCAATAAGGCCAGCCTCGAGCCCTCGTTTGCGGTGGTCGTAGTCGATGCCGGCGCCGGGGCTATGAGGGGGGACGGCTGGCAAGTCGAGGCGAAGCGGGGCGACACCTTTGTCGTGCCCTGGGGAGCGGGTGAGACCAAGGTACTTGGCCCGGTGGAGCTGCTCAGATGCCTTCCGCCACGGCCCGTGGAGGCGGCGAAGGACGATCCCGGGGCTACGGAGATACCGAAGAGTGGCGGATAGCCGACAGCGAAGGTGAGCCCGGGCGGACGTGGGAGGCCGCCGGTCATCAGGCCGAAAACCGGCCCGCATCTATAGCCTGCGCAAGACGGTGACGACCTTGCCGTAGATCGTCACCTCCGAGGCAGGAAAGCTCATCGGTGCCATGTCGGGGTTGGCCGGGAGCAACACGATGTCGTCGCCTCGACGTGAGAGCGTCTTTACGGTCGCCTCCCCGCCGGGGATGCCGGCAGCCACGATGTCGCCTGCAAGCGCCTCTTCCTGTTGTCGGACGACGACGTAGTCACCATCCAGGATCCCGGCGCCGATCATGGAATCCCCGCGGACCCGGAGCATGAAGAGGTTCCCGCTGGTCGTGAAATCCTCGGGGAGTGGCAGCAGCTCTTCGATGTTCTCCGAGGCGAGCACGTTGGTGCCGGCGGCTATGTCCCCTACCAGGGGGACGTACCGAGCGTGACGTCGCTCGATGGCGGCGCCAGACGTGGCGTCGTAGCGAACTTCGAGGGCGCGTGGCTTGGTCGGGTCACGGCGCAAGTAGCCCTGCCTCTGCAGGGTGTTGAGATGGGCCTGGACCGTCGACGTCGAAGCGAGACCGACGGCGAAGCCGATCTCTCGCACCGAGGGAGGGTAGCCACGCTCGCTTACCTGCGCGGCGATGAAGTCGAGGATCTCCCGACGCTTGCCTGTCAGAGTGTCGTTCAAGTTGCTCATCCTCCCTTGGTCAACGACCTTCAGCCTGTCGCCTGCCGAGTGCGGCCGATCAATTGCGCGGTTGGTAACGCCCTCACGTTCCCTCAATGCGCTAGGGGGCGTGAGCCCTTCTGGCAGGCATAATAACCGACTTCACCCTTAGGGTCAAACATATGTTCTACTGACCAAGGTACAGCTCTCGGGGCTCCCTTGACGGCAAACATGTGTTCGTGTACAAAGGAAGGGAACATATGTTTGATAGACCAACGGTCCAAGAGAGGGCGGTCCAAGAGAGGGCGGTCCAAGAGAGGGCGGTCCAAGAGAGGGCGGTCCAAGAGAGGGCGGTCCAAGAGAGGGCGGTCCAAGAGAGGGCGGTCCAAGAGAGGGCGGTCCAAGAGAGGGCGGTCCAAGAGAGGGCGGCCCAAGACGACGGGCCAAGAGAGGGCGGCCCAAGAGGGGGCAGCCCGAGAGGAGGCAGTCGTGGTTGCGCTGAGGTCGACAGATGTTTCAGTGGCGAGCGAGCTTCTGGGTAGGGCACGGCGGGAGGCCCATAAACGACGGCGCCGGGTCTTTTTCTGGCGGCGGGTAGCGGTGGTCTTTGCCATTGCCGGCACTGGGGTGGCGGCGTGGGTAGCCGGAGGCCGGTTAGTGGGGGTCGCGGGTGCACAGACCACGAGGCCGCCCGTCGAGCACGTCTACGTGGCCAGAGCGGGGGACACTATCTGGGGGATTGCCGTCATGTTCTCGGGTGGCGGCGACCCCCGGCCGCTTGCTGCCGCCCTGGAAGCTCAAATTGGTGGGGGAGTACTGCAACCGGGAGACCAATTGACGGTGCCGTGACTGGCGCAAGCGGCCACACCGGGCTCGCCCCTTGACGTTGCCGCCAATACTGAGGTCCCAAGGCTGGCTCTGGTCGCACCCGCCTCTCTCCGAGTCGAATAACGCGTGAGACCGCGACTGCGGCCCAATCTTGCGGCCCAATCTTGCGGCCCGGCAGGGCCAGAGGAGTTGTAGGGTCGGCTTGGTGCGATGCCCTCGCTGCTCAGGATTCGAGGACCGGGTGGTTGATTCGCGCACGGCCGAGGAGGGTGCGGCCATTAGGCGCCGGCGGGAGTGCCTCACGTGCGGCCGTCGTTTCACCACGTACGAGCGGCTCGAAGAGGTGCCTTTTGTGGTCATCAAGCGATCGGGCCAGCGCGAGCCGTTCGAGCGGGCGAAGATAGTGGCTGGCATGCAGGCCGCGGCCAAGAACAGGCCGATCTCTTCGGCCACCCTCGAACAGATCGCAGCGGAGATCGACGAGAGCTTGCGGCTGGAGGGGCCGGAAGTGACCAGCCAGCAGGTGGGCCTGGCCGTCCTTGACGCCATGCGTGGTCTGGACCACGTCGCCTATCTTCGTTTTGCCAGCGTTTACAAGGATTTCACGGAAGCCGACGACTTCCAGCGGGAAGCCGGGCTGTTGACCAAAGTGACAACGCCGAAAAGCCGACGAGCAAAGGCCACGGCGTCAGGACCAGCACAAGCCTAGAGAAGTGGGCTCGGTCGTGCGGCAGGTTGTTCGTTGTTCGCGCCGTCTAACATGCTGGCGGGCACATGGCCTGAGACGAAGGCAGGCCAACGTAGGCTGTCGCATAGGACCGGACAAGGTTTCGAGAAATCTGCTGACGGAAGGAAGTTTTCATGCGGATTGGCATTCTGACGGGCGGTGGGGACTGCCCGGGTTTGAACGCAGTCATAAGGGCGGTCGTACGCAAAGGTGAAGATCGTTACGGAGACGAGTTCGTCGGGTTTATGGATGGTTGGCGAGGGCTCGTCGACAACCTCACCATGCCTCTGGACTCCGAAAGGGTCCGTGACATCATCGCTCTGGGAGGGACCATCCTCGGCACCAGCCGCACCAATCCTTACAAGCTCGAAGACGGCGTCGACAAGGTCTTGGCCACGCTCAAGGACCAAAAGATCGAAGCGCTGGTGGCGATCGGCGGCGATGACACACTGGGCGTGGCCAACAAGCTGATGGCGGAGGGAGCCCAGTTGGTGGGCGTCCCGAAGACCATCGACAACGACCTTTCGGCCACCGAGGTGACCTTTGGTTTTCACACGGCGGTGCAGATCGCCACCGACGCTATTGACCGCCTCCGTACAACCGCCGAGTCGCACAGCCGGGTCATCGTTTGTGAGGTTATGGGCAGGCACGCCGGTTGGATCTCGGTTTACTCCGGCATTGCTGGGGGAGCGGTCGATATTCTCATCCCGGAGGAACCGTTCGACGTTGACTCGGTGTGCGCCAACGTCCAGTCCTTGACCGCCAAAGGGCGCCATGCGGCCGTCGTCGTCGTCGCAGAAGGGGCTACTCCAGGCGAGGGTTCGTTCAGTGTGACCTCGAGTGAAGTCGACCAGTTCGGTCATGTGCGCCTCGGCGGGATAGGCAATTTGCTGGGCGCAGAGATCGAAAGGATAACGGGGATCGAAACGCGCGTGGCCATCCTCGGTCACATCCAGCGCGGCGGTTCGCCAATCGCATTTGACAGGGTGTTGGCCACGCGCTTTGGCATCGGGGCCATCGACGCCGTCCACAATGGAGGTGTCGGGACGATGGTAGCGCTGCAGGCGGACAAGATCGTGCGCGTACCGCTGAGCGACGCAGTCGCAGAACCCAAGCTCGTCCCGCATGATTTCTACGAAGAGGTGGCGAAGCCGCTATTCGGCTAGCACTAATAAGCGGGGCTAAATAAATATCGGCCCGATTTTCCGCGCCCAGGACCGGGCTGAATTGGCCGAGAGCTCTTTTGCTTATTCGAGTTGTCAGCTGACCGCCACAGCGACCGGGCTCGTTCGCGCTATGACGGCGCGGCTGAGCCAGTGAGGAGCGCCGCCAACGGAGCATGCAGCGCAGGAGTACTGGCGAGAAGGAGCCGCCCGGGCAGCATGGCCAGTTCGCCTCCGGCTTCCTCGCAGATCAGCCCCCCTGCGGCCCAGTCCCAATCGTTGAGGCCGGCCTCGTAGAAGGCGTCGAAACGGCCTCCGGCCACCCAGCACAAGTCAAGTGCCGCCGATCCGATGCGCCGGATGTCGCGCACTGCTGGCAAAAGACGCTGGAGGGTGGCCGCCTGCTCGGCCCGCCGGTCGGGGCTGTAACTGAACCCTGTGGCCACCAGAGCGGTGGCGACATTACTGCGGCCGTTCGCCACGTGGCAGGCGGAGCCATTGAGCCAGGCGCCGCGGCCTTTGACCGCTGACCAGGTTTCCTGTCTCGAGGGGTCGACTACCACCCCGACCAGGCTGCGGCCGTCGCGGCGGGCGGCCAGCGATACGGAGTAGGCCGGCACTCCGAAAAAGAAGTTCGTCGTCCCGTCAAGAGGGTCGGCCACCCACGAGATCCCCGAGGTCCCTTGACGTGAGCTCCCTTCCTCACTCTCAACTGCGTCGAGCGGGCGGGCCTGGCGTAGACCAGAAACGATGTACGCCTCAGCCGCCCGGTCGGCCTCAGAGACGAGGTCGGTCGGCGAAGACTTGGTGCTGACCTCTTCTAAGGGGATGTCCCAGTACTCCTGAAGGACGTGTGCCGCCCCGCTGGCCACGTCTCGGGCGACCTGATCGAGCTCGTCGAGCAACGACGGAGAAAGGCGGGGCTCAGTCACAGGCTCAAGTATGGACGCCCAGAGGTTCGTGAAACTACCCGCCGAGAAGCGAGCGGCCAATGGTGCCGTTCCGAAGTCGATTTCCACCAGGTCACCGTGTTATGCGCGATCGGCCGCTCTGTTCTCCGAGCGAAGCGGGTAGCGCGGAACCTGGGAGGGCCTCAGCGGCTGGCCACAACTCAGTTCCTCTTGAGCGCAGGCGCTTTGGCTTTCGGGGTGTGCAGCTTTTTCCCGGGGCGGGGTTTAGCCTTGAGCGGTGGTCCCAGGTCCCGGTGATCAGAAGGAGGCGCGGCCGGCCGATATCGCCCCGCGAACGGGCGGAGGAAGCGGGCCGGCTGGCCGGAGTGCGGTACGCCGAGGCGTTCAGGAAGCTGTTGCTGACATGAAGACCGACGAGCCGGCCTCATATCAACCGGCGACCGCGAGTGCTGCTGCTCAGCCCGAAGCCCGTCCCGGGGGCCTTCGACGCTGCATCTTCCACGTCGATATGGACGCCTTTTTCGCGGCCGTCGAGATCAAAGAACAGCCGTCCCTGGCGGGCTTGCCCGTGGTGGTGGGCGGGAGCGGCAACCGGGGCGTCGTCGCCTCCGCCAGCTACGCAGCCAGGGCGTTCGGCGTCAGGTCGGCCATGCCCGGTGTCGCGCGCTCGTGGGCTTTGCCCGGACCTGGTCATCCTGGCGCCACGGTTCGAGCTGTACCACGCCTACAGCGAACGCCTCCACGACGTCCTCCGCACCTTCACCCCCTTGGTCGAGGGCCTCGGGTTGGACGAGGCCTTCCTCGACGTCAGCAACGCGGGCAGTCTCTTCGGTCCGCCCCCGCGAGCCGCCGTCCGATTGCGGGAGCGGGTCCGGGACGAGGTCGGCCTCAACTGCTCCGTCGGAGCGGGGCCGAACAAACTGGTGGCCAAGCTGGCGTCGAAGGCGGCCAAGCCCCGGGCCACCAAGCAGGGCCCGGCCGGCGCCGGGGACAGTCCTCATAGCCGAGCACGAGGTGCTCGATTTCCTCTGGCCGATGCCGGTCGAGGCCCTCTGGGGCGTCGGGCCGGCCAGCGCCGGGCGTCTGCACAATTTGGGCGTCAGGACGGTAGGCCAATTAGCCGCCCTGCCGGCCGAAGCGGTCGTCGGCGCTCTCGGGAAGTCCGCCGGGCAGTTGGTCCATTCCCTGGCCTGGGGGCACGACCCCCGCCCCGTCGTCCCGGACCGGCCGGTGAAGTCGATAGGCCAAGAGGAGACCTACCCGGTAGACGTGGTCGACAGAGGCCACCTAGAGCGGAGGTTGGTGGCGATGGCCGACTCCGTTGCCGCCCGCGTCCGTCGGGATGGCTCCTTGGCCCGGACGGTGACCCTTAAGCTCCGCTACGGCGACTTCACGACGTTGACCAGGAGCCATACATTGGACCGGCCGCAAGCGAGCGGCCGGAGCATGGCGATCGTGGCCAAGGACTTGCTCGCTTCGCTGGACCTGAGAAATGGCGTCCGCCTTCTCGGGCTGAGCGCCTCTGGGCTCCAACGGGCGGAGAATTTGCCCGGCGAGCAGCTCCAGCTAGAACTGGGCTCGTCAAGAGGGCCAAGGTCAGCGACCGCGCCAACGCCAACCGTGGTGGAGAGGCGCAGTGACGCCGACCCATCAGGCTGGGCCAGGGCCAGTGAAGCCGTCGACGCCGTCCGGGCGCGCTTCGGCACCGGCGCCGTCGCCCCGGCGGCCACGGTCGGCGGGCCAGGTCGCGGCGGGGAAAAAGGGGAGGACGTCCCGCCGCAACCTGGCCCGGCCTAGGCCGTCAACGACTAGTTTCCCGGCGTCGTTAGTTATAGGTTCCTCGTGGTGAGATCTAGGGTGGCGTTGCCGGAGGGGCTTGGGCCTGGGCGCTGGGCAGTCGGCGCGATCGCCGCCGCCCTTGTCATGCCGGTGGCCGCCGCTCAGCACCCTGGTCAGACGGGGCCGTCCGTTCTGCCTCGCGACAAGACCCTGTATGCCAGCGGCACGGCCACGTCGCCCCCGAGCAACTTCAACCCACTTGATGTCCCGAAGGATTACACCGGGACCCAGGGGCTGTTGTACGAGCCGCTGTTCCTGTACGACCCGGTCCATGGCAAGTTCATCCCCTGGCTGGCCACGAGCGGGAGCTGGGTCAACGCGACTACGTACCAATTGCAGGTCCGCCCGGGTGTGAACTGGGTGAGCAGCCCCGGCGGGTCGACCAACGGGATGCTTACCGGCGCCGACGTGGCGTACTCCATCAACCTTGCCGTGCAGGACACGACCGATCCCTACAACGCCGATGTGGCCAGCGTGAAAAGCGCCACCGCCACTGGTAGTTCCGTAACCGTGACCTTCGCCCGCCCGGTCGATTACGCCCAGTGGCAGCAGTTCTTGTTCCAGGCCCCGATCGTCCCCGAGACCGTGTGGTCGAAGTTGACGCCTGAGGCCCGGGTGAGCGGGGCCAACATGGCCCCCGTATCGACCGGCCCGATGGTGCTCGCCAGCACGAGCTCGACGGAGGCCTGTTACCGCGACAACCCCGCGTGGTGGGCACGAAGCCAGCTCGGTTTGTCATTCAAGTTCGAGTACTTGTGTGACGTCGTCACCCGGTCGAGCGGCGACGACTTATCGGCGCTGATCGACAACCGCACAGACTGGAGCAACGAACTGCTCCGTGGCGTGCCGGACCTGGTCGGTGGGAAGACCAACGCGTACGGCATCAGGACCTACTACCCGGGGACGCCTTACATGCTCCCGGGCGGCACGGCCTGGTTGGAAATGGACACCGCTAGGGCGCCGATGAGCAACCTCGATTTCAGGAAGGCCGTCGCTTACGCCATCGACCCGGCCGCGGTAATTTCCGGCGTTTATACCGGCACGGTGAGCAAAACCAACCCGACCGGGCTGCTGCCGTACCTCAGCCCTTTCATAAATAATGTGGCTGTAAAGAGTTACGGCTTCTCCTACTCGCCGTCGATGGCCGAGCAATTCCTGGACAAATCGGGCTACAACGGCGAGCACCTGACCCTGGAGGTACCAGCAGGCTGGACAGACTGGGTGCAAGCGGCGACCGAGCTGTGCTCCCAGTTGAACAAGATCGGGATCCACGTATCGGCCAAGAGTGTGCCGATCACCACCCGCGATGCCGACCTCAGCCAGGGAAATTATGATATGGCGATCGCGCAGGACACGGTAATTTCCCCCACCCCATGGAGCTATTTCGATACCGTGTACCACTTGCCCATAAAACCGGTGCAAACCGAGGGTTTCAACATCGAGCGTTTTTCCGACCCTTCCGCCTGGGCGTTAGTAGAGCAGGCGGCCGTCACCACTATCGGCGACACGGCCTTGTTGAAATCGATATACGCAGTAGTCGAGGCTGATTTCCTTCAGGAACTGCCGGAGGTGCCGCTGTGGTACAGCGGGGCGTGGTTCCAGGCCAGCACGGCCTATTGGGACAACTACCCAGCCAGTACGAGCCGCCAGGACCAGTACACACCGATTATGGGCGCCGGTTGGCTCGGGTCGACGACGACCGTCTACGCGCTAGCCAGCCTGAAACCGCACTAGAGACCTGAAACCGCACTAGAGACCTGAAACCGCACTAGAGACCTGAAACCGCACTAGAGACCTGAAACCGCACGAGAGACCTGAAACCGCACTAGAGACCTGAAACCGCACGAGAGAGTGGCCAAACGGCGGCGCACTTGTCATGACGGCGGCCCGGATGCTACAGACAGTAGAGCAATGCGACCTCGTAAGGCCCGAGGTGCAGGGCCTCGATTGGCTCCCGGTCCGTGGACGAGGCCAGGTAAAGCCGGCCACTGCCGGAACGCAGGGGGCATTGGATGGCCTCAGGAGAAACGTTTAGCGTCAAAAAGGCCGCTTTCCCTCCGATCGTGATCGGGCCCGAGACCACCCTGGGGTCGTCGATGCGGACGGGCCGGTCGACCCCGGCCTCGTCTGCCAGCGCCGAGTACAGGCGCCACGTCGGCTCTGGGTTGGCCGTCGGCCTGGACGCCGCCATATGCTCGAGGGGATAAGTGCAGAGCACCATCCATCCGTCTCCCGCCCGGTTGCGGAGGAGCGCGGGCCGGCCCTGGTCGTCGACGGCCAGGACTTCGGCGCCCGCGGGTTCCACAGGTAAAAACGCCCGGGCTGGCCCTTCGCCCGCCATCACGAAATCGAGCCTGGTGCCCGTGGCCAGGTCACCGACGTCTCGGGTCAATTCGAATGTCACCGCATCTGCGGTTACCGCGTCCGGCACCCCGTAGCGAAGTTGGTGCGCCACGCCGAAAGCCTGATTTATCCATGGTAACCAGGGCCAATTTGGTGCCAGTCGCTGCCGGCGAAATAGGAGGCGTAGACGGTGGCCCCGTCCCGGGCCAGTCCGAGCACCAATTGCGTCCCGGGGGCCATCATGAATTTGGCGCAGGGCAATAAGTACAGCTTGGCCCGGGGCAGTGAGATGATCCCGGGGTGCAGCAGGTCGCGTTCGCGCACCAGCGCTACGGGCAGGTCGGCTTCCCGGGCCGCGATATAGGACTGGAAGAGGTTGGGGCGGATCTCGCTGCGGTCGATGAACGACCACGACGCCTCTGTGTGCTCGAAATGCTCGGGCACTACCAGTGCGACCTCGTCGCCGCCACGCTGCCAGCTCTGGGCGTGAAAGCTCAGCAAGGAGAGCGGAGAACCGGGCCAGCTCCAGGGCCTGAGGCTTGGGGCGGCCGGCATGGTCCGTGATGCCAAAGTGCATCTCGAAAGGGTGATGGCTATACGGTGCTTGGTCGGCCAGGTTGTCGTAATCGCAATTGTTCCAGGCCAGCCAGCCGCGCGCGCCGGCCAACAAACTCGAGTGCAATACCTGGCGGTAATAGTGGGCCGCGTTGTCGCCCGACACCATGTCGGAGGAAAGTCCGAATTCCTCGAGGACGACCGGCTTCCCGAACGAACCCGACAGTTCGCAAGCGAACGCCGGTGCCAGCATCTGGCGCACGGGGTCGTCAGACGCTTGGTAGGTGTGAGGGCCGATGAAGTCAACCAGGGGCGCCAGGCGCCGGAGCGAAAAGCCGTTGTCATTGCCCGTAACCTCGATGCCCCACGCCCCGTCGCCAGTGCTCACCGGCTGGCTGGCCCCGGCCGAGCGGAGCGCCTGGACAAGCAACCTAGCCCAGGACGTCACGGCCGGCTCGTCGCCATTTCGCCCATAGATTGGCATTTCGTTACTGAGCAACCACGCGGCGATGGCAGGGTGAGTGGCTGTGCGACGGGCCACCTCCGCCACAAACCAGGCTTGCTGAGCGACGAGCCAGACGTCCCGGTAGAGATCGCGGCCTTCTCGCCAGGCCGGGTCCCAGTTTTCCCCTGACATGTGGCCGACGATGAAGGTGGGGACCGTGCGCAGGCCCGCCTCAGTGTGGAGGTCGAGGAACTCGATAAAGCGGCTCATGACCTCTTCATCGAGCGACTCCGGTTCTGGCATAAAATCTGGCCAGTAACAGAAAGAACGTGTCAGCGTACATCCATGGACGGCCAAGATGGCCAGTTCCTGTTTGACAATTTCAGCGTCGAAACGCGCCCACATGCGGGGCCGCCGGCGCGTGACCAGAAGTTGACCCCGACCCAGACGGCCGGATCCTGCGGCCAATCTGGACCGTTTGTGGTGTGATTCGTCATTGTCCTCGCTGAAGATGTTCGGTAGCAGGCTTCGCGCAAACACTACCCACCGGCGCCCGGCCTCGACCACCGCGGTCGGTCCGAAGCCATCGCCGCCCGACAGTGGGGGTGGGGGAATTGGGGAGGACAAAACCACTAGCCGAGGGTGTAGCTTGGGATGAGAACGTTCACCGCCCGGACGACTGCAGCGAGTCATGCAATGAGACAGCAGCATGAGCTGCCGACCTTCAGAGAGTTATAGCGCTGTGCCACTTTCGGAACACGAACAGAGGATCCTTCGCCAGATCGAGCGGCAGCTCCAGCAAGAGCGGGGCTTGGCCCGCTCGTTGCGCATGCCGGCAGACGTCCAGGAGGCTCGTCGCAACGCCCGCCGGTCGACGGCGACGTTCATCGTCGGCCTCCTGTTGCTGTCGGTCTCGTTTGCCACCTACTGGGTCTTGGGGCTCGTCGGCTTCCTCATCATGCTCGTGTCGGCCGTCACCCTGGTGCAGAGTGTTCGCAGGCTGGCTCGGGAGCACTGGGGTCGCGCCTCAGGCGCTGAGGAAGTCGGTAATGGCAGGGAGCCGCTCAGCGGGCATGGCCCGTGGGGGCGGGGGCCGGAAGGCGGGCGGTGGTGGGGCGGCCGCGGGGGCCGCAGCGCGGGGCAGGACGACGACGACCGCTAGCGAGTGAAAATCTACGTCCTGCTGGCGGACAGGGGCACTCACAATACCCAGACCGGCACCCTCAGCCTGCTCAACGTGGGTTGGGCGGTCACCCACTTGCGTCCTCCGCCGGGGCAGGGTGACCCGGCGCCACCTTTGGTCACAGGCCCATACGTGGTGGTCGTTTTCATCGAGGCCGAGCTCGGCATGTGTAACAAGACGCTAACGCTCGAGGTAGAGCTGTTGACCGAAGACGGGCAGGTTGTCGCCATCCCGGGCCCCGCCGGGGTGCAGTCGGTACGCCTGGAGCAACCGATAATCGTGCCGAGCCCCCCCGGGGTGCCCACCGGGTTCCCCGGTCACGCCACCGCCATGATGGAGCTGCCGACAGGGCTCCCGCTCGGGCCTGGCATCTACCGGTGGCAAGCGAGCATCAACGGCAGGATGGAGGATGACTGGTCGGCGCCCTTTTATGTCGCCGCTCCCCCTCAGCCACCGACCTTCGGGTACCCGGCCGCCGGCTGAGCCAAAGCGTCGGGCCCTTATAAACTTTCAAGCCGTGGGCAGTGCGATTGAGACGTTGCTAGCGGTTGCTGGGAGGCCTTCGCTCTATGGGACCGCAGTGCGACAGTGGCGGGCACTGACCCCTGCGGGATGGTGGCGTACCTCGCCCCTCGCCTTCGGGCCGTCGCCCGAGTACCTCAGGTTCCGTCTGGAGACGATGTACGGCTCGCCCGATGCCAGGCCTTCTCCAGAGGAGCTGGTCGGCTACCTCGAGTGGTGTCGTTGGATGCGTGCGCAGGCGCGCTAAGTTTCTTCTTGTGCCCGCAGAGACGATTGCAGCCCGAGCGGGCTACCCTCTCCCCGTGCCACTCATACACCTCATACAGAGGTAGGCGAGATGTCGCGAGCACTCGTCCTCAACGCCACGTACGAGCCGCTCTGCGTCGTTCCTACCAGACGTGCGTTGCTGCTCGTCCTCCAGGCCAAGGCCGAGTTGCTGGCGGCGACGGGCCGAGCCTTCCACTCTTCCCGGGTCACGGTGGACGAACCGTCCGTGGTGCGCCTGTCGTACTTCGTCAAGGTCCCCCACCAAGCCCACGTGGCCCTCAACCGGCGGGCTATCTTTGCCGCGGGACGGGCACAAATGCCAGTACTGCGGCGCCCAGGCCGAGAACATCGACCATATCGTCCCAAGATCGAAGGGCGGGCTGCACTCGTGGGACAATGTGGTAGCGGCCTGCAGGCGTTGCAACGCCCGCAAACGTGACCATTTCCTGGAGGAATCCGGGATGAAGCTGCGCCGCCTGCCCTCCACTCCCCGCGGCCGAGTGTGGGCGTTGGCCGCGCTGGGCGCAGTGCTGCCTGATTGGGAACCGTACCTCGGGTTCCCACGGCAGGTGGTCCCGTTGAACGTGGTCGAGGAAGGCGCGGCTGCGCTGTCGGCTTGATGCGCTGGGAAACCCGGCGCGTGGCCGGGAGGGCCAGGGAGCTCCATGAAAGGTCGGCCGCACTGGTCGCTGCTACAGCTGACGAGCCGAGTAGGGATGGGCTTCGGCCCGTCGCGGTCGTGCAAAGCTTTACGGACAGAGCGCTCGTCCTAGGTAGTGCACAGCCCGAGTCGACGATAGACGTGGCCGCCTGTGCGGCGGCCGGTGTCGATGTCGTGCGCCGGCGCAGCGGCGGGGGCGCGGTGCTCGTCGAACCCGCGTCGGTCATTTGGGTGGACCTCGTGATAGCGACCACCGATCCTTTGTGGTGCGCCGACGTCGGACGGTCGACGTGGTGGCTGGGAGAGGCGTGGGCGGGCGCGCTCCGCCGGGCCGGAGTCGCTGAACCTGACGTCTGGAAAGGGCCGATGGAGCGCAATGCCTGGTCTCCCTTGGTCTGTTTTGCCGGCCTCGGGCCGGGGGAGGTGGTGGACGCCAGACGGCGCAAGGTAGTCGGGATCTCACAGCGGCGGACGCGACACGGCGCGCTGTTCCAGTGCGCCTGCGTGCTGCGTTGGCAGCCCGAGCGTCTGCTCGACCTGCTGGCCCTATCCGACGGAGACCGCCAGATCGCGGCCCGCGAGCTGGCCTCTGCAGGCGCTGGCGTCGGCACCAACCGGGCGGACGCAGTCCTAGAAGGGCTTCTGGCCGGCCTGCCCTAGGTACGGCCGGACCGGTCTTCAGCCCGCCGCCGCCCCATTTTGCACAGCTTTAGCAAAGTGCTAAAGTCCGGCGCGAAACCACCGGTGAAGGGCCCAGGCAGAGGGGGCGCTCATGGTGCCCCTGGAGGGAGGGGACGCGATGAACGACGGGTTTTGGCGTTTCGGTGCCAGGCCCAGGGGCCGTACCCGCACAGCCGAGGTCGGCTCGAGGCGACGGCTCCGGGCCGCACGCAGAGCGCGCGTCATCGCTTGTACGGTCGCCTTCCTGGCCACCCTTTTGGGCCTGGCGCCGGTTGTGGGCCAGTTGGTCACGCCCAGCGCATCAGCCCAGGGGGCCAACTGCGCCGCTGCGGTGGCGGGCACCGCCCTCAGCCGCGCCGGCTGGGTGGCCAGCACCAACTCCGACTCGAGCGGGGCCGACGTGCCCGCCCACGCCCTGGACGGCAACCTGTCCACCCGCTTTTCGACCGACGAGGACCAGGCCGCCGGGCTCTACTTCGAGGTCAATATGGCCTCGGCCCAGGCCTTCGACGAACTGGAGATGGAGGTACCCAACTCGGCCGGCGACTACGCCCGGGGCTACGACGTGGAAGTGTCGGCCACCGCCAGCACGTGGACCACGGTGGCCGCCTGTACCGGCACCGGCACCCCCGAAGTGGTGAGCTTCCCGGCCCAGTCCGACCAGTACGTGCGGGTGGTGCTCACCACCGGGGTCACGACCAACTGGTGGTCGATCGACGAGTTCTACCTGTACACCTCGTCGATGACGACAACAACCACGTCGGGGACGACTACCACGACTGCCGCCACGAGCACCACGGCGGCCACTACGACCACCACGGCGCCGAGCGGGGCCAACTGCGCCGCCGCGGTGGCGGGCACCGCCCTCAGCCGCGCCGCCTGGGCGGCCAGCACCAACTCCGACTCGAGCGGGGCCGACGTACCCGCCCACGCCCTGGACGGCAACCTGTCCACCCGCTTTTCGACCGACGAGGACCAGGTCGCCGGGCTCTACTTCGAGGTCAATATGGCCTCGGCCCAGGCCTTCGACGAACTGGAGATGGAGGTACCCAACTCGGCCGGCGACTACGCCCGGGGCTACGACGTGGAAGTGTCGGCCAACGCCAGCACGTGGACCACGGTGGCCGCCTGTACCGGCACCGGTACCCCCGAGGTGGTGAGCTTCCCGGCCCAGTCCGACCAGTACGTGCGGGTGGTGCTCACCACCGGGGTCACGACCAACTGGTGGTCGATCGACGAGTTCTACCTGTACACCTCGTCGACGACGACCACGACGGCAGGCACGACGACCACGACGGCAGTCACCACCACGACCACAACCTCGCCTACGACAACCAGTACGACGGCACCGACGACGACCACGACGGTGCCCACTGGCGGCAGCTTCGGGCCGAACGTCTACGTGTTCAGCCCGAGCGAGGCGGAGAGCACGATCCAGTCCGACGTCAACACCCTTTACAGCGAGCAGCAGGGCAACCAGTTCGGGACCGCTCGCTACGCGCTCCTGTTCGAGCCCGGCGCCTACGGCTCGTCGTCAGACCCGCTTACGATCAACGTCGGTTACTACGAGGAAGTCGCCGGTCTCGGCCAGAGCCCGACGGCCACGGTGATAAACGGCGTCATCAACTCTTATAACCAATGCTCGGGGACCACGTGCAATGCCACCGACAACTTCTGGCGTTCGGTGTACAACGTCACGATCGACGTGAACAGCTCGGGGACCTCGGGCTGCTACAACGACGGGGACGACTTCTGGGCCAGCTCTCAAGCGTCACCGCTGAGACGAGTGGACGTCAACGGCAATATCACGTTCATGGACTTCTGTGAGAGCCCCGCCTATGCCAGTGGCGGCTTCGTGGCGGACTCCGAGTTCAACGGCGGTGAGGTCGAAAACGGTTCGCAGCAGCAGTACTTCGTCCGCAACAGCAACATCGACGATTGGACCAACGGAGTCTGGAACCAGGTTTTCTGCGGCGACAACGGTGCCCCGGCCACGAACTTCAACGTCTCAGGTGGCGTTTACAC
Organism: uncultured Acidimicrobiaceae bacterium; assembly: GCA_963807395.1. Classification (GTDB taxonomy): domain Bacteria; phylum Actinomycetota; class Acidimicrobiia; order Acidimicrobiales; family Palsa-688; genus Fen-671. The sequence goes on from CAWEBW010000016.1 coordinate 271,602, forward strand.
CACCCTCTCGAGTTGCGGCAACACGGAAGAGGAGCCGTACCTGTATATGAACTCCTCGGGCGCCTATGAGGTTTTCGTGCCCTCTCTGCAGACGAACTCGGCCGGGCCGACGTGGGCCAGCGGCAATACGCCAGGCACGTCGTTGCCGCTCACTGACTTCTATGTAGCCACACCGTCGAGCACGGTGGCCCAGATCAACTCCGCCCTGGCCTCCGGCGACGACCTGATCCTGACCCCGGGGGTCTACGAGCTCGGCTCGACCATTGACGTGCCCGACGCCAACACCAAGATCATTGGCCTCGGCTTTCCCACCCTCGTCCCGACTAATGGCAATGTCACAATGGACGTTTCTGACGTCGCCGGCGTCAATATCTCGGGGGTCATATTCGACGCCGGCCCGGTCAACTCATCAGTCCTGCTCCAGGTGGGCGTGGCCGGGTCGACGGCTAACTACTCGTCGAACCCCGTGACCTTGGACGACATTTTCTTCCGGATCGGCGGCGCCACCGCCGGAGAAGCGACGACGAGCCTCGTCGACGACTCGAATTACTCGATAATCGACGATATGTGGGCCTGGAGGGCCGATCACGGCAACGGGGTCGGGTGGACGGATAACACAGCCGCCAACGGGCTCATCGTCAACGGCAATGACGTGAGCGCGTACGGCCTCGCCGTCGAGCACTACCAGCAGTACGAAGTGAAGTGGAACGGCCAGGCGGGCAAGGTCGTCTTTTTCCAAAACGAGAACCCGTACGACCCGCCGAGCCAATCGGCCTGGATGGCCAGCTCGACCCAAGAGGGTTACCCGGCCTTTTACATCCCGAATAGCGTGACCACTTTCGAGGGGTACGGAATGGGCAGCTATTGCTATTTCAACCAGGGCGTAGCCATCGAGAACGCGATGGCCTTCCAGGCGCCCGAGACGTCGGGAGTGGTGTTCACGAGCCTGCTGACCGTTTTCCTGAACGGATCCGGGGGTATCGAGTCGGTGATCAACGGGACGGGGGCGGCGGTGAGCTCGTCCAGCACCGCCCCGTCGGACGTGACGAACTATTCGTAAGGACAGAGTCGGTTCTGGCTTAGGACGCTTGGCGCGGCGGGCGACCGCCGGCGCCGCTAAGTCAGCCGAGGGCGTGACCTGGGACCTAAGGTTGGTGCTTAAGGAAAGCCTTGACAGGTTGGCGGGCCGGCCTTAGCGTGAGCATGAGGGGCAACCGGTCGCCAGCCGGCCGCGGCGAGGAACGGGGGACAAATGGGCGACGGCGAACACTTTTTGGCGCGCACTGTCGGACCGGCCGGACTGTCCGGGGTTAGACGATCTGGGGCACGGGGCCATATTTCGGTCCTGATGGCTGTGGCGTTGGTCGTAGGCGGCCTCGTAACTGTGGCGGCCACGGCTGTAGCGACAGCGGGATCAGCGAGCGCCGGCACGCCGCCGCCGCCGCCGTCTGGCTGGACCACCGTTTTTAGCGACGACTTCTCGGGCGCTTCCGGGTCGCCACCCAACCCGGCCAACTGGTTTTACGACGAGGGCACCGGCTTTGGTACCGGCGAGATCGAGACAATGACCAACTCGACCGCCAATTGCAGCCTGGACGGCAGTGGAGACTTGAAACTGACGGCCCTAAAAAGCACCAGCGGCGCGTGGACCTCCTGCCGTCTGGAGAGCACGCAGGATGATTTTTACGCCCCCCCGGGGGGCGAGCTCGAAATGGAGGCTTCGATCGAGCAGCCGAACCCGCCAAGCGGCGATGCCCTTGGCTACTGGCCGGCGTTCTGGGCGCTCGGGTCTCCGGGCCGAGCCGGCGGGGGCTGGCCAACCGAAGGCGAGCTCGACATGATGGAGGACGTCAACGGGCTGAACGAGGCGTCGCAAACGCTTCATGACTCAGCGAACAGCCCCGGCCATGCCCTGATTTCGTGTCCTACCACTGGCTGCCAGACCGGTTTCAGCACGTACGCCGTCATTATCAACCGCGTCAATACCAGCGCCGAATACCTCGAGTTCCTAATGGACGGGACGGTGGAGAGCACCATTACGGAAGCCTCCGTGGGGACCACGGCGTGGCAGGACGCCATAGACCACGGGTTCTACATCATCTGGGATCTGGCCATGGGAGGTAACTACCCGAACGGCGAGTGCGACTGCACCACCCCAACGTCCGCCACGGCATCGAACTATTCGATGCTGGCCAATTGGGTGGCGGTGTACGAGACCGGCACTCTGGGCCAGCCGTGCTCGGGGTACCAGGGGGGCGGTTGCGCCTATCCCGCCACTCCGACCGCAAGCGGCGACCTCACTGGCTACGAAGGGCTGTGCCTGGGCAACGAAAACGGCAATAACACAGAGGGCAACCCGATAGTCGTGAGTACCTGCAACGGGTCTCAACAACAGCAGTGGGACGTCGAGAACAATTCGAGCCTGGAAACCCAAGGAGGATGTCTGGACGTGGTGGCCGCCGGCTCCACCAGCGGGACCGACGTCGACTGGTACGCCTGCAACGGCACCGCCGCCCAGGGCTGGACCTACGAGACCAATCGAGAGTTGGTCAACCCTAACTCCGGGTTGTGCCTGACGGTCCCGGGCGGGGACACCGCGGACCAGTTGCAGATCCAGACATGTACTGACGCCTCCGACCAGATTTGGACGTTGCCGGCGGGGACGCCACCGACCACGACAACAACCACGTCGGGGACGACCACCACTACTGCCGCTACGACCACCAGTACTGGCGCGACGACGACCACGGCGGCCACGACCACCACGGCGCCGAGCGGGGCCAACTGCGCCGCTGCGGTGGCGGGCACCGCCCTCAGCCGCGCCGGCTGGGTGGCCAGCACCAACTCCGACTCGAGCGGGGCCGACGTGCCCGCCCACGCCCTGGACGGCAACCTGTCCACCCGCTTTTCGACCGACGAGGACCAGGCCGCCGGGCTCTACTTCGAGGTCAATATGGCCTCGGCCCAGGCCTTCGACGAACTGGAGATGGAGGTACCCAACTCGGCCGGCGACTACGCCCGGGGCTACGACGTGGAAGTGTCGGCCACCGCCAGCACGTGGACCACGGTGGCCGCCTGTACCGGCACCGGCACCCCCGAAGTGGTGAGCTTCCCGGCCCAGTCCGACCAGTACGTGCGGGTGGTGCTCACCACCGGGGTCACGACCAACTGGTGGTCGATCGACGAGTTCTACCTGTACACCTCGTCGACGACCACGACTACGACCGCCTCGGGCGCCAATTGCGGCGCCTCCGTTGCGGGGAGCCAACTGCACGAATCCAGCTTCGTGGCTAGCACGAACGCTCCGTCGAGCAGCACCGACAGCCCGCAGAACGCCATCAACAACGCCGTCAGCGGCGTAGATGCGAACAGGTTCAGCACCGACGAGGACCAGGCCGCCGGACTCTACTTCGCGGTGAACATGGGGTCGCCTCAAACCGTCGACGAGATCGAGATGACCGCGCCTGACTACCCGGGCGACTACGCCCGCGGCTACAACGTCGAGGTCTCCAGCAACGGCTCCGCATGGACAACGGTGGCCAGCTGCACCGGTAGCGGCAACCCAGAGATAGTGAGCTTCCCGGCTCAGGATGACCAGTACCTAGAAGTCGTCTTGACCGCGGCGTCCACGACGAACTGGTGGTCAATCGAGCAGTTCAAAATGTACTGACGTTTATATCCAAATAGGCGTCAGGGACCGCCCGCAGCGGCGCCGGTGTAAATTGCGAGACCGTGCAGTCCCACGATTCCTTGCGCCACGAGCTGATCATCGGCACTTACACAGAACCTATGTCGCACGTCGACGGGAAAGCCGAGGGGATCCTGTCTTGTCGCTACGACGGGGCTACACTCGGGCCGCCGCGCCTCCTCGCCCAGACACGGAACCCGACGTACCTCGCCATCAGGGCTGACCGCCAACGCCTATACGCCGTTCACGAGACCGCCACCTTCGACGAGCACCCCGGGGGAGGAGTATCGGCTTTCGCCCGTGATTTGGGCAGTGGCGAGCTGACGTACTTAAACTCGGTGCCGTCTGGAGGGGTGGAACCCTGCCACCTCAACCTCGCCCCAGGCGGCCGTTTTCTCCTGGTGGCCAATTATGGTTCGGGGTCCGTCGCCGCGTTCGAGCTCGAGCCGGACGGAAGCATTGGGGCCATGACGGGTCACGCCCAGCACCAGGGCTCAAGCATTCATCCGGATCGTCAGCTGGGGCCGCACGTCCATATGGTTGCTTTCGACCCTCACAGCGGTGAAGTACTCGTGTCAGACCTGGGCCTTGACTCGGTGGTGGTATATGCGTTGACGGCGGAAGGGGCGCTGCTCGAACGACCAGAGCGGCGCGTCGACATGACGCCCGGGTCCGGCCCTCGACACCTCGCTTTCCACCCGGACGGCCACCATTTGTTTGTGGTGAATGAGCTCGACAACACGCTGGTGGCCCTGCGGAGGGAGGGGGAGCGTTTTGTGGCCACAGCCAAAAAGTCGACCCTCCCCGACGGCTTCAGCGCCCAGAGCCACGCTGCCGCGGTACGTGTTTCTCCATCAGGTGACTGCGTCCTGGTGTCCAACCGGGGTACTGAGAGCGACTCGATCGCCGTATTCCGGTTTGGTCATCCCGACGGGTCGCTCGCTCTGACGCAGGTCCAGGCGACGGCAGGTCGAGAGCCGCGCGAGTTCGTGTTCGACCCTGACGGCCGTTTCGTCGTTGTGGCCAACCAGGACAGCCATACCCTGGTTGTCTTCGCTTTCGACGAAGCCAACTACCGCCTGGAGCAAGTCACGTCAGCGGAGGTCCCGACCCCAGTTTGCCTCGCCATTGCTTGAGAGGACCGTGTTCGAGACATGGCTCGAGACGACAGGGGAGGCGTCTACGAGAAGACCAGCCGCAATAAAGGTCGGTCAGGTGGGGGTGGCAACGGCTTCGATGTCCTGCGCGGCGCGTCCGAGCTCGACCGCCCGCTGGCTCAATAGCGCCTCCGAATAAGCGATCTGGTCGTCGGTCGGTGCCGGAGGCCCTAACCGCAGGCCTCGGTCTGTGTCGATAGCGCTCAGGAGCGACTCGAGGGCGTGAGTGGCGCGAGTCGTGGCCGCACTGGCCCGTTGGTCTGGCGCGGAGGCAGCCAGGCTGGTCAACCCGCTGCGGACGCGGTTGGCCCTGTTGTTCAGGTCAACCCAGACCTGAGCGGCGGTGTTCGGGTTGCGCAGCAGCGGGATGCCGCGTTCGACGGCGCTGGCGAGCGCAGCGGCGTCGGCCGACACGACCTGGGCGTTCGCCGTCCATTGAGAGCGCTGCCGGTTGCGGGCGACGAGGAAGTAGAGAGCGGCGACCAGAGCGATCCCCACCACAACGATGATGACGATGGCCGCGATCCGTCCCCCCGACACGCTGCTGCTGGCGGTGGTGCTGGTCGACGTGGTGACGGTCGTCGACGTCGAAGTCGCCGTTGTCGTAGAGGTAGTGGCCGCGGTCGTAGTCGGCCGCGCCCGGGTGGTTATGGTCGCCGGCGGGGTTGTTGTGGGCGTGGTGGTGGCGGCGGTAGTTGCCGTCGTGGTCGCAGGCAGCGTCGTGGCACTGCTCTGCGCTGCGACCGGTGCGGCGGAAAGGGCAGCGATGGCGATTCCGGCGGCAAGGAAGCCAGCCCAGAGCGAAGCCACACGCAGAGGGGACGGAGCACCGCGCCTTCGGCTCCTTTTCATGCTCGCGTGACCATAGTCGATCACGGCACCGGCCACCCGGTAGAGACGCGGCAATGGCGATAGGCTGAGACTCGTGCCAGGATCACCTGATCCGCAGCCCCCAAGTACCCCCTCTGCGGGTACCAGCCCCGCAGGCACGCGAACCGATGGCAACTCCCAGGGCGATGCTCAGTCGGAGGGTGATCAACCCCACGTTCAGCACTTGTCCTGCCTGCTCGGCGTACCAGTGACGGGGCCGGGAGATCACCACGCCGGACGGCTCGCAGACATTATCGCCCGGTTGGACAACGAGACCCCGACCGGCACGTGGCACCCGTCTGTGACGGGGCTGGTCGTCGAGTACGACGGCCAAGAGCGGTTTGCCCACGCTTACCAGATCGAAAGCCTTGACTACGAGTCCGCCCGGCTGACCACCGACCCCAAAGATCTGGGCCGCTTCGAGCGGCGTCCTGGAGAAGTCCTGCTGGCCAAGGATCTGCGCTCGCGGCACTTGATCCATCTGGAAGGAGCGCGTCTCGTCAGGGCGAACGAGATAGAGCTGGCCGGGTCAGGGTCGACGTGGCATGTCATCGGCGTCGATACGAGTTCGCGGCCGGTCTTGCGGCGCCTGTTGCCGAGGCGGTTCCGCCACTTGGTCAAGGCCGGGAAGGTCGTCGATTGGACGGAAATCGAGCCCTTCGTGGCCCACGTGCCTACCGCCCACCTGCAGATCCCGTTCCGAAAGCTGCGCCGGTTGCACCCCGCCAAGCTGGCCGACCTCGTAGAGGCCGCTTCCCACGAAGAAGGCGAAGAAATCATCCGGGCGGTCGGTGAGGACACCGCCTTCGAGGCGGACGTATTCGAAGAGCTCGACCCCGAGCACCAGGTGGAGTTCCTGCGTTCTCGCTCGGACGAGGACGCAGCCAAGCTGCTATCCGCCATGGAACCGGACGACGCCGTCGACTTGCTGACCGAGCTCGACCAGGACAGACGCCTCCCGATCCTGCAACGCTTGCCCCAGGCGACCCAGCTCAAGTTGCGTAGCCTGCTCAACTACAACCCAGAGACGGCCGGTGGGCTCATGAACCCGGACTTTGTGGCTGTACCGGTCAGTTCGACGGTGAGGGAGGCGCTCGACGCAGTGAAGACGTCACCGACGCCACCACAGGCTGCCGGGGTGGTGTTCGTCACTGACGAGAGGGGGCGTCTGCAAGGTGTGGCGCCAGTAGTCGACTTGCTTCGTTCAAACCCGGCAGACAGCGTGATGTCGGCCACCAAGCCCGACCCGCCGTCGTTGGCGCCGGATGCCGATGTTCACGAGGTAGTCCGGAAAATGAGCGATTACAACCTCACGGTGGCGCCGGTGGTGGACGATAACGATCGCATGCTCGGCCAGATCAATGTCGACGACGTGCTCGAGTTGTTGCTCCCGACCGGGTGGAGGCGTCAGTACGGGATGGACGCACCGGAGTAAGAGGGCGTTACCGCCGCGTTACCCTTGGTTAACCTGAGGTAAAGGTGAAAGTCTCGACTTCATTTCGGCCGGCGTCGGGCACTTGCCGCCCTGATGCTAGAGTGAGGTCGTCAGGTAGTCGCGTACCTCGTTTCGTTGGCGGGACGTTCTCCGGGGCCCTCCGGCCCAGCAGCGCAACGAACAGCGACTGCGAGACATGGAACGAGGAGCAGAACTGAGCGCCGGAACAGGATCGCCGTATAGACCGCGGGCGCGACCGCTGCCACGGACAGGACGAGGTAAGGACTGGTTGGCCTAGCCTCCGACAGCCGGGGTTGGCGAAAATGCCCGCTGGGGCACGTATCGTCCCTACGAGCCGGGAGGTCGCTTGGCCGTGGCCAACGAGATGCCGGGTGATGAACCCCAGCCCGTAACGAGCGGTACCGCTGTCCTCGACGAAGCTCATCTAGGCGATATCGAAGGTGCTTTCGGCACCATTCGGGTTCAAGACGTCGGCGCCCGGCGGACTTGGCGGGCGCGGCTGCTGACTTTTGCCGCCATCCTGGGCCGGGGATCATCGTGATGGTCGGCGACAATGACGCCGGTGGTGTGTCTACGTACTCCCAGGCGGGCCAAAATTACGGCAACAGCTTGTTGTGGGTGCTCCCTCTCCTGATCCCCGTGCTAATCGTGAACCAGGAGATGGTGGTCAGGCTCGGAGCCGTGACCGGCGTGGGCCACGGCCGGCTCATCAAGGAACGGTTTGGCCGCTTCTGGGCCAGTTTTTCCGTAGGGGACCTGTTCATCCTGGACTTCCTTACGATCGTGACCGAGTTCATCGGCGTCGCCTTGTCTCTTGGTTACTTCGGGGTAAGCGAGTACATCTCGGTCCCAGTAGCCGCATTTGCCCTGGTGGCAATGACTGCGACCGGCAGCTTCAGGCGATGGGAACGGTTCATGCTCCTCTTCGTGGCCGGCAATTTCCTAGTCATACCGCTCGTCATCTTCAGCCACCCCCGGGCCGGCCCCATCTTTCATGGCCTGTTCGTGCCAGGTATCGCAGGCGGGGCCAATTCCACCTCTGTCCTGCTGATCATCGCCATTGTCGGGACGACGGTGGCGCCGTGGCAGCTGTTCTTTCAGCAGTCCAACATCGTGGACAAGCGGATCACCCCTCGCTGGATCAACTACGAGCGGGCCGACACCGTGACCGGCTCGTTCGTAACCGTCATCGGCGCCATCCTGATCGTCGTCACCTGCGCGTTCGCGTTCTTCGGGACTCGGTACTACGGCCGGTTCACGGACGCGGGGGCGACGGCGTCCGCCCTCGATGCCAAACTCGGCCACGCCGCGGGCGCCCTCTATTCGGTCGTATTGCTGAACGCCTCGATAATCGGAGCTGCCGCCGTTACCCTCGGGACGTCCTACGCCGTTGGCGACTTCTTCGGGGCGCGCCATTCGCTCCACCGTAGCTTCTTCCAAGCAAAACCGTTTTACCTTAGCTTTGCCGCACTGGTGGCTCTGGCCGCCGCCATCGTCCTCATCCCGGGGGCGCCACTCGGCGTGATAACCGTGGCTGTGCAGGCTTTAGCGGGAGTCCTCCTCCCGTCGGCCTCCGTCTTCCTCCTGCTGCTCTGCAACGACCGGGAGGTGCTCGGCCCGTGGGTCAACCGGCCATGGCTCAATGCCCTGGCCACCTTTATCATCTCGGTGTTGCTGGTGATGTCGTTGATCCTGGTGGCGACCACGGTCTTCCCCAACATAAACGTCACGACGTTGAGCCTCGTCATGGGTGGCGTCCTGCTCGTCGTGTTAGCGGCAGGCGGGATCCTCTACGTACTGCGCGTCCGAAGCCGACCCCCACAGGCGCCGATGAGCCGAGCCCACAGAGACAGTTGGCGGATGCCGCCCCTCGCTCTTCTCGACCGGCCCGAGTGGTCACGGGGGCGCACAGTGGCCATGTGGGCCCTGAGGGGCTACCTAGTGATCGCCGTGGTCCTCCTGCTGGTGAAAGCGGTCCAACTTGGCGGTGGCTGACCACCGGCTGATCATCGCTCGGGGCCACGGTGGGCGTTGAACCGTCTTATGCTCGGTAGGGATGCCTATGTCTCGTCGTACGGGGGAGGACCGGGTCCTTACCGTCCCGAACGCCCTAACCGCCATCCGGTTGGCCTGCCTCCCGGTGTTCGTGGTCCTGATGGCGGAGCCCGACGGCCGCGGCCGGCTGGCAGCGGCTTGCCTCCTGGCTGGGCTGGGTATAACGGACGGACTGGACGGATATATAGCCAGGCATTTCCACCAGGTGAGCACGCTCGGGAAGATCGCCGACCCGCTTGTCGACAGGGTGCTGGTCCTCACCGCGGTGATAACGGCTGTCGTCGTAGGCGTGGTCCCGGTATGGCTGGTAGCAGTCGTCTTGGCCAGGGAGGCGCTGGTTTTGGCAGGTGCCGGCGCGCTTTTGCTGGCGGGCGCCACGCGGGTCGACGTGAGCTGGGCGGGCAAGGCCGGCACCTTCGGCATGATGGTGGCCTTGCCGCTGTTCATAGCCGGCCACGCTCCGTTCCGTTGGCATACGGCAGCCGAATGGGCGGCGTGGGTGGCGGCGGCCTGGGGCCTCGCCCTCGGGTGGTACGCAGCTATCGGGTACCTGCCCCGGGCGCGTGCGGCTCTCGTTGAGAGCCGTGAGCGGCGCGACCTTGTGAGCACCTCTCACCACGGTTAGACCATGAAAGCGGTCATCATGGCCGGGGGAGAGGGCACCCGGCTTCGTCCCCTCACCTATAACCAACCAAAGCCGATGATCCCGGTGGCGAACCGGGCGCTTATGGAGCACGTGGTCGGCCTACTGAAGCGCCACGGCTTCGAGGACATCGTGGTCACCGTCGGGTTCCAGGCCGACGGCATCCAGAATTACTTCGGCAACGGGGCGGAGTTCGGCGTCCGTATTGTGTACGCCAATGAGGAATTCCCGCTCGGTACGGCCGGTTCGGTCCGCAACGCCATGCAAGAGTTGGACGAGCCGTTTATCGTTGTTTCCGGCGACGTGCTGACCGATATAGACCTGAGCGCCGTTGTCAATTTCCACAAGGAGAAGAAGGGCGTCGCCACTATGGCGTTGCGCTCCGTCACGAACCCTCTGGAGTTCGGGATCGTGATAACCCGACAAGATGGTACGGTAGAACGTTTTCTCGAGAAACCATCGTGGGGCCAGGTTTTTTCGGACACCATAAATGCCGGGATCTACGTTTTCGAGCCTGAGATATTCGACTTTGTCGGGCCGGGACAGGTAGATTTCGCCTCTGACGTCTTTCCCCGGCTGGCGGCCGAGGGCCATTTGCTGTACGGCTATGTCACCGACGGCTATTGGGAGGACATCGGCACGTTGGAAGCTTATGCCCGTGCCCACCAGGACATCCTCGACGGCCGGGTCGAGGTCGAGCTGCAGGGTTTCGCCTTGGGCAAGGGCATTTGGCTGGGCGAAGGGGCAGAAGTGGACCCGAAAGCAGAAATTAAGGGCCCGGCCATAATCGGCGACTATTGCAACGTCGAAAGCGGGGCGACGTTGGGTGAGTACACAGTGCTCGGCCGGAACGTGCGTGTCGGTGCCGACGCCTACGTAGAACGTGCGGTCGTCCACGACAACGCCCACCTGGGCGCCGGCGTTCGCCTCCGGGGGTGCACGATCGGGCGCCGCAGCGACCTCCGCCGCGGCGCGCGGGTCGAAGAGGGCGCCGTCATCGGCGACGAATGCTTCATCGGCGAGCACGCCGTCGTGCACCCGGGGGTCAAGATTTACCCCTTCAAAACCGTCGAGCACGGAGCGATCGTGAACTCGTCGATCGTCTGGGAGTCCCGGGGCGCCAGGCACCTCTTCGGGCGCACGGGCGTCTCCGGCCTCGCTAATGTGGACATTTCTCCGGAATTGGCGGTGCGCCTGGCCATGGCCTACGCCACAACAGTGCCACGCGGCGCGACGGTGACCGTTTCCCGCGACACCAGCCGAGCGGCGAGAATGTTGAAGCAGTCCATGGTAGCGGGGCTTAATGCGTCCGGGGTCGACGTGGCCGACCTGGAAGTGGCGACGGCGCCGGTGACCCGGTTCGCGGCCCGGTCTGGCCACAGCGCCGGTGGCATAACGGTGCGGCTCCGCCCTGACGACGCGCAGTCGGTGAGGATCGGTTTTTTCGACGGCGCCGGCACCGATATACCCGAGGCGTCGCAGAGGAAAATCGAGCGCATTTATTACCGGGAGGACTTCCGCCGGTCTCTCGGGTCCGAAACGGGCGACATTTCCTTCCCGATGCGAGTGCCCGACCTCTACGCGGAGGCCATCCTGGCCCAGGTAGACGTGGACGCCATAAGAGCCGCCCGGTTCAAAGTGGTGCTGGATTATGCTTACGGCGCGGCGTCGTTTGTGATGCCGGCAGTGCTCGGCAAGTTGGGGGCCGACGTCCTTTCAGCCAACCCCTACGCCGCCGCCCGACAGTCGTTGACCTTCGACCGTTGGGAGCACGCCAGGGGCGTCTCAGCGCTTGTGAAGGCCGCCGGTGCCCATTTCGGGGCCGTCCTGGCGCCGGACGGCGAACGGCTGACGTTGGTCGACGGCAACGGCCGGGTGCTCTCGGATAGCGAAGGGTTGCTCGCCCTCCTGTCGCTGGTCCTCGGTACAGGCACCGCTCGTGGGAGGAGCTTGGGGATGGGGCCCAGGAGGGAAAAATAAGCGAAACGGCCCAGGGCGGGGTTGGGGTCCCCGCCTCTGGGAGGAGCTTGGGGATGGGGCCCAGGAGGGAAAAATAAGCGAAACGGCCCAGGGCGGGGCTGGGGTCCCCGCCTCTGGGAGGAGCTTGGGGATGGGGCCCGAAGCGGGAAAAATAAGCGTTGCGTTGCCTGTCTTGGCCCCCACTCCGGCCGAAGACATGTGCCGGCGAGCAGGGGCAGAGGTTATCTGGACCAAGCTGGCGCCGTCCCACCTCATGGAGGTCGCCTCCCGTCCGGGCGTCGAGTTCGCGGCCGGGCCAGACGGGGGGTACATCTTCCCGCGGTTCGTTCCGGCTTACGACGCAGTGGCCGCTCTTGTGCATATCTTTGCTCTCTTGGCCACTACGGGTGCGAGCCTCTCGGAGGTAGTAGCCGGGTTGCAGCAGATTTTCAGTGCCCACGAGGCGGTCGTCACCCCATGGGAAGAGAAGGGCCTCGTCATGCGGGCGGTGATGGACCTCGCCAAGGAGTGCCAGACGGTGCTGGTCGACGGGGTGAAAATCCTGCACGACGACGGGTGGTGCCTGGTCGTGCCCGACCTGGATGAGGCGCTCACGCACATCTGGGCCGAGGCTCCGACCGAAGCCGGGGCCTTGCAGAGGGCGCAGGATTACGCCCGGGAGGTACGCAATGTGTTACGGGGTTGATGGGGCTCGATCGCCAATGTGCTCTGGCCCGAGGGGCCGCGGGAAAGCTGCAGCCAGGATCTCTCGCGAGGGGTTCCGGGCAGGGGCCAACGCACAGTATGGTCTCCAGCGTGAACGTTCCAGAAGACCTCCGGTACACGGCTGACCACGAGTGGGCGCGCTTGGAGGGCGAGCACGTCCGCATCGGCATCACCGATTACGCCCAGGACGCGTTGGGCGACATCGTGTACGTCCAGTTGCCTGGGCCGGGCACGACGACAGTGGTCGGTCAGGCAATGTGCGAGTTAGAATCCACGAAGTCTGTATCCGATGTCTATGCCCCGCTCGACGGCACGGTGGTAGAGGTGAACAGCGAGCTGGTCGACGCGCCGGAGCGCGTTAACGAGGACCCTTACGGAGAAGGCTGGATTTGCCTGATCGAACCGTCCTCGGCCGGGGCCTTCGAGGGCCTGCTCGCCCCTGACGATTACCGGAAGCTCCTCGAGGCTTGACGTCTTGTACTGCAACCGCTGCGGCCACCGCAACCCGAATGACGCCAATTTTTGTTCCTCTTGTGGAGCGCCCTTGGAGCGATCGAGCCCGGCGGAGGACGAAGCGCAACCGACCACGACGGCGACGCCTGCCGTTGTGCTGCTGCCAGGCGAGGGTGCCTCCGAGCCGTTCTTGCTCGATCCGGGCGACCTCCTGTATGGCGTACCTTCCAGAGGCGCCGTCCTCGTGGTGACACGTGGGCCCAACTCGGGGTCCCGGTACGTGCTGGCGCCGGAAGAAGGTGCAGTCGTAACCATCGGCCGCCATCCAGAAAGCGACGTGTTCCTCGACGATATCACCGTGTCTCGCCGCCACGCCGAAGTCCGGCACGACGGCGGCAAATTTTGGGCCCATGACGTGGGTTCGCTCAACGGGACCTACCTCAACCGTGAACGGATCGACACCGCGCCTCTTTCGAGCGGGGACGAGCTCCAGGTGGGCAAGTTCCGCCTGCTCTTCCTCTCGCAAACCCAAGGCCTATAGATGTTTCGGGGACAAAGTGAGGAGGACGCGGCACCTGATCGCTCCAGTAGGTTCGAAAAGGTGCCCGCTAGCACGGCTTTTGGAGTGATGACAACAGCGATCGGCTGGCGCCTCTCTCAGGTCGTTCCCGAAGCCCCTGCAAACGTCGGCACCGCGGCCGGCAAGGCCTGACGGCAAAGGCACTGGGGGACGCGGCCATGGTCAGGCGATCGCACCTTTCCATTGGGGAGGTCCTTGTCGCTGCTCCACGACGAGTTCCCGGATGTGACGATCTCGAAAATCCGTTTCCTCGAAAGCCAGGGGCTGGTCGACCCGGAGCGGACGCCGTCGGGTTACCGGAAGTTTTACGACTCGGATATCGAGCGGCTGCGCTGGGTTTTACGCCAGCAGAGGGACGCTTTTTGCCACTGAAAGTGATCAAGGGACGGCTGGACAACCAGCCAGATCCCGCGGACGAGGAGACCGAAGACGAGCTTGGGGGTGGCCGGGAGGTGGAACTGCGGAGGAGGGAGCTAGAGGGCCGTGGGGCCGGGCCGGCGAGGTCAGGGCGGGCACTTCAGCCGCGCCTTTACCGGGGCCACTAGTGCGAAGTGGTTGAGGAAGAGTGACGGTTTAGGGGAGAGGCCGGTCTAGCGGACGAGTGCGCGGTTTAGCCGGAGAGCGGCGGTTTAGGGGAGAGCGCTGACCACCGTTTCAGCGAGCAGGGACCGCAGCTTTTCGATGCCGGCCCGCCCTACAACCGCTACGGGGAGCCGGCCGAGCCCGCCGACCGGCCCGGCTTTGCACCGAAGGAGCCCGGCCGGTGAACGAGCGACGACCCGCAGCGGGGTGCAGACCGGGGCCAGGCAGGCCAGCGACGGTCAGACAATCAGCGCCGTGGCCCGCAATGCCGGCGATGCACGGAACGCCGCGAGCCCGCCGAGCCCGACGGCCATAGGGAGCCGGGCGGAGAGGCCGCAGGGATCCCACCGGGCGGGCGGCGGCCGGAGCGGAGCGGGCGGAGCGCGCCAGCGAAGTTGGAGAGGCGGTGGCCGACAGTGGGAGCACGAGCTCACCCTCGAAGAGCTCCTGGAGGAGACCGGTGTTGAGATCGAAGCGGCCGTGCGAGAGCTCGAAGGGTTCGCCCTCATCACTCCCAAGGTCATCGGAGGTTCGCGTTACTACAGCCGCGAAGCGGCTGTCGTCGCCCGTTTGGCCTCGGCGTTTGCCCGTCATGGCGTCGAGGCTCGGCATTTCCGCGGCTACAAAGGTGCCGCCGACAGGGAGGCGGGATTGATCGAACAGGTCATCATGCCGCTCATCCGGCAACGCAACCCGGAGGCCCGTCAGTCTGCGGCCGAAGCAGTCGAAGAGCTGTCGAACCTTGGTGGCGAGCTTCGGGCCGCTCTCTTGCGTTCGGCTTTGGCTGACCTGCACTGAGCCTGGGGCCACACTTTTAGGGGCGGGCGGGCTTTTCAGCTGCTGAGGCCGCAGGGCGCCTGCCGGGTGAACCGTCAGTCGTTGTAACGTTCAGTCATGGTCGAGATGCACCTCTCCGCCGTCCGAGTCGAGCTTCCGACCAACACGCCGATCCTGTTACTGCAAGAGGCCTCGGGCGATCGCACCCTTCCGATATATATCGGGCGTCCTGAGGCGGAAGCGATAGCTGCCGCCCTTCAAGGGGTCGTCACGAAGAGGCCGATGACGCACGACCTGATGCGGGACGTGTTGACGGAGCTTGGTGTCGTGTTGGACTATGTCGTGATCACGGAGCTCAAGGACCAGACGTTCTTTGCTGAACTGCGGCTGCGGCGGCCGAGCAACAACTACGTCGTGTCCGCGAGGCCTTCGGACGCTATTGCGCTGGCCATCCGGGCCGGCGCCACCATATACGCCGAGGAAGCCTTGCTCGATGCGGAAGGGATCGTTATTGCCCAGCGTGACGAGCTCGAGGACTCGGCTGATGGCGAAGAACTCGTGGCTCAGTTCCACGAGTTCATCGAGGGCGTCCGCCCCGAGGATTTCGACAAATGAGCAGAGACGGCACCCCTGTTTCAGTGCTAATCAACACCCTGGGTGGTGTTCGCACGGTGCGCTGCTCCAGTTGGCCGTTGTGGGTTATGGGCCGTTTGCGCGGAGGTGCCGGGCCAAAGTCCCCGGCGCGAAACTAGCCCGAGCTTGTGCTTGCGGTCGTGGCCCAGGTGGGCCACACTGATGTAACTACTTTTTTGTTACGGGTCCCCAGGGAGGGTGGAGATGGAAGCGCGTGAGAGCACGCATGCGGCGGCGCCGGCGAGGGACGGCCCTGAGGAAGGTTTCAGAGGCCCCCAGGTATGCCACATCGTCGGGATCACCTACCGGCAGCTGGACTACTGGGCGCGCACCGACCTGCTAAGGCCCTCGATAAGTGACGCCCGCGGCAGCGGGACGCAGAGGGTTTATTCCTACACCGACTTGCTGCAACTGAAAGTCATCAAGCAGTTGCTGGATGCGGGGGTCTCCCTCAGGCACACACGTAAGGCGATCGAATGTCTCCGCGCTTCAGGCGCCGGAGTGGCCAGCGCCAGCCTGGTCATCGCAGACGATCGCAGCGTCTTGGCCCACTCCGGCGAGGAGCTGTTCGACATGCTCCGTGGGGGCCAAGGGGTGCTCAGCATCGTGCTTGGCATGGAGCGGATCGTCTCTGAGGTCGATGCCGCTATCACCGAGCTGCGGGAGGCCCGGGCGGACGGGCACCCGGCCGGGTGCCACGGCCCGCGCCGCCGGCACCAACGGCTCGGTCGGAGGGACCTCCGACCAAAAGATCGAGGCCGCTCACTAACCCTTTGGGGCCGCCGACGGCCGCCGCTTGGGCACAAAACGGCGCCTGGGGGGCCGGGTTGGCGGCGCTGGGTATCCTGGGGCGATGAGTACGGGGCCGACCAGGCCAAGTCAGGGTGAGACCCGAAGCAGCGAGGCGACAGGAGGATCTGCGCCCGTGCTGCGCCACAGCCCACTCGACGCTTGGCACCGGGCGAACCAGGCGCGGATGGTCCCGCTTCGGCGGCTGGGAAATGCCGCTCGAGTTCCAGCAGGGCACGCTGGCTGAACATATGGCCTGCCGCCGGCATGCGGCCATCTTCGACGTGAGCCATCTCGGGACTGTCCGCCTCGTCGGCGCCGGTTCCGAAGCTGTCCTCCAACACGCCCTTACCAACGACCTGGCCAAGATCACGCCCGGGCAGGCGCCAGTACAGCCATTTGCTGGATGAGCGAGGCTCCGTCCTCGACGACCTCATCGTCTGGTGGACGGCCGAAGAGGTCTTCGATGTCATGCCCAACGCGTCCAACACCTCCAGGGTGCGGGCGGCCATCGGAGGCGAGGACGTAACCGCGGACAGGGCCGTCCTGGCGGTGCAAGGGCCCCGAGCGCAGGGCGATCCTGGCTGCGACCTTCCCGGCGGCGGCGGCCGTAGGCCACTTCCGGGTCGAGACGCACGACTGGCGGGGTGCCCCCGTAGCTGTCGGCGGGACGGGGTACACGGGCGAGGATGGCGTCGAGTGCGCCGTACCGGCCGATAGAGCGACAGAGCTATGGGAGGCCATCGTTACGGCAGGGGCGACGCCGGCCGGCCTCGGTGCGCCGCGATACCCTCCGCCTTCGAGGCTGGCCTCCCGCTTCATGGGCATGAGCTCGGTCCGGGCATTACACCGCTCGAAGCGGGCCTCTCCTGGGTGGTGGCGTGGGACAAGCCCGGTGGTTTTACGGGCCGCGATGCGCTGCTCGAGCAGCGGGCCAAGGGCGTGCAGCGCCTCCTGCGAGGCATTGTGGGCGAAGGACGCCAGCCCCTTACGGGCCGGGTACAGCCTGATGGCCCGAGGGGAGGTCGTAGGCGAACTGACCAGCGGCAACTTCTCGCCCGTGTTCGGGGCGCGGCATAGGTATGGGGTTCGTGCCGCCCGGACGTGCCCGAGGAAGCGGTGGTAGAGGTCGAGGCCAGAGGGAGGGAGCTGCCCGCGTATATGAATCGCCTGCCCCTTATCAAAAGAGGCCCCGGTCGCGCCTCTAGGTTGGTATAGGCCTCCGACGGGACCGACTTCAACCGAAAGTCAATGACCAGCTACGTACCTCATACCGACGAAGATTTCGCCCGCATGCTGGGCGATCTAGGGCTTTCGAGCGCGGACGAGCTCTTCGCCTGCGTCCCTACCGCGCTGCGCCTGGCCGGTGGCCTCGACTTCGCCCCCGGGGCTGTCCGAGCCCGACGTCGCCCAGGAGATGGGCCGCCTGGCCAGCGAGAACCGCGCCGCTACCGACCTTGTCTGTTTTGCCGGTGGGGGGGCTTATGACCATGATATCCCGGCGGTGACACGGGCCTTGGCCGGCCGGTCCGAGTTCGTAACGTCGTATACCCCGTACCAGCCGGAGGTGGCTCAGGGCGTCCTGCAGGCCCTGTTCGAGTACCAGACACTCGTCTCCCGCCTGGCCGGGCTCCCTGTAGCGAACGCCTCGGTTTACGACGGCGCCACGGCGACGGTGGAGGCGGTCAACCTGGCCGTAGCGGCTACCGGTCGCCGAAACCGTATGGGTGAGCGCCGGGATAAACCCACGCTGGCGCCAAGCGTTGGCCACCCTGACCGCGGGGAAGGGCGTCGAAATTGTGGACGTGCCCCTCGTCGAGGGCCGGACCGCATGGGCCGCCATGGCCGGTGATGGCGCCGGCGTTGACGATGCCCGGCCCGCGGAGCCGGCGGCTCTGGTCGCCGCCAACCCGAACTATTTCGGTTGTATCGACCCCCTGTCCCGGGCCAGGGAGGCCGCGGTCAAGGCGGGAGCGCTCCTCGTCGCCGTGTTCGAACCAGTGGCGGCCGGGCTGTTGCGGACCCCGGGGGAACAGGGCGCAGACGTGGCCGTGGCCGAGGGCCAACCGATGGGGACGCCGCTGGCGTTTCGGTGGCCCCTATCTCGGCATGTTCGCCGTGGCCGCCGAACACGTACGGCGCCTGCCTGGGCGACTTGTGGGCCGGACAACAGACGGTTCGGGCCGGACTGCCTACGTCACCACCTTGCGGGCCAGAGAGCAGGACATCCGCCGCGAGCGGGCTGCCTCCAACATCTGCACCAACGAGACCCTGGTGGCCGTGGCTGCCATGGTCCAGTTGGCATGGCTCGGTACTCAAGGGCTCCGCGAACTGGCCCTGCGCTGCGCTCGCGGCGCTCGTTACGCCAGGGAGGCACTTCTGGCCGTACCAGGCGTCGAGCCATTAGCCGACGCGCCTGTCGCTCTATGAGTTCGCCGTCAGGCTCCCGCTGTCGCCGGAAACCGTGGTCGACCGCATGGCTGAAGAGGGTTTCTTGGCGGGCATACCCGTCGAGACGGGAGGACAGAGCGGCCTCCTCGTCGCCGTGACCGAAAAACGCACCCGGTCCGAGATCGACGCCTACGTGGCTGCGATGGAAAAGGTGGTGTCATGAGCGTCCCTTCCACTCCGGCGCCGGCCACCCCAGTAGCGGACCAAGCCCAGTAGCGGCCAACCCAGTAGCGGCCAACCCGGTAGCGGCCAACCCAGTAGCGGCCAACCCAGTACGGGCGCCCGCCCCGGGCGGCAGGGCCGCATCGTCTCCCCTGCTCGGGCACGAGGAAGAGCCGACTATCTTCGACTTTTCCGTCCCGGGCCGGCGGGCCGCCTCGTTCCGCACCACGGGCATCCCCGATTGGCGAGCAGAAGAACTGGTCCTCGCCGACGAGCTCCGCCCCGAGCCGCCGGCCCTGGCCGAGGTGTCCGAGCGGGATCTGGTCGGGCATATGACCCGGTTGAGCCATAGACAGTATTCGGTCGACCTAGGTTCGTACCCGCTCGGGTCCTGCACGATGAAGTACAACCCCAAGGTCTGCGACGAAGCCGCCGCCCTGCCCGGGCTTGGTCTGGTCCACCCCGCCACGCCCCCGGCCTACGCCCAGGGATGGCTGGAACTGTTGTGGCAGCTGACCGATGCCCTTTGCCGCGTGACCGGGATGTACGGCGCGACGCTGCAACCACCGGCCGGAGCCGCAGGCGAGCTGACCGGCCTGCTCCTTATGCGGGCGTGGCACCGGGAGCGGGGGCGGACGCCGAGCAAGATCCTGATCCCGGACTCAGCCCACGGGACCAACCCCGCATCGGTCAGCTTGGCCGGTTTTCGCACGGTCAGCATCCCTTCAGATGCCCGCGGCCTCGTCAGCACGGAGGAGCTTCGCCGGCACCTGGACGACGACGTCGCCGGGATCATGCTGACCAACCCCAACACCCTCGGCCTGTTCGAGGAGGACATTGCCGAGCTGGCTGAGGCGGTCCACGATGCCGGTGGCCTCCTTTACTACGACGGCGCCAATCTCAATGCCATCCTCGGTGTCACCAGGCCGGGTGACATGGGGTTCGACATCGTCCATATGAACCTGCACAAGACCTTTGCCGTCCCTCACGGCGGCGGAGGCCCGGGGGCCGGGCCAGTGGCCGTCTCGCGCCAGCTGGCCCCGCTGCTGCCCGGACCGGTCCCAACGCGGCTCGACGACGGGAGCTACTCCTGGGTCATGCCCGAGCGCACGATCGGCAGGGTCCACGGCTGGCACGGCAACGCCCTGGCCCTCGCCCGGGCCTGGGCTTACATAATCTCCAACGGTTCCGATGGGCTGAAGCGGGTGTCGCAGGCAGCCGTGTTGAACGCCAACTGGCTGCTCGCCCAGCTGCGCGGCACCTACACCGTGCCCTACGACCGTCAGGTGATGCACGAGGTCGTGGTCTCGACCAAAGGAGCGCCCGCCGCCAACCACGAACTGCGAGCTCTGGACGTGGGGAAACGGTTGCTGGAAAAGGGGTTCCACGCGCCCACCGTTTACTTCCCGCTGGTTGTGCCCGAAGCGCTCATGATCGAGCCCACCGAGACCGAGAGCCCCGAAACCGTAGCAGCCTTGGCCGCGGCGCTGATAGAGGTGGCGGGCGAGGACCAGGAGGTCCTGGCCAGCGCGCCCACCAGCACGCCCATCGGGCGGGCGGACGAGGCCCGGGCGGCCAGGTCCCTCGTGCCCACGTGGGACGCGATTAGCCCAACGTGAACTGCAAGTTGAGGGGTAGGCCGGCTCCGGCGTCCGGCACCATCATCGGCGTCCCGTCCACTTTGACGGCCACGGCCGGCGGGTTGCCTAGCCGGATCCACGCCGGCCCGGTGACGGAGAAGCGGGTCCCGGCTGTCAATGTCCCCTCGTTGATGATCTGCCCGAGCGGGCTGTTGGCCCGGACTTCGTACCAGCATGGGCCACTGGCAGTGACGACAATGGAAGCCGAGGCCGAACGCAGTTCGTAGGTGGCGGTGCCGTTCTGGGTGGAAACGAGTACGGCCGGTTTGGGGGGTGTGCTGGTAGTCGTCGGTTTCGCCGGCACAGTGGTCGTGCTGCGGGCACGCGGGGTGCTCGACGTCGTGGCTCTGCCAGCCGCTTGTCCTCCCGGTGAGCTGTGACCAGGCAACCCTACTATTGTCACCCCGATAGCCACCACCGCTACGCATATGGCCGCCGTCGCCAGCACCACCCCGAGGACGGACTTGCGCCCCCCGCTCCCGTCCCCACCTTGCTCCGCGGACTTGCGTCCCCGGGCCGCATGCCGGCCTGCTCTATGCCCGGAGGCAGGGTCTTCCGAGGTAGCAAGGACGGGGGGAGGAGGGGGAACGGGGAGCAAGTGCTCCGCGGTTACGTCGCTGTGCCGCCGCCGGCGGCTCAGGCGGCGGTGCTTTCCGGACGACTCGTCCGGTGCCTCCGACCGCCCGGACAGGTCGTCGAAATAAAAGACTTGCGGTTGGACGATAGGTACCGGGACCGTGGGGGGTTCGACGAACAGATCGCCCTCGGCCGCCCGGGCGCCTGGTTGAGCTGGTGGCGGAGGCAGGCCGGGCATGGTCTCATTGGCGGGCCTGGGTTCATAGGCGGGCATGGTCTCATTGGCGGGCATGGTCTCATTGGCGGGCCTGGTCTCATAGGCGGGCCTAGTCTCATAGGCGGGCATGGTCTCGGGGGCGGGCTCGCGGATTTGAGGCTGGGCCACCGGGGACTGGCCTGCCGGTGGTAGGGGTGCGCTGACGGGCGTCGGCCGAGTCACTTCGGGGCTGGCGGTCGAGGGCGCCGCGCTGACCGTTTCAAAGCCCGGCGCTTCAAAGCCGGCCGGCTCATAGCCAACTGGCTCAAACCCAGCCGTTCTGGGATCAGGCGCCCCAAAGCCAGTTGCCGGAGGCGACGTACGGGAGGGGCGCCGGAACGGGGAGGCGGTGCCAGGGAGGGCCCGGGGCGGCGGCAGCACCGCCGGCTCTGCTGGCGATACCTGGCCACCGGGGCCGATCAACCTGACATGAGCCTGGTGCTCAGAAAGTCCGGCCGAGCCCTCTTCCGGCGAGTCCGGGCGCTGCGTTATGCCTGCCAGTGTGTCCAGGGCTTGCTGGTGACGCACCACCGTGCGCGTACGAGCCCATATCCCACGCCCTACCTGCACCACGAAGGCCAGAGCGCAACTGATCACCAAGACGATGAGCAACGTCTCCATCTGTGCTCCTTACGTCGGTCATCCGCTCCACCACCAGGGTACGGTACACGTGGCCCGTTTTGGTGGTTACAGGTACCCTTGGGCTGCGATCGGCTCGCTGAAATGAGCGAGGGAAAGGACTGCGTGAAAGCTCCATTAATCGTGGCCCCGATGGGCGTCGGCTTCACGGCAGGTGCCATCCCCTTCGCCAACATGGCCGCTAAACGGCGAGCGGGAACGGACCTCCGCGCCGTCGGCAGTGGCACCGTCTCTGGTAGCAGCCTGTACGAAGTGGCGGGCGCCGGGCCGCTGGTCGTGGTGGGCTTGTTCGAACTGGCCAAGGGAGCTATCGGCCCGGTGCTGGCCGGCCGCGACCACCCTGTCATCCAGGCGCTGGCGGGTGCGGCTGCGGTGGCTGGCCACAATTGGTCGCCGTTCCTCGGCGGCGCGGGCGGACGGGGTATCTCTCCGGCCATCGGAGCCTTGCTGGTCACGGCGCCTGCGGGCGCCGGCCTCCTGCTGGCCGGCTTGGCCCTCGGCAAGCTGGCCGGCGAGACCGCTCTCGGTTCGTTCATCGCCGACCTCCTGCTGGTCCCGGTCGCTGCTTGTGCCCACGGCCGCCGGGGGGGTGCGGCTGCCCTGGCCGTGCTCGTGCCCATTGTCGCTAAGCGGCTGTTGGGTAACTCACCGCCCGGCCAGCCGGTTCCCTCGGTTTACCTATACCGTCTGGTGTTCGACCGCGACACGCGGGGCAAGCCGAGTGCCGATGTCCCGGAGGCGGCAAGCTGAGCGTCGGTGTCGTGACCGACAGCGCCGCCTCCCTCCCGGCCGAACTGGCGCAGGCCAACGGGATAACGGTCGTGCCGATGTGGGTCGCCATTGGCGAGCAGCAGTACCGCGACGGCGAGCTCGGTCTGGCGGAAGTACTGAGCCGGGTCGGGGAGGGCCTCAGCACATCAGGCCCGGCCCCCGGCGAGTTGGCCGACGCAGCCCGCCAGGCGGACGAGGGCGATGGCGTCGTCATTTTGACGCTGGCGCACGAGATGAGCAGCGTCTACCAGTCGGCCCGCCTGGCCACCGATTTGCTCGAGGGAGAAAAGACGGCCGTGGTCGACACCGAGACCGCCGCGGGGGCGGAAGGGCTGGTGGTGTTGGCCGCGTCCAGGGCCGCCCACGACGGTCTTCCGCTTGACGCGGTCGTCGAGCGGGCGCGCCACGCGGTCGCTCGGGTCAGGCTGCTGGCTACGTTGCCGTCCCTCGATTACTTGGCCCGAGGCGGGCGGGTGCCAGGGGCTGCGGCGTGGGGCGCTCGTTGGCTCGGGCTGAACCCCGTTTTCGAGTTCCGAAAAGGAAAAGTGAAGCCCCTCAGGCCCGCCCGCGGGAGCCGGCAGGCCCGGCGTCGGATCATCGACATTTGGGCACGCGAGATAGATGTGGAACGCCCAAGAGGGGCGGCATTGCATGTGGCTGCCATGCACGCCGCGGAGCCCGCCGTGGCAGAGGACCTGCTGGCCGAGGTGCGCCGACGCTACGAGCCGGAAACCGCCTTCGTGGGCTCGTTCAGCCCAGTAATGGTGGCTCATACCGGGCCCGGCCTGGTGGGGCTGGCCTGGTGGTGGGACGACCCATCGAGCCGGTCAACCAGGGAACACCGATCGTCCAAGTAAGAAGCGGGCTGCGCCGGCCTCACTCGGCCGGGACAGGGACCGGCTCCGCACTGTGGCGGCGGAGGCCGCGGCGGAACCACCACGACGACAGGACTATCGCCCCGAGAGTGAGCGCCCACGAGAAGCCGGTCTTGGCCGCCAGGAACGCCCCGATGGGCACGTTGATCAGCAACGCCAGCGTGCCGGCGGCATTGATCATGCTGACCACGGCCCATAGCAGGCTGATGCGGACAAAGAGCTGGCGGACCTTGGGCCGCTTGAAAAACGACGGCGGCAGCGGCACGAAGTCGTGGGCCAACTTCTCGGCCAGAGGGCAGCCGAGGGGCACAGACAACAGGAACGCCGCTCCCAGGAGCGCAGTCCCCAGCGACGGCTGCAGGAAATAGACGAACAGGCTGCTCGAACTGGCCAGCGCAATCACAGAACGAGCTGTGAGCCCGACGGTGCCAATCAGGAGCACACCCGGGCAGCCGCTCCCGGCGCCAAACGCGCCGCAAAAGAGCGGTGAAGTTCCAGGCCAGAGCGACGCAAATGGCACCTCTTGGCCCTAAGAGCAGTAGGCCGGCGTAGAAGAGGCCGAGGGGGATGATGATGGCCTCGAGGATTTGCGGCGTGGCGTGCCGGAAAAGCTCGCGCAGGCGAGGAAGCTCGAAATGGTGATGTTCCACGCTATTGGCTCGGCGTTTGAGCGCTCGGCTTGAGCGACTGCTTGCCGGGCGGAAGAACCGGAGGCCCATGACTTCCAGCATCCTCGCGCAGTACCCCCTTGCCTCGAGTGCCGAAACCGTAGGAAGGCCTCCCTATTCAGGAACTTATCAGTTTGGCCCTGGAGTTTCGGCGGCTCGTCGAGGCGCAGCATAAACGGAGGCTCCGTTACGGTACTGGTCCCCAGGTCGCAAGGTGGCGGTCATCAAGACCCCTCGAATACGCCTGGGGCGGCTCCGTTCCCGGCGTAATGCACCTGCGTGCGGCCCTGGCGACACTAGCCTGCGTGTGGTTGCAACCCCGCCTTGGCGAGGGGACGACGGTGCCCCTGAATTGGCTCCTGCCGGCCCGCCGGTGGCGGGCCGGAAACCTCGTGCTCGGCGGTGGACGCGGGCCTGGGTGCTCCGCCGGAGCATCGAGGTGATCGTCCTGGGCGGCGCGGCTGCCTTCTTGCTGCGCAGGGTGGGCCATCTGGGCGAGGTGGCGGGCGCCTTTGACCATTTGCATTGGCATTGGCTGTTCGTGGCCGTCGCCGCCGAAGCCTGTTCGATGGTGGCGCTGTCCTGGTTGCAGCAACGCCTCCTCCGGGTGGGAGCCTCCCCGTCGGGGTGCGCGGACCTGGTGCCCGTGACATTGGCCAGCAACGCCGTTTCGTTGTCGCTCCCGGCCGGGACCCTGTTCGCCGAGGGCTACACCTTCCGCCAGTACCAGTGGCTCGGCGCCACCCCGACGCTGGCCATCTGGTCCCAGCTGTCGGCCGGCGCGCTGGCGACGGCGGCGCTGGCGGCAGTAGCGGTGGCCGGGGCCGCCTTTGCTCCCGGCCTCAGGGTCGAATTGTTGCCAGTGCTGACCTTCGTGCTGGCGGGTGCGTTGGTGGCGGCGGCCTTGTTCCGACGGGCACCGCTTGCTGGGTTCTTTGATCGGGAAGCTCCTCCGGGGCGCCGAGCGCGTCCTGCCTCCGATTCGGTCTGCCGTCATCTCCGCTCGGCCCAGGTTGCCCTGCGCCAGATGGACAACTTCAACCCGCCGCAGCGAGTGTGGCTGGCCTGCTTCGGGGCGGCGGCGCTCAATTGGGTACTGGACTCGATCGTCCTGATAATGGCCCTGCTGACCGTGGGCGCGCCGGTCCCCTGGAAGGGCATCGTCATTTCCTACGCCGCGGCCCAGGTGCTGGTGGAACTGCCGATTACGCCCGGGGGCCTCGGCCTGGTAGAAGGAGGCCTGGTGGAGGTGCTGACCGGTTTCCACGACCCCGCCTCGTTGGCGACGGCCGGGACCCTCGTCTACCGCGCCGTGAGTTACTGGCTGTTACTGCTGGTCGGTTGGTCGGCCGCGCTCTATTTGACGTTGCGGAACCGGCGCGCCACCAGAGCGGCGACAACGGCGACAGCCACACGACCGGCTTGAAGGCGCGTCTCTCGCCTGAGGAGGCTCGGCCGCCCGGTTAGTTCAGCCTGACTGTTGGCTGGCCGAGCGCTCGCGCTGGCGCCTTTTGTGGTCCCGGGAATTGAGCACAGCGGCGGGGATGGCGATAACCGCCACAAAGATGATGCTGGCCGCGGTGCCGTAAACCCAGTCCGATGGGGCAGCTGCGCTCGGCAACAGGGCAGCCAAAACAGGCATCGTCACGACCCTAGCCGCTGGCGCAGCCACGTGGCATCCCGCACGGCGGAGCCGCCCTCGTCGTTGTTGAAATAGGCGTAGACGTCGCAGCCCTCGTCCTGCCATTCGCTCAGCGTTCGAGCCGGTTTGGCCAGCCGCTCCGGGCCGTAGTCGCCCGAGTACTTCGTGGCGGAGGGCGTCAGGCCCGTGGAAACCGGCAGTAGGCCCAGTCGGTCGTGAGCGGCCACGGGATGGTCCGGCGAGCAGGTCGTGGATGCAGAGCGCGGCCTTGTACCGGCGCAGCACCTCATAGGTGTCCTCGTGCAACCAGGAGGGATCGCGGAACTCGACCGCCCAGCGCAGCGTTGGCCGGTCCCGAAGCGCCCCGGACGTGGCTACTTCCAGGAACTCTCCCAGCCGCTCGGGGTCCCGCTTCCATCTCGGCGGCAATTGCACCAGGTTTGGCCCCAGGGTCGGCCCTAATAACACTGCTCGCTCGACATAGTTGGGCAGCCAGGCCTCGGGCTCGCGCAGCCTGCGGCGGTGCGTGCCGTACTGGTTGACCTTGAGCGGCGTACACAAAGCCGGCTGGGCGCCTGGTCCCGCCAGGCTTTGAACGTGGCCGGCTCGGGCAAGCGGTAAAAGGTGTTGTTGACCTCCACGGTCCGGAACCGGCGGGCATAATCCGAGAACCAGTCCTTCGGGCGACAGGGCGGCGTCGTAGACGATGCCCCGCCAGTGGGTGTACGACCAACCCGAGCAACCTACGTACGATTTTCCCCGTGAAGAGCCAGAAGAGCTCAAGGCCTTCGCTCTCTTCTCCACTGTGCGGCCTGCTTCGTATGTGCGCCTTATGCCTGTTGTGCCAGTGCCTTTATCCATTTAGGGCCTCTCGGCCGGTACGGTTACGGTACTCTGTTGCTCTCCTTTCCCATCCTTCGCCATTCTCAGTGCGCGGCTGATTGCCGGGCACTTCTGAGGCGGGTAGAGACTGGCCACGGTTATTCAAGCGCGTCCAGCTCCCGGTGGGTTCACAGGTGACTTCATAGATATGCACGTCGCGGCGTCGGCGGGGGCATGCCCCTAGGCCTGGGGGTGCTGGACAGCGCCGGGCCAGGTCGTGTTCGTGAACGACGACCTGGCCTCGCTGTTCGGCCATGATGCGCCCGAGCTGATCGGCCAGGACCTCGTCCGCTTCGTGGACGAGCCGCAGCGCCCGGCGGCCCGCAAAGCGTTGAGGCAGGCCACCCGAACGGGCCGGGTCAGCGCCGGCGTCGTGGCGGGTTCGCGGTGTGGGCAAGCGGCCGTTCAGCATCTCGCTCCAACCGCGGCCTCTGGCGGGGCACAACGGAGACCAACTCTACGTCGTCGTGGCCAAAGGCAAGCCAGCCCGGAACGGACCCGTCCAGCGCCAGGCTTTGTTGGCTTCGATCGCCGAGGAATGCGACGAGGCCATCATCGGCGTCGGGCCGGGCGACGTCATCGAGATCTGGAACCACGCCGCCGGAGAGCTGTTCGGGTGGGAGGAAAAAGAGGCGCTCGGCGCCTCGATATCGATATTGGTCCCGCCGGACCGGCAGATCGAGGCGGCCGCGCTGCTGGCGCGGGCATGGGACGGCGAGGTCATCCGCCGGGTCGAGACGGTGCGGATCTGCAAGCACGGTTCCCGGGTGGAGGTTTCGGTCAGCCTGGCCCCGCTCCGGGACCGGTCCGGCCATGTGACCGGCGTGTCCCAGGTCGTCCGGGACATAACCCAGCAAAAGGCGTCCGAGCGGGCTCTGGCCTTCCAGGCGATGCACGACCACCTGACGGGGTTGCCCAACCGGAGCCTGCTGGAGGACCGCATGGCTCACGCCCTCGAACGTTGCCGGCGGGAAGGCCAGAACATCGGCGTCATGTTCTTCGACCTCGACCATTTCAAGACCGTGAACGACACCGCCGGCCACGACGTTGGCGACAAGCTGCTCCGGGCGGTGGCGTCGCGCTTGCGCCAGTCTGTCCGCTCGGTCGACACGGTGGCCCGGATGGGCGGCGACGAGTTCGTCGTCCTGGTCGAGGACATCACCGACGATGCTCAGCTCGACGTCGTCGTCTCCCACATAATGAGGACCTTCACCGAGCCGGTGGTGCTGGCGGACCGGCAACTGTGGGTAAGCGTCAGCGCCGGGGTGGTGAGCGGTGGGCCGTCGTCGACGGTGGCCCAGCTGCTGAGCCAGGCCGATGCAGCCATGTACCAGGCCGAAGGGACGGGCCAGGGGCAGCGTCTGCCACTACGACCCCCGGACCCGGCCCGACCTCGAAAAAAGGGCGGAAGGTTCACGGTTGTTGCGCCTGGCGCTGGAGGCCAACCAGCTGCTGACCCATTACCAGCCGATCGTCGACTTGCATACCGGGTCCCTGGTCGGGGCCGAAGCCCTGGTCCGTTGGCAGGACCCGCTGCGGGGGCTCGTGCCGGCCAAGGACTTCGTCCCCCTGGCCGAAGAACTGGGCCTCGTCGGCGAGATCGGCGATGTCGTGCTGGCGGAGGCGGCCAGCCAGGTCAAGCAATGGTCGAAGATGTCGCCGGCGTTCAAAGTGGCGGTCAACGTCTCGCCCCTGCAATTGCGCGGCACTTCCTTGTTGAACAGCGTGCGCGGGTTGATGAACGACGGGATTAGACCCTGGCTCGATCGTGCTGGAGGTCACCGAGTCTGCCGTCATGGAGGACGCGACTACTAGTACCTCGATGCTGGGCGAGTTGCGTGAAGCCGGGTTCGGGATCGCCATCGACGATTTCGGGACCGGTTACAGCTCCCTCGCCTACCTCAAGCAGTTGCCGGCGACCACGATCAAGGTCGACCAGGCCTTCACCTCGCAGCTGCCCGACCCCCACGACCTGTCGATCGTCATGGCCATCCTTTCCATCGCCGACACCTATGGCCTGGACGTGGTAGCCGAGGGCATCGAGACGGCCGAACAGGCGGAGATGCTGAAAGAGCTCGGTTGCCCGCAGGGCCAGGGGTACCACTTCGCCCGCCCGGTGCCGCGGCCGCGAGCTCACCAGCCTGCTGGAGCTGGGTAAACTGCCAGCCTCGTCGGGGAGCGGCGACCAGAGCTGATCGGCGTCTGGCTCGCGGGAGCAGCTGAGGCGCGGGCTGAACAAGCCGGTAGCCTCCAACCGAGCGGTTGGGCCGTACTGGACGACGGACGGTCCGGGTAGGTGACTAGAGAATTGAAGCGGAGCCACGAAGACGCTTATGACATCATCTCCGCTGTGCCCGCCGACGCGCTCCGTTCTCGGGCCGCGGCCAACCGTCAGCGGGCTGTGGCCCTGGTCGGCGGCGGCCTCAGTGCCGCTCGGGATTGCTATCGGGCTCCTGTTCTGGTGGGGCCTTGGCTGGCCGGCCGGGATCGTGGCCTTCGTGGTGGGTACGGTCGTGGTGGCGGCCGTCATGTGGTGGGCGGCCGAGCCACTGGCCCGACGGGCGCTGGGCGGCACGCCAGCGGACCCGAGGCGGCACGCCCGTCTGCTCAACCTCGTGGACGCCCTGTGCGCCACGGTCGGGATCAGCCACCCGGACGTGAGGGTACGGGACGAGCCGGGCCTCAACGCCGCCGTCTGCGGCCGCAGCCGGCGGACTGCTACCCTCGTGGTCACGCAGGGACTGCTCGACGAGCTGAACCGCGGTCGAGCTCGAGGGTGTGGTGGCACAGCAGCTGACCCGCATCCGCTCTCAGGACATGTTGCCGGCGACGGTGACAGTGGCCACTCTGGGCATCGGGGCGACATTTCTCTCTCCCCACGAGCCGGTGACGGCCATGGACCGGGCCGCCGTCAGCTTTACCCGGTACCCGCCCGGGCTTATCGCCGCCCTCGAGAAAATGGAGACCAAAGCACTGAGGTGCGAGGAGCGTCCCGGGCCACGGCCCAACTGTGGTTCGCCGACCCGGGCGTGGGCCGGCGCCAGTGACCCCGTTGAAGGACCGGGTCGAGGCGCGCTGAGGGAGCTGTAGCCGGCCATGCGTACCCCGAGAGGGGCCGGCTAAACGGAAAGGGCTCGACGGAGGCGGCTGTACCATGGCGGTATGACCTACAGCGACGGGCCGCGCAGCCCAGGAGAAACCAGCGCCGGGGTGACTGGGGCATCAGAGCCCCGGGGAGGGGCGCACCTGAAGGGCACGATGTTGGTCAAGCGCGGCCTGGCCACGCAACTTCGGGGCGGCGTCATCATGGACGTTGTCACCGCAGAGCAGGCGAAGGTGGCCGAAGACGCTGGCGCCGCCGCGGTTATGGCCCTGGAGCGGGTGCCGGCGGACATCCGTCGCGGACGGCGGGGTGGCGCGGATGAGCGACCCGGCACTGATCGAAGCCATCAAGCAGGCCGTGAGCATCCCGGTAATGGCCAAGGCCCGGATCGGCCATTTCGCAGAGGCAAGAGTGCTCGAGGTGCTCGGCGTCGACTACATCGACGAGAGCGAAGTCCTGACTCCGGCCGACGACGAAAACCACATCGATAAATGGCCGTTCACCGTCCCGTTTGTGTGCGGGGCTAACGACCTGGGAGAGGCGTTGCGGCGCATTTCCGAGGGCGCGGCGATGATCCGCTCCAAGGGTGAGGCTGGCACCGGTGACGTCAAGCAGGCGGTGCGCCATTTGCGCCACATAATCGGCGACATCCGTAAGTTGACCCAGGCCGACGCGGCGGAGATTATTCGTGGGCCAAGGAGCTACGCGCCCCGGTCGAACTGGTGAGAGAGGTGGCTGAAGCGGGCGAGCTCCCGGTCCCGCTGTTTTGTGCCGGCGGCGTGGCTACTCCGGCCGACGCGGCTCTGGTAATGCAGCTGGGAGCGCAAGCTGTCTTCGTTGGCTCGGGCATCTTCAAGAGCTCGGCCCCGCCCCGCTTCGCTCGGGCCATCGTGGAGGCGACGACGCACTATGCGGACTATGAGATCGTGGCCAAGGTGAGCAGAGGCCTCGGCGAGGCCATGCGAGGAGAAGAGTCGGGCGCAGTTGCCACCCGTCTCTCGGACCGCGGCTGGTAGGGGGCGAGAAGCCGATGGGAAAGGTGCCCCCAGGGTGGCCCGGCCACTGTTCCCCCGCCCGACGCAGCGGGTGGGCGTCCTCGCCCTCCAGGGTGATTTCCGGGAGCATTTAGAGCTACTCCGGCACCTCGGCGCCGACGCCTTCGAGGTACGGGGGCCGGCCGAACTGGAACGGGCCGAGGCCATCGTCCTCCCGGGTGGCGAGTCGACGACCATGTCGCTCCTACTGGAGAGCTCGGGCCTCATCGAGCCGTTGGGTGAGCGCCTGGCCGAGGGCATGCCGGCGTTCGGCACCTGTGCCGGCATGATCCTATTGGCGAGGGAAGTCCTCGACGGGCGGCCCGGCCAGCACCACTTCGGCGTAATCGATATTTCTGTGCGCCGGAACGCTTTTGGCCGCCAGCGAGACTCCTTTGAAGCCGACCTCGACGTGGCCAACTTCGACGTGAACGGTCTTGAGCGACCCCTCCACGCCGTTTTCGTGAGGGCGCCGGTGGTCGAACGGACTGGCCCAAACGTGGAGGTGCTGGCCAGTGTGACAATGGGCGACGGCGCCGAGAAGCCGGTGGTTTGTCGTCAGGGGCCGGTGCTAGTCACCTCGTTTCATCCTGAGCTGGCGCGGGACCCGAGGTTGCACGACCTGTTCCTGCGCTCTACGAGGGCAGAAAATATCAACACAAAAGGAACGATGATAAGGAAAGAAAATGTCAGGGCACTCTAAATGGGCCACGACAAAGCACAAGAAAGGTGCTTTGGACAAAGCCAGGGGCAAATTGTTCGCAAAGATCATCCGTCAGGTCGAGGTCGCGGCACGCGAGGGGGGAGGGGACCTCGACGCCAACCCGACCTTGCGGACGATGTTCCAGAAGGCCCGCGACGCGTCGGTGCCCATGGAGACGATCGAACGGGCCATAAAGCGCGGCACCGGTGAACTCGAGGGTGTCCGCTACGAGCCTGCCGTCTACGAGGGTTACGCGCCGTGCGGAGTGGCTGTGATCGTGGAAGTGCTCACGGACAACCGGAACCGCACCGGTGCCGACGTGCGGGCCATCTTCACCAAGAACGGCGGTTCGATGGCCGAGCCGGGCGCAGTCTCGTGGCAGTTCGAACGTAAGGGCGACGTAATGGTGGCGCATGACGCCAAGCTCAGCGAAGACGACCTCATGCTGGTAGCGGCGGACGCCGGTGCCGAAGACGTGCGCGACAACGGCGACGCTTATGAGGTAGTAACGCCGCCGGGCGACCTGGCCGCCGTGCGTTCGGCTATCGAGGACAGCGGCTTTGCCATCACCTCCGCCGAGCTAACCATGCAGCCCACCCAGTCCGTGCCCATCGACAGTGAGAGCGACGCCCGCCGGGTGCTGCGCCTGATCGACCTGCTCGACGAGCACGACGACGTGCAGAACGTCTGGGCCAACTTCGACATCCCTGATCGAGTGATGGATCTGGTCGAGGTCTGAGGGCGGAAAAACCCCAGGTCGGTAGCGGTCCACCAGCTCCGGGCCATGGCCTGGTAAGGTAACCGAACTAATGTTCGTAATGGGCATTGACCCCGGCCTGTCCCGGTGCGGGTACGGTGCGGTCCGCCAAGAAAAAGGGGAACCAGTCGCCGTCGTCTCCGGAGTGATCACCACCCCGCCTTCCAACCCGCTGGCGGAACGGTTGGCCGAGTTGCTGCGGGAGCTGCGGTCGCTGTTCTCAAGGCTCTCGCCCGATGTAGTCGTGGTGGAGCGGGTGCTGTTCCAGGCCAACGCCAGGACGGCAATGTCGGTCGGCCAGGCCAGCGGGCTGGCCCTGGCCGCCGCCGCCGAGGCCGGCATCGCGGTGGCGCAGTACAGCCCCAACGAGGTCAAACAGGCGGTCACGGGCTGGGGCAACGCGGGAAAAGAGCAGGTGCAGCGCATGGTCCAGGTGTTGCTCGACCTGCCCGAAAAGCCGAGCCCGCCGGACCGGGCCGATGCCCTAGCCCTGGCGTTGTGCCACCTGGCCAGCGCGCCTCTAGCCCGGGCGGTGGGGAAGGCGCTGACCGGTAGCTCAGGTGGCGGGGCCGGGCAATGAGGCGCGAGGGTGCGGGCGGGTTGAGGCTGTGAGCCGGTGGAGCTGTGAGCCGGTGGAGCTGTGAGCCGGTGGAGGTCGTGACGCTGTGATCGGGTCCCTTCGCGGGACCGTCCTCGACCGGACCGTCCGCAATGACCATCAGGTGGAGCTCCTGGTCGAGGTGGCCGGCGTGGGGTACCGGGTCCTGGTGCCGGCGAGCAGCGCTTCTCGGGTCGGGCAGCTCGGCAACCCCACCTTCCTCCACGTCCACACGCACGTGCGAGAGGACGCCATCATCCTTTACGGGTTCCCCACCAGCGAGGAAAGGGAGTGCTTCGAGCTGCTCCTCGGCGCCCACGGCGTCGGCCCGGCGGTGGCCCTCGCGCTGTTGTCGGTCCTGTCGCCGGCGGCGCTGCGCCGGGCCGTCTTGTCCGAGGACGCCGACGCCCTGATGTTGGTGCCGGGCATAGGCAAGAAGACGGCCGCCCGCCTCGTGCTGGAGCTGGCTCAGCGCTTCGAGGCGGCCCCGGAGACGGGCATGGCCGTTCTCGGGGACAAAGACCTCCAACCCGCCGGGGACGCCTCACCGGGCCCGCACGAAGCCAGCGCGACCGACCGGGCCGCCCAGCGCGAAGAGCTGCGGGCCGCCCTTGGTTCGCTCGGCTATGGCAACGACGAGGTCCGCCAAGTCCTGGCCCGCCTGCCGGCTGACGGTTCTGTCGAGGAGATGCTGCGCTACGCGCTGAGAGAGCTGGCGGGCAGCCGTTGACCTCTCCGTCTCCGGGTGGCGCCGGCGACGAGGCGTCCCCGGAGCCCAGGCTGCTGACCCCATCAGCTGACCCAACCGAAGTCGCCGAGGAGGTCTCCCTCCGGCCGCGGCGGCTGGCCGAGTTCGTGGGCCAGGCGCAGCTGAAGGAGCACCTGGAGATCATGCTGGAGGCGGCCCGAAGGCGAGACGAGCCGGCCGACCACATGCTTTTCGCTGGCCCTCCCGGCCTGGGCAAGACCTCCCTGGCCGGCATAGTGGCCAACGAGATGGCGGCCGGCTTCCGGGTGACGTCTGGGCCGGCCCTGGTCCGGGCGGGCGACCTGGCCGCACTGCTCACCAACCTGTCCGAGGGCGACGTGCTGTTCGTCGACGAGATCCACCGCCTCGCCCGCCCGGTCGAGGAGATCCTGTACCCGGCCATGGAGGACTTCCAGCTCGACATCATCCTGGGCAAGGGGCCGGCGGCCCGGAGCATCAGGCTCGATTTACCCCCCTTTACTCTGGTTGGGGCGACTACGCGGACAGGGCTCATCACCGGGCCGTTGCGCGACCGCTTCGGGTTCGTTGCTCGCCTGGACTACTACGAGACAGCCGACCTGGAAGTGATCGTGCGCCGTTCGGCCGGAGTGCTCCGCGCCGTGCTCGACCTGGAAGGCGGCAGCGAGATCGCCCAGCGCTCGCGAGGCACGCCCCGGTTGGCCAACCGGCTGCTGAAACGGGTCCGTGATTACGCCGAGGTGCGCGGTGACGGCCACATCGACCGCGAGGTGGCGCGGGCCGGGCTCGAGCTATTCCAGGTCGACGAACTTGGCCTGGACAAGCTGGACCGGGCCATCCTGGAGGCGACCTGTTCCCGGTTTGGGGGCGGCCCGGTAGGCCTCAGCACGCTGGCGGTGGCCGTCGGCGAGGCGCCCGAGACGATAGAGGACGTGTACGAACCGTTCCTGCTCCAGCTGGGCATGCTCATGAGGACACCCCGGGGGCGGGTAGCCACCCGGCTGGCCTGGCAGCACCTGGGCCTCCCGCCTCCGGTCCGCCCAATCGCTGCCGAACCGGGCGTCGCTGCCGCTGCCGCTGGCGCCGGCGATGGGCCCGGTGAGGGCGGGGAGCCCGCTACCCTCTGGGGCTGACCGGCGTTCGCCCCGGGTTAGACCGGCGTGCGTCCCGGGTTAGACCGGCCCAATTTCGGTGCACATCCGGCGTCTGGGCGCGCCAGCGTCGCTGATCCGTACTCTGGCGCGCCCAGGCGTCGAGGAAAGGCGTTCTTACCCTCGCTAATACGGCTCTAGGTGGCTGGTGTCTTTCTGGGGTCCCACTCCGGGCCGGTCGCATCTTTGAGCCAGCGAGCTCGGGTTCGCCAGTAACGGCCTGAGAACTTGGCTGGGACCACGACGAGGGAGCCATTTTTGGAGCGCTCACCCGTGGGGGAGCGCAACGGGGGGAAGTAGCCGATGGGCTTAGAAGTTCGCGGCCTTCCTTGGCGGTGCGCGAGAATTACAGACGTGTACTTCCCCATCCCCCGCCGCGGTGAGCTATGAGCCTCGGCCTCGCTGAACGCCAGGGCAACCTGCTTGACGACCTGGACCGTTTCTGCGACGACGCGCTGGCCGAGGGTTCTATCTACTCGGTGCTGCACCGCGAGCGCGACAAGCTCTTCCCAGACGAGTTCTTCGCCGACTTGTTCTCCGACAAAGGACGGCGTTCTGTGCCTCCTTCGGTGGTGGCGGTCGTGATGGTCCTCCAGCGCCTGGCTGGCTTATCTGACCGGGAAGCGGTCGAACACTACGCCTTCGACGCCCGCTGGCGTTACGCGGCCGGCGTGGGGGGTTACGGCACGGGCGGCTGGGGGAGCTTTGCCCACACGGTGCTGGTAGACATGCGGGCCCGGTTGGAGGGCTCAAAACAGCCCCGCCGTATCTTCGAGGTGACGGTGGAGGCGGCCAAAGCCGCCGGCCTCGTCGGGGAGCGACGGGTGCTCGACTCCACGCCCCTGTACGACGCTGTGGCCACCATGGACACCATCACCCTTGTGCGCTCGGCCATGCGGGGGTTGCTAAAAGCCGCCGACGCCGGGCTCGAGGCCGAGCTACGGGCGGTCATCAAAAGCGGCGACGACTATGCCAGCTCGGCCAAGCCCCAGATCGACTGGGACGACCACGCCGCCCGGGACGAGCTGATCTCCAGCCGGGCCCGGGACGCTCACGCCTGCCTGGCCCTCCTCGAAGGCCGCCCGCTCGGCCCTGAGGTCGCAGCGGCAGCGGAACTTTTGGCCGGCGTGCTCGGCCAGGACCTCGAAGCTACCGACGACGGCGGTTTCCGCATCGCCCGCAAAGTGGCCAATGACCGCGTCATCTCCACCGTCGACCCTGAGGCCCGGCACGGCCACAAGACCTCGGCCCGAGGCTTTGACGGTTACAAGGGCCATATCGCGCTCGACCCCGACAGCGAGATAATCACCGCCACCGAGGTCACTGCCGGCAACGAGGGCGACGCGGCCGCCGCCCCCGACCTCGTAGCAGACCTCGTAGGTGAGGCGGCCAAGCGCCCTCCCCATGACAGCAAGGGCCAGCCAGCGCCGGCTGGCAAACGCTCTGATGGTGGCGCCAGGAGCAAAAGAGCCAATAAAAAAGCCAATAAACCAGCGGCCCACGCCGCCCGGGTAGCGGTCCGTGGCGCCCGGCGGGCAGCCAAGCTCGCCGCCCGCAAGGCCAAAGGACAAGAAGCCCACGTAAATAGCACAGCCCCCGCCGTTTACGGCGACGCCGCTTATGGGGCGGGTGGGCTGTTGGCTTATCTCGACCAAAATGGCATCGACGCCCGGGTGAAAACAGCTCCTCCGTCGGCCCCGGGAGGGCTTTTCGCCAAGGACCGCTTCGTCGTCGACTTAGAGGCAGGCACGGTCACGTGCCCGGCTGGCAACACCGTCGTCATATCTGTTTGGCCGAGCGGGGCGGGTGCCGCCCATTTCGGGCCGGCCTGCGCGGCCTGCCCGCTGCGGGAAGCTTGCACCACGGCCAAAGACGGGCGGACCATTACCATTTCTGCTCACGAAGAGCTCATCCAGGCCCAGCGGGAGCGCTGCGCCGACCCCGCTTTCGCCGCCGACTACCGCGCCACCCGGCCCAAAGTCGAGCGAAAACTCGCCCACCTGGTCAGGCGGCGCCACGGGGGCAGGAGGGCCCGAGTGCGAGGCAAGTGCAAAGTCAGTGCTGATTTCAACTTGTTAGCCGCGGCCCAGAACCTGGCCCGCCTGGTCGCGCTCGGGCTCCGTTCTACAGCCAATAGTTGGGCGGCTACAGGCATCGCCTGACAGCGAGAAACGCCCCCGCCGCACCCAAATCGGGCGCGTTCGACCCCCAACTACCGCACACCCTCCTCAAAGGGGGGTGTTTGGTGCCGAAGGAGCTGCAGGCTCGGTCACGCCAAACGGAGGGACTGGATGCTCATCTGTGCTTACAGTGGTGTCATTTGACACCGGCCACCTAGTACGGCTCTAGTACGGCAGAACGCGCCGTCGGCCAGACTGGCCAGGCACACAATCAAGACCACACAATCAACACCACACAATCAACACCACACAAGAGGCATGGACGTCCCCGAGTACGACCTCCCCGATGAGGCAATAGCCCAGGTCCCGGTCGAGCCGCGCGAACGCGGCGCGCCTCCTGGTCGCCCTCGGCCCCGACGTACAGCACTCCATGGTCTCGGAGCTTCCCGGCCTTCTCGGCGAAGCGGACGTACTGGTCGTCAATACCTCCCGGGTGGTACCCGCCCGGCTCAGGCTGCAGAAGCAAACAGGGGGAGCGGCCGAGGTCTTGTTGCTCGACCGCCGGCCTGGCCCGGGCCCCGACGGGACGTGGGAGGCTCTGGTCCGCCCCGGGCGCCGCCTACCGCCCGGGACCGTGCTGTACGCCGAAGGGCAACCCGTCGTGGAGGTGGGGGAACGCCTGGCGGGCGGAGCCCGCTTGGTCAGGGCGCTGGTCGACGACCTGGACGCTTTCGGCACGCTGGCGTTGCCTCCCTACATAACGGCGCCGCTGGCCGACCCGGGCCGCTACCAGACGGTGTACGCCGACCGGGCCGGCAGCGTGGCCGCGCCGACGGCCGGCTTGCACCTCACGCAGAGGCTGCTCGACGCATGTGCCGCCCGGGGGGTCAAGGTTGTGGGCCTCGACCTGGCGGTGGGGCTGGGCACATTCCGGCCCATAAAAGACGAGCAGGTGGACGGGCACACCATGCATTCAGAGAGGTACAACGTCCCCGTAGCCACCTGGGAGGCATGCCAGGAGGGCAAGCGGGTGGTAGCCGTCGGGACCACCACAGTTCGCGCCCTGGAATCAGCCGCCGCCACCGGCGCCCTTGCTGGCAGCACACAGCTGTACATACGACCGGGGCACCATTTCTCGGTCGTCGACGTCCTAATGACGAACTTCCACCTGCCGCGGAGCACCCTGCTCGTCATGCTGGAGGCCTTCGCCGGGCCCTCCTGGCGTGAGTTGTACGAAATCGCGCTCAGAAATGGCTACAGGTTCTTGTCCTTCGGTGACGCGATGCTCGTAGCCAAGGCCCACTGACAACCGTGTTCCACATCGAGGCGACCGAGGGAAAGGCGCGCGCCGGTTGGTTGGAGACGGCCCGGGGCCGGATAGCGACGCCTTGCTTCATGCCCGTCGGGTCGAGAGGTGCCGTGAAGCTGCTCTCGGCCGAGGACCTCGACGACCTCGGGGTGCAAGTGGTGCTGGCCAACACGTACCACTTGGCCCTCCGCCCGGGCGTCGATGTGGTCGCCGCCATGGGAGGATTGCACCGCTTCACTGGCTGGGACGGCCACTTCCTGACTGATTCGGGCGGCTACCAGGTTATGTCGTTGCCGTGCTCGCTCGACGACGACGGCGTCACCTTCCGCTCCTCGTATGACGGGTCGTGGCAGAGGTTCACCCCCGAGGATGTCGTGGCGGCGCAAGAAGTGCTCGGGGCCGACATCCAGATGGTGCTCGACGTGTGCACCGAACTGCCCGCCAGCCGCGACACGCTCACCGAGGCGGGCGAGCGCACGTTGGCCTGGGCCGACCGGGCTCGCCACACCCATGCCCGACCCGACCAGCTCCTGTTCGGGATCGTGCAGGGTGGCGTGGAGCTCGACCTTCGGGCCCAGTACGCCAATCGGCTGGCCGCGATCGGCTTTGACGGGTACGCCATTGGGGGCCTGTCAGTCGGTGAAACGCCCGAGGAGCGGCTGTCCGCCCTCGACGCCTCCACCGCGAACCTTCCCATTGCCAGTCCTCGCTACCTGATGGGGGTGGGCGACCCGGTCTCGGTGCTGCAGGCGGTCAAGCTCGGGGTCGACATGATGGACTGCGTCCTGCCCACTCGCTTGGGCCGGCACGGTTCGGCGCTCACGAGCTGCGGCCGCTTGGCCTTGAAGGCTGGTCGCTTCGCTAAAGACGACTCCCCTATCGACCCCACCTGCGGCTGCCCGGTCTGCGCTCGCCATACCAGGGCCTACCTCCGCCACCTCTACAACGTCGGGGAGCCCACCGCGGGCCGCCTAGTGAGCCTCCATAACCTGGCGTGGCTGATTGGGCTGGTGGCCCGTGGCCGCCAAGCGGTGCTAGAAGGGCGGTTCGAGGACTTTTGCGGTGCGGTCATTGCCGTCTGGGCCGTTTAGGCGTCCAGGGCGCCCGGTCCGCAGCTCCTTTGGCTGCGCAGTGGGGTGCCCCCGCGACGACAGGCCCAACAGGTACGATGTAGCTACCGTTGGAAGGGGCCTAATGGCCCGCCTTTTCAAGCCTGGGATGGGCTGACCTGCATATGCATCTGACGAATAGCCTCCTGTTCCTTAGCGCGTCGAGCACGACGACGACCTCGTCGTCGTCCAGCAGCAGCTCGTCGTCGCTTTTCCTGATTGTCATCATCGCCTTGGTGGCGGCCTTCTACTTCCTGATGATCCGGCCCAACCAGCGCCGCCGCATGCAGGCCGCGAGTCAGAGCCGGGCCTTTGATGTTGGTGATGAGGTAGTGGCGGGCGGGATGGTGGGGCGGGTCGTACGCATCGGCGAGGGCGAGGTGGACGTCGAAGTAGCCGACGGGGTCAACATCACGTTTGTCACGGGTGCGGTCCAGTCCCGCGCTGCATACAATGCCCGGCCGGCTGCCCGCGGCATGGGGGGTGGAGGCCTGGGCGCGCGACCGATGGGGGCTAGCGGGCCGGTGAGCAACACCCGGCCCAGGTCCAGCCGTGGTCCCAGTAGCGCCGATAGCAATGCGTGGCCGGCTGACGATGGGCCGACTATGGACGACGGCCCCAACGGGTCAGCAGGTGCGTATGAAGATGGCGGCTCTGAAGACGGCACTGCCGGCGATGTGAAGGCCGGCGGGGATGGTGGTGTCGAGCCTTCCGGCGAAGAACGCTAAGTTATGCGGACGCGGCCTCTGGTTTGGTGCCTCGTACTGATCATTGCCGTCGCTGTAATTGGCGTAGGGGCCACCATCGCCACCGGGACGAGGCCCCTTCTCGGCCTCGACTTGAAGGGTGGCGTGTCGGTAGTCGAGAAGCCGCAGGGCCATGTGACCGCGTCGGACCTGCAGGAGTCCCAGCAGATCATCAACAACCGTGTCAACGGCCTCGGCGTCTCCAACTCGAGTGTCACTGTGCAGGGCAACAACATCGTCATCGAGCTGCCTGGAGCCAAGAACGACACTGACGTCTTGAAGGTCGTGGGCCAGACCGCTCAGTTGTTCTTCCGCCCGGTGGACTGCATAATTTCCCCGTACGTGGCCAGCAGTTCATCCACCACCACTACAACGCCGAAGACCACCACGACGGCCAAGGGCGAAACCACTACGACCAAGGCTGCGGCTGGAGCGGCTGGCGAGACCGTCCACCTTGATGATCGCCTGGCGTCGGCCCACTTTCCCTTAGCCGCGGGGACGACAACCGTGCCGACGACCAGCTCCGGCACCAGTTCGACTACCGCGCCCGCCTCCCTTTCGCCCGCACACTCCTCCGCGACCTCGCCGCCGCACTCGACCACAGCGACTACTTCGCATTCGACCACGTCGACGACGGTGCCCCACCCGCTTAGCAGCACGGCCCTCGGGACCCAGATTTGTGGGTTGAGTGCGGCGCAGCAGCAGTCCTATTTCCCTCCGCACGGCACGTCCCACGGTGTGACCCCGGCCGAGTGGGACCTGGCCGGGTCGACGGTCGTGCTGCCCCAGGTGGGTACCGGCGGCAGCCCCGCTTTCGAGGACGGCCGCTACGTGCTCGGGCCGGCGGAGATGTCAGGTTCGATCATCAAGACGGCGGCGGCCAACCTCAACTCGTCAACGGACCAGTGGGAGGTCGACCTCAGTTTCACCAGTCGAGGTTCGACTGAGTTCAACAAGTACGCGACGGCCCACTACGCCTGTTATCAGCAAGATCCGAGCAACCCGCCTTACTGCGCCCTGCAGGCCATCGAGCTCGATGCGGTCGTCCAGTCAGCACCGGCCATCGAGGCTGCTTCGTACCCAGGCGGCGCGACCATTAGTGGGTCGAGTTCCAACCCGTTCACACAACAACAGGCGTCCAACCTCGCCCTCTCGCTTAGCTACGGGTCGTTGCCCGTACGGTTCGTGCCCCAGGACATCAGTTCGGTATCGCCCCAGATCGGCACGGACTCGTTGAAGGCCGGGGCGGTTGCTGGCGCCCTTGCCGTATTGCTGGTGCTGCTGTACCTGGTCATCTACTACCGGGCGTTGGGCCTCGTCGTGGTCGTGAGCATCTGCATTTCGGGTGCCTTGCTTTACGCCATAACCACACTCCTCAGCCAGACTGAGGGCCTTGCCCTGACCCTTTCCGGCGTGATAGGCCTGATCGTATCCGTTGGCGTGACAGCGGACTCGTGCGTGGTGTACTTCGAACGCCTAAAAGAAGAGATCCGTAGTGGGCGCACTGTGCGGACCTCGGTGGAGAAAGGGTTTACAGCGCGCCTTCAGGACCGTCCTAGCGGCTGACTTTTCCTCTTTTATCGCCGCCTTTATCCTTTATACGCTGACCGTGGGCGACGTCCGCGGCTTCGCCTTCTTCCTCGGCCTGGCTACTTTGCTCAACGTCGTGACGACGTACTTTTTCACCCGTCCCCTGGTTATCCTCGTCGGTCGCCGGGCCTCGGTTTCCGAGGGCGGTTTCCTCGGTGTCAACCGGGGCCTCGGTGTGCGGCCACTGACTACGTGAGCACCCAGACGCCATGACCACTACCGCGCCCAGAGCCCAGAGCCGTGACCAACGCCCGCGCAGCGGCAACCCAATAATCCGGCTGTACCGGGGGCAGACGAATTTCGACTTCATCAACAGGTGGCGCTACTGGTTCGCCCTGTCAGGCACCATTATCGCCATCGGCATGGTCGCCCTCGGCGTCAGAGGCCTGAACTTCAGCATCGACTTCAAAGGCGGTGTTGTCTGGCAGGTGCCGACCAGTGCCTCGGTGGCGGAAATACGAAGCGACCTGGGCAAGATCAACCCCGTCCTCGCCTCGGGAGCCCAG
This sequence comes from uncultured Acidimicrobiaceae bacterium, assembly GCA_963807395.1. Lineage (GTDB taxonomy): Bacteria > Actinomycetota > Acidimicrobiia > Acidimicrobiales > Palsa-688 > Fen-671. Next base: position 313,985 of record CAWEBW010000016.1, read on the forward strand.
ATCACCCAGCTGACCAACCGGACCACTGGTCAAGAAAGTATCCAGGTGCAGGCGCCGGGAGACATTACCGGCAAAACCGCGGAGATCGATGCCGTTACCGCTGAGCTGGCCAAAGTCGGTGGGGTCTCGACCGACCAGGTCTCGCTCAACGCCATCGGGCCCTCGTGGGGGAGTGACATAACTAACAAGGCGATCGAGGCCGTCGTTGTGTTCTTGGTCTTGATATCCCTGTGTATTGCCGTCTATTTCGAGACGAAGATGGCGATCGCCGCATTGGTCGCCCTGCTGCACGACCTCCTCATCACTGTTGGCATTTACGCGCTGTCGGGCTTCCAGGTCAGCCCGGACACGGTGATCGCCTTCCTGACGGTGCTTGGCTACAGCCTGTACGACACGATCGTCGTGTTCGACAAGGTCAAAGAAAATACCCTGGGCCTCGCCTCGACCAACCGCGTGACATATACCGACGTGGTCAACCTTTCGATGAACCAGGTGCTGGCCCGGTCGATCAATACGTCCTTCGTGGCCGTAATGCCCGTTTTCTGCATCCTGGTCGTCGGTTCGTGGATCCTCGGCGCGTCGGCGCTCAACGACTTCGGGCTGGCTCTCTTCATCGGTTTGCTGAGCGGCGCCTATTCATCGATCTTCATCGCCTCGCCCATTCTGGCCCTGCTCAAGGAACGCGAACCCCGGTACGTGGAGATCCGTCGCCGCCTGGCTGCCTACCCGCAGTCACGCCAGGTCTTGACCCCGTCGATGGTGGCCGACGGAGTGCTGGTCCAGACCAAAGCAACTGCCGTGCCCGCCCCTTCGAAGGCGTCCACGGCCCGGGTCGCGGTGGTTACCCCGGCCGAGGTTGTCCCGGCCGAGGTCGTCCCGCGAGAGGACTTGCCCATTGATGGCGAAGGGGAAGACGACGGCTTGCTCGTCACCAACGGCGACCTGAGCGAAACTGGTGTTGAACCGGCGGCGACTAACGGGGGCAACGGTGCGGACGGCGGCAACGGCGCCGGAAGCGGGCCCGCGGCCGGCTCTATAGCGGCGGCCGGCGCGGTGGCCGCAGTTGGCGCCGAGGCGGCCCGGGACGCGACCCGCTCGGCATCTTCCCAGAGCAGCACTGGTTCCCAGAGCAGCACTGGTTCCCAGAGCACTGGTTCCCAGAGCAGCACAGGCCCGGTGGGGACGGGCAAGGCGCAGGCGGGGCCCGGAAAGCGCCGCCCCGGCCGCGCAAAAAGACCCCTCGCCGGCGCTAGCGGGCCCGGCGCTAGTCGGGTAGTACGCTCTCTCGCGTATGGCCTACGACGCCGCTCGCATAAAGGACCTCGTGCGGGACGTACCCGGGTTCCCGCGGCCTGGCGTCACCTTCAAGGACATCACCCCTCTCCTGGCCGACCGGGACGGTTTTGCCGCCTGCATCGATGCCCTGGCTGACCGCTTCGCGGGCGAACGGGTGGACAAGGTCATCGGAGTCGAAGCGCGGGGCTTCATCATCGCCGGGGCCGTCGCCTACCGGCTGGGGGCCGGCTTTGTGCCGGTGCGAAAAAAGGGCAAACTCCCGTGGCACGTGCACTCGGACACGTACCAGCTGGAGTACGGCGTCGACACCCTGGAGGTGCACATCGATGCCATCGACGCGGGCGAGCGAGCGCTTATCCTGGATGATGTACTGGCTACTGGTGGCACGGCGGCGGCCACCCGGCGGCTGGTGGAGACGTTGGGTGGGGAGGTCGTCGGCCTGGGCTGCGTCCTGGAGCTTGGGTTCCTCGGCGGCCGGAAGCGCCTCGAAGGACTTGAGGTGGAGGCGCTGGTCAGCTACGAGTGACCCGGCAGAGGCAGGCCGGGCACATGTTGATGGGTCAAATTGTTACACCCACTGAGACAGATGAAGGGTAGAGCGTGAGCACAGTCGAACGGGTACCACGGGGCCGGGCCGTTTCCACTGTCGAGCGCGTGCTGCCCTGGCGCCGGCAGGGCCAGGCCGAGACGGAGGCCCTGGGCCCTTTGTTGCAGGCGTACCGGGAGCGTCATCTTAAGGGCGACGAGAGCCTGATCCTGAAGGCGTACGAGACGGCCGAGCGGGCGCACCAGGGCCAAGTCCGCCGTTCGGGCGAGCCCTTCATCTCTCACCCACTGGCGGTGGCGACGGTTCTGGCCGGGCTCGGCATGGACGACATCACATTGGCGGCCGCCCTGCTGCACGACTCCGTCGAGGACACCCCGTTGTCGTTGGCCGACCTGGAGGCCGATTTCGGCCCCGTAGTGGCGCAGATCGTCGACGGGGTCACCAAGCTGGAGCGGGTCTCGTTCGATACTCGGGCCGCGGCGCAGGCGGCGACGATGCGCAAGATGCTCGTCGCCATGGCCAAAGACCCGAGAGTCTTGCTCATAAAACTGGGCGACCGCCTCCACAACATGCGGACGCTGGCGGCCATGCCGGAGGCGAACCAGAAGCGCTCCGCCCAGGAAACACTGGACATCTACGCGCCGCTGGCGCACCGTTTCGGCATCGCGGACATGAAGTGGCAGCTGGAAGACCTGGCTTTCGCCACGCTGCACCCCCGCCGTTACGCGCAGATCGAGCAGATGGTGGCCGCCCGTGCCCCCGAGCGCGACATCTACCTGGCCCAGGTGATCGAACAGGTCGAGGAGAGGTTGGCCGCGGCCCGGATCGACGCCCAGGTCACCGGCCGGCCGAAGCACCTCTACTCGATCTACGAGAAAATGGTCTTGAAAAACAAGGAATTCGACGAGATCTACGACCTCGTGGGCGTCCGGGTGATCGTCAAGTCGGTAAAGGACTGTTGGGCCGCCCTCGGCGCCATCCACGGGACCTGGGCGCCGGTGCAGGGGCGGTTCAAGGACTACATAAATACGCCGAAGTTCAACCTCTACCAGTCGATCCACACGACGGTCGTCGGGCCCGCAGGGCAAGCCCCTCGAGGTGCAAGTCCGCACGCTGGAAATGCACAACCGGGCCGAACGGGGGATCGCCGCTCACTGGGGCTACAAGGAGAACGCCTCCCCGGCCGACGTCGCCTGGCTGCAGAGGATCGTGGACTGGTCGGCCGAGAGCACGGACCCGGCCGAGTTCCTCGAAAGCCTGAAGCTCGACCTCGAGACGGACGAGGTCTTCGTCTTTACCCCCAAGGGGGACGTCGTCGCCCTGCCGGTCGGGGCCACTCCGGTCGACTTTGCGTACTCGATCCACACGGAAGTGGGCCACCGTTGCATCGGGGCCAGGGTCAACGGCCGCCTCGTGCCGCTTGACTCAAAGCTCACGTCGGGCGACAGCGTAGAGGTCTTCACGTCCAAGGTCCCCTCTGCCGGCCCCAGCCGGGACTGGCTCAACATCGTCGTCACCCCGAGGGCTCGCAACAAGATCCGGCAGTGGTTCAGCCGGGAACGCCGCGAGGACGCTATGGAGACGGGCCGCGACGAGCTGGTGAAGGCCATGCGCAAAGAGGGCCTGCCGCTGCAGAAACTCGTGGGGAGCGAGCCGCTGAAGCGAGTGAGCGAGGCCATGCACTACGCCGACCTGGACGGCCTCTACGCCGCCATCGGGGAAGGCCACGTCTCGGGGCAGGCGGTGGCGCAGCGCTTGGTGCGCGAGCTGCGGGGCGGCGACCAGGACGTCCAGCTACCGTCCACCGTCCGCCAACCCAGGCGGGCCACCAGCCGCCAGGGGATCGGGCTCCACGTCGAGGGCCTCGACGACATCATGGTCCGTCTGGCCAAATGCTGCACCCCGGTGCCGGGGGACGAGATAATCGGCTTTGTCACCCGAGGCCGGGGCGTGAGCGTCCACCGGAGCGACTGCGCCAATGCCGCCGCCCTCGCCGCCGGGGAAGTGGGCCGCTTGATCGAAGTGGAATGGGACCGGGACAAGCCGGGGAGCTTCCTGGCTGCCCTCGAGATCAAGGCCCTCGACCGGAGCCGCCTGGGGGCGGACGTGTGGAAGGTGCTCTCTGACCACCACCTCAATATCGTCCGTAGCGAGAGCCATACAGGGGCCGACCGGATCAGCAAGATGCGGTTCGAGTTCGAGCTGGCTGACCCCGCTCATCTCGAGTCCGTCCTCGGCGCCCTGAAACGGGTCGACAGCGTGTACGACGCCTTCCGGGCGTTGCCTGGTTCTGGCAGCAGTGGCCGGGGGCCGGCCTGAGCCCGGTTGAGCGAGCCTGGGGAGACCGGCTGGCGTCCGCGTTGGCCCCCGCCGGCCGGTGCCGGTTGAGCGCAGGTGGCTGAACCGGCTAATTTGTTCCAGGCGGCGCTGGAGCGCCGTCTGTCCGAACAAGGGCCGCTGGCCGCCCGCATGCGGCCCCAGTCTTTGGACGAGGTAGTGGGCCAGAAGCACCTGCTCGGGCCCGGACGGCCGCTCCGAGCGCTGATCGAAGCCGACCGCTTGAGCTCTGCCCTGCTGTGGGGGCCGCCGGGGACGGGTAAAACGACGTTCGCCCGGCTCATAGCCGGCGCCACCAAACGGGCCTTCGTCGGTCTCTCCGCCGTCTCCGCCGGCGTAAAGGATGTGCGGGACACGGCCGAGGAGGCTCGCCGCCGGCTAGGTGAGCAGGGCCGGGGGACGGTGCTGTTCCTGGACGAGGTCCATCGCTTCAACCGGGCCGAACAGGACGCGCTGCTGCCGTCAGTGGAAGCGGGCGAACTGACGCTGATCGGCGCCACCACGGAGAACCCCTTCTTCTCCGTGAACGGCCCGCTGCTTTCTCGCAGCACGCTGTTCCGTCTCGATCCGTTATCGGCAGATGACATCCTGGTGCTCCTGCGCCGCGCTCTCGAGCGAGAAAAGGGGGCCGCGGACGAGGACGCGCTCGTCTTTTTGGCCGGCCTGGTGGACGGCGACGCCCGGGCCGCGCTCAACAGCCTCGAAGTCGCCCTCGCCCTGGCCGATGCGGCAGGGCACCCGGTGGTCACATTTGCCGACATCGAGGCGGCTCGCAGCACCCGGGCGCTCCAGTACGGGGACGACGAGCACTATGACGTAATCAGCGCGTTCATAAAGAGCATCAGGGGATCGGACCCCGACGCTGGGCTGTACTGGCTGGCCCGGATGCTCGAGGCGGGCGAGGATGCCCGGTTCATCGCCCGCCGCCTGGTCATCTTGGCCAGCGAGGACGTCGGCATGGCCGACCCCCAGTCCCTCCTCGTCGCTGACGCCGCGGCCCGGGCCGTGGAGTTCGTCGGCCTGCCCGAAGCCCAGCTCAACTTGGCCCACGCCGTCGTCCATCTGGCTAATGCGCCCAAGTCGAACTCGGTCACGGCGGCGCTCGGGCGGGCCAAAGCGGACGTCGAGTCGCTTTCCACCGGGACCGTCCCCAAGCACCTGCGGGACGCCAGCTATAAGGGCGCCGCCCGGCTCGGGCACGGCAAGGGCTACGTATACCCCCACAACGAGCCCGGTGGTTGGGTAGCGCAGCAGTACCGTCCGGTTCACCTGGAAGGGCGCACGTACTGGGAGCCGACGGGAAGGGGGGAGGACCGGCGCAGGGAGGCTGGTGCGACCGCAGAGGCGGCGGGCGAAACGGGAGAAAAGGCCGGCGAGGCCAAAGCGGGTGAGGAGAGGCGGCGCTGATGCACAAGCGGGTCACGTGGTTCGCGGCTGGGTTGGTGGCCGGCGCGGCCCTCTCGAAATGGGTCGAGGTAAAAGCCGGCCGGCGCTTGGCCAGTTATTTCCCCGCTGGCGGGCTGAGCCCCCCGGCGTCGCCCTCAAATCAGGCACCCCGCGTGGCTGACATGGCCGAAAGGGCGCGTGAACGGGCCGCGGGCAAGGTGGCCGACCTCCGCGGCGCCGGCCACGGCGGCCCGGGCGCCGCGCCTCCGAAGGAGGCCGACCTAACCAGGCCGCTCAGGCTGGTGCAACCGGGCGAAAACCCACGCGAAAACCCGCGCGTCGGCTAGACGCCGGCGGTGCCGGCGTGCCGCCGCCGCCGGGCAACCCGGCCGGGGCGTTTAGCACCGGCCCCACCCGGAGCCGCTTGCCGCCTGCGCTGCTCGAGCCACTGGAGGCCCAACAGAGCCGAGGCGAGCAGTAGCAGCGTCCCGGCCGTGAACTCGACCGCCAAAGCGAGGCCGGCATATGGCGCGCTGAGCGTGTCCTTGAAGCCGAACAGGCCGATGTTGATGGAGATTATGAGCCCAAACGCGGTCGAAAAGGCAAAACCCGTCTCAGCCAGCACGAGCAGCAACCTGCGCCCCACGCTGGTCCAGGTCACAGCGGCGACGCTGGTCAATACGGCCAACACCACCCCCACGATGGCCTGCATCAAAAACAGCGGGCCGATCGTGGGGACGGCACGGTAACCGAAACTGTCCCAGAGCCGGAAGTGGATGACCGAGGCGCCGAGCACGAACAGCGAGCCGACCCAGATGAGCAGGTTTACTGCCAGGCTCTGGTACGAGCGGGGCGGTCTTGCCTCACCCTGCGCTGGTGCGCCGTCGGCGGTCGGGCTACCAGCCACCGGAGCTGGAGCTAGAGGCCGTGGCCGTGCTATTCGCGGCCGCTTTTATTTTGGCACTCGGCTGGACCACGAACCAGATGCCCTGGATCCCCTGGCCGTTCACCGTCCCCTTGCTGTCCGCCGCGTACGTGTACAGCGGCTTGCCTTTCCAGGTGACCTGCATCTCCCCGGCCTTCAGGGTCGAGTTCTTTATCGCCCCTAAGCCGGTCACACCTTTGCCGGCCACGGCGGTCTTTTGACCCTTCTGCAGGACGAGCGGTGGCCAGATGGTCTCGCAGCCGCCCGTGCAGTTGAACTTCGGCGGCTTGTCTGCGGTGTCGAAGTAAAGGGCCAGGCCCTGCTGGTCAAAAAGCACGTTGCCGTACTTCTTGACACTCTTCACCGTGACCGTAACGTGGCTTGTGCTGGTCGCCGCCGGTCGGTTGGCGGCGCTGGCCGTGCCCGCCAGGGCGGTCAGCGACAACCCGGTCGTGGCGGTACCGGCCGCGAGCGCGCACATCCCGACGCTGAAACGCCATTTACGGCGGGCGGATGATGGGCCGGGCCCGGCGGTAGCCGGCGTAATATCCTTCATGTCATGTCTCCTTTGGGGCGTGTTCACGGCGCCATGAGGCGCCCGTACCCTCAACATAAAGCTACGAAAGACGTGCCCAGGAGGATTCTAGGGCCCGTCTTGTGATCGGGGCCTCCAATGCGGCCGCAATCCTTTAGGCCTGCTAGGACGTACCTCGTACGTGGGTTCACACGCTATGGCTGACTCGGGCGTAAGTGACGACGCTCTGCTCGCCGGTATGGCCGTGGGCGACGAAAGGGCCGGCGTGGCCTTCGTGCGCCGCTACCAGAGGCGGGTCTACGGCCTGGCGGTGAGCATGGTAGGGGACTCGGTGCTGGCCCAGGACATCGCCCAGGAGGCGTTCTTGCGGGCGTGGCGCCACGCCCAGGTGTTCGACCGCCGGCGGGCATCAGTGGGGACATGGATGCTCACGATCACGCGCAACCTGGCCGTCGATGCGCTGCGTCTGCGTCGCCCCGTGGTCACCGACCCGACCGACGTGATGTGGGCCAACCTGGTGAGCAAGGCGGTCACCCCCGACGAGAGCGCAGAGTCCAAAGAGAGCAAGGGCCGGATGTCCGAGGCCCTGGCCTCTCTGCCCCCGGAGCAAAGCCGGGCGCTGGTGCTGGCGGCGGTCTACGGCTATACGGCGGCCGAGGTGAGCGAGGCGGAGTCGATCCCGCTCGGCACAGCCAAGACCAGGATCCGAAGGGGGCTGCTCAAACTGCGGGCTGTCGCTTCGAGCCATGACCTGGCCGGCGGAGCAGCACTGCCATGAGCGGGGACCTGAAAGACGAAATGGACGCTGGTATGGGGGGTAGCTTGCCGCCCGCGTGTGCCGCTGTCGATGAGGACCTGTGGGAACTCGCCCTCGGGACCCTGACCGGAAGGGCAAGGGTGGCGGCCCTCGCCCACCTGGAAAGCTGCGCCCGTTGTTCGGCAGAGGTCGACGAGCTCTCTGCGGCGGCAGACGAGCTGCTTCACCTGGCTCCGTCCGCCGAACCCCCGGTCGGCTTCGAAGGAGGGGTCTTCGAGCGCCTTGGGCTGCGTGATAAGCCCCGGCGCTGGCGGCCGTCGTTCGCCTGGAACTTGAGGTGGCGGCCGAAGGTCGTCGCCGCCATTGGGGCCGCCGCGGTAGCGGTAGCGGTGGCCTTCGGGCTGGGGGCCCTCGTCGGCCACGGCTCGGGGGGCGGCGACTATGAGAAGTCCGCTATCGCCGGGGCGCACACGACAATGACCGAAGCCGCCCTTCACAAGGTACCCGCACGGTGTGGCCGGGTGATGGTCTACGCGGGCAACCCCACGTGGCTGTTCATGTTCATGGACGACCCCAGTTGGCAGGGGACCCTGCGCTGTGAGGTGGTGATGGACCAAGGCCCGACGGTCATGCTGGGCCGGTTCTGGCTGTCGGACGGCAGGGGGGCCTGGGCGACCAGCGTGCCCCAACCCGCCGGGCGGCTGAGCGAGGCCCGGGTGGTGAACGACAAGGGCCAGGTGCTGGCGGTGGCCGATCTGTCCTAGAGCCGGTGCCGTTCGGCCACCGGAGGGCCAGGTAAAGGTTTCGGTCCTGTGGGGTGGTGGAGGCCAGAACCAGGCCCTGCGGACCGGGCCGGCAATAGCTGGCCGGGTAATCTTGTCAGATGGATGCGAACGGGCTTCGACGCGCCTTTGTTGACTTCTTCGTCGAGCGCGGCCACGTAGAGGTGCCCTCCGCCAGCCTGGTCCCGCACCACCCCCGGGCGCCGCTTTTTACCAACGCCGGGATGAACCAGTTCCTCCCTTATTTCCTCGGGGAAGAGGTGCCCCCGTACAAGCGGGCTACCAGCATCCAGAAGTGCGTCCGAGTGCGCGGGAAGCACGACGACATCGAGCAGGTGGGGCGGACCCCGAAGCACGCCACCTTCTTCCAGATGCTCGGCAATTTCAGTTTCGGCGACTACTTCAAGCGCGACGCGATCGTCTGGGCATGGCAACTGCTGACCGAGGTACTCGGGTTTGACGGCCGAGCGGCTCTGGGTGACCGTCTACACGACCGACGACGAGGCGGCCGACATCTGGGCTGAAGCCGTCGGCTTGCCTCGCGATCGCATCCAGCGGACGGAGGAGGACAACTTCTGGGAGATGGGCGACACCGGCCCGTGCGGGCCGTGACTCAGAGATCCATTTCGACCGCGGTCCCGAGTGGGGGATAGGCGGTGGGCCGGTCGGGGCGGCGACGGAGCGTTATCGTCGAGCTGTGGAACCTCGTGTTCCAGACCTACGACCGCCAGGCATCCGGGCGAGCTGGTCCCGCTGCCCAAACCCGGCATCGACACCGGGCCGGGTTTCGAGCGCATGCTCGCCGATCCTGCAAGGAGCGCCCTCGGTCTGGGAGACCGACGTACTGCGCCCTGATCGTGGCTACGGCGGAGGCGCTGACCGGTCGTACCTACGGCGACGACCCCGAGGCGGACGTAGCGCTGCGGGTGATGGCCGACCATTCCCGGACGATGTCGTTCATGATCTCGGACGGCGTCTTCCCCTCGAACGAGGACCGCGGTTATGTCCTGCGCCGGATCATCCGCCGCGCCGTACTTGCGGGCCAGCCTGCTCGGCACGTCCCGGCTCGTCTGCCCGGGCATGGTCGAATCAGTGGTGGACGTCATGGGGGATGCCTACCCCGACCTGGCCAAGAACGCCGACTTCGTCTCAGGGGTGGCCGACCCGGGAGGAGGAGCGTTTCCGCTCCAACCTGCGTTCCGGCATGGCTTTGCTGGAGGCGGAACTGGCCGGGGGGACGCTGATAAGTGGCGAGACGGCGTTCAAGTTGCACGACACCCACGGGTTCCCGATCGAGTTGACCCGCGAGATCGTGGCGGGGCAAGGGGCGACGGTGGACGACGCCGGCTTTGCCAGCGCCATGGAGCGCCAGCGGGAGCAGTCCCGGGAGGCGGCGAAGGGCCAGACCGGGGCCGACGACACCAACCTGAGCGCCTACAGGGAGCTGGTAGAGCAGTTCGGGCCGACGACGTTCATCGGTTACGGCGCGATCGAGGGCGAGGCCCGGGTGCTGGCCGTGATCGACAGCCGAGGCGGAAGGCCAGGTGGAGATATTCCTCGACCGCACGCCCTTCTATGCCGAAGCGGGCGGGCAAGTCGGCGATACGGGCACCATTTCGACCGTCAACAGGCCGAGCTCAGGTGCTCGACACGACGGCTGCGCTGCCCGGGCCTCCACCGCCACCTCGCCGTGGTCGAAGAGGGCTACATCGCGCCGGGCCAGGAGGCTCGGGCCGTGGTCGATGCCGAGCGGCGAGCGGCCATCCGGCGGAACCACACCGGGACCCACCTCCTCCACTGGGCGCTGCGGGAGGTGCTCGGCCCCCACGTCAAGCAGCACGGCTCCCTCGTGGCCCCCGACCGGCTGCGTTTTGACTTCTCGCATTACGAGCCGGTGACCAGGGCCGAGCTCGACAAGGTGGAAGACCTCGTTAACACCCAGATCCTGGGCGATCTGGCGGTTTGGACCGAGGAGCTGCCGCGCGCCGAAGCGGAGGCCAAGGGGGCGATCGCGTTCTTCGGCGACAAGTACGGTGAGCGAGTGCGGGTGGTGCACGCCGGCGACGGCTCCATCGAGCTGTGCGGCGGCACCCACGTCGACCGTCTCGGGCATGATCGGTCCTGTGGAGGTGGTATCCGAAAGCTCGATCGGGTCCAACCTGCGCCGGGTAGAGGCGTTGACGGGCACGGCCACGCTCGAAAGATTGCGGACCAACGAGGTCCGCCTGGCTCACGCCGCCACACTGCTCAAGTCCACTCCGGACGAACTGGCCGCGGCCATCGAGCGGCGCTTGACCGAGCTGCGGGAGGCACAGGACGAGTTGCGTTCGGCGCGCCAAGCCGCTTTGGCCGGCGAGGCGGTGGCCCTGGCCGCGGCGGCGGTCGACGGGGCCGTCGTGGCCCGCCGGGACGGCTTGAGCGCTGACCGGCTGCGGGACCTCGCCGTCGCGGTACGGTCGCACCCGGGCGTCCACGTGGTCGTGTTAGGTGGAAGCCCGGAGGAAGGCAAAGTGGCATTGGTGGCGGCGGTCGAGCCCGGTCACGGGCTCGAGGCGCCGCCGCTGGTCGCCACTGCGGCCCGGCTGGTCGGTGGCGGCGGAGGGGGTCGCAACCCCGAGCTGGCCATGGCCGGGGGCCGCGACGCCAGCCGCCTGGACGAGGCGCTGGAGGCGGTGCGGGCCGACATAGCGGGGACCGCAAGATGACGGGGCCAGCCGGATGACACGGCCTCGGTGACGCCAGTCCCAGAGGTGGCCAGGCAGGAGGTGAGCCAGGGCCGCGTGCTCGGGGTTGACCTCGGCCAGCCGCCGGGTGGGCCTGGCCATCTCGGACAGCGGCCGCCTCGTAGCCAGCGCTTTTAGTGTGCTCACCCGGGAAGCCTCTCGTGACGAGGACCACGCCAACCTGGCCCGGCGTGGTGGCTGAGACCGGCGCCAACCTGGTGGTCGTGGGTCTGCCATTGTCGCTGTCGGGGAGGCGGGCCGGCGGCCAAGGAGGTGGAACTGGAGGTGGCCGAGCTGCGCCGCGCTCTGCCTGTCCCATAGAACTCTGCGACGAGCGCTTCAGCACCGTCGTGGCCCACCGCTCTCTGATGGCGGCCGGGCCGAAAGGGACCGGCGCGCCGCGAAGTGGTGGACCAGGTGGCGGCGGCAGACATCCTGCAGACATGGCTCGACCGGCACCGGAACACCTTTTCCAAACGGGCGGGCTCGGCGGTTACGTGACAGATAGGCCACTAAGCCACATACCACCGGCTGGGACTGTTGGAGAGGGCGGCGCTCCTTATGAGGAGGCCGGCCCCGGTCGACGAGCAGCGGCCCGGGCCGGATAACGGGGGCGCGGTCAACGAGGCCCCGGCGGTTACGCCCGGCCCCGGCAACGGCACGCCCAGGGTGAGCAAGCCGACGACCCCTGGGCTTCCGGGCCGGACCTGAGGCCAGGAGCCCGACCAGGCTTACGAGAGCCCCGAAGACAGCGCGTTACGACGGGGCCTATGACGACGTCGTTGAAGATCACGGCTACGCCGCATAAGAGGACGAGGACGAGGACGTCTCGACTACGACGACCGGCCGAGGAGCAGGACCCCGACCAGGCTGTACGAACCGCGGAAGGCCGAGCACTCGGGCCGCAGCCAGATCACGCGCCGCCGCCGGCGGCGGCGGTTCGTCGCCGCCCTCGGCGTGGTCGTCGCCGTCCTGGTAGTGATCGGCATCGTCGGGTTCATCAGAGTCAGCCACGACATCCACCCAAGCGGGCACCCGGGACGGGCGGTCAGTGTGAGCATCCCCAACGGGGCGTCAACCGCCAAGATCGGCGACGAGCTGGCCAAGGCCGGTGTCATACACGGGCCTTTGGTCTTCGAGCTGTACGTGAAACTGGAGGGCGCCGGTCCCCTGATGCCCGGGACCTATCGCTTGGCCACGAACCAGCCTTATTCCAGCGTGGTGTACTCGCTCGAAAAGGGGCCGCCGCCTGTTATCGACAAGCTCGTGGTGCCCGAGGGCTTTACCGTCCGCCAGATTGCCGCCGCGGTGGGCCGCCTTCGGGGGATCGGCATCTCGTCCCAGGCCTTCATAGAGGCGGCTACCAGCGGCCAGGTCCGTTCGCCTTACGAGCCGACGAACACCAACAACCTGGAGGGTTTCCTGTTCCCCGCCACCTACCCGGTCCAGAAAGGGGAAACGGCCGACGACCTGGTCCAGTACATGGTGGACACCTTCGACCACTACGCCTCTCAGCTCGACCTGACCCAAAAAGCGGCACTGCTGCACTACAGCCCGTACCAGGTCCTCGAAGTGGCGTCGATCGTCGAGCGGGAAGCGAAGTTCGAATCTGACCGAGGCCTGATCGCCAGCGCCATTTACAACCGGCTGGCCGGGGGTATGCCCATAGGAGCCGAGTCCACTCTGCTCTATGCGCTCGGCAACCCCAAAGGACCTATAAACATGGAAACTCGGAGCCCGTACAACAGCCTTATACACAAGGGCCTGCCCCCGACCCCCATCTCTAACCCGGGCATCCCGTCGCTCCAGGCTGCCATGTCACCGGCCAAGACGGACTACCTCTTCTGGGTCGAGATCAACCCCGACGGGAAGATGGGCTATGCATCTGACGAGGCCGGGTTCAGCCAGTTGCAGGTCGAGTGCAAGAAGGCCCATCTGTGTTGAGCAATGAAGGCCGGGGCCATCTGGCTCACTCGGGCCGCCCTCTGCGTACGTGGCCAACGGCCGTCACCGCTTTGGCCGGCGTGATCGGCAACCCGGTCGAACACTCGCTGTCGCCGGCGTTGCACAACGCTGCTCTGGTCGACTTGGGCCTCGATTGGGCCTACGTCGCCTTCCCGGTCCCGGCCGGCCGCGGTGAGCCGGCCGTGGCGGCGATGGTCGAGCTGGGCATCAGGGGATTATCGGTGACGATGCCTTACAAGGCGGCGGCGGCCCGTGCTTGCCACCGCCTGAGCCCGGTAGCGGAACGGCTCGGTGCCGTGAACACGGTCACCAACTTGGCCGGGTACCTGGTGGGTGACAGCACCGATGGCCCGGGGTTTATCGACGCCCTCACGGACCAAGGGTGGGCGCCGACCGGCAAGCGGTGCCTTGTCCTCGGCGCCGGGGGGGCGGCTCGCGCCGTGGTCCTGGCGCTGGCGGAAGCGGGGGCCGGGCGGGTCGGGGTGGTGGCCCGCCGGCCGGACAAGCGGAGGAAGCGGCCGCTCTGGCCGGCCCGGCTGGGGGGCGTGGGCTCGGTCGATTCGGCCGACGATGCCGACCTGGTGGTCAACGCCACGCCGGTGGGGATGACGGGCGTCGAGGGAGACCGGCCTGGTGACCTGCCTTTCGGGCTGGACCCGAAGCGGCTGGCCCGGGCAGCTGGTGGTGGACCTCATCTACGCCCCGGCCACGACGGCGCTCTTGGCCGAGGCCCGTTCCAGGGGTGCGGAAACGTGCAATGGCCTCGGCATGCTGATCTACCAGGCCGCTCGCCAGGTGCGGATATGGACCGGCCGAGGCCCGTCCGTCGAGGTCATGTCGGCGGCCGCCATCCGTGAACTCGGCAAGCGGGCCGAGCAGGGCACTTTGGCCGATTTCCGCAATTGCGCGAGCCCAGCGGCTCGTCCTAGCCGGCGCCGGCGTGCGCACTTCTACAATCGAGCCGGCTCGCGTATCGTTGGCCGGGGTGGTGCGCTCTACAACAGTGCTCGTCTATCGGCCCCAATAAGAGCCGACCGTGCTGGGTTCGACATTGTTTGCCCCCATTTCTCAACTCGGTTGGCGAAGATGCCGAAGTAATCCGCATTACAACCGGAGGTCGCCGTGTCCCTTGAAGGTACGCTAGAAACAATTTCCCTGCCAGATGTCCTGGCCCTCTTGTCCGTCACCGCCAAAAGCGGTGAGTTAAGGGTCGAATCGGGCGGCGGCGTTGGGAGAGTTTGGCTTGATGCCGGCCGAGTTTCAGGCTTTGATGTCGGTAGCCAGCGCAGCGCTGTCGATGCTCTTTTCGCCTTATTGCGTTTGAAGGATGGAAGCTTCAAGTTCCACGCCGGCACCGAGCCGCTCAACCCGGTTGAGCCGCAGGAAGTGGCGCCGCTTATGGAAGAGGCCGAAGAGCGTCTTGTGCAGTGGCCCGGGATATCAGCCGTCGTGCCCTCGCTGTCTTCCAACTGTCACCTCGAAGAGTCGGTCAACGGGGAGGTCAACCTCTCGCCCGAACAGTGGGCGCTGGTGGCCTTGATCGGCGGGGGCCGCAGCGTCGCAGACGTGCTGGACGCTCGCAACTTCGGCGAGTTCGACGGCTGCAAAGCGGTCAAGGAACTGGTCGACCTGGGTTGGTAAAAGTCGATCGCCCAGAGGTACCGACTGAGACTTTGGTGCTGAGCACCGGCTCCCCGGTGCAGGATCTTGTCCCGCCGGCCGAAGATGATGTCCCGCCTGCGCCGGAGTTTCCCGAACCGAGGATTGCCACGGCAACGGGTGGAGCGAGGCCGAGCTGAGCAATCTGTCGGAGGTGTGGAACGACGAGACGGGCCAGGTCGAAACCGCCCCAGTCGAGGCGAGCCCAGTCGAGGAGAGCCCACGTAGAGGAGGAGCCCCGTAGAAGAGGGCCAGCTGGAGGAAGGGCCGGTAGAGGCCGGGCACCCGGTCAACCGGGGGCTGCTGCTCAAGTTCCTCGGTTCGGCCCGCAGCTAGCGCTTCTCAATTCGGGCGCACCACAGGCCGAGAGATACAACGCGACAGTGGGAACGCGCGCGAGGAGACACCATGGATACAGGCTGCGTGACCGGGAGGGGGCGCTCTCCGAGGACGAACAATTAGGCGTCGTCCTCGTAAAAAGCGGCATCATCACCATCGATCAGCTGAGCGAGGCCTTGGGCCGCGCCCAGCAGCGTGGCGGCAACCTGGCCCGCGTACTGATCGAAGACAAATTGCTGACCGAGGAGCAGTTCGTCGCCACCCTGGCCGAGCAGCTCGGCCTGGAGTTCGTCGACCTGGCCGATTACCCGGTCGACCCCGCTGCCGCTCGCCTGGTCACCGAGGCCTTGGCCCGCCGGTACCTCGCCCTACCCATCGGCTGGTGGGAGGGCCGCCTGATCGTGGCGATGGCGGACCCGTCCAACGTCTTTGCTATCGACGATATCCGTGCCCTTACGGGCGCCGACGTGCGCCAGGTCGTCGTCACCGCCGAGGCCGTAACTGCGGCGATCAACAAGTACCACCGCAAGGACAGCGAGGCTGAGAATATCAGCGCCGAGGCCTCTGCCACTAGCGGTGAGGACGAGGACCAACGCCTCAGCAACATAAAAGAGGTCCACGAGGACGCGCCGATCGTGCGGCTCGTGGACGTGATCATCAGCCAGGCCATCAGCGACCGCGCTTCGGACGTCCACATTGAACCGACCGGCAAAGATCTCCGCATCAGGTACCGGATCGACGGCGTGCTGCACGAGATAATGCGCAGCCCGCGCAATATCCAAAACGGCATTATCAGCCGCCTGAAAATAATGGCCGATATCAACATCGCCGAGCGCCGCATCCCCCAGGACGGTCGCATCAGCATGAACGTCCAGGGGCGCCCGGTCGACTTGCGAGTAGCGACCCTGCCCACCGTCCATGGTGAAAAGATCGTCATGCGCGTCATCGACAAGCAGACGGCCCGGCTCCGGCTGACAGATCTCGGTTTCCTGCCGGCGAACATGGAACGCTACTCGGTGGCCTACTCCAAGCCGTACGGCACCATCCTCGTCACCGGCCCGACCGGGTCGGGGAAATCGACGACCCTGTACGCCACCATCAACATCCTCAATGACCCGACCAAAAACGTGATAACCGTCGAGGACCCGGTCGAGCTGCAACTGGACGGGATCAACCAGATCCAGGTCAATACAAAGGCGGGCCTCACCTTCGCCTCTGCGCTGCGGACGATCCTACGGGCCGACCCCGACATAATACTCGTCGGCGAGATAAGGGACCGGGAGACGGCCACCATCGCGGTCGAGGCGGCGCTGACCGGCCACCTCGTCCTCACGACCCTGCACACCAACGACGCCGCCACCACTCCGAACCGGCTTATCGAAATGGGGGTGGAGCCGTTCCTGGCCGGGAGCGCGCTGGACTGCGTCGTTGCTCAACGCCTGGCCCGCAAACTCTGCGAGCGTTGCAAGCAGGCCTTCCGGCCGGAGGCGGAGCAATTGGCGGAAATGGGCTGGGAGTTCGGCGATATCGAGTTGCCCGAGGAGATCTTCCGGGCGGTGGGCTGCCAGGTATGCGGCAAGACGGGGTATGCCGGCCGGTTCGCCGTCCACGAAGTCCTCAATGTAAACGAGGAAATCGAGCGCATGATCGTCGAGCACGCCCATTCGGAGGATATCCACAAGGCGGCCATCGCCGATGGCATGGTCCCCCTCCGTCAGGCCGGTTTGATAGCGGTGGCGGCCGGGACGACATCACTCGAAGAGGTGCTGCGGGTTATTGCCTGAGGCAGGCGGGGTGCCAAGCCGGTACCCGCCTCATCAGGCCGATTTGCGCGCCGTTTCATCGGCGTCAGCGACAGCGCCCTTATCCGTCCGGGGTTCGGACTGGGGCGAATTACTGTCGTTATCATTAGGTTATTCGACCCAAAACACATTTTTCGCCCCAGAATTAGCATTTAGAGCGATCTTGGTTCGTCACCCCTCATTGGTGGCCACGGGGAGTGGCACCTCGCCCGGCCGCTCATGGAAGTGAGGCACATGGCGTCCAGTTGCTCACGGTAGTCCCGGAAAGCTGGGTTAAGGCAAGGTCGGAACCCGCCGAAAAGTAAGCGATGCAGACTGCCTCGCGCAAAATCGGCGAGTTCCTCGTGAACCGCAAAGTGCTTTCGAAGGACGACCTCGAGTACGCGTTACGGAAAGAGGCCGACTCCGGCGTGCCGCTGGCCAAGATCCTCGGCGGCCGAGGGTCTCGTAGGCGAGCGTGACCTTGTAGCGGCAGTAGCGGACCAGCTGAGCATACCATTCTGGGACCCGACTACTACCCCGGTGTCGCCGCTGGTCGAGGGGATGATCCCGGCGGAAATGGCCATCAAGCACATGGTGGTCGGGCGTCGGCGTCGACGGGGACTCTCTCCTGGTAGCGACAGACAACCCGCTCGACGATGGGACGATGGCGGTGATCAGCCAGGCGACGGGCTGGAAGGCGAAGCCCTGCCTGGCGACTCGCGTCGACATTGTCACCGCGCTTACAGCCACTTACGGGCCGATTGCCGACCCGACCGGGCGCTGCTCATTGCGCCTGGCGTCGACCCGCCGCCGCTGCACGTGAACCAGATCCTCGTAAAGGTCGTCGAGGCCAGAGGCTCGGACCTTCACCTGACGGCCGGTCGCCCGCCTATGGCCCGGATCGACGGCGAGCTGCTGCCGATGGAGGGGTTCGACGTGCTCACTCCGTCGACAGTGCGTGACCTGATTTACGAGATTTTGTCGCAGAAGCTCCGGGAGCGCTTCGAGACCAACCTGGAGCTGGACACGTCCCATGTGGTCCCGACTGTGGGCCGGTTCCGCTTTAACGTCTTCCAGCAGCGGGACTCGGTGGGTGCGGTCTTCCGTACTATCCCCTTTGAGATCCTGTCGCTCGACAAGCTCGGTATGCCGAAGTCCGTACGACAGTTCGCCGACCTGCCACGTGGGCTCGTCCTGGTGACCGGCCCGACGGGCTCCGGGAAATCCACGACCCTGGCCGCTTTGATCGACATCATCAACACGACCAAGCCGCTGCACATAATGTCGGTCGAGGACCCGATCGAGTACCTCCATCACCACAAGACGGCGGTGGTGAACCAGCGGGAGGTCGGCGAGGATACCAAGAGCTTCTCGGAGGCCCTGAAGCACGTGCTGCGCCAGGACCCCGACGTGATCCTCGTAGGTGAAATGCGCGACCTCGAGACGATCCAGACGGCGCTGACGGCGGCCGAGACCGGTCACCTGGTTTTCGCCACGCTCCACACCCAGGACGCCCCCCAGTCGATCGACCGCATGATCGACGTTTTCCCCGCCCACCAGCAGCAGCAAGTGCGTACGCAGCTGGCCACCACCATCCAGGGGATCGTGACGCAGCAGTTGCTGCCTCGGGCCAGCGGGCCGGGCGCGTCGTGGCTTGCGAAATCCTGGTGGCCACGCCGGCGGTCCGCAACCTCGTCCGGGAGGGCAAAAGCCACCAGATATACAACGCGATGCAGGCGGGGGCGAAGTTCGGCATGCAAAGCATGGACCAGGCACTGGCCGACCTTGTAAAGGGTGGCATAATTAGCCGCCCGATGGCCGAGGAGCGTTGCGCCAACGTAGAAGATCTGCGTCGCCTTATCGGCGCGGCAGCATAGGTCCGTCGTCTGCCCGCTGTCCACTAGTCACGTCCCACTAATAAAGCCAGAGCCGGGAGGGCCTGATGCCGCAGACGACATTCGCCTATAAAGTCCGTGACAGCGCCGGGAAGGTGCTGGAGGGCACGCTGGAGGCGGACAACACGAGCCTGGTCGCGAGCCGGCTCCGCCAGATGGGTTACACGCCCGTCAACATCGAGGCGAAGGCCGGGCAACGTGGCCAAGAAGGAACTCCACCTGCCCGGGATGGGCGGTCGAGTGCCCCTCAAGGAGCTGGCGGTCTTCAGCCGCCAGTTCGCGACACTGATCACATCGGGCCTGACCCTTATCCGGGCGCTCACGATCCTGGTCGAGCAGACTGAGCATCCCGCCCTCAGCAAGGTGGTCGCCGACGTGCGGGCGCAAGTGGAACGAGGCGTTTCGTTGTCGGCTGCGCTCGGCTCGCACCCGAAGGTGTTCAACCGGCTGTACATCGCAATGGTAAGAGCCGGCGAAGCGTCGGGCTCGCTCGACAAGGCGTTGCTGTCGCTGGCGGACACGATGGAGAAGCAGGTCAAGCTTAGGGGCGAGATCAAGTCGGCCATGGCCTACCCGTGCGCCGCTCTCGGGTATCGTCGTCGTCATCGCCGCGGCCGTATTGCTGTTCATAGTGCCGATCTTCAAAGGTATCTATAAGGAACTACACGGGACGTTGCCGGCCCCCACGCTGATACTCGTGACGATCTCGGACATTACGGTGAAGTTCTTCCCCATTGTCCTGGTGCTGGTCGTCCTCGGCGTCGTCGGCTTTCGGTACTTCATCAAGACTCCAAACGGCCGGGTGTTGTGGGATACCACTAAGTTGAAGGCACCTGTCTTCGGGCAGCTGGCCGGAAGACCGCACTATCACGCTTCGCGTCTACCTTCTCGGCCTTGCTAAAGGCAGGTGTGCCAGTTCTCGAATCGCTGGAGATAACCCGCGACGCGACCGGCAACATGGTCGTGGTCAAAGGTGTCGATGCCATTATTGACAACGTCAAGCGAGGTGAGCCAATTGGACGGGGGCTCGTCGATCACCCGGTTTTTCCAGCCATGATGAACCATATGATCAGCGTGGGCGAGGAGACCGGCGGCCTCGACGAGATGCTCGGGAAGGCGGCTGACTTCCTGGACGGCGAGATCCAGCGCACCGTCAGCTCGCTTACGTCGCTCCTTGAGCCCCTAATGATCGTCGTCCTCGGAGGGGCCGTGGGCGCGATGGTCATCTGCCTGTACTTGCCAATGTTCGACGTCGACAAGCTGGTCAACCAGGGCCAGTAAAGGCCGCGGCGCTCGTGCTGGGCCGGCTGAGCATGGGTCGAACGTGCGATCTCACTGGCCGCAGTGCGCTGATCGCAGAAATGTTGAATTTCTCTCCGAAATTGCCGGAAGCGTGGGCTGAAGAATTGCTAAAGCGGCCCAGGCTGGGCGCCCCGAAGATTTTGTTGAGCGAACACCAGAGCAGGGGCGACCGCCTGATGGTTATGCGGAAAGCCAAAGCCCTTAGGCCTACGTCGGGACGACGGAAGCCAAAGGGGCTCTGCCTGGGGAAGGAAGTCCGGGTGTCCCCGGGCAGGCCCGAAAGGGTCTAAGGGTAACGCTCAAATCACAACCATTAAAGAAAGGACAAGCGTGCTAAAGCACCTCAAAGAGCGGCGCCAGAGCGAGGAAGGCTTCACCCTTATCGAACTCATGGTCGTCGTGCTCATTATGGGCATCCTGATGGCTATCGCCATCCCGACGTTCCTTGCTACTCAGGGCAGCGCCCACGACGCTTCGGCCAAGTCGAACGCTACCAATGCCTTCACCAACGAGAAGGCTTACTACGAGGACAACCAGGTCTTCATCGACGCCGGCAAGACCAACAACGGCTCGACCCTCGACGCCAACCTGCCCTGGAGCGCCAACGGCGCAGCTGCTTCGGGTGACGTTACCGCCATGGTCGGCGCCGTAACCTCCGGCGCCTTCGCGGAGACGGCAACCGCGGGCGGCACCGGCCAGGTGTTGGTCGTCGAGGCCGATTCGTCCTCAGGTAACTGCTTCTACATCTACGACAACGAGACCGCGGCTACGGCTCCGGTCATTGCCTACGCCGAGTCCAGCGCTGCTTGCAGTGCGACCCCGACGGCCCCGACGAGCGTAGCCTCGGGCCATGCGGGCTCCGCTATCGCCACCGCTGCTCCGACGGCCACGAGCTGGTACACCAGCTGGTAAACGGAGCTCGTCAGACGGGCTCGTGGTAAATATAGCGAGCGCAATGCCGGGAGGGTCCCCTCCCGGCATTGCGATTTTTTTTGCGCGTGTGCCCCCCTTACAAAAGGGTGGCGTTAATCCGGTCGGGAGATCGCAGCCTAAAGCTCAAGATGAGCCGAGAGCGTGCCGATCCTAAAAAACCAGACGTTCTTTGGGCTTGGGAGGGCCAAATTGGGAAAGCGTGTGACAGTAGGTCTTGATATCGGGTCGTCGGCCGTAAGGGCGGCCGAGGTAACCACGGAAGGTGGATCTCGGTCGCGTGAGTCGCTTCGCTCAGGTGGGCCTGCCCTCAGGCGCAGTTGTAGAGGGCGAGGTGCGGGACCAGGCGGTCGTGGCCTCAGCCATCAAGCGTCTCTGGTCCGAGGGCGGGTTCGCTAAGCGAGAGGTCGTTGTCGGGATAAGCAGTCAGCGGAGCATGGTGCGTCAGGTGGAGATGCCGAGGATGAACCCGAACGAACTGCGTTCGGCCCTTCGGTACGAGATGGGCGACCTTCTCCCGATCCCCGTAGAGCAGGCTGTCTTCGATTTCGTGGAGCTGGGCCCGGGCCGGCCGAAAGGCGATGGTGGGGAAACCACTCAGGTCCTGCTCGTGGTGGCGCAACGGGAAATTGTAATGGAACACATCGAGGTGGTGGAGCGGGCCGGCCTGAAGGTGCGGGCCGTCGACTCGTCAGCATTGGCGTTGCTACGTGCTGTACCGCCTGGCGGTGAAGGCCTCGAAGTTGTGGTGTCGCTCGGCGCTCAACTGGTTGTAGTCGCTGTTCGGGAAGGGACGACGCCGCGGTTCCTGCGCACGGTTACTAGAGGCGACCAGAGCTTCGCTGGGGCGCGACAAGAAAGCGTCGGTGCGATGGCGGGTACCCCGGCAACCGCCAGGACGTCGAACTCCCCGTCTACGGCAGGCAAACTCGACCCGACTGTGGAGGAAGTAAGAGGTTCCATCGAGTATTTCCTGGCTTACGCCCAGGGTGCGAAGCTAGATGGGCTGGCACTCACAGGCGGGGGTGCTCTTCTCGCGGGTGTGGCCGAGCGTTTCACCAGGGTCTTGGGCCTGCCCGTCAGGCCGGCAACGATCGGCCTCGACTACGACGCGGCCAGCCTTGACCTTGATGCGGCCCAGTTGAAAGAGGCCATGCTCAGATGGGGGGCGGCCGTAGGGCTGGCATTGTGGGGGACCGGGAACGACCCGGCGCTCTCTCTTGTACCTGCGGAGATCAAGGAACGCCAACAGTACCAACGGGCATTAGTTGCTTCTGCCGGCGGCTTAGCGGTCGTCGCCCTCTTGCTAGGGGGCGTGTCCCTGGCCCGTGACCACGCCGCCTCAGAAGTCGCCGCCCAAGTTCGAGCCGAGAACGCCCAGGCGGCGAGCCTGCAATCGACCATAACTAGGATCCAGCCGAGTGCTGTCATCCACGCCCAGCTGCTGAGCCAGCGGGGCTTGGCGGCGCAGGCGTTGTCCGGCGATATCGATTGGGTAGGCCTCCTGAGCCGCATACAGGCCGCTTTACCGCACGGCGTCACAATTGATTCGATCAGTGTCTCGCGTGCGATCGCACCGGCATCTACGGGTACGGGCACGACCAGTGGGGCAGGTACGACGACCAGTGGGGCAGGCACCAGTGGGGCGAGCCAGAGCCAGGACATTGGCGAGATAACGATGTCGTTGACCACGAGTGGTGGGGCACCTTCGGTCGCCCAGTTCGTGAGGCAGATGTGGGATGTGCCGGGCCTCTACGGATTGTGGGTATCAACCGCCGGCACCGGGCAAGAAAGCGGGAACACGATGGCATTCAGCGCCACAGCGAACATTACGGAGAAGGCCCTTTCCAAGCGGGCTGCGGCCTTGCCAGGGGCAGGGTTGCTGGGGGTCCAGCCATGAGCTTGATGCGACGCGTAGCGCTTATGGCCCTGGTCGGGCTGTTGGTCGTTGTTGCCGGATGGTACTTAGTTTTCTGGCGTTCTGAAAACTCTCATCTGAAAGCCCTGAAGGTGCAGGAAACGCAAGCGGCGGGTAACGTCTCGCAGTTGGAAACGCAGCTGGCCTCTCTACGGGTCCTTCAACGCGAGGTCCCTGCCGAGGAGGCTGCGTTGAACGAGCTGGAGCAGGCCGTCCCAGAAGGGCCGAGCCTTGACCAGTTGCTCGACGTTGTGAACCACGCGGCGTCGGCGGCCGGGGTCAGCCTTACTTCTATCAGTACCCCCATGCCGGCAGGCTGGGGTGGGACGGCAACCTCTCAGAGCCCGACCGGCAGCCAGGGCCCCGCGACCATGAGCCTGTCGATATCGGTCAACGGGGATAACTCTCACCTCCTGCGTTTTATAACCGCCCTCGACTCCTCGCCCCGTCTTTTTGTGGTCGACCAGTTCTCCCTCAATAGCTCACAGACCAATACGGGTACCACCGGGTTGACGGTCGAAACGTACTACGAATCTTCAAAATCGGCCGACCCGGCTTCGGAATTCCCGCTGACCAAGATGGCGCCCGCGCCCACCAGTGCAGTCCCGGCCATCGCCCCAGCCACCCATTCCTCGACTACTAAGACGAAGGCCAAGGGCCCTGCTCATCACTGAGGACGTCTCGACCCTCGCCGACAGAAGAATTGCCAGCAGCGCTGGCAATTCTTCGTTTTTAAGCCCTAATCAGCCTAAACTCCGTTGCCACCCGGACCGATGCACAAAACGATGAAGTGTCCTCGCGCCACCGTCTGCGGGCAAAGCCAGCGGCGAGAAGGCTCTGAGGATGGGTTCTCGCTCGTTGAGGTCATGGTCGCGGTCCTCATCATCATGATCGCCGCCATTGCCCTGGCAGGAGTCCTGACCCGGACCGTAGCGGCCGTCAGTATGAGCCGCCAGAGCCAGCAGGCGAGCAACCTCGCCTCGGCAACGCTGGCGGAGGTGGAGGCGCTGCCCTGGACAACCGGGAGCGGCCTGCCCAACAGCAGTGATGCCAACTATGGGCTGACAGCTTCAGATGTCACCTCGGACGCGAACCTGACGACCGATGGTTCAGGCGGTTATTGCTTCGAGGGCATGTACGTCATCGTGCAGGGTGTGGCCGGTAAGGGCACATGTAGCAGTTCCTGGCAGTGGGCCAACGTTGCCTCTTTGCAGAGCTGCCAAGGTTCGCTCGTGAGCCTCCCGTCCGTTGTTGCTGGCACGGCGCCACTCGACCCCCACGTTGCCTGTGTGCTGATCAATGGTACTCAGTTCAATATCTCCGCTTACCCGACGCAAGTGGCCTCGAGCGCCAACTCTGTCAATCTCGAGGTTGAGTTCACGGTGGTGGTCACTTGGGACGGGACCAGCGCCACATCGTTCAATGGCACGGATACACGCATCGCGGACACGCTGATCGTGTGTGGCCCTCCGAGCGGCTCACATACACGGACGTGCTGATAATGTTGAAACGTAGGGTTACACGCCCCCTTGGGGCAAAAGAGCGCCCTCAGGAAAAAGGCTTCACTCTTATCGAAGTCACCTTAGCCGCCGCTCTGGCCCTGATTGTGATGGCAGTCGCGTTGATCGGCGTAGTCGAGGCGCAGCGAAGCATAAACACCGCGGTCGCGAGGGAAGCTGACGCAAACGCCGCCCAATCGACTCTGGACGCGATTGAGGTTGCCGTACAGAGCGGCGGCATTGGCAGCGTCGTCGCTGTCGACAGCACCGGGTCGGAGTTATGGGTCTATGCCCCCAACGGTGTGCCGACGGGCAACGCCACCGAACCGATGTCGTCGTGTGTCGTGTGGGAATACACCAACGGCACGCTCACCATGACCAGCGGTGGAGCGGGCACCGTTCTCGCTTCATCCGGAGCCCTGGTTCAGGGTGTCGGGGAGTGGAATGGTTCGGATGTGTTCCAACCAGTCTCAGCCTATTCCGGGTTAGTCGACGTCGACCTTACGGTTCAAAGCGCAAGCGAGGGAACCGCGACCAACGTGCAGTCCGCCAGCCAGGCGTCGAGGCTGGAGACTGAGGTTCAGGACCCGGCCATGCTGAGCGCGGTGGAGACCGCGACGACGGATGTGCCGAACGCAAACTGCTACCCAGCCTGATGTCAGCAAGGGCGTCTGAGACCAGCTCAAGAAGGTCGGCTCCACGGCCGAAAGTGAATGCGCGAGACCACTAGTGATTTCTGGTATTGCCGCAGATGCAACGTCTTCGACGCGGTCAGGCCGCGAACTACCAATTGCTGCACAATGAAAGAGGGAAAGTGACGGCGAGGCCATCACGGCTTACACGTGGGTCTCATAGCCGTTGTCGGACGAGTCGCGTGCCAGCCAACAAGGAGCGAGGCCGTGAAGGCTGCAAGATTAAGTAAAGGATCAAGGCCAAGAAAGCCTGTCTATCAGGGCTCGAACCGACGCGGGCGCCGGTGGACAGGGGAAAAAGGCGCAGTTCTGGTATCGGCCCTCATGATCGTGATGCTCGTAAGCCTCTTGGGCGTTGTTTCTCTCACTGAAGCAGCGGCTGGCAGCAACTCAGCCGCCGTCGTCCGCAAGCACATGCAGGTCCTGGCCGCTGCCAACGCGGGGGCGAGCGCAGCGGTGGCCAGCATCGAAAACCAGGCTGCTTCCATCAGCTCGGAGACCCAGGACCTGACCTGCGCTTCAGTAGCGGCCAGCCAGGGCCTTGTGACGACCGCTGCGAACGGCGCGGCAAATGCTGCGAGTGGCGAGTCTTACACCCTGTATTACGACATCTTCACGAACCAACCGACTGCGACCGAGGTCAACGATATCCAGAACGGCCCCAGTGGCGCGCAGTCATCATTGTCGTCATTTTCCAATTTCTCAACCGGAGGCCAATGCTCGTCATCAGGTAGTACGAGCGTCGCGCCGCCTTCATCGTCGAACGGCGTATGGTTCCTGGTGCTTGCTTCCAGCGGTTCGGCAGCGTCGAATGTCTACGGTGCTGCCAGTGGCACGGGCAAAACGTCGGTCGTGGACCTGGAGATGAACTGGTCCGCTGCGAGCACTACGACTACAAGCACGACCACCACGACCACTCCTTCTTCCAGCACAACCAGCACGGTGCCGTCGACGACGACGACCACCGGGGTCACGACCGGTCAATTGTCCGGGTTCACGGACGCAATGTTCGGTAAGAACATCAACCCGGGCCAGAGCTTTTGTAACCCCGTTACCGGCTGTCCAGGTACGGGCCAGACGTATACGAACAGCCAGTTGGACTGCTCGAACTCTAACAACTACATGGGCAACGTGTTCGCCAATGACACGACGGATGCCGACGCCGTCATCGGTGGCGACTGTTACATCGAAGGTAACCTCTACACGACAGGTTCGATCGACATCTCGTCGGGCGGTGGTGGCTTCCCGTGCCCCGCCAGTGGCAGTGGTACCGCCTGGGACGTGTGCGACAATGTTTATGCCACCGGCAGTGCTGGCGTGACGATTCAGGGGGGCTTCAAAGTAAAGGGCAGCGTGTACTCGACCGGCCCCGTCACCCTGTCGGGTGGAGCGGACGTGGCCGGGAGCATCTACTCCCAGAGCACGGTTACCACCACCCTTGGAACCACTGTGGGGGGCAACATCTACCAGAACTGCACGGCAACCTCGTGCCCAGGAGCGATCCCGATTACATTGCCGCCCACTCAATCGCTGCCTCAACTGACCTTTACCGCCACGGCGTGGCAGAACGCCGGCTTCAACGTCCTCGTAGACAACACCAGCCAAACCTGTGACTCCACCACCGGCGCCATGCCCGGGGCTGACTACACTGCCATCGAAAACATGACAGGACCGTCTGTGCTGGTCACGAATTGTGCTTTCGTCTGGGATACACCTGGTAAGAAAGGAAGTGGAGAGAACACCGAGGCAGGGTCGACATTCAACCTGAAGTACAACCTGGCCATCTTCGCATCCGACGGGTTCAACTTCGATGATTCGATGAACGGCACCGAGGTCCAGGGATCGGGGAACCCGACGTTCTGGGCTATCGTGCCCTGGGGAGGCTCCCCGACGCCCCCAGTAAACGGCGAGAAGAGTTGTCCAAGTAGCCTCAGCAACTCCAGCAACCCAAATGGGGATATCTGGGACAGTCAGACTATAGCCGGAGCGAACACGCTTCTCTACACCCCGAACAACGTTTGTACCTCGGCCAACATGTCAATAACAGGCCAGATATATGGAGGTAACGATGTCACGGCCAGCGGGACATTTACGCCCAACCCGGGTGTGGCCTTGCCGTACGGTATTACTTCCAGTGGAAGCGGGACCACCACTACAACGGCTGCGGTGACGACGACAACTTCAGGGACAGCGTCGAGCACCACGCTCGGAACGACGACAACCACCCAGCCCACAACTACGACGGTCCCGGTGGGGAGCTGGAGCGTTTCGATCGTCGGGATTCAGTAAAAGCCTCAAGTACCGAAGCGCTCGCCCCGCGACGCAGCTAAACAACTAGCTGCGCTGGCGGCAGCCGACTGGTCAGCACCAACCCCTTAGGTGATGAAAGCTTTAGCTCGCCATCGGGCGCCGGGTCGAGCTGCCAGCCCTCGCTGTGCCAGAGGTGGTGGTGTCGACTACAAGCGAGTACAAGGTTGGCAAGCCGAGTGGGCCCGGCCCGGGAGGCGTACTGGATGCGATGGGCTTCGCACCAGGCTGGGGGCCTGTCGCACCCAGGGTGGCGGCAATGGCCGTCGCGGACCACTAAAGCGGCCCAGAGCGCCGGGCTCACCGTGCGCAGTGCGGAGCCGTAGTCCAAGATGGTCGAGCGACCCGCCATGACAATGCGATGGAGCTCGGCGTCGCACGCAAGCCGTGAAATGGTGGGCCCTGCGATAGGGGTGCCGTCTGAGAGCCGCCCAGGGCCACCGCGGGCCAGGTCGGGCAAGCCCACGATGACCGAAAGGTGGGGCCGCTGACGGTTGCCGGGGGGCACCTCGGTGTAGTGGTCCAGGAACCACCGGCAGAGGTCTACCAGGGCCTCGGCGCGTCTCTGAGCGGTGGTGGGGAGGGAGCCTTCACCCGGTTGGGGCCTGGGGGGACGCTCGCCCATAACTCGGCCCAGCGCTGTCTCTACGATGGCAGCGTCTATTGCCGCCAGGTGGCCCGAGAGCTCTCTCCGGCCGTCGAGCGTCTCCGACACGTGTAGCACCGAGGGCCGTTCCGTTGGCTCGGCGCCGTCCTCTGCTGCCTCGGCGTGCAAGCGCCACGAGCGCATGGCCGCGGCAGTCTCCGATATTGACAGCTCGGCGAATAGTGGGGTCATCTCGGCTTCGTGCACGGCGTAAAGGGAGGTCCGCTCAGCAGAGACGTTGGCGACTATGGCTGCCGCCTGAGCTGAAGAAAGAGCACCGTCAGCCCATGCTGTCGTGGTCACGGGAAGCGAGGCCAGCCGGTTGGCTATGACCGCTTCGCGATGAGCTTCCTTTCGTGACATCCTCCCGTGCGCGGCCAACCAGGCCGTCAACGAGAGGGAGCCATCTTCATGCCAGCATTCCGCTTTATCAAAGTCGCGCAGGGCTTTTGAAATCTTGGCATCGAGGCGGTCCCTTAACGAGAGCACCCTTTCGATCTCCTCTGCATTCGGGGCTATAACGAGCTCTGCGACAGCTACCCCGAGTGCCCGTAACACCCTGCCATCGTACACATGTTCGACCAGACAGCGGCGAAAAACCTCAGGAAATTCAGAGAATGGGGGAAGGGGCTACGTGCGCTACCAAGCTGAACGGGCCCGGGACCTTCCCTTCAGCTGACGCACTCGGGTGGGCTCGGCAAAGCCCGCACCGACTTTCGTCGAGCTCAACTTCTCGGTCCCGACTCATCACTTAGGGGCGCAGCGTCGCGGGCGAGGTTTAGCGCCCCGGTGACCGTCGGAACTGCGTTATGGTATTGGTGGGTTGGGGTTAGCCGGGTTGGGAGAGTAACTGCAACTATTGTTCGCTCCGTGGGTGAAGATAACGTAGTTCGCCGACGTCGTGCCAGCGCTATTTGTAGCTGTTATGGTCACTTCCACTTCCCCGTCTAAAATTACCGGTCCAGTAGCGCCGCCGCCCCCGGACCCACTGCCGGATACTGATCCGTTGCTCCCGGTCGAATTGAACGTAAAGTACGAGCTCCGCCTTGAGAGCCCGAATTCAGGACGTCAAATGTGGCGCTCAACGTCGGCGTCGGAGTCCCCGCGGCGGTGACGTCGAATGGGTTCTGGGCCGGGTTGCTACCGACGTTGTTGCTGGTCGTGCTGTTGTAGGCATAAAACTCACCGCCGGCGTAACAGTAGTCAGTGGCCGCTGACAAGGTGGGTGGGATCCTCGGCGTAGTCGTAGTTGTCGTGGTGGGTACCGTAGACGTCGTAGTCGTTGGGTGAGTCGTGGTTGTAGTGGTCGGCACCGTGGTCGTAGTGGTCGTGGTGGCGTGAGTTGTTGTGGTCGTTGGCACGGTAGTCGTGGTCGTTGGCACCGTAGTCGTGGTCGTCGAGGACGTTGTAGTAGTCGTTGGGTGTGTCGTGGTTGTAGTCGTCGGTACCGTCGTGGTGGGGACAGTTGTAGTGGTCGTCGTGGTGGTGCTCGATGTGGTGGTACTAGATGTGGTGGTACTCGATGTGGTGGTACTGGGGACGGTGGTTGTGGTCGTCGTCGTGGTGGTCGGCCCGACCGGAGGCACGCTGTACGTGGGGGCCGTGGGCGTGGGGGCACTCGGGGGAGTGGGGACAGGCTCGGTATTGGAGGTAATCGGCTGGACTTGCCCGCTTACTTCCGACCAGGTGGCCTCCGACCAGGCGAACAGGCCGGGGGGAAGGAAGCTGGGAGGGGTCAGCGTGGCTAGTCTGGGGTCGTAAATGTACTGTTTCCCGTAGCCACCACCCGAGTTGGTGCCAGCCAGCCGGCCCCGATATGCCTGGCTGACCGACCCGAATTCTGTGAGCGTCCCCAGGCTCCCACCTAGAGAGTAATTCTCGGCTGTGTACTCCCCGTTGAACGCCAGTATGGCGGCTTCGATCTGGTTGATTATGCAGTCCGCGGGGAGAGCGGAGCTCCCATAGGTCCACGTGGTGGCTTGCCCGGAAGGGCAGGAGGTCGAGAAATCGTTGTTGGCGTCATTCCCGCTGGTGGTGATGCAGTTGCCGGTGGCCGGGTTCGAGTCCCAGCTCGGGCAATCGACCGGATGATAAACGACCACGTCGTTCTTGGGCTCGAGCCCGAGCACATCGCTGCCGGTCGAAGTCACGGCGTCGCCGCTGATGGAGTAACTACTGTTCGCGTACGTCAGGTTCTGGTAGACGACAATATTGTTGTCAGCGCCCACCGTCACGCTCCCGCTGACTACGCCGCCCACCCAGGCGTCGCCGTTATTGCAGGCGAAGCCCCGGGGGTCGGAGGAAAGAGAGTTCGGTGCTCCTGAGCCGTATTTCCATTGGCTCTCGGCATCGCCGGTGTCGGCGTAGGCAATGTTACCGGTGTAGTAATCGTTGGTTTGAACCAGGCCCCCGAAGGTGTAGTCGCTCCCCGCGCTGTCAAGACAGGCTCCGGTAGTTGAACTGGCCTGTTCGACATAGAGCACCGGGTGCGAGCTGAGGGCCACGTCGCCGTTGGTACTGCAGCCGGAGTTCAACGTAAATGTCCCGGCGGTCACGGCGGCGGCGGTACCGGGGCTGTACACGTAGACATCGCCGTTCTTCAGGAAGTCGAAGTACGTCATCCCTTCGTATAGGCAACCGTTGGCGGCGGCTTGCTCCTCGAGCTCAGAGTTGCCCGGCGGTAGGTTGACCGGGGCCGCGTATGACGGTGGTTGCGAAAAGTTCGGTGTAATGGGACTGCCGTAAAGGATGTTGTGGGCGTCGACCCAGTAGACCCCGTCCCCGTCGTTGTTCGCAGCGTCGGGAATATAAGCCGTCCCTTTTCCGAGAGCGCCCGTGGAGGCGCAGGCCGTTGAGGCTCCGGGGTTCGCCGAAGTCAACATGTTGCACGGGGTGCCAACCACGACCGGTCCGTAAAAATTGGTGGTGCCATCAATGAAGAAGACGTCGTTAGTCCGCACCGGCCCATAAAAAGTATCGCCCGTCTCCCATTTGGTGAACGTGCAGATGTTGTTCAGGTTGTACCCGTTTGATGTCTCGCTATGGCTGGAGCGGGCGTCCTGTGAGATGGTGACCCCGGCAGTAGCTGCCTGTGCCGTCTCATCCGGTGAGGGATTCCCTTCGAACCAGTAGTTCTGGCAATACTCGAGGGCGGCGTCGTAAGCGTTCTTCGGCTGGCTGGATTGCGTGGCGACGCCGTTCCACGCCGTGATCCCGCTGCCCCAGCCAGGGCCGAACTCGGGCCACCCCGGTTGGTTTGGGAGCAGGTCGTACTGCTGCGGGTCCTCGGTTTCGACGTTGGTGAAATAGCCATAATTGAGGAACGTGCTCCGGGTAAGGACGACCCTGATAGAGCGGGTGATTATCTGGCCATCTGCCGAAAAGGCGCGTCCGGACACGTCGAAGACGAGCATGCTGGAGCCGGTGGCGCCGGCCGTCGTGGCGGCGCCGCTCGGGACGGGTGGGTGATTGCCGGGGACCTGGTACTCGTACTGGAGCACCGCGGCGTTGCTACCGTCATCGGGCACCGTGACCCAGCCGCAGGCGGCAGGGGGGATCGAAGGGCTGTCGGTCGTCGGGCACGGCGTCGACGGGGCCGAGCCGAGTTGCTGGTCGTAGTCGTAGATATTCTCGGCCAGCTCGAAACTGGTGTCTTCGTTGGCATTCAGACGGTAAAGCAGGTCGTCCACGCCGGCATCAGCGGCGCCCAGAGCGGCGGAATAGCTATCGTCTCGGCTGGCAGTTGAGGCAGTTGCCCCGGCCGCCACGAGTGCCGTCCCTGCCAGGAGCCCCATGATCATTATGACGAGGACCGTCGTGACGAGGGCCACCCCCCTCTCTCTGGGGCGAGACTGGCAATGTCGGTCGAATTTGCGGCTGCTCACGTGCGTCTCCTTGCTCACGAAGAGGACGGGTCGGCCAAGACCGCTCCGAGCCGGACAGTCTGGGTGAACGTTGCGGGCGCGACATAGGTGGAGTTTTGAGGTGGGATGAGGGCGAAACCAACCGTTATTTCTCCGACCTGAGCCGCCGTGGTGGCCGCATCGGCCTGGTCGGGGTAGCGCTCTTGGTAGCTGAAGATCGTTGCCCCGGTGCTGGTGGCCGAGGCGCACGGTGAGCCCGAACAGAGAGGCATAACGTCCTGGGCTAAAGTTTCAGAGCCCGGGGCGCCCGTCCACGTGCATTGCCCACTCACAAGCGTAGGCGTCGTCTGGGTTTGGACGAGATTGCCCGACACGAGTTTTATGTCGATCTGGTTGGCGCAGCCAGTGGTGAAGGTGCCCCCATTCGAGTCGACCAGGCCGGCGTTCTCATTGTTGATGATGTTGTTGTCCGAGAGGAACTCGATTTCGGTCGCAGCCATCTTCTGGATGTCGGCGATCCCGTTGTCCTCGCTCTGGGCGGCATTGTCGTATGAATTGGACAGGTCGCGGATCTCGTCGGCCACCTGGTTCAGGGCCAGCATCCCGGACTGGGTTAGTTGCTCGCGCGTCGAGGTTGTCGTTGGTCTGGTCTTCCACGCTGAATAACAAGCCGCAAATGGTGGCGAGGACGACCAGGAAAACACTGATCGACACCATCAATTCGATAAGGGTGAACCCGCCGTCTGATGGGACGTCGTCGAGCTTTGTCACAGCGCCAGCGCCCCGGAACTTGCAGGGGGAATGTTGACATTCGCCACCGGCGAGCCGCCCGTCCGCTGGAAACTCCACGCTGTCCCAGTGGGGACCGCGACGGCAAGCGACGTATCTCCGGTCGGTAGCGACGAAGGGATCGTGTAGCTGTAGGCCTCACCGCTCGTGCAACTCGAATCGCTGGCATGGGTGACGGTTACTGTTGTGCCGTAGCTTGAAGACGTGAGGGTCTGCGCGAAGAGCGTCACAGAGGGGTTTTGGGGCCAAATGAGAGCGTTTTCGCCGGGGATACTCGTCAACCCTTCGACGAAGGACGCCGCCGGTTCGGCGTCAGCGCACGTCCCTACCCACGCCTGGTAATTGGTTGTGTAATAAGGAAAACCCGATGCAGAAGCAGAATTGGCCGGACTGGTTCCCGGGCTAGCACCCGATATGACGCGGTCGGACGGCAGCCCGAAGGGCACAAACACCACGGGGACGGGTTCAGACGCGGAGCTTGAGCACGGAGAAGTGCCCGCTGTGCACGAAGCCGGGTAAATCACATCGGTGGTGGCGGGGCAGGGCCCGTACGTGTCGCTCGGCGAGGTGCTCGTAAGGCACTCCGTTTGCACCGAGGCGGTGAGTGTGGTGGGCACGTCCCAGGTGACGACCGACGGTTGGTACGTCTGGTTTAGGGCCAGCACCGGCGTCGTAAGGCTGGCCACCTGTTGGTTTTGGTTCACGTAACCAGTGGCGGTCAGTGTGTAAGACTGGCCTGGGTTCAGGTAGGGGAAGGCAGCACACCCATTGCTGTCGGTGGCGACCGTCTCGGCTGGCGACGTGCTAATAGTGACGGGCACGTTAATGGCCGGGTTCCCGTCAGCCGACGACACCTGGACGATAACTTCGGCATCCCCGCTGGCGATAACCGTGGCCGGAGGTGCCAGCATGGTCCGGCCTGAGACAGGGCTGGTCCCCGACTGGGGCCAGGTGACGGCAACCGAGACGAGAAGATAGTCGGCGCTCCCATCGCCGCTCGTTGAAGCGCCGCAAATGTTGGTGGTCTGCTCTGGAGGCGCGACTGGTTTTACAGTTTGGGTGACCTTGAACGCGACGTTGTCAACCGACTGCGAGGTACTGGTCGTCCCGATCAGTACGTTCGCAAACGGAGTGGACCTGACGCCGTCCAGCGTCTGCGAGACGAGGTTGGCGGCCAGCACCCTCTCTCGGTTGGCTGCCGTGAGGTTAAAGGCGGTTAGCAGACCGTAGGTGATGGGCGGCACAGCGATAAAAAAGACCAGTAGAGCGATCATCAGCTCGACCATCGTGAAACCGCCGTCGCGAGCGTGGGGCGCCGTCGCAGAGGACTCCCTCGGGGCGCGGCATTTTCTTCGTTTGCTTCCGACGCCGCGCTGCTCCCAGGACCGCACTCGAGAATGGCGCGTCACGCGACGGTAGGCTTTAGGACGGTCGTCCACGAGGACCTTTCGGCGGTTATGGCCCTGGTGCTTAGGAGCCGTTCCGCCCTCCGTTCCTCCTTGTCGTCGATTGCGCCGATCACCGGGCGGTACGACCGGGAACGAGCTGGATAGCCGGCTGGCTTAGCGGTCACCTCCGGTCGCGCACCCCGAGGCTGGGGCGTTCGGCAGAGCCGGTACGATGACTGGTCGTGCTTCGGTTCCTCACCGCCGGCGAGTCCCACGGCAAAGGCCTCGTGGTCACCGTCGAAGGCCTGCCCGCGGGGTTGTCCGTCGACGCTGATTACATTTCTGACGAGTTGGCCCGGAGGCGGCTTGGCTATGGGCGCGGCCCCCGGATGCGCTTCGAGGCCGACGAGCTCACCCTGCTGGGCGGCATTCGCCACGGCCGCACACTCGGCTCGCCGGTGGCCATCGAGATCGGGAACTCCGAGTGGCCCAAGTGGGTCGAAGAAATGTCGCCGGCGCCCGGCCAGACCACAAAGCCGCTGACCCAGCCCCGGCCCGGCCACGCCGACCTGGCCGGCATGCAAAAGTACGCCCTCTCAGAAGCTCGCGACGTGCTGGAACGGGCCAGCGCCAGGGAAACCGCGGCCAGGGTGGCCGGCGGGTGCACTGTGCAAGCTGCTGCTCCATGAACTGGGCATAGACATCGTGAGCCATGTGGTCCAGATGGGGCCGGTAGTGGCCAAAGCGGGGCCTCGCCCGGCCCGGGCGACCTCGAGACGGTGGACCTTTCGCCCGTGCGGTGCTTCGACCCCGAGGCGGAGGCCGAAATGGTCGAGGCCATCAAGGCCGCGGCCAAGGACGGCGACTCGCTCGGAGGGGCGGCCGAAGTGATCGCCTACGGGGTGCCGGTTGGGCTCGGGAGCCACGTGCACTGGGACCGCAAGATCGACGGTCTCCTGGCCCAGGCGCTCATGAGCATCCACGCCGTAAAGGCGGTTGAGATCGGCGAGGGCATCGAGATTGCCGGGCTCCGGGGCTCGGTGGCCCACGACCCGATCGGGTGGGACCCGGTGGAGCAGGCCTACCGAAGGGAGTCCAACCACGCCGGCGGCGTCGAAGGCGGCATAACCAACGGCGAACCCGTTGTCGTCCGCTGCTACATGAAGCCGCTGTCCACCCTCAACCGACCCGTGCTGAAGACCGTTGACGTGGTGACCAAGGAAGAGACGGTGTCGTTCAAGGAGCGCACGGACCACACCGCGGTGCCGGCGATGGGGGTGGTGGCCGAGACGATGATGGCCTGGGTGCTGGCGGCTGAGGCGGTGCGTAAGTTCGGTGGCGACTCCCTGGCCGAGGTGCTCCGCAACAAGGACGGCTACCTGGCCAGCCTGCGCGGTTGAGCTCATCTGGCCCGGAGGCGGAACGGCCCCGGCGACAGCGCGTGCTGCTGGTGGGGATGATGGGGGCGGGCAAGTCGACCGTGGCGAGCGCTGCTGGCGGCCCGACTGGGGTGGCCCCAGGTCGACACGGATACCCTCATCGAGCGCCGGGCGGGTGCCACGGTGGCGGAGATTTTCGCCGACCAGGGCGAGGCGGTTTTCCGGGCCGCCGAGTCGCAAGCGATCACCGAGTCTCGAGGAGGCCGAGGAGCCGCTGGTCGTGAGCGTTGGTGGCGGGGCGGTCTTGACCGAGAACGAACCGCCGGGCTCTTGCGGGCGGCAGGCACGGTGGTGTGGCTACGGGCCACGCCGGCCACATTGGCCGCTCGGGTCGGGCGCAGTGGAGACCCGCCCACTGTTGCCCGAGGCGGCTGTACGCCCGCACGCCGCTCTGGAGCAGCTCGCCAGCTGAGCGCGAAGGCTGCTACCAGGACGCCGTCCGACCTGGCCGTCGACGTCGATGACGTCTCCGCCCGCGAAGCCGCCGACCTGGTGATGGCGGCTCTGGCTCGCGCATTACGTTGTAGGGCCATGCGCGAACTGACGGTCAACGTGGGGGAAAGGTCGTACCCAGTGCTGGTCGGCCACGGTTCCAGGCACAGCCTGGGCCAGCTGGTGCCCCCCGGTGCCACCAAGGCGGCCATCGTTACACAGGCGGCCGTGGGCGTCGAGGTCGAGGCCGGCGCCGACCAACGCACGTTTCTCATCGGGGCGGGCGAAGAGGCGAAATCGATGACCACCATCGAGGAACTTGTGCCGCGGTTTTGCCCAGTTCGGCTTGACCCGGGCCGACCTGGTCGTAGGCGTGGGCGGAGGAGTGGTGACGGACGTGGCCGGTTTCGCCGCCGCCGTGTACCACCGGGGGGTGGCCGTCGTCCATGTCGCCACCACCCTTGCTGGCTCAGGTCGACGCGGCCATCGGCGGAAAGACGGCGGTCAACTTGCCTGAGGGCAAAAACCTGGTCGGCGCCTTCTGGCAGCCTGTGGCGGTGATCTGCGACACCGAGGTCCTGGCCACCTTGCCCCCACGCGAATACCGCAGCGGCCTCGGGGAGATGGCTAAGTATGCGTTCCTGGGCGCTCCGGAACTGGCCCAGCTTGACCTGGACGAGGCGGTGGCCCGCAGCGTCGAACTGAAGGCCAGCCTCGTAGCCGGCGGACGAGCGGGAGACAGCCAATCTGGCTGGCGATGGGGACGCCAGGCGGGCGTGCTCTGCTCAATTACGGCCATACTTTGGCCCACGCCCTCGAGACGATCGGCCGCTACGACTTGCGCCATGGGGAGGCCGTGGCCATCGGGCTCGTCTTCGCCGCCCGGCTGGCCCGCCAGCTGGGCCGAGTCGGCGACGAACGGGTGGCGGACCACGACAAGGTGGTGGCGGCCTACGACCTCCCGTCGCGCCTCCCGCCCGGGGTCGACCCGGCGGCCTTGGTCGATGCGATGGGGCGGGACAAGAAAGTCACGGGAGGCGGGTTGACTTTCGTCCTCGACGGCCCCGACGGGCTCGAAGTGGTGCGGGGCGTCCCGGCGGACGCCGTGCTGGCCACCCTTCCCGAACTGCAATAGCGTCGAGGCCCATGAGCAGCCAGCGCTAAGCCGATGGCCCAATCGTGCCGATCATTAACGGGTATGGCACTCTGGCGCGCCGTTCGAGAGAGCGGCCAGGGCGAGCGCTGATGGCGGTTTCTGCCGGCGCCGAAGCCGCCGTAATCCTTGGTCGTTTTCGGGCTCCTGGTTGGTTCCTTTGCCAACGTGGTCATCTACCGCGTGCCCGAGGGGCGTTCGATCGTAAAGCCGCCTTCAGGTTGCCCGGCGTGCGGCACCCGGGTGCGGGCGGTCGACAATGTCCCGGTGATCTCGTGGCTTTTGCTTGGCGGTCGCTGCCGTTCGTGCAAAGCCCCGATCTCGTCTCGCTACCCGATCGTCGAAGCGCTCGTTGGCATAATTTTTGCGTTCATCGGCTTGCGCTTCGGGATCACGTGGACCGGCATCGCCGAAGCCGTCCTGGCCGGCGGCTTGGTTGTCTTGGCCTTCATTGACCTTGACCACATGCTGCTGCCCCGCAAGATCGTTTACGTCACCTTGACCCTCGTGGCCGTGGCCCTGGTGGCCGGCGCCGCCAGCGGGAGCCAGTGGCACCGTCTAGTGGTGGCCGTTATTTGTGGCCTCGTGCCCTGGCTTTTGTTCTTCACCATCAACTTCATCCAGCCGAAGGCCCTCGGGTTCGGCGACGTCCGCCTGGCCCTCCTTATAGGTTTCGGGCTCGGCTGGCTCGGAGCGGCTTACGCTTTCCTCGGCTTCATCCTGGCCAGCGTCCTCGGGGCCGTGGTAGGCATAACGATGATCGCCATGGGCAAGGCAGGCCGGCGGACCCCGATACCCTTTGGGACTTTCCTGGCCGCCGGGGCTGTTCTCTCGGCCTTGGCCGGCAGCCCTGTTGTCAACTGGTACCTGGCCCAGATCCACTAAGGCCAGAACCGCTGCGGCTGGGCGCCGAGGTTCACGAACCCGCCGCGCATACAACAGGCAGCGATCAATTGCGCCGAGCGTCATCGACCCGGTGAACCCGCATGGGCAACCACGATTTGGCTGATCCCAACCTCGGCGGGTAGTTCGGCGCAGCTTTGCACGACGGGCGGCAACGGCACCGGCAGGCAAAGCGGTTTTAGCCGGACAGCACCCAAAAGTCCTACTGGGGCCGGGCGGCCGTCGAAATATGCAACTAACGAGCCCTGAACAGCCGAGCTTTGTGCAGTTTTATACGCACGTAGCTGCCGGCCAGGCCTTTTGGACCGGATCGGCCGGCCTCCTCGCCTGCGACAATCTCATTGTGGACGGTGGGCGCGTCTTGTACCCGCCGGCCGCGGCCTGTTCAGGCCTGGGCGGAGACTTTGGTGGGCAGGCGGGCGACGAGCAGCTCGAGTAGAACGAGCAGGGAGTCCCGGCACGAGGCCTTGTCCCGGGCGTCCATATGGAACACCGGCACCGCCGGGTTGATCTCCAGCGCGTCGCGGATCTCCTGGATGGGGTAGAGCGGTGCCCCGTCGAAACAGTTGACCCCCACGACGAACGGGAGCCCCTTCTTCTCGAAATAATCGACGGCCGCGAAGCAGTCCTCGACCCGCCGCGTGTCGACGAGCACGACAGCCCCCAGGGCTCCATTGATCAGGTCGTCCCACATAAAAGTGAAGCGGGCCTGGCCGGGAGCGCCGAAGAGGTACATGACCAGAGACTCGTCGACGGTCAGGCGGCCGAAGTCCATGGCCACCGTTGTGGTCAGTCTTGGCGGTGTCGGCAATCAGCGCTGTGGTCGTCCACGCCGGAGGCCACGACCGTCATGGGAGCCTCGGTCGTGAGGGGTTCGACCTCAGAAATAGCGCCGACAAATGTGGTCTTCCCAACGCCGAACCCGCCGGCGATCACAAATTTGACCGCCGTCACATGGCTGTTGGAGCGTTTTCTCAGAGAGCACGGACACGTTCTATCATCCTCGTTAGGGCGGACAGTTCGATCTCGAACAGGGTCGGTCTGGTGGATCCGGATGGCACCGACATCCAGCAGGTCGCCGACAAGGACTGTCACCACCTGGCTGGGCAGGTGCATATACGCGGACAGTTCGGCAATCGAAATGGGACGGGCCGATAGTGAAAGCAGCGTCCGCTGCTCTGTGGTCTTGCCCAACCTGGCCCGGTCGGCAAGTGCCTCGACCAGGGTCTCCCAGCGTAGACCGGGCCGGCTCGTGCTCGTACGGCCGCCCGTCAATTATGAACGGGCGGATGAGCCCCAGGGGTTCGGGCGTGCTTTCGGAGCTCACCGCGTGCGCGGTTCTGTGTTACTGGCTCAGGACTTGGGCGCGCAGCTGGGTGATGAGCACCGGGGTAAGGAGCGCGCCGATCTTCTCCAGCAGGAGGTTGGTCTGGTAACCGACGAGGCCAATGTCGCAGCCGGCGTCGGCGATGACGCCCAGGTTGCTGCCGTCCGAGATGGAAGAGACGAATAGGTAGCCCCCTTCCATCGCAGTGACGACCTGGTGGACCGGTTCCCAGCCGAAAGCCTTGGCTGCCCCTCGGGAAAGCGCGACCATCCCGGAGATGATGGCGGCCAGCCTTTCCGCTCCGGAGCGGTCGAGCGTGCGGGACATGGCCATCAACAGCCCATCGGAGGAGACGGCGACCGCGTCGCAGACGCCGGCGCTGCTCTCGACGAAATTATCGAGCAGCCAGTTGAAGTTCTTGACGTCCGAAGCGAGCGTCTCAGTGCTCATTTGCGTTGTGCTCCTTTTCGGGGCGGCCCTCTACGGTGACCGACAGGTATTGCGAAAGGGCTCCCGAGAGCCCGAGTGGGTTACGGGTGGTGGACATCGTGGTGGGCCGGCGCAGGGAATCGTCCTCCTCGGGCAACGACGCGCCGGGCACCCGCCGGGTCAGTTTGCGCAGGGCATCAGCGGTGCTGCGCGCTTGCGCGGCGGCCCGACAGCGGGCTGGGCCGGCGCCGAGACCGAAGCCGGTCCCCACGAACCGGCGGCCGACGGGCTGCCCACAAAGGACGCCCGGTTGGCCGTCACGGCCAGAGCCGTGAAGCCGTTAGGGACACCCCCAGGTTCGCCCATCGCCTCTCGGGCTACGTCCGACACGGCGTCTTGGTCAAAGAGCCCGGCGTCAGGCCGGAAATGGTTGCCCTCGGCGTCCTTCAGCGCACCGGCCAGCGGAGCCGAGGCGTTGAGGTCGGGGGTGCCCGAATAAGCGACGGGGTGGTCGGACGTCCCCGGCAGCGGGCTGTCCGGCGTAACCAGGGCCGGGTGGCTTTCGGCCCCATCGGCCGAAGTAATGTCCACGTTGGCGGGCAAAACTACGCCCTGGGAACCCTGCGCCGCGATTGGGTCCCAGCTGTGCCCGGGCACGATTTCGCCCCCGGCGACGTAGGGCGCGTCGTCAGCACTGTCCGGACCATCCAAGTAGCCGGCGGGCGCCGCCGAGTAGGAACGGTCAGCTACAGCTTGGACCGTTGCCGGCTCCTCTGTTCCGACCTCCGGTACGGGAGCTGGGCCTGTTATTGCTAGCGGTTCGGACGTTGATGTTGGCTCGGCCTGCCGCGCCCAATCGAAGGGCTCGACGTTGTTGCCAACCTCCGGCCCCGCCTCATCGAGGGCCCCTGCGCCATCGACGTCCCCAGCCTCATCGACGGCCCCCATATCGACCTCGGCCCCATGGACCTCGGCCCCATGCACCTCAGCCGTCGAATCGTCGGCCTCTGGGCTCGGTTGGGGACTTTCCCCGACAAGTGCGGCCATTTTGGCCACCCACACCGCCCCAAAGTCTTCGGCACCATCGTCTGACGGTGCAGCGCCCAACTCGTCGCCGCGGCCCAAATCCTCATGGGAGTCAGGGGTCGAACCGTTGTGATAGCTGCGCCCGTCAACGTTTTCCTCATGTTCGTCGGCGCTGTGGACGGCCTCAATGCCGTTGTCGGAGGAACTCGACGCCGCCGTAGATCCAGCCAACCCGAGCAGCGTCTCGCTTACAGGTGAGGGAGAGGGCAGCGCTGTCCAAGTGGAGGCGTCCGTGCCCGTCGCCACCGAGGGCTCGATCGGAGCCGGGGGCCGGACCTCAGCCCCCGCGGACAAGTCGGCCACCGCCTCCTCGAGTAGCGGTGCAGGAACCTTTACCCGGGCGACGAGGCCGCCGGAGTGAGAGGGCTGGAGCGAGATGGCGATGCCGTGGCGGGCGGCCAGGCGGCCGGCGACGAAGTGGCCCAGGTAGCGTCCGGGGACCTCACCGTTGGCGCCCACGCCTTCGAGCCGCTCGTTGGCGACGGCCAGGTCCTCGCTCGACATGCCGATGCCCGTGTCGACGATGACGATCACGTATGCGCCTTCCAGGAACCGGCCGTAAACGTCCACGGGAGCGCCCGGCGGGGAGAAGCTGAGGGCATTTTCGATCAGTTCGGCCAGGATATGGACGAGGTCGGTGGTGACCACACCGGTAACCAATGCGGGGTCGAAATGGTGCAGTCGCAGCCGCTTGTAGTCCTCGACTTCGGCCGAGGCGGCGCGGGCGACGTCCATCACGGGCACCGAGGCGTTCCACTGACGGGCGGGGCCGCTCCCGGCCAGGATGAGGAGCGATTCGGCGTTGCGTCGCATACGGGTGGCCAGATGGTCCAGGCGGAACAGTTCTTCCAGCGAGGTCGGGTCGGCCTCCTTCAGCTCGATCTCGGTGATGTACTCGAGCTGCCTGGTGACGAGGTTCTGGTTGCGCCGGCCCAGGTTGACAAAGGCGTCGGACAGGTTGCGGCGCAGGGCGGCCTGGCCGGACGCGAGTTCGACGGCGGTCTGGTTGAGTTGTTGAAGGGCGTTGGCCACAGCCGCCACTTCTTCAAGGTTGCCCGTGCGGACCTCGGGCACTTCGGGGAGATCCCCTCCGGTGGCATCCGCGTCCAGGATGGTTTCTACGGTTGCCGGTAGCGACACGGTGGCGAGGTACTGGGCCTGCTTGGCTAGGTCGGCCAGTGGCCGGGAAACGGCGCGGCTGACCCGGATGACCAAAAGGAGGCCGAGCAGCGCCCCGGCCAGGCCCACAACGGCCAGCAGAGCGGCTTCCCTTTCGTCTTTAGCAGTCTTGGTTTGCGAAAGCGTAGAAGAAATGGCCAGCCCGGCGACCGCGACAAGGATGGCCATAGGTACGGCGAAGGCCGCAAGTAATTTGGATTTGATCTGGCGGAACACGGGCTGCCTTTCTTGTGGCTGGACTTTTTTGTTATTCGTTGATCAAGAGGTCTTGGGGACTACAGGCGAGAAATGCACTGCCGCCGGCTCTTTTTGACGAGACCAGCGGCCACCGGGCCTTCTTTACGCTGTGCCCGAAACTTCGAGAAGTAGCGGCTTACGGAGGCGGGAGGCCGGGATAGTCGAGGCACCACCGGCCTCGTGGGGCAGGCCGATCGCCCATCCCAGCAAATCGGCATTATCCGTGAGGTAGACCACCTGACATCCCCGGGCGGCAAAAGCGGTAATTAGCGCCGCCGCCCCCGCGGGCCCGAAGCTGTCGAAGGCATCGTCGACAAAAACGGCTTCGGTGGTAACGAAGTACTCGCTTTTGGCCCAGTCTTGTATAACCTCGTGCGGGTCGAGCGAGAGCGGGCCTGCGGCCACCAGCGCGTCGAGGTCCCGCTGTTCCTGTCCCAGGTTGGACTCCGCCGACCGCTCCGCCCCCTTCGCCTGCAACTCGGCCGCGTGCGCGGAGGACACAGCCGAAGCCAGGTGGTCTCGGTAATTTGTCACCAGTCCCGGCAAGGGCAACCCTTCCCCCCAATCAGGGGCGCCGGAACTCATGAGGGCGGTACCAGAACGGAGCGCTTCGTGGGCGGACCCGAGCGCGGCCATGGCCTCCCGACTGGAGGCGCGGGCGGCCTGGGAGATTTCGTCGGCCTGTTGCACCGCTTCGCGTCGTTCTTTTTCAGAGTTGGCCAGAGCCGCCTGCAGGTTGATGGCCTGCTGGATCACAGCTTCGGGGACGCCCCGGCTGTCCCTAGAGGTCCGGGCCTGGTCGATCGAAGC
The DNA here is from genome assembly GCA_963807395.1 of uncultured Acidimicrobiaceae bacterium. GTDB lineage: Bacteria > Actinomycetota > Acidimicrobiia > Acidimicrobiales > Palsa-688 > Fen-671. The sequence continues at coordinate 357,244 of CAWEBW010000016.1, forward strand.
GCTGGCGCTGTGGCGTTGGCCGAGGACGCGGTCGAGTTCTGACAGGGCGGCCGCTAGCAAGCGCGCCGCCTCCGTGTCAGCGCGGACGGCGGTCTCGTAAGTCTCCTCTGCGGAGCCCAGGCGGGTGGACAAATCGTCGAAGCGAGCGAGCTCTTCGGCCGTCACCGAAGCGTCGCCGGTAGCCCGGTCAGCCACTTCTTTGGCCGCTTTGAGAGCCTGCTCGGCGTCATAGACCAGTGCCCGTTTCTGCTCGACGGAGGCCGCGTGCTGCTCCTGGGCGATGGCAGTGGCCCGCTGCAATTGGTGCTCCACGTCGGGAGCGGTAATGATCTTCCCGCCCCCGACCGAAAAGATGGCCGATATTACGGCCTCGCGTGCCGCCGCATTTGCGGCCACAACCGCGATCGCAGGGTGCAAACCCTGGGCCAAGACCGACCCATCAACATCGAGAAGTTCTTCGAAACGCACGTGATGTACTCCGTAGCTCGAAATGTGGTTTTACCTGGGATCTGCGGTTGGTTGATCGGACGCTCGGCCGGTCCAGTGGTCGAGCCCAATACCTCGGTTGAAATTATCTCGTGCTTGTCGTCGGCTCGGAAGAAGGCGAACTTGAGCGCGGTTGCACCGCTGCGTTGGTTGGAGGCCTTAAGCGTTACCACACGTGGCCGCGCCCGGGCCGGGCCATCGCGGAGCCACGAAATGACCTAAGCTGCGGCGGCACCGGCTGCGAGCGAGCCCTGGCCATCAGCAAAGGAGTCATATGGCACCTCAGGAACCGCCGGCCCGCCCAGAGCTGACCGTCGTCAGCGGGCTTCAGGACGCGGGCACGGAGAGGACGGGCCGGCGACAAGAGGAGGGGCCCGAACGGCTGGCCGATGCCGTTGTAGTGCTCCTTTCCGGCCCGAACCTGAGCTTGCTCGGCCAGCGCCAGCCGGAGGTCTACGGGCGCGACACCCTGGCCGACCATGTCGCCCGGGCGACGATGGTGGCGGCCGAGAACGGCCTCGCTCTCGAGCACGTCCAGTCGGACTACGAAGGGGCGCTGGTGGAGGCGGTGCACGAGGCGAGGGGCCGCGCCGCAGCCATCGTGATAAACCCCGGCGCGCTGAGCCACTACTCCTGGTCTCTTCACGACGCCCTGGCCGCATTCGACGGCCCCGTGATCGAGCTCCACCTGAGCAACCCCGATAGGCGCGAGGCCTGGCGCCATGTCTCGGTCATCGGGCCCGTGGCGACCGGCGTGATCATGGGGTTCGGGGGCGACGGGTACCGCCTGGCGATCGAGGCCGTGGCCGCCATGATGCGCTCTGGCCGGTGACCCGCTAGGGTCCCTCTGCGGGGAACTAGACGACTCTCGGAGCCTCTTCATATGCGTCTTTGTTATAGCAACTTGGCTTGCCCTGATTGGTCTTTCGAACAAACGGTGGAGGCCGTAGGGACCTACGGCTTCGACGGGCTCGAAATTCGGCTCTTCGACGGCGACGTGGTGACCCCGGCGCTCAGCCCGAGCGCCCGCGAGCGAGGCGCGGTCGCGCTGCGTGACAACGGCGTGGAGGCGGCCGCGCTCAACACGTCTTTACAGGTGACCGCCGAGGACCGGAGGGAGTTCCTGTCGGCCCTGGAGGTCCTTTCCGAGATTGCCGAGCAGTGGGGTGCGCCCTTGATCAGGCTGTTCGGTGGCAAGCTCCCTCCCGAGCCCGCCGACCGGCGCGAAGCGCTGAAGAAAGCGGGGGATCTCTTGGTCGAGGCGGTGCCGGTGGCCGGCGGCCACGGCGTGCGCCTGGCGCTCGAGACCCACGACGATTTTTCCAGTGCCCACACGGTGGCGGAAGCGCTTTCTTACACCGGCGGCAGCGCGGGCGCCGTTTATGACTCCCACCATCCCCACCGAATGGGTGAGAGCCCCTCGGAGGTGATCGAGGCCCTGGGCCCGCTGATGTGGCACGTCCAGGTGAAGGACGCCCGCCGCATGCCCGGCGACCACAAATGGCAACTGGTACCCCTCGGCGAGGGCGAAGTGCCGGTCAAGGAGCTCGTCCGCTTGCTCCCAGGGGCGGGGTACGACGGCTGGGTCTCGCTCGAGTTCGAGAAGAAATGGCACCCGGAGCTGGCTCCTCCGGAGGAGGCGCTCGGGCCTCAGCTGCGGCTTCTGCGCGAATGGCTACAGGTTGGTCCATGAGCTCCTCGCCGGGGGACCCCTCCGCACTGGGGTTCGGCCTCGTCGGCTGCGGCGTGATCTCAGAGACGTACGCCGCCGCCCTCGGCGGGCTCCCGGGGGCGACCCTGGTCGCGGTGACCGACGTCGATACCGAGCGGGCGGCCAGGTTTGCCGCCGGCCACGCCGTGGCCGATGCCGGCAGCCTCGAGGGCCTGCTGGCCCGGCCTGACGTCGAGGTCGTATGCGTCTGTGTGCCGAGCGGCCTACACGCCGAAGTCGGGCTGGCCGTAGCCAGGGCCGGTCGCCAACTCGTGGTCGAGAAGCCGATCGACATTTCGTTGGCTGCGGCCCGGAGCCTCATTGACGGTGCCCGAGCCGCCGGGGTCAGCCTTACAGTCATCTCCCAGCAGCGCTACAACCCTGGCGTGCAGCGGGCCAAGGCCCTCATCGAGGGGGGCCAGTTGGGCCGGCTGGTCGAAGTCTCGGTCAGTGTCCCCTGGTGGAGGAGCCAGGCCTACTACGACAGCGCCGGGTGGCGGGGTACCTGGGCTCTCGATGGGGGCGGCGCCTTCATGAACCAGGGCGTTCACTATGCCGACTTGGCCTGCTGGCTGTGCGGCCAACCCGAGGTGCTGTCGGCCAGCTGTGGCGCGGTAGCCCACGAAATCCAGGTCGAGGACGTGGCGCTGGCGTTGCTCCGGTTCGACGATGGGGCCCTCGGCGTGCTGGAGGCCACCACTTGCGCCTACCCCGGTTACAAGTGCGTCCTCCGGGTCAGCGGCACTAGGGGGACCGTCATCCTCGAGGATGGGGCCCTGGTCTCGGCCGAGCTGCAGGACGGGGACGCCACCGCCATGACCGGCGACGTCGGTGCTCTGAAATCGCCGGACCTCCACCGGGCTCAGTTGGCCGACGTGGTCTCGGCCCTCACGTCCGGCCGCCCACCGTCGGTGAGCGGGGAGGACGGTTACCGAGCGCTCGAGTTCGTGCTCGACGTCTACGCCGCCGCGGGGGTGGGGTCTCAGAAAACGACGGTTTTTCGGCCGTAAACAAGGACGCGGTCCAACAAATGGAGGCGGACGGCCCGGGCCAGCACGACGGTCTCCAGATCCCTACCGGTGCGGGCGAGGTCGGATAGGCCGTCTCGGTGGGAGACGCGAGCGGTGTCCTGCTCGATGATCGGGCCTTCGTCCAGGTCGACGGTGGCATAGTGAGCGGTGGCGCCTATGAGCTTCACGCCGCGGGCGTACGCCTGGTGGTAGGGCCGCCCGCCTGAGAAGGCCGGCAGGAACGAGTGATGGATGTTGATCACCCTGTACCTGTAGGCGTCGATGACCTGGGCGGAAAGGATCTGCATGTAGCGGGCCAACACAACGAGCTCCACGTCGGCCTCGCGGAGGACTTCCATGACGGCCGCCTCTTGGGTCTCGCGGGTTTCGCTTGTCACCGGTAGATGGTGGTACGGGATGCCGAAGTGGTTGACGAGGTCCGCGTGATCAGGATGGTTAGAGATGACCACGACGGGCTGGCCGGGCAGCTCGTGGGCGTGCCAGCGCCCGAGCAGGTCCACCAGGCAGTGCGCTTGACGTGAGACGAGCACGGCGACCCGGCGCTCTTCGTCGGAGTAACGGACCGTGCAGTTCATCCTGAGGCTATTGGTGAGGTCGGCCAGGGCAGATCGCAGCTCTGGTCGTGAGAGCTCGAAATCGTCGAGGCGGAACTCGACCCGCTGGAAGAACATGCCCTCCTCTTCGTCATTGTGCTGGTCGGCCTGGGTCACGTTCCCGCCGTTGCTGTAGATGAAATTAGCGACGGCTGCGACCAGGCCACGGCGGTCAGGGGCGGCCAGCAGCAGACGAGCCGTCGGCGGCGGCTGCGTGGGTAATGCATGGTCGCTCTGGCTCATAGCGCCACCAGCGTGCCACGATGACAGAGGTGAGCGCCGGTCCGACGGGGCGAGAGCCCAAGCCGCCCGGCTTGCGCCCGATGGATCTGCCTGGCCGGGTGGGGCGAGTGCGGGACCGCTTGGGCGAGGCCGGTTGCGACGCCCTCCTTGTTTCCAACCGCTCGAACGTCCGCTACCTCACGGGGTTCAGTGGGTCCGCTGGCATGCTCTTGGTGGGCACGCGGGAGGCCGTCCTCGTCACCGACGGGCGGTACGGGTCGCAGGCGGAACGGGAGCTGGCCGCTTCAGGAGCCGTAGTCCAGGTGGCCGCCCTCTGGGCCAATGAGCAGCTGGCGCTCCTCGGCCAGCTGAGTAAAAGGCGTGCCTCGGGTGGGCGTGGAGGCGGAGCACGTGAGCTGGGCCGCCCAGCGAGCGTGGTCGGGAGGGTGGGCCAAAGACGCCGAACTGGTGGCGACGAGCGGTGTCGTCGAGAAGCTGCGGGAAAACAAGGACGAGGGCGAAATAACCCGCGTCGCAGCCGCGGCCGCCGTCGCCGACGAGGCGCTGGCCGTTGTTTTAGAGATGCTGCCGGAGCACCCGACGGAGGTCGAAGTAGCTATCGCTCTCGACGCCGAGATGCGCCGCTTAGGCGCCGAAGGGCCCGCTTTCGAGACGATTGTGGCCTCCGGCCCCAACGGGGCCGAGCCCCACCACCGCCCCTCCGCCCGCAAGATCGGTCACGGCGACCTGGTTGTGGTCGACTTCGGCGCCAGAGTGGACGGCTACTGCTCGGACATGACCAGGACGATCGCCGTCGGCCAGGCCGAGCTGGCACCCGAGCTGCGCCAGGTTTCGGCGGTGGTCCTGGCCAGCCAGGACGCCGGCCTCTCAGCTGTACGGGCGGGCGTGGCGGCGGCAGAAATCGACCACGCGTGCCGGGAGGTCATCGAAGCGGCCGGTTTCGGGGCACTGTTCGTTCACAGGACGGGGCACGGCGTCGGCCTCGACATCCATGAGCCGCCGTGGTTGGGAGGACTGTCGGACGATATACTCGGGTGCGGCCAGGTCGTGACCGTCGAACCTGGTGTGTACGTCCCTGGGCTCGGCGGGGCACGGACCGAGGACACCGTTGTAGTCACCGAAACTGGTTGCGAAATCCTGACTATGACGCCAAAGGAGATCTACGCCCTTTAATGGGCCTTGCTGACGAGTACCGGAAAGGGGCGGCCGCGATATGGCTGCTGTATCGACAAATGACCTGAAGAACGGGATGACCCTGAACTTGCCTGAGGGGCTCTTTTCCGTGGTCGAGTTCCAGCATGTAAAGCCCGGCAAAGGCGGGGCTTTCGTCAGGACGAAGCTGAAGAACCTCCGCACCGGCGCCGTCATCGACCGCACTTACCGGGGGGACGAACGTCTGGACCAGGCCATAATCGAAAAGAGGCAGATGCAGTTCCTCTATTCAGACGGCGGTTCGTACGTTTTCATGGACAACACCGACTATGAGCAGATGACTTCACCTCGCCAAGCGCTAGGTGCGGCGGCGAACTTCATTAAAGAGGGTGACTCCGCCCTTTTGCAGTTTTACGGCGGCGAGATAATCGGCGTCGACCTGCCGGCGGCGGTCGAACTGACAGTAACCCAGACCGAACCAGGTTTACAGGGTGACAGAGTGTCTGGTGCCCGGAAACCGGCTGTGCTCGAGACAGGTATTACCGTCCAGGTGCCACTTTTTGTCAACTCCGGGGACAAGGTCAAGGTCGACACCCGGAGTGGCGAGTACCTGACTCGCGTGGGGAGCTAAAGCTGTTTGCCCCGGGTGGCCGGCGGGGGGCTCGGGAGCGGGCGCTCGAGTTGCTCTACGAAGCTGACCTGAAAGGCGAGCGGGTGAGCGCCATACTCGACGAGCTGCCCGTGGCCCCCCAGCCCTACGCGAGCGAGGTGGCCAGCGGGGTCGAACGGTACCAGGGCCGCATTGACGAGCTCATCTCGAAACATGCCATTGACTGGTCGCTCGACCGCATGCCCGTGGTCGACCGGGCCGTGCTGCGAATGGCTACGTACGAGCTCGGGTGGTCTCAGGACGTGCCTACCAGCGTGGTCATATCAGAAGCGGTCGAACTGGCCAAGGAGTACTCGACCGAGGACTCCGGCGGGTTTGTGAACGGGCTGCTGGCCACAATTGCTCACGAGCTTCGGCCCGACGAAGATAAGCTGATCGCGCAACCGTGAAGCCGGTCCCGCGAGGCCGGCACGGGAGAGAGGAGAGCCCTGTTGGGCCAGCGAGAGCGCGCCCTGGTTTATCCCCGCGGTGTATGGCCGCCAGGGGGAGTGTTCAGAGGCCGTGCGGTCGTCATGGATGCCGGGGACGTAAAGCGGGCGGTCTGGCGGATAGCCCATGAGGTCATCGAGCACAACCGCGGGGCCGAGGATTCTGGTCCTCGTAGGCTTGCAGACCGGAGGCGTCTGGCTGGCCACGGAGCTGGCGACGGTGGTCAGTTCCGTGACCGCAAAGGAGGTACCGGTGGGCGCTCTAGACGTCGCCTATTACCGGGACGACATCGGCCTCCGGCCCGTCGTCCCCGTGGCCGCCACCGAGATCCCGGTCGCGCTGGACGGGGCTGTAGTCGTGTTGTGCGATGACGTCCTCTTCACCGGGCGGACGGTCCGCGCGGCGCTAAATGCACTCTCGGACCTGGGCCGGCCGGCCGCAGTCCAATTGGCGGTCATGGTCGACAGAGGCCACCGGGAGTTGCCGATACGGCCCGACTATGTAGGCAAAAACCTGCCCACCAGCCGGCTCGAGATGGTCGACGTCAGCCGGGACGGGGTCTGGATTGGCGACATCGTCGAGGGGGGCACGGTGGGCGACGCGGCCGGGGCGGAGCCGTGACGGGCTACGCGGGCGGGACGGTAACCGGCCGCCACCTGCTGAGCGTGGCCGACCTGGGGGCGGACGGCATTGACGAGGTCATGCGCTTAGCCGACACGTTCGTCGAGGTCGGCCGGCGGCCGATCCCGAAGGTGCCGGCGCTCAGAGGTAAAACGGTCGTGTCGACGTTCTTCGAGGACTCGACCCGCACCCGGCTGTCGTTCGAGACCGCCGCCAAGCGCCTTTCCGCTGACGTCATGACTTTCACGGGCTCGTCCAGTTCGCTCAACAAGGGCGAGTCGTTGCGCGACACGGTCCTCACTATCGAAGCCATGGGGGCAGATTGCTTCGTCGTCCGTCACGCTTGCGCCGGGGTGCCGGCTCAGGTGGCGGGCTGGCTGGCCGAGGTAGGGAGCGCTTCGGTCGTCAACGCCGGCGACGGGGCACACGAGCACCCCACCCAGGCCCTGCTCGACTGCTTCACCATCAGCCGCGAACGGGAACGGCGCTTCGGTCACCGTCCCCGCCGGCCGGCGGTCCTGTCCGGGCTGCACGTCGCCGTCGTGGGAGACATCCGCCACAGCCGGGTGGCGCGCTCGGACGTGCTCGCCTTTACGGCCCTGGGGGCGGCCGTGACCCTGGTGGCCCCCCCGACCCTCTTACCGCCTTCGTTGGCCGGCTGGCCCGTCGAAGTTAGCCACGACACTGACACGGTGGTGGCCAAGGCCGACGTGGTCTACCTACTGCGCCTACAAAATGAGCGCATGAGCGAGCAGTTCGTGCCCACCCTGCGGGAGTACACCGCCACTTACGGCCTGACCGCCCAGCGTGCCCGCCTCCTCGGCCCCTCCGCCCTGGTTATGCACCCCGGGCCGATGCGCCGTGGCGTCGAGATCGCGGCAGAGGTGGCCGATAGCCCCTCGTCAGTCATCACGGCCCAGGTGGCTAGTGGCGTGGCCGTGCGCATGGCTGTCCTGTACCTCTTGCTGGGATCGGGGGCCCGATTGGTGCGTGAGCGCCAGGTCTTGCTTCGGGGCGGGACGGTGGTCGACGCCTCCGGCACCCGTCGGGCCGATGTGCTGGTGAAGGGGGAGATCGTGGCCGACGTCGGCCAGAAGCTGGGGACGGCCCCGCCCGGTGCGGTCGTGCTCGATGCCAGCGGCTGCTTTGTCGCTCCGGGGCTGGTCGACCTGCACACCCATCTGCGTGAGCCGGGGGCGGAGGAGTCCGAGACGATCGAAACGGGGGCCCGGGCGGCGGCGCTCGGTGGCTATACCGCCGTAATCGCTATGCCCAACACGGAGCCGGCGGCCGACTCGGCCGCCGTCGTCAGTCATGTCCTCGACCTGGCCAAGGGGGCCTGTTGCGACGTCCGTCCGGCGGGCACCGTGACGATTGGCCGAGAGGGTAAGGCCCTCTCGCCAATGGCTGAGATGGCCGCCCTCGGGGTTCGCATCTTCACTGACGACGGCGCCGTTGTCCAGAGCCCGGCTCTTATGAGGCGGGCCCTCGAGTACGCATCGGGCCTCGGCGTGGTGGTGGCCGACCACTGTGAAGACCCATCGCTGGTCGGGGAGGGATGCGTAAACGAGGGCGCTCTGTCGAGCCGCCTGGGGCTGCCTGGCCGCCCGGCCGTGGCTGAAGAGGTGATGGTGCTGCGGGACCTGGCCCTGGCCCGCCTTACCGGTGCCCGGTTGCACCTCTTACACCTGTCTTGCGGCCGGTCCGTGGGCGCCGTCCGGCTGGCCAAAGCCGAAGGCGTCGCCGTTACCGCCGAGGCGACCCCCCACCATCTCGTCCTTACAGAGGAGGCTCTAGCCACCTATGACACGCGGGCCAAAGTGAACCCCCCGCTGCGCACACCGGCGGACGTGGCCGCGCTGCGGGCCGGCCTGGATGACGACACCATCGACGCCGTCGCCACCGACCACGCCCCCCACCCACCAGAGTCGAAGCAGGTGGCCTTCTGCGAGGCGGCGCCGGGCCTGGTCGGGCTCGAGACGGCCCTCGGCGTGGTCCTCGGCGACGTCGGCCTTCCTGTCCAAAAGGTGCTGGCAGTCATGTCCTGGCAGCCCGCCGCCATTGCCGGCCTGGCCGGTACTCATGGCGGCCCTGTCGTCGCGGGGGCACCAGCCAACCTGTGCGTGATCGACCCGGAGCGGAGCTGGGTGGTGGAGCCCGCCGCGCTGGCCAGCCGGAGCGCTAACACGCCCTTTGCTGGCCGGGTGCTGAAGGGCAAGGCCCGCCATACGGTCCTGGCCGGCGAGCCGGTCGTCATCGGCGAGGAGGCCCAGAGATGAGTACTGCCGACGGCCCAGGGCGGGACTGGGGCCCCCGCCTCTGGGAGGAGCCTGGGGTTGGGGCCCCAGGCGGGGGAGAACACGGCGCTCTCTCCTGGCGGGAGGGGCTGTTGGCACTGGCGGACGGTTCGGTCTTCGAGGGGGAGGTGCTTGGCTTTCACCCCGAGGCGGGTAAACCCTCGCTTCCTGCGGCCGGGGAGGTCGTTTTCAATACCGTGATGACCGGCTACCAAGAGGTGCTGACCGACCCTTCCTACGCCGGCCAGGTGATCGCTTTCACTTACCCACATATAGGCAATTACGGCGTCGTCCCCGAGGACGAAGAGAGCCGCCGCCCGTTTTGCCGCGGCCTGATCGTACGCGAGCTGACGGTTCGCCCGAGCAACTGGCGCGCCGCCGAGCCCCTGGCCGCTTTCCTGGCCCGCCATGAGTTAAAGGCCGTCTCGGGGGTCGACACCCGGCGCCTCACGCGTCAAATCCGTGACGCCGGCGCCAGCCCCGGTGCGTTCGGGCCCGTCGACGGCCGGCCCGGGTCTTTCGACGAGACCGCTCTGCTGGCCGCCGCCAAGGCCGAGCCGCCCACCGACGGGCGAGACCTCGTGGCCGAAGTGACGTGCACGAGCCCGTACCAATACGGGCGCGGGCCATGGGCCGTGGTGGCGTACGACTTCGGCATCAAGCGCCACATCCTGCGCAACCTGGCGGAAGTGGCCACCGTCACCGTGGTGCCGGCCGGCACACCGGCCGAGGAGGTCCTCGCCCGGCGGCCGGACGGGGTCTTCCTGTCCAACGGCCCCGGCGACCCGGCTGCCGTGACCGGTGCCATCGAGGCGGTACGGGCGCTGGTCCCCGAGGTGCCAGTATTCGGCATCTGCCTGGGCCACCAGGTCCTGGCTCAGGCGCTCGGAGCGTCCACGTACAAGCTGCCGTTCGGTCATCACGGGGGTAACCACCCGGTTCGGCGGCTGGCCACTGGTACGGTCGAGATAACCAGCCAGAACCACAACTACGCCGTCGTCCCGGGGACTTTCGCCGCCTCCGTAGAGACCAGCCATGTCAACTTGAACGACGGGGTCATAGAGGGCTTCGTTTGCCGGGACGTGCCCGCGTTTGCGGTCCAGTACCACCCTGAGGCGGGCCCGGGGCCTCACGACGCCCGTTACCTTTTCGGGGAGTTCGCCGATCTGATGCAGCGCTGCTCGAGACCGTTTGCGACCGACAATGCCCACAAATAGCTCCGCCTGGCCGGGGCGCGCAGTTGACCGGAGGGGCCGAAGCGTTGCCTAGGCGCAACGACATCGAGTCCGTGCTCGTGATCGGCTCCGGGCCCATAGTCATCGGGCAAGCCTGCGAGTTCGATTACTCGGGCACCCAGGCGTGCCGGGCGCTGTCTGCGGAGGGTTACCGGGTGGTACTCGTCAATTCCAACCCGGCGACGATAATGACCGACCCGGAAATTGCGCATCGCACGTATATCGAACCTCTCGTGCCCGAGATACTCGAGGCGGTCATCGCCCGCGAACGGCCCGATGCCCTGCTGCCCACGCTCGGCGGCCAGACCGGGCTCAACCTGGCCATGAAGCTCCACGAGACCGGCGTCCTGGCCCGCTACGACGTGGAAATGATCGGCGCCAACGCCACCGCCATTGCCACGGCGGAAGACAGGGGGCTGTTCCGGGCCGCAATGACCGAGATCGGCCTGGCCGTGCCGGACTCGGGTTTTGCCTCCGGCCTGGAGGAGGCGCTCGAGATCGGGCAAAGGGTGGGCTTTCCCGTCATAATCCGGCCGTCGTACATTTTGGGCGGGGGCGGTACAGGGATAGCGACCGACCACGACAGCCTCTTAAGGATGGCGGAGACCGGCCTCGACGCCAGCCCCATACGCGAGATCCTGATCGAGCGTTCTATTGCCGGCTGGAAAGAATACGAGCTCGAGGTGATGCGCGACCGGGCGGATAATTGCGTGGTTATTTGTTCCATAGAGAACTTCGACCCCATGGGTGTCCACACCGGCGACTCGGTCACGGTCGCACCGGCGCAGACACTTTCGGACGTCGAATACCAGATGATGCGGGACGCCGCCTTTGCCTGTATCCGGCGCATCGGCGTCGAGACCGGCGGTTCCAACATCCAGTTCGCCATCAACCCGGCCAACGGCGAAATGGTGGTGATCGAGATGAACCCGCGGGTTTCGCGCTCGAGCGCTCTCGCCTCCAAAGCCACCGGCTTCCCGATCGCCAAAATCGCGGCTCGTTTGGCCGTGGGTTACACCCTCGACGAGATCCGCAACGACATCACCAGCGAGACGCCGGCCAGTTTCGAACCAGCCATCGACTACGTGGTCACGAAGGTGCCTCGGTGGGCGTTCGAGAAGTTCCCCGGGACACCGGAGATCCTGGGGACCCGGATGCAGTCGGTGGGTGAGGCGATGGCCATCGGCCGCAATTTCCCCGAGTCGCTGCAAAAGGCACTGCGCTCGCTGGAGACCGGTCGGGCCGGCCTCAATTGCGACCCGGCCGAACGCCTGTATTCGGACATGTCCGACGAAGAGCTCATTGCCCGGGCGTCAGTGGCGACCCCCGACCGGCCGTTCCACCTGGAAGCAGCGCTGCGCCGGGGCGTAACCGCAGAGCGGCTCCACCGGGAAAGCGGTGTCGACCCTTGGTTCCTGGACCAGATAAACCGCATTTGCGCGGAAAGGGCGCAGCTGGAGTCGCTCGGCTCGGCCGCCGCCCTGCAAAAACGGGACTGGCGGCGGGCCAAACGGCTCGGCTTCTCCGACGCCCAGCTGGCCTATCTGTGGGGAGAAAGCGAGCCCGTTGTCCGGGCGGCCAGGACGGGGTGCGGCGTGAGGGCGACGTTCAAGACGGTCGACACGTGCGCGGCTGAGTTCGCCGCCCGGACCCCCTACCACTACTCCACCTATGAAGACACCGACGAAGTGGCGCCGTCGGGCCAGCGAAAGGTGGTGATCCTCGGCTCCGGCCCGAACCGGATCGGCCAGGGCGTGGAGTTCGACTATTGCTGTGTGCAGGCGAGCTTCGCCCTCCACGACGCCGGCTTCGAGACGGTGATGGTGAACTGTAACCCCGAGACCGTGTCCACTGATTATGACACCAGCGACCGTCTTTATTTCGAGCCCATCACCGTAGAAGACGTCCAGAACATCCTGGACGTCGAGTCCGCCGACGGCCACTTGGCCGGGGTGGTGGTGGCATTGGGCGGCCAGACACCGCTCAAGCTTTCCCATGCGATACCGCCCGAACTGGTGCTCGGCACGTCCCCGTCGTCGATCGACCTGGCCGAGGACCGGGAGCGGTGGAACTCGCTGTGCGAACGGCTCCCCATCCCCCAGGCCGCCGGGGGCACGGCCACCAGCGTGGACGAAGCCCTTACCATCGCGGCCAAGGTGGGGTACCCGGTCCTCGTGCGCCCGAGCTACGTGCTTGGGGGCCGGGCCATGGAGATCGTTTACAGCGATGACGACCTGGAACGGGCCATGAGCGCCATGACGGTCTCCGGCTCGCTCGGGCGGGAGGGAGGCCTTTCGGCCGAGAGGCCGGTGCTGGTGGACAAGTTCCTGGAGGATGCCATAGAGGTGGACGTCGACGCCGTGCGCGACGCTGCCGGGGAGACGCTGGTGGGCGCGGTGATGGAGCACGTCGAGGAAGCCGGCGTCCATTCGGGCGACAGCGCGTGCGTGGTGCCGCCTCCGACCCTCAGCCCGGCGACGGTCGACGTGATCGAGGGCCATACCCGGGCTATCGCAGATGCGCTCGAGGTCAGGGGCCCGCTGAACGTGCAGTTTGCCGTCCAGCGGGCAAACGGTTCCTCGCAGGTGTTCGTCATCGAGGCCAACCCTCGGGCCAGCCGGACCGTCCCGTTCGTGTCGAAGGCCACGGGCGTGCCGTTGGCCAAGGTGGCGGCCCGGGTCATGGCCGGGGACACGTTGGCCCGGCTGAGAGCTGAGGGCCTGTTACGGCCGCCCATCGGGGGCTACGTGAGCGTGAAGGAGGCCGTGCTGCCCTTCGACCGCTTCCCCGGCGTCGACAGCCTGCTGGGCCCAGAGATGCGCTCCACCGGGGAAGTGATGGGTATTGACGCCAGTTTCGGGCTCGCCTTCTCCAAGAGCCAACTGGCCGCCGGTGACAACCTGGCCGACGGCGGCACCGTGTTCTTCTCGGTGACCGACCGCGACAAGCCGGCCGGCCTGGAAGCGGCGGCCCGGTTTGTGGCCGCCGGCTTTACGATCGCCGCCACTACCGGCACGGCCCAGTACCTGCGAGAAGCCGGCGTGCCGGTGAGGACCGTGGTGGCCAAGCTGTTGACGCCGGAGGCGGGGGGTGCGGCCGCGGCCGGCGAGGCGGGCGACGGGCGGGACCTGCCCGGCGCCGTGGACGCGGTGGAGCTGATCCGTTCCGGGCAGGTTCACCTGGTTGTCAACACGCCCCAAGGGCGGGGCTCGAGGGCCGACGGCGCCTACATCAGGCGAGCCGCCCGCCAGTACAAGATCCCGCTGCTCACCACCGTGGCCGCGGCCCGGGCAGCGGCCGCCGGGGTGCTCGAGCGGGCTGGTCGTCCTTTCACCGTGAAGTCCCTGCAGGAACACCACGGAGCACGCTGACCTCGTGGCCGAATGGGTGGGCCGCCGGCCGCCCCGAAGCGGGCCAGGGCCCGGGACCGCGGTGCTCAAGTTGATATGACGGCCCGCGTGGGCGACCTCGTGCTCCCCAACCCGGTGATGACCGCTTCAGGGACCGCTGGTCACGGCACCGAGTTGGGGGCCTACTTCGACCTGACCCTGCTGGGGGCGATGGTCGTGAAGTCGTTGTCGGTCGCTCCTTGGGCGGGCAACCCGGCACCACGGCTTTTGCCGGCCCGGGCCGGGATGCTCAATAGCGTCGGCCTCCAGAACCCTGGCATCGAAGCCTGGTTGCAAAAGGACCTGCCCGCTCTGGCGGCGACGGGCGCCAGGGTCGTGGTCAGCGTCTGGGGTCGTAGCGCCCGGGACTACGCCGAGGTGGGGGAGCGTGTTGCTGAGTGGGTGGCCCGGGGACGGGCGCCGGGCGCCGCACCGGCGGGGGGGCGAATAGGGGCGGTACCAATCGTGCCCGCGCCAATCGTGGCGGTCGAAGCCAACATCAGCTGCCCGAATGTTGAGGACCGGGACCGGATGTTCGCCCACTCGCCAGAGGCGACGATCGCCGCCGTTGGCGCCCTCGTCGAGGCACTGGCCCCGACCGGGCTCCCGGTGTGGGCCAAGCTCAGTCCCAACGTCGCCGACCTGGTGGCCATTGCCGGAGCGGCGCTCTCGGCCGGCGCCGTCGGGCTGACCCTGGTCAACACGCTGATGGGGCTGGCCCTCGACCCCGCCTCCGGCCGGCCCCGCCTCGGCGGGGGCGGGGGAGGGTTGTCAGGGCCGGCACTCCACCCGGTCGCGGTACGGGCCGTGTACGAGTGCCGGCGGGCTTTCCCGGAGGCGGCCATCGTCGGCGTGGGTGGGGTGAGCACTGGCTACGACGCCGCCGAAATGATGAGCGCCGGCGCCGACGCGGTCCAGGTGGGAACGGCGTCTTTCGTCGACCCCAGAGCACCAGTGCGGGTGTTGGAGGAGTTGCGAGCCTGGTGCGCGGCGCAGGGCTTGTCGAGCGTGTCCCAGCTGGTAGGGCGGGCCCGCCGAGGGTCGGCTGGTGCGGAGCCGGTGGGTCGAGAGGAGGCCGCCGGGCGTCGGGTTTAGCCGCCGAGGGCCTTGCGGATGGCGGCGAAACGGGTCTCGTCTACGCGCCACCACACCCAGCGCCCGCGTCGCTCGCCGACGAGCAGCCCGGCCTCGACGAGGACTCTGGTGTGATGAGACACCGTGGGCTGGGTCTTGCCCAGCGGTCCTTCGAGATCGCAAGAACAGACCTCGGCCTGCGATGCCACCAGGGATAGCAGCCGTAACCTCACCGGGTCACCGAGGGCGGCGAGCACCCGTCCAAGCTCGGCCGCCTCCTCTTCGTCTAGAGGCGTGTCCACCAATGAGGGACAACAGAGGTCGCTGGAAACGCTCGCGCCCGTCTTCTTGTCCTTGGTCTTGGCCATAGGTCCATACTCGCACATTGACACCGGTCGATGCCCGGGTTACGCTAATCATTGATCACCGTCAATGCAAGGAGGTCAATAGTGTCGCGTGTACAGCTGGCCCTGAACGTCGTCAACCTCGACGAATCAGTCGACTTCTACACCCGTCTGTTCGCCATTGGGCCGACGAAAGTCCGCCCCGGGTATGCGAACTTCGCCATCGTCGACCCACCGCTCAAGCTGGTACTCATCGAAGACGCCACCAAAGCGCCGGGTTCGCTCAACCACCTGGGCGTCGAGGTGGACAGTGCCGCCGAGGTCTCCTCGGCGCAGGACCGGATAGAGGGGGCCGGCATAGCCACCGAGGTCGAGGACTATGTCACCTGTTGTTACGCCCTGCAAGACAAGGTGTGGGCGTTAGGGCCGGGCGGGGCGAGCTGGGAGTATTACACCGTCCTGGCCGACGCTGAGGTGCCCGACAGCCAGTTGCGTGCTGTCGAAGATGGCGAGGCGGTCTGTTGCACCACTTCCGCTGGTATCGCCGACAGCCGCTCGGACGCGTGCTGTTAGGCCGCGAAGACCAGGCATCACCGGCTCCAGGCACAGCGTGACGGTGCAGCCGTTGTGGAGACGGCTCCTGGCCGAGTTCCTGGGCAGCGCCTTCCTGGCCGCCGCTGTCATCGGCTCGGGGATTGCGGCCCAGAACCTCTCACCTGGTGCCGTCGGCCTTGAGCTGTTCGAGAACGCGGCCGCCACCGCCGCTGGGCTGTTCGCCATCATCTTGATGTTCGGTCCCATTTCCGGGGGCCATTTCAACCCCGTGGTGTCGTTCGTAGACGCGGCGTTTGGTGGCCTCCGCTGGCGGGAAGCGGTCGCCTACCTTCCCGCCCAGTTGGCCGGGTGCACTGCGGGCGCGGTCGTCGCCAACTTGATGTTTTCTAAAGCGGCTGTTTCCATATCGTCCAAGCACCGGGCGTCGGGCGCCCATTTCTTTTCCGAGATTGTGGCTACCCTCGGGTTGCTGCTGGTGATCTTCGCCCTGGCCCGCACGGGCCGGGGCCACCTGGCGGCGGCCGCTGTGGGTGCCTATATCGGGGCGGCCTATTTCTTTACCAGTTCGACCAGCTTCGCCAACCCGGCCATCACCGTGGGCCGGATGTTCTCTAACACCTTCGCGGGGATTGCGCCCTCCTCAGCCCCGTCGTTCATTGGCGCCCAGGTAGTGGGAGGCGCCGTCGCCGTGGGGGCCATCAAGGCCCTTTACCCTCGCATTAGCCCAGCGGAGGCGGCCGATGTCGTTATCCCTCACGCCTCACCCGACGGCCGCGACACGCGCGGCAGCTGTGGGCCCGACTGACAGCCCGTCCGTCCATGCCTGAGACATCCCACCCGACTGACTAACACAGGAGCCAATATGCACTTGGTCGCCATCGGGGGCAGCGACGCCGGAATATCCGCGGCGCTGCGCGCTCGCGAGCTCGACCCGAGCGCGGACGCAACCGTTGTCGTCGCCGACGCCTACCCGAACTTTTCCATATGCGGCATCCCTTATTACATCTCGGGCGAGGTAGTCCACTGGCAGGACCTCGCCCACCGCAGCTACGCGGACCTGGAGGCGACGGGGATGCGGCTGCGGTTGGACACCAGGGCCGTAGGTGTCGACGTCGAGGCTCACCATGTCTGGCTGCGAAACCCAGACGGCAGCGAGAGCCCGCTTTCGTACGACCGTTTGGTCGTCGGCACAGGGGCAGTCCCGGTGCGGCCGCCCATCGAGGGGTTGGCTGGTCCCGAGGCCCTCGGCGAGGCCGACGGGGTGCACTTGCTGCACACCATGGGCGACACCTTCTCCCTTCGGCGCACCCTCGACGAGCAAAGCCCGGCAACGGCGCTGATCGTCGGGGCGGGTTACGTCGGGCTGGAGATGGCGGAGGGCCTGACCATGCGAGGTCTCCGGGTGGCCCAATTGGAAATGTTGCCTGAGGTCCTTCCCACCGTCGACCCTGAGCTGGGCGCACTCGTCCGAGACGAGTTGCTCGCCGGAGGGGTTCAGGTCTCGACGTCGACGACAGTACGGAGCGTGGCGCGTACCCCTGCAGGGAGCCCCGGGCGGCTGGTGGTCGAGGGGTCGGACGCCAACGGCCAGCCCTGTACCTACTTCGCTGACCTCGTCCTGGTGTCAGTGGGAGTACGGCCCGACACGGAATTGCTGGTGGCCGCCGGCGCCCAGACGGGCGTCAGAGGGGCGGTCGTGGTGGACGAGCACATGCGCACCGGCCTACCCGACGTGTACGCCGCCGGCGACTGCGTGGTCACCCACCACCGGCTATTGGGGCTCACGTACGTGCCGCTCGGCACCACCGCCCACAAACAAGGGCGGGTGGCAGGTGAGAACGCTGTCGGCGGTCACGCCCGGTTCGCCGGCAGCCTCGGGACGCAGGTGGTGAAGGTGTTCGACCTTGTGGCGGCCCGTACCGGCCTTAGGGACCACGAGGCGGTGTCGGTTGGCTTCAAGCCGGCCACCACCCAGAGTTCGCCTGATGACCACAAGGCCTACTACCCGACCGCCCACGCCATCACGACCCGGGTGACCGGGGACACCGAATCGGGCACGTTGCTCGGCGCTCAGCTGGTCGGCCGGCGTGGCACTGAGATCTCCAAGCGGGTGGACGTTTTTGCCGCTGCCATTTACAACGACATGACCGTCGACGCCATGAGCGACCTGGACCTTTCCTACAGCCCGCCGCTCGGCTCGCCCTGGGACGCCGTCCAGGTCGCCGCCCAGGCCTGGGCGCGCGAGCACGAACTGGGTGCCCGACGCAGCGCTCTGGCCCGGACCTAAGGGCTGGGAAGGTCCAACGTCCACCGGGACATATAAGCGCAACATAAGGGAGGACAATGACCACCGACGTCATCGCCGCGAGGGGACCACTGCCGCAACCGCTACGTACCGCTGCCGCCGATCGTCGCCTTACTGGCACTATCGACGCTCGAGACGGTCACGGGGCCTACGGGCCAGAAGCTCCTTGCAAACGCCTGATGAGCGGTGCGCTCCACCAGAGCAGCGTGCGGCCAGCGAACTGGCCGGTCGCGTCGGTGCTTCAGCAGACCGGAAGCGGGCCAGAGTAAACTCGCCCGCACCACGACTTGTTAGGAGCCTCATGCCCAACGACGGTGCGGTTGTGCGGCAAGCCGAGCCAATTGCTTCGCCCGGGACAGGTGCGGGCGAGTTGGACGGGGTCGAGCTGCTGCGCCAGCGGCTGGCCTTGGCCCTCGATTTCGACGACACGGTCATTGCGTCCCGGTGGGCGGCCCGGATGCGGCCTTGGTTCGGGGTCGCCAAGGTAGGGCTCGAGCTGTTTAGTGCGGCCGGGCCGCCTGTGGTCGCGGAGCTGATGGAGGCCGGCTTCAGCGTGTTCGTCGACATGAAGCTGGCTGACATCCCTACGACGACGCGGCGGGCCGCCAGGGTGCTCGGGGCGCTCGGCGCTTCCTACCTCACCATCCACACCTTCGCCGGCGAGAGCACGCTTAAGGCAGGAGTCGAGGGCTTGGCCGAAGGCGCTGACCGGGCCGGCCTGCCGGCGCCGGTAGCCCTCGGGATCACGATCTTGACTAGCGAGGCAGAGGCGCCGGCCCAACTGGTGAGCGCTCGCGTGGCCGCCGCTCGTGACGCCGGCTGCGGCGGGCTGGTGTCTGCCGCCTGCGACCTGGCCGTGGCAAAGGCGGTGGCGCCCGGGTTGTTATCGGTTGTGCCGGGCATCAGGTTGGCGGGGACGGCCGTAGATGACCAGAACCGCTCCGCGACGCCGGCTCAAGCTATGAGAGCGGGCGCAGACATGTTGGTCATCGGGCGGGCTGTCACGGCCGCCAAGGTGCCCGAAGCGGCGGCTGCTTCCATCGTCGAAGAGTTGTCTTCCGCCCTGGCCGGTTAGCCACAGAGTTTTTACAAACGGATCTCGCAACGCCGGTTGGCAACGCGCTAGGGTGCGCTCCATGCCTTTGCCGCCCACTCTTTCCGCAGATCAACGCCAGGCCGCCCTTGAGAAGGCAGCTGCTGCTCGCCGGCAACGAGCCGAGCTCAAGGACCGCCTGAAGATGGGCTCTGTCTCATTGAAAGACCTTCTGGACCAAGGACAGAGCGACGAAGTAGTTGGCAAGATGAAGGTCCTTGCCGTCCTCGAGAGCCTTCCGGGCCTGGGCAAAGTCAAGGCCCGACGGGTGATGGACGAAGTTGGTATCAGTGACACCCGGCGGGTACAGGGCCTTGGGGACCAGCAGCGCCGCAAGCTGCTAGAAAAGCTGGGCTGACCTCTAGCCAGTGCCTGGAGCTCGCCTTGACCGGGTTGTCAGCAGGGCTGGTGCTGCGTGGGGCGTACCGATCCCGTCGGTTGCGCCAATCATGGCGAAAGGACAGTTAGACCGAGAACGCAGCGCGCGCTCTGATCTTCGTAATTTTCGGCGCCGGCGGTGTAGGTAAGGGAACAATCGTCTCGCGGCTCCTCCGCCTTTCCGATGGCTTGTGGCTGTCGCGGTCCTGGACTACCCGTCGCCGCCGGCCATCGGAGGCCGAAGACGCGTACGTGTTCGTGACCCGTGAGCGGTTCATGGACAGGGTCGCCGCCGGTGGTTTCGTGGAGTGGACCGAGTTCGCCGGCAACGGGCACCTCTACGGCACCCCCACGCTGGAGCCGCCAGAAGGCTACGACGTGGTGCTGGAGATCGATTCCCAGGGCGCCATCCAGGTCAAGGAAAGGTACCCGGAGGCCGTCCTGATCTTCATCGCCGCGCCTTCTCGCGACGCGCAGGAGCGCCGTTTGCGCCAGCGCGGTGACGACGAGGCCGGCATCGAAAAGAGGCTGGCCATCGCGGAGGACGAAGAGAAGCTAGGACGAGAAATGGCTGACTTCGTGGTGGTGAACGACGACCTCGAACGGGCGTCTAAGGAGCTCGCCGGTATAGTGGAAGCCTGCCGCCGTGAGGGTAGCGGCCCTCGTGGCATTGCGACGACAAGACAGGAGCATGGCTTGAATGGCTGAACGCCGGCCGACAATGATGGACCCCCCGATCGAGAGCCTTCTCGAGCGGGTCGACTCTAAGTACACGCTGGTCAGCCTGGCCGCCAAGCGGGGCCGCGAGGTCAACTCCTATTTCAACCAGCTCGGCGACGGCCTGGGGTCGATTGTCCCCCCGCAGGTAACGTCCATCTCCCGGAAGCCGCTTTCGATCGCTCTGGACGAGATCTCGGCGGGGAAGATCACATACCACCGCTCGGTGGAGGTGGAAGGCGAGGAAGCCCCCGACCCCGAGGGCGTGGAGGGTTAAGCCCGGGCGACCGCTGGGTGAGGCCCCGCGGCCAGGGACGTTAGCCTGGACGCTATGAGTGAGACGGCCGCCGACAGAGCGCGTCCTCTAGCCGATAAGCGGGTTGTGCTGGGTGTCTGCGGTGGCATTGCGGCGTACAAGGCGGTCGAAGTTTGCCGGCGGCTGGGTGATGCCGGAGCCGTGGTCAGCCCTGTCCTGACCAGATCGGCTACCCGGTTCGTCGGCCCTCTAACGTTCAGCGCGCTGGCGGCCGAACCGGCCCTGACCTCGCTGTTTAGCCCCTCGGGCACCGAGCCCGGGGCGGAAGGGGGTAGCAGTCCCACAAACGCGGCCCCCGCCTTCATCCCCCACGTCCGGTTGGGGCGCGACGCTGACGCCGTGGTAGTGGTGCCGGCGACCGCCCGCCTCATAGGCAGTTACGCCGCCGGCATCTCATCCGACCTGCTGACGTCCGTCCTGCTGGCCACACGGGCACCTGTGCTCCTGTGCCCAGCGATGCATACCGAAATGTGGGAACACCCTGCGGTGCAGGACAACCTGGCGCTCTTGCGCCGGCGCGGGGTGCACGTCCTAGAGCCGGCCGAGGGTCGACTGGCTGGCGGCGACGTTGGGAAAGGTCGCCTCCGAGAGCCCGAGGAGGTCGTGAGCGCCCTCGAGTCCATACTGGCCGGCGCGCCAAGCCGTCCTGACCGGGCCCGGGGCCGTCCTGACCGCGCTCCGGGCGTCGCTGCGGCCAGCCCCGCCGTCGATCTGGCCGCGGAATTGCACGGGGTGAAGGCGGTAGTCAGTGCCGGCGGGACACGAGAACCCCTAGACCCCGTTCGTTACATAGGGAACCGGAGCTCAGGCAAGCAGGGCTATGCCATCGCCTCGGAGCTCCAGGCCCGCGGTGCGCACGTGGTCCTGGTGACAGCGAGCTCCCTTAACCCTCCAGTTGACGTAGAGGTCGTTGATGTCGACACTGCGGCCGAGATGGCCGAAGTTGTCCTGAGCGAGGCGGCCGGTGCCGACGTCGTCGTCATGGCTGCGGCGGTGGCGGACTACCGGCCATCTGTGCCTGCTTCATCCAAACTTAAGAAGTCGGGCGCCCCCATAACGATCGAGCTCGTGCCCACCCTAGACATACTGGCCGCGCTCGGGCCCGCAAACCCCCGGACCAGGTCCTGGTGGGTTTCGCCGCAGAAACGGCGAGTGGCGATGTGCTCGTCAAGCTGGGCCGGGGCAAGCTCGCAGCGAAGCATGCGGACCTCGTCGTGGCCAACGACGTCAGCGCTGAGGGGGCCGGCTTCGGCAGTGACCGCAGTGCGGCGGTTATCGTATCGAGCGGGGCGTTGACGGACCTCGGCGTATCAGACAAGCGGGCAGTCGCCTCGAAGCTCGTTGACGCTATTACAGATCTCTTAGGCGCTAAGGGTGTGCTCGCGTCGAGAAAAGGAGCCAACAAATGAGACGCTGGGACTTTACGTCGGAATCGGTGACCGAGGGTCACCCGGACAAGATGGCCGACCAGATATCCGACGCGATCCTGGACGCCATATTGGAGCAGGACCCTGTAGCCCGCGTCGCGTGCGAGACTCTCCTCACTACGGGCCAGGTGATGGTAGCGGGTGAAATAACCACGACCGCTTATGTAGAGATACCCCAGATTGTGCGGGACGTGGTCTCCTCCATCGGCTACACGAGTTCAGAAACGGGTTTCGACGGGCTCACTTGCGGTGTGTCCGTCTCGATCGGCCAGCAATCTCCGGACATCGCCATCGGCGTGAACAACGCCTACGAGGTCCGCCACGGTACGAGCGGAGAGGACGACCTGTTCAGCCAGGGAGCGGGCGACCAGGGGATGATGTTCGGTTACGCCTGCGACGAGACCGAGGACCTTATGCCCGCGCCGATCTGGCTGGCTCATCGGCTGGCCCACCGCTTGGCTCAGGTGCGGAAGGTAGGCGTATTGCCCTACCTGCGGCCCGACGGCAAGACCCAGGTCACCTTCGAGTACCAAGACGGCCGGCCCATCCGGCTGAAGACCGTGCTCATTTCGACCCAGCACCGGCCGACGGTGGACCTGGAGACGCTGCTCAAGCCTGACCTACGGGACCACGTCGTCAGCCCGATCGTCCCCACCGAGTACGCCGACGACGGCTACGAGATCCTGACCAACCCCACCGGACGCTTCGAGCTGGGTGGCCCGTGCGCCGACACCGGGTTGACCGGACGGAAGATCATCGTCGACACGTACGGCGGCGCGGCCAGGCACGGCGGCGGGGCTTTCTCGGGCAAAGACCCGTCGAAAGTGGACCGCTCGGGCGCCTACGCCGCCCGCTGGGTGGCCAAGCACGTGGTCGCCTCGGGCGCGGCCAAGCGCTGCGAGCTGCAGATCGCCTACGCCATTGGGGTCGCCCGGCCGGTTTCGATGATGGTCGAGCTGTTCGGTACGGAGCAGGTCGACCCCAACAAGGTGCTGAAGGCCATCGAGGAAATATTCGACCTCCGCCCGGCAGCCATCATCCGGGACCTCGACCTGCGCCGGCCTATCTACCGGCAGACTGCGGCCTATGGCCACTTTGGCCGCTCGGACAAGGAGCTCACCTGGGAGACGACCAGCCGCTTGGCCGAGTTCAAAGAGGCCGTCGGGCTCTAGAAGGTTTGTACAGCGAGGCGGCCTTCCCTCCCGCCGGCCAGGCCAGGGAGGCTGCCTCGGCTGCCCGCCAAGCGCTTTCGCCAATCGACACCAACGGCGGAGATCCCCTTTTCCGCGGCCAGGCCGCCGGGGCCCTTGCGCCCCTTGACGGCGCCAACTCTCTCCAGGCCTCCACGCTCGTGGCTCGCGTATTGCCTGACGTCGCCGGCTTCGAACGCGAACTCGACTACGAGGTACCGCCCGCCCTCGCTGGCGACATCAGAGCCGGGAGCATCGTCCGGGTGCCGCTCCAGGGCCGGCGGGTGCGGGGGTGGGTGCTCGCCTTCCCCGTGCCACCCACGGAGGGCCTCGCCCTTCGGCCGATAGCCAAGGTGACAGGCTGGGGACCGGAGCCCGAACTGCTCGACCTCGCCGCGTGGGCGGCGTGGCGTTGGGCCGCCCGGCGCCGGTCTTTGCTGGTCACGGCCTCCCCTGAGGCGGCGGCCAGACGGTTGCCGCCCCCGGCCGGCCGGTTGACGAGCGCCACGCGGCCCCGCACAGACGATAGGGACCCGGGGATTGGTCCCGCGGCCGGCCTGCTGGAGGAGGCGTGGCGCCCCGGCGTGCACCTGCTCCGGCTGCCTCCCGACTACGCCGCCACAGAGCCGGTGCTAGCGGCGGCCGGCCACGGGCCGGTGCTGGTCATCGCGCCAACAACGGCACGGGCGGTCGCGGGCAGCGCCGCCCTTCGCAAACGCGGCGTGGACGCGGCGCTCCTACCCGATGATTGGGCGCAAGCACGTGCCGGTGCGCCCGTCGTGATCGGTACCCGGGCCGCCGCCCTCGGCCCGTGCCCCGGGGTCAGGTCGATAGTCGTCCTGGACGCGCACGATGAGGGGCTGGTGCAGGAGACGGCGCCCACGTGGGACGCCCCGTCGGTGGCCGCCGAGCGGGCGCGGCGAGCGGGTGTGCCCTGCTTTTGGGTCACGGCCTGCCCGACTCTGGAACTCGTGGCCGCGGCCGACCAGCTTCACCTGGTGAGCCGGGCCGCCGAACGGTCGGGTTGGGCCGCCTTGCAAGTAGTCGACCGCCGGGCCGATGACCCGCGCCAGGGGCTGTACTCGTCGACGTTGGTAAACCTGCTCAGGACTGACCAGCGCGTCGTATGCGTGCTCAACCGCAAGGGCCGTGCGCTCCTGCCCACCTGCGGCGCCTGCGGTGAGCCAGCTACGTGCGAGCGGTGTGGTTCCGGCGTTGTGCTCGTCGACGAGGAAATCCTTTGCCGGCGCTGCGGCCAGGTGCGGCCGGTCGTGTGCACCTCCTGCGGCTCGGACGGGCTACGCCAGTTCCGGGTCGGGGTCAGCCGGGCGCGGGAGCAGCTGGAGGCCCTGGCCGGGCGCCCCGTCGGAGAGGTCGTGGCCGGCACTCAAGAGTGGCCCCAGGCCTCGGTCCTCGTCGGCACCGAAGCCGTCCTTTACCGGGAGGGCGAACTGCGCCGGGACGGGGATGTCGGGGTCGTGGCCTTCCTCGACTTCGACCAGGAACTGCTGGCGCCCCGCTACCGGGCGGGCGAGGAGTCCCTCGCGCTGCTGGCCAGGGCGTCGAGGATCGTGGGCGGGAGGAAGCAGAACGGAAAACTGGTTGTGCAAACACGGGTGCCGGCCCACCCGGTCTTAGAGGCTGCGTTGCGCGCCGACCCGGGCTGGCTGTTGAGGTCCGAGGAGCCGGTGCGCAAGGCCCTCCGGTTGCCTCCTTTCGCCGCGCTGGCCTTGATTAGCGGGCCGGGAGCGGCGGAATTGGCCGGCGTTCTGGATAAACAGAGCACCGCCGGGGGAGGGGACGTGACGGGCGCTGCCGTTCGTGCCGCTATGGAGTTGAGCGAGTTGCCTGACAGCCAGTGGGTCGTGCGCGCCCCTGACCACGCCACGCTGGCGGATGCCCTCGCTAGCGCCGGTCGGCCGGCGGACCGGGTCAGGGTAGAAGTGGGCCCGGTGCGCCTTTAGCGACTTTCCGGTGTCAGCGCCAGGGCTCGAACCGTAGCCGCCCCAAGCCTTTATTATCACCCCGGCCCACAACTCGGCCCGCAGCCAGACCCCGGTCGCCTCGCCGGCGAGGGGGCGGGCCCGGGGGCGATGCCTATAAGTTTGAGTAGACAGCGCTCGCGAACGCGTAGAGACGAACAAGAGAGAGGAACCCGCCATGCAGTACCGCCACCTTGGCCGTTCAGGCTTGCAAGTAAGCGTCCTCAGCTTCGGCTCATGGGTAACCTTTGGTGACCAGATCGGGACCGAGCTGGCCGTCGAGTGCCTGAGCGCGGCCCGTGAAGGTGGCGTCAATTTCTTTGACAACGCGGAGTCTTATGCCGGAGGGCAGTCCGAGCGGATCATGGGCAAGGCGTTGGCCGAGCTCGGCTGGCCCCGCCACAGCTACGTGATCTCGACCAAGCTGTTTTGGGGCATCTACGACGAGATCAATATGCGCAATACTTTGAACCGAAAGTATTTGTTGCAGGCAATTGATGGCTCTTTGGAACGCCTTGGCCTCGATTTCGTCGACATCTTGTTCTGCCACCGGTCCGACCCGAATACTCCGATCGAAGAGACGGTGTGGGCTATGAGCGACATCATTGCCCGCGGCAAGGCCCTTTATTGGGCGACGTCAGAGTGGCCGGCCGCCGATATCCGCGCCGCTTGGGACATCGCCGAGCGGCTCCACCTGCGCCAGCCCGTGGCCGAGCAGCCCCAGTACAACCTGCTCGTACGCGAGCGGGTCGAGCGCGAATATGCCCGACTTTACGACGACATCGGGCTCGGGCTGACGACGTGGAGCCCGCTGGCATCTGGCCTTCTGTCGGGCAAGTACCTGGAGGGCGCGCCGGCCGGCAGCCGGGCGATGTTGCCCGGGTACGAGTGGCTAAAGCAGGCACTGACCGACGCCGATCGCAACACCAAAGCCAGGCAGCTAAAAGAAATAGCCGACGAAATCGGTTGCGATATGGCTCAGCTGGCTCTGGCATGGTGTGCCCACAACCCGCATGTTTCGACAGTGATTACCGGGGCGTCGTCCGTCGAGCAGTTACGTTCCAATCTTGGCGCCATGGACGTCCTCGCGCTCATTACGGACGAAATAGCCGAGCGCCTGGGCGCCATTAGCCCTCCGCACTGATTTGGGGGCTTAACGCTCCTCAGTAATATTTGGGCCTCAACGCGGACTGGGTCGAAAAACTGTCGTTATCACTATATAATTCGACCCAAAAGCGAATATTCGCCCCAGCGTTGCCCTGCTGATTCCGGCCCGGCCAGACCGCCCACCCGCCCGGTCCGGCCCGGCCTGGCCGCTGGGCTGGGCCTTATGCGTTGCCGGCTCGCCGCGGCACCGGCCTGTCGGCGAGCCGGCACGGGATATCCTCGTCCTCGTTTAGGTAGTAGCTGGCGCAGATCCGGTGGTAACCGTCAGCCACCACGAGCGGGGCGGCGCGAGACGCGTCGCCGCGCACCAGGAGGACAGGGGAGAGCAGCTCACCCTTCTTGACTTTGTCGAGGTCTTTGGCTACGTGGAAATTGGTTTGGGGCAGTGTGGCCAGCTCCGCGGCGCGGAGAAGATCTTGGCTTTGCGATGGGCGAGGGGAGCGTTCATGAGCGCCTTTACGGCTGCCGCGGCGTCAGCGTCGGGCATGACCAGGCTCAGGTAATCCTGGGCCGCGGGATAGTCGTGGTCGTCGGGTGTCGGCTTCCAGTGTTCCTTTGGGGTCATGGGCATTGCGCCACCACCTTTACGAGTGCATTATTTGCTAATCGGAACGCCGTGAGACCGGGTGGGGGAGCACCGTACCCGCCTTTTCCCGCGCTTCCAGGTAGGGCGCCAGGAGCGCGAAGACTTCGGCCCTATCAGAGCAGAGAGCTCATTGCGCATTTGGCGCCATACCGGCGTCCCCCCTCGGAACGCCTCGGGCGCCTCCGTGCACCACCAGGCGAACTCCTCGCCGCCCGCCCCCCAGTGCTGCCTGTCCCATTGGCCCACGACCGAGGTAACTGAACCGTCCGGGTTGGAGGTGTCTTCGCGTCGGAGGGGCAACTGCCAGCAGACGTCCGGCTTGAGCTCCATGGGGTGCACCCCCCGCTCGAGGGCGGCGCGGTGGAGGGCGCAGCCCGGGCCTCCGGGGAAGCCTGGCCGGTTGAGGAAAATGCAGGCGCCGTCCACCAATCTGGTCACCGCCACGCCCGTGGCGCCGCGGCGAGACACCCCGCCACGACGCCCCTTCGCGGCAAACTCCCATTGTTCTGGCGAGAGCGTTTTGGCCGCCGCCTTCACCCGGGCCAGGTCCTCGTCGTTGGTGAAATGGGCACCATACGAGCAACATCCTTGAGCCAGCTCGGGAGCCAGGCCGGTCAGGACCCCTTGGCAGCCGCGGCCGTACACGCATTCCCAACGCGACATCAGGAAGGTGACGTCAAAGCGCCACGTCCGTTCTTCTGAAGGGTCCTCGAAACTGACCCACTCGTGAGCATCGGCTGGGGCCAGGCGCCAACGCTTGGCCTCTTTGGGGTTCCCACTGCCCTTATTGTGCTTGGGCTTCTCCACCTTAACGGCGCGATCGCCGGGAGTAGTGGGCCCGCCAGCGGAGCCGTTCGGCCTGGCCATTCTTCGCCCTCAACCCTGCTTCAGGGCCGGCAAGCCAAGCAGGAACTCGGCGGCGGCGACAACGCCTAGCCAAAGCTGGTTGAGTTCGAGGCACTCATTGGGGGCGTGGTACTTGTCATCAGGGAGGCCAATGCCGAGAAAAAGCACGGGTGCGCCGAGGATGCGCCCGAGCGCTTCTTCCGGCCCGCTGCCGCCGCTCCTCGTGAACAGAGGATCTTTGCCCCAAACATTTTCGATGGCTTCGCTCAGGATGTTGACGGCAGGGTGGTCGACAGGGGTCAGTAACGGCCCCACTCCGCCGATGGTCGTGGCGGTGACCTCGGCGTATTTCGGCGTTTGTCCGGCCAGCCAGGCCCGGAAAGACGCCTCCACTTCCGGGGCCGATTGTTCGGGCACCAGCCGGATGGCGATTTTGAGGTTGGCTGTGGCCGGCACGATGGTTTTCATCCCCGGGCCTCCATAACCGGAATGGAGCCCGACAACCTCGGCTGTCGGGCGCGTCCCGGTACGTTCGTAGGCAGACCGGCCCGCCTCGCCCACCAATTGGCTTACCCCGGCCTGGCGGCAAAACTCCTGTTCGTCGAAGGGCGTGTCGGCGAGCGATTGGGCTTCCCGGGGGCTCAGTTCCCGCACCCGGTCGTAGAACCCCGGCAGGGTGACCCGGTGGTCCGAATCGTGCAGGCTGGCCGCCAATCCAGCCGCCACGAGAGCGGCGTTGGGGACCGTCCCACCCCATATGCCGCTGTGGAGATCCGACTTCGCCGTTCGAATGGTGACGTCGAAAGCGATCAGGCCGCGCGTACTGACCGTGGTCGACGGGATGTCCGGCGCCAACATGGTGCTGTCCGACACCACGACCACATCGGCCGCCAGCCTTTCTTTCTCTACTTCGAGCAACTCGTCGAGGTGGGGGCTCCCGACTTCCTCCTCGCCCTCGATGAGGAACTTCACGTTCACGGGCAAGTGCCCGAGCGATTCCAGGAGCCCCCGGGTCGCTTCAAGCTGCATCATGACCTGGCCCTTGTCGTCGCTGGCTCCCCGGGCGAGCAGCCGGTCGCCCTCGATCACGGGCTCGAACGGAGGCGAATCCCATTCATCGAGGGGGTCAACGGGCTGGACGTCGTGGTGCCCGTAAACCAGGACCGTCGGCACGAGGTGGCCGGCGTCCAACCAGTCGCCGTAGACCGCTGGTACTCCGCCCGCCGACAGGATCTCTACGTGTTTGAGGCCGGCGGCGCTCATCAGGCCAGCACAGAACTCCGCCGACTTGGCGACGTCGACCGCGTGGGTCGGATCGGCCGAAATGGAGGGGATTTTCAGCCACTCGACGATCGAGCCGAGCACACGTTCCTTGGAGCGCTTTACGTAGTCGCTAAGGGTGAGGTCGTCCACAGCGCGACCCTAGCCTCCTCGCCGGGCAGACTGTCACATGGTGAACACAGGCGCACATGGCGTACAGATGCATGACTAACCCTGGAGGGGAGCGGCTGCACGAGCTCCGGTCCCAGCTCGATGCGATCGCCGATGAACTGTCTGATCTGGGCCGGGCCAAACTCGTCGAGGCGCTGGACAGTGGCGAAAGCCGCGCTGGAACTAGAGGAGCGCCGGCTCAGCCGGGCCCGGCGGGCGGTGCTGAAGGCGGCCGCCCTGCTTGGAGCGGAAGAAACCGGGGACAGCGCAGACGACGCATAGAGCGCGACGCGGCGGGCCGGACTGGCCGGCCGCAAACGCCCAAACCCAGCCAGAGGTCCCTGCCTACGCGACTACCTTTATGAGCTCGACCTCGAACTCGAGGGTGATCCTTTCGCTTACCATCACTCCGCCGCCATCGAGCACGGCGTTCCAGTTGATACCCCAGTCCTTCCGGTTGATAGTGGCGCTGCCCTCGAAACCGGCCCGCTGGTTGCCATAAGGGTCCACCACTGTCCCGGTGTACTCGAAGGCAACGGGCACGGACTTCGTGACTCCACGCATGGTGAGGTCACCGGTGACCGTGTAGTGGGTGTCGTCGAGCTTCTCCACGGCCGTCGAGCGGAAGGTGATCTGCGGGTGCTCCTTCATGGCCAGGAAGTCGTTGCTCCGCAAGTGGTTGTCCCGGTCAGCGTTGCGGGTGTCGATGCTCTCGGCCTGGATCGTTATCTCGACGCGGGAGTTGGCCGGGTTATCGGCGTCCAGGTAGACGGACCCGTCGAACTGGTCGAACTGACCGCGCACCTTGCTGACCATGGCATGCCGGGCCGAGAAGCCGATCCGGGTATGGGCCACGTCCAGCTTGTAATTGCCGGTCAGAGCGGTTGTCGTATCAGAGGTGCTCACGTGTTAGTCCTCCTTGTGTGGGTGAAGAGTACTTCATAGGGCCTAACATAGAGGATATATCAACTATTCCGGTGCCAGGCCCAGAGACGACAGAAGTGCCGCCTGAACCAACAGTAGTGAGGTGGCTGGACGTAAAGGAGGAGCGAGCCTGGCGCTTGTTCCAGGTCATGCAAGCGAGGCTTACGGCGTTGCTGGCCCGGGACCTTTCTGCGCATTCGGGCCTCAGCTTCCAGGACTACGTCGTCCTGGTGGCCCTCACGGACGAGCGGGCGGGGCAGATACGTTTGCTCCGGCTCGGTGCGCTCCTCGGCTGGGAGAAGAGCCGAATTTCCCACCAGGTGAGCCGTATGGCGGAGCGAGGGCTGGTGGAAAAGAGAAAGTGCGGCTCTGATCGGCGGGGGGCGTTCGTGGCCGTCACGCCCAAGGGCCGTGAAGAGATCGGCGCCGCTGCGCCGAGCCACCTGGAGGCCGTCCGGCGCTTGTTCATAGACCGCCTCACGCCCGCTCAGCTGGCCAGTATCGCCGAGGTGGCCGAGGTAGTGCTAGCGGCTGTGGCCGACGAAGAGCGACGGACCTGTACTCAAACTTGCGACGAGGCCTGAACGGGCACCCGTCACCCTCGGGCCCGCTGGCTCGGGGCTACGGGTAGGCCCGGCGGCGGCGGCGGGGCGCTCGGGAGGGCGTTGAGCGCATTGATAAACAGGCGCAGTTGAGAGTAGGACAGCTTGTCGAACCGAAGGGCGACCCGGGTCAGTTCGAGGTGGTCGGCTTCACGCACTTCGGCCGGCAAAGGCCCAGGCAGCAGCTCGATCCCGCCGCGCCGGCACATACTGGCGAACTCCACGCACAGGCCGGCCAGCTCGCTTTCGGTCGGCCGAGATTGCAAGCGGATCACCAGTCGGTCACCGACCCAGCGCAGAGAGTGGTAGTTGCGGTAGAAGCCGACTATTTCAGCCACGGCCTCGACGACGTCGTCAGTGATCAGGTAGAGGCTGGTGTCCTCCGGGCTTATCAGGCCCCGCCGTTCTACGTCGTCGGTCACGAAGCGGTCGAACGCCCGCCAATAGCCCCCGCCGGGGACCTCGAGGAGGACGATGGGGGCGGGTTCAGCCTTGCCCGTCTGCAGGAGGGTGAGCAGTTCGAATGTCTCATCGAGCGTCCCATAGCCGCCGGGTAGCGCAGCATAGCCGTCTGACTCCTTTACGAGCAGGAGCTTGCGGGTGAAGAAGTACTTCATGGAGACCAACTTCGGGTCCGAGACGATGAACTGGTTGGGCTGTTGCTCGAATGGAAGGCGGATGTTTATCCCGAAGGAGTGCTCCGGGCCGGCCCCTTCGAGGCCGGCGGCCATGATCCCCGGTCCCGCCCCGGTCACGGTCGACCAGTCGAGGGCCGCTAGCCGCGACGCGAGGTCACGGGCCTGCAGGTAAAGGGGATCGGTGGGGTGCGTGCGGGCCGAGCCGAACATGGTGACCTTGCGCACGTCCCGGTACGGTGCGAAGACTTCGAAGCCCTCTCGCATCTCCCGCAACGCGGCACTGGCGATCTTCAAGTCCAGCCGGTCGGCATGGCTCTGGGCCAGGCGGGCCACCGAAACGAGGAGCTCCCTTAGCTGGTCCCGGTTGGCCGTAACGCCGAGCTCGTCGAGGATGGACTCGATGCGGGCGTCGAGGTCCGGGTCTCCCGTGCTCCCGGGCCTGATTGATCCCGGCGGGGTTACAGGCAGCGGCCCGAGCCCGCCCGGTTGGCGCTCGCCTTGATCGCCCCTGGCCGGTCCACGCCCGCCAGGCCCCGCAGGGGGCGGCGCAGGTTGCTCCGTCACGATCGCCCCCGTACATGATGCACCTGCACATCGCGCTTAGGCCCCACGTCTTCAGATTGCCCGCGGGGCAGCGTCCTTGCCGATCAGCCACAGGACCCGGCCGGCACGGACGCGCGCCGCGGGCACATCTTCACCTGCAACTACGGCCTCCATGGCCGGGCGCACGGACTCTCCGTCGACGGTAAGAATGGCCAATCTGGCCCGGGCAATGCCGGCGTACGTGAGCGTCATACGGAGGTGCTTGTTGGCGCCACTCGGGTCCTCGCTGAACGTCACCAGCTGGCCCGGGTCGGCGTCGAGGGCCATCGAGCCCGGGAAGAGCCCGGCTACGCTGCCATCCGGCCCCAGGACGAGATGGACCACGTCCAACTGGCCGATCTCTCCCAGCCGTAGTTGGTATGCGTCGAGGCCGTCCTCGCAGCGCATCGGGTAGACGGCGTTGGCCGCCCCGACCCGCTCGAGCAGCGCCTGGCGGCCGAGCCGCTCGTTGGACCCGGTGTGATCTGGGGACACGCAGCGTTCGTCGGCCCAAAAGAAGTTCACGACGAGCCAGTCGACCGCCTGACTGCCCTCGAGCGCCAGCCGCTCGTAGCAGGCTTGGGCCTCCTCGCCGCCCGTAAGCGCGATGTCGAACTCCTCGCCCGGGCGGTCACCGAAAGCCGCGATGACTTCCCGGGCGAAGGCGCCGGGGACGTCATCGGTCACCACCATCTCTCGGTTCACGGGCAAGACCCTAACCGAACCGTTAGGAGGCCAGAGCAGCGGCCGCCGCCAGCGCCCGTTCCCAGACGCGGTCCGCCCGTAAGTTCGAAATCGCCGAAGAGAGGGCCGAGGTCAGCGAGTCGTCGGGTAGCGGCAGGGCCTGGCTATGAGAAATGCCGTTGGACAGCGAGGCCTTGGCCCAGACGGCCCTGGCGCCGTCGTCGCGCCTCACCTGGAACCGGCCCTCTTCACCGTCGCACATGGCTTCCAACGTGATTTCCACGTGCTTAGAGTCGGAAAGCGCAAGCTCCCGGGCGCGCAGGTCGAGTTGGGCCATCAGCCAGCCTCCGAGGATGTGGCGCGGCCCCGGCTTACCGCTGACGGAGGCCGAACGGATCCACTGCAGGAACGGCCGGCTGTGCTCCGGCTCGAACAGGCCGGCCAGCAGCTCTCTCCAGGGCTGGAGGCGGACCCACGACAGGTCGACCACCGGCTGGTGGTTGGCCAGCTCGAGCAATGTCCGGTAGGAGTGGCCGATAGCGGCGTCGTCGTCCACGACCACCCTCGTGTCGACCACCAGCGCGGTGGCCAACCGCAGGAGGGGGTCGGCGGGGTCCGGGAGCACGTCGGGGAGCCACATGACGACCGGCAAGTCGGCCAGGACGAACGGCCCCACGATCGACGCCAGGTGCGAAGCCGCCTGTCCCCCTACGTGTAGGAACAGCTCCTCGAAGAAGACCGGGTGGCCGCCGCCGGACGTGGGCTCGGCCTGCCACAGGAAGGCCTTGGCGTCTATGACGGGGGTGCTGTCGGGGTCGGGACGCAGTACGACGGCCCGGCATGGGTGCCGGGCGCCGAGCGCTCTAACCGGGGCTGCCACGACCTCGGGGTCGTCGCCCGGCCTGATGACCATGACGATGGTCATGACGGCGGTGCGGGTGCCGGCGCCCCGGCCCGATGCGTGCCGGCGCAGCTCCGGGAGGGCCTCGATCACCTCGCCCAGGCCGACGCCCCGGCCTTCCCACGTCTGGACGGCGTGGGGGGCCTCGGGATCGCCAACCGAAGCCGTCCCCGGCGAGGGCAGTTCGGTTACGGCGTCCGCCACTGGTGCCCGTCTCGTTCGATCAGAATGTCGGCTTGGCGCGGCCCCAGGTGCCGGCGGCGTAGCCGGCCAGTAGCGGAGGGTCGTCGCTAGCCCACGCGTCGAGGATGGGCTGCACGATCGTCCACGCCGTGTCGACTTCATCGCTGCGGATGAACAACGTCGGGTCCCCGACCATGGCGTCGAGCAGAAGGCGCTCGTACGCGTCGGGCGGTTCTTCGAGGAAGGCGGCGCCGTAGGAAAAGTCCATCAGGACATCGCGCACCATGAACGCCTGGCCAGGCACTTTCGCTCCGAAGCGGAGAGTGACGCCCTCGTCGGGCTGGATGCGCAGCACCAGGGCGTTCGGGTTGAGCCCAGTGGCCGCCGCCTTCGGGAAGGCCAAATGGGGCACCGCTTTGAACTGAAGGGCTACCTCGGTGACCCGCTTGGGGAGTCGCTTACCCGTCCGAGCGTAAATCGGTACGCCGGCCCAGCGCCAGTTGTCGACCAGGAGCTTCAGCGCAACGTAGGTCTCCGTCTGGCTGTGCCGGCTGACGCCCGCCTCCTGGCGGTAACCGGGCACAGCCTTGCCCTCCACCCAGCCGCTGTCGTACTGCCCTCTGACCGACATATTGGCCACTTCGTTCACCGGGGGCACCACAACGGAGCGGAGCGCCTTTACCTTTTCGTCCCGGATGCCCTCGGCGTCGATCGTGCCCGGCGGCTCCATTAATGTGAGCGAAAGGATCTGCATAACGTGGTTTTGCACGATGTCACGCAGCGCTCCGGCCTTTTCGTAGAAGCTGCCCCGCTTTTCCACGCCGATCGTCTCCGCCACCGTGATCTGGACTTGGTCAATGTAATTGCGGGACCACAGGGGCTCGAAAATGGCGTTGGCAAAGCGCAGCGCGAGCAGGTTTTGGACGGTTTCCTTACCGAGATAATGGTCGATGCGGTAGATCTGGTCTTCGTCGAAGACCTCGTGCAGAGAGGCGTCGAGCTCCCGGGCCGTCTCGAGGTCACGCCCGAACGGTTTTTCTATGACGAGACGAGCAAAACCACCGCCTTCCGGGCGGTTGAGGCCTACCTTGCCGAGCGCCCGGGCCACTTCTGCGAACACGTCAGGCACGGTGGCGAGGTAATAGGTCCGGTTGGACTCGGTCCCCAGGGCCTCGTCGAGCTCCTCCAGCCGCTCTCTCAGCTTGAGGAACGTCTCCGGGTCGGAGTAATCGCCCGATATATAGACGCTGTTCTTGATTATCTCGGCCCAACCGGGGCCGGCGCCGGGCACGGCGTCGGCCATAATGTCCCGGAAACCGTCATCTGACATTTCGGTCCGGGCCACGCCGACGACCGCGAAAGCAGCCGGCAACAGGCGTCGGCGCGAAAGCCGCTCCAGTGCCGGCAGGAGCTTGCGGTGAGTGAGGTCACCGGAGGCGCCGAACACGACGAGCACCCCTGGCGGGGCCCGCCTCACAGTGTCGAGCCCCTCGGCCAGAGGGTTATCCGGGAGAGTGTCCGTGCTCACGGCTTTGGTGACGCCTTGGGCTCGCTACCCCCCTCGGCGTTGGCTCTCATCTCATTGGCCTTGTCCTCGAGGGCCTGGAGGAGCTCGTCGTAGCTCTTCGAAAAGCCGGCCACGCCCTCCTCCTCCAGCTTGGCCGTGACCTTGTCCATGTCGATCCCGGCCGCGGCCAGCGCGGCCAGCTCGGCCCGCGCCTGGTCGACGCCCTGGTCAACCGTGCGCCTCACAGTGCCGTGGTCTAGAAAATCTGCGATCGTGGCGTCCGGCATGGTGTTCACCGTGTCCGGGCCGATCAGGCTGTCGACGTAGAGCAGGTCCGAATAGGCGGGGTTCTTGGTCGAGGTCGACGCCCACAGGGGCCGCTGGCGGTGCGCGCCCTTGGATTGAAGAGCCTCCCACCGCGGGCCCGAGAAGCGCTGGAGGAAGAGCTGGTAGGCCAGCTTGGCACTAGCCACCGCCGCTTTCCCCCGGAGGGGGAGCAGGTTCGGGTCGTTCTTGGCCTCGATTTCCCGGTCGACCTCGGTGTCGATGCGGCTGACGAAAAACGATGCCACGCTATGGACTCGCGACAGGTCGCCGCCGGAACTGGCAAACGTCTCGAGCCCCGAAAGATAAGCCTCAATAACAGCTTCATACCGCGTAAGGCTGAAGATCAAGGTGACGTTTATATTGCGGCCCTCGCTGATCATTTGGCGAATGGCCGGTACTCCCGGCTCGGTGGCCGGGATTTTCACGAGCAGGTTGGGCATGGTGATCTTCTCGTGAAACGCCCGTGCGTCCTTTATGGTTGTCTGCGTGTCATAGGCGAGCCGGGGCGAGACTTCGAGCGAAACGAACCCGTCGGAGGCGCCGCTTTGCTCGTAAAGCGGATGGAATATCTCGAGCGCGGCGGTCACGTCGGCGGTCGCCATTTCCCAGAACGCCTGCTCGACGGTCCCTGTCGCGATGAGCCGGGCGAAGTCGGCGTCGTAGACGTTCGTGCCCGTCATCGCTTTTTGGAAAATGGTCGGGTTCGACGTCACCCCGCGGATACCTTCGTCGAGCATGTTGGCCAGGCGCCCGCTCTGAATGGCGTCGCGGGAGAGGTTGTCGAGCCAGGGGCTCTGGCCACCCTCACTGTAAAGTTGGTTCAGACGCGTCATTTGCTTTCCTCCTGGTCGTTATCGGTCTTTTGCAGTAACGCCTTGGCCTGGTTGGCTACGTTTTCGGGGGTAAAACCGAAATAGGCCAGGACTTGCGGCCCTGGCCCGGACGCACCGAAGCGGTCGAGCGAGACGGAC
The DNA here is from genome assembly GCA_963807395.1 of uncultured Acidimicrobiaceae bacterium. GTDB lineage: Bacteria > Actinomycetota > Acidimicrobiia > Acidimicrobiales > Palsa-688 > Fen-671. The sequence goes on from CAWEBW010000016.1 coordinate 393,831, forward strand.
GCGTCGGCCCAGCGCGACCAGCCGAAGCTGGTGGCGGCTTCGACTGCGAGCACCGGTGCACCGGACCCCAGGACCTCGCGCTGGTAATCCTTGGTCTGCTTTTCGAACAGCTCCCAACTGGGCATGGACACCACCCGGACGTGGAGCCCTTCGGCCTCGAGCAGCTTGGCCGCGTCAACACAGACCCATACCTCGGACCCCGTCCCGATAAGAACTACGTCCGGCCCTGGGGCATCGCCTGACAACACGTACGCACCTTGGTGCAGGTTCTCGGCCCGCTCAGCCGTCCCTTCCAGTACCGGTAGCACCTGCCGGGTGAGGATGAGGGCTATGGGGCCGGTGTCGTGTTCGATGGCCTCCTTGACCGCCCGGCCCGTCTCATTAGCGTCCGCCGGGCGGATAACGAGCAGGTTGGGCATGGCCCGCATGGCCGCCAACTGCTCCACGGGCTGGTGGGTGGGCCCGTCTTCGCCGAGACCGATCGAGTCATGGGTCCAGGCATAGATGACCTTGGTCTTGGACAGCGCCGCCAGCCTGACGGCGCCCCTCATGTAGTCGCTGAAACAGAAGAAGGTCCCGCCCACCGGGAGCACGCCACCGTGACGCGCCATACCGACCATCAGGCCTCCCATACCGTGCTCGCGGACGCCGAAGCTCATCGAGCGGCCCTCCGGGTCTCCCGGGGCCTGACGGGCCTCGCCGTCTAGACCTGTGCCCGTATTGCCGGTCAGGTCGGCGCCTCCCGACACGAGGCCGGGCACCTCGGGTATCAGGGCGTTGAGACAGGATTTCAACGCCGCCCTCGTGGCCAGCTTGTCGCCCGCCTTCCACGTCGGGAGCTTCTGCTCGAAGCCAGGCATGCCGTCGCCCCGCCATTGCGCGTCCCATCTGGCCCGAGGCCCGCTCCCACTCGGGAGGCGGCTTTCGAAGTGCTGTGCCCACGAGTCGCGCTCGGGCCGCCCCCGTGCCCCGGCGGACCGGTAATAAGAGATGACTTCGTCGGGGGCCCAAAAGGTCTCGTCGGGCGGGAGCCCGAGTATCTCTTTCGTGGCCGCTATTTCGTCGGGCGGGAATGGGTCGCCGTGCGCCTTCGGGTTATCGGTCATGTGAGGTGCCGGCCACCCAATATGCGACCGCAACTGAAGGAAGCTCGGCTTATCTTCTACCGCCATCGCCCGGCGTATGGCCGTCTCCAGCGCGTCGGTGTCGTTGGCCACTTCGCCCAGGTTCTCGGTGTGCCAACCGTAGGCGTCGAACCGCTTTACGGCGTCGTCCGAGAGGGTGATTTCGGTGGGGCCATCGATGCTGATGTGGTTGTCGTCGTATATGTAAATCAGCCGGCCGAGGCCGAGGTGGCCGGCGAGCGAGGCCGACTCGTGACTGATGCCCTCCATCAGGTCGCCGTCGCTGCAGATGACGAAGGTGAAGTGGTCGATCAAGTCCGGCCCGTACCGAGCCCGTAGCATCCGCTCGGCCACACCGAGCCCGACGCCATTGGAAAAGCCCTGCCCGAGCGGTCCCGTCGTGACCTCGACGCCCTTGAGCTCGCTCGATTCGGGGTGACCCGGCGTCCTGGACCCGAGCTGACGGAACTGTTTCAGGTCGTCCATGGTGAGGTCGTAACCCGTCAAGAACAGCATCGAGTACAACAGGATGCAGGCGTGGCCGCAGGAAAGTACGAACCGGTCGCGGTTCGGCCAGTCCGGGTCGGCCGCGTCGTAGCGCATAACGCGCGTCCAGAGCACGTGGGCCAAAGGTGCCAGCGCCATGGCGGTGCCGGGGTGGCCCGAGTTCGCCTTCCTCGGTGCGTCCATAGCCAACCCGCGGATGACGTTTATACCTAACTGCTCGACGCTTTCGATGGGCAAGGCCTGCCCGCGAGTGCCCCCGGCGGCGGTCTGGCTCATGGGCCCAACCTACACGGTCTTCGGGAACTGACCACCCTGCCAGGCGACGAGTTCCTTCGGCCCACAAGTTGGCTCGTATGGGGCCGGCGAGCGAAGGACTCGCCCGCTGCGGGCGGCTGGGGGCGTTAGTTGAGGGGTGCTAACAAGGTCAGAGGGACGACCGTCGTCTGGCCGTCGGGGAGCAGCCGGCAATAGGCCTCCACCGTCCCGAGCTTCGGGTACTCCAGTTCGCCTCTGACGAGGCGGTACGTGAACTTCCCGGGCTCTACGTTGAACGGAGAGACGTTGCGCGCCACCTGTTCTCCGGCCTCGTCGCGGAATATGACTTCCAATATCCCGTTAGGTGCATCGTCGGGTTTCGATCGGATGAGCACGATGAGATGGGGGGTGACGGTGACGGGCGGGGAGCTCGGCGCCGGCATCGAGAACATCACGCCCGTGAGGTCGACCCGGGTGGACGGCCCCGGCACCTGACGGAGGTCGAAGCTCTCGATGAAAAGGGCAGAGACTATGTCCATTTCGTGGCCGTTCCATCCGCCGGAGAGCAGGTGACCACCGTCAATGACCAGGCTCGACTACTCACGGGTATGGGCGCGCTCAGACCAGCTCGGGCTCGCGTTCTGGAGGCCGGGGGACTTGGGCCTGCTGGGCGGCCGCCGTGAGGTGGACACCGTCGTGGCGCACCTGCAGCCACCCGAGCTTTTTGAAGAACGTGATCACCAGCCACCCGTGGTCGAGCTGACGAGCCGTGAAAGAAAACTTGGCCGCTGTGGGCGCGGCGTGGTGGTTGGAGTGGAGCGCCTCGCCCCAAGTGAGCAAAGCCAACCACTGGTTGTTGGTGGCCACACCGGGGTAGGCGCGCTTGCCAAAGCGGTGGCCTATGGCATTGATGGCCGAATTCAGGAGCAAGTAGCTGACGACGTGCACGCCGGCGGCTACAAGTGCCCAGCGCCAACCGAACAGAGCCCAGAAAATGCAATAACCAATGGCCAGGCCGATAAAGCCATGGTCAAATAGGACCTGGTCCCACCGGTCGACCTTTATGTCCCGGCTGTACTTACGAAGGGTCTCGGCGTCATGGGCCGCCTTTTTGTACAGGCCGATGTTGTACAGCTGGACCTTCCAATAACCCTCGAGGACCGGCGAATGAGGGTCGCCCAGGACGTCGGTGTAGGCGTGGTGGCGCCGGTGGACGGCGGCCCACTCACGGGGGCGGATGCCGGTAGAGAGCCAGACAAGGGCCCGGCTGGCGAAGGCCAAACCGGGGCTCATAGTCACCGCACGATGGGAAAGTGTCCGGTGCAAGTAGAGGGTGGTGAGCAGGAGCGCGAACTGGCACGTAACCAGCCCCGCGAGGACGACGACGAGGACCTTGGGCACACGCCAACGTTACTCGACGGCCGTCGCGACCGGCATCAACGCGTCAATGGTGACTTTTGGCGCGCCGCCTGGCGGCCTACGGTGCTTGGCGGTGCGCACTCAAACCCGGCCCCACCAGCACGGCCGCCACCTCGGAGAGGTGACAGGCCCGGCTCGGAGGTCCCGACGCCGCGCCCTCGCCCGAGCTCTCGTCGTCTTGGCCGCCGTTCTGGTGGCGGACGGTACCCTACTAGCCCCGCCCTTGGCTGCGGCACCAATGTCGCCTGGGGCCTCCCCGCCTGGGGGGGGCCTCCTGGGCACGCCGTTGCTCTCACCGGCCCGGCTCCCCGAGACGCTGCAGGCTCTTGCCGCGGGCCGGCGTCTCGACGCGGCGGTGGCATCGGCGATGTCCTCGACCGCGCTCGGGGCGGGAGCGGCGGCGAATAGTTGCGCCGAAGTCGCCCAGGACGGCCACGTTTTGTACACGGACCATCCCGACCTGCCTGTGATCCCGGCGTCGAACATGAAACTCGTCACCGCTGCCGCGCTGCTCGACAAGCTCGGGGCCACCTACAGGTTCCAGACCTCGCTCATGGCCCTCCACGAGCCAGTACACGGGGTCATCAACGGGGACCTGTATTTGGTGGGCGGCGGCGACCCCGTTTTGCGCCTCCCGAGCGACGCCCCTCCGGCCCCGGCCCGGCGCCGTACTCGAACGTCACGGCGCTGGTAACCGAGCTCAAATCGGTAGGCGTCCACCGGGTCACAGGGTCCGTCGTGGGGGACGACACACGGTACGACTCACTGCGTACGGTGCCCGGATGGCCAGCCCGTTACGAACAAGAGGAAGATGTGGGGCCGCTCTCCGCCCTGGACATCGACGATGGCCTGGCCACTGCGGGCGGCAATGTAAACGAAGGCTTGCCCCCGGCGGTCCAGGCGGCCGGCATCCTGACCAACTTGATGCGGGCGGCCGGGATCCAGGTTGGCGGCGGGCCGACAGGGGGCAAAACCCCGCCCGGCTCGACGTTGGTGGTCAAACTGGTGTCCCCGCCGCTCGGCGAGATCCTCGGAGTGGTGCTGCGGGCCAGCGACGACACGGCTATGGAGTTGATGACGAAGGAACTGGGGCTCCGGGAGCGCGGGGTGGGCTCGTCGGCGGCCGGGACCGCCGCCGTGCGGGCCGACCTCGCCGCCGACGGGCTCCCGTTGCACGGGTTCGTGAACGCCGACGGGAGCGGGTTGTCCCGCTCCGACCGGGTCACCTGTGCTCTCCTCGTGGACCTGCTGGAACGGGCGGGCCCAGTGGCCTGCTCGTAAAGGACCTTCCCCTGGCCGGGCGGACCGGGACCCTTGTCGACGAGCTGAACGGGACTGTCACCGCCGGCCGCGTCTACGCCAAGACGGGGACGCTCGACTATGTGAAGGCGCTCTCCGGCTGGGTGGAACCGCTGAAAGGCCAGGGCGCAGGCAATCCCGGGCTGGCGGCGCCGGTCGTGTTCGCCACCGTCCTCAATGGACTGGCCCCGACATTGCCCCGCCCCCGGGACACGCCGGCCGGGCTCACAGACCGGGTCGCGGTGGCGGTGGCCGAGTACCCCCAGGCACCGGCGCTGGCCCGGTTCGAGCCCTGATAGCGGTGCCCGGGTGTGTGCGCCCGTGCACAAACTATGCGGCAACGGTCGTCACCGGTTACCTTTGGTGAATGCCTGGTAGCGAACCCGGAAGTCCCTTATCCCGGCCAGGAGCCACAGGCGTCCAGAACGCCCCCGGGGAGCTGGTAGACCTCGTCATCGCTTACGGCCAGCAGGAGCTGGTCGGGCCGGTCCGGCGTCAGGTCCGGGGCCTTGGGAAGGGCATTGCTGGTGCCGTTCTGCTGGCCACCGGGACTATCCTGCTGGCGCTCGGCTTCGTGAGGGCGCTCCAAGTGGAGTTCGGTGGTTTGGGGAGGGTCCCGTCTAGTGAGGTCTTCGGCTCTTCGGGCCACCTTTCGGGCACTTGGACGTGGGTCCCCTACATGGCGGCAGCACTGTTTTGCCTTTTGGTCGCAGCTTTTTGTGTCCTGCGGATCGTGCGCGGGAACGAGAGGTGAGGGCCGATGCTACGGGTTAGGTCCCGGCGAGGACAGGGCGTCCCGCGCCCGACAGCGGCACCGCCGCGCGGCAGCGCGCCGGTGGGCTGATCACACCCGAAGACATCCGGGCGAAGGCGGAGTCGCTCGTATCCGGCGTCGAAGGGCAGGTCCAGGCGGCCAGGCCGACGCTCACATACGTGGCCGTGGGAGGTGTCCTGCTGATCGCCTTCGTCGCCTTCTGGCTCGGGCGTCGCAGTGGTCGGTTCCGCTCGACGCTGGTCGAGATCCGGCGTGAGTAGGCCTGGAGGGAGGTGAAGACGCTGGCGAGCTGGCTGTCCTGGGTGGTACGGCGCGGTTTCCAGCGTGGCTTGATCGAAGGCGACCAGTTCTGGCTGGTGGTGGGGGCGATGGCGTTCTTGCTTCACCTCGGGATAAGGGTCTACCGGAAGAACCCCCAGGTTGTCTTTTCGGGCCGCGTGCCCATTGGCGAGGAGCTCGCCATCACCCACCTCGAGCGCGAGCGCCACAATGGTCGGCGTGGGCGTAAAGGTCTGTTTGCGGAATCCTAGGCGAGAGGTCGAAGTCGCCGGCCCCATCGGGGCGCTGGCTTTGGTCCGCCAGCTTGGTTACAACCGAGAAGCCGTCCTGGTGATCGTCAACGGCACGCTCGTCACCGGCGATGCGACGATCGCCGAAGGCTCGGAGGTCGAGATCCGGCCGGTCGTGTCCGGGGGCACCGAATGACGGTGGTCGGCTCGCCCACGGGCAACCGGCGTGAGGGCGGCCAGGTTAACCAGTGCGTGGGTGCGGCGTCCTATGAAGTGCGGCGTCCTATGAAGTGCGGCGTCCTATGAAGTGCCGTGTCTGCCGGGTTCCGGCGGTCATCGAGGTACGCCGTCATAACGCCGCCTTCTGCCGCGGCTGCTTCCTCGTCCATTGCCGGAACCAGGTCGAGCGGGGCGTTAAAGAGCACGAGATGATCGCTCCGGGCGAACGGGTCCTCGTAGCCGTCTCGGGAGGCAAGGACTCTCTAGCGCTGTGGGACCTGTTGCTCGACCTCGGTTACGAGGTCGACGGGCTCTACATCGGCCTCGGGATAGAGGGTTACAGCGAGCCCTCTGGCGCTTTCGCCCGGCGCTACGCCGACCAGCGAAGAGTTCGCCTGGTGGAGGTCGATCTACCGGGGGATTTCGGCTTCGACGTGCGGAGCGGGGCGCTAGCGGACCACCGGGTGCCTTGCTCGGCCTGTGGGCTTTCGAAGCGGCACATCTTCGACCGTGCTGCGCTCGACGGCCATTACGACGTGCTGGCCACAGGCCACAACTTGGATGATGAGGCTGCGGTTTTGCTAGGCAACGTGCTCCGCTGGGACCTCGCGTACATGGCCCGGCAGCGTCCGCTGCTGCCGGGCGGGGACGGCTTTCCTCGCAAGGTCAAGCCCCTGGTCCGCCTGGGCGAGCGGGAAACGGCCGCTTATTGCGTACTGCGGGGGATCGAGTACCAGGTGGAGGAGTGCCCCATGGCGGCAGGCAACCGTCATCTGGGCTACAAGGACGCGCTGAATGCCATCGAAGAACGGTCACCTGGCACGAAAGCAGCGTTTTACAACGGCTTTCTGGACAGGGCGGCGCAACTGGTGGCTGAAGCCGGCGAGCAAAGCCGCGAGGGCCTTCACCCATGCGAAAGGTGCGGTGCACCGACAACAGCGCCTGAACTGTGCGCCTTTTGCCGGCTGGCCGAGCGCGCCGGGGCTCAACGGCGGAAACGTTTCCCGGTGAGCTCCCCGTGAACCCAGACCCCATAAGCCCAGGGCCTGTAAGCGCTGGCCATCGGCCCTTCGAGGTGGGCGAGCGGGCGCTTCTGTTCGACTCGAAGGGGCGCCGGTACCTTTTGTTACTGGTAAAGGGCGGCGAGTTCCACACTCACGCCGGGACGGTGCCCCACGACAGCATCCTCGGCCAGCAGGAGGGCTCGATACTCCGCTCGACCCTAGGCGCTCGCTACATCGCCGTGCGGCCGACTCTGGCCGAGATCGTGCTGAAGATGCCGAGAGGCGCCCAGGTGATCTACCCGAAGGACCTGGGCCAGATCCTGATGATGGCCGACATCTCACCCGGCGCACACGTACTGGAAGCGGGGTTGGGCTCGGGCGCCTTGTCGATGGCACTTTTGCGCGCTGGCGCCGACGTGGTCGGGTACGAGGTGCGGGAGGACTTCGCTAGACGGGCAACGGCCAACGTAGCCGCGTTCCTCGGTGAAGCCGCCCTCCAGAGGTACCACGTCCATATACGAGACGTCTACGAAGGGATCGTCGAGAAAGCGCTCGACCGGGTGCTCCTGGACCTGCCCGAACCGTGGCGCGCCGCCAAGCATGCCGCAGGTGCGATGCGACCAGGGGGCATAATTGTTTCCTATCTACCAACGGTGGGCCAGGTGACGACATTGCGCGAGGCGCTAGCCGACGCCGGCTTCGGCATGGCCGAGACGGTCGAGGTCTTGCTGCGCCCGTGGCACGTGGATGGCCAGTCGGTCCGGCCCGAGCATCGCATGGTGGGCCACACTGGGTTCCTGACCGCGGCCAGGCTGATGGCGCTCGCGCCGTGAGGTCGTGAACGCGCTCGACATAGGCATCCTCGTAGCGGCGGGCTTCGCCATGCTCGGGGGTTGGCGTCTGGGGTTCTTCGGGCGCGTGTTCTCGTGGCTCGGACTGGGAGCGGGGCTGTACCTGGCGGTGCGGTTCATGCCTAACATCGTCAGTTTCGTCGGGCTGTCCGGGTCGGTAGCCCGCATGGTCCTGGCCGTGGGCGTACTGGTCGGTGGGGCGCTCATCGGCCAGGCGGTCGGCCTAATGGTGGGCTCCCGGCTCCATTCTGTCCTCCCGCCGTTCGCCGGCATAAGGACGTTGGACCGCTTGGTCGGAGCGCTCGTCGGCGCTCTAGGCGTCTTTGCCGCCCTGTGGCTGCTGGCGCCTTCGCTCGCCGCCGTGCCGGGGACGGTGTCCCAGCTCACCACCGGCTCGGTGATCACCCGGTGGCTGTCCAACGAGACCCACGCCTATGGCCTCAGCCCGCCCAACACGTTGCAAGCCCTCCGGCGCCTGGTGAGCGAAGACGGCTTCCCCCAGGTTTTCGACCAGATCACTCCGGGCCAAGACGTGGGGCCCCCCCCGGTTCAGTCCCGCTGACGCCCGCCATCGTCACGTCTGTGTCGGCTTCGACGGTGAAGGTGCAGGGACAGGCCTGCGGCCGCATCCAGGAAGGGAGCGGCTGGGCGGTGGGGCCGAGCTTGGTCGTAACCAATGCGCACGTCGTGGCCGGGGAACCCGCTGGCAGCACCAGCGTGCTCCTGCCCGACGGTACGGTCAAACCGGCAACGGTTGTGCTCTATAACCCGGACGTCGACCTGGCGCTGTTGTCTGTGCCAGGGCTGGGGGAGCAGCCCCTGCAATTGGGGGAGGGGAGCGTGGGCGAAAAGGGCGCCGTCTTCGGCCACCCCAACGGCCAGGACCCACTGGACATCCAGCCGGCCACGATTGCCCAACAGGTCACTGCGGTCGGCCAAGACCTCTACAACAACCAAAGTACGGAGCGGAAGGTGTACGTGCTGGCGGCCGAGCTCACGTACGGCGATTCCGGCGCTCCGCTCGTCGGGGCCGACGGGCAAGTGGTGGGTATTGCCTTCGCTATCGCCCCGGACCGGCCGACTACGGCCTATGCGCTGAGCACGTCGGAGCTACGCCCGTTGCTGGCCGACCCCCATTTCGGGGCCGTTTCCACTGACGGGTGCGTCACCGGCTGACGGCCCTCACCTCACAAGGTGTGCCTCCGAGGGGGTTTGGTCCAGCACCACGGCCGCCGAGCGAGGTGGGAGCACAACCCCGGAGGAGCAGTCTTCCCATCCTGTGCCGTCGACGAGCCGATAAACCCTCGGCCGCCAGCCCTCGACTTCGACTTCGACCTTCCGCTCTTCGAGCGCATAGTTCGCGATGACGACTGCAGGGGTGCCGTCTGTGACGCTTTTGAACATCGAGTAAGGCGAGTGTGGTCGACCTTCGACGGTGACCCGGGCGCCGATTGTGTCGACAAACTCGCCGTCCCAAAGCCACGCCCGTAGCTCGGAACGCAACTCGTCCATTCGCTGGCCATACGCGACCGTCAACGGGATGTCTGTCAACCGCCCCTTAAAGTTATATGGCTCGTAGCTGATGATATAGCGGTACAAAAGGCACTGGTTGACCATGTTGCGGTCATCGAAACCCGTGACCGCCGTCATCAGCAGGGCGTCTGGCCGTAGGTAGCGCATCAAGGGGACGTGGTCGACGGACTCACTGCGGTGGTACGAGAGCTGGTACTCCGAGAGCTGCCAATCCGTGCAGGCTTCCCCGGCGTAAAGAAAGTCACCGCGAACGGGGTCGGACTGCTTGCGTAGTTCAGTCACGAACTCGACGTCACGGGCGTAGACGGGTTGGCCATAGCGGTGACCATGGGACGGGTCGAAGCACGCCAAGGCGGGGACGTGGTGGAAACACTCGTCATAAAGCATCCCGTCTGCTCCGAGGCCTAAGACCTTCTGGAACTCCTGGCGGCATACATCGATCCATTCCTCGGACGCGAAACACATTGGCACCAGACGTTTTGTATTGATGTCCAGCAGTTGCGTCACCGTTTGGTAGCGGTACCCGGGATGCACGTAGTAGTCCCCATAGGGGTCCTTTACGGCCAGGCGCACCAGGTCGCGGCGGAAGCGTTCGGTCGCTCGGTCGGCCCAGACAAACTTGGTGAACAGGATGACCTTTACGCCCAATTGCTGACAGCTAGCTATGCCTTGACGTAGCTCATCGGGCCCTCCGAGCAGCGGGTCGGGGTCGTGCGACGGGTTGTTCTGGTCCTGCCCGCCGTCGTTCCAACCCACGAGCTGGATGGCCGTTACTCCTCTATCAGCGCATTCGCGTCCGATCGCGGCCAAGTCAGAAAAGCGGTATCGGCGCTCTCCCTCGGGCGAGTTCATCTGGACCTGTTGCCAAGAGTGCGGGTGGCGTGCCCATGAGGGAGGGACCGCCGAACCCATCCAGGTACGGCGGCGCGCCCTGTAGTGAGCCGCCCCCGCGTGCCAATCACCCGAGTAAAATTGCAGGCGTAACGGGGCCAGTCGCCGTCGCTCGCCCGGTTGTACGTAAGGGAGATAGACAGGCATCACCTCGACCCGAACGTCTTTGCCACCGATGCTGTCCGCAGCGGGGACGCTCGAGTCGATGGAGTCGCTGTAACCCGGCTCGAGTTCGGCCACCCAGCTGAGCAGCTCGGGCTCCGGCGAGTCGATGCCCATGTACAGGCCCCCGGCTTGGCCGTCGAGCAATACGAACGGGCTGCTTGGGACCGTGCAACCATGCGCCTCTTGAACTATGGTCGGCCGGTCTACGCCGAAGTAGCCAGGGACGTTATCGAAATGCGGCCTCAGGCGCTTACGCCGAGCAGTGGCGTAAATGTAGGTGAAGAAATCCAACCGGGCGCCTCCCGGGAAAGCCTGAACATCTGTAAGGCAAGGGAACATCAGGTTCTCGATAACGAGGGGCGAACGGTTCTCCAGCTGTACGGAGCAGACCAGAGCCTCTCCCTCCACCTCGTAGCTGGCCGTCAACAGAATTTCGTGTATACCGCCGCGATGGGAGTGGACCTGCTTCCAACGAAGCTCGGCCCGAGTGGGACCAGAGCTGACTATCTCAGGGGGGTCCTGGGCCACTTCTCTGGTACGGTTGCGCCGGCATTGCGAAAGGGGCAGCAGAAGCTCGAACGGGCGGGCCGCACGCATGTTGCCCAACACCTGCCAATCAAGGGCTCTCGAGTAAAGCCCGACCAGTCCTCCTGTGGTGGCGTCAATGCTAACTGCCATCGCTCCTGAGGCCGACGAGAGCTCCAACCGTTGGCTCATCATGCAGTCCGGCTCAGGTGCTTAGCCCGTCTGACGGGTGCGCTCGACTCACGGACTATGAGCTCACCTGGCAGCTCCACCTTTTGGACGGAGGACTGGGGTTGGACCGAGGACTGGGGATGACCGAGGACTGGGCTTGCACCGAGGACTGGGGATGCACCGAGGACTGGGGTTGGGCCGAGGACTGGGGATGCACCGAGGACTGGGGCAGGGCCGAGGACTGGGGATGCACCAAGGACTGGGGCCGAAGGAGGAGGGAGAGTGCCTGCCTGGCCATCTGCTCGAGCGGCTGACGGATCGTGGTCAGAGTGGGCCGGTTCATGGGGGCGTAGGTGCAGTCGTCGAAGCCGACCACTGCGATCCTATTAGGGACTGGTATCCGCAGGTCTCCCAACGCGCGTAGCGCCCCAATGGCGATTAGGTCGTCGCCGCAGACGATGGCGTCGACGTCAGGCCAGGCGGTCAGGACCTCCTTGGCCCCGGCCATGCCCCAGTCAAATGTGAAGTCGCCAAGCAAGACGCGGGGGCATCATCGGTCCCCCGGAAGTAACGCACGTACGCGGCGCGACGCTCGAATGAGGGCGCGTTGCTCACATCGGCCCCGAGAAGCGCAAAGACTCGGCGGCCAGTCGAACGAAGGTGGTCGAGTAGCGACCGCATACCCAGTCCGTGGTCCATTCCTACGTAGGGCACACGAGTAGAAGCCTGCCGGTCGAGTTGTACGACGGCGGCCCGTTCGCTGGCCGCCTCGAGGGCGCGCCGGCTAATTACTCGGTGGCAAGGGCTAACGAGCAGGCCATCGACCTGTCGGTCCAACAGTTCCTCGATGCGTTGAGCCTCTAACTTGGGGTCGTTCAGGGAGTCCGCTAACAACAAGCCTCGGCCCTCTGACCGCAGCTCTGTTTCGATGGCCTGTACCAACGAGGGGAAAAAGGGGTTGGTGATGTCGGGGACGACCAGGCCGATCGTCTGGGTGCTGCTCACCCGCAATGCTCGAGCCACCTGGTTGGCCCGGAAGCCGAGACGGCTGCTGGCTTCCAACACCGCCGCCGCAACCGCGGGAGTTACAGGTCGGGCGCCACTTAGAGCCCGTGAGACACTGGCGGTGGAAACGCCTGCTTCTCGCGCCACATCGGAGATCGTTAGTCGTTGCGGCGACCCGGACGCCGAAGGCCGGCGCCGTTTCGCGCTTGGGTTCAAGACGCGCCAACCTTATTCACCTCTCCCGTGACGGCGTTCGAGCCTGTGACTGTTGTTCAGCGAATCTAGCCGCGACGGCCCGCACTGCCAGGCGTCCAGTCGGTTTCCAGGATTTTGTTCTCGTGCCCGTCCCTTGACACTCGCGGGAGGGGTAACTACGATGGCAACCGATTACCAACAAAGGGGACCAAAACTCATCTGGTAGACCACCGGCTCCAGCCGAGGGCGTGCGCCTCACCCATGAGACCCTGATCTAATGACAGCCACTCGCAGTGAACTAGTAGGCACGTCGACGCATGATAGACCCTTCCGAGGCGCTCGGTCGGGGAGCGGTTGACAGTAGACGGTGGCTTGCAATGGGGGCGGGAACCTGTTACGCATAGGAGGGGGTAACCCGTTTTGCAGACGGCAGTGACTTTTGCGGAAGTTAGGGGGTCTAATGTTTACCGGTCGCCATTGTTTGGACGACGTCACTGAGCCGTCAGGCCTCAGGTGGCCGCTCGACAGGCGACTGGCCCCGTGACCATATTTAGCAACCGCGGCCTTGCAGAGCGGACGTCCCGGGTCGAGGGATCGTGCTGAAAGGTCCGTCCCGGCGGTCGGTGAAACCCAGAGTTGGCTGCCTGGCCCGCAGACCCTGCGTGTCAGCGCGGCCGACCCCACGCTCCTGGCTATCACTCGCCGCGCCGATTGCTCGCCTTAGACCAATAAACCCGACTGGAAAACCGAGAGCGAGTTACACAGCAATTGAAATGCCACCACATGACGTAGTCGCAAATGTCAACTAACCATCAGGAGAAACCCTGGGTTGGCTTATAGGTTCATCGAGGAGGAACCGTGCATACGTTAACTGATACGCCGAGATCACGAGGAGTGATCATGCGGGTAAAGATATTTGCTCTAGCGGCCGGCGTGGCTGCGTTGTCGTTGCCGGCCATCGCGTCCAACGCCGATGCGGCCACACTGCACACAGCCATCACGCGCAATGCGGACGCCAGCAACGCGACCATGGTCGTAGACTCGTCAAACAGCTGGACGACGTGGTCAAACAGCCCGTTCAACGTCAATGTCGTCGGTGCGGCCTTGGGCTTCGTATGGGAACCCTTGGCCATCGACTCGTGGCCGAGCCTCACTAAGTACATCCCGCAGCTGGCCACGAGCTGGAACCTGAAGGGCAACACGTTCACGGTCAACCTGGTGCCGAACGCCAAGTGGCAGAACGGCCAACCCGTTACGAGCACCGATGTGATCGATACGATCCTGCTCGACGGTCCATATGGCGGCGCCATATGGAACGACATCACCAACCTGGCCGCCACTGGCCCGCATTCGTTCACGGTCACGGTAAAGCCAGGCGAGCCGTTGGCCACGCTGGAGTACGACCTGTTCAACAGCGTGATCCCCTACCCGGCGAGTGTTTGGGGCAAATTTGTCACGCCGGGCCTCAAGCAAGCCGACCTCTCGTACTTCGCGGAGGCCGCCACGAACCCCGGCGCGGCGTCTAAGAGCCCGGCCTTCAAGACTCTGTCGGACGTGTTGTCCAAGATCGCGACGTACAACCCGCCGACCATGGTCGGCGACGGCCCGTACCAGCTCACCAGCGCGACGCTGCAGGAGTACCTGCTCACCAAGTGGAACGGGTTCTACGACGCCTCGAAGATAACCGTCCCCCGGATCATCTTCGAGGGCACGAGCCAAAACGAGCTCAACGCCGAATTGCTGAGCGGCAGGGTCGATTTCTCCAACGGCTGGTTGTACATGCCGCCCGCCATCCTGGACCAGTGGCTGCACACGCCTGACGCCAACCTGCAAGCGGTGCCCGGGCACCTTCCAGGGCATCATCATCTTCAACGACTCCCAGTACCCGTTCACGATCACGAAGGTCCGCCAGGCTCTGGCTTATGCGATTCCTGTATCCAAGATGGACGTTTTCTCTTGGGGCAGCCAGGACGCCCATGCGGTTGCGCCGGTCCCGCCTGACGGTCTTGTCGCCAGGGTCGCCCAAGGGTTCATGACCCCGAGCCAGATCAGCGGGCTCGACCCGTACAACTACGACCCCGCCGAGGCGGCCAAGCTGCTTACGGAGCGTCGGGTTCAAGAAGGCGAAGGACGGCACGTGGCTGATGCCGAACGGGAAGCCGTTCAAGATCACGTTTCGATCGACTCGTCCTGGACCGACCAGGTCGCCGCGTTCCAGGTGGCAGCGAGCGGGCTGACCAGTTTCGGCATTCCGTCCGTGGAGAGCACAGTCGAGAACACGACGTACATCAACGACTTCCACACCGGGAGCTTCCAGATCGCGGCCTACTGCTGTGCCGGTGGCAGCCCCAACCCCCTCGAGGACTTCGCCGCTAGCCCTATGGGCGCTCAGGAGAACTTCACCAATAGCGGCACTTATGCCGGGGACCGCGGGATCGCCTATGGCCCGGTGGAGAATGTCCCGGGGATCGGGAAGGTCAACATACCCGCGACGCTGAACGACGAGTACGCGGCGACGTCCCCAGGGGCCAAGATGGACGCGCTCACTTACGACTGGGCCAAGTTCGTCGAATCACAAGTCCCGTTCCTCGAGTACGCCGCCTTCGCTAACCAGATCGCGTACTCGAGCCGGAACTTCAATTGGCCGTCTACGAACAACCCGCTGTGGGTCCAGACTTCCAATGGCAGCGAGGACATCGTGCTGGCCCAGGAGCGCGGCGAGTTGAGCCCGAAATAGTTCGCCGGGCTGATCATGCACCGAGAACGCTCGCATTTGACAGTAAAAGGTTGTTGTTTCAACGAGTCATCAAAGGAGAGGTCCCGGTAGCATGATCCGTTTGGGATTTGTCGGCTGTGGGTTTATGGGACAAATGGCCCACTTGCGGAGCTACGCCGCAACCCCCGACTGCCAGGTCGTGGCCTTGGCCGAAGGCCGGCCCGACCTGGCCCGGCGGGTGGCCGCCCGCTACGGCATCGCCCATGTGTACCCAGATCATCACGCCATGCTCGAGGCAGAAGAGCTGGATGGCGTGGTGGCCCCAGTCCCGTTCTCAGAGCACGCCAGCCTGCTCCCCGACCTTTACCGGGGGTGCAGGCACGTGTTCACCGAAAAGCCGGTTGCCGTCGGGCCACAGACAGCAAAGCAATTGGCCGAAGCCGCCCGCGCCGCGGGCTGCGTTCATATGGTTGGGTACCACAAACGGGCGGACCCAGCCGTGGCCTGGTCGATCGGCCAGATCGAGCGGTGGCGGGCTAACGGCGAGGCCGGCGAGTTGCGCTACGTCCGCGTCATCATGCCGGCCGGCGACTGGATGGGCGGTGGAAACGCGGGCTATCCGGCCAGCGACGAAAAACCGACGAAGCTCGGTACCGAACCGCCACCCCCGGAACTCGGCGAAGAGGGCGGCAAGGAGTACGTCAGCTTCGTCAACTATTACATCCACCAGGTCAACCTGCTCCGCTACCTCCTGGGCGAGCCGTACCGCGTCACTCATGTCGAGCCAAGAGGCATCCTGCTCGTCGGCGAGAGCGAGAGCGGGCGGCCGGCCCTCTTGGAAATGAGCCCGTACCAGACGGCGGTGGCGTGGGAAGAGGAAGCCCTCGTGGCCTTCGAGCACGGGTACGTGCGCATCTCGTTGCCACCGCCCCTGGCCCGCTTCCGGCCCGGTCGGGCGGAGGCTTATCTCGACAGGAGGGGTGGTCCCGAACCGAGACGAGAAACCCCCGCCCTGCCTTATCTCGACGCTATGGCGGCGCAAGCAGCGCGGTTCGTCCTAGTCTGCAAGGACGAAGCCGAGCCCCTTACGTCGGTGGCCGAGGCCGCCGACGACCTGGCCGTCGCCTACGACTACATCACCCAGCGATTCTCACCCGACCTCGCCGGCGTTCAGCCGGCCCGTACTTAGGTTAGGAGCCTTTGTGCCGCCATCGCTACCGCCTCTCCGGTTTGAGCGCCAGCTCATTGCGGACGAGCGCTACGAGTCCGCCACCGTGTTCGACGTCGACCAGGACGGCCATCTGGACATAGTGAGCGGCGCCTACTGGTACCCGGGGCCGAATTTCGACCGCAAGTACCCAATTGGACCGGTGTTGGCGGAAGGCGAATACTTCGACGCCTTTGGAGAAATCCCGTTGGACGTAAACGGCGACGGGTACCTCGACGTCGTCACCGGGGGCTGGTGGAGCCAGGGCATCCGGTGGAACGAGAACCCCAAAGGGTCCCGGGACACCCGTTGGGCTGCCCATCCGATCGCAACGACCGGCAGCGTCGAGGTCGTCAAGGGCTATGACATCGACGGCGACGGCGTGTTGGAAATAGTGCCCAACACCCCCGGGGGCCCGCAGCGGGTCTACAAGTTGCTGACCGACGGCGACGGCAAGGGTAAAGGGGAGTTCGCCGAATACGTGCTGCGCACCGAGCCCTCTGGTCACGGGATGGGCGCCGGTGACATAACTGGCAACGGTCGGCTCGACATTGTGCTCCCGAGCGGGTGGCTCGAGGCCCCCGAGGAGCCCTGGTCTCAATCGTGGACATGGCACCCGGAACTCGACCTGGGCACAGCCAGCGTCGAGATCGTCGTGACAGACGTCAATGGCGATGGCCTGGCTGACCTCATAGTGGGCCAGGGCCACAACTACGGCCTGGACTGGTTGGAACAACGCGTCTCGGCCTCGGGCCGCACCTGGGTGCGCCACCCCATCGACCCGGGCAACAGCCAGTTCCATGACCTTCGCTGGGTCGACCTAGACGGTGACGGCGAATGCGAGCTGGTTACGGGCAAGCGCTATCGAGCCCACAACGGCCACGACCCCGGCGAGTACGACGACTACGGCATCTATTACTACAAGTGGACCGGCGAGGGCTTCGCGAAGCAGGTGATCGAGTACGGGCCGCTGCGCGCGACCACCGGGCTCGGTATCGATTTCGAGGTCTGTGACCTCGACGGTAACGGCCGGCTCGACATCGTGGCCCCAGGTAAAGATGGTTTGTTCCTGTTCCGCAATATGGGCCCGCCCGGCCGCTCGGGGATCCGTCGTTCTGAGCCGCTTCACGTTGTGCGATCAAGACATCCGCATCAGCCGAGTGCTATAAAAGCCTCCAACAAAGCCGAAGGGAGACCGAATGCCAGCCATGGGTGCTAACACATGGATTTGGGTATCGCCGCTCGACGACGCCGGCTTGTCCAAGTTGGCCCCCCGCATCAAGGACTGGGGCTTCGACATCGTCGAGTTGCCGCTCGAGGGCCCGGCCGACCTGGACATGGGACGGACCGTGGACTTACTGGCCGAGCTGGGCCTCCAGGGGACGGTCTGCGTCGCCATGTCACCCGAGCGGACCCTGATCGGGGAGGACAAAGACGTTCTCGAGAGCACGCAGGCGTACCTTCGGGCTTGCATCGACCTGTCCGCCCGCGTGGGAGCCGGCCTCCCGGGCGGCCCGGTGGTGGGTGGGCCCATCTACGCCCCCGTCGGTCAAGCGTGGCGAGCCACCTCAGAGGAGCGAGACGCGTACCTGGGCCGTCTGGTTGAGGGATTGAAGCCGGTGGCTGCCTACGCCGGTGAACACGGCGTCCGGCTTGCGATCGAGCCGCTCAACCGGTTCGAAACCAGTGTGCTCAACA
The DNA here is from genome assembly GCA_963807395.1 of uncultured Acidimicrobiaceae bacterium. Classification (GTDB taxonomy): domain Bacteria; phylum Actinomycetota; class Acidimicrobiia; order Acidimicrobiales; family Palsa-688; genus Fen-671. Next base: position 411,899 of record CAWEBW010000016.1, read on the forward strand.
CTTTTGACCAGGCCCTCGACATAGTGACGAGGGTCGATAGCCGTGCGTGCGGCCTCCTGGCCGACACCTTCCACATGAACATCGAAGAGAAGTCGGTCGTAGAGGCCGTCCACGCGGCGGCCGGACGGCTCTTTCACGTGCAAGCGTGCGGCAACGACCGGGGTACTCCGGGCGCTGACCACGTCGACTGGACCGGGTTTATAGGCGCCTTGTCCGCCATCGGCTACAGCGGGGCGGTCTGCATCGAGTCGTTCACGCCGGAAAACCAGTCCATCGCCAGGGCCGCTTCGATTTGGCGTCCCCTCGCCGCCACCCAGGACGCTATTGCCGTCGACGGGTTGGCCTTCCTGCGCAACGCCTTCGACAAGGCGAGTAGCGGGCCGTGAAAGGCGGCCAACCTGGGGGTCACAGGAGGTCCTGATGGCAAGTTACGTCGTACGCCGCTTGTTTACCGCCGTCGTCATCATCTTTATCGTTGTCTCGTTGTCCTTTTTCATTGTCAGGCTGATGCCCGGCAACGCCATGGAGTACCTCCAGTCGCAACTGCAGCTGCAAGGTCAGTACACGCCGCAGCAGATCCAAGAGAAGATACAAGCCATATACGGTCTTCAGCCGAAAGCACCGTTGTTGAACCAGTACGTGACTTATATCGCCCACGCCTTCCAGGGCAACCTCGGGACATCAGTCCTCAACCCGGGCGAGACGGTGACCAGCATCCTGGCTGCCGCCGCCCCCTGGACCATCCTGGCGGTGGGGTCGGGTCTTTTGATCAGCTTCGTGCTGGGCGTCGTGGTCGGCACAGGGATAGCGGCCTTCAGGAAGTCCCGTTTCAGCAACTTCGCCACCCTGTTCGTCTCGTTCTTGAACGCAATACCGATCTACTTGACCGCCATCCTCCTGATTTACTTCGTCGCTGACCGGGCGCAGTTCCTGCCCGGGTCAGGGGCCTACGGCATCAACGTAAAGCCCGGGTTCAACCTGCCTTTCATCCTGAGCGTCCTCCAGCACATGATCCTGCCTGTCGCCACGTACGTGCTCGCCGCTTTCGGGGGGTGGGCGCTCACCATGAAGGGCGCCGCCATATCCGTGCTCGGCTCCGAGTACGTGCGGGCGGCCGAAGCGCGCGGCCTGGACAAGACCAGGGTCGCCCGGTCTTATGTAGGCCGAAACTCCATGCTGCCAGTGGTGACGTCGTTCGCACTGGCCCTCGGGTACTTGTTCGCGGGATCAGTTTTTGTCGAGACCTATTTCATCTACCCGGGCCTCGGCTATTACCTGATCACGGCCGTAGACGCTCGCGATTATTCCCTCATGATGGGCTGCTTCATATTGATCACTGTGGCCGTGGTCATTTCCAACCTACTGGTCGACCTCCTGTACCCCTTGGTCGACCCCCGCATCGCCAGACCCGAGTCGGCGAGGCGGGCTAGAGCGGCCAAGGCTGAGGCCAGCGTCGAGACGATACTGCCGATTGGTTCGAGCACCGTGTCATGAGGAGATTGCTCAGGGATCTGTGGCGGATATGTTGGGCCGACAAGCCAGCTCTCATCGGTGGGGTCGTAATCCTGGTTTACATTTTTTTCGCCCTGTTCGGCCCGCTGCTAACCCACATAAAACCTGGCGTCGGGAACCCCCTCGACGCCTACCTGGCGCCGTCGTGGCTGCACCCGCTGGGTACGGACAACCTCGGCAACGACATCCTGTCGGAGATAATCCTCGGGACGCGGCCGATCTTACTTGTGGGGGTGGCGGCGGCTGTGATGACGGTGTTCATCGGTGTGGTCGTCGGGTTGGTCAGCGGCTACTTCGGTGGCCGGTTCGACGCGGTAGCCATGCGCGTCGTAGACGTGTTCCTCACCATCCCCGGCCTGCCGCTGATCATCGTACTCGCCAGCATCCTCAGGGTCACCAACCCCTTGGTACTGGCGGCGGTTTTGTCGATCACCGCCTGGGCCGGGCTGGCCCGGGTGATACGGTCGCAGGCGCTTAGCTTACGGTCGGCTGATTTCGTCGACGCAGCCAAGATCTCCGGCCTCCCGTTGCGGAACATCATCAGCCGGCAGCTGCTGCCCAACGTAGGGCCATACGTGGCCATCAGTTTCATGCTGGCTATAACCGGGGCCATTTACGCCGAGATCGGCCTGTTCGTACTCGGGGTGGCACCCGTCAGTGGGAGCAACTGGGGCGTCATGATTAACTTGGCCATGAGCCAGGGGCCCTCTACACCACCAAGAGCTTGAGTTACCTGTTCTCCCCAATGGTGGCCATAGTTATCCTCCAGGTGGCGTTTATCTTCTTCACGAGGGCGCTGGACAGCATCTTCAACCCGCGGCTACGAGTTCAATAGGAGCTTCGTGGACTCGAGCAACGGCCGAGCAGATCCGGTACCTTCAGATCGCAAGCTGCCAGATCCGAAACGGCCAGAACCGATACTGGTCGTAGACAATCTGACCGTCGCGTTCGGCAAGGGGACCGGGGCGATCCGGGCCGTCGCAGACGTGAGCCTGGACGTCCACGCCGGTGAGATATACGCCCTCGTCGGTGAGTCGGGTTGCGGGAAGTCGACGCTCGCTTATTCATTGCTGGGTGTCGTCCCCGAGCCTGGTCGCGTCATAGGTGGCGATGTCAGGTACCGCGGCCAGAGCCTTCGCACCATGAGCCTCAACGAGCTCAACGGCGTACGCGGCGCCGAGATTTCCATGGTTTTCCAGGCCGCCATGAACGCTTTCAACCCCGTCCTTACCGTCGGCCGCCATGTCGAGCACAGCTTGAAGGCGCACCCTGACGTCTTCCCGAACCCTGAGGAAGGCCGGGCGTATTTCGAACAGCTACTGGTGTCCCTCCGGCTCGAGCCGGGCCAGATCTGGGATTCCTTCGAGAGCCAGTTGTCGGGAGGAATGAAGCAGCGGGTGGCCATCGCCCTCGCCCTCCTGCTCAAACCGTCGGTCCTGGTACTTGACGAGCCGACCACGGCCCTCGACCTTTTGAACCAGCGCCTGGTGATCGATATCCTGAAGGAGCTCCAGAGGTCGCTCGGGGTAACCATCATCCTCGTCACGCACGACCTCGGTGTGGTGGCCGAGATCGCCACCCGGGTAGCCGTGATGTACGCCGCCCGGTTGGTGGAATCGGGGACCGTCAGGGAGATCTACAAGAAGGGGCGGCGCCACCCCTATGTTGCCGCGCTCATAGAGGCCATCCCGAGCGTGCTCGGCCAGGGCCTACTGGTGCGCCCGATCGGCGGCCAGGTCCCGAACCTCGCTGAGCTACCTCCGGGATGTCGCTTCGCGCCGCGGTGCCCACTCGCTGAAGACCTCTGCACAAGGGTCGAACCCCCCCTCGTCCCGGATGAAAAAGACCACCGCGTCGCCTGCCACGTGGTCAACCGGGAACTCGTCGAAGTAGCGGAGCGTGTGCCGTGAAAGTCCTGGAAGTCGACGCCGTAACCCACCGGTACGCCAATACTCGCGGCCCGCGCCCGGTACTCGACAGCGTAACCCTGGGCCTGGAGGCCCAGGACGTCGTCGCCGTGGTCGGTGAGTCCGGCTGCGGCAAGACAACCTTGGGCCGCATCATGGCCGGGATGGTGCCTCCCTCCCAGGGCCAGGTCCGCTTCGAAGGGCGCGACCTGTGGTCGCTGAAGGGCAACGACCTCAAGGCTTACCGCCGGGCCGTACAGGTGGTCCAGCAGGACCCGTACGCTTCGTTGAACCCGGGCCTCACCATCGAGGACACGCTCGGCGCGCCTCTGCTGCACCACAAGATGGTCAACCGTCGCCAGCTGAAGCCGGCGCTGATTCGGATCCTGCAGGAAGTTGACCTCGACGCCACACCTGCCTTCCTCGGCCGGTACCCCCACCAGCTGTCAGGCGGTCAGCGCCAACGGGTGGCGATCGCCCGGTCGATGAGCCTTGAGCCGAGGGTGGTCGTCGCAGACGAGGCCACCAGCATGCTCGATGTTTCCTTGCGGGTCGCCATCCTTGACCTTCTGCTGTCCTTCCGCCAACAGCGGGAGCTGGCGTACATGTTCATCAGCCACGACCTGGGGCTGGTCAGGTACTTTGCCCAGGGTGGCCGTATCGTGGTCATGTTCTACGGGGTCGTCGTCGAGGAAGGCCCGTGCGAGGAGGTCATAAACCGCCCCAAACACCCGTACACGTTCCTTCTGCTGGAGGCCATTCCGGTGCCAGACCCGGAAGTGGCCAGCCAACGCCGGACCGAGGAACTGGAAAGGTACGCTGAAGGCCAAGTGGCTGCGACCGGCTGTGTGTTCTACAACCGTTGCCCGTTCGCGGAGGACGCCTGCCGCCAGGCTCGGCCACCCCTCGCAGAGGTGGGGGCTGGCCATGCAGCGGCCTGCTTTTTCCCTGAAAAAGTCCCGACTCTGGCCGAAAGCATCCAGGGTGCACCCCGATGATGAGAGAGGCCGCCAAGGCGTTGATCCGGGTGGGCATGGTCCTCCTCGTCCTGTCATTGCTCGTCCGGCCGTTTATCAAGGTCGAGGCCAACCAGGTGGCCGACGACCTGGCGCTGATAGTGAGCGGGCTCCTGCTGGTCGTTGCGGTGACCTACGTACGCTTGACCCGGGAGTGACGAGCTGACGGGAGTTTTCCAGCAATGACAAACAAAGTTACGACCCCTTCCGGCCTGTCGGGGCCGGTGGTGGGGGCGCTTAACACCCTGCGGACGGCCGCCGACGAAGCCGAACGAGGGTGGTTCCCCGAGCGCTGGACGGTCCGGGCCGGGGGCCGGTCGAGCGAGATCCGCTTGGCCCCGGTCGACAGTTTTGTCCTGTGCGGGGGCCTGGGGTTCCAGGCGCTCTACTACGAGCCGGGCGCAGCGACAGCACTGACCGCCCGCTTCGACCCGCCGGCAGTAGTCGCAGGCGTCCCGATGGGCGGTGAAGCATTGCTCATGAGCATGAACAGCCTGTACCCGGTCACTGTCGAAGCGAACGGTCAAGCCGTCTTCGAAGAGGTCCTCCCTCCTGTGGCCTTCGGCCCGGCGCAGTTCACGGTCTGGGAGGCCCTGGAGACGGGAAGCGGCCCCGAGCTGACCATTACGGTCAGGCCGCCCGCCGGCCAGACAGTCGGCCACAGCGAGCTATCTTTTACCACCCCGGCGCTCTGGCAGCGGTTCCTCTCGCTCGACACGGCGTGGGCCCAGCTGGCGCTGGCTGCTTCTCTCGCCGTAACCGAGGAGGAACGAAAGAGCGTCGAAGCAGCCGTGCTTGCCGCCCCCCGGTCGCCATTGGAGCTCAGCCGCGAAGACCTCGCCGCCGCCCTTTCCGAGATGGAGACGGCGCTATTGCCGATCGCACCTCGGGTCGCCGAGCGCCGGGCCCACGCCATCGGCCATTCCCACATCGACCTGCAGTGGATGTGGACCTGGGCCGACGCCAAGGAAGTGGTAAAGCGCGACGTCGCCTCGGTGCTTGCCATCATGGACGACTTCCCCGAGATGCGCTTCACGCATTCCCAGCCGGCCGGGTACGACGTGCTGCGCCAGGAGGAACCGGACCTGTTCGCCGCGATATGCGATCGGGTGGCCGAGGGCCGGTGGGAGCCGGCCACGATGCAATGGGTGGAGTGCGATGTAAACATGCCCTCGAGCGAAGCCCAGGCCCGCCAGCTGCTCGAGGGCGTCGGCTTCACCCGCCGCTACCTGAAAACGAGCCCGCGGGCCCACCTGGCCCCTGACACCTTCGGCCACGTCGGAAATTTGCCCCAGCTGACTGTTTCTGCCGGCGCCAGGGTGTACTACCACCATCGTGGGAACCCGGGTCAGGCCGGCGGCGGGAGAATGTGGCCAGCGTACTGGTGGACCGGCGACGACGGGACCCGTGTGCTGGCTCTCTCCTCGCCCGTCTACCTTGGCCCTGTTACACCCGGACGGGTGGCCCAGGACGTCCTGTCCCAGACCGGCGATGGGGAGCTCACTAGCTGTGTCTACTTCTACGGCGTCGGGGACCACGGCGGCGGCCCGGTACGGCGAGACCTAGAGACCATGCGCCAGATGCAGCGCACGAGCGGCCTCCCGTCCATTTTCTGCTCCACGGTGGGTGCCTTCGCCGAGGAGGTGATCGCCTCCGGGGTGCCTCTGCCCGAGCATCGCAGCGAGTCCCCGACGATCTTCGAGGGTTGCTATACCTCCCAGGCCGAGGTCAAGTACTACAACCGCGCCGTCGAGAACGAGCTTGTCGCCGGAGAGGCGCTGTGCGCCTTAGCGGGGGTGGAGCACACCGCTCTCCTGGCCGAGCTCTGGCGCACGGCGCTGTTCCATCAGTTTCACGACATCATCTGCGGGTCGGCCATCGCCGATGCTCGCCAGTTCAGTGCGGCCGAGCTGGCTGAGGTCCTCGACCGGCCCGGGGCGTCAGCGATAAAGCGCTGGCCACCCTGGCACACGAAGTGCCGGCCGGCGAGGTGGCGGTGACCAACCCGGTCGGGTGCGACCGCGAGGACGTGGTGGTGGTACGAGAGCTCGCCGGGAAGGGCGTGGCGATGTTGGTGGACCAGCACGGGAAGCGGGTCGCCGGTCAGAGAGGAAGCGACGGGCTGAGGTTCGTCGCCTCGGTGCCCGCCTTTGCCACTTGTACCTACCGGCTCGCCACCGAGGAGGCGGGAGCCTCGGCGGTCGAGGTTCGAGAGGTCAATCCCCGTTTCCTCTCGGTAGACACTCCTTATTTCTTCGCCATGGTCGGGAGGGGGAGCGGGATCGTTACCACGCTCTACGACAAAAACGCCGGCCGCGAACTCGTCGGCTACAACATCGCCCGGGCCGTCAATTTTGAACAAGTCCGTCCCGACCTCTGCCTTGGCGTGCTGCAGCTGTTCGACGAGCGCCCGCACGGCATGTCGTCGTGGGTCGTTGACAACGTATATGCAGAGCAGAGCCTCATCGATGGCGCTGAGGTCCACATCGCGGAAGCCGGCCCAGTGCGGGTGGTCCTGGAGAGCAGCCACGCCGTGCGGTCTTCGAACATCGTCAAGCGGGTGGTCTTCTATGCCGCTATCCCTCGCATCGATTTCGAGCTCGAGGTGAGCTGGAACGAACCGGGGGGGCCGCAGATCGGTATCCCGAACCTGGCGTTGTCTTTTGGCACTCGCTTGCCAGCTTGCGAGGCAGTGTACGAGACGCCCTTCGGCGCTAATAGCCGTCCCGCCGATGGGCTGGTCGTCCCCGGGTTGCGTTGGGCGCACATCGGCAACGCGGATTACGGCTTGGCGCTGCTGAACGACAGCAAGTACGGGTTCGACGCCCTCGGTTCTCGCTTGCGGGCCCACGTCGTGCGGAGCAGCTACGAGCCGGACACCGTCTCCGACTGCGGGAGTGTCACCCGGTGTGCGTTTGGCGTCGTGCCGCATCCCGGTGACTGGCGCGACGCTCATCTCGGAGAACTTGCCGCCGGGTTCAACACTCCCTTGCGAGCCCGGGTGGCCGGCGGAGCCACGGCCGCCACGGAGGCTTCGGGCCGGGCCGGGGTGGTGCCCGCCGAGTTAGGAGCTACCGGACGACCGCACTTGCGAGAGGCGTCCACGGTGGTGATCGACGCCCTGAAATACGCCGACCGGGGAGACGGGGCCGTCGTCGTCCGTCTCCATGAGAGCGCCGGCCGTCCGGCCCGTGCCCGTCTCGCCGGGCTGCCGGCCGGGGCCACAGTCCTGGCGGCGAATATCGTAGAGGACGTGACCGGCCCCCTCGAGCCGGCGGTAGGGACAGATGGCGATACTGAGGTTTCCCTCGGCTTCCGTCCGTTCGAGGTCAAGACACTGCTGGTCCAAGCCGGAGAAAAATAGCCCGCACCGCCGTAAAACGACGCAGTAACGTTCTCGTCGATGCGGGCCCACTGGGGCCAAGGGCTACCACGGCCCTGGCGAACGAAGGCGCTCACGCCAACGCTTGGCGCCCGCCGCTTCCACCCATATGCCGGAGGAAGCGGCGGGAGAAACGGCGCGCTGGACCCGCCCTGAGGGGCCCCTTAATTTCGCGCCCGTGCACCTCCTGCCTGAGGACGGAGGTGCACGGTGCCTGCCTGGCATCCACACAGTCTCGAACCAGCTGGGTATGGGCACCCGCTGGTCCAAGAGTTCGTAAACATCAAGCGCAACCGGCTACCCGATAACGAACTTGCCGTTGCTTTGGAGGGCTTGTGGGCGATCAGAGCGGCGATAGCCGCGTCCATTTCTATTAGCGCGGTCTTCGTGTGCCCCGCGCTCCTGCGCGGTGAGGAAATTGAAAACGTCCTCGACCGTGTCGGTGGCGGCGTCCCCCGGTTGGAGGTCAGCGAACGAGTTCTGCGCCGGGTTTCCGACCGCGACGGGCCCGACGGGCTGATGGCCATAGCTCAGCTGTGCCGCACGGGGCCTTCTGACCTTGCCCCTGGAGCGGCAGCCAGGATCGCGGTGGCCGACAGCCTGGAGCGGCCCGGCAACCTGGGCACCGTTATCAGGTGTGCTGATGGCTCGGGCGCCACCGGTGTCATCGTGTCGGATGGTCGTCTCAGGTTGACGAACCCGACGCTGATCAAAGCTAGCATGGGCACGCTGTTTTCGCTTCCAATACTCAGAATGGATCATGAGGAAGCACTCGACTGGCTGCGGGCGAAGGAGTTCCGGGTCATAGCCGCCCATCCGTTGGCGAAGTTGTCCTACCGGGAGGCGGACTACAGCGGCCGCGTCGCCCTTGTGGTCGGGAGCGAGCGAAACGGGCTCGCCCAATTCTGGCACAAAGCGGCCGATCTGAAGGTCTCTATCCCGATGATGGGCGTGGCCGACTCGTTAAACGTCGGCAACGCGGCTGCTCTGCTTCTTTACGAGGCGTTGCACCGCCAAAGTTGAGGTCAAATCACGGGAGCAGCAGAGTTTTTGCCGTTGCGCCGGCATCGAAGAGGGCGAAGGCGTGAGGCGCGTCGTTCAGTGGGAACCGGTGCGTGACCATCCTCTCCGGCGCCAAGCCATCCTCGATCAGGGCCAGGATCTCCTCGTAATCGGAAAGGTGGTAGTACCTCGTCCCGGTCATCGTCAGCTCCCGGCCGAGAAAGTGACGTGAAGGGTCGATGGTGGCTACGCCTTCCCGGTGCTCGCCGACGAGCGCAATATGGCCGAAGTGACGGGTGCTGTCGAGCGCGTAGCGGAGGGTGACGTCGCTGCCCGCGCATTCCATGGCCACGTCGAGGCCGACGCCCCTCGTCAGTTCACGCACGGCGGCGGCAACGTCTGTGCTGGAGGCGTCGACGAGGTGGGCCACGCCCAGCTCCTTCGCCAATGCCAGCCGGTCTGTATTTACGTCCACGCCGATCACCCGCGCCCCGAACCGCACCCCAAGCATCGACGCCCCCAGGCCGACGGGGCCGAGACCGAAAACGCCTAGCACTTGGTCAGCCCGGATCCCGCCGGCCTTCATCAACGCCCGATAGGGCGTCCCCACGCCGTCGCCGATAAGGGCGGCAACGTCGAAGGAGACCCAATCAGGTAGCGGCAGGCAGGCGCGCTCGGGGACGAGCACGTACTCAGAATCGCCGCCGTCTCGCGAAAAGCCCAGGGTGGTGCCGGCTGAGCACATGATCATTGCTCCCCGCCGGCAGAACGAACACGCACCGCAGCCAACGGGGGCGTGCAATGCCACCCGGTCGCCCACTCGGGCCCGGACGGCCCGGTCAGCGGCGACCACCTCGCCGGCCACTTCGTGCCCGGGCGTGACGCGCGAGCCCGGCTCAGGCCGGTACAACCCGTGCAGGTCGCTCCCGCACAAGGCCGACGCCTTGACCCGTACTACGACTTCGTCGCCCTGTGCGTCAGGTATATCGACTTCCTCAACCGCAGCCTGGCGATTGCCGCTTAGGCGTAGTCGCCGCATCTTGGTCGCGCGCATTTCGTACACCTCGTCTCCCTACCTAGCAGCCGACAGTCCCGTGTCCGACGGGCTATTTCAGAGGCCCGGCTTGTCGTCGTAGACCAAGGGAAATGCGTCCCCGGTCAGCAGCTCGCCGTCTGCCACCGTGATATGGGAGCGCATTGGATGGTCTTTTCCGGCGGCGACGTGGTAGGTCTCCCCGGGCATGTAGTGAACGGCGATGGCCCGTCGGGGCCGGTCACTGTGGTTGCCATGCGAGGAATGCCAGGTGACGGCGTGATGATAATGAACCTGCCCCTTTTTCACCGGGCGGAGAGAAATCTCGACCTGGTGCCCGTCGAACGTCGACGGTAGGTCGAGGCTAGGACTTATGGCGTGCAGGCGGTCCATTTGGTCGCCCCATAAATGCGAGCCGCGCACCATGCTCATGCAACCATTGGACTCGTCCACATCGTCTAAGGCGACCCAGGCCGTCACCTGGGTCATGGGCTCTATAGGAGGCCACAGGGGCGCGTCTTGGTGCCAGTGGTTGACACCGCCGTGACGAGCCGGCTTGTACTGGATCTGGTCGTGCCATACCCGCAATTGCCGGGCGCCAGTGAGCTGGGCGATGTCCTCGACGACAAGCGGGTGGGCCAGGTGCCGGCGAAAGGCTGGGCTGGCCTGCCAGATATTGACGACCTGCCATACCGGGTTGGCCTCATTGTCGAGGTTGGCCACCCGGACAGGCTGGGCCACATCGGTGCGGTCCTGATCGGAGATGACCCGGTCGAGCTCCTGGCGCAGTTCGTCGACCCCAGCGTCGTCGAGGACAACTGGCCCGGCCACGAAGCCATCGCGGGCGAACGCGGCGGTCTGCTCAGTGCTTAGCATCTCCGCCTCAAGCCGCGTCGAGCAAATAAAGAGCCCCGGGGGACAATCGGTCCGCCGTCTCGGGCCGCAAATAATCCCGTTGGACGGTCTGGGGCTTGGCGTCCCGGCGTATGAAAAAAGCGTGGACAGCGTGGCGCGGCCGGTCGGTGCCGTTGTGGCGGCCGCTGTGCCACAAATGGGCGTTGAACACGACAACACTGCCCGCTTGGCCCGTCACCAGGATTTGATCAGGATGCGCTTCGGCCGGATCAGCTAACGCTTCGACAGGGAGCTTGGCCCAGCGGTGCGAGCCCGGGACCACACGGGTAGCGCCATTTTCGGCGGTGAAATCGTCGAGCATCCACATGGAGTTGCAGGCCTCGTACCTCCCCGGCAGCACCGCCCGAGCCCAATCCGTGTGCAGGCCCTGGTGCCCAGCCCCGGGTAAAGCGGTCCGGCCGTTGAGCGAGCTCAACTTGATCTCCTGTCCGTTGAGCACGTGGTCGATGGCCGCCAGTTGTTTGGGGTCGGTCCATAATGCGTCGAATATCGCTCCCTTGTTGACCAGGTTGGCCAATCGATGAGTCCCCGCTTCCTGGTGGAACTCGCCCCCCGCCTGCTCGCCCTCGAGGGCAACCAGGTCGTCATAGCGTTGGCGCAGCGCGTCAACCCGGTCAGCTTCGAGCAGCCCGGGCAGTACGACGAAGCCGTCCTCGTCAAGATGGTTGCGCTCGTCATCACTGAGGAGTTGGGGCGACGCCCCCAGCTGTCCCAATGCGCCCCTCAGGTCATCGACACTCACAGACATGTCCCCACTCCCCTCAACACAATGCTCCACGCCAGTGGTCATTGATACAACGCCATCTTATCCAGCCAAGGCCAGGCGCTCCCTGTGGTCGAGGCGCGTTGGACGCTTTATGTTGAACCAAAAATCGATGTCTCCCTTGCGTATCGGGCGCCCGTAGACGCTCGATACCATGGCGATCACTTGACTGGGACGACGCCCGGCCGCTTGTGCGACGACTGTCGAGATGTCGTACCGGGCCACGAATTCTCGCAGCTGGGATTTTGCGTCCTCAAACGACGCCAGTTGAGTGCTCGGGGCTCGAGGTTCGGACCACGACTCGAGCAAAAAAGAAGGGACCGCCGGCGGGAACAGAAGCGGAGGTACCTTCGTGCCATTGCCGTCGGGTAACGGCCGGACTACGTACCCCCCAACCAGCGAGAAACGCATATTGCTGAGGGCCTGCCAGAGCATGGCCTGGTCTTCGGGGAAGACCGGGTAGGGGTAGGCAAGGAGAACGCTGCCGCGCGGCACCTGGCGGGCCACCGCCGTTCCCGAAAAGACCTGGGCTCCCGCCAAGCCGGTTACCGCGTAGGTGGAGTCGGGAGCCGTGAGGGCGACCGACCCGAGCAGTGTGCCCACGGCGAGGCCGGTGGCCCAAATCCGGGCCGGGACCGCCCGGGCGATCAATTCGTCGATCCCGACGGCCAGAAGTACCGCCACGGCGAGGTATGTGTACAGTGTCAGGCGGCTGGGGACGAGGTCTTGCACTACGGGCACGTGGGTGAGGACCGCAAAGGGTAGCGGGACGTTTGTGATGTGGTTGGAAAGGGCCAGCCGGGGGCCCAGGGCCAGGGCCCAGGAAATGACACCCAGCGCCGTCGCCCCTCTTACGAGCGCCCACCGCCGGTACCGCACGGCGACGTAGATGAGGACGATCAGGAGGGGGATGCCGATGTAGCCCGAATCGCCAAGAAGGGCGACGGGGGGCACCCGCCACTGTCGCCACAGGCCGGCCAGGACGAAGCGGTCGACCGGGAATACGGTCGACAGCACCTCAATGCCCGGTGACGAAACCAATTGTGTGGGGCCGGTCACGTGTTGGCGGCCGGCTAGCGCGTTCCACGCCGGGTAGGCCAGGAGCGGCACGGCCACCAGCGCGGCCCCGCCCAGCACTGTGGCCGTAACCCGGGGCACGTCGCCGAAGGACCTGCGCCGATAGAGGGCGCGGGCGGCAAACCAAGCCAACATGAGGCCCGTCATGAGGACAAACGAAACTGCAATTTCGTTGCTTATCAGGTATTGAGCACTGATGAGAGCGCCCAGTAAGAGGCCGGTGGCAAAGTTGGTGCGAGTCGATTTCGTGACGACCAGCCGGTACACGAGAAAAAACAATATGGGTGGGAGCGGCGCGAATACCAGGAACATATGAGAGGCGCCCTGATGAGCCATATATGGGGAGAAGCCGTAGAGGATCCCGCCGACGGCAGCCGCAATTCGGGAGCGGACCAGTTGCCTTAATACTAAGAAGCAAGAAAGTGCAGAGACGAAGAAACTCAGCCGGACCAGCAGCGCAAAGGAGGCGACTGGCCCAAGCCAGGCCGTAATCGGGCTGACGCCGAACCCAAGCAGCGGAAAACTGGCATTATTTGCCGCATTGATACCTACCGGGTAATTAAGCAGGTTGGTCCATAACGATAATTGATCGTGCCCTAACATTCGAAGGGCAAAGGCCAAGAACCAGACCTGGTTCACGATGTCACCGCAGGTACAAGTGGGCAAGTGCGCCCGGTCTAAGGGCCTAAGGCGGCCGTACATCGCATAGGCGGCCACCAAGTACGGCAGCAGCGACCGCCGCCGTGGCAGCGATCCCTTTCAGGCGCGCCGGACTTGGTGACGGCGCGGTGGACAGCGTTAGCGCTGCCGAGTTCAACTGGTCCGTCGTGCCCCCCTGCGCTTTCCCCCTCGACGTGGAGGCCGGTGGTCAGGCTCTCATGCTAGCGGCTGGTCTGCAGGCGGCCGGTCTGCAGGAGGCCGGGCTGACCATCCGTCGGACCATCCGTCGCGCCAAACGAGAGGCCAATACGACGAACGAGCGGCCGAGGTGGCGGGCGAGGCCGGACTGCCTCACCGGCGGTGCTACTCCTCGATGAAGATGCACTCCCCGGGGCACTCTTCGGCAGACTCCCGGGTGGCGTCTTCCATATCCTCGGGCACGAGGGCCAAGCCAGCGTGCCCACCCGGGTCGCTGAAGATCTTGTCGCCCTCCTTTACGTAGGACAGCCCGTCGTCGAGCAGCGTGAAGACTGCGGGCGCGATCTCTTCGCATAGGCCGTCACCAGTGCATAGATCTTGGTCGATCCAGACCTTCATTCGCTGTTGGTTCCCTTTTTTCGTGCGTTCCGCGTACGAACTGACGTGCTCGACAATCCCAAGGTACTGGCGCCAGCACCCAAGTGTCAATCACCCCGCCATGCTCGAGCTTCTTGACGGGCAGGTCGTGGGGGCGTACGCCAGTGCGAGGCCGAAGCGCAGTATCGTCGGATAGGACCTTACCTTGGGGCCAAAACAGTTGGCCCGACGGCAAGGATGCTCCGAGGAGGAGCCGGGACGAGGAGGTGAGCCCGCTTGGCCCAACATGACGAGCAGGCCGCTCAGGGCGGCGCGGAAAACAGAGAAACCTCGGGGCCTCGAGGCCAAGGTGCTCAGGCCGGGAGCCTCGAGGCGCAGGTCGCTGCCCTGGAAGAGGAGATCTCGGCCCTCCGGCGCCGGTTGGCTGACGCCCCGAAGCGGGTCCGGACCCTCGAGGAGAGGCTCCTCGAGACCAAGGGGCAGCTCCAGCAGGCGCTGTCGCAAAACGAGCGCCTCACGTTCACCCTCCGAGACGCCCGCGAGCACATCGCCTCGCTGCGAGAGGAAGTCGACAAGCTCACCCAGCCCCCGTCGGCGTACGGGACTTTTCTGCGCTGCAACGAAGACGGGACGGTGGATGTCTTTTCCGGCGGCCGGAAGATGAGGGTCTCGCTCCACCCGGGCATTGAGGCCAAGGAGCTGAGCCGGGGCCAGGAAGTGGTCCTCAACGAGTCCCTCAACGTGGTCATGGCCCGCGGCTCTGACCTGTCGGGCGAGGTGGTGACGCTAAAAGAGCAGCTCGACGACGGCCACCGGGCCATCGTGGTGGGCCGCGCCGACGAGGAGCGGGTAGTCGAGATCGCCGATTCGCTGATCGGCGAGAAGCTGCGGTCCGGGGACTCGCTGCTCATGGATTCGCGCTCGGGCCTCCTGCTGGAAAAGCTGCCCCGGCCGGAGGTGGAGGACCTGGTCCTCGAAGAGGTCCCCGACATTTCTTACGAAGACGTCGGTGGCCTCGACTCGCAGATCGAGCAGATAACGGACGCCGTGGAGCTGCCGTTCCTCTACAAAGAGCTGTTCACCGAGCACAAGCTGCCGGCGCCGAAGGGTGTCCTGCTGTACGGCCCTCCGGGGTGCGGGAAGACCCTCATAGCCAAGGCGGTGGCGAACTCGCTGGCCAAAAAGGTGGCCGAGCGGTCCGGCGACGGCGCCGCCCGGAGCTACTTCTTGAACATCAAAGGCCCCGAGCTGCTGAACAAGTACGTGGGCGAAACGGAGAGGCAGATCCGGCTCGTGTTCCAGCGGGCGCGAGAAAAAGCGAAGAGGGCGTTCCCGTCATCGTCTTCTTCGACGAAATGGACTCGCTGTTCCGTACACGGGGGAGCGGCATCTCCTCGGACGTCGAGTCGACGATCGTCCCCCAGCTCCTGGCCGAGATCGACGGGGTCGAGGCGCTCAGAAACGTGATCGTGATCGGTGCCTCCAACCGGGAGGACCTCATCGACCCGGCCATCCTCCGGCCGGGCCGCCTCGATGTGAAGATCAAGATCGAACGGCCCGACGAGACGGCTGCGGCCCAGATATTTTCCCGCTACCTCATGGCGACACTGCCCCTTGACGAGGGCGAGGTCCGAAGCCTGGGCGGGGGTGACAGGGAAAAGACGGTCCGCCTCATGATCGAGCGGACAGTCGAGGAGATGTACCGGGACGAGGAGGTGAACCAGTTCCTCGAAGTCACCTACCAGAACGGCGACAAGGAGGTCATGTACTACAAGGACTTCGCCTCCGGGGCCATGATCGAGAACATCGTCCGGCGGGCCAAGAAGCTCGCCATCAAGCGCCAGATCGCCAAGCTCGGTAAGGGCATCAAGACCCAGGACCTGATCGACTCCATAAAGCAGGAGTACAAGGAGCACGAGGACTTGCCCAATACGACCAACCCGGACGACTGGGCCAAGATCTCGGGCAAGAAGGGCGAACGGATCGTCTACATCCGCACTATCACCGCCCAGGGAGACGAGACGAAGGGTGGACGGTCGATCGAACGGGTCGCTACCGGCCAGTACTTGTAACCGCTCGTTAAAGAGGGACCGACCGGCGTAATGCCGCGCTGCTCAAGCCTTAAGACAACTCAAGGCTTGAGACTGCGGCCGGGTACCCTGGTATCGCGCCAGTCTGAGTTGTTTTTCTGGCTGGCAACATGGGCAAATTGCCTGACCGCACTGTTCTGTCATAAAAGCGGGGTATCGTCGGCGCGTGGCCATAGTGAAGGTGCTCGGGATGGAAACCGAGTACGGGATCATCTTGCGGGGTGGGGGAGAGCCCAACCCCATCGCGGCGTCATCGGCGTTGATCAACGCCTATGTCGCTTCGCTGGCGCGCCGCATCGAATGGGACTTCCAGGACGAGTCGCCCGCCCGGGACGCCAGGGGCTTCGTCAGGGAGCCGCAGGTCGCCCCTGAGGTCGAGACCCACCTCGTCAACGCCGTCCTCACCAATGGTGCGCGCTACTACGTGGACCATGCCCACCCCGAGTACTCGGGGCCCGAGTGCTCGACCGTCTGGGAGGCCATCCTCTACGACAAGGCAGGCGAGGCGATCCTGGCCCGCTCGGTCGAGGCCGCCAGCCGCCTGCTGCCCGCCGGCCAGAGCATAAGCGTGTACAAGAACAATTCCGACGGCAAGGGCAACTCGTACGGGTCCCATGAAAACTACTTGATGGACCGCTCCGTCCCCTTCTCACGGGTCGTCCAGTACGCCATCCCCCACTTCGTGACCCGCCAGGTCTACACGGGCGCCGGCAAGGTAGGCGTAGAGGTCTCCGGCTCCGAACAGGTGGACTTCCAGCTGACCCAGCGGGCCGACTTCTTCGAGGAGGAGGTCGGCCTCGAGACAACCTTGAAGCGGCCCATCGTCAACACCCGGGACGAGCCTCATTGCGACGCCCAAAAGTACCGCCGACTGCACGTCATCCTCGGGGACGCCAACCTCTCCGAGGTGGCTAACTTCGTGAAGGTCGGCGCCACCGCCATCGTGCTGTCCATGATCGAAGACGACTGGTTTGCACGTCACGCGCGGGACTACACACTGGCCGCCCCTGTGCGGGCCATGCGGCAGGTGTCCTACGACCTCAGCCTTTCCCAGCCGCTGGCCTTGGCCGACGGGCGGCAGATGACGGCCCTGGAAATACAGTGGGAGCACCTGGAGCTGGCCCGCAAGTACTCCGAGGACGTCGGCCTGGTCTCCGTTGGCGGTGAGGACGTCGGAAAAGAGGTCCTACGCCGGTGGGAAGAGGTACTGTCAGGGCTCGAGTCAGACCCAATGAGCCTGGCCAACAAATTGGACTGGGTGGCCAAGTACAGGATGGTGAACGGCTACAGGGAGCGCCATGGCCTAGGCTGGCGAGACCCGAAGTTATTAGCGATGGACTTGCAATACCACGATGTGCGCCCGGAGCGTTCGCTGTTCGCCCGAGCCGGTATGGAGCGGCTCCTGGAGCCCGCCGCGGTCGAACGGGCCATGACTGAACCGCCCACGACGACCAGGGCATATTTCAGAGGAAGGTGCCTTCAGCGCTGGCCCCAGGCGATCGCCGCCGCCAACTGGGACTCGCTCGTTTTCGACCTGGGTAGCGACCCCTTGCGCAGAGTCCCCATGATGGAGCCGCTGAGAGGCACGGCGGCGCACGTCGACCAACTACTTGCACGGTGTAATACTCCAGCGGAACTGCTGGAGCAGCTGGGCTCTTGAGGAGGCAGGTACACCATGGCTGAAAGAGAGCAGATCAAGAAACAAGCCCCCTCGCGCACGGAGCCGGAGCAGGTTGAAGAAGTCCCCGCCGGCTCCAAACGGGGCGAGGAGCTAAAGGCGGAGCTGGACGACCTCCTGGACGAGATCGACGAGGTGCTGGAGGACAACGCCGAGGAGTTCGTCAAGTCGTACGTCCAAAAGGGCGGTCAGTAAGAGGGGCGCAGTAGCAAGTCGCAGCGAGCGGCCGTCCGCCCGGTGGCCGGGACTGCCGGCTGCCGCCGCGGCAGCGGGTTGAGCGCCTCTCCACGGCCTCCGGAGGGGCTGGCGCCCCCGCTTGGGGGAGGAGCCTGGGGATAGGGCCCCCGGCGGGCAAACGAACAACGGACCCCAGCGGGGTTGGGGCCCCCGCTTGGGGGAGGAGCCTGGGGATAGGGGTCCCCAGGCGGGCAAACGAACAACGGACCCCAGCGGGGTTGGGGCCCCCGCTTGGGGGAGGAGCCTGGGGATAGGGGTCCCCAGGCGGGCAAACAAACAAGGTTGCGCAGGCGGTGCTACTAGGGTCAGAGGCACTTATGACCCTTCCCATCTTCCCACCGGGCCAAGATCCCGGGCCAACTTCTACGAGGTGCTGCGCCGGGTCGGCCTCGCGCCTTTCGGCGCCGGTGAGCCTGGTGGCGTTCCCGGCGCTCCGCCGCCATCCGGTTTACCTACTGTCGGCACACATCGCGGCGACGTCCAGGGCTTCCAGGTGGCCCATGGCACCACGATCTGCGCGGTCCGTTACCGCGAAGGGGTGATCATGGTCGGCGACCGGCGGGCCACTGCCGGCTCGGCCATCGCCCACCGCATGTTGGAAAAGGTGCACCCGGCTGACGCCCACAGCGGGGTGGCCATCGCCGGTGCGGCTGGCCCCGCCCTGGAAATGGTGCGCATTTTCCAGCTCCAGCTCGAGCACTACGAGAAGGTGGAAGGCCAGGCCCTCAGTCTCGAGGGTAAAGCCAACCAGCTCTCCCAGATGGTGCGGGGCAACCTCCAGATGGCGCTGCAGGGCTTCGTCGTCGTACCGCTTTTCGCTGGTTATGACCTGCGCCGGGGCAAAGGGCGGATTTACACCTACGACCCGACCGGCGGGCGCTATGAAGAAACCGACTACCACGCGGACGGCTCGGGCGGCCGAGACGCCCGCACGACGATCAAGCTGGGCTTCCGCGAGGAAATGTCGCGCGAGGAAGGCGTGGAGCTGTGCGTCCGGGCGCTGTGGCAAGCCGCCGACGAGGATTCGGCCACGGGTGGCCCCGATATAGTCCGGGGCATCTACCCCACGGTGGCCACGATCACAGCTCAGGGGTTCGAGCTCGTGCCGGAGGGTGAGGTCGCCGCTGCGTTTGACCGCGTGATCTCCACGTTGAGCGCGGCCGAGTTCCCACCCGCGCCGGGTGAGGTCGACGAGGGCGACGAGATCCCTGTTAGTGGTGAGACCAAAGGGCGGAGGGGTGGCCGGCCATGACCATGCCGTTCTACGTCGCACCCGAGCAGTTCATGAAGGACAAGGCGGACTTCGCCCGGAAGAACATCGGCCGCGGACGTCCGCTAGTGGCCACCGTGTACGGCAACGGGGTCCTGATCTGCGCCGAAAACTCCTCGCGCTCTCTCCACAAGGTGAGCGAGATCTACGACCGGATCGCCTTCGCCGGCGTGGGCAAGTACAACGAGTTCGACCAGCTCCGCCGGGCGGGAGTGCAGAGCGCTGACATCAAGGGCTACCAGTTCAGCCGGGAGGATGTCGACGCCCGGTCGTTGGCCAACCTCTACGCGCAGTACATGGGGAACGTTTTCACGCATGAAATGAAGCCGCTCGAGGTGGAGATACTGGTCGCCGAGGTGGGCCCACGGCCCGGCGAAGACCAGCTGTTCCATATCCTCTACGACGGCACGGTGGTGGACGAGGACCGCTTCAGCGTCCTCGGTGGCGAGGCTGACGCCATTACGGCCCGGTTCGCCGCCATGTACCGCGACAGCTGGACGATGAACGAGGCGCTGGTGGCCTCCGTTCAGGCGCTGGCCGGTCCGGAGCGCCAGGTGGGTGCGGGCGACCTCGAGGTGGCGGTCCTCGACCGGGCTAACGGGCGCCGCGCTTTCAGGAGGGTGCGCGAGGCGGAAGTGGCCGAGGTGCTTGGCCAGCCGCCGCCGGGCCCGTCGGGAGCGCAGGGTAATGGGGACGATTCAATCCTCGACGCCGTCGAGGAGGTGCTGGCGACGGAGGAAAACGAACAGGCCACCGAAGGTGGGTAGGCGACCACGCGCGAGAAGGGCCGAAGAGCGCATCGACCCGCCCGGGTCGAGGGTTAGCGGCCGACGAAGTGAGCCAACACGGGCGCGCCGGCCACGAGGAGGGCGGCGACAGCGGCGATTGCTCGTCGCCGGCGACTAGCTCCGCGCTTGGCCGGCAGGGGAGCGTCCATGGTGTCTTCCTCGGCGTACAAGGAGGGGAAATTGTCCTCCGCAGAAGCGTCCGACGACCGGTCCGGGCCCATTTCCACGCCGCGCTCGGCCGGCGAACGCGGCTTCCACCTCGTCAGCCAGGAGCAGGTCGGCGGCCAGGTCGGCCTGGCCCGCCTCGACGAGCACCGAGACCGCCCCAAACGGGTACGGACCAGCCCAGCCCCCCTGAAGGTGGGTGACGATGCCCTCAGAGCCGAGGCGGGCGACGAGCACTCTGGCCTGCCAGGCGTCCGGGACGGTACGGAGGTGGACCATCCGTAAGCCTTGGCTCATACTGGCCACCCTAGTGTCGGCGCCGGTACGCCGAGCGCCACAACTGCCTCTCTTTTGCTGGGCTTAGTGTGGGTCTTGCCTGGGCCGCCCTGCCCTCGTCCACAAGGCGGGGTATCCTGCCGATCTAGGAGCTAGGAGACACGGGGCATGGAACGGCGCATCTTTGGCTTGGAGAACGAGTACGGGGTCACCTGTACGTTACGTGGGCAGCGCCGGCTCAGCCCGGACGAGGTGGCGCGGTACCTTTTTCGCCGGGTGGTCTCCTGGGGCCGGTCCTCCAACGTCTTTCTCGAAAACGGGGCCAGGCTGTACCTGGACGTCGGTAGCCACCCTGAGTACGCCACGCCCGAGTGCGACTCGATCAGCGACCTGGTCGTGCACGACAAAGCGGGCGAGCGGATCCTGGAGCACTTGGTGGTCTCGGCGGAGGCCCGCTTGCGGGAAGAGGGCATACGCGGAGTTATATTCCTCTTCAAGAACAATACCGACTCGGCGGGCAACTCATATGGCTGCCACGAGAACTACCTGACGACCCGGCGGGACGACTTCACGCATTATGCGGAGGTGCTGATCCCGTTCCTCATCTCCCGTCAGATCTATGCCGGTGCCGGTAAAGTCCTGCAAACTGCGCCGCGGTGCGCAGTACTGCATAAGCCAGCGGGCCGAGCACATCTGGGAAAGCGTTTCGTCGGCCACCACCAGGAGCCGGCCGATAATTAATACCCGGGACGAGCCGCACGCAGACGCGGAGCGCTACCGCCGGCTCCA
Source organism: uncultured Acidimicrobiaceae bacterium (assembly GCA_963807395.1). Classification (GTDB taxonomy): domain Bacteria; phylum Actinomycetota; class Acidimicrobiia; order Acidimicrobiales; family Palsa-688; genus Fen-671. The sequence continues at coordinate 433,035 of CAWEBW010000016.1, forward strand.
CGTAATAGTGGGCGACTCGAACATGAGCGAGTACGCCACGTTTTTGAAGGTGGGGACGACGAGCATCATGCTCCGGATGCTCGAGGACTCCTCGGTTGTGATCCGGGACATGACCCTCGAAAACCCGATTAGGGCGATCCGAGAAATAAGTCACGACACGACGTGCCGGCGCAAGGTCAGGCTGGCCAATGGCCGGGAGGCGAGCGCACTCGACATCCAGGCCGAGTACCTCGAACGGGCGCAGCGCTACCAGCAGTCAAAAGGCCTGTCGCCGCTGGAGGACAAGGCGTTGCAAATGTGGGAGCACTGCCTGAAGGGCATAGAAAAAGACCCGTGGTCGCTCGACCGTGAATGTGACTGGGTCATGAAGCGCAAATTGATAGAGGCGTACCGGGACCGGGAGGGCATCGCTCTCACTCATCCCAAGGTTGCCCTTATGGACCTCCAGTACCACGACGTCAACCGCCAGAGAGGGCTCTACTACCGGATGGAGAAGCGGGGGTTGACCGAACGACTGGCGACAGACGAGGAGATCGACCGGGCGCTCGACGAGCCGCCGCAGACGACCCGGGCCCGCCTACGGGGCGAGTTCATCCGCCGGGCGAAGGAACGGCGCCGTGATTTCACCGTCGACTGGGTCCATCTGAAGCTGAATGACCAGGCCCAACGGACCGTCCTGTGCAAGGACCCGTTCAAAGCCCGCGACGAACGTGTCGAGAAGTTGATCGCTTCGCTCTGACACCTCTCCAGGCTCGCGCCGCCAACGCTCCAAACGAGGCCAGCCATTTGGGCCAGGTTGCACCCGTAAGATTTTGATGTGGACCGGCTGGAACGGCTCGTAAACCTCGTCGTGGCGCTGCTCGACACGCCGCGGCCGCTGACGAGGGAGGAGTTGCGCCAACGGGTAGGCGGGTACAGCGACGACGCCACGAATTTTCACCGTAACTTCGAGCGCGACAAGGACCTGCTCCGCCAAATGGGCATCCCGATCGTGGCCGAAGCTCTGGCCGGCAACGAGCCGTCCGACCGCCTCACCGGGTACCGGGTCCCCCGGCAGCTGTACGAGCTCCCGGACCCCGGTCTCGACGAGGACGAGCTGCTGGCGTTGAGCTTGGCCGTTTCGGCGGTGGCCTTCGACGGCTCCGCCCAAGGGGCGGCCACGACGGCCTTGTGGAAGGTGGCGGCTGTGGGCGCGCAGCGAGCCGGCGCTGATGACCGGGGCGGGCCGCCTTTGGCGGACCTCCCCACAGATGAAAGAGTGGCCGCCCTGTTCTCCGGTGTGCAAGAACGGCGGGTCGCCCGGTTCGAGTACAACGGCGTGGCCAGACGGGTCGAGCCGTATCGGCTGTCGTACCGCCAGGGCCGTTGGTACCTCGCCGCTTTCGATCAGGCCCGGGAGGCAGAGCGGCTTTTCCGTGTCGACCGCATAAGCGGGCCCGTCGAGCTAGAGGGTAGTCCCGGGCAGTTCGTAAGGCCCGAAGGGGTCGCTTCTGTCCCCCCGCCGCCCTGGCGGCTCGGGGACGACGAAGAGATCGTGGTCGAGCTGCGGGTGGACGCTAGCCAGGCAGGGTGGGTGCGCTCGCTGGCGGGGGAAGAGAGCGTGGCCGGGACGAGCCCCGATGGTTGGGTCGACTTCAAGCTGCCCGTGACCAACAGGGCCGCTTTACGCAGTTTCGTCCTCGGCCTGCTGGACCGGGCCGAAGTTATCGGGCCGCCCGAGGTACGGGACGAGATCGTCGATTGGCTCACGGACCTGGCTGGCGCTTCGCCCCATGCAGCTCACAAGGAGGGCTCGTCGCCGCGCCACGGCCAGCGCCCCCCGACGCGCCAGCGTTCGTCTGCCCCACCCGGCCTCCCGAGGCACACCCCGGACGAGCCCAGCGCCACCGGCCAAGTGGGCCGCCGGTACCCATGAGCCGGCCCGGCGCGGCCGAGCGGCTCGAACGGTTATTGGCCATCGTGCCGTGGGTGGTGGCGCAGGACGGCCCCACGGTGGCCGAGACGTGCGAGAGGTTCGGCATCTCGGAACGGGAGCTGATCGCGGACCTGAACTTGCTCTTCATGTGCGGTATCTATCCCTATACGCCGGACGCGCTCATCGAGGTGGACGTGGATGGCGGCAGGGTGTGGGTGCGGTTCGCAGACTGGTTCCGGCGCCCGCTGCGCCTTACCCCGCCGGAAGGCCTCGCCCTCGTGGCCGCCGCTCGCGCCCTCCTGGGTGTCCCCGGCGAGGGGACCTTTGACGAGAGGGGGGCGTTGGCCAGCGCCGTCGCCAAGCTGGAGATGGTCCTCGGCGCCGGCGGCGAAGAGGCGCTCGAGGTGGAGCTCGGTACGGCGTCAGCCGAGGTGCTGGGCACGTTCCAGCAGGCCGTCAGCGAGCAGCGCAAAGTGCTGGTCGACTATTACTCATTCGGGCGGGACGAGGTGGGCGAGCGAGTGGTACGGCCGTGGCGGCTCTTTTCCTCGGGGGGCCAATGGTACCTGCTGGCCTGGTGCGAAAAGGTCGCCGACAGACGGCTTTTCCGGGTCGACCGGGCCCGGTCTGCCATCCTGCTGGACGACCCCTTCGAACCGCCCGACGACCTGGGGCCGGTCACCGTGTACGAAGGGCGGCCGGAGGACCCGCTGGTCGTCCTCGACCTGGCACCCAGGTGCTCACTGGGTCGTCGAACGTTACCCCAACGAGGGGACGATGGACCTGGGGAACGGCAATATCCGGGTGCGGCTGCGGGCCAGTTCCAAGGCGTGGCTGGAGAGGCTCCTGCTTCGGGCCGGCCGACGCGACTGTTGTCTCGGGGGCGGAAGGTGTGCTACCGGCGGCGGCACGACGCCTCCTAGGGGCTTATGGGATGTAACCTCTAAGAGGTGACCCTGGCCGACCAAGAGGAGGAAGAGCGCGCCTCAGCGGAAGGCAAGCCCTCCCAGTCCGGCGGCCGGCGGCACGTCCTAGTCGAGTGGGTGGTCATCGTGGTGGTGGCCCTGGTCGCCGCCCTGCTCATAAAAACCTTCGCCATACAGGCCTTCTACATCCCCTCGCAGTCGATGGAGCCGACTTTGCTCCCGGGCGACAGGGTCCTGGTAAACAAGCTGTCGTACGATTTTCACCCCGTCCATACGGGTGACGTGGTCGTGTTCCGTCGCCCGCCCAACGACACCACCCCCGGCATCGACGACCTGATCAAGCGCGTCATCGCGCTGCCCGGTCAATCGATTTATGTCGCCAATTGCGCGGTTTACATCAACGGAAAGGAACTGGCTCAGCCATACCTGCCCAAGGGCTGGCAGAACCCTTCCTCGGAGTACTGCACCACGTGGACATCCAATTTGCCGGACCCGTACAAGGTCCCTAAGGGCTATTACTTCGTGATGGGCGACAATAGGAAAGACTCCTACGATTCCCGTTATTGGGGCCCTCTGCCGGCGAATTACATAGTCGGGAGGGCGTTCGTGCGAATGTGGCCCCCGAGCCGCCTCGGTTTCCTGTAGAGGTCTCAGCAAACTCTCAGTGCCTGGAGGCTGTTTCGGGCCCCCAAACACTCAAGCGATTTCCCTGAGAGCCCGATATCACTGTAGTGCCCTAGTTTCTGGGGCCACGCTCCGGGTAGAGATTGGGTAGACAGAGGGAGTTGCAGAGGTGGCTACAGTCAGGGCCAGTTGCTCAGGTTGCGGGGACGTCGAGCTAACGACTCGTGAAGTGCAGGTGCAGGTGTGTACCGCCACTCACGAAGGCACGTACTCTTTCGTGTGCCCGAGCTGCCGGTTGATCGTCAACAAACCGGCCGAGCAGCGCGTTATCGAGCTTCTGGTATCGGCCGGGGTCAGGGTGGTCAACTGGGACCTCCCGGCCGAACTGTCGGAGCCGAAATCTGGCCCGCCCATCAGCTACGACGACTTGCTGGCGTTCCATTTCGAACTGACCAGCGAGGACTGGTTCGAGCACGTGATCGCCGGCGGCGACCGCCGCTGACGACCCGGGGAGATACGAAGTGAGCTGGGCCTGGACGGCCCCTTTGGTCATGACAGGGTTAGGGGCGGCGGTCTGTGCCGCCCTATTGGGAGCTGTGCGCCGCCAAGCAAACCGCGTGCGCCTGGCTCGGGTCGAGCTCTCGGCGTCCAGGCGCCGGCTGGCCGGCCGAGTAAGCCGGTCAAGTAGCCGTCGGGTTTAGCCCGTCTGCTCTCCCTCGGGGGCTAGGGCTCGCCCGGGAGCTGTCTGTTCGAACTGGTTCGGGGGCGCTGGGCTGGGCGTCCAACGGCGGTGGGGCCTATCTGCGGTACAAAGGTGCGGTGGCCCGCGCGATTCCCACGGACCTTGGCCCGACGGACCTCGGCAGTAAGGACGTTGGCGTCAAGGAGGCAAAGAAGACGCCGTCGGGGGCCGGCGGCGCTGCGGGACAGGTTCTTGTCTGGTTACCCTTTCGAGCTCGACGCCTTCCAGCTGGAAGCGATCGACGCCCTCGACGCCGGCCATAGCGTGGTGGTGGCCGCCCCGACCGGTTCGGGAAAGACGGTGGTGGCGGAGTACGCCGTGGCCCGGGCGCTGGCGGAGGGCTCGAAGGCCTTTTATACAACCCCTCTGAAGGCGCTCTCGAACCAGAAGTTCGCCGACCTCAGCCGCCTCTACGGGCCGTCGAAAGTGGGCCTCCTCACCGGCGACAACGCGATCAACGGCGAGGCCCCCGTCGTCGTGATGACGACAGAAGTCCTGCGCAACATGATCTACGCCGGCTCGTCCAGCCTGACCGGGCTCCGGTATGTAGTCCTCGATGAGGTCCACTACCTCCAGGATCCCTACCGGGGCCCGGTGTGGGAAGAGGTCATCATCCACCTCCCCCCCGAAGTCGACCTCGTATGCCTGTCCGCCACCGTCTCCAACGCCGAGGAACTGGCCGACTGGGTCGGGACTGTCCGGGGCTCGACGCGGGCCATCATCGAAGAACGTCGTCCGGTCCCGCTCCACAATCTGTTCCTGGTCGGCGAGCGCCAGAGCGAGCGCCTGCTGGTGCTGCCCACGTTCGTCGACGGGAGGCCCAACCCGCGGGGCCTGGCCATCACGTCACGAGTTGACGGCGGCTGGAGGGCGTCCCGACGGAGCGGGCTCTTCGCCCCGAGGCGGGCTGAGACGGTCGAGTTGCTGGCCGGGGAGGGGTTGCTGCCCGCCATCTACTTCATCTTCAGCCGGGCCGGTTGCGATGAAGCGGTGCGCCAGTGCGTACGCGAAGGCCGTCGCCTCACGAGCTCAGCCGAACGACGTCACATCCGCGAGGTCGCCGAGGCAGCAGTGGAGCATCTCTCAGACGCCGACCTGACTGCCCTCGGGTACAGCCAGTGGCTGGCGAGCCTCGAGGCGGGTTTCGCCGCTCACCACGCCGGCCTGGTCCCGCCGTTCAAGGAGACCGTCGAGCATTGTTTTGCCGCCGGGCTCGTGAAAGTTGTCTTCGCCACGGAGACGCTTTCGCTCGGCATCAACATGCCTGCTCGGTCGGTCGTTATCGAAAAGCTATCGAAGTTCAACGGGGAACGAATCGAGCCGCTCACGCCGGGCGAGTACACCCAGCTCACGGGCCGAGCCGGACGGCGGGGCACCGACGAGGTGGGGTACGCCGTCGTGATGTGGTCCCCGGGGGTCGATTTCGACCAAGTTGCCTCCCTGGCCGGCGCCCGGAGCTACACCCTCACGTCGAGCTTCAGGCCCACGTACAACATGGCCTCCAACCTCGTGCGCCGGTGCACGCCCTTCCAGGCTCACCATCTGCTCAACCTCTCCTTCGCGCAGTACCGGGCGGATGCCGACATCGTGCGCCTGGAGAGCTACCTGGAGCGTTCTCGCCAGGAACTGGACAGGGCGCTCGAAGAGGCGCGGTGCGAGAAAGGGGACGTGTTCGAGTACCGGCGCCTGGTCGTCGGCACGCATCAGCGCCCCGAGCCCCATCGGGACAAGCCAGCCGAGATCGTGGCGGCCATGGAGGACCTGCGGCCTGGAGACGTCATGCTGGTGCCGGCGCGCAAGTTGGGCGGGGCCCGGACGAACGACAAAGTGGCAGTTCTTTCGACGCGACAGCGGAACAAAGGCGACCTGAATGTAAGAGCCATAACCGCTGGTCGCCGGGTGGTCTCTTTCGGCCCCAAGGATTTCCACTCACCGCCCCGAGTGGTGGCGCACCTGGAACTGCCCGTCCCGTACGCGCCCAGGAACCGCGATTTCCAACGCCGGGTCGCCTCCTCGCTGGCTGACGCGCGCCCGGGCCGGCACTTCCCCGGTGAACGCCACGGCGATGGGAACGAGGCTGCTGCCGCTCACCCCGTGGCCGCTTGCCGCGACGCTCGAACCCACCTCAAGGCGGCCGCCAACGCCGAACGCCTCGCTCGTCAGGTGGAACGCCTGGAGGGCCAGGTGCTCCGGCGGACCGAATCGCTGGCCCGTCAGTTCGACCGGGTCCTCCAGTTGCTCGAACGGTGGGGCTACGTGAAGGGTTGGTCGCTCACGCCCGCAGGGTCCCGACTGGCCCGGATCTACCACGAGCAGGACCTTCTCGTGGCCGAGTGCGCCGAACGGGGGATCCTGGACGGATTACGCCCAGCGGAACTGGCCGGTCTCGTCTCCGTGTTCACGTACGAGCCGCGTGGCCCAGCGGGGGCCGACGGCGACGGAGCGGTACTGCCGACGCGGCGGATGCAGGAACGCTGGCGAACTGTCCAGGCGGTGGCGCTGGAGCTCAACCTCGACGAGCAGACTTTCGGCCTGGTCAAAACCAGGCCACCCGACGCCGGCTTTGGGGCGCTGGCCTTTGGCTGGGCCAACGGCAAGGAGCTGGCCGACCTCCTGGCCCCCCCTGACCCCGCCAGCCGCGGCCGGCCTGGGCCCGCTGCTCCTGCCAGTGTCTCGGCCGGAGATTTCGTCCGGAACGTGAAGCAGCTCATCGACCTCCTGCGCCAGCTCGGTGAGGTCCTCGCCGACGAGAGTGCGTCCGGGTCGGCCCGGCAGGCCGCCGACGCGCTCTTCCGCGGCGTCGTGGCGGCCTCGTCAGTGCTCAACGCGGCCGACTGAGCCCGTTCCAGCGTCTTAGGGTGCCCCAACTCGCCTTGAGGTGGCCGAACTTGCTTTAGGGTGGTCGCATCAGGGCTTGGGCGCTTCTCGAGTCACCCGGTGACTACACCTCGACTGAGGTGAGCTTGCCCGACCCTGGCCCCGGCGAGGTAAGGGTGGACGTAGCCGTGAGCGCCCTCAACCACCTCGACCTCTGGTTGCGGCAGGGCCTGCCCAAACCAAAGACGTTCCCCATGGTGCCCGGCTGCGATGGCGCCGGCCGGGTGGCGGCCGTGGGGGAGGGGGTGAGCCGCTGGCAGGTGGGAGACGAGGTTGTCATCAACCCGTCCTTTGCCTGCGGCCACTGCTCTGAGTGCCTCGGGGACAGGTCGGTGTTCTGCTCCAAGTGGGGCATCATGGGCGAGCACTACTGGGGTAGCCATGCCGAGTCCATCATCGTTCGCGACGCCAACCTGGTCCGCAAACCCCCCCAGCTGTCGTGGGACGAGGCCGGTGCGTACGGGCTCTGTGGGCTGACTGCGTACCGGATGCTGCGCCGGGCGCGCCTGTCGGCGGGGGAGACCGTGCTCGTCGTCGGCGCCGGCGGAGGCGTCGCCAGCGCCGCCATGGGTATAGCCCAGCGCCTCGGAGGGCGCGTTTTCGCCACGTCACGTGACCCGGCCAAGTGCCAGCGGGCCATCGACCTCGGCGCGGTGGACGCTTTCGTTTCTCAGGGCGACCCTGTGCCGGTGAAGGCGGACGTGGTGGTGGACAGCGCCGGCAGCCCGACCTGGGCGCTATCCACCCGAGCACTCAAACCCGGCGGCCGGTTGGTGACCTGTGGTAGCACGGGGGGCGTCGGGGTCGAGGTCAACCTGGCCCGGCTGTTTTTGAGCCAGCACGAAGTGATCGGGTCGACGATGGGCACGTTCAAGGAGTTCGACGAGGTGACGGCGTTCGTCGCCGATGGAGTGCCGGTCGTGGTGGACGAGGTGTTCGACCTGGAGGACTACCCGAGGGCCCTGGAGCGAGTGGAGTCGGGCGCCCAGTTCGGCAAAGTCGTCCTCCGGCACTGACCGGTGCCGCCAGGGGGACGGGCGGGTGGGCAGGCGGCCTGGGCGGCTCCCCTGCCACAATGGCCGCATGGACAACACGCTCTGGGACCAAGTGGATAGTTATCTGGCCGGGCAACTGGTTGGCGACGACGACGTCCTCTCGGGTACGTTGCGGGCGAGCGCAGATGCCGGCCTCCCGCCCATAAGTGTCTCCCCCCTCCAGGGGAAGTTCCTGTACGTCTTGGCCCGGTTGATGGGGGCACGCCGGGTCCTCGAGGTCGGCTCTCTGGGCGGGTACAGCGCCATTTGGATGGGGCGGCCCTGCCGCCGCCGCCCGACGGCAGGCTCATCAGCCTGGAAGTGGACCATCACCACGCCGCCGTAGCCCGGGCCAATATCTCTAACGCCGGGCTGAGCGGGACCGTCGAAGTCATCGTCGGGCCGGCGCTGGAGTCGCTGCCTCGAGTCGCCCGGGACCTCGGGCCCGCCAGTTTCGACCTCACCTTCATCGACGCCGACAAGGCCAACAATGCGGCCTACTACAGGTGGGCGCTCCAGTTGACCAGGCCGGGCGGGGCCATCATTGTGGACAATGTCGTGCGGGACGGGAAGGTGGCCGACGCGGAGAGCTCGGACCCGTCAGTGGTGGGCACGCGCCAGCTGTTCGAGACGATGGCCCGGGCGCCCGAAGAGAATTTGCCGCCGGCGGCGGCCACAGCTCTCCAGACGGTGGGGACGAAGGGGTACGACGGGTTCGCCATCTCCATCGTGGAGGGCCGCCGGCGCCGGCAAGCCGGCGTAGCCATTGCGGTGGCGACGCCCTAGTGAAGGTTGACGGCTCCTGAGCATCCCCCAACGAGCGCCGGCCGCCTCATAGGCTGACACGTCGCATGAGCCGTCACGCCGCCGACGTCCCGTACGCGTCAGAGACCTGGACGCTAGCCGAGGCTGACATCCTGCGGCGCTATTTCACCAACCTCGACGGGCCCGTCTTCGCCCTAGTCAACCTGCCTGAAGTGGTAAAAGGGGCGCTTTTTGCCCGCTATTCCCGTTCGGCCAAGAGCCTCCGCCGGCTGTTCCTCGACGAGTTCGTGAGCGACCTCGACGTGAGCGGCGACCATAGCGTCGATGCCACAGTGGGATTGGCGCGGGCGGAGGAGCTTTACGAGCGGGTCTTCTTCGAGTACGGCGACGACTCGGTGGCCCAGCTCGGAGGGGTCCACCTGGCCTGCGAGCAAGCGTCGAACCTGCTCACCAAGGTGCTCGAGCGCGGCCGGCTCATGTCCTATATGGAAAAGTCGACCCGGTACGTCGCTTACGACACGAGGCTGCCCAGCGGCCGTTACCGCTATTACCGGAGCCCGGAGATCCTGGCCTCGCCGCTCGGGGCCAGGTACGTGGGCGACATGGACCGGATGTTCGACGCCTACGCCCGGTTGTTGCCGGTCTTGTACGAATGGTTTGCGCAGAGGCACCCACGGGCGGAAGGGGTCAGTGACTTTGCCCACCGACGGGCGGTGAAAGCCAAGGCATTTGACACCTTGCGCGGGCTTTTGCCGTCGGCGGCGACGTCGAACCTCGGGATTTATGGGTCCGGGCAGGGTTACGAAGCTTTATTGCTGCGAATGCGAGCGCACCCATTGCCTGAGGCGCGCGATTATGCCGACCTAATGTTGACGGAATTACGCAAAGTAATCCCTTCGTGGGTGCGCCGGGTGGATGTGGCGGACAGAGGTAGCGCATGGTCCGCATATATGGAAGAAAATGCCGCGACCATGGCCGACCTGGCCCACGATGTTATTGGCGAGGTTGCCGCCGGGCCGGCCCCGCCGCCATATGGCAATGCGCCAGACGTGAAATTGGTGGACTGGGACCCCGACGCCGAGCTGAAACTGGTGACGGCCATGCTTTACCCGTTCACTCATTTGGCCGAGGGAGAGCTCGCCGTACGGGTTTCACAAATGACGGGCTCCGAGCGTCAGGAAATAATGGCCAAGTATGCCGGTGATCGAACGAATAGGCGGCACCGGCCGGGGCGGGCGCTGGAGCGTTGCTCCTACAGGTTCGACGTAGTGTCGGACTACGGTGCCTTCCGGGACCTCCAGCGGCACCGACTGCTGACGATCGAATGGCAGGGCCTCACGCCGTTCCTCGGGTACTCGATGCCCGAGGCGGTGGAGGCGGCCGGTGGAGCGGAGGTCTACCAGGGGGCCATGGACCGGTCGGCGGCGCTGTACGAGGCCGTCGAGGAGCAGTTCGGCAGCACTGTCGCCGCGTACGCCGTGACCCTCGGGCATCGCGTGCGCTACAGCGTCCAGATGAACGCCCGGGAGGCCATGCACATGCTCGAGCTCCGGACGACGCCTGAGGGCCATCCCGAGTACCGCAAGGTGTGCCAGAAGATGCACGACCTGATCGCTGAGCAGGCCGGTCACGGGTCGGTGGCCGCCATGATGGGGTTTGTCGACCACGGGGACTACGAGGAAAACGGTTTGGGCCGTCTGGGGGCCGAGCGCCGGGCCGAGGCTCGGCGGCGGGGCCAGCAGCGATAAGGGCCAGGTCCGGCCTGGGTGGGGTGAGGTAGAGGCCTCCACGGCCGGTACCCGCCATCTTATTTTGCACGTCCCTGAGCAGGTTGGACGCGTATAAGCCCTGGTAGGCGGGCAGAGACTTCGCTTGATGGCCGGGCCGCGGTGCGCAATGATGTTCGGCAGAGGTCCTGCGGGGCACCGTCCCTGCAGTGCTCGGCCAGGAGGCCCGGGGAGCTAAGTAGAAAACGACTTCGGCACTGTCGGTACGAAAGTTACCGGGCGTGCGTTGGCGGTACCAAAGGCCCCCGGGCCGTCCTGAACGGCGTTGGTCACACTGGCGGAGACGCCGTGAATAAATGTCGCCCCACTTGCGTTAACGTCGCAGCCATCTTGCCGACTGGTGAGCTTCGCGTAGTTCGCTTAGCATGCCCCCGCCGGTAAGGCGTGGTACGTGCCATCCTGTGTGCTTGAAATGGTTGCTGAAGGACACCTGCCAATGACTGACGACGACGACGACTTCGATGATCAGCTCCTTGAAGACGGCCCGGAGCCCGAAGACATCGACGACGAAGAAGATCTCGAGCTCGACGAGGAGGAGCTAGCCGAAGAGGACCTCGAAGACGACGGGGACATCGATGTCGAAGAGGCCGACGAAACCGAGGTCGAAGAGACCGATGGGGACGGCGGCGGCCATCGTCGGCGCCGAGGAAGAAGAGGAGTACGAGGAGGAGGACGACGACGACGGGGACGACGTAGAGGCGAGCCTCGACGTCATCTTGAAATCGCGCCTCGTTGTCTCGGAGACCGATGAGGACGAGGAGGAGGAAGAAGAGGACGAGGAGGAGGCGGAGGGCGACGAGCGAGGCGAGGTGGCGACACGGGTCCTGCCGAAACAGCCCGGCGAGTTCGTCTGCCAGTCATGTTTCCTGGTGAAGAACCGTACCCAACTGGCCGACGAGGAGCGCCAGCTATGCCGCGACTGCGTATGACAGCAGCTCGGGGCCGGCCATGAGCCCGGGCTCTGGCGACGAGCCAGTTGGGGAGCGCATCCTCGACCTCGCGCTCTATGGTCCGGTGGGTTTCGCGCTGAGTGTGGTCGAGGCTGTGCCAGTGCTGGTACGCAAGGGACGGGCCAAGTTGGCCCCGCAGGTGGGCATGGCGCGGACGGTGGGGGAGTTCGCCGTCCACCAGGGGTACCGCCAATTTGTGGGTTTTGCCATATCGCGAGGCGCTTTTCCCTTTGCGCCGGCGGCCGCGAACCATACGTATGGGGCCTACACGGCCCGACGAGGCCGAACTGACGGCAATGGCGGTCATGACGGCGACGACGGCCATATCGGACCGGTCCAGCCAGCCCTGACCGAGACCGTCGATGACGAGGCGGACCGGGCCCATCCGGTAGCCCTTTATCAGCCCTCCCAGCCTCCTCAGAATGAACCCCGCGCCGACGACCTGGCCATAACGAGCTACGACTCCTTGTCTGCTTCACAGGTGGTCCAGCGCTTGGCCGGGCTGTCACGGGAAGAGGTGGCGGCGGTGGCTGCCTACGAAGCGGCCACGCGGCGGCGCAAGACCGTCCTAGCCCGAGCCCAGCAGCTCTTAAAGATGACGGGGTAGCGGGGGTGGAGGGCGCCGGCCTCGAAGCGTCCCCCCGGTGACGACGGCCGCCCCAGGAGCGGCCCCCTCCGCCCGGGCAGCGCGGCAGATCGATATCCCACAGCTGGTCGGGCTGTACGAGCAAGCGACGGAGGAGCTGGCCCCGATGCGGGGCGGACGGCTGCTGCTCGGACTCGGTCAGCGTCAACCGCCCTTGGCGGCTTCGTTTGCCAGCCAGTTCGAAGATCCCCGCCAGTTCGTCGTGGTTGCGGTACTGGGCGACGACGGGGACGACGTTGTCGGTTTCGGGACCTGCCGAACGTTGGACCTGTCCGACGACGACCGGGTGGGCTCGATCGAGGATCTTTACGTCACGCCGCCCGCCCGCCGTGCTGGCGCCGGCCGCGCCATGGCTGAGCTCCTGGTGCGGTGGTGCAGCTCGGAGGGGTGTACCGGCGTCGACGCCAGCGCCCTGCCTGGCAGCCGGGCGGTAAAGAGCTTCTTCGAGAGCGAGGGCTTTACTGCTCGTTTGCTAGTGATGCACCGGCCCTTGAAGTGACCTCTGTCGGCGGCAACTCTTCCGCTGTGCCTTCGTCCAAGGACAACGCCTCTTCCTGGCTGACGGGGGGCTCTGCCGCGGCCGTCTCTACGGCTTCGGGCGCTGCGGCTTCGGGCGCTGCGGCTTCGGGTGTCGGGTCGACCACCGTCGGCAGCTCGGCCGCCTCGGCCGCGGGCTCCGCCTCGACGGCGGCCTGAGGTTCAGTCGCTTCGGCTTCCTGCGCGGGCTCGACCACTGTTCGCGGCTCGACCGTTTCGGCCTCGGGCTCCGGCTCGACGGCGGCCTGAGGCTCAGTCGCTGGCCCTTCGGTGGGTACCGGCGGTTGGACGGGCTGTTCGGCGGGGGTTGGTGGCGCCGGTACCGCCGCTGTGCGCCGCGCTGGCCGGCTGGTGCGAGCCCGGCTGCGAGAAGGCGCCTTTGTCGGCACGTTCGGGCGGACCGGGCCGGGAGGTGGCGGCACGCTGATGCCGAGCAGGGGAGCGAGCGCTGGTACCCGCCCGCAATGCTGGCGGGCCGTCTCCAGCAACTCTGGGCTCGGGTTGGCCGGGAGCCCTTCCGGCTTGACTGAGCGCCGGACAGGGCTCTCGACGACGGCCTGGAGGACGGCAAGCCACTGCGCCTCGGGCGTGGCCGGGGAGAGGGCTGCGCTGGCCGCGTCCCGCAGTCGCGTCGCCAGCTCGGCGGAGAAGCGGGCGGCGGGGTCCGGTGGTCGGCTGGACAGCCGGAGCGCGCGCACCACATGTCCTTCGTCGAGGTTTTTGGTCACATCGTCAGACCAGGCCGTCCGGTGGGCTTCGATACGGCGCTCGAGCATTTCCCGCAAGGTGACGACGAGATCCCTGGACGCTTCGTCCCGGGCGACGTCGGAGCCGCTGACGAGCGAACGCAGGTCACGCATGGCCAGGTCGTCCCCGAGCTTGATGGCCGCCTCGGCCCGGTCGCGCCATTCGGCCGCTTTCACCCTGGACACCAACGATTCGGCCAGGGCGAGTACGCCCTCGGTGCTGGGTTCCGGGCGGCCCTCTTCGCGGGCGCGCTCGCGCTCGAAATGGAGAGCCGTCCGCACGGCCGGGATACCCCCGCGGAGGAGCTGCTGGGCAATGGGGCGCTGCTCCGCCGGCAGGCTCTCGAGCATGGCGTTGCGGTGGGCGTTGCCCGGGTTGAGCCGCTTTTGGCGCTGAGCCGGCTGGCGGCTTTGGCCGCCTTGCCCGCTGTCGGCCCGAGCACCGCCCTCCCGGTCGCCCTCTGGCCCGCCGTTGACTTCGCGGCCGCCCGGGCCGGCGCTACGAGGGCCGCTACGTCCGGGGCCGGCCGCCGCCCGCGGTTGTCTTGTCGGCCGGTCGGGACGGCCCGGGCGATCGGTTCGTCCGGCGTGGGGCCGAGAGCCACATCGCCGTGGCCGTCCCGGGCGCCTCTCCCGTTGCCGTTGGCTCCAGGCTGGTCGGAGCCTCCAGCAGGCCCGGTGGGCGCCGGTCGCTGCGACGGGCGTCCCCGGCGCTGGCCACCGCCCTGGTCGCCGCGCCGCCTGTCGCTCCCGCCGTCCGGTCCAGGGCGGCCTCGACCCCCGGTTAGCTGAGTGGTAACCCCAGCAGTGGTAGGCCGCTCGATCAGCTCGATGCGGTTGGGATTTGCCGCGTCAGGCGGTCGAGGAGGCTCTACTCCCACCACCGTTATCCCTTCGATACCGAACTCGGCTTCGGCCCGTACCACATCCCCGGCCTTGGCCGCCTCGTAGAGCAGGGAGCCGTCCAATGTCCCCCGCGGGTTCAGCGCGCCCGCGGCACGCCACGTCCAGGTACCGTCAGGCCGCGCGCTCGTCAGCTCAATCTCGATACGGCGGGCCACGGCACCAACGTACAACTTCGCAGCCGCAGTGCAAATCACACAGAGTGGAGGAGTTAATTAGTAATGTTTTGTCACAGTGACGAAATACCCAGCCTGCGCGTGGTGCGGCAAACCCATCGACCAGGGTGGAGGGGCGGGCAGACCGCGGAGGTACTGCCGAAGGAGCTGCCGCCAAAGGGACTTCGAAGCTCGCAAGCGGGCGCGCGAGCTCGGGTTGGCGGAGTCGGACTTGATCGTTGCCCGCAAGTCGATGGAGGGCCTGGACGACCTCCTCTTCGTGCTCTCCTGCGCGATAGAGGATGTCGAAAACGACCTGGCCCTCGACGGTTCGCCAGAACAGGTTTCCCGCAGCCTCGGGTGGCTGCTAGAGGCGGCCCGGCCGCTGGTCGGAGCCAGTGAGCGCTTAAGGGGAGCCGGCGCCTGACCCGCTGCTAGTTACGCCCGCTGCTAGTTACGCCCGCTGCTAGTTAAGCTCGGCCAACCCGTAGGGCAGTGTCGGCACCTCGGCCTCGATACCGGCCAGCCGGTTGTACTTGGCCACCCGTTCGCCGCGGGCGGGGGCGCCCGTTTTAATCTGCCCGCAGCCGCTGGCCACGGCGAGGTCGGCGATAAACGTGTCGACCGTCTCTCCCGAGCGGTGCGAAACGAACTGGGTGTAGCCGGCGTCCCGACAGACGGAGATGGCCTCGAGCGTCTCGCTGACCGTACCGATCTGGTTGACCTTTATGAGGGCCGAATTACCAACCTTCTTGCTGATTGCTTCGCGGATTATGGCCGGGTTGGTAACGAAAATGTCGTCGCCCACCAATTGGATGCGGTCGCCCAATTGAGCGGTCAATTCTTCCCAGCCCTGCCAGTCGTCCTCGCCCAGGCCGTCTTCGATCGACCATATCGGGTAGGCGTCAGTCAGGGCTTGGTACCTAGCGATCATTTCGTCCGTCGTCAGGCGAGTGAGGTCTGAATAGCGGTACTCACCGTCTGGTTCGCGCATCTCGGACGACGCCGGGTCCAAGGCGATGGCGATACCGTCACGGCCGGGCGTGTAGCCCGCCGCGGCGATCGCCTCTAATAGCAGGTCGAGGACCTCCTCAGGCGTAGCGAGGTTGGGAGCAAAGCCACCCTCGTCCCCTAAACCGGTCGAGTGGCCCTTGGCGTGCAGAAGGCCCCGCAGTGCCAGGTAGACCTCCGACCCGGCTCGCAACGCCTCGGCGAAGTTGGGCGCCCCTAGGGGAGAAAGCATGAACTCCTGGAACTCCAGCTTGTTCTGCGCGTGGGCACCGCCGTTCACGACGTTGAAACTGGGCACCGGCAGGCGGAGCAGGCTTTCGTCCGAGGCCAGCCAGCGGTACAGGGGCTGGCCGTCCGCAGTAGCCATGGCCCGCGCCGCCGCCATCGAGACGCCGACGGTGGCGTTGGCCCCGAGCCGGCTCTTGTTCTCTGTCCCGTCTAACTCGATGACAGCTTGGTCGAGAGCCTCCAGGTTTGTCCACGAACGACCCGAGAGCAACTGGTTGATCTCGCCGTTCACGTTGGCTACGGCCTTGGTGACGCCGGCGCCCTTGAACCGTTTGGGGTCCCCGTCACGTAGTTCTACGGCCTCGCGGGTGCCGGTGGAGGCGCCCGATGGCACCCCTGCCGTCGCCTCCGCGCCGGAAGCAAGCCGAACAGAGACTTCCAGGGTGGGCCGGGCGCGTGAGTCCAGGATCTCACGAGCATGGACGGCGGCGACTTCGTAGGACATGTGGGCGTGCCTCGCTTTCGTTGTCTCTCAGGGGGTGCCTGGCTGGCAGCACCCGTCGACAGCCAATACCCCGTGAAAACGCTAGCGGGCGGCCAAAACAAACCTGACGCTGCGGTTCAGTTGAGCCGGGAAGGCGTGGGACAGGCCAGGCTCGGGAGGCCTTATATGGCCCTCGTGAACAGAAGGACGGCGATGATTATGGCAATGACGCCAAGGAGGGGCCACAGGACCGCGCCCGCCGCCTTAGCTGCGATCTTCACAGCCCCCCAGGCAAGCAACGCAACGGCGATCACCACGAAGACGATGCCTCCAATGGTGTGCTTGCTAATGCTGGCCAGAAGGAGGGCATCGTGCATTTGGGCTCCTTTGCGAACTTGTGGCGGTTTGCGCCGGCAAAGAATGTAGCAGCCTCTGGCACTTGCGGTCAGCAGCGGGGAGCTAGGGCGTTAGGGCGCGCCTAGATAGCAGGTACTGATAGGGCCGCCGCCTGCTGCGGAAATACTGCCGAACCCGCCAATGGCACCTGCGCCCACCGGTCACAGCCGGCCCCCGCGGGGGCCGGACGCTGCGAACGTGATCTCACCACCACCCGCTGTGGGAGCCGTCTCAGTCAACGCTGAAGGTGCGGAGCATGTGTTCCCCCCCTTTCTTTGGTCGTGCGGAGGGCAACGACGGCGCAAAAGGTGCACGTGGCCGGGGGCCGCGTCCCGGCCGGACCGCATCGCAAGGGCTGGGCTCCTTTAGGCGGTTTCGCACAGTACCGAGTTTGCCCGATCTTCGACTATGCGCGCCAATTTCGCCACTGAGAGCGATCCAGGCGGCTCAGAGGGCGCAGTTGCGCTTTACCCCGCGGACGGGCCGTCCGACACCCAGAGTGAAGGTTCCCCCGTGACCGCGAAAGGCGACTCTTTGAGCACGGAAGCTGCCCAGCGCGCCAAATCAGCTGCCCAGAGAAGCCACAGCTCGCGTTCGCGTGCGCTGGTGGCGGTCAGCGGCTTCGCTGTCGCCGTGGCCTTGCTCTACGTTGAGAGGCTGGCCGGGATCAAGGCCGCGGGCGGGGACCGGCTCGGCCTGTTGCCATTAGTGGCGCTCGGCGTGTGGGCCAGCGACGCCTACCCGGTCAGGATCCGGAACCGCAAGGTCAGCATCTCTATCGGCCTGTCCGAAATACCGGTCCTGGTCGGCATCGTTTTCCTCCGGCCAGGGTTCACCTTGGGGGCGGTGTCGTGCGGGTACCTCGCTGCGAACGTTCACCACAGACGCCCGTGGACGAAGACGCTGATCCAGTCCGCCATTTATGCGGCTGCGGTCGGTTTGGGGATCGCGGTTTACTACGAATGGTTGGGCCGGGCGTCGCCCGTTGGCGCCCACGGCTGGCTGGTCACTATCGGGACGGTGGCCCTCATAGCCGTCAGCGAACTGGTCCTGTTATTAGTGGTGATGGCTGTTGTAGACAGGCGGGTCCGGCGCGTCCCTATCGTGCGGGTATCGGTCCAGGCCGGGGTGTATATAGCGGTATGTACGGCGGGCGCGCTGGTGGCCATTTCCCTGGTCTGGGTGAACACCTGGGGGATCGCACTGTTCATGGCCATAGCAGTGGCGACGAACTTCGCCTATCGGGCTACCGTCACCTCCGGTCAGCGCTACGCCAACCTGGAGAAGCTGTACGACTTCACGCGCCAGGTAAGCAGCCTCACGGAGGGCCGCCAGGTCATGGCCCGAGTGCTCGAAGAGTCGCGGGCGCTGTTTTCCGCCGGCCGGGCTGAGCTCGTGGTCCCTCTGGAGGAGCCGCTCGAGCACCTCGCGCTGCGGTGCACTCTGGAGGGGGATGGGACCCCGCGTTTCGAAGAAGGGGTGCCCCTTTCTCGACTCGACCTACTGGTCGGGGAGCGGGGGGCGCTGCACGGAGCGGCGCGCTCGGAGGACTCCATGGTGGCGGGGGCAATGAAGGAGCGGGGCCTGACCGAGGCGCTCATCGCCCCTCTCCAGCGAGAGGAGCCCGGGGCCGGTTACCTTCTGGTGGCGGACCGAGACTTCCAGCACGAGGGGTTCAAGCCGGCCGATTTGCGCTTCTTCGAGACCCTGGCGGCCAATGCCGGAGTGGCCCTGCGGAGCAGCGAACTGCTCGAACAACTTCGGCGCGAAGTAGCCGTCCGCCAGCACCAGGCCTACCACGACACGTTGACGGGGCTACCGAACCGGGTGATGTTCACCGAGCGGCTGGCCACCGCGTTGACGGCGGCGGGGGCCGGCACGGTAGCCACCATGTTCATCGACCTTGACGGGTTTAAAGAGGTGAACGACACCCTGGGCCACGTGACGGGCGACGCGTTCCTGCGCGAGGTGGCCAACCGCTTGGCCCCGTTTTCGAGCCGCGGCAACCTGGTGGCACGGCTCGGGGGGGACGAGTTCGCACTGCTGCTAGCTGGAGCGGAGGACGACCTCGACGTCGAGACGACCGCGGACCAGCTGCTAAGCACGGTAACGAGGCCGTTGGCGGTCGAAGGGCTCCTGCTCGACGTCCGGGCCAGCATCGGCGTCGCCATCGCGCCGGAGCGCGGGCGTCAGCGCGACGCCACCAACCTCATGCGCCACGCGGACGTCGCCATGTACCTGGCCAAAGCGTCGGGCGGGGGGGTGCGGTTTTACGACCCGGCCGAAGACCACTCGACGTTGCGCCGCCTGACGCTGGCCACCGAGCTGCGCCGGGCCATCGAAAAGGAAGCGCTCGAAGTTTGGTACCAACCAGTCGTGAAGCTGGCCACCGGTGAGGTGCTTGGCTCTGAGGCGCTGCTGCGCTGGAGCCACGACCAGTTCGGGCCGATAGCGCCGGTCGAGTTCATCCCGGTAGCCGAAAGCGCGGGGCTGATCGACCCTCTCACGTGGTGGGTGCTCGACCAGGCCTTGGCCCAGCTGGCATCGTGGCGTGAGTCCTTGCCCCGCTTGAGCGTGGCGGTCAACCTTTCCGCTCGGAGCCTCACCAGCCCGAAGGTTTCAGAACGAGTCGAGACCTCGTTGGCGCGGTCAGGGTTGGAGCCCGGGGCGCTCACTCTGGAGCTGACCGAGTCATCGATGATGGCCGACCCGGTGGTGTCGCAGCGGGCCATGCACAGCCTGCGAGAACTGGGCGTCAATCTTTCCATCGACGATTACGGGACCGGTTTTTCCTCGCTCAGCCGGCTCAAGCACTTGCCGTTCAAAGAGCTGAAAATCGACCGCTCTTTTGTCAAAGAAATGAACCACGACAAAGGAGATGAGGCCATCGTCCGTTCGACCATCGAGCTGGCCCGCAACCTGGGCCGGACGGTGACGGCCGAGGGGGTCGAGGACAAAGACACCCTCGACCACTTGGCCAGCCTCGGTTGTCATGCCGCTCAGGGTTATTACCTGGCCCGGCCGTTGCCGGCGGCCGAGTGTGAGACGTGGTTGACCGGGTTCCGGTGGCCGAGCACGATTTCCACCCTCGACGGGCGCAAACGCCGCCAGGTGCCGACGGCGGAGCTCGCTGTCCGCCACGACATCGCCTGATCTTTCTACGCCCGTAGTGTGAGGCCGGGCATGGCTCAGCCACTGTCCTCGCCCGGATTTCTGCGTAGGCTCAGCCGGTGTTGAGATCACCGGGAAAACCTGAGGAGAGCAGCTGATGACCGCGGCGCCAGAGGAGGGAGAGGCGGCCTCTTATTCCTCGTCTTCCACGTTGGCTGCTTCGGAGGCGCTCAAGGGCGATGCAGCCGAAAAGGTAAGGGAACTCAGCGCACTTTTCTTTGCCGGCGCAGCGGCAGTGGATTCGGCGGACATGGTGCCGGCCTCCCACCTCAACGCACTGGCGTCCGCTGGTATGTACGGCATATTCGCTCCCGTTTCACAAGGCGGCCTGGGTCTTGGGTACGCGGAGGGGTGTGCCGTGGTGGAAGAGCTGGCTTCGTCCTGCCTGGCGTCCACGTTCGTCTGGGTTCAGCACTTTCGTTTCCTCGGCGCCATGGTCGACCCAACGGTTTCGTCTGCTTTGCGCCGGATCTGGTTGGGACCCGCCGTGCGCGGGGACGTAAAGGCCGGCGTCGCCCTCACCGGGCTTTTACCCGGGCCGCCCCGACTGACGGCCCGGCCCATGGGCGAGGGCTGGACGCTCGAGGGAGAAGCGCGCTGGGTCAGCGGATGGGGGGTGGTGGAACTAGTGTTCGTAGTTGCACGGGGCCGGACGAGACGGTGGTCTCGCTGCTGCTCGACGCCCGGGCTCAGCCGGGGCTCGGCGTTGAGCGGTTGCGCCTGTCGGCCGCGAACGCCAGCGCAACTGTCCGGCTCGGCTTCGGCGGGGTGTTCGTGCCCGGCGATCGAGTGGTCAGGGTGCAGCCGTACGAAGAGGCGCGCGCCCAGTCGGAGAGGTTGCGGCTGAACGGGTCGTTCGCCCTCGGTGTGGCCAGGCGGAGTTGCCACCTGCTCGGGCCGTCGCCGCTCGACGACGAGCTCGACCGGCGGCGAGCCGAGCTCGACACCGCCGGCGAGGAGGGCATGCCGCTGGCCCGGGCCAGGGCCAGTGAGTTTGCTGTCCGGGCGGCTCACGCTTTGGCCGTGCACCGGGGGGCGAGGTCCGCCATTGCCGGCGATGTGGCCGAACGCCTCACCAGGGAGGCGGCCTTCCTTCTCGTGTTCGGCAGCCGGGCCGGGATAAAGGATGCGCTGTTGCGGTCGTTCGGAGCGGTCCGCTCGGACTAGGGGCAGGCGAAGGCCACAAACTGGCTGCCCAGGGCCCTGGTCTTCGCCATCTTCTTAACTTTACATAACGGGCATTATCGGCGATCTCGGTTTTTGGGGGGGCAGCGACGCGGGCCGGGAGGACTGCGAGATGCGCGGTGTCAGCGAAGGGCGCGTCTCGATTTCTGGGTGCGATTTCGACGTCTGTGCGCGCCAGCATCTCTTATCGCCACTCTGGCGCGCCCAGGCCCGGGTCGAAGAGCCGGTGGGGCTGGGTTCTGGTGGGTGGGCTGGATCGAAGAGCCGGTGGGGCTGGGTTCTGGTGGGTGGGCTGGGTCGAAGAGCCGGTGGGGCTGGGTTCTGGTGGGTGGGCTGGGTCGAAGAGCCGGTGGGGCTGGGTTCTGGTGGGTGGGCTGGCTTTTGGTGGGCTGGCCTTTGGTGGGCTGGCGCTTGGCCGGTACTGAAAGGACGCCGACTTTCGTCACAGTGACGAAAGTCGGGGACATATCTGGTGGCGGGCCGCCGACGGTAAGTGCCGGCCTCAGCTCACGGGAAAGCGCTCACTTTGGCGCCCTGGCCTTGGGTGATTACGGCATAGAAGGCTTTGAGGTCGAGCCGCCGGGAGAGGTCGTCGGCGGCGAGGCAATAGGCGTAGGCCACAGGCTGTTCGGTCCCGCCCTGGTAAGCGTCGGACTGACTTTGGCAGTCGGCCTTTCTGTACGCGAGCCACCTGGTTTGCGCGGCGACAAAGTCCCGCCGGGCGGAGTTGCGGTCGAGGCGCTGGAAGATCAGCTTGGCGTCGCTCATGAGTTGCTGGTCATCGGCTACCACGCGCCGCTCTCCGCACCCCTCCAGGCCGATGTTCGTGTCGGGGTTGCATGGGAGCAGCGGCTCGAAACGTTCGGTTATGGCCGGCAGCGCGAGCCCGTTGGTTGAGCCGCCCTGGGCGACCGGCCCGGCGGCATACGCCACTGCATCCGCGGCCTGAATTGTCGACGTAGCCAGAAGAACGCCGAGGGCAACGAAAGCACCAGCGACAATTGGTTTGCACCTGAGCATGCGGTCATTTTCTCAGCTGTCACCTTGGCTGTTATGGGCAGGCGTTCCCATGCTCGGCCTCCTCTCCCCCACACCGTCCGCTCCCGAACAGGATGGTTTCGTCACAGTGACGAAACCGCCCACTCTGCTGGCTGCCACCTCGCACCGGCCGCACCGCCCGCACCGCCCGCACCGGCCGCACCGGCAGCAAGGGCCGGGCCCTCGGGCGGTAACAACCGAGGGCCGCTGGTTTAGCATGAGCGTGCAAACCACCGGGCGCACAGAAGGAGACAAAAGATGGCACTGGAAGGAAAGCGCGTTGCCCTGCTCGTCGAAGACGGCTACAACCTCGACGAGTTCGTCTACCCCTACCACCGCTTCAAGGAGGCGGGCGCCGAGGTAGTAGTGGTCGGACCTAACCGCACGGATACTTTTTCGAGCCACGACCGCTCCGTCAAGGCGGACCTGCCGGCCAACGGGGCCAAGGTCGAGGACTTCGACGCGGTCATCATCCCGGGCGGCCAAGCCCCGGACAAGATGCGCATGGACAAAGACCTCGTCGCGTTCGTCCACGACATGGACAGCGCCGGCAAACCCGTCGGCGCCATTTGCCACGCCGGATCGATGCTGGTCTCGGCGAAGGTCCTCCCCGGGCGCAACGCCACCTCTTTCTACTCGATCCGCGACGACATGGAGGCGGCGGGAGCAACGTGGTCGGACGAGGAAGTCGTGGTCGACCGCAACCTGGTCACGTCCCGTACGCCGGCGGACCTGCCTGCTTTCTGCCGGACGATCATCGAGTCGATGGTCCGTCAGCCAGCCACCGTCTAAAACCGGGGCGGCCCGCAGGCGCCTCCCCCCTGCGGGCCGCCCGCCTTCCCGGCTCTGGCTGTCGCCCGTCACCGCTGGTCAACGACGCAAAAGGGTGCCAGGATCTGGCCCCTGAGGACCAGCGTGCAAAGGAGCTCCCGATGCCGAAATACGCAATACTTTTCACCCTGAAGGGCGAGACAGTAAAGGGGATGGTCGACCGGCCCAGTGACCGCGAGAGAGTAGTCAGCAACCTTCTCTCCGGCGTGGGCGGGACGCTCGACGTCTACTACTGGATGTTCGGACAGTGGGACGGGATCGCCATCTGCGACATGCCAGATTCCATTTCCGCCGCCGCCGTTAGCGTCGCCGTCAGCAGCACGGGCGCCTTCGGGCACCTCGAGACCCATGAGTTGATCCCCCCTGCGTCCCTGAACGACATCCTGGACAAGGCGAAGAGCCTCTCTTATTTCCCGCCCGGAGGCTAAAGGGCAACTCCAGGTCGCTGTCGCGGCGTCGCCGCTACTTGCAAAAAGCGGCGGCCGTTCCCCGTTCTTCTCTCCTGTTGACCCCGGATCGTTACGCATCGCCACCGAGTTGGGACAACGCCCCCACCGTGCGCGGCACGCTCGTCCGAGAGTTGGACAAGTTCAGACGGCCTTGGCCCGGATGACATCAACCGGTAACCGGGCGTTCAACTCCGGGAGATAGGCATTGTCCCGGACTGCGACGCCGGTCGTCGACCAGCGCGCAGGCTGCATGGCTCAACCTTGAACCCGTCCTGAAGTCACCATCGAAGGGAGAGAGATGAAGCTTGGTCCCCGCCGGTTATTGGCAACTGGCGCCAGCGTGGCCCTAATCGCGCTCGGCGCTACCGGCGCTGGTCTGGCCCTCACCAGCGGCGTCGCCAACGCCCAGTTACAGCACGCCAACCTGGTTTTTACCAAAACGGCGAATGCGCCCACGACTACGCCGATCAAGCACGTTGTCGTGATTTTCGACGAGAACGTCTCCTTCGACCACTATTTCGGGACCTACCCGTACGCCACTAACGCTGATGGCGAACCGTTCTATGGGGCGCCCGGCACACCGTCGGTGAACGGCCTCTGCGCCAGTGCGACGGTACTGACGTGCAATGCGGGGACCTTGCTGAACGACAACGCGAACGGGCAAAACCCGGCGCGGCTCGACCCCACCAATGTGAACGACGTCCTTACGTGCGACCAGAACCACGGCTACACCCCTGAGCAGAACGCGTTCGACGACGGGAAAATGGACATGTTCACCGCGACCGACGGGACGGCGACCGTCGGTGGTACGAGCCCAACGCGCCAGCCGTGCGTATCCGGGACGGTGTTGGACTACTACGACGGCAACACCGTCACCGCCGAGTGGAACTACGCCCAGCATTTCGCCATGAGCGACAACAATTATGGTTCGACTTTCGGCCCTTCGACCGAGGGCGCCCTGAACGTCACATCCGGGGACACGAGTGGCGTCGACCCGCAGCACGTAGGCGGCAGCACGCTGACCGACGGTGACGCCGTTTCGGCCGGGCCGAACGGGGGTTACACGTTGATCTCCGACGCCTCGCCCTATTGGGACGACTGCGCACCCAGCACGACGGCCGCCCTCACTGGCGAGAACATCGGCAACCAGCTCAACTCCAAGGACCTGAGCTGGGGCTGGTTCCAGGGCGGGTTCGCGCCCACCACCCCGTACAGCGGACCAGTGTCAACGGCAAGCAACTACGACCCGCTGAACAACCCGGACAAAGTCGCGTGCACGTCCTCCCACAACGTGGGGGCGGCCGTGGGCGGGACGGGCACGACCGGGCCCACCCCTATGGGACCGATAGCGACTACTCGGCTCACTACGACGGGTTCATGTTCTACGCCTCGACGGCCAACCCGCACCACTTGGCCCCGACCTCGCTCAACGTCGTCGGGACGGACACCGCCACCTCGGGTGAGTTCGATACGGCGAACCATAACTACGACGTCTCGTGGTTCAACCAACTGGTTTCGTCCATACACGCCGGGACGCTGTCGTCCAGCCACTTCCCCGCCGTCAGCTACTTGAAGGCGCCGGTCTACGAAACCGGTCACCCGGCCACGTCCGACCCCATCGACGAGCAGAACTGGATCGTCAATGAGGTCAACTCCATCGAGCAGCTGCCGACGTGGGACAGCACGGCCATCTTCATCACCTATGACGACTCCGACGGCTGGTACGACCACGTCTACAGCGGTGTCAGTAACCCATCGGACACCACCGCTGACAGCCTCACGGGCAAAGACGCGTGCGGGACCGTTCCTGCCGGCCAAACGACCATCCCCCTTTACAACCAGGAGGGCCGGTGCGGCTTTGGGCCTCGGCTCCCGCTGATAGTCATCTCGCCCTGGGCCAAGCAGAACTACGTCAGCACTGTCGAGACGACCCAGTCGTCGATCGTGGGTTTCATCGAGGACAACTGGAACCTGGGCGAGATCCCCGGGTCGTTCGCCAATGTGTCCAATCCCCTCAACGACTTGTTCAACTTCAACGCCACCCGGTCCGAGCTCGCTTCTCCGCTGTTCCTCGACCCATCGACGGGTGAGCCCAGCTACCCGGTCGAAGGGACGATCTCTCCCACCTCGGGACCGGCCGGCACCACCGTGACGGTAAGTGGCATGAACTTCTCTACCATCACCGGCGTGACCAAGGTGTTCTTCGGCAACCGGCCGGCGCTCGGGGTCAGCTGCTCGGCGTCGACCACACTTTCCGCTCCGGCGACGACCTGCACCGCGATCGCCCCCCACGGCAGTGCCGGGTTGCAGGTCCCGGTCACGGTACGGGTCGGGACAACCAGAGCCGTCAACGACGCCGGCGAGTACACCTACACGTCGTAGGCTCCGCGGCAGCGCTAGCGCTAAGACTGGGCCAGCAGCGGGTGGTCAGGCCGCCCGCTGCTCGGCCACTACGGTTAAGTACGTTCCGAGGGGCCGGAGCACGTGGCCCGGCTGGGGCGCACCGGGCCAGTGCCGGCGAGATGGCTACGGCTAAGTTGACGAGCAACACGAGGGGCCAGGCTCATGAGCTACAAATACCGTCATGAGCAAAGGGAAAGTATGAGCCCACCACGGCGACGCCGGCGGCGTTCGGGGTTGACGCCGTGGCGGGGCGCGGCGCTCGGACTGGTGGCGGCGGCGCTGGCCGTTTCGGGCTACCTGGCCTTTGGCCGGGGCTCCAGTGGTGACGACCCTGCTGCTGTCCTCGTCTCAACGACGAAGTGCGCCCCGGGCTGGTCGGCGCCCCGATCAGGCCTCACGGTCTTCACGGTCAAGAACACGTCGCGGAGCACGATCTACGAGATCGACCTCGTGGGTGCGAACCAGGCCCTGGTGTACGGGGACATCGACATGCTGGCCCCCGGGACAGAAGACCAGATGGACGCCCTTTTGCCGCCGGGCGACTATTCCTTCCAGTGCGAGTCGTTTGCCGGGGCAAACCTGACGTCCCGGGTCGAACGGGTGAGCGGCCCGCCTGTGAGCGGGGCGCACCCCTTCGTCCCGGTAACTTCCGACCAGATCCAACTGGCCACCCTCGCGTACCGGAACAGCCTCGCCGTGTGGATGGGCCGTCTGGCCGGGGCGACCGACGCCCTGAAGGCCGCGGTTGACGACGGCGACCTGGCTAGGGCGCGCCAGTTGTGGCTGCCCGCCCACCTCGACTACGCCCGTCTGGGTGCCGCCTACGACACGTTCGGGAACTTCAACGACGAGATCAATGGCCGCCCCCTCGGACTGGTGGGTGGGGTCAACGACCCGAAGTTCCAGGGGTTCTTGCGCCTGGAGTACGGGTTGTGGCACGGCCAACCGGACAGCGAGCTCGTACCGGTGGCCACCGCCCTCGACACCGCCGTCCACGGGCTCCAGAAACAGTTCCCCCAGATGCTGACGCCGGCCAACGACCTATCCCTGCGGGCACATGAGATCCTGGAGAACACGCTCCAGTTCGAGCTGACAGGCGAGACCGACGAGGGCAGCCATACCAACCTGGCCACCGCCTGGGCGAACGTACAGGGGACGCAACTGGCCCTGGCCGCAATTGCGCCCCTGCTCCAACCAGGTGAACCGGGCTTGGTCGCGTCTCTCCGCCAGGGGCTGCAAGAGATGGCGGGCGCCTTCAAGGGATTCGAGCACCCCGACGGGACCTGGACGCCCCTCCAGTCACTTTCGACGGCTCAGCGCGAGGGCCTCGACGGTGAGCTCGGCGGTCTACTCGAGCGGCTCTCTGTTGTACCCGACCTCCTCGAGCTCCCCGTCCTTCCAGCTACGGGAGACCAATCTTGACCCCAGACGAGTCGAAGATCTCCCGCCGGCGCCTGCTCCAGTTGGGAGCGTTGACGGGGACAGTGGCCGCCACCACTGGCACCCTCGGTGGCCTGTCTCGGGCCGCCGCCTCCGCCAGCTCAGGGGCCGGAGGGACGGACGGCCCGGCGTTCCCCGATGGGGCTTCGAAGGTCACCGCCGAGCGCGCGGAGCTCCAGTCGTTCGAAGGCCCGCACCAACTTGCGGTCCTGAGCGAGCCGGCCCAGGCCACGTCGGTCGTCGCCTTCGACGTGACCGCCGGGTCGCCCTCAGAACTCGCGCGACCTGCTACGGACCATAACGGCCCGCCTGCGCATCTTGTACGCCGGCGGCACGCCACCTTTCGACGGGCCGGCGGCGCCTACAGACGACAACGGCATCCTGGGCCCGTGGTGCCGTCGCGTAGCGTCGGCTTCGTCATCGGGATGGGCGCCAGCCTCTTTGACGACCGTTTCGGCCTGAAGGCGTCGCAACCGGCCCGGCTCTATACGATGCAGAGCTTCCCGAACGACAACCTGGACCCGGCCCTGACCCACGGCGACCTCAGCGTTCAGATCGTGGCCGGGGACTCGGACACGGTGGTCCACGCCTTGCGAGACATCACCAAGCACACCCGGGGTGCGATGCAACCGCGGTGGCGGATGGACGGGTTCAAGAGCCCGCCCCGGCCGTCGGGGACGCCCCGGAACCTCCTCGGGTTCAAGGACGGGATCGCCAACCCGGACACCTCAGATGAGAGCCAGATGCGCCAGCTCGTGTGGGTACAGCCAGGTCACCCGGAGCCGGCGTGGACCGCTGGGGGGACTTACCAGGTGGTGCGCATCATCCGCATGTTGGTCGAATTCTGGGACCGGGTTTCGCTTTACGAGCAAGAAAACATGATCGGCCGCCGGCGGGCCACTGGTTCGCCGTTGGACGCCGACGGCGAGTTTGCTACTCCCGACTACGCCGCTGACCCGGCCGGCAACATCATCCCCCTGACCGCCCATATCCGCCTGGCCAACCCGCGCACGGCGGGCACCGCTGACAGCCGGGTACTGCGCCGTGGCTATAACTACGACCTTGGCCTCGATGTCAACGGCAACCTCAACCAGGGCCTCATTTTCACCTGTTACCAGCAGGACATCCAGCGCCAGTTCGAGACGGTGCAAACGCGCTTAATCGGCGAACCTCTCGTCGATTACATCAGCCCGATAGGCGGGGGCTACTTTTTCTGCCCCCCAGGCTTGCAAGGCGGTGCCGACTATTTCGGGAGGGTCTGGTTTAGCGGTGGTCACTTCGACCGCTAATTAGCTGGCCCAGCCCGATGGCGTCGGCTCCATGCAGCCCGGGGCGGGAGCCCACCAAGTGAGCTCCCGCCGGGGGAATTCCCCGTCTACCAGGGTTCGTTACGAGCTGGAATAGCTGGCGACGACGGGAAGCCCGGCCGTGCCCGGGACCTGCACGGCGGCGGTGCCGCCGTACCCGTCTGTCCGCAGTTGGCCTATCGACTTGAACGGGTACAGCTTGCCCTGGTACGTCACATATACCCGTCCCGGGGCGCTCAGTTCCACGCCGCCCGCGATGCCAGCGTTTTTTTGTGCCGAAGTCACCTTGCCCGAAAGCACCACGGCTTTATCAGCCTTTCGCAAGCTGGAGAGTTCGCCCGAGCTCGGTAGGAGAAAAGCCCGCCCGCCCGCGAACACGAAATAAGTTCCTGACGAATCGACGATGGCGCCGTCCGAACTGGTACCGAAGGCGGTGCCAGCCGTCCCCACTGCACCGGCGCTCCGTCCCACTTTCAGGCCGCTCAGGCTGGGCACGGTGACGACCAGGGCGGGGTCGTAGCCATCGTCTTTGAACTGTTTCGGGCTAACGAAACCGTGCAGCTCGCCATCAGTGCCGACTACATAAATGGTGGCCGCGCCATTGACCGGGCGAGTGAACAGCAAAGTCCCCTGTCGGGCTGTGCCGCTCGGGGGCTTGGCCCCGGCCGCGGCCTTGACCACGGTGGCGTGGTCGACCTTCTGCACCGCGGTCATGATTTTCGACGAGGTGACCTCGAAAGCGCGCCCACCGGCGAGGACATAGTCCTTACCAGAGAAATTGATTATCGCCCCGTTGGGGTAAGTGGCAGGGGCGTGTGGGAACAGGGCCGCGGCGCTCGACGGGCCGTTGACGCTCCCGGTCAGCCCGATCGTATAGGTGCTCGAGGCCGCGCTGGGGTTGATCACGTCCAAGATGGTGATCGTTAGCCGGTCGCCGGCGCTGATGTTGCCGGGGACCTTGAAAGTTAGGTCATTGGTACCACCGCCCGTGGGCGAGGCCGAGACCGTTCCAGAACCCGAAGGAGTGGTGGCGTCCTGGACCGAGTACTCGGCCGGGTTGCTCGGGAACGTCGTCCCGGTGGGAGCGGCCAGACCTATTGCACTCGTGCCAGCCGTCATGGCGGCACTGGCGTACAGGTCCGAGATGACGTAGCTGGCGAGGGCACCGGCCGAGCTGGGGCTGACGCTCACGTTTACCCCCGCGCTGGCGCCGATCGTGTACGACGGAGCGTCCACCGCCACCGCGTCGGACGAGGTGGCGACGGAGAAATCGTTCACCGTACCCGCTGCTGGGTTAGTCACGCCGACGATGAACACCGTCAGGGCGTCCCCGCTGTTGACCGCGTGCGACACCGGGATCGTGGCCGAGCCGTTGGCCAGAGCGGCGCCCGTGACGACGATATGCCAGTTCTGGGTGGCGTCGGTCACTTCTATCCCGGTTACCGCGGTAAAGCCGGTCTGGCCGGCCGGCTCGGAAAGGTAGATATCCCCGCCGGCCGGGATGGCGTCTGAGGTTTTGAAGCTCACGAAGTAGTTAGACGACGTGCCCGCCACCCGGCTGGACGGCGAAACGCTTACGCCGGTCACCGATTGGCCGAACATAAGCGAGTTGGAGCTTTCCGACGTCCCGTTGCCCGGCGCCACGGTAATTTCGTTGGCCTGGCCGCCCCCGTTGGGGGCCGGGTTGGTGCCCTTAGCGGTGATGTTTAGGATCCCGCCGTTTGCCACTGGGGTGGCCAGCGTCAAGGTGGCGACGTGGTTGGCCGAGCTCAAGGCCACGCTGGTAACAGTGGCCGCCGTCGCGCTGCCGCCGGACGGGGTGTACGTGACCGTGTAGCCCGCCGCGCCACCGTAGAAATCAATCGCCTCGGTGCCCGTCGTTACACCAACCGTGAGCTTCAGCGTGGTCTGGTCGGCGCTCACATTGGCCACAGGGACATCCGAGATGGTGTAGGTCGTGTTGGCCCCGAACTCCACCGAACCGGCGGACAGCTGAGGCCCCGAGGTAGCGATGGTGACGGAGCTGGACGAGGCCGGGGTGGCGTTCTTCGACGTCGATACGTCGAAATGCATTGTGCCGGTGCTCGAAGGAGCGTCGGCCGTAAAGTCCACTTCCACTTTCTGGCCTGCGCTCAAGCTGCAATGGCTCGACAGCTCGATTGTCACGCCAGTGGTGGTGGCGGTCCCCGCTCCTCCCACACCCGCCGTGCCGCCCTGGATGCAGGAGCCACCGACAACGTCGACGTTGGTCGGCGTCGAAGCCAGCGCGGTCGAAGGCGTGACCGTGATCGAGTCGTCGCTGGGGCCCGAAAGGGCGGCGGGCAGGTCAAAAGTGACGGCGAAATTCGTCAGTGCTCCGACCCCCACCGAGCTCGGCGACGCCGATACCCCACTGACCGCTCCAGACGGCGCCCCGATCGTGTAGGCGTTGGTGGTGACGTCTGCGTAGGCGGGCAAGGCGGTAGCCATCAGCCCTCCGCCGAGGGCAGCTGTGGTCACCGCCAGGGCGGTGGCAGCTACCTTCGCCGGTGTTCGCGTGAGCCTGCGGTACGCCAAGGGCTTTCTCACTTGCATTGGGTTTTAGTCTCCTTGTAGACGAGCAACTCCTTGGAGTGGCTTTCCCGAGCACTGCGGAGAGTGCCGAGCGCCGTCAGTGGCGCGGCGGGCTTGCAGTTGAATTACGACCACTCCGACCATAGATGTAATTGCTATACCCAAGCCTTGGGCCACGAACTCTGGGGAGCGCTCCCCCGCTCGCCCGCCCCCGTCAGCCAGAAAAGGCCCAGGCGCTGGCTGACGGCCGGCTGACAGCCCTCAACCAGCGCCCGGGCCCATCGGGTACCTTTGCTCAGGTCATGAGAAAGGGTCCTCAGGTCACGAGAAAGGGACGGCGAAATCGCAGTCGGGTCGGCTGGTCTCGGTAATGGGCGGGCGGGCCAGATAAGTCACCCGCACGCCAAGGTCGCTCGGGCGGGCCTCATGGTCCTGTGCCCAGGTGTGGAGCGCGTCGGAAACCAGGCGCCACTCGGTCGGGTTCTCGTCGTACGGCCCCAGGTCCACGAATGCCTCGTGGTGGGCCGGTTCATGGCGCAGGGTGAGTTGGGGGACCTTGGTCGCGAGGGCGTCCGCCGCGTCGTCAGGGACAGGGCGGCACCACTCCACGGGCCCGTCGCTGTCGTCATTGACTTCGCCCCAGTAAATGCAGAAGGCGGCCCCGGCCCTACCCTCTAGGCGCGGCAGGGAACTGCCTCTTAGCAGCCCAACGAACTCTTTGCCGAGGGCCCATGCGCCCGCTTGGCCGTCGACGTTGCACTTGAGGCACAGCAACGCCCTGGCCGGGATGTCCCTGGTGCCGACTTCGTACATGATCGAACTCCTTCCTTTCAGGCTGTCGACGAGGTAACCGGCCAGCCGGCGGCGAGCCGAGTGAGCGGCCTCGGCGGTGGCCCAGTAGCGGTCCAGGCGTTCGGCTGCTTCTGCCCGGCCCAGGCCGAGGATCACGCCGATCTCGGCCAGAGGGACCTGCAGCTGGCGCAAGGCCGATATGAGCCGGGCTTGCTCGAGCTGGCTCTCAGCGTAGAAGCGGTACCCATTGCAGCTGTCCACTCGGTCGGGCGGCAACAGCCCGAGGTCGTCGTACAGCCGCAACGCCTTGGGCGATAGCCGTGAACGCCTGGCGAACTCCCCGATGCTCATGTCCTCCACTGGACTGCTCCTCGTCGTCGGGGCACTCGCCCCGTTGTACCAGCGTGCGGCTTCCCCCAAGGTGAAAGTCAAGGTCATGCGCCCCGTCGGGCCTAACCAAAAAATGCGGCCTCCGCTCGTTCCTTGACTGCAACCGGCGAGCGCCGGCGAGGGTTAGTGGAACGTGAGCGGGTCCGTGCGGGCAGCCCCAGTGCGGGCAGCCATCGTCGCGTTAGCGTTGGCAGCACCGGTTCTCCAATCCTTCGAGGCGACGGCTGGAGCTGCGCCGGCCCCGCCGACGGCGTCGGCCTCAGCCTTAGGCTCGGGTGCACCGGCGCTGCTGGCCTTCCCGGGCGGCGTGGTCTGGGATTACGACGGGTCGCAGAATCTTGCGGAGTACAGATGGGGGCGCCACGTGGCGAGCGGAGCTACCGACCTGGGCGCTCACCCAGACTTCGCTGCAGGTGACAGGGGCGTTCTTCCTCAACCGCGAAGATGCGTGGGCGGAGACGGAGCACGAGTGGCCGGCGCAGCCCGGCGTCACTACCACCTGGCAGACGACGGACGGCGGGGCCACGTGGAGCCAGGGGACCTCGTTGCCGGGGGGGCTGTTCTACGGGACGCCCGGTTTCGACGAGTTCGCCTTCGCCGACGCCAACCACGGCTTTGGTTTCGGGGTGGACGCTCCGGTCACGACTGGCTTCGAACAGCAGCGCCAGGGCTACTTGTGGGCTACGACCAATGGCGGTCGGGATTGGCGGCACCGGCCATCGGGCTGCCTTGGCAGGGAAGCACTTTCTCCTCCGCCTCCGCCTCCGCCTCCTCCGCACCCGCCACCGGATGCAGCGTTCCTGACCCGTTCAACATCACTGCCGTGTCGGACAGTCTGGTACTCCTGGCGGACGCTGGCTGTCCGGCGACAAAGCCGGGTCTCTGGCGCAGCAGCGACGGCGGGCGGGACTGGGGACCGGTCGAGTTGCCGGCTCCACCGGGCGGCTGGACGGCCGCTGAAGCATGGCGGTACCCGGGCGTAGCGCGGAGCGGGGCCGAGGTCATGGCCGTGCGCTTTTTTCAACACGGCCGAGGCGTGGCGGCGGTGACGGTCCGGCCGGGCGAAGTGCTCGTGTACCGCACGTCCGACAGCGGCGCGTCGTGGTCGCCCGCGTCACATCTCGAGACGGGTTCCCTGACCCGGCCGGCGGGTTTCTGGGCCAGCACCCCCCTCGTCTGGGAGCTGCCAGCCCCGGCGGGCCTGTACGTGACGACTGATGCTGGCCGCAGGTGGGGGCTGCGACGTTCGGCCCTCAGCCTCCCTGACATGGTAGAGGCGAGCTTTGCTTCGCCCGCCAGTGGAGTCGGTTTCTCTGGCGGGCTCGGTCTGGGGCTGGCCAGCACCGGCGACACCGGGATGCGGACCCCCGATGGGGGCCAATCGTGGACGGCCGTGGAGTTCCCGGCGCCGGCGTTCCTCGGCAACGTCACCACTGAGGTCCCCTTTTCCACGGTCACCTTTGCCACCTCCAGGGACGGTTGGGTCGGAGGCGCGGACGGGATAGCGGCGACGACCGACGGAGGGAAGACCTGGACCGCGCAACTGGCCACCGCGGAGCCGGTGGAGCAGCTTTCCTTCGCGGGCCCCGAGCACGGCTGGGCGCTCACGCCTGATCAGTTGTTCACCACCTCCGACGGTGGCGAGCATTGGTCGGCGCAGCCCGAAACTGGCCTCGGGGCCTTCAGCAGTGTGCAACTAGTGAGCGCTGGCTTCGGACTGGGCGTGATCTGCGGTCAACCGGGTGGGACGCGTGCGCTGGCCACGTACAACGGGGGTCGCCGCTGGCGTCTCCTGCCTGTCCCCGACCCGGACGCGCTGGGCTGCGGGAGCGTCCCCCCTTCGCCCGGGACGATGACCGGGCTCTGCTTCGGCACCGCGCAAACGGGCTGGGCGGTGTGGCGCCGGCCAGACGAAGCACCGGCCGTGGTCGGAAGGACTGATGACGGCGGTCTCCGCTGGTCAGAGGTGGCCACCGTCAACCCATCTCCCGGCTCGCTCGCTTGCCTTGGCTCTTCGAATGCCTGGCTGGGCCTGAACTGGATGGAGAACATGGCTACCGTCGGTGGTATCGCCGCTACGAGTGACGGCGGCCGGACCTGGAGTACCAGCGTCCACCCGGCTCCCGGCCGCCCCTTTTCAGTCCCCTCTCTAAGGCCCTCGGACGGGACTCCAGTAGGGACGCTCGGGGCCGTCCAGACGCCCGCCGGGATCTTGACCGAACCGGTCGCCGCCCTCGCCCTCCCTGCTCCCGGTAATGCCGTTGACCTCTGGGAGGACTACGGCCCCGCTTGTACCAGCGGCTTCGGCCTGGCTTTTACCTCCAACGGGGGCAGCAGCTGGGCCGGAGCGCCCGGCATAGCTCCCAACCCTCCGCGCTGCGGCGCGATCGCGCCGCCTTACCTGAGCTCGGTGCCCGACCTTGCGCCCTCGTTCTCCTTCCCTGATGCCCATCACGGGTTCGTCCTCGGGCCGGTGGCGGGTACGCCGGCAGTAGCCAAGGGCGTCGCCGAGCCAGTCACGCTGGCCCTTATTGCCACGACCGACGGCGGTTCCACTTGGCAGCTCCTGGCCCGCTTTCCGTGGCGCCCACCGGCTACGACCGAACCTCGGTAACCCAGGACCAGCTCGGCCCGGCGGGACTAGAGGGACGTTCGAGGGGGTTTATACCGACATGGCGACATTGACTCGGGCGCAGATCGAATACCTGGCTACCCAGCGGTTGGGCCGGATCGCTACCGCGGGTGCCGGCGGCAGGCCGCATGTAGTGCCAACCTCGTTCCGGTATAACACCGAACTGGGCACCGTCGACGTCGGCGGCCTGCGCATGGCCACCACAAAGAAGTACAGGGACGTTCAGGCCAACCCGTGGGCCGCGATCGTCGTGGACGACCTCGCGTCGATCGACCCGTGGCGGCCTCGAATGCTGGAGATCCGCGGTCGGGCCGAAGCGGTGGCCAGCGGTGGGGCCAGCCTGGGCCCCGGGTTTGGCGAGCCGTTCATTCGCATTTACCCTGAGAAAGTCAACAGCTTCGGCATCGAATGAACCTTTGGGCACCGAGCTCGAGGGCTGGATACTGGCGCCGAGATAGAGGGCTGGGTACTGGCGCCGAGATAGAGGGCTGGATACTGGCGGCCGGGACTGGGGCGAATAACTGTCGTTATCACTATGTTTTTCGACCCAAAGACGATTATTCGCCCCAAGAGCAAACATTCGCCCCAGAGCTGACGGTTCCTCACGTCGCGGTCACCTTCACGCTGTCGATAACCTTGGCGACCGCTACGGCATTGGCGTTGTAACAGGTCACGGAGCAACCGACCATGAGGAGCCACACCGTTTTGCCTTTTGCGTAAACGACGCCGTTGAGTTCGATGGCCCCGGCGCCGGGCACCACGATCTCCGAACGGTCTTCGGAACCCTTAAGGCCTCCGAAGCTGACATCTACGACGCGGGTGACGCTCGTTACTGCCGGGACTAGCCCTGACTGTTGCTCCTGAACTCTGACTTCGTCGTCCGGAGCGAGTCGGTAAGCGTCGGCGGGTGGCGGCGCCGCTGCGGGGCCGGTTATTACCGAGGCCATGAACCAGGGGCTTGGCGTTTCGGAGAAGGCGTAATTGTTCGGAGGGTTGGCCACACCGTCTAATTCCGGAGGCTCGGCGCCTCCAATCGAAATATAAGCCGGGTAGGGAGCCGATATGAACCCGATCTTTTCCAAGTAGTGCTCGTTTTGGACCTGCCACGAAGCGGGCAGTTCGTATGAAATAAGGGTCCTACTGTCAGAGCGGGCCAAGCCACGCGCCACGATGGCCGCGGCTGGTTGCGGGCGCGAGCCATATCGGCATTGAAAAAACTGCACTTGCGGCGGCCACCAAGCCGAGCCTTACTGCGTCAAAGGCGCCGCGGGCTTGAAAACCCTTAGGGTGGGCGGCCCGGGCGAACCGGCGCACCCTGGTCCCCGCGACATCGCTCATGTGACCCCCCTCCACTCTCAAGCGCGTCCGCTCCTACGATAGGCGGAACCGGCCCCACCCGTTTACGCGGGGCCTCCGTTTGCTCTACTACTCGTCTTGGAGTTCACAGAAGCGTTCGGCCCGGTCTGGCAGAGGCGCCTCCAACTACCGCGGCAGCTTCCCGGGCCAGCCTGGAGGGCTCGAGGTTAGCTGGCAGCGACCCTGGGTGAAACCACGTCGGAGACCATGAGCGGCGGGCGGTTTGGCGCTCACGACGGTACTCCGCGCCAGCTCCGGCACTAGCGGGACCGCCTACGACTTCGCACGAGAAGTACGTGTGGAGGACGTTTCTCTCACCACGTGCGTACACGACGACGGCCAGCTTCGCTAACGGACGGACGGTGAGGCCGACCTCGTTACGAGTCTGCCTCACCAGCGCCGACTCCGCCCGCTCCCCTGCCCCAAAAGTGCCTCCCGGGAGGGTGAAGTGCTCTTCGCCAGCGACTGGTCGAGGCGCAGGCCGAGGACGGCGGTGCCGTGGAGGCCCGCGGGGTAAGCCGTTTGTCCCGTTACGCAGACGGGCTCGCCAGCCTGGCCTCCGCAATGGTCGGCTCGAACAGTTCGACCGGGTTACCCGATGGGTCGTCGACCAGGATCTGCTTACCCCCGACGCCAACCACGATGTCATTGCGAAAATGAGCGCCCTGTTGTCGCAGCCGGTTTACCAGGCCGGGCAGATCCTCGACCTCCAGGCTGAACCGGTTCCAGCCCCCCGGGGTGGGCAAAGTCCCGTCCGGCATGGCCTGGCCTCCTCCGGGCCCCCGCCCGGCACGCTCAGCACCAACCGCAAGTCGCCCCGTGAGAGCATGGCGAAGCTCGGGCCCGGGTGCATCTCCTCCCGGAAGCCGAGCAGGTGGGTGTAGAACTCGATGGCTTCGTCAATGTCGTTGACGAAGTAGCGCACGCTAACGGTTGCCACAGGCTTCCTCCAACTTAGAGAGGTTAGGCCCAGGTGCCCAACCGGATGCAGGTCTTGGATATCAGGCAAACCCGGGTTTTCTCCGGGGGCGAACCACGCGAATAGACGCCAGGCTGGCACGAGCAGTGCCATACGGCGTGGCAAAGGGAGGAACGGAA
The DNA here is from genome assembly GCA_963807395.1 of uncultured Acidimicrobiaceae bacterium. Taxonomy (GTDB): domain Bacteria; phylum Actinomycetota; class Acidimicrobiia; order Acidimicrobiales; family Palsa-688; genus Fen-671. The sequence goes on from CAWEBW010000016.1 coordinate 470,406, forward strand.
GCCTCCTTTTGGCGGCGGATTTCTGAGGCCGGCGCTGTTGGGAGCCCGTCCCACCCGACGAAAGGAATGTCCGCATGTCCCATCACCTCGACACCCGCTGGCAGCCAAGACTGGCCAGCTGTACATAGATGACCTGTACGTCTTTCCCGGCGAGGCCAGCACGGTGCTGATCATGGACGTCAACTCCAACGTCAACGGGCTCCATTCGGAACCGGGGTTCCAACCCCGACGCACGCTACGAGATCAAGGTGCACTTCGACGGGGCCGACTTCGAGACGCTGACCTACCGGGTGGCGTTCGCCGAACCAGGCGCCGCCGGGAGGCAGGCTCTGCGGCTGCACATTTTGACCGGCGAACAGGCGCGGATGGACTCCACGACCGGCGACCTGGTGCTCGAGGGCCGAACAGGCGCGACGGCCAGCGCAAATGGGACCAGGCTCTGGGCCGGGCGTATTGCCGACTCGTTTTACATCGACCTGTCGCTGTTGGCCATCTTCAACGGAGCAATTGCCAATGGGACCGCAGCGGACCTCTCCGGCTGGCGGCCCGAGAAGGCCCAGAACAGCTTTGCCGGTTCCACCGTCGAATCGATCGTCCTGGAGGTCTCCCATCAGCACCCGCAACTGCGGCCCGGCGCCCGCACCGGTGTGTGGTGCGCGACCAGATTCGCCACCGGCGCCGGTGGGTGGCGGCAGGTCAACCGCGCCGGCCACCTGATGATGTGGCCCATCTTTTGGCCGAACGACACCGACTTTCCCGACCCCGCCAACACCCGCCATCCCTCCGAGGACGTCGGGGCCGCAGCTAAGTACATCGCGCCCAGGTCGCTGCCGTCGTAGCGGCCGCCGGGACCTCCGACGACCCTGAGGGTTGTGGCCAGACCGTGGCCGGGACCTGTTCCCCGACGTGTTGTCCTACGTCGTAGGGACGCCTGCGACCTACGGGTTCGCCGCCCGCAACGGCCGGCCCAGGCCGGCAGCGCGCCCGAAGCCATGCTGTCCCTTGTCACGAATACCGCAGTGCCCTCCGGGCTCAAGCCGGCCGTGACCAAGGACCAGGGAGGCGGCAACTTCCCCTACGTCGTTCCGGCCTGAGATGGCCTAGCTCCGGCGGTGCAGCAGCGCCCCCAGGTCGGCCACCGGCCCGAGGTGGCGCAGCTTGTCGGGGTTGACGATCGCGCTCACAGTCTGGATCTGGCTATCGGCCATTTCCAGGACCATTACGCCGGCCAGCCTGCCCTCGCCGTCGAGCAAGAGCGCACCCGGTTGGCCGTTAATCTCCTCGGGGCGAATTGTGAAGCCGCCGATGCGGGCGGCGTTGCGCAGGCCGGCGATGAGCGTCCGCGCTACCCTGGCGCGGCCGTGGATCGCGTGTGCGATGGCGGGCGCTTTGCCGCCGCCGTCGCCGTGGAGTACCACGTCGTAGGCGAGCAACTGTTCCAGGGCTTCGAGGTCGCCATTCTGGGCGGCGGCAAAGAAACGAGCCGCCAGCTGCTCGCGCTGCTGGCGCGACGCCTCGAACCGGGGGCGCCGCGCCGCCACGTGGCGGCGGGCTCTCGCGACCAGCTGGCGGGCGTTCTGTTCGCTGGTGCCGACAATCTCCGCAACCCGGTCGTAGGGTTCGTCGAACACCTCGTGCAGTAGGAACGCGGCGCGCTGCTCCGGCGACAGGCTCTCGAGCAAGACGAGGAAGGCGAGCGACAGCGAGTCCGCCATCTCCGCCCTTCGGGCTGGGTCATCGTTGGCGCTGGCCAGGAGCGGCTCAGGCAGCCATTCGCCCACGTAGGTCTCACGCCGGGCGCGTGCCGAGCGGAGCTGGTCGAGCGAGAGCCGCGAGACCACCGTCGACAAATACGCGCGCGGCGACTCGATCCGCTCGCCGCCCTGGCGCACTCGGTGCAGGCGGACGAACGCCTCCTGCACCACGTCCTCGGCCTCGCTCACGCTGCCGAGCATCCGGTAGGCGATGGCGAACGCCGACGGGCGAAGCTCCTCGAACTCTTCCTCGGCCATCGCTCAGCCGAGCCCCTGCGTGAAGCCCACCCGCCAACTCGTGTAGCGCGGCTCCCAGCCCAGTTCGCGCTTGGCTTTCGCGTTCGAGGCGCCCCGGGCCTCGGTCATCATGAGCGTCGCCGGCTCGCCGGCCGCCAGTCGCCCCAGCCAGCGGGGGACGTGCCACGGCGGTTTGGCCCCCAGCGCGCTCGCCAGCGCGGGCAGCCATTCCCGTACTGGAGCGGGCTCGTCGTCGACGACGTTGTATGTACCCGGCTGGCCGAGGTCGACGGCGGCGACGGTCGCGGCGGCAGCGTCGTCGATGTGGACGTGCGACCAGACGCCACCGCCGTCGCCGATGATTGGAAACCGACGCTTGCGGACGGCCTCGGCCATCACCGCATCGGGAGCCCGGCTGATTGTGGTCCCGGGACCGTAGAAACCGCCGTAGCGCAACACGAGCCCCTGGCCCCACTCGATCGTTGTCACTGCCCGCTCCACGTACAAGATGCCCACCAGCGGGGCCCGAAGCGCCCCTGGCGGGTCGGGATCGAGGGGATCGGCCTCGGTCTGCACCGGACCGCCCGTACGGGCCCAGCGAAAAGCGCCGAAGCTCTGGGCGACGAACCGGCGTGCCCCGACGGCACGGCCGGCGGCCAAAAGATGGTCCGTTGCTTCGGTGCGCAGCCGGTTGGTCATTATGGCCACCGAGGACCGATCGGGGTGGCGCATGTCCCGCATGGTCACCTTCCCCGACAGCGCCGTGAGCTCATGCACGATCACTTCGGGCTCGGCCGAGGCCACCGCCTGGGCGACGGCGTCGGGGTCGAGGGCGTCGGCCACCACTGGGCGCGCTCCGAGGCTGCGTACCAGGTCCTGCTTCGACGCCGTCCTCGTCATCCCGACCACCTCGTCGCCTCGAGCTACCAACAGAAGAACTAACGGCCGGCCGAGGACGCCAGTAGCGCCCGCTACGAAAACCTTCATGGTTGCCGCCTCCGTCTCATTACCTCTGAGACGATGTAGCGGCGCCGCCTGTGACAGATCGCTCAACCCAGGGGGGGCCGTCCCTGGAGCAGTCCCAATTTCGGCGAAGAGCGGCGCGACCAGGTGGCCGGCTAGCTGAAGGCCGCGGCGGCCGCTTTTCTACCCTCGGCCGCCAAGTCCATCCAGGCGCAAGAGCCGTCCTCCAGCAGCTGGCGGCCGGCTCGGGCCAGGGCTCCGAGCGCCACGCTATGGAAGGCGCTGCCCACAGAGATACGGGCGACGCCTGCCCCGGCCAGTTCCGCGACGCTGGGCCCACCCGGCACGAGTAGCACGTTCACGGGCAGGTCCACGGCGGAGACGAGCTCGCTTATCTCGGCCAGGTCAGACAAGCCAGGCGCGTACAAGACGTCGGCGCCCGCCTCCTGGAAGGCTTGCAGGCGGGTGATGGTGTCGGCCAGGTCCGGGCGGCCGCGCAAATAGTTCTCGGCCCGAGCCGTTAGCACCAAACCGGGACCACGCCCGCCGTGGGCGGTCTCGGCCGCAGCTACCACACGCTCCTTGGCCTCGTCGAGCCCGTATAGGGCGGGATCTGACTTAGTAGTGAAGTCCTCTATGGAGCAGCCAGCCAGTCCGACCTCAAGGGCGCGGTGCACAGTCGTGGCCACCTCGTCGGGCCGGTCGCCGAAGCCATTCTCGAGGTCGGCCGACACCGGCACGTCGACCGATGAGGCGATGGCGGCGGCGTGACCGATGGCCTCGTCCCTGGAAACCCCGTAGTCCGCCCGCCCCAGCGTGGCGGCGAACCCGCCGCTGGTAGTCGCTAAAGCGGAAAAGCCAAGGCTGGCCAGAACTCGGGCCTCCCCTTGATCGGCCGGGTTCGGCATGATCAGCGGCGACCCCTTCACGTGCAATTCCCGGAACTTGGCTCGCTTCTCGTCAGGGCTCATAGAAAGGAACCCTAAGCCGGAGTAGCACTCCTCTCCGGCGGATTTCGGACAACAGCGTGCGTGCGTCGGGCGGGCGGGACTTGAACCCGCGACCCCCAGACCCCCAGTCTGGTGCGCTACCAAACTGCGCCACCGCCCGTGCGTGGTGCGACAGCCGAGGCTAGCAGCTCACCTCGAGGCGCCGCCCCGCCTTGTGGGCCCAACCGGCACGGGGAGCCAGTCCACTGAGGGCTTCAGATGTGTTTCGGCAACCACTCGATGAGCCAGTAGATCCGGTAGATCATGTAGACGGTCACTCCGAAGACCATTAGCTTGAAATGCCATGGCGCCCCCTTGGCCCTGGTTAGCGAGGTAGTCCCGCTGGGGGAAGGGGTTGGCTGGCCAGTTTCGTCGACTCCCCCGGCTGGTGCCAAAGCCCGGTGGCAAGAAGGGCAAGTCCCTCCAGCTCCCATTTCCGGCGCGTTCCAGAACTTGCTGCAGTCGTCACACCAAGGCAATGCGAGTGCCCTCCACAGTCACAGGCTACGCCCCGCCGGGCAGATGACGGGCAACGCCGCTCCCTGCTCGGTTAGCGACCGCCGTTTCTCGGTGCGCGGCACCGATCTCGTTGCGTTTCAATCAAAAAGTGCGCTGGAGAGCGAGAGGGTCAAGCAGATGGTGCCAACTACGCGACTGGGAGTTGGAGCGTGAGCGACGCCGACCGGGCCGACCACCAAGCGGCCGAGGCCAAGCGAAGTTACATTTTGGCGAGGTGTGACTAGTTAGTTTGGGGCCAGGGGGAGGCGCTGAAGAGGTCGGCCGAAATGCGCCCGCTACGTCTATGTCTCGTAGACCGCAAGGTAAGTGACGCTGCCAGCAAAGTTGGTGCCCCCGAAGTCAGACCAAATCCCCAACCCGTAGTTTGACGTGCCTTGCTCATAGGGTACGCCACCGTTTTTGAGTACGCTCCACTCCAGGGAGGCGCCGTCAGCCCCTAACCAGGCTTGGTCTAGGTGGCCGGTGTCAAATGACACCACTGTAAGCACAGATGAGCATCCAGTCCCTCCGTCTGGCGTGACCGAGCCTGCAGCTCCTTCGGCACCAAACACCCCCCTTTGAGGAGGGTGTGCGGTAGTTGGGGGTCGAACGCGCCCGATTTGGGTGCGGCGGCGGCGGTTTCTCGCTGTTAGGCGATGCCTGTAGCCGCCCAGCTATTGGCTGTAGAACGAAGCCCGAGCGCGACCAGGCGGGCCAGGTTCTGGGCCGCGGCTAACAAGTTGAAATCAGCACTGACTTTGCACTTGCCTCGCACTCGGGCCCTCCTGCCCCCGTGGCGCCGCCTGACCAGGTGGGCGAGTTTTCGCTCGACTTTGGGCCGGGTGGCGCGGTAGTCGGCGGCGAAAGCGGGGTCGGCGCAGCGCTCCCGCTGAGCCTGGATGAGCTCTTCGTGAGCAGAAATGGTAATGGTCCGCCCGTCTTTGGCCGTGGTGCAAGCTTCCCGCAGCGGGCAGGCCGCGCAGGCCGGCCCGAAATGGGCGGCACCCGCCCCGCTCGGCCAAACAGATATGACGACGGTGTTGCCAGCCGGGCACGTGACCGTGCCTGCCTCTAAGTCGACGACGAAGCGGTCTTTGGCGAAAAGCCCTCCCGGGGCCGACGGAGGAGCCGTCTTCACCCGGGCGTCGATGCCATTTTGGTCGAGATAAGCCAACAGCCCACCCGCCCCATAAGCGGCGTCGCCGTAAACGGCGGGGGCTGTGCTATTTACGTGGGCATCTTGTCCTTTGGCCTTGCGGGCGGCGAGCTTGGCTGCCCGCCGGGCGCCACGGACCGCTACCCGGGCGGCGTGGGCCGCTGGTTTATTGGCTTTTTTATTGGCTCTTTTGCTCCTGGCGCCACCATCAGAGCGTTTGCCAGCCGGCGCTGGCTGGCCCTTGCTGTCATGGGGAGGGCGCTTGGCCGCCTCACCTACGAGGTCTGCTACGAGGTCGGGGGCGGCGGCCGCGTCGCCCTCGTTGCCGGCACTGACCTCGGTGGCGGTGATTATCTCGCTGTCGGGGTCGAGCGCGATATGGCCCTTGTAACCGTCAAAGCCTCGGGCCGAGGTCTTGTGGCCGTGCCGGGCCTCAGGGTCGACGGTGGAGATGACGCGGTCATTGGCCACTTTGCGGGCGATGCGGAAACCGCCGTCGTCGGTAGCTTCGAGGTCCTGGCCGAGCACGCCGGCCAAGAGTTCCGCTGCCGCTGCAACCTCAGGGCCGAGCGGGCGGCCTTCGAGGAGGGCCAGGCAGGCGTGAGCGTCCCGGGCCCGGCTGGAGATGCAGCTCGTCCCGGGCGGCGTGGTCGTCCCAGTCGACCTGGGGCTTGGCCGAGCTGGCATAGTCGTCGCCGCTTTTGATGACCGCCCGTAGCTCGGCCTCGAGCCCGGCGTCGACGGCTTTTAGCAACCCCCGCATGGCCGAGCGCACAAGGGTGATGGTGTCCATGGTGGCCACAGCGTCGTACAGGGGCGTGGAGTCGAGCACCCGTCGCTCCCCGACGAGGCCGGCGGCTTTGGCCGCCTCCACGGTCACCTCGAAGATACGGCGGGGCTGTTTTGAGCCCTCCAACCGGGCCCGCATGTCGACCAGCACCGTGTGGGCAAAGCTCCCCCAGCCGCCCGTGCCGTAACCCCCCACGCCGGCCGCGTAACGCCAGCGGGCGTCGAAGGCGTAGTGTTCGACCGCTTCCCGGTCAGATAAGCCAGCCAGGCGCTGGAGGACCATCACGACCGCCACCACCGAAGGGGGCACAGAACGCCGTCCTTTGTCGGAGAACAAGTCGGCGAAGAACTCGTCTGGGAAGAGCTTGTCGCGCTCGCGGTGCAGCACCGAGTAGATAGAACCCTCGCCTAGCGCTTCGTCGCAGAAGCGGTCCAGGTCGTCAAGCAGGTTGCCCTGGCGTTCAGCGAGGCCGAGGCTCATAGCTCACCGGGGCGGGGATGGGGGAAGTACACGTCTGTAATTCTCGCGCACCGCCAAGGAAGGCCGCGAACTTCTAAGCCCATCGGCTACTTCCCCCCGTTGCGCTCCCCCAGGGGTGAGCGCTCCAAAAATGGCTCCCTCGTCGTGGTCCCAGCCAAATTCTCAGGCCGTTACTGGCGAACCCGAGCTCGCTGGCTCAAAGATGCGACCGGCCCGGAGTGGGACCCGAGAAAGACACCAGCCACCTAGGTGACTGATCAACCCGAAGCCGGAACTGTTGTAAACACCTATTGTTATGGCTCCCGGTGTCGTGACGCTGTACGCAAGGACCTTGAGATAGAGCAGGTTGAAAGTGCCAGGCCCAACGAGGTTGTAGGGGCCCTCTCCGGCGCTGATAGCGATGCCGTTGGAGACAGATGTTGGTGCAAGTGGCTCCCCGAGTTGCGGGACGACGTCGACACTGGTACCACTCCCGAGGAAGTCGGTCACGGCCACATTGACTTGACCCGCCGCCGTGATGGGTCCAGTAATGAACGCGCCCAGTACCGTCTGAGCCGTGCTCTGCCAGACATAAGCGGGCTGCCCGGCCGCGGGGGACGTGGAAACCGCGAACGAAGAGTCGAGGCCGCCGCCGGGGAGCATGAAAACATACATGTTGGGAACGCCCATGCCAATGGTGGGGATGACAGCACCGGTTACTAGCTGGACCTGTGAAGTCGTACCTTTCACAGTCACATTGCTCAGCTCGACCGCCGACGACACCAGAAGCGAAGTCGCTGTTGGGGTCGGGACGACGGTCGTGGAGGTACCGCCGGCGGGGATCGTGCCGAGCAGGGTCAGCGTCTGGCCAATGCCGCCACCAGCGATTGGAGAGCCTGGCGTCATGTCATCGCTAAGCGAACCAGTGGCGCCCACCAACGCCGCATCGCCGGAACCACTACCAGGCGGCGGTGAGCCTTGGATAGTTACAACATCAGCTGCCCCTAGGTAAATCGGGCCGAAAGGCGCATTCCCTTCGGTCGATCCCACCAAAGTCCCTGAAACGTAGATATTCCATCGCACGCCAGCCGCGCTTCCGGGGACGGACACAGAAACATTACCTTGGTTGCCTTGCGGCACTGCGGCAAAGGTGTAGGTCTGCTGGCTGGAGTTAGAACCCGTACCGCTTGTCGCTGTGACGTTCAGCCGCCAGGGGACAATACTCATGATGCCTCACTGAAGGTTCGGCGTCCTCGCCAATGCGGGACGGGCTTTTACGTGGTTGCTATAGCCGGCGCGTTTAGGAGCCCGATTTCGCGCTGTCGCTCGACTCCTCCTCCGCTCCCCGCATTGCGCTGAGAGTCACTGAAGGCCTTGCCTTGGACTGGTCCATTCGGTTCTCTTTCGGGACATTTTCCTTTGTCCTTCCCCCGGCTGACAAACTCCTGAGCTGCTCCCACCAGGAATGGCCTCACGGCCATCTGAGGGATTGGATCCCAACATCTCGTCCTTCGCACGGCGGTTTTGTTTCCAGTTCAAGCACCGGGCCAAGAAACAGGCAGAAACCGGGGCTCGTCGTCCGCGCCTTTGCCCAGTGTCGTTCGTTGCCCACAAGCGTATGAGGCTGCGCGGTGACGATGCGGGATTTGTTAGAGGCCGCTACCAGCCATTTTGCAACTTTGTCGCCTACTTCACGGTACTGGGAGTATTGCGCCAGTCGCCGTCCTGTCGCCGCCGTCCGCCAACATGGGCGACGTTCGAGTGTTTTCGTACCAGCCGGCCGGTTCGGCGCCGGGAGCTGGGCGCGCCAAAGTATGCGGGAGAGACGCTGGCGCGCCCAGACGAGGAATATGCACCGAAATCCGGGGCGGCGCCCAAGGCCACAAGGCCGGCGGGCTCAGCGAGAGAGCTCGTCGTTGGCCCCGGCCGGCCCCATCGCAGATCGAGGCTGAGTCGCCCACATTTCTGGCCGAGGGCATGCAGCTCGTCTGGTGCATGCGGGGTCTAGTGCATGCGGGGTCTGGTGCATGCGGGCCAACGGCGCGCCCAACTTCCCGGAGGATCCGGCCACCTCAACCAACCCGGTAGCCGGCGCCCGTCAGGGTCTCGATGATCTGCGGCTCGCCCAATTTGCGCCGGAGACGGCCGATGGTCACCTGGACCGTCTTGGTGAAAGGGTCGGCGTTCTCATCCCAAACCTGTTCGAGCAAGTCCTCGGCGGAGAGGAAGGCCGGGCTCGCTTTCATGAGCGCTTCCAGGACGGCCAGCTCCTTCACCGAGAGCTCGATTTGCTTCCCGTCGCGACTGACCGTCCGGCGCAACGGGTCGAGCTCGATCCCCGCCGTCCGCAGCACCCGAGGTTGCGCCGCCGGCTGGCGCCGGGCCAGAGCGCGTACCCTCAGCACCAGCTCGGGAAAATGGAACGGCTTGCTGAGATAGTCGTCAGCCCCGAGCTTCAGGCCCGAGACCCGCTCGCCGGGGGTGCCGGAAGCGGTGAGCATTAGGACCATGACGGGCCGGTCACTCTCGGTGATCATCTGGCAGATCAGGTCGCCGTGCAGGCCGGGCAAGTCCCGGTCCAGGATGACGACGTCATACAGGGTGAGGTCGAGCTTGTTCACCGCTTCCAGGCCGTCGTAGGCCACGTCCGCGGCGATGCCTTGGTCGCGCAGCCCTTCGGTTATGTCGTCGGCGAGGCGGCGGACGTCTTCGACGACCAGGACCCTCATACTCGCACCGTCACCGGTAGCTCGATCACCACCCGGAGGCCCCCCTCCGGCCGGGCGTGCAAGTGAAGGGTGCCGCCATGGGCGGTGGCGATGGCCCTCACGATCGAGAGCCCGAGGCCAGCGCCGTTGTTGTCCGCGACCCGGTCCGGCCCAGCCGGTGGAACGGCCGCGCCAGCTCCTGCACCGCTTGCTCGTCGAGGACCGGGCCCCCGTTGTCTATCACGAGGAAGGCCACGCCCTCGCGCATGGCGTTGGTGATGACGACCATGCCGTGGTCGACGTTGTGCCGGACGGCGTTGCTCACCACGTTGGCGACGAGCCGGGCCAGGAGGGTCTCGTTGCCCAAAACATGGCAGGCGACGGTCCCGTCGAGGACGGTGAGATGCCGAGAGGAAATCTCCTCCTGTTCGGCGACCAGGGCGGCGAACACCAGAATCTGGCAACGAGACTTCTGCGATCTCGCCGAGCGACCCTCGTTGTGCCCGCGCCAGTACCAAGAGGCCCTCGAGGAGCTTGTCCGCCTGCTCGAGCCCCTCCCCGAGCTTGCTGGCCAGGACCTTAACCTCAGGTGGCGCCTGAGGCTTGCCCAAGGCCACGTCGACAGAGGTCCGCATCATGGCCAGGGGCGTGCGCAGCTCATGGGAAGCGTTGGCGACGAACCGGCGCTGGGCCTCGAAGGCGGTTTCGAGCCGGCCGAGCAACCCGTCGATGGTGTCCCCGAGGTCCTTCAGCTCATCATTGGGCCCTCGCACGTCCAGGCGTTCGTGCAGGTTTACCTCGGAGATTTGGCGGGCGGTGGCAGTCATACTCCGCAGCGGGCGGAGCACCCGGCCGGCCATGAACCATCCCAGGCCGATGGAGACGAGGGCCATTATCCCAAGGGCGATGGCGGAGACCACAAGGAGGGCGTGCGCCTCACCAGGAGTGGGAAGCGTGGTCACGATTTGCGATGGGCCGGAAGGGAGGCGCGAAAAAGGACCGGGCCCTGTACGGCCCCCCCGGCGCCGCCGGCGCTCCCGGCGCCCACTGGGAACCCCTTGATGAGCGGCGGGCATGGCACCTGTAACGCCGTGCAGACGCGGACGGCTCTTGAGACCTGCCCGGCCACGGCCTTTACTACCCCGCCGCTGGCGCTGACAACGCGGAAAGCCGTAACTTGCGGCCGGCCGACCACCAGTCCGTACGTGATCGCCAGCAGGACAGCTCCGGAAACCAAGAACAGGGCCCCATAGAGCGCGGTCAGGCGCAGCCGGACCGTCCGCCGAGGTAAACGTAGCCAGGATCGTGGCGCCAACACAGGCCCTCCTTTTGCTGACAGGGTGCCGGATGGCAGGTAACAGCAAATTAACAGCGCCTGTTGCGGTCTTGTTACCGCGCCACGCTTATAACCAGGCTCATGATCAAACCGCCCAAGGGACTGGTCGCGTCAAAGCCACGGCGGGTCGTGCTTTTCAGCCTGTTGGTAGCAGGCGGAGCCTTTCTCGTGGCCGCGTGCGGAGGCAGCCCGACCAACCAGGGGGTGGCTCACCTCGGGAGTACGACCACACAAGCCGGCGGGCAGAACAACGGCTCCACATCGGGTGACGGCTCCGGGTCGGGTTCCGGGTCGGGCGGTGGCTCGGGCGGCAACCCCGGGCCGGGCGGCGGTTCGGGACGGGGCCAATCACAATTCTCGATCGGCGGCGGCAGCGAGGCTCAGATGCTCGCTTTCGCGCAGTGCATGCGTTCGCACGGCGTGGCGAACTTCCCCGACCCCAACGGGCAGGGCGTCATTTCAGGGTCGGGCATAAACCCCGGTTCGGCTAGTTTCCAGGCCGCCAACAAGGACTGCCGGCACTTCATGCCGAACGGCGGCCAACCCACGGCGGCGCAACAGGCAGAAGCGCTGTCGCAGGCGCTCAAGTTCTCGCAGTGCATGCGTGCCCACGGCATCAGCGACTTCCCTGACCCCCAGTCCGCGCCCGGAGGTGGCATCGCGATCCGGATTCGTGCCGGCCAAGGCAGTGACCTCAATCCTCAGAGCGCCCAGTTCCAGGCGGCCCAGAACGCGTGCCAGGGCATCATCGGCAAGACCCTCGGCGGTGGCAGCAAGTTCGCCACCCACGGCGGCGAAAGCAAGTCGTGAGGCCCTGGGCGGCGAGCTAAATGAACGGCCAGACCGTTTCTCCAAGCGTTCAGACTGCTATACCTGCCGGGTATATACTCAGTAACATTCTCAGGAAATTGCCGAGGAGTGAAGAGTTTTCTCGGGGTCGCGTCCGGGTGTTCCCCAATTCCTTCCTCATCGAAGACCAAGGACAATGCTCCCATGACCAATTCTCGCCGCGCTGAACTCATTCGATGCCATCCACGGGCGCGGACGGCTGGGCTCGCCGTCGTGGCGTTCGCGGTCGTGGCGTTCGTCGCCACGGCGTGCGGCGGCGGTGGCTCCGGTGGCTCTAGCTCGGCCAACGCGGTTGCTCACCTCGGCAAGACGACCACCACGTCCACCGCCAATTCTGGACCGTCGGGCGCCGGGGCCTCGGCCGGCGGGGCCGCGAACCCCACTAAGGCCGGGACGAGAATACTCATGTTCTCCGCCTGCATGCGGGCGCACGGCGTGCCTAACTTCCCCAACCCGACCATCTCTGGCAACAGTGTGAGCCTCGCCATCACCCCCAGCATCTCCGGCAACCCAGACTTCAAGAGGGCGCAAGCGGCGTGCCAGCACCTGCTGCCAGGCAGGCCTACCGCCCAGCATTTCACTACGGCGCAGCAGGCCGACTACGTGAAGGCCTCTGCCTGCATGCGGGCGCACGGTATCAACGGCTTCCCGGACCCCGATTTCTCGGCCCGGGATCTTCAACTTGCCGCAGGGCATGAACCCCAATACCCCCCAGTTCGAGGCCGCTCGTCATATATGTCAAAACCTGATCCCGAACGGTCTCCCGTACAGCTCGACCGACGAAAACCCATGAGCAGCATGCGCTCGTTTCATCTCCGCCCCACAGCACCGGACCACTGCGCGGTCGACAAAGTGGCTCTGCTTAAGGTAAGTGCCATCAACTCAGCCCGTCCCCAACGCGACGGGAGGGTCATAAGGCGGTCAAAACGGCTGTCACCGCCGTGTAACCGCCCGTCCTGTAAAACCTGTCTACGGGCCAGCGAAATGAGCAAGCGTTCCCGGGCACAGCGGCCACTCGGGCATGGCCAACGGAGGTCCACTAGCGAATGACTAGCACTCAACCGAACACAACTGACACGCCGGCCGTGGGCACGCAAGCCTTCGGTGCTGGTGCCCCCCCAGCTAGTCCGGCGCCGCCCCCAGACCGGCGCCGGCGCCGGCGCTGGTTCATCGCGGGCGGTGCGGCAGTGGCGCTGGTGGCAGCCGCGGGCGTCGCCCTGGCTGTCACCGACCCGTTCTCGAACGCCCCGAGTTCCAGCAACGGCGTCAGCGACAACGCCTACCCGATCTCGTACGCCACGGTCTCTCGCGAGCCCCTCCAGTCTCAAACCGAGGTGCAGGGCACGCTCACTTACGCCAGCACCAACAACAGCACCACCACCGCCAACGTTGTCCTCCCGGCCGGCACTGCCACCTCCACCATCCAGCAGGAGGAACAGCTGGTTACCAGTGCCCGCCAGAGCCTCTCGGCGGACGAGGCGGCGCTGCAAACGACCCAGGCTTCCAACGCCGAGAGCCTGGCCCAGGCCGAGCAAGCAGTCAGCGCCGACGAGTCCAGCCTGGCCCTGGCCAACACCGCCAACTCTCAAGGCCTCGCCCAGGCCCAGCAGAGCAGCGGTTCTGACCAGGCCGGCCTGGGGTCGACCAAGACCAGCAACTCCCAGTCCGTGGCCCAAGCCGAGCAGGCCGTGACCGAGGACGAAGCCGCCCTCAAGAACACCGAGACCAGCAACTCACAGTCGCTGGCCCAGGCCGAGCAGGCCGTGAGCCAGGACCAGGCCGCCCTCAAGAACACCGAGACCAGCAACTCCCAATCCCTGGCCCAAGCCGAGCAGGCCGTCAGCCAGGACCAAGCGGCCCTGAAGACGACAGGCACCAGCAACTCACAGTCGCTGGCCCAGGCCGAGCAAGCGGTGACCCAGGACCAGGCCGCCCTCAAGAACACCAAGACCAGCAACTCCCAATCCCTGGCCCAAGCCGAGCAGGCCGTCAGCCAGGACCAAGCGGCCCTGAAGAGCACGGGGACGAGCAACTCGCAGTCGCTCACCCAGGCCGAGCAAGCGGTGACTCAGGACCAGGCGGCACTGAAGACCACCGGGACGAGCAACTCGCAGTCGCTCACCCAGGCCGAGCAAGCGGTGACTCAGGACCAGGCGGCATTGAAGACCACCGGGACGAGCAATTCCCAGTCGCTGGCCCAGGCTGAGCAGCAGCTCCAGGTGGCGAACGCCACGCTCGGGCCCGACCAGGCTCAGCTCACCTCCGACGAAGCGCGGCTCTCGGCCGACCAGCAAAAGGAGGCCGCCGATTGCGCCACGGGCGGCGCGGCGGGGGCTAGCGGCGGGAGCGGCGGCAGTTCGGGTTCAGCCTGCTCGACCGACGAGGCTCAGGTCAGCCAGGACCAGTCCACCGTGACCAGCGACAAGCAAAAGGTCACTTCGGACCAGCAGACGGTCCAAGCCGACCAGGCGAACATCGCGGCCACGAAGACCAACAACCAGAAGTCCGTCCAGCAGGCCCAGGCCCAGCTGGCCTCGGCCGAGCAGACGGTCGTGGCCACGAAGACCAACAACCAGAAGTCTCTCCAGCAGGCCCAGGCCCAGCTGGCCTCGGCCGAGCAGACGGTCGTGGCCACGAAGACCAACAACCAGAAGTCTCTCCAGCAGGCCCAGGCCCAGCTGGCGTCGGCTCAGCAGACCATCGCCGCCACCAAGACCAACAACCAGAAGTCGGTCCAGGCCGCCGAGGCGCAGTTGCAGGCGGCCCAAGCGACGGTCGCCTCCGGCCAGACCAACAACGAGAAGGCTGTCGAGCAAGCTCAGGCCCAGCTGGCCGCGGCCCAGCAGACCGTCGCCGCGACGAAGACCAACAACCAGAAGTCTCTCCAGCAGGCAGAGGCCCAGCTGGCCACGGCCGAGCAGACGATTGCCGCGACCGAGACCAATAACGCAAAGGCGGTACAGCAAGCCGACGGCCAATTGCAGGCGGCCGAGGACACCGTCGACGCCACCAAGACCAATAGCGCGAAAGCGGTACAGCAGGCCGAGGCCCAATTGCAGGCGGCCGAGGGCAGCGTCGCCTCCACCAAGACCAACAACGCCAAGACGGCCCAGCAAGCCGGGGCCCAGCTCACCGCGGCCCAACAAAGCTTGGCCTCGACCCGGACCAACAACGCCAAGGGTGTGCAGCAGGACCAGCAGCAGATTGCCGCCGCCCGCCTCGCCCTTTCTCAAGACGAGTCCACGCTGGCCAATGACCAGGCCGACGCGGCGGTGGGGACCGCGGGCGGGAGCGGGAGCCCCACCTACACGTACCTTCCTCAAATTGGCCAAGTCATCCGCCTGGGCCAGGAGCTGTTCGCCATCGACGGCCAGCCGAGCACGTTGCTCTACGGCAATGTCACCCCGTGGCGGGCGTTCATGCCGGGCATGTCGCCGGGCCCCGACGTAACCGCCCTCAACCTCAACCTTGATGCCCTCCACTTCGGCCGGGACCTGAGGGGCGACCGGTTCACGGCCGCGACCGAGACGGCCGTCAAGGCGTTCCAGTCCGCCCACCACCTGCTCGTGACCGGGCAGTTGGCCCTGGGGTCGGTGCTGTTCGAGCCCGGGTCGATCGAGGTCAACTCGGTCACCCCGACCATCGGCTCCACCCCGTCTTCCGGTCAGGCCGTCCTTCAAGTCACCCTTACCGCCCGCCAGGTCCAGATCGCCCTCGACGCCTCCCAGCAATCCGACGTCACCGTGGGCGACCAGGTGAGCATCGTTATGCCGAACAACTCGACCACACCGGGCGTGGTCTCTTACGTGGGCACGGTCGCCAGTTCCTCTTCGTCGCAGAACAGTGGCTCGGGCTCGCCCACCATCGAGGTGAACGTTACCCCCTCTGACCCGGCTGCCACCGGCGATCTTGACGACCTACCGGTGAACGTCTGGATCACTGAAGCGAGTGTCGCCGAAGCTTACGTGGTCCCGGTGGACGCGTTGGTAGCCCTGTCAGGCGGTGGCTACGCGCTGGAGGTGGCCCCCGCCCACGGCGCCCACTACCTGGAGGCGGTCACCGTCGGGTTGTTCGACGACGCCGATGGGAACGTCCAGGTGAGCGGGACCGGCGTCTACAACGGCCAGCGGGTAGTGGTGCCCCAGGTATGACTTCCCCTCTGACGGGGCCGTTGATGCCGCCCCTCCCGAGCGTGGTCGCGGGCTCGCCTCTTACGGACGGCGCCGGCCCGCCGGTCCTCCAGGTCGAGGACGTCACCAAGACCTACCCCGTCGAACCCCCGGTGCAGGCGCTGCGAGGGGTGAGCTTCACCATCCACCAGGGCGAGCTGCTCGCCATCGTGGGGCCGTCGGGGTCGGGCAAGACCACCCTCCTCCATTTGATGGGTGCTCTCGACCGGCCGACGAGCGGGCGGGTGCTGATAACGGGGTTCGACATCGCCACCTTGGCCGACCGGGAGCTATCGGCGCTACGGGCCACCCGCATCGGCTTCGTTTTCCAGCAGTTCTTCCTGGCCGAGCACCAGAGCGTCCTCGACAACGTCGCCGACGGCCTCCTCTACGCCGGCGCGTCGCTCCCCGAGCGGCGCCGGGCCGCCTCGCAGGCCCTGCTGAGGGTGGGCCTGGCGGACAAGCTGAGGTCGTTGCCTACCAAGCTCTCCGGCGGGCAGCGCCAGCGGGTGGCCATCGCCAGGGCGATAGTCGGCCGGCCGGCCATCGTCCTGGCCGACGAGCCGACAGGCAACCTCGACTCGGCGTCGGGGGGATCCGTGCTCGAGCTGTTCGCAGAGCTAAACGCCCAAGGCTCCACCATCGCGGTGATTACCCACGATATGGGCGTGGCGGCCCGGACGAACCGCGTCATACGCCTGCTCGACGGCCTGGTCGTCTCCGACGGCGCTCCCGGCGCCACCCCTCCAGGTCCAGGGGGCAGCGCATATGAGTAATCAAGCCCCCCCCGTACCGGCGCACCTCCGTCTGCGCGACCTGGCCCGCCTGTCGAGTGTCGGTATCCGGACCCGAAAGCTGCGGGCAGCCCTGTCGGCCCTCGGCATCGCCATCGGGGTGGCCGCCATCGTGGCGGTGCTCGGGCTCTCGGCCTCCTCCCAGGCCGCATTGCTCAGCGAGATAAACAAGCTCGGCACCAACCTGCTCACTGTCACCAACGGCCAGACGCTGTTCGGCCAGACGGCGGAACTACCTATCGCTTCGCCGGGGATGATCGGGCGCATCGGCCCGTCTATGACGTCCAGGACGTCGGCTCCATAAGCAATGCCAACGTGTTCAAGAGCCCACTCGTACCGTCCGTCGACACCAATGCCCTCTCGGTCGACGCGGCCAGCTTGGGGTTGCCCGGTGCGGTCGGGACGACGGTAGCCCAGGGCCAGTACTTGAACGCTGCCAACCAGAACGAACCCGTCGCCGTGCTGGGTGCGGCCGCCGCCCAGCGGCTCGGTATCGACCACATCTACGCCGGCCAGCGCATCTGGCTCGGCGGGATGTGGTTCTACGTGGTCGGCATCCTCAACCAGGCGCTGCTGACCCCCGAGATCGACTCATCCGTGCTCGTCGGGTTCCCCGCGGCCCAAACGTACCTGGGTTTCGACGGCCACCCGTCAGAGATCTACCTGCGTTGCCAGACGTCCCAGGTCAACTCCGTCTACGCCGTATTGGCCAACGCGGCCAACCCGGAGAACCCGAACGAGGTAGACGTGTCCCAACCTTCCCAGGCCCTGACGGCCGAAGTGGATGCCAAGGCCGCTTTGAACAGCCTGTTCCTGGGGCTGGGGGCGGTGTCACTGCTGGTTGGGGCGGTCGGCGTAGCCAACATCATGATCATCTCGGTCCTTGAGCGCCGGTCCGAGATAGGGCTCCGGCGCGCCCTCGGGGCCACCCGGGGCCATATCCGCCTCCAGTTCATGTCAGAGGCGATCTTGCTGTCCCTACTCGGGGGCGCCGTCGGGGTGGCCGCCGGGGCGCTATCGACGGCTATTTACGCCTCGACGAACGGCGAGCTCGTAGACATCCCGCTGGAGGCGTGGGCCGGGGGCTTCGGGGCGGCACTACTGATCGGCGCCGTCGCCGGCCTGCTGCCCGCACTGAGAGCAGCCCGGATGTCGCCGACCGAGGCCCTCTGGAGCATCTGAGAAAGGAACGTCACGTGTTGAACCGACCTCACGCCGCCTCCTTCGGGCGGCGTACATCGCCTGGTAGAGACGGCCGTTTTTGGCTGGCCGCCCGGCCCGCCGTGGTCCCGCCCGCCGTGGTCCTGCCCGCCGTGGTCTTGGGCGCCGTGGTCCTGGGTGCAGTGCTCATCGGTGTTGGCGCCGCCCTGGTGGGCTCGGCCGGACCGGCCTGGGCCGCCGGCTCGTCTCCTTCTCCCGCCTGTACCGGCACGATCGGAGGGCTCCTGGTGAGCGGCGGATCCGGCCAGGCCGCCAGGGCAGGGACGGCTTTCGCCGCCCCCCTGGCGGCCGAGGTCGTGGACACCGGGGGGTGCCCGATCGCCAACGTCGACGTCGAGTTCGTGGCCCCCACTAGTGGGGCCGGCGCCACGTTCCCGGGCGCGGCTACTACAGCCACTGTGGCCAGCGGCAGCGATGGTGTCGCAAACGCGCCGTCCCTCACAGCCAACGATGTCAGCGGCTCGTACAGCGTTCTGGCCGAGGTTGCGAGCACCGGGATCCAGGCCAGCTTCGAGCTCACCAACACGACCTCTGGCGTGGCCTCCAACGTCGGGGTCAGCTCCGGGAACAACCAGTCCGCCAAGGTGGGTGAGCAGTTCTCGCTGCCGCTGGCGGTCAACGCGCTCGATGCCTACGGAGCGCCCGTGGCCGACGCCGACGTCAGTTTCAATGTCGTCACCACCAACGGGGCGGGGGCCAACTTCGTCGGCGGAGGAAGTAGCGCTACCGCTCAGACCGACGAGGCTGGTACGGCCACGAGCCCGTTGCTGGTGGCGGGGACAACGGCCGGCACCTTCACCGTGCAGGCGAGCGTGAGCGGAGTGAGCAAGACGGTCACCTTCACGCTGGCAGACCTGGCGTCAGTCCCCTACTCTATGACTCCCGGTGCGGGGACGTCCCAGGAAGCCCAGGCGGGGACGGACTTCCCCGTCCCCTTGGCCGTGACGGTGAGCGACGCCAATAGCAACCCGGTCGCCGGCGCCAAGGTCGCCTTCAGCGCCCCGACTAGCGGGCCGAGCGGGGTGTTCGCCGGCCACGGGACCACGGTGGCCGTCCTCACCAACTCGAAGGGAGTGGCAGTGGCGCCCAACTTGGCCGCCAACCAGGTGGCCGGAGGGTTCATAGTCACGGCCCGGGTCCCGGGGCTCTCGAGCCCGGCCACCTTCGCCATGGTCAACCTGGCCCGGAGCGACGCAAACGCGGTTGGCCCCGTGGGTAGCTACTGGTTGGCGACCACAAATGGCCAGGTGGTGGCGTCGGGGACGGCCGCCCACTATGCCGCCCCGGCGGGCCGCGAGCTCCCGGGCCATGTAGTGGGCATGGCGGCCACCCCCAACGGTGGCGGCTATTGGCTGGTGACCAAGAGCGGGCAGGTCTACCCGTTCGGGGACGCCCGTGCATATGGCCCGAAGCCCAACTCGCACCTTGCCCCTTCGGTCGTTGCCATCGCGTCGACGCCTGACGGGCACGGCTACTGGCTGGCTACCAGCAGCGGGGCGGTGTACGCCTTTGGGGACGCCCGCTACTACGGGTTCGACCCTGGTCGCCACCTGATTTCCTCCGTTGTCGGAATTGCTGCCGCCCCCGGCGGCCACGGCTACTGGCTGGTGGCCAAGGACGGCGGGGTCTTCTCGTTCGGCCAAGCCACCTTCTATGGCTCGTCCAGCCACATGCACCTGGTCTCGCCCATTGTCGGCATTGCTGCCGCCCCCGGCGGCCACGGCTACTGGCTGGTGGCCAAGGACGGCGGGGTCTTCTCGTTCGGCCAAGCCACCTTCTACGGGGCAGCGAAGGGGCTGACGTCGAGCCCAGTAGTGGCGTTTATGCCCACACCGGACGGAGACGGGTATTGGGTCGTGAGCGCGAACGGGGCCATAACGGGGTTCGGGGACGCCGGCTCGCAGGGCCCAACGGCGACCAAAGGATCGGTGGTGGCGGGTGCCGCCTTCGGTTGAGCCTCCCTCGGCGCCCCCACGGGCGCCCGCCCGCGGCCTAGCCGCCCGTAAGCCCGTCCTGGTCGCCACTGGGGCGGTCGTGCTGGGGGCGGCACTGATAGCTGTCGCCGCCATCTTGGTGCTGAACAGTTCCGGCGGAAATAATGCCGCCCTCAAAGGCGCTTCCTCGCACAACTCGCCGGCGCAAGCGGAGCTGCTGCTGAACGTGACCACAGAGCCCCCGATCGGTTCCACCGACCAGAGCCCGGCGACGGTTGTGCTCGTGCAGGCCAGCGGGGAGGAGCTGGAGACGGTCGAGGTGCGGTCGCTGGCGGTCAGGTCAGTGTTGCCGGGCCGGTTTGACGCAGCCCGGCACGACTGGCGGTCGCTCACCACCTTGCGGCCCGGTACGACGTACGCCGTGGCCTACACCGTGAAAGGCATCACGGGGCTCGTAGCTTCGGGTTCGGGCACGTTCACGACCGCTCCTCCAGGCGCCGTATTGTCGGGCGGCCTGGCATCGGGCTCTACGTCGACACCCAGCTCGACCACGACAACCACCTCGGCTCCAGGCGGCGGGAGCCCTGGCGGTCCTGGCGGATCCTCTCCCACTTCGAGCCCGACTTCGGCTCCCGGCAACGGGAGCCCGGGTAACCCGGGCAGCCCGGGGACCAGCTCTCCGGGCACGGGCAGTACCCCGGGCGCGAATAACCCGGGCGGCAGTACCCCGGGCGCCAATAACCCGGGCGGCATTAGCCCGGGCGCCAATAACCCTGGGGGCAGTAGCCCGGGAGCGAACAACCCGGGTGGCAGCTCGCCCAGCACGACCCCGACCAGCTCGTCGCCTGGCTCGCCCGGGAGCACGTCACCGGGCGGGTTGGGCAGCAACTCGCCCGGCTCGACACCGACGACGTCCGGCGCCGGGTCGGCCGGCACCAGTTCTCCGGGTCACAACTCTCCTGGTGGCGAGAGCCCGGGTGGCAGCTCGCCCAGCACGACCCCGACCAGCTCGTCGCCTGGCTCGCCCGGCAGCACGTCTCCGGGGGGCTTAGGTAGCAACTCGCCCGGTTCGACACCTGCGACGTCCGGCGCCGGGTCGCCCGCCACGGCTCTCCAGGACATAGCTCCCCTGGCGGCGAGAGCCCGGGCGCCGGCTCGCCGAACGAGAGCACACCCAACGAGACGCCGAGCACTTCGACGGGCTCGACCTCGCCCGGCAGTCTGAGCGGCTCGCCGGGCGGCATCTCGCCCACTACCCATTCGACGAGCCCCGTTACCCGCCCGATGACTTCCACCACCCGCCCGACGACCACGGTGCCGACCACTAGGCCCGAGACCAGCTCGCCGGGTGGGTCGGGCCGGGCGGGAGCGGGCCAGGCGACACCGGCACTACGTCCCCCGGCGGCACTACGTCCCCCGGCGGGAGTACGTCTCCGGGTGGCAGCACATCCCCCGGTGGCAGCACATCCCCGGGTGGCGGGTCGTCACCGGGCTCGCCAGCACTTCGAGCCAGACCGGCAGCTCGGTCACGACCACAAGCCTCGGGTTCATCTTCCCGACCAGCACGGTAAGTACCGTCGCCAGCAGTTCGTCGAGCACGACGATCCCGTCCACGACCACGTCGGCCAGCTCCACTTCGGCCAGCTCCACTTCGGCCAGCTCGTCCTTGACCAGCGTTGTCTCTGGCAACGATGAATCGTCTAGCTCGCCCTCGCCGGGAGAAGCGTCCACGACCTCGCCTGTCACCACTACGTCCGCCCCTTCGGGCCAGTAGGTGGCGCCTTGACGGCCCAGCCTCACCCACTAGCTCGCACGAAGCTCCGCTAGCCTCTAAGCATGCCGTTGTTGACTACGGCGGTGCTGGCGGTGCACGCGTTGATCGCAAGTGCGTCGTCAGGGTGGGAGAGCGTCATCCCTCAGCCTTGGCTGGCCGCAGCCGGGATCGTGTGCGCCATCGCCGCCAGTGTGTGGGGCCGGGCTGCCTCGCGGTTGGCCCGGGCCGCCCGGCGTATCCACGACGAGTCCCTGGCCTCCGGTACCAGCTCGGAAGCGGCTGAGCTGGCCCGGAGCGCGTTCAACAAGGACCTCCACGCCACGGTCCTTTATGCCGTGCTCGGGGCCGGCCTCAATCTTGGCCTCGTTCTCGACCTCGGCGTGGTTCGAGCTGCTGTTACTCGGAGTGAGCGTGCCGGCGGTGTTCTCGATCCGGTACGCGCCGCGCTTCTTGTCGGAAGCGCGCCTGGCCGAGCAGCGTTCGCAGTTGGAACGCCGAGCCGAGGAAGTTCTGGCCCAGGAACAGCTCGCCCCCCGCCGGTGGGCGGCCCGCCTGGCCCCGGAAACGCTGCCCGTGTACGAAGGTTTCGATATCGGCCGTGTTTACGAGGCCGGCACCGGGATGATGGCGGGCGACTTTTACGACGTTTTCCCCACGGGGCCACAACGCCTGGCGGTCGTGATCGGGGACATGGCCGGCCACGGCATCGAACCTTCGATTACCGCCTTCCAGGTCAAGCACATCCTGCGGACCTTCCTGCGTCAGTACCGGGACCCGGCCCAGGCGCTCGAGGAGCTGAACAAGACCCTGTCGACCTCGGGGCGGCCCGAAGACATGGTGTCGGTGTGCACGTTGATATTCGACACGGAAGCCAACACCATGCGCCACGCCTCTGCCGGTCACCCGCCGGCGTTCGTGTGGCAACACGGGGACATGCGGACGTTGCGGGCTACCGGCCCGTTGCTGGCCCTCGACCCGGACGCCACTTACTTCTCCCGGGACCTGCCGCTCGAAATTGGCGACCTCGTCGTGTTGTACACCGACGGGCTGTCGGAGGCGCGCTCGGGAGGCCAGCTGTTCGGCGAAGAACGGATCGCCCATATCGTGCGCCGCGACCCGGGCCAGGACACCACCATCATCTGCAAGACCCTGCTGGAGGCGGCCAGGGACTTTTCTTCCCCGCTGGCGGACGATGTGGCCATCCTGGCCATTCGCCGGGTCTAAAGGCGGGCTCGTACCCCATCGGCCCTTGGCCGCGAAGCCCTATGCTCAGGCGGACAACCAAGCCTGACGCGAGCTCCTCAGGCCAGGAGCACGCGATAAACCTGATCTGAAAGGGGCCAACCGTGCTCAAAGGGTTCAAGAACTTCTTGCTCCAGGGCAACGTCGTGATCATAGCGGTGGGCTTGATCGTGGCGTTGGCCTTCAGCATGTTGATTGCGGCCTTCACGACGAGCCTCATCGACCCCCTGATAAGCCGCATACAGGGGAAGCATTCCCTCGGGTTGGGGGTCCAGCTCGGCCAACCCGGTAACTCCCCCACCTTCCTCAACTTCGGGGCGTTCATTTCCGCAGTCGTTTATTTCATCATCTTTATTGCGGTCGTTTATTTCCTGATTGTCGTCCCTTTCAGGACGGTCCAGGCCCGGCGCGGCATCTCGGTATTCGGCGACCCGGCGCCGGTAAAGACGTGCCCCGCCTGTTTGTCCGACGACTTGCCCCTCGCCGCCTCGAAATGCAAGTACTGCGGTACCGACCAGCCGGCCCAACTATAAACCCGTAAGAGGGGGGCTCGGGGTTTTCCGCTGGGGACCCCGAGCCAGCGGGCCAGCCCCTTCGCCATCTCAGGCCGTGGCCGGAGCCTTCTCTAAGGCCGGAAGAGGTGACGGGGCCACGAACAGTAACCGGGCCAGAGGTGATGGCAGCCACCAGTTCCAGCGCCCGAGCACGCTGATATAAGCGGGTACGAGCAAAGAACGCACCAGCACGGCGTCAAGGAGGATCCCCGCCCCGAGCCCCGTGGCCAAGACTTTTACGTCGGTATCGGGCGCGCTCGACATCGACAGGAAGCTGAGGAAAAGGATCATAGCGGCGCTCGTCACCAAGCGTCCCGTGCGGGCCAGGCCGGTGACCACGGCGTGCCCTGTCGACGCCCCCGCGTCGGTGTCGTACGCCTCACGGGTGCGGGAGAGGATGAACACTTCGTAATCCATAGAAAGGCCGAAAAGGAAGGCAAATACCATTACCGGGACCCACACCGTGATGGAGCCCGTGGCGGGTATGCCCCAGATGGCCCGGCTGCCATAGCCCGACTGCCAGATGAGCACCATCGTCCCGTAGGCGGCGCAAACAGACAGGATGTTGAACAGCACCGCTTTGGCCGCCAGCACCGCGCTACGAAAGGCGCGGGCCAGCAACAAGAAAGTGGCGATGGCAATGAGCGCCAACATGAGCGGGAAACTCCCGTATATCGCATGGGAGAAATCTTGTTGCGAAGGCCCCGTCCCGCCGACGCCGAGCACGCCACCGGCATGCCTGGTCGCATTTATCACCGCGGTGACGGTGGCAGAACCCTTGGCCGAGCTCGGTTCCCCGGCAGGGAGGACTTCCACCACTGCCGTACCGGCCCGACGCCACGATGGCCCGGTGGGCGCCACGGCACTGTACACGCCGGGCAACCGGCTGAGCCTCCCGGCAGTGCTATCTGCCTCCCGCCCGGCCACGAGGACTTCGATTGGGTCCACTACGCCAGTCGGGACACCGGCGCTGGATAGCCCGGCCAGCGCCGTATGCGCCGGGCCGGCGGTGGCCAAAGCCGAAGTCTGGGGTTCACCAATGTTGAGGTTGGTCAAGGGGAAAACCAGGGCCAGGGCCAGCCCCGTCCCGACCAGCGCCACCACCCCGCGATGACGCACGATCGCGGAGGCCCATGCGCTCCACATCGGGCTCGGCTTGGCCTCCTTATGGACGCGGGGCCAGTCGAGGCGGGGGCCGACCGTGGCCAGCAGTACCGGCAACAAGGTCACGGCGACGCCCACCGACACGAGCGGGATAAGGAACCCGGCGCTGCCAATGTTGCGCAGGAAATCGAGCGGGAGGACGACGAGGGCCAAGAGGCTAATGGCCACGGTCAGACCAGAAAAGACTACCGCCCGTCCCGCGGAGGCCATGGCGTTCATTACGGCCGCTTCATTTTCCTCGCCTTTGGCCCGTTGTTCTCGCCAACGCGTCACCACCAGCAGGCTGTAGTCGATGGACACCCCGAGCCCTATCAGCGCCACGAGGAACTCGACGATGAAATTGACGGGGGTCAGATATGTCAGCCCGCCGATCAAAAGGAAAGTCGTCGGTATGGCAACCAACGCCATTATTAGCGGCATGAAGGCGAGGAAACTGGCAAATACGAACGCCAGCACGGCGAGAGCCCCGAGGCCGCCGATCATGGTCTCGGCCAGGATCCCGGGCCCCTTGCTCGACTGGCCGCCCGCCTCCAACTGCGCCAGCCCGGTCGCCCCGGCCGCCCACCCCGGGGGCAGAGCGCTCCTGGCTGCCGCTTGCAGCCGGGCGGTGGGGAGGTTGCCGCCGAATTGCCCCGTACCGGGCGGGGTAAAGACGAGAGCGAAGGCGTAACGCCCGGCGAAGAAACGGGCATCCCCGGTGTTGGCGCCATCAGCCACCCGGCTGTCATGGACCGCACTGCCGGCGGCGGAGAATGCCTTGGCCGCCGCGGCCCGGGCGGCCGTGGTGTGCCACGAGGTCCCTGAGGGCGCCTCGACCGTGAGGACGGTGGGAGAGGTGGTCCCGCCGTTCCCATAAATAGCCATAATGCGGGCGTCCGCCTTGAAGGCGGGCTGGTTGGGGACGCTGAAGCTCGTCGAAAGGCGAGATGTCGTGTTGGCCAGCGTGGCAAAGCCCGCCAGTGCGAGCAGCATCCACGCCGCCAGCACGGCCAGCTTGTGGCGGAGCACGAAGCCGCTCAAGCGTTCCATCACTTCCTCCTTTGCACCGGGCCCGTTGCCGGTTTCTGTTGATCCCGTCGTTTTGGGATGGCGTTTTTGGACACTTTTTTGGCCCCGATAGACAGCATCGGGTACGGGCGGGTGCGCGGTCGTCGTGCCCCGGAGGGCTTTGCCGGTACCGCGTCGGGAGTAGGCGAAGGGCGGCACGGCCCTCCCCTGGTATGGCGAGGTGGGGCGAGCATGCGCCTAGCCTTGGCTCCGTGGGCATCGACCGTGCTCGTTTGCGCTCGCCGCGTCTGGTACTGGCTCGCTTAGGTGGGTGGCCGCTGGACATCGGCATCGCGCTGTGCGTGGCAGTGGTCGACCTCTACGGTGCCTACGACGAGGCCACCAACCCGGTTCAGGGCGACCCCGACTTGAAGCTGCCTGTCGTACCTCACTGGGCGTACGTACTAGTGGTGGCGGCCGGACTGGCCCTGGTCGGGCGGCGGCGGTGGCCCGTCGCCACCTTCGCCGTCGTGATGGCGCTGACAATCGCCTACACCGTGCTCGGCTACGACGACGGTGCCCCGTTGCTGGCGGTGGCCTTCAGCCTGTACGCAGTAGCCACTGGCGCCTCGCCCAAGGCCACTTGGGCCTGCCTCGGCGTGGGGGTAGTGCTCAGCGAAGTGGCGTCGGCTGTTTTCGGGCCCTTCAGCCTGTCGGGAGGCCCGGACCTGATCATCCCATGGGAATTGGTGGCCGGGGCCGGCGCTGGCTTCGCCGTCGCCAACCGGCGGGCCTGTGCCGCCCAGTTGAAGGAACGGGCCGAACAGGCGGAAAAGAGCAGGGAGGACGAGGCCCGACGCCGGGTGGACGCCGAGCGCCTGCGGATTGCGCGGGAACTCCATGACATCGTGGCCCACTCGATGGCGACCATCAACGTGCAGTCGGGAGTGGCCGCGCATTTGCTGCGCGAGCAGCCCGAGCAGACGGCCAAGGCCATGGAGGCGCTGGAGGCAGTGCGGACCACGAGCAAGGAGGCGCTGCGTGAGTTGCGAGGGATCCTCAACCTGTTGCGCTCTACCGACGACAAAGAGCCGACCGCGCCAGTCCCCCGGCTGTCCCAACTGGACGACCTGGTGGCCGTTTCCACCCGGGCCGGTCTGCCGATATCGGTGGAGGTGTCCGGTACCCCGCGCCAGCTGCCAGCCGCTATCGACCTAGCTGCCTACCGGGTAGTCCAAGAGTCCTTGACGAACACCCTCCGCCATGCCGGCCCGGCCCGGGCCAGGGTGCTGCTCCGGTACCAGCCGGACGCCCTGGTGCTAGAGGTCAGCGATGACGGGCAAGGCAATCCAACCGCAGTCGGGCCTACGGACGCCTTGACGGGCAGCGGGGCGGTCATGGGCGGGAACGGGCTCACGGGTATGCGCGAGAGAGCGGAGGCCGTCGGGGGCCGCCTGGAGGCCGGGCCGGGCGAGCGGGGCGGCTTCTTGGTGCGGGCCGTGCTCCCGTACGACGCTGGCTCCGAACCGGCCGCGCGGGAGCCCGCCCCGGCTCACGTCAACTGACCGAATGCCCCAGTAACCGGTACGACCAGTGACGGTACGACCAGTGACGGTACGACCAGTGACGGTGCGACCATGACGGTGCGAGTCGTCGTCGCAGACGACCAGGCGTTGCTCCGGGGTGGTTTTCGGGCGCTGCTCGAGTCGGCGGCCGACATAGAGGTGGTGGCGGAGGCGGCCAACGGCGCCGAAGCCCTCGAGGCCGCCCGCCGGTTCCGGTCCGACGTCGTGTTGATGGACATTCGCATGCCGGGCGTCGACGGGCTGGAAGCGACGCGGCAGATCTCGGCCGACGCCGACCTTTCGTTCGTCAAAGTGCTGATAGTCACCACATTCGAGACGGACGAGTACGTGTACGAGGCGCTGCGAGCGGGGGCGAGCGGGTTTTTGTTGAAAGACACCGAGCCGCCCGACCTCATCCAGGCCGTGCGCGTGGTGGCCCGGGGCGACGCCCTGTTGTCGCCCTCGGTGACGCGCCGCCTAATCGAAGACATCGCCCGCCGGCAGGGCAACCAGCGGCCCCGGCTCGGTCCTGACCTGCTCAGGCCGCTCACCGAGCGTGAGCGCGAGGTCCTGGCCCTCGTAGCCCAGGGCCTCACCAACGACGAGATCGCGGCCAAGCTGTACATGAGCCCCCTGACCGCAAAGACCCATGTGAGCCGCACGATGAGCAAGCTCGGGCCCGTGACCGGGTCCAGCTGGTCGTGATGGCTTACGAGACCGGCCTGGTGGTGCCGGGCGGTCCGGGCTAGCTGGCCCGGCGCCGAGCCCTCAATTTGAGCGGCGTCGGCCCGAACCCGAAGTGCTCCCGAATGGAGCGCTCGAGGTAGCGCATATAGCTCGCCGGCAGTTCCCTGGACGTAAAAAGGGTGAACGTGGGCGGGTCCGTAGCCCCCTGAGTGGCGTAAAGCACCCGCGCCCCGTGCGGGGCGGGCTGAGCGGCCTGCGCGGCGGCGATGGCCCGGTTGAGCGACGAGGTCGGCACCCGGCGGCGGTAGGCGTCGACCGCCTTGGCCAGGGCCGGGTACAGCCGCTGCGTCCCCCGGCCAGTCAGGGCGCTCACTTCCAGCACGGGCGCGTACGAAACGAAGCCGAGCATGTCGGTCACTTGCGCTCTCACCTTGGCCTTGGCCTCCGCGTCGAGCAGGTCCCACTTGTTCAGCACGATCACGATCGGGTTGCCGGCGGCGTCCACCCGCTCGGCCAAGCGCTGGTCCTGGCGAGTGACCCCCTCGGCCCCGTTAATGACGAGCAGCGCCAGGGCGGCCTGGTCGATGGCCCGCAACGCCCGCACCATCGAGTAGTACTCAGCGCCCTCGGCGTCCTTGGTGCGCCGGCGCATGCCGGCCGTATCTATGAAGCGCACCGGCCCCTCGGGCGTCTCGACGAGGGTGTCGATGGCGTCTCTGGTCGTGCCGGGCATGTCGTGCACGATCGCCCGCTCGTCGCCGATGAGCCGGTTGAAAAGGGTCGACTTGCCGACGTTCGGCCGCCCGACGATGGCCACCGAGATGGGCTCGGGCTGATCAGCGTCGTCCATGAGCCCGGCCTCCTTCTGCCCCCACTTCCGGTGTGGTGGCCGGGACCCCCGCCGGCTCCAGAGCCACGACCAATGCGTCGAGGAGGTCACCCGCCCCCCGGCCCTGCAACGCCGAAACGGGCCACGGTTGGGCGAAGCCGAGCCCGGCGAACTCCCAGATGTCGGCCTCGCGAGCGTCGTTGTCGACTTTGTTGACGGCCAGGACGACCGGCGTGCCGGAGCGCAACAACAGCCGGGCCACGTCGGCGTCTTCGTCGGTGGGCCCTACCGACACGTCCACGACGAACAGCACGGCGTCGGCCTCGTCGACCGCCCGCTGAGCCTGGGCCGAGACCAGCTTGTCGAGCGCCACCCCGCCCGCTTGCCAGCCTCCCGTATCGACGATGGTGAACTCCCGCCCCGCCCATTCGGCCTCGAGGTCCTTCCGGTCGCGGGTCACGCCCGGGCGCTCCTCGACGATCGTCTCCCGTCGGCCCAGGATGCGGTTGACGAGCGTCGATTTGCCCACGTTCGGGCGCCCGACGACGGCCACGACCGGCCGCTCTGCGCTCATAAGATGCCCTGTTGGCCGAGAGACGCCAAGCGCGTGGTCAGCCCTTTGGTCAGCCCTTCGGTCAGCCCTTCGGTCAGCATGGTCTGGCCCCAGCCAGACCAGCCCTCATACCTCATACGACGCTGGCCATTTCCCGCGCCCAGTCGGGGTCGAGTGCCTGGCGGAGCGAGGCGCCATCGGCCGGTACCGGTTCAACCGGACGGGGCAGATCTTCGAGCGAGATCCCGTCGAGGAACTTGCCCCCGCTCAGGCAGCTGTCCGGGACGAGGTAGCGGCGGCCCTTCGGCAGCCCGGCCAGCGCCTTCGAGAGGTCGGCGCCGGTCAGCAAGCCGGCCACGGCGATGTTGCCGCCAAAAAACTCGTTGCGCACCGCCACCACCTCGACGTCCCCCGGCCACCCCGAAACCAGTGGGGCGAGCAGCCGAGCGCCGTACTCACCGGTCAGGATGGTAACCCCGGCCCCCCGCCGCGGGAGCAGGGCGACGCCGCCACAACCTCGGGGTGCCCGGTAGCCGAGGGCGGGGGCGCCCTCGATCGAACGGAAGAACCCGCTCGGCCCCGCGGGTTCCTCGGCCCCCGGCTGCGCCCGGCCCTCGAACGACGCCTCGAAGGCCCGGGCCATGCCCACGCCGTTGTCGTGTTGGGCTACGGCCCCGTAGGTCTCGAGCGAAGGAAAGGGGCGGCCAGCCAGCAGGTAGTACTCGTCGGCGGCATAGACCAGCCGCCGGCCGAGGCAGCCGCTATAGATCGTCTGCCACTCTTCGACCAGGTCGATGGCGGCGGCTGCCTCGGCGGCCGTATGGGGGCGCATGGCCCCTTCACGGTTGAAACGGCTGACGCCGAGCGGTACGCAGGCGACGCTGGCCAGTTCGGGGTACTCGTCGAGCACGCCCGCCAGGGTGCTCTCCAGGATGTCACCGTCGTTGACCCCAGGGCAGACGACCACCTGGCCATGGACCTCGACCCCGCCGTCGAGGAGCGCTCGCAGCCAACGCAAGCTGGTGGCGCCCCGGCGGTTGCGCAGCATCCGGGCCCGGACCTCGGGGTCGGTGGCGTGGATGGAGACGAAAAGAGGCGAGAGCCCTTCGGATAGGACCCGTTCCAGGTCGGCCTCCGTGAAACGGGTCAGCGTCGTGAAGTTGCCGTACAGGAACGACAAACGGTAGTCGTCGTCCCGCACGTAAAGGCTCTTGCGCATGCCCTTCGGTAATTGGTGGATGAAGCAGAACTCGCAATGGTTGTCGCACGTCCGCACGCGGTCGAAGAGAGCGGCGTCGACCTCCATCCCGAGCGGTTCACCCCCCTCTCGCTCGACCTGCAGGGACAGCTCGATGCCGCCGCGGCTTACCTCGAGGCCCAGGCTCTCCTGGTCCGCCAGCAGCTGGTATTCGATGATGTCTCGGGGGAGCTGGCCGTCCAGGGCGACGACCTCGTCACCGGGCAGGACGCCGGCCCGGTCAGCCGGCGACCCAGGGGTCACCGCGACCACTCTCGGGAGGGCCATGGCGTGTCCCAGGATAGGCGCCGGGACTTGGAACGGCCAGACGCCGCGGGGCGTGATCGCGAACCTCGGTCATTGAGCCCTGCCCCCGGCGGTTCGGGGCCGCTCGATGCCGGGATTGGCGGCCAGGGGGACAGCTTTCGGTGTAGTGACCCGAACCTGTTGCGTCACGGCACAAGCGGCATGAAAACGCAACAAGGTCGTCCGATTGCACCCGGAAGGGGCGGCGCGGGCGACGCATCGGGCGCGGTAAGTGGCCCGGCTTCTGGGCCACCGGCCTCACCCGGTAAATTCGAAGTTGTGGACGTCGGAGTCGAAAAGGTGCTGCTCGCCTCCCCCCGCGGTTTCTGCGCCGGCGTCGAAATGGCCATCAAAGCGCTCGCCTGGATGGTGAGGGTCTTTGACCCTCCCGTTTACTGCTACCACGAGATAGTGCACAACCAGGTCGTGGTCGAGCGTTTCCGTCAACTCGGTGTGGTGTTCGTCGAGGACATCTCCGAGGTCCCCCCCGGCCGCCCGTTGATGCTGTCCGCTCACGGCTC
The DNA here is from genome assembly GCA_963807395.1 of uncultured Acidimicrobiaceae bacterium. GTDB lineage: Bacteria > Actinomycetota > Acidimicrobiia > Acidimicrobiales > Palsa-688 > Fen-671. The sequence continues at coordinate 501,682 of CAWEBW010000016.1, forward strand.
GGCGCCCGAGGTGGTCGAGGCGGCGCGGGCCAGCGGCGGCGCCGTGGTCGACGCGGTTTGCCCGCTGGTGACAAAGGTCCACCACGAGGTAAAACGGCGGGCTTCGAAGGGCTACTCGATCGTCTATGTCGGCCACGAGGGCCACGAGGAAGCGATGGCCACCATGGCGGTGGCGCCCTCGGCCATCCGCCGGGTCGAAAGCGTAGCGGAGGTCGACGCGCTGCCCGAACCGGCCGCCCCCGTCGCCTTCCTGGCCCAAACCACCCTGGCTGTCGACGAATGGCGCAGCATCCTCGAGGCGGCGCAGCGGCGCTGGCCGGACCTGTGGGTGCCTGGGCGGAGCGATTTGTGCTTCGCCACCACCAACCGCCAGGCGGCGCTCCGGGCCATCGCCGGGCGCTGCGACGCCATCGTCGTAATCGGTAGCGAGAACTCGTCCAACACCTTGGCCCTCGTGCGCACCGCACGGGCCGCCGGTTGCCGACGAGTGCTGCGGGCCAACCGGGCGGCCGAGCTACCCGATGACCTCTCCGGGGTGGTCGGCGTGATTGCCGGCGCCTCGGCCCCCGAGGCCTTGGTCGAGGAGGTAATCGAGCGCTTGGCCCCCGAGGCGGGCATCGAAGAGGTCCACGCCGTGCCGGAGGACGAGTACTTCCCGCTCCCCCGCGAGCTGAGGGAGGTGCTGCGTTCGGTGGCGAGCGCCCTCGGGAGCCGTGGCCTTCGCGCCCCTCGGGGCCTCAGAGCGAGGCGGGCGCGACAGCGCCCCGTTCGACGGCCGTGACGTGCCGGCAGCCAAAGTGTTGGCCACATTGGGCTGACGGCCGTACTAAAACGGTGCTATGACGATCCAGAAGGCACCATTCGGGCGGACGGGCCATCAAAGCACGAGGGTCCTGTTCGGTGCGGCCGCACTTGCGGCCGCCAGCCAGGCCGAGGCTGACCGCGTTTTCGACGTTGTCGTCGAAGCCGGCATCAACCACATCGACGTCGCCGCGAGTTATGGGGATGCCGAAGAGCGCATCGGGCCGTGGCTTGCTCGAGCGCCCGGTCAGTTCTTCCTTGCGACCAAGACGGGTGAGCGCACCGCCCCCGAAGCCCGTAAAGAGCTCGAGCGTTCGTTGGAGCGGATGGGCGTGGACCACGTCGACTTGTGGCAGCTGCACAACCTGGTGGACCCGATCGAGTGGGACATCGCGCTGAGCCCCGGCGGCGCTCTCGAGGCTGCCATCGCGGCCCGGGACGAGGGCCTGGTCCGGTTTATCGGCGTTACCGGTCATGGGTTGGAAATAGCGGCGACGCACCGGCGCTCACTTGACCGTTTCGATTTCGACTCCGTCCTCCTGCCGTATAACTACATAACGGCGCAAAGCGATTATTACTCCGAGAATTTCGACGCTCTCGTGGCGACTTGCGCGCAGCGCAACGCCGCCGTGCAAACCATAAAGTCGATTGCGGCCCGGCCGTGGGGCGATCGTACCCATACACGCGCCCCTTGGTACGAGCCCCTGGAAGATCCGGCCGACATAGATCTGGCCGTTTGGTGGGTACTAGGCCGGCCCGAGGTTTTCTTGAACAGCGTGTCGGACATGGACCTTCTCCCCCTCGTCCTCGACGCCGCCTCTCGCTTTTCGTCGCGGCCGTCTGACGAGCAAATGCAATCCCTGCTGAGCCGCGCCGGCGTCGAGCCTCTTTTCGTCTAACAGACGGCGCCACACGTTAACTAAGTCAGGGACCGAGCTGGCCGCCGGTAGGCGGCTTTAGCCCGGTCCCTGAAGTGAGGCGTCAGAGTTCAGACGCCCAACGTGCTAGCTGTTGTACAGGTAGAACTCGTCGATCGACCACCAGTACGTAGTGCCGCCGGCAGTCAGGACGACCCGGACGTACTGAGCCGTCTGGGACGGGAAACTCACGACCTGAGGCGTCCCGGTGCCGCTGCAGAGGGCGACCGCGTTCCACGTGACGCCGTCGTTGGAGACTTCGACCACGAAGTCCCTGGCGTAGTCGGTGGCCGAGTTCGGGACTTCCATCACGAGCTCGTCGAACGGCTGCTTCGAACCCATGTTGACTTCGAAGTTCAAGCCTGACCGCTGGTGTTCGTTCGTACTGAACCGAGTGGTCAGGTTGCCGTCGAGAGCGTTGGCGGGCGCATTCGAACTCGACGATGGGGCGTTGCTGCTCGCCACCCAACCTGTGCGAGCCAGAGCCGTCCCGCTGATCGTCGCCGCGCAATTGGCGCCCGGCGCCACCGTTGTAGTCGTCGTCGACGACGTCGTTGTCGTAGGCGCAACGGTGGTTGTGGTCGTAGGCGCTACCGTCGTGGTGGTTGTAGGCGCCACCGTCGTAGTCGTGGTCGGCGCCACCGTCGTGGTGGTGGTCGGAGCGACCGTGGTCGTCGTGGGCGCAACCGTAGTAGTCGTCGTGGGGCTGGGGCGGTGGTGCCGCCTGGGCGCGGGCACGAGGACACAGCGAACAGCCGAGTGATGGCCACGCCCGTAGACCCGGATGCACACGCAAATGTCCCGGCCGTCACGGAAGCTCCGGTTGCCCCAGTACCTGGCGCACTTGTTCTTGCCGCCGGAGTTGCCGCCGCGGTTGCCGCGGGGGTGCTCGTTGCGGCTGGCGCTCCGCGCCGCCGTGGCCGACGTGTGATGTCTCGAGGCCGCAGAGGCGGGTGCTGCTACCGCGCCAAACGACACGGCTACCGTCGCAATCGTTGCCACCACACTGAGCGCGGCAAACCAACCTCTACCTCGAGTTCCCTTAGTCATAGGCTCTCCTCCTGAGCACTTTGGCGAGACGTCGCGATGCGTCTCTTTCTGAACTTCCCATGAGATGTGAGCTTTTCTGGGCCGATCTGTGATCAAGCTGTGAAGAACCGCGCCGAGCCGTGATCGGCGCGGGACCCATCGAGAGGACCGTCAACCCGCTCGATGCGGTAGGGCAGGGCCGAACCGACGTGCGGCGGGGATTACTGGACGGGCTCTTCACTCAGGGCCGAGCCGAGACGAGCTTTGGATTTATCGGCCCGGTCCTCCTTGGCGGCGAAGAGCGGGGACGTTCAGACGCCCGCGAGGGCCTGGGCGGTGTCGAAAACACCTTGCAGTTCGCCGTGCAACCGGTCAGTGAGCTCCTGGACGACACGGCGCGACACTCGGCCCCCTTCCCGGGCCGGGGGCGGCCATATTGGGCGGCCGACGGCCAGGGCGACCCGAGCAGGGCGGGGCCATTTGGCGCCCTTGGGCATAGCTTGTTCACTGCCCCCGATGCCTAGGGGGACGATGGGCACGTTGGCGCGAAGGGCCACAAAGGCCGGCCCCGAGAAGAGCGGTTGAACGATAGGCCCGGACTGGCGGGACCCTTCCGGGAAGAGCACGACCGGCTCGCCGGCGGCGAGGATCTCGCTCGCATATCCTGAGCGCTTCGCGGTCAGGCGTCCCTCTGCGGACCGGGAAACCGCCCAGCGAATTGAACAGCTTGGCTACCCATGGCGTCTGCCACATTTCCTCTTTGCCCATGAACCGGACCCTGCGATTGGAGACGTACCCGGCCACCAGAGTGTCGATGTAGGACCGGTGGACGGGCGCCAGCACGTAAGGCGTCGTTTGCGGGAGGTTCTCGGTCCCGGTGAACCTCATGCGCCACAAGGCCCAGGACGGGACCATCACGGCGCCGCGGGCAAAGCGGTACCACGCCAGTTCGCCCCGGGTCGGCGGGCCTACGACGGGCGGCTCGCCTCGCAGAGGCGCAGCCGGCGCCGGAGCGGGTGCTTCCGCGCTCATCCCAGCCCGGCCTTTGCCGCCAGCGCCAAAACCAGGTCGACCACTTCTTCAACACTGCTTTCGGTGGTGTCCACGATCACGGCATCGGGGGCCACTGAGAGGGGGGCGAGCTCGCGGGTGGAGTCGATGTGGTCACGACGGGCGATGTCGGCGGCCACCTCGTCGTAGTGCATATCGAGCAGCTCCTGACTGCGGCGCTGGGCCCGCGATTCGTCGCTGGCGGTCATATAAACCTTTACTGGAGCTTCGGGGAAGACCACGGTCCCTATGTCTCGGCCCTCGATGACACCGGAGCCCTCCCTTTCGGCCCACTCACGCTGGCGTCGTACGAGTTCTTTGCGCACTTCCGGGTTGACCGCCACCACACTGACTGCCCGTGTGACCTCTGGGCTGCGAACTTCAATCGTGGCGTCGACGTCGTCCACCATTACCCGGTCAGCCACTTCGAGTTTCATTTCTGATGCCAGTTTGGCCACCGTAGGAGCGTCTTCTGGGTCGATCCCGCGGCGGATGGCGCTGAAGGCTACGGCCCGGTACATGGCGCCGGTGTCCAGGTAGGGCATGTCCAACTTGGCCGCCACCGCCCTGGCTACCGTGGATTTGCCCGAACCTGCGGGACCGTCGATGGCGATCACTTTCAGGCCAGGACGTTTCAGCGCAGGCACAGGTTCATGTCCTCCTCGAAGCTCGGGTAGCTGGTGGCAGTGGCGTCCCACCCGTTCACTTTTACCGGGCCGCTGGCGCCGAGGGCCGCCACCGCGCCGGCCATGGCTATCCGGTGGTCCCCGTGAGAATCGACTGTTCCTGCCCGCAGCGGTGCCCCACCGTTGCCGATGACGACCAGGCCGTCCGGGGCAGGTTCAGCCCGGGCGCCGAGGGCGGTAAGCAGCTCGACGGTGGTGGCCACCCGGTCGGTTTCTTTGACCCGTAACTCGGCGGCGTCGGACACTGTGGTGGTGCCTTCGGCGAACGCAGCCGCCACCGCTAGGACCGGCACCTCGTCAATGAGCGACGCCACTTCCGGCCCCCCCACGTCGGTGGCCACCAGCGGGCCGGCCTGGACTCGGATGTTGGCCGTGTGGTGGACCGGGTCCTCGTCGAGCAACTCGAGACGGGCTCCCATACGGGCCAGGACATCGATGAAACCAGCCCGGCCGCGCCCGATGTAGACATTTTCGAGCAGTAGGTCGCTGCCCGGTGTTATGCAGGCAGCCACGGCCCAAAAGGCGGCCTGAGAAGGGTCCGCCGGGACGTCCATGGTGGTGGCGTGGAGGGCGCCCGGCCGCAAGATCACGCTGGCGCCGGCCCCCTCCGTCCGTACCTCGATGTCGGCGCCAGCGGCGGCCAACATTTCTTCCGTATGGGCACGGGTGGCGACTGGCTCGTGCACGGCCGTCGACCCCTCGGCCCCGAGACCGGCGAACAACACCGCCGACTTCACCTGGGCGCTGGCTACGGGCGGCGTGTAATCGATGCCTTTGAGATGCCCGCCGCGGACGGCCAACGGGGGCAGGCGGCCTCCCTGCCGGCCGTCGACCTGCGCCCCCATCAGCCGTAGCGGCACCGCCACCCTCTCCATCGGTCGCGTGGCGATGGAGGAATCGCCCTGGAGCACGGTGAGCCCATCAATGGCTGACACGTAACCCGCCAAGAGCCGGATCCCGGTCCCCGAGTTGCCGACGTCGAGGAGGCTTTCGGGTTCGTGCAGGCAACCGGCGCCGCCGTCCACCTGGAGCTCATCGCCAACTCGCTCGGCCCGCGCCCCAGCGCGATGACCGCTTCGAGGGTGTGCCGGACGTCGTCACCGTTGGACAACCCTCTAACCCGGGAGCGGCCCTCAGCCCGTGCCGCGATAAGCAACGCCCGGTGGGAGATGGACTTATCGCCGGGCGCCCGGAGGCGTCCCCTGAGCGCCCTCCCGTCCGCCGGTCCGACGAGGAGGCCGGTCATGAAGTGCTCCTCCCGCTCGGCTCGAAGGCGCTCACGGTTCCAGTCTGCGGGCTGACACTTTGTAGTCTCGCTCGGAAAGGGCCTTTCGGGCCGCATCTTCGGCGCCGGCGTCGACTATCAGTACTAAGACGCCCCTGTCCCCCTCGGCCGAGTGGGCGATCTCGAGGTCGAAAATGTTGACGCCCTGCCCGCCGAGCAGGGTGCTGACCTCGGCGATGACCCCCGGACGATCGGGGACGGGCAGCCTGAGCTCGGTGGCCCGGCTGAGCGCCGGGGCTCCGGTGGGGAGGCTGACTCGTGCCTCCCTGGCCCGCTCCAGCAGCTCGAGGAGCTTGGCCCGGTCTTGCTCGGCCACGACGGTCCGCAGCTGGTCAAGACTGGCGGAGAGGCGGTCAAGGGCGGCCAGGATGGCGCCCTGGTTCTCCGCTACCACATCCGGCCAAATGCCGGGGTGACCGGCGGCCACGCGGGTCATGTCCCGGAAACCGCCCGCGGCCAGACGCAGCAAGACGGCGTCGGAAGCAGCCTCGTCGGCGGCCAGGTTCATAAGGGCGGCGGCGGTGAGGTGGGGGGTATGCGAAACGAGGGCGACCAGTTCGTCGTGGCGGCGGGGCTCGAGCGCCACGGGGTTGGCCCCGAAAAGCCGCACCAGGGCCTGTATTTCCGAGTAGGCCTCACCTGAGGTTTGCTGACCCGGTGTCAACACCCAGGTGGCCCCCAGGAAGAGGTCGGGGTCGGCTCCCTCGACCCCTTCCTGTTCGGACCCCGCCATGGGGTGGCCGCCCACAAAGCGAGGGTGGCCGATCGAACCGACGATGCCCTCTTTGACGCCGGCGACGTCGGTGACGACTCTTGTGTTGGGCCTACCCGGGGCAGAGGCCACGACAGACCCGGCGTGGTCTTGAGCGTCCTGTTGAGAAAGCACAGACCGGGCGACATCTCCCACCGCGCCGGCCGGCACCGCCACAAAGGTGGCGGCTGCGGCCAGGTCCATTCCGACTCTGTCGATCGCGCCCAGCTCGAGGGCGCGCTGCGCTCTGGCCGGGTCGTTGTCGACCCCGCTGACCAGCCATCCGAGGCGGCGCAGTGCCATCCCGATGGAACCACCGATCAGTCCGGTACCGATGACGGCCGCCCTCGGGATACCCGCAGCGGTGACCAGCTCGGCCGGGTTGCCTGCCTCGCCGAGTGCGCCTGGAGCGCCCGGGCGGCTTGGGCTGCTGGGGCCGGGACTGCTCGGGCCAGGGGTGCTCGGGCCGGGACTGCTCGAGCCAGGGGTGCTCGGGCCGGGACTGGTCGGGCCGGGACTGCTCGGGCCGGGACTACTCGGGGAGGTCATCGCGCAGTCCCCGGGCTCCTTCCAGGTAAACGTGGTGCAGCTGCTCTCGGGTCGTCTCGACGTGCATCATGACCCGGATGCAGCGAGGCTGTGACCCTTCGATATTGAGCTTCTCGAGCGCATAGGAGCGGGACGTCGCCAAAGCCTATGGCTCGGGCGGCCGTGGCCGGGAACATGGAGTGGATGTCATCCGTAGCGGTAAAAAGTACTGAGATGATGTCACCGTGGTCCACGCCATTGCGGGCCTGCATCGCCTGAAGGAGCGCCTGTGTCCTCTCCGTGACTTGGTCGCTGGTGTCCTGGTCGACCGTCGTTGCTCCCCGCAGGGCGCGCACCCGCGGCCGTGGGTGGGAGCGGACGTCCTCGCTTACTGCGGCAGCAGTGCCGGGGGCGTGTGTGTCGGGCGCGGGAGCAGGTTGAGCGGCCATTTGAATGGCAAGGATACGCGCTCGGGGGGACGTTCCCCGAATGAGCTAGCTACGGTCGGTTTGGCTCCTGGCCGCCGCCTCCAGGGGGTGGGGGGCGCCCGCCGCTTCCCAAAGGGCGCGGACCTCGGAGGTAGTGAGGGGGCGCCACTGCCCGGGCGCCAGTGCCCGGTCCGAAACGGCCCGACCCGGGTCCGCACCAGGCGGCGTACCGGGTGGCCGACCGCTTCGCACATGCGGCGCACCTGCCGGTTGCGCCCTTCGTGGATGGCGATGCGTACCGCGTGGGGCCCAGCGATGAGACCCGGGCTGCGGCAGTTAGGCCGTCATCGAGCTCGACGCCCCGACGGAGCCGGCCTACGGTCTCCCTGGACAGGCGACCCTCAACCTCCACTACGTACTCTTTTTCCACGCCGAAGCTCGGGTGGGTGAGCTGGTAAGCCAGCTCCCCGTCATTGGTCAGGACAAGTAGACCTTCGCTCATGATGTCGAGCCGCCCGACCGGGAAGACACGGGGCGCTCCAGGTACGAGGTCGACCACCGTCGGGCGGCCTTCGGGGTCGGAGGCGCTGGTAACGACGCCGACTGGCTTGTTGAGCAGGTAGTAAACGGTGCCTTCGCGGACCGGGAGGGGGATGCCATCGACGCCGATGCGGTCCACCGCGCTATCGGCGCGCTGGCCAAGGCGGGCGACCTGGCCGTTCACCGTCACCCTGCGCTCCGCGATCAGCTGCTCGCAGTACCGGCGACTGCCCAGGCCCGCGCTCGCCAACAACTTCTGGAGCCGCTGCCCTCTCGGCGTGTCCTCTTTGTCAATCCCCGCCAAGCCGACCTCTTCCGCAAGTCCTGTTCAGGCTACCGGCCGCGAAATCCGCCCCTGACGGCAGCCGGTAGCCCCACCCTGGTGGCATCTCGCACACTCCGTGGTTGACCAGGCCGGTTTGGGCGCTCAGAGTAGCGCGCTGGAGGGCGGGAGACCGGGTTTTCGGTGCGCTAAACCGTTCCCGTTGCGATCGGGCGCAGAAAGAGCACCAGAGCGCGACACGAACCGGCGGCTGCGCCGAAAACCGCCCCAATGCCCTCCGACCAGGAGCCGAGGGCTCTCTTCGGAGGGAATAGGGCCCGCACCTTTGGTGATTTCGGCTGCGAGGCACATTTGTCGGCCGCTTACCGATATATCGCGATATAGTGGTTGCAGTTGGCCGGTGTCAGTTGCTGGCCGGAACGGAGGTAAGGGAGATGCACTCCCACGAACGATTTGAAGGACGATTTGAAGAAGGTCCCGATTGGGGACGCGGCCGGCGTGGCCGAGGCCGAGCTTGGGCTGGTGGCCAATGGGCTGGGCCCGGTGGTGGCCCGTGGGGCCCCGGTGATTTTCCGGGCCCGGTACACGGCGGCCCTGGCGGCCCCAACCAGATGTGGTTCTTCGGTGGCGGCCCCTTTGGGCGCGGAGAGGACGGCCCATTTGGACCGGGCGCCGGTGGAGGCCGAGGCCGTGGCCGCGGCGGCCGGGGCTGGGGCAGGGCACGTCGAGGTGATATCCGCAGCGCCATCTTGGCGCTTCTGGCCGAGCGGCCCATGCACGGTTACGAAATAATCGGTGAACTCACCGAGCGTACCGACGGGCTGTGGAGGCCGAGCCCCGGCTCGATCTATCCCACGCTGCAACTGCTCGAGGACGAGGGCCTGGTCACCGCCCAGGTCGACGAGGCCGGCGGCAAGCGCCGCTACGCCCTCACCGAGGAAGGCCAGCGGGCAGCGGCTGACGTCGCCAAAGGGCCGGTTCCCTGGGAAGCGGTGGCGGCCGGGGCTCCCGAGGGCGCTCGGGCGCTGCGGCAGGCAGCCGTCAAGCTGATGCCGGTAGTACGCCAGGTCATGGTGAGCGGCGGCCCTCGTGAGTACGAGGAAGTGACGAAGGTGCTCGACGAGACCCGCCGGCGTATTTACGCCATCCTCGCCAACGATCCGGCCACCACGACCACATCCGGAAGTGGCACATCCGGAAGTGGCACATCTGGAAGTGGCACATCTGGAAGTGGCACTTCCGGGAGCGGGACCGCCACCGACGAAAGCTCGGCAGGCACCACCTCGTAAGTCGACGTAAGTCGACGCTGCGAGAATGTACGGCCCGCGTCGGCGGGCCGTAATAGACCCGGTTGATCAGCCCGGAGGCGGCCGCAACCCCTGTTCCAGGGCGTCCATGACCTCGGGCCCAGGCACGAAGTCGCCAAGCGATGGTAGCTCCTCGATCCCGTCGAGACCGAGCCGCTCGAGGAGCACCGGCGTGGTGCCGTAGAGCACCGCTTGGCCCGGGCCGGGGTCGTGGCCGACCTCGGCGACGTACCCCCGCTGGCACAGCGTCCGCAGCACCCCGTCGGAGCTCACCCCTCGGATCGACGCCACCTGTGCCCTCGAGACAGGTTGCTTGTAGGCCACTATGGCCAGCGTTTCCAGCGCCGCAGCCGACAGCTTCGCCGTTTGGCCCTCCAGCACGAAGCGCTCGATGTACGGCGCCATGTCCGGGTGGCTCTGGAACCGGTAACCGCCGGCCACCCGCACGAGCTCGAAACCCCGGCCTTCCTCCTGGTAGGACCGGGTCAGTTCGTCGCATATCTCGGCCACGCGGGCCGGGGCCAGCTCGAGCAGTTGGGCCAGGAGGCTCGGCTCGACCGGGGCTTCGGCCACCATGAGCACCGCTTCGATGGCCCGGCGTTCTTCGCTCTCCACCGGGTTAGTTCTCGTCCATGTTGGCTAACCCTCGTACTGGTCCACGAGCGCGGCCCCCGGTTGGCCCCCGTCGTCGAGGACCTCCTCGAGGCCGAGCCAGCTCACGTGCAACTCCCCGAACTTGCTGGCCTGGCCCAGGTCTACCGCGCCCCGCTTATACAGCTCGAGGAGGGCCAGGAAGTAGACGATTACTTCTAGCGGCTCACGCAGGCCGGCGGTGAGCCGCCTGAACGTGGTCCTCCCCTCCCCCGGCAACCGGCCCACCAGTTCCTCGAGGGTCTCGGCCACGCTGGCCCGGACCGGGGCGACGTGCTCGGTATTGACCCGGGCCAGAGGCTTCGGGGTCAGAAGCTTGACCAACGCCTGGCGGAGGTCGGTAGCGGAGACCCCTTCGAGAGGGTCCGGCGCAAGTTTGAGAAAGCGCTCCTCGAGACCGGCCCGCCTCGGGACAGACAGCTGGGCGGCGTCCATCAGGCGGTTCATGGACGACGCGGCCTCTTTGAACGTCTTGCACTCGAGCAGCCTGGCCAAGAGGAGGTCCCGCTCCTCCCACAGGGCCAAGGTTTCTTCGTCTTCTTCGTCCGAGCCATCGGAAAGCAGGCGGCGCGCCTTCAGTTCCAAAAGGACGGCCGCCGTAAGCAGGAACTCTGTCGCTAGGGACAGGTCGAGCGCTTGCATCTGCTCAAGGCTGGCAATGTACTGGTCGACAATGGACGCTAGGGAGAGCTCCCAGATGTCGACTTGCTCCCGGGTGACCAAGTGAAGGAGGAGGTCCAGCGGCCCTTCGAATACCGGAGTGCTGACCTGGTACCCCACCTAACCGAGCCTACTGGTAACCTCGCCCACTCATTGTTGATGCCCACTTCACGACTGTCTGCGAGAGAGGCACCAATGGCGTGCTGCCCGGGACCGCGGGGCACGGACCCGGGAGAGGTCGCATTTGGGCGCACGACTCGTTGGCCCGGCCCTGCGGCGGCATCAAGCCGTCCTGAGCTGGCCTTTGATACGATATCGATGAGCCCCACGTCATGACATCGCCCCGGTCGACCACCCCCGCAGGTGACAAGGGGACGGGCCGTGGCGGCTTTGGGCTGTCAAACGCCCGGCGCCCAGGCCATGGTTTCGGCGCCATCGGGACGGTCGGCGGCATGCTCCTCATCGCCCTGGTCGTCGGCGGGATCGTCTGGTCGGCGGCCACAGGCAAGGCGCCGGCCTCTCAGAAGCCTCATATCTTCGGCGGCTCGCTCGTCCTCGACGACTACCGGCCCCTTACCGTGATCGACCTGGCCACAGGCGAGGTCACGGTCCAGCTGGAGGGTGTCTACGCCGAGGTGGGCGCCACCAACTACAGCGGTGTGCAGGCGGTCCCGACGGGGGCGGGGACGACGCTGGTCAACCGCAACACGGGCACGTTCAACATGCTGGGCAACGACGACTACGTGCTCGGGCCGCCGGACAACGGCATTTCGCTCGGCCGCTTGACGGGGGCGGCGGCCGCCGCCGGTTTTGCCGATGGGGCCTCGACTTACATCGTGCGCTACGGGCCTACTAGTACAGCCTCGCTCGTCGACTCGGCGACCGCCGTGGCTGGGGCCGAGGCGCTGGGGTCGCGATCGGCCCACACGGTTAGCCCGCTCGGCTTCGTCCGTCTCAGCCGCAAGCTCTCCGACCTCCCGGGCGGCGCGACCGTCAATAACGGCGACCTGTGGGTGCTCGCTAATGCAGGAGCAAATTGCCAGCTTTTAGAGCTTGCCCCGACGCCTGTGCACCTGCAGGGGCTGACGGCTACTCGCCGCTCCACTTTGTCCACGGCCTGTTCTGCTGCAGCCCTGGAAAGCTCCGCAGGGGTGGTCGGGCTCGTCACCCCCGGGCGAGTAGAGCTGTTCGGTGCCCACGGGCCGGCCAAGGTCCTGAGCGACCCGGCGATCTCGACGGCATCGGCGTTCTTGCCGGTGGACGGGGCCGACGGCGAGCTCTGGTACCTGGCGAAGCTGCCGTCGGGCTGGTCCTTGTTGGGCGTTAGCCGCAGCGGCCACGTCGCTAACCCGGTGGGGTTGAAAGCATTCGGCCCGGGCGCCCAGCCGGCCGTGCCGGCGTATTCAGCGGGCAAGCTGTACACCCTCGACCAGGCCGAGCGCGGCCAACCCGCTCTGTGGGCTATCGACCCTGGTACCGGGGTCATGCGGCCCGTGCCCGGCGCGGCCACGTACCCAGCCAAGAGCGTCACTGAAAAAGCCAGCTTCCACGGGGCCGAGGTGCTCGTCGACGGCCCCAGGGTCATCTTCAACAACCCGGAGAGCCTCCTGGCGGTGGTCGTCTTCACCGACGGCAGCCACGCTCCGGTCATTGTGGACAAGTCGAACGCTGTGGTTGTGAGCGCGGTCGGCCCCGGTGACGTGAACGTCAAGCCGCTCAAAACCAAAACGCGCTCACAACCGGCCTCGAACACGCCGACAACTACGGTAACGACCGTCGCCCCTCCGATCACCCAACCAGTGACCCAGCAGGCCAACTGCGCCAACACGACCGAGAAGCCCTACGCGCCCCAAGTGAGCTCGATCTCGGCGTCGGACGGATCGGCGCTCGTCGCCTGGAGCTACCACCTCCTGTCCGAACAGGACTGCCTGCCCAGGACGTGGTCTGTCACGATAACGGCGTTGGGTGGAGCCCCCCAACCGTTGCGCCCGACCCAGGTCGTCAACGGCCAGCAGCAACTGCTCTTTACCGGGCTCCGGCCAGGGACTCTCTACCAGGCCGTCGTGACTGCGTACATCAACAGCCAGTCCACCGTCTCCGAGCCGCGAGAGTTCACGACGTCGGAGCATGGGCCGTCCGCGCCCGCCTTCGTCACGACCAGAGCCGACGGCCAGGGGGGTTGGCTCGTCAGCTGGGCTCCGTGCAGCGGCCCGAGCTGCTTCGCGTCGGCCGCGTCTTGGACCGTCATCGGTTCTTCGTGCGGTACCGGTTTTGTGGGCCAGCCCCCTCTCCTGCAGGTCCCGGCGTCGAGGACCAGCGTGACCGTCAACGCCGGCAACGACCTGAGGCTGCTCGGCGCCCAGTTGAGCTTCAGCGTGGAGGGTGTCGGTAGCACCGGCCTGTTGGGTGCGCCGACGTCCGACCACACGTGCACGCAGGCCTGGCAACCTCCCGACCCGGCTGCCATACAACTGCTGGCCGCCGCCACCCCCTCCGGGCAGACCGTCACGGCCCACCTCGAGGTCGTCCCGACCGGAAGCCCGACCATCGCTTACGGAGGGGACCGGGTCACCTTCACGTACTCGGTGGGTAGTCACACTCTCGGCCCGACGACCGCCAGTCAAGTGGACATCCCCGGCCTCGGTGCGGCCAGGTCCTACGTCCCCAGCGTGGTCGTAACGCCAATCGGCTATCCCTCGGCCGCCGTGACGATCACGGGGCGGGCGTTCTCCAAGACCGTGCCCTGGCCGGCAGGTCTGCACGCCGAGGCCACCGGCTCGGTCGGAGGCGACCTGAACTCGGGCAGCGTGCTCGTAACTTTTCCCGGCCTGCCCGCCGGCTCGTACAAGGCGTCCGGGACGGTGACCTGCGGTTCGGAGGCGCTACCGTTGGATGCTTTCGTGGCTAATGGCCAAGTCGGGACGGGCATGAACCTCGACCAAATGGGGGGTCGCTGCTCCGTTTCGGTCACGTTGCAGGACACCGTGGTGCCCGACCCCTACGGGGTCCCGTCGGCCAACCTCGCCGCGCCGTTTTCCATCGGCACGCCGCAGTCGTACTCGTTCCAGGTGAGCGCGGGCAAACCTTGTGTGCATCACTGCTCGACGATCGATCTCTACGTCAACTATGCAGGCACCGGCGAGCCGGCGGGAACGGACTGGCAGGTCTCGGCCAAGGTGACGGGCAAGAAGGCCTGCACTGCCACCGTGCCCGAGACAGCAGTGGCGGACTTCCCGGTGAAATTGGCTTGGCCGGTTGGTTGCCCATCGCCGATGGTGCTGGTGTCCTGGGTGTACCTGGGCGAGCCCACAAACGCCTCGGCCAGCTCGGCGCTCCTGCCCGTCCCGAGCACGACCACCACGACGAGCAAGACGGCTAAGACCACCAAGACCAGCCAGCCCACCAAGACCAGCCAGCCCACCAAGACCACGAAGACAACCACCACGAACAAGACCACGAAGACGACCAGTCGGCCCCCGGGGACGACGACCACGACGACCGCGACATCAAAGACGTCAGCCACGACAAGAACTTCTCGGCCGACCGGGCCTGGTCCCACGACTACCGCCTGTACCGGAAGCGCAGGGCCGAACCCCTGTGCCTTGACGACGACAACGGTTTCCCCGACGAGCACGTCGACCCCGACTTGCGCCCACGGTTCCGGCGCCGGGTGCCCGAGCACCAGCTCGCCACCTACGACTGGGGCGCCCACGTCGTCCAGCTTCCCCACCAGTTCGTTGGGCCCGGTCACGACGACGACGGCGGTCCCGAGCTCTACTACGACTGCCGCCGCGCCGACCACGACGAGCACCACGGTGGCGCCCACAACCACGAGCACCACCACCGCTCCCACGACCCAGCCCACGTCGCCCCCCAGCACTACGACCACGGCGGTGACGACGACCACCGTGCCGAGCACCACTACGACGACATCGGTGACAACCACCACAGTGCCCAGCACGACGACTACTACCAGCGTGAGCACGACCACGGCGGCTTCCACGACCACGGCGGCGTCTTCGACGACGGTGGCGCCGTCGTCCAACGATCAGAGCGCAGCGTTGGCCCTGGTCTCGCGTAGCCGCCCGCCCCGGGGTCCGGGGGGTGGCCCGAGCGCGTCCGTCAGCTCGGGGAGCGCCTGGCAGACGGCCGACCTGTGGGTCGCTTTTGGTGTAATGGCGGGAGCGGTGTGTGCTGGTTCCCTAGCCTGGGGACTGAGCAGGAGGCCGAAGGCTCGCTTCAGAGCCTACGGAGGGACGGAGGTAAGCACGTGAGCACGCCGAGCCCTATTACGGGCCCATGGGAGGCGCAGCAAGGGGCGCATCCCGGTGGGCCCGATATAGCGCTGTTCGGGAAGATGTTCGAGAGCTTGGTGGCCAACGTGACGAAGGTGCTGCACGGCAAGGACAACGTGGTGCGTGCCGCTATAACGTGCGTCCTGGCCGAGGGTCACCTGCTCATCGAGGACGTCCCCGGGGTAGGCAAGACCTCGCTCGCCCGCGCCATCTGCAAGTCCATCAACCTGACGTGGAACCGGGTGCAGTTCACCCCGGACCTCCTGCCCAGCGACATCACGGGGGTCACGGTGTTCGACCAGGCCACGTCTACTTTCAGTTTTCGGCCGGGGCCCGTGTTCGCCAATATGGTGCTCGGTGACGAGATAAACCGGGCGTCGCCGAAGACCCAATCAGCCCTGCTCGAGGTGATGCAGGACCACACCGTTTCCACCGACGCCGCCGTCTACCCCGTCCCCCGGCCGTTCATCGTCATCGCCACCCAAAACCCGATCGACCTGGAAGGCACTTACGTCTTGCCCGAGGCCCAGCTCGACCGGTTCCTGATGCGGCTCCGTATCGGCTACCCGTCGCCAGAAGCAGAAGCCGAGGTACTGCGGACCGAGCGGGACACCCCGAGCGTCGATCACCTGGAAGCGGTCATGGACCGCGACGACCTGCTCGGCATGATCGACTTCGTGAAGCGTTCAGTCGAAGTTTCATCGCCGGTGGAAAACTACATCGTTGCCATTTCGGCCCGCACCCGTGAGATGCCAGAGGTCAGCCTGGGCGTCTCCCCCCGCGGCGGCCTGGCGTTGCTCCGAGCGGCACGCGTCGCTGCGGCCGCCGCCGGCCGGCCGTTCGTGACCCCGGACGAGGTCCAGCTGATGGCCGTCCCCACGCTGGCCCACCGGGTCATTTTGCGCCCCGGCTCTGAGATCCAGGGGCGGACGCAGGAGGAGATCGTGACCCGCGCTGTCCAGGCGGTCCCGGTCCCCAGGGCCGTCCTGCGCTAGGGATGTGACTCGCCTCGGGTGGGGCGCCCTGGCCGTGGGACTGGCGCTCGTGGGCGTGGGCCTGGGAGCGAGCTGGCCGCCCCTGCTGGCGTTGGGGGCGGGCCTGGTCCTCTTGTCGGTGGGAGCTCTGGCGTACGTGTTCCGCTCGCCTCGTTTCGACCTCGAGCGGGCCGTCGAGCCGCCCAGAGTCGAGAAACGCCGGCCGGCGATCGCCGTTATCCGGGCCACCAACATGTCCCGTCGGGCGCTGGCCCCCGTGGCTATAGAACAGCGCCTCGGTCCGACGGTGGTCCGGGCCGAGCTGCCGCGGCTCCGGAAGGGCGAACAGGGCCTGCGGACGTACCGCCTCCCTACCTCACGCCGGGGCACATTCGAGATCGGGCCGGTGGAGGTGCCGAGGGCAGATCCCTTCGGCCTGTGCCGTCGGGCCCGGGCGCTCGGAGAACCGCAGGTCATTTCCGTACACCCCCGGGTGTTGGGGCTGAGGCCGATCTCCAGCGGCACGTCGCGCAACCTCGAGGGGCCTTCGAGCGATATGTCCCCGCAAGGCAGCGTCACGTTCCATCGGTTGCGCGAATACGTGATCGGCGACGACCTGCGCAAGGTGCACTGGCCATCGACGGCCCGCCTCGGCAAGCTCGTCGTCCGTCAGTACGTCGACACGGCCCAGCCGTACACGATCGTGCTCGTCGACCTTCGCCCAGAGGTCTATTCGCCGGAGAGCTTCGAGGAGGCCATGGACGTCACGGCTTCAGTCGTAGCCGCCACGGCGCTCGGGGAATCTCCCGTGCAACTGCGGACCACGACCGGGGAACGGGTTGGTGGTACCCGGAAGTCGAACCCAGAGCACCTGGTCGACTTCCTCACCGACCTCGCCCCGAGTTCCGAGGGTTCCCTATCAGGCCAGCTCGTAGTGTTGCGCCGAGAGAAAGGCGGCAACGCACTGGTCGTGGTGACCGGGGTGGTGCAGCCCGACTCCTTGCCGGAGGTGGCCGCCCTCCGGCGCAGTTTCGACCACGTGGTCATGGTGTCGCTTGTCCCCCGGCCGACCCCGGCGCCGACGTACCCGGGGCTTACGATACTGGTGGGTACCGACGCTGACGACGTGGCGCTGGCCTGGGATGCGCAGGTCGCGAAGTGAGCAATACGAACTGGGGCTCGGGGAGCCGTGTCCTCACTCGGCCCGAGCCGTCGCCGGCTGGCCCGGCCGGGCGGGGCAGCCCACAGTCCGGTGCCATCGGCGGTGCTCCCGGCTCCCGACCTGAGCCGAGCCCCGCCTTTGTCGCGCAGGCGACAGGGCCGCTCGTTATATGCCTGCTGGTGGCCATCGCCGTTGCCACCTTCATCGCTGCCACCCCCTGGCTCCGCGCTTATCAGGTGGCCCGGGCGCCATTGGTGTTGGCGCTAGCCGCGGCCCTGCCGGTCGCCATTGTGGGCGCGCTGTCCCGCTCTTTGCGCATGCCCGCGCTGATCTCCTATGGGGGCTCCTTGGCCGGCCTGGTGCTCATGCTCGGGGTCACCAACAACTTCAACTTCAGCGCCGTGTGGGACGGCTTGGCCCACGTGCCGGCCCAGCTTCTGACTGAGACACTCCCGCTGAGCGGCTCGGCTTACCTCCTGACCGCACCGGTGGTGCTGACCTGGGCGTGCGGGGCGATAGCGGCAGAACTCTCGGTCCGGCCGGCCCGCCCGGCCGCAACGGCCGCTCTCGTGCCCGTCTTGTGCTTCGTCTTCGCTTTCGTATTGACCACGTCGGCCCCGGTCGGCAACAGCGTGCCCGAGGCCGCCGCTCTGCTGGGTGACCTCATGATCTGGGCGCTTGTCCGCCACGCCATCATGGAGAGGCAGCGTGGCTTGGTCGAGGCCCGAGCCGAAGGCGCCCACCCACGTCTTTCGGCCTCGTTGAGCCGGGGTGCCGTCGGCGCCGCTCTGGCCGTGGTCCTCGCCGCCGCGCTTGCGGTGGTCGTGCCCGGGACGCTCTCCGTCGCCGGTAAGGCAACGACGGTGTCGCGGGCCACCCCGGTCGTTTCTAACATCGTGGTCGACCCTGTCGACGCGCTGGCGTCACTGCGACGGTACGACCCGAGCGCGCCGCCAGAGACATTGTTCACCGTGGACGTGTCCGGGACCTGGAGCGGGTACCTGCCGGTGGCCGAACTGAATAACTACAACGGAGATTCCTGGAGCTTTTCGGCCACTTTCCAGCCCACTGGGGGCCGGGTGCCCCTGCCCACGGCCGGCCCCGAGGTTACCGGTGTGCAGGTGGTCCAACGGTATGAGCTCCTGCGCTCGATTGGGCTCCCGTTCCTCCCCGCGTTGGACCGCGCCGTACAAGTGAGCGGAACGTCGGTCGACGCCGACGCCACGACGGGGATGCTGGTGGCGTCCCCGAAGTTGCCGGCGGCCTACGCCGTCGTGTCACGAGTGCCCAGCGGCGCGCTTGACAACCTGGGCGCTAGTGCGCCGGTCGCGTCCGGTAATCTGGTACCGGGTGGGGATTCCCCCTCATATACTGCGCTGCCCGCCGGTTCGAGCCGCGACATCGCCGAAGGGGTGCGGTTCTC
The DNA here is from genome assembly GCA_963807395.1 of uncultured Acidimicrobiaceae bacterium. Classification (GTDB taxonomy): domain Bacteria; phylum Actinomycetota; class Acidimicrobiia; order Acidimicrobiales; family Palsa-688; genus Fen-671. The sequence continues at coordinate 520,452 of CAWEBW010000016.1, forward strand.
GGCCACGTTGACTCGCGCCGCCGCCTCGCCGACGGTCGGTTTCCTCCAGAGCCTGGCCGAGCAGCTACGGGCCAAAGAGCGACGGGTGGTGGCCGCGTCATCCAGCGCTGGTGGCAAGGAGAGCAATACGGCCGCCCTGGCCGGCACCTCGCTGGCCCAGGTGATCAACGCCGTCACCGTCGACCGGGCGGCCACGCCGGAACAGTTCGCCACGTTTTATGCCGTCGTCGCCCGCTACCTCGGTGTGCCCGCCCGGGTGGTCACCGGGTTCCGAGTGCCCGAGGCTAGCCAGCAGAAGCCGCTGGCCGCTGGCAACTACCGGCTGACCGACCGGGATACGTGGACCTGGGTGGAAATCCCGGTGGCGGGGGTGGGTTGGGTCATCGTCGACCCAACGCCGGCCGCCACTACCACGGCCGCTTCGCCGCCGCCCGAGAGCGTCCGCGCCACCCCGACGACGACCCCCAAGCAGGCGACCGCGGTCCCGGCTAACAACAAGGGTGGCCATGAGATCGCGCCCCCGAGCAAGGTCCCACCCCACCCACCCGTCCACGTGAACTGGGCCCTCGTCCTCGGCATCGCCCTGCCGGGCGCAGTCATCCTTGCTCTGCTGGCCGGAGGGCTGCTCGTGCCAGCCATTCGCCGGCGTCTGCGACGGGTGGCACGGCATCAGCCGGCCGATCCCACAATGTTGGCGGCCGGCGCCTGGTTGGAGTTCCTGGACGGTCTTTCCCGCCTGGGCCTCGACGTAAGCCCGTCGGCGACGAGCAGCGAGGTGGCCGACGAGGTGGCCGAGCGCTTCGGGGAAGAATTCGGGCCGCCCGCCCGTTTCGTCGGAGCGGCGGCAGACCAGGCCCTTTTCAGCACCGTTTGGCCCCTCGAGGAGGCCCGGGCCAGGTCGGCCTGGGACTCGCAGCGCCAGCTGTACAAGGCCATGCGGCGTACCCTCGGCTTCGAGGCGGCGGCACAGACCTTGGTGCGGGTGGGCAACGCTCCGGCCCGGCCCAGCCAAACCAACCCGCACCCGCCGACGTCAGAGCACACCGGCGAGAGCCGATCTGGGGCGCTCCGGTGACCGGGCGCCTGGCGCCACGAGGGGCACCGTCCACGCGAAGCCTCGAAAGCGGTTGCTTCAGTAAGGGACCGAGTGAGGTGGGCCGAGTTAGCGCGACTAGGGGATCAGTGGCCCGGCACATGAGGTCCGGCGGACATGCGCAGGTTCGGTAAGCAACGCCTCCATACCGAGCCACAGGCCTCCTTCCCGGGCTACGGCAGTGTCGTCGCCATCGCCAGCGGCGCCTTCGCCACCGTGTACCGGGCCGTCGAGCTCGGGACGTCCCGGCCAGTTGCATTGAAGCTCTTGCGCCTCGGCGACGCTTCTCAATCCGCGCTCGAACCGTTGAACGAGCAGCTCGACACCCTCACCCTGCTCAGCAAACACCCGAACGTCCTCACCCTGTACCGGACGTTCTTCACGCCCGAAGGTTTGCCGGTCCTGGTGACCGAGCTATGCCGTGAATCGCTGGCGCAGCGGCTCGCCCGGAGCGGCCCCCTGCCGCCAGCGACAGTGGTGCCTATTGGCGTCAAGATCGCAGGTGCCCTCGAGACCGCCCGCAAAGCAGGATTGGTGCACGGCGACGTAAAGCCCGAGAACATCCTCATTTCGGCCGTAGGAGAGCCGTTGCTGGGTGACTTCGGCTTGGCCTCTCTGCAAGCGGCGGCCGAGCTCACTGACCAGCTGGCCGGGGAGATCACCTTGCACGCTCCTCCGGAGGCTTTCGAGGGGGCTCCCCTTACTCCCCCGGCGGACGTCTACGGGCTGGCGTCGAGCATGTACCAGCTGCTCCTGGGCCGGGGCCCGTTCGTGACGTTCCCGGGCGAGGAGCCGGCGTCCATCATCCTGCGGGTCCTACGCGATGCGGCACCCCGCCCTCCCCTGGGGTCCATGCCGATCGCCTTGGCCGACCTCCTCGAGACCGCGCTGGCGAAGAGCCCGGCCGATCGCCCGCCCACGGCGGCCTCGTTCGCGGAGTCCCTGCGGGCAATCGAAGAGGCGTCCGATTGGCCGCTAACGCCCTACATCGTGTGGGAGATCACCGAGCTCACCGGGGCGCGGACGCTGAGGCCGGCGACCATGAACGAAGGCCTCAAGGACAGTGAGGAGCCCGGGGAGCAGGGGGCCGAAGACGAGTTGGGTAAGGCCGACGGGCTGGCTGACGGGCTGGCTGACGGCGGTCGCCGCGAGAAGTAGTCTCGGCGGACGTGCTGGCAGACGAAGTTGCCCCGAGCGAGGTGCCCGTAGGCGACATGGCCGCAGACGAGCTGGCGACCGGCGAGGAGCCCGTCAAGATGCGCCGGGTGTCGAGCCGGGCGAGCCGGGCGGGGCCGGGCCGCAACGGGCCAGAGCGGGTACCCGGGGCGGATGAGGCGGGCGGCTGAGGCGGACGGGGCGGGCGTGACGGAGGAGGCGGGCGTGACGGAGGAGGCGGGCGTGAGCGAACGGGGCCGGCGGGGCGGAGGCGCCGGTCGCCGCCGGCTCGGCAGCCACCGGTGCCGTCCCGCCTGGTGCCAGGAGGGTCATCATGCCGCCTCCGGTCGAGCGGACTGTCATCGTCCCCCAACCCCTGCCGCCCCAGCGGGCGACGACCTCCCAACCGGCGCACGCAGTTCAGTCCTACCGTCGTTCGGCCGGAAGTGAGCGCCCGGCCGGTTAATGCCGGCCCGGTCCGGCCAGTGGCGGGCTACCCTGCCTTGTCGTGGGAACTGCACAATCCGAGAAGACCGTGTTTTCCGGGATCCAGCCGACTGGTGCCCCTCACCTCGGCAACTACCTCGGGGCATTGCGCTGGTGGGTTGACTTCCAGGACCGCTACAACGCCATCTATTGCGTAGTCGACCTGCACGCCCTCACGGTGCCGGGCGACCCCGAAGAGCTCTCCAAGGCCACGCTCACCGTCGCCACCCTCTTGCTGGCGGCCGGCCTCGACCCCTCTCGCTGCATCCTGTTCGTCCAGAGCCACGTACACCAGCACGCCGAGCTGTGCTGGCTGCTCGAGTGCACCGCGAGCATGGGCGAGCTGGCGAGGATGACCCAGTTCAAGGACAAGGCCGCCAAGGGAGGGGAAGAGTCGGCCCGGCTGGGTCTGTTCGCCTACCCCACCCTGATGGCCGCCGACATCCTCCTCTACGACACGGACCTCGTCCCCGTGGGTGACGACCAGCGCCAACACCTGGAGCTCACCCGGGACTTGGCCCAGCGGTGGAACACCCGGTACGGCGACACCTTCACCGTCCCCGAGGCGGCCATCCCTCCGCCCGGCGGAGGTGCCCGCATCATGGACCTGCAGGACCCGCTCCACAAGATGTCCAAGTCGGCCGGCTCCGACGCCGGCCTGATCTACCTGTTCGACGACCCCAAGGTCATCGAACGAAAGGTCAAGCGAGCCGTGACCGACCTCGACCCGCCCGGGCCGGGAGCGGTGCGGTGGGACCTGGAGGAAAAACCGGGCGTCTCCAACCTGCTCGAGATCCTGGCCGCCCTGAAGGGGGGCAAGCCGGCCGAGATCGCGGCAGGCTACGAAAACTACGGAAAGCTCAAGGCGGACACGGCAGAAGCGATAATCGAGACGCTGAGGCCGCTCCAGGAGCGCTACCGCGAGCTGGCTCAGGATCCCGGATCGGTTCAGGCGGTCCTGGCCGATGGGGCGAGCCGCGCCAGTGAGATTGCCAGCCGGACGTTCGAAAGGGCCCGTTCGGCCATCGGTCTGCTCCCCCGCTAGTGCCGTCAGGCGGCGGAACCGGGCTGCGGCTGGGCCGGCGCACCGCCGGCACCCGCCTCCACCCGCCTCCGCCCGGGATTTCTCGGACCTTTCCCCCGTTTTCGGTGCAGGTTCGCCACTTGGGCGCGCTGGCGTCTGTCACCTCGACTCTGGCGCGCCCAACTCCCGGCAACTGCGAGGACGGTGACCCGTTCGTGGTTCGGTCGGGCCCACTTCTCTGGCTTGAGTTAGCATGAAAAACATGAAATAATATGAAAGCGTGTCACCTCATAAGGTACGAAACCCCAACGACCTGCTGAGCGTGGAGGAGAAAGTCTTCAGCCCCCAGCTCGGGCTCGCCACCAGTGCTCAACTTCGTACACGCGGCATCACCCAAGCCCAGATCCATGTCGCGCTAGCGCAAGGGCGATGGATCCGGGGGGCGCCGGGTGTCTACGCCCTGCCTAATTGGCCCGCCGACCCCGCCCGCCGCCTTTTGGCGGCCTGCCTGGTAAGTGGCGGGGTGGCTTCTCATGCTTCCGCGGCATGGCTTTGGGGGTTGCTCAGGTACGAGCCTGACCCGCTCGTCGTTTCTGTCCATCACGGCCAGAGCCCGACCGGCAAAGTTCGCTCTCCCACCGCCGGCCGAACAACCAATATCTTTAGCCCACTGTCGATGGTTGTGCACCGAAGCCGCGATCTTTTGGACGCTGCCATATCGCTCAGGCGGGGCGTCCCCACCACGAACCCCCTTCGTAGCCTGGTCGACATGGCCGGGGACGTCCCGCCGGCCCTGCTCGATGAAGCGGTCGACGTTGCGCTGGCCACGGGTCTGGTGACAATTGAGGGCCTCAAGGCCGAGGCCACCCGTCTAAAGCGTCCAGGTCGGAGGGCCCCGCCAACTGTGGATGTGCCTCGAGCGCCGGGGCTTCGTGGGCGCCCCCTCCCCCAGCGTCCTCGAGAGCCGTGCGCTCCGCCTGCTGAACAACGCCGGGATCGGCGTACTCCGTTGTGAAACCGTGGTCAACGGAGGGCAATACCGGCTGGACATCGAGGTGGACGGCCACGTGTTCGTCGAGCTGGACGGCTATTCGTATCACTGGAGCCCGGAGCAAAAACGCCGTGACGACGCCCGCCACAACGCCTTACGGCTGCTCGGCTTCAAAGATCCTGGTCTACGGCTGGGAGGACATCAGTGCACCACCCGCGTCGTGTGGTGGCCGAGATCAGGAAGGCGCAGGCCCTCATGACCGGCTAAAGCTTCAGCGGTGTCTTCCCCGTGCCGGCCACGCCGGCCAGCTTGGCAACGGTGCCAACCGTGGCTTGCGTGAGTTCCCGACCGGGGCTCCCATCCGCCGCCTTCTCAGTGGTTTCAAACGGAGGCGGAGGTGTACTCGCCGCTGCCGTCAACAGGTCGAGGGCGTAGTCGCACGCCTGCTCCTCGTTGAGGAAGCTGAGCGCTGCGGCCAGCCCGGCCGGTTCCCAGATCAAGACCTCCCAGCTGCGTTGGTTGGGCCGCACAATGCATGCACCTTCACGAACGGCCCGAGGGGGGTCGAGGCCCACCAGCAAGTACCTGTCTTCGGGCACGCTCGCCGCGTCCAGGCACTCTTTGAGCTGCAAACGGTCCATCACTGACGCCTCCTTCAAAATGAAGCCGGCTGACCGTTGTCTGCGTTAAATATCAGTAATAGCGCATGCTTTTCCACAATGGGCGAAACTTGTCAGGAAAATACGGTATCCCTGAACCGGGACCGTCGACGGTGAGGAAAGAACGAGAAGAGCCGGAAAGCGGGTTTAGCGCCTAGCGGCGTTTGGCGGCGCAGCCGATGCAGAGGCGCGCGGCCGGCATTGCCTCGATCCGAGCAGGCGCAATCTCACCGTGGCACCCCTCGCAAGTCCCGTACGTGCCGGCGTCGATCTTCTCGAGGGCGTGCTCGACGTCGATCAAGTTGGTAGTTAGCGTCGTGGCCAACGCTTCTGTCTCGCCCCGTTCGGCGGTCACCTGGCTTGAATCGGCGAAGTTCGGATCGTACGACAGGCCTTCGCTACCAAATCCCAGCTCTTGCAGCTCACGCCGGAGCGAGGAGCGTTGCGTCTCCAGTTCTTCCCGCAACGCACTGGTTGTACCTGCCTCCATCGTGGGCAGTGTAGTCCTTGGCGGAGCCTCCGCGACGTTTGAAAGTCAACTTGTGTTCAGCCTGCGGAGCGAGCATTACCCGGGGCCGAAATGGCCCGGGGGTGGGCGGCATCGTACACGGCCCGCAGCCGTTCGGACGACACCTTGGTGTAGACCTGGGTCGTCGCTATAGAGGCGTGGCCGAGCAGTTCCTGGACCACCCTGATGTCTGCACCGTGGTCGAGCATGTGCGTGGCGCAACTGTGGCGCAGCACGTGAGGCGTCAGCTTTCCGTCGAGGCCCGCTCGCCGGCCGTACTGACGGACGATCCCCCAGGCGCCCTGACGGCTGAGACGCCCACCCCTCAGGTTGAGAAAGAGGGCCGCCGCATCGGCCCTCCGGGCTCCTTTCCGGTTCGCCAGGACCGGTCTTCCGCCCGGCCAACCAGGCGTCCAGCGCCTGGCGGGCGTAGCGTCCTAGCGGCACCAGGCGCTCCTTGTTGCCTTTGCCGAGGACCCGGACGAGTTGTTCGTCCGAGGTGACGTCCGCGACCGAGAGGCCCGTTAGCTCCGAAATCCGCACCCCTGTGGCGTAGAGGACCTCCAGGACGGCTCGGTCCCGGCGCGGCGCGGGGCCAGTCGCCGGTGACGGCGCCGAGCAGCGAGCCGACCTCCTCTTCGCTCAGCGCCTTGGGCAGCCCCTGGGGGACCGGCGGCGGGCGCAAGGCGCCTGCGGGGTCGGCCAGGGCCGGTCCCTCGACCACCAGGAACCTGTGCAGCGAACGTATGGCGACCATCGCTCGCGCCACTGAGGCCGGGGCCAGGCCGGCGGTGCGAAGGTTGGCGACGTAACGGGCCACGGTGCCTTCGTCTACAGATCCGTCCTCCATCGTGCCGGGGTCCAGCCCCTGACTGCGAAGCCACGATTCGTAAGCCACCAGATCCCGCCGATAGGCGGCGAGGGTGTTGTGGCTGCGACCCTTTTCGACCGCCAACCAGCTGAGTAGCTCCTCCGATGGAAGGCTGAGGGGAGCACGGGCCGGCCGGACGGCAGCAGGCGCCGGGTCGAGGGCCGGGCCTGCCATTTTCTTCAGGGCAGGCACCTCGCTCAGGAGAGGTAGATGTTCGCCCAGTAAAGGCCCACGATCGTCTTGGCGTCGGTTATCTCACCTGAACGTATGAGCTCGAGCGCAGTTGGCAGCGAGTGACGTTCGACGGTCATGTACTGTTCTTCGACCCCGTGGCGGGCGTCGGGCACTGCTCGCAAGTCCGTCGCCAGGTAACACAACGACTGTTCGTCGGAGAACCCGGGTGAATTGAAGAACCGGCCCATCAGTTCGAGGCGGCCGGCCTCCATGCCGGTCTCCTCAACCAGCTCGCGTGCGGCGGTGACCTCAGGTGGTTCCCCGGCGACGTCACGCTTGCCCGCGGGGACCTCCAGTAGCTCCATGCCGAGCGGGGCCCTGTACTGGCGGACGAAAATGACTTCGTTCGTCCGGTCGTCCACGGGCACCATGACGACCGCTCCTGGGTGGTGCACGAAGTCCCTCTCAAACCTCTCGCCGCCGGGGGCCTCGAACGTACCGATCGCCACGTGCAGGAAACTGCTGTCGAAAACGGGACGTTCGTCTATTTTTCGGAAGCTACCGGAGGGCAAGGCCGGCCTCCTCGCTGCCTCCGGCGGTGCCGTCCAACAGGCCGGTCCCGAACGGGTCCGGGCCCAGGGCGTCCGGGTCGATCAGGTGCGGCAGCCGTCCTTCGGCTCTGGCCAGGGCGGCTCCCACCAGTGCGATGAACAGCGGGTGGGCACGGTCCGGGACGGCTTTTGAACTCGGGGTGCGCCTGCGTGCCAACCCAGAGCGGGTGCCCGGGCAGTTCGATCATCTCGACCAGGCGGCCATCGGGGGACTCACCCGAGCAAACGAGGCCTGCATGCTCGAGCCGGCTGCGGTAGCGGTTGCTGACTTCGTAGCGATGGCGGTGACGCTCGAAGACCAGTTCGCTCCGGTAGATGTCCCCCATCTGGCTGCCCGGGCGCAGCTTGGCCGGGTACGTGCCGAGCCGCATCGTCCCGCCGAAGTTGGACTGGTTCATGACCTCACGCTGGTCGTCCATCAAATCGATGACCAGGTACGGTGCGCTGGGTTGGAACTCCAGGGAATTGGCCCGTTCCAGGTTGGCGGCGTTACGGGCGAACTCGATGACCATGACCTGCAACCCCAGGCAGAGGCCGAGGCACGGTATCTGGTGCTCTCGGGCGTAGCCCACCGCGGCGATCATCCCCTCTATACCCCGAGGACCGAACCCACCGGGCACGATCATCCCGTCCAGGTCCCGGAGGCGCCCCTCGGCCATCAGGCCTTCGACCTCCTCCGCCTGCACCCAGTCAAGCTGGAGCCGTGCCCCATGCGCATAGCCGCCGTGGCGTAGCGCCTCGACGACTGAAAGGTAGGCGTCGGGCAGGTTCACGTACTTGCCGATGAGGCCGATACGCACCGGTTTGGAGGCGGACTCAACCCTGCGCATCAATTCGTACCAGTGCGAGAGGTCTACCGTCCTTCGGCCGGGAGCGCCGGGTTCGCTGTCGTCGTGCACGGGCCCGAGCCGCAGCAGCTCGCAGACGTAATCGTCGAGGCCTTCTTCGTGGAGCGCCAGAGGGATTTCATAAAGGTTGGGGGCGTCGACATTCGAAATGACGCCCTTTTCGGGGACGTCGCACTGGAGCGAGATTTTCGTCTTCAAGCTCTCGGGTATGGGCCGGTCGCTGCGTAGGATTATGACGTCCGGTTGGACGCCCCGGGAGCGCAACTCGGTCACCGAGTGCTGCGTGGGTTTGGTCTTTTGCTCGCCCGACGGGCCAGGTAGGGCACCAACGTCACGTGCACGTAGCAGACGTTGTCGCGGCCAATCTCGTTCCGGATCTGGCGTACCGCTTCAAGGAACGGGAGTATCTCGATGTCACCGACGGTCCCCCCGATCTCGGTGATCACCACGTCCACGTCCTCCATAGCCAGCTTGTGGATGCGCAGTTTTATTTCGTTGGTGATGTGCGGGATTACCTGCACGGTCTTGCCGAGGTACTCACCGCGGCGTTCTTTGGCGATGACTGATTGGTAGATGGACCCCGTCGTGGCGTTGGAGTCCCGGGTCAGGGCCTCGTCGATAAAGCGTTCGTAGTGACCTAAGTCGAGGTCGCTCTCCCCCCCGTCTTCGGTAACGAAAACCTCGCCGTGCTCGTACGGGTTCATCGTCCCGGGGTCAACGTTGATGTACGGGTCAAGCTTTTGCATCGTTACCCGGAGGCCTCTGCTCTTCAGGAGCCGGCCCAGCGAGGCCGCCGTCAGGCCCTTGCCCAACGAGCTCGCCACTCCTCCGGTCACGAAAATGTGCTTCGCCAAGTTTTCCTCCACGCTCGGCTTATAAGTTCGGCCGGCGGAGGCGCACCTTCTTGTCAGCGCGCGTGCCTACAAGAAGACCGTCCCTGGTGGCCACACCATGGTACCCCAGGGGATGCCCACATTTGGTGGACGGTCGTCCCCCTCTTGTCTGCTCAGCCCGCAGCGCGAGCGGCCTGGAGTAGCTCGGCCGCGTGGAGGCGGGCGGTGCGGCTGCCTGGTTGGCCCGAGAGCATGCGTGACAGTTCTACGACCCGTTCCTTGCCGGCGACCGGCCGGGCTACGGTTACGCTCCGGCCCCCCCGCTCGACCTTGCTTATCGCTACGTGTGCGTCGGCGAAGGCGGCGACCTGGGCCAGGTGGGTGACAACCAGGACCTGGTAGCTCCGGCCCAGGTTGGCCAGCGCCCGCCCGACGGCGAGAGACGCCTCACCCCCGATGCCGGCGTCCACCTCGTCGAACACCAGCGTCGCCGGTCCGTCAGTGCTCCGCTCTTCCCCGCCAGCGCTCGCCCCTTTGCCATCCCTCACGCCGGCGACGTTGAGCAGCACGAGCCGGAGCGCCAGCATGGCTCGGGCCAGCTCGCCGCCGGAAGCCACTTTCGCCAGCGGCAGGAGCGGTTCGCCCGGGTTGGCGGCCAGCCGGAACACGACGTCCTCACCGGCCAATTCCCGGACGTCATCGCCAGCTACGGCGCTAGTCCGATTGCCGCCTACGTCGACGACGAAGCGGGCTGTGGGCATGGCCAGGAGCCGCAACTGCGCTTCTACCGCTGCGCCGAACGACCGGGCGGCCGCTCTGCGCACCTTCCCCAGCGATCCCGCCGCCCGGCGCAGTTCGGAGAGGCAGGCGGCCCTCTCGTCCTCCAGCCGAGACGCCAGCATGTCCAGGTTCTCCAGCTCTTCCAGGCGTTTCCTGGCCTGCCGCTGGAAAACCATCACGTCGTCTAAGCCGCCGCCGGGGCCGGCGTACTTCCGCCGCAGCTCGTGTAGCAGGGCCCGGCGGGCCACCACCTCGGCCAGCCGCTCGGGGTCCTCCTCCAGTTGTTCGGCCGCGTAGTGAGCCTCGCCGGCAATGTCAGCCAGCTCGGCGCTGACGGCCTCGAGACGCTCGTGGAGACCGGCCAGCGGCGGGTGGCCAGTGAGCCGGGCCACTACCTCGCCGAGCCGGTCCCGGATTTGTTCGTCCCCTGAGAGGTCCTCGTAGGTTTGCTGAGCGGTGGCCCGGTGGGCCGCCGCCCTGCCCAGGCGTTCTTCTTCGATCGCCAGGTCGTCGTCTTCGTCAGGCGAGACGAGGGCGGCGTCGTCGAGCTCGGACAGCTGGTAGCGAAGCAGTTCCGCCTGGCGTCCCCGGCTGGTGGCGTCACCGCCCGCACCGGCCATCTCCGCCTCGATATGGCGGAGACGCAGGCGCGCTGTAGCCCGCGGGCCCGTGTCGGCGCCGGCGTACGTATCGAGGGCATCGCGCTGTGCGGCGGCCGAGAACAGCGACTGGTGCTCATGCTGCCCGTGGAGGTCGACGAGGCGTTGACCCAGCTTCGCCAGCGCCGAAAGCGTGGCCATCCGGCCGTCTACGTAAGCCCGCGACCGCCCATCCGACGGGACCACTCGGCCGAGGACGACCTCGCTCTCTTGCGTGACGTCTTCCGGGCTCTCGTCTTCGTACCCGGGGCCCGGTCCAGCCTTGATTTCCTCGCTGGCCGCCCGCCGACCGACGGGCAGCAGGAAGCGCCCGTCTACCGTCGCTTCTGTCGCCCCCGGCCTGACCCGGATGCCCTCAGCCCGGCCACCAAGCAGCAGCTCGATCGCTTCAACCACGAGCGTCTTGCCCGCGCCGGTCTCTCCCGTGAGCGCGGTAAGACCGGGCCCGAACACGAGGGTGAGGTCCTCGATCACGCCCAGCTGGCTCACCCTCAGCTCGCTCAACATAGCCTGACCATACCTCGGGGGCGTCGCCATAAAGGCGGACCCGTTACTCACCGGACCGGAGCCGCGGGCGGAAGAGGCCACGGGCTGATTACGACGATTAGGCCGATTATCGGTCCGTCAGGTGGAACTTGTTTTTGAGGATGTTCTCAAACGACTTGCCCCCGAAGCTGACCAAAATGGCATCGTGGGTGCCGGCGCGGCATAACAGGCGTTCGCCGAGCGAAATTTCCTGGCACGGCAGGCCGTCCACGATCAGGTCCGCACCACAACGGCCCTGAAGCTCGAAAGACAGCTCGTCCGAGCTGTCAAGGACAAGGCTGCGGTCGAACAACATATGCGCAGCCACCGGGGTTAGCACGAGGCACCGTAGCAGGGGTGAAATAATCGGGCCCCGGGCCGAGAGGTTATAACCAGTGGACCCCGTCGCCGTGGAAACTATCATCGCGTCCGCGGCGTAACTGAGGAAACGTTCGCCCCTGATGCCGACGTTGGCATTAATCGTGTGCATTCCTGTAGGCCGGGAAATCGTAATGTCATTGAGGGCGGTGGCCGAAAACCGCGGCGTATTCGTCCCGACGGGCAAAATGCTGGCGTCAACTGTCATCCGTCGTTCGATCTTGTAATCCCCGGCCAGGAAGCGCTCGATGGCACGGCGCAAACCGTCGGGCTCGATGGACGTCAAATAGCCGAAGCGCCCGAAATTTACCCCGAGGACGGGCACATTGCTGCCGAGGACCATGCCGACCGCTCGGAGCATCGTGCCGTCGCCGCCAAGGCTGACGAGCAGGTCGAGCCCGTCCACTCCGGGGGCTGTCGTCGTTGTGCCACCCCAGGTCTTTGGGGGCACGTGGTCGGGGACCAAGGCGGTTTCATGCCCCATGTCTTCCAGCCAGGAGGCGGTCTCTTTGGCCAGCTCGACCGCGCTGGGCCGGTCTGAATTGGGCAGGAAACCTATGGTCGCCACGATCAAGCTGGCCCGTTGGCGCCCGGTTTATTTTTGCCGCCGCCAGAATTTGACGACCCGGCAGAAAAAGCTATCTCGCTCAGCGAGCTCGCTATCAATGAAAACCCCGGCTTTCTCCCGGTCCGCATGTGCAGGAAGAACTCGACGTTACCGGCCGCGCCGAGCAGCGGCGATGCCATCCCGCCCAAGACGCTGGCGCCTCCCGCCTCGAACGCCCCGGCCACGTCGCACAAAACGCTCGCCCACACCTTGGGGTCACGGACGACGCCCTTGCCCTTGGAGACTACGGCCTTACCCGCCTCGAACTGGGGCTTCACCAGGACGACGAGGTCGGCGCCGGGCTTGGCCACGCTGAGGAGCGCTTGGGCGACCATCATCAAGGAAATAAAAGATAAATCGGCGACCACGACGTCGAACTGCCGCCCCCCGACGTCGTCGGGCCGCATGTAGCGCACGTTGGCGTTCTCCATCACCTCGACGCGAGGGTCTTCACGAAGCCGCGTCAGCATCTGCCCGTGGCCCACATCCACTGAGACCACTTGGGCCGCACCGCGCTGGAGGAGGCAGTCGGTGAACCCCCCGGTGGAGGCGCCCGCGTCCAACGCCACTTTCCCGGTCACGCACAGGCCGAAGTGTTCAAGCGCGGCGTCAAGCTTTTCTCCGCCGCGGCTGGCGAAGCGCGGTGGTGGCCCGAGGACGATGATCGCCTCCGCCGGGCTGACCTGACGGGACGGCTTGGCCGCGACGGCCCCGCCTACCAGGACCCGCCCGGCCGCCACCAGCGAGCTCGCCTCCGTGCGGTCAGGGGCCAGGCCCCGGTGCACGAGCTCGATGTCGAGCCTTCTCCTGGCGCCCAGCTCAGCCCTGCCCCTCGCTCGAGGGTCGGCTCGTCCCATCCGGTCGTCTTGCGGGGGCTGGCCGCCTTGCGCCCTCCCGCCGCTTTGGCCCGGGGGGCTGCGTCCTTTGCTGCGTTCGCTTTAGCCGCTTTGGTCGCCGCCGACTTGCTAGTGGACGCCGCCTTCGTGGTCCTGGCCGCGGGCTTCTCCCCGCCGGGACCGGCTGCGCTCCGCTTGGCCGGGGTGCGCTTGGCGGGCTGGGGCCCTGTCAGGACGGCCGTGGTGCCAGTCGAGCGGTGCCAGTCGCAGTGCCTCCGGCCTCGGCGCCCTCCCGGGCGCGCAACGTCTGCTCCAGGTGCTCGAGGTCGTGGAGTATGACAGAAGCCTCCCGGCGCAGGGCACCGACCACATCCGCCGCCGCGTGCCTTCCCTCTTCTACGAAGCTGTCACCCCGACGTTTGAACTCCTCGCGCCCCCTGTCACGATTGCCCAGCAGCTGTTCGGCGACCTGTTTGGCGCGTGCCGCCGCCAAGCCGACGAGGGCGGCTGCTGCCTGGCCCATATGTCTCAAGTCGTCTTCAGTGCTCATACCGAAAGTGTACGGCTCCCTCTCTGCAGCGTGCAGAGGCGAGCGCGGTACTGGTTTCAGGCTGCCTGGTAGCGTCGGGCAGGTGAGCGGTTCAGCTTGGAAATTGGTCATATTCGACAACGACGGCGTGATCGTCGACAGTGAACCGTTAGCAGAGATAGCCATGTCGGGCGCCCTCAAGGCCGCCGGGTACCCAATGACACCGGAAGAATGCGGGGACGCGCTCCGGGGTACGACCCTGACAGAGACCCGCCGCATCATCGAGGAACGAAGCGGCCGGCCGTTGCCGGCGGATTTCGAGGCCCGGTACACGACGGCTCTTTTCGAGCTATTGGGCACGCAACTGCGGCCCGTCCCCGGGGTGGAAGCGGTGCTGGACGACCTCGACGCGGCTGGCGTCGCCTATTGCGTGGCGTCCTCAGGGAGACGGGAACGGATCCAGTTCGCCTTATCGAAGGTAGGGCTGCTGAGCCGCTTTGGGTCGCACTGGTGGGGGGCTGAGGACGTGGTGCATGGCAAGCCCGCGCCCGACCTTTTCTTGCTGGCCGCGGACAAGATGGGTACTGCCCCCGCCGACTGCGTGGTCATAGAGGACGCCGAGTTCGGCGTACAGGCGGCGCGCGCCGCCGGCATGGCCGTGTTCGGCTTTGCCGCTCGCACGCCACCGGAGAAATTGGCCGGCGCCGACTACGTCTTCAAGGACATGGCCGAACTGCCGGCATTGTTGCTCCGCAGAGGGTCAGGTGGCGAGGGATGTTCCGGGCGGCCGGGCGAGGAAGCCGGCGAGGGTTTCAACTCGGGGAACGGCCCAGGGCCTGCCTGACCAAATCGGCCAAGTCGGTCCCGACGAGGTCAGGGGCTGGCTCGACCGGCAGGTCGGAGGGCCGGGTCACCCCTGACAGCACCAACCCGAACTTGGCCCCCAGCCGTACGGCGAAGAGGCCGTCGGTGTTCGGGCGGTCCCCCACGACCATCGTCGGTACTCCGTAGCGGGCCGAGACCAGGGCGGCCATTGGTTGGTCGGGCTTCCCGGCCACCTCGGGGGTGTGCCCCGAGGCGGTACCTATGAAGGCCACGATGGCGCCCGCCCCGGGGAGGAGCCCATCACCCCGACCGGGGCCGCGCTGGCTGGTGCCGGCCTGGCTGGCCGCGGCTCTTCCTCCTCCGCCAGCGGGAGACGCCGCCCCCCCTTGCCCGTCAGCGGGGCCGACGGGGAACGTGGCGTCCGTGTTGGTGGCTACGAAGCGCGCCCCGGCCCGGATGGCTGCCGCGGCCGCGCTCAAGGCCCAGTAGTCCAGCTCCACGGTGCGCCCGACTACCACGGCATCTGGGCCCTCGTCAGGGCCTACTTCCTGAACGTCGCGCGCCGCTAGGGCTTCACGGACCCCGTCGCCGCCGATGACAGCGGCCCGGCTCCTGGGCGCCAAGATCGACGCCGCCGCCTGAGCAGAAGTAGTGATGTCGGCCGGCTGGCACTCGATGCCGGCTCGGGACAGGGCCCCCAGGTGCGAAGAGACCGTGGCCCCGAGTTGTTCGTCAGGAAAACGACTCTCTGGCCGTCCGACCGCAGCTCTTCGACAGCCTGGGCCGCCCCGGGGATGGGCCGGCCGGCGAGCCAGACGACCCCGTCCAGGTCGAGCGCCCAGGTCACAGAAGTTGCAGTTGCCTATACGTCAGACGACAGGACGTTAGATGCTGCGGGCAATGTACGTGGCGTGGGCCCCGAAGATCGTGACCGCCACCAGGAGCACGTAGAACGCCCCGATGGCCAAGCGCTGCTGCGGGAGCAAGGCGTGGTAGGCACGCGACGCCGGGCTGTTGCGGTTGCGCCACCGCCGCCACAGTTCGATACCGCCCAGGATGAGCACGATGGGGATGACCGGGCTCGGGTACAGGAACTCGAACACGACCAGGGCCACCAGGCCCAGCAACCACAACGCGGGATGGAGGGCGGCCGCCGCCCGGCCGCCGTCGAGGGGCAGGACGGGCAACAGGTTGAAAAGGTTCACGAAAAAGCCGAAAAACGCCAGGGCCATCAGGAACCTCGAACCCGTCGCGTTCGCCCAAAAGGCCACCACGACCGAGGCTGCAGTACCTACCAGCGGGCCGGCCAACCCGGACAGGGCTTCCTGGTAGGCGCTCCTCGGGCTGCCGCGCATATTGACAAAGGCGCCGAGGAACGGGATGAACAGTGGTGCCGAAGCAGGCACGCCCTGCCGCCGCAGCTCGATGACGTGGCCCATTTCGTGCACGAGGATCAAAAGGACGATGCCGACGGCGAAGGACCAGCCGAAAAACAGCGAATAGGCAGCGATGGAGACCACCATCGAGAGCACCAGGCCGATGTACTTGAGCTTGATCAGTAAAGCGCCAAACTTGGCCAAAAAGGCGCCGATAGCCGCCAGCGCGGTGACGAACCGCTGCCACGCCCGGCGGAGAGCGCTCTGCGGCTTGACGGGCCCTGAGCCGGGCCGGCCGGGCTGGGCCTTGCCATTGGCCACCGGCGGGCGGCCGCCAGTAGTCCACGGCGATGTCCCCATGCCAAGCGGGCCCTGACTGCGCTGCGGGTCATGCGAGTACCCCGAACGCACCATCGCCTTGTCCGGGGCCGGCCCACCGCTCTGGCCGGCTACGCTGCCCTGGCCGCTGTCGTCACCGCCCGGGCCGGTACCCCACCGGGCGCCTGGGTTGGCGCCCCCGTTCGAGCCTCCATCGCCAGCGCCGTTGCCGGGCTCGGGCCACCACTGCGACGCCTGGCCGTTCGACGGTCCCGCCTGGTCATCGGACGCGCCAGTGCTATCCGGCGAGGCCGGCTTGTCTCCCTCGGGCTCGGCTCCCCACTTAGGGACTCTCAGTTCCACAGGCAGACGACCGCGAGCTGGAGGAGGGGACGTGCTTCATATTCCCAGGATACCGGCCGCACGGGACGCGATAGATGCGACTGGAGCCTCATGGAGGCGGACACCTCCTAGATGCGGGCGCCTCCCAGATGCGGGCGCCTCCTAGATGCGGGCCGCTCCGGCGGAGTTGCCTCGGGCACTGGCTGCTGCTAGTCAGGTCGCATGCCCCAGCTCCTGGCCTTCGCCGGGCTGCGCCCCGATACGGCCGTCACCGGTCCCCTCGACGAGGTGGTCTGCCCGCCTTACGACATCATCACCGAGGAGCAGCGTGTCGAGCTGCTCGACCGCAGCCCTTTCAACGTCGTCCGCGTAGAACTGCCGAACGGGCGTTACCGCGAGGCAGCCGCGCTGTTCGAGGAGTGGAAACAGAGCGGCGCTTTGGTCCGTGAACCAGAGCCTGCCCTTTACGCGTACCGGATGAGCTACATAAGCGTCCGGGGCGAGGTGCGACAGACGTTCGGCGTAATGGGCGCACTCGTCTTGGAACCGCCCGGTCACGGCATCCTCCCCCATGAACAAACCACCCCCAAAGCCAAGGGTGACCGCCTGGAGTTGATCCGGGCCGTGCACGCCAACACGTCGCCGATCTGGTGCCTCTGCAGCGAGGGGGGCTTGGCCGCCGCCTTGGGGGGCCCACCGGAGCCCGACGGTCCTGCAGGCAGTGCCCCGGTGGCCGTCGCCCAGGATGACGAGGGCACACTCCATGAGCTATGGCCCATCTACGACCCCCGGGCCCAGAAGGAGGTGGCCCAGGTCGTCGCGGCCAAGCCACTACTGGTCGCCGACGGGCACCACCGCTACGAGACGGCGCTGGCCTACCAGGCCGAGCAGCGGGCCGCCCGTCTCAGCTCAGGTGCGGGCAGCTCAGGTGCCGCTAGCTCAGGTGCTGGTACGCCGGAGGGGGCCGCTGGTTACGGCGCTCTCTTGGCCTTCGTAGTGGAGCTCTCCGAAGCCCATCTCCAGGTCTTGGCTATCCACCGGCTGGTGTCCGGCATGCCCGCTGCGTTCGACTTCCTCGGACTCCTGGTGGACAGCTTCGAGCTCGAACCGGCCAGCGGCGATGCCGCCGCCCTGCTGGCCGAGATGGCCAGCCAAGGGGCGATGGGAGTAGCCACTTCGAGCGGCAGCTGGCTGGCCCGGCCCTGCCCCGGAGGGGCCGATGCCCGTTATGAACTCGATTCGAGCCGGATCGACGCCGTGCTGCACCGCCTCCCTCCCCACTCCCTCGTCTACGAGCACGACCCGGTGCGGGCCCTGGCCGAGGTCCGCACCGGAGCGGCCAACGCCGCCGTCCTATGCCGTCCGGCCACGGTGAGCCAGATCGCCCGGACGGCGGAAGGGGGCGACCGTATGCCCCCCAAGACGACATTTTTCTGGCCGAAGCCGCGTACCGGCATGGTGTTCCGGGACTTCGAGGCGACCCCGTAGCGGGGGCCGACCCTATTTGCCCGGATAGACCGGTAGCCTCCCCCGGGGCAACTTGGGCCCCAGGCTACGCCGCGAGGCCACCTTTCTCTCTGGACACTGCTCTGGGCGCACGGATGGTCACTAGGCGTGGCGGGACGTCCTCAGCTACCGGAACCTCAGACAGTCTTTATCTTGTCTTCATACGTGAGGCCGAGACTTGAGCTGAAGGCGCCGCCGCCGACGAACGCCGCCGCCGACGAAGTAGTCGGAGCGAGGAGGACCCACCATGACCACCGACGACAAAGACGCAGAGGTTTACGCTTTTACGCCGCCCCCGCCTCGGTCTGGCGACAGTCCTCGTCCACGCCGTCGGCGCAGCTCCCGTCTGACCAAGACGGCCGCGGGCCTGGCAGTGATCCTGGGGGCGGGGGCGGGCGGGGCCGCCGTCGCTTCTGCCACCAGTTCAGGCCCGCCCACTAACACCCCCGCAGCCAGCGCTTCGCCCACCACTACCTCATCGGCTCCTAATAGTGCATTCCGAGGTGGCCCGGGGCGGCGCGGTTTCTTCTTCCCGGCGGGCCCGGGCCCCATCGCCTTCGGCTCCGGGTTCGCTGGCCCGGACGGCGCCATCCACGGCAGCTTGACCGTCAAGGGGCCGAACGGCGGGTATGAGACAGTCGATACGCAATACGGCACGGCAGAGGCGGTCAGTTCCAGTTCGATAACCGTGAAGAGCGCCGACGGTTTCAGCCAGACCTATACGGTGAGCGCGTCGACAGTGGTGGCGCCGGCCAGAACGGCATCCTCTCCGTGAAAGTCGGCGACACGGTGAGTATCAAGGGGCTCGTCAACGGCTCCACTATTGACGCCCAACACGTCCTCGACGTAACCCAGGTCAAGGCGAACCACACGTCCTGGGGCCCGGCCAGCAATCGGGGCCCGGTGGCCCGGGGGGTCCTCGTGGCCCGGGAGGTTCGGGCGGCCCGGGAGGTTCGGGTGGCCCGGGAGGTTCGGGTGGCCCGGGAGGTTCGGGCGGCTCGGGAGGGACCGGAGGTACGGCGGCGTAACCTCCTCCCTGCCGGGCCGCCTAGGCGGCCTAGACCGGGCCAAACCGCAGCGTGGACCAACGGTGCTCCCTCGTTCGAAGGGGCGATAGCCTCACCTGCATGACCTTCGACATCAAAACTGAGATGATCGCCCTGACTGGCCACGACGGCGACGAGATCGAGGCCTACCTCGCCCAGCCCCTCGGGGATGGGCCTTACGGTGGGGTCGTAGTCATCCACCATATGCCCGGCTTCGACCGGAGCTCCAAGGAGATCGCCCGGCGTTTTGCGGCCGATGAGGGGTGCATCGCGGTCATGCCCCACCTGTACAGCCGGGAGGGCAGGGGCGCTAGCCCCGATGATGCGGCCGCGGCCGGTCGAGCCGCCGGCGGTGTGCCGGACGAGCGCCTCGTCGGCGATGTCGAGGCGGCCATGAAGAAGATCAAGTCGATGCCATCTTCCAACGGCAAGGTGGCGACCATCGGTTATTGCTCCGGGGGCCGCCAGTCTTTTCTCGCCGCGACTTCACTGCCGCTCGACGCCGCGGTCGATTGCTACGGCGCGTTTGTCGTCGGGACTCCCCCAGCGGGCATGCCTCTGAAGGTGACACCGATCGTCGACAGGACCAAGGACCTGTCCTGCCCGTTGCTCGGCCTTTTCGGGGCCGAAGACCAGCACCCCTCGCCCGAGCAGGTGGCCGTGCTGGAAAAAGCGCTTATTGAGCACGGGAAAACCTACGAGTTCCATTCTTACGAAGGTGCCGGGCACGCCTTCTTCGACGTCGACCGGCCGGCTTACCGGCCTGAGGCGGCGGTAGACGGGTGGGGCAAGATCCACAATTTCTTCGGCCGCTACATCACCGCGTAAGGGCTGGGCTGCCTACCATGTGCACGTACCAAACCGAACGCATCGACGTAAGCGGGAGCGGCAAGGGGGCGTCCGGGTGGTTCCCGGTCACATCGGCCACGGTCTATTTCGACCACCCGGTCCACGCCCCGGCCACCCATACCCTCAACGTCGATTTCATCAACCCCGAGCAGGGCCCTTCTGCTCGGGTGGCAGTCGAGCTCGACCCTGAGTCCGCCCGTGCGCTGGCCGAGGCGATCCTGCTTACGCTGGCGACGACCGGCGCCGAGCTGAGTTGAGCGCCGCCGCAGGACCACTTGCGCGCTCGAAGGCACCGGTTTATTCGGGTTCCTGGTCTCCAGGTCGTCGAGCGCGCAAGTTCTCCTGAAGCGGGCGCTTAATCTTCGAGCTCGCCACCACTCCAGGCGGCGAACAGCCGGGCGTAGTGGCCGTCGGCCTCGATCAACTCGGCGTGGCTGCCCACCTCCACCAGCTCCCCACCGCGTACGACGGCGACCCGGTCGGCCCGCTCGGCCGCCGTCAGGCGGTGCGCGACCACGACGACCGCACGCCCTTCCGCCAGGGTTTCCAGGGCCGCCTCGGCTTGCCGTTCGGTCCCGGGGTCGATGCTCGACGTGGCCTCGTCCATGATCAGCACGGCCGGGTCGGTGAGCGCGGCCCGAGCCAGGCTTACGAGCTGACGCTCGCCGGCCGACAGGTGGGAGCCCCGCTCCCCGACGTCGGTCTGCTCGCCCTCGGGCAGGCTGTCCACCCAATCTCTGAGGCCCAATTTGGAAATGGCCTCTCGGGCCTCTTCGTCAGTGGCCCCGGTACGGCCCAGGGCGACGTTTTCGAGCACCGAGCCCCGGAACAGGAAACCCTCCTGCGGCAGTACGACGATCCGCTCGCGGATGTTCGCCAACATGGCCGTGCGCAGGTCGACACCGCCGAAGCGCACCGAGCCCGACAGCGGGTCGTAGAGCCGCCCGGCCAGCTTGGCCAGCGTTGACTTGCCGCCGCCGGTCGGGCCGACCAGGGCCAGCTTCTCGCCGGCCTCGATGCGCAGGTCGACACCCTCCAGGACCCGGCGCTCCTCCAGGGTCTCGGGGTCATCGTCGAGAGTGGCGCCGTAGGCGAAATCGACCGCCCGCAGTTCGAGGGACCCTTGTTCGGGGAGGACGGCAGGGCGCTCGGGGTCGGACATGGCCGGGTCCACCTCGAGCACGCGGTACACCGTGGCCAGGGCGGCGCCCGAAGACTGGAGCAAATCGAACAGGGCCGAGAGGCTGACTATGGCGTTGAACAGGTTGGCCAGGTACAGGACGAATGCAGCCACCACGCCCACGGTGGTGAGGTTGGCCTCCACCAGGAAGGCGCCGCCGACCAACACAATGGCTGCGGACAGTACGCCGGAGGCTTCGATCTTGGGGAAGAACCGGGACGACACCCGTACCGTCGCCAGCTCACCCTGGAGCTGGGTTTCGTTGACGTCCTTGAACCGCTCGATGGCCGCCTGCTCCTGCCGGAAGGCCTGCACCACGCGCACGCCGGCCAGGTTCTCGTCGAGCGACGCCAGCGCGTCCCCGATCAGGTCGCGCACCTTGCTGTAAGCCCGGGTGGACGCCTTCCGGTACTTCACCGCGGAGATGACCACGGGCACCAGCGAGATCACGACTACGGCGCACAGCAACGGCGACATCACGAACAGCACGATCATCACGGCGATGAAAAGGCCGACGCTGGTCACGAAGCTGGACAGGCCGCTCTGCACCAGGCTCTCGAGTACATCGATGTCAGCGGTCATCCGGGACAGCAGCTGGCCCGAGCTCTCCGTCTCGAAAAACGCCAGCGGCTGGGCCAGCAAGTGACTAAAGACGCGCTTGCGCAGGTCGTTCAAGAACGACTCGCCGATACCGGAGACCTGTAGGGTCTGCAGCCGGGTGAGGACGAAATAGGCCGCGCTGACGAGGACGTAGGCGATACCGCAGATGGTGACGATCCTCATCGAGTGGTGCAGCACCAGGCCGTTGTTGATCATGTACCCGACGATGGCCGGGCCGCGAGTGTGGCCGCGAGGCCGGCGAGCAGGACGACCAGGGCCACGGCGATGCGGCGCCGGTACGGCCGGAGCGATTTCAGCGTCGGCTTGAGGAACCCAGGGGCGGCGCGCGTCCCTGCTGGCCGTCAACGTCGCGTTCATACCGCGCACTTCCCGGCCTCGGTTTCCCAATCCTCCATGCCGAGGACTTCCCGGTAACGGGCCGACTCGGCGCACAGCCGCTCGTGGCTCCCTTCCGCCAGGACCCGGCCGCCGTCAACCAGGACCACCCGGTCTGCGGCGGCAATAGTGGCCGGTCGGTGGGAAATGATTATCGTCGTCTTCCCTGTCCTCGCCTCTGCCAGCGCCCGGACGACCTGTAGCTCCCGGGCCGCGTCCACAGCCGAGGTGGCGTCGTCGAGCACCAGGACGCGGGGGTTGGCCAACAGGGCGCGGGCGAGGGCGATGCGCTGGCGCTGGCCGCCAGATAGCGACATCCCCCGTTCGCCGACCACCGTGTTGTAGCCGAGGGGCAGTTCATCGATGAACTCGTCGGCCTGGGCCAACTGCACGGCCCGGGCCAGTTCGGCATCGGTGGCCGAGGGGCGCCCGACCCGCAGGTTGGCGGCGATGGTGTCGTCGAACAGGAAGCTGTCCTCGAATACGACCGCCACCGCTTCCCGCAAGGCGGACAGGCTGAGTTCGCGGACGTCCACGCCCTCCAGCGACACCGAACCTCGGCTGACGTCGTAGAGGCGGGCTAGCAGGGAAAGCACGGTTGTTTTCCCCGACCCGGTGGCGCCCACCATGGCCACGACCTCGCCGCCGTCGATCTCGAGGTCGAAGCCGCGAAGGGCCAAGCGCTCCTTGGAGGGGCCGGGGCCGCCGTCGGGTACGAGAAGCTGACGTTCGAAAACTTGACCGTGCCGGCGGCCGGGAGCGGGCGGGGGTCGGCCGGTTCGGTGATCGCGCTCTGACGCTTGATTATGGTGTCCAGGCGGTAGGCCGACACCACGGCCCGCTGGATCATAACGATGTACGCCCCGATCGACTGCAGCGGACCGGTCAGCATGGCCAAGTAGGCGTTGAAGGCGACGAGCATGCCCACGCTCAGCTCGTGGTGTATGACCAGGTAACCCCCCAGCCAGTTGACGGCAGCCAGCTCGAGCATGGGGATCGTGTTCAACGTGGGCAGGTAACGCGCCCGGGTGGTGACCACTCGCATGGCCTCGACCCGGACGTCGTCAGCGGAATCGGACAGGCGCCGCTGCATGGCCGGTTCGGCGCCGAACCCCTTCACCGCCCTTACGCCGGAGATCGTCTCTTCCACCACGCCGGCCAGCGCGCCGCGCTTGCGCTGCAGGTCGCTGATCGCATCCCGGACCCGGCCGGAAAACCGGTTTGAGGTGATGGCCACTATCGGCAGCGTGACTATCGCGACCACGCCGAGGAGCGGGTTGAGGACGAGCAAGATGACGGCTACGGCGACCGCCAGCCCCGCATTAGCGACCCAGAACGGGGCCGACGCCACGACAGCCTGTATCTGGAACAGGTCGCTCGTCACCCGGGAGAGCACTTGGCCCCGGTTGACGTTCGAGTGGTAGCCGACGTCGAGGGTGAGGAGGTGGTCGTGGAACCCGCGCCGGAGCTCGGACTCGACGTGGCGGGAGGCGACACCGTTGTACCAGCGCCTGGCCCCGGAGGAGATGCCCTGGACGATGCCCAGGGTGGCAATGATGGCGACGTACACGGCGAAGCGGTCCCACTGGCGCGATATCAGGCCTTCATCGACCGCGTCGCCGAGCAAGATGGGGACGGTTGCCGCTGCGCCCGCGGCCAACAGGCCCCAGAACACCGACGACCACAGCACTTTCCAGTGGCCCGCCATCGCCCTGCGCATAAACGCCCAACCCTCCCGGGCCCTGCGCTTGCGCTCTAATGCCTCGTTGCGACTGTTGACGCTCGCGACCGGGGGGAGCCCTTCGCTAAAGGTGGTCGCGCCGACATCACGTCTCTCTTTTAGTGCGGGTGTCGCTTCCGACCATCCTCTCCAGGTCTCGCGGTCTTTTGCTCCACCGACCCAGGGGCGAACGCGACCAGCACGAGCACAACTAGCTCCTCGGGCCGGTCGTCCCGCGTGCAAGGGGGACGGCCGTTAACACCCTAGGCCATAAACACCCAATGGTTCAACGATTTACCAAGATATCCGTGCAGGTCGGCCCCACATGGGGCCTGGATCCGCCGTCAAGGCCCAGCTGTGTCTCTCAGCGATTCCTCAGCTGGCGCTCAGGGCTTCTTGAGGCACAGCTCCGATGCTGGATAGTGGAGAAAGAAAAAAGCCCTCGGAACCCCCCTTGAAAAGCTGGCAGAATTCCTCCTCAACTACCTCGGGCCAGCGCCGAAAAAAAAATCCCGACAGCCCAATCTTTCCCCGCTATCCTCCCTGGAACCGATAAGAGTCCCCCCCCTCTCTGCGGTTCCGGAGCGGGGATTGGCCGTCTGCCTGCAGGTTCTCTTGCCGGCAGACGGCCCTTTCTTCTTTTGCGCCCATCCGGTCAGACCCGACCAGCCTGGAGGACAGCTGTGGCCGGCCGGCGGCGGGTGAAATTTACCCGCCCGCAACATATCGGTTGCACCGGTGAAACCATCGGCCGGTAGAGTTGTCAATGCCGCGCTGGATGAGCGGCATGCCCAGGGCAGCCCCCCTCAACCCTGGGTCGGGCCGGTCACGAGCCCTCGCCACCCCTTCCGGGGCTCGTGACCGGTTCCGAGCGGCACCGGCAGTGCCGGGCTCTTACTTGTTTAGCCGAGAAAGGCTCCCGTGTCTGCGCGCCCCTGAGATAACGGAAATGGGCGGCGTCAGCGGTCCTCAACAGCCCTCTCTTCAGCAGCCCCGCCCCGGCGAGCTCGGCGGCTGACCAGCATCGTCCTTGAGGCGGCGAGGCATCCGGTGAAGGGGAGTCGGTAGGCCGACGCGGGACCGGTGGCCGAGACCGGTGACCCCGTGACCGGTGGCCCGGGACCGGTGGCCCGGGACCGGTGGCCCGGGACCGGTGGCCCGGGACCGGTGGCCCTGGACGGGTGGCCCTTGACCGGGACCTGGTTGGAACCTGGCCGGACGGCTCGGTCGCCGCCGCTCCGTATGGGCCCGGCCTGCACTTTCTGTGAATCGGTCACTACTTAGAGTGTTAGCCGTTACCTTGAGGACTCATGCGGGGTGCCGGCCACGCGAGTTGGGCGCGCCACAGTCGCCATGACAGCACCTAGCGCGCCCAGGCAACCGAGCTCCACCCAGATTCGCCTCTGACGTATCGAGGCCCGCCCGCCCGAGCTTCCCACTGCGAAGGCAGGCCACGAGCCCCGAGCGCGATAATGAGGGCCGGAATCATGGACGGATGAAGACGACCAGCGTGCGGACCGTTTATACCGTGGTGGTCACGGCTCTAGCGGCCCTGGCCTTCCTTCTTTCTGGCGTGGCGAGTGCCCAGGGGCCCGTGGCTGCCCACCTGCCGCTCGTCGAGTGTGTCACGGCCAACGGCACTCTCGTCGGGCCTAAACCGATGCCGGCGACCAAGGTGCTGAGCGTGCCACCTGAGGTCGTCAACAAGATGGCCGTTTACAGTGACGACCAAGGGGACCTGTACCTCCTGGCCCCGTTGGGCTGGGCCTGTCAGGCCAGTCTGGGGGCGGACGGCAACGACTCAATCGCCGTCTACCCTCCGGGGGAGGTGGCTACGTCTCAATTCGCCCTGGGCCACAACTGGCCGAAATCGGCCCAGGCTGTGACCGGCGACCTGTTGCCCAGCTGCTATGCCTGCTTTGTCGGCCAAGCCTGCACCTTCTTCCCTGCGGCTGAGCACGACCTGGTGCGGGACTTTGGCCAACAGCTCTCTTGCACTCCCCTCCCTTCGGGCCAGGGTGTCAACCGCGTCAGCTCGAGCGTCATCGCTTTCCAGGACCCCGCCGGCGTCCTGGGGACGGGTGAGCCATCGGGAGGGGTCTATCCCGCCTCAGGTGTAGTGACGTTCAAGGACCGTGCCCCCAGCGGGACGTACGGGAGCGCCATGGAGACCTGCACGCTCCCGAAGACCGAACACGCCATGTGCAACGCGGCGGTGCAGGCCTTCATAGCCGGATGGGACCAGCGCACCGGGCCTTGAAGCACCAGGACGGGCCCGGCTAGTCGCTTAAATGGCCCGGGGCGAGCGGACGGCCGGTCCCAGCCTTTCGGCCGCGGACACGGGGCCCTGCTCAGCCCTGGCTACCTGAAACCTCGGCCGCGGTGTAGCGGCGCCAAACCTCCCGGGTCTCCGGCAGCGGCTCCTGCAATGAGTGGATCCGTTGCCGGAGCACTACCTTCAGTCGGCGATAGACGTCATCGACCTTGGCTGGGCGGCCCTGCTGGCCGAGCACATGCATCCACAATCGGAACAACCCCTCGCCGCGTCGCTTCCAGCTGTAGCCCTTTCTCTACGGCCCAGACAACGGTCTCGAGGTCGCCGACCTTCAGGGCCATCTGGCCCAGGTCTTCGGCGGCGTCAACTACCTTGCCCGAGAAGATCATGTCAACGTGCTCGCTGGCCACCCACTCGAAGAACTGGCTCGACATTGCGCCGGCAAACGGTTCCCCCCGGACCAGTTCGAGAGCCTTGCGCAGGCTCGTGATGGCGTCTCCAGGTAGCTGCTGTCGGGCGTTCGCCAGGTACTTCTCAAACCGGCTCCAATCCGATGTGACGTCGGACACCAATCTGTAACCCTGAGGCGTGTAAGCGATGCGTTCCTTCCCGGCCGCGCTGTAACCAAGGACAGCCCTAGCTCGGGATATGGCATTCATTACCGTCTTTCGCTGTGGGCCGTTGGCGTTGTCCTTGCCCGCGTCGAGAGGCCAAAGGGCGCTGGCGATCTCGTCGGCGGTAATCGGGCGCTCGTGCGTTGCCATATAGGCGAGCAGCGCCAGCGCCGCCATCCGTCGGGACGGCTCGAGGACGCTAGTGTCGCCGCCCACGATGTCGACCGGCCCGAGCACACAAATCTCGACGTCGCCGCGTCGCGGAGGGGCTAGCTCGGCCATAGAGAGGTGTTCAGCGCGCACAGGAGGTTGGCCGTGGCCGCCGTCCCCTCGGACGTCCGGCACCTCCTCGGCCGCCATTTGCGCGTCGTCGGGCCCGCCGTCCCGCCCACCTCCCCCAAAGGCGGAAGCAGCTCCCAAGGCCTGTCCTAACAACGCGACCTCCTCGGGGTCACACCCGGTCTTGAACGTGAACGACATGGGTCGGTCACCGAGCTGGCCCTCCAGGGTGCCCCGCCCGTCAGCCGAAAGAAGCAGCTTCCAGAGGGCACCGTCATAAGGGCCCGCGCCGGCCAGGGCTATCCCGCTTCGCTCCGGGACCGCGGCTTCCGCGAGGCACCGAAGCGCTCCCGCCGGAGCACCTGGGAAAGCCACGACTACGTTTGGCAAGGCTTCACATGCCACCGCCCGCAGGCTGGGAATCGAGACTGAGCGAGCGAGGTCTTGTTGAGCCCCAGAAATGGCGTCCAGTTTCTCGGCCAGGTCGAAGGCCTTGTCTTTGCCGACCTTTTGCAATCCCTGAATGGGTGCCAGAGACGAGTCCCCGACGGCGTACAAGCCGGCCAGCAATTCGTCGGACCAGGGCTGGCTCGAGAGCTCCAGGACCATCCGACCCAGTACGCCCTTCACCGTTTGTTCGCTCCCCTCGACCGAAACCGAGCCGGCATACTCCAGATTGAGGAGTAACTCGCTTCCCTCGCTCTCCCCTACGCTCACAACCGCTGGCCAAGCTGGCCAGCGTTCTGACGCCAGCGCCTCCAGCTCCTCGAGTGTCACTTCGGGGTCGAGCAGTAATGTGTTGCTGTCCTCGGTTGGTGAAAACCAACCGAGGGAACCGCGGACAGGCGGAGAAAGAATAACTTCGAAGCCACAAGCTCCAACTCTTACGAGGGCCAACGAGGGCGGGGCGACATTTCCCTCGAGCGACAGTTCTTCCACGAGCCCCGTCAGGTAGCGGAGGGCCTGGTCTACCCAACGCGCCTTCTCCGGGTCGGCGATGGCACGTGCCCGGCGTTCGGCCGCTTCGACCTCTGCGTTGTTGCGCGCCATTATTTGGCCCCTCTCCCGCCAGTGGCCGAACTGCCGGCGGGAACGGTCGAGCCTCCAGACAACGCTGGCGCCAGCGAGAGCACCGATACCTGCGGCCAGAACTAGATCGGCGGCGTCGCTCCCCTGCGGCTGCTGT
The DNA here is from genome assembly GCA_963807395.1 of uncultured Acidimicrobiaceae bacterium. Lineage (GTDB taxonomy): Bacteria > Actinomycetota > Acidimicrobiia > Acidimicrobiales > Palsa-688 > Fen-671. Next base: position 548,531 of record CAWEBW010000016.1, read on the forward strand.
CGATGCGTTTCTGCTCGATGAGCGCTGGCGTCTTTGTGTTGATCGGCGTGAGGCGTGGTTGGTGAGGAAGGTACCGTTTTCGGGGACCCGATTGACGTGTCGGGGCCGGACGCTGGCGCTGGGGTTGTCGGCATTGCACCCTTAGCGTTGGGCCCCGCAGCATTTCGGATCCTGTCGGACCTCGTGGTCGTTGATGTAACGGCCGCAATCCCGTCTGTGTTGGGTTCGACATGGTGCTGAGAGAGGGATTCGCGTTGCCCCGCCGCCGCCGATGAGGGGTCGGCCGGCTTAGCCGGGTCATGCGACGCTGCAGCCGTCGTGCTGGTGACCGAGGGCCCGGCTTGGTGCGGGTCCCCACGCGTGGATGGAACTTCGGTTGCGGGCAAAGAACCCTTGCGCGTGTCCGGGTCGTGCGATGGTCCAGCCGTCGTGCTGGTGACCGACGGCTCGGCCCGGTGCGGGACCGCATGCGTGGACTGAACTTCCGGTGCGGGCAAAGAGCCCGCCCGCCGGGCCGGGTCGTGCGCCGGCTTGGCCGTCTCGCCCACAATAATTGTGCCCGAGGCGTTAGGCGGCATTACGAGCACCCAGCCCACGTATATCCAATGATCGTCTACGAGAGCACGACCGTCGGGTTGGAGCCGGCCGTAATTCAGCGCCTCGATCTCACTGTCCAGCCGCCAGTCGCCCAAGTGTCGCTCCGCCAGGACCGATAGACAGTCACCAGGTTGGACGACCACGACCTTCGTGCCTCGAGGCAAACCGGCGAAACCATTCTGCGCACTCGGAACTTCCGTCCGGCCTTCGCCGGTGGGCGCTTGTGGTAGCTCGTGGTGCACTCGGCCGGGGTGAGGGAAATGGCGGCCGACGGCGGTGCTGCTTACGCGAGCAGGCACCGAAGGGCTCCTTGCTGGGGCCGTTCTGGCTGACGAGGTCGACGGGGCCGAAGGCACCTGGGTCGGCCGCGCCACAGAACTCGTGCGGGGTGCGGGCGCCGCACCCGAAACAGCGGCAACCGAGCCAATGGACGACGCCGCCACCGAGGCAACGACCAATGAGTCGACCACCCTCCTCAGGACGGGGAGGGTAATGAGACGGGACTTGGCGATTGCGGCTCGTTTGCCGCTTAGCGCCGCTCCCGCGTAAAGCAACGTACTCAGGAGCAACCACCCTGAAACGGCTAATCCCAAAAGCCGGAACATCGCAGTCAGGGCGACCTCTGGGCTCGTCGACTGGAGCCAGGCCCCAATGTGTGAGAAGTCGACCGTCCCCAACAGGGTCGAGGCTCTAAGGAAGAACCCAAAGGCAACGATCTCACATGCGAGGACGCACACGGCGTCTGAATAGCCTCGAAGCCTATTGCCTGCCATCTTCTGTTCCTCTGTCATAGTTGCCCTTGTCGACGGGCGGTGCGGGGCGCCACATTCGTAGATGGGAACTGCCGTCTGGCATGTGCACTGCGGGCCCGAGCGCCAGGAACCCGAAGTTCTCGTAGTACTTCGAGAGTTTCTCGTTGCTGGCGTCGAGTATCATCGACCAGCGCTTATCGTCTGCCTCCCGCGCAAGATCGCGCAGAAGCTCGGCACCCGCACCTGGCAACGTGCTGGCCAGCGAGTGCACGTAGAGGTGGGCACCCGGAGGAGACAGCGTCCTCAGTCTTGTCTCTGCCCCTAACCCTCGCCCCGCCCGAACCGCCCCGCGCGCCAGCAAGACAATCATCGCCGTCGCCAGCGCGGCGCCTGCGTAGGGTGAGACAGCGGCGGCGGCAAAGACGAGCACAACAACCGCTGCAACAATTCCGCAGAATCGCGTCCGGCGCAGTCTGAGAAGGCAGACGGCCTGCCCGGACGGGTGCATGCGCCGCTCGTACAAGATAAGAGATGGGAGGATCGCCATCTTTGATCCGAGCCGGCGTAACTTGTTGTTGCCATGAGCCGCGCCAAAGGCCCGAGCCTCGACGCCAGCCAGGTGCCAGAGCGAGTGACGGCGGTGTTCCTTTGACTTCGGCCTCTTCTCGGTGCAGCCGACGGTTCTTGTTGCGTTTCGGGGCAGTTTTTGGGTCGAATCGCGACGAGAACGCTGGAGTGCACCGAGAACGGGTCGCCCTGGCGACACTTTCAACCCTCGACGGTCGGCGTCAGCACCGACCGTACCTCTTGGACCACGTAGGGAGCACTCCGTCCGGGCTGCTCGTAGTCGCCAAGGCCCTCCGTCCCTGTCCCACCCGGGCCCGCGTACGTGAACGTGCCGGCGTACTCGATCGACAGCGTCACTATGTAGGTGCCCTTATAGTGATACGTATGCGTGACCGACGGGCTGGTCTCATCGCCAGGCGCAACGCCCATTGCGCTTGAACCGTCGCCGAAGTTCCATTGGTACGCTACTGGCGTAGCCGTGGTCGTGACCGCATACCCATCTATAATTACTGTCACAGTCACCGGCCCATTCGCCCCGGTCACCCAAAACCAGCTCGGCAGCTGCGTGATGCCGACCGTCGTTGGGTTTACGCCAATAGTCGGGGTGGGCAAGGGGACTGACGCCCAGACCTCTGCTGGCGTGGGTGGAGGTGGTGGCGGCGCCCCGGGCTTTGGTGCCGGCTGAGGGCACACGACGGTTGGGTTCCCGATCGGCTTGCCGTTTGGCCCGTACTCCTGCAAAGAGTATGCCAAGTTGGGGCCTGTTGGGTTCGGGCACGTTATGTAGCCGAAATTGTTGTCTGCCGGCTCCCACTTGTCGCCAACTGCACCGCCGTCACTTTTCGGATCTGTATGCTGAGCGGCGACGGGTTGCGAGGGCGAGCCGGCGCACCCGACGCCAGCTCCTACAGAAGGTCCTATATTGCCAAGCGCCTCACAGCCTCCGCCATTGCCGCCGAGGCCATCTGACCTAGCTGACGGCAGGGCTACTCCTTCGACGAGACACAACGCGACAACTCCGGCAAGGAAAGATCGCTTCATCGTGTGGCCTCGATGTGATGTTCCCAGGCGATCCCCTCCCCAAGAGGTGTCACCTGCTGCCACAGGTCAATATAGAATTGAGTGTGAAGCCTGTCCTGGACAAGGCTCACAACGTAGGCTGTTGGTCCTCCGCCCTCCGTATGCCCAACGACCTTCCCGACGCGGTTTAGGTACGGAGATTTCTGTTCGTTGATTACGGTCTCGATGATGCCGCCCTGATATTTTTGCCCGTTTGGCAACGTCTTTGTCACAGGATCCAAAACCGTTTTGAGGAAGATAATCTCAGTGGGCTGCGGCCAGATGTGCCATCCGCGTGCGACCATTTGTTGCATCAGATAAAGTTGGGCACCATAAATATTTGACGTCGTGATTGCATAGTTTTTGACCAACTTGGGATTCGGATGCGACGCCAGCCAGTCTGAGTACCTAACCAGCGCAAGGAAGACGGTCTTCATATTGGAGCTATAGGCGCCGGCCAGGCTTGGCGCCACCTTCCTCGCCGCCGGCCAGGTTGAAGGGCTCCCCCCTCCCATAACGGTGGTGGAAGTGGTAGTCGGTACGGTGTGCGTACGAGCGGATCTCTCCGGTGCGGGCTTGATAGGTGCCGAGAAAGCCTGCGCTGCCGACAGTGTACATACCACCGTCGTCACCGAGGCGGCAGTGCTGGCTAATCTCATCCAGCGTCGGCTCGGCCGTTTCTTCATGACTGTTCACACCCTTTCTTCATGAGCACTGGTTCCCTGCTACGGAACCTTCCGGTGTGCTCGAGGCCGTTGCCGTCACCACCAGGGGCCGGTTGCCCTCTACTAATGAGAGCAAGGTCAGGTGGACGTCCTCCTGCAACCGCACGGATATCTGCTGCCCGGTTGGGCTTACGTAAATGTTGACGGCGGCAAGTGGCCCGAGGTTGCTCTGCGAGGCGAGGTTCGCCTGTGCCAGCGGCACGGCGGCGGCAGGGTCGAGCAACAGGCAGCCCGTCGATCGGTACTGCTGCACATCTATGCCGGACGAGCCGGCAGTAGCAGCATCCTCTGCCGCCGATTGGAGAGACCGTTGGACGGCAATGCCATGCCACAGATCGATAGTCAGACCACCAAGGGGCAAGAGCAGCAACGCGAAGAGAAGACACCAAACGATCATGGCGTCGCCTCGCTCGGAGCGCCGTGCAGGCTTGACGAGATCCCGGGTGCGGGACCTAGCGCCACGGATTGTCGGTAGGGCCTTCACGTGCTCGAGTCCCGGTACGAGTCCACGTGCTCAGTGGAGCTGGCCGTATAGTGCAGCTGGCCCACAAAACCAAGCCCTGGCAGGTTGCCGGCCGGTATGACGACTGTTACGGCGGCCGTGACCGTCCCTCCTGGGTCGAGCGAGCCCGAGTAGTCCACGCTCAGGTCGGCCGACGGCAAGCCGTCGCCTGTTATCAGCTGAGCAATGGCAGCATTTGCAGCAGAGACGCCGTCATCCCAATTGTCGGCCGTCACCAGGGCCGTAGCGGCGCTGCGGGCCGCGTCGTGGGCGTCGACCACTCGCTGTTCCCAGGCGGGCAGCGTCAGGACGAGGATCATGACTGGCAGCACGATGAACGTCGTGCCGAGTAGGAGCGTGAGCGGGATAGCGGACCCTCTTTGGTCCCACGCCCGAAGCCGTCGTGCGCTGCCCTCCCCCCGGCGCTCGCGGCGCACCGCTGAAGTCATTGAGCCGGTGCCTCTGTGATAATCGAGACTCCCACTAGGGAGACGTGAACCGCGGGCACCAGTGGCACCAAACTGGGGAAGACGCCCGAAGCGGACGCCACTATCTCTTCGCCTTCCTCAGAACAGGTCAGCGAGATGCCATCTCCGAACGGGCCGGGGAGCAGATTTCCCCGAACCAGCCTGGCCTCGGCTTGGCAAGCGGACAGCGAACCGCCCGCGGTGGCGCCAGCCTGAGCCCCTTCGTCGACGGCCGTGCGGATGGCACCCTTGGCGTACTCATCGAGGACGAAGTTGAGCGCGCCTATGAGGATAACGATCAAAATGGCGATGGCCACCACCCCGGGGACGACGGCAGAACCCGAATCTGCGCCGTCAGAGAGACAGTTCGCAGTACGGGAGCGGACAGGATCCGCCGCCCGAGGGCTCAGCTGAGGCCGAGTTGCTTTGTCACCCAGTTGAACACGGTAGAGTCCAGGCCCGAGATCAGGCCGCCGATGGCCACGACGGCCACTATCCCGATAACGATCAGGCCCAGATTGTCGGTTATTTGGCTGCCCCGCTGATCTTGAAGGCGGGCTCGAAACCGCATAATCGCCTTTCGCAGGCGGAACTGGCGGGAGGTATTGGAGCGGGGCGGCGCGGTCTGGGCTGGGTTGATCATCGAGTGGTCCTTTCATCCATTGGCTGAGGGCAGGCATAGTGGTTATTTTCCGAAAAGAAGTCGGGGCAATGGCGCCAGGAGAAACGCGAACAGGACGGGTGCCATAAAGGCGAGGTTGGGCACGACGAGGGACATTTGCCGGCGGGCGGCGCTACGTTCTACCTCCTCCCGGCGCTGTACCCGCAGTTCGCAGGCCTGGTCGAGCAGGACCTTGCCGACATCCATCCCGCCGCTCGTGGCGGCCGACAAGAACCGGTACAAGCGGGCCGCAGCCGGCTCAGGCGTTTCCCTAGCGATGAGGTCGAACGAAGCGGCTTCACCAAAGCCCGCATTCATGAGGTGCACGGCCCGGGCCAACTCTTCGACCACAGGCCCCGAGCCCTGAGCCACCACGTCGGAAACGGCCACAATCAGGCTCTTGTTGTTCTCGATCTTCTGAGCCAGTACGGAGACAACCGTCGGGAGGTCGCTTCTCATTCTCTCGCTCCTCCGCTTCGTGGCCGCCTTTACCCGCTCAGGCAGACGGCGGGCGCCAACAAATATCCCGGCCAGAAAAAACGCAACCACGTAGCTAGCGCTCCCAGTCACGGCGCCAACGGCGCCCAGTGCTACGGGCGTAAGTGCCAGCCAGCGCAAGTACTGGCGGCGGTAGGCAGCTGGGGTCATGTTCATGCCGGCGCGACGCAAAGAGAGCCCGATATCTTGGTCGGTACCTGTAAGTACCATTCGCGACACGAAGGAAACGGCGTTGCCGGCCAGCGGGCCGAGGACCCGGCGGAGCACTTCGGTACCGACAGGTGCACCCGAAGGGCGCGCGGGCCTACCTCCAAGGTGCACTCTGGGGCTTTCCAAGTAAAGGGACATCCGGCCGGCGGGCGAGCGGCGGGCGTGGGCCACACGCCACCCCACCCACCACACCGCCCCTCCAGCGAAAAGGACGGCCAGCAACGCCGCGACCGTCATTGTGCCCACGAGTTGTTCTCGAAGACCCGCTCGGTTGTTGCGATCGGTCGTAACAGGCGTCGACAGGCTAAGAGCCCGGCCACTGACAATACGCCGCCGACGAGGACCAAGCCGAGGCCAAAAGGCGTGGCAAAGAACTGCCGGTACGCACTGTTAGTGGCGCAGAGGAAGAGCAATACCACATAAGGCAAAGAGAAGCAGCCCCACGTAGCCGCTCGGGACTGGGTTTGCAGGGTCCGGACCTTCTCCGCCAGCTGCAAATCTGACGTTATCTGCGCGCCGAGGTCAGTCAGCACCCGGAGGACGGTCTCAGTGCCTTCCTCGACGGCGCCTTCGAAGGCCAGGAGTACCGGGTCCGAGATAGGGTCGGCCAAGTCTGCCCGCACAGCCTCCAGCGCTTGGCGGTCCCCGACGCGGGCCGACAGTCGCACGTAACGACCGATGGGCGCTCGCAACGGCTCGGGGCCGGACTTCGCTAGTTCCTCCAGAGCATCGTGGAGAGTGGCCACGCCCGCTCCAAGGACTCCGACCAGGTAACGGAGAGCGTCGGGCCAGGCTGCGCTGCGAGCCGCAGCGTGCTTTCGTCGTTGCGCCGACCAATACCCGTAAGGCGCGGCCGCCAGCGCCACTCCCGGCAACGCAGCCACGACGAACGTGCCGGAAATAGCCAGCAAGAGTGTGAACGCCACCGCGCCTACACCGGCGGACACAGCCCAGAACTGGCCCGGCGTCACGGCCGCACCGGCCTGGGAAAGCCAGACTTGAAAACCTCCGCGCGCGGGTGCCCGTCGGCTAGATAGGCGCACACGGAGGCGGCCGTTGGCGAAGCGACTGCCAAAGGCCTCCCCACTGATGAGCCTCCGGGATACCACCCACATGCACGCACCCAGCAGCACAGCCGCCAGGAGGCTCACCACAGCACTTCCGCCCCCTTCAGGACTTCCGAAAGGTCGAGACCGTAGCGGGCGAGGAGCCGGTTACAGCGGCGTTCCAGGCGTTCGCCGACGGCAGCGCTACGCAGTTCCAGCGGCTCGCCGATATCGTCCCGGGCAAATATCGGGGTCACAGCTACTCCGTTCCCCGCCGTGGACAGTTGCGGCGGCACGACCGAGATTTCAGTCACTTGGCGCTGGACTACGTCGTCGTTGTCGTCGAGGTCGCAGTAGACCACGACGTCGAACATGGCGGCAAAGCGAGCTTCCAGTTCTTCGAAAGGAGTGGCCGGGACCGCTTTGGTGGCGCAGACGGCCAGGGCCTCGAAGGCTCCGGCGGCGTCTTCGGCATGTACGGCGGCGACCACACCGATACCCAGGGTGCCCGCCATTAGTAGCTCCCAAGCCTCGGGGCCTTTCAGCTCTCCCAGCACGATCACCTCGGGAGAGGCGACCCGGGCCGAGCGGACCAGGTCTGCCAGCGTCTCCACTTTGGACGTCTGCCAGTACTCGCCGTTGAGGAGGGGGGCGTTGAGTTCTCTTTCTTCTTCCGCACATATCACCCGCCGGCGAGGCGAGACAGCCCGTAACAGCGCCTCGATCATCGTGGTTTTGCCGGCGCCGGGCGGGCCAGCCACGAGGACCCGGGCCTTTCGGATCATCATGAGTATGCAGAGGAAAAGCGCGGCCGGGGGCGAGAGCGACCCGAACGAAACCAGGTCGGAGAGAGTCGTATTGCGTTTCTGAGGGACCCTGAGGCTGAAAGACACAGTGCCGTCAATGCGAGGTGGTATGGAGGCAGACAGCCGCGCTTGGCGCCCGCTCGGCAGCAGGACCCTGATGCCGTCCACTTTGGGGCGGGAGGCGTCGATGCTCTCACCTGCGTTTGTAATAAGCCGTTGCAGGACGGCCAAGACCGCTTGGGGCTGGGCCGGGGTCTCCGACCACATAGTCTCCCCGCCAGCGACGCGGACCGTGAGCTCGCCGTCCACGCCGTAAATCTCCTCTACCTCTGGATTGGCCACCAATTGGTCGAGTTGGGCGCCGATCCCGGTCAATTCCTGCACCAGACGGTCGACAACGTCTGATGGGTTGGCGAAGGGATGGAGGTCCTGTAACGACCCCCGCATGAGCTCACGCTGGAACCGTTCGGTTTCCGCCTCGACGAGTTGACGGACGATGGCGCCCTGCTCGCCCACCTCGAGGTCGCGGGCGGCGATAATGCCGAGCACTCTTGACCGCAGCTGGTCAAAGGCGGTCGCGGTCATATGGAGACCACTTCGGCGGGACGGTCTGCCGGCAACGAACCAGTGGCACGCCGCTGAGGGCCAGCTCGTGCGGGGCGAGGGGTGGTCCTGTTGGCGGTAGCGGTATCGGCCAGCCCGTTTACAGCCTTTAGCCACGCCCCTTTCCAGACAAGCTCCGCGTTCCAACGCGCCCTCGCCACCGTGGCGTCCTCAGGCAGGAACCACACGCCCACGAAGGGGTGGCGTCCTGTGTTCGCCTGCACCAGGCTGGCCAAATGGCTCCTTTCGTAGCGACTAGGCCGAGCTCGGCCGAAAGCGGCCCAACATAACGCCTTGCCACCCGCCGCAAAGGCGGCCGCTTTCCACTCGACCAGGCGGGCCGCTCCCTCCGGGTCCGGCGAGGCCAGGACCACGGCTCTGTCCGCCAGCATGAGCACGGCTCTGGCTGCGCTGAAACGCTCACGGCCGGATGGCGCGCCAACAAGCCAGCTCGTTTCTATAAGCACTTGGTCGTAAATCGCCGTCGCCTCGTCCAATACTCGGAGAAGGTCGGCCGCTGGGACCACTTGAGCCGCGCCCGGGGTACCGCATATCACGTCGAAACGGCCGACCGGAGCGGTGCCGTCTTCCCGTGGCCCCGACAGCCCCTGAGGCAGTACCGTATGGCCCTGTCCAGCGCGCGAGACGGCCCAGGCCAAGCCGTTATCCGTCGAGCGCAACAGCCGCGATGCCAGGACCGGCGCCACTTCTTCGGCCTCGATGACCAATACCCGGTGCCTCTTGGCCAAGTGCTCGCCCGCGGCCACCATGGCCTCGGTGAGCCCGCTCCCGCCGCTTACTTTCGTCCAGGCGGAGACGAGGCCTCGCCGCGGTTTGAGGCGTGTGCGGTGTTCGTCGACTGGAGTGCTGGCCCGTAGAACAGCTCCCGTCGTTGCTGGAGAGAGACGCCTTTTCTCTGAGACCAAGACGACAAGTTCGGCCGGGGCTGTTCCCGCCGGGATTACATGATCGACGCCGAGGTCGACCACATGCTCTCGGCCCATTCCCGCACTGAGGTCGTAAAGCCCGATCACGTATACCCCGAAATGCTGTGCGCTGGCTACGTCGGACGGGGAAAGTGTCCGCATAACGTCGTCCACCAAGAGCACGTCGAGCCTGGGCGCTGAGCGGAGGAGGCTGGCCCGGTCCATGATCACCTCGACCGCGATGCCCTGAGTATGGTCCCTTGTGTAGGACCTAAAAGCGGCACTCCAGGGTGCCTTTGTCGCCGCCAGGCCAACCACGAGGTCGGTCATCGCGTCCTGTCCTCATTTCCCAGGTTGGGCCCCGGATGTGTCGGCGCGGGCATCTCGTAACGGGCATTTGCCGTCGGTGCCTCGCCCGTGGAGCGAATTATTTCGATATCGTTGCCCGTCCCGCCGCTACCATCAGAGCCCAGCGCGCCGGCGATACGCAGGGCGGTCTGTTTGTCGACGGCTACGACGACGAAATAACCTCCAGCGCCGCCACCAAGGACCCCGCTACTGGACGACGCAGGTGCCACGCCAAGAACTCGTAACCCTTGTGCCACATAGTAAGCACCGCCCGTACCGTTAGCTCCGATCACGTCGACGAGGTCACCGGCGCCGATCCTCCCACCGGCGGCCTGCTGAAGGGGAACGGCAATGCTCATTTCGCCCAGGGCCGGCACCAGAGAAGGCTTTTCCACCTCACTCAACGTCACCGGTTCGCCGGGCTGGACCGCTACGGTGGCCACCAGGCCGTCACCCAACTGCGACGGCGTCAGCAGGCCCTGCGCCAGTGCCGTGTCCGACGAGTGGACCCGGACGGTGCGGGTGTCATGGCTGTTTACGGCTGCCCCGGCTGGCACCATGGAACTGGACACGACGATGCTCGTCATGGACGAGCGGTCCTGTAAGGCCGCGTAAGCAAATCCAGCCGCCAGGACAGCCAGCAGTACGGGGACAACGCTGCCGGCGGTCAGGCGTGACGGCGAGCGCGAGTGCGAAACTTCCAATGACGTCCCGCCGGCGTGGTCGCTGGCGTCGTTTGGCAGAGTGGCCTGTTCAGATCGCACTTGCCACCACCACCGATATTCCGGCGACCGCCAAAAAGGGCCTAAAGCCGCGGGTGACCGCCGAAAAGCTGAGACTCCGGCGGCCGCGGCGGGCGCGCTCGTCAGTGCGACTATGCAGCCTGCGGGTGAGACGATACCAGCCCCGAAGGCGACGAGGCAGGCCATGCGGGCATCGCCAAGACCCAAGCTATTTGGGCGCAAAAATGCCCACGCGCTGTACCCGGCCAACGCTACGAGCGCGCACGGTGCACTCCTGCCAAGGTAACCCCAATAGCCGGTGGTCACGGCCGCTTCGACGACCAAGCAGCTAAGGACTAGGACGCAGATGCGCACGAGTTTCGTAGGCAGGACCAGTGTTTCCTGGTCGATGAGAGCGAGCAAAGCAAGCCCTGTGGCCCATACCACAAGGAAAAGCGACCATCCAGAACGGCTTGGGCCGGCCCAGAAGCAAGGTTGCGGCTACAAGCGCACCGGCAGCGCCCGAGCCCACCGGCCAAACGCCACTCGTAAGGGAAATTGTCGGGACTGCCTGGCCCTCGGCACCAGGCGAGCACTTGCGGGCCTCCTCGACCCAACGTTGAAGAACGGGGCTGGTGCGGGACCACCACCCGACGACGCCAGCCGAGATACCGGCTGCAACAGATATGCCAACTGCCTGGATGGTCCCCACGTGGCCGAACCTTTCTTCTTGTTACCGGCCTCCGAGGGTGCCGCGATTCAAAAACTTGTGCGTAGGCCCAGAGCCGAGGCGGGCACGGGGCAGCGCGTGGACCAGCCACGCGCTCCCCCGTCACCTCACGATCCCCCTCCTCCCAAAATAATGTTGCACGCAATATCTACCACGAAAACGGCCCGTCCGCAAAGGTGTTTTTCAGGAAATTTGGCGGGGAACCGCGATCGTGCATTTGTTGAAACGGCGTTATAAAGTATCGGAAAAACGACGCACCGCCCCAGTCGCTCGCGCGAAGGTCTTCTCTATTAATGCGACAAACGCGACAACAGCGAGTCGTAGAGGTCGAGATAGCGCCGGGCCAGGGTGGCGAGGGAGTGCTCTACGGCCCGCTCCAGGGCGGACTCGCGCATGGCCTTTATCTCTGGCCCGCCGGCCAGCGCTTCGCGCAGCGCCGCCGCTAGCGCGCCAGCGTCGCCGGGCGGGACGAGGAGAGCGTCTCTTGACGGGCGGGCGACGTTCGCGTAACCCGGGATCCTGCTCGCCACCACGCTTATGCCCGCGGCCATCCCTTCGAGGAGTACGACGCCGAAACTTTCGCCGTGCAACGATGGCGCCGCCAGCACGTCGGCGCCCCGTAAACGACGTAGCTTCTCTTCGTCACCTATCGCCCCCAACCACTCGAAGCGAGCGTCGCCTAACGTCTCTTCCCGCAGCGTCGCCGTCTGCGGCCCTCGCCCGCCACCCAGACCCGCGCCTCGACCCCGTAACGCACGACCGCCTCCACGAGGACGGCCAGGCCTTTGCGGGGTTCATGGCGCCCGAGGAACATGATGGTCGGCCCGCTGGTCGGCCAGGGCTCAGCGGCTGAGACCACTCCCACATCGATCCCGTTCCACAGCAGCTCGTAAGTGCCTCCGAACGCGTCCCGGGCTGTTTCGAGGGCGAGGGTCGAGACGGCGCAGCGCAACGCCAGCCGCCTCGCCGCCCACCGGCCCGGGCCCGCATGCCCCGGTACCAGGCAATGGCACCGGCGCGGTGGAAGGTGCCGACGAGCGGCCCGTCGCTGAAAAGGAGGGCGGTGAGTGTCGGTCCAGGCACGAACGGTTCGTGAAGGTGGACGATGTCGAAACGTTCGTCGCGGAGCGCCCTGATAGTCCGTAGCGCCGCCGATGGGTCCGGCGCAATGGGGGCGACAGAGCCGTTGCCGGTCGCCGGTACGGACGCTCCCAGCGGGGTGATCCAGCTCTCCGGCGGAGGCCCGTCGCACGGCGCCAGGACCCTGGCTTCGACACCCACCGTCCGCATGGCCCTGGCGATGCCTACGACCTGCCCCTGCACCCCCCCGGGGAGGCTGAGGCTGTAGGGGCACACCATACCCACTCGGATCATGCGCCCACTCGGATCATGCGCCCACTCGGATCATGCGCCCACCCGGATCATGCGCCCACCCAGATCAGGGGTCGACCCGATCTGCTCCCACCCCGATCATGGTCCTCCGCCGGGCCTACTCCCACGCCGACACGTCTTTCTTGCTGTCGCTCTGGGCGCGGGCGGCGGGCCAGAACCACGTCCAGACGCTGTGAAGTTTGGGGTCCCCGGGCCAATTGGGCTGGGTGATGTGCCACTGCGAGGGCGCCTCTCGGATGAGCGTCTCCAGCTCGCGGGCCAAGAGCTGGGTACCGGTCTCGATTGTGCCCCGGAAGCGCTCGGCGGGCGCCAGTTGCAGCGGGGGACGAAAGACAATCGTGTGCGAGATGGCCGGTCGCCCGTAGTAAATGGCAGCCGGCATTAAGGGCGCGCCCGACCGTACGGAGAGGGTCACCGGCCCGGCTGGCAGCTTGGCCCGGGCACCAAAGAAGTCGACCTCGACCCCCGCCGTCGGCCCGACCAGGCGGTCCGACAGCAGGCAGACGATGTGGTTGTCCCGTAATGCCTGAAGTATGGCGGTGGCGGCCCCTGGCCCAACGGCGACGACCTGCATGCCGAGGCGCTCACGAAAGCGAGCCATCCACTCGAAGCGTTCCGGCGGCTCGAGCGGTTCGACCGCCACGGTCACCGGCATCCCGGCACGGGCCAAGTACACGGCGCCCCACTCCCACCCGCCCAAGTGGGGCGCGGCGATGATCGCCCCTTTGCCGGCGGCCAGGGCCGACTCGACGTGCTCGAAACCCACCATGGCGATCCCGGCCGCCACCTCGGCGTGGGACAACGTCGGCAAGCGCAGGCTCTCGGCCCAGTACCGGCCGAAGTTGGCGAACACGTCTGCCACCATCCGTCTCTGCGCCCGAGGGCTTAGCGGCCGGCCCAGTACCCGGCCCATGTGGGACGCGACAACGGCGCGCCGGCCGTCGTAGTCCGGGAGCTGGCCGAGCACCCAACCCAGCCCCTGCCCCATCCGGTACGCGCTCACGCCCGGCAGTGTCGAGGCGATGACCGTCCCGGCGCGGTACATGGCCAGTTGCTTGCTCCTCATGTCGAGGTTGCCTACTTACCGCGGTTTGTGAAACCCCGCCGCCCTCAACCCTGCCCGGGGCCGTGTGCCGCCGGGTCGGGATCTTGTTGCTGAGGTCGGGGGTCCGTTCCCCGGTGGTGTCCCCGGCGTCCAAGCCGCGCCCGTCGAGGAGTCGCTTGCGCCGCGCCAGTCGCCGTTCGTGCCAGCGCCCGCCGGCCGCTCCCCCGCCGGGGCGCCGGCTCCCTGCGAAGAAACCGTTTGTTGACGTGCCTGGTCCCCGGGGTGCCCGGGCCCACCAGGACGGCTCACGTCCGGCCCGCTCCTCCCTCCAGGCCCGCCAACGCAGGACGACGGCGGTCGGCTCGACGGGTGCCGGCGCCGGGGGCTTGTTTGCCTGACGCCAGACCTTCACGAACCGCTGCGCGGCGGTTATGGCCGAGAGGGCGAAGATGACCCAAAGCAGCCACGGCATCTGGGCCGAGAACACAAGCGCGAAGCACAGCACCACGATGCGCTCGCCGCGCTCCATGAGGCCGGTCTGGGCGTCAATCCCGAGGGCATCGCCCTTGGCCCGTATGTAAGAGACGAGCTGGGAGACACCAAGCACGGCCAGCGGCACCAGAGCGGCGTGACCGCCAAACCGGTCCTGCACGTACCAGGCGAAGCCGGCCAGCACGATGGTGTCGCTCACCCTGTCGCCGACCGAGTCGAAGAACGCCCCCCGCTGGCTGGTCCGGCCGCTCGCCTTGGCCAGGCTGCCGTCGAACAAGTCGGGCAATGCGGACCCGATGAACAGCACCAACCCAACGATCAGGCGCCCCGTAGCAATGGCCCAGGCTGCAGGGATGGACAGCGCGATGCCCAGTGCTGTCAGGTGGTCGGGCGAGAGCCCGGTGCGCCGCAACGCCTGGCCGGCGGGGCTCACGACCCGGTCTACTGCGCTCCGGAAGCGTGCGTCGAACAAGTAGCTGCTCCTGTGGTGCGGCCCAAATCCTGGGCCTGTTCCAAGCCGCAGCCTACCACCCACGCTGGCCAGGCCATGTTTACCAGGCCTTGCTGACCAGGCCGCACGGGCCGCGCCGCACTGATCGGGACAGCCCCGCGAGCCAGGCCCTAGGTCGTTGCGGAGGCTCAGGCCGACCGGCGACACGAGCCATTCGATTGGGTAGCCTAACCAGACAGGCCTGGCTCCAGCCAGCTAGGGGAAGACCGACGGGATTGGCCCGGCGGGGGAAAGAAGAGGTGTTCGCATGAAGGCGTACCCACCAGCGCAGGTCCGCAATGTGGCGTTTGTAGGCCATGGTGGCTCCGGCAAGACGACCCTGACCGAAGCGGTGCTGCTGTGCAGCGGGTCGATCAACCGGGCGGGCAAGGTCGAGGACGGGACATCGGTGTCCGACTTCGAACCTGAAGAACAGGCCCACCACATGTCCACCTCGCTCTCTCTGGCTGCCCTCGAGTGGCGCGGCTACAAGGTTAATATCCTTGACACTCCTGGTTACGCGGACTTCGTCCCCGAATCGCTGGCCGCTCTTTCTGTGGCGGACCTGGCCGTGTTCGTCGTCAGCGCCGTCGACGGCGTGGAAGTTCAGACCGGGGTCTTTTGGCGGGCGGCAGCCGCCCTCGGCATACCGCGCCTCATATTTATGAACAAACTCGACCGGGACCGGGCCGACTTTTCCAATGTCCTGCAGCAGTTGCACGACTCCTTTGGCGCCGGCGTGGCCCCGCTCGAATTGCCCATTGGAGAGGAGCACGAATTCCACGGGATAGCTGACCTCCTTTCCGACACTGCCTTTTTGTACGAGACGGGTAAATGCGTCGCCACCAAGGGCTCGATACCCGACAGCATCGCCGAGCGCGAGCACACGGTGCGCGACTCGCTCGTCGAAGGGATCGTGGTCGCCGACGACGACCTGATGACCCGCTACCTCGAGGGTGAGGAGGAGATTTCCGCCGAGGAACTGGCCAAAACCCTGGCTCGGGGCATCGTCTCTTCTCAGGTCTTCCCCGTCATTTGTGGTTCCGCGGCCAAGCTCGTTGGAATTGACCGCCTTCTCGACGCCATCTGCGACGTGGCCCCGTCGCCGCTCGAACGTCCCCCCGCCCTCGTGCGACCGGCGGCCGGTGGCGACGACACCGTCGAGGTCGCGCTCGACCCGGCCGGCCAGCCGCTGGCGCTGGTCTTCAAGACGATCGCTGACCCCTACGTCGGGAAAATATCGCTGTTCAAAGTGGTCTCGGGCACAGTGCGACCCGATGCCGTGCTGTTCAACTCGAGGACGAAGGCAGACGAGCGCCTCCACGCGCTGTTCACGCTTCGCGGCAAAGAACAACTTCAACTGACCGAGGTGCCCGCCGGCGACATTGGAGCGGTGGCCAAGCTGGCGTCGACCAACACGGGCGACACGCTGACGCCCCGCAACCAGCCCGTCACCCTGGTGAGGCCGGCCCTGCCCTGGATAACGGGTGCGGCCGCCGCCAGCAGCGACGGCTATCTGGACGGGAACGCAGCCTGGCTGGCCGAAGCGGCCCTGCCCGTCCTCTCGATCGCCATCCGGCCGAAGAGCAAAGCGGACGAGGACAAGCTCATGACCGCCCTGCATCGTCTGCAGGAAGAGGACCCGACGCTCCTGGTCCGGCGCGACGACGAGACGCACCAGACGGTCCTTTCGGGTACGGGGGAGGCCCATCTCGGCATCGCCATGGAACGACTGGCTCGTAAGTTTGGCGTGGCCGTGGAGAGCGAAGACCTGGTCATCCCTTATCGGGAAACGGTGACCACGACGGCCGCAGCCGAAGGCAAGTACAAAAAACAAACCGGCGGGCACGGTCAGTTCGGGGTGGCGTCGTTACGGATAGAGCCGAGGGAGCGGGGCGACGGCTTCGAGTTCGTGGACAATATCGTGGGTGGGGTTATCCCGCGTCAGTACATCCCGGCCGTGCAAAAAGGGGCGGAAGAAGCCCTGGCAGACGGGGGCAATTTCGGTTGGCCGGTGGTGGATATAAGGGTGACGGCGTTCGACGGCAAGCACCACCCCGTCGATTCGTCGGAATTGTCGTTCAAAATGGCCGGCGCTCTGGCTGTGAGGGAAGCATTGGCCAAGGCCGGCCCGGTGATCCTCGAGCCAATTTCCCTACTCGAGGTTACGGTGCCCAACGCTTACCAGGGCGACGTCCTCGGCGACTTGAACAGCCGGCGGGGCCGCGTGCAGGGCACCGAGAACGGTCAACCGGGCGAGTCGATCATCACCGCCCTCGTGCCGACCTCAGAACTAGTGCGCTACGCCATCGACCTCCGCAGCCTGACCGGCGGGCGCGGGCGGTTCAAGGCCCACCATGACCACTATGACGCAATGCCTCAGAACTTCTGGGACAAAGTGCGTAAAGAGCGGGTCAGCTCCGACAAGTAGCAGTTTGGGAGGGGCTACGAGGCCTTCGTATCACTAGGGCTCCCCGCCCGGTGTGCTCTATGGCCAACTAGGCGGCACCCAGTCCCCGCTGGGGTCGGTGGTTTGCCCCACCTCGATCAGGTAGCCGTCGGGATCGCGGATGTAACAACGGATCTCGTATTGGTGCTGTTTCGGCGGGGTCAGGAATTGAGCCCCCCGAGCGCTCCATTCGGCGTACACGGCCTGGATGTCTGCGACCCGGATATTGAGGAAACTGCCGACCCGGTTGGGGTCGCGCGGCGTCTCCAGAGTGACTTCGGGCTTGTCGTCGGTTGGGCCTCCGCCGACATTTATGATGATCCAGGTGTTGGACAGTGCGACATAGGTCAGCCCTCCGGGGCCGGAGAAGACCTCCTTGCCGCCGAGCACTTCGGTGTAGAAGCGCCGAGAACGGTCGACGTCGTCCGAGACGATGAAGTGGGCCAGGACAATTTGCTCTGTGGGCGCTGCGAGCTCGGCCACCTTGGCACCTCCACTGGTTGGGATGTTGCGATGCTAGGGGACCCACGGCCGGTGGCGCCCGCCGGGTCGAAACGGCACGCCGTGGGCTCGGACGCAACTGGCAAACTTGACTGCCGACGGGTAGCTTTAGGCCTTTCGAGCTACCGCAGCCCAGCCAAACTCGTTGGTCTTGACCGCTACATCGCTTAGCCCGGCTGCTTGCAGACGAGCGGGAAGGCTGACGGGGTCGACCGGGTTGTAAATATCTCCTTCGTGGTTGGCTTCTCTTTCCGGGTCGGCCAGGCTGTCTCCGGCAACAAAAGCGCCTCCCGAGCGCAAAACGCGCGACACCTCGGCAAAGAGGCGATCTTGGAGCGCGACCGTCGGGACGTGGTGCAGCATGGTGAACGACGCGGCGCCACTAAACCGGGCGTCGGCGAACTCCAGGGCGGTGGCGTCCCCCGTAACGATCAGTACTGAGTCATTTCCAGCGAACCGTTCGACGAGCATGGCGGCCAGCTCCGGGTCGACCTCGACCGCCGTCAGCTTCGGCACCGACTCGGCCAGCACGTCGGTGGTGGCACCATAGCCCGGCCCGACCTCGAGGACGTCGTCACCCAGATCGAGGTCACCAAGGGCCCAGGGCAGGATTTCCTCGCGCATAGTGGCGCGCCACTCGTCACTCCCGCATATTTGGTGGTACTCGTTCATTTCTCCAAACTAGGGCACCAATGCCGGGGCACGGGCCTGCTCCCGGGGGCCGCTGCCGGGGCTGCTCCCGGGGCCTCCTTACGAATGGCCAAGGCACGGCGGGGTTTCGGGCCGGCTGCAAGGAGGGTTCGCTAGCCCGTCGCGCCGGCGCGCACTCGCTGACGAATTACGGTCGGGTTCTCGGTGCAGTGAATGGTTCTTGTTGCGCTAGGCGGTAAAAATGTGAGGCGATCGCGACAAGAACCAATGGCCGCACCGAGAAACGCAGCGGTGTGGCCCGATCGACCCGGGCTCGAGTGCTCTGAGTACGCGGGTAGGCGCTGACGGTGGGAAGCATGACCGCCCTGCGGGTGACGCCGCCGCCGCTGCGACGGTCCGCTCAGGCACGGCCCGCTCGGCGCCACCTGGCCGCCGACCTCCTCCCCGCTGCTCACGCCATCGTCGAGCGCCCTGCGCCAGTTCGGGGTTTACGCCCCCGCACTCCCCTCTCAGCCCGGCGACGGCAAGGCCGCCGCCCTGCTGCGCTACCTCGGGCGCGACCCACGGTGGCAGGCCGGCTCGTCTTAGCTCATGACTGGCCGTTAATTAGCCCGCTTGTAGCGGGCGGCCTTTCCACGCGACGGCGCCCCGGTAGTGACGACGAGCGGAGTCGACCGTCATGGCCGCGTACAAGGCGGCTGTCACCGGCAGGGCTAGTGCCGTGACGGGTGAAACCCGGTAGTAACGGGCCGTAGGCAAGTAGCTGGCCGCCATTGCTGCCCAGCCGGTAAGGCCGGCCAGGGCCATCACCGGCCGCCGGCGGGCTAGCCCCCAAATGCCGATCAGTGGGGGCGCTAAATAAGTGGACGACAAGCCGGCCACTGAGCCCACCAGAGCCGCCGGGTTATGGCGCAGTTGCGTGTAGGCGCTGCGGGTGACCATTTCCCAAATATCGGCTAGGCGAGGGTAGGAACGCAGGCTCTTGACGTCCGGCGCCGACCGCCCTCCGGCCAGCCCGAGCCAGATGGACTGGCCGGAACGCTTGAGCGCCTTAGCCAGGGCTACATCGTCGATGGTGCTCGCGGCCACCACCTCAGGCCCGCCGGCAGCCCGGAGCGCCCCTACTCGCACGAGTATGCACCCTCCGGCAGCGGCCGCGGTCCGGCGGTCCCTGTCGTTCACCCAGGAGAACGGATAGATCTGGGAGAAGAAGTAGACGAACGCCGGCAGCAGGAGCCTTTCCCATGGGGTGGACGTGCTCAGCCGGGCCATGAGCGACACCGCGTCCCGGCGGCCCGAAAGGGCAGCTGTGACCAGTTGGCGGAGCGAGGACGGGGGGTGCCACACGTCGGCGTCGGTGAACAGGAGCCACTCGGGCACCGGTTCCTGAGCCAGTGCGTGCTCGGTCCCCTGAGCCATGGCCCACGGTTTGCCGGCCCACCCGGGCGGCCGTGGGCGCCCGATCACGGCGGAAAATGCGACGCTCGACCCGGTGGCCACTGCGTTCGCCACCTCGACGGTCCCGTCTGTGCTCATGTCGTCCACCAGGACGACCCGGGCCGCTCCGGGATAATCCTGCACGAGAAGCGATGGCAACGTCTCGGGTAGGAGGCGGGCCTCATCGCGAGCGGGCACAATCACCGCCACCGTCGGCCATTTTTCCGGCGGAGGGCCAGCCGGGTCGAGGCCCGTGCCCGCTCTCCAGTAGCCGCCTCGGGCCAGGAGGAGCCAGGCCCAGATGGCCGTAGGCAAGAAAGCGGCCAGTTCCCTTGGATTTGGCGAGCGGGGGAACGAAAACCGTCCGCCGATCGCGGATGCTTGGTTGAGCGGCACTTGACGAGTTTGCCAAACGAGGCGGGTACCTCCGGCGCCGTGCGATCTCCTCGCGCCTCGGGGGAACCTGTTACCCTGCCGTCGTGATGGAGTACCGGCAACTTGGACGGTCCGGCTTGAAAGTGTCGTGCCTGGCCCTCGGGACGGCGTCGTTTGGCGGCACCAACGAACAGCGCGGAGCGGTCGACCTCCCGGCCGCCCGGCGTCAACTCGAGCTGGCGCTTGACGCTGGGGTGAACCTGGTGGACACCGCGGACACGTACGGGAACGGGGCCGCCGAGACAATTGTGGGCCAACTGTTGGCCGGTCGCCGCGACCGCCCATTGTTGGCCACCAAGGCCCGTTTCCCCGTAGGCCCCGGCCCCAACGATGGTGGTTCATCGCGCCACCATCTGGTCCGTGCCTGCGAAGCCAGCCTGCGGCGGCTCCAGACGGACCACATCGACCTTTACCAGCTACACGAATGGGACGGCCACACGCCATTGGAGGAAACGCTGAGCGCGCTGGGCTCTCTCGTCCAGAGCGGAAAGATCCGCTACGTGGGGTGCTCCAACTTTGCCGGTTGGCAGGTCATGAAAGCTCTGGGAATTGCCGCGCGCCATGGCCTGCCGCCCCTCGTCAGCAATCAGGTCTACTTGACTTTGCTCGAACGGTCAGCGGAGTACGACATCGTGCCCGCTGCTCTCGACCAGGGCCTGAGCCTGTTGATCTGGAGCCCCCTGGCCGGAGGGCTGCTTCAGGTAAGTACCGCCGCGGTGCGCCGGGACCCGCGGGCTCGCGCTTCTCTGGTGGGTGGTCGGAACCTCCGGTTCATGACTGGGAGAAGTTGTATGACGTGGTGGAAGTGCTCTGCGATATTGGGGCTGCGCACCAAGTGACCGGCGCCCAGGTCGCGCTGGCCTGGCTCCTATCCAGGCCGGCCGTTACGAGCGTGGTGCTCGGGGCACGGACGGAGGCGCAGCTGGCGGACAACCTGGGCGCAGCGGCTCTGGATCTGTCCACCGCGGAGCACGAACGCCTGGAGACGATCAGCCGGCCATTGCTGATTACCCTTATTGGCACCAGCTCATGTCGGCCCGAGAGCGACTGGGGCGGGCGGACCTGGCCCTGATCGGCCCCTACTTAGAGGCGGAAAAGCTCACGCAGTAACGCCTGTTACTCCGGTGGAGGTTCAGAGTGAGTCGATCCAGTGGTCCAGGCGACGTTCCGTCATCAATAAGACGTTGGGGTCGCGCAAGGTATTGGTGAGCAGGGCGCTGCCTTCGTAGGCGGCCATCAGGTCGAGGGCGAGGTTGTGGGCGTCGCGGCGGCCAATCGAGCGGAACTGCGCTTCGGCCCATTCGATCGGCACGTTCATGAGCTCAGCTGCGGCAAAGGCCGGACCTTCACGACGCTTGTCGAGCTCCGAGCACAGGCTCCCGAAGGGACAGCCATACTGGGCTACGATCTCGCTTTGGGACGCGAATTCCCGCACAAAAGCCTTCAACCGGCTCTTCGGGGAACGATGATGAGAATCGATTAAGCCCAACATCTCGTGCATCTTTTGTGCGTAGGACTCGATCACTGCGGCGATAACTTCGTCCTTGGTCTTGAAGTAGTAATAGACATTGCCGGCCGGGACATCTGCCACTTTTGCAATATCGGCCAGCGTGGTGCGCTCGATGCCCTGTTGGTGCAAGAGCTGGACCGCCGCCGCGACCAATCGCTCTCGTTTCCCCGGCCGTCGCTCGACGCTCGGGGCCACACTCGTTATTGAGTCAGCCATCTCACTTGCCAGCGTACAGGCGCCTGGCGTTCGCGGTTGCAGACGGGCGCTCCCTCCGGGCCGGCGCGGGCATCTTCGAGCCACCGGGCTGCCCGGCGCCGGGCGGTCCGGTTCACGAGGCCACCCGTTCCGGCTCGGCTGGCGCCTCGGTATTGACCATGACGACCGGGGCCGAGTTCCGGGTGTTGCCAATACGGAGGGCCAGCAAGGAGGCGGCGGCCATCAATACGCTGCCGACGAGCAAGGCTCGGTGACCGCGCCGAGCCTTGACCGAAGCACCAGACGCGCCTCGGCGTCTGAAAAGACATGTTCGTGGACAGGTTGTATACCCACAATTTCAACTCCTGTCAGAGTCCTGAGTTAGTTGACCAACTCAGTATCAGCGGGTGACCGGTGTCATGTCAAGTGAGTTAACTAAGTTAAAAATTCAGGCCTGCGGGTGACCACTTGAGCCGGAGCAGTGGCCTGCCCCCCTCCAGGACCTCGAGGAAGTCGGTGAAGGAGGCCTACAGCTCCACGAGTGGACCTTCGGTACCCGGTCGATGCGCGCCCCGCGGGGCGAAGAAGGCGGAGAGGCGGGACTCAACGACGACCTTTTGAGCGAGCCAACAAAACAGAGGTTCGGTGCCAGGATCATGGGCCGGAATATGTTCGGGCCGGGAACTCCTGAGCCCGGTAAAGCCATGACCGGCCGGTACTGGTTCAGAAGTTGACCCTCGACCATTGCCGGCCGCCGTCGAAGGTCATGATCATCCTGGTCGTGCCGCTCACGAACAGCAGCCCGACACCCTGGGACGGGCTGGTGAAGGCGAGGTAAAAGGGCGCCGTCGGGCCGAGCTGGTAGACGGTGGACCAGTGCCGCCCGCTGTCGAAGGTCGCCGCCAGCTGAGAACCGACGCCAACGGAGCGGACGAGAAGGACGGTGCCGGGGGCGGGCGATGCCAAGATGGCGTCGAAGTAACTCTGGGCCGGCAGCCTGGGCCCGGTAGAAAAGCGGGCGCCACCGTCGGCGGAGAAATATAGCCAATTGGAACCGAGAGGTGCCCCTGGCGGGTCGCTCCTCGACGTGGAGCCCCCGAACCCGCCGATGGAGCAGACGGCGGCCAGGTCGTTTGCGTCGGCGGCGGCCGGGACGACGTAGCTGTCACCCACGCTGGCGCAGGGAGCAGCCCACGGCCCCCAACGCGCCGGACCGGTCAGCTGTGCGCTGCCCGTGATGCCGCGGTCGTTGCCTACGACCAGCCAGGCCCGAGTGCCCTGGACGACGATGCTGCCAGTAAGTTGAGCGCCGCCGGCCGGCAGGTCGAGGGGAGGGGTCGGGTCCGGGCGCCAGTTGTCCTGGTCCACCGGCGAGCTGTCCACCTGGACCTGGTAGTGCTTGTCCACGGCCATGAAGTACGCGGTCGAGCCATCCACTTCGAGGTCGAGGACGGGGTTGTACTGGTCCAAGAACCCGGTGAAGCCGAGTTGCCGCCACGAGGCACCGCCATTGTGCGTTGACCAAACGAGCAGGCCCGAGCGGCCCAGCCCGCCGAAGATCCACCCGTCGCTGGCGTTGGCAAAGCGGACGTTCAGCCACTGGCCCGGGGCACTTGGTGCACCGTTGCGCCGGACGAGGGCTACCAGTGAGGTGGGTCGGGGGCGGGCAGACCAGTTGGCGCCCGCATCAGTCGTCTCGAGCAGCGTGGGACAAGTGCCGCCGCCCTGGCAAGCAGCCGTCCCTAACGCCCAGCCCTGGCTGAGTGACACGAAGGTGACGGATTGTGGGTTGAAAGCGGCGAGGCGGGGCATCGCGGCCGCGGCGGTAGGTACTGCCTTCGGGGTGAGTGGGGCCGCGGCAGCAGTGGGAACGGGAGCCGCCAGGGCGGCGGCCAAGGCGACGCCCAACCCGGGCCCGAACATCCATGTCTTCACGCCTCATCAACTCTGGCGGAAGGTGAGCCGGTTCCGCGGCCCGGTCCTCAAATGGCTAAACCCAGGCCGACCCGTGCACCTCGACCACTCCAGAAGAAATCGCGCCATGATGTCGTACCGAGGCCCCGCCCGATCGTCTAGCGCAATGGAGTTGTCAATGACGAACCAAGGAGCAGAGATGCCCACGAAACCAAACCCGGTCCCGGACCACTACCGGCGGGTCACGCCGGCACTTGTCGTTGCCGGCGCGTCGAAAGCGCTCGAGTTCTACGCCGAGGTGTTCGGCGCCACCGAGCGGACGCGCGTTCCTGGTCCCGGCGGCACGATCGCCCACGCGGAAATAGAGATCGGTGATTCGGTCTTGATCGTCGAGGACGCGTCACCGTACATGGGCACCAAGGCGCCCCCAGCCGGCGGTCTCGACGGGTCGCCCGTATTTCTCTACGTGTACGTCCCAGATGTTGACGCCACGGTGGAGACGGCCGTCAAGCATGGTGCCCGCCTCGTGCGAGCTCCGACGGACCAGTTTTATGGCGATCGCGATTCGTTTGTCATCGACCCGTTCGGGCACAGTTGGACGATCGCCTCGCACGTCGAGGACGTCACCCCTGAGGAAATGATGCGACGGATGACAGAAATGCAGGCCCAGTCGGCGCAATGAGGTACGTCTTGTTGTTCGTGGAGACGGAAAAATTTGAGAACGACCTGGCTGCCATGACGCCAGACGACCGTGCCGGCGCCTACCAGTCAGTCAGTAAATGGCTGGCCGATCACGCGGGCCAGATCACTGCTGGCAGCAAATTGCAGGGCGCGCATACCGCCACCACCGTGCGCCTCGACCACGGAGACGAGCCGCTCATCACCGACGGGCCGTTCGTGGAGGGCAAAGAAATCGTGAGCGGCTACTGCGAAGTCGACGTGGCCGATCTCGACGAGGCGCTCGGAATGGTCCGCAGCTGGCCCGGGTGCCCGGTGGTGGAGATCAGGCCTATCCAAGGGTGAACGTCGTCGTCGGCCTGTCGCCCTCCCCGGGCTCGGGTAGGGCGGACGCCCAACTCGTCAGAGCGGTGCGCGAGCACGCCGGCCGGGTAACTGCCGCCCTGGTGCGGGTAACCGGAGACTTCGCCAGTGCAGAAGACCTCGTACAAGATGCAGTCGAATCCGCCCTGCGGCGCTGGCCGGCCACGGGGGTCCCCGACCGGCCCGACGCCTGGCTCTACACGGTGGCCCGCAACCGGGGGATTGATGCCGTCAGGCGGGATATCAACTACCGTTCGAAACTCTCCGGTGTCGAATTCTCCGAAGTGGTGGCGTCGGAGACGGGGCCGGACGACCGGCTCCGGCTGATTTTCACGTGCTGCCACCCGGCTCTGGCTCGCCCGGCCCAGGTCGCTCTCACGCTCCGGGTTGTGTGCGGGCTTACGACAGCCCAGATCGCCCACGCCTTCCTCGTCCCTGAGGCCACCATCGCCCAACGGATTACCCGAGCCAAGCGCAAGATCGCGGACGCCGGGATCCCTTATCGCATCCCCGGCCCCGACGAGCTCGGAAGTCGCCTGGACGAGGTCCTGGCCGTCATCTATTGCTGTTCAACGAGGGGTACTTGGCCACGTCAGGACGAGCAGTTTCGCAGGAACTTTCAGACGACGCCGAATGGACCGCTGACCTACTGCACACCCTGATGCCCACCGAACCCGAGGTAACCGGGCTTCTGGCGCTCATCCGCCTGCACCGCGCCCGGTCCCATGCCCGGTTCGGCGCGGACGACGACCTGGTCCTGCTAGTCGATCAGGACCGCGGTCGCTGGGACCGAGACGCCATCGCCGGTGCCACCCACCTGCTCGTGCGGGCCGCGAAGCACAAACGGCCGGGCCCGTACCAGCTGCAAGCGGCCATCGTCGCCTGCCACGCCGAGGCGCCAACCTGGGAGGAAACCGACTGGGAGCAGATCGTGCTCCTCTACGACATGCTCGTGTGCCTTTCGCCCTCGCCCGTGACCCGACTCCACAGGGCTGTTGCTCTGCGTTACGCGGCGACCGCAGAGGTTGCGCTGGCGGAGGTGGAGACTCTGTCCAGCTCGCTCGACCGATACCACCTGTTCCATGCCACCCGGGCCGAGCTCCTCCGGGCCACGGGCCGCGCCCACGACGCCCACCTGGCCGACCGACGCGCCGTCGAGCTGACCAACAACCCGGCCGAGAAAGCCGTCCTCCAGGAGCGCCTCTCCTGGCGGCTGAGGTGAGACAGATTTACGGTGCCCTTATATGGGCTTGGGGGCGGTAGCCAGGAGCACGATAGCGACGACCAGGATCACGGAGCCGACAGCAGCGAGGCCGTAGCGGATGTTGCGATACGCGAAATGGCTCCCTATGCCGGCCAGGAATAGCACGGTGGCCAGGTACACGGTGGTGCGGACATAGCTGTCGGAGTTCGCCCCGTCCTTCTCGCCGGCATTGTAGTCAATAGTGGCCTGGGCGTTTAGTTTCGCCGCTAAAGCGACTTCTGGCTGCTTGTACTCGGGCATGTAGGTCGGTCCCGGCGGGGAGTGCGGGTTGGTGGCCGGGTCGGTCGCCAACCAGGCCCGGAAGGCACGGTCGAAGTTAGGGGTGAACCGCTTTTCGGCGATAGCCATGGAGGAGGTGTCCTTGGCGACGTAGGCAGTGAACCAGTCGTTGAACGTGGTGAGGTCGAAGTTGAGGCTGTTGACCGCTTGAAGCGTCGCTGAGTTGGCCTGCGCCCGGTCCGCGCTGGCCCGGGCCAGGTCGAGTGAGGCATCAGTCGAAAACTTGGCCGCCGCGTAGCCGGACCAGGCGGCCAACACCGCCACCACCGCGAGCAGGACGGCCTCGAATATCGAGATGGCCCGGTTGCGGTTCTTCTCCCGCGCCTCTTCGTCGGCCTCGGCGTGCTCGGAGAGACCTTTGCCAACCTCGACGGCGGAGAGCCCTTCCGGCACGACCAGAGCCTAGCTTGCGCTCGGCGAAGCTCTGCGCAGCGTAGCGCGAACTTCGCAGATGGGCTACAGGGGGGCCGATAACACGACCGCCGGCTTGGCCTGCCGCGGGCCACGCGTCTCGTAAACGGCCAGAAGGGCACCGTCTTCATCGACCACGGCCCAGGGCCCTGGCCCGAGGGCGCCGGCTTGGCGCAGCACCTCGAGCTCCAACACTTGCCCGTAACCGACAGCCACCTGCACGGCTTTGTCGACGGTCGCCTGTGACAGCTCACGCATGGCCTGCGCCGGCGTCAGCAACTGCTCTGACTTCGAGGGTGTGGCTTCCAGCGCGTCGAGCGTGACCGCCTCCTTGAGCGTGAACTCCCCCACCGCTTCCCGACGCAGCTTCCGCAGGTGCGCCCCACCGCCGAGGAGAGTGCCGAGGTCGGCAGCCAGGCTTCTCACGTACGTGCCCGCCGAGCATTCGACGTCTATCGAGAGGACGGGACCGGTCTCTTCATGGCCGGCCAGCGCCACGACGAAAGACCGCACTGTAACTGCCCGGGGCTCCCGCTCCACCTCGATCCCGGCCCGGGCCAGTTCGTGCAACCTCCGACCCTCAACCTTCAGCGCCGAGACCATCGGTGGCACTTGCAAAATTTCGCCCGTCAAGGTGGCCGCAGCCGCCTGCGGCCGCCTGCAGCGTGACCGTACGCATGTCCCAGGTCCCCGTCACCTCGCCTGAGGCGTCCAAGGTGCTGGTCGCTACGCCGAGCACGACCTCACCCGAGTAACGCTTGGGTCGCGCAGAGAGGAACCTCAACAACCTCGTCACCTGTCCCAGCCCGACCAGGAGCACCCCGGTGGCGTCGGGGTCGAGCGTGCCGGCATGGCCCACTTTGCGCTGGCCGAAGAGCCGGCGGCACCGCGCCACCACATCGTGGCTCGTACAACCGGCCGGCTTGTCTATGACCAGGAGCGCATCGACAGGGCTGTTTACGCGGCCCACGCCGCCCGCCCTTGCCGTACAGGGCG
The DNA here is from genome assembly GCA_963807395.1 of uncultured Acidimicrobiaceae bacterium. Lineage (GTDB taxonomy): Bacteria > Actinomycetota > Acidimicrobiia > Acidimicrobiales > Palsa-688 > Fen-671. Next base: position 576,252 of record CAWEBW010000016.1, read on the forward strand.
CCGGACGAAGGCCGACCCACCTATCTGTGCGCGCCAGAGTGCGGATAAGCGACGACGGCGCGCCCAGACCCGCCTAGGCCGGGCCAATCTCGTCATCACTGCTGGCCTCACGTGGATCGGCGCTCCCAGCTCCGTTCCCCACGCTCCCCGTCGGGCCCAACGCTCCCCTGTCGCCGTCGACGGGCGTCCTTTCTCCATCTCGGCGTGGATGGAGCGCAGGATCTCCTCCACTCGTTGTCCGTGCGCGACGGCGGGGTCGGCCTCGAAGGTGAGCAGGGGCGTGCGTTTCAGCCTCACCTGGTGGGCCACAGCGGCTTGCAAGCGGGTACGCGCTTCTGCGAGCGCGGCCCGGGCGGGTTCGGGCAAAGAGGCCAGCAAGACAGTGGCGTGGCGCAGGTCCGGCTCGCAATTGACGGCCGTCACGGTCACGAGCTCGAGGCGCGAGTCAGACCCAGCTACGAGCTCGATCTCTTCGGCCAGGACCTCGCGCAAGACCTCGTTGACCCGGGCCATGCGAGGGTAATGGCGATGGCTCGGCCACGCCGAACGCTTATGCGGGCTCACCGTAATCCTTTGTCCAGTTGCTTATGCGCCCCACCACAGCCGTTCGCACGAAATGACCTCGACCTCCGGGAACGACCACACAAACCGTTCCACCGAGTCGAGCACCTCTGACACATGACGAGGGGTGGACGAAACGGCGGCCATGGCCAGCTCCGCAGCCTGCCAACGGTCCTGCTTGCCTACCTCGGCTGCCGCCACCCCGAAACCGGTTCCGGCACCCCTCGAGTATCGGCCGCAGCACCGCCCGTTTTTGCTTGAGCGAGCGGGACTGCGGCAAATGCAGCTCGACGCGGAGAGCCGCGGCGTGCATGGGGCTCAGGTGCGGGGGATCTCCCGCTCCTCGTAGGTCTCGATGATGTCCCCTTCTTGCAGGTCCTGGTTGTTCGAGAGGCCAATGCCGCACTCGAAGCCCTCGTGAACTTCACGCACGTCCTCCTTGAAACGACGCAGCGAGGTGATCGAGCCCTTCCAGATGATCACCCCGTCACGGAGGAACCGGACCTTGGAACCACGCGTGATGACACCACTGCGGACATAACAACCAGCGACGGCCCCGATCCGCGGTACCCGGAATATCTCCCGGACCTCGGCCTCGCCCGTGAGCACCTCTTCGTATTCCGGCGCCAGCATGCCGACCATGGCGGCCTGGATGTCCTCGATCAACTTGTAGATGATCTCGTAGGTACGGATCTCGACGCCTTGGGCCTGCGCCATGGCCCGGGCGTCACGACCGGGGCGGACGTTGAAGCCGATGATGGTGGCGTTGGAGGCAGCGGCCAGGGCGACATCGTTCTCCGTGATCCCGCCGACGGCCCGGTGCACAAAGGACAGCTTGACGTCGTCCCGCTCCAGCTTGCGCAAGCTCTCGGTCACCGCTTCGAGCGAACCCTGCACATCAGCTTTCACTACGAGGTTCAAGATGGCCGCCTCGCCCCGCTGGATCTGCTCGAAAATGTCCTCGAGCTTGGCCCCGCCGCTGGTCGCGGCCGAGCTACGGCGCAGGTCGGCGCTACGGAAGCGCTGTTCTCGTTGCTCAGCCACTTCTCGTGCCGTCCGCGAGTTGGGCACCCCTCGTAGCTCGTCGCCGGCGGCCGGCAGCGAGTCGAAGCCGAGTACCTGGGCCGGGAACGACGGCGGTGCTTCTTTGATGTTGTCGCCCTTGTCGTCGATCAGCGCCTTGACCCGGCCCCAGGCGGCGCCGGCGACAACGTGGTCGCCCACTCGCAGGGTGCCGTCCTGAACGATGACCGTCGCCACTGGGCCTTTGCCCGGGTCGAGGTTGGCTTCGAGCACGATGCCCTGCGGCCGCCCTTCAGGGTTGGCCGTCAGCTCTTCCAGCTCGGCCACCACCAACAATTGCTCCAGCAAGTCGTCGATGCCGAGGTTTTGCAGGGCGGACACTTCGACCATGATCGTGTCGCCGCCCCAGCGCTCCGGGACGAGACCGAGCTCGGACAACTGCTGCATAACGTGGTTGGGGTCGGCGTCCGCCCGGTCGATTTTGTTGATGGCAACGATGATCGGGACCCGCGCCGCCTTGGCGTGGTTGAGCGCCTCGACGGTCTGGGGCATGACCCCGTCGTCAGCCGCCACCACCAGCACCACTATGTCCGTCACGTCCGCGCCTCGGGCGCGCATAGCCGTGAACGCCTCGTGGCCGGGCGTGTCTATGAACGTGATGACCGCTCCCGTACCCGTCGTCACCTGGTAGGCACCGATGTGCTGGGTAATGCCGCCCGTTTCGCCCGAGGCGACGTCCGCCTCCCGGATCTTGTCGAGCAGCGTCGTCTTGCCGTGGTCGACGTGGCCCATGACCGTTACGACTGGTGGCCGCGAGCGCAGCAGCTCGGGCCGGTCTTCGTCGTCTTCTTCACCGAAATAACGGGCCTGGAGCTCGGCTTCTTTTTGTTCGCCGGGCTCGACCAGGCGCACGTTAGCCCCGATCTCAGCTGCGAACAGCTCGATCATGTCATCCGAGAGCGACATCGTGGCGGTGACCATTTCCCCCTGGGTCAGGAGAAAACGGACTACATCGGCAGAACTCCGATTGAGGCGCGGGGCCAACTCCTGCGCCGTGGCACCGCGCTCCACGATGACCTCGCCTTCCGGCACTGGGGCGTGCGACGGGATGTAGGTCGAGGGGGCTTGGGCCTCCAGTTCTTCCCGGCTCCGCTTGCGGCTCCGCGGCCTCCGGTTGCCGCCGGGGCGCCCGCCTCCGCCTCGCCCACCGGGGCCACCACCTGGGCCGCCCCCGGGGCGGCCGCCACCTCGCTGGGCCATGCCGCCCCCACCGGGGCCCGACCGGTACGGCGATGATGGGGTGGTGGGAGCGCGGTAGGTGGCGTCTGGGCCGCCACGCGACAGCGGGCCGGTCCGTGGTGCGCCTGGCCGAGCGCCGCCGCCGGGCCTCGCCCCTGGACCTCCAGGCGCACCTGGGCGCGGCCCCGGGCCGGAACCTAAGCCAGGACGCGGGCCACTCCCGCCCCGGGCCGCCCCGCGGGACACCTGGACGGTTGCCTGGCGCAGGCGGACGGCCTTGACCCTGCCTATCCCCATAACGCGCACCGGCGTTGCCAGCCCCTCCAGCCGGGTACGACCCGGGGCCGCCGCGGCCATAGGCGCCGCCGCCCCGGCCCTGACCATTTCCATCGGTGGGGGCGCCACGTCCGCCCCGTTGGGCGCCGTCGTTGGGGCCTCCGGCCGGACCTCGGGCCGGAGGCGGGATCGGTTTGCCCGTCAGGGGTGACACAGGCCGCCGGAACCCGGGGGGCGGCGGTATCGGCTTTCCCGTCATCGGCGATACGGCGCCACGAGCGGGAGCAGGCGCGGGCGAAGCTTGGCCGGTGGGCGCAGGCCCGGCTGACCCGTGACCGGCGGCTGGCGCGTGACTGGTAGCCGGCGCCGTGGGCGGCGGCTGGCGCGTGGGCGGCGGCTGCGCGCGTGACCGGTAGCCGGCGCGTGACCGGCTGTGCCGTGGCCTGGCGCGCTCGACTGGCCCGGCCTGGCTTGGCCCGGCTGACCGGTAGGGGCTCGGCCCTGAGCCGGTGCGGGCGCGGGTGCGGCTGTTGCCCCTGCCGGCGCCGCAGATGCGGCCACTGCTTTACCTGGCGCAGTAGAGGATCCGGGCCCGGCTTGAGTCGGTCCGGCTTGACTCGGCCCGGCTTGACTGGGCCCGGCTTGACTGGGCCCGGCTTGGACGACGGCGGCCGGAGCGGAGGCGGCCGGAGCGGAGGCGGCCGGAGCGGAGGCGGCCGGAGTGGGCCTTGCCGGAGCGGGGCCCGTCGCAGCGGGCGCGGTCCTGCCCTGTGGTACCTGAGAAGCGAGCTGGGCGGCCTCGCGGTGCGCCGTGGAAGGGGTTTCGCCGCCATGAGCCGGCCTGGCCGGCTGAGCGCCTGCCCCAGACGTCCTGAGGCCTGGCGGCGGCGGTATGGGGCGGGTCGTCGCCGACCCTGCGCCTACACCCGGGCTGCTTGCGGGCCCGGCGCCAGCCGGCGCGCTGGGCGCTGCCGTGGCTGCGGCCGCCTGTCCAGGTGCCCCATCGCCAGGCGCCGCGCGGCCAGGTTGGCCGTCATGCAGCGCTGGCTCTCGCCCGGGAGCAACGACCCCAGGCGGTGGGGCCAGAGCGGTCCCACTCCCAGACCCGGTAGAACCGCGTCCAACCTGGTGCCCCGACCCGGCCTCTCCAGCTCCGGCGCGGGCAATGGGCGTACCAGTCGAGATAGCCGCCGCAGGAGCCTGCGCCTTATTGGACTCGGTCGACCCGGTTGCTGGTGTGGCCTCCTCGGGCGGGTGAGCACGCTTCAGCCCATCGCGTTCCGCCCGTCGGCGGACGCGGTCTGCTTGCGCTTCCTCGATGCTCGAGGAATGGCTGGTGACACCGATGCCCATCGAGAGGGCCAGCTCGAGCCCCTCTTTATTGGTAAGGCCGAGCTCTCGTGCCAGCTCGTATACCCGGATCTTCTTGGCCAAGTTGTTCGTCAGTCCCTTTCTTCGTGTTGCCTTTTGCCACCAGTCGTGGTGGCACCATCTCCCAGCCCCATCCTCGCATGTTCAGAGGCCCTAGCGAACAGCAGCTCAACTTCGCCAGCGCGGAGCTCTGCCCGCAAGGCCCGGTTGAAGGCGCCGCGACGACCGGCCCTGTTGATGCAGTCGGGCTCAGCCAACTCGGTCGCTTCGAGCCTACAAAGCCACGCACCTCTGCCCGGCCCTTTTCGGTCGATTACGAGGCCGCCCCCGGCGGATTGGACTACACGAACAAGTGTACCGGTACCTTTGCGGGCGCGGCACCCGATGCAGGTCCGGACAGGGACTGGCGTCTACCCCACTCCTTCCCCGGAGGCAGCGGCTTCCTGTGCCCCCTCCGGTCCTTCTTCCTGTGCCTCCGGTGCCCCTTTGGGCTCGGTCGCCTCGTCGGAGAGGTCTGCAACTGCGCTGGCGGTGTCAACTGCGTCAGCGGTGTCGACTGTGTCAGCGGTGTCGACTGTGTCAGCGGTGTCGACTGTGTCAGCGGTGTCGACTGTGTCAGCGGTGTCGACTGTGTCAGCGGCTCCGGCCTCGACGAGGCCCTCGTCCTCTTCGCCCTCGCCTCCGAGCGAGGTCGCCTCCCATTCCTCAGCGGAGACAGCCTCACCGCCGCCCGCCGGTTGCCAGACCATTTCGCCGGCCTCGTTTTGGACCCATTCGCCCTCGGCCCACTCCTGGGCGGCGTAGGCCTCCTCCTCGGCTAGCTGGCTCTCGCTCTTGATGTCGATGCGCCAGCCGGTCAACCGAGCGGCCAAGCGAGCGTTTTGGCCCTCCTTGCCTATCGCCAAGGACAGCTGGTAATCGTTCACGATCACGGTCGCCGTCCCGGACTCCTCGTCGAGGATGACCTCCTTCACCTTGGCCGGCTGAAGGGCACGCATCACGAACTCGCGGGGATCCTCCGAGTACGGGACGATGTCGACTTTTTCCCCCCGGAGTTCCGTGGTCACCATCCGCACCCGCGCCCCCGGGCTCCGACACAGGCACCTACCGGGTCGACGTTGGGGTCGTTGGACCAGACAGCGATCTTGGTCCTATGCCCGGGTTCTCGGGCGGCTGCCTTTATCTCCACGATCCCGTTGGCGATCTCGGGGACCTCGAGTTCGAATAGGCGCTTGATGAGCCCCGGGTGGGTGCGCGACACCACGATCTGCGGGCCCTTGCTCGTCTTGCGGACCTCGACGATATAAGCCTTCAGCCTGGCGTTGTGCTCGTAGTGCTCGAAGGGCACTTGCTCGGCCTGAGGCAACAGCGCCTCGACCTTGCCAAGGTCGAGCAAGGTGTAACGGTTGTCGCTCTGCTGGATTATGCCGGTGACGATGTCGCCTTCCCGACCGGCGTACTCCTCGTACTTGAGGTCGCGCTCGGCTTCCCGGATACGTTGGAAAATAACCTGTTTAGCGGTCTGGGCCGCGATCCGCCCGAAGTCCTTGGGCGTGTCATCCCACTCGCGGACAACGTTGCCGTCCTCGTCGAGTTCTTGGCCGTACACCCGGATCTCACCGGAATCGGGCTCGATCGTGACCACGGCCTCCTCAGCGGAGCCGGGCATGCGTTTGTACGCGGCCACCAGCGCGTTGGCCATGGCGTCCAAAAGGACGTCGACGCTAATGCCTTTGTCCTTGGCGATCTGCTGAAGTGCGTCCAGAAAAGCGAGGTTGTCCCTCAACATATGGCCTCCCCCGCAGCCTCAGTGTTCGAGCTTCCAGCTCCTATTTCCAACGAGGCTTTTCCTCTTCCTTTGGCCGATTTCCGGGAACCATTCTGCGCTTTGGAGCCTTTTTGCGTGGCCCCCAAGTGAAAACAGTATTGGCCCTCTCGACTGACTCCAGTGGGACACGGATTTCGGTTGTCTCGTCGGGAGAAATGCTGATGCGCAGAGTGATGTCGTCTTCGGACGCGCCCGTAAGCGTGCCGCGAAGCCGGCGCGTCTCGTTGACCGGTTCCACAGTCTTCACATTCACTTCTTCCCCGATGTAACGAGCAAAGTGGCCGGGGTAGCGGAGCCGGCGCTCCAGCCCAGGGCTCGACACCTCGAGCACGTACCTTCCCCCCGGCACGAGCTCGTCATGTTCGTCGAGCGTGGCGGAGATGGCCGAGGCCACTTTTGAGATGGACTCCAGGTCGACCCCGCCAGGTCGCTCTACCAAAACTCGCACAGTTGCGCCGGAACGCTCTACATCCCAGATCTCCAGCCCTGCGGCCTGCACTACCGGCCTCAGCGCTTCAGCAATCTGCTGTTCAGCGCCCATCTCACCTCCTCTGCGGTCAAGGTTCCTCAAACAAAAGCGTGGGCAACCTGCCAGGCAGGCAAGCCCACGCCCAACATCACCCTCTGGTGACCAGGAGTAGTATAGCCCAGGTCGGTCCCGCTACGTCCTGGGCGTCTTGAGGCGCGCCCCGGTTTTGGTCGTTGTGGTGTGGGTTCTCTGGGGTGACGGTCGGTTGCGTGTGATAGCCTCGAACGTATGTTCCCTTGAGATTTGGGGGAACGGTTCGCCGGCTCTGCGCTGGCCTTCACGTCCACTGCGACGAGAGGAGCGGGCCTATGTGCGAGGCCCTGGGCGAGCTGGAAAAAGCCATCTCTGCTTATGCCGCCGGCTTTGACGTCGACACCCTCCCCCCGGCTGAGCTGGCGGGTGCGCTCCAGGCGGCCGGGAAGGTAGAGAAGGTGGCGGCCACCCTGGCCTCGCTGATCGCCGCCCGCATGGCCCGCCTGGGCCGACCGGCCTCGCCGGGCGCCAGGCCGAGCGGGCGTTGGCCCGCTCCAGCGGTACCTCGCTGGCCGAGGCCCGCCGGGCCATCGAAGCGGGCCAGGCCCTGGCCGCCCAGCCCGAGGTGCTGGCTGCGGCCCAAGCGGGGGCGCTCTCGCGCCCCAGGCCGGGCTCATCGCCGACGCCGTGGCCCTCAACCCGGGGGCGGCGCCCGGGCTGGTGGAAAAGGCGGGCCGGCTCGGGCTCTCGGAACTGGCCGAGGAGTGCGCCCGGGCCAAGGCGGCCCAGGCGGACCTCGAAGCCCAGCGCCGGGCGGTGCACGCCGTCCGTTCCCTGCGGGCCTACACCAACCGCGCCGGGGCCTGGAACCTGCACGCCCTGGGCCTCCCCGCCGACGGCGCCCAGGTGATGGCCGTGCTCGGCGAACTGGCCACCGGCCTCTTCGACCAGGCCCGCCGGGAGGGGCGCCGGGAACGGCCCGAGGCCTACCTGTACGACGCCCTGTTGGCCCTGGTGGCCTTGGCCACCGGGACGAGCCCGGACGGGGGTGGCGCCGCCGCGGGCGAGGCCGAGGCCACCGGCGAGGCCGAGGCCAGCGACGAGAGCGAGGCCGAAGGCAGCCACGAAGCCGAGGACGACGACGGGGCCGGCGGCCACGGCACCGGCGCTGCCCCGCTCGAGGCCATTGCCACTGCCTCTGCCACCGCTCGTGCCAAGGCGCGCCTGGGCCAGCTCCGGCCCAGCTTCTTGGTCCGGGCCGACCTCGGGGCGCTGCTGCGGGGCTACCCGGTCGAGGGCGAGGTGTGCGAGATCGCGGGCTACGGGCCCATCAGCGCCCAGGCCGCCCTCGACCTGGTCGAAACGATGGACCCGTTCCTAAAGGCGATCGTCACCGACGGCCAAAAAGTCCTGGGCGTCGCCCACCTGGGCCGGCGGCCCAACGCCCACCAGCGCAGCGCCCTGGACTGGCTGTACCCCACGTGCGCGGCCGAAGGGTGCTCGACCCGGGCCGAGCGCCTCCAGAGCGACCACCGGGCCGACTGGGCCCAGACCCATTTCACCGTGCTCGACTTACTGGACCGCCTCTGCCCCTTGCACCACGGCCTAAAGACCCGTTCTAATTGGGCGCTGGTCGAGGGCCGGGGCAAACGGGCCTTCGTCCCCCCAGGGGACCCGAGGTACCCCGGCCACGACCCCCACCACGACCCCTACCACCACCGGGAGACAAACGAGGCCGGGGCCAGGACCGGAGCGGGGCCACCCACAGACCATTGGTAGAGACGGCGGCGATGTAGGGCGGCCTCGCATGGAGTTCGAACGCGCCGTTATTTCCAGCGGAAATAAACAAAGATACGGCCGAAATTGTCGGAGTCTTTTTCGACGCGGTGGTAAAGCGGGCGAATTTCCTTTTGGTCGAGGAAACGCAGCACTCGCTTTTTCAACTGGCCGGAACCTTTGCCCGGGATGATCTCCAGTTGGCTGGCTTTGATCCTGGCCGCCTCGTCCAGCACGTCCCGCAGAGCCCGGTCGATCTGGTCGCCGTGGTTGTAGATGTCGTGCAGGTCGAGCTTCAACTTGGACACGGTCGAGACTACGCCCCTACCGGCGCCCCGGTCTGGCCGGGTACCTCGGCCGGCTCGGTCGATCGGCCTGGTGCGTACCCCCCGCGCTCGACCCCATAAGTAGCGACCAGCTCATGGCCGAGCCGGGCCAGGATTTGGCGGGCCTCGGGCGGCGCCACGACTTCGAGAGAGTGGCCAAAAGCCGAGAGCTGTCGGGCGATCATCTCGACCCGCTGCCCGCGAACGGTCACCGGCACCCGATCACCCGTTTCGTTCTTGCCAACAGTCACTTGACCCTCGAAGAGCCATTGCAGTGCATCGACGACGTCGGGGTCGGCGAGGGCGGAAACCTCGGCGAGCGAGCGCAGCCCCTCGACCCTCTGTACCACCTCTTCCCACGACCGGGACAGTTCGAACCCCTCCGGGCGGACCACGGGTTGGCCGGTCTCCTCGACGGACCTCACGCGACTAACGCGGAACGTCCTCAGCCCTTCTTCTGTGCCGGCGAGCAGGTACCAGGTGGTCCCTTTTTGGGCCAGACCGAGGGGGTGGACCGTGCGTACGGTGGTGTTCCCCGTGCGGTCCGAGTAACCGAGGCGAACCTGCTGTCCCTCCGTGGTCGCCTCCTGTAGCACGTCGAGGTAGCGGGGTCGGTAGGCGGGCCGGTTCCTGCCCCACCCGTGCGGGTCGAGCACCACCGACGAAGCGGCGGCTTCGGCGCTGGAGCGGAAGGATTCGGGCAGCGCCCGCACCAGCTTGCGCAGCGCCGCCTTCAGTTCGGGGGTCGCCGCCGACGCCGGACCAGCGACTAGAAACAACGCCCGCGCCTCTTGGGCGGTCAGGCCTGACAGGTCGGTCCGGCCGCCACCCAGCAACCGCCAGCCCCCGCCCCGGCCGCGTTCGGAGTAAACGGGCAGGCCGGCCATGCAAAGAGCCTCGAGGTCGCGCCGAGCAGTGCGTTCGGAGATCTCGAGCTCGCTGGCGACCATTGCGGCCGTCACCTGCTGTCGCTGCTGAAGGAGGAGCAAAAGAGCCACGAGCCGGTCGGCGCGCATGCGTCATAGCTTGACACCAAAACAGGACAGGTTATGGACGGTTTTGGCTGAAAGAAGCGCCGGGAACTCGGCCCAGGAAATCGGACACTCGCCGGGGGACCCAGGAACTCGGCTACTCGCCGGGGACCAGGAACTCGGCTACTCGGGGCCGGGAACTCGGCTACCCGCCGGGGACCAGGAACTCGGCTACTCGCCGGGAAACGGGAGCTCCCTCAGCCGCCACAACCCGTCCACGAGGGCCTCGTCCGCAATCGCGATAGCGTCTTCCAGCCCGAACCACTGGACTTCGCGGCTCTCCCCCGCCGCCGGCGCCGGGTCGGAATCGTCGCAGTAGAGCAGGTACCGCAGGTCCAGGTGGAAGTGCTCGCCCGCCGGATGGGCGTCGAGATGGAACAGCCGCGGCCCTTCATCGGGATGTCGCCCGAGGAGGCCGGTCTCCTCGTTGGTCTCCCTTACCGCCGCCTCCCAGGGAGGTTCGCCGGGATCGATGTGCCCCCCGGGCTGTAGCCAGAGCCCGAGCCGTTTATGCAGATGGAGCACCGTGCCCCGGGAGCCAGCCACGATGGCCGACCCGGTCACGTGAACGGGGTCGGCGGCCCGGTCGAAAGGGGCGGCCAGCCGGTCGAGCTCGAGAAGGAAGCGCCGGCGGGACGCCACCTCCCGGTTCGACCGGGCGTCGAACTGCCACACGGACTGTCGCACCTGGGCCACGATGCCCGGCTCGCCACCGGGACCGAGGCTGGGGCCGGCTCGAGCGCCAGTCACTCCTCCGGGAGGCCGCCGTCCAGGCGCCGTTTGATCAACTCGACGCGCGCCTCGCTCCGGTTGGCGTCGGCCCCTTTGTCATCGAGCAACGCCAGGCGGTCGGCCTCAGCTTCGCGGGCGGCATCCTTGTCGGCCGCGGCCAGCCGGGCATCGAAGCCCTCTTTTACCAGCTTCTCCGCCTCTTCGACCAGAGCCTCGACCATCTCGTCCTCCGGCACCACCCTCACGATCTCGCCCCGGATGAACAGGTGCCCTCTATGCTTCCCGGCCGCGATCCCGAGGTCGGCCGACCGGGCCTCGCCCGGCCCGTTCACGACGCACCCCATAACGGCCACCTGGAGCGGGATCTCCCGGGACTCCAGCGCAGTCTGCGCATCCTGAGCCACCTTGTAGACGTCGATCTCTGCCCGGCCGCAGGACGGGCAGGCGATGAGGTCGACGTTGCGGCGTTCACGAAGCCCGAGGGATTCGAGCAGGGACCGGCCGGTCTTGGCTTCTTCTACGGGGTCGGTGGTGAGCGAATAGCGGATGGTGTCGCCGATACCCTCCATGAGTAGGGTGGCGATCCCGGCGGTCCCCTTGATGATGCCGGCCGGCGGGGGGCCAGCCTCGGTCAGGCCGAGGTGGAGGGGGTGGTCGACCTGTTCCGACAGCTGGCGGTAGGCCTCGACCATGAGCGGGACCCGGGACGCTTTCACCGAGATCTTCACGTTGTCGAAGCCGACCTCGGCAAACAGCCCGAGTTCGATCTGGGCCGACTCGACCAGCGCCTCAGGCGTGATCCCGCCGTGTTTTTCGTAGAGCCGTTTGTCCAGAGAGCCGGCGTTGACACCGATGCGTACCGGGATCCCCCGGTCTTTGCATTCGCTCGCCACCAATTTGATCTCTTCGGGCTTGCGCAGGTTGCCCGGGTTGAGGCGCAGGCAGTCGACGCCGGCTTCGATGGCGGCCAGCGCCATCTCGACATGAAAATGGATGTCCGCCACAATGGGCACGGGGCTGCGGGGGACGATGCGGGCCAGCCCCTCCGCCGCTTCGCGTTCGTTGCACGTGCAGCGCACGATGTCGGCGCCGGCGGCCGCCAGGGCGTACACCTGGGCCAAGGTGGCCTCTGCGTCTGCCGTCTTTGTGGTGGTCATCGACTGGACGGTGACCGGTGCGTCCCCGCCTACAGGGACCGGTCCGACCATGATCTGGCGGGTCTTCTTGCGGGGGTAACGCTCCACCGTGCCTCCAGTCGCTCTGCCTAACCGGGTACTGCTGCCTAAGCAGCAACAAGGTCAGGTTACAGCGTCAGCCGAGCAGGTCCCGGAGGTCGAGGAACAACGAGGAGATAGCGTAAAACGCCAGCACGGCCAGCACTGCGTACAGCACCGGGGCCAGTTTGTTGACGTCGGCGTGATAAGGCCGCCTCCGGCCCAAGCTGCGCGCCTTTTCGTACAGCGCGATGGCGACGTGGCCACCGTCGAGCGGCAACAAGGGCACCAGGTTGAATATCCCGACAAAGATATTGATAAGGATCAACAGGTAGAGGACTTCGGAGATCCCTATCTGCGTGGCCCGGTTGGCCAGCACCACCACACCGACGGGGGACACGAACCTCTCGGCGTGCGGGCTATCGGCCGCCTTCTGGTTAGCGAGCATGTGGGCGTAGTTGCCGAAATTACTGACCACGTGGGCCAGGCCCGTCACCGAAGACACGGCCGTGGCGCCGAAAGACAGCCCCGCATGCCCGATCGAATCCAGCAGGCCGAAACGGACCGGGCCGGCCTCGATCCCGAGAAGGCCTGTCGGCTTGCTGTCAACCGGGGTCGTCTCCCCGCTGACGATCACCTTCGACCCATCGGCGAGCACGGTCGAAGTTTCGAAAGTACGGCCATTTCGCTCGATGGTCAGGGTCACCTTTTGCCCCGGGCGCGCCCGCAAGTAGGAGGTCAATGCGTCCCACTTGGCGAAATGATGGCCGTTGACGGCGAGAATTCGGTCGCCAGGCCGCAAACCGGCCTGCTCTGCGGGGCTCGGTCCCTTGGTAAAACTGTCGACGGCCGCGATCGGGTTGTCAGCTGGCGGGTTGGCGATGAAATTGCCGATGTCGCCCGGGCCGACAAATAAGATAACCAGAAGTACAAAGGCGATCAGGAAATGTACGAAAGAACCCGCTAAAGCGACGGTCAGCTTTCTCCAGGTGGGTTGGTTGCGGTAGGCGCGCGGTTCGTCTGCCGGGTCCACCTGTTCCACGTTGGTCATGCCGATTATCTTGCAGTAGCCCCCGAGCGGCAACGCCTTTACGCCATAGGTCGTCTCGCCTTTGGTGACGGACCAGAGGCGCGGCCCGAAGCCGACGAAAAACTCGGTCACTTTCATGCCCGCTCTCTTCGCCGCGACGAAGTGCCCGAACTCGTGGAGCACGATCATTACGACCAATCCGAGCACCACCAGTACGGTGGCCAGGGCGCCGAAATACGCCGCTACCACCAAACCGGCAATAACCACGATGGCCAAGCGGAGCAGTGCGGCCCGCTGTTCGTGTGGGTCCATCATGTCCGACGTGCCGGGCGTGCCGGGCGGGGCCGTGCGGGCGGGTGGCGGTGTCAACCATGTCGGGCCGCGCTCCTCGAAGCCAAGGGCTGGCTGGGCTCGAGCCGGCCGACCGCCTCAGCGGCCAACGCCCTCGCCTCTGCGTCCGCCGCCAGGACGTCGTCTACGTCGCGTGGCTCGAGTGGCCTGGAAGCGGCTCACGGCCTGGTCGATCACACTGGCTATATCGACCCAGCGCAGGCGCCCGTTTAGGAACCCCTCGACGGCGACTTCGTTGGCCCCGTTGAGGCATGCCGGCGCCGTCCCCCCTTGGCGGCCGGCCTCGTACGCCAGGGCCAGGCAAGGAAAAGTGGCCGGGTCGGGCACCTCGAAATCGAGCCGGCCCAGCCTAGACCAGTCGATCGCACCGAAAGAACTCGCCATACGCTCAGGGTACGAGAAGGCGTAGCCAATAGGGAGTCGCATGTCGGGCATGGACAGCTGCGCAATGGTCGCTCCATCGGTAGTTTCGACCATCGAATGGACCACGGATTGGGGGTGGACGACGACGTCGATCTGTTCGTAGGGGGCGCCGAAGAGCAAATGGGCTTCGATCACTTCGAGGCCCTTGTTCATCAGGGTGGACGAATTAATCGTGTTCATTGGCCCCATTTTCCAAGTCGGATGGGCCAACGCTTCGTCTACCGTGACCTCGGCCAGCTCGTGGAGCGACCGGCCCCGGAAAGGCCCGCCGGACGCGGTCAACAAGATGCGCCGCAGCAGGCTTGAGGCATTTTCTAAATTTCCGCTGATCCGCAAAGTCCGAAGGCATTGGTGGACGGCGCAGTGTTCCGAATCGACGGGCACTATCTCCGCACCGGGGGTGCGTAGCGCTCTCTGCACAACCGGTCCGCCGGCAATCAGTGACTCCTTGTTGGCCAGGGCCAGCCGCCGTCCCGCCGTGAGCGCCGCCAAGCGTGACCGGCAGGCCGTCGAAACCGACCACTCCGTTCAGGACGATGTCGGCCTCCGCGGCTATCGCCGCCAGCGCTCCCTCGCCGGCCAGGACCTCGGTGCCAGCCGGCACCAAGCTGGCCAGCTCGCTCGCCTGGAGGCGTCGGCGATGGCCACCCGCTTGGGGCGGACTTCACGAGCCTGCTCAGCCAGCAGCTTTACAGACGAGCGCGCCCCCAGCGCCACGACCTCGAAGCGGCCGCCGGCGGCGCGGACGACGTCGAGGGCCTGGGTGCCGATGGAGCCCGTGCTGCCGGCGATGCAGACGGTCCGTACCGCGCACACGGTGCTAGGTGGCGACGATGTGGAGGGCCAGGGCCAGGAAGTAGGTCGCCGGCAAGACGAACAACAGCGAGTCGAACCGATCGAGCAAGCCCCCATGGCCGGGCAGCAGCGTGCCTGAGTCTTTGATGCGCAGGTCACGCTTCAGCATCGACTGCACCAGGTCGCCGATCGGCGCCACGACGGCGACCACGAGGCCGAGCTCGAGACCATGGCGGGCGCCGCCCCACGGGCGCCAGCTGGTTGCCGATTATGGCCCCGGCGATCAGGGCGGCGACGCCTCCGGCAATGACCCCTTCCCAGGTCTTACTCGGGCTGATGGACGGCGCCAGCGGGTGGGTACCGAACTGGCTCCCGATAAACCAGGCCACGACGTCTGCCGCGATCGTCGGGACGACCGCCCCCAGGAAGAGGTGAGAACCATGATGAGCAGCCAGGAGCAGGCCGGCGAACGAGCCGAGGACGCCGACCCAGCAGAACGCCAGGACCGTCACCGCCACGTTGACCACTGGGCGCGCTTCGACCACCCGAGCCAGGTACCACACGAGGCTGCCAGCTACGACCACGGCAATGACCACGGGCAAGGCGGCTGTGCCCCGCCAGTAGGCCGCGAGGACGACACCGGCGGACCCGACCACCCCCAGCAGCGTGGCCGGGCGGAACCCGGCCCGTTGGAGCATGCTGAAGGCCTCGAGTGCGCACCCGAAGATGGCCACGGTCGAGAAGACGAGCAAGGCGACCGGGCCCAGCAAATAGCAGACAACGAGCAGGACAACGAGGACTATCCCGGTGACAAGGGCCGCGCCCACGTCCCGGTTCCCCATCCCCGCTCCTTCGGCCCGCACGTCGTACGGGGCGCGGACGCCTCGGGTGTGCCGCGCTGACGCGGGGTTGGCAACGACTGGGTCGGCAACGTTCGGCCGTCCCGGCCTTCTGGCCCTACGGCCCGTGCGTATCACGCTCCCGGCCGGGGTCTGGTCATCGCCGGCCGCCGGTCCCCCCGGCCCATTGGCGGCGAGTACCCCGGTCTCGTCCGCGGGCTGGCCCGCCACTCCCGCTGCGGCCCCCACGGCCGTCTCGTCACCATTTGTGCTGCTTGGGCCTCCGTTGGCGTTACGCCCCGAACGCTCGTGCTCCAGCCGCTCGAAGTCCTCGTCGAACGAGAACGGGCGACCCGTCCCCTCCTCTGGCATGCCGTTCCTTTGGTCATCTTCGTCGACGAGGTCTTCCACTCCGGGGCTATCGGACCAATCGTTCACGTCGTCGCGCCAGTGAAGGCCCCTGGAGCCGAGCAGTCTCCACGCCTGTAGCTCGTCGTCCTCGCTCTTCGGGCCGGCGATGGCGCTGGGGACTTCACCTGTCGGCGGGTCCGCCCAATGAGGAAGTTCTGTACCCTCTCCTGAGCTCACAATGGCTACCAACTCTGCGCTGGGCAACTCTGCGCTTGGTACAACCTCGCGAGGGTACCCCATCTGCTCGGAGAGTTCGTTGATTGTGGTCTCGAGCGTCTCGTCTTGGCCATCTGGGCCCCCTTTCCCTGCCACAACAGTGCTGGTCTGGCCCTCGTCACCGACGCTATGCCGCGACCCTGCCTGGACGCCACGTAGAAGGACCGCGGCCGTAAGTGGCCTGCCAGCGGCCGGGTCAGCTCCCGTCCGTGCCCCCGCCCCGGCACCGGCTCCAGCCACGCCAGCTGCTCCAGCTGCTCCTGTGCCAGCTGCTTCAGCCAGCTCGAGCGGCGTGGTGACGGCGCCAGGGTCGTAGTTCCCCGGCGGACCGGCCTCCCCCCATGGGTCGAGGACAACGGCGGGCGCCGGAGCTTCTTCGTCACCCGGGCCTCGGCGGCGCCCCCTCACCCAGTTCAACTGGGCCAACTCAACTGGTGAGCAGCTCCTGTTCTTTGTGGGCCAGCACTCGGTCTATCTCGGTCGTGTAGTCGTGGGTCAGCTTGTCAAGGTCCTTCTCGGCCCGGTCGAGCTCATCGGTGGAAATGTCGCCGTCCTTTTCCAGCGCCTCGAGGTCTTTCCTCGTGGCCCTCCGGACGTTACGCACGGCTACTCGGCCGTCTTCCGCCTTCTGGTGAGCCACCTTGACCAGCTCTTTGCGCCTCTCGGCGGTGAGCACCGGGAACATCAGCCGGATCACCGACCCGTCGTCGCTCGGCGTGATGCCCAGATCCGACGATTGCACCGCCTTTTCGATGGCCTTTATGACCCCCGGGCCCTTGTCGTACGGGCTGATGACCAACACCCTGGCCTCTGGCACGTGCAGGCCGGCGAGCTGTTGCAGGGGCACTTCGGCACCGTAGTACTCGACCTTCAACTTCTCGACTAGCGCGGGAGCGGCGCGACCCGTCCGGATACTGGCGAACTCACTTTTGGTGTGCTCGACAGCGCGTGCCATCCGCTCCTTGCAGTCTTCTACTGCTGCGTCAACCAGGGTGTCGGCCATCAGTGGATAAGCGTACCTATCTGCTCACCGTCGAGCGCACTCCGTAAATTGCCTTCCTTCATGATGCTGAAATAAAGGATGGGCAGTGAGTTTTCCTTACAGAGAGTGATCGCCGTCAGGTCCATGGCCCTCAGGTCCTTGCCGATGACCTCGTCGTAGCTGATCTCGGAGATCGGTTTGGCGTCGGGGTCGAGCCGAGGGTCAGCCGTGTACAAGGCGTCGGCGCCGCCGTGGGTGCCTTTCAGAAGGACCTCCGCGCCGATCTCGACCGCTCTCAGCGCACCCGCGGTGTCGGTCGTGAAGAAGGGGTTGCCGGTCCCGGCGGCGAAGATCACTACCCGTCCCTTTTCCAGGTGGCGCATTGCCCGCCCTCTGATATAAGGCTCGGCCAGCTCCGACATGCCTATAGCCGTCTGGACGCGGGTGGGCTGGCCCGCCCGCTCCAACGCATCGCGTACGGCCAGCGCGTTGATGACGGTAGCCAGCATGCCCATGTAGTCGGCGGTGGCCCGGTCCATGCCGCTGGCGGAGCCGGTGGCCCCTCTCCAGATGTTGCCGCCCCCGATCACGACAGCGATCTCCGTCCCGAGATCGGAGTGGGCTTCAGCGATCTCCCTGGCCAGGCGTTCGACCACCCGGCTATTGATGACTTCGTCGGCCGCGCCGCTGGCGAGGGCCTCGCCCGAAATCTTGAGGACGACGCGCTTCCAGAGCGCTTGCGGCCGGCCCATCACCCGCCGATCACTACCTGGGCGAAGCGCACTACTTGCGCCTTGCCCAGCGTCTCCCTGACGGTGTGCTTGTCATCGCGGGCATACGGCTGCTCCAGGAGCACCCCACCGGGCACCCGTTTGAACCAACCCGAGAGCTTTCCTTCTGTGATCTTCGGGATGGCCGCCTCGGGCTTGCCTTCCTGGCGGCTCTCGGCCTCCAGCGTGGCCCGCTCGGCCTCGACCTCCTCGGAGGGCACGTCCTCCCGACGCAGGTACTTGGGCCGGCCGAAGGCGATATGGACGGCGATGTCGTGGGCCAGTTCGGGCGTGGCGTCCTTCAACTCCACGATGACCCCGTTCACGCCGCGATCGTTCTGCACGTGCAGGTACGACCCGAGGACGTTCCCGGGTGCGGCCTGGAAACGCACGATCTCCCCCAGCTGCACATTTTCCTTCAGGACGATGTTGAGGTCCTCTATGGCGGCCTTGCGCTGGTCGACGGCCTCCTCGCCCTCGCTGGCCACCAGCGCAGCAAGATCGTCGGCCAGGTTGACGAAATCAGGGCTCTTGGCGCCGAAGTCGGTCTCAGAGCGGAGCTGCACAAGTGCGATCGCGTCTTGGCCCGCGTCCGAAGCAGATCGCGACGGCGCCTTCCTGGCTCTCGCGCCCGGCCCGCTCGGCGGCCTTGCCGAGACCACGCTCTCTCAGCCACTTCACGGCGTCCTCACGGTTGCCGTTCGCCTCGGTCAACGCCCGCTTGGCGTCGAGCATGCCGGCCCCCGTGGCGTTGCGCAGGTCCTGGACGTCCTTGGCGGTGAAATCTGCCATTTTTTCAGTGCTCCTAACTCTAGTGTTCCGGCGTTGCCGCGACCTCGGCGGTGGGCTCCGGGGTCGGCGCTGGCTCGGCCGGGGCATCGGCACCGGTGCTCGCCGCCGTCGCCTCGCCGGCGGCTGTGGTCGCTGCGGATTGGTCTTGTGCTGGTGGTTGTGCGCCAGGTCCGGTTGTCTGGGCGGTGGCGGGCTGGGCGGTCTGGGCGGTCGGCTGAGGGCCGGGGGCGGCCGCCGGGCTGGGCTCCCGCGCCACTGCCGGTTCAGGCTGTGTGGCGGCCTCGGACTGAGTGGCGGGGCCTGTCGGGGCGGCAGCCGGCGCCGCGGCCTGCGCTGCGGCGGGCGCCTGGGCCGGGGTCGCGGCGGGCGAAGCCGGAGCCCGGCCAGTGGGGGCGGGGCCGGTTGCGGCGGGCGCCGGGCTGGGTCGGCGGGCCGCCGGGGTCGCGGCGGGCGAAGCCGGAGCCCGGCCGCTCGGGGCAGGGCCGGTCGGAGCCCGGCCGGTGGGGCCGGTTGGAGCTGGGCCGGTTGGGGCCTGGCCGGTTGGGGCAGCGCTGGTCGGAGCCGGCCGTTGGGGCGGGGCCGCCTGGAGGAGGGCCGGTCTGGACCGGGCGGGGCTGAGCTGGCCCGGGCCCGGTTGGCGCGGCTTGGGCCGAACCCGCCGGCGCCGTCTGGAAGGCGGGCGCTGGGGACGACTGAGCCACGCTGACCGGTTCGGAAACATGGAACAGTGGGCCACCAGCCGCCGGCCCCTGCGTCGTCCCCCGCCTGGACAGCACGAACTGTCCCTCCTGCACTGCCTCTTGGATCACCCGGCACATCAAGGTGCCGCTGCGGATGGCGTCGTCGTTGCCGGGGATGGGGTACTGGACGAGGTCGGGGTCGCAGTTGGTGTCGACCACCGCCACGATGGGGATGCCCATTTTGTTGGCTTCCGACACCGCGATGTGCTCTTTCTTGATGTCAATGATGAACACGACGTCAGGGAGCCGGGACATATCGCGAATCCCGCCCAGGTTGCGCTCGAGTTTCTCCAGTTCCCTCGAGAGTATTAGCGCTTCTTTTTTCGGCATCGCCTCGAAATCACCGGCGGACCGCATGCGCTCGTACTCTTGCATTTTTTTCACCCGCAGGGCGATGGTCGAGAAGTTGGTGAGCATCCCACCGAGCCAGCGCTCGTTGACAAAGGGCATACCACAGGCTTGCGCCGACCGAGCTATGGGGTCCTGCGATTGCTTCTTCGTACCTATGAAAAGAACGCTGCCCCCGTTGGCCACCAGGTCCCTTATGAACGAATAAGCCACGTCGACGCGTTGGAGCGTCTGGTTCAAATCGATTATGTAAATGCCGTTGCGCTCGCCAAAGATAAAGCGCTTCATCTTCGGGTTCCAGCGCCGGGTCTGGTGCCCAAAATGGACGCCCGCCTCTAAAAGCTGCCGCATAGTTACGACGGCCATGCAAACTCCTCTCCATCGGTTGTCGTTCCCGAGCGCTAGCGCCGCTTGGCTGACTGTGGTCCAGCGCCAAAGGGCGACCGTGGAGGCACCCGGGTGCAAGTTAGGCCGCGGCAAAGCCGGGCTCCTCACCAGCTTACACGCTCGGGAGCAGGCTCCTCGCTCGCTCGAGGTCGCGCCGGCAGCACTTGTCAGGCCTCGACCGCCTCGGGGGTGGCGCCCCTCGGGAAGGAGCCAGGCGGCACCGGACGAAGCCCGCCACCGAGCCCCGTGGTGTTCGCCTAAGGCTCAGGCCGTCTCTTTTTCAGCCACGAGCATCCTGGAGCGCAGCTGTAGCACGGCCTTGGTGTGGATCTGGCAAACGCGGCTCTCGGTTACCCCCAGTACCGTGCCAATCTCGGCCAGGGTCAGTCCCTCGTAGTAGTACAGCGTCAGGACTATCTTCTCCCGGTCCCCCAAACGGTTGATCGCCCCGGCCAGGATCTGCTTCATCTCTTCGACCTCGAACGCCTGCATCGGGCCGTCCCGGCGGTCGGCCAGAGTGTCCCCTAGCGTGGTCGACTCCCCCCGTTCCCCGCCGGCCAACACCTCGTCCAAGGCCACGATGCCGACGAAGGAGATCTGCGAGAACTGGCCCTGGAGCTCGTCCTCGGACAGCCCGAGCTCGCGGGCCACTTCGGCGTCCGTCGGGGTCCGCAATTGCTCGGCCTCCAACTTGGCGTAGGCCTTCTCGATGGCTCTGGCCTTAGCCCGGACGGATCGCGGGACCCAGTCGATGCTGCGCAGTTCGTCGATGATGGCCCCTTTGACCCGGGTGATGGCATACGTCTCGAACTTGATGGACCGCTCATGGTCGAACTTCTCGATGGCGTCGATCAGCCCGAAGATGCCGTAACTGACGAGGTCCGACTGCTCGATCGTGTGCGGTAGGCCGACCGAAACCCGGCCGGCGACGTACTTCACCAGGGGGGAGTACTGCACGATCAGCCTGTCTCGCAAAGCTCGCGAACCGGTCCTTTTGTACTCGGCCCACAGATCGTCAGTGGCGGAGGACTCCTCTTGAATTTCCATCAGGTCCTATCTCCAGCAGGGTTCTATTTTGATCAGGCCCTCGGGTGCGAGAGGTCGTACACAGCTAGGAGGCGCTCTTTGCTCACGTGCGTGTAGACCTGGGTCGTCCGCACACTGGCGTGGCCAAGCAGCTCCTGCACAACTCTAAGGTCCGCGCCGCCGTCGAGCATGTGGGTCGCAAAGCTGTGGCGCAGGGCGTGCGGGTGGGTCGGGGACGGGGAGCGCCGGTCCAGGATGCGGCGCACATCACGTGGCCCGAGCCGGTGACCGCGGGCGTTGAGGAAGAGCGCCTTGCCCGCTTCAAGGTCCTCGGCATCATCAGCGCTGGCGGCACCCTCGGTCCCGGCCATGGCCGGACGGCCCTCGGCTAACCAACGCCCAACGCTACTGGCCGCTAGTTCAGAAACGGGCACCCGCCGTTGCTTGGACCCCTTGCCCCACACAGTGGCCCATCGGCCCCGCCTGTCCACGTCGTCCACCGAAAGCCCGCACAGCTCGCTCACTCGCAGGCCACTGCCGTACAACAGCTCGAGCACGGCGTCGTCACGTAGCCGCACCACCTCGGCCATCGCGGTCGCCCGGGCTGGCGGTTCGTCCAGGATCACACCCAGCTCGGCTCGTGACAGCACCCGTGGGAGGCGGGACTCGCCGGAACGAGCCGAAAGGCTCGCCGTCGGGTCGGCCGGTACCACACCTTGGCGGGTGAGCCAGCCGAAATAGCGCCGCAGTGCTGACGCCCGCTGGGTCATCGTCTGGCGGGCGTAGTGCCTGGTAGCCATGTACGCAAGGTAGCGGCGCAAGAGCAGGCGGGTCACGGTGGCGGGCCCCGCACCTCACCTCGCTGAGCCCACACGACGAACGAGTGCACCCCGTTCTCATAGGCCCGCTTACTGGCCTCGGAGAGGTCGGTGAGCGAGGTGACCCACTCTGGCAACAGCCACTCCGGGTCGACTTCGGTGGCGTCCGCCCCCACTCGTCGCGCCCCGCTGGCCTCCGTTGGCTCCGCGACGTCGGCCTCTTCAGCCACCTCGTCATCGGTGGTTAGGTCATCCCGGGTCGCTCCAGCTCGTCTCGAACCGGGGCCTCTCCGGTGCCCGCTATCCGCCACCTCCCGGCCACTCTTAGTGCCAACGAGAGAACCCACAGTGGTAAATGCTAGCGAACGAGGGCGCTTGCTGTCTAAAGGCGGCCTGACGGGCGCCGCGGGCAGTAAAACCCGCACCGCTAACGTCTTGCCGTTTACCGGTCTGCGAAGCCGGTTGACACGGCCACCCCGTATGCCTGACGATCGCGCCGTGCCAACGCTTCCCTGCCCCATACCCCGTTGTCGCCCCATACCCCGTTGTCGCATTGGCGACCGGCTGTGCCACTCTCCCGGCTGCGCCTGACGTCACGTCGTCGGGCGGGGCGGGCGGCGTTGCTCGACGAGGGCGATGCGGTGCTGCTCCAATCAGGCGTCGAGCCGGGGAGCGTCGGCGAGCCGGAGTTTTGGTTCCTCCCGGGCGGCGGGGCGTTCGTCGGCGAGAGCCTCGAAGCGGCCGTCCGCCGAGAAATCTTTGAAGAGACCGGTGCCCAGCTCGGCGAACTGGGGCCGGTGGTGTGGGAACGCCACGTCAGTTTTCCTTTCGACGGACGCCAGTTCGAGCAGCACGAGTCGATCTTCGTGGTAAGGACCGGCCGGTTCCAGGTGCGGCCGACTGCCCTTACTGAACTTGAGCTGCGCTTTACGACTGGCGCTCGCTGGTGGCCGCTCGAAGAGTTAGCTGCGACGAACGAGACGGTCTACCCTCCGGCCCTCGCCTCGCTGGTCGAGGGTTGGCTGGTCTCCGGGCCGCCGCCGGTCCCTGTCTTGATCGATTGAGGTCCGCAGGCGTGCGCCGCCCAGTAGCGTGGGCTTGAATAGCGACAATGGGCCGCCTCGACCAGGTTGACCTTTCCCTCAAGATGTCTCGCTCCGAGAGCGAAAAACGTCTTGACCGGCTCGGCCGGCGCTTGCTCCAGCTCCGTCTGGTCTCTGCCGGCTTGCTGGGCGACGGCCGGCTCGGGCCGGGGTTGGCCGTGGTGTTCGAAGGCTGGGACGCGGCAGGCAAGGGCGGGGCCATCAAACGCCTCGTGACCTGGCTGGACCCCCGCCACGTGCGGGTCCAGTCCTATGCCGCACCCACCGAAAGGGAAAAACGCCACCACTTTCTCTGGCGATTTTCCCCCAACCTGCCCGGGACCGGGGGCATGGCCGTCTTCGACCGGTCCTGGTACGGGCGCGTGCTGGTCGAGCGAGTCGAGGGCTTTGCCACGGAGCCAGAGTGGCAGCGGGCCTACGACGAGATCGTCTCGTTCGAGCGAAGCTTGGTGGCCGAGGGGACGACGCTGGTCAAGTTCTGGCTGCACATCTCGGCCGAGGAACAGTTGCGCCGCTTTGAGAGCCGCCGGGACGACCCGCTCCGGCGCTGGAAGTTGACTGACGAGGACTGGCGGAACCGAGACAAGCGGTCTGCATATGTCCCGGCCGTGGAAGAGATGCTGAAACGGACCGACCTGGGCAGGGCCCGGTGGACCGTCGTCCCCGCTGAGAGCAAGCACTACGCCCGGGTGAAGGTAGTCGAGACCGTGGTCAAGGACCTGGAGCACGGACTGGCCAAAGCCGGTTTGACGGTGCCACCGGCGGCGGAGGCTGAGCGCCTCCAACCTGATGGCTAAGGCGGTCAGCGCGGTATTTTCCCGGCGTGGCCGTCGGCTTCACCCAATCTGGTTAGCCCCTTATTCAACTTTCGCCGGTGCCCGGTGGGCTCACCGCCCTAGCCACCAAGAAGCCGGCCAAGCGAAGGCGGTCCCGGTGGGCTTGTGCATCCCCGTCGCTGGCGGCGCCGGACGTGACCTCCCAGCCGGTGCGCCTCAACAGGTCGCCGGCCTCGTCCGGCTCGATCGTCGACCGCAGCGGCTCTCCCATCGCGGCGACCGCCCTTCTGAACCCCGCCCTCGCCGCCGCGTCGGGCGATTTGACGGAGACGCTGATGGCCAAACGGCTTCCGTCGTGGGCAACTTGCCTCAACTGGCGGAGGAGTCTCTCGAGGACGACCAGGTCGAGGTAAACGGCCACCCCTTCGAGCAGGAACAAAGACGGTGAGCTGGGGTCGAGACCGGCAGCGACCAGTCTCTCGGCTACGGGGTCGGACGCGAAGTCCGCGGCGACGAAACCGACATCGCTGGTCGGTACGCCTAGGCGGGCGAGCCTCGCCACTTTGTCCTGTTGGGTAGACGGGTGGTCGAGTTCGAACCAGCGGACGCCGGGTTTTGCGTACCTGAACGCTCGTCCGTCGTACCCGGCCGCCCCGATGACGACCTGCGATGTCCCGCCTCCAGGGTGCGCACGACAACCCGGTCGAAGAAGGTGGTACGGGCTCTCAGGTAGTCATGCATCCTTCCCGCGGTCGCTTCGGACCCGGCGGCAACGTCGCGGGCCAGGTCCAGGTCAGCTTGGGGGTGGCCGAACGGGGCGGGTACCCGCTCGAACGTCAACCGATGAGCGGCCACCCTCTGGGCCGTCATCGACGGCCTCCCTCGCCGCAAGCGTCCCCTCCACCACATGTGCCGACCCCTCCCCGCGCCCTTTCTGAACCACCACCCGGCGTCCGCCTGGGCTGCTCCTTCTTCTTCGAGCCGCTCTAGCGCGACGACCACTGCGCCGGCCGGTAAGCCGCTGCGTTCCACTATCTCCTCCAGGCAGAGCGGGCGCCAGCCGAGCGCTGCTTGGACCCTGAGTTCGACTGGGCCCAGAGAGGTGCTCGTGACGTGATCTGAGGCCGGAGGCAAGGCTTGGGCACTGGCCAGGGGCGCCGGAGGGCGGGCCGGCGCCATTGACCTCACGCTGGGGGTTACACCACGGGGGGAGGAAGCGGGTCGTCTGCCTACGCCGGGTGCCTTTCTCTTGGTGGCGGCTTCCTTGCTGTCGAAGAGGCCCAGGGCGTCGAGGACATCCTGGGCGCCACGGATCGGCGTAGCCCCCTCGTGGAGCAGTGTGTTGGTACCCACTGACGCTGAGCTGTGAATAGGCCCCGGCACTGCGCCGACTTCGACGCCCCGCCGGAGAGCGGACTCGACGGTGTGCCAGGACCCCCCGCTGGCGTGGCACTCCACCACGACGACAATGCGGGCCAATCCAGCGATGAGCCGGTTACGGGAGGGGAAGCGCCAAGCCTGGGCCGGCCAACCGGGCGGTGTCTCGGACACCACTGCCCCGAGCGCAATAACCTCCTTCCAGAGGCCTCGATGCTGGCGGGGGTAGACAACATCGACGCCGCTCGCAGCCACGCCTACCGTCGAGCCCATCTCGCAGACGTCGCTGCCATCGCCTTTCTGGTTGTCACGCACTGCGGCTAGGGCGCCCGCATGGGCCGCGCCGTCGATGCCGAGAGCCAACCCGGAGACAACGCATACGCCAGCCATCGACAACTCGTAAGCGAGCTGGTAAGCGGCGGCGGCACCGTCCGGCGTGCAGCGTCGGGTACCCACGATGGCGGCGCAGGGCCGTCTCTCGAACGTCCCCGTCTTGCCGGCGCAAAACAAGACGCCTGCCGGCGCCGGGCCGCCGACCAGCGCCGTCGGGTACCCGAGCTGGCCCGGCCAGGTAACGTCGACCCGGTTGTGTTCGCAGCGCGCCCACAGGCCGCCGACATCAACCCGACGCGGCTGCCTCTGACCACGGCGGCGCCGACCCGCCCGGTCGGGCCTTAATGGGCCGAGCGAGCCGACCGGCGAGGACCATGGCCCACGCTTGCTCCGGCGAGTGCCGCGCCAGCGTGTCAACCAGCCATGACGGTCCCACACCTGGGAGGCAGGCCAGGGCAGCGGCGTAAGCGGCGGGGGGCCAGTGGGGCGCATTGGCTGGGCTGGCGCTCACGGGCGCACCAACCCGAGAGCGGGCGCCGGGCCGGCGATTGCAGTTCGGCGCCGAAAGGCTCGGGCTCCCTGAGCGCCAGCGCCAGGAGGACGTCTTCTTCCCGGAGGGGGCCATCGTGGCCGGCGAGGTCGGCGACGGTGAGGGCGACTCGGCGGGCGCGGTCGAGGCCGCGGGCGGACAAGCGGCCGTCACGGAGCCGCCGTCCTAGTAGTTGCCGAGCGCCGGTGCTGAGAGGAGCTGCTTGTTCGAGCTGCCGCGGAGGTAGCTCTGCGTTGCAGCGCACGCCGCGGGACTTCCTGGGCAAGCCGCCGAGCGGCTTGGGCTACCCGGGCGGCGACCATGGCCGACGTCTCACAGCGGCGACGGTGGGCGTAGACGAGCCGGTTGGTCGGGCGCGGGCACCCAGCAGGGCCTCGACGTCGGGCCGGCGCACCCTGATGCGGAGGTCGAAGCGGTCGAGCAGCGGCCCGGATATGCGAGCGACGTACCGGGCGCGGGCGATGTCCGTGCAGCGACAAGACCCCGGCGAGCCGTCGGCGCCGCAGCGGCAAGCATTCATGGCGGCGACGAGCATGAAACGGGCCGGGAAAGGCCACCGCTGCGCTCGCCCGGCAGACGACCACTCGGCCCTCCTCGAGCGGCTGGCGCAGGTTGTCGAGCACGTTCCCGGGGAACTCCGCCAGCTCGTCCAGGAACAGCACCCCGCAATGGGCGCAGCTGATCTCACCCGGCCTGAGCCGGGCGCCGCCGCCGCCGATCAGCGACACGGCCGAAGCGCTGTGGTGAGGCGACCTAAAGGGGGGCCGGACCGAAAGGCCGTTCCCGAGCAGCTCCAGACCAGCGGCCGAGTGGATCTTCGCCACTTCGAGGGCATCTGTTTGGGAAAGCGGCGGCAATATACCGGGCAAACGCCGGGCCAACATGGTTTTGCCTGCGCCGGCCGGGCCCACCATCAAGAGGTGGTGCCCGCCAGCGGCGGCGACTTCCAGGGCTTGGCGCCCGAACGGTTGACCGCGGACCTCTGCCAGATCTGGCGCCGGGGGCTCGTCCTTCGTGCTGGCCGCGGCTGGGAGGTCGGGCCAGCCGAGATCTGGTCTTCAGCACCCCGACCAGTTCTCTCAGGTTCGGGACGGCTCTCACAATTGACTGTTCGACGAAACTGGCTTCGCGGGCGCAGGCGGGTGCCACCACAACGGTGGCTTGGCCCGCCGCCGCCACGAGGGGCAAAATGCCCGCGACCCGGCGCAGGGACCCGTCGAGGCCGAGCTCGCCGATGAAAGCGAGGCCCTCGAGCGACTGGCCCGGTAACTGGCCGTCAGCAGCCATGACGCCGAGGGCAATGGCGACGTCCAGGCCGGGGCCGGCTTTGCGCAGGCCCGAAGGGGCCAGGTTGACGGTGACCCGCGTTTGCGGCCACTTGAAACCGCTGGAAATGACTGCTGCCGCGCACTCGGTCCCGCGCCTCCCGGCACGAGGCGTCCGGTAGCCCGACCACCCAAAAACCGGGCAGGCCGTTGCTCACATGGACTTCAACCGTCACCGGGTGGCCATCGACGCCTACGAGCGTGGCCGACGAAACGGTGGCCAACATTGGGCACCCCCGAACAAGGACCGACCCGGGTGGAGCCACGGGGCCGGTAATGGACTTTGGGAGGCCAAGTGCTGGCCACGAGCAACGGCGAAGACGCTACCACTCGAATGTGACCGAATCGCCGGGGCGGCACAGAGGCGCCTGCCACTGCGCCGGTAGCTTGTCAGGCGTGGCCCATCCAGTCCCCCGCCGCCGTGGGCGCAGGCGGGGCCCGATACGGGCGCCCCTCAAGCTCTCGGAACTACAGGAGATTGCGGACCTACAGGCCACCGGCGAGGCTCTTGGCCTCGACGTCCGGCGCATCCACCCCTCCCAAGCCCGCAAGGCCTATCTCTGTCCTGGTTGCCAGCAAGAGATCACGCCTGGGACGGCCCACGTCGTAGTCGTTCCGAGGGACGCCCCGGACTTGCGTCGGCATTGGCATACGTCCTGCTGGACGATGCGGGACCGCCGGCGACCGGGCAACTAGCTCGACGGAGCCCGGCCGCCCCGGGGACGGTCGCCTAAACGGCGAAGTTGCACCGGAAATCGGGAACTCAAGTCAAAAGGCGTCCTCGATCACCTCGACCTGGCCGGCGAGGACGCTGGCCACGTCGAACCGGGCCCGGCCGCCTAACCGGCGCCCGCCCGCTGACCGGGCCTGGTCGGCGAACCAAATCGCGGCGAGGCGTCGGAGCCTCGCCTGCTTGACCGGCCCGACGGCCTCTGCTGGCAAGCCGAACGCGGCGCTCGTGCGGGCCTTCACCTCGCAGAAAACCACCACGCCGGCGCGACGGGCGATGAGGTCCAGCTCGCCCTGGCGGCAGCGCCAATTGCGGGCCAGGACCCTGTAGCCATTGTCCTCGTACCAGCTCGCCGCCAGGTCCTCGCCGCACCGGCCCACAAAGCGTCTGAGCTTTGCAGGAGGAACCGGAGCGTTGCCGCTTCCGACCACGGCCTGCCCGGTGGAACTCTGCACACGCCCACCTTGCCAGTCAGCAGTGACCGGCAAGCCCGCCCGGGGCTATATCTCCTTTTCGGGCAGCTCCTCGACGTTCACGTCTTTGAACGTGACGACCCTGACGTTCGAGACGAACCGGGCCGGCCGGTACATGTCCCAGACCCAGGCATCCCCCAGCTTCACCTCGAAGTACGTGCGAGCGCCCTCCCCGTGGGCTTCCATCTGGACGTCGTTCGCCAGGTAGAACCGCCTCTCGGTCTCCACCACATAGCGGAACATCGGGAGAACGGCCCGGTACTCCTGGAAAAGCGCCAGCTCGATCTCGGTCTCGTAGCGCTCCAGATCCTCAGCGCTCATGACACCCCTCCCTGACGTACGTCCATATAGGCCTCACACAAGCAGCCCCACATACCAGCATCGTACGGCCTGTCCGCAGCTCACTTGTGACAGCCCCTTTTCGCCAGCATCTCAAAGAGGAAAGCCTCGAGCGGCAACGCCGGGACGAAAGCGGACACCAGGGCCAAAAAGGCTGAGCCGGAGCGCAAGCGGTCCCTCAGCGGGCTACGCGCTTCTCTTTGATCTTGGCTGCCTTACCGATTCGGTCCCGCAAGTAGTACAGCTTGGCCCGCCGAACATCGCCCAGCGTTACTACCTCAACCCGGGCAATCGATGGGGAGTGCACCGGCCAGGTGCGCTCTACCCCCACGCCGGAGCTCACTTTCCGAACGGTGAACGTCTCCCGCACGCCCGAACCCTTCCTGGCTATGACTGCGCCCTGAAAGGCCTGTACCCGTTCCCGGTTGCCCTCGACAACGCGCACATGGACACGGACGGTGTCCCCGGGGGAGAAATCGGGTACGTCGTCTCGCAAACTCTCACGGTCGATCAGGTCGGTCGGGCCCATAGCTGGTTAAGACTAGAGGATCGAAACCCCATTCGACCAGCAGGCCCTCTTCCTCGGGAGAAAGCCCACCCCGGGCTGCGATCAGGTCGGGGCGCCGCTGCAGGGTCCTGACTAATGCGACCGCCCTCCTCCACCGGGCTACTTGCTCGTGGTGACCGGATAACAGGACCTCGGGGACGGGCCACTGGCGGAACTGCGCCGGCCGAGTGTACTGCGGGTATTCCAGCAGGCCCTCGGCAAAGCTTTCCTCCTGGCTCGACACCGGATTGCCGATGACGCCGGGGACCAATCTGGCCACCGCTTCAACCACCACGATGGCGGCCGCCTCCCCGCCCGCCAGCACGTAATCCCCGATCGACAGCTCACTGTCTACCAAGTGCTCCGCCACCCGCTCGTCGACACCCTCGTAGCGCCCGCACAGCAGCGAGAAACCGCGGCGCTCGGCCAGTTCATGGGCTACCGCCTGGTCGAAGCGCCGACCGCTGGGCGCGAGCAAGAAGAGCGGCCTCACCGGGTTGGCGGCCTCCACGGCATTGAACACCGGCTCCGGCGCCAGCACCATCCCGGCGCCGCCCCCGAAGGGGCTGTCGTCGACGCTCCGGTGCGGGCCCTTGGCTCCTGCCCGCAGGTCGTGCACGACGATCTCGAGGGCGCCGCTCTTCGCCGCCTTGCCTATGAGACTGGCCCCGGCCCACATCGACACCAGATCCGGGAAGATGGTGAAGATCTCGATCCTCATGGGGTCGGCGACTTCACGTACCGAACAGGCCCGCCGGTGCGTCCACGGTCAACTTTCCGGGCTCTGCCGCCACCACGAAGCGAAGGGGGACGAGCGCCCCACTGTCCAGCACCAAGAGGTCGCTGGCCGGGTTGGCCTCAACCGCCGCCACCTTGCCCCGGGCTTCACCGGATTGGTCCACTACCACCGAACCGATCAGTTCGTGGACCCAGAGCCCTTCGGCCTCGGCCAGCGGTACTGCCCGCAGCGTGGCGCCAACCAGGCTCTCCGCCTCCTCGCGGGTCGCGACCCCGGCAAAGCGCACCAGCCAGTGAGCACCTCGAGGGCTCGGCTTACCCGGCAGGGCGTGGGCAGCTTCGACGACCAGCTGGCGACCCTCGCAATCGAGCGTGCTGCCCGGGGCCAAACGTGATTCAACCGTCGTTAGCAGGTCGACCACGACCTCACCGTGCAACCCGTGAGGGCGGCCCACGTGCCCTATCTCCAGTAGCACGCCGTTGTCAGTCTGCTATGTCGACGAAGACCTCTTCACCATCTCTGGCCGCAGCGGCGCGCGTCACGGCTCGTATCGCCTGCGCCGTCCGCCCCCGCCGGCCGATCACGCGGCCCACGTCGCCAGGGGCCACCTGCAACCGCAGGCGTACCTGCTGGCCTGGCTGCCCGGCGCTGGTTTCGACGCCGACCGCGTCTGGTTCGTCGACAATCTGGCGGGCCAGGTACTCGAGCACTGCTTTCGCCCTGCCGCCAGGCGCCCGGTTGAACGGGTCGCTCACTTGGCTTTCTCGGCCGGGCGGGCGGCCTTGACGGCGGGCGTCGGCCGGGCCGGCGCCGCCTCCATGAGGCCGGCGCCCTGAAGGATGCGCCGGACCCGGTCGGTCGGTTGCGCGCCCTCCTGTAGCCAGCGGGTGACCCGGTCTTCCTTGAGGACGACCTTGTTGTCTTGCTGGCGGGGCGCGTAACTGCCGACGATCTCGATGAACCGCCCATCGCGCGGCGAGCGGCTGTCCGCCGCTACCAGCCGGTAGGTGGGTTGTTTGGTCTTGCCCATCCGCATCAAGCGGAGCTTGACTGCCATACTCTTTTGCCTTTGCTCCCTTTGCGGAGCTCGGTGCCAGTTCCTGTTAGACCGTGCAAGTGTAGGCGAAATGGGCCCGCGTTGCCCGGCGCTGGCTCCCAATCAGTACTTCACCGGCGTTTTTTACGTTTGGCGGCTGCTTTTTTTCCTGCGCTGCGGCGCGCCACCCCGGCCAGGCCCGGTACCTGGCGCATATACACCTGTACTTGCTTGAACCGCTCGAGGAGCTCGTTCACGTCCTGGACAGTGGTCCCCGAACCGGCGGCGATGCGAGACCGGCGGGAGCCGTTGATGATCGAGGGGTCGGCCCGCTCGGCGGGCGTCATGGAATGGATTATGGCCTCGACTGGTTTGAGCATCGAATCGTCGAGCTGCGCATTGCGGACTTCTTTCGGGACCATCGGTAGCATCCCCACCAAACCGGAAAGTGGCCCCATCTTCTTGACCGCTTGCAACTGCTCGAGGAAATCCTCGAGCGTGAGCCGGCCCTCGGCCAGCTTGGCCGCGGCTTTCTCCGCGTCCTCGCGCTCAATTACTTGTTCGGCGCGGTCTATAAGGGTGAGGACGTCACCCATGCCGAGGATGCGCCCGGCCATCCGGTCAGGGTGGAAAAGCTCGAAGTCCTCTACCTTTTCACCGGTTGACGCAAACGCGATCGGGCGGCCCACGACTTCTTTGACGGACAAGGCCGCCCCGCCACGAGCATCACCATCGATCTTGCTCAAAATGACGGCGTCGAGGTCGAGTGTTTTGTGAAAAGCCTCGGCCGTAGTAACCGCGTCTTGGCCCGTCATGGCGTCGATGACGAGGAACGTGTAATGGGGCTGGACGGCCTCGGAAATCTGGCGGACCTGTTCCATCATTTCGGGGTCGATATGTAAACGGCCGGCAGTGTCGACGATTAGGACGTCGCGGCCGATTCGTACCGCCTCGGCTAGTCCTTTTTTGGCCACCGTGACGGGGTCGGAGGGTTCAGAGAACACCGGGACGCCCACCTGGCTGCCGAGGACCCGCAACTGCTCGACGGCGGCCGGCCGCTGCAGGTCGGCCCCCACCAGCAGCGGGTTGCGGCCCTGCTGCTTGAACCAGCGGGCCAGCTTGGCTGCGATCGTCGTTTTGCCGGCGCCCTGCAGGCCGGCCAGCAACACGACCGTGGGTGGCCTCGGTGCGTACGTGACCTTGAGCGCGGTCCCGCCCAGGATCCTGACCAGCTCGTCGTTGACCACCTTTACGACCTGCTGACCAGGCGTCAGGCTGCGGGACAGCTCGGCGCCGACCAGTTCCGTGCGCAGGCGGGTTATTACGTCCCGGACCACCAGCAGGTTGACGTCGGCCTGGAGTAGCGCCATGCGGATCTCACGCAGAGCTTCATCGACGTCGTCCTGGTTGAGCCGGCCTCGGCCCCGAAGGCGCGTGAAAATGCCTTCGAACCGGTCGGAAAGGGCCTCGAACATTAGTTGGCCATTTTACCGCCCGTTCCGGGCTGGCCTTGACGGCCGGTCTTGAGGGCCGGTCTTGAGCGCCGCCGTTGAGGGCGCTGGCTTGGCCGGCACCCGCCTCGTTGGCCTAACCTGCCGGCATGAGCACGATCACACTGGACCTCGTCGACCTGCGGGCCAAGGTCGGCTCTCATCTCGGGTACAGCAGCTGGCATACAGTGACCCAGGAACAGGTCAACCTGTTCGCTGACGCCACCGGTGACCACCAATGGATCCACGTGGACCCAGCCCGAGCCAAGGCGGGGCCGTTTGGCACCACCGTCGCCCACGGCTACCTCACGTTGTCGCTGGGGCCGGTACTGCTAGGCGAGATCATGACCGTCGAAGGGCCTAGTTTCGCGGTCAACTACGGGCTCAACCGGGTCAGGTTCCCGGCCCCCGTCCCGGTCGGGGCCAAGCTACGCTGCGGCGCCAGCCTCGAGTCCTTGGAGGAGTTCGAGGGCGGCTGCCAGGTGGAACTGAAGCTGACGTTCGAGGTCGAGGGGGCGGCCAAGCCGTCCTGTGTGGCAGATGTCGTCTTCCGCTATTACAACTAACCGGCAAGAGGGCCTGCCCCGCGGGCGACGACAAGGTACGCGCCGTCCGGCACATGTTCGACGCCATCGCCGGGCGCTACGAACTGGTCAACGGCATCGTTTCGTTCGGGATGGACCGGGGTTGGCGGCGCCGCTGCCTGGAGGCGCTCGGTTTGCCCAGCGGGTCGGTCGTGCTCGACGTCGCCTGTGGTACAGGTGACCTCTGCCGGGAACTGGCCGCCCTCGGCTACCGGCCGGTCGGGGTGGACCTCTCGCCGGGGATGCTCTCTCACGCCCGCACGAGTGCGCCCCTGGTCCTGGCCGACGCCCTGGCGGCCCCTTTCCGACCGTCTAGTTTTCGACGGCGCCGTAAGCGGTTTCGCACTGCGCAACGTCGTCGACCTAGGCGTTCTTTTCAGTGAACTGGCGCAAGTCGCTCCGTCCTGGCGGCCGCATCTCGTTGCTCGACCTCGGCCGAACCCGAAGCCCGGCTGCTGCGTCTCGGCCACCATTTCTGGTCGCACTTACGCCGTGCCTTTGGTGGGGTCGTTGCTCTCGGACAGCGAGGCGTACCACTACCTGCCCCGTAGCTTCGCCTACCTCCCGCGCCCGGCCGAGGTGGTCAAGTTGCTCGAGACCGCCGGCTTCGGGGGCGTCGAGCACGAGCTGTTATCGGGCGGCATCAGCCAGCTCTACCTGGGTACCCGCCTGCCCTTGGAGGCTAACCAGCCCTTGGAGGGTGCGTGAGCCCCTCCGGCGCGGGCACGTCGGCCCCTCCAGCCCGTCATCCGGCCGTGGCCGAGGTCCTCGCTGCCGCCCGCCAGCTTCGGGCCGTCACGGTCGAGGTGGGCGCCGGCGCCCTCCCCGACCTGGTGAGGGCGGGCGGCGCCTCTGAGCGCTACCTCTGGGCCAAGAACGACGTCACCATCCTCGGTTGCGGCGAAGCCTTGCGCCTCCGGCTGCCCGCAGGTTGGGCGGCGCCGGCGCACACGGCGTTGGTCGGGGAGGCCCTCGCTGCCATCGACGCTGAAGATGGTTTGAGCGGCCCGGTTGCGGGCCGCTGGCCATCGGGGCGTTGCCTTACGACCCGGGCCAGCCGGGCCACTTGAGCGTGCCCCGGCTGGCGGTAGTTGTACGACAGCGGCCGGGCATGGGCCACCCTCACGGCTCCGGGATCGTTGCGTACCAGGTCGAAGACGAACTGGCCAAACTCGACGCCGCGGCGCCCTCCGGCGCCCTCCCGGACGGTTTCGAACTTACCGCCGTCATGCCGCACGAGGAGTGGAAGGACCTCGTCGCCCGGGCAGTGAAGGAGATGGAAGGCGGCTCTCTGTCCAAGGTCGTCCTGGCCCGCCAGGTCGAGGTGGTGGCGAACCGGCCGTTCGTCTTGCCCGAGACGCTCGCCCGCCTGGCTCATCTGTACCCGTCTTGCGCCGTCTTCCACGTCGAGGGGTTCCTCGGTGCCAGCCCGGAGACCCTCTTGCGGCGCACCGGGGACGGAGATCGAGAGCCATCCGCTGGCCGGCACGGTGGCCCGCAGCGGCGACCCTGCTACAGACGACGCTCTGGTGGCCGCCCTGATGTCGTCGGCCAAGGACCGCCACGAGCACCAGCTGGTGGTGGACGAGATCGCGGCCAAACTGCGGCCGTACGCCGTCGTTGGACGTGCCAGCGGCGCCTTCGGTACGTGCCGCTCCGCAACGTCTCCCACCTAGGTACGTCGATCAAGGGAACGCTTACGAGGACGACGCCCGTGGCCTCGGGTGGGCGGCCGACGGCGCCGGGCCCTGGGCAACGGCTCACGGGAACGGGGTCGGCGCCACAGCGATCGGCACAGGGCCAGGCGGCCGGCGCCGGCCTGCCCGCCAGCCTCGAGCTGGCTGCCCTGCTCCAGCCCACGCCCGCCGTAGGCGGCCTGCCGGTGGAGTGCGCCATCCAGTGGCAGCGGGACAACGAGGGTTTCGACCGTGGCTGCTACGCCGGCCCGGTGGGTTGGGTCGACAGAACGGGGACGGCGAATGGGTGCTCGGCCTGCGCAGCGCCAAGGTCTGCGGGCAACCGGGCCGTCTATGTACGCCGGCAACGGCATCGTGGCCGGTTCTGACCCCGACGCCGAGCTGGGCGAGACCCAACTGAAGCTCCAGGCCCTCCTGGCCGCCCTGGTCCGGCCCGTAACCGTTGGCCGGTCGGCGCGCCGTCGGCGACGGCCGGCGGGCCTGGCCATGCGCCGCTAGCGCCTGGCCCGGAAAACCGCTTGGGACGGTTTATGCGCAAAAACCGTCACAAATCGTCCCAAGCGACAAACGCTCTGCTGGGCTCAGCCTATGCTCCACCGCCATCCCGGCCGTCAGGCCATCCAGAGCCTTTTCCACGGCAGTAATTCAGGCGCTGGTGTACCGCACATTGCCGCTACGGTCGGTCTTGGCCACGAACACCCGCAGACCTTTTCCCTCACCTCCGCCGGCAATGGCGCCGGCCAGGCTCTTAACGTCCGGGCAACTCCTCGGCTGCGACCCCGTAGCCGCGGGCCACGGCCACCAGGTCGGCGCCGTGCGGGGTGCCCCACAGGCGCTCGAACCGCTCCGGCGGCTGGGCGGAGGCTTGAGGCAGGAAACTGAAGATGCCGCCGCCGTCGTTGTCGACGACGACACGTCGAGGTCGACGCCGGACTGGGCGCCGGCGAGCAGAGCGCCGGCATCGTAAAGAAAGGCCAGGTCGCCGACCAAGGCGGCGACCTGTTGCCGCCCCCGGCCTTGACTCGTTCGGCCGGCGCATCGCCGCCACGCCGAGGGCGGTCGACAGCACGCCGTCGATGCCGTTGGCGCCCCGGTTGGCCAACACCGATACGCCGTCTCGTGGGCCGGCTCCACCACTCCACCTCTCGGACGGGCATCGAGGAGGAAGCGACACGGTTGCGCTCCCGGCAGGCAACTCCTCCAGCCAGCGACCGGGCGATGGCGGGCTCCGTCAGCGCCGGCCTCTTCGGCCAGCCCAGAGTCGATGGCTCCCTGGGCCAGACGTTCGGCCAGGGACCACTGGTGCGCCCAGGAGGGCCTCCCGGCCCGGTGAGCTAGCTCTGCGCCCTGGTCCGCTGCGGCTCGACAGAGCAGCTCGGGGCTGGTGACGACGACGTCGCCCGGTGGCCGGTCGGGCGCGGCCCAGGTGCCCGCCCGGGCCGACCAGCACCTGGGTGCAGGCGAGCCCGGCCAGCCACTCGTTCACCACCCGGGAAGCCCAGGGGGCGCCCACCCGCAGGACCAGACGGGGTGCCACTGGCGGACCACGGCCGTCCGCAGAAGGGCGTCGGCGGACCCGATCGGCACCGGGCACGGCGGCAACCGCTCTGCGGTGTGGCCAGGACGGGCCACCCGGTCGCCTGCGCAGAGCGCCATACGGCCTCCGGCGGTCGCCGGCGCCAGCGCCGGCCACGATCAGGCCTCGTTCTCCGGCCGCGGCCAGCAGTTCTACTGCGTCTTCTGGCGGCGCGGACCAACCCGGCCCGAGCGCAAGCGGTGCCAGGGAGCGCCGCCGGTCCTACCCCGACCGCAGCAACCGGAGAGGCGCGCCGGCTGGTCCGGGCCGCCTGCCGGCCCCCAGCGCCGCTTCTATCGGCCTTCTCCGCCGCCCCATCCGGCGCGCCCGGAGGAGCGCGGTGGCCGAACCGAGCAGATGGTTCCCTGAAGGCCAGGTTGAGGTGGACCGGCCCGGGCCGGCCGGTCGCTCCCAGCGCTTCGAGTACCGAACGGGACGCCAGGGACCGCCAGGACCACGACGGCACCGAGATCAGGGGGGCCGGGGTCGACCTCCCAGCGGACGGAGCTGCCGAACAGCCCGACCTGGTGGACGGTCTGGGGCGCCCCGAAATCGTGCAGCTCCGGCGGGCGGTCGGCGGTGACAGCCAACATGGGCACGCCAGCATGATGGGCTTCGACAACGGCGGGGTGCAGTTCGGCGGCGGCGGTACCGCTGGTGGTTACGACGATGGCGGGCATCCCGGAGGCCAGTGCCAGGCCGAGGGCGAAGAAGCCGGCCGAGCGCTCGTCGGCCAGCACATGGAGGCGGAGGCCGTCCCGCTCGGCCGCCTCGGCCAAGGGCACGAGCAGCGGCGTGGACCTGAGCCGGGGCAGACGACGGCGTCGCTAACCCCGGCCCGCAACCATTCGTCGACCAGCACGGCGGCGAAGGCGGCCTGGACATCTTCGGGCGCAGGAAGGCTCGTCATTGCGCCAGAATCGCCCGGTGGCCCCGGACGCCGATCAACGAACAAGTCCAGACCTGAGGCTGGCCCGTCGGAAGAGGGTCACGATCAGGCACAGTACCGATTGCCTCGGCCAGCGGCGCCAGCCAGGGAGGCTAGGCCGGCACAGGCGGGAAGGCTGTCGGCCAGCTATGCCGGCCAACGTCCCCGCGCCCGGGGCGGACGCCGCTGGTCCTGTTGCACGGCTTCACCCAGACCGGCGCATCGTGGGCACCCGTCGTCGAGGCGCTCGAGGGCCGCTTTCCCGTCATCCTCCCCGACGCCCCCGGCCACGGCGGCTCGGCGGCCGTATCAGGCTGACCTCTGGCAAACCGCCGACTTGTTGGCGGCGAGGCCGTCGCCCGACAAGGCCAGGCGTGGGTGGGCTACTCGATGGGGGGCCGCACGGCGCTCCATTTGGCTCTGGCCCACCCTGAACAAGGTGTCCGCCTCGTCCTCATCAGCACCTCAGCGGGCATCGAGGACCCGGCCAAGCGGGCTGCCCGCCGCGCCGCCGACGACGGCTGGCCGAGCGCATCCGAGCAAGAGGGCACGGAGAGCGTTCCTCGACTGGTGGCTGGCCCAACCGCTTTTCGCCACGCTCTCACCGGCGGACGCCGGGCTGGAGGACCGCCTCGACCAATACGCCGGCGGCCTGGCCTCCAGTTTGCGTCTGGCCGGCGCCGGCGCCCAGCAGCCCGTTGTGGGCCAGGCTGGGCGAACTGGGCGCAACGGGGCTGCCGGTGCTGCTCGTCGCTGGCGAGCTGGACCGCGACTACCGTCCACCACGCCGAACGGATGGCCGCAGCTGATCGGCTCCACGGCGCGCACTCGTCGAAGATCGTGCCAGGCGCCGGCCACGCCTGCCACCTCGAGCGACCCGCGCGGGTGGCGGCCGCCATCACCAGCTTTGCCAGTTAGCGCCGGCCCCGCCCGTAGCCGGGACTGCTTTGGCTCAGAGGGCCAGGCCGACGGCGAGTAAGACGCCCAGCACTAGCTGCGCCCGCCCGGTGGCGCCCGAGGACCGGGATCAGAGCCGGGCCGTCCGCCCCGGAAGCCACGGCCCGGACCGGGACGAGGGCCACGGGGAAGGCAGCCAGGCCGAGCAAGGCCCAGGGCCGGATGACGGCTATCGGGACGACCAGCAGGACGGCCAGGAGCGACGCAGCCCTCGTAGAGAGCGCCGGGTAGCGGCGGCGCCGATGCGTACAGCGAGCGTCCGCTTGCCGGCGGCCGTGTCCCCGGGATGTCACGGAGGTTGTTGACGACCAGCAGGGCCACCGCCATGAGGCCAACCGGCAGGGCGGCCAAAACCTCGAGCGACGTCAGTACTTCGGTCTGAACGTAGGCAGTGCCCGTCGTCGCCACCAACCCGAAGAAGACGAACACCGACACCTCGCCCAGCCCCACGTAGCCGTACGGGCGCGGGCCCTCCGGTGTAGAACCATGCGGCGCTCCGACGCAGGCCGCCCCGAGGGCCACCAACCACCAGCCGGCCACGGCCGCCAGGGCCAGCCCGCCAGCCCGGCCACGCCGAACGCGAGCAGAGCGGCCCGCTTGACCGCCGCCGGGCGCTGCCAGGCCCCCGGCGACCAGCCTGACCGGCCCTACCCGAGCGCGTCAGTGCCCCTTACGCCGTCGCTGTAGTCGTTGGCGTAGTTGACGCCGACCTGGAGCGACAGGGCCACCACCCCGGCCAAGAGCGCCCGCCACCAGATGGCCGGCCCCGTAAGCGACAGCGGCGCCGGTGCCCACCAGCACGGGACTACCGAGGCGGGCAGGGTCCGCGGGCGCGCCCCGACCACCCAGGGGTGCCTTACCGGGCTCTCCTGGACCACTGCTCGAGACCTCTTTCGTCACAGGTCTCGCGCTCACACGTGCGCTGGCGGCAAACTAGCGAAGATGCCCGACCTCGTCGCGATCGACCTGCCTGGCGGCCCGCAGTTCGTCGAGGCGCTCAGGTCCGCCTGGGACGCCGGGGACGCCGTCGCCCCCGTCGACCAGCGCCTGGCCCCGCCCGCCCGCGAGCGCCTGCTCGACATGCTGCGGCCGGCCCTCGGGTGATCACGCCGGGCGGCACCGAGCCGCTGCCCGGAGGCGGTGCCGGTGGAGACGGGTGACGCCCTCGTCGTGGCTACCAGCGCCAGCACGGGGGCGCCAAAGGGGGTCGTCCTGACCCATGAGTGCCGTCGCCGCTTCCGCCCGGGCCACGTCGGCCCGGCTGGGAGTCGACCCGGCCAGGCACCGCTGGCTGGCTTGCCTGCCTTTGAGCCACATCGGCGGTTTGTCCGTCGTGACCCGGTCGCTGCTGACCGGCACGCCACTCACCGTCCTCGACGGCTTCGACGCCGGCCAGGTGCTGCCGCGGCCGGTGACAACGTGCTCGTCTCCTCGTGCCGACGGCGCTGGCGCGGGTGAAGGCAGGCCGCTTTCTACAAGGTCGTACTGGGCGGGTCGGCGCCCGCCTCTTCGCTGCCCCCGAACGTGGTGACGACGTACGGCATGACCGAGACCGGCAGCGGCGTCGTTTATGACGGCCTGCCGCTCGACGGCGTAGAAATTTCGATATCGTCCGCCGGCGAGGTCCTGCTGCGGGGCCCCATGCTGCTGCGGGCTTACCGGGACGGCACGGTCCCATTGGACGAGAAGGGCTGGTTCGCCACCGGCGACGCCGGGGTATCGACGAGACCGGCCGGTTGCAAGTAAAAGGGCGGCTTTCCGACCTGATAATTACTGGTGGAGAAAATGTATGGCCGGCTGCGGTCGAACGCATCCTCCGCCAGCACCCGGGCGTGGCCGAGGTAGCCGTGTCCAGCCGGCCGGACCCGGAGTGGGGCGAGCGCGTCGTCGCCTGCGTCGTGCCCGCCCATCCCCCGGCGCTGCCCGCCCTGGCCGAACTGCGGGCTCTCGTGGCGGACCAGTTTGCCGTGTTCGCGGCGCCGAAGGAACTGGTCATCCTCGAGGCCCTGCCCAAGACGTCGATTGGCAAATTGAGGCGCCAGGCCTTGCGGGAACGGCTTCTGCGTGAGCCCAGTCCTCTGTGAAGGAACTTGTCCTGGCGCAGGGACCGTCTATGGGGGCAAAAACCCCGTCATCACTGACTTTTTACCTACGATTGGCCCACGGTTCTGCCCCGGCGGGGGGGCGGCGCCACCAATAGCCGGTCGTGGGGGCTGGGCCGGTTGCTGAGGCTGTCCTGTGCCCGGCGAAGCCTGACTCGAGCCTCCTTGGCCAGCCTGGCCGGCCGGTGGCCCAGCCTCGGGCGAGGCGTCAGATGGCTGCGGTGACGGGCTGGAAGCCTCGAGGGGTTGACGGGCCCCTGTGGGGATGGGGCCATCGTACCGATCCCGCCTTTCCCGTTGCCGAGGCGGACGACGTCGAGGATCGAGTTCACCTGGGTGGCCAGGCCGGCCACCAGCTGGCCCAGCCCTTCGGCGCCGTTCAGCACCGTCACGTTGGCCTGGCGGAGCTCGCCGGCGGCGGCGGCCAGGATTTCCGGCATGTTCTCGACGAGCATCCGCTCGAGCACCACGCCCCCGGAGGTCGCTGTCGCCTCGGCCTGGAGGCGGATGGCGTCGGCCTGGGCGTGGGCCAGCGTGCGGACCTTCTCGGCTTCCGCTTCGGCGGGGCGGACCACCTCGGCGACCAGTTGCTGACGGCGCAGTTCGGCCTGGGACTGGGCCACTTTGGCCTGTTCGGACAGCACGTTTGCAGCGCCTTGGCCTGGGCCAGCGGGCCAGCCTGGGCCGCGGTCTGCTGGGCCTGGTCGATCTCGGCCTGGTACTGCGCCTTGGCGACGGACGTCTCTTGCTGGTACTGGGCCTGGTTACGGTCGGACTCCTGGCGCACTTTCGAGGCCGCTTGGTCTGCTTGCGCCTGGGCAATTTGGGCGGCCTGGTTTACGGCCGCAATATGGGGCTGTGACAGCGCCTTTATGTACCCGACCTGGCCGTCGTCGATGGACTCGATCTGGAAAGCGTCAACGACGAGCCCCAATTTCCCCATTTCCGGCTTCGAGGCGTCGAGGACTTCCGCAGCTAGTTTCTGGCGTTCGCGAATAATGTCCTCGACTGTCATGGAACCGACGACCGAGCGCAGATGACCGGCAAAAATCCGGCCTACCAGCTCGGTCATCGCGTTTTGGTCGTCCAGGAAGCGCCGGCCGGCGTTGGCGATCGAATCGTTATCGTCGCCCACTTTAAAGGCGATAACGGCTCTCACTTGTACCGTTATGCCCTGCTGGGTCACGCAAGGCTCCGCCACTTCGGCCTCTTGCATCGACAGCGTCAGGAAGCGAATCTGGTTCCGCACGGGCAGCGCAAACGCGCCATGGCCAACGACGATCCGGAAGGGGGCGTCGCCACGGTTCCTGCTGCCGGATATCAGCATTGCTTCATTGGGGGACGGGACATGCCAACCGAACATGACGTGCCTTTCTTTATATTTGCCGCTAGAGCGGCGCCACCAACACGGAGCGCGCTCCCCTGTCGGCCAGGACGACGACTTGCGCCCCCACTCCGACCGGCTGGTCGGCATACGCGATGTAGGACTCAGTCCCTCCGCGGACTCGCAGGAGCACTTCTCCCGCGTGGCTGCCACCGGGGATCGCCACGGTGACGTAAGCCGGGCGCCCCACCACGCTGTCGGCTTCCGCGTAACTCATCATCACAACTTTACGCCACCCCTAATTCAAGATAGCTCACTCGGCTGGCGATCAGGCGAACCCACCGGTGCTCGTTGTGGCCAGGAGAGCTTTATTGCTCCCGGGACGACTGTCGGGCGGCCTGGCGGTAGTTGCGGAGCCGGCCAAAGATAAGGTGACCCATAGATAAGGTGATCCCAAGAGAGGATGACGCGGTGCCAGGCGCCAACCGGCTCGCCGCCGAAACGAGCCCCTACCTTCTTCAGCACGCGGCCAACCCGGTCGACTGGTGGCCCTGGTCCGATGACGCCTTCGCCGAGGCGCGTCGTCGCGACGTGCCGGTGCTTATCTCGGTCGGCTACTCCGCCTGCCATTGGTGCCATGTGATGGCGCACGAGAGCTTCGAAGACGCCGAGCGTCGCCGAGTTGCTCAACGCCAGCTTCGTCGCCGTCAAAGTCGACCGGGAGGAACGGCCGGACGTCGACGCCGTTTACATGGAGGCGGTCCAGCTGTTGACGGGAGCGGGCGGCTGGCCCATGACGGTGCTCGCGCTCCCAGACGGGCGGCCGTTTTGGGGCGGCACGTACCTGCCCAGGGCCAACTTCCTGAGCCTTCTCGAGCGGGTCGGGAGCCTTGGTCAACCGAGCGGGCCGCCATCGAGGACGACGCGTCGCCGCCTGGCCGATGCGGTGCGCAAGGGGCGGAGGCGCCGGTCCTCGCAGGAGAAGTCTCGGGCCCGACGTACCGTCGGGCCTGATGCGGCCGAAATTTACCGCGCTGCTCTGTCGAACGGGGCCGAGGGACTCCTAGCTCGCTTCGACCCGCAATGGGGGGGTTTCGGCTCGGCGCCCAAGTTCCCTCAGGCCACGAACCTCGGGCTGCTGGCGTATTACTGGTGGCGCTCCGGCGACGAGCGGGCGCTCGAGGCGCTTGTCGCGCACGCTGGACGCCATGAGCTCCGGAGGCATCTACGATCACCTGGCGGGGGGCTTCGCCCGGTATAGCACCGACAGGCAATGGTTGGTGCCCCACTTCGAAAAAATGCTCTACGACAATGCCCTTTTGGTGCTGGCCTATACGCAGGCCTGGCAGTTGACGGGCTCAGC
Organism: uncultured Acidimicrobiaceae bacterium; assembly: GCA_963807395.1. GTDB lineage: Bacteria > Actinomycetota > Acidimicrobiia > Acidimicrobiales > Palsa-688 > Fen-671. Next base: position 619,408 of record CAWEBW010000016.1, read on the forward strand.
CGCGCTACCGCCAAGTCGTCGACGAAACGGTCGGCTACCTGCTGGCGCCACCCCTCCGCCTCCCCGAAGGGGCCTGGGCCTCGGCCGAGGACGCCGACAGCGAAGGTAAAGAGGGGCGTTTTTACACGTGGTCGCTTCGCCGAAATCGAGGATGTGGGCGGACGGGCGGCCGCTCAGTGGTACGGGGCCTCCGCGGCCGGCAACTGGGAGGGACCAATATCCTGTGGCGGCCGCGCCTGGCCGACATCGCCCGGCCGCCCGAGATCGAACAGGCCCGCCGGCACCTGTTCGCGCGGCGCCAGACGCGGCTGCGTCCGGGGCTCGACGGGAAAGTGCTGACTGAATGGAACGCAATGGCGGTGACGGCTCTGGCCTATGCCGGCACCGCTTTCGGGCACCCGGGCTGGGTGGCCGAAGCGGCGAAGACGGCCGAGGTGCTGCTGGCGCGGCTGCGCCGGCCGGACGGGCGCTGGCTGCGTTCGTGGCGACCGGTTGAGGGCGATAGCTGCTCGGCCAGGGCGAGACCGGCGACGGGGACGGGGGCGACGGAGAGGGAGACGTGGGCGACGGGGGCGATGGAGGCGTGGGCGACGGGGAGGGCGGGCGCAGGGAGCCACGTGCTGGCCTACGCCGGCGATTACGCCTGGCTGGTAGAGGCGTTCACCCGACTTGGCGAGGCGACGGGCCGGAGCTCGTGGACGAGGGCCGCTTCGGAAACCGCTGCGTCGTTGGTGGACCTGTTTTGGGACCCGAAGGTAGGCGGTTTTTTCACCTACGGCAACGATGCCGAGGACCTGATCGCGCGGATGAAGGACGTGCAGGACGGGGCCACGCCGTCAGCCAATGCCACGGCCGCGGTGGCGCTCGCCCGTCTGGGCGAGCTCACTGGTGAAGTGTCGTTCACTGGCACGGCGCGCCAAACTGTGGAGCTCATGACCCCCGCACTTTCACGCGTGCCCGCCGCTTTCCCGGGCCTGAGCCTGGCGGCAAGTTACATTTCGTCACCCCGGCGAGAGGTGGTAGTCGCCTCTTCCAGTGAAGCGCTGGTCCGCCCGGTGTGGGAACGGTACTTGCCCGACACCGTGCTGGCCTGGGGGGAGCCGTACCCGTCACCCTTGTGGGAGGGGAGGGACGGGCCCGAGGCGACCGGCCGCGCCTTTGTTTGCGAGGGCTACAGTTGCAAGCTACCCGTGACGGACGCGACCGAACTAACCGCCCTCCTGGACCAGCCTGCGTCCGGCAGACGGGCCGGACAGCGTGGCGGGCGTCCAGCCGGGTGGCGAGAGCGGGGAGAGTGGTCCTTCGTGATTAGGGCGGACGCGACGCTTCAGGGGGCGCCAGCGTGCTATGAATGTGGCCACCATCCACACATTGGCCGCTGTCAGCAGCCACTATTGCTAATGGTGCGTAACGGATCCTCGCTGAGAGTGCCGGTCAAGGCCATGCCCCGGCTGGATGATTCGCCGGGGACGGCTCTGCGGCTCATGGTCGTGTCGACCGGCAATCGGCACTGCGGCGGCATCGACCTGGCCTCGGGAGCCCTGGTAAGAGCCTGGTCAGCCTATTTAGTCGACCAGCGGCTCCGGCCTTATGACGTCGTCGACGTAACCGTAGCCAGTGACCCGGATCTGGTGCCGGACCCGGCCGAGCCCGACGCGATCGTCATCGCCGGCCCGCCCAAGCTCTCGGGCGGCTGAAGGGGCGAGCGGCGGGGCGTTTGATCCGGCCAGTGCTCCACCCCGAGCGGGCGCCGCTGCTCGGGTACGTATGGGGCGACGGTGCCTTTTTGGGAACGGAGCCCCGACCACCCGTCTGTAGCGCTGGCCGAAGCCCAAAGGCCCACTCGTGGTCACCGTGCGAAGAGGGCCGGTTTTGGTGCCACTTCCTGTGGGGCGGGCGGCCCCACGTGTTGGCCTCCGAGGACCCCCGCCTGGCGGCCTCGCTCCGGCGCAGCGGCCGCACCTTCGCCCAGATGCGGCCTGGCGCCTATATCGTCGTTGCCCTATCGCCGCCCGTCGACGGCCACTGCTACAAGGTCGTAGAAGCGGTCGTCCCGCGCCGTTAGGCGCAAGCCTCGGCTACAGCTTGAAGCCCGAAGCCAGACCCTCAGACATGGCCCAGCCGAAAGCGATGAGCACGTCACGCCGGCGCTGGTCCAGCGCGGCCATCACGCGTGGCAACAGCGTCGTCAACCTCCTCGCCGTCCTCGGGCTCGTAATCGAAAACCGGGCAGGGCGAGCTGTCGCCCCGGACGATGAAACTGCGGTCGTCGACCCGGCCCTCGGCCCCGAAACGCTTCGCCAGCCGCCGGGACCAGGCCCGCTCCTCGCCAGAGACCTTGTACCCGGGACGGGGGCAGATGTCGACCAAGCCGTCGAAGGCGGCGAAGCCACCTGGCTCCCGCAGGCGCGTCGCCACCAGGACGTCCTCGTCCGGGAAGGCCAGCACTGCCTTGCGGAACTGGTCCGCTCGCAGCGCATCGAGGATGGCCGTGCGCTGCTGGCAGCGCTTAACGGACACGAGACCCCACAGCACGCACGGAGTGCCGCCGATGCGCTCCAGTGTGCAGAAAGAGAAGCCCATCAGGCGGCCGCGGTCGCGGGCCTGGGTGATCAACACCCATTCGTCTCTCTGTTTGGACAGCAAGCCAATGTCCAACCCGGCCGGGCCGTCCGCCACTATGTCGGCCATGTCGGCCAGCTCGGCATCTGAAAGCGCTGTGCAGTCTTTGGTCTCGACTTCGAACATCATGCTGCTGATCACTCCTCACTAGCTGGGGACCAAGCGTCAAGTTTAGCGGCTCGCGGACGTCACCGCTCCACAAACAGGCAGGTCCGAGCAGTACCCGCAGCTCCGCCAGCAAGCCTGGGCTCATCGTCACGTTGAACTCCTGGGCCAGCCGGACCACTTTGGTGCCCACATGCAGGTAGACCGGCGACGGCCCCGGGTGCTCCCGGAGCAGCTCCCGCAGGCGCTCGACCCGGCTGTCGTCCAGGGCGTTGACGGGCACGACGACCTGCAGCGGCTCGGACCCGTCGGAGGTCAGCTGGGGCCGCTTGAGCTCGGAGCAAACGAGCTTGGGGACCTCGTCGCGGAGGTCGAGCCTGCCCTTCACGCAAACCACGACGTCGTCGGCCAGCAGGTGGCCCACCTCGGTCATGGTGCGAGGGAAGACGAAGACCTCGATCGACGACTGCAGGTCCTCCAGGACGAACGTGGCCATGAGCTCGCCCCTCCTGGTGTACCGGCGGGCGAGCCCGGTGACCACGCCGCCCACCCAGCGCTCGCTGCTGCGCCCGCCGTACCAGCCTCGAGGTGCCCCCGCCGTCGCCATTGCGGCCGGCCCCGTACCCATTGCCTGACCGGCCCCGGGGTGACGCCGTCCGGGCCGCCCACCTCGCCGAGGTCCCGCCCGGGCCTTCCTCGCGGAGGTCCAGGATGGTGCAGTCGGTATGGCGGCGTAAGGCCGCCTCGGCGCCCACCAGGGGGTGGTCGCTCACGTAGAGCCCGAGCATCTCTTTCTCGAAGGCCAGCTTCTGATGCTTGTCGAACTCCTGGTCGGGCACGGGCACCCTGGTGTCGTCGAACACCTGCTCACCGCCTCCCGGGCCGCCGAACAGGCTGAGCACGCCCTGGTCGGCCTCTCTCCGCCGGGCCAGGGTCCGGTCGAGCACCTGTTCGAAGACCAGGCAAAGGCCCTGGCGAGGGTGGCCCAGCGAGTCGAAGGCGCCGGCCTTGATCAGCGACTCGACCGTGCGCTTGTTGAGCACGACCGGGTCGACCCGGTTGCAGAAGTCGTAGAAGTCCTTGAACGGGCCGGCCGCCTCTCGCTCGCTCACGATCCGCTCGACCAGGCCCTCGCCCACGTTGCGGATGGCCGACAGCCCGAAGGGGACGACGCCGGCCGCCGATCGACGCCGCTTGGCCCGGTGCCGGCCTTGTCCTGGCCGGCCCCGGACGGCGGTGAAGTCCGAGGCCGACGAGGTTGATGTCGGGCACCAGGACCTCGATGCCCATCGCCCGGCACTCGCCCAGGTACACCGCCAGCTTGTCCTTGTCGTCCTTCACGCTCGTAAGCAGGCTGGCCATGTACTCGACCGGATGGTTGGCCTTCAGCCAGGCGGTCCAGTAGGCGACCAGGCCGTAGCCGAAGGCATGGCTCTTGCCGAACGCGTAGTCGGCGAACGGCTCGATCATGTCGAACAGCTGCGGAGCCGAACGCGGCGCCGTAACCCGTCCGCTCGCAACCAGCAACGAACTTTTCCCGCTCCTTCTGCATGATCTCACGGACCTTCTTGCCGGCCGCCTTGCGCAGGGTGTCGGCTTCTGGCCAGGCTGTAGCCGGCGAAGCGCTGGGCCACCCGCAGCATCGACTCCTGGTAGATCATCAGCCCGTAGGTGTCGCTCAGCAGCTCGACGCATGTCGGGGTGAAGGTGCGTGATCGGCTTGCGGCCGTTTTTGCGGTCGGCGTAGTCGTTGTGCATGTTGGCCGCCATCGGCCCGGGCCGGTAGAGGGCGACCAGGGCGGCCACGTCCCCGAGCTCGGTGGGGGCCAGCGAGCGCGACCAGCGCCCGCATGTTGGAGCCTTCGAGCTGGAACACGCCTACCGTGTCGCCCCGCTGCAGCAGCTCGAACGTGGCCGGGTCGTCGAGGTCGACATGGTCTATGTCGGGCCGGTGGCCCGTGTTGGCCTCGACCATGTCGAGCGTCCGCTCGATGACGCTCAGGTTGCGCAGGCCGAGGAAGTCCATCTTGAGCAGGCCGAGCTCTTCGACGGCGTGCATTTCGTACTGGGTGACGATGGGCGCGTCCTCGGGCCGGCCGCCGGGCTCAGGTTTGCGTTGCACCGGGAGGTGCTCGGTCAGAGGGTCGGCTCGAGATCACGACCGCGGCGGCGTGGATGCCGTCCTGGCGGCGGAGGCCTTCGAGGCCCTTGGCCACGTCGACGACGCGCTTTACGTCGGGGTCGGTGGCGTACATCTCGCGCAGCTCGGTCGCCACCTTGTAGCCGTCTGCGTGCTTGGGGTCCTCCTGGAAGCACGCCCACAGCGGTGTGTCCCGGCCCATCACCAGCGGGGGCATGGCCTTGGCGATGCGGTCGCCGAGGCCGTAGGGGTAGCCGAGCACACGGGCCGCGTCCCGGACGGCGGCCCGGGCCTTGATAGTTGAGAAGGTGACTATTTGCGCCACATGGTCCCAGCCCCAACGCTCCGAGGCGTAGCGGATCATCTCACCCCGGTAACGCTCGTCGAAGTCCATGTCGATGTCGGGCATCTGCTTGCGCCCGGGGTTGAGGAACCGCTCGAAGAGCAGGTCGTAGCGGATAGGGTCGAGGTCGACTATCCGCAGGCAGTAGGCGACGCAGCAGCCGGCGGCGCTCCCCCGGCCCGGCCCGACCCTGATCTTTTGTTCCCGGGCGTGGCGGATCAGGTCCCAGACGACGAGGAAATAGTCCGAGAAGCCCATCGAGGCGATCACGCCGAGCTCGAAGTCGAGCCGCTCGACGACATTCGCGGGGACCGGGCTCCCGTAGAGCTCTTCGGCCCCTCTGAAGGTGCAGGTGCCGCAGGTACTCGTCCGAGCTGGCAAAGCCCTCTGGCGGGAGCGGGAAGGCGGGGAGCTTCGGCTTGCCGAGCTCGATGGTGACGTCCGCCCTCTCGGCCACCCACAGCGTGTTGTCGCACGCTTCGGGGAGCTCCGAAAAAAGTGCCCGCATTTCGGCGGCCGTCTTCAGGTAGTGCTCGGCGCCCTCGAAGCGGAACCGCTTTTCGTCGTCCATGGTCGAGCCCGTCTGCACGCAAAGCAAGGCGTCGTGGGCCAGGTGGTCTTCACGGGACGATGTAGTGGCTGTCGTTGGTGGCCAGCAGCGGCGCGCCAATACGGCGGGCGATTTCGACGAGCTGCGGGTTGGTTTTCCGTCTGCTTTTCGAGGCCGTGGTCTTGCAGTTCGACAAACAGGTTGTCCTTGCCGAATATCTCCTGCAACCGGGCCGCGTGGGCGGTGGCCTGCTCGACGTCGCCGCGGAAAAGCGCTTGGCTGACCAGCCCGCCAAGGCAACCGGTCGTCGCGATTACGCCCTCGTGGTACTTGCTCCAGCAGCTCCCAGTCGCTCCTCGGCTTGTACCAATAACCCGAAAGATAAGCCTCCGAGGACAATTTGAGGAGGTTTTTATAGCCCTGGTCGTTCTCCGCCAGCAGGGTCAGGTGGTAATAAAGCTTGTCCCCCTCGTCGGCGTCCCCGCCGGTGTCGTCGAGGCGCCCCCGCCGCAGCGGCCGCTCGAGCCGGCTCTCGGCCGCCATGTACGCCTCGATGCCGATGATCGGCTTTACCCCGGCTGCACGGGCGGCCTTGTAGAAGTCCAGGACCCCGTACATGTTGCCGTGGTCGGTGATGGCGATGGCGGGCTGGCCGTCTGCGGCCGCCCGCTTCACGACCTCCTCGACCCGCGCCGCGCCATCGAGCATCGAGAACTCCGTATGGAGGTGCAGGTGCGCAAACGATGCGCTAACTGGCTCCGGCCACTAACCACTCCTCCTCGTCTCGGTCTCCACCTGCCTGCGAGGACCTCGCCATCCACAATGGACCGCCACGGGGGCTTTTCAGCAGGTCTGTGCACAAGCCTCTGTGGTTATCCTGTGGACAAGATTACAACAGTGTTCTTCTGTTGAATCTAGCGCGCCCGAGTGACGGTCAACCGCTTGTCCGCGCCGGACCGACAGCGCGACAAGGTACCTGCTCGGCCCGATCTAGCGCGCGGCAGCACGCCGGCCGGCCAGCCCTGGCAGGCAAAGTGGCTGCTCTCGCCCCCGAGCGGCCGGTCAGAGGTAGGTGCCGGGCATCGGCGTGTCTCTCACGGGGATCGCGTCCGCCCACGGCCAGTCGGAAGTGCCCGCCGGCGAGCGTCTTCGAGCTGGGCGCGCTGGGCCATCTGCTGAGCCATGATGGTGGCCTGGATCCCGTGGAACAGCCCCTCGAGCCAGCCGACGAGCTGAGCCTGGGCCACCCGGAGCTCGGCGTCCGTCGGTACGCTTTCGGGGTGGAACGGCGGCGCCATCCGGGTCAGCTCGGCGCTCAGGTCGGGAGACAAGCCCTCCTGCAGCTCCACCAAGGAGGTGTCGTAGATCTCCCGGAGACGGGCCCGGCTGGCGTCGTCGAGGGGGGCCTGGCGTACCTCCTCGAGCAGCTGGCGGATCATGGACCCGATCCGCATGACTTTGGCGGGCTGCTCGACGACCTCGGGGTTTTCGCCTGGCCTGCCTCGCCCTGCGCGCTTGGGGCGCTCTGGCGCCCCGTTTGCACCACGATAAGCGGCGGTTCATCCTCTGGCGGGTTGTTCATCACGCTGCTATCTTTACGCACACCGGCGACTGTCGGTAACTCGTGCGTTGCCTTTGTGCGCTGCGCCGAGTCGGCCTGCGGCGTCATCGCAGGTGCTGGGGCTGGGAACGGGCCAGCGACGTCACCGCTGGCCGTTACCGCTTCGACGGCCAGGTAAGCCGGCGGGTGCGGGCACGGTGATAGCGGTCTCGAACCCACGACGGGCGGCGCTGCCGAGCGGCCCGAGCTGAGTCTGGCTCGGCGCCTCCGAGCACCAGCCAGCTGGCGACTTCAGTGGCGCCGTTCCAGCTGGCGTAGACGGTGGCGGCGCGTCCCCGGAACGACCGCGATCGACGGTGGCTCCGCCGGCCGGCCCAGCCAGGCCTGCTTGAACGCACGGTAGGACTCCGTCCCCGTCGGCCAAGCGGGCGTCGAAGATGGGCGTTGCCGGATCGGCGTCGTACTCGGTGAAATAACTCGATTCCCCCCAGCCGATGAACCTGGTCCCGCCATCCATGTCCTGCACGCTGCCCGAGCGCCTCGGACAGCACGGGCGGGGAATGCAGGTACTGGCGAACCAGCGTCGGCCTGGGGCGATTTCTCGTCCACCGAGAGCACGACGGCCGCGCGACTGGGCGCCTCTGCGGGCGGGCCACCTTCGTTGTCGAACAGCGTAACGGTCGCCGTCCGGGTGGCGCCGCACATCGTGCTGGAAGGCGAAATGGGCCCCGGCCCGATACTGAAGTCGCTCTGCCTTGCCCCCGAGGCGCCAGAGATCCTTCCCACTCGGCCGCTCGACTTTATAAAAAGCCCAGGTGTTGCGGCCGGAAATTATGAGCTTGCCGTCGGTGGGGTCGACGTCGACCGAATTGATATGGAAATAGTCCCAGGGGCTCGTCGGGCGACGCCGGCTTGGTATGACTGGTCCAACGAGACGTGGTCGTCGCTGCGCCACTCGAAAACAAGCTTTCCCGTGCTCAGGTCGACCTCTTGCACGACCCCATAGAAATAGGTCCCGTGTTTGGCGCCGCCAAAGCGCGACAAGTCCGCCGGGGCCTGCCCGTAGCACGTGAACAGGGCGGTCCCTTGCGGGCGTGACCATGAACTCGTGGAGGTCGCCCTGGTAACCGTTCTTGGCGTAGACCTCGGCCGACCTTCTTGTAGCTGGAGTCGAACAACTCGTAGTGGCCTTGCCCGTGGGCGCTCGACGACGGCGCCCTGGAACCAGGCCAGGACGTCCTTGCCCCGGTACGACCACGTGTGCAGATTGAAGGCCCGCAAGCCGGTGTCCGATCCGGGCGAAAGCGGTAGGAACCAGACCAGGTCGCCGTTGCCGTCGATGATCATCGGCCCTTGCTGTGCCGGCCCGGCATGGCTGTCGGTGAGCACCAGCTCAGGCCCGAAGTGGCCCGACCGGACATCGACTGTGATCGTCGGGGGCCGTCAGGTCCGGGCGCGACCGGAAGACCTGGGCCGCGCCCAGCGGTGGCAGTGCTCGCCGTCGACGCCAGCTGGGGTAGGCGAGGTCCTCCGGGAAGGTCGGTGGCTCGGCTCGGCTGTCCGCCTCGAGTCGCCTCCTCGACGACAATGGCCGCCCAGTACGGCGGCCGCACCGGCGGCGGCCGATGCCCATGGCCAGGCGGGCCAGCATCGCCCGCCGGGTCAAAGGTTTTTTTCGATCGGTGAACTTGGGCGCTTCGCCCTTTGGGCGCCCGTCACCAGGCACTTCCGGGGCGGGGTCTCCTGGCCCCTCGGGCGGCCGCGGCTCCGGGCCCGACGGCCTGTTCACGCCGCCAGGACCTCGGAGCTCCCGATCTTCTTGCCGGACCGGTCCATGGCGATCACCTGGAAGTGCGGCCCGGTGCTGTTGACCGATATGGCCGTCTCGAAATCGGCCCAGTCCGCAAGGGCTACTGGGGTCAGTTCGCCTGCGGGGCCACCCAGGACCTGCCAGGCTGCCACTTCCGTGGACCCGTTCCAGCTGACGTAGACGATCTTCCCGCCCACGGGGTCGTCCTCGATGGCGACGGCCGGCCGGTCTGTGGGTTGGCCCACGAACCGGGCGGAAAAGGCGCGGTACGACTGGATGTTGGTGGGGAACCGGGCGTCGAGCATGAGGTCGCCGTCAGCGGAGAAGCGGGAGAAGTACGGCTGAGCTCCCCAACCCACAAGGGCGCCGCCGTCTTCCATCACCTGGACACTGCCCTGGTTGGGAGCGAGGAGGCGAGCCGGGTGGACAAACGATTTTTCGAGGGTGGCCTTCATCGTCGTCTCGTCGACGGACAGGATAATGGCTCGTGATTGCGGTTCCTCGGCGGGTGAGGCGCCGTCGTCGAAGAGGCTGATCATCCCTGTGGCGTTCGTCTCGGCCCCATGGTAGCGAGAATGGTGCTGCCAGTAGAAACGGCTACCGGCGCCCATTTCGAAGTCGGACTTCTTCCCGTTCAAGCGCCATAAGACTTCGCCGCTCGACCGTCCGACTTTATAAATTGCCCAGGTATTGCGGCCCGAAATGAGCAACTCTCCGTCGGGCGTGAGGCTGACCGAGTTAATGTGGAAATAGTCGAACGGGGCTTGCTCCGTCCCCTGGCCTTCTGGCAGCTGCTGCGTACGACTCGTCCACGTTGACGTGGTCCACGCTCTCCCAGCGGTGGAGCAGAGTCTTGCTGGCCACGTCGACTTCCATCGCCACGGCGCCCAGGAGGAAGCCCTTTTTCGGGCCCCCGACGCTCGACAGGTCGGCGGCCACGGAGTGGTAGGCCGTCATGAGGGCGGTCCCCCTGTCGGTGAGGACGAACTCGTGGAGGTCAGGCGAGAGCCCGTCCACCTTGCCTATACGGGCCAGCTCGTTAAAGCTGAGGTCGGCGATCACAGCCTCTCCAGCGCCGGTGCCATTGCTCACCGTCCCCTCCCACCATGTGAGGACCGGTTTGCCGTTTAGCTGCTGGAGCTGCAGGTCAAAAGATGCCTTATCGGTGGGCAGGAACCAGCGCAGGCGCCCGTCGGCCTGCAGGACCATCAGACCGGGTTGGCCTGGCCCCGGGGCCACGTAGGCCTTGGGCGTCAGCAGCAAGAGGCCCTCGTCCTGCCCGGGCACAAACGGGCGCGACGGGCGCCGGACAACGGTGACCCGAGGCGGTTGCAAGTCGGGTCGCGAGTAGAAGAAACCGGCCTCGTTGGCGTCGTACTCGGTGGCCGGAGTGGTGGGAATGGACGTGGTCGTGGGTGACGCGCCGGCTCCGGCCCCGCTGGCCTGGGCCACTCGAAACCAGCCAGACCAGCCAGCCCGAGGCCCGCCGCCCCTGCTGTCAACACCAAAAACTGACGGCGTGTGGCCACTGCCAACGTGCTCCTTCTCTCCAACCAGGCCCCAATCGGGCATCCTTGCGCCATAGTGCCCCCGGAAGGCTGAGGAATCTAGTGAGGGAAATGTAACGTTTTCCCTAAGAAGCCCGCTCAGGCGTGGTGACGAGGGCTTTGGCTTCCCACGCCCCCCTGTGCCCAGCAGCGACCACGAAGGCCACTTCGGTCCCGACCGCGATGTCGCGCGTGCCGTCGGCGATCTCGGTGCAATGGAAACCATAAAGGCGCCCGTCGTTCGCCCGTACCTCGCCGAGGCCCACCTCTTTGTCGAAGCGCTCGACGTTACCTATTTGCGGTCTACTTATGGCCGTTCGCTCTGCCAGTTGGCTCCGCCCTAAGCGACGATCTTGCTGATCGGTAGCTCGATGATGTCCGACGCGCCGGCATCTTTCAGCTCCGGTATCAGCTTGTTTATTGCCTCTTTCGGCACCACGGTCTCGACCGCATAACTGCCCCCGCCGAACAGTTCAGAAACTGTGGGGCTGCGCATGGCCGGCAGCAGCGAGACCACGGTGTCGAGGTCCGCCGCTTCCACGTTGAGCTTTACCAGCACCTGCCCACGCGCCTTCAGGGCGCCTTGCAGCAAGGTGTTGATGTCTTCCATCGCCTTTCGTTGCTCCGGGCGCTCGTACGCCTCGTGGTTGGCTATCAGTTCCGTGTGGGAGACCAGGATCGTCTCGATGACTTTCAGCCCCGCGGCCTGGAGAGCGCGGCCGGTCTCGGTCATTTCCACCACCGCATCAGCAATTTCGGGCACTTTAGCTTCGGTGGCGCCGTAGGACAGGACCACTTCTGCCTTCACCCCATTGGCCGCGAAAAAGCGTTCCGTTAGGGCCAGGTACTCCGTCGAGACTTTGACGCCATCGGGCATGTCCTTGACCGACTCCCACGGGGACCCAGCTGCGACCGCCAGCACGATCTGGATGGGCTGGGACGTGGCCTTCGAGTACGTCAGTTCACCGAGGGAGACGACATCCGAGCCCGTCTCTTCTACCCAGTCTCGGCCCGTGATGCCGATGTCGAACAGCCCGTCGGCGACATAACGGGGGATTTCCTGCGGCCGCAGGATGCGCACCTCGGAGATCCGATGGTCTTTAACGCTCGCCTTGTAGTCAACGTCCGAACGGCGGGAAACGGCGAGGTCGGCCGCTTCGAACAGCTCGATCGTGGCGCGTTCGAGGGAACCCTTGGGTAATACAAGCCGAAGCACGGCCAGACCCTAGCCCAGTTCAGGCCGTAGCCCGGCTCAGTTCTTAGCCCGGCTCCAGTCCTTAGCCCGGTCCAGTCCTTAACTCGGTCCAGTCCTTAACCCGGCTCAGTCCTTAACCCGGCTCAGTGTGGTTGCTCGCCCGCCAGCACGCCGATGGCGTGAGGCAGGAGGTCGATCATGGCCGCCAGGCACTCGAGGGCTCCCTTGGGAGAGCCAGGCAGGTTGACTACCAATGCGCTGCCCCTCACCCCCGCCATGCCCCGTGAAAGTGGCGCGACCGGGCTCGAACGCCGCATGGTTTCGGCGAAACCGGGTGCGGGGCGGTCAACGACTTCGGCCGTCCCTTCCGGCGTGAGGTCGCGGGGGCCAAAGCCAGTGCCTCCTGTGGTGACGATCAGGCCGGTGAACCCGGACGCCATCCGCGTCAGGTCTCCGGCCACGGAGGCGACGCCGTCGGGAGCGGTGGACTGCTCCACCACCTCGAACCCGGCGTCCTGGAGCGCCTTGGCTACCGCAGGGCCGCTCTCGTCCTCTCGTTCTCCCCGCATGACCGAGTCGGACACCGTTAGCACCTTGGCCTGGTAACTCACCTGTGGCCCCGCTGAGGCCTGTTCACTACACCGGCGCGACTGCCGACCAAGTCAATGGTGAGGCGGCCACCGGGTCATCATGGCCGAAATATCTCGCGGCCCGCAAAGGCTCACTTATGCCGGCGGCAGGGCCAGCACGTACATGCCGTCGGTCCCGGCCGCTTGGGGGAGCAACAGAGCGCCGCGGCCAAGCGACTCCCACGGCTGGCCCGGGGGCGGGACAACTTCGCCCCAACCCGGCTGCAGGTCTTCGGCCAACCAGTCGTCGATGTCGACGGTCTCGGCTCTCGTCAGCGTGCAGACGCTGTACACGAGCACGCCACCGGGAGCGACGAGCGGCGTTGCCGCCACTAGGAGGCGCCGCTGCAGTGCGGCCAGGCGCTCAGAATCTTCCGGCCGAGCCCGCCAGCGGGCGTCAGGCCGGCGGCGGAGCACACCGAGGCCAGTACACGGCGCGTCGACGAGGACGCCAGCGAAAGCTGGAGGGCCGGAACGGCGGTTGGGCACCGTCTGCGACCACCACGCCCAGGTTGTCGAGGCCGAGGCGCCGGACGTTGCCCGCCAGCATCTTCACTCGCGACGGCGCCAGGTCAGTGGCTACCACGAAGGGGGCGGTGCCGGCCACCAGCGTCGCTTTGCCCCCCGGGGCGGCACACACGTCGAGGACGGCCCCGGGCACTCTCGCACCAGGGCCGCCATGTACTCCGCCACCGCCCGGCTGCCGGGGTCCTGGACGTAACCGTCGGCCCGGACCGAAGGGGAGGCAGCCACGTTCATCTGCTCGAGGGCGGCCATGGCCCGCTCGGGCCCGATGTCCTGGCCCAGCCGGCGAATGACCCAGTCCGGGTAGCTGAGCCTGGTCCCGAGGTCGGGCCACGCCACCGGGCCGGCCTCGACCAGGCCGGCCACCCGCCGGAGCACGGCGTTGAGCAACGGACGGGCCCGGCGGGGCGCCTCCGCCACGGTCGCCGAAACAGCCGCGTACGCCGGCACTCTCATGAAAGCCAGCTGGTAAGCGCCGGCGCGGGCCGCCGCCCTCACCCGGGGTTCGAGCTGGCCGCGGGCGAACTGGCCGACGAGCCAGTCGCACGCCCGGCACATCCGGAGCGCGCCGTAGGCGAGTTCGGTGGCGAAGCCCTTGTCCCGTTCGTCGAGGCCCGAACCCGTGAGCATCCGGGGCACGACCACGTTCGCCCGCTCGCCGCTCTCGGCTGCGACCAGGGCCGAGATAGCCACGCCCCGTGCTGTTGTCCTGGGGCCGTCCGTCCGTACGCTCACTGGCCCAGCCGTTCGTCAGGCCTCGGGCGCGCCCCTCTGGCCCAGGCCGCTGCGTCCATTACGGGCTTGCCTTCCGGTTGCACCACTACTAGTTCGAGCGCGCCTTCAGCAGTCCCCACTTTGTTCCCCTGGATCTGCCCCGGGAGAAGGGCTTGCCCATCGGCGAGCACTCGAGCTCTGCGGACCAGCAGGCGCTTTCCTCTGAAGGTCGTCCACGCTCGACCTACCCTCACAGACCGGTTTACGACCTCCGCCGGCAGGGAGAAGTCGAGCTGGAGCTCGGCCGGCTCGACCTTGTCCGCGTACGTGGGCTCGCCCCGCTGGGGCTCCGGGTCGCCGAGGCCCTCGGCCAACGAGCGAAGGAGCAGTTCGGTGCCGATCCTGCCCAGGCGGTCGCCGGAGCTCGTCGGCCGTCTCTTCGGCGCCGATCGCAGTCGTGGCACGGGCGTAAATCGGCCCGGTGTCGAGGCCCTCCTCGAGCTCCATCAGGCACACCCCGGTCTCGGCGTCGCCCGCCAAAATGGCCCGTTCGACCGGGGCCGCCCCCCGCCAGCGGGGCAACAGCGAGAAATGGACGTTGACCATGGGCACGTCGGCCAGCACGTCCGGCTTTGATGAGCCTCCCGTAGGCGACGACAACCCCCAGCTCGGGCCGGAAGGCCACGATGTCGGCCGGCTTGTGCACAACGGGCAACCCGAGCTCGACCGCCGCCACCTTGACCGGGCTCGGGCTGGACGCCGGTCCGCGGCCGCGGCGGGTGTCGGCCCGGGTCACCACGACCAGGACGTCGTGGCCCGCCTCGACCAGCGCCCGCAACGTCCCGGCCGCCACCTCGGGAGTGCCGAGGAAGGCCAGTTTCACCTCTGCGCAGCCGCCCCCGTCCCGTTGCGGGCCGCCGGTTCTTCGCTCGGCCCTCCGACGGAGTTCGCGCATCGCCTCTTTGCGCTGGTCGTCGTCGAGCAGCTCCAGGAGGAGCCGCCCGTCCAGGTGGTCGACCTCGTGCTGGTACAGCGTCGCCTCGAGCTCCTCAGCCTCTATCGAAACCTCGTGGCCGTCGAGGTCGTAACCCGTGACGTGGACCTGCATCGGGCCGGTTGACCCAAAATAAAGCTCGTGGCACTGACAGGCACCCCTCTTCGTGCTCCCACTCCCCGTCCCTTTCGGTGATCACGGGGTTGACGAGCGTCCGGGGGCCGCTATTGCCGATCTCGTAGACGAACAACCGACGGGACACGCCCACTTGTGGCGCGGCCAGGCCGAGGCCGTGCGCCTCCTTCATAGTGACGTGCATGTCTTCTGCCAGTCTGGCGATGCGCCCGTCGATCTCGGTGACTTCCTCGGCGCGACGTTTCAGCACCGGGTCGCCGAAGGTCCGGATCCTGTAGGGAGCCATGGCGCAACATTGTACGGGCAGGTGAGAGGCACGCCGGTGGCGCCCCGGCTCCTGATGGGTGGCGCGGGCTGACCAGTTGGCCGAGGACGGCGAACGCCGGTAGGCTCGGCTCGCCGGATGGGCGACCATTACTTCACTGCCGTGCCCTCCGCGCCGTCAAGTCCGGTCGCCGTCGAGCTGCGCCTGCCTGACATGGAGCTGCAGCTGGTGGCTGACCGGGGCGTGTTCTCCGGCGGCCGGGTCGACCCGGGGACCATGGCTCTGTTGAAGGAGTCGCCCCCGCCGCCGGTGATCGGGCGAACTGCTCGACCTCGGTTGCGGCTACGGGCCGATCGCTTGCACGCTCGCCCGGCGGTCGCCGGCGGCGCGGGTCTGGGCCGTCGACGTCAACACAGCGTGCTCTCGAGCTAACGGCGGCCAACGCCGCTTCGAACGGCCTGGCCAACGTGAGCGCCGCCTCCCCCGGTCAGGTACCGGCCGGTATCGTGTTCAGCGGCATCTGGTCCAACCCTCCGGTACGGGTCGGTAAGCCGCCCTGCACGACTTGCTGTCCACCTGGTTGACCCGGTTGGGCAGGGGCGCCAGCGCCTGGCTGGTGGTGAACCGGCATCTCGGCTCCGACTCGCTGGCGGAGTGGCTCGAGGGCAGCGGCTGGGACGTGCGGAGGCAGGCGTCCAAGTCCGGGTACCGGGTGCTCCAGGTGCGGAGGCAGGAAGAGAGTTGCGACGAGGTAAAGAAGTGAGAAGCTCGGGCCGACGGACCTGAAAAGGCTGCACCGAGACTGGGCGCGCCGCTCGACGGGCCGAGTGGCCTTGCTGCTGGACGGCGTCACCTCGCCGTTCAACGTAGGGGCGATCGTGCGGACGGCGGCCGCGTTCAAAGTCGAGCACCTATATCTGGCCGGGGGGACGACCTCGCCTGCGGCCGCCAAGGCGGGCAAGACCGCCCTGGGTACCGAGCGCTACCTGTCGTGGTCGACGTTCGAGCGGGGCGCCGAGGCCGCGGACGCCGCCCGCGAGGACGGCTTCGCTGTCGTGGGCCTGGAGCTGGCCGACCACGCCGTTCCGCTTTTCCAGTTGTCGGTCGGCCCCGATGCGTGCATCGCGATCGGCAACGAGGACCACGGGCTTACAGCGCGGGCACCCTGGCTGCGTGCGACGCCGTTGCTTTCATCCCCCAGCTAGGGCGGGTGGGCAGCCTCAACGTGGCCACCGCCGCCGGTATCGCCCTGTTCGAGCTCCGCCGGCGGGACTGGGCCGGGACCTGGTGACCGGCCTCCCTGACTGGGCCTGCTGATTGGGCCTGCTGATTGGGCCTGCTGATTGGGCCTGCTGATTGGGCCTGGTGAATGGGTCAACTGGGCGGAGGCGCCTACCCGGCGGCGCCGAATCTTCAGCCGGCCGACGTGGTCTCCTCGAGGCGGCGGGTGAGGTAGCGCCGCTCGGGGCCGTTCTTCGTCGAGCTGCAGGGCACGGCGGTAGCTGTTGGCGGCCTCCGACCGGCTGCCCATTCGGCGCAGGATGTCGGCCCGGGCGGCGTGCAGCAAGTGATGGTCATCGAGCCGGCCAGAAGTTTCTAGCGCTTCGATGGCCTGAAGTCCCTCGGCTGGTCCGCGGGCCATGGAAAGGGCTACGGCCCGGTTCAGCTCGACAATGGACGAGGGCAACAGCCGCAATAACTGTCCATAGAGCCCGAGGATCTGTGGCCAGTCCGTAGAGGAGGCGTCAGGGGCGGCGTCGTGGCAGGCAGAAATGGCCGCCTGGACCTGGTAAGGCCCGGGCGGCGGCGGCGCAAGGCGGCGTTCAGGGCCCTGCGGCCCTCAGCGATCTCGTCCTCGTCCCACCGGGAACGGTCCTGTTCTTCCAGCGGCACGAGGTCGCCCTTGTTGTCAGTGCGAGCAGCACGGCGGGCATCGGTCAACAGGAGCAACGCCAGCAACCCGAGCACTTCGGGGTCGTCGGGCATAAGTTCAGCGATGAGACGGGCCAGCCGGATGGCCTCGTCGGAGAGGTTGGCCCGCATCAAGTCGTCGCCGGCGGTGGCCGAATAACCCTCATTGAACAACAGATAAACGACGAATAACACGGCGGCGGTGCGCTCTGGCAGGAGGTGCCCCGGCGGGACGCGGTAAGGGATCCGGGCGTGGCGGATTTTGCGTTTGGCCCGCACCAGGCGCTGGGCCATCGTGGCCTCCGGTACCAGGAAGGCCCTGGCGATCTCGGCCGTCGTCAGGCCCGACAGCGACCGCAGCGTCAGGGCCACCCGGGCTTCGAAGGGTAACGCCGGGTGGCAACAGGTGAACACCAACCGCAAACGGTCGTCGCCGATACCACTTTCGGCCGTCGGCCCACACTCATCTCGATCGTCGTCGCGGTACAACACGGCCAGCTCCTCGAGTTTCGACGCACCCCGTGCTCGTCCTGCGAACCACGTCCAGAGCACGGTTGCGGGCCGTCGTAGTGAGCCAGGCGCCGGGTTTGCGGGGAATGCCGTCGCGCCGCCATTTCACGAGCGCTTGCGCAAAGGCATCTTGTGCGCATTCCTCCGCAAGATCCCAGTCACCGGTAAAGCGGATCAAGGCGGCCAGAACGCGGGCCCACTCGTCCCGGAACGCCCGGGCCACCTCGGTTTCGACCGTCGTCGGCCCGTTTCGCACGAAATTTGGCACCCGATTTGGGGCTACGGCGGTCGCGGCACCGGCCATCACATGGCCCAGATCGGCCTCACTTCGACTGTACCGGAACGAGCTCCCGGTATTTTGCCGGCTATTTCTATGGCCTCGTCCAGGTCTTTGCAGTCGACGATGTAATAACCACCGACTTGCTCCTTGGTCTCGGCGAACGGCCCATCGAATGTGAGGACCTCGCCGTTTCGGACCCTCACTGATGTGGAGTCGCTGGTCGGCCGGAGCCGCTCACCACCCTCGAGGACGCCGCGGCCGGCCATCTCTTTGCCGAAGTCGCCGTATTCAGCCAAGATCGACGCCCCTTCCTCCGGGGTCAAGGCGCTGATCCAGTCCTCGTTTTCGCAGATCATGAGCATGTATCGCATCTAATTTTCCTCCTCGTCCAATGGTCTCATTCAGGAGGCACCCGAAGCTAGCTGACGAGAGCGGTAGCGGCACCGACCCGGGCCAAACCCTCCACTCTGGCGACTGCTGCGAAGGCCTCTTGTAATGACGACGATCGACGCCGCCGGATATCGACACGTCCCCAGTAATTTTGCGACGACGGATCGTCGCCCGGAACGAGGGCGCTGCCCCCCGCACCGCGAGCCCCCCGTTCTCGTACGCATCGATCACGGCCGGACGCGGTCGTCAAGCTCCCCGTTTTTCGAGGGATGTGGGCGAGGTGCATCAGGCGCTCGGGCGAATAGGCATCGTCAGCACCGTGAGCGTGCCCGCATCAGCGGAGCGTAACGTGATGGGCTGGAGGGGGCCGCTGGCTTCGACCACAACGTCGGGGCCCACCATCAGGTCCAGCGTCTGGACCAGGAACTCGGGGTTGACCGTAATGGACAGCTCAGGGCCGTCCCAGGAGACGTCAACGGACGATTCGTTGCCTTCAGCCCGGACGACGAGGGTGTCTGGTTGGAAATCGATCCTCGCCATCTTGTCAGTCGCACCGGTCGCTCCGGTTGTGGCCCTTAGCGCACGGGCCAGAGCACGACGGTCGGTGAGGCCGTGACGCCCGCTCGGAATACCGACTAGGACCTGTTCGTAGTCAGGGAAACGATCGTCCTGCCCTCCGATCGTTACGGCCCGGCTGTCGAAGAGCGCCTCCAGCGACCCGTCGGGCTGTTGACGCAGGGCGACCTCGTCCACATTGGTCAGTATCGAGCTCAGCTCGTCTACCGCGTCGAGCGGCACGAAGCCGCGTACTGCCGTCGTGCCCGCCGTGTCGTTGAGGACAAGGTCCCTGATGGCC
Source organism: uncultured Acidimicrobiaceae bacterium (assembly GCA_963807395.1). GTDB lineage: Bacteria > Actinomycetota > Acidimicrobiia > Acidimicrobiales > Palsa-688 > Fen-671. Next base: position 638,490 of record CAWEBW010000016.1, read on the forward strand.
AGGCGGTAGCTATCGGTGGCCACCAGCCGTAATGTGCCCTCCCGGGCCTCGACCAGGATCCCGCCCAACTCGGGCCGCCTCCCGGTCGGGTCGGCGGCGAAACGTACCTGCTCCAGGCCGGCAGCGAGGGCGCCAGCGGACATAGCCCACAGTTGGTCCTGGTTTGCCGGAGCCGGCTCGACCAACTCAGCCCGTAGTTCTTCTACCGCTTGTCGTAATGTCTCGGCTCGTTGGTCGAGACGGCGCGAATGCGCTTCGAGCAGGTGGCGGCGCTCCTCAGAACTGGCCGTAATAAACCGACGCACCTCCCCTACCGGCATCTCCGCGGCGCGCAGCCGCCGGATGAGTATGGCGTCGCCAACCTGGCTGGCGTCGTAATAGCGGTAGCCAGTCGAATCGTCGACAGCCACAGGCGAGAGCAGCTGGCACTCGTCGTAAAAGCGCAGAGCGCTGGGGGACAAGCCGCAGCGGCGGGCGAACCCCCCAATCGTCAAAAGATGGTCCATAACGACAGCAAACAGCTTCAAGCAACTTGAAGGTCAAGAGAGCCGAAGGACCGGTACTGTCGGTACCCCTAGACACAGCCGGTTCCCACGAACATCTGCAAAAGCGGGACGGCGCTCAACGGTAGGCGCGGGAGGTATGCACGTCGGTCGTTCCGGCGTGGTACCCCTTGGCCCCGATATCCAGGGCCAGCTCACTGCGCGGGTCTCGGCTCGACCGGAGGCAGTCGAGGGCACGTCGAAAATCGTGGCCCGGCTCCCAACCGAGGTCGCGCCGGGCTCGGGCATTTACGTACACCCGGTCGATGGTCGGGAGCATCGTCCATCCGAGACGCTCATAAATTTCCTCGTAGTCGGGATAGAGCCGGCGTACGAGCGCAGGGGCGTCGTGGCCGAGAGCGCCGAGGTCGTCCGGGGTGAAGGGCGTGGTGGCGCTTACGATGTAGCGGCCAAAACCGAGCCGGGGGGCCGTTTTCAGCGCCAACTGGTGCGCTGTCACTACGTCCTCCAGGTCGACACGCCGGTACAACAACTCGTTGACTTTCAGATTGAGATGGTCGTAGGACTGGCGGATCTCGTCGTTGTCGTCGGCCTCGGGAAAGAAACGAGCGACCCTGAGCACGACGCAAGGCAGAGCGTAGTCCCGGTGAAAAAGCTCGCACAGGCCTTCGGCCGCCGATTTGGTCACGCCGTAAATGTTCCTCGGAAGAGAGGCAACGGCCTCGGTTATCCACGCCGCCGGCTGGCCAGCGCCAGGCGTCAGAGCCCGCCCGAAGGCGCTCGTTGTACTCGAGAAAACAAACGCTTCTACGCCGTTTTCGACGGCGGCGTCGAGCAAATTGAGCGTCCCCGAGATATTCGTGTCGACGAAGGCTTGCCGGCCGTGAGTCCCGATATGAGGTTTATGGAGCGTCGCCGTGTGCAATACCGCGCCCACGCCCCGGATAGCCCGGCGTACCAGGTCACGGTCTGCAGTTGACCCGACGATCGTGGTGCTCGAGGAGGGCAGCAGGTCGATGCCGACCACCTCTTCGCCTTGCGAGCGCAGAACCCTGACCAGCGCGTCGCCGAGGTGCCCCGAGCTCCCCGTCACGAGCACGCTCACGCCGGCGTCTTATTGGTAGCCGAGCGCTCTGAAGCCAAAAGTGGGCTAACTAGCGTGGCCACTCGACCACCGCAGACCCAATAATGCCCATCGGTCACGGTCCGATCATGCCACGCCGAACTGTCGCCTCGGGCCGGACTACCCCGGCGGCCCGAGCGAAACTGCGCGCCGGATAGTGGATAGTGCGGGATGGTCCGGGGGACTAGACGGGAACCGGCTCACCACCTATAGAGCGGCGCAACGCGGCGTGGAGGGTATCGGGGGTGAGCACTCCCAGGTAGCGGTCCCCGTCGAAGACGGGCAGCCAGGCGGCGTCCTGTTGCAGCATCTCAGCGAAGGCGGTCTTCAGGTTTGACCCGAGCGTGACACTCGCCCCGACCGGCCGCAGGTAATGGCCGACCGCAGTGCCGGCGCCGTCTGCCGACCGGGTCTCCACCTCCGCGGGCTGTACCCAGCCGAGCAGCTTCCCGTCGTCGCCCACCACAGCCGCCCAGTGGTCCCCGGCTGCCGCCACCGCCACGGCCGCCTCAGCGACCGACGTGTTCGGCCGGACGGCGGGCGGGACGTAAACGTCGCCGACCTCGATCGGCGTGACGGCCAAACGACGCAGGCCGCGGTCGGCCCCGATAAAGTCGGCCACGAAGTCGGTGGCCGGGTGGCCGAGCACCTCGGCCGGGGTGTCGTACTGCTGGAGACGGCCTCCCTGGCTGAGGACGGCGATCCGGTTGCCCATTACGACGGCCTCGTCGACGTCGTGAGTTACGAACATGACCGTCTTATGCAGCCGCTCCTGCAGCGCGAGGAACTCCTGCTGGAGCCGGCTGCGGGCGATGGGGTCTACCGCCCCGAACGGTTCGTCCATCAGCAGGACCGGCGGGTCGCCAGCAAGGGCCCGAGCGACGCCGACGCGCTGGGCCTGGCCGCCCGACAGCTCGTTCGGGTAGCGGTCGGCGAACTCGGACGGGTCGAGGCCGACCAGTTCCAACATCTCGGTCACCCGGGCCTGTACCCGCGCCTTGTCCCAACCGAGCAGGTGGGGCACTGAGGCCACGTTGTCTGCCACCTTCAAGTGAGGGAAAAGACCAGCTTGTTGGATCACATAGCCGGTCCGCCGGCGCAACTCGACGCGGTCGACCTTGGCTACGTCACGTCCCGCCACGAGCACACGTCCCGAGCTCGGCTCCACCATCCTGTTCACCATGCGCAGGATCGTGGTCTTGCCGCCACCAGACGGGCCGACCAGGACGCACAGCTCACCCTCGTCCACGTCGAGGGTGAAGTTCTCCACCGCGTACGCCCCGTTGCCGTAGCGCTTGGAGACCGCCTCGAAGCTGATCATGGCCACCCTTTTATTTCACCCCCGGGCGCCGGCATGGCGCCACATCAACCCCGTGCCGCGCTGCCTCGCTCCACCGCGTGCTCACCCGGGTCCCCGCTGGTGTCACGGCCCGGGCCAGCGTGGCCAGGAGCACGTCCACCAGTAGAGCCAGGACGGCCACCAAGAGTGCCCCACTGAAAGTCTCGGCGTTGTTCCTCGTGTCCAGGCCGGCAAAGATATTGAAGCCCAGGTCGGCGACGCCGACGTACGCTGCCAGAGTCGCTGTCGCCACCACTTCGACGGCGGCGGTCCTGACCCCGGCCATCAATACGGGCAAGGCCAACGGCAACTCGACCTGCCTGAGGAGCTGCCCCGACGTCATGCCCATGGCCACCGCCGCCGACCGGACGGCCGGGTCCACGTCCCGGACGCCCACGTAGGCGTTGGTCAAGATGGGCGGTACGGCCAGTGCGAACATGGTTATGACGGCGGCCACGAACCCGCCTTGTTGCAGCCTCACGATAAACGGCTGGATGGCTATGAGTGTCACGAGCGCGAACGATGGGATGGCACGCGCCGCGTTAGCCGAGTTGAGCACCAGGAAACCGCCCCGCCCCCTATGACCCAGAAGCGCCCCCAGCCCTACCCCCGCTACTACAGCGGCCACCACGGCCACCGCTGACAGTTCGAGCTGGCTGGCAATTTGGTGCAGGAACCCGTCTGCCCCGGTCCAGTTTGAGCCGGTCGTGAGGAACTGGGCCACTTGGGATAGGAAATTCATTTAGCTGGCCGCCCTCCGCCTTCGTAGCCACGGCAGGCTAAGCCGCTGTACCCCAACGATCAGAGCGTCGGCCGCGCCAGCCAGCAAGACCGACAGCACGAGACCGACGAAGATCGGGGTGTTGAAGTCTTCGCTGAAACCCTGGATTATCAACTGGCCCAGCCCGCCTTGGCCGATGAAAGCCGTCACGGTAACGAGCCCGATCGTGGTGACGGTGGCGACCCGCACGCCGGCCAGTATTGACGGGAGGGCGAGGGGCAGTTGCACCTTCGTTAGCTGTTGGAATTGCGTATAGCCCATGCCCGATGCCGCGTCCTGGGCGTCTGCGGGGACCGAGTCGAGCCCGGCGACGGTGTTCCGCAACAGGATCAATAGCGTGTAGCCCACCAGGGCGACTTCTGCCGTTGTGATCGAGAAGAAACCGGTCAGCGGGGCGAAGAGCGCCAAAAGAGCGACAGATGGGATGACGTAAATAGCTCCGGTCAGCCCTACTAGGGGCGGCCGAAATGCGGGCACCTTCCACGAAAAAATGCCGAGCGGCACGGCGATAGCAAGGCCGACGGCCACGGCGATAACGGTCAGTTCTATGTGTTGCAGCAGCAAGGACACGATCATGGAGCGCTCTGAGGAGACCCAGCTCCACTGCACGATCGGTCCGGCCGAAGCCACCACTCCCATTAGCGCACAGGAAAAGCTTCGTTTCGGGAAGAACAGGAGGCGACGAGTGCGTTCATGTCCCGGCCCGGCGCTTCGTGTCGCCACTCGCCGTCAAACGCATTCGCCGCCTCCGTTCCTATTCGCGAGGCTGGTTTTTGGCCAGCGGTTCGGCCCAGCGTTAAGTCAGGCCCGCGCTCTTCAGCCAGTTAGTCGCGACGGTGGCCGCATTTTGATGGTCCACGTTGACGTCGATGTTCAGTTTCTCGAGGGCCTCAGTCGTGAGCAAGGCGTCCATGCTGTTGAGTGCCTTGGCTACCGCCGGAGTGTCAACCGATTTGCGGATTATCGGGATGAGGTGGTCGGCCGGTTGCAGGTGTTTGTTGTCCGTCAGCTGGACGAACCCGTTGCTGAGGACGGTCCCGTCGCTCGAGAAGAACTCGGCCACCTGTACCCTGTCGGCGGCGAGATAGGAAGCCAGCGTTGGCTCCGACTCGATCCCGGTGAAGGACTTGAAGTGAAGGCCGTAGACCTTTTTCAGGCCGATCAGGCAGTACGCGTACGTGGGGCACTCGGTGGGGGCACCCAACGTCAACTTGGGCGCCACCGGTCCCAGGCTGGAGAGCGTGGTCAGGTGGTACTGGGAGGCTGTTTTCTTCGTCACCGCGAAAACGTTTACGTCGACCGCCGGGGCGGGGTTGAGGACCGTTGCGCCCTGGCCGGCCAATACTTGTTTCAGCACCGGGAGGTCAGTCGAAAGCTGCGTGGCTTGGGCGGTGTCTTTCGGCTCCAGGTAGACCAGCAGGCTCCCGGCGTACTCGGGGTAAAGGTCGAGCGCCCCGTGGGCCAGCGCTGGTTCTACCTCCGCCCGGGTGCCGAGGTTGGCGCGAAGGTCGGTCTTGAACCCGGCGTGCTGGAGGACGTCCGAATAAAGCGTGGCGACGATTACTTGCTCAGTGAAATTGGTCGACCCGATCACAATCGTCGGCGTCGAGGCAGAGGGCCGGGCTGAGGTGGTAGTTGACGCGACCAGTGAAGAAGCAGACGCCGCGGGTGCGGCACTAAAGGCGGCAGCGGTCACGAACGCAACAGCTGCCAAAAGTAGCTTCGGACGGGGCATATGGACCTCCTGTTTCAAACGTTTGCCGGTGTTCTAATCGGTCAAGGTTTGGCCGCCTCGTTCGCCGAGGCCGCCCGAGAACGTCGTGGAGCCAGGTGCCCGCAGAGGCGGGCGGTTGTCGCGGTCGTCGCGGTCTTTGGGGTACCTCGTTGTCAGCTGTGGAGCTCTGATTGCCTCGAGCAGCGGGACGACAGGCTCACTTGCATTGCGAGAGCCTACCGGGCTGCAACGAATTGTGGACAAGGAATTGCATGTATCGCGATGGGGAAGGTGGTCATGAGGTCACTAGTCGTTCCTGAGGCACGGTCCCGGCGCAGTCTGCCTGGGGAGTTATGGCCGAGAGGGTGAAGTTAGCAGACCAAACGGCGAGAACAAGTCGGGGTCGGAGAACAGGGAGATACGGGTGAGATGCGATCGGGTTGTGGCCAGCACGACCACGGCGAACGGGAGGTAGGCGCCGTCTTCGGCACGACGGTAGGCGGCGGCGGCAAGTTGACCGTTCGCTTGGAGGGGGGCCATACGCCACTCCCCCGGGTGCCCGATGGCCTGAGCGGCGATGAACGGCACGCACGTCTTCTTGCCGGCAAACCAGGTTGTGGTCCCCGTCATCTCCAGCACGGCGTCGTCGGCCAGCAGGCCCTCGAGGGCGGCCATATCGGACCGCTCGAAGGCCTGCATGTACCGATCGAGGACCTGGCGGGCACCGCCGTCGGTCGGCTCGGCCAGCTCGTCGTCGCTTAGGGCCACGTCTGCCAGGCGGGCGCGGGCGCGCTGCAGCAGGCTCTTTGTCGCCGCCACCGAGACATCCAGCAGCTGGGCGGCGTCAGCGGCCGGGAGAGCCAGCACCTCGCACAGGATCAACGCCGCCCGCTGACGGGGCGGGAGAAGCTGGAGCCCGGCCACGAGCGCCAGGCGGACACTTTGGCGGGCGGTAACCACCTCGGCGGGGTCGGCTCGCTCGTCGATGACCAGGTGGTCGGGGACCGGTTGCAGCCACGACGTGCCGGTCGGGGCTGGTGCCGGGGGAACGCCGGGATCGGACGACGAGGGCCCGAGCCCCGAGGGCAGCGGCCGTCGCGGTCGGCGGCCGAGGGCGCTAAGGCACACGTTTGTCGCGATCCGGTATAGCCAGGTGCGCCCCGACGATCGGTGCTCGAAGCGGTCAAACGCCCGCCAGGCACGGAGATAGGTCTCCTGCACGAGGTCCTCGGCTTCGTAGGCCGAGCCCGTCATCCGGTAGCAGAACGCCACCAACTCACGGCGCAGCGGCTCCGCCATAGCCTCGAACGCGGTCTCTACACTATTTACGTCCACACTCCTGTTGACCGAGCGGCCGGTCAGAAGGAATCGGTCAAAAGGAATCGGTCAAAAGGAATCGGTCCTCACCGCGATTCCCAGCCGTCGGTGGCCGAGTCAACACTGGCATGAACCTAGACAGCAACCATGCGTCAATGAACTCGGTCCAGCGGATCCTGGCTGGCCCACATCTCTCCGTCCTGGCGACGTCGAACCCCGACGGCCGGCCCCAGACTTCGGTCATTTTCGTGAAACGGGATGGCGACGACATCCTGTTCAGCACCATAAAGGGCCGGCGCAAGACCGACAACATGCTGCGCGACCCCCGCGTGAACCTGCTGGTTCACCCCTTGCCGGTCGAGGGGCCCGAATATGTCACCATCTCGGGCACTGTCGAGCTCACCGATGACCCGGATGGTTCGTTCCACCAGGTGATGTACGACACCCATATGGGCGGCGCCACCCCGCCGCCCGAGCCCGGCGCGGAGCGCGTGATCGTCCGGGTCAAGCCCGAGAGGATCTACGTGCCGCCCGCTTACACTCCGGCTGTTGTGGACTAGCTCCAGCGTGACTAGACGGGAGCGCGCAATTGCAGTGCTACGGCGAAAGCATGATGTACGGGATGCCCCGTATTCGCGCCACGGTCAAATCGAGGTGAGCTTTGGCAAGCAAGCGCGCCACCTCTCGCTCTACATCTTGAAGCAGCCGGTGTTCGAAGCGCATCGCTGCGAGCTCGCGGGTCTCAGCCTGGGAAAAGGGTGTATTAGTTACGGACAGCCCGATCAGATTGATTGGGGTGTCGTCTCCCGAATTCTGACGGGCACCTGGGCCAGCACAGACATCGTCTGTTAGGCGGGCTGTAGAGGGTGGCGCGTAGGCCCACCACGAAGCAGCTGCGGTTGGGCGTTGATAACAGGATCGCCCAAGAAGAGGCGGCGAGGCAGAGCACGGACTAGTACCATCTGCAATTGGGCCGCGACTGGCGTTTGGATGGATAACCATCAGGGAGCGGCCCGGCTGCGAGGTGCAGCCTGAAGCCGTGCGCCTGGGCGAACAACGAACTCGTCCGAAGGGAGCACGCGCTATGCCAGTACCCGAACAGACCGCCTTCCGCTCCGCCCTCGAAGTGGTGGCATTAGCCGAGCCACGGGTGGCGCAGTTGATCGGGGCAGAACTATCAAGCCAACGCCGCCAGCTCAAGTTGATCGCGTCTGAGAACTATGCCTCCCCGGCCGTGCTCTTGGCCATGGGCAACTGGCTTTCCGACAAGTACGCCGAGGGTGTGCCGGGCCGGCGCCTGTACGCCGGATGTGAGCAGGTCGACGAGGTGGAGCGCATAGCGGCCGAGCACGCTGTGGCCCTGTTTGGTGCTGATCATGCCTACGTACAGCCGCATTCGGGGATCGATGCCAACCTGGTTGCTTTTTGGGCCGTCCTGGCCCGTCGCGTGGAACAACCGTTCCTGCAACAGGCGGGAGCCCGCCACGTCAACGACCTCCCCGAGCAGGATTGGCAAGAATTGCGCCACCAGCTCGGCGACCAGCGCATGCTCGGGATGGCGCTGGACGCCGGCGGGCACTTGACCCACGGTTTCCGGCCCAACATCTCGGGCAAGATGTTCAACCAGGCGAGTTACGGCGTCGACCCGGCAACGGGTCTGATCGATTACGACGCCGTTCGGGCGCAGGCGCGCGAGTTTAGGCCGCTGGTCCTGGTGGCGGGATATTCGGCCTACCCGCGGAACCCTGACTTCGCCCGCCTGCGTGAGATCGCCGACGAGGTGGGTGCCACCCTCGTGGTGGACATGGCTCACTTCGCCGGGCTCGTCGCCGGGAAGGTCTTGACCGGTGCCCTCGACCCGGTCCCCCATGCACACCTGGTCACAACCACGACGCACAAGTCGCTCCGGGGGCCAAGGGGCGGGATGGTGCTGGCCACCTCCGAATACGCCGAGTTCGTGGACCGTGGTTGCCCAATGGTCTTGGGCGGCCCGCTGCCACACGTTATGGCGGCCAAAGCGGTCGCTCTCAGCGAGGCGCGCCAACCATCCTTTGCCACTTATGCCGCTGCCATCGTGGCTAACGCCAGGGCTCTGGCCGAGGGCCTGGCCCGTCGTGGGGTACAACTGGTTACCGGGGGTACGGATAACCACATCGTGCTGCTCGACGTGGCGGCCAGTTTTGGCCTTACCGGCCGTCAGGCCGAAGCCGGTCTTCTCGATTGCGGGGTAGTGACCAACCGCAATTCAGTCCCCAAGGACGGCAACGGGGCCTGGTACACCTCGGGCGTCCGCCTCGGGACGCCGGCGCTGACCACCCTCGGCTTCGGTCCCGGCGAAATGGACGAGGTGGCGGGCATAATCACCAATGCCCTCAGGGCGACCAAGCCGGCGTCATCTCCCTCAGGCGCCTCACGAGCCCGCTACATGGTCGACGACCAGACAGCGGCGGCGTGTAGGGAACGTTGCGCCGACCTCTTGGCCCGGTTCCCGCTCTACCCGACAGTGGAGCTATAAGTGCCTCAGCCCCCCACGTTCCCTACTGGCGCGGACCCTCGGGACCTCTCTCCGAATGATCGCCCGCGGACGCCCGAAAGACCTGTCTCCGATCGCCACGTTCCGGGCGCGCCGCTCGATGTGGCACGGGTGCGCTCCCGAATGCCACGGCTCGTTGATCGGCCCGCTAGCCTGTTGCGTTGCCATAGCAACTCTTGTCTCGTCGGCACCAACGACGGGACAACTATGGCCACGGTGCAAACGCTGCACCGTGTCAGCGGAACAAAAGTCCAGCTAGGGCGCGTGGTGGAATGGCAGACACGATGGACTCAAAATCCATTGGCCGCAAGGCCGTGAGGGTTCAAGTCCCTCCGCGCCCACCCGTTTTTGGCTCCAAACTCCCTGGTCAGGGGCTTGCTAGGACGTCCTAGTACCTCTCTAGGCCACAAGTAGGCCACAAGAAATTCGGACTTTATCGGTCTACAACGGTCGTCAACCGGCACTAGAAGGCGCTAGCGGGAGGTTGTTTGGCAATCGTTACGGGCGCCATTTCCGTGCTTGTCCAGAGGGTGCCAACGGCCACGGAAAGTGGTGTGTTCAGCCGAGAGAGGTCGGCAGCCCGACTACGTCCCGGGGTGCGGTCCGTTAGGGCCATCACGCGTCGGTGACGGCAGGCGCCATTCGGTGGCTCAACTTTGAGCGCGCAGAGAAGAAACGGAGGCGACAGTTCGGGTGGCTGCAGCTGGGCCTACCCAAAGCTCGGCGGCGACACCCGTCAGCCCCCGTCGACGCAGCCCGCCAAGCGCACGTGCGTGGGCGACCGCGCTGCGCTGTGCTTCATGAGCGTCCTCCGTGCCGGCGAGGGCCGCGTGACAATCGGAAGTTGGGCCGGAGGCTTGCTTCAGCGACCTTATGCCTTGCAAAGCAAGAACAAGCCTGGTGCTAGCGGACCCCCCGGCGGAACATCGGGAGGACCGATATGTGCGGTCGACGGCATCGTGCCGGCGAGGACTAAGCGGCCGTTCGGAGTGAATTGTTGCCCGAGTTGGCCCGGTATTCCGTATGAGTTTTCTGTTCTAGCGGACGGCCCCGGTACGCACTTAAGGGACACGTCCGGGACCAACTTGGCCCGGAATATTGGGCTACCCGTCCGAGGGGGGTCGACAATCGTGGTTTTCGGCGAGCGGGTCTCAGCATCGACGTAATGGTCGGTGTCCTCGTAACCGAAGGTCGAGCGTTCACCGGATTCCCCCGCCACCAAACGAAAGACCAGGTCAGAGGGGGTTTCCGGTCAGGAGGCCCCCTCTTTCCATGTCCGGATGAACCCTCCATTGCACGAAAATTGCACAAAATCGGGGAGGTTGCGGGAAGACCGGTCGGTGTGCCTAGGTCGGCCCGCTGTGGACGGGGCATTATCGGAGCCGTGCAGCTGATTGATCGCATCACCGTTGAGCCCGAGAAGATGTGCGGGGTCCCCTGTGTAAGAGGTCTGCGCAGTACCGGTGGCGACCGTCGTGGGCATCGCGCAGTGCATGTCCACCGAGGAGATCCTTGTGGACTTCCCCTATCTGCAGGCCGAGGACACCAAGGCCCCGCTTCCTACGCGGCTGAGGCTGTCCGAGAGCGTGAGTTGCCCCTGCGCCGCGGGGCGTGAAGTTCCGGTTGACGCCCAGTCTTTCGCGCAAGGTCGCCCGGCTGCTGAGCGCGTTTTCGTGAACCTGCTCGCTAATCCCCCGATGCTGGGGGGCCTCACCTGACCGCTTTGCCCTCGAATAGCGGGCAACTCGACCGCGTTCGACCCAAACCCGAACCCTGCCACCTACCGGCACCATGGGGACACTCGTTTGTCCATATGCGTGCGTGGTAGGAGACCATGCGTCGGTTCTGGCTCGAGGTCGTCGTCGGCTCCGCGGCAGCGGCCGCCCGATCACTCAGGACGGACGCGCCCGTGCGTGCAACCCGTCTCGCAATGGTGTCGCTTTCGGTGTGTCAGCGATGCAGCGGACGCCGCGGTCAGCTGATTGCTGCCGGAAGCTGATCGAGAGCGGTGCGGAGGAACGCGTCGCGGCGTTCGGTGACGGCCCCAGCGTCCAGGGGGCTACCGTCGTCGGCGAACCCCGGCGAGGCTTGCATCACGGTCGGCGTGTTGAGCGCGGCGACGGCATCCCAGTAGGGCACAGAGGTTGCCGCCCGACCGGCCTGTCGCTGCCAGCCTTCCAACACGTGGGCCGGCGCGTCCTGGCCGTACTGAAGGGCCATCTGCATCCGCAGGCTGCCGAGATCGACCCCCGGATCACCGGCCCCGGCTGTGTTCCAGTCGATCAGCGCGACGCAACGGTCGCCCTCCCACAGCATGTTGCCGCCCCAGACGTCGCCATGCACGAACACCAACGCGGCTGCGGGCACACCGTGCGACCTGACGCGCTCGTCGGCCTGCTGCAGTAAAGGTGTGGTCGGCATCAGGCCCCGCCGGCGTTCGGCGGCGCGGTCGTCGACGGCGCACGGCCGGGGGCGGTGCGGCAGGTGGGCCTGCGGCTCCATGCTGAAGGCGTGGACCTTGGCAAGGGCGGCTCCCGCTTCCCGGAGCCGGGCGACCGAAGCCGTCGGCGGGAGATCGGCGCTGCCGGACAGGAAGGTCTCCAGGGTGGCGACGGTTCCGCTCGCCCTCCCGTCGAGATCGGCGGCGATCAGCCGCGGCGCGGCCAGGCCATGGGTCTCGGCCAGCTGAAGGGCGAGCGCGTTCGTGATCACCCACACGTCGCGGATCCAGCCCGGGACGGGGACCTTCAAGATCACGTCCGTGGCCCGGGCCACCGGTCCTTCGATTCTCAGGCGGAACGTGCCAGAAGCGCGGTGGCCGCCGCGACCTAGGCTCTCGGTGGAAACCACCGACGTCCCGTCGACAGCGCTGGCGGCCCAACGCAGCACCTGTTCACTCGGCACAGTTGCTGTGCGCTCCTTCCGTCAGCACCCGCGATACGGGCTCTCACTCGAGGCTCACGACTCGATCGTAGTACCGGATGGCTGGGCTGCCCCATACCGCCGGGAGGGAGACAGTGTTGAGGTGGCCCGCATCTACTCGCAGAAAGCTGAGTCCATAGACCCGGCCTCTCGGACCGGGAAGCCACCGACCGGCTGGGACGTGACCTGGCCTGGCAGGCCGCCGCCGGCGTGCACACCGGGTATGAGGCCTTCCACCCCACCCTCCTGGTCGGCATGCGCAACCGGTTACGGTCCTCGGCCCGGCCCAAGCGGCTGTTCGAGGACACCAGGAAAGCAGCCAAACAGGCGGGGGTGATGAAAGACAGAGCGAGAGTGGTCGACTCGACCGCCGTATATGACGCCGTCGCCACCGAGGACACCGTCACCCAGCTGCGCTCCGCGGTCCGCAAGCTGCTGCGCCTGTTGGAGGGCGCGGAAGCTCGAAAAGAAGCTGCGCCGTGCGCTCGCCGCGACGACGACTACCGCTCCCCGGGCAAGCCGCCGTGCGACTGGGACGACCCCGCTGCCCGCGACGCCCTGGTCGACGCCTTGGTCAAAGACGCCAAGGCGGCGCTCGCCGCCTTGGAAGGCGGGCAACTAGACAGTGCTGTGGCCGAGGCCGTCGAGCTGCTGGCGCTAGTGGCCGGCCAAGACGTAGAGCAAAAAGAAGACGGCACCTTCGCCATCGCCAAGAAAGTGGCCAAAGACCGCACCATTTCGACCGTTGACCCCGAGACCCGTCACGGCCACAAGTCCCACGACCGCCATTTCGACGGTTACAAAGCTCACGTTTGTATAGACCCTGACTCCGAGCAGGTCGACGAGGTAAGCGTCACCGCCGGCAACGTGGCCGACCGCGCCCCGCTGGACGAGCTGTTGTCCCCGGTGGCCGAACTGGCCGAAAAGCCGGCGATTTTTGGTGATTCCGCCTACGCAGACGGCGAGACGCTCGAGCGCCTGGAAGGCCAGGGCTTCGAGGTGATGGCCAAGGTGCCACCGGCTGTCAACAAAGACGGCTTGTTCACCAAGGACAATTTCATCATTGACCCAAGCGCCGGCACCGTGGCCTGCCCGGCCGGCCAGACGGCAAGCGTCCGGTTCTTAGCCGACGGCAGCGGCATTGCCAGCTTCGGCCAGGCTTGTGCCACCTGCCCCCTGGCGGCACGTTGCACCACCAACAGTTCTGGCCGCATCGTCACGCTCCATCGTCACGAGGAGGTGCTCCAGGCCCACAAAGCCGCCCAGGCAACCCCAGAGTGGCAGCACGCCTACAAGGCCACCCGGCCGAAAGTAGAACGCAAGATGTGCGCCACGAGGCGCCTGGTTGTATCCCCGACAGAGCCGGGAGGAACTCGAAGGGAGGTTCCTGGGTCCGATGGCTGACCTGGACCCGAAAGGGAAAGGGGACAACAGCATGCCAGGAAACCACAGGTCGTGCCTAGACGTTCGGAACGGTGCTGTGGGGGACCCGCGTGACATGGCGAAGGCTGGATTGCTTGAAGCCCAATCTCCAGAAGATGAAAGTTCACATCCGCCGGAACGACGTCTGAAACCGGCGCCTTGCTCTGCGACGGTATCGATCTTGCGCTGTCGCAACCTTCGGAGCACGGAGCGATGCCCAGTGAGGGCATTCAAGGAGATGAGTGGGACGCCTACCTCACGCTGTTACATGCAACCGGGACGAACGTGGGATCGCCTACGGGACGCGAGTCCTATTGGCGACGGAGGTCTCGTAGTAGTCGTCGGAGTTACGCCCGACCAAGGAGGACGGGAGAGCCGTCCACAGGGCGAAGGGGGCCAGGTGACCGGACATTCGATTGCCGTGAGGTATGCGTAATGCAGAGCGCCGAAGCGGTGTTGGCTGTCCTACGTGAACGTGGCAGGCGTGGTCTGCCGCTTGATGAGCTGTATCGACAGATGTCCAACCCGCAGTTGTATCTGCTGGCCTATGGTCGCATTTACGCGAACAAGGGGGCGATGACCCCTGGGGCCACGCAGGAGACCGTGGACGGCATGTCCATGGGGAGGATCGGTCGCATCATCGATGCGATGCGCCACGAGCGCTACCGGTTCGCCCCTGTTCGGCGGGTGTACATCCCCAAGAAGTCGGGGAAACTACGCCCGTTGGGCCTGCCGACCTGGTCGGACAAGCTGGTCGGCGAAGTAGTCCGCCTGTTGTTGGAGGCGTATTACGAGCCGACGTTCTCCGACCACTCCCACGGTTTTCGCCCCGGCCGGGGCTGCCACACCGCTTTGCGGGAGGTGGCGAACACCTGGACCGGGACGACATGGTTTATCGAGGGCGATCTCGCAGACTGTTTCGGGAGTTTCGACCATCAGGTCTTGCTCCAGATCCTCGGTGAGAAGATCCACGACAACCGGTTCCTGCAACTCGTTCGTAACATGTGCCAGGCCGGGTATTTGGAGGACTGGACATGGGGTGCCACGCTCAGCGGCGTTCCGCAAGGCGGGGTTGCCTCGCCCGTGCTGTCCAACATCTACCTGCACAAGCTGGACGTCTTCGTCGAGACGGTTCTCATCCCGGAATACACCCGAGGTCGGCTCCGGGCCTACAACCCGGAGTACCGCAAGGTGAAATGGGCGATAGGTCAAGCCCGCAAGAAGGGCGATCGTGTCGCTCAGGTGCGGTCGCTCTACAAGCGGCTGCACAGTCTCCCCAGCCAGGATCCCTCCGATCCGGGCTATCGGAGGCTGCGCTATTGCCGATACGCCGATGACATCTTGTTTGGCTTCGCCGGACCGAAAGCCGAAGCCGAGGAGATCAAGGCGCGCTTGGCGGCGTTCCTGCGTGATGAACTCAAGCTGGAGCTGTCACCTACCAAAACCTTGATCACCCATGCCCGCAGCCAGCGGGCCAGGTTCCTCGGCTACGAGATCCGAGTCGCAGCGAGCAACCGCAGAACGAGACGTCCCTCGCCGAGTGATCGACGCAACCGCCGTTCGCTCAACGGGACCATCGTGCTGCACGTTCCTGCGTCCGTGATCAAGGCCAAGAGCGCCCCCTATCTCTCAGGCGGCAAGCCTGGCCACCGAACCACGATGGTCAGCGAGTCTGACTACAACATCGTCGGCCAGTTCGGGGCCGAGTATCGGGGCCTCGCCCAGTACTACTTGCTCGCCGGTGATGTTTTCCGACTCCACCGGCTGCGATGGGTCATGGAGACCTCCATGCTCAAGACCCTGGCCAGCAAGCACCGCTCGTCGGTGTCGAAGATGGCGGCCCGCTACAAGGCCAAGATCGACACATCGCATGGGCCTCGAACGTGCTTCGAAGCCAGCGTCGCTCGTGTCGGCAAGCAACCCCTGGTGGCCAGGTTCGGAGGTATTCCCCTCAAGCGGCAGAAGAAGGCGATCATCACCGACCGCCTCATGACCGGGCCGATCTACCCACCCAAGGAACTGGTTCGACGGCTCCTGGTGGGCAGATGCGAGCTCTGCGGGCAAACGGACAACATCGAAGTTCACCATGTCCGCCAACTCGCCGATCTCAACCGGCTTGGCCAGCAACCACCCCACTGGGCACAGGTCATGGCCAAGCGCCGCCGCAAGTCCCTCGTGGCCTGCGGCGACTGCCACGACCTGATCCACGGACAAGCTGTCTCGTGACCGGACAATCACCGGAGAGCCCGCTGCTGGGAAACTGGCACGGCGGGTTCGGAGGGAGACCATGCGGAAAAGGACCATCGCAAGCTGGCACCTCGCCGCATGGTCGACCCTACCGGGCACCTGGTCCGTACGGCCTGGGGCGGGCGTAAGGCCCGCGCCCGCGGCGTAGCCCGGGTGACCACCGACGTCGTCGCCCGGGCAGCCGCCATCAACCTCGCCCGCCTCCACGTGCTCGGCGTCCACTGGAACGGGGCAGCGTGGGCCGCCGGGCCTTGACGGGGCGCTACTTCAGCGCCCCTCCCACTTTTGCCCGTGCCCGCTCCTTCGACCCCCCAGCCGCCCCAAAAGGGCCAAAAAGCCCAGCAGAATGGGGCGAAAAGGGCGAGGCAGCAGAGAAGTCAACGAGGCAACCAGGGAGAAAGGCCCCAAAGGCGCCCCCGCCGGGTGAGAAAGTCGTGTTGGGCCGTCTGCGCCGTGCCTACTTCAGCAGGCTCCTAGACGATTGAACGAGGGTTCCGGGCGAGGTACTCCTCCCCGAGAGCCCGAACGGCGGCGTAATCGGCGGCATTCAGTTCTGTTCGGAACGGCTTGTCCCTCCCGGTGATCATGACCAGTAGGGGCTTGTCCCGACCAACAGCGTCGTAATCAAGTCGGCAGAAGAGCCGGTAATGGTGCCGCTTTGGCCCATTGACACGGACCTCGAACCAGCCGGTCATATCTCCCTTCATCGCCTCCCAGTAGCCGCCGCCCGCAAATCGCTTTGGTGGACTTGTCGCCACCGCGACGAGCGCGGCCCGCATGGTCGCTCGTACTTTGGTGGGGCATCCATCGAGGAAGTCGCGCCCAGGAATCGATTGACTGGGGTCGTCCCCTTCGTGCCGGCGTGGACCCGACGCGCAACACTGCGCGTTGAGCATCACATTTCGATCCCCCGGCCGGTGTCCGGCGCGCGCCAAATGCGTAGGTGGCGAGCCTGCTCTCGTTGCAGTACGCGCCTGTAGATCTGCCCCGTTGAACCTCCTGTTCGTGCTCGATGGCCCGGCCGAGTTCGGCCAGACGATGAGGGACGTCGGGGTGCTTGGCCAGGAAGGCCTCGCGGGCCTGTTGGGCCTGCCGGAACTCCGCCGCCTGGCCGGTGAGCTGGCCCCGGGCCGTCTCCAGCTGGTCGGCGTAGGGTTGGCCGAGCTGCTCCCAGCCCTGCTTGGCCTGGTCGAAACGAACCGTAGCCTCTCTCTGCTGACGGCGGGCCTTGTGCCGGCCCCATGGCCCAAGGCCCTCGGCTTCGAGGTCCTCCGTGGCTCGCTGGTAGCCGAGCGCCGCTTGGCGGAGGTTGCGGGCAGCCTCGCCCGGAGCCGTGCCAGTCCAACGGCCAATGCCGGCGTGCAGGTCGGCGGTGTCCTGCTCGACCGTACGCAGCTGGCGCCGCGCCTGGTCGAGGTCGGCCGACCGGTCCGGAGGGAGCGAAGCGCGCAGCTCCTGGCGCTCGTGGTACAGGCGGACCAGGCGCTCCTCCGGTGACTGGGTATTGGCCCAGTGCTGCCGCCTTTCCTGACCCCAGGCCCAGGCCAGGCGGCGGGCGGCATGACGGATGTCAGGAGCGACCACGTGCACGTGGCTCTCACCTCTGGCCCTGCTCATGGCCACGTAGGCCAGCTCCCGGCCCCCGCCATCCTCCAAGGCGTGGGTGACGTCCACGGTCTGGCCCTGGGACCGGTGAGCGGTGACGCTGTAGGCGTGGGCTAACTTGTCGGCCCCGGTGTCGCCTGGGTCCATGTGCAGCTCGGTCCCTTCGGGCGTTACAGCGACCAACGAGCCGGCCGCCAGGTCGACGGAGCTGACTACGGCCCGCTGCGAGGTGACCCAGGCCCTGTCCCGACCAGGGCACAGGGTGACAGCCTGAGGTTATGACCCTGTTCGACGGCACCTCGGAAGACCCGGTGGGTTTCGCCTTGTGCCACCTTGAGACTTCAAGAACGGTCTCGGTCGAAGGGTCACTGCAGGCAGTCTCCGAAGCTGCGAAACTTGTCGTCAGGGCGCAGGCTCGGTTCGTGGACGCTGTGAGGACAGCGCGGGACGCCGGCTGCAGCTGGCGCCGTGTCGGGACCGCTGCGGGCGTCCCCTACCAGAGTTTGCACCGAAGGCTGCAGACAAGAGGCTGAGGGAGCCGAGCTTCGGCATCCGTTCCGTCCAGCCACGAAGTAAGGAGGGACTGTGGGATCAGTCGAGAAGAGGCGACAACAGCTGCCTGACGGGAAACTGGGCCAGGTCACCTGGCGAGCCCGCTACCGGGACGCCAACGGACGGCAAAGGTCTCGCAGTTTTGTCCGGCGATTCGATGCGGAGCGGTTCCTGGAGGCAAGCGGGACCGATCTGCAGCGAGGCGAGTGGGTCGACCCAGCCCTGCGGCGCACCTCGTTCAACGACTGGGCTGAAGCGTGGTGGGCTACCACAGCCAAGTTGCGTCCGAATACGAGACGGGGCTATTGGCTGCTCCTCAAAAACCATGTGCTGCCCTACTTCGGTGCCGCACGCCTAGGAGCAATCGACTACCTCGACGTCGACGCCTTTATCGCAATGAAACGGCGGTCAGGGCACGGGCGGAAGCAGGTCCGCCAGATGGTGAGCGTCCTTTCGCTGATAATGAAGTGCGCAGTAAGGGCTAGCGCCCGGAAGGACAACCCAGCGGCGGGCCACGCGCTCCGGGCCCCGCACCGTCGTGTGCAAGAAGTCCCGATGCTCACTATGGAAGAGGCAGCATCGCTGGTAGAGAACACGAGCGACCATTACAAGCCGGCGATGTGGCTCCTTATATTCACCGGTATGCGGCCGGCCGAGCTGTGCGGCCTGAGGGTGGACGACGCTGACTTCGTACGTGCTGTCATCCACGTGCGGCGTACCTGGGCCCCGGTCCCTGGCTTCGATGGAGGCACTTGGGAGTACGTTGCGGGACCGGTCAAATCTGACGCAGGGCAAAGGAGTATCCCGATCCCACGGTGGCTGTGCGAGGAGCTGGCCGCTGGTCTCGCGCAGCGCCCCGGTATCCAACGCGACGACCCGTTAATCCTCAACAAACAAGGAAGGGCGATCAGCCGTGACACGTTCCGGGCCAAGGTCGTCCGTCCCGCTTTGCGGGCTGCGGGCCTGCCGGAAAACTTCCGCACTTATGACATCAGGCACACCCACGCGAGCCAGTTCAGACGACGGTGCCAACGTCCTGGCGGTCGCCCAACGGATGGGCCACACGGACCAGCGTGACCCTACGGGTGTACGGGCACCTGTTCGAGGGAGCCCAGGAGGAACTCACACAGCGTTTGGACCGTCGTCGCCAAGCTGCCCTGGGGACGAGAAGTACAGGCGGCTCAGCGCCCGGACACCGGATCATGGATCTCCCGGATAGGCGGGCTCGTGGCGGTCGACATGTGTAAAGGGCTATTCCGTTGGCCGCTGGCAAGTTCGTCATATGAGCTTTCACTCATAATGAGGAATGAGTAATAATGGCAGCATGGGAGGTCGAGATCACGGACCAGTTCCGGGACTGGTGGGACGAACTGACCGCCGACCAGCAAGACTCGGTAACGGACCGGGTACTGCTGCTGGCCGAGCATGGTCCGGGTCTAGGGCGGCCGGTGGTGGACCGCATCCAGGGTTCCAGGCACCACAACATGAAAGAGCTGAGGGCGGCCAAGGACGGGGCGCTCCGCGTCCTCTTTATGTTCGACCCGCGGCGTCAGGTGATCTTGCTGCTCGGCGGGGACAAGAGCGGGGAGTGGGATGACTGGTACCTCTGGGCTGTCCCGTTGGCAGACGACCTCTACGACACGTACCTGGGCGAGTTGCGTGAGGAAGGGCTTGATCTGATGCCGCA
This sequence comes from uncultured Acidimicrobiaceae bacterium, assembly GCA_963807395.1. Lineage (GTDB taxonomy): Bacteria > Actinomycetota > Acidimicrobiia > Acidimicrobiales > Palsa-688 > Fen-671. The sequence continues at coordinate 658,235 of CAWEBW010000016.1, forward strand.
TTCGAAGTTCTCAAAGCTCTCCGAAGAAGTTTTGGCCCGTCCCGGGGCCAGCGAGCGGCTGGCATCGAAGCGTGCCGAAACGCTCGAGGAGATTCGCTTGTACGAGTTGCGTCACGCCGAAGCACTCAGCCAGGCGGAGCTAGCTGGACGCCTCGAGGTGACCCAGGGTGCCATCTCCAAACTGGAGAACGCGGAGGATGTGCGGGTTTCCACCCTCCGCCAATACCTTGAGGCGCTCGGGGCGCGGCTGGAGCTGGTGGCGGTCTTCGACGAGGAAGACCGGCGGGTACCCGTCCATCTTGGCAAGAGCGGGACCGAACCAGCGGCCTGAAAGACTGGCCAGAACCACTCAAAGTGAGAAAATTGCGCGTGACGTCATGCGCGGTCAAATCACCCGTAAATTTTCTTCAATAAACGCGAGCTCATGGCGCGGATAAACGGTCCCATAATCAACGGCGTAGGCCACACGTAGGCCACAAGAGGACACGAAATAATGGTCCCCAAAGGGCTTCAACGGTCTCCATCGGTAAACTAGAAGTGACCCTCTACCAGGCAATACATATTGCTACAAGGTCGGTAGAAATTAGGGTCCGGAGTATTCAAAGTCCCTCCGCGCCCACTCGATTCTGGGCACAAACACGCAGTCCGCAACGCCACCGGTTATGTGGCTAATAATTGGGCAGGCTCCGCCTTTCCTGTGGAAAAAAATAATCACTGGGCCCGTTTCGACACTGAGCGGCTGAGCTTGCGGAGAAGCTCTTCGTGATGGCGGACTTTGGCAGCGACGGCTTCGAGGGAGTGGCGGAGCTGGTCGAGCTGGACGGCAAGACCGGTGAGAGTGAGGGCCTCTTTGCCTTGGTGGCGGTGCTCGGCCACGATGCGCATGGAGCTCCGGGCGGCGATACAGGGTGGCCCGGCCGATCCCGGTTCGAGCGGCAACGGCATCGAAGGTGACCTCCTCGCCGTTGGCGGACAGGTCAGTGCAGGCCTTTTCCACTCGGGCCGGCCGCTCGTCGGTCACCCGGCCTGGGCTCGTGCCATGAGCAGGTCGAGGCGCTCGACGAGGCGGCGGTGCCGTGCGGCTTCTTCGCCCCAACCTCTTGTTTCCGCGTCGGCGGCCAGCGCGTCGGCATCGGCGCGCTGAGCGCCAATGACTGCCAGGAACCCTGCGTCGCTGCGGAAGTTCGGGCAAAACTCGCAAATATTCGCGTAGGCGCACGAGCCCTGGGCGGCGGTCCGCAAGCAGTAGCCACCCGCGAGACGGGCCTTGATGAGCGGTGCCGAGCGCCAGTCGGTGTTGAGCTGGACGGGGGCGGCTTGGGGGGAGCAGCGGGCCGAGGCGGGACTTGGCGAGAACGAGCGCCCGCTCGTAGCTTTCGCGCACGGTGGCGTCGAAGAGACGCCCGTAACGCAAGGACATTTCGGCTGACTGGTGGCCTAACAACACCATCAGGTGTTGCAATGAGACCCCGGCGTTCACGAGTGCTGTGGCATAGGTGTGCCTCAGCTGATGGGGGGTCGCTCCGTCCAGGCCAGCCTCGGCCGCAGCGCGGCGCAGTTCGGCTCGCATCGCATGGTCTGAGATCCGGCGCCCGTAGTGGACCATCAAGAAGTCGACCATCCGGCCGTTGCGCGGGTGGCGGAGCGCTCGCTGCGGGCCTCTCTGGGCCACGAGGCGGTCGACGATGACGACGGTTTCTTCGTCGAGGGGGACCATCCGCTCTGCATCGAACTTGCCGAGGGGCACCTTCAGCCACGCCCCGAGCCCGGGTACCTCGTGCACACAGTCGAGCTCCAGGGTCAACAGTTCGCCGATGCGGATCCCCGTGGCACGCACTAGCAGAAGGCCGTCGGCGAGGAGGCGGTTGGGCGAGGCTTCGAGTTCTGCTTGCAGCCGTCGGTCCGCGTCGAGGGGGATGTAGCGGGGCAGCGGTCGGGGCTCTCTGGGCATGTCCCGGGGGAAGATGAGCCGCCGGGCCGGCGCGTCGGGCCATCCCCACTCGGCGATGTCGGTGAGGAAGCGGCCCACTGCGCTTATGCGCTGGCGGCGCTCGCCGATCGACACGGCCTCGCCGTTGTCCTGGCGCGTTGCGATGGCGACTTTGTTCAAGAACGGCTCGATGTGGCGGCGACGGTCGAGACCAGCGAAGCTCGCCATGCCCGGCTCGGTCGCCGCGAGGTGTTCTCCGAAGGCGGCGAGGTGCCGGGCCACCTTCTCGGCTCGTCCGGGAGAAACGATCCCGCCCAGGCGCACGAGATAATCGAGGAAGCCGCTTCGCAAGCCGGCGGGGCTTGTGGCAAAACGCCACTCGACCGGGCCTGGCGGGGGCGGTTCGTCAGGGGAGCGGTCGAGGACGCCGAGGTGGTAAAGGACGGCCCGGGTGGCGTGGAGGCTTGCGCTGAACGAGCGCCAGTCCAACCGTTCGCGGGCTGCTCGCTCAAGTTCTTCGATGTCTTCCTCGGTGATAGCGGACAGCGGCCCGCCGGTCTGTAGCAGCAGGCGCATGAGCACCCTGCAGGCGGCGGTGGTCCTCGTCCGTTCGGCGTAACCGAGGTTGACCGCGGTTGCCAAGAAGCGTTCCACGTCTGGCCAGTGCCGGGTGGTGGGAAGCTCCTGCCAGCACGTGTATGGGGTGGTTGCGACTAGCCAGTCGTAGCCGGGGTGCAGGTCGTGGCAGATGACCAGCCAGTTGAGGACCACCCGCAGGTTGGGGTCCAGCTTTAGGCGGTCGCAGAGGGGCTGCGCCGCCCAGGCACGAGGGTCGGGCCAGCGGGCGAAGAACCGCCGGGCGGACTTGGCATATGTCTCGCCGGTGCACCCTCGCTCGGCCAGCCAGGCCGAGAACGGGCCGACGAGGTCGGGCTCAGGACTGGGCTCGTTGGCGAGCGCGGGCAGCGTCATAGGCGGAGCGCAGATGGGTGGGGGCGAGATGGATGTAGGCCGCGGCGGAGTCCACGTGGTCATGGCCCATCAGTGCCTGGATCACGGCCAGGTCCACGCCCGCCTCGGCCAGGGCGGTGCCGAAACTGTGCCGGAGGGCGTGGGGGTGCCCGGCAGGGACACCAGCTTTGGCCCGGTGGTAGCGGAAAACTGTCCGCAGCCCGGCTGGCGTCAGCGGCTCGCCCCGGTGAGGGCCCTTGGCCACGACGAACAGTGCGATAGAAGATGTCTCGGGGCGCTCAGCCAGGAGGTAGGTCTGGACGAGCGAGGCGACGTCGGGGTCGACCGGGACCCGCCGCTCCTTGTTGCCCTTGCCGATCACCCGGGCCCAACCCCGGCCGATGTCGACGTCACGGACCCCGAGCCCGAGCACCTCTGCTGAGCGGAGCCCACTGAACACCATAAGCCCGGCGATGGCGCGGTCGCGGTGCGTGCGGAAGCTCCCGATCAGGCCTCGCAGCTCGTCACGGTCGAGCGCCCGAGGCAACCGGCGCGGCTCGCGCAAGCGCAGACGCGAACGCGGGCGTGGACGACCGAGATGGCCGAGCTCGCCCAAGCGCTCACCTCTAGCAGCCCTGCGGGCCTCCCTGCCTCGAGGCACCGGGCTCCTGGTGTCGGGGTCGAGCATTTCCCGATAGCCGAAGAAGCCCGAGATAGCGGCCAGCCGCCGGTTGACCGTCGTTGGGGCGTAACCGGCATTGCGCCCGTCGCGGATGGAGTAGATGTTGCCTCCCGGCCTCCCCCGCACAGGTGCGTTGTGGCACGCCGCTAGGTAGCGGACCACCACATCGGTGGTGACGGTCTCTAGCGCGACGTCTTCGACCACTAAAAAGCGAGCAAATGTCAACAAGTCGAAGGCATACGCCTCGACCGTCCGTGGCGAGTAGGCCCTGTCGACCAGGTACGCCAGGTAGGAAGCCAGCAAGCCGAACCGCTCGGCCTCCGGCCCGGCGAAGTCCCAGCGCCCTCCCCTTCGCTCAAGGCGCAGCCCTTCTGGGGTCACGAGACTGAGTATCGCAGTTGTCTCCCAAAAGGGCAAGGCCCTAAGAGGTCGAAGCCTGTGTCTTACTTGTGAACAACCCTGTTTACAACCCTGAGGATATCGGGCCACTTAACCACTACTACAGATTATTAGCCACATAAAGGGGGTTAGGCACTACTACCGGTTCGACTCATACAACGTCACGCGGGCCGGGCGAGCTGAGCTATAGCAACACAATGCGGTCGCTGCGGGTGCTGGGAGCGACAAACGCCTCGATGTAGCGGATGATCAGGTCGGTCCCGGCGTCGTGCTCGACGTACGGCGGGTCGGCGGGGTCGTACATGGCATCTGTCAAGTCCGCGACGAGGACAGGCGAGAAGCCGTAACCGAGGAGCGAAACCAGCCCGAACGAACGGTGCAGCACACAGAGATTGGTGTGAACCCCAGTCACGAGTACCACGGACCTCCCGTGCCCGGACAGATAAGCAGCTAGCTCCGAGCCGTCATCCGTGATCACGTCGCGGTCCTCGTCGATGTGGATAGCAGCGTGTTGGCGTGCCCACACGGCGGTGTTCGGAGCGAAGTCGTCGACGGTGTCAGAACCGCCGTCGTCACAGGACACCGGTAGTGGTGGCAGGTCAATCGCCGTCGGCGCCGGGACGGGGCCGGACCCGGCAATGCGAGCACGCGCCGCACTTTCGGCGTAGGCACCCATCGTGTCCGATGGCGCGTGCACGACGAGGGCTCCGGCCCCACGCATGTGTCTGCAAAAGGAATCGATGCGCGGCGCCAGTTCTTCGACGCGAAGAGCTGCGCCCCTCGACCAATGGCGGTCCCATACGTCGCACACCAGTACAGCCGCCGCGGAGGCCGGCACCCGCTCCATCGGGGCCTCGTCGACCCACGCTCGCCGCCCCTGGTCGTCTGTCGCCAGCTTGCGCCGGCGCAACTCGAGCACGAGCGTCGTGGATGGGTTCGCCGACGTCCCGACCCAGGTGGTCGTCACCCGCGGCGTCGCCTTCTGATGCGTATCAGAAGTGGCCACCGAACGACCCTACTTTCAGAGCGCCCCGCCGGGCGGCGGCGTCGGCGTGAAGGACTTCTCTTGGAGCAGCGCCTGGGCCAGGATTGTCTCGGCCACCTCCATCGTTTTCACGACGTCGCTGAACGGAGAGCTCGTGCGCTCGGCCCGGCCCTCGAGCACATCGATGAACTCTCGGTGCTTGGCCTGGAACCCCCCGTAGACGAAGAGCTCGTCGCTTCCAGCGACCTCCTTTGCGTCGAAGCGCTTTCCTTCGTAATCCCCATCGGCGTAGACCCAGGCAGTGCCTTCGACTTCGGCGTCGACGGAGATACGCGGTGCGTGCATCTCGACCCGGAACACACGCCGTCCGCTCACCCAGCTGTTCAGCAGATAACCGACTGACCCGTTGTCGAAATAGAGCGTCGCCCCGATCCAATTGATGTCGGGAACGCCGATACGGCGGCATCGGCTTTCGACGCCGACGACCTCTCCGCCGCACATCCATCGCAACGTATCGATGGCGTGTACGCCGTCGTCCATCATGTGGTCCCGGGCGCCGAGCATCGCCTCGGGCGCGCACTTGTAGAACTCGCAGACCGCGTGGGTGATCGGCCCCCGCGCTCTGCACTCGCGGTACCCCATCTGAAGCAGCGGGCTCGACCTTCGCTGGTGGCTGACCTGGGTGACGGCGCCCTGCTCGGCCGCGAGGTGGGCCAGTAGGCGCGCCTGGTGGAGCGTGAGCCCCATTGGCTTTTCGATGAAGAGATTGCAACCCTGGCTCAGGCACCACAGCCAGATGTCGTACATCAGATGAGGCTGACCGATGGCGTAAACCGCATCTGGTTGCACGGACTGGACCATCTCGCGATAGTCCACAAAGGTCTGGCGGATCCCCCAGCGCTCCGACGTCTCATGGAGCCTGAATTTGTCGATGTCGCAGGCGGCGACGATCTCGACGTCCTCGAACGACGCCAGCGACGGGTAATGGCGCCGGTTCGCCATCTGACCTGCGCCTATCGTGCACACTCTTATCTGTTCCAACTCTTCTTCTGCTCTCTGTTGTGGGCCTCGCTTATAGAGACAGGCTCGACATGTCTCACGTCAGCTCCTGGCCGCCGCTCAAGTTGAAGACCTCGCCAGTGAGGAAGTCCGTAGCTTCAACCGCAAGGTAAGTGACCAGAGAAGCCACATCCGCAGGCCAGCCGGCCCGCCCCACAGGCAACCGAGCGATGGTCGCTTCCTGCGCCTCTGACGCGGTGAACTGCTCGTGGAACGGCGTCCCCAGGATGAGCCCGGGTGCGACGGCGTTGACGGCGATCCGGCGCGGCGCCAGCTCCTTGGCTAGAGCGCGGGTCAAGCCGATGATCCCGGCTTTGGCCGCGGCGTACGCCCCGCCCCGCCCGAGCCGCCCGTGTGCGCCGTCATCGAGGAGATCAGCACGATCCTGGCTCCGTCGTTCATGTGGGCCAGTGAGGCCCGGAGTCGGCTCCCGCCCGATAGGGCTACGGCCACGGCCCGCCCGATCCCGACGGCGCCCCCGCTTACGAGCGCCACCTTCCCCAGCAAGCCGGCTGAGCGGGCGCTCACGCGAATAGACCTCTGGCGTAGGCCAAGTCCTCACGGCAGAGCAAGTCCACAGCCTCTTCATCCGTGTACTCAGCCGTGAGGCACACCGCCCCCCGGTACTCTCGCCGCAGCAACTCGGCCGCCACTCGCGGCCACGACGCCAGTCCCTGGGGGCCACTGGTGAAGTACCGGTTCCACTCCGCCGACTCGGCTTCGGGCCCGTTGGTGCGGATATAGAAAGCGTTCTTCAGGTTCACCATTACGAGCCGGTCCCACACGACATCGAGCCCGCTCTCAGGCGCGACTCCGGCGAGGGCGTCGTGGGCTGCGTCCCATATCGCCCCCACCCAGCGAGTGTCGAGACCGTCGAGGAGGGAGCGGAGACCGACCGCGTCAGTGACGTGGTCCCCGTAGTGCTGCTGGACCCCGACTCGCACTCCATAGCGTTCGCACAGCGGTACGGCTTCAGCCAGTTGGCGCCGCAGGGCGGCCTCGGACTCGACGTAGCAGCCCCGCTTGATAGGTGCCATTACCCGGATGACCGTCACGCCCGCCGCGGCACAAGCGGCGAAAACCGGTTCTTGGAGGGTGCTGGCGATGCTCACAACACTCAGCTGCCGGGCCGCGAATTGGTCGACCAGTTCCGGGAGTTGCTTCTCCGCGTTCTCCGGCGCGACCTGAAATCCTGGCCGGACCGGGATTTCCGCCCCATCGAAACCCAGGTCCAGGACGCGGTCGGCGAGCTCCTCGATCGAATCTTGGGGCCAAGGCTTGGTAAACACGGCGAAAAGGACTTCGTGGGCGGGCACGGATCGCTCCTTTGTCTTCGGTCTCTATCGCGGTTCGGTGGGTGGCCGTGACGCCTCAACCCTGTTGCCGCATCACCCGGAGAGTAGCGCTCGTCACGAGGACCGTGCTGGTCCGATCCGTGTCGGCGATCGACCTCCAGGGGTGGGATGGCTAGCCAGGCGGCATACTGCTCGGTTGGCACCGCGCCGTTCTGGGCCACCGGGAATGAAGGCGCCCACGGCCCGGGCGGCGCGGGCTCACCGGGAGGACCGCCTTGGCCCACCGGCGCGGCGAAGAATTTGGCTCGTTATACTGACCAGGACCGCGCTTGTCTTCGTTGGCGGTCAGAACGCCATGGGGAACGTGGTTCAGATGGCCGTGAACGCCATTCCTGGTGGGGCAGCAGTTCAGCGGTTTGTCAACCGAGCAGTGACAAAGAGAATGTCCCGAAAGAGGGCCGCATGGACCAGCAACAGCGAAGGGCTTCGGCTGACCGCAGAGGCAAGACGGGGGATGGAGGAGCCGCCGCGAAGAACCGACAGAGCGAAAGTCAGGCCCTCGACCGCGCGGGCTGCGGCAACCTCCATAACGGCCCGTCACGCGTTAGCGATAGAGATAGCGTCGAGTCTTTCAGCGAGGCGGCATGAGCACCACAGTTGCTGGCGGGGGTATTGGCCATACGCTAACGCTGCTCGGCACCGTCTCGGCCGGCAGCACCTCTACGACCGTTGTCCCGACCCCGACAGCGACTTCCATCTTGGTGTCGTCGGCCGTTCAGTTAATGAACGTAACTGTAAAAGGGGTAACCTCAGGGGTCCAGCTCGTAACAGGTGCCGTAATCCCCACGGTTGGCACCGGCGTCCCCGATATGTATGTTTTCATGCTCCCGGGTGGCGGCCCCGACTCCTCCTTCACGGTGTCAATTTCCCCCGCGGTGGGCCAGCCCGCTTATGTCTGGCAGAGCTCGGCTCAGACGGTTGTAGGCGCCTTCATCACCGGGCCGATCACCGCGGCGGGTCAAATCAATGTGGCGGTGACCGACTTCCTCGGGAGCGGCGGTACTGTCAATGTCGACTTGGCAGATTGGGCTGGGAATTCACTCGATGCGAGCCACCCCATTCCGGTCGAACAAACGGCTTACCCTTCCGCCACAACCGCTAGTGTCTCCAATCCGCCGGCCGGCACGAACTGGTCGTACACGCTGCCGACGGCAGCCCGGCTGGTGGCAGTCACTTACCAGTGGTCATGTCCTGACAACAATATTCAACGCACCCCTTCGCTCGCTTTCACAATCGATAACACGCTGGCCGGCTACTTCACTGCCGGCACCACGTATTGGGAGTTTACTTCGGGCGCGTGTGTCCTCTTTGTGAGCTGGGGCCTTGGGGTTAACGCGCTCGGCCCCATAGAAGGTGCGGGCGGGTCCTACCTCGCAAACGGGCCGCTCCCGGACATCATGCTGCCGGGCGGCTCGGTCATTACCAGCAACAGCCAGAACCTTCAGCCGAGTGATCAGCGCCAAGATATTGTATTGACCTTTTCCTCGGTTTGACTGGGGGCTCCTCGGTTTAACTACCGGCGCGGCTTTATCAAACGCCAGCACGCCCACGTGATTCTCCCGTCGAGGTTTAGGTCCGTGTGCATGGTCGCCATCGGGAAGGCGAGAGCGTGCCGGCAGGTGCTGGCCTCGGGCAGGTTGCCGTACTCGACGTTCAGGATGGGCTTGCCGGCCTTGACGAACGGTCCCAATTGAGAGCATTCGGCGTACTGCCAGCATTGTTCGTTGACCGTGCCATCGGCCAGTGGCTCCATGTCCGTCACGAAGGCGTCGTCGTTGACGCCGTTTTTCAGGAACCAGGCCAACCCCAGCGCGTGGACCGCCTTGGCGACCTCCGTGTCGAAGGTGACCTCGTCACGCAGCGTAAGCGGGAATCCGGTCTGGTCGGTATACGAGTCGTCGATGTCGGTTTCCACGCCGTCGAAACCCTCGGCCTTGCACTGCTTGAAGCGGGCTTCCAGTAGCGGCGCCAGGATGGTCCACCGGCGTATGTCGACGTAGCGTTCGTCGGGATAGCCCGATATCGGGAGGCCGAGCACGCTTTTCGGGTAGCGGCTGGCGTCAGGACGGTAGTCCTCCCACCCGCCCGTTTCCACGTAACAAATGGCGTGGCCGCCTTCGGCATGGATTTTCGCCACCACCGCCGCCACTTGCGCCTCGCTGCCCTGTTCGGACCCGTCGTAATCTATGTCGTAAACCTGCACGGCGCCCACGTTCGTGGGCACCGCAACCGGCCACTCGAGGTCGTACTGCCACGAAGTCAGCCGGCCGGGGTGCCACCAGGGGGCGCTAGTCCGAGCCGCGTCCGGGCGGTCGTGGGGGACAACCGGGCTGGCTTGGCTGGCAGTGGCGCGGCGTTTCGACGCTACCAGCCCGGACTTCACCAATGAGCAGTGCCCCGGTCGAGCCCTGCCCGCGCTGCCGCGGTAGCCGGTGTTGGCGCCGGCAGCATGGTCACTGCCGGCACCGCGGCTAACCAGGCGACCAGCAACACGGCCAGTTTCGACCGTCTCACCACGGGTCGTCCAAGTAGCGCGCCCGACGAGCCCCGGCTCCGCTTTGTACCATTTGTTGCGCTATATGTATACAAACAATATGGGCGGGGCCTACCCTGGAGCATGAAATAATAGGTCCGCCGAAGCCCGACGTCGACCTTTTGTGGCGCTTCGAGCCCGGATACAAACTGGCGTGGGGACCGAGGGACCCTGGAGTGCCGCTGCGAGCGCGAACCCTAATTTCTATTCCACAGGGCCCTGCTTCGGCTGCTGTAACTGACCGAGAGCAAGGAGGTAGCCCTCATGGAACAACAAGTTGACAACGTGGCCGGCCTCGACGTGCACCGCGACAACGTCGTGGCCTGCGCCCGGCTGGGCCGGGGCGAGCGCCCCAGGGTGCTGAAGCAAAGCTTCAAGACGACCACCGCCGGGGTGGGCGAGCTGGCCCGCTGGCTGGCCGACTTGGAGGTCACCCGGGTGGTGATGGAGTCGACCGGGGTGTACTGGAAGCCCCTGTACTACGGCCTAGAGGGCCTGTTCGCCGAGCTGTGGCTGGTGAACGCCCACCACGTGAAGAACGTCCCGGGGCGCAAGTCAGCATGGAACGGCCGGCTCCTCCGAGCGGCAGAATGCGTGGTCATCGAGAGGAGCCACATACAGCTCGAGAGAGGAGCCGACCATGCCCAGATTGCAACACCACAGCGAGGTTGTCCACGTCGCCTTCGATTCCAGCAAGAACACGTTGGTGGCGGGAGTCCTTCGTCCCGGCGAGGAGACCCCGACGATCGAGCGGGTCACCAACGACGAGGCCTCGGTGCGCCGCTTTGTGCAAGGTTTCCCCGAACCGGCCTTGCTGCGGACCTGTTATGAGGCGGGCCCGTGCGGCTACGAGCTGCACAGGCTATTGGTCTCGCTAAAGGTCCCCTGCCAGGTGATCGCCCCGGCACTGGTCCCCATTGCCCCCGGTGACCGGGTGAAGACGGACAAGCGCGACGCCCGGCGCTTGGTGCGCCAGTTCCGGGCCGGCGAGCTGGTGGCTATCAGGGTGCCGTCGCGCCGTGAAGAAGCAGTGCGCGACTTATGCCGGGCCCGGGGGACGCGGTGGAGGACGTCACCCGGGCCAAGAACCGTCTCAGCCATTTCCTGTTGCGCCACGGGCGGGTCTGGCGGGGGGCGACCACCTGGACGTTCAAGTACCGCAACTGGCTCGGCGACCAACATTTCGACGAGGCTGCCTTGAGGTCGACCTTTGCCCGTTACCGGGCCACGGTCGAGTGCCGAGAAGCCGAGCTCGAGGCGGTCGAAGCAGACCTGGCCCTTTATATAGAGGAGGAGCCCTTCGCCGCCGCGGTGCGACGCCTGTCGTCCTACCGGGGCGTCGACCGCCTGGGTGGGCTCGTCTTGCAAGCCGAGATCTGTGACTGGCGCCGCTTCGCCAGCGGCGCTGCGGCCGGGGCGTTCTGTGGCCTGGTGCCCTCGGAGTACTCCTCGGGCGAAAAGGTACGACGGGGCTCGCTCACCCACGCTGGCAACGCCCACCTGCGCCGACAACTGATCGAGTCCGCCTGGGCCTACACCACCGGGCCCAGCCTCGGGGTGGCGCTGCGCCGTCGCCAAGAGGGCGTCCCCGCCGAGACCTCAGCGCGGGCGTGGGCCTCCCAGGTCGAGCTGTGCCGGCGCTTCCGGGCCCTCGACAAGCGCAAGTCGGTGCGGGGCGTGGTCGTAGCCGCCACCGCCCGACGGCTGATCGGCCACCTCCATGCCGAGATGGTGGCCTAATTTGGCCTCTCCCCGTCGCACACCGGCCATCGGCCGCCGGTGAGCGAGATCCCCGTGACGCGCCGGGGCACCGCCGTGGCAGGAAAGCCCCCCGTTCGGTCTTTGCGAAGGCCCCACCGAGGGCTGGAGCGTTCCAAGTCTGGGGCACCGTCCTGCGGATTGCAGACATGCGCGGCTCCGGCCCGCGAATACGAGATTGGCGGTTGGTCGAGCCAGTCCGCCCCGGCGCGTCACGCAGACCTCACTGCCCGCCCCCCGCCGCCGGCCGGGGGGCAAATGGCGTAGCAGCCGCCACCCCGGTGTCAAGGTCGTTCGTCCTCGGCTGCGCCTGTGGGCGCTCCACCTTGACCACGGGGCCCCGTCGCCTGCTCAAGAGCAACTATGCCCCGGACCTTTGGTCCGGCGCGCTCAAAAACCCTTTGACAGAAAGCTTTTTGGGGGTCTTGACAAGCCGTTCCATACGAGACCGACATGGCCGACGCCGAGTGGTTGGCCGACGTGGCCGCCCACGGCATGGTGCGCCCGAGCCTGGTGCCCGGCCCCGAAGCCCGGGCGCTGCGCGAGCTGACCCGCTACCGCAGAGCCCAGGTCTCCATCAGGGCCCAAGAAGTACAGCGCCTGGACAAGGTCCTCCAAGACGCCGGCATCAAGATCTCCTCGGTGGCCTCGGTCGTCCTGGGCAAGTCGACCCGGGCCATGGTCGAAGCCCTCATTGCCGGCGAGCAGGACTCGGCCGTGCTGGCGGCCAAGGCCCTCGGCCGGATGCGGCCCAAGATCCCCGCCCTCACCGAGGCCCTGGCCGGGCGCTTCCGGGCCCACCATGGGGCGGTGGCCCGGGCCATCTTGGCCCACATCGACTTCTTGGACGCCACCGTGGCCACCTTGGACGAGGAGGTGGCGGCCCGGCTAGGCCCCTTTCTCGCCGGGGTCGTGCTGCTCCGGACCATGACCGGGGTGGGCCAGGTGACAGCCGAGGTGTTCATGGCCGAGACCGGGGGCGACATGAGCCGTTTCCCGACCGCCGATCACCTGGCGGCCTGGGCCGGGCTGGCCCCCGCCAACAAGGAGTCGGCCGGCAAGCGAAAGCCGGCCGGCAGCCGCAACGGGGCCCGGTGGCTGCGCAGAGCCCTCATCGAAGCGGCCCACGCCGCCCCCCGCACCAAGGGCACCTACCTGGCCGCCCAGTACCACCAGGTGGCGGCCCGCCGAGGCCCCCAACAAGGCCACCGTGGCCGTAGCCCACTCCATGGTCGTGGCCGCCTGGCACATGCTGTCCACCGGAACGCCCTACCACGACCTCGGCCCCGACTGGTTCAGCTCCCGGCGCGACCCCGAGCGCGAGGCCCGCCGCCTCATCGCCCGCCTCGAGGCGCTCGGCCGCAAAGTGACCATCACAGCGGCATAAATAACGCCCACAACCAGCGGCCAGACACAACCACTAAAACGTAGGCAACCGCTCGGGGGCTGACGCCCCCGTGTCCTGGCGTGCCCAGACGTCGTGGTCCCCAGGAGTTATTTCAACCTAAAGGGTACAAAGCTCGCGAGATTGGCAACGTGATTACGTTACCTGGATGGTGAGGACCTGCCTCGTCGTGCCGAAAGTGTTTTTGGCCGTGATGGTTATATGGTGGGCGCCCACCTGATTGGCGGCGAACTTGCCCGAGATGACAGGGTCATGGCCGGCTGTGTTGGCCCATTTGAGACCGTGGGGAAGGGCCGAGTGAGTCAGGCTGGCGTCGGGGTAACCGGATACCGCGAGGCGGAAAGAGAAGCCATGGCCGGTGGCGACGCTCAATTTGGCCTTACTCGTGAAGGCGGGCGCGTGCCCCACGGTAAAGGTGTACGTTGCGCTGGCCTTCCCGAGCGGGTTGGACAGGGTCAGTGTGACGTGGTGGACGCCTTCTGAGCCCACCCTGGGCACGCCAGATAGCATCGCTTTCCCGTTTCCCTCGAAAGAGAAAGTCAGGCCGGCCGGCAGTCCCGACGCCGTTATCAGTGGCGTTGGATAGCCAAAAGCGGTGACGCTGGAGGCGTAGTGCTTACCGGTCCGCGCCATCGGGAGCGGGGAGGCAATGAGCGCCGGCGGCCGTTGAACGGTGACGGCCAGGACTTGGTTGGCGCTGCCGATGGCATTGGTGGCGGTTAGCTTGACCTCGGTGCCGGCTGCGGCGGCCAAGGGTACGCCCCAGATGCTGGCTTTTCCGTTCACTTCCGCGCTCCAGTGCAACCCGCTCGGTAGGGCGGAGTGCGTGAGCTTGGGGAACGGGTAGCCGGAAGTGGCGACGGTGAAAGAGAACTTTTTGCCCGCAGTGGCGGTAGCCTTCGACTTGGTGACGAAGCCGGGCCGGTAATTGGCCCCCGGCGTTGACGGGGAGGACGGCGGGCTGGGTGGACTGGCCGCCACGACCCCCCGCCCCCGCCCCCGCCAGCGCCGGCCCCGCCAGCGCCGACGACGGGTGCCGGTGCTACGACGGGTGCCGGTGCTACGACGGCTCCAGGCTCGGTCAGGGTGACGCTGGAGCCGGGGGCGAGGGTGGCCCAGCCCGAGAGTTGCCCCCCATAGGACTGGAGGAAAGAGGCCCCGCCCGACGTGCCCACCGGTACGCTTATCGGTACTGCGACAGAGGTGGTCCCGGTGTTCGTGAGCGTTACCACTCCCCCGGTGTCGGTGGCCGTCACCGTCGGGCGTCACCGTCGGGGCGGTACCCGTGAGTGTTGGTGACCAGGCGGCCTGGTCAGCGAGGACAGAAGCGATCTGGCCCTCGGTGAGCTGCATGTATGGGGTAGCTGCGCTGAAGTCGCTGTGGTACTGGGACAGGAGCGGGTCGAGGATGGAGTACAGGAGCCCGTCACCCGTGGTGTCTGCCGTGGCGGGTGGCGTACCCGTCGTAGCAGTGACCGCGCAGTTGCTCGGCCAGGTGGCGTCAGTGCACCCGGGTGGGACGCCCATGAGATTGGTCTGGTGGACGTATCTCGGCTCGGGGTTGTTGGTGAGCATGAACTGGAGCATCTGGGACACGATGCCGTCCACTACGTCGGCAAAAGTAGAAGTGCCGAGGGTGGCTGAGTAAAGCGTGTTGTACTCATCCAGTTCCTGCGCCTCGGTGGAAGCGTTGTAGAAAATGTTGATAGGGTGGCGAGGCACTACCTGGGCCGTGCCGTCGAAGAAGGTCTGCCCGGCCGCGTACTCCGCCCCCGTGTAAGGCACGCCAATTCCGAACTCGTTTGTGGGCGGGTCCGGGTACGGCTTGGACGCGTCGGCGCCAACGGCCGTGATACCGACGGTCTCCATAGCCGGGATGAAATAGGGGTTTTGTTCCCAGGCCGACTCGACTGCGTTCTCGGTTACCGGCGGCGTTGTCCAGGGTGCGGGCCCGGGGCCACGCAGTACGTGCCGCTGCCCGGCGCAGAACCGTCGCACTCCGCGCTGCTGCTCCCGGTATCGGTGAAGGTGAGCTGCTGTTCGCCGGCGCCGGTAACGCTGGTCGCGGAGGCTGGGGCTGGCGTCCGCAGACGAATCGTCGGGCAGGGTGGCTTCGGGAGGGGTGTAGTAATTGCCGATTAGCGTCCAGCCGTTGCCGCTCGTGCACGTGGTGTCGGTGCACAGCTGGCGGTACAGGTTGTAATTGGCCGCGTGGCAAATGGCTTGCCAGGTGAGGGAGACTGAGCCGTTCGCCTCCACAGTGACAGGACCGGTCAAGAAGGCGGCCGACTCGCCGGCACTAGCTGAGACAGGCGCGGCGCTGAATTGGTCAGTGACGGCGTACTCGTAAGTGCCAGCGGCCAGGCTGCCGCCCGTGGCCGCCGTCGCGTCGCCGAGGTCGGGCTCGTCTACCGTCGCCGGGTTGCCCGGTACCAGGTCGGCGAAACCCGAGTGGTTCCCGGGCACGAACACCTGAGGGTCCTCCGCCCCGTAAGTCAAACTGTCGTCAGTGCTCTCGGTAAGCCCGAGCCCGCCGGTACCCGGCGCCGCCCCGGCCGGGGCCGCGATCGACGCTGAGTTCTCGTTGAGCTCGGCCTCGATGTAGTCCTGGGTGGCGCACCCCACGTCCAGGTAAGGCGTGTCGTACGTATGGCTGATCCAGCCGAAGTCGTCAGCGTACGGCTTGCCTGTGGCCGGATCTGCCGCTTGGAACTGGGCCAGGAGCGGGTCGGCCGACCGCGCTTTCGGTCCCGTTGTAAGCCAGCTCCCCGTCCGGGTCGGCCACCGTGCTCCCGAAATTGAACAACTGGTCCAGGCGGAAATTGTTCGCCCTGGACCACTCGGCGGAGGTGATGACGTCTTCGGGGTTCATCCGCAGGGAGTCAGTGTCCGTGTAGTCGATCTCATGAGTCGTCGTGTCCCAGGCGTCGTCTGGCGTAAAGGTATCGTCGATGTCCATCTCTATGTAGTTGCGGTAGAGCCCGATGTGTGTGCCCTGGGTGACCCAATTAATGAGCCCGGGGGCCGGCAGCAGCCACTGAAGTTGGGCGGAGTTGTAGTTGAAGTAGAGGCTCAGCTCGGCCACACCCGCCTGGGGGTCGGTGGTCGGGTGTAGGTAAATCCCGGCCAAGGCATCGCCGGAGCTATTGGTGATCAAGGTTGTGTACGGGGCGCCAGACGTAATTGTCGCCCCATAGCCGTAAGTCCCGGTGGCGAACGGTACAGGACCGGCCAGCTCGGGGAAGTCAGCCGACCCGACGGTGGTCAGCGCCCCGGTGGTGCCGTCCAGCGCCCCGGCCGTGACCTCGGTGGCACCCAGGGCGGGACTGGGGAACACGTACCCGTCCAGTTGGTTCACTTTGAAGGTGGACTCGTAAGTGTAAAGGGCGCTCAGCTGGCCCGAGGCAAAGTCCGCCGGAGTGTCGGCAAAGACGACCCCGTTGAAGTACCCGGTTGTCCCGCTGGACAATGCCGGCAGAGTTATTGTCTGGGCCGGTGCCGCCCCGACGGCGTCCACCTCGGTGTACTGGACGCCGTTCGTGGCCAGCGCCGACTCCCAGGCGGCCGTCGTGGGGTCGGCCACTCCCCCCTGTCCTGGTTCGCCGATCAACAAAACGCGCAGGTCGAGTGCTGTTGAGGTGGTGGCGGCCGCGGCCGTCGGGGCCGACAGGCCCGAGCCCATCAGTGCCGCGGAGGCGGTAATGGCCAGGGCAATTCTGGTCCAAAGGATGTTGTTTTCATGTGGCCTCCAATAAGGGGACGATGGCGTTCCGGCGTCATCCATGGCAGATGGGGTCGAGGACGACGTGCCGCGCGGTCAGCGCGAGGCCGACGGCCGCGACCAATGCAGCTATCACGAAGGCGAACTGGGCATCGGGTGCCGGCCAACCTCGACCAGCGACCAGAGCGGAAAGCCGCAGAATTCCAAAAACACCGAGACCGGCCGACCACGCCGGCAAAACGAGGTCGACCCGGCCGTAGGACGTGACCACCAGGGCCAGGAAAAAAGCTACAGAAAGGCAGCTGCTGGCGACGAGGAGCGAGGTGGCCACTGGCACCTGCTGGGCATAGGCTAAGGCCCTTACAATGGCGGTCAACAACCCAAGCACGGCTAAGTACGAGAACGTGGCCCGCGCCAATTTCCTCTGGACAACCCGGGGGAAAACGGCGATCTCGTACACCGAGGAAAGGGCACCGCGGGTGCCGGCTCTCAATGAGCGGACCTGCCATTCCATCACCCCGAGCGACAAGATCATCGGGTAGGCCGCCACTGCCGGCCAGTTGTGGGCGCCCCAATCGTGCACGTTGCTGGCGCCGGGTTGGAGCACCACGAGGATGGAAAGGAAAAGACCGCAGCAGCAACCATTAGCGAACGAGCGAGCGGCGGCCGGAGCCTCGGCCCGGGTAACGACGGGCAACCGCCACCACATAGCCGGGACGTGCCTCAGCCCGGCTGCGACCGTGCCCGCGATGCTGGCGGCGATCAGGACGATGATGAGCGCCGACGGTAGGGAGAAAGGTTCGCCGGTTATAAAGACCAACGAGGCTAAGGCACCGGGAATAATCATGAGGGCAATCAGGCGCTCTTGTGCCCTTACGACCAGGGCGGCGGCCGCCGTCGCAAAGGCACAGGCGGCAACGGCAAAAACGATGCCGACGTAGCTCCCGCCCAGGACGGCCTCGCCGATCAGGCCCAGGCAAATGCACGAGAGCACGGCCCCGACCAAGCCCCACACCACGGTCGCCCCGGCGGGTTCGGCCACCGCTTCCCTGGAAAAACCAAGGTAGGCCACGAACTGGCTGAAGGCCCATCCGCATACGAGGGCCAGCGGCGCTGTCCACCAAGACAGCCCGGAGCGCAGGGCCAGGGCGGCGCCGGCGAACATAAGCGTCGGCGTGGCAAACACCAGCCCACGGCCAAGGTCATGAACTCCGCCGGGCCGGTTGCGGCCGAGCTCGGTGGCGGCGGCGGGGCTGAACTCCACCGCCGAGTACAGTTGGTCCGCCAGGGTGAAAGTGTCCCGATGGCCGAAGCGGTCATGCACAACGGCGTTGCTAAAGCCGCGGGTCTCCAACGCCGCAGCGATCTCCAGGGGGTCCACGGCGGCCGTGACAACGTCGAGCAAGGACCGGGGCAGCTGGTCCACCACCCTCGTGAGCGAGATCTCCGGGGTGCCGCGCCAGTGATGAGATGGCCGTGCCCGCGGACCGTCGACGCGCAACGAGTCGGCGAAATGACGACCGTACCTGACGCGCCACGGCGATTCCTCCTCCAGCGGTGAAGCGTTCAGAAAATGGCGGCCGCGCCTCACACTCGGCCACGGGGGCGTCTCCAGCCCCGTCGAAGAACTGGAAAGGTGGCGGGCGTGCCTCACGCCAATCCCTTCATGCCAGTACCCCGGCCTCGGCCGCCCCTGCGGGCCTAAGGGCGGGCTCGTCGGAAGCCGTTTCGGCCGCAAAGGCGGGCCAGCGGACGGCCCCGCCCGCCTCGGTCAGGTTGATGACGGCCGTGGAGCGGTCCCCCAGCTCCTCGTAAAGTGCCCGGTAGGCGCTAAAACAACGCTCGGTCGTAAACTGCTGGTGCACGCGCGACCGGGCTGCCTCACCGAGCGCCTTCCTTTCACTGGCCCGAGCGAGCAGGTGAACGCAGGCGGCCGCCACCGCTGCGCTGTCCCTGGGCGGGACGAGAACGCCAGCTTCCCCCACCGCTTCGGCCACTCCCCCGACGTCGGTGGCGACAACCGGGAGACCGGACGCCATTGCTTCGATCACGACGTACGGGAAACCTTCAGAAATACTCGTGAAGACGAAGACGTGACCAGTTTGGTAGGCCTGCGCTGGAGGGTTAATCGGGCCCTCGAAAGTTGCGGCCCCGTCGTCCAGGCCGAGTTGGGCGGAGAGCATGACGCACTTGCGGAAATAGTCGTCGCCGCCTTCGGGTACCGGCCCGAACAATCGCAAGCGGCATTCAGGCACTTGCGCCCTCACTCTGGCGAACGAGCGGAGAAGTGTTTCTACATCTTTGAGTGGGTCTACTCGTCCCACCCAGACGAGCGTCGGTACGGGCGGTTCTGTTTGAGCGACCGAAAAAGCAGCCGGGTCGATGCCGTTATGCACCGGGCGGATGCGGGTTGGAGGCGTACCATTCGCCACTTCCCACAACCGGTTGTACCGGCACACGGGAGCTACGAAGTCCGCGTGCTCGTAGGCCACTCGGGTCAGCAGCTTGAAAAACCGCAACACTACGGCGCGGGCGGGCTGGCTCAGGCTGCCGGGCTTGTAGGAAAGGTACCGTTCGCGCAGGTAAACGCCGTGCTCCGTCAGCAGGAACGGCGTGGCCCGGTTCCACTTGGCCACGAGCGCAGGGAGCGTCCCGAGCCCATTTGCCGTCGAATGACAGAGGTCGGCCCGAGGAGGTGGCGCCGCCAGAGGGCGGAGGAAATGCTCGAGCAGTACTAAGACGTCAATGGCGTCAGCCACACTGAGGCGACCCTGGACCTGGCCGTCACGCCCCTTGGTGCCGACCGGGGTGAGAGCCAATGGCATTTCCACCGCTTCTTCTGTGTACATGGCCGCCCCGAGTTGGCCCGCCAGCGCGTAGCGCGACAGCATTTGCAGTGAGTCGACGAACAGAGCGGCGTTGTCTTCGACAATGATGCTGCGGAAGAAGTCCTCCTGGAACGGCCGGAACCGTTTGCTCAGCACCGGGCCGACTTGCGCCGGGGTACCTGGGCCCAAAGAGGGATGGTTTCGACTCGGGCTACATCGGCCGGGGCGGTGTACACCTTCTTCTCTCCACCAGTAGCACTTATGGCCAGCACATTGAAGCGGTGCTCGGGGATTTCGTGCAGAAGTTGGTCGCACCAGACGCTCACCCCGCCCAGATGGTGGGGGTAGGTGCCTTCGGTTATAAGGGTTATTTCCATCGCCGGGTTCAGGTATGACAGGAGCCGGGCGGAGTGGGCCCCCCTGCCGCCTTGGGGGCCAAAAGCGGGCTCAAAGCGGCCCCTCGGCGCCGGGCCTCGGCGCCGGGCCTGTCCGCGCCGGGCCTGTCCGCGCGGTGCCCCGCTACGACGGCGGGGGCAGCGCTGACCTGACCCGCCCGTTGGCGGAGGAGGTTTATCGCTTCGACAAGGCCGAGCCAGCCAGAAAAGGCGAGCGCCTCGTCCCCAGTGGAGGCGACGACAGAGCCTGAAAGGCCTTGGCCCGGTTCTATGGTTACCGGCACGGTCAACCTGGCATCAGCCATTCGGAGGCTCCGCTCTCTGGTCGCGGTCGAATAGGGAATAGGCTTTGTGGCTATTCGGGGAGAGCGTCGCGCCGTGGCGCCGCCACAACATCGGGAGCCTTCCTTATTTGTGGGGAGTGTTTTCCCTATAACTAAGTGCCGAAGTTGTTCTGTTTGCACGGCGCGTGCGCGCAACGCCACTATTAGCGGGTTTTAGGGACGCGCTGAATAGGAAGAGGGACGGCCGGTTGGCGCAATTGGGAGACGCGTTTTTGTTTTATGAGGCAAACGCGTAGTGTCATTTGCACGAATAGTGCGGACGCGACCACTGATCGCTGGTGACGGGGCGGGGGCGGAGAGCGGTCGCGGTCTCAATCCACGCGCAGCTTGTGACGGTGGGTATTATCCCTGGTCGTGAGGCTGCTCGAGCGCGAACAGGCCATGGAAGCAGCCGCAAAGGCACTACGGCAGGCGGCCCACGGACAGGCCAGTGTCCTGTTCGTCGTAGGGGAGCCAGGCCTCGGTAAGACATCATTTCTGGCTGAGTGCTGCGCGCGGGCCAAGCCGTTGAACCTCGCCCACGCCGATTGCTCCGAGCTCTAGCAGTCGATCCCGTTCGGGCTCCTCGACCGTTTGCTGGGCGCTTTCGGTGCTCCCGCACTAGCCCCGGCGACTTATGTCGAAGGGTCGAGGGAAGCTCGGCTCAGGCGCTATGCCGGCCTCCTGAACTGGCTCCGTACATCAGCCCCCTCCCCCTTGTTATTGGCGAGACAACCTTCATTGGGGTGACCCGGACTCAGTGGAGTTGCTGAGCCTTCTGTGCCGTCGGTTGGACGGGCTGCCGATTGCCATCGTGGCCACGACCCGGCCGTGGCCTTCTGTGGCACTGGACCAGGCCCGGTCGCTGGCGCACGACCGTCTCGCCGTCCTGGAACGGCTCCGGCCGCTCTCGGACGCGGCCAGCGAGGCTTTGTTGGGGCACGGGCTGGGGGCGGAGTTGCCCTCGAGCTTCGTAGAAACCGCCTGCCAGGCGTGTGCCGGCAACCCTCTGCTGCTGAGCGAACTAGCCGATGCCCGCCTGCGGGGGGAGGACCTGCTAAACGGGCCGGTCAATACGCTGGCGGAGCGGGTCTTCCTACCTCGGTTTGCCGGGGTGGGTGCGCCCGGGTTGCGCTGGGCGCGGGCCGCCATCGTGCTTGGGAGCCGCTTCAGGCCCGACGCCGTCCGGCGACTGTCGGGGCAGTCCGCTGAAGAGTCGTCAGAAGCGGCCGAAGCGCTTTGCGCGGCGGGACTAGTGAGGGGCGTCTCCGGAGGGACGGCGGAGTTCGTCCACCCACTGTTCCGCCAGGCGCTCTACGACGACATGGCCCTACCGACACGGCAGGGGCTGCACGCCAGCGCGTTGATGGCGCTGTTAGAAGAAGGCGCCGCCCCCGTTGAAGCGGCCCCGCATGCCCTCGGCGCCCAGTTGAAAGGCGACCCCAAGGCGATCGCGGTCCTGGCCTCGGCCGGGCGTCAGTCCCTGGCCGCCGGGGCGGCGGCTACCGCCGCCGAGCACTTTCAGGCCGCTCTGGCCCTGGCTGGTGCGCACGCCGAACCTGGCCTCCAGATCGAGTTCGCCCGAGCCTGCCTGCTGGCCGGGAAGGTCGACCTCGCCCTCGAGGGCCTGGGGCGCCTCCTCTCCCGCGACGCCCTCAGCGACGGCGACCGGGTGGCCGGCATCAGGCTGCAAGGCCGCGCCCTGTTGGCCAGCGCCCGCTACCCAGAGGCCAAGAGGCGTTTCGAGGAGGCGAGCGACTTGGCCGCTCGTACGGACGTCGACCTGGCCGCCGCCATCCTCCTGGACGGGGCGTTCATGGCCCCTCTCTTCGAGGACCCCCTGGACACCACGGCCGCGGTAAGGCGGGCCGTCGGCATGGTCAGGGCCTCCACCACGGCGAACGAGGCCTTGCGCCGGCGCGCCCTCCACGCGGAGGTAAACCTGGCCTGCGTCGGAGGCAATGTTGCGGACCTCGACGCAATGGCCAGGGCCGCCCGCTCCGACCTGGAGCTGCGCAACCACGTTTCGCCGTGGGGTTGGGACCTGGTTTTCGGCTACACCAGCCTGGCCAAGATCTCCGAGCGCTTCGACGACTGCCGAGCCAGTTACTGCGCTTATGGACGAGCCCAGAGCCCACCGCGCCACGCTCACCTACCAGACGCTGGCTGTTTCCCACGCTGATACCCTTTGGCGGCTCGGGCGGTTGGGCGAAGCCCGTGCCTTACTGTTAGAGGCGGCCGAACTGGCCGACCTCGTCCCTACCCTGGCCCCTCTGGCATGGGCTGGCTTGGCCTACAACTGCCATGAAAACGGTGCGCACGAGGAGAGCGCGACGTGGGCGGGCCGCGTCGAAGCTGCCTTGGCCTACAGTGGGGACGCTTCCTACCTGCGGCTATGGCTCTGCGTGCTGGGCTGCCGCCACCACGTGCGGGCGGGCCGCTTTGCCGAGGCCGTAGAGATAGCAGAACGAGCGGCAAGGACAGCTCAAAGCTCCGGCATCGTCGAGCCCTGCCTGGTGCCCTGGCACGGCGCTGCCATTGAAGCTCATGTGGCGGCCGGACGGCTGGGGCCGGCCGCGGAACTCGTTGCCTCCCTGGAGGAAACGTGCCAACCCCTCCCGTGCCACGCCCCCCGGGCGGTGGCGGCCTGGGGAGGCGCCACCGTGGCCTGGAGGCTGGGCGATACGAACGGCGCTGAGGCCGGGTTCGAGCGCGCCCTGGCCCACAATGCCCGCGTCCCCATGCCACTGGCAGAAGCGGAGACGCTGATCGCGTACGGGCGGTTCCTGCGCCAAACGGGACGACCCAGCGTGGCGCGCGACATCCTGCACCGCGCTTTGCAACTACTCGAACCGACCGGGGCCGGGCGCCTGCAATTTATAGCGCATGAGGAGTTGGCCGGGGCGGGCGGGCGGCGAAGGCGAGCCGGTGGCCGCGGGACAGCTGACAGCTAAGGAAGACCAGGTGGCGCGGCTGGCCGTGCAAGGGCTGACGAACGCTCAGATCGCTCAGGCCGTATTCCTCTCGAGCAAGACGGTCGACCATCACCTATCGCGTGCCTACGCCAAACTCGGGGTCGGTTCTCGGCGCGAGCTCACGCTGGCATGGCGCGACCGGGTGGCGAGCGAAGGACGCGCCGGCAGCGAGCCGGCGACGGTCTCCGCGTGGGCAGATGGGGCCGCGTAGCGCGACCTGAAGCAGCTGGCCCGTCGGTGGGCCCACATAGTTCACCCGGTTGTTACCTTCGGTGGGCCAAACAGGTCAAACTGTTTCAAGACCGAAGGAGGGCGAGCAGGGTTGCCAGCGTTTATTTTCCCCGGGCAGGGATTTCAGCGGCCAGAGATGGGACGTCCATGGCAAGCCCATCCCTCATGGGACGTGGTCCAGGACGCGTCCGACGTGGCTGGTCGCGATATCGAGAGCCTCCTCCTCGACGCCGGCACCGAAGAACTGGCCGAGACTCGCAACGCTCAGCTGGCCACGTTCGTGATGGGCCTGGTCGTCCTCGATGCCGTGGAACGCCTTGGCATCGAGCCCACCGCCTGCGCTGGTCACAGCCTCGGCGAGTACACGGCGCTGGTGGCGGCGGGCGCCATCGGTTTCGAGGACGCCGTCCGCCTGGTGGCGGAGCGGGGCGAGGCGATGCAAGAGGCGGCCGACGAGAACCCCGGGATCATGCTGGCTCTGTACGGCATAGACGACGAGCTGGCCCGCATCGCTTGCCGGCGGGCGGACGGCGACGTCTGGTTGGCCAACTCCAACGCTCCCGGCGAATGCGTCATCGCCGGCCGGCCCGCCGAGGCCCACCGGGCCGGCGAAGTGGCGAGAGAACTTGGGGCCACGCACGTGACCGACGTGGCCGTGAGTGGGGCGTTCCACACTCCGCTGATGGCCCCGGCCCAACCCCGACTGCGAAAAGCGCTTGAAACTACGACCTTTTTCCCGTTGGCGGTGCCGGTGGTAGCTAACGTCGACGCCCTCCCCCATGCCGAGGTCAGCGAGTGGCGCACGCTCCTCTCCGCCCAGCTGCGGAGCCCCGTGCGTTGGCGCCAGAGCGCGCAGTCGGTGGCGGCCATCATGCGGTCCGGCGAGTGGGACGGCGACAGCCTCTTTTGCGAGCTGGGCCTCGGCGGGCAGCTATCAGCAATGGTCAGAGCCACCGTGCCCGAGGCGACCAGCATCCCCATCACCGTGCCGGACGACCTCGATGTCCTCGTCGCCATGCTGACCGGGGACACCGATCGGGACGGGGCAGAGCGTCACCAGGGCGAGCGGCTGTATGTTTCAGAGCGCCTAGTGATCAGCCCGTGCGCCGGGATATTCCAGCTCCCTCCCGAGGGCCCGGGCCGGAGCGCGGGGGTGACCGCTGGAGCCACTACTCCCACGTCCACCGCTACAACCACTCCTGCCACAACCCCTGCTGCCACGACCCCTAGTGCCACGACCCCTAGTGCCACGACCCCTAGTGCCACGACCCCTAGTGCCACGACCCCTAGTGGCGGTACGCCGATCGAAATAGGCGACCTCGTGGGGCTTGTCTCAGGGACCGAGGTGCGGAGCCCGTTTGCCGGCGACCTCATGGGCGTGCTGGCCCATCAGGGCGAACGGGTCCAATCTGGCCAACCCATAGCCTGGCTGCGGGCGCGCTGATGCCGGCCGAACACGGGTGCTCCATAACGGGCTGGGCCAGCGCGCTGCCGCGGACCGTCGTCACCAACGAAGACATAATGACGTTGTTCGACACCAGCAATGAATGGATCGTCGAACGGACCGGGATCAATCAGCGGCGAGCGGCTGACGGCCCGTTCGTCAACCCGAAGCCTGCGGTCTCTCCGCCATGCGGGATGGGGACCACGGCGCAACTGGCGGTGCAAGCCGGCCAAGGCGCCCTCGAGATGGCCGGCCTGACCGGCAACGACATCGACCTGCTGATCTTGTGTACCACCACGCCCGACCAGATGGTCCCGGCGACTTCATCGCCTCTCGCCAACGCCCTTTGCATAAAGGGCGGCGGGATGGACCTCAATGCGGCTTGCGCCGGGTTCACGTACGGACTGGTTACCGCGGCCGGTTTTATCAGCGCCGGTGCGGAGCGGGTATTGCTCATAGGTTCCGAGACGCTGACCCGGATCACAAACTGGTCCGACCGCACGAATGCGTTTTTGTTCGGGGATGGTGCCGGTGCGGTGGTCGTGGAAGCGGTGCCCGGCGAACCGGCCCTGCTCGGCTGGGACATAGGCGTGGACGGCTCATTGCAGCCGCTGTTTTACTCCGATTACGGCGGGCCCGGGATGGCAATGAGAGGCCAGGAGGTGTTCCGCAAGGCCGTCAGGGTCACCGTCGATTCGGCGACCAAGAGCCTGGAACGGGCCAAACTGACCCCCAGCGATGTCACTCTTTTCGTCCCTCATCAGGCGAACATGCGGATTATGGACGCCGTGGCCGAGCGTCTCGGCCTGCCCATGGACCGCGTTGCCTCCGTAATCGAACGGACCGGCAATACTTCTTCGGCCTCCATCCCGATCGCCCTGACCGACGCCGCTAATAACGGACGCTTGAGGGAAGGTGACATCGTCTTGTTCGCCGGCTTCGGCGCCGGGATGACGTGGGCCTCGGCCGTATGGCGCTGGGGGGCCGGTCCAGCCCGTTGACGAGCCTCGGCCCGCCGGCCATTAGAGTGTGCAAATCCAGATGCCGAATCAGGAGAGAGGAAATATGGCAGAACAGAACCGAGAGGACGAATCGTTCGACGTGTTCAAGCAATGCGCCGTCGAAGTCCTGCAGGTCGAGCCGTCGAAGATCGTGCCTGAAGCCCGTTTCGCCGACGACCTCGACGCCGACAGCCTTGACCTGGTCGAACTGGTGATGGCCCTGGAAGAACGCTTCGGGATCGACGTCCCGGA
This sequence comes from uncultured Acidimicrobiaceae bacterium, assembly GCA_963807395.1. Lineage (GTDB taxonomy): Bacteria > Actinomycetota > Acidimicrobiia > Acidimicrobiales > Palsa-688 > Fen-671. The sequence goes on from CAWEBW010000016.1 coordinate 684,462, forward strand.
GTCGGAGCTCGAGGGCGTCCAGACGGTGGGTCAGGCCTACGAACTGGTGACGTCGAAGCTCTGATGCTGGCAGTAACCAGTGCTCCGGACGGGACCGGGGCCGTTCCCGGGAGGCGCGTGGTCGTCACGGGTCTCGGGGTCGTGACTTCGTGTGGCATCGGGGTCGAGCGATTCTGGCCAGGTCTCCTGGGCCAGGCGCCGGTGGGACGGTCGCGGCCGGTCGAGGGGCTGGACGTGAGCGCGTTGTTCGGTCCGAAAGAGGTCCGTCGCGCTGATCGTTTCGTCCAGCTGGTCGCGGTGGCCGCGGACGAGGCAGTGAACAGCGCCGGAGGGATCGAGGCGTTGCGCGGCGACCCGGACCGGAGCGGGACCATAATCGGCACCGGTGTCGGTGGCCTCGACACGATTTGCGAGCAACATCACGTGCTTTTGGAGAAAGGGGCGGGCCGGGTGAGCCCCTTCCTGGTGCCGATGATCATGTGCAATCGCGCTTCGGCCGACATTTCCATGAGGTATGGCCTGCGCGGCCCATGCGAATCTACGGTCACGGCCTGCGCGGCAGGCGCCCAGAGCATCGGCAACGCCGGGCGGCTCATCGCCACCGGCCGCTGTGACGTGATGGTCGCCGGCGGTACCGAGGCACCCTTGTCCGACCTCGGTGTAGCCGGTTTCGCCAACATGACCGCCCTTACCCGCTCGGGCGTGTCTATGCCTTTCGACGTCGACCGCGACGGCTTCGTCATCGGCGAAGGCGCGGGCGTAATAGTCCTGGAGGAACGCTCCCGGGCCATTTCGCGGGGCGCCCACATTTATGCCGAGCTGGCGGGCGCGGCCAGCACGGCCGATGCGCACCACATAACCGCCCCTTCGCCCGACGGCAGTGGGGCGGCCCGCTGCATTGAGCTAGCCCTGGCCGACGCCCTCCTGTCCCCCGCCGACGTGACCCACATAAACACCCACGGCACGTCGACACCACCGGGCGACGCCGCCGAAGCCGAAGCTATTAGCAAGGTTTTTGGCGCTCCCGGGCCGGCCGTCACGTCCATAAAAGGGGTAATCGGCCACACACTCGCAGCGGCCGGCGCCATCGAAGCGGTGGCCGTGGCCCTGTGCATGGAGCACGGCCAGATACCTCCGACGGCCGGTACGCGGAATGTCGACCCTGCATTCCAGCTCGACGTGGTGCTAGCCGAGCCCCGCGAATGGGAGCCGGGGCCGGTGGTGTCCAATTCGTTTGGCTTCGGTGGCCACAACGCCAGCCTGGTGCTCGTGCCGGCGTAAGACTAGCTGGCGAGAGCCTGCAACAGGTTTTCTGCCGTGGCCTTGGGCGCCACCTTGTACCAGACTTGTTCCAGCTTCCCGTCCTCTCCCACCAGGAAGGCCGACCGTTCGATGCCCATGTACGACCGCCCGTACATACTGCGTTGCACCCAGACGCCGTAAGCCTCGGCCACGGCGTGGTCTGTGTCCGAGAGGAGCGGGAACCCGAGGCCGTACTTGGTGTCGAACGCGGCCTGGCGCTTGGGCGGGTCGGGGCTGATGCCAAGCACGGCCGTGGTGCCCACCGAAGGGAGGGCGTCTCGCAACGCGCAGGCCTGAGCTGTGCAGCCCGGCGTGTCCGCCTTCGGGTAGAAGTAGACGAGCACCTTCCGGCCCCGGTAGCTACCCAGGGAGACCTCGTGCCCAGCCTGGTCCTGGAGGGTGAAGTCGGGGGCTTTATCCCCGGGTCGAAGTCGGTCAGTCATAACCCCGAGCCTAACGACCAGTTCGGGGCCCTTGCGGACGTAGGACGCTTCCCGAGCAGCGGGGGTGGTCGCCTGCGGGGAGTACGATGGCCCAGCTTGCGGCCCCTAGCAGTTGTGCGGCACACAACAAGGCATCGTCGACCCCCCAGCTGTCGGGCGCCCGGGCGCCTGGCGGCGCCGGGCCCCGGTCCTCAAACCCGCGCCTTGACCGACGTGCGGGGGGCTCGTCTAGGCACCGGGGCGGGCTGACTGGGGTGTAGGTCGTAAGCCTCGGCCGCTGGTACGGGGCCCAACGACCGAGCGCTTCCGCCGCCCTGCCCGCCGCTGCTTTAGGCTGGGCCGAGGAGGTCGTTCAAGCCGCAAGCGTCGATGACACGCCGGACATGGGCCGAGGGAGACCGCACCGTCAGCGACGCTGACCGTTGCCGGAGGAACTCTGGGCCCGGACGATGACCTCGAGCGTCGACGGGCTAATGACCCCTACCCGGCTCAGGTCAAGGACTAGGCCGGGGCCGCCAAGCGCGATGGCGTGTGCCAGTGTCAGGCATAGCGCGCTCTCAGTTGCGGCGTCGTGTTGCCCCCGCAGCCAGACGATGATTTCTGGATTAGATTTCCCCCAGACCGGATGTCGACCAGGGACGGTGAAGAACGAGGAGCCGACGGCAACCATGGCACTCTCCAACCTCATGTGTAAAACGTCTCGCTACCGGGGTCTGGAGTACCGCCCCCAGCCAGCGCACGGCTGGCTTGGCACGTTGGGGCACTAGTCGTGTCGGTGGTCACCGTACACCTTTTGAGGCGGGACGTGCCCGCCCCTCTGCGGCACGACGATCTATGCCGTCACCGCCTCGTAGGCACCGGCCGGGGAGAGGACGACGCACCCGGGCGTCAAGTTGGTGCCGGTTCGAACTTCACCTACCGCGGCTTCGTCAACGAAGTACCGGCCAACAAGCTCTCGACCGCCACGATCACTTGAGCCGGCACAGTCAACGGTAAAGTCGCAGCGGCGAGGCCTACACCTCGGACATCCCGGGCTACCCCGACGACACCCCGCGCACTCCCCTTGCTGCCCCTGTTTCATTCTCGGCGTTCTGATGTGGTTCGCTCGCCGCAGCCGCCAGCAACTTGGAGGACGGCTCGGTGGGGTCGCGGGTATTTGGCGGTTGTCTCACGGGGCCGTGAAAACAACACCGCCGTCGTAACCAGGACTCGGCGCGACACGTTGGGAGTACCGCGCCGCCTTTCTCTCGTAGTTTCGCGTCACTGCTCTTGCGCCTCTTACGTCTCTACTCTCGCGGCCTCTCAAGGAGCACGGCGGTCCTGTCCTCAGCCAAAGAAATCGCCCCGACGGCCTCCCAACCCTGCTCTCCCCCGGTGTTGAGGGCGTGAACAGCGGCAGAAGCGCCGGGTGCGTGAGTGGCCGGCTCAAAGCTGGGAAGCTCCAGGATCAGGTACTCCCATGTCGTCATACCCCCATTGTCGCTCGTGCTATTTCCTGGCCGGAACGTGGTCACCTGGCCCCCTTCGCGCCGCCGCGTCGTGATGCAGGCGTTTTCCCTGTGGCGGCGATTGACTTGCGCGCCCGACCCGGTCCGCGGGTGCTATCGACGAGCACGTCCAGGACCTCTCCAATCGTCCGCTCCCGACCGAGCGTTTCTGGTAGCGGGAGATGGGACTGGATCTGGTAGCGGTTGCGACGGCCGTCCGTGTCCTTGTCCTTGACCACGTAACCGGCCGCCGCCAGGTCGGTGACGATGGCGTAGGCACTGCGCTCGGTGATCCCTACTTTGGTGGCGATATCGCGCAGGCGCACCCCTGGGTCGTGGGCAATGCAGACCAGGGCCCTGGCATGGTTGGTGAGGAAGCTCCACTCGGTCATCACTCACTATTTTACCAAGAAAATTCCAGAAATCAATTACTAGTACCTGTGAACTAGAGTACGGTGGGCTCAGACGGTCGAGGTAAAGGCGGCCACCGCCCGCCAGCTGTTCGAGCGCCAAGGAAAAGGATTCCACCCATGTTGATGCCATTCGAACCGTACCGCGACCTCGACCGACGAGCCGAGGAGATCCCCAGCCAACACCGAGCCCGCCCGGTCCCAGTTGACGCCTACCGTCGAGGCAACGAGCTGAAACTCGAGCTCGACCTGCCCGGCGCCGACCCGGGCTCGATCGAACTGACGGTCGAGAACGACCTCCTAAGCGTGAAGGCGACCCGCACCTCGTACCGGGACAAAACTGATGAGGTACAAGTGGAGGAGCGGGGTTACGGCCAGTTCGGCCGTCAACTGTTCCTTGGCAAGAGCCTGGACCGGGACCACATCGGCGCTATCTATAACGACGGCGTGCTGACGGTCACCATCCCCGTGGCCGAACAGGCCAAACCCCATAAGATCGAGGTCACCCACGTAGGCAGTGGGGCGCAGGCGGTCGAGGCAGCCTCGACACCCGCCTGAGCACCCGACGCGGCGGGCCGTTTCGGGGGCGTCGCCTCGACGCCAACCTGACGGCCCGTCCGCCGCCAGCTGTTCGGTGGGCGTGAAAGTCGCACAAGAGGTGGGGCCTATTTAAGAGCGCGTGGGTGATTTACGCCACCAGGGGCGTCCGCCAGCTCCTATGGCTGGCAATTGGGTCTATGGCCGTGGACAACCGTTTGTCGCCACCTCGGACCTATCGGTGATCAGAATATTTCCACGACCGGGACGTCGGCACCACTATTGTAATGAGGACGCAAATGCGTTTTGTTACCGACGTCACTTCTGTCGCCCGGGAGCTCGGAGCCAAGGGAACCCAAAAATGCGCCAGCTACACTTACCCAAGTACTCGCTACCGTTCCGCCATAGGTGCGACCCGATCGTGTGGGGCTATCAATCACCAACGGTTCGCGAGCCGTGCATAGTTCACGATTGGTATTTCGACGGGCAACTACGGTTCGAGCGTTGTTGGCGGTGCGATCAACGGAAGAGTGTCTAATGCACAGCATAAAACGGCCGAGAGCGAGACCCCTTTCTATTAGAAGGTCGTATCGCGGGTACGCAGTCGGTCAAAGGCTAATTTACACGGAAAGCGCCGAACACGAGGCCCTTTTATGTCAGGGCGCCGATCCTTTCCCCCCGAGCAGCCGAAGCAATCACGGGCTAGCTGGACGGGCCGCAACGGCACTTGAACACACCCATGGACGAGTGACCAATACTGAGGCGATGCCCCACCTTGGCCCGGCCCCACATGTCGCAGTCAACCACCCCGCTGGCGTAGTGAGCTTGAACGGAGTGGTGGGTAAACATCGCGCGTTCATCAGCCCCGCCGTTGCCGGGGCGCTAATCGTGGCCGTCGGGAAGGCTCGCCCGTCCACGACCACGGGCGTGGTCCCTTTCGGGCCACCGAGTGCACGCTTCTTTGAAGCTTTAACTACCTGCCCGAAAGATGCAGCCAACCAGCTACCGCTGCGCCAGTCGACGAGAGAGCCGGCGGGGCCGCCGAAGGCGACACCGATGTCGGTATATGCCGGATGAACACGGTGTGGCTGTACGGCTGGCTCTCGTCGAAGGGGCTCGAGTCCTACATTTAGCCGACGGCGAGCTCAAGCCTTGGGCCGGCGGTCGACTGGTCCGTCTCGCCTGCGGCTGAGCAACCGGAGCAGGATGCGCACTTTGTGAGGTCCCCCCTCCGGTATCACGGCGATCTTTATGGGCACCGCCTCTGAGCGGCCTTTATCACTCAACCACTTCGCTTGCTAGTTTCACCCTGAGCACGGTCGTCAGCCTCGGACCGCGCCTCGGCGCGTTGGTTCACGACGTCAATGCGGTCTCGTCGGCTGTTGGCGACGGTGAAGCCAAGCCCGAGCGCCGTCACGATAATCGCGATAACCCACAGGAAGTGGAGAGCGAACCCAACCAGGCCAAAGAGCAAGGCGACGACCAGCACGCCCGTCATCACGGCGTCTGGGCCCTTCTTCTGGTTAAGCAACCGCCCCAGCCGGTCATTCAACCGTCGTTCCGAGCGAGGGCCGGCGACCGAACTGACACTGGGGCGAAACCCTGATCTGCCTTCGTGCCGCCCACGGCTGTGGTCTTGTCGGCCTCTGTACGTCGCGCTCCGACGCCGTTTTCGGAGCCTTGCAGTGTGGCCCCCATCTTGGGGCCCCCGATCTCCCTCCGAGAGCGGAGGGTCATTCGCTCGACTTGAGCTAATTAGATCATACACCAATACTGGAAATATATTGCTAGAATTAAAGATCTAGAGTGTGGTGGGGCACGGCCGTCGTAGACCGGCACCTGGCTCGGGCGCCAACAAAAAGAGCCAACCAAATCGGTGCGACTAGCGCGGTCCCGCCAGCTCAACCGGATGACGGAGGACTGGAGCAGCGACCGATGCGTACCCCAAGTCTCAGTGGACGCTTGCCGGGGGGAAACCAGTACAAGTGACCGGCTGAGCGCTCGAGCGCACCGATCCCCGGGCCGACGTGGCTGGACCACACGGCCCGCCCTGCGCCTTCATCGACGCCTATGACGTCTTTAGGCGGGCTCCCAACACCAGAGATCTCAGGGGATTCTTGTCAGTTTCCTCTAGTCCCGCGTCCGACTGGACCCATGCCGCCATGGGGCGACGTTTTCGGCGGCCCGAGCACGGTCAGCATCACGAGCTACAGTTCTCGGCCACCCTTCGCGCCGGCGCCCTAGCGTCGTTTTGTGTCAAAACTAGCGGTATCCTCTGCAGGCGGCCCGTGACAATAGGTATCGTGCAGTTGGCTGGCCAGTGATAGGCGGCGCAGCTGACCGGTGGGAGCAGGAAAATATTGCGTTATGACTGCTACTTCTGGGCCGACAAAAAGGAACATCAAGGGCCCAGGTTCGGGTTCACAAACCACGGCCACGCCCTGTACCCCAAGACCTTCGACCATCTACCAAGCCACACGGCAAACACGGGCGTAGCTCGAAAAATTTTCCTAGAAATATTTTGCTAGTTTTATAGAACTAGAGTAGACTATTCTTAGTCACAGGCCTGTTTGACAGTCCCGGACTCCGGACCCCGGTCTGACCTGCTAAGAGGCGTTTGCCTAAAACACACGGTGAAGGCCACGCCGCCGAACCCGAAGCAGGCCGGTCCAAAATAAGGAGAAAAGGAAATGGGGGCGGCGCAGAGCTGCCTGGTCCACGGCCGAGCATGACCGGCGCTGGCTCACGACTCGGCCCCTCCGCTGCTAGGTGCAGATTCCCACAATCACGAGCACGAGGCGGCCAAATGGCTGAAGAATCACAGCACGTAGTGTTCGGCACCGGAGAGGTGGGCTTCGCCCTTGGGGCTCGGTTAGCCGGGGCCGAGTCGGCTGAGGCGAGATCGTCCGCGAAACGAGTGTACTGAGAATGTGGTTTACGAAAAGGGGGTACCGCCAAGCCGACCAGAGGCAAGACATGCCTGACAAGACGCCGGTTGGACCCAAAATAGGGGGGGACCACCACTTCGAGCTGCCACGCTCGCGCGACCTGTTCAGACGGGCAGTGCCGCAGATCGCAGAGGCGGTCCTCATCCCCCTCGGCCTGTTCTACGCCGCCCTTTTGGTGCTGGGGCCGAAAGGTGCGATCTGTACCGCTTTGGCCTGGAACTTCATGGCTCTCCTACGCCGCCTGTGGCGGCACGAGCGCCTGCCGGGTGTGCTCGTGCTCGGCACGGTGGGCCTGACGGCCCGTTCGGTCGTGGCGCTCGTGAGCTCGAGCAGCCTGTTCGTGTACTTCTTGCAGCCCTCCCTCGGGACGGCGCTATTGGGTGGTGCGTTCTTGGTCTCTGTCCCCCTTGGCTGCCCCTTGGCCGAGAAGCTGGCGCACGACTTCGTGCCCTTGCCGCCTTCGTTCTTCAAGCGGCCGAAGGTCCGCCAGCTGTTCGTACGGATCAGCTTGCTGTGGGCTGTGGTGAGCCTGGCCAATGCAGCCGGCACGGTCGCATTGCTGCTCGACGTGCCCATCGCTACGTTCCTGGCCGCCAAGACGGGCCTGTCGTGGGCGCTCACCGTGGGCGGCGTAGTGCTCTCGTCGTGGTGGTTCCGCCGCGGTTTGCGCCGTGCCAACCGCGAAACCGTCGCGGTAGCCGCTGAGTGAAGGCGGCTGCAGCAGCGGCGTATCGCCTCCTCACAGGAGAGCACCACGTCGACGGCCTCCCGGTCCTAGTCATTATCGGCGTTGCTGCGCTTGTTATGTTGGGCGGCGCGGTCGTTCTTGGCCGTGGAATTGATGAAACTGGTGATGAACATGACGGCGTGGCCCTAAACCTTCGCGCTGCCCTCCTCGACACCGCATCGGACGCCGCGGCTGCCGCCGGCGTCGCGGCATCGGGCGCCATCATTTATGTTTCGCGCGGCATTTACTGGCCGTCCGACAAGCCCGGGGCCAAGACACGCCGTGGTCGGCGATCGCCCGTCAGCTAGGCGTCAGCGCTCCTGAAGCACGGCGCCGCCTTGGGCGAAGAAGGGGCAGCGCCCCTAGGGATTGACGATCTTCAACGGACCTCCGCTGGTGCTGCCGACTAAGCTCAACGGTGCCCACGGATCACCGGCATATCCCGGTGATATTCACCGGCTCACAGGCACAATGATCATTCGGAAGCGCCGGGGCTCGGCGTTCGCTCCTCTGACCTGACCCTCTTTGCTGGGCACCTCGTCCTGGCTGAAGGCCGGAGGAAGGAGTGCAATTTGGCTCGGCCATCGACGTACCCGGAGCAGTTCCGTGGGGAAACGGTCCAGATGGCGCAGATCCGGTGGCAGCCGTCAGCCATTCGCGGCCAACGCCGAGGCGCGAGCGTCGTAGCATAAGCCCTGGGGCCGCTCTCCCTAGCCCGGGATGGCCTAACGTGGCCGGTGCCGATGTGACTGGAGGTCCCGATGCCCAGAGAAGCGCTGCTGGCCAGGACGCTGGTGGAGCTGGCAGACACGCTCGTAGCGGACTTCGACGTGGTGGAGCTGCTCACACTGCTGGCTGACCGATGCGTCGAGGTGCTCGAGGTCGGGGCCGCCGGCCTCATGTTGGCCGGGCCGGACGGCGAACTGCGGGTGATGGCCTCCTCCAGCGAGGCCATGCGCGTCTTGGAACTGTTCGAGCTGCAGTCCAAGGAAGGCCCCTGCCTGGACTGTTACCGCAGTGGCAGGCCGGTGTTGGACCAGGACCTGGCCATGGTTTCCAGTCGCTGGCCCCTGTTCGCGGCGGAGGCACTGGCGGCCGGCTTCCGATCCGTCCAGGCGCTTCCCTTGCGGTGGCGGGGCACGGTCATCGGCGCCCTCAACCTGTTCCAGGTTGCGCCAGGGGAAATGCGTAAGACCGATGTCGAAGCCGCCCAGGCCCTGGCCGATGTGGCCACCATCGCCATCCTCCAGCACCGGGCCTCCCTCGAGGCCCAGGCCGTAAACCAACAGCTCCAGCACGCCCTCAACAGCCGCATAGTCATCGAACAAGCCAAGGGCATGGTGGCCCAAAGAGAAGGCCTCACCATGGAGCAGGCGTTCTCCGCTTTGCGGGTATATGCCCGCAGCCACAACCTGCGCCTCGTCGAGGTGGCTGAAGCTGTCATCGGTGGCACCTTGGACCCGGCCGCACTGGGCCGGTTGCGCCCGGCAGGTCCGGCCCGAGACGAAATGCCGACTTAATTGACGTGCCGAGCGCCTACCACCCTTGTCTTGTCGTTAGTGGCCCGGGCTAATCACTCCTGTTCATCGACGTCCACCAGAGGCAGCTCTCGCACCTCGTTCTTGGTGAGGTTGAGCCGGACGCCATCTTCGGTGTCTTTCACGTCACCTATCGGGATGACCCGTCTTTGGCCCCACAGGTGGCCCTCGTCCAAAAGGACATGGGTCACACAATGGTCGCCGGGATGGGTGACCAGTCCCCGTACCCGCCCAATAGCGCCGTCGGTGGCGAGCACATGCTCACCCCGGCGCACCTCCGCTTCGCCTATTTGCACAGGGTGATTGATGACCGCTGGGGGACCCGGCACCGCCGTCTCCTCTGCACCCAACCCGTAGCAGGGCCACGAGAGCACTTGGTCTTGCCCGTAGCAGTGGGTAAGGCTGTTGTCCGGGCCCGGGCCTGGCCTTAGGCGTTGCTCCTAAGGACGACCTTTAGAGCTCCGGTGTTGGAGGCTCGCCTAGACAAAAGGACGACCCGGAAAGGTCGCCCTTTTGGCCTTTTAGCGCTTCTGTGTGCGGTCCGTCATCGTCCCGGTGCCGCTCTCACGGGGGGGACCGCCTCGTCTCAGGCCTGCGCGTTGGCGCAGCCTGGGCATTGGGCCGGTCTAGTCGAGGGACTGGTACTGATGACGGTCGGCGTGGGCCCGAGCGGTGACCACTTTGTGCGGTCCCGTCCCGGGCCGGTGTCAGCCAAGCGGGCCAACCAGTACAGGCGAGCCGTTCGGCACTTCGCCGTCGGCTCCGACGGCGGTCGACGCCGCCTCGACGGCCTGGGCCACGCTGGCTACGTGGGTGACCTCGATCTTGTGGGGCCTGGCCTGCTGGGCGACGGGGATAGCGACCGTGAGCACGCCGTCGTGGTAGATGGCGGTGATGTGGTCAAGGTCGAGGCTCTTGCCGAGGAACAGTTGCCGGCCGAACTGGCCGTAGGCGCGCTCCTCTACTTGTACCTCATCAGTCTTGTCCCAGAACGCCGTGCGCGTCGCCTTCACGCTCAGGAGGTCGTTCTCGACGGTCAGCTCGATCGAGCCGGGGTCGGCGCCGGGCAGGTCGAGCTCGATCTTCAGCTCATTGCCTCGACGGTACGCATCGACTGCGACCGGGCGGGCCCGGCGTTGGCTGACCATCTCCTCGGCTTGACCGAGGTCGCGGTACGGTTGGAATGGCATCAACATGGGTGCATCCTTTAGTCGACGCTCGAACAGCTGGCGGTCTCTGACCGTCTTTACCTCGAACGTCTAAGCGCCAGCATACTCTAGTTCACAGTTACTAGCAATAAGATTCTGGAATTTTTCTGCTAGATGACGGAGAGAAGTCGAGCTTCCTGGGGGTCGAGGAGGAACTGTCCGGAAACTGGCGCGATGAAGAAGAGAACACGTGTGACTAGGGCGTTCGTACCCAAGCGATCGCCAATGACCGCTGCAGTGTCCTGGTTTACGCACCGCCAAGAGCACCTGGAGCCAACGGTGCGCAGAACACCGACAGGCGCTGAGCTACGAGGATGGCACACCAGACGACCTTCGAGCGGCTCTACCGCCAAGTTCCGCTCGGATCCTCCTCAACCCCCGTCAGGGTGCTGTCTTATCCCTCAGGTTGTTGTCGCTCCACCCGGCCCGGCCCATCCATGCCGTTTGCCGCCGGCCGACGCGCCGCCCGGGCGCTGGGCGCCCCGGAAAGTTTGCTTTTCGCCAGGTTATTGACTCCGACGAGGTAGAGTTGACAAGAAGCACTTCGTAGTGCCCGCTTGTTGCCCCGGTCCCCGGCCATGCCCCAGAGCAAAGCCGAGGTCGACTGTGAAAGAGAGCGCAACCCAGTTCTTTCGAAGAACGAGGTCCCCGTGCCATGCCCGAGCGGGCAGTCCGCGCACGCGTCGCCCGCTATCCCCCCGTGATCACCGGGGCGGGCCATGATCGTCGTGCTCGGTCTCCTAGTTCTCATCGCCGCCACTGCCGTCGGCATAAAACAGGCCGCTGAGAAGGTGAAGGACGCTCTTAGTGAATGATGCGCTTGGGTCTGGCATCTGCGCCCTGGAACTCGAGGCGCGTGGTGTAAAAAGGCTGAGGTTCGTCTAGATGTTGGACCATTCGTCATAAAATAAAGAAAGGTATCTCGAAATGGTCATCCTGCTGGCATTGTTGGTCGTCCTGTTCTTCGTGGGGATAAGCTTCGTTGTTCATTTATTGTGGATCGCCGCAATCATTTTCCTTGTAATCTGGCTCGTCGGGCTGGCACTGGGACGCGGCAGCAACGGCAGGCACCACTTCTATCACTGGTGAGCTGCAAAACAACGCCCTGGACTGGATGATTTACGAGAGCGGTAGACACGGGTCTAAAGAGATGACCCATCAGGACGGGCGGTCCGGGCCAAAAGGAGGCGGCCGGCCTCCTTGAGGTAGCTGCCACTAGGTTGACGCGTTTAGAAGTGGGATAAATCGACAACATTTTAGCAGGCCTAAGTCGAGGTTCTGTAGGCAGGGCCGTTGCTCCATGGTTGACGCGCCCAGGAGAACATCGAGGGGACGTCTCACATCGACATTTGACAATTTCATTGTAGAGTGCTCGACTCTGTTCCAAACTTGGAAGCGCTAAGCCGCGTGCTGGATCAGGGCCGCCGCTACGCCGTCACCTATGTCGGCCGTGTACGGCGATGCGATGGTAGGCCCGTGATCGACAAGGATACGGAGGCAATTGAGGAGCAACTGTACTGGTGGCTGAGGCGGCTGAGAGGTCAAAGAACCGGCCCTATCCTTCTAAGCGGGGAACATCACGGACAAATAACGTGGGGGACCTGGGGAGCCCCGGAAATTGCTCTTGGCTAGGGCGACGAAGCTGGCTCCCTCATATCCAGGTTGACGATACCCGGTGGTGCCGGTGCACGGACGAGCCATCCTTCAGAGTATGCGGACTGCCTGGCGAGACCCGAAGCTCTGTGAAGCGATTAAGCAGCCGATCGACTACTACACGGAGAGTCCGACCAGTCATCACCAGGCGACGATTGTCATCTCGGCACAAGCAGGCCTCGAATTGATGTCATGGCTGTGACTCGTGTACGACGGCGGCATGACCCAAACAGGTTTTCAGGGAATGACCGCTGCAGACCAATTGCGGTTGGCAGTCAGCTCCTCACACATTCCGGCTACGGTTCCTACTGCACAAACTAAGCTTAGTGCCGCAGCAAAGGCGGCCCAGGTGGACGGCCCGGAAGGCTGAGGTCCATCCAGCTTCCGATGTAAGGAAAGGAGCTCAGCCGGCATGGACAGACTGCGACGGCCACGAGAACTTCAGCGGCTGACGACACCGCGCTCTGCAGCGATAGCGGGGATCGTTTTCACGGCTCTGTTCTCCGCAAGTATCGTGCTGCTCCGCAGCACTCTACCTCAACGCCCGTTCGGCGGCGTCGGGTGGGCTTACCTGGGCTCGGGAAGGATCGGCCTCGCGCTTGGCCTGATGCCGTTCGCCGGCATCGCCTTTTTGTGGTTCATCGGGGTGATTCGCGACCTCCTCGGTGATTACGAGGACCGGTTCTTCTCGACCGTCTTTTTCGGGAGCGGCCTGTTGTTCCTGGCCATGGTGTTCGTCGCGTACGGGGTTGCCGCCGCCACCCTGGCCGCCGCCAAGCTCGCCGGAAGTCAACGGACCGAAGAGGACATCGTGTATTTCGGCCGGTACATAATGCTGGAGGTCAGCAACATATATGCCTTGCGCATGGCGGGCGTCTTCATGATCTCGCTTGGGACCATCTGGTGGCGCACAGGCGTGATGCCGCGCTGGCTAGCGACGGTCTCGTACGTCGTCGCGCTGACTCTCCTGGTGGTCATCAGCCTCAGCCTCTGGGTAGTCCTGCTCTTCCCCGGCTGGGCACTGCTCGTGAGCCTCTACATACTCTTTCGCAACCGACGTGCTCCGGCCGCCGTTACCTAAAGTGGAGGCTACGCCGGTCCCAGCCTGGCGGCATTGTTGAGCGGGGCACGTTGTCGCCGTCGCTTCCGTTTGAGGTGCTAGTCCCCAAAACGTCATCCGAGACCAGCAAAGCAGACCAAAGGCCTTCCACGAGGTTCTCGGCGCGGGCGGTGCATGGGAACAGAAAGCCAAGACTCCTCAAGCGTGAATACGGACCTAACAAACGCGCGCCGCTCCAGGGGGGTGTCATTTGCCCCAAGGACGAAGAGCCACCCGGTCCTATGGATGCCGAGAACCCCGTCCGTGCACCTTGGCCTCGGCACTGACATGGTGGATCGCATTGATCCTGCTGGCGGTGGCGCAGTTCGTCGTGATTTTGGACGCGTCGATCGTGAACGTGGCCCTGCCGAGCATCGGCAAGGGGCTGCACTTCTCCAACAAGAACCTTCCTTGGGTCGTGAACGCGAACATAATCGCGTTCGGTAGCCTTCTTTTTGAAGCGGCTATTCTCGACCAGAAAAAGACGCCATGTTCCTCCTCGTCGGGTTGTCCGTCGGCGCAGCCTGGACAGGTCAGCCCCGCCTTTCGCCGTTCCCAGTCCTCCGGTCAGTTTCGCTCGGTCATGAAGTCAGTACCTTAGGCAGGAAGGCTCCGCCGCCCCACGCCGATGACGGGTCGGGCCGCGGCACCTGCTTCGAGCCGAGCGTTAAGCAAGCTGTCGCTGGAGCAGGATAGGGGCCACGGACGATCGCCTCTTGCTGGTCGCGAAGGCTAAGGCTCGTCCGTTCGCCACAGGTCTAGAGCCGGTTCAGGATGGTCGCACGCTTGGCCGAGGAGTGTGGCAGACTCGCGGCCGAGGTCCAGCGCTGGGAAGGCGAGCCCCGGAAGGTCCCTCCGTAAATCACTAGTGTGCGCCCGTGCCTTGGCGGTACCAAGAGGTTGTCGCTCAGTGGCCTCGAACCGGCCACGTACGGTCGACATTGGGACCGATGGGGGTGAAGTCATCGAGCGCATAGCACCGGTGCTGGGCGCCACCGTCCTTGTCGACCATCAGCACCGGATGGCCTCGGCGGCCTCGGCGCGCCTGTCGCGCTCGGCGAGCGTTGTCGTCGCAGACGAACGCGCCCTGCCGTTCCCGGACGCGAGCTTCGATCTGGTACTCGACCGCGTGTGAGACCCGGACTGGGGTTCCGCGCATAGGCGTCCCTTCGCGACTGGCCTCTCTCGGGCCTGAGCAATATGTGTGCCTGATCTGGCCTGTAGCCCAAGCAAATTGGCTAGCGTCAAGCGACGATAACCGTCTGATGCAGGTTTCTGGTTCTCGGGTCGGTCATGGAGAGAGGGCACTCGAGAAAGCCCCGTTCTACGCCTGCGGCGAGTGGCGTTCGGTACCGGGCGAGGCCCGGCCCATGCGAGGGTCGGCTAGACCGCGGCCCGGTAGATCGCCTTACCGAGCATCTGACGTGGGACCGCGCTTACGTTGGGCGACGCGGCGTGATAGACGTGCAGGTGGGTGATGACAACATCTCCAGGCTTACCTGTGAGTTCGTGCACCTCGACCGGGATCCCGTTTACGTCGCCTACTTGGCCGACCAGCGACCGGCCTCCGTCGGGCATCTGATGACCGTTGAGTAGCTGCGCGAGGAAAGGATATTGCCGGAGCAGCCTGTGCCAGTTGGCCATGCCAGGCTGAGGTAACTCCTGGTCGCAGTCGTAAATGCAAATAAATATATAGAATGTTCGATATCTGGCGGCCGTATGCTGGCCAACCCCGAAGCTATCGGCCCGACCGAGCTTTTCATCCCCGGGAACTCGGGGCATCTACCGGTCCGGGAGCGTCGCCGGCAACGTCTAGGGGGAACGCCCGCAATTAACGCTGGCGTGCAGAGCGGGCCTCTCCGGCCAAGCAGGTCGGCCCGACCTATTCGTCGCGCCTCCGGGCGACGTGCAAGACTGCTCCCCAGTGCCGCCTCAGGCGGCCGTCCTGGCGCTCAGCCAGCCGGTCCGACTTCGTTGAAAAGGCGTTCTCGTTTCCAGGGCTCCATGGCGATGTGGCTGGAGAAGGTACTGAGCAAGGCGATGTAACCGTCGGCGTCGTAGATGGCATCCCATTCGAACGGGCGGACGGTGACGTCTTCGAACAGGCCGCTCTCCTCGACCTCTTGCTTGTTGTCGACCAGCTCGCCGGGCGGCCAGTTGGCACCTTGGATCCGTCCCTCGCCAATCTGGTCGTAGACATCTTGGATTTCAACGAAGAAGGGGTCGATGGTCTCGGCCAAGACGTGGGCCGCCCCCCAAAAGGCAAGGTGGGCAGCGGGCCGGAGCAGCTCCCATGCCCGCTTGTAACGCACGGCCGGGTCGACCCAATGCCAAGCCGTGGCGGCGAAGACGAGGCCGAAACGCTCGCCTTGTGGCGGCTGCCAGGTTTCGAAGGCGCCTTCGAACACCTCGGTAGCTGGGAAGCCCACGAGGTTGCGCCTCGCCTGAGCCGCCAGCTCAGGGCTGAGCTCGACGCAAGTGACCCGGAAACCGCGCCGCAGAAATGGGAGAGCCGCCTTGCCCGTGCCGCAGCCGACTTCGAGAAGGTCATCGCCGGGCTGGAGGCCGGCGAGCTCGACCAGCGCATCGAAGAGCTGGTCGGGGTAGTCAGGGCGGGCCTCGTGGTAGCGCTGGGCCGCGGAGGCGAAGCCTGCCCTTAGCGTCTCCCAACCGTCTGCCATTCAGCCGGCTCTGCTGGCACGGAGACCCGTCCTCATCGGCTCTCCCACCCGGTCGCGTTGCGCAGGCGGATACCACTCGCGTGCAGGGTCGTGTGCCAGACGTCGTGGAGCGCGACTGGCTCTCCGACCAGAGCGGGCCCGAGGCCAGGAGCTGCGGCCGAGCGGGCTCCCATCATGGCGACCTGGGCCCCCGGGCGACAAAAACGGCCCACACCGTACGCCCAATGATTTGGCCTTCCCGCGCCTCGGCAGAGCACGCCTGGGCCCAGAAAGCCTGCGCCAACCTCTTGCGGGTTGACGGTGCGAGGGCATCGTCCCGGACGATGGACAGGTAGCGACCGCTGCGCAGGTACGTCTCGGTGAGCCGGCCAGGGTCCAGCGGGCGCACGTCTTCGAGCGTGTCGAACTCGACGTGGTGGAATGCCTGGCGAAGCACCAGTTCGCCATTCTCGAGGGAGAACGAAGAAGGCGGCTCTCGAGGCCGGGTAAGCCGAGCCCGACCAGGGCGGCCTGATGGAACTCGATCAGATGTACGCGCACCTGGTCGGAGTACGTGGTGGCGACGAGCGTGCTTTCTCGCCGCAACACCCGGGCCAGCTCGACTGCGGCAACAGCCGGTTCTGCCAGCTCGTAGAGCATGTTGTTGGCCATGACGGCCTCGAAGGAGGCAGGCGGAAATGGCAGCAGCCGAGCGTCGCAGGCAACGAAGAGCCCGGGTGGCCGGGCGCCGGCCAAGGTCGAGCGGCACGTGCCCAGCATGCCCGGCGAGATGTCGGCATAAACCAGGTACCGCAGGGACTCGGCCCGTTCCAACAACGGCCGGCTGAAACGACCCAGCCCGCGCCGACATCGAGCGCCGTGGTCAGCGAACTGAGGTCTATATGGGCGACTAACCCGGCACATCCGGTCCCCCGCTGGCGGCCAGCTGGTTCTTGGCCTTGAGGACCGCTCCACTTGAGTAGTACGAGACGGACACCGCCAAGCCACCGTACAACTTTAACCCTGGCCATAACGCCCACGCTTTTGGATGCGTGGTGGCCTCGGTCCGAGTAACCCGTCGCGCGGGCTGTCCCTCGAGTTGCGAGCGCGACGCAATCCCGGCATTTGGACCGCCCCACAATTGGAAATCTTGGTCGCTCAACGGCCGACCTGAACCTTTAAACCGGTACCGATATTCGGCAACTCTCGGATTCCTGGTCTAGACAAGCCAGGTTTGGCTTTATATCCACATAATGCGCCGGTTCAGGGGTAATCGGTTCGGTCATTTTGTGCCGCTCGCGGATTGAATGTGCCAAGGCTGTCGGAGCCGTCGATACCGGGTGGCCGGACGGCGCCGACTTCACCCGCGACGGGTGCGGATCAGGCACTCTGCACCTGCTTGTCAACCATGGGAGCGTTTCAGAGGCACTGATCGCAGGTCATGCAACACCTCATGCTTTCGCGATCCGCGGTGTCCGGCACTCCGGCGCCCCCGCTGTCGATGCGAGAACTTCGGCACGGGATGGTCAGGTGACGCTGACGCCAACGGCTCGACAGATGGCATCGGCGATTTCGGCGGCAGTGGACCTGCTGGAATCGAACTTCAGGTCGACGGGAAAGCCAGGCAGCAGAGATCGGTAGCGGGCGTGTGCGTTCTCATGGAACTCCCGCTGACGAGATCCACCCCGGCTGCTGTCGGCGGTCACCCGCTGCCAGGTTGTCGCCAGGGGTGCGTCGATCAGCACCCGGCACAGGTTTCCGTTAGCGGGTATTTGTTTGTAGAGGGCTTCTTGCTCGTCCTTGTCGTAGATCGGCCCGAGGGCGACCACCACATCGACCTTCGACTGCATCCACTGGCCGACAAGGGCTCCATGAGCCTTGTGGGCGGCGGTCCACAGCTCGGCTCGCCGCCCTGGCGGCCTGAGCATCAAGGCGACGTCGTCAACGTCGGCGACGACGACCGTACGGCCGGTCTCGACGCAGCGCTCTGCCACCAGCTCAGCCACCGTGTTCTTGCCCGCCGCTATCGGACCGACAATGGTTATGAGTATCGGCATAAGGCAAATCCTGGCAGGTAAATGGACGTGCGCCACGAGAAGTCCTGCGTTGATCTACCCATGCGGAGGGACGCCAAGATAGAGGAGGCCCGCCGAGCACACCAGCTACGGCGATGACGACAACCGCCGCGCCTGGTGCACCGGACGGCCCAGAGCGCGACTTTCAGGGCGCCGTGACGCGCCGACCACCCACAGCAAGCGAAAGTGAGGCGAGAAAATGTGTGACAGACCGGCCAGGCGTGGCGATGAAGTGATATGCCAATCCTGATGTCGGCCCCGGCCTCGTGGGAGCAAGCCCTGCCAGCTCTACGCAACCGGCTGGTCGGTCGGGCGAGGCGGCTCGGGGTCGACCCGATAACCGCCGAAGACTTGGCCCAAGACGCCCTCCAGGAGGCCTGGCGGCTTCGGGAGCGGGTTTACGACCCGACCGGGGTCGAGCGGTGGCTCGACGCCATCTTCTCCAACATCTACCGGCGCTGGGCGACAAGCGTGGACAAGAGCACCGGGCTCGTCTCGAGACCGCCAGCGCAGGGCCGACGTGGCCGAGGACTACGACCTCGAGGTAGAGCTAGAGCGCAGCGAGCTGGTCGAGCTCGTAGACCGAGCCCTCGGACTGCTGCCAACCGGGACACGCGACGCGCTCATCGGCCGGTTCGTGGACGGGACACCCCCGGTGAGCTGGCTGGCCAGCTCGGGTTACACCCGGGCACGCTCCGCATGCGGCTGCAGCGGGGCAAGCTCGCATTGCGCAAGGTCCTGACCACCACCTACGCCGGCGACGCCGTCTCGCTCGGCCTCATCGCGGGACGGAAGTTGATGGCAGGACACCCGGATTCGGTGCCCTCGCTGTGGGACGGCCCGTCTGCGCGGCCCGTTTCAGCGGTCCTCAGCGGGCAGTGGAGTTCGTGTGCCCGAGCGACGGTGACCCGTGGACGGTGGTCCAATCCGACACCGCCGCCTTCGGCGTCACGGGCTTCCGGTCCACGTTCAACAAAGTAGGCCACCAGGCCTACGATTTTTGGCCCGACCGGTTTAGCGGCCACGATGACCACCCCCATCCCCGGGCCGTGACCTGGGACGAGCAGGGCGGCGTAGAGGCGCGCGGCTCGCTTGTGGGAGCACCCGCCGCGGCCACCCGCTCTTCCACGCTCAATTCAGCGCCCAAGGCCGGCGTCTGGCGGGACCTCTTCAGGTCCATTCCGTCGCTTGTCGAGAGGCGAAGCGGACGGGACGCCGAGCCTGCTAATGATTTTCCAAAGCGTCAGCGAGCTCGCCTGGACGTCGTGCTGGCTCGGGACAGCTTCGGCGTGACGAAGCCAGCGGCACTGAGGACGGTGCAGGCCCTCAAGATCTGGATGTCCCTGCTCGAGGGTGCAGTGCTGAAGTTGGCCCGGAGGATCACCCCCTCCGCTACCCCCGCTTCCGGCTCCTCGTATGCGGTCAGCTCACCTCCAACGTCGGCAACGCATTCTACGCCGTTGGCCGACCCTGGTACGTGCGGAAATCCCACACGGGCACTTGCCTCCTCGGCGCCGTCTCACCGGGTACGGCACAGACCGGGTAACCACCCTGGTCCCCGGCGGCTGGGCGGCCGACCGTTGGCGGCCCTGGACCGTCATGATGGCCACCGACAGCGTCCAAGCCGTGCTGACCGGCTTGCTCGCCTTGGTGGGCGCGCACCAACCGGGCCGCCCTCTGGGAGCTGCTGCCTACAGCCGTGGTAATCGGCGCGGCAAACGGGATCTTCATGCGCGGGGCGTTCACCATCGTCCCTTCCCTCTTCCCTGCGGTTGCCTTGAAGACGGCCGATGCCGTCTTCAACGGGAGAGTCAAGTCGCCGGGCTCGTCGGGCCGGCCCTCGGCGGGGCGGTCGTGGCCCTCGTCGGCCGCCGCATTTGGCCTCGACGGCGTCTCGTTTGTCGTCTCGGTTATCACCCTTGCCGCCATCGTCGCCCGCACCCCCGCCACGGCCACCCAGGTCATCCCCGACAGCCAACCCACACCTCGTACCGCCGCTCAGCGGCCGAAAGCCCTGGCGGCATGGCAACTCCTGCGTCACGAGCGGTTGCTCCAAGTGCTCCTCCTAATCGTCTTGGTGGCCAACCTCGGCTCCGGAGGGCTCGTTGGAGTGGCCTTTCCCGCCCTAGCCCGCGGCCCGTTCGATTTGGGGGCTGACGGCTATGGGGGCCTCCCGGCCTGCGGCGCCGGTGGTGGCCTGATCGGG
The DNA here is from genome assembly GCA_963807395.1 of uncultured Acidimicrobiaceae bacterium. Lineage (GTDB taxonomy): Bacteria > Actinomycetota > Acidimicrobiia > Acidimicrobiales > Palsa-688 > Fen-671. The sequence continues at coordinate 704,755 of CAWEBW010000016.1, forward strand.
GTGCTGGCCGCCGCTCACTTCGACCCAGGCCGGCGTCCAGCCATCCGCGCCTCTTGGTTGTTCTTAGGGGCTAATGCTTTGTTGTCACTGGTCCCCTACCTGGGCGGGCCGGTCAGCGCCGGCGCAGACCTCGTCGTCTGGGCGGCAGTCAACACCCTGGCAAACCTCATCCTGATCACCCTCCTCCAGAAATGGGCACCTCCTGCTTCCCCTGGACGGGTCATGAGCCTCATCCTTTTAGCCAGCGTCGTCGCCTACCCGGTCTCAGTCGCGCTCGCCGGCCTGATCGTGCCCGAGTTGGGCCCCGGCCCGTTCTTTCCGCTCACGGCCATCTTCACCACGGTTGCGGTGCTAGGAGCCCTCGCCCAAACACAGTTCCGAGACCTAGGCAGGGTGCGGAGCCGTGCTAGTTAGGTCATAGCGCGATTCCTTCTATCTTGGTCGTCAGAGGGTCGCTGGCTTGGACGGGAAGCGCTTGTTTTTCCGATTTCCGACCTACAGCGGCTGTCTAACAGGGCTAGGACGTCCAACCTTGAAATGACACACTCGCTGCCATAACAAGTTTTTCTGCGTGCCGCGCCACGTCACCTCCATGCCTTGCAAGAGTGCGCGGAATCGGCGACACCGGGAACGGCCCTCTTTGTCCGTTTCGACCACAGAATATCGGCCCTCCGGAGAGTGATGTGCGTGCTGGCGGCGTTCCAGCCTCGCAGCGGATAGGCGCCGGGCGGCGAACCCGACATTCCTGAGGGCTCTCTGTGCCATGATCACACGGTGGACGTTGGCGAAGTCCTTGCTCTGAAAATCCCCTGGGACGACGCTGTCTTGGAGCTGGCGTCCCGAGGGTGGGCAAGAGCACCTGAGGCGGTTGACGAGGTGCTGGCGACGAGGCTGGCCGAAGACGACGGGCGGCAGTGGCATGTCGCCGGCGAAGAAGGAGCCGTTCGCCAGCACGTGATTGGCTCTTATCGGCCGTTGCTTGAAGCCCAGCCAATTGTCCGAGCGGCTGGCGAGGCCCTCGTCACCGGCCTGTCCACGGCCGCTGTTGGTAAAGGGCTCCCGGTGGTGCCGGCGTTCAACGAGGCCACGTGGGGCCGTTACCCCTCAGGGGCCGGGCACATCACCGCGCACCGGGACCCTCCGGCCTACGGCGGGGTGCTGGCGGTGTTCACCCTCTATGGCCATGCCCTTTTTCGTGCCTGGGACGACAGCGGCGAGGCAATGGTGTGGGATACCGGGCCCGGCCAGATCGTTATCATGCGGGGAGCCGGCTGGCCGGAGCACGGCAGCCGGTGCCCGCGGCACGAAGTCGAGCCGCCTCAAGGCGAGGAGCGCATGATCATGACCTTGCGCCATAACAAAGGTGGTGCCGGGGCAGGTTATGTCGCCTAACGCAGAGGCCTCCCATCCCAATGGCGGTGTGCCCGGTACTCCGGGTTCCGCCCACCCGAGCGGTTAGCTCGAGCTTGGAACTCCGATCAATCCCAAGGAATCGGTCCCGGGACCGCGTTCAGGGGGGGCGGGGGGTGTGTGGCTGTGGGGTGGTCGTACGGGGGCCGCCGGTCACCCCCGGCGGAGAAGGCGCGGGGCAGCCGGCCGCGCCGGTGGGCAGGGTCGAGCGCCTGAGAGAGCGCGAGGCGACGTGACGGCCTGACAGCGCGGAGCCCGCACGCCGCCAGGTGATGACGCGGCGGCGCAGACGGCAGCCAGACGTCTCTCAGGCGGCAGTCGCGCGCGCTCAGGCGCGCGCGCGCGCGCCCTGGGCAGAGGCGCGGGCGGCGACCAGGCGAAATAGTGCGCGGTAGCGGCGCCGCTGTGGCACAGCCGCCCGTGGCCGTGGCGGCGGCCCGTGGGAGATGAGACGGGCGGGCGCGCGCTGGCGCCGCGGGACGGCGGCCGTCCGGGGCGGCGCGGGCCGCCGCCAGGCCTGGCGTCGAGAGGCGACCCACCAGGCCGGACGGCACGACGGCGGGCCCGCGCCCGCGCCACGGCGCCGGCCAGCCACCCGGCGGCACGTGCGACTCGACGCGGCGAGCCAAAACCGCGAGGCGAGCCGACTGCAACGCGCGGCCGGAGAGGGCCGTCAGCCGCAGCACCCGGCACCCCGGCGGGCCCGGTCCAGGCAGGCAGCACCGGACCGGAGCCCGACCGACGGCGAGGCAGAGAGCGCGCAGGAGACCAGACAGAAGCCCAGAAAGGCAGGCGGGAGCAAACCAACCCCACAGGATCGAGGTCACGCACGTAGGCAGCGTGGCGCAGGCGGGGGGGTCGAGGCAGCCTCGACACCCGCCTGGAGCACCCGGGAGGCGACGGCGGGGCCGTTTCGCTGGGCAACGGGGCTCGCCGCGAATCGCGACGCGGGCCCGTCCGCCGCCGGCTGTTCGGTGGGCGTGAGAAGTCTTGGGTCTTGCCGTGGACGACGTGTGCGCTGTTCGTGATCGCGGAGAGGTGTTCGAAGTGCCTTTGGGGGCGCGCCGGGTCGGCGGGGCGCGGGGGCGGCGGTTGGCGCGGTGTCTGGGGCGTGGGGCGTGGGGCTTTGGGCTGGGCTCGTTCGTCGGCGGGGCGCTTGCGGGGTGTTTATGGCCAAGAGGTAGGGCTCACGTATTCAGACCGCGTGGGTGATGTAGCCACCGGGGCGGTGACGTCGGTTGTGCGCGACGGCGAGCGGGCGAGCGTAGTCTCGCACGACGGGGCTCGTCCGCTCGTGCCGACCGGCGCTTCAGATCGCCGAGGCCGCGCTCGTGGGGGGTTGCGGGGAGGGCTAGCCCCCCCCTTCTCCTTCGCTCTTCGGTCCCTCGCCCGTGGCGAGGTGACGGGGACGTCCGTTGACGCGGCAAGAGTTCCTATGGCTGGCAATTGGGTCTTGTTGAGTGAGTGCCAGCGGGTCAGCTCAGACGCCGCTATCGCACCGTAATCGGATTCGCATTATGACTTTGACACTCACTTTTAGCTGTTTTGTACTTGTGCTGAGGCCGAGGAGAATCGGGCTGCTGGTTTGTGTGCGCCTCCGCAGAAGGGCTCGTAGGCGGCGCCGCGTCGATATTGTGCCTTCTGAGGGAGACGTTCAGGCGAAGAGGAGCGCAGATCGGTAGTCGGCGCTGACTGACTGCTCGTGTCGTGGGCGAGCCGTCCTGTGTGCCGGCGCCGACTCGACCGGCCTCCAGACGCCCTCCGGTGGCTCTGGCTTGCGGGGCGAACGGCGAATGGTTCGTTTCGTCGTGCTTCGACGCGATCTCTGGCTTCGAGGGCCGTCTCCTTTACGCTTCTCCTCGCGGAGCCGCTAGTCTCGAAGTTGTCTGCAGGGAGACCGGTTCGTCCGAGCGTCAGCTCGCCGCCTGGCTGCTTCAGGTCGGCGTGGAAGTCCCAGAGATAGCGCCGGTTCGGCCTACATTCCGCGTGGGTGATGTACGGCCACCGGGGCCGTCGGCATTCCTATGCTGGCAATTGGGTCTTTGAAGCGCGCGACTCGCCTGCCGGCGCTCCGCCCTCCGATATGCCGCTGGTGATGCGTCCTAGGCAGCGCCCGCCGCCGAGGTGAGACCGGTGCGACGCAGAGCGGGGCTGGGCCGGCGCGCGGCCGACGCGCGCCGACGCGCGGGCGCGCGGCCGCCGTGCCCGCACGGTCGCCGAAAGCGCCCTCCCGCGAAGCGGTCGAGGCCTGCGAGCCGCGCGTGGGTGACAGCGTACGCCAGCCGGCGGACGAGCGGCGGGCAGAGCCCGCGGGAGCGCGGCCGCGCGCGAGCGGAGGGCGCCCCCCGGCGGCAGGGGGCCCCGGGCGGGGCGCGGGACGCCGGCCGGCGGCCGGGGCCGGCGGGCGACGGGCGGGCCGGGCGCGGCCGGACGGGGCGCCGGGGGCCGGGGCGGGTGGCGGCGGCGGAGGGGAGGCCGGCGCGGGGCGACGCGCGCCGGCGGCCGCGCCGCGGCGCGGCCGGCGCCGAGCGCGGCGCGGCGGGCGGCGAGCGGGCGCGAGCAGCGGGCGGGGCGGGAGACGGGCCGGGGGGCGAGCGGGGGGCCCCGCGGGCAGGGGGGCCGCGGCAGGCCGCGGCAGCGAGCCGCGGCAGAGCGGACGTGGACGCGAGCGGGGCGCCGAGCGAGAGGCCCGCCGCGGCCGCGGGGCCACCCCCGCGCGCCCACGGCGGGAGCCGGGACGGGAGCGCGGGCGGCCGGCGGGCGCGCCCGAGCGCGGCGCGGGGCCCCGGCGGGGAGAGGCAGCCCGCGGCGAGCCGCGGGCACGGCCGCGGCCGCCGAGCCGAGCCAGGCGGCGACCGCCGAGCAGCGGCCGGGGCAGGCGCCGACCGCGCGCGGCCGCGCCGCGGACCGACCGGGCGGCCCCGGCGGACGGGCGGCGGCGTGAGGCCGGCCGCCGACCGGCCGCGGGCAGCACGGCGGCCGGACGGCCAGCCCGCCCGGCCCGGGAGGCGGCGTTTCCGATGGCTGGCATTGGGTCCACCGGGGTATGGCCGTGGACAACCGTTGGTCGCCACCTCGGACTGGACATCGAGTGTTCTCAGGGGGACGTCGGCACGGGCTGTCCTGCGGGCGCTCGTTTCGGAGGCCTCGTTGTTCTGGAGAGGGCGTTGTGGGTTGGCGTTGTCGATGTCGCCGCTCGAGGTACGCTCGTCGGGTCCTCGGTTGTCCTGTGCTCTCCTGCCTGCCGGCGCGTTACCCCGTGTTGGCGTCGACGATCGTGCGCTGCTCGTCGGGCGGTCCTGTTGGCTTGGGGTGTATACCTCCGCCGGGGTGGCGGTTATCTGCGATCGTGTTGGCGACTCGTGGCCCGGTGTTGACGGCAGGCTATAGACCCGCCCCGTCGGTGGCGGTGTTGCCGGTGATCGTATTGTCAGAGATGGTTGAGCCGTGAGTAGCTGCTACTGTCAATCGACGGCCGTCTGTTGCAGTGTTGTCCGCACGCTTTGTCGGTGATGGTGACCGCGTGCGGTCTGGGCCGGCGCCGCGCGGCGGTAATGCCGCTACCGCCGGTATTGCCTGTGACCGTATCCCAGAGATGGCGATTCTCACGGGAGGGCGGGAGTCGGCACCACCGTTTAAATGAGCGCTTTTTATTGCCTGAGATCGTGCTGGCGGATATCGACGCACCGTCTATAGCCGTGATACCGGTGCTGGCGTTGTTGGAAACCGTGCTCCCCGTGACTGTCACTAGCTGAGAGGAGACGATTCCTGCGGTTCGATTCCCGGAGATGGTGCTGTTGGAGACCGAGCTGGACCCGTCCACGCTTACGCCAGGGCCACCGGGGTTATTGCTAATGTGCTGCCCGAAACCGCCACCCCACACGAACCTGTCTGGCAGTCTTCGGCAACGATACCGCCACCCGTGTTCCCCGAGACGGTGCTACCAGTAACGGTCGCTGTGACATTATCCGTCTGGACGATGCGGTGAGTTGTTACCGACAGTCACTTTTGTCGAGTTGATGCCGAGGTGCTAGATACCGGACCTGCGTTGGCCGAGACCGTGCTATTGGTGAGCGTCAGGGTCCCGCCGTTAACCGATCCCGCGTAGGTCCCAGAGCCTTGCTCGATAGTAAGGTCGTCAAGGGTCACCGCAATCTCAGTCAGGCCCAACACTGTGCCCGCCCCACCGCCATCTAAGACCGCCGGCAGCTCGCGCCGGAAATGGTTACCACGGAGCACCTAGCGAGATGGAAATGTTGTCATCGATGGTACCGGCGACATTGATGGTGCTATGGCGACAGCCTGGGTCAGAGCATAGGAGACCGTCCCACACGGGTTCGCCGCCACTGCGCAGCTATGCCAGAGTTTGTGCCCCCCGCGGCAACATACAAGGTGGTCGGCTCGCTTGCGAGGTCGCAAAGAACAACGCTGAAACAAGGCCAAGACTGATGCCAGCGCAACACCTGTCCGGTGGAGCGCCGTTCCGAGGTGGAAGGATCTTCTCCGCTAGGCCCCTTTCAGCCGCGTCCGTGCGGTCTCTCGACATGAAGCCCCTCGGGCTACGAGCGGCTCTCGTCAGTGAAAATACGCTCGAAGTCTCGGCCCGAAGCCGAGGTTTGTCTACGGGAAAAACATCGGGCCGGGGATGGCTAGCCCTTCCGATTGGGAGCGATTACGAAGCTGTGGGGCCGGTGTGACCATCCTGCACAGCGCCCCGCTAGACGGGATGCGCCTCCCTGCCACCGCACGCACTGAGCGGTCTCTGACGGGGCAGCGCATGCGCCATTCTGGGCTAGCAGGCACCGTCCGACTGGATGCAGTACTTCCGCCTGGGCCAGCGACGGGCTGAAAGCGTAGGTCAGCGGCTGGTGAAGAGGACGGTGGCGACGGCCGCGGGCCGGTGGCGATCGCACAGGGAGCAAGGTCGCTCAGGAGGCCGGAGCCAAGGGAAGCTAAAAAGTGCACCGGTCACACTTACCCAAGTACTCGCTTCCGTTCCGCCATAGGCGCGACCCGACGGTGTGGGGCTATCAATCGTCAACACTTCGCCAGCAGTGCATAGTTCATGATTTGTATTTCGACCGGCAGCTACGGTTCGAGCGTTGTTGGCGGTGGGGTCGACCCAAGAGTCTAATGCGCAGCATGAAACGGCCGACAGCAAGGTACGCTATTAGGCGGTCAAAGGTTGATTTACATGGAAGGCGACGCCGAACACGAGGCCCCTATGTCAGGGGCGCCGATGCGTTCCCCCGAGCTGTCGCCCCTGTTTAGGGAAGTTATATACTGCGCCACAGGGTCCGCTTTACCAAGGGCACGAGTCTGCTGCCGCACCAACTCGACTGCGCTTACGAATTCCGGGGAACCACGGCACTCCTCACCCCTATACTCTTACCGCGCATCCGTTGCCTTGGAGAAGGCGACCCCTGTATCGACAGAATGTCCTTCTTGGAACCGCCCGAATGAAACTGGAACTGACTTCCTTGCCGCCAGAGCTAAATGGGCCTGATATTTTGCTCCATCCTCTCGATCACGTCGTCAACCTACGCGCTGATCGCTGGCTTCAAGGCACTGATGTGAACCCCTTACGGTCTCGGCGGGTTCCCTTTCCTCATCCTTCGACGAGCTGCTGGCCGCCGTCAATATCGAAGGTTGCACCGGTGACCGCCGTATTCGTCATGAGGTGGATGGCTAACGCGGCGATGTCTGCTGGGCCGACGACACGTTGGATGGGCAGCGTCTTACGGAGTTGTGCGCGGCGCTCGTCGAGCTGATCGCCAAGAAGTGTCGCGGACAGCGGCGTATCTACGAAGCCAGCCGCGATCAGGTTCACTCGGACGGGGGCAAGTTCTAGGGCAAGGTCCTTCGTCAGAGCCGGAAGCGCCGCTGTTTGAGCCGAAATCAACGCGAGCCCCGCGGCGGCGCGGCGCCCACCGGTGCCGCCCATAAAGAGCAGCGTCCCTCCGGCGCGGACCTTTCGAGCCGCGCATTGAGCGACCTGGATCGGCAGGAAGAGGTGGGCCTCCACGTCGCGCCGTGCTTGGTCGAAATCGAATTCCGGGAGGGTCGCGTAGTACGGACCGCTGCCCGTGACCAGCACGTGGTCGATCGGCGTAGATAGCTCGCCGAAGAACCCCTTAAGGCGAGTGAAATCGGTTGCATCGAAGGCCGCCGTACTTGCCCCGAGTTCGAGACCGACACTGTGCAGCCGGTCCGCGCTGCGGGCCGTGAGGATCAAGTCGGCCCCCTGGGCGCGGGCATGTCGAGCCGTTTCGAGCCCGATCCCCGAAGTGCCGCCGATCACGAGGACGGTCTGCCCCGCGAGCCCATTCCTATTGTGGACGGGGGCAGGCGACGCGTCGGCAGGATGTGTGTCGGGCCCACTCATGTTGGCAACTCCGCACCTGCCTGCTCGGCCACCATGTACTCGGAGTACCACGCCGGCCAGTCCGGGTCGGCTTTTCCAATCCGTTTCTCGTGTTGACCGTGAGCCAGCGCGGCACGTATGAGTGCGGCTTCTAGGTCAGTCGCCGACGCATACGTCGGCGCTCCGGGGGCAATCCGACGGGGGAGACGGTTCGTGACTTCTTGTAGCACCCAGGCATTGCCGTCTGGGTCGCGGAACGAGACAAAGGAGCTGTAACTCGGGCGATCTGGCGCTGGCCCGCTAACCCGTTGGAATACCCCATCTGCGTCGTGGAACCGGCAAGCGGTCCGCTCTGCGCAGTGGTAGACGTCGCTGACCTCGATGCCTCGACTGGCCAGCTCGTTGTGCGCTCTCTCGATGTCAGCGACGATCAAGAGCAGGCCTCGGCAGAACCGGGAGCGGCTGATGTGAGGCTCGTCCCGAACTGGACCGAGCAGGCGGAGCCGGCCGGCGTGAACTGGACCAAGCGGAAGTTGTCGCCAACCGCGCGGTCGGCATCGAGCCTCCACCCGAGCCTCCCATAGAACTCCTTAGCACGGTCGACATCCGAGACAGGGATGACAACCACTTCGAATTTCATATCTACGTTTTTGGCGCTCGCCGTATCACTTGCGGCGCCGGTACGAGCCTCGGTCGCTCTGATCGTTACCTCCCTGAGTTGTGTCGCTTAAGACGGTCGCGCTCTGGCTCGCGCCGCACAATGGGGAGATCCCCTGGTCGACTCCCTGGTTGGCGCTTAGCTAGCATCCCAGGCACGAAGGCCGAGGCCATCATCGGCATGTTGAGGATGTCCGTGGCCCACATCGGCCTGGGCATACCGGGAGTGTTCGGATCTCCGAGGTGGGCTTCGTCCCCGGCGCGAGTCTTGTCGGCGGCGGACCTCAACACGAGTGGGCTCACCCACCTGGTGCCGCGAAGGGCTGGGCTGCAGGGGTTGATATAGAAGTTCACTGACCTACGCACCGTGCTGAGCACCTCCAGGTCCTCCAGACGGAGCGCGCCCCGGCTCGCGACGAACTGGGCGAAGTCCTCTATGCTGCGTGGCGATCCGCCTGGTGCCGCACGGGGGCGAAGGCAGCGAGACCGGCCTGTCGACGCCCAACTGAGTGGTCCGGGGGCCGCGACGCCTGGCTTGACCCGCTCACTCATGCCTGTCACTCATAATGGGAGCATAAGCCCTTGCCCGGACTGGCCGGACGGGCCGGTAGGGTCGAGGGGAAGCATTGATGACTGCCGCCAGTGAACACGTCCGTCCTCCCATCCCCGCCCGCTTAGCCGGAGCAGCCGAGGAGCAAGCCCACCCCCACCCTGCCGGCGTGCCCGAGGGGCCGGCGGACTTGGCCATCGGTGCCTTCAGCGAGGCCGCGCCATGGGTCCTCACCGGCGAGCGCCTCCCGTGGCAAGACGGGATCGACGAGCTCAGGGCACAGACCGGGCGCCAGGTCCCCCAGTTGCTGCGCCGAGAGCTCTGCCTCCGGGGCGGCGCGTGCTGACCACGACGGCCCAGCTCGGCTGGGCCATACTGAGCTGGCGTCTCATCGAAAAGCGCCGGGCCGACAAGCTCGGGCGGCGAGAAATCTCGAGGGCGGGGCTGTCGAGGCGGTTGCGCAAAGCCTTTGAACGCCTGGGCCCGACCTACATAAAACTGGGCCAGATCCTGTCCTCGGGTGAGGGGGTCTTCCCGCCCGAGCTCGTCGGCGAGTTCCGGTTGCTGCGGGACCACGTCCCGGCCGAGAGCTTCGAGGTCGTCCGCGAGGTGGTCGAATCTGACCTGGGGCGGCCGCTCAGCGAGGTGTTCGAGCAGTTCGAGACCACGCCGATCGCCGCGGCGTCCATTGCCCAGGTGCATGCCGCCCGGCTTCGCACCGGTGAAGACGTCGTGGTCAAGGTGCAGCGCCCGCAGGTGGCCGGCCTGGTCAGCAGCGACATCGCCGCCATGAGCTGGCTGGCCCCCTACCTGATCGGGAGGATCCCGGTCGCCACCCTGGCCAACCCGCCGGCCCTGGTCGAACTGTTCGCCGAGACGATCGTCGAAGAGCTCGACTTCCGGCTCGAGGCCGAGAACATGCTCGACATCGCCCGCGTACTGGCCGAGACCAACCAGCGCGCCGTCGTGGTCCCCCGCCCCCACCCCCAGCTGGTCACCCGCCGCGTCCTGGTTATGGAACGTCTCTCTGGTTTTTGCTGGGACGACGTCGCCGGCATGCGCCGGGCCGGCATCGACACTTCGGCCGTCGTTCGTGCCCTGCTCATCGTCTTCCTCGAGGGAGCCACGCTGTTCGGTGTCTTCCACGGGGACCTCCACGGCGGCAATCTCTTCGTCCAGCCTGACGGTCGGGTGGCCCTGCTCGACTACGGCATTACGGGCCGGTTGGACGAGGTTCGCCGGGTGGCGTTCTTGCGCTTGTTGATGGGGGGCACGTTGAACGACCAGCGCCTGCAGTTGGCCGCGCTACGGGACATGGGCGCCGTACCGCCTGACACCGACCTCGACGCACTGGCGATCGACCTCGGCCTCGACAAGCCGGTCGTGGACCCCACCACGTTGGCGCCCGATGCGCTCCTGGCTGAAGTGCGCGATCTGACCAAAAAGCTATTGGAGTACGGGGCCAAGTTCCCGAAGATCCTGATGCTCTTCGTGAAGGATCTGCTGTTCATTGACGGCAGCCTGGCCACGCTGGCACCAGACGTAGACCTGTTCGCGGAGGTGATCGCCATCTCCAACTACTTCACCAGCCGGTATGGCGACAGGATCGCCCGCGACATCGGGATCGACCCGAGGCAACGGCCAGTGGACATGGGCGGCGTGCGGGCCGCCATCGGGGTCGGCGACGAGGTGGAGACGCTGACATACCGCGACCTCCAGGCCCGCCGCGAGCTGATCAGCAAGCGCATGGAAGAGCACCACCGGCGCAGCGAGAAACCACGGGGGTTGCTCGGCCGGCGCCGGAGCCTGCCCTCGGGCTGAGGGCGCTACCCGGTACCCTTGGATGAGCGAGGCGGGCGTCGAGCCCGGACGCGACCCCAAACGATGAACACACTGCAGCGCGCTGACATTCGGAACGTGGCCATCATTGCCCACGTCGATCATGGCAAGACGACGCTGGTGGACGCCATGCTCCGCCAGTCCGGGGCCTTCCGCGCCAACGAGGAGGTGGCCGACCGGGTCATGGACTCGACGGACCTCGAGCGGGAAAAGGGCATCACGATCCTGGCTAAGAACACCGCCATCCACTACGGGGGCCTCATCATCAACATCGTGGACACTCCCGGCCACGCCGACTTCGGCGGCGAGGTGGAACGTGCCCTCACGATGGTCGACGGGGTTCTCTTGTTGGTCGACGCCAGCGAAGGTCCCCTGCCTCAGACCCGCTTCGTCCTGCGTAAGGCGCTCGAAGCCCACCTGCCGGTGCTCGTCGTGGTCAACAAGGTCGACCGCGCCGACGCTCGTCCGGCGGAGGTGCTCGACGCCGTCTACGACCTGTTCATCGACCTTGGGGCGACCGAGTCACAGATCGAGTTCCCGGTCGTCTACTGCAACGCCCGCTCTGGCCAGGCCGCGCTGTCGGCCGAGGAGGTCCCGGACGGGCCTGGACTGAAGGTCCTCTTCGAGCTCCTGATCGAGTACATACCGGCTCCGACTTACATCGAAGGCCACCCGTTCCAGGCGCTGGTGGCCAACCTCGACGCCTCCACCTACGTAGGCCGCCTCGCCATATGCCGGGTCCACCAGGGCTGGGTGCACAAGGGCGACACCGTGGCCTGGTTGCGTCACGGGCAGGACGGTCGCCCCCTAAGAGCGCGGATCGCAGAGCTGTACATGACCGAAGCGCTGCAACGCGTCGATGCCGGCCCAAATGGCGCCGGTCCGGGCGACATAATCGCCGTCGCCGGCATCCCCGAAGTGATGATCGGCGACACGCTGGCTGATATTTCCGACCCGCGGCCCTTGCCGGGGGTAACCGTGGACGAGCCCGCCATCTCCATGACTTTTGGAGTGAACACCTCGCCGCTGGCCGGCCAGGAAGGCAGCAAGCTGACGGCCCGGCTGTTGAAGGGCCGCCTCGACGCCGAGCTGGTCGGCAACGTCTCCATCCGGGTAGAGCCGACAGAACGGCCTGATACCTGGGAGGTCCAGGGGCGGGGCGAGCTGGCCCTGGCTGTGCTCGTCGAGCTGATGCGACGGGAGGGTTTCGAGCTCACGGTGGGCAAACCCCAGGTGCTGACCAAGGACATCGATGGGAAGGTCTACGAGCCCGTCGAACGGGTTTCGCTCGACATTCCCGAGGAGCACCTGGGCACGGTGACGCAGCTGCTGGCCGGGCGCAAGGGCCGAATGGAGCACGTGGTGTCGCACGGGAGCGGCTGGGCCCGTACTGATTGGCTGGTGCCGTCCCGCGCGCTTATCGGCCTGCGCTCGCAGCTGCTGACGGACACCAAGGGGACGGCCCAGCTGCACCACGTCCTCGACGGCTGGGAGCCCTGGTTCGGCGAGATCCGCACGCGCCAAACCGGCTCGCTGGTGGCTGACCGGCGCGGGAAGTGTGCCACCTACGCCCTCTTGAACCTGCAGGAGCGGGGGACGCTGTTCGTGGGGCCGGGCGACCCCGTCTACGAGGGGATGGTCGTCGGGGAGAACTCCCGTAGGGAGGATATGGACGTCAACCCGGCCAAGGAGCGCAAGCTGACCAACATGCGCTCGTCCACGGCCGAGGAGCTAGTGCGCTTGTCCCCTGCCAGGATGTTGTCGCTCGAACAGGCCCTCGAGTTCCTGCGCGAGGACGAGTACGCCGAAGTCACGCCCCAGTCGGTCCGCCTCCGGAAGGCCATACTCCCCCAGGCCGATCGGGCCGGTTACGGGCGCGGTCACGGGACCGGTAGTTGCGCGTCGGACCTTAGTGGGCGCCTCCGCTTTGTACCATTTGTCGCGCTATATGCGTACATAGGGCACTAAGCTCGCGAGATGGGCGGCCCTGACGCGGTCAGTTGAGCGAGGGGTCCGGCGGGAAGGCCGAGGCGAGGGCCAATAAGCCACCTTGGCGGCGCAGCACCGTCTTCCATAGCTGGGTCGGTTCCGGGCTGAAGATATCTTCCTCAGTGGCCTCGATCGCCCACCAGGCGCCCGCTTCCATCTCCGACTCGAGCTGGCCTTCTCCCCATCCGGCGTAACCGGCGAAGATGCGCAGGCGGTCCATCCAGGGGGCCACGAACGCGGGGTCAGCCTCCAGGTCGACCGTCCCCAGCGGCCCCTGCAACGGTATGTACCCTGAGCTGGGCACGGACACCTCTGACTTCACCCTGGCCAGGCATATCGTGCCCTCGCTCACCGGGCCGCCTACGAAAACGACGGCCGGCTCGGTGGCCAAGTCCTCCCATTCGGGCAAGGGTGAGGCCACGGCGGTGACGGTGGGCCGGTTGAGGACGAGACCGAGCGCGCCCTGCTCGCCGTGGGCCAGCATGAGCACCACTGTGCGGGCGAAGTTGGGGTCGAGCAGGCTGGGCGCCGCTACGAGCAGCTTGCCCTGAAGGCTCCCGGGGATCTCGTCCATGTCATCCATCTTTCCCACGCCACGTTACTAACCATGCTCATGCTCGAGGGCCGCCGAACGACTACCCGCCCGCTCGGACGAAGGAGTACCGGTCGGCCGCCGAGACCTGGCTGCGCCCGCCCGGGCCGCTCACGACTACGTCCACGGTACCCGCCGAGTGAGGTGGGGCCTTGGCTTTTACTTCCGTCCCGGAAACTGCCAACACTTGGGCCGCCGCCACCCGGCCGAAATAAACAGCCTTGGCTGCGCCGAGGTCGGTCCCCCGTAGCACCACCCAGTTGCCGCCGCCGACGGTGGCCGGTCGCCGGGCTCAGTTCCCTTACCACCGGTGGGGGCGCGGCCAATACGGCTTCAGGCGCGCCTGCACCCGATTTTGTGAAGCCCGACCCTGGGGCGCTCGACGATTGCGAACCCGATGGTGCCGGCCGCAAAGCGGCGGGGGGGATGGCCGGGGCCGCCGCTCTACCCGCACGGGCGGCCAGGTTGGTGGTGGAGGCGGCCGAGCCGGAAGAGGCGGCGCTTGTCGGCGGACTTGCGGTGGCGGCCCCGTTGGCGCCACCGTAAGCGCCGTACGTGTGGCTATGGCCGGTACCTGTGACTTTCGACCCGCTTGCGTTCGGAGCCGCCGCCTTCAGTATGGAAAGGCCGGAGCGGGTGGACGCGGTGCCGGCGGCCACGTTGGAGGCGCTGGGGCCGGGACCATGGGCGAGGGTGGGGACCAAGATGGCCAGCGCAATGATCACGGCGGCGGCCACGCTCAGTCGGGGAGCCCACCTCCGCCAGTTTTTCTCGGGATTATGCGGGTTCTCCGGGTTTTGCGGGCTTTCCGGTTCGTCAGGAAGGAGGCTGACCTCCAGCTTGTCCCGCACGTCGCCGGGGAGGGGCCGGGCGACGGCGCCCGCTCGCGTCCCCTCCAGTAGCTCTTCCAGTTGGGCGCGCAGATGAGGCGACAGCGGGCGAGGATGGTCAGCGCCGGCGAGGAGCTGTTCCGGGGCCGTGTACATATCGTTTGTGTTGTCGCCCTCAGGCATCCTTATTGCCTCCAATGCCACCGCCGAGCTCCCGGCGCAGACCCTCGCGGCCCCTTTGCAGCAGGGACTGGACCTGCACCCGGCTTCGGTTGACCTGCTCCGCAATCTCGACCACCGACATGTCCTCCAGGTACTTGAGCACCAGGACCTGACGCTGAAGGGCGGGCAGGCGGCCGAGCGCCCTCACGACCTCGTCCTGGCGTTCGAGGACGTCCTCGCCCGGCCCGTCAGAGGCAAGTCCCCCGTGGACCAGGCTGAGAGAACGTCGTGCCACTTCGGCCTTTCTTTCCGACTCGTAGTAGCGAGCTAACCGGCGTCTGGCGATGGCGCACATCCACGTCGACGCGGACGACTCGGCCCGGAAGGCGGCCGCCCCCCGCACAGCTTCGAGCAACGTTTCCTGGAGCAGGTCCTCGGCGGCAGCCTCGTCCCCGCCCACCCGGGCGAACAAGAACCCGAAAACGATTGGCGCCACGTCGTCGAGCAACCACCCGACTGCGTCCGCATCGCCCGCGGCTGCGCCGGCCAGTAGTTCTCGTTCGCGCTCGAGACGCGCCGGCGTGGGGCCGGCCTCCGGGCCGAGCCCGTCCGCGGCCCCGCCGTCCCCGCCGGCCAGCCTGACAGAAGAGACGGGGCTTGCCGCTTCGCGGCGCAGCCGGCTGGACCACCTCCTGGAGCCGGCGGGGCGAGGGTTCACGATGACGTGGCCGGGTAGGCCAACCACGCCACCCGAGAGAGCGAACTCATGTCGCTTTCCATCACACCCTGTTCGGAGATGGTGTAGATGTCACCCCCGACGACAACAGCCCGTTCGATCTCCGGGTAGCCGTTCGCGCCGCTCCCCGGTTGGCTCAGCGACCCGAGCTGGCGCAAAGAACCGGAGGCGCTTATAGACCAGATGTCTGCGGAACTACTGGCCCCGGTGCCCGAGTAGTTGTCAACTGGCAACACCAGCAGGTTGGAGGCCGGCCACCAGAGGAGGGCGTGAGGGTCGTACTCAGCCGCCGAGCTGGCCCCGCTGCCAAGCTGCTGGCGAGAGACCAGAGAGGGCTGACTTGGGTCGGCCACGTTGAACACCTCGAGCTGCAAGCCCTCGGTGCGCAGCTGTTGGTCGACCGCCTCGCCCACCCCGAGCAGCAGTCCGGCGTCCAGCGGTTGGAGGAACGACGAATAGCCAGCCAACGACACCTGTCCTGCCAGCACGGGGTGCTCGGGGTCGCTCAGGTCGAGCACGTAGAGGGGGTCGGTCTGGTTGAACGTGACCACATAGCCGAGGTTGCCGATGAACCGGACAGCGTAAATCTTCTCGCCCCGGCCCAAACCGTGCAGGGCCGCCACGGTCACGAGGGCGCCGTTGGCGGGTTGGAGGACGCTCACCATATTGTCGGAGAGCCTCGGCGGCGGGGTGCCACCGTCGGCGGGCGCGGGCGTCGGCTCGCCCCTGGTGGTTGCCACTCGCAGGTAGCCGTTGTACTCGGACATTGCGTACTGGCCGATTAAGGTGCCCGGCACGGTCCCCGACCCCAGGTAGCTCGGCACTGACGGGTCCGAGATGTCAAAGCCGTAGATATCGGTCGTGGTCCTCTGGCTGAACGGAGGGACGACGTAGGCGGGCTCCATCGGGCAGGCCACGCCGTTCCCGTACGGGCAGCCCCAGGCGCCCTGGTCCTGCCAATTGGTAGTGGCCACGTAGACGTCGGTGGCGCTGGCGTAGACGTTTTCGGCGTTGCCCATGACGGTGACCTCGCCCCCAGGCGCGCTGGTGGCGGGGTCGAGGGTCACGAGCGAGACGGTGCCGAGCCCGGCCTCTATGACGGTGTGGTAGGTCCGGGCGCACGAAGCTTCCCGGGTCGCCGTTTTGGCCGAACGCCCGTGGCTGGTCTTTACCGTCTCCGACGGCAGCCAGTCGGCCGCCTTCGACGATCTGATCTCGGCTTTGTTCGCGGCGGTGGCGGCTCTTGTCGGCCGCCGGCGTGGAGGTGACGGGATAAGCCCAGCGCAAGCGGGGCTCGTTGGTCAGGACCAGCACGACCTGACCGTTGATGAGGCGGGCACCCTGTTCCTCGCCCTGGAAGGTGAAGGTCCTCACCACGGAGGGTTGCTGCGGGTCAGCCAGGCTAACGACGACGACCTCGGTCGACGAAGGTTCGCCGCCCCAGGGCAGGACCGGCGGGGAGATCATCGGGCCCGAGGTCATCCGGACAGGGTGGACGGCCGTCGTCGGCGACGCCGGGTGGCCGGCGGGCGCCGGAAGCGGTGCCGCCTACGTAGTTCACCGGGACCGGCGCGCCCGTCTGGCCGCCGATCACGTAAACGTCCTGCCCGGCCAGGAAAAGCCCGCTCGCCTGCTCCAACTGGGGCAGCGCCAGGAACCCTTCCAGCTTGGGGGCGCTCCCGCTCACGTCGACCACCTGGACCCCAAGCGGTTGCTGGCGCAAGATGACCATGACCTGGCCGTCGGTTTTCACGGTATCCGGCTCATCGACGCCCGCCTCCTGGTCATTGGTGGTCGAATAGCCCGGTTGGCCAGTCGAGCCGTTGGCGCCCCCAGAAGCGGCTGCCGTTGACGGGGGTGTGGCTGCGGTCGGGGCCGCGCCCAGCGCAGTGGGCACAGGCACTGCGCCTCTGACGACGCCGCCAGGCGCAAGGCCGAAGTAGCCGCCCGAAGTGCCGGGAAGGCCGTACGGCCCGACCTCCTTCATCGCCTCGGCCTTGACTTGGTCCAGCAATTGGGCGCAGCTCGTGTACGCGACGAGATCGGCGCCGGACGGTTTGGGCCTGGCTTTCGACCGCAATGTGGCAGTCGGGCTGCTGGCGTGGGCCGGGCCGGCGGCGGACAGCCCCAGCCCCACAACGCATAGGGCAGCAACTAACCCAGCCGCGGCTGGCTGTACTTTCGACCCCTTCATCCACTCTCCTCCTCGGCTCTTGTGCGGTTAGTGGAGCCGTTGGAGGAGGATCAACCGCGCGGGGCGCGTTTCAGGCTGCCACTCCCACAATGGGGTTGGCTTTGCCCACTCCGTTGCCCGCAGGAACTAGAGCCGTCGGCGTCACCGAAGTGGGCGATGGCGCCGTTCGCCTCCACTACCCAATAACCCTGGCCACCAGGTGTGCGGGCCATCCCGACGAAGTCGTGGCGGTTCTTCGCGGTGCCGGTAACGGTCCCGAAATTATGGGCGTTGCCGAACGTGTACACGTGGCCGTCAGCCCCGATCAGCCAGTAGCCGGCCCCGTTGGTGGTGGCCGCCATTCCGACGACATCGTTTACGTGGATCTTTTCGGCCGGCAGTGACCCCAAATTATGGGCGTCGCCATAGGCGTAAATGTGCCCGTCCGATCCCACCAGCCAATAACCGTGGTTGTCCGGGGTGGCGACAATACCGACGACGTTTTGCACTTTGGCCACGTTCTGCAACTTGGATTTATTGCTGCCTGGGTCGGGGTAGTTATGGGCGTTACCGAACGTGTACACATGGCCGTCGGAACTGGCCAACCAGTAGCCGGTCCCGTTGCTCGTGACGGCGATGCCGACAATATTGTTCACGTGGATCCTGCGGGCTGACAGTGAGCCGAAATTCTTACCGTCGCCGAAGGCAAAAACGGTCCCATCGGAGCTGGCTGTCCAGTAACCGCCCCGGTCACCGCCGACGGCCATGCCCGACAGTGTTTTTGGCCACGAACTTTTCACCCTTGACCAGGGTGAAAACATGCGCACTTCCAGCGGCAAATACACGCCCGCTCTTGGCCACCAGCCAGAACCCCTGTTGTGAAGGCACAGTGGTTGTGGTCGTCGGTTGGGAAGGCGGACCAGTTGCGGTGGTAGTCGTAGTGGTAGTGGTAGTCGTAGTGGTCGGAGGAGGAGGGGGGACGTTGGGCGTCGCCGAGACTTCGCCCGAGCGTGGTCCCTCACCGACGCTGTTCACGGCCGACACCTCAAAGAAGTAGACGGTGCCGTTGGTGAGCCCGGCAGCCAAGTAGCCGGTCCCCGTCACGCTGGTGAGGAACGTCTCGCCTCCCGAGGAAGTGCCCCGGTAGACGTTGTACGAACTGATGGCCGAGCCGCCGTCACTGGCCGGCGCGGACCAGGTCAAGCTGACCTGAGCGTTCCCGGACGAGGCGCTGAGCCCGGTAGGGGCGCCGGGGATAGTGGCCGGCGTGGCCGAAGCTTCATTGGACTTCGGCCCTTCGCCTACGGCGGTCACGGCCGATACCTCGAAGTAGTATTTGGTCCCGTTGGCGAGCCCGGTCACCGTGGTCGAAGTACCCGGGCCCGCTGTGTTCTCGAGCAGCGTCTCGCCGCCCGACGAAGTGCCCTCGTAGATGTAGTACACGACGATGGGCGAGCCGCCGTCACTGGCCGGGGCCGTCCAGCTGAGTGCTATCTGGCCGTTGCCGCCGGTGGCGGTGAGCCCGGTGGGGGCGCCGGCCAGTTTGGCCGGGAGGGCGGGTCCCTCGTTGGACTTCGGCCCCTCGCCGACCCCGTTCACGGCCGTCACCTCGAAGTAGTACGTGGTCCCGTCGGTGAGCCCGGTCACCGTAAAGGTGGTGCCCGTATTGCCGGTGTTCTCGAGAAACGTCTCGCCCCCCGAAGAAGTGCCCTCGTAGATGTTGTACGAAGTGATGGCCGAGCCGCCGTCACTGGACGGGGCAAGCCACAACAAGATGGCCTGCCCGTCGCCCGGAGCGAGGGTGGCAATTAACGGTGCCCCGGGCACTGTGGCCGGCGTGACCGAGGCTTCGTTGGACTTCGGCCCTTCGCCTACCGCGGTCACCGCCGTCACCTCGAAGTAGTACGCGGTCCCGTTGGTAAGGCCGGTCACCGTAAAAGTGGTACCGGCCCCGCCCGTGTTCTCGAGCAGCGTCTCGCCCCCCGAAGAAGTGCCTTTGTAGATGTTGTACGAGGTGATGGCCGAGCCACCGTCACTGGCCGGGGCCGTCCAGCTGAGCGCTGCCTGGCTGTCGCCACGGGTGGCAGTGAGGCCGGTGGGGGCGCCGGGAGTAGTGGCCGGCGTCGACGAGACCTCTGTCGAGCGGGGGCCTTCACCGACGCCGTTGACCGCCGCCACCTCGAAGTAGTACGTCGTCCCGTTGGTGAGCCCGGTGGCCACGTAGGAGGTCCCGCTCACGCTCGTGACCAGGGTCTCCCCTCCCGAGGTAGTGCCTTCGTAGATGTTGTACGAGGTGACGGCCGAGCCGCCGTCACTGGCCGGGGCGGACCAGGTCAAGGTCACCTGGGTGTTACCCGGGGTGGCGTTCAGGCCCGTCGGAGCGCCCGGGATGGTGGCCGGCGTGGCCAGGGCTTCGTTGGACAACAGGCCCGCTCCGACGGCGTTTACCGCCGCCACCTCGAAGTAATAGGCGGTCCCGTTTGTCAGCCCAGTCACTGTAAAAGTGGTGCCGGTGCCGCCGGTGTTCTCGAGCAGCGTCTCCCCGCCCGAGGACGTGCCTTTGTAGATGTTGTACGAGGTGATGGCCGAGCCGCCGTCACTGGCTGGGGCCGTCCAGTTAAGCACCACCTGCGCGTTGCCACTGGTGGCCGTGAGGCCGGTGGGGGCGCCGGGAGTAGTGGCCGGCGTCGACGAGACCTCCCCCGAGCGGGGCCCTCGCCCACCCCGTTCACCGCCGTGACCTGGAAGTAGTAGGCGGTCCCATTGGTCAGCCCCGTGGCGGTAAAGGTGGGGTTGGTGCTGCCCGTGTTCTGGAGGAGGGTCTCCCCTCCCGAAGAAGTGCCCTGGTAGATGTTGTACGAGGTGATGGCCGAGCCGCCGTTACTGGCCGGGGCCGTCCAGTTGAGCACCACCTGGCCGTCGCCGGCCGTGCCGGTAAGCGCGGTCGGGGCGCCGGGGATGGTGACGGGGGTGGCCGACGCCTCATTGGAAACGGGCCCCTCGCCGATCCCGTTCACGGCCGAGACCTTGAAGTAGTACGTGGTCCCGTTGGTCAGGCCGACCACCGTGGTAGACGCCCCCGCGCTGCCGGTGTTCTGGAGGAGCGTCTCGGTCCCAGGGGCGGTCCCTTCGTAGATGTTGTATGAGGTGATGGCCGAGCCACCGTCGCTGGTCGGGGCCGTCCAGTTGAGCACGACTTCGGTGTTGCTGCTCATAGCCGTAAGCCCGGTGGGGGCGCCGGGGACGGTGGCGGGGGTGGCCGACGCCTCGTTGGAAAGGGCCCCTCCCCGATCCCGTTCACCGCCGAGACCTTGAAGTAGTACGTGGTCCCGTTGGTCAGGCCGACCACGGTCGTGGAGTTCGTCGCGCTGCCCGTGTTCTCGAGGAGCGTCTCCCCTCCCGAAGAAGTGCCCTCGTAGATGTTGTACGAGGTGATGGCCGAACCACCGTTGCTGGCCGGCGCCGTCCAGTGGAGCACTACTTCTCCGTTACCGGGTGTGGCGCTGTTGAGGGTCGGAGCGCCCGGTGCGGAGACGACGTTGATCGTCTGCTGGACCTGCGGCGCCGGGTTGTAGTTGCCGTCACCGCTCTGGTTGGCGTCCAGTATGCATGTCCCGGCGGCCAGGAAACTGACCTCACCACTGGTGGCATCGACCGAGCAGGTGCCGGGAGTGGAGCCGGCGTCTATCGAGTAGGCAACGGGAAGGGTGGACGTGGCCGTGGCGTTGGCGGCGTAATTCGTGCCTGCGTCGGCCGTCGTGGGCGCGGTGGTCGTGAAGGACACCGTCTGGTTGGCCACGGCGAAGTCGATGCTCCAGCCGCCGGATATGGTGCCGGTACCGTCGCCCTCGCCCACGGTTACGGCGTACAGGCTCCACACACCGCCGGGGTTAGTGCCGTCGAAGGTGCCGCCGAGGGTGGCGCTTCCCTTCGGCGCCGGTGTCCCGTACGGCCCAGTCGGGGCCGGAGCCGGGAACGTGTCGGTGTCGGACCCGGTGTAGTCGACCGGTTTGGTGGTGACCGAAGAGTTTGGGCTGCCTAAGGGGGTTGTGGCGAGGATCTGGCCTGCAGTGTCATTGAATGTGACGGTCACGTTGGAAGCGTTGGTTGTGCCTGTGCTCGGCCCGACGTTGGAAAGCAACACGATGGACTGACCTTGCGGCCCCACCAGGAGGAAGTCGAGGTCTTGAGAGAACGGGTAGCTGATCCCGTCCAGCTTCACCGTAAGGCCCGTCACGGGGCCCAGGTTGGAGACATAAATGTGCGAGGGGTAGGGAGTGGCCTGTTCCGGGCTGGCGGTGGTCGGGTTGTTGAGCGTGATGGCGCCGGAATTGGCGAACTCGTTCGGTGCGACGACGGTCGTGTGGTTGTCGACCTCTTGTGTCGCCGAACCAGTGCTTTCTGCGAAGGATGTGGTGCCGCTATAGATCGCCTGGATCGTCAGGTCCGCTTCCGAGGAATACGTCGTCGTGCACGTGGCCTGGCCGTTGCTGTTGAGTGCGGCGGCACCGCAACCGCTGATGGTCGTCCCATCCGCGGTGAAGTCGACCGTCCCGCTTGTCACCGGTGCGGCCGGGCTCCCGCTCGTAACCGTCGCGGTGAACGTGACGCTTTGGTCGGGCGGGGAGGTGAAGGAGGGGTTGGGGTTACCCGATACCGACGTCGAGGTGAGCGCCTCGGAGCCGAGGGTAAACGTCAGGCTCCAACCGCCGCTGATCTGGCCCGCCCCGTCCCCGGCGCCATCAGTAACCACGTACAGGCTCCAGGTCCCGTTTGGGTTGCTCCCGTTGAACTCCTCCCCGAGGGTAGAGGTCCCGCGTGGTGCGGGTGTCCCATAAGGTCCGGCCGGCGCGGGACTGGGGAAAGTGTCGTTGCCGGTATAGTCCACCGGCTTGGTGACAACGGTCGAGTTGGACGGGAACGTCGAGTTCTCCGGCAAGGTAAACGAGGTTGAGTCGTCAAAGGTCAGGGTCGTGTTGGTGGCGCTGGTCGTGCCGGTGCTCGGGCCAACGTTCGATAGGAGGATCTCCGAACCGCCTTGGGGGCCGACCAGCAATACGTTGAGGTCCTGGCTGAACGGGTAGGTGATGCCAGACAGAGTGGCAGTGACGTTTGAGATCGACCCGGTCAACCCGGACACGAAAATGTCCGACGGGTAAGGGACCGCTTCACCCGGGGTCGCCACCGCGTTCGGGACGCTGATAGTGCCCGTGTTGCTGAAGGTGTTGCCGCTCACCGTTGTGTGGTCGTTCACCACCTGAGTCAACGTGCCGGTACTGGTGACGAAGCTGGAAGTGCCGCTGTAGACGGCAGCCAGGTCGTGGTCGCCTTCGGTCGAGAAAGACGTGTTGCAGGTGGCGCTCCCGCCGCTGTCCAGAGCCGCCGCACCGCAGCCGGAGATAGTCGTGCCGCCATCAGTGAAATCAACCGTGCCCGCCGTAACCGGCGAGCCTGAGCTGCTGACCATGGCCGTGAGCCCGACCGAGTTGTTCGGCGACGAGGTGAAGGACGGGTTTTGGTTGGAATGGAGGCTCGTAGTCGTCGACGACAACGTGGTGGCCGTAGTGATGTCGACTGACCATCCGCCCGATATCGTCCCCGTACCGTCGCCCGATGCGTTTGTGGTCACGTAAAGGTCCCACGTGCCGTCGGGGTTGGTCCCGTCGAAAGTAGGAGCGAGCGTGGCCGACCCTTCGTCTGCTGCCTTCGAGAAGGTGGACGGCGCCGGCGATGGGTAACTGTCGTAACTGAAGCCGGCGAAGTGGTCACTGAAGTCGGCCGGCTTCATGGTGAGGGAGCCCGACGTCGGGAAGGTCGTGTCGTTGTAGGCGATGGCGGTCCCGGTGTCCGACAGGGTGACGTTGAGGTTGTTGGAGGCCGTGCTCTGGGTGTTTGAACCAACGGCAGTAAACAGGCTGAGCGCGCTCCCGCTTGGGCCCACGAGCAAGACCCCCAGATCCTGTGAGAACGAGTAGTTGATCCCCGACAGGGCCACCGTGATGTTGCTGATCGTCCCGGTCAGGCCGCTGACGGTGATGGGCGAGGGGTAGGTCCCCGCCTCCTGGGCCGCCGAGCTGGTGGGGTTAGCCAGGCTTATCGAGCTTGTGTTCGAGAACGTTGTTTGGGCTGACGCCGGCATAGGCATAGACAGCCACGCCATCGACGTCGCCACCAGCGCGAACGCCCCGAATGCGCCCCAGACCTTCGCCGACCTCCGCCGTCCCCCTACTGCCGTCAAGTACCTCAACCGACTGCCCCTCACTTTGAACAGCGCCTTTACGGCTTGACCTACGAATGCACCCACCGGGCCCATCGCGTGGGCTCCTTGGCGGCGAGGTCCATCCCATGTAGTGGCGGCCCGGCCACGGCGAGTCTACGCACGGAGATAGAGTGCGGCGGCGTTCCTGAGGATACACGGCGAGATGGGCCGATCTCGGGGCGAATCGGGGTTCTTGTCGCGCTTTCGTGCACATCGTGCATCGAAACGCAACAAGAAACACTGATTGCACCCGGAAAGGGACCGAAGGCGGCCGGCAAGAGACGAAGCGGGGGGACGGCTCAGGTGGGCCGAAGTAGCAGAAGTAGCAAAGGTCCCGGCCGGCCTCGCCGCGGTCACCGAGCCGCGGCACCCGGTTTGGCCGGCGTTACCGGCTCAGTTATCGCCCACGACAAGCCAAGCGGGCGCCCACCATCAGCTGAAGACGGCTTCGTAGGTTATCCCCGGGGCATCGGACAGGACCGGCCCCATCAGGCATTCCAGCTCCCCGAAGCTGGCATGGGACAGCCGGTGCACGCCCTGGTACAGCGCGGGTGCGACGGGCCCAGGAAATGAAGGACGAACGGTTGACGGTGCCCGGGCCATTCTTTCTGACGCAGGACCTCGACCAGGCGAACCGCCACAGAGCGACCGCCCGGCGCGGTTTCAGATAGCTGGAAGTCCGCCCCTACCAGCGGCTCAAAGTCGACGGCAGTCAGGGTCGAGAGGTCATGCACGGTCGCTCCAGTGCTATATAGACGCCCTTATTGTCCGTGGCAGCGAACCCGAGACGGTCCCAGAACAGCCGGGCTTCGTTGCCCGCTTCGACGTGACAGGTCACCGGTACTCCTCTGAGGTCTGCCTCGTTCAGCAGCCCGTGGACCAGCGCAGCGCCGATACCCGCCCGCCGGAAAATAGGCAGCAACGAAATATCCACGATGTGCACTGCATTTCCTGACCGTTCCACCAGAAGACGCCCGGCCGGCGCACCGTCCACGAGCACCACCGAATGCTCCGCGTCGGGGAAGCAACTGGCGTAATAGCGAGACTGAGCCTCGAACTGGAGCGCCACGAAGGCGTCGACCTCCGTCCCCGTCCACCCGAAACCGGCTATTTCCCGCTCGCGCGTCGACCGGTAAATGGCCAACAGGAGCCCGGCGTCCTCGGGGAGGCGCACCGCCCTGGTGGTGACCGCGCCGTTCATGCTTCGGCCGAGCGTAGCCGGTTAGCCTTACGTCCCATGAGCCCGGCCGGGGTCGATTGCCAGCGGCCGTCCGCCATTCCCCGGAGCGGCACCCCCCCGCTCACCGGTCAGGCGCCGGCCAGAGTGACCGGGCCGAGGTGGCGGAAGCGGTTTCAGTGTGCGCCAGTCCCGTTTGCGACGCTCTCGAAATCCTGCGCCAGGCGGCCCGCGCCATCTCAAGGCCGCTCCAGGTATGAAAATCCCCGACCGCGCCCGCCTCCCGCTGGTGTTCGACGCGGCCGCGATGGCGGCCGAGGTCACAGCCTTGCCCGCATCGGCGTGGGCGCCCCACTTCAACACCGCCACGTACGAAGGCGAATGGTCCGGCTTGGCCCTGCGGTCGGTAGGAGGAACGGCCACGCAGCTATACCCGGGCGCCACCGCCGACGTCCCCTTCATGGACACGGACTTACTCGCCACTCTCCCGGCCCATCGCCGGGCCCTGGCGCAGTTCCGTTGCCCATTGCTGGCCGTCCGCCTTTTGGCACTGGCGCCCGGGGCGATCATCAAGGAGCACTCCGACTACCGGCTCAGCTGGGCGGACGGCGAGGTGCGTATCCACGTCCCGGTCCTCACCGCCGATGGTGTCGAGTTCTTCCTGAACGGCGTGGCGGTGACGATGAAGCCTGGCGAGGCGTGGTACCTCGACCTGAGCCTGCCGCATTGCGCCGCCAACCAGTCGAAGCGCACCCGCGTGCACCTCGTGGTGGATTGCGTGGTCGACGAATGGCTCGCCTCTCTTTTCGGTGCTTCTGTTGCGGCTGGCGTACCTCGCGCTTAGAGTGACCCGCCGAGGGCTTGCAGTGTTGACCGTCGGGCCTGTTGGCGCGCCCCCGCCGGCCCGTGAATAGCAACTGAACGAGCAATTAGTGGCAGCACTTCTGGCCAAAACCCAATACCTAACGAAGGGGAAGACACTTTGTCAGATCAGTACCTGGGTGAGATCAGGCTATTTCCGTACAATTTTGCCCCCTCCGGGTGGGCCTTCTGCAATGGGCAGATCATGGCCATCTCCCAGAACACCGCCCTTTTCTCTCTCTTGGGCACGACCTACGGCGGCAACGGGACGACCAATTTCGCCCTTCCCGACCTGCGCGGCCGGGCGGCGATCAGCTCCGGGCAGGGCCCCGGGCTTTCGAACTGGGCCCTGGGCCAAACCGTCGGGAGCGAGAACGTCACTGTGCTGCAGACACAGCTGCCGAGCCATAACCATACGGTCAGCCCGGCCGCAAACGACTCCCCGGCGTCGGTGACGAGGCCCGGCGGCGCCGTCATGGCGAGGGTCTCGACGGCCGTCTACGCCGGCGCCGGTGATGGTTCGACGACAATGGCCGCCAGTACCACCTCTACGACGGGCGGAAATCAGCCCATGCCAGTTCTCAACCCACGTCTGGTGCTCAACTACTGCATCGCGCTACAAGGAATTTTCCCCTCCCGGAACTAGCTTCCCCGTAAAGACAGAAATAAATGCAGGGCGGCCCGGTCGTTTCGACGCCGGGCCCGACCTGTTTTCGCCCTCAGGCCGTCCGGGCGGTTTCTAAGTACTAATCGAGGGCGATGGCGCTCAAGATGTCGAGCCGCGCCGCCCGGCGAGCAGGTAGCGCCCCGGCCACCACGCCGGCCAACCCGGCCACGACTAGCAGGACGACCAGGGTGCCGACCGGGAAAGACGTCACAAACCCGGGACCACCGATCGAGTGCTCGAGTGCGACGGCCAGGAGCGCTCCCGTCACCAGGCCCAGTACGGCGCCGATGAGCGAGGTTATAACCGACTCGTAGCGCACCATTTGGCGGACCTGGCGGCGGCTGGCGCCGACGGCCCTCAGCAGGCCGAGCTCCTTTTTGGCGCTCGTGCACCGCCAGGGCAAGCGTGTTCACCAATCCGAACAGCGACACGATTATGGCCAGCGCCAATAGGACGTAAACGAGGCCGAGCACTGAGTTGACCTGATTGGCTTGTTGTTGCTCGAACTGAGCTGCGGTGAGGGATTCGGCCTGGGGGAAGTGTCCGTCAATAGGCGGTTCACAGCGGGCTGAACAGTGGTATTGGTCGCCCCTTTCGCGTAGCCGACGAAGTCGACGCCGTCGTCACTTTGAGAGAACATTTGCTCCAGGACCGTCCGAGTCACGGTGAGCGACCCGAGCAGGTGGGCCCGGTCGGACACGATGCCCGTCACGTCGAGGTGAAGGTGGCGACCAGACGCAGTCAGGACCGAGAGCGATTGACCGAGCTCGACGTGGTTGGATTTGGCGAAAGACTGAGTGAGCACGGTCTGGTCATCCCGGAGCTGGCGAAGCTGCCGTGGTCCCCTTTTCCCATTTCACCCGGTACAGCTCGGACAGCGCGGCCGGTTCCACCCCGGTGACCTGTTGCACGCCCTTTACGCCGCTTTACGTCGGCCTCCGAAAAACTCACCGGTGAAACGACGTTCACTCCTGGCACTTTTTGCAATGCGACCGAAAGTGAAGCCGGAATGCCTTGGCTATTGTTCGCATTGGCCTCGACGATCAGGTTCCCGGCGAAAGAACTGTTGACGGCGCTGTCGATCGTCGTCTTTGCTCCGGCCGCCAGCACCGATACAAAAGTCACGAGGGCCAAGCCGACCATGAGGGCGGCCGACGTTATTGCTGTTCGGCCCGGTAGGCGCCGCGTGTTCTCGCGTGCAATCGGCCCGTCACCCCCCGCCAGCTGACCAGAGTCCCCACGCCCTGGGCCAGGGCGGGGATGAGCCTCGGGCTGAATAGCGCGATACCGACGAACAGCACCAGGGCGCCGATACCGGCTAGCAGAGCCGCCCCCGCCGCCGGCCACGCCGTCGGCCACCATTGCCGCGCCAAGAACGAACACGGCGATGCTAGTGGCGAGGTAGTAACGACGGCCGGGCTGTCTCCGCCCCGGTGCCCGCTGCGCATCGCGGCCAGAGGCGGATCCGCGTGGCCCGCACCGCGGGCGCCGACCCGGCGACCACGGATACGACGCCAGCCCAACGAGCAACGATACGAGAATTGTACGCGTCTCGAGGACGACGCCATTGTCGGCCAAATTGGCCCCAAAAGCCTTGAAAATGGCGTCCAGGCCCGGGGCCAGGGCGATGCCCAGGCCGAGACCGACGACCGCGCCAGCCAGTCCGATGAGCGCGCTTTCCAGTATGACCGACCAAAGGACCTGGCGCCTGGACGCTCCCATGGCCCGCAAGAGCGCCGATCTCCCGGGTGCGTTGGGCCACCGTCACGGAGAACGTATTGAGGATTATGAAGCCGCCCACGAACAAAGAGATATAGGCGAACACGAGCAGGAACGTCTTTATGAACCCGGTGCCGCTGGCAAAGTCGCTGGCGCTTTTGGCCACCTGTTGCGACCCCGTCCGTACCACCACGTTGTGGGGTAAGAACGAGGCGAGCCGATGGCTGAGCTGCGCCGGGGTGACGCCGCTGCTGGCGGTCACATCGATCTGGCTGTAAGCGGCCCGGTTCGCCGGCGACGGCTTGCGCTTGAGGAAGGGTGAGGACGGCGACACTGGCGCCGGCAAACGAACTGCTCCCTGCGAAGCGCACCGTCCCTACCAGCCGGTAATGCCGCACCGGCCCGGCGCCCGGCCACATCGATGACGTCGCCGAGCTGAAGCCGGTGCGTAGTGGCCGTTCGAGGTCGACCGCAGCCTCCCCGGGCCTGGTGGGCAAATGGCCATGAACGGCACTGAGGACCTGGAAAGGGGGCGGTTCGGTGCTGGCGACGTACGTGAACCCGGCGGTCCCCAGGGCATGGCCGCCCCGATTGAGGAGCGTGGCACTGGTAATTATCTCGCCGGCGGCCTGCGAGCACGCCAGGGACTTGCTTCACTTTCGCCAACATGGTCGTCGACAAAGGCGATATTTGGGCGGAATTATTGTCGCCCAGCGGGGCGCTCGGGAGTGATGACGACGGACTCCCCCGCGTACGCGGAGCCGACGAGCTTGGAATAAGAAGCGTTGATGGTATCGGTGAGGATGTAGGTCCCCGCCATCAAGCGCCACGCCGAGCGCCACCGAAATAACGGTGAGGACGACGCGGAACTTGTGAGAGGAGAAACTCCGCAGGGAGACCCGCAGCATTATTTGCCCCCTTGGACCAATTGGAGAACGGCCTCGCGGGTCCCCACTTGGCCTGTATGGGCCACACGGCCGTCCGCCAGCACGACGAGGTCGTGGGCATACGAAGCGGCATGGGCGTCATGGGTGACCATTACGACCGTCTGCTCGAGTTCGTCAACCGCCTGGCGGAGCAGCGTCAGGACGTCGTCGGACGCTCTGGAATCGAGGTTGCCGGTGGGTTCGTCCGCAAAAATGACCGCCGGCCGGCCGATCAGCGCCCGGGCCACCGCCACCCGCTGCTGCTGGCCCCCGGAGAGCTGCGACGGCCGGTGCCTGAGCCGGTCGGCGATCCCCATCGTGCGTCACCAGTTGGTCGAACCAATCCCGGTCGACGCGCTCGTGGGCCAGGGAGAGCGGCAACAGGATGTTTTCCTCGGCGTCGAGGACGGGCAGCAGGTTGAAGGCCTGGAAAACAAAGCCGATCTTGTCCCGGCGCAGCTTGGTGAGGTGACGTTCGTCGAGCGAGCCGAGGTCGGTGCCGTCCACCACGACTGTCCCCGACGTCGGCCGGTCGAGGCCGGCCAGCAAGTGCAGCAACGTCGATTTGCCCGAGCCCGACGCGCCCATCACGGCGGCGAACCGTCCGGTGCCAAAAGCGACGTCCACTCCGTCAAGCGCCGTGACGGCGGCCTCGCCCGAACCGTAGCGCCGGCACAGTTTGTGGGCGACGACGACCGGGGGGTAGGTGAGGGGGTGCTGGGGAACGGCACCCGCGATTGATGAGCCGTACTGAAAGGAAGTCATAACTGTGATCCTCGCTCCCGCCACGTAGCAGCGGAATTGGGGACTACCCCGACCGACCCCTGACAATCTCCGGCGCTACTCGGGGACGCCCCTGAGGCAACGCCAAGGAACGAAAGAAAGAGCAGTACTGAACGGTGACGGGACGAGAAGCGTCCGAATCGGCCGATGGGGCGGCGCCAGCAGGGGCCGCGGCTCTCCGGGGCTCGGTTTCGAACCAAAGACTGGCCCGGGGGCTGGGGGTGGGCCAGGAGCACGAAGCTGTAGTTGGGTGCCATAGGAAAACGATGAAGGAACCGCGCTCGAGAAGGAACCCGGCCAGCCCCCGTCCCACTAGTGAGGCCAACCTCCGACCGAGCCCGGGGGCGCACCGGATGGTTGGGCCGGCAGAACTGGCGGGTGTCCGCCGGCTTCTGGATGTGTGGCCCCAACCCGGCGTGAACCGCGCGGATCAGGCCGGCTATGGGCTCAAGACCAGGTGACCCGGAAGAGTTCCCGCCAATCGTCGAGCAAATCGGCTCGTCCGTCCAGGTCGAGCCGGCCCGGGCTGCGCCGGTTCCAAACCAGGAGGTAAAGCTCCTCGGCCCGCCCCCGCACGACCAGGTCGCTGGCCCTCAGGTCACTGGCACTAAGGCCCCGTTTTGTCTCGACGCCACCGTCAGAATCCGCTACCGTCCATGACGAGTCGGCGTCGGTGGCTTCGAGCGCGACCGTCCCCGGGTAGGCCCTGGTGTAACGTCTCGAACTCGGGCGAGCGAGGAAACCGAGGAGCAGTTCGTCGACGCCATCCACGGCGAAAGGCGTTTCGATATGGCTCGGCGGCACGCCTGCGGCCTCTTCGGCGTCCACCCGGTGGATGGCGGTCTCATGGGCCTGCCGGCGGGCCCAGAAATCAAGTGGCGACGGCGCACCCATAAACGTCCAGCACCGCAAGTCAGCTGGGGCCGACAATAGCGCGCCGACCAGCGAGGCATGGCCCTCGGCTACCCACGGCAGCAACTCGTCGTCAGCCGGCGCCGCTGCGATCACACCCGCTTCGTCTGGTTCATCGGCCATCTCGATGCGCCCGGTCTGCACATATCCGGCGGCCCAACGGTGCACAAAACCGATGTGGGCCAGGAGGTCGCGTATCACCCATCCAGGGCACGTGGGGACCGCGGCGTCCAGGCCGGCTGATTGGGCGGAGCTGAGCAACAGGTGCCCGTCGTGCTGGAGCGCGGCTACGTGGTCGTTGGCCTCCATGGCTTCCATATAAGTCTTCCTGATGCGGGCACGGGTCAGCGGATCATCCCTCCGCCTCGAATAACCCGACTTCCGGACGAAATTCTCCAATAAATCGGCCGGGGATCAGACAGGACTGGCGTATCAGACAGGCCCGCCATAGAGGTCAAGGGCGTGGGCCATGCCCCCGTCGGCGCAGATCGTCTCGCCCGTGACGAACCGCGACGCGTCGGAGGCAAGGAACACGATCACGTCGGCCACATCCTCCGGCACCGCCCATCGTCGGAGCGGGGTCAGGGCGTCGATGGCCTGAGGGACGCCCGGGACCTTCTTGTTGCTGGCCCATAGAGCGGTGTCGACCACGCCGGGGGCCACCGAGTTGACCCGGACCCCGAACGGGCCGAGCTCGACCGCCAACGAACGTGTGGCCGCGTCAATGGCCCCCTTGGACGCGGCGTACGCTGCCCGCTTTGGCGTGCCGATGACGGCCGAAACAGAGGAGAGGTTGATGATCGAACCGCTCCCGCGTTCCAGCATTGATGGTAAGAGCGCCGCTATAAGCAGTAGCGGGGCGCGCACGTTGACGGCCAATAGCTTGTCGATGGTCGCTAGGTCGGTCTCCACCGTCGGCAACCGGGCCGCTAAGGCGGCGTTGTTGACCAGTACGTCGACCCGGCCCAGGCCCTCCAGCGCTTTGCGGGCGATATCGGCGGGTGCGTCAGGTTCGTTCAGGTCGGCCGGGATTACCAGCGGCTCATGGCGCAGCTCCCGGGCCACGTTTTCGAGCTCTTCCGTGCTCCTCGCCACCAGCGCCACCCGGGCACCGGCCGCGTCGAGTGCGCGCGCCGTGGCCGCACCGATGCCCCGAGAGGCACCGGTGACCACCGCGTTGCGCCCTCCCAAGCTGAACACATTGACCTCGTCCACCTGTCGCGCCCCTCCCGGACCGGGGCCAAAACCCCATATACGCGCACTTCTTTTGTTGTCGAGGTCCGACCCTAGCGCCACGGCGGGGACCGCTCCCCTGCCTCCCGGCAAGCGCGGTGCTGTAATGGGCCCCAACTAATGGCAAACGCGCAGCCTTCGTTGGAGCAGGCGGCACCTGTTGCAGGTCCTGGTCGTCCGGGCCCTATGCTCGACACTCGGACGGGAACGGGTGCTTTCAACGGCCCCACCCGATGTGGTCCGGCAGAGGAGCGGCAAGTGCAAGCAGGCGAGCCCAACGAACTGCTAAGCCGCCAGCCCAATCGCTTTGCCCAGCAGTTGTTCGACGGTTTACCGACCCGCTATGACCGCCTGGCCGAAGTGCTCTCGCTCGGCCAGAACGGCCGCTGGCGCCACGCCATGGTGGACGCCGTAGCCCACGCCTCCCCGGGCTCCGTGCTCGACGTCGCCACCGGGCCGGCCGGGGTGGCATTGCAACTGGCCGCTCGCACGAGGGCCCAGGTAACCGGGGTCGATATAACCACCGAAATGTTGCGCACAGGAGTGGCCAACGTGGCCCTCAGCCCTCAGCCACGACGGGTGCAGCTGCTTCTCGCCCGGGCGGAACAGCTCCCCTTTCCAGACGCCACCTTCGATGCCCTCACCTTCACCTATTTGCTGCGGTACGTCACAACGCCGGCGGCCACGCTGAGGGAGCTGGTCCGGGTGGTAAAGCCCGGCGGGGTAATCGCCAGCCTCGAGTTCCACGTTCCAACGGGCAAGGTGTGGTACCCGCTCTGGTGGCTGTACACAAGGGCCGTCCTGCCGGCCGCCGGTTACCTGCTTGGAGGCCGGGAATGGTTTGAGGTCGGGCGGTTCCTGGGCCCGTCGATTTCTGAGCATTACCAGCGTTACCCGGTCGCTTGGCATGAAGAAGCGTGGCAACAAGCCGGCATCGATGATGTCCACGTCCGCCTCATGAGCGTCGGCGGCGGGCTCGTGATGTGGGGCCGCAAATCCCCCTCCGGCACCGGTGCGGTCCAGGGGCCGGCGGCAGAAAGCAACGTCCCGGTGGGAGCTGCTGATGGCTGAGCGGCCCCGGCCCCGGCCAGACGACGGCGCCGCCAGGGCGCCGGCGGCCCCGAGGCCGGCCTGGTACGCCGTTTCGTCAGGGAGGTGGCGCGACTGGCTGACGATCCTCCACCCGCCGTACACCGCCTGGCACTTGAGCTATGTCCTTATTGGCGCGGCGATGGCACCTAGGTTCCACCTCGAACGTCTGGGCGCCACCCTGATCGCCTTTTTCCTGGCCGTAGGCTTAGGCGCCCACGCTCTTGACGAGCTCCGGGGACGGCCCTTGAACACGACCGTCTCGTCCGGCGCCCTGGCTACGGTGTCCGCCGGCTCCATCACCGGGGCCGTCGTCATCGGCGCGTTCGGCATCGCACAAGTGGGTTGGGGCCTCGCCGTCTTCATTGCCGTAGGCGTCGTGCTGGTCGTCGCCTACAACATGGAGCTCTGGAACGGCCGCCTCCACAACGACACCACCTTCGCCCTGGCGTGGGGTTCCTTCCCGCTTCTCACTGCGTATTACGCCCAGGGGTCGACAATCCGTCCGGCGGCCGTGGCCGGAGCGGTGTTCGCATACGGGCTCTCCCGGGCCAACGGTTGCTCAGCACCGAGGCCCGCGACGTTCGCCGCCGGGTCGTGGCGATCGATGGTGAACGGGCTTACGCGGACGGTTCACGCCGGCGCGTTACCCGTGAGGCGCTCCTGCAGCCATTGGAACGAACCCTGGTGGCGCTGTCCTGGTCGACATGCCTACTTGGCATCGGGTTGGTCCTGGCTCGCACGGGCCACTAGGCCCACTAGGCAGCCCGTAGGCGCGCTGCGGTATCTTCGGGCCGTGATCTCTTCGGTGATCGTGCGGGCACCGGTCCGGGTGCTCGACGCCGGTGGCTGGACCGACACGTGGTTCGCGGGGTACGGGACCGTCTGTCACCTGGCCGTGGGCCCGGGCGCCGAGGTCGTGGCCCGGCGGCGCCCCGTCGAGAAGGACGAGGTGGCGATGGTGCATCTCCGCCTGCCGTCCTTCGCCGACGAATACCGGTTCCCGGTGGACGAGGCGCCGGGCCGCCATCCCATGTTGGAGGCGGCGCTGCGCCGATGGGCGCCGCGCCGGTGCCAGCTCGACGTCACCGTGTCCTCGCCGGTCCCGCCCGGCTCCGGGCTCGGCACTTCTGCCTCGGTCGTCGTCGCCCTCATCAGTGCGCTCCAGGATCTCGGCGGCGCAGTGGCCTCCCCGGACCGTGTCGCCCAGAGTGCCCACGAAGTGGAAACGGTCGACCTGGCCCTTCAGAGCGGGGTCCAGGACCAGGTGGCGGCCGCGTTTGGCGGGGCCAACCTGGTCACCATCGACCCATATCCCCGCTTCCGGGTGCGCCCGCTCGAGGTCAAGCCCGGGACGTGGGAGGATCTGCGCCGGCGGGTGCTAACGGTCTACCTGGGGGAACGTCACGACTCGAGTGCTATCCACACCTCTGTCATCGAGAGGTTGAGCAGTAATGGCGGGGTTGGCCCATCGGGGGACGCAGCAAAGAACGGCGACGGTCGGCCCGGCGACGATCGCACGGCTGATACCGAGAGGCTGATGGCCCCGCTTCGTAGCGCCGCCGAACACGCCGCCACCGCGCTCTCTAACGGCGACCTCGACGCCTACGGCGAAGCCATGATCAGCAATACACAAGCTCAAACAGCCTTGCACCCGGCACTTGTCAGCCCCCTGGCCCGGCAGGTCATCGACATAGCTCGTCGCCATAGGGCGGCGGGGTGGAAAGTGAACGGCGCGGGCGGCTACGGCGGCACCGTCAGCGTGCTCGGCCCCGAGGACCCTGACGAACTGCAAAAAGCCCTCGGGAACGTCAAGTCGCTAAGAATCCTCCAGCTGCGACCGTGGCCTGAGGGTGTCCGGATAATCGACGAAAATTAGAGGCCCCTTTCACTCATCAAGTCGCAATTTGGCTCGGCTGGCGGATAAAACTCCCTACCCGCTCGCCGACGGCGTCGAAAAATGCACGAGACGGGGCCCGTAGGGGGGGTGCAAATAGGTACTTTTACCGGGGCGCAACCGGTGCCCCTCCGGCCGGGAGCGGAGAAACACCCAATTTGTGGCGGCACGTCCGAACGGGGGGTTATGGCGCCGGCTCGCGGGCGCCCTCCGGAAAGCCGCCGTTCCCGGCGGCCTCGCCCCCTCCATTGCCTTGAAGCTGAGCCGGCGCGCCGCATAGTGCAGGGCCGTCGAGGCCACATTGCCACTCGACTGGAGATGGCGGCGGTTTTCGATCCGCGTCGGGGTTGCGGATCGTCAGCACGGCGATGATAGAGCCCATGACGCAAGCGCTAGCGGCAATCAGGACCGCGTTGTGGAAACCGGCCGAAAAGACGGCCGGGTGAAGGTAACTCTTGCCCGTAATGCCCGCCAGGCTCGGAAGCACCGCCACCGCCACCAGCGATCCCACCCGGGCGACGTCGTTATTGACCGCGGAAGCGACGCCCGAATGCTCGCTCGGGACCGCTGCCAGTGCGGTCGCAGTTAGAGGGGCCACAGTCACCGCCAGCCCGAAACCGAGCACCACCAGTGCCGGGAGGACTCCGCCGACATACCTCACTTCAACTCCCACCCGGGCCAGGAGGGCCAACCCGGCGGCGACGAAGAGCGGCCCGACCGACATTTGCAGGCGAGGCCCGATACGCGCCGCCAACGCTCCGGAGCGAGCAGAAAGAGCGAGCATAATGACGGTAATAGGTGAGAGCGAGATCCCGGCTTGGAACGGGCTAAAGCCCAGTACCTGCTGAAGTTGGATGGGCAACAGGAACAACGCCCCGCCCAGGCCGGCATAAACCACGAACGTGACGGCATTGTCGCCCGAGAACTGGGCCGACCGGAAGATGCCAAGCGGCAACAAGGGCGTTTTTTGGCTCAGTTCCACCACGCAAAAGATGACCAGGAGGGCAGCTCCAGCGATAAGGGCGGACAGTACCGCCGGCGATCCCCATCCCAGGCTGGCGCCCTCGGTGAGCCCATAAGTGAGACCGGCCAGCGCCAGGCTGAACACCGCCGCCCCGAGGACGTCGAGCCGGCCCCTTATAGTGGGGTCCCTCGACTCGGGCACGTGGCGAGCGGAGATGAGCAGGACGCCAACCGCAACCGGCAGGTTGATGTAGAAGATCAGCCTCCATGACACCGCGCTCGATGAGCCATCCGCCGAGAAACGGACCGGCCGCCGTCGCCACCCCGCCCAGCCCGGCCCACGCCCCGATCGCTTTGGCCCGGTCGTCGCGAGTGAAGGACGCCTGCAGGATGGCCAAGCTCCCCGGCGTCAGGAGGGCGGCGCCGATCCCCTGGAGCGCCCGGGCGCCGATCAAGGCCTCAGCATTGGGGGCCACGCCGCAGAGGAGCGAGGCGAGCGCGAACCAGGCCGTGCCGATCTGGAATAGCCGCCGCCGCCCGTAACGGTCACCCAGCGACCCACCCAAGAGCAAGAGCCCGGCCAGGGTCAAGGTGTAGGCGTTGGTCACCCACTGGAGTTCGGAGACGCCGGCATGGAAGGCGCGGCCGATGGTCGGCAGGGCGATACCGACGACCGTGGCATCGATGCCAGCCATGGCCGACCCGAGCACGGTAGCGGCGACGACCCAACGGCCTCGGCTGGAACGGTAAACGAGGGCGGTCGGCGAGGTTACCACTAGCTCTTCAGTCTGCCTGTCTCCTCGGTGAAGACGCGAGCGAAGACCACGACGGACAAGGACTCTACGGGCTTAGGGGATGGTGTCAGTACACTCAGTGCCGTATGGGCACGTTCGGGGCAGCGCACCTCCAGAGCCGGCGACCATGGCGACTTCCGGTGTAGCCGGCCTGGACCAGGAAGCACTGTGGCCTGACCTGACGTTGTCACGCTGGGAAGACACTCGGGACACGCTGCAACTGTGGGCCCAGATCGTCGGCAAGGTCCGGCTCGCATTGGAGCCTATGGTCAACCACTGGTGGCAGGTCCCCCTTTACGTTTCTGCCCGGGGATGGACGACTTCACTGATGCATTCGGGCGTGGGCGGGCTCGAGATCGAGTTCGACTTCATTGACCACGTCCTGGAACTGCGGACTTCGACTGGCGAACGCCGTCGCATCGCCCTCAAACCTCAGACGGTAGCCGCTTTCTACAACGAGGTAACGGGCGTCCTCAGCAGTCTGGGGCTAAACCTGACCCTTTTCGGCCGGCCCGTCGAAGTCCCGATTTCTATCCCTTTCGCCCAAGACGACCAGCACCGCTCGTACGACGCGGCCGCGGCCCACGCTTTTTGGCTCGCTCTTTTGCAGGCCGATCGGGTGATGAAGATTTTCCGGGGCCGGTTCATCGGTAAGGCCAGCCCGGTCCATTTCTTCTGGGGCGCAGCCGACCTGGCCACAAGCCGGTTCTCGGGCCGCCGGGCACCCGAACATCGAGGTGGGGTCCCAAATTGCCCCGACTGGGTACAACAGTTGGCTTACAGCCACGAAGTCAGTAGTTGCGGCTTCTGGCCGGGCGGCACCACCGAGGGCTCGTTTTATGCGTACGCCTACCCCCAACCGGACGGGTTCGACGAATGGCCGGTGGGGCCGAACGCGGCCTACTACGACAAGAACCTGGGGGAATTCCTGCTGCCTTACGGAGCGGTACGAGTCGCAGACGACCCAGATGCGCTGCTGCTCGAGTTTTTCCAAACCACCTATGAAGCGGCGGCTGAGCTAGCCGGCTGGGACCGGGCCGCGCTCGAAATGAACGCCGGCCGCTGCCAACGGCACTATCGCCCACTGTGAGGCAAACTGGTGGGTCGCAACCGGGGACTAACCGGCTCGCCCTGTCCTGAAGTCGGGCGCGGATATTACCCACTCGAAAGGAAAGAAATGGCCGCCACATGCTCGCACCTCGACACCGTTGAGGACGTAACCCCATCTAGCAACGGTTGCGAAGATTGCCTGCGCACAGGTGGTCGTTGGGTCCACTTGCGCTTGTGCATGCGCTGCGGCCATGTCGGCTGCTGCGACAACTCGCCCAACCGGCACGCTACGGGGCATTGGCGGGCCCACCACGACCATCCGCTGATCAGGTCCTACGAACCGCGTGAGCACTGGTGGTGGTGTTACGACGACGAGCTGTTGTTCGACGTGGAAGGTGCGCCACCGGCACCCTCACACACCTAGCGGGACCTTCCGGGCTATGGCCAGATGAGGCTTAGTTTTCCCTGTTAAACGAGGGTT
Source organism: uncultured Acidimicrobiaceae bacterium (assembly GCA_963807395.1). Classification (GTDB taxonomy): domain Bacteria; phylum Actinomycetota; class Acidimicrobiia; order Acidimicrobiales; family Palsa-688; genus Fen-671. The sequence goes on from CAWEBW010000016.1 coordinate 742,868, forward strand.
TTCTGCTCTGCTGCGCGTATTACCTAAGTGGGCGGTTGCTGGCCGGGACGGCGACGGCGACTTCGTCGACGGCCGGGAAGGGGTGAGCGGGGTTGTAGTTGTTGGCCGTGCCCCAGGCGGCGGTCATATCGACCAGGACATGGTCCATCTCGTCCACGAACAGGCAACGCCAGCGCTGGCGGGGGTCGGCAGGGAGCGCCCCGCTGCTAGTTTGGCCGCCGGTCTGGTAGCCGAGCAGCATCGGCCTGCCCTCCTTCCAGCCAAGGGCGTGGGGGCAGAAGAGCCGCCGGCGGCCGTGGTAGGCGACGTGCACCGGGCGGCGCTCCCGGAGGGCACCTTCCAAGACGGCCCAGATGTCCGGCAACTTGGCCGCGGTCATAGCTTCCCCGCGGCGTAGGCGCCCAGGCCGAAAAGCTGGTAGAGGCGCTGTTGCGTGGCGTCCATCTCGGTGGTCACCCGCCGGGCTCGGGGCCGGCCCCGCTCTCCTTGGTAGAGCAGTACCGTCTCTTCGATGCCGGCCAGCGTGCCGAGCAGTTCGCGCACGCTCATGTGCATGCCGGCCCGCTCTGCTTCTCTCACCATGAGGCGGGCGGCCATCAGGGCCAGCACGCAGTAAAAGGCATGGACGCGGATCTTCTGGTCGGTCCAGTGGTACATGGGCGAAAAGGAGACCACGTTGGGGTCCTTCATCTGACGGAAGTCGCCCTCGGCCGACTCCTGGGAGCGGTACTCGGCCACGATGGCCGCCGTCGGGGCCAGCTCGGGGCCCTTGTCGCTGAACAGGGCCCGCTTGCCGAACAGCTCCTCTTCCAGGCGGGCCCGGCGGCTTGGCTCGTGCGGTAGCGCAGCCGAAGCTCGGGGGGCTCCTCGCCGGTGAGGGTGGCAGAGAGCACCCGGGACAGCCAGCGGGGCTTCAAGATATTGGCAACCTCGGCCTCGACGTTTTGTTTTTCCTTCCTCGTCTTGCCCCGGGCCAGACGGGCCTGGACCGCGCTCGAGCTGGCCGCGGGCCTTGGCCAGGGTCTGGTCGAAGCCGGCGGACTGCTTTTCGTGCAGGACCTCGGAATGGGTCACCACGATGCGGCGGGCCTTGCCGAACACGGCCTTTTCGGCCTCGAAGGCGCTGAGGCCCGAGAAGCCTTCCACTGGCTGGTAGGTGGCTTTGGGCACGGCCAGCAGCTCTGGGTGGTCAGAGGGCGGGAGCGAGCCGACGAAATGGAACGGCAGGCCGTCCAATAGCTCGTAATTGTCGTCTGAGTTCTGCCCGGCGTCGAAGACGAGCGTGAGCTTGCCCACGTCGGCCGGGATGGCCCCGAAACGCCGGGCCAGTTCTCCCACCATCGCCGGGAACTGGGTGACGTCGGGGCGGTTGCCGGGGTAGGCGTGGGAGACCAAAGGGATGCCACCGTCGGTGGACACCACCAGGCCGAGGCCGACTAAACGCAAGTCGGAGCGCTTCTGTTTGGAGTGGCCCCGCTGGGCGATCGGGGCACGGTCGTTCGCCGAGGCGATCCAGGTGGCGAAGTTGGTCATGTCCAGCACGAGCCCGGACAGCTCGACGCCAAAAGCTTCGACCATGTGGGCGACGATGCGCCGCTCGGCCTCAGCCAACTGGTCTTCGCCGAGCAGGTCCATCGCCTCCCAGAACCGCCGGTGGTCGAGCGCCCCAGCCGCCAGGTGCACCCAGCGGTCGGCGGCGGTCTTGGCCCACCAGTCCGAAAAGGCGAGCTTGGAGCAGGGGTCGCAGGCCCTATTGAGCGCTGCCAGGGAGATATAGGTCCCCACCGACGCGCCCGCGTCCGCCCGTCGTGGCCCCACCACCTCGTCGATTATCTCGGCCACCTTCAGCCGCTCCAGGACCGACCACACCGCCGCTATGTCCCCGAAGGCCAAGTGGCGGGTACGGTCCGGTTCGCCCGGGCCGGTCTCGGCCAAACGGGCGACGATCTCTTCAGCGGGGCCGAGGTAGCGCTGCGAGACGATACGGGGCTTGCCGCCTACCCGGGCGGACTCGACCAGGTAGTAGTAAGTCTTGTTGCCTTGCCGTTTGCCGACGATCGATGCCACATTCTAGGTAATACACGACTAGCCAACGAATAGCAAGCATCTGAGCAGGACAAACGCGCTGGTAGTGGCCTATTTTTGAAAAATCTTCGCGGAGCGTGGCGCGGGCGCTAGATCAGCTAGCCCGGAAAGTCCCGCTAGCCCGTGTTGCCGATTACTTGCGAGCGGCGGTCCTCCTTGGCGCCCAGCCTGACCATTGCGTCGCCATAGAGGACTCGAGCAATGGGCTCCGGTCCGCGTCGGCGGCACGCATGGCCGTTATCGCCGTACCCAACCGCCACTATCCCCCCGAGGCCGACACCCTCGCTCTTGCTGCCGTGATAGTCCCCACTATCGCGGACGTAACCCCCGAGCTCGTCGACTCCATCGGTTGATTGCCCGGGTCGGTTGCCACTAAGGGCGCATGAAGCCGACCGCGCCCTCAATATCACTAGCCATCCCCCAGGTCCGGCCCGTTACGACGGGCCGCGTCGTCCTCGGCCTGCTCGTTGTTACGCTCGGCCTCGTTGGCGCGTCCGGCCTGGCGGCGACAGCCGGCGGGCGGCCGGGCAGCCCTGCGGCGCCGGTAATCGAGGCGGGCCACGCCACCGCCGGTGCTGGGGGTGATGCCGCGTTGCCCCCCGCCACCCCCGAGCGTTTGGGGGTTTTCTCCGCCGCCGCGGGTCAGCCCGTCTACAGCAACGCCAAGACGGCGCAGGCGGCGCCGTCGCAAGCGTCTGTTGTCCCCGGCGAATCAGCCAAGATCGAGGAAACCGGCGGCGTTACCTTGGTCATCCCGAGCGCCCAAATCGACCCGGATCTGAGCCGGGTGGCTACGCTCGCCGTCGCTAATGGTGGGTTCGTGGGCAGTACACAAACGCAGTCGGCGGCACCAGGTACGCCGGCTCAGGGCACGATCACCGTGCAAGTGCCGGAAGGGAATTTCAACGCCGTTCTGGCCCAGGTCCGCGGCCTCGGGCGGGTGGCTTCGCTTACGACGAGCGCGACCGATGTCACCGGTCAGTACGTCGACCTGCAAGCCAGGATCAACGCGCTCGAGGACAGCCGGGAGCAGTACCTCACGATCATGACGAAGGCCACGACCATTGGGGGGATCCTGGCCGTCCAAGCCCAGCTCCAGAGCCTCCAGAGCCAGCTGGAACAGCTCCAGGGCCAGCTCCAGGTGCTCAATAACGAGACCACCTACGCAACTCTGGCGGTGACCCTCACGCAAAAGGTCGTAACCCCCCCACCGCCCCACCCGGAATCGGGGCTCCTGAAGGCGTGGCACGCGGCCGTTGGCGGGTTCGTGGCCGGCTTTGAGGGCGTCGTCAGAGTAGCAGGGCCGTTGTTCTTCGCCCTCCTACTGTTGGTTGCGCTGGTGCTGGTTGGTCGTTGGGCCTGGAAGTACCGCCCGCGGCACCCGAGGCGGGCGGCGCCAGAGCCGGAGTAGAGCGCCCGCTCAGCGTTCGAGCGCAGCTCGGTAAGCTTGCCCCTCACCGTGGTCCATGTTGCTCCAAACGCGAGAAAATGACGGCGTCAGCGTCGCCACCACACGGTCTGACCCCGGTTCCGGGGGTGGGCTGAGTTGCACCTCGACGCCCTTGACTACTTGGCCGCCGCCGGCGCGGGCGGCGTCGCCGGGGCCATCAACGCATTGGCCGGCGGCGGCACCCTGGTGTCGTTCTCCACTCTGGTGGGGCTTGGGGTCCCGCCTGTCACGGCCAACGTAACTAACACCGTTTCGCTGGTCCCCGGGTACCTGACAGGGGCTTGGGCGCAGCGCGATGACTTGCAGGTCCAGATCCGCCATGCCTGGGCGCTGGCGCTGGCGGCCTTCGCCGGAGGCTTGTGCGGTTCTGTCCTTCTGGTCACTATCCCGGCTGAGGACTTCAAAGTGGCGGTGCCGTACCTCATCTTGCTGGCCTGTGCTCTGCTCCTCGTCCAGGACCGGTTGCGGGAGCGGGTGCGCGGCGGGAGCCGCCCCGGTCCGGTTGGCCCGGGCGAGGAAAAAGGGGCGGACGCCACCGCCGACGCCGGCGTGGCGCCGATGGCAGAGGCAGGGGCGGTCGAGGTCAAGCAGGTCCAGGGGGCGGTTCGACGAGAGCACTCGAGGCCAGCGCTCCTGGGGGCCGTGTTTGCAGCAGCGGTGTACGGCGGCTTCTTCGGTGCCGGGCTCGGGATAATGCTGCTGGCGGTGCTCGGGTTGCTGACCACTCAACCGCTCCTCCAGGTCAACGCGTTGAAGCAGGCTCTTTCCTTTGTCATCAACGTCGTGGCCGCCGTGTTCTTCGCCTTCTCCGGCCACGTCGCGTGGGAACTGGTGCCTGTTATGGCCGCCGCCGCCATGATCGGGGCCGTTTTGGGTACCCGACTGGTGCGCACCATCAATCCCGCCTACTTGCGTTTCGTAGTGGTGCTAGTAGGTGTAACCGTGGCCATCGCCTTCTGGGTAGCAAACTAAGCCACCGCAAGCGCGGAGAGTGGCGGGACCGGCAGAGATGTTTGGCACCGGACATGATAAAGGGCATGAGCCAAACCGAAAAGCAGTTGAGGTACGGAACAGACGTCAAGCCGCTGTTCCGCGAAAAGGACCGCGACGCCATGCGGTTCGCCTTCGACTTGTGGGACTACGACGACGTCCGGGACAACTCCGACGAAATCTTGTCGAAGCTGGAAGACGGCAGCATGCCCTGCGATGGCGCCTGGCCGAGCGACCACGTGACCCTCTTCCACACCTGGGTAGACGCAGGAATGCCGGAGTAGGCCCAGAGTCTCGAGTTAGGCGACGCCGGTAACGTTGCCGGCTTCGTCGGTTCGGTACGTCCCCTTAGTCGAATCGAGCACAACCAGGTTGTTCCCAAACGGGTCCGCCACAACCGCTAGCCGGCCGATCGGGATGTCGACAGGACCCAGCTTCACACCGCCGCCGTGGGCGCAGAAAGTCTCCACGGCGGCGTCTGCTGAGGCAACCTTCCAGTCGGGTTCGTAACCTAGCCGTGTGGTGACGACGATCTCCGTTTCGGACCGGGGAGTTCTGAGACCGGCTTGCCCCAGCGCGTCGTTACGCCAGATGAGCTGGTGCCCCAGTACTCCGGAATAAAACTGGATCCCGGAACCGAGGTCCGGGACAGGCACCGTTACTGCGTCCACGTAAAGCAAAAGGGGCTCCATGGCACGAGTCTGGCCCGGCCGTCCTCGCTTTACTCATGAACCGTGGAATGTCACTTGTCACGTCTCGTTCTCCGCCGGGGTCATAAGTACTGAAGGGCACATCGGTGGTAGCGAGGCCACAGAGGAAAGGAGGGCCGACCGATGGCTACGTACCTTCCCTCAGCGGAAAAGCCGGGAGGTGTGATCATGAAGATGCAGCACTGGTTTCGTCGGCGCGTCTGGGGCAAAGCTCCGTCGGGGACCGAGGTGTTCGCGGCGAGAATGCCACGAGGGTTCCTACGCTTCTACAACGAGACGTACAGCCTCGACCAGAAGCTCCGCGTGCCTCCGGAGACCGCCATGCTCGTCCGACAACAGGTGGCGAGCACTAATGGCTGTTTTGCACGGATGGACACTGGAAGCAGGTTCGCCATGAAAGGGTCGGCGAGCTGTGCGGCCCGCTTTGATGCCCTGTGGGAGTACCACACGGACCCTCGCTTCAGCGACGCTGAGCGCGCTGCCCTTGACTATGCCACCGAACTCACAGTCTACAAAACGGTTTCTCAGGTTACGTTCGCCCGTCTAGCCCGTCACTACACCGGGCGAGAGATCTGCGACATCGTGTGGCTCGTCGCCAGCGAACACCTGGCCAACATGACCCACGTCGGGCTCAATATCGAGCCCGACGTGCTGTACGAGCTGCGCCCAAAGCGCAGCACGGACGCTCTCTCGCCCTGGTCGTCACTGATGGCCGACGACACCGCTTGAGGGAGACTCAGCCGGATGAGAGGCTGGGCACATAACTCGCGCCGTTTGGCTTAGGGGCTGGGTGGGCTTTCGAAGCGCTGCCGGGCCAACTCCACGTTCATTCCGGCGGCGGTCGCGATCGCTTCCCAGGGGATGCCCTTGGTTCTGAGCCGACGAACCAGGGCGGTTAACTCGGCTTCGACCCGGGCCGCGCTGCTGGCCAAGGCGGGCAGCATCTCGAGTATCTCGTCGGCTGAACGGTCACGGTATTGGCGGCGGCGGCGAGCTGATTCCTCCGGCGTCGTGTGAGCGGCATCCGCAAGGATCGTCGTCGACAGCTCCACACACTCGTCGCAAATGTAGACCCCGGGGCCGGCGACAATCCTCGTCACCATGTTGTCCGGTTTGCCACAGAACGAGCAGCACGCGATGGCATCTTCGGTCGGGGCAGCAGTGTCCGACATGCGGTTCTCCTCTTGTTGGCGAATTCTGCGCAGGGCAGTCGCATACGACTCTCCGGTCTGAGCGGCGCGCCACCTGACTCGACGCTTGAGATGCTTTCTCGTCGTCATCCGGTTTCGCGCACTCCGATCGGCGCCCCAGCTACGCCCCCGGAATGGGTTACCGATAACGGCCCGAGGACATGATCCCCTTTACCTCCAGGTGCCAGCATGCTGGGTCAGCTGACGGAGATAGGCGCGGAACTCGCCGAAATCATCGTGTCCGATCCACGCGCCGAAGTCAAGCGGACGAATTGAACCCCGGCCGTGTCGAGCGCCGTACCTACGTGGGAATGTCCCCGATCAATGCGTGCCGAGTCGAGCGGAGAAGTCCTCCGGATGTCCGGTAGAGGCTCAGACCTCTCATGTCGGCACCGCTCGGCAGCGTGCCGGTCCATGCGGCAGCCACGATGTCACCGTCGGCGACCAGTGCGTCAATGTTGTAGTGGATCAGCCCTCCCACCCTCTTGATGGCGTTCTCGTAATCATCGCGCGCCCCGTCCGGCCCTCGACCGGGTGGAGTGTGGCCATAGTCCACGTAGTCAGGTGCTACGACCTCATCGAAATCCTGTGGACGGCCGTTGCTGTAACAGTCGAAGAATTTGCGCACGACCTCTTCTGGGCTCAATTCGGCACTCACTGGAGGTCTCCCCGAAATGCCCGAGCGAGGGACTGCTTATGGGGGATAAAGCCGGCTCGGTCCACGTCGGAACGTCCTTTCTGGCCACGGGATGGTACTGTTCATATTGGTAGACACCGAGCGTCAGTCGCCAGCGCTCGATCCCTACCTGCAGATCTGTTGCACGTTGGGCGGGCCGTCAGGTGCGGATGATCGTCGACAAGCATCCGCACGCTAACCGCTGCCGGCTTCACAGCAGGCGCCTCTGGCGAGGCCGCGATGCCAAGCTCCGTCGTCCCTCTCAGATAGGACGTTTCGGTCTCTCGTTCGCCCTGCGTCACCAGCCGCGCCGGACCGCTCGACGTGACCGGCGGGCCGCTCGACGTTGGACCGCTCGCTCGTGCAGTGAACTCCCCCCATCGGCGTCCGGATATGCAAACGCCGGTTGGGGAACGCCCATTTCGTAAGTTCGATAACTGGCACCCGACAATTCGACGGAGCGACCAGGCTCTGGCTCGGTTTCTCTGCCTTCGTGGCCGTCTTCCGAATGGGCCTCCGGTGTGTCCTGTTGACGCCCAGGCTGCAACCCGAACTTGGCCACGACCGCGGCCGCAGCCATTATCCCGGCCATCACGTAGAACACCGTCTGAGTGGCGTGGGCGAAGTCCAAGCGCACGAAATACGGGATCGCAACGGCATTTCCGCCTGTCCGCCACCCAAATCGTCGCCGATCCCTGTCTTCGGAGGGCCGGGCGGGTCAACTCGCGCAAAGGCTACCGCCATCGCGACTTTGACACCCGGGCGGGGACAATGGACCTGGCGGTACCGAAATTACGCCAAGGCAGTCTACTTCCCGGGATGGCTGTTGGAGCGCCGGCGGCGGGCCGAAAGAGCCCTCACCCAAGTCGTCTGCCAGTGCTGCGTCGAAGGGGGGTCTCGACCTGGGGGTGGACGACATCGTAAAAGCCATGGGTATAGAAAGGATCTCCAAGTTCCAGCTCTCGGCCATGGCCAACGAGCTCGATGCCCTGGTCGAAGAAATCAGCCATATCCGATGCAGTCGTTGCGCGCCCGTCCCGGCTGAAGTTGGTGCCCTAATTCGAGTTTCGGGACCCAGCCGCGCAGGGCGCAGAGCGGAGTGGTCTCCTGTAGGGGTGACTCTCGCCTCAGAAGCCGCATCCTACGATTGCAGAGTCGCTGTCGAGAAGGTTTCGTCTGACGTGCGCTCGGTGGTGGGACCACTGCGCCAATTCGCTGGCCAATATGCTCCTGGCCGCACAGCCCGACGAAGTGCCGGGATCCGCTCCCCGTTGATGGTGCGCTGTCACTCTCGTAGGCTGGGTTGGCGGGTTACGGGCGGTGGCCAGGATGGGGTCGCCCGAGACCACGAGCTTAAGGCTCACCAGCCATGGAGGAGAGAGATGAGCGGTATCGATATGGGCGGTGAGCCGTCGGCGGAGGTACCCCTCGTTGGCGGGCTGGATGGGAAACTCGAGGCCGGCAGCGATACCGAACGGCCTGCCCATGGGGTCTATCGAGCGTGTGAGCGAGCCGACGCCGGCGTCGACTTGGTACGCCGCCAGCGGAACCCCAATCACGGACCGCCTGCTGGAGTGGCCTCCTGATGTGTTCGCGCTTACAAATGTGGTGCTGGCGCGGGCGGAGGCGTTCCGCTTCGCCCTCTCCGTCAAAGATTGGCCCCCCGGCCCGTTTGGCGACTGGGCACAGGCGGTCGAGGAGGCGGGCCGCCGCTGGAGCGCGTGGGCGGAGGACCGTACCGGTGCCATGCCCAACCTGGTCGCCGCTGAGTGGGAAGTCTTTTGCCAGGGCGCCGAGGTGCCCCTCGAGCAAGTCGAACTCGGACGGGACCACCGATTGTGCGAGGCGCTGCTGACGTTGCATGCGGTCGCCGACGAGGCCAGCGCCGGGCTCGGCGTCGCCCTGGACAGCTCGGGCGCCGAGGGGATCGTGTACCGCGCCCGTGGACGCGAGCTGCTGGCCCGCACCGGGTCGCTGGCCCGCATCGACGCCCGGCTCCTGCGCGTCCTGCCCAAGGTCATCACTCCGCCCACCGGACGATTGGCGTTTTCGCGCTATGCCTGTGTGCAAGGCCCCGGCATCGGCGCCCGGTGGCACAAGATCCCGGCCCGCCACCGCGGCACGGACCTTCGTTCTGAGTACGCCACAATCCTGTTGCTGCCGTGGCCGCTGCGAGTGCACGCATCCGACTTCCACTCGGTGGGCTCTGTCCAGAGGCTGGGCAAGGACCCTTATGGGTTCTTCGAGTTCGCTCCGGCGGTCGGGCTCGATCTTGACCTGTTCGACCGCGTGCTCGTCGCTTCCCGCCTGGAGGCGGGCAGCGTCGATGTCGTCCTGCTGCCTGAGAGCGCCGTCGACGTGAGCGAGGTCGACGACCTGGAAACGCTCCTGCACCACCACGGCGTGGTTGCTCTTGTGGCCGGGGTGCGCCAACCCATGAGCCAGCCGGGCCAGTTCCCGAGCAACTGGCTGCATATGGGCTTCAACACGAGGCTCGAGAAAGGTGGGCTGCCGAGCGAAGAGCGTGATCCGTGGTTCCACATTCGCCAGGACAAGCACCACCGCTGGTCGCTGGACGAAGGCCAGGTGGAGCAGTACCACCTCGGTGCCGCCCTTCACCCCCACATCCGCTGGTGGGAAGCCATGGACGTACCCCGCAAGGCCATCCAGTTCGTCGAGGTCGCCGAACTCGTGCTGACGTCGCTCGTGTGCGAGGACCTGGCCCACAATGACGAGATCGCCCAGCTCATCCGGTCGGTCGGCCCCACGATGGTTATGAACGTACTGCTGGACGGGCCGCAGCTCACCTCCCCCTGGACGGCCCGGTACGCCAGCGTCCTAGCAGACGATCCCGGCTCGGCCGTGCTGACGCTGACCTCGTACGGGATGGCCGAACGCTCGCGACCCCACGGCCGCGACGCCTCTGCGGTCATCGCGCTGATGGAAGGACCCCACCCAGGGGGTGCGCGAGATCCCGCTCGAACCCGGGGCACACGGCGTCCTGCTCACCGTCTCAGTGGACCGCGCCACCCGGTACAGCGCCGACCTCCGCTGGCAGGTCGACAACAGCACATCGTTCTCCGGCGTCGCCGTCTGTCAAGTCCGCGCTTCGAGCGCAGGCTCGACAAGACCGCAGCCACCGTCCACCACGCCGACCGCGCCCGTCCTAGAGCTCGACGAGCTCACCATCTTCACGGCCTGGGCCGAGGGTGCGTCGGAAGCAGCGGCATACGCGCCCGAGCGCATCGACCTACTGTTGGCCGCGGCGCACCCGGGCGCGGCATGGCGGGCCGAGCTTGGCCTCCCGGAGCCGTCGCCCCGCCTCGCCGATGCCATTGCATCGCTCGGCCGAATCGCTCGAGCGGCCTCCTTACCAGCGGGTGCGTCGTTGTTCGACACGTTGCTCATGACAACCAACCAGGACCACCCCTTCGAAAGAGACCTCGACCAGGTGGTCCGGAGCACGTTGCTATCGATGCTCGAGGAGCGGCGGACCAGGCAACCAACCGTAGCTAGCGGCACACGCTGAGAAGTCGCCATCGAGGCCATCGGATGTCGCATCCCGGTCGAGGAAGGGTCGGCTAAATGCGGGCCCCGCCCAAGTTGGTGGACAGGGCTGGCCCACTAGTGGGCCCTCGTACGCCCGTTGTCCGTCACTTGGGGGCCCCCTACCATTGTCCCGATGACCGTCAAAGTGGTGCGCGTTCGGTGCTGGCGGTTCCAATCCCATCGTCGCTGGAGCTTGCATTCTCATGAGGATCTCGTTGAATTCAAGATGAAGCAGTTGAGCCGGCATTGAGTAGCCTCAACTCCCTCCTTAGATATTGTTTCGCCCTACGGATCTGGGTTGTCGCCGTGCCGGGCGCTATGTCCTGGTAGCGGGCAACCTCCGCGGCGGTCATGTCGCAGGCGCCTGCCAGCGCAACCGAACGTGCCAATTTTGGGGAAAGGCTGCCCAAAGCAGAGCGGACGTCCGTAAGAGTTTTCTCACTCCGAGCCCAAGCCTCGGGATTAAGGGACTCCGACGTGGGAGCCGCAAATGCCTCGGAAGGGTCAATCGGAAATAGCTCGCTTCATCCGCACCCAAACCCGGTTCGTCACTGCCGAGATGGTCGAGGGCCACCTCACTCACGTGTTCTACAAGCTCGATGTAAAGGCCCGGTCCGCGCTACGGGCCGCTCTCGCCGCGCCCACGAGCGCAGTTCGCACCTAACTCCCACCGACGGCCCCTCGACAAAAACAGGGCGGCGTGCCGAGGGGTTTGCACCGCGTGAAGACGGAGCTCGCCAATACACCATGAGGCGTCCGTCTTGCCAAAGGCACGATAGCGAGGAGCTAGATCGTGCCCCACGGAGACGCGCGCTGAACCGGAGTCCCGCCGGCCGCCCAGACCGGCGCTTGCCTTGATGGAGGTGGGTACCGATGTCAACAATGACGACCAATCACCGTCGTGTTGTGATCGTGACCGGCGGTTCTGGGGGGGATCGGAAGTGCGGTCGCCCAACGGCTCGCACGGGATGGCATGTCTGTGGTGGTTGCCTATGCCGGGCGGAAGGCCCCGGCAGAGGAGGTCGTCACGGCTATCGTTGAGGCAGGAGGCACGGCGACTTCGTTCCAGGGTGATGTGGCCGAGGAGTCCGACATCGCAGCTTTGTTCGACGCGGCGGAGCTGGGCTACGGCGGGGTTGACGTCGTCGTCAATGCGGCAGGGATCATGCTGCTGTCCCCGCTTATCGACCTCGACATGGAGGTCTTCGACCGAATGGTCCGCATCAACCTGGGCACACCGGCCGACATCGCCGAAGTCGTCGCATTCCTTGCTGGACCGGCCCGCTGGGTCAATGGCCAGATCATCTATCCCAACGGCGGCGTCGTCTGATAACACGGCCAGATCCAACACAGTCATTTTGTTTTCGCGTCGACGCACAGGAGAAGTACCATGCCCGCTGAACAAGTAATTGTCGTTACTGGTGCCTCGAGTGGCTTTGGAGCCATGACGGTAAGAGCGCTCGCCGACGCTGGTCACAGCGTCTATGCCGGTATGAGGTCGACTCCTTAATCGGCAGCATTGATCTGTACCCATACAGTCTGGTGAAGGCAAAGGAAGAGATGGCTGAGTCCAAGTACCCTAAGGGTGCGAATGTGACCCTCTTTGAATACGAGCCAGGCGAGCCAGTAACTGTTTCCGAAGTGATCGCCGCTGAGCCGCAGAAAATCGGTATCCATGTTCAGATCAAGGTAGCTACGAACATCGGCAGTTGGGATGCGACGGAGACCGGTCCGCCTTTGGGCCATTTGGCAAACTACGTTCCGAATGGAAACGTCGCCATCGATCCAAACGGATATCTCGAATTTCTTCTCGGCAGTTGGAACGCGAAGGTGGGAGGTTTCAACGAAGCTGAGTATGATCCACCAGCTGTTGACAAGCTGATAAAGGCGGGTATCGGTACTACTGATCGCGCAGAGCGCGTTTTGCGATCTACTCGACGCTTCTCAAGAGGCTCTCATTGGACGTGCGATATGTGCCGCTCCTTCTCAACGATACTGCGCTGGCAATTTTAGACCGGTTTTCGTGCCCGACATTTAGCCTTTATTTCGGTGATGGTGAGTGGCCTCTGCAAATCGAATTGGCTAAGTGATGACTGGTCCCGTGGAGGTTGAACCCACAACTTGCGTAGGAGTCTGCTACCACAAAATTGGTAGTGATGTAGCATATACGTATGAAAGGAAAGCAGCGACTATCGGCCTCCGTCGACGCGGATCTGCTCGAGGCCGCGCAGACGGCTGTGGACGAGGGGCAGGCCGGCAGCATCAGCGCTTGGGTCAACGATGCCCTACGGTTGAAGGCCGAGCACGACCGGCGCATGCGGGCACTCGACTCTTTCCTGGCGGCCTACGAGACCGAGCACGGGCCTATCAGTCAAACTGAAATACACGAAGCGGTCCGGCGGTCTCGCGGGCGAGCGACGGTCGTCCGCTCAAACGTAGCCAAGAACCGGGTCAAGTCAAAGCAAGGAGTGGCATGAGCCTTCTCCTCGACGCGGGAGCGTTCCTGGCCGTCGAGCATGGTGACCGAGATGTCGTCGCACTGGTGAAGCGCGAGCGACTCGCCCAGCGCGCGCCGCTGAGCCACGGCGGCGTCGTCGCCCAGGTCTGGCGGGGTGGTTCGGGCCGTCAGGCCGAGCTGGCACGGCTACTCGCCGGCGTCGACGTAAAGGCTCTCGACCAGGACTTGGGCCAGAAAGCGGGGGTGCTCCTCGGTCTGAGCAGGACCCACGACGCCGTTGGTGCGGCGCTAGTTTGCCTAGCTGTCGACGGGGACGACATCCTCACTTCCGATCCTGGCGACCTCAAGGCCCTGGCCGAAGCAGCGGGCCTCCACATCGATCTGGTCCCGGTGTAGCGGCGCTAAGGAGGCGGTCGCGACCAGCGGCGATGCCGGCTCAGAGATCGATTACGCTAAGAACCTGCTCCCGAACACTAGCTCCGACCGTTGCAGCGCCCGACAGGAGAGCGTCCTCAAACGCCGGGTTGGTGGGATACCGCACCGCTTTCAAGGCCGACCTGGTAACCAATCACGCGTGACCCCGTCCAGCGTGACATCCCGGCCACTTGTGGCCGCTTGTTGCCCGTCCAGCGGCGACCTCAAGGCGGTGAGGTACTCGTGCAGCAAGCCGAGGGGCGAAGCGGCGCTCCAGCTCGGAGGCCCGGGACCGCGCCGAGCTCGCCGCCGAACCTTCGGCTCCGAAGCATCATCATTTTCTCGGCGCGATGGCTAGCGCCATCGAAGTTGTGGTGCCGCTCACTCACGCGTCGGCGGTGACGCGGATGCTGCGGACCTCGGGCGGCGTGCCCCGCAGTGCTGCCCTCCCCGCCTCGAGCCGGGCGATAGGCACACGGAAGGGGGAACACGACACGTAGTCGAGGCCGATGTGGTGGAAGAAATGGATGGACTCGGGATCTCCGCCGTGCTCGCCACATACCCCCAAATGCAGCTCGGGGCGGGTCCGCCGTCCCTCCTCTACAGCGATCCGTACTAGCCGTCCAACGCCGTCGACGTCGAGGCTCTCGAAGGGGGAGACGGTGAAGACCCCCATCCTTAGGTAGGCGGCGAAGAAGGCGGCCTCAACGTCGTCCCGGGAAAACCCCCAGGTCGTTTGCGTCAGGTCGTTGGTGCCGAAGGAAAAGAAATCGGCCACCTCGGCGATCCGGAACGCAGTGAGGGCGGCGCGGGGCAGTTCGACCATGGTGCCGACGGGGACCGACAGCGTCACACCCTTGGAACGGGCCACCTCCGCCAGGATCGCGTCGGCCTCGTCCCGCACGAGCTGCAGCTCCATCACCGAGCCGACCAGCGGGACCATGATCTCGGCCCGGGGCCGTCCGCCGGCCTTGACCCGGGCCGCCACCGCCTCGGCCAGGGCGCGCACCTGGAGGGCGAACAGCCCGGGGACCACCAACCCAAGGCGTACCCCGCGCAAGCCCAGCATAGGGTTCGACTCCGATAGCCGGGTTACCGCGGCGAGCAGGCGCACGTCGTCCTCGACCACCTGGCCCCGCTCCTCAGCGAGCGCCACGCGCACCATCAGCTCGGCCCGGTCCGGTAGGAACTCGTGCAGCGGCGGGTCCAGCAGGCGCACCGTTACTGGCAGGCCGTCCATGGCCTCGAGCAGGTCGACGAAGTCCGCCCTCTGCAAGGGGCGCAGCGCGTCCAGGGCCTCCTCCCGCTCGGCCGCAGTGCCGGCCAAGATGACCCGCTCGATCAAGACCCGACGGTCCCCCAAGAACATGTGCTCCGTGCGGCACAGCCCGACTCCCTGGCGCCCCAGCCGGCGGGCCAGGCCGGCGTCGCTGGCAGTATCGGCATTCGCTCGTACTTCGAGCCGGCGAACCGAGTCGGCGTGGAGCAGCATCCGGTCCACGGCACGCACCAGCTCTGCCGAGTCCTCGTCGCCGTGGAGCTCTGCCAGAGCCACGTCGACCCCGTGCTCGAGGTAGCGCAACACCGGCGACGGGACGACCGGCACGGCCCCTACGAAAACCTCGCCGGTCGAGCCGTCAAGTGAGATGACGTCCCCCTCCCGCACCTCGACCTAGCCGGCCCGGGCGACCCTGGCCACGGGGTCGACCTCGAGGCCCTCGGCCCCTGATACGCACGGCCGGCCCATGCCCCGGGCGACCACGGCAGCATGCGAGGTCCGGCCCCCCCGGCTGGTGAGCACACCGGCGGAGGCGATCATGCCCTCCAGGTCCTCAGGGCTGGTCTCCCGGCGCACCAGGACTGCTCGCTCGCCCCGCGCCGCCCAAGCGACCGCGGTCGCCGGGTCGAAGGCGGCCCGGCCCACAGCTGCGCCAGGGGAGGCAGCTGTACCTGCGACGAGCAGCGTACGGTCCGCCCCGGGGTCGAACTGGGGGAAGGTGAGCTGCGCCAGTTGAGCACCGCTTACTCGTTGCAGGGCCTCGTCAAGGGTGATGAGCCCCTCGTCGACCAGCTGGGTGGCGATGCGAAAGGCAGCCGCCGCAGTGCGCTTGCCCACCCGGGTCTGGAGCAACCACAGCGTGCCCCGCTCAACAGTGAACTCGATATCGCACAGGTCGCGGTAATGAGTCTCAAGCCGGCGCATGGCGCGACGGAGGTCGCCGTAGGAGACCGGGTCGAGCCGCGAGAACTCTTCAAGGCTGACGGTGTTGCGGAGCCCCGCCACCACGTCCTCCCCCTGTGCCTTGGCCAGGTAGTCCCCGTAGACCCCGGGGCGGCCCGTCGCCGGGTCACGCGTGAAGCACACCCCCGTCCCCGAGCCCTCACCCAGGTTCCCAAATACCATGGTGCAGACGTTTACGGCGGTGCCAAGGTCATCCGGGATGCGCTCGCGCCGGCGGTAGAGGCGGGCGCGGGGGCCGTTCCAGGAATCGAACACCGCTCTGGTGGCCATGTCCAACTGCTCGCGCGGATCTTGGGGGAAGTCCCGCCCGGTGTGGGCCACCACGAGGGCCTTGAACTCCTCCACCAACTTCTGCAGATCCGCGCTGCTGAGGTCCACGTCGCTCACGGCGCCTCGGCGCCGCTTGGCGTTCTCAAGGGCGTCCGAGAAGACCGCGCCGTCCACCCCCAGCACCGTCTTGGCGAACATCTGGACCAGGCGACGGTACGAGTCCCAGGCAAAGCGCTCGTCGCCCGAAGCTTCGGCCAATGCCAAGACCGATAAGTCGTTGAGCCCGACATCGAGCACCGTGTCCATCATCCCCGGCATCGAGAACTTCGCCCCCGAGCGGACACTGACAAGCAATGGCTCGTGCACATCTCCCAGACGGCGACCCACGGCATCTTCGAGCCGGCGCAACGCCAGCGTCACCTCGAAGCGCAGTGCGGGTGGCGCCTCACCACTGGCCAGGTACTCCCGACAGGCCTCAGTGGTGATAGTGAAGCCCGGCGGCACGGGCAGGCCCAGGCGCGTCATCTCGGCCAGGTTCGCCCCCTTACCACCCAGGAGATCCAGCTGTTCCGCCGCGCCCTCGGAGAAATCGAAGACATACCTGCCGATCATCGAAAACCTCCGGATCTATCCTCTCAAGTGAATAGCATCATTACCGACCGCCTCCACGAGCGCAACCTCACCAATCAGGAAGGCTATAACCGAAGTTGTTGCGCCTATTCGGAAAAATGTGCCCAAAAGCTCGAAACATTGTACGTCGCACCATCTCACGTTCACGGCGATGAAGAAATTCCTTCCAATAATGTCCCTTGGTGCTGGTGGCGCAACCCTCGTTCGAAAAGAATTGACGTGGCACTTTGGGCCGGAAACCCCGTTGCGCGGTAGCCGTGTCTGCTACGTGAATGAGTGGGTACTCTCGCGGCCATGGCCAAGAAACGCCGGAGAACCTTGGGCACCGTTGTCCAGTCGTCCGGTCGCTACCTGGCTCGCAACTGCTACGAGGGCGTGTTCCACGACGCGCCCGAAGACGTACCGCACGGGATCGTGGACGGATTTATAGCCGGGATCTTTGCTGGCTCATTGGGTTGGTTGACGAAATTGTCTGCGTTGCTAACGAGCTCGCAATATGCGAGATGAGACGGTAAGCCCGTGAATTCGGTCGCCTTAGGTAGAGAATTTTGCCGAGGTACTGGATAATGACGGGGAGCGGCTGTTCGCTCGTAGCATCGCCAATGACGAAGTGGCCTTAGAAGCCTTGTTGGACCGCGCTAGCGAGCACGGCACGGCCGGCTTGCTTGTTGACCAGCCCGGCTCCATCGCCCAGCTCGCTCTGGCCGTTTCGCGCCCTAGCTGCGATGGACAAGGCACAGGCGCAGGTCCAAGCGGACCCCAAGGACGCGCCCACCGTCGCCACGGCGAAGTGGGAGGCCCAGATGAACGCCGCTCTCGGCGCTCAGAGCGCCGCCATGGCGTTGTTGCGACCGTTCCTGGCCACGCCGATCACGAAGCCACTGGCCCAGCCGTCGCCCTACTTGGCCACCTTCTCAGGCAACGGCAGGGCAGCGCGGCGCCGTTCACTTGAACGCCCGACGGGGCCACGGGTAGGCGACGGGCTCCAGGCCGAGCCTCGCTCTCAAAGGACGAGTTCAAACGTCATTGTTGATCACGACCGCAGAGAAGCATTGGCAATTTGTTGCCAATGCCCGAGCGAGGCTGGAGCTCCAAGGGCTGCAGCCACCCGACCGGCGCAGTCGCTCAGCGCTCAGGTTCACGCCATCGCCGTCGGCGAGTCGAAGCGCTCGTCGGAGATGGGCGCCGGCGGCGCCAGGCAGCCCGGGCGTTGACCGCCGATCAGAGTCAGCCGACCTGACTTTGAAAAGCGGCGACTTCGGCATCAGCCGGGACACGGCCGCCCCCTGGAAGCGCCAGCAGGACGAGCTGGGCCAGCGCGACCTGCTGGCGCTGCGCGACGAGTGGCACCGCCTAGTCGATGACGACCCGGCGCGCTGGGCCAGGTACTCCTCGAGGAGGCGGCGGCCCGGGGGGCATGAGACGGGGGCCAGCTCGTGGGGGACAGACCGGGGTGCACAACGGGGGCGTTGTAGCAGGGCCCGGGGAGCCTGCCGGGAGGCTTGCCCCGGGGCCTGGAGGGGGGAACTGTCCCAGATGGGACACTTCGACCGGGCGGGGTACTGCTCCCGAGCCTCGAGGGGGGGACTTACGTTACGTAACGCAATGCAGAGGGGTCACCTGGTACCGGGGGGGAGTCGGAAATCTAGACCGGGCCTAGGTTCTTAGACCCCCCCACCCTCTTTGGGACGAGGCTCCGGCCCGGTGGCACCGGTAGCCCCCGACCTCGGCCCCGTGGCGCCAGTAACTCGGGAGGACGGCCCCGTGGCGCCAGTAACTCGGGAGGACGGCCCCGTGGCGCCAGTACCGCGCGAACGCTTGGCCGGGCTTGCTCGCCGACCACCTGTTGCAGGTTCGGAGCCGGCGCCCAGGTCGACATAGAACTGGACCGCGGCTCTCTTGTTGGCATGACGCCGGGCGTACTCATCGAGGGCGTCCCGGGTGACATCGGACAGGCGCCGGCCTTGCTGGGCCGCAATGGCCTCGAGCCCTTCACGGGTCGCTTCGGTGACCCGGACCGTCAGGTTCGGGGTGTGCTTGCTGCCACCGCTGAGCGAGGGCCGGCCGGGGTAGTGGCGCGCCAAGGCCCGCTCGGCGATCTCAGTTGCTCGGGCCTCGGTCAACCGGCTGCCATCGGGCAGGTACACCTCCTCCTCGTCGAGGTCGATGTCGGGCCCGATCGGCGGGAGAGTGGGCGCCGCTGAACGGGCCTTGCGAGAGCTCGTCGACGCTCCGGCTGCCTTGCTGGCCCGCGGCGCCTCGGCTACGGCTGCCTTGCTGGCCCGCGGCGCCTTGGCTACGGCTGCCTTGTTGGGCCGCGGCGCCTTGGCTACGGTTGCCTTGTTGGGCCGCGCTTTTTCGGGGCTGGTCGTTTTCTGAGCGCTCATGGGTTCCTCCTGCTATACATCGGCACCACGTGGACCACGAGCCAACAGTCGGGGCGGTCGATGGCCACGATGTGGAGTTCCCGGCCCGATCGTCGAGGCCTCTCCAGGACCGCACCAAGGCACGGGTGCCTGGGTCCCGGCTCTGGGTCGGGGAGGTATTGGCTATGACATAGCGGGCGCTAGCCCGGCCGATCTTGTGCTTGCGGCTGCCCCGGGTGAACCGGAGCGGTTTCACCCCGCCATTATGCCATGCACAAACCCTGTGGTGAGGGCCACAGGGCAACTCGCCGGTTATCCCGCCAACTACGACCGAGGACACCGCCAACCGGGGCCGGCGACTAACCGCACCGGAGACGGGACGACCGGGGATGGCAGAGCGAACGGTGAGGCGGGCCTGGGTAGTAGTCATGGGCAGGAGCGCGAGAGAACTTGCTCCGGCGTGTGGCCCAGCGCCAAGGTCTCGAGCTCCGCAAGAGCCGCCGGCGTGACCCTCGCGCCCTCGACTACGGGCGCTACCGGCTCATCGAAACCGGTGCGAAACCTCGTGGTGTTCGGCGAGAGCCGAGGGACGGACCTGGACGCCGTGGCCCAGTAGCTGGGCGAGCCATGATCATCTCGAGGATCCTGAAACGCACGGGCAAAAAGGTCTACAACGTCCGCCTCCGCGACCCCAATAGCCGCGTGTACACGCGGACGTTCAGGACCAAGAAAGAGGCTGAAGCCTTCGAGGCAGCCGAGAAGGCGGCTCGCGCCCATGGGGCATGGGTAGACGCGCGCCTGGCCGCCCGGCCCCTCGCCGCCGTGGCTGCGGAATGGCTCGCCGCCGACGGCACCAAGCGTCGCTCTTCGCGGGACCGGGACCGCAGCATCCTGGATAACCATGTGTTGCCGACATTGGGCAAGAGAGCAGTCGCTCTGTCACGAGGGCCGATGTCCAGCGCTTGGTGAAGTCGTCGACGGCGACACACGCGCCTTCCACCGTCGGTCGGATGTACTCAGCCATGCGGGCCGTTTTCAGCTACGCGGTGGCCTCCGACCTCATCGGGCGGACGCCATGCCGTGGTGATATCCGTCTCCCACGGGTCGACCTAGTCGAGCGGCCCGACTCGATGCCGACCAGCTGGCCGAGCCGGCCGAGGCACTCCGGCCCGACCAGGCCGTCATGATGTGGGTCGGGACCGTCCTCGGGCTGCGCTGGGCCGAGTGCGCCGGGCCTCACCGTCGGTGCCGTCGACGTCCTCGCCGGTCGCCTTTCAGAGAGGGCGCAGGTGGAGGGTCACGACCGCCGCCTTGAGCCGCCCAAGTCGAAAGCGGGCCGGCGCGCCATGGCCGTCCCGGCCTGGCTCATCGACGAACTGGCGTCCCTGATGGCCCGGCGGGGGGTCACTGGTGCCAACCCCGAGGCCCTCTTGTTCGTCTCCGCCGACGGCACGCCGTTGCATTACTCGAACTGGCGCCGGCGGACCTGGCTGCCGGCGCTCAAGGCGGCGGGGTTGACGGGCGTCGTGTTCCACGACCTGCGCTCGCCGGCGACGACGGTGCTCATCGCTGGGGGTCGACGTGAAGACGGCACAACCCCGACTAGGCCACTCCTCGCCCCAGGTGACCCTGGCTATCTACGCCTGGGCACGCGCGAAGGTGACGCAGCCGCGGCCGACAAGGTGGGCGAGCGTTTCCGGCCGCGCGATGAACGCGCGATGGTTCCTCCCAAGCGCTCGGACCGTCCCGGCAAATAGGCCCTTGACCTGCACTTTCCTGGTGGGCGCTAGAGGACTCGAACCTCGGACCTCAGCCGTATGAAGGCCATTTTCGGCACTTTCCCAACCTGCGGCTATGTCTAGAAATGGCGCCTGACGTGGAGTTTTGACATGTGGACACGACTAGCTGACACTGGACAAATGCGAACACTTGGGGTCCGTTTGGGGTCCTTCCTAACTGCCGCCGCAGCGTGAAGTTCACAGAGGTCGCCGCTCGGTTGAACGGCTTCAGCACCCCCATCTTCGGCGTCTGCTGGACGCCCCCGACGGCCGATGTCACGGTTGCCCGTAGTGTCCTGGCTTTCATCGAGGCCCGGCGGGTCCTGTTCGCCCACTACAGCAATGAATTGCCACAGGAGTGTGTCGACTCCGTCCTCGCGATCCGCGACCGGCTCACCGAGGTGATCGGCAGCAGCGGGATCGGCGCCAGCTCCGCGACCCTCTCCGGCTTATGCGTCGCTACTGCGTGAAGTTCCTTGCCGGGGTTGGGGAAACGGAAGAGCGCGGCGACGTCGACTCTCGACGCCGGCTGTTCCGAGAGCCCGGATGGTCGGTCCAGGACTACTGGTTTGCGGTAGCTCTGGGAGAGCTACGGGCGGGCGTCGGGTTGCAGGCAGCGATAATCGCCGCCTCGTTTGGGCTAGAAGTCGAAGACGAGCTCGCCGGTACGCTCCCCGAGCTGGAGCAGTGACGGGAGCCTCCGAGCCCAGTGCCGAGCGACGGCTCCGACTCCGCGAGCTGCGTGCGAACAGGCTCGCCGACTCCTTGCGGCGTTGGAGGAGAACGAGGACTCGACCCAAGCGTATCGAGACCGGGTGGGCTGGGTCTTAGACCGCATCGAAAACGTGTGGCGGACGATCGGTTCGGAGTCGAGCGGCAGGCGGGCTCCCGAGTTCGGTGAGTGGTGGAAGGCCCAGAAGCACCAATCCAACCGTATTGCCATCAACACTTTGCGCAACGCCGAGGTGAAGCGAGGAGAGCAGAGTACGGCTCGAACCCGCATCTACTGTGTTCCGGGCACTTTGCGGGTAAACGAGGACGGAACTATGCAGTTCTTCGATGGGGCCGGCAATGAAGTACCTGCTCAATCCGCCCAAAGCTTGGTTCTCCCAGCGGCGGAGCTGCAGGAGTCGAGGTGGGAGTTCGCCGTGGACGGCTTAGAAGGGCGAACTGTGGCCGAAGTCTTGAACACGGTGCTGAGTCGGCTTGAGAGCGAGACAATCCCCACCGCTGAGCGACTGCTCTTCGGCGAATGACTCGATTCGACCCGGGTCTGGGCCACCAACTCGTCGAAGCGCTCGTCCGACAGCGGCGCCAGCCGGTTGCCCCGGTCCCGCCGTGCGTCCTTGTCGACGTAGAGCATTTCGGGGGACTCCGAAACGCTCACATAACGCTTGTTGCTCTTGCCGAGGCCCCCAAGGCTATGGCTCTGCTTCTGGCGGGCCACCCCCGCCTGTGGGTCCCTGCCGGCTCGTGGGCGGAGTGGGTCGGCGCCGTCGGCACGGTGGGGGCAATTGGTTGGGGGGTTTACGCTTGGGGCCACGACCGTCGGATGCAACTAGAGCTGGAGGAATCAGCGCAGGCCCGACTTGTCGGAGGGTACACAACCGGGGGCCGGACCGAACCCTTGGTGGTCCATCCGGTCAACTCCAGCGGCTTTCAGTTGCAGAAGGTCGAGGCCGCTCTAATCGGGGAGCACGGCCTGCTCGAGGTCGTTTATGGCGGACGGTCGGGTGAAGTCGTGGTCTTGCCTCCGGCGCCCCCCGGCGAGTACAACAGGTCGGTCAACCCGCCACCGAGCGTGGAATGCCACCTTGAGATCGCTTTCGATGATGACACCGGACAGCGCTGGCACAAGTACGGTGCCGACAAGCCGCTGCGCAAGGTCAGCGCGGACTTCTCGCTGACCAAGAAGTCGAAAAGCTAGGCCCCGTCGCACTGGCCTCGATGGCGACGGCGGCCACGTGCGGGTGTGGGCGCTAAGGGAAAGCCCGCGCCGCTCGCTCCAGCCGGCGCAGCACCTCGGTCGGCCGCCGGCGAGCGACCTCACCGCGGATGGCCTCGTCGACGACAGCGTCCCGGGCGGCCTGACGAGCCCGGGCGGCCGACTCCACCAGAGCCCTCTGGGCCGCCTGGCGGCGGTACTCCTCGGCTTGCGGGCCCGCCACTTCAGCCCTCGGAGGCGGCCAGACTGTCGAGCTGCCAGGGGGAGACGTTGGCCAGCTCGGCCGGCGCCGGCGGGGAGGTGAGCATGGACAGGCTCATCTTGAACATGGGCGAGCCGTACTCGGCGTCGTGGGCAGCCAGCGCCTCGGCGGCCGCCGCCCACTCCGCGGGTACGTCGTCGCCGGCGGCGCCGCCGAAGCGGCTCAAATAGAGCGCTTTGGCCAGCTGGGAGTCACCGGAAAGCCGTGCTTTGAGGTACATCTCCTGGGCCTTGGCCCGGTCGTCGTCGCCCAGGGCGTCCGCCCGGGATTGAGCATCACGCCAGCCGACCACGTTGTTGGCCGGGTCGGACCACATCCTCTCCTCGAGCTGGCGCCGCTCGGTAGCTATTTGCGCCACGGCGCCGGCGTGCAGCTTGGCCAGCGCGTCCCGGCACGGCGCCAGCACGCTCGCCATTTTCGCTTGACGCCCCTCGGGGGAGAGGTATTGGTCGCGGGCGATCTCGGCCAGCTGGCGCTCGGCCAGGTCCTTGTAGCGCTGGGCCTGTTGCTGCAATTTGTCGAGGTCGGGCATTGGTCCTCCTTCGGTTTACGACAACAGCCGGGCCGGGTCGCGCCGGCCGTCGCGGGGTGGCTCGGGCTCGCCTCTACCGGCCAGAGCGGCCGGCGTCAAGCCGAAGTCAGCGGCGAAAACCCTTACCAGGTGGGCGTAACGGGCGAACTCGCGGCTGGCCGGGTTGGAGATGAGGGCCCCCTCGCGCATGACCACGGGACCGCCCATGGCCACCAGCTCGGCCGCCTTTTGCCAGTTGACGTAGGCCTCGCACAGCACGGCGAAGTTGTCGGTAAAGCGCGGCCGTAGGAGCCCCTTGGCCACCAGCTCGGGGGCCAGGCGCGCCCAGACGGCCCGGGCCGGGGCGGAAAGCCCGTCGGGCGGGGGGCAGGGGCCGTCTTCGACAGGCGGGTCGGGCACGATGCGGCGCTTGCCCAGGTTGCCCTCGAGCACCTTGAGCGCTGTTGGCTTTCGTGGTCGGCCCACCACTAAAGCTTGCCAGCTCGTCCCCTAGTCTCGCGTCTATGGGCGGGTCTACGGTCACGGCCACCGTGTCGGCTTCGACGGTTATCGCCTCAATTGCTTTAGCGATCTCCGTTTTGTCTTTTCTGGCGGGATGGGCGACGGCCCGGGCAAATAGGAAGTCGGCGTCGGCAGCAGAGATAGCCGCCAAGGCCACTCAGGACGCCGTCAAGTTAGAAGTCCAACGCCGCCACAGCGAGCTCACGCCACGCTTCAGGTTGAAATGGGAATTCCAATCTGGCACTGACGTCCTTAGGTTGACTGTCCTTCTCACCGGGCCGGTACCCCTTGAGCGCCTGGACGGGCTCACATTGACGGTGCGGGACGACAACCCTTGGCGTCGGGAACCTACGCCCATCAGCCAGGCCAACGGTATAACGCCCGAGCAGCTCGCCCAGCAGGTCTGGGGGCCGTACAGGCTCAGGCCGGGCATAACGACGGGGACGCAGACGCCTCGGTCAGGACCAGCGGATCCTTCAGGCCGGGAAATCCGCACGAGTGGCATGCCGGTCGGTGAGAGCTTGCCGTTCGTTTTGGAGCCAACCCTTCCTCCGCCCTGGTCAGGACAAAGCCCGGAACAGTGGCGGGACCAACAAGGGGCCAGGCTCCGATTGCAGTTGCGGTGTGATAGGGACGACTGGGGACTGGGGCTCCCCCGGTAGACCGGACACTCGGCCCTACGCCGCTTGCTGGTCGTTGAACTGCTCCTCGAACTCCTCTGGCGTCAAATAGCCGAGGGAGCTGTGAAGGCGTTTACGATTGTACCATATAACCCACTCGAACACTTCCAGGCGGGCGTCGGCTATTGTATTGAAACGAGTAACGTCAACAAGTTCTCGTTTTAGCGAAGAGAAGAAGCTCTCGGCCATCGCATTATCGTAAGAATCGCCAACGGAGCCCATTGACTGGGTTATGCCGAGCCGCTCACAAACTACGGCGTAATCGCCTGAAGTATATTGACAGCCTCGGTCGGAATGAAAGGTGGCACCGGCCAGGCCGGCCCCGCAGCCCGGCAGCGGCCAGGAGGGCGTCGGTGCACAGAGTGGTGCGCATATGGGTTTGGAGCGACCAACCGAGCAGGCGCCGGCTGCACACGTCGAGCACCGTCGCCAAGAAGCAATAACCCTCAGCGGTGGGTATGTAGGTTATATCGCCTACCAGGAGCTTGTTCGGCTCGTCGGCGCTGAAGTCGCGCTTGACGAGGTCAGGTGCAGGAGCAGCCTTTGGGTCTTGCCGCGTCGTTTTTAGCTTGCGTCGCCCGGACAGGCCCTGGAGGCCGAGGCCGGCCATCAGGCTCTCCACGGTCTTGTGGTTCACCTTTATGCCCTGGCGCCACAATTCTTCGGTCACCCTCGGCGAGCCGTAGCGGCGCCGGTTGGCCCAGAACACGTCCCAGACCAGGTTGGCCAGGTGAGCCTCTTCTAGGGTTGCCAGGCTCGGGGCGTCGGCTTTGGCGGCCCAGGCGTAGTAGGCCGAGCGGGACACCTTGGTCACCCTGCACAACGTGGTGATAGCGAAGTTGGCCGCCTCGGCAGCGATGAAGCGGTACCTCCGGTCCCCGCTTGGGCCACCGTCGTCATATGAAGCCAGCCGAGCGGCGATCTCGGCCTCGGCTTCCAGTGCGGCCACCCGCCGGCGCAGCCAGGTCATCTGTTCGCCGTCGGTCACTTACCCGTCTCCTTCACCCAGTACGCCGTGAAGCGCTTCAGGATCTCGATCTCTTCTTCTAGCTCTTTTATCCGCTTGCGCAGCCGGCGCTGTTCTTCCAGCTCGGCCTTGTCAGCGTCGTCGAGCCGGTTATCGTAGCCGCGCACCCAATAGCTGAGCGTCGAGTCGTCGACCCCGAGCTCTTTTGCGACCTGCGCGACAGGGCGTCCTGACTTCCGCACCAGTGCGACCGCGTCAGCTTTGAACTCCTCGCTATAAGGACGGCCTCTTGCCATGTGTAGATCCTCCCCGATCGGGGGCGAGGACGTCGTGTCCGGCCGAAGGGGGGAGGTTCAGGACCGTGGACAATCCCTTGTCAGTTCGACGTGACGGCTAATCCCCGCGAACTCGACATCTAAGGCAACGGGTGCTTGATGGGATCGGGTACCACGACACCGAGTTCGGCCCAAAAGCGCCGGGCTTCCTCGGTCCTCTTAGCCGCCCGGGCGGCACTCTGGGCCCGCCAGCGGCAGCGAGTGCTGCAGTAGCGCGGCGGGCGCCCGCGACCGCCATGGCGGGTCACAGGGGCGGCGCAAAGCGGGCACATCACGGGGCGAGGGTAGGTGTTTTCGCGGTAGGGGAAAACTCGTCGTTTCGCGGGCGCTTGGCCGGGCTCCATTCGCCGGTTCCCAAACGAACTTCCTTGTCCGGTGGTACCCCACCCCTGTCTCCCCAGCTTTTCGAGCACGAACCGTCCGCTTGACCCCACCGGCCTGCGCCGCGACTAAGCGCATGCGATGAGCCACGGTCGACGCCGGCACGCTCGCGTCACCTCGGCACGCGGGCGCCGGAGGACCTTGGCTGTCGCATTTGTGACGCGTCACATTTGTGACAGGTGTGAGCTCGAGGCGCACCGCTGACCACGTCCCGTCGAGCTCGGGCCGCGACCTCGCCAGGCCGAGGGGCCCCAAGCGTTAGTGGGGGGCTAATCGAACGGGGGGCTCGCTCGAGCTCGACGGGTGGTACTCCAGAGCCGGAGTACCACAGTCATCATGGCGGGGGTCGGGTGTACCCCGGGGGCGCATGAGCGGGGGGGCGGCTGCTAAGGCAGGGGGCTGCTGGTCGATCGGGAGGGTCCGGCATGCCCGCCGGGGCCGTTGTCTGCCGGGGGGTGTGCGCGTGGCGGGCCTTAACCGGCGAGGGGGTCGGCGCGGACGGGGGGACCTCTGGGCGGCGGGCCGGATAAAGATGGGGCCGTTTATCCGAGGGGCCTTGCATGCTGAGGGCCTTGAGCTTTGGGGCCAGCTCAGAGGTGGGGCTCAGCCGCCGGGGGCCTTGGCCTTGGCGGGCCCTGCTCGAGCGGGGGCTGGACAGCATGGGGGCTTCAGTCCACCCGGGGGTGTAAGTGCTACCGCTGTAGCAGTGCGACCTGAGCTGCTGGGCGGGGCCAGTGGTCCGAGGCTGGGCCGCCACGTGCGAGGAGGCCCTAAGGCTTTGGGGGGGTCGCGGCTTTTCGAACAGGCCTGGCGCTTTTAGGGCCTCCACCCCTTAGTCATCAAGTGATTTGAGGCGGGCGAGCTCGGCGGCCAGAATCTGTGGCGCTTGCATCCGGGCCGAGCTGTTGCTGGAGGTAATTGGCTAAGGCGTAGCGCACTATGTCGGAACGGTGCTGGCCAGAGGAGGCCGCCACCTGGTCGAGCCGGCTGGCCATCTCAGGGCCCAGGCGTACCCGTAGCAGTACCGACTGGCCCTCTCCGAGGCGCGGCCGGCCCATGCGCTTGGCCAGCGTCCCCGGCTCGCGCTTGCGGGCCTCCCGCTCTTGGTCGCTCATGGCCGCCAGCTCGGCCAAGGCCTGCTCGGCCAACCTTTCCTCCAGCTCATCGGTGAGCGGTGCCCCCTTGTACGTGGCTTGTTTGGTCATAGGAACTTGAGGTTCTCCTTGGTGGCACGCATGGCATGGACGGCACGCTCGTCGCCTTGGTCGGTGATGAGGATTATCAGCTCGACGATGTTGGCGGTCCGGTCCGGGCCGAGCACCAACCAGCGGTCCTCGTCTAGCTCGACCTCTCGCAACGCATGGTTGAAAGCGTGGTGGATGTCCTCGTCGGCCACGCCGTGCCGGAGTGCTGACGGGCGGACCTCCACCCCACTATTGTACCCCGAAAGTCCAGAGTTGTGGGGTACGAAAGGCTAGTGCCAGCGACCGTCCCCTCAAGCGCTCCGTACGATCTGCCAGCCGTCGAGGACAACCCCTCGTACCGGCGCCGGCAGGGTACGGAGCCAAACGCTCACAGCCTCAAGCGGTACTTGAGGGTCCTCCGCCTTCCCGTTGCCAGCGTGGGCGTCCAAGCCGTCACCGGGGTAAGCGTCGGCGCTCACTGCTACGGCCACCGGGGCGGCCGCCACCGCCGGCACGGCTTCGGGTTGAGCGTGGCCGTTGGACCGAGCGGCTAGGCGGGCCTTGGACTGGCGCTCGCGCTCCCGGCGGTGCTCTGTCTGGCAGGACTGCTTGGCGCACGTGACCGGCTTTTTGGCAACCCGCTCGGGCTCGAGGAGCTGGCCGCAGACTACACAGGGAGGTCCCGGCTGAGGTACCGGGACCTCCACAGGTCCTTCCTCGGCGAGCTCGGCCTCCAGGGCCCCCAGCTCGTCCGGGGAGGGTTCGTCAACGTCATCGAGGACCGGCTCGCTCATGGCTGCACCACCTCCGAGGTTACGTAGCCGCTCCCGGTCCCGGCTAGTGGTCGCGCCCCACACCCCACGCAACCCCGGCAGCGGGACGGCGAAGGAGCGGCAGGCGTCGACTTCGGGGCAACTGCCGCAGGTCTTCATGGCCACCTCGACCGTTCTCCGGTTCTCGACCTCGGGGACGAACAGCGAGACGTCCATGCCCCGGCAGGCGGCGCCGGGCAACAGTGGGGGGAGCAGGGGCCACAGGGCTGGCACTGCCCCCAGTCTCTACCGGGCGGCCAAGCGCGGCGCTAAAACGCGCTGACCGGCTAGCCGGAGCAGACCTCCTGGTGCCTCTCTGGGTATTTGGCTGTCCACCCGCGCTCGGCTGCCGGCGACTCGGGGTGGACCTGGACCCAGACGTGGCCCAGCTCGACCTTGCGCCCGTACAGGTGGGCCGGGCAGTAGTAGTAATCAGCGGCCAGGCCCCAGCCTCGGGTCCCTCGGGGGGCACGCCGGTAACGACGCATGATGGCGACGGCCCGGCCTGTGCAGCGAGGGAACGAGCACGCCACGACGCCCGGTACCTGAGGAACCCGCCAGTCGCGGTCCTCTACCCACACCCAGCCCTCCTCGCTCATAGCCGTGCCCCTTCGGCCGGCTGGCCAAAGTCGAACACCTGCTGGCTCAAACGGTTGGCCGACAATTCGCAGTAGCGCTCAGAGATGTCGCAGCCAATGGCCCGCCGCTCGAGCAGCTTGGCCGCCAGCAACGTCGTGCCCGAACCGCAGAAGGGGTCGAGGACCACCTCGCCCGGCCAAGTGGACAGCCGGGTGGCCCGCATGGCGAGTTCGAGCGGCATAACGGCCGGGTGCCCTGACTTGGTGGCCCAGCGCAAGTGGTCGTCGTCGACCCGGGGGAGGACCTGGGCCCGGGCTACCTCCACCAGGCGGGCCCGCTCGGCGAAAACGTCGGGGTCGGGCACGCTCACCCATCCCCCTTCCGGTTGACAAGCCGAAGGGACCGGTAGGTGCTCGTCTTGCGGTAATTGATGGCGACATCGGGCCACGCGGTACGTAGGCGTTCGACGTCAACCAGCACCCGCGATGTGCACCTCCAGGTGACGACCGGAGAGCCGTCGTAACGGCCCTCAGCAGCCTGGCCAAGGTGAGCGCCGATCTTGCCTTTGAGGACGTCCTCTTCGGCCTCGAGGAGACGTCTACGGTCTTGTAGCTGGCCGAGCTGGTGGCACCAACCAAGGGATTCCTCGTCGAGGTCGGCAGTCAGCACCGAAGGCGAAGGGTGCAAGATGGCGACGGGCCTGGTACGTCATGGATATAGGGCGGGACCTCGCCGTTACGGACGTACTCGAGGAAGCGTGCCGCGGCCCGGTAGAGGGACAACTGATGGGCCGGTTCGGCCTCGACCGCGAAGGTCGACAACTCGAGAGACGAGTCCAGGACGACCAAATGGGCACGGCTGGCCCCGGTGCAGAGCAGCTGGGCCTGGACCTGGTCGAGCCGGTGCTCGGCGGGGCCAACGCAATGGTGGTTGACGGTCTTTATCTCGACCGGCTCGTCACCGGCGAGACGGTCGAGAGTGGCCAACAAGGTGTCGCCGTAGACGTACAGGACGTCAGGCTCGACGAGCTCCAGGCCGTGTTCATCCCCCCACCAGGTAGCCACCGCTGCTTCTAAGTACCGGCCCCGGGCCGTAGCCCGGTTGTCAGTACCGGCGGTATGGGTGATCTTGTGGGCCGCCAGCTCGGCCGCGCTAAGGAACGGGTGCCGGCCCATAAGGGCGGCTACCTGACTGGCCCCGACATAACCGCGGCGAAGAGCTAGCCAGTCCGCCTCGGAAACCGGACGGGGGACGGTCGTCCTCATCGCTCCCCTCGCAAGGCCCGGCTGATCTTCCAGCACGCCAGACAACGACGGTCAGGGGGCGCGCCATAGAACACGGTGGAAGAACGTCCACAACCGGGACAGCGCCAACCATCCGCGGTAATGGCCAGTTCCCCGTCTGCCAGTCGCGACCGGGGACGTTCAGCGACCGGACAGGTAGCGGCCGGCCAGACCACTTCACTACCGGGGAAGGCCTCGAGCAGGACCTGGGCGAAGCTCGTCGGCGTTCATTTGCCCATGGCCTTGTTCAGTTCCTGCATCAATGTTTTGTCACCACCGGCATCAGGATGAAGCGTCTTAGCCAGTGCCAAATAGACAGGACGGCGAAGGTGGTCTGGCAACGCCTGGAACAACGCCCCAATAGGAGAAGCTCAGGACCTTCACGTCCGGCGGGGACCAAAGCTTCCCGTTGATGGAGCAGTCAAAGCCCTTTTCGGTAAAGCGCTTGCAAAGCAATTCCACCCACGAAGTCTCGACCGTCCAGACCTTACGGTCGGGGTCCCAGCGATGAACGGGAGCGCTCTTGACCACCTTCAACGCTTCTTCGTTGGAGGGGAACTTGACCTCGGTGTAATCGTCATCGATGGTCTTGAAGCTGATCATCGGCCACCCCCCCGGCACCCGGCCCCGGTGACTGCTACCCCCCAGGGGTACGAATTTACGGATAAAGGGTCAAAAAAGCGCCTCTCTACCAGGACTTTCTTTTCTTCGCAGGCCGTCGCGCCATTTACGAAGAAAAGGCCCGCCAGTTCGGCCGACGCAGGCCTTTATTCGTAACGAGCGTTTCCAGGGCGAATAAATGTCTTCGCTGGTCAGGGCGAGCTTTTCGCCTCTTTGTCCGTAAATTCGTAGGGTCGGGGGGGTACAGGAGGTCATGAGGCACCTTCGAGGGCCGAGATGGCAAAGCTCACCAGGCGCGGCCGTGCTCCGGTGGCCACACTGAAGGTGGCGATCAAGTGCTCGGCCTCGAGGTCATGGCGCATCTTGGCCAGGACAGCCGCTTCGACGTTCCGGCTGAACAGGTCGTGCTGGGCGGTGCCGTCCAGGCCCTCACCGCCGGCCTCCCGGATGGCGGCCAGGAGCTGGCCCAGCTTGCCGGTCGGGCCGGTCGTGAACACCTTGCGGACGGTCCCCAGCGAGTAGTCCGCCCAGGCGATGCCGGCCCTGAGCGGGCCCAAGCCGATCGAGGTGGCGCCGTCGAGGGCGGCGTAGAGCGTGGCCACGCGGGCCACGTGGGCGACCTGGCGGGACGTGATGGCCTTCATCGCTTCACTACTGCCAACACCGCGGCGACGCTCGCGGTAGAACGTCTCCCAGGCCGGCAGGGCTTCGTCGGCGAAACCGAACAGGACCGTACCGGCCGGCGACCGGTGGGCCAGCTCAACCAGGGGCTCGTAGGCACAGTTGAACCGCTTGGCCAGCCCCTCGACCTCGCTGGCGTTGACCCGGCCACCGAAGGGGAGCAGCACCGGGATCTCGCTCCACACGTACAGGTACCGGTTGGAAAAACCGTTCAATATGGCCAGTTCTTCGGTCAGGGCGCACAGCTCGTCAGGTGTGATGGACCCGACCAGCGACAGGTGGTGCTCGTTGGAAACGGTTACCTTGTCCTTCCGGCTGGAGTGGCGCAAGGGATGAGCGTCGAAGGCTTGGCGCAAGACGTCGCCCAGGATCGACCCTTCTCGCCGTACCACCCGCAGCACGCGGGACAGCTCGGCGTCGAGCACGATGCGGCGACGTTCGACCGGTCCTTCGTCGTCATCGGCGGTGTCGCGCATCTCGTAGATGAGCGTTTCGCCAGAGCCGATCCCGGCGATCGAATGGTGGGCCAGGAAGAACGGCTTTACCGCCTTGACCCAAACCATGGCCGCGTTCAGGGCCGCCCCTTTGCCGCCGGAAGAAGTAGGGCCGACAACGGCCCAGTAGGTCTTGACGTACTGGAGGTCGGTCCCGGCTGAGTACGCGATGTGGCGGCCAAACAAGGTCCCAAAACAAGGGATCAGGTGAGCCGCAATAGCGGCTGGGTGGGCCTCGACCTGGCCCTCGACGTGCGCCAGGAACGTGCCGATCGGGCCCCAGTAAGCCTCCACGGGAAGCTTAGGAGCAGGTACGTCCTCATCACCCGGTCGCCACAAGCGGTAACCAGGGGGGAACTCGAACGCGGGCGGTACGTCGATACGGGGGCCGATCCCGGCTATTCCCCGTACCTGGCCGAGGGAGTACACCGCGTACTGCTCGAACGGCTCCCAATGACCCGACCACATCTTCATAACGCCATCGTCGATAAAGCCGATGGTGGCGCTGGCTGACCCCGTCGTCTTCCCCGGCCGCCAAACGCCGATCACGCCGCTGTGAAGGACTGAAAGCCGTTGGCCGCCGAAATGCTCGACCAGTAACCGGGCCATCTCGATATTGGTGGGGGCCAGGTCGCCGTCGTCCAGGTCCTCGACGGCACGCCACCGGCCCTTTCCCCGGCCTTCCCCTTCGTCACTGAAGAACCTGATGAGCGTTCGTACAAGCTCGGCCAGCTTTACGTCGCTCGGGAAGGAGCTAACCTCCCATACATAGGCACCCATTGCGTTATTCCTTCACCGAAGGAGGGACGATCACCATCCCGCCGTCACATTTGACGTCGACGCCGGGGAACCCCAAGGGCTCCAATGACCGGGACGGAAGGTACCTGTAGACGTCGGGGTCGTAGCGGTAGTAAAGGTGACGCCCGCCCCGGGGCGTGATCGCCGTTACCGTCTCGAGAGAGAGCCCTTTATCGACCAGGAGGTCGAGGGAATCCTGGGCACCTGGTTTGTAAAGGTCTACATCGACCACAAGCAGGCCGCGCCCGGTCAGCATGCCCACCTGGCCGTCCCAGCCCACTAATTTCTCTCGCCACGGTTCGGGGGACTCCCACGGCCCGATAGACCAGCCGGTGTCATAAGCAGCTTTGTGCCGGCACCGGACCAATGGGGGACGGATGAGCCTCTCCTCGAGGAAGAGGCTCCATTCGTAATTGTTCATTTCTCCCCGGTTGCCTCGACTGGAGGCGGGGCATTGTTGGCGTTGAACGCATCGACGTCGAAGAAGACCTTGCCGCTTGGCGTTACAACGGCGTACTTTTCGAAGACAGTCTGTGCATCCTTATATTCCTCAGGGATTGGGTCTTCCGCCAAGACGGGAGCGCTCCGGCCTTCCTTGGCTTCACCCAGGGTCAGACGGGCAAGTACGACCGATGACCCCGCGCTGAGCAACCGCGGGGCAAGCGCCTTGCCACTTACCGGGACGTCAGCCCAGCCTTTCTTGCAAATATCAATGCAAATTACATAATCGCATAGTGCCACCTGGTAACTATCGCTACCGGAGCCACGTGTTTCCTCAATCGGGTGGACATAAGCGACCAGGTGCGGGACATGTTCGGAGTTGGTGTACCCTCCACTGGGCCGCCCAGGTCCGGGGTTACCAATTTTGAAGTCTGGCATTCGTATTTTCTCCTTTAGTTTTCAAGCCAATTTGTTTTGTTTACGACCTCACTAATGACGGCGTCGAAGAAGTCGGCCGGAGCACGAAAAGCACGTTCCATGGCGAGCTGGTGGATGTTCACCAACACCTCCATGCTGAGAGTGGCAGCCAGTTCAGCCAGGCGTTCGTGGGGGACGTCATAGTCGTACTCGAGCAGCTCGGCCAGTTCGCTGGCGGAAAGGCCTTCTCTCGGGTTATCGAGGTAATCCGATAGGTTGTCCAAAACGACACCTCCTACTAAAGGGGTTGAGAAGGGACCGGCTCTCGTCTGGCAGGGCCGGTCCCTTCCGGTTCACCGCAACCAGTCGCCACCACGCAGACGACGGGCAACCCAGTACGCGATGGGCTTTTTACTGTTGACCACGTCATCAACGACCCGGACCGCGGCTTGGCGGGCGGCGTCCTTCAGCATGTCGACGAGCTCAGGAGTAACGCCGTGGCAGCTCTCGATATGGTCGAGGAGCTCCGTCACGGTGGCTCGACGAGGCCACATCGGCTCGCGGTCGACATCTACGTGACCAGCACCGTTGGTGCTGTACTCTGACGGTTGAAGGGTTGTCATGCGAGGGGTACCTCCCTTGCTGGGGGCTGGTCCCGGTGCTTGCCGGGCTAGCTCTTTTTCTTTCCCGGCGGTTGCCAGGAAATCTTGAAGGCGGCCGCCAGGGTGGCGGGCCTCGGTTAGGCATCGGGCTTCGCCCGGTAAACTGATAACGGCGTTAGCGCTTTGGCTTGGGCTTGTTCGCTTGTGCTTCGGCCCAATCGCGGACATCGCTGGGGCGGTACTTGAGCTGGCGTCCAAATCGGTAATAGCGAGGGCCAGTGCCCTGCCACTGCCAATAGCGCAGCGTTGAAACCGGAACACCGAGGAACTGGCACACCTGCTTACTCGTCCAGAACTCTGGGTCCGGCTCTATGGCCGCGGGGACCGCACCGAGCACGGTCATAACGAGGACAACCAGTACCGCCACCCAACCGAGCACACGCCCAAAAAGTCGCCTAAGCATCAGGTTTTTTTCCTCCTCCACTGCCTGGACTAGTGACATCCACAGCTAGTTCCGGCACTAAGATCTCTACTCGCCTGGACCTGCTGTGTCAAGGGATGTCCACATGTAATTTCACAAATGTAAGTCTGACCAGCCATGACTGGCTATGTCAGAGGGAGTCCCTTATGCTAGTTAGATGCGGAAACAGCGAGGCAAGGAAGAGGACAACGAATGGGTGGACCTAGGTGGTGGGCTTGTCGTCCGCCGACGCCTTACTTTTCTGGTTAGCCACATGGGTACTGTTGACGATCAGGGTGTAGGCCATCCCGGTACCGGCGGCCAAGTCGTGCTCTGGCGACCAAACGACGACCCGACGGACTTTATGAACTTCGAGTTCGAGCTCGAAGCAGTCCTAGACGAGGGAAAGGGCCGGTACGTGTGCACCAAGCTCACCCTGTTACAAGTCCCCGGCGGACCAGGTATCACCTCATTGACATTGAGGTCGGTAGCGGTCGGGCGACTTGTACGGACCGCGGCCAGCCAAAACGAGGTGCTCCGTCGCCTGGACGCCGGGTTGCCGGTCGGGCCGGTCAACACAACCGATGGGCGTGTAGAAGGCCCATCGGCCGGTTCGGACGAAGAACTTCAACTGGTGGCCACCACGTACCGCCTTGCTTACCTTTGTGGTGAGCCCCCTGTGGAAGCGGTAGCCGAGCGCCTCGACGTAGCCAGGAGCACGGCCAACAAGAAAGTCATCCGGGCCCGGGCGCTGGGGCTCCTCCGCCCACGACCACGGGGAAAGCGAGGGCTTGACATGGCAAGTGTGAACCGGCTCCCCGGCGGTGGCTGGCAGGTCCGCTGGAAGACACCTGACCGCCAGAGCCGCAAGAAGAACTTCGACCGCAAGCCGGACGCCGAACGGTTCCGTACCAGCGTCGAGCACACCAAGGCCATCGGCCACTACGTCGACCCTTCGAGCGGCCGGGTCGATTTCGAGAGCTGGTCGAGACGCTGGCTTGCTACCACTGTCGGGCTCAGGGCGTCGACCCGAGAGCGTGACCGGGGCTACCTCGAGCGCTACGTGCTGCCAACCTTTGGCGCCTGCGAGCTCGCCGATATCGAGTTCCTCATGGTGTCGGAATGGCTCGCCAGCCTGAGCGCCCGCGGCCTGGCGCCGGCGACGGTAGTGAAAGCCCACCAGATCCTCGCCAAAATCATGCGCTCGGCGGTCCAGGCCCGCCGGATCCCGGCGTCACCGTGCGACGGCGTCGACCTCCCCAAGGTGGAGCGAATAGAAATGCAGTTCCTCTCCCCCACCGAGGTCGCCACGCTGGCCGAGGCCATGGACCGGCGCTACTCGGCCGCCGTGCTCGTCGGCGCCTACGGAGGTCTCCGGGCCGGCGAGCTTTTCGGGCTCCGGGCTGATCGGGTCGACCTATTGCGCCGTACTGTCGACGTCGCCGAAATAGTGACTGAAGTAGGTGGGTCGCTCGTGTTCGGGCCGCCCAAGACTCGGGCCGGCCGGCGCCGGGTGCCCATCCCCCCATTTGTGGCTGAGGCTCTCGCCTACCAGCTCGCCAACGGTGGGGCCAAGGACCGCTGGGCTTCCCGGCTCCCCAGGATGGCCCCGTGCGGCTCGGGATGTGGCGCCAGCGTTTCTGGTTACCCGCCACGAGGGCGGCCGGCCTCGAGCGATTGCGGATCCATGACCTCCGACATACTGCGGTGGCGCTGTGGCTGGCGGCGGGGGCGGACCCCGTGACTGTGGCCCGATGGGCTGGGCACAGCTCGACCGTGACCGTCCTGGACCGCTACGGCCACGTCAGTGCCGAGCGCCAGGACGTCGTTACCGATGCGCTCGAGGCGATGGCGAGAGCCGCCACGCCGGCCCGCCAAGCCGCTGTTCGATGGATCGGCCGAGCGTGACGTGGGCGACCTTCGTCGTTTCACTCCTTAGCCTCTTCGCTGCAGGCGTCGCCGCGTTCTATGCCTTCAAAGCGTTCCAGGCATTCCAAGGGGCTAGGGCGAAAGACGTCAAGCCCCGCCCTCAGTTCAGTTTCGCGGCGCCGCCTGGGGGCAATGGTTTGCTGGTGTCAGCGGTGAACGCCGGTGGCGCGGTCGCGGAGGGTTGCGTCGTAATTCGCTTCGCTTCAAGTGTTCAAACGATGCAGGGACCCAGGCCTCGTTTTAACCTGTACAAGGCGACTATCGCTCTGGGCGCCCACTCCACAAATTCCGTCATGCTCCCTTTACTGGGCGAGACGAGTGCGCCCGGAGGCCTCGGAGGGGCGCTCGACGTCCTCGTGAACATCGCTCAGGATGTCGAGGGCAACTGGTGGGACGTCCACAACGACGATCGCTTGGACGTGAGGTGGGCCAGTACGAAGGCCGACGACTGCGTTGATTGGATTAACGGGCACCTGCCAGCGAGGGCCAACGGGTCTTCCGAGCCTTGGCTTCCACCGGCGACCAGTTGATGGGTTGGGGTCCGTTTGGGGTCCTTGTGGGGTCCGGCTCGTTGGGCCAGCGTTTCGGTATGGCCCCTGAGCAGGGCCTTTGTGGTGGGCGCTAGAGGACTCGAACCTCCGACCTCAGCCGTGTGAAGGCAGAGGTCACCCATCACCAGTAAGCCTCTGAGCAGCTCTTTTAGGTTCCCCGAATAGCGGTCGAAGGGCCGTCGTGCCCCTCGCGTGCCCCATCCAGCGGAGCATAAAGGTCACCAACGGTCGCTTGCGGTCGTCGGGAATGTGCATCTGGGTACATTGGGAATAACGCGCAAAAAGGAACGGGTCGTGGCCACCAATACCGAAGATAAAAGGCGCCAAGGAGTGAGACCGGAAAGCGAGTTCCCCGGTGGTGACCTCACCTCCAAGGCCAAAGAGGCGATCGCCCGGGAGGTCGCCTAGCCGGCGCAAGCACGGCTTGGCGATCGCAGTTGACGTCGGTAACGGCGTCGAGTTCCTCTCGCACGAACAGGCTGCCTCCTGACACCCCGAGCACGGTTCAGGGCGACAGGCCGGAAGCCTTCCGGTAGTGCTCCCAGAGTTCGTGTTCGACGACCTCGACCTCGGCGTGCTCTCCTCGCGCCACTTCGATCAGGTCAGGTCCGCTGTTGTCCGCGAGCGACCATGCATCGACCAGCGGCACATAGATCTCGAATAACGACTGGAGCCCGGCTTGCCAACGGCGCCGGACAGTCACGTCCGGCACGTTGTGACCTCCGGCCGCGACCCGCTCCGCCACCCTGGCGAGGGCCAGTTCGGGATTGCGGAGCGCAACAAAGTAAAGGCGGACCACGAACCATTCGCTCTGCCATGACCTCACGCAAGTGGACAAGACCTCTGCCAGCGAGGTTCGTCTCCAAGCAAAAAGGCGTCCTGACCGCTACGAGCTGCTTCAAGCGAGTGAGGACAGCTCTGCCGGCCGCTGTGTCAATGCCCTCAGAGGGGTGACCTTCAGAGATCAGCCTCTCCGCTTCGACGTCGGCGTTCAGGAACACAACCTCGGGTGGCAGAAGCAGCGATTGGGCGGTGGTTTTACCCGCCCCGTTCGGTCCCGCGAGAAGCAGAGCAAGAGGTGCCGTGCCCTGCCGACGGACCCCGCTCGGACCGGGGTTGCTCATTCGGCGGACCTCAGTGTTCGGACGCCCTTGGACCGCCTCGCACAGCCTGGCGGTAGAAATCGTCAAGCTGTTCCGCAGCCTGCCTGTCGGCAGCCTCGGGTACGTGGGCGTAAAGTTCCATCGTCAGCTTGGACGTCGCATGACCGGCACGCCCTTGCATGACCCTTGGATGGACACCGATCTCGACCATCGTCGTGATGGCCACGTGCCGCAATCCATGGAACGTCAGCGAGCTGTCCAGCCCCGCTCTTGCCACAGCAGGGGCAAAGGTGCGTTCGGCAAAACGGCGCCGGAGGATGCCGCCCCGAGGACCGACGAAGACCAGGCCTTCGGGATCGCCAGCATCGATCTGGCGATATTCGGCCAGATGTCGAGCAAGCTCGTCAACGAGTAACGCAGGAGCCGACAGGGTTCGCAGCCCGGCATCCGTCTTCGCTCCCCGCACGATCGCAATATGTCCGGCCGTTTCCTCGACGACTTGAAAAACGGTTACCGTCCGGCGGAGAAAGTCGATGTCCCTGACGCGGAATCCGACCGCCTCTCCCCAACGCAACCCCAGGATCCCGGCCACGAGCACCAGGGCCCGGTAACGGCCCGGCACTTCAGACGCCAGTTTCTCGAGCTGGTCTGGTCGCAAACCGACGCGGCGAGGTGGACGAGGCCGCGGCAGGGCGATCTTCCGACCGGGCGAGCGGCCGATGATGTCGGCATCAACGGCTGAGTTGAGGACAGCTCGCAGAGCCGAGAAGTCTCGAGCGAGGGTCGCCGGCGAAACGAGCTTGGCCCGGGCATCTACAACGCCCTGAACGTGCATGGGGGTTATGGAGGCCAGCGGTCGCCCTCCGAGGTCTCTCAGGAAGGCCCCTAGCGCCTGACGGTCACGGGCGACGCTGTTGGCGCGCTTGCCGGGGCGTGCCAACCATTGCTCTGCCCACTCTGAGAGCGTGACCATCCCGAGCCGGGGGTCGATGTATTGACCGCGCGCCAGGTCCGTTTCGATCGACGCTAAGTAACGGGCGGCATCACCCTTCGTCGAGAACCTACGCGGCGCCGTACGCAGCTCGCCGTCCTCCTCGGCGTACCGAGCCTGCCACCTCCGGAAGGGAGCTGACGGACTCGCCCGAACTGCCGCCGGCTCATGGCTGTCCCCTTTCCGTCTGCCCCCAAGGCCTAAGACCTCGACCATAGCTACCGGCAGTGACCCCTTCCCCGGTTCCAAGCAATCCTTGCGGCGCAGGGGTCTGTCGCCGCGTCCGGTCGAGCCACCTTGCGACGTCGGTCGGGTCGAACCGCACGAATCGTCCAATCTTCAAAAACGGGATTCTCCTCTCAGCGACGAGGCGGCGGATGTGGCGCTGCGTCACCCCGAGGTGGTCGGCGAGCTGCTCGATCGTAAGCAGGTGGGGAAGTGGTCCCCGGTCGGGCATGGGTACCTCCTGTGGTCCACTAATTGCAGGTCGCAATAATGGCACAGAATTTTCCTCACCGGTGATTTCCGTTGACGCCCATAATTGCCTGTTGGTGCCAACTGCTGCCGTCTCGTGCCACCTACGCACGTTTTGGGACATCTACGGACACAAATATTTTTTTCTGACCCCGTCATTGACCTATCGCTAACCGAGCCCGCGCCCCGTCAGGCTCTCATCCAGACAACCCCGCCAGCCTCACCCTCAACCGCTAGCAGTCCCAAAAGTGACTGCCCACGGCACAAGCACCTCCCGCACCAGCAACCCGTCGTGCTCCGGCTCCCCGCCATCGGACCAGCAACCGCCTTCCACTCACTCGTTCAGTCATCGAACTTTACCGGTCCCTACTTCGACCTCCTCCCTCAATTCCCCAATATTCCTATTTACCGCTAATAACCGCTATTGACCGCTCACCAAGAAACCCTTTCCAGTCTCTGAGCTTTACCTGTATAAAAACAAAAGTCGTTGACACGTTTGCAACGTGCCGCTGCTAAATGCAGGTGATGTTCGGAGTGAGCTGGAGGGCGACGTGGCGTGGATGAGGATGATGGGGGCCCACTCGGTCACCTACCACGAGCACACGGTGGCCGGCCGGGGCGACGACCCGGTCGCCAACGCCCTGGACTATTACTCTTCCCGGGGCGAGACGCCGATGTGCTGGGGCGGCTCGGGCGCCGCTTCGCTCGGCCTTGAAGGCGAAGTGGACTTGGCCGACTTTCGGGCGCTGTTCGGCGCCGGCGGCCCCCACCACCCCGAAAGCGGAGAGCGCCTGGTGGCGTGCATGCGCCCGGGCATGGAGCTGGTGGTCAGCCCGGGGAAGTCCGTAGCGAAGCTCGGCGTCATCGGCCGGGCCGAGGACATGCACGCCATCTTGGACGCAGAAACGGCCGCCACTCTTGAGTACCTCGATCGGGTGACAAAAGAACAGGGCGGGAGAAGAGGCCGGACGCAGCTGCGCACCGGTACGGGTGGGCTCACGTGGGCGGTGTCCCGTCACGCGACAACGAGAAGTCGTGACCCCCAGCCTCACGACCACCTATTGACTTAACTTGTTTCATATAACCCCTGGTAATCCACCACTTCTGTCCTACGGTCTGCTAGACAGCACAAGCCATGGGAAAGCATCTTGGGCCCCTCGAGGTGGCGAAGACGGCGGTGCCTCAGGTGGGCCGGCTGGTCGCCACTGGTGACCCCATAGAGCCTTACCGGCTGGTAGGCCCGGACGGTGCTGCCGTTGAGGCCGTGTCGATGTTCTTCGCCGACCTGTTGGCAGCAGGGCGTTCTGAGGCGACCCTGCGCTCTTATGGGATGGACCTGCTGCGCTGGTTCCGTTTCCTCTGGGCGCTCGGGGCCTTTTGGGAGCGGGCGACCAGGGACGAGGCCCGGGAATTCAGCCTGTCGTTGCAACTCAAGGGGAAACCGGTCCGGCCCCATTGGCGCCGGCGGGCAGAAGAGGGCAACCAACCTTCCCCCTTGGGGAGCGAACGTTATGCCGCCTCGGTGCGGGCCCACAGCGAGACGGTGTTGCGCCGTTTCTACGAGTTCCACCGTGAGGCCGGCACCGGGCCGATCATGAACCCCTTCCCCCTCGACCGGTCCCGGCGGGGAGGCCGGGCCAACGCCCACCAGGGCCCGATGGAACCCTACCGCCACGAGCGGTCCGGCCTTTACCGGCCTCGTGTGCCGGCCAAGGTGCCCCGGGCGGTCCCCGACGAAATTTTCAACGGGATATTCGCCCGCTTGGCCTCGAACCGGGACCGGGCGCTCGTCGCCTTCTACGTCTCGACCGGCGCGAGGGCCTCCGAGCTGCTGGCGGCCACCCAGGGAGGCGTTGACCCCGGCCGCCAGTTGGTAACGGTCGTGCGCAAGGGGAGCAGGCAGGCCCAAGCTTCCCAGCCTCAGTCGACGCTTTCGTGTGGCTTCGCCTTTACCAGGTCGAGGTCGAGGGGCGCGTGCCAAAAGGGCGGCGCCAGCCGCTGTGGTGGACGCTTCGCCGTCCCTTCCGCCCGCTCAATTACCAAGCTGCGCACCGCATGTTCCAGCGGGCCAACCGCCTGGCGGGCACCTCGGCCACGCTCCACGCCCTCCGCCACACCGCCGCCTATCGCATGGCCGAGGACCCTGGGCTGCCCTTGACCGACGTCCAGTGGGTGCTCGGCCACGCCCAGCTCTCCACGAGCCAGGTCTACCTGACCCCCCGCCAGGAGGACGTGGTCCGCCGCGTGCTCGCCCACCACGCCGCCCAAGTCGGCCGGGCCGCGGAGCTCCCCAACCCACCCCCGGCCCCGGGTTACAGCCAAGAGGCACTCAGCGTGCTGTTCGCGAGGCCCACCAGGTGACGGCGCTGCTCAGCACCAGTGCCCCCGAACGGGCAGCACGGCCCCTACCCGCGCAGCTAAAAGCCAGGTTGTTGGTGCAGTTCCCACCTCGCCCCCTCGCCGAGGCCTGGCCAGAAACCCTATGTTCTCGACCCGAGGTGCGCCAGCTGGTCGGCTCCTACGGCTTTGACGCTTCGCACTACGACGTCAGGCGCGGGGGCCTCGAGCTCCTGCTCGACTGGCTAGAGGGCCAGCCGGGCAATACCTGGCAGGAGCGTTGGCTAGCCAGCGGGGCCGACGCCGGCGGCAGGGACTGGGCCGCCGGCCCCGCGCAGTGGCTCGAGCACCACGGCCTTGCCAGGGCCCGGCTCAAGTACCTGACCGCTGCCCTAGAAGCCCTGCTCGGCACAGGGGTCCTCCGCCCCTCGATCTCTTGGCTGCTGACGGGTGGCAAGGGCCGCAGGCTCGGCTTTGAGACAATCCGCGCCCGCGACTGCGATGGCTTCCGCGCCTGCACCTGGCCTGTGAGGCTGACGCCGCGCTGGCCTCGGCCGACGAAGGCCACATATCTTTGCGTTGCTCGGTCATAATTGCCGCCAAAGGCGGCAGGCTCGTAGATATCACCGTCGGTGACGTGGTGGAGTTGTTCGACGCCGAAGACCGCCTAAAAGCCGACCCCCGTTCTCGGCCCGCAACTTTCAAGGTGTTCCGGGAGATGGGCATCTTCGGGCCCGAAGTCCCCGCGTGGAGGTCGTTGCGACGAAGGGGCCAGCTCAGCGTCGAAGAGCCGTAGACCGTTACCCGATTGCGTGCGGGCCTGTGCGCAGCCTGTTCGTTGCTTACTTGAAAGAACGCCAACCGTCGGTCGACTACGGCACCGTGGTCTCACTTTGCTATTCACTTGTTGGGTGCTTTTGGTCCGACCTCGAAGCCCACTACCCGGGCATCGCCAGCTTGAGTCTCGCCCCCGAGGTCGCCAGCGCCTGGAAAGGGCGCCTGCGGACCAAAAAGGTCGTCCCCCGGGCCGCCTCTGGCGGCAGCGCCGAGAGGCTCAACTACCTTGATGTCCTTTACACTGTGCGGGCTTTTTACCTCGACCTGGCCGAATGGGCCTTGGAGGACCCGGCACGGTGGGGGCCGTGGGGGGCACCATGCCCCATCCGCCAGCACGAGCTCAGCCGGCGCAAGTTCGTCCGCCAGCGCAAGGCACGCATGGACGCCAGGACCCGCGAGCGCTTGCCGCTACTGCCCCAGCTCGCGCGCTGCACTGACCAATGGCGCAGGGACGCAGCCGCCATATTGGCTGCAGGCCAGGCTGTTCCGCCGGGTGAAGCCTTCAGTGCCGCCGGCCAGAGCCTGGTCCGCTCGACGCGGTTGCGGCCCCGCATAGAAGGCAACGTCTGGGCGCGGGACCAAGCCAGCGGCAAAGCGAAGTTGCTCGACCGAGAAGAAGAGCATGCATTTTGGGCCTGGGCGGTCATAGAGGTCCTGCGCTTCACGGGCCTGCGGGTCGAAGAGCTGATCGAGCTGAGCCATTACAGCTTGGTCAAGTACCGCCTCCCGACTACCGGTGAGGTCGTCCCTCTCCTCCAAGTCGCCCCCTCCAAGACCGACTCCGAGCGGCTCTTGGTCGTGAGCCCCGAGCTCGCCCAAGTACTGAGCGAGGTCATCCGCCGGGTGCGCGGCCCCGACGGGGCGGTGCGCATGGTCCGAGCCTGGGACTACCACGAGCGGGTGTGGTTGCCACCATCACCATTGCTGTTCCAGCACAAGGTCGGCCCAGAGCACAAAGAGTTCAACATCCCTTTTGTGAGCACGCTGATCAACGACGCCGTCGCCCGCACTGGGTTAGTGGGGGCCGACGGCAAAGCGGTGCACTTCGCGCCTCATGACTTCAGGCGGATGTTCATCACCGATGCCGTGATGAACGGCCTGCCTCCTCACATCGCCCAGGTGATAGCCGGCCACCACGACCTGAACGTCACCATGGGCTACAAGGCCGTCTACCCCGACGAGGCGCTACAGGCACACCTTGCCTTCTTGGCCCGCCGGCGCGCGCTTCGCCCAAGCGACGAGTACCGCAGCCCAACTGAAGAAGAATGGCAAGCCTTTTTCGGCCATTTCGAGAGGCGCAAGGTTTCGGTCGGCACTTGCGGGAGAGCGTTCGGGACCGCCTGCATCCACGAGCATGCATGTGTGCGCTGCGCCTTGCTCTGGCCCGACCCGTCGCAGCGTCGCCGGCTCATCGAGATCCGCGACAACATCGTCGCGCGGATCTCAGAAGCCAAGCACGAGGAGTGGTTCGGCGAAGTCGAGGGTCTGAAAGTCAGCCTGGCCGGCGCCGAAGACAAGCTCGACCAACTTGAGCGTAGAGCTGCTCGGCCCATCGAGGAAAGCTTGGCTGCAAGTAGATAGGAAAACAAAGGCCCGAGTGACCATTCTCTCCACCAGAATCGGGGCGATTTTTAGTTAAGAGAACATGTCTTGATCGCCAACGTGGTGGCTATGGGTGACACCAGGGGTGGCTGGAAGGCGCTCGACACGGCCCTGTTGCGTGACCACCTGCACGCCGCCAGTGCCATCGGCCGCCTGGCCGCCGCAGCCAAGGCCGTGGAGCTCGGATATGGCATCGAGCCCGACCCCGGCCCCTCGGGGCGTTTGGGCAGTTTCGCTATCTCGGGCATCCCAAAAGAAGCCTGGGAGGTGCACGCCACCCGCTCGGCCCAGATCGACGCCGCCGTCGGGCGCGACGCCTCTTACCAAGCGCGGTCGATGGCCGCCCGCACCACCCGGGACAAAAAGGAGCACTCGATGGTCGAAGACCTCCT
The DNA here is from genome assembly GCA_963807395.1 of uncultured Acidimicrobiaceae bacterium. Classification (GTDB taxonomy): domain Bacteria; phylum Actinomycetota; class Acidimicrobiia; order Acidimicrobiales; family Palsa-688; genus Fen-671. The sequence goes on from CAWEBW010000016.1 coordinate 787,867, forward strand.
GCCCCGTTGGCGGGCCGAGCTGACCAAAGCCGGTTACCCGTCACCCTGCCTGGCGGCCGCTGTGGAGCGAGCCGGCCTGGAATACATACCGCCCGGCCCTGACATCGTCGACCAGCTGGCCGATGAACTGCTCGGCCCCGGTGGGCGCCTGGCCGCCGAGAAAACTTTCGACCTCCGGGACACGGTGGTGGCGGTGGCGCCGCTCCTGCACGGCCTGCCCGTCTCGATATTGGACGCCGCCGTCCATAAGGTCCTGTCCGACGAGCGGGCCGTGGCATTGCCGGCGGTGGCCGGTGCCCGGGGGCCGGTATGGTCAGCCGCCTGCGTGCTCGAAGACGAGCGGAGAGTGGCCGAGCTGGCCGACCAGCTGGCCGAGCGGAGTGCGCCGGCCGTCCCCGACCCGGTGGCAACCAACGCCGTCCTGCAAACCGAACTGGGCCGCGGTGCCCGTCTCAACCAGAGACAGGCCGAAGTAGCCAAGGGTTTGCTCACTTCTGGGCACTCCCTGGACCTTCTGATCGGGGTGGCCGGGAGTGGCAAGACCTCGACCCTTTCAGCCGTACGGGCCGGCTTCGAAGCGGCCGGTTACACGGTGATCGGGGCCGCCACCTCAGGACAGGCGGCCAGAGCGCTGGAGGAAGGGGCAGGCCTCCCGTCTCGCACGGTGGCCTCGCTCACCTGGCGCCTGGAGCACCAGCGCCAGGCCCTCAGCCGTCACGTGCTGGTCGTGGACGAAAGCGGCATGACCCCAGACGCCGAAATGGCCAAGCTGCTCGGTGCCGTGGCCGCCGCCGGGGCACGGGCCATCGTGGTGGGCGACTACCGCCAGCTCGACGCCGTCGGCCCCGGCGGCGCTCTCGAAGCACTGGCCTCCCGTCATCCCGGCCATGTCTTTGCTCTCACCGAGAACGTACGCCAGCGGGACCCAGCCGAGCGCCACGCCCTCGACCAGCTTCGCGCCGGGGAGGTGCCCACGGCGGCAGCCTGGTACGTATCGAACGGCCGGGTCCACCCCGCTCCCACCCAGGGCCAAGCCCTGTTGGACATGGTCCGGGCCTGGGCCTACGACGTCGCCGACGGCAAAGACGCCCTCCTGGTGGCCTACCACCGTGACGCGGTGGAGAGACTGAACGGGGCCGCCCGCCTGGTATGGCAGGAGCTGGGCCATCTTTCCGGTCCCGAGCTGGAAGTAGAAGGTGGGAAGCGCTACCGGGCCGGGGACAGGGTGGTCACCCTGTCGCCCGGGCCGGGCGGCGCCTGGGTGACCTCCCAGCGGGCCGTGGTCAGTTCGGTCGACATAGCCGCCGGTTCGCTAGTGGCGGTCACGCCCGAAGGAACCGAGCTGCACATGGGCCCGGGCGACATCGCGACCGACAAGCTCGCTCATGCTTACAGCGTCACCGCTCATCGTTCCCAGGGCCAGACCGTGGACGTCACCCACGCCCTGGAAGACGGCGGGGGCCGGGAGCTGGCCTACGTCACGATGAGCAGAGCCCGAGGCGAAAGCCATGTGCACGTGGTCGCCCCCGACATCCGTCAAGCTGCCCGCCGCCTGGCCTGGGCCTGGGGCCAGGAACGCCGCCAGCGCTGGGCACATACCCAGTCACCCGAGGAGCGCTTGGGCCGCCTGTACCACGAGCGTCAGGAGCTTCGGGGTTCGCTCCCGCCAGACCGCTCGGCCGACCTCGACCAAGTACGGACGCAGCTCGCGCGCCCTCGAGCAGGACAACACCGACCTGCACGCCGGCACCGGTCGATGGGCAAATTGCGCCCCTGGGGTGGCCGCCCGTAACCTCCACCAAGCGGTTGTCAGCTACCAGCGAGCCTCACAGGACCTCGAAGCCGGGGACCTGGGGCAGTGGGGCCGGCACAAGGCCCGCCGCCAGCTGAGGGAGGCATCGGCTGGCCTTGACCAGGCCAAGCAGTCCTGGGAGCAGTACGGCCGACCGTATGCCGACCAGCTGGCGGCGACCCGGGTGCAACTCACACGGCAGGCTAATGAGCTGGAGCAGGCCCAGCAGGCCCGGGACGCCTTCTTGGCCAAACATGACGACGTCCCCCGTCGTCTTTCCGAGCTGGGCCGGGCCATCAAGCACGAACAGGAGGTTCAACGCGCGCAGACCTACCGGCGCGTTCTGCAACGAGAACAGGCCCGCCACGTCCGCATTTGGCGCGCGCCGGACACCGGCCGGGGTATGGAAATGTGATGCTCAACCCCCAGCGTTGCGCCGTCGGGCCCACGCCGGCTACCGCCGGCGGTCAGTAGCGCCCGGCCGCGACGCCGGCGTCGTGAGTCTCCGGGCCTTCCCGCCACCGCCCGCCAGGCTTCGCGTAGGTCCCAACAGTGGCCCGTGTCTGAGGTTCATGCTCGCCGCTTGAAGGGCGGCGCCCCCACGACGCCGGCTGCTGATAATTTCCAGCTACCGTCATTCTGCCGCTTGCGATGCTGCGCCCGCGAAGCAGGGAAGTGTGTCGGGCGTCATCGATTGCGCGCGTTATGGTCGGCCCAACAGCGGTTTTGACCCGTTCAGATCGGTTGCCGAATCCCGAGCCATCCGATTCGGCCAGCCTTGATGATTGAGGAACGCGAGACAGATCGTTCTCGCGCGATGCTTGGTGGGTGAGCTTGGCAGAGATCTTCCGCCGACAGATGCTCGTGAGGAGCTATCGGCGCGTCGTTGAGCTGGCCGAGCACGAGCTTGCTACCCTGCCCGATCCCGGTTGGGCCGGCAGTTCCGCTCGTCCCGGCCCGGCTATGAAGGTCCTTCAGATTGCTACGCAGACACGGAAGCTACCGGCCGTGAGCGGACTTGGGTCGGACCGGGACCTTGTGATGCGACTCAAACTCTACGAGGATCGCCTGGCGGTTGCCGAGGAACATGCTCGTAAGGTGCTCAGGGAAGGACCGGGAGGTTTAGCTGGCGTCAGAGAACCACGGCGACCACCACCATCGCCGAGGTCGAGTGGTGCGGAGCCGCCGTCATCGTCGATCACCTTCAAGCATGGGATGCGGACGTCGCGTGATTCAAAAGTGCAATAAGCGGGTTTCGCCGACTCGGCACCGCCGGGAAGCCGCGTGGTCAGTAGCCGCGTGGTCAGTAATCGGGTGAGCGCGCCCTTTGTAGCTTGGAGGCGTGGGCGCTTGGGGTCCCGGTCTCTTCTCCGATGACATCGCCTGTGACGTCCGTGACGAGTTTCGAGACCTCGTCGGTCAGGGGGTCTCGGTCGAGGACGCCACAGAACGAGTCCTCCAGCCTTATCTTCAGAATCCCGACGACGGCCCGGTGGCGCTTATTGCCCTTGCAGTCACTCAATGGAAGACCGGACGATTGCTCGACGCCATTCGGGAACGGGCCATCGAGGCCATAGACAGCGGAGCTGACCTCCCCCGCTGGGCAGACAGCACGGGTCTTGCAAGGAGGAAGCAGGTTCTGACAAAGGCCCGGGACCAGCTTCTTTCCCCGCAGCCTCGTCAGGTTCGAATCGCAAAGGTCGAGAAAAGCACGACTCCCTTTGTGAGCGGTGACGTGATCGTCTACCAGCACGACTCAGGTGAGTCCGTGGTCATGTGGTGCGTCGCCAACAAGACCGATAAAGGGGGTACCTACAGCCACTTCGAACTGCTGGACCTCGACCCCGAAGTGGCGGCTCGAAAACCTGAACAAGCACGACGCAGCAAAGGACGGACGCACCGCCGACCCGGACCGAACCGGAGCATCGCCGGGTTTCTCGTCACGGGTTGCCAACGGATGCGTCCCGACCAATACCGCATCGTCGGTCGCGTGGAGCGCCCCGCAGACCGGCCCCAGGCAGCGATGACAGTGGCTTTCGTCAATCCGTCACAACAAAAGCTGTGGGGCACCTCCCTCGACCGGGTGCTCGACGCCTACGTCTCCTAAAGAGGGCGAGACCCGAACCTAGTCCAGCCGCGCCCGATTGCCCCATCTGGGCTCACCGAGGCTGAGAGGTCCTGACCTGGAAAGCGGCCCCGACCGAACGAACGATTTAGTGCTCGCTGGGACGGCGCCGTCGACCACATACAGGTTCTCCCGACGTCCCGCCCGGTCTGTCCGCTGGCACCGGCTTGTTGTTGCTTTCCAAGTCATCAAGTCGGCTGAAGCAGGCCACCGCCCCGACACCCATGGCCACGCGGCGCTGTACGCGGCGGGCAGCTGGCCCGCTTTATTTGTCTGGGAGCGGACTTGTGCGCGCCATGCTTTCGCTGTCTACGCTCCGTCGTTTGCGCCCAAAAAATGCTGGACGCACTCGGGCTGCAAATTCGATAATCACGCTTTCGCGTGCCCCCCGCGTGCCCCTCGTGCCCCATCCGTGCCCCTTCGAGGGGCACGAAACGGACACCGGCGGTCACTAGCGGTCAAGTTAGGCTCACCTAAATGTGATCTCCGACCAGCTACAACCCGGCGTGACCTGGTGGGCGCTAGAGGACTCGAACCTCCGACCTCAGCCGTGTGAAGGCTGCGCTCTAACCAACTGAGCCAAGCGCCCGGGTCGCTCGTTAGCCTGCCGCTGATCTGAACAGAGCCACGAACACCTGCCGTTGAAGCTATTACATCTAACTTCGCTCGGAGCCTGACAAGTGTCGCGCCGGTCCCGAAACCCCGCAACCAGCTAATCCGTCAGCGGGACCTGCGCTGGAACTGGGCGTGGTCGGTCCGTCTGCCAAAGACGTCCCGACGGCCGCCCAGGAGCGGGCAACCTACCACTCCCCGAAGCTGTACTTTGGGGGGGTGGCCGAGCGCGACCCGCAACGGGCAAATGGTGAAGGCGCAGGCGCCCCTCACAGCAATGGTGGTGCTGCAGACGACCTGGGCGACTGGGTAGAGGACGAGGCGAGTTTCACCGAGGACGCCGAGTTCTTCCATTACAACGACGAGTTGGAAGAGGACGAGGAAGAAGAGGGCGCCGAAGGAGAAGCTCGTAGAGACGGTCGACGAGTACGGCCGCCGGCACGTCCGGCGCTCGGCACCCGAGGGCACCGAGCAGATCCGGGAGAACGAGGCGCCGCGGCGGACTGGCCTGCCGGACTCCATCGAGCGTTGGCGCCAGCGCAGCGCCACCGGGGCGGTCCTCACCGCTTTCGCCTTCGGGCTCCAAAACGTGTTCGAACCGGAGCGTAAAGAACCCGCTATCGTCATGCAGACCTCGGGCGATCCTCCGATGGATCTTCCGGTTGAAGCCCAGCTCGAGCAGCTCGGGCCCCGGCAGAGCACAGTCACGGTGCGCCCTTGGTTGCTGGGCGGTGGCGGCGCCGAGCAACTGGAGCCGCCCGGCCAAGTTGAGGGAGATACCGAGGCGGAGGAAGAGTGAACCTCTTTCGACGCGCGTCTTCCCCTCCCCAGGACGACGAAGAGGACCTGTCCGTAGCCGACGGCCCAGACGAAGTCGAGTACGACCCCGAGACCTCGCCCGGAGTCCTGGCCGTCGCCGAGACAGACCAGTCGGCGATCTCGTCCCCCCAAGGCGAGCGTCAGCAAAAGGCAGCTCAGAAGTCCTCCCGGATGGAGCTGGTAAGGCAGGCTCGGAAGGCGTCCTCAGCAATGCAGGACCCCGAGCCCCAACGGGCGTGGATGGTGTCGGCGTTCCTGGTCGCGGTGGGCTTGCTGTCGTATTTCAGCAAGGACGTAGAGCAGGTCAGCCAGAAGGTCCACGGCAAGACGCACTTGGTCAGCGAGACCGTCCTTCATCCGTCGACCGCGGTGCTCCTGGTCATCATCGCGTTGGTGGCGGCGGCGACCACTTACTGGCGGAAGCGGTACGTCACCGGGATCGCCTTCATGATCGCTGCGGCTGTAGGCATTGGGGCGCCACTGCCGAGCGGTCTTTCCGATGTCATGTGGCTAACCTTTCTCGTCCCGGCGGGCTACGTGCTCTGGTTGTTGATGTTCCGGATGAACAAAGAGCAAAAGGCCTGGTTGGCGGCCCACGGAGCTTCCAGTCAGGGCAGTGGGGGCACGTCTTCCGCCAGAGCTACTTCGTCCGCCAGCAGTAGCCGCCAAAAATCCTCCTCGCAAAAGCGCCCAGCAGCCAGCTCGGCCAGCCGTTCACGCAAAAAGGAGCAGCCCGCCGTCAGCAATACGGGCCGTCCGTTGCCGGAGAACAGTGGCCGTTACACCCGTCCTCAGTCCAAACCGAAAGCGAGCCCACGCCGCTCGTAGTTTCGCGCCCGTGCTATGGGGCTGATCATCCGGCGCGCCGGACCCGGCGCCAAGGCGGCAAGCTGCAGGAACGCGATGCGAGCGTGGTAAACACGAGGGATGCTGCGAGAGGCGCTCGCCGGCCGGCGCATCGCGATAACGGGTGCGACGGGGTTCCTTGGGACGGCCCTGACCGAGCGCGTCCTGCGATGTCTGCCTGAGACAGAGGTGGTAGTCATCGTGCGGCCGGGCCGGAGGGGGGCCAAGGAACGAGTAGAACGCGACCTCCTGCGCAACAACTGCTTCGACCGCCTCCGTCGGGAGCTGGGTGACGGCTTCGCCGACGAGGCGTCCCGGCGGGTCTTGCCCCTGGCGGGCGATGTCACACTGGACGGACTCGGCCTCGACGACACCGGCCGCCAGTTGCTGTCCAGCTGCTCGACGGTGGTCCACTCCGCCGCGACAGTCAGTTTCGACTCGCCCGTCGATGCGGCGGTGGAGGTAAACCTCCTCGGCCCGTCCCGTGTCGCAGCCGTCCTGCAGCAGTCCCAAGGTACTTTGCCCCTACCTCACCTGATCGCCGTCTCGACCGCTTACGTGGCCGGCATGAGGAGAGGCCCGGCCCCGGAGGCGCTCCTGTCCGAGACAGCCTTTGCCGCCAGGGTGCCGTGGCGGGATGAAGTAGAAGCCGCCCGGCGTGCCCGGTCGGACGCCGAAGCCGCCAGCCGCGACCCCAAGCAGCTCGCTCGGCTGCGGGCCGCTGCTCGTTCCGAACTAGGAGCCGCCGGGGTCCCCCTCCTGGCGGAGAGGACAGAGAAGCTGAGGGCCGAGTGGACCGAGGACCGCATGGTCGAACTTGGCAAGGCGCGGGCGCAAGCACTGGGCTGGCCAGACGTGTACGCCTACTCGAAAGCTCTGGGTGAATGGGCCTTAATGGAGGGCCGCGGCGACCTGCCGGTAACGGTGGTCAGGCCCTCCATCATCGAAGCCGCCCTTTCGGAGCCTTACCCGGGCTGGATCGGGGTTTCCGGATGGCCGACCCCATAGTCATCAGCTACGCACGCGGCCTGCTGAGGGAGTTCCCCGGCATCCCTGAAGGCGTCATCGACGTGATCCCTGTCGACCTCGTGGTGGCCGCCATCCTGGCGGTGGCGGCCCGGGGCCCACTGGCTAACCCAGACGTGGTCCATTCGGCGTCGGGCAGCCCGCAACCCCCTCCGCTACCGCCAGCTTGTCACTCTGGCCCATGACTGGTTCTCGGAGCACCCCGCTGGCTGACGAAAAAGGCCAGCCCATCGTGGTGCCCGAGTGGTCGTTCCCCGGCCGCCGGCGAGTTCAGAACCAGCTCCGACAGGCCACTCGGGCGCTGCAGGGGGCCGAGCGGGCACTGCAGGCGTTGCCGCTCCGGGGCAGCCAGGCCGAGCTGGCCGCCCGGATCGAGGAGCGGCGGGAGGAGGCGGAGCGTGCCCTCAGCTACGTCGAGCTCTACGGCGCCTATACCGAGACGGAGGCGGTCTTCACCATCGACCGCCTGCTCGAGCTCGAGAACACCCTTTCGACCGACGAGCGCGAAGAGTTCTGTCTCGACCCCGCCGTCGTGGATTGGCCTCACTTCTGTCCGCGACATCTACCTACCGGCCGTGGTCGCCCAGGCCCGGGTCAGGCTGGCGGGCCAGGTCCGTCCGCGGTCTGACAAACGCCCCTGTCTCGGGAAGAACGCGCCCGTCGGGCGGTGCTCTCGCCCGACCGTCAGCTGGCGGTGTTCGATCTCGAGAACACCCTGGTGGCTACCAACGTCGTCGACTCGTACGCCTGGTTCGCCACCAGGCACATGGGTGTCGCAGAACGCGCTCGGTTCACCGCCCAGACCCTTCTCGAAGCGCCCCGGATGCTGGCCCTCGACATGATCGACAGAGGCGATTTCTTGCGCTGGTTCTACCGCCGTTACGAGGACGCCAGCGTCGGACGAGCTCAGCCAGGATTCCTGGGAACTGACGAGCGACCTGCTGGTGGCCAAATCGTTCCCGGCCGGCATCCGCCGCGTGCGTGAGCACAGGGCACTTGGCCACCGGACGCTCCTCATCACGGGCGCCCTGGATTTCGTGATCGAACCATTCCGTCGCTCTGTTCGACGACGTTATCTGCGCCCACATGAGCCAGGAAGACGGGGCATTTTCTGGGGAACTCGACGAAGCGCCTCCCACGGGGGAGGCCAGGGCCCTGATCATGGCCAGTTACGCCCGCGAGCACGGCCTCGACCTCGCCGAATGCGTGGCCTACGCCGACTCTACGAGCGACCTGCCTATGCTCGAGGCGGCCGGGTACCCGGTGGCGGTGAACCCTGAGACCAAGCTGGCCGCCCTCGCTCGCAAACGAGGCTGGCTGGTAGAGCACTGGCCCCGTGCTCCTGGCTACAGGCGCCCGTGGTTGCCGTTCGGGCCCGATGAGCCAAAAGACGGCCCAAGCCGGTCTAAGGGAAATATGAAAGCGCTCCAGGTTGAGCGGGCGGTGGCCAAGTTCGCCATGGCACGGGTGGCGTCGGGCTGGAAGCCAGGGGCGGGTGGACGCTTTGGCCCGCTTCGACTAGCCGACGTTGCCCCGCCTGCGCTGCCTGGCCCGGGTTGGCACAGGTTGGCTCCCCGGCTGAGCGGGATATGCGGGAGCGACCTGGCTACGGTGGACGCCCGGTCATCCAGGTGGTTCGAGCCCATCGTGAGCTTTCCTTTCGTCCCCGGACACGAGGTCGTCGCGGATACCGAAGACGGCCGGCGGGTCGTGGTCGAACCGGTCCTGGCCTGTGAGGCCCGAGGTATCCAGCCCCTTTGCCCGGCCTGCGCTGACGGGCGCCGGCGCCACTGCGTGAACCTGGCGGGTGGGCACATAAGCCCGGGGCTGCAGACCGGTTATTGCCGGGAGACCGGGGGCGGGTGGTCGCTTGCCCTGGCCGCCCACGAGACCCAACTGCACACGGTGCCAGAAGACCTCCCCGACGAGGCCGCCGTGCTGGTCGAGCCGGCGGCGTGCGCCGTTCACGCCGCCCTCTCCCCCACCGCTGCGCCCGTCAGCGCCGGGCAGGAACTGACTGCGGTTGTTATTGGTGCCGGCACCCTCGGGCTGTGCGTAGTTGCCGCGCTGTCGCGCTTTCGTGAGGACGTGGCCCGAGTCATTGCTATCGGCAAGCACCCCCACCAGCGCGACCTCGCCGCCCGGCTAGGTGCCACGTCTGTCGCTGAACCCGATGAGCTGCGCCGGGCTGTCAGGCGGGCCACCGGGTCCTGGATCCGCGACGGGGGTCAGCTTTCTGGCGGCGCCCCACTCGTGATCGACTGTGTCGGCAGTGCCAGTTCTTTGGCCGACGCCCTGGCTGTGACGGCCCCCGGCGGTTCCCTGGTGCTGGCCGGGATGCCGGCGCCGGCTCACGTCGACCTCACCCCGCTTTGGCAGCGGGAAATTCGTCTCACGGGCGCTTATACCTACGGGTTTGAGCCGGCGGCCGGCGGGCGGCACAGTTTCGACCTTGCTTTCGAACTCGCAGATGCTGTCCGCCTTGACAGGCTATTGTCGGCCACTTACCCGCTCGACCGTCCCGTCGAAGCGATCGAGCACGCGGCGGCAGCCGGCCGCCGTGGCGCGATCAAAATCGCCTTCGACCTACGGGGCGAAAAGAAAATACCGTTCAACTAAGAGGGGACACAGTCCGTTTATGCCCCGCCCCGGGTTCGTTCTCGAAGTCGACCGCTCCACTCCCCCCGTGCTCATGTGGCACGGGGACGGTTTCCGTCTGGAGCGCCTGCCGGCCGAGCAGAGCCGGGTGGTGTACGCCCCCGAGCCCCAGGCCCCACTGCGCGATCCTGACGCGGCCATACGCCGAGCTTTGTTGGAGCCAATCGGTGACAGCCGCCCGCTGCCCGAACTTCTTTATGCGGGCATGCGGTTGGCGATCGCTTTCGACGACCTTTCCTTACCGTTACCTCCGATGCGCCGCCCCGACAACCGTCAGCGGGTGATAGAGGCCGTTTTGGACATGGCTGCCGAGGCGGGCGTCGACGACGTGGTCCTCATAGCGGCGCTCGGGTTGCACCGGCGGATGACCGAAGCAGAACTGCGCCATTGCCTTGGTGACCGTATCTTTGACTCTTTCGCCCCTTACGGCGCACTGCTGCAGCACGACGCCGAGGACCCATCGGGATTGGTCATGTTGGGGCAAACTGATAAAGGCGAGGATGTCGAAGTCAACCGCAAGGTGGCCGAATCGGACTTGCTCGTTTACGTCAACATAAACCTCGTCGCTATGGACGGCGGCCATAAATCGACCTCGACGGGCCTCATGAGTTACCGCAGCGTCCGCCACCACCATAATGTCCGGACACTGCAGCACAGTCGTTCGCTGATGGACCGGCCCAACTCCGAACTGCACTCCTCGGCCTGGCGCATCGGTCGGCTCATGGGCAGCCAAATAAAGGTTTTTCAGATCGAGACCACCCTCAACAACGACACTTTCCCGTCGCAAATGGCGTTCCTGCAGAAGCGTGAATGGGAGTGGGGGGTACGGGACCGCGCCACCTTCCTGGCCGCCAGCCGAGGCGCCGATGCCCTGACCCCGACGGCAAAAAGGGGACTTTTCCAGTCCGTCCTGGCTCCCTACGCAGATGACCAGCGTCCAGGCCGGCGAGGTCGAAGCGGTCCATGCCTCCACCATCGCCGCCCTCCATCGCCAGCAACTCGTGGACGTCGAGGGGCAAACCGACGTGGTCATTTTCGGGCTCCCCCACGTCGGCCCCTACAACGTCAACTCCATCATGAACCCCATCCTGGTTATGTGCCTGAGCCTCGGGTACTTCTTCAATTTCTACGTCGGCAAGCCGCTGGTCCGCCCGGGCGGGGTCATCATCGTTTCCCACCCGACGCCGTGGGCTTTTCACCCCGTCCACCATCCTTCTTACATCGACTTTTTCGAAGAAGTCCTCTCGGCCACAACGGACCCGCTCCAGATCGAAAAACTCTACGAAGAACGCTTTGCCACCGACGAGTGGTACCGCCATCTTTACCGCACGAGTTACGCCTACCACGGCGTCCACCCGTTTTATATGTGGTACTGGGGTGCGCACGCCCTGGAGTACGCGGGCAACACGATTATCGTCGGGGGCAACCGGCGAGCCGTGCGGCGGATGGGTTTCAAACCCGCCTCTACGCTGGCCGACGCCCTGGAAATGGCTGAGGACCAGGTCGGCCGGGACCCCAGCATCACTTACTTCCGCTGTCCTCCGATCATGCTGGCCAATGTCCATTAAGCGCCCGCTGCCGTTCCCGCTGAGTGCGCCGACCTGGCCGACGTCCGTCGCCCGGCCGAAAAAACGTTCAGCCCTGGGCGTAAATTACGAGACCGAGTGGTCCCGGCGCTATCCCGTGCGCCTGGCCCGCGTCGTGTGGACAGAAGCCGTCACCAGGCCCGTGTTGACCGCGGTGGCCCAACCGACCGTTGAAGGTCTCGACCGTTTCGAGGCGGTCGAGAGCCCGGTGATTTTTGCCGGCAATCACGCCAGCCACCTTGACGTCCCCCTTGTACTGACGGTGTTGCCCGAGCCATGGCGGCACAAGGTCGTAACTGTGGCCGCAGCCGATTATTTCTTCGACTCGAGGGTAAAGGGCGCCTATTTCGCGTTTTCTCTCAACGCCGTCCCCATTGACCGGGTCAGGGTGAGCCGGGAGTCAATGGCACGAGCTGAGGCATTGATCGCCGCGGGCTGGAACCTTTTGATTTTCCCCGAGCAAGGGCGTAGCCCCGACGGTTGGGGCCAGTCGCACCGGGGAGGGGCGGCCTGGTTGGCTGCCCGCAGCGGCCGCCCCCTCGTCCCCATCTACATAAAAGGCACCGGCCGGCTTCTCCCCCGCGGTGCGAGGAGGATTTATCTCGGCCCTACCAAAGTTACGTTTGGTGCCCCGATCTGGCCCGACTTGCCTCCACGTCAGCTCGTTGGCCGGCTCGAAGCGGCCATCGCTGCCCTAGCCGACGAGGCCACTACTGACTGGTGGACTGCCCGTCGGCGGGCGGCCAAAGGCAGCACGCCGTCGCTTACGGGCCCGGTGGCCTCCCCCTGGCGGCGAGCCTGGGCACTCGGCCCCTCCCCGAAGGACAAGGTGCGGACCCGATCGTCGGCGGGCGAAAAGCAGTGGCCCCCCGGGTACTGACCCGCTCGCTACTCGCCTAGGGCAACTCGGAAGTAACCGGCCCAGTAGTAGCGCTGGTATCGGCGGCCGGGACATTCGTTGCCCCCTGGGCGTCAACCGGTGCCGGCGCCGTGGCGGTGGGGGCGATGTGTTCGACCACTTGCGGACGTGTACCAACCGTTGGCGCCGCTTCGGCGGTTGTCGTTCGCGACAGGTCGAGGTACGGTCCATCGACCCGGCGCGGGATGCTGCCGCCGATGAGCCCACCGAGCAGCGCCGCCCCCAGACCAATGAGCACGCTCCAAAAAGCGGTCCAATAAGTCAGGTAGTTGATCTTGTAAACGTGGCCGCTGACCGTTACAAAGTTGGGGACGTGGCCAATGGAGAACGTTGGCACGGCTACCACTGCTACGGCGATGGCGACAAGGCCCCACGTGGTAAGGGCGGTGAGGCTCCCGGCTCCTGCGCCTCGGGCACCCGAAGTCAAGCCGGCGACCAGGCCGGCCAAGAACATGCAGAAGACCGCCGTCCCGCCGATCCACCACGACAGATTGTTGTAGACGACCGAATCGTGGTTGGCGAACGACAACGCCAGCCATAGTGAGCTCAATAAAACAAATACGCCGATGGCAATGATGGTGCCGGCAAAAACGCTGCCCCAGCGTACGAGCTGAGGTCCTGCCGCCGGCCACACCCAGTTGGCTTCCGAAGTACCCGCGTAGCTCCTGCGCACGAGCAAGGCCTCCTCCAGGCTCGGCCCGCCCCACCCGGAGGCCGCGGCCGCCGCCAATAGACGTTATCTCTCCTGGTGGTACAGGTACCCATTCCGATGACCTGGCAATCTCGCCGGGGTCTCGCCTGCTCACCAGGCCGGCTATGCCTCCCGGTCTCGAGCTGGCCCCACCACCGGGGGTGGCCCGAGCGGCCCGGTGGCCCGGCCTTGCTTTGTTTGGGCCGGGCTGGGGCTCCCCACCCCGAAGAGGACTTTGAGTTTCGCTGTCCCCCCGGCCCAACCCCATAAAAGGGTCACCGCCACTACGGGCAACACGGCCAGGTCGGCCAGCAAGTGGCCCACCCCGGCGGCGGGCAGGCTGTTGGCCAGCGACAGGTAGATGACGAACGAGGCCACGCCCCCGAGCCCGACTAGGGCTGCCTCCGCCGCCAGAGCCGCAGCCAGGACGTCTTTGGCTGGTCGTTTGAGCGAGCCGCCCGCTGCGGGCTGAGCGAGGCCGCCCCGCGCTGCTGACCGCCCCAATAGGAGCAGGCAGACCATACCGAACAGCAACGCCACCGCCGTGAGGAAGTTGGCGTAGTTGAAGGCAACCAGCAGCCGCGCCCGCACTCCTTGCCCGGGTACGTGAGCAAACGCCGTCACCACACTGGCCGCGAACAGGAAGACAAAGCCAACCGCGACCGCGCCGCTGACGAGCTCTCCGAGCGAACGCGCCTGCAAAGACGCGACGGCCCCACTATGCGCGGCCGGAGGTGGTCCAGAGGAAGGTTCCTCTGGCAACCGCACCATGTGGTCCGGCGCGGGGACAGGAGGCTGGTCGGGGGCAATGACGCTATCTCCCGGGCTCTCGCCCAGATCCACGGCAGGCCAGCTCGACCCGCTCATCTGGGGGCCGCTAGTCAAGGTAGAAACGGGCCAGGCGGGGCCGTCTCCTGGTATGTGCTCCGGGGGTATGGCCATGACCTAACCATCAAATACCCGCTGTGAACCGCAGGGCAACACTTTGGCGGGCGCCAAGGGCGTCAGGAATGCCCCGAGGGGGCGGCCGAGGGGCCGTCACCGCCTGCGTCTCTAAAACCACTATCCGGCGTCGCCTGTTCGGAATCGCCACTGAGGACGCTCAGGAACGCCGGTCAGGATCGCCAGTCAGGACAGGAATCGCCAGTTAGGAGTCGTCAGTAGCAGTCGCCCCGCCGCTGCAGGCCTGCGGTCCGCCGGGGCCGTCCTCCCAGCCATACTGGCCTTGTGGACCTGCGCCAACTGGCGGCTCTGGTAGCTATCGCCGATTCCGGTAGCTTTTCTGCCGCCGCGGCGTCGCTGCACACGGTCCAGTCGAACGTCTCGGGCCATATCAAGCGCCTGGAACGGGAGCTTGGGGTGCAACTCGTCGACCGCCAGACAGGGCGTTTGACCGAAGAGGGCGTCGCGGTCGAGGCGCGCGCCCGTGCCGTGCAAGCCGAGCTCGAAGCGGTAGTGGCGGACGTGGCCGCACTTCGGGCCGAGGTGGTCGGCAGCGTCCGGCTCGGGATGATCGCCACGACGGCTCGTTGGCTGGTACCTCTCTTGCTCGACAAGTTGGCGTCCGCCCACCCCGGTGTGAGGCTCGTCACTACCGAAGCCACCTCGTCAGCGCTCGGGGTACTGCTGGCGGCGGGAGGGCTCGACTGCGCCGTTGTGAACTTGCCGCTCGGGACCCCGGAGTTGAAGTTCCGGCCCTTGTTCGACGAGGACATCGTGCTCCTCATTTCCAAGGACCACCCTTTGGCCACCGCCGACGACTTGCACGTTAAAGACCTCGACGGCGTTGAGCTCATCCTGCCCGCGCCCCGCACCGGGTTCCGCCAAGAGCTCGACGACGCCGCCCACCAGGCCGGGATGACCTTGTGCTCGAAGGCCGATATCGACGGCCTCCGGTTACTGGCCACTCTGGCCTTGCGCGGGTACGGGCCGGCGCTGCTCCCGGCCACTACCCTTTGGGATCTGCCTGAGGGCCTCTCAGACCTGCCCGAGGGCTATCGGACCGTTAGCGTGGCGGGCCTGCCCCTGCGCCACGTCGGTATGGCCCTGCGCAAACGGGGCAAACCGGGCGCCTCCACCCAGGCGGTCATTGCCCTACTCGAGTCCGTCGTCCCGCAGTACTTGTCCACGTACGGCCATCTTCACGAGCCCGCCCGCTGAACTCAGCCACGAATAACCGAGCAAATTAGTCAGATTAACTGCATTTTGTCGCCGCACGATAGCGCGAAACCGCAGGTCAGGCCTAAATTATGCCGACCTGAACAATTACTGAGATCGATGCCCGCTATAGTCCGCCTGACCCCGCTATTGGCGGTCGCCGGAACTCGGCAGCGTCCGAGGCCCAAATCTAGGGAGGTATCGACATGAGACACACAGGGGCGGATTCCTCGGCGTGCTGGAGGCGTAAGCCGCTCTCCGTGGCGGCAATGACAGGCCTGCTAGCGGTCGGAGCGGCAGTAGTAGTGCCCGCCACCGCCGCGAGCGCCTCGACAAACAGTGCCGGCCTCTCGCATATCGGAGGCTCGCTCAACGTGTGGGCCGAGTGGACCAGCACTGAACAAGGGGCCTTCGAGGCCGTATTGTCGCCGTTCGAGGACGAGACCGGGATCCACATCAACTACAGCGGCAAGGGCAGCAACATGGACACGGCCATCGATGCCGCGGTCGCTGGCGGGGCACCCCCACAGGTGGCCCTCGTGCCGGACCCCGCCACTCTGCTCGCTCTGGCTGCCAAACATCAGATTCCAGCCGGTTGGCCCTGTGATCGGGAGCGAGGCCAGCGATTATGGCGCGGCCTGGAACAACCTGGTGACCTCCAACGGCAAGCTTTACGGGGTTTGGTTCAAAGGTGCCAACAAGAACACGATCTGGTACAACCCGGCTGAGTTCGCGGCCGCGGGCATAAAGAAAACACCTACGACGTGGCAAGGGCTCATCGCCGACGCGGCCACCTTGAAGGCGTCAGGAATAACGCCTTTCTCGCTCTGCACCGACATTGGTTGGCCTGTGGCCGACCTGTGGCAGAACGTGTACCTGAAGACGGCCGGAGCCGCCAGTTACGACTCGTTGGCCACGCATTCCATCCCGTGGACGAGCCCGACGGTAACAACCGCGTTCACCACCCTCGCCCAGCTGGTCGGTAACCCGTCCTACCTGCTCGGAGGGACCAAGGGCGCCCTCTCAGAGACCTACCCGCTGTGCGCGGACAAGGTCTTCCCCAAGCCCGGCACGATGCCCCAGGCGGCCATGGTGATCGAGGCTGACTTCGTCGTGTCCGAGATCGTGAGCAACGAGCCCTCGGCCACGGCCGGCACCGTAGGCGCGGGTGGGAAGGCATGCACGGTCAACCCGTCGCAAAACCCGTGCTATGACTTCTTCCCCTTCCCCGCCCCCGCCGCCGACGCGAAGAACACCTCGGCTATCCAGGGTGCCGGCGACGTGGCGATGATGCTCAGGTCCACCCCGCAGGCCAAGGCGCTCATAAAATACCTGGGCAGCCCTGAGGCCGGCGACATCTGGGCGCATATCGGCGGCTTCGCGTCGCCCAACAAGCTGGTCTCGCTGTCCGATTACCCGGACCCGGTCACCAGGGCCGACGCCAACGAGCTCGTGCATGCTTCGAGTTTCGTGTTCAGCCTCGACGACCAGCAGGGAAGCTGGGAGCCCAGCCTGTGGCAGGACATGCTCAACTTCGTGAAGAACCCAAGCGCCAGCAGCGTCAAGTCCATCGAAGCGACGATGCAGAAGCAGGCCACTGCGGCGCTGGGCCACTGACGGGCAGAGTGCTGACGACGAGCGGTGCTCATTGTTTAGGAGGAAATTGCGTTAACCCGTTGCTAAAGTAGGGCTCGAACAGCCCGGGGCACATCCCGAAGGGGGCTTGTGCCCCGGGCCTTTCGACGAAGGACTGGTGAAGATGGCAGTAGTCGTTGCACCAGAAGCAGCGCCGGTCGAGGAGCAGAAGGGCTCCAACGGAGGCCGCGGGCGCAGGACTTTCCGCGAGCACCTGACCTCCTTGGGCTTCCTGCTGCCGGCCGCCATCCTTCTCTTGGCGATCGTCATATACCCGGCGATCATCACTGTCCGGGACAGCTTCCTCAACGAAACGGCCACCAAGGCGGTCGGGTTCGCCAACTACAAGGCCTTGTTCTCGACGGCCGACACCCTGATCGCGCTGCGCAACAACGTGATCTGGGTCATCGTGTTCCCCTTTGTAGTTACCGTGCTCGGCCTCGTGCTGGCGGTGCTGACCGAAAAGATCAAGTGGTCGACCGCGTTCAAGACGATTATCTTCATCCCGATCGTCTTCAGTGTGACGGCGTCTTCGCTGATTTATACGCAGATTTTCAACCTGGACCCCCACATCGGGGCGGTCAACGCCGTCATCCAGACCGTGAGTGACTGGGTCAACCCGCCCGGTAGCTACCCGCTCACGGCGGGCCAAACGGCTGATTCGTTGGCGGCCAGTGGCGTCGCGGCGGGCCCCAACGGGTCGTTGGACGGCACCAAGGCGGTGGCGGCGGGCGGTACCGTCAAGCTGGGCCTCACCGGGATAAGCCCACAAACTCTCGCTACTCTGGGCGCCCTGCCGGCGAAGGTCCCCGTAGCCTCGAAGGGGGACGTGAACGGCCTGGTCTGGCGGGCGTTCTCGCCTTCGAACCCGACCAACACCACCGATGTGTTCCCGGACGAGGACGGTATGCCCAACGTCCATGTGGCCTTGATCGACAGCCATGGCAGCAGCGTGGCCAGCGCCACCACGAACAGCCACGGGAATTTCACCTTCCCTAGCGTCGGCAAAGGGGATTTTCACGTAAGGATCAGCGCCTCCAATTTCCAGGCCGGCTTCACGGGTATCGCCTGGCTCGGCGGGCAGTCGCTCACACCGACGAGCGGCCTCAGCCAGACGGGCCAGGCACTGCTCAGCGTCCCCCTCGTCACAATTTCTATGATCTTGGCTTACCTTTGGATTTGGGCCGGCTTCACGATGGTCGTCGTGGCGGCGGGGCTGGCCGCCCTTGACCGAGAGGTACTGGAAGCGGCCGAGGTCGATGGCGCCACCGCATGGCAGACGTTCCGGCGTATTACCGTCCCCATGTTGGCACCCGTCCTCGCCGTCGTGCTGGTCACGATGGTCATCAATGTGCTCAAGATTTTCGACATCATCGTCAACCTGGGTGCGGATACTTCGGAGCCGGGCGGCCAGTCCAGCACCCTGGCCTCTGACATTTACTATTTAGGCTTCGGGGGCGGTGTCCACACCGGGCTGGCAAGCGCCCTGGCGGTCGTCCTGTTCATACTTGTCATTCCGGCCATGCTGTTCAACCTGAAGAGGATCAGAGGCAAATGACGGCAACGACTATCGGTGCACCACCCGCTACGACCGCGGCCACCACCAAGAGCCGGTCCCGGAGCGTGCTGAGACACCTCAAGCCGTCCCGGCTGGTCATCAACCTCGCCCTCGGGGCAGTAGCGCTTTTCTGGCTCGTACCCAGCTTTTCGATGCTCATCATCTCGTTCCGGGACTCCAGCCTCTTCGAGGTCTCGGGCTGGTGGAAGGTGTTCACTGACCCCTCGCAGTTGACGATCGAGAACTATAAAGAACTCTTCACCGGCGGTACCACGAGCACTCTCGGAGGCGGGGTGCCTTCGGGGTTTGCTCCCGGTGGCGTGCTCAATTCCTTCGTGACCTCGCTCGAGATCGCGGTCCCGGCGACCATCCTGGTCACCCTCATCTCCAGCCTGACCGCCTACTCGATCGTCTTCGGCCGGTGGCGGGGCCGGAACGTCCTTTTCCTCACTGTCGTCGGCCTCCTCGTCGTCCCGGTGCAGGTGGCCCTCATACCGGTCGCTACCCTCTACCACGATCTGGGGAACTGGACGGGATGGAACCCCTTCGGGACGATAACGGGCGTCGTCATCTTCCATGTCGCTTTTGGGTTGCCTTTTGGCATCTTCCTGATGCGCAACTTCTACATCGGGATACCCATAGCCTTAATCGAAGCGGGCCGGATCGATGGGGCGGGCGATTGGACGCTTTTCCGCCGCGTCGTCATCCCGTTGGGCATCGCGGCCGCCGCCTCGCTAGCGATCTTTCAGTTCATCTGGGTCTGGAACGATTTGCTGGTGGCATTGGTGTACCTGGGGGGCAACCCGCACGTACCCCTAACGCTGTTCCTGTACGACCAGGAACGCACCCTCGCAAATAATTTCTGGATCATCTCGACCGGCTCGATGTTCTCCATCGTGTTGCCGCTGATCGTGTTTTTTGCCTTCCAGCGTTATTTTGTCCGGGGCATGCTGGCTGGCGCGGTCAAGTAGAGGTACCTCCAGTACCAGAGTTGGACCCAAGTTGGCCACCGCTGCCGCACCCGCCGTCGGGCGCGCCCAACATCGTTATCGTGGTGCTGGACGATACGGGCTTCGGCGACCTCGGTTGCTACGGGGGCCTGGGCGGCCGGGTGGCGACTCCCAGTATCGATGCTTTGGCCGCCAGCGGGGCGATTTACAACAATTTCCACGTCAATTCGATGTGCTCGCCCACACGCGCCGCGCTGTTGACCGGGCGCAACCACCACTCTGTGGGCGTGGGGTCGATTATGGAACTGGCATCCGGCTACCCGGGCTACGACGCCCGGATCCCAAAGAGGCGGCCATGCTGGCCGCCGTCCTGCGCAGCCGCGGGTATTCGACGATGGCATTCGGCAAATGGCACCTGACTCCCATTGAAGACATCGCTCCCATAGGGCCGTTCGGCCTCTGGCCCCTAGGGCAGGGGTTTGACCGCTTCTATGGCTTCATGGGGGCCGAGGCAGACCAGTACCGGCCCGAGCTCTACGAGGACAACCACGCGTTGGCGGATCCGCCCGTTCAGGCGGGCAAGCCTGACGCGCCTTACCATTTGAGCGAGGACCTGGTGGACCACGCCATGTCGTGCATTGGAGAGCAAAGGGCAGTAGCACCGAGCCGGCCGTTTTTTTGTTACCTGGCTTTTGGCGCCATGCACCAGCCCCATCAGGTCCGGCCGGAGTGGTCCGATCGCTACCGCGGGGTCTTCTCCGACGGTTGGGACCGTGTGCGGGAGCAAAACCTCGACCGGCAAAAGGGGCTCGGCATCGTGCCGCCGCCCACGGCCCTACCGCCCCCGAACCTCGGGGTGCCCGCCTGGGCCGACCTGTCTTCGGCCGAGCATCGGCTCTGTGAACGACAGGTCGAGGTCTACGCCGGTTTCCTGGCGCACACCGACCACCAGATTGGGCGGCTGGTACGAGAGTTGAGCCGGCAGGGGGCGTTGGACGACACGCTGTTGATGGTCCTCTCCGACAACGGGGCGACCGGGGAGGGCGGCCCGCTCGGCACCCGCTCTCCGGTCCCGGCCGAGAACGGCATGCCCGACACCCTCGACATGAAGCTGGCCGCTCTCGCGGACTGGGGCGGGCCGTCTACTTCGCCCTGTTACGCGGCCGGGTGGGCTATGGCGGGCAACGCTCCTAACCGGTGGTACAAGCAGTTCACCTACGAGGGAGGGACGCGGGCGCCGCTAATCGTCCACTGGCCAAACGGCACCCTGGAGCCGGGGCGGGTAAGACCTCAGTTCCACCACGTGGTCGACGTCATGCCGACGGTCCTGGAGGCGGCCGGGATCCCGCTGCCAGCAGAACTGGGGGGCTACGCCCAGCGACCGCTGGACGGCGTGAGCTTCGCCTACACGTTCCAGTCAGCGGAAGAGCCCACCCGCAAGCACATCCAGTACTTCGAGATGTTTGGTCACAGGGCCATCTGGGCAGAGGGCTGGAAGGCAGTGGCGTTGCATTGGTCCCGGCGCATGCTCCAGTTCGTGCCTGACCCGACTGGGCTTGACCCGACTGGGCTTGACCCGACTGGGCTTGACCCGACTGGGCTTGACCCGACTGGGCGTGACCTGATTGGGCCGCTCCACGACGGCGACTTCGACGCCGACCGCTGGGAGCTCTACCACCTGGACCAGGACTTTTCAGAGAGCCGCGACCTGGCCGCAGACCAGCCTGAGAAGCTCTCGAAAATGGTCGAGCTGTGGTGGTCCGAGGCCGGTCGCAACCGGGTGCTGCCCCTGAGCGAGCAGCTCGTCCGTCACGACAGGCCTGAGGCCATTTTCGAGCGGCGCCCGGAGTACACGTATTACGGCCCGATCCAGCTGCCCGAGCCCGCCAGCCCCGACCTCCATGGTCGCCCCCACACCATCACGGCGGTGCTCGACGTGCGACCCGAAGGCGGCGAAGGCGTGGTCGTCTCCCAGGGCGGTCCCGAGGGTGGGTACGCGCTGGTAGCCACCGGGGGCAGGGCCCACTACGTCACTAACCTCCTCGGCCGCCAGGTAGGCGTCGCCTCGTCTGAACAGGGCCTGCCGTCGGGCACTGTGACCCTCAGGGTGGAGGTCGACGTGCCGGCGCCGGGCCGCGTGGTGGTGACCATCGAGGTCAACGGCGACCGGGGCCATCCGGTCGGGCTCGTGGGCGCCAACCCCGTCAGCTACGACGTGCGCGGGCGAGGGCTGCGGATTGGTTCAGGCCTGGCCGGGGTGTGGCCGTCCTACGTCCCGGCGCCCGACTTCAACGGCCGCATCATCGAAGTCCGCATCGCTTTGGCGGGGGACGAAGACCCAAGCGCGGCAGAGGGCCGGGCGCACGCGGCAATGACCGAGCAGTGAGGCCCACTAAGGTTCCTGTCTTCCGGCCCCGTCGTTGGCCTAATTGCGCCGGCGTAGCTGGCGCAGCACGTAAGGCAGGATGCCGCCATGGCGGAAGTAATCGGCCTCCACCGGGGTGTCAATGCGTAACCAGACCTCGAAAACCTTGCCGCTGGCGTCCACGGTCAGCCGTTGGGGCAGCGGGCCGGTGCTAGCACCCTCTAGGCCAGTGATGTCGAAGACCTCCTGGCCGCCCAGCCCGAGCGACTCAGCCGATTCCCCGTCATGGAACTGCAACGGCAGGATGCCCATCCCGACCAGGTTCGAACGATGGATCCGTTCGAACGATTCGGCCAGGACGGCTCGCACCCCGAGGAGAGCGGTGCCCTTGGCTGCCCAGTCCCGCGAGGAACCCGACCCGTACTCCTTACCGGCCAACACGACCAGAGGGGTCCCCTCGACGGCATAGCGCATAGCGGCGTCGTAAATGGTTGTCTGCTCGCCCGTGGGGAAGAAAATGGTGACGCCGCCTTCGGTACCCGGCGCCAACTGGTTGCGGAGCCTCACGTTGGCAAAGGTCCCCCTTACCATCACCTCGTGGTTGCCTCGGCGGGACCCGTAAGAATTAAAATCGCCCGGCGCCACGCCGTGGTCGACGAGCCACTCCCCCGCCGGGCCGTCCTTGCGGATGTTGCCCGCCGGCGAAATGTGGTCGGTAGTGACCGAATCGCCCAGCTTGGCCAGTGCCCGCGCGCCGTGGACGTCCATAAGGGGTACCGGTTGTTCGGGCATGTCGTCGAAATAAGGAGGCCGGCGGACGTAGGTAGACGCAGTGCCCCACTCGTAACGCTCGCCCTGGGGCACCTCCAGCGCCGCCCAGCGTTCGTCACCTTCGAAGACATCGGCGTAGCTTTTTTCGAACATATCGGCCGCGATGGCCTCGTTTATGACCGCCGCCACCTCCTGGGTGCTCGGCCAGATGTCTCGCAAGTAGACGGGTTGGCCATCGGGGCTGTACCCCAAAGGCTCGTTGGTGAGGTCGGCGTCCATGGAGCCGGCGATGGCGTAGGCGACCACGAGCGGCGGCGAAGCCAGGTAGTTCATCCGCACGTCGGGGTTTATGCGGCCCTCGAAGTTGCGGTTGCCCGACAGCACCGACACGACGGCCAACCCGTCCTTGGCCACCGCTTCGGAAATACCGGGGAGGAGCGGGCCGCTATTACCGATGCACGTGGTGCAACCGAAACCGACTAGCTCGAAGCCCAGCTTGTCGAGATAGGGCGTCAACCCGGCCCGGTCGTAATAGTCCACGACCACCTTTGACCCCGGTGCCAGCGACGTCTTTACCCACGGCTTTACTGATAACCCGCGCTCCACGGCGTGTTTTGCGAGTAGCCCCGCAGCGACCATAACGTCGGGGTTGGACGTGTTCGTGCAACTGGTTATCGCCGCGATGACTACGTCCCCGTGGCCAACGTCGAAGGCAGAGGCGCCTTCGGTATCGACAGGGACACGAACTTCCATTGCTGACGTGGCTTCTTTCCCAAGCGTTTTCGAGAGCGACTCCTCGAAGGCAACCCTCGAGCGCCGGAGCGGTACTCGGTCTTGCGGTCGCGCCGGGCCGGCCAGGCTCGGCTCCACGGTCGAGAGGTCCAGCTCGACCCGCTGAGAATAGATGGGCTCGTGCGTCGGGTCGTGCCAAAGCCCCTGAGCCTTGGCATAAGCCTCGACCAGTTCGACCTGTTCGGCGGGGCGCCCGGTAAAGCGCAAATAGCGCAACGTTTCCTCGTCGATCGGGAATATGGCACAAGTTGACCCGTATTCTGGCGACATATTGCCGATCGTGGCCCGGTTGTAGAGGGCGACCTTGGGTACGCCCTCACCGTAAAACTCGACGAACTTGCCGACGACTCCGGTCTTGCGCAGCAGTTCGGTGACCGAGAGCACCAGGTCCGTAGCCGTCGAACCCTCCGGGAAGCTCGCCGGTCAATTTGAACCCGACCACGTCGGGGATGAGCATCGTGACCGGCTCGCCGAGCATGGCGGCCTCGGCTTCGATGCCGCCGACGCCCCACCCGAGGACGCCGAGCCCGTTGACCATCGTGGTATGCGAGTCGGTGCCGAGCAAGGTGTCCGGGAACGCCTCGCCCGCTGGCGTCCGGAAGACCACCCGGGACAGGTGCTCCAGGTTTACCTGGTGGCATATCCCCGTGTTCGGCGGCACCACCTTCAGCGTCCCGAAGGCTTGCTGGCCCCACCGAAGGAAACGGTAACGTTCCCCGTTACGCTCGAACTCGAGGTCCGAATTGCGGGCGAAAGCGTCCGCCCGGCCAGAAAAGTCCGCAATAACGGAGTGGTCGATCACGAGCTCCGCCGGCACCTGGGGTTGTACCCCGGCGGCGTCTCCGCCCAGCTCGACCATGGCGTCGCGCATGGCCGCTAAGTCGGCTATGACCGGCACACCGGTGAAGTCCTGCATGAGGATCCGGGCCGGCGAGAACGCTATCTGCGTCCGCTCGGCCGCCTCTGCCGCGCCGGCCGTAGTAGCCCAGCCGGCCAGCGAGGCGATGCTCTCGGGCGTGACGTTGAGGCCGTCCTCGTGGCGGAGGAGGTTCTCGAGGAGGATCTTCAGCGAGAAAGGCAGGAGGTTGACCTCAAAGCCTTCGCGAGCGAGCTTGTCCAAGCGGTACGCAAAAACAGTTCCCCCGCCGACCCGCACGTCCCCACGCGTGCCGAAAGTGTCGACTGAGTTGACCGAGTTGTCCATCCTGCTTCACCTCTCCCTGTTCATCTCCAAGTCACCCAGCTTATGGGCCCAGCAACTGACACCGAAAAAGGTAACCTCGTCCCGACATGCCCAAGACCTACGATGCCGTCCCCTTGGCCCCCAACCGTTACCGGGAGGCCCGCTGTGGGTCCCTGCGCACCGCGGACATCGGGGCTCAGGTGCGGCTGGCCGGGTGGGTGGCGGCCAAGCGTGACCACGGGGGCCTTCTCTTCATCGACCTGCGCGACCCGGCTGCGCCCGAGGCCGACCTGCCCGTGCCGCCGCTGGAGGGTGCCGCCCTCGAGGCCGCCATGCTCGAGGGTGGCGGCTTCCTGCAGGGTGACCACCGGGCCCGGGTGGTGCAGCTGGTGTGCCACCCCGGCGGGGCTGCCTTCGAACCGCTAACGCGGCTGCGCCTGGAGAGCGTCGTGTCGGTGACCGGTAAGATCGTCGCCCGCCCGCCGGAGAACGTCAACCCCCAGCTGTTGACTGGCGAAGTCGAGGTAGAGGTGAGCAGCCTCGAGGTGCTGTCGTCGGCGGACGTCCTCCCCTTCCCGGTAGAACGCGAGAGCGACGTCGGCGAGGAGGCCCGCCTGACGTACCGTTACCTGGACCTGCGCCGGGGCCCCCTGGCCGAACGCCTGGCCAAGCGGGCCCGGTTCTGCCAGCTAGTCCGGTCCCACCTATCCGGGCGGGGCTTCCTGGAGGTGCAGACACCCGTGCTGACCGCCTCCTCGCCCGAGGGGCCCGCGACTACCTCGTCCCGAGCCGGCTCTACCCCGGTGAGTTCTACGCTCTCCCCCAGGCGCCTCAACAGTTCAAGCAATTGCTGGTGGTGGGCGGGATCGAACGCTACTTCCAGATCGCGCCCTGCTTCAGGGACGAGGCGTCACGCGCCGACCGGAGCCCGGGTGAGTTCTACCAGATAGACCTCGAGATGGCTTTCGCCACGCAAGAGGACGTCTTCGGCGAAGTGGAGCTGCTTTTCGGCCGGCTCGTCTCGGATCTTTCAAGTAAGCGGGCGCCCGCTCCGTATCCCCGGCTGTCCTACGCGGACGCCGTTGCCCGTTACGGGACCGACAAGCCCGACTTACGTTTCGGGCTCGCGGTGGTGGACCTGACCGAGGAGCTCGGGGGCCGGACGGAGCTGCCCCTGTTCGCGGACGCGCCGGCCAAGGGCCATGCCATCCGCGCCCTGCGGGCGCCCGGGGCCGCCGGTAGGCCGCGGAGTTGGTTCGACGCGTTCGCTGAAACGGCCAAAGCCGCCGGCGTTATCGGTAGCTGGCTGCAACTGCCGGTTGACGAGAGTGGCGAGGGGGCGGCCAAGCGCCCATTGTCCCGTCGACTGACATCGGACGAAATGGGCGCCATCATCTTGGCCGTGGGCGCCGTCCCGGGCGACGCCGTGCTCACTTGCGTGGCCCGGCCACACCCGCCAGCGTCACCCTCGGCCAGGTCCGGTCCGCCCTCGGTCGCGACCTGGAGCTGGGCGACCCGAACGAGCTGGCCTTTTGCTGGATCGTCGACTTCCCGATGTTCGAACGCAACGTCGACACCGGCGAGTGGGACTTCTCGCACAACCCCTTCTCCATGCCGCAAGGCGGCCTGGAGGCACTGGAGACCGAGGGCCCGGGAGAGGTATTGGCGTTCCAGTACGACGTTGTGTGTAACGGGGTCGAGCTTTCTTCGGGGGCGGTCCGCAACCACCTGCCCGAGGTCATGGAAAAAGCGTTTGCTATCGCGGGCTACTCGCACGACCGTCTGGAGAGGTCTTTCCCGGCCTTGTGGAACGCCTTCCACTACGGCCCGCCGCCCCACGCCGGCATCGCCCCCGGCGTGGACAGGCTCCTGATGCTGCTGGAAGACCAACCCAACATCAGGGAAGTTATCGCCTTCCCCATGAACCAGGGGGCCCGCGACTTGTTGATGGGAGCGCCTGCGCCCGTGACACCGGCGCAACTGGCGGAGCTCCACTTGCGGGTCGAGGTGCCGAAGAAGGTATAGGCGAGGGGCGAAACCGCCGATGCTTTGGCCGGGCCCGCATAAGTCGACAGACTTTTGCGCCGGCAGGCGGGTCAGTCTCTTGCCCTTGGGCGGCAAAAATGCAACCAGCGCGGCCATTGCTGGGCAGGCTAATGCGTACTTTTCTCCGGTGGCGGGTCGGTCGGTGGCGAACGTCGAAAAATGCAAGAAGCCTGCCGGTGAAGGGGTGGGCTAATAGGTACTTTTATCCGTCGGGCGGGAACCATTAGCAGTTTTGCCCGCATAGCGGATAAAACTCCCTACCAGCGCGACGCGGACGTCAAAAATGCGCGTAGCGAGGCCGTTGCGGCGGGGTTAGTGAGTACTTTTGCTCGCCGGGGTGACTGATCAGAGACAGGGGTGACGATGCCCCAACGGCGGAACCTGCACCGAAAATCAGGACGCGGGCGGTGGCCCGCCTTCGGTGGTCCCCGCCCCCGGTGGCGGACCAGCCGTGGTAACGGTCGGTCCCCCGCGCTAGCTTGTCACTCGGGTTTCCCCATTCAACTCGGTCGTCGGAGCCCGGCCCCACCGCATCCCCGGGGCACCACCGCGCGCCCCCTCTCCGAGGAGGGGTTATGTCCGACTTTCAAGAAATGGCCCGTCGTTTGGCCCCGATCCTGGTGGCGATAGACGAGGAACCGTACTGGGTCTCCGTCCGCCGTCCGCCGGCGGGACCAGGCGAGGATCCTGCCGAGGCGGCGGTCGAGTTTTGGCTCGGCCCTGGCTTCACCGACTGGTACCCGGAGGAGGACTGCATTGCGATCTTCGTAGTAACCCCGGGGGGACCATGCGAGGGCGAGTTACCGCCGGTCTTGCGCCGCACCGGGCAAGACCCCGTTATGCGATGCCTCGTCTACGGCGTCTCAGCGGAGGGTGAAGCGTATGCAGCTATCGCGCTGTCTGTTGGCGAGCCGCTGGTCGAGCTCGAAGTTCGAGCTGGGCGCCGGTTGGACGCCGTCCGCTCGAAATTCGGGCTGCCTCCCGGGCCTCCCAGCCGGTACGACCTCCAGATGACCAGTTACCCGGACCGGACCGCCGCTCACGTGTGAGCCCGCTCCGCCGGCCGGCCTAGTGTAAGAGCCGGCCGGAGGGAGTGATGATTAGCTTGTGGAAGTCGGAAGTGACAGTGAGTAGCGGGTAATGACGACGACCGACCCCACCTCGGGCTCCGCTGGCGAGGCCCGAGCATTGAGCACGCTGGTCGACCTCTCCCGCGCCTTCGGGTCGGACCCCGAGCTAGTCCTGGGCGGTGGTGGCAATACGTCGGTCAAGCTCGATGGCCATCTGCTTGTGAAAGCGAGCGGGGCTTCGCTATCACAAATCGGCCCGAGAACTTCGTAGATCTCGACCGGGCCGCCCTTCAGAAGGTGCTAGAGAGCGAGCCTGCCAGTTCCAGGGTTGAGCGTGAGGCTGCGTTCAAACAGGCCCTGATGGCGGCGCGACGGTCGTCGGGCAACTCCCAACGCCCGTCGGTCGAATCGGTCCTCCATCACCTGATGCCAGGCAGGTTCGTCGTCCATCTGCACGCCACTACGGTCAACCAGTTCGCGTGCAGCCGGAACGGCCGTGCCCTGGTCAGCCGATACCTCAGCTCCGACGTGGCCTGGGTCGACTTGGTCGACCCCGGGTTCATCCTGGCCAAGACGCTGCAGGCAGAGCTGCAGGCATTCCGGGCGAGGACGGGGAAGGCGCGGCCGCGCGCCGTAATCATGCAAAACCACGGGGTTGTGGTGAGCGGTGATACCCCGGAAGAGGCGAAAGCACAGCTCGACTGGCTGCTGGACGAGCTGCGCGCAGTAAAAGGGCAGGCAGCGCCGGAGACCACCTCGGCGTCAGCCCGGCCAGCCACGGAGACATCGCCGAGCGAGGGCCTTGCTGCCACTGTGCTGGCGGATTTCATCACCGCGGCTGGCGAACCTCATCCGGAAGTAATGTTCGACGGCTCCGACCTCGTCGTCGACTTCGTAGCCCGTGAGGACGGGCGCGACCTTGCTCTCGGTGGCCCGCTCACCCCCGACCAGATCGTGTACTGCCTGTCCTTCCCGCTATGGGTGGACAAGTCCGGGGATGAAGTGGCCGCCTCGAGCGGGCTGCGGCTCGGAACGGGGCTACAGGGTTACACGCAAAGGTACGGTGGGCCGCCGAAGGTGGTACTAATCCAGGACGTGGGTATGTTGACCTGGGGGGTCACCAGACCGGAGGCGGACATCGCTCGCCTTGTCTACGCTGACGCCATCAAGGTGATGACCGGTGCGTTGGATTTGGGAGGCGTGGAATACCTTGATGACGACTTCCGGACCTTCATCGAGAACTGGGAACTCGAGTCGTACCGCCGAAAGCGGCTTTTCGGAACCACATAATCCGGTGAGCTAAGTGGCCGCCAGCGAGTTCGAGCTTGGCACCGACGGCCCTCAGGTCATCCTGGTCGGCCTCGACGGCTCCGTCACCTCGATCCGCGCCGCCGCCTACGCTGCCGGCCTGGCTCGCCGCCAGTCGTCGAGACTGTTCGTCCTCTACGTACGGTCCGGGGCGGCGTTGGCGGCGCTGGCGCCCATGGGAGCGGCGTCGATACAACAGGCGCTCGACGAAGCGTCAGCCGACCTTCGCCGCCAGGTCACCGAGGGCGCCGCCAACATCGGGCTGCCCGTCGAGTTTGTCATCGCTGAGGGCGACCCCTTCGGGCAGTTGGTCAGGGTCGCTGACGAGGTCCGGGCGGACGCAGTCGTAGTTGGCGCCTCGACTCAGGCGGGTCACCGCGTAATCGGTTCGATCGCGGTGCGCCTCGTTCGCGCCGGACGCTGGCCCGTAATCGTTGTGCCATAAGTCACATAGCCATTCGCCATCTTGATCCGATTGGCCCATTTTGAGATAGCTCGGCCGGCGCGATTATCGTTCATGTGCAAGAACCGCCGGCTGGGCTCGGAGAACCTGAGGTAAGGAGCGAGCTTAACCGGTCTAGGAACCCCTCCCCCTTAACTCGCGGCGCGACCTCGGCCTATATGACGACAAGCTCTCCCCTTTCAGCCTGCACAGCGACTGGCGTTGGAAGCCCGGCCAACAGGCTGCGATTGCCGCCCTTATGCCGGGCGCGGGCACGCGGCCGTGACCGAACACGACTACCCGTGTACGAAAGCGTCGCAATGGCATGCGGCGTACTTCGACCCGACCCCCCGCTCCATTCGTGACGCCCGCAGCTTCGTTGGTTCGTTGGTCAGTCAGCCGGATATGCGCGAGACCGGTGAGTTGCTGGTCTCCGAGCTGACGACGAATGCTCTGCGGTACGCGGGGGCCCGTTCGAGGTCAGGGTTAAGGCGACGCCCCGGCTGAGGGTGGAAGTCCGCGACCGGAGCCGCCGGAAACCGGCGATCAAAGATGCTGATGCCAGCGACGAAGGCGGGCGGGGACTGCACATTGTCGGACAGTTGGCCAGAGCGTGGGGGACGGAGGAGCTGGCCGATGGGAAAGTGGTCTGGTTCGAGCTCTAGCTGCTGGCGCCCTGGCCCGGTCTCTTGACCGGGCGTTCCCTACGTCCCTTCGAGGGTGCTGCGCAGCCATTCCTCGACCCCCGCAATGTGGATGGTGGACCACATTTGGGCGAGCTGAGCGTCGTGGGCACGGAGAGCCTCGAAAATAGCCCGGTGTTCGTCCAGGGTCCGCGCTAGCGCCCCTTCTTGAGTGATACCGCGCCACACCCGAGCTCGTTGCGTCGAGCTCGAGAGGCTTTCGATGAAAGAGGCCAGCACAGAGTTGCCGCACGCCGCCGTGATGGCGCGGTGGAACTCTAGGTCGGCCTGGACCAGCTCGGCCACCGGCGACTCGGTGGTGATGGGCGCCAGTACCCGCTCCAACTCGACCAGTTGGGCGACGCTGATATTTTCCGCCGCTCGAGCGGAGGCAGCGGGCTCCAGGATCCGGCGCACCTCTAGCAGTTCGAGGACCGACGAATCATGCTGGAACTCAATAATAAAACCGAGAGTGTCCACCAGTGAATCAGGCGTGAGGTCCGAGACGTAAGTCCCGTCGCCCTGGCGGACGTCGAGGATGCGAACGAGCGAGAGCGCCCGCACCGCTTCACGGAGCGAGCTCCGGGACAGGCCCAGGATGGCGGCCAGGTCTGGCTCGCGGGGAAGCTTTTGACCGGGCCTCAGCTCGCCTGAGCTGATCATCAGCTTCAGTTTCTCGATCGCCTTGTCCGTGACCGCCACGACCCGGTCCCCTCGGTCCTGATTAAAGGTGGCCCATCTGGGCACTAGCACCGAGTATGTCAGTAATTCCCGACTTCGGTGGGCAAGCCTATGACCTCGCTCCGAGCTCCGTAGGCATGACTTGACAGGGCTGCACCCCGACACCATACTGCTTAGACGTCGGATGAATTGGGGGACGTTCACGGTCGGGCCCACGGGACCGCCCAAACATATGCATCACAGAGGCTTGCCGACCAGGTAGGCCACGGGACCTTTCGTCGGATGTTAAGAAGGAAGTGGTTGCAGCCCACCTCGAGCGGCGAAGAGTCATAACGGGGAACACCGGACCGTCCGCCGGCACACAATGCGCATAAGGGAGGAGACAGGAACAGTGGTCAAGACCAGAACTACGATCCGAGCGCGAGGCACTGCCGCAGTGCTCGCGGCGCTGACAGCAGTGACCCTCTCGACCTGGCGCCGAGCGCGGCGATGGCCTCGACAAAGATAAGTGCCGCCTCACCCGTACCGGTCGGGATCGACCTCACTTACAACGACACGCCGTTCTGGGCGGCCTATATCCAGTACGAGCAGACATTTGCCAAGCAGATGAACATCAAGCTCATCGGCCCGCTCCTGGCCGCGGCCAACGCCAGCCTGCAGAACCAACAGATCGAAGAGCTCGTCAACGAAGGGGCCAAGGCAGTGGTGGTCAACCCCGAGACGGCCACGAGCCTCGGCCCTGCGATCGACTACGCCACCAAGCACAACGTAAAGCTGGTCTCGGTGGACACGATCGTCGGCACCGGCCACGTCTACATGGTGGTGAGGGCGTCCAACGTCCTGTACGGCCAAGACGCCTGCGCCTACATCAGCTCCAAGGTCAAGTCGGGCTACGTGCTGGACCTGGAAGGAGACCTCACCTCGTCCAATGGCGCCGACCGCACTAACGCTTTCGACGCTTGCATGGCTGCCAACGACCCGGCCGTCAAGATCCTGAAAGACCCTACCGTTTGGACCCAAGCTACGGCCGTTACCGACGCGGAGGACGCCATCAACGCTTATGGTAAAGACCTGAAGGCGATCTACGTCCAATGGGATAGCCCGGATTACGGGATCATCGGCTACTTGGCCTCGAAGGGTTTCGGCCCCGCTGGTGGCTCTGCGGACCACGTGATCATGGTGAGCGACGACGGTGTACCGGCAGAGATGTGCGAGATCAGCCGCGGTTGGCTGGACGCGTCACAGTCCCAGCCGGCCAACCTTTACGCCCAGTACGCCCTCACGTATGCTCTCGACGCGGCCAAGGGCATGGCGCTTTCCCCGGGCATGGCCGGAGGTGGCGCCCCTAGTTTGGCCGACGTGTCTTACCTGGGCGACAAAAACCTGGGAGACCCGATCGTGGCCCCCTTTGTCACAAAAAGCGCCACGTCGCTCAAAGTGGCCCATGCAGTGGACGGCTTGCCGGCCTCAACGATATCCACCGCGGTGACCAGCCCCACGCTGTACGGCAACGTTCTAGGCAAAGCACAAGGCGGTGACTGCAAAGGAGTCACTACGTACAAATAATCCTCCTGCCTGCGCACTGGACCACGTGCGGCTTCAAACCCATTTTCATCTTTGGCTTTGACGTCATGGTCGTCGGGCGAGCGGGTCCCGGAAGCGGTACTAACGCGCCGGCACGCCTCCAGTCCACCGGGGGCATGCCGGCGGCCAGTATTTTTAGTGGAGTATGAACGAGGAGCCTACGGGGACGAAGTGAAGACCCGATGAGTGCGACGACCAGTGAAGCCCCGGCGGTCGAAGCCGTAGACGTCAACAAGAGTTTTGGCAGCACGCGGGCGCTTCGCAGCGTCAGTTTGCAAATTGCCAACGGTCAATGCGTTGGGCTGGTGGGACGTAATGGCGCGGGCAAGTCCACACTGGTTTCAATTCTCAGCGGGCTGGTAGCCCCGGACGCGGGCCAGGTCCGGTTCGACGGCCAGCCGGCACCGGCTCTAAAAGACGTGGATTTATGGCGGTCGCGGATCGCCGTCGTGTTCCAGCACTCTATGGTCGTCCCCCAGTTGAGCGTGGCCGAAAATGTCTTTCTCGGTCATCGTGACGCCAGAGGCGGGTTTATCGATTGGAAGCTTTTGCGGGCGTGTACTCAAGCCATCCTCGACGAGTGGGGCTTCGATATTTCAGCCAAGGCCCAGTGTTCTGCCCTCCGGGTGGAGGAGCGCCAGGTGGTCGAGATCGCCCGGGCATTGGCCACCGGCGCCCGCTGCCTGCTGCTGGACGAACCGACGGCGGCTCTGGAGCGGAGCGGAGTGGTCAGGTTGTTTCAACGCGTCCGCCAGTTGGTGGCCAATGGCTTTGCCGTCCTTTATATTTCGCACCACCTGGAGGAAGTGTTCGAGATTTGCCAGGAGGTGACGGTGCTGCGGGACGGCCGGGCCGTCCTGTCCGCCCCGGTCGCGCAACTGACCAAGGACGAAATGGTCCGGGCGATGGTGGGGGGCGTTACACCCGAGGAGCAGGCCGCAATACCGGTACGAGTGACGGTACAAGCTGGTGGCAACGACAAAGGCTTGACTGTAGAGCACTTAAGTGCAGAGTCCCAGCGCGGGGCGTTGCGGGGCGTCTCCCTGCACATTGCGCCGGGAGAACAGGTCGGTGTGACGGGGCTCCTGAGCGTGGGTGTGGTGACCCTAGGCCGAGCCGTGGCCGGCGTCGAACCGTGGACCTCGGGTCGGGTCTTGATCGACGGCAAGCCTCTGGCCCCGGGTCGGAGAGACCTGGCTTTGAAGGCCGGCGCGGGCTATGTGCCCGAAGACAGGATGGCCGAGGGCTTTGTGGCCCATCTCTCGGTGGCCGAGAACGTGACCATGACAGTGTTGGACGAGTTGGCGCCGCACACCGGGATCGTGACGCCGGCCCGCCGAGAAGCGGCGGCGCGGCCGTACGCAGAAGCGCTGAGCATCGTCTCGTCGTCTTTGCGCCAGGCCGTAGCCGAGCTGTCAGGGGGCAATCAGCAGAAGGTAGCGGTGGCCCGAGCGTTAATCCGCAAGCCGGCCGTAATAGTCGCGATCACCCCCACGCGCGGCGTCGACGTCGCCTCCAAAGCCCTGTTGCTTCGAGCCCTTTCCGTTGCGGCCAGGAACCAGGGCGCCGCCCTGCTGTTGGCCACCGACGACCTCAGCGACCTCGCCGTATGTGACCGCGTCATTGTCCTTGTGCGGGGCGAAAAGTTCACCGAGTTCGCCGACCCGCCCTTCGACCGGGAGGCGCTGTTGGCGGCGACGGAGGGGTTGGCGGCCGTGGAGAAGGCTTAGCAGTGGTGGAAGAACCAACACTGGGAGGCGAAGTCGTCGCTCTGGGCTCGCCCGGCGTTGTGCCTGCCGCGTTGGGACATGGCGCGTCGGGCGCAGAGACATCCCTGGAGCCCAGTCCCGGCACGTCGCCGCCGGCTGGCGCCGCGCCGACCCCGAAGCAGGGCGCTGACCTGTTTGCCACCTCCCACAGCGCCACTGCCATGGCGCTACTGCGCGAAGCGGCCCTCCTCCCTGTCCTGGCCGTGCTCATAGTCGTCGGGGCGCTGGTCAGCCCTGTATTCCTGACCGTGTCCAATATGTCCGGCGTCGGGCAGCAAATCTCCTCGCTCGGCGTAGTGGTAGTAGGCGAAAGCCTGATCCTTCTGGTCGGAGGCATAGACCTGTCCCTGGAGGGGACGTACGGCTTTGCCCCCATGGTGGCGGCGTGGCTGATCGTGCCTGTCGCCGCCTACGGCCAAGGTGTCGAGTTGAGCCCCTACCTCGGCATCCTGATATGCCTGGTGATAGGCGCGGGGATCGGGATGGTAAACGGCTGGTTGATCGTAAAGGGCCGGCTCAACGGCTTCATCGTCACGCTGGGGATGACCGTGCTCCTGGCGGGCATGCAACTCGGGGTGGTGAAAGGGCAAACAATCCCGGACCTGCCGGCGCCGTTTTCCTACCTGGGGGCGGCGTATGTGGGACAGCTGCCCGTGTCGCTCATCGCCACCGCCGTGATCTTCGTCGCCGTCGGCCTCTTTTTGCGCTACCACCGGGCCGGCCGGGCCATCTACGCAGTGGGGGGCAACCCGGCCGCCGCTCGGGCCGCCGGCATCAAGGTGAACCGGGTACGCACCGGGGTGTACGTGGCCGGCGGGGTGCTCGCCGCCCTGGGCGGCTTGATGGAAGCGGGCCGGGTCTCAGCAGTTACGGGGACCCAGGGCTACGGAGAGGGCATTATCTTCGAGGTCTTCGCCGCCGCCGTCATCGGCGGGGTCAGCCTGAAGGGCGGCCGCGGCAACATGGTCGGCGCCGCCACCGGCGTCGTCTTGCTCGGGTTGGTGCAAAACATCCTGGACCTGGCGAACGTGTCGAACTACTGGATCGAGGCGCTGGATGGGGCAGTCATCCTGTTCGCTCTCATACTCGCCCGGCTCGTCGGTGGCGAGGCGGCAGCCGAATCATGAGCACGCGCTTCGGGCCCTTGGACGTGACCGACGTACGGTTCCCTACGTCGCCGGCCCTCGATGGTTCGGACGCCATGAACCAGGACCCTGACTACTCGGCCGCATACGTAGTGGTCCACACCAGCGGCGGTGAGGCCGGGCATGGTTTTGTCTTCACGATCGGGCGGGGCAACGAGGTGGCGGTGGCCGCCATCCGGGCCGTCGAACCGCTCGTCATCGGCCTCGATGTGGACGAAACCCTTTCCGATATGGGCAGCTTTTGGCGCCGCCTCACCCACGACAGCCAGCTCCGGTGGCTGGGGCCGAAAAAGGCGTCGTGCACATGGCGATTGGGGCGGTCGTAAACGCAGTGTGGGACCTTTACGCCCGGCGCTGCCGGCTGCCCCTCTGGAAGCTGCTCAGTGACCTCAGCCCCAAACAGATTGTCGAGCTGGTGGACTTCCGCCACCTGAGCGACGTCCTCCAGCCCGACGAAGCGCTGGAGCTGCTGGCCCGGACGGCGGCCGGGAAGCAGGACCGCGAGCGGCAGCTGCTGGCCCGGGGCTATCCCGCCTACACGAGTTCAGTGGGTTGGCTGGGCTATTCGGACGAAAAGGTCCTCAGCCTCGTGCGGGCAGCTCTGGACGACGGGTTCACCCACGTGAAGCTGAAGGTCGGGCAAAACATCGACAATGACGTCAGGCGGGTCAAACTGGTGCGGGATTCCGCAGGCCCGGACGTGCGGCTGTCAATCGACGCCAACCAGGTATGGGACATCGACCAGGCTATTGCGGACATAAGCCGTTTGGCCCCTTTCGGCTTGTACTGGGTCGAAGAGCCGACCAGCCCCGACGACATCCTGGGCCACGCCACCATCGCCCGGGCCATCGCGCCGGTCCGAGTGGCCACAGGCGAACACGTGGCTAACCGGGTGGTATTCAAGCAGATGCTGGCCAGCCGAGCTATCGGCGTGTGCCAGATCGACGCCTGTCGAGTGGCCGGCGTGAACGAGAACGTGGCCATCCTTTTGCTGGCGGCCAAGTTCGGCGTGCCGGTCTGTCCTCATGCCGGTGGCGTCGGCTTGTGCGAGGTGGTGCAACACCTGTCTATGTTCGACTACGTGACCGTCAGCGGCAGCACCGAAGGACGCTGGACCGAGTTCGTGGACCACCTCCATGAGCATTTCGTCGACCCGGTGCGAGTCGTCCGGGGTCACTACCTGGCCCCTAGCCAGCCCGGCTCCGGCGCAGAGTTGCGCCCGGGAACGGTGAGCGCTTTCCAATTCCCCGACGGGCCCGTTTGGCGAACGCTTTCCCCCATCTACTGAGGAGGATTCTGACCGACTATGAGCAATGGAGACTTCGCGGGCAAGCGAGCCCTGGTAACCGGGGGGGCATCGGGGATCGGGCTCGGCACCGCCCAGCTGTTGGCGGAGGAAGGAGCCCGGGTGGCGGTGCTCGACGTGGCTGCCCCGCCCGGCGGCCTCGATTACGCCAAGGCGGACGTTACTGACGACGCTGCGGTGCGCGAAGCCGTCGCCGGTGTCATCGAACGGCTTGGTGGCCTGGACATCCTGGTGAACTGCGCCGGCATCGGCGCCCAGGGTGGTGTGGAAGCAAACAGCGACGAGGAGTGGCACCGCGTTTTTGACGTCAATGTGGTCGGGTTGGTGCGAGTGACAAGAGCGTGCCTGCCTGCGCTGCGCGCTTCGACCTCAGCCGTAATAGTCAACGTCGGTTCCATCGCCGGCACGACCGGCATCCCTAACCGGGCTGTCTACTCGGCGACCAAGGGTGGCGTCCTGGCCCTCACGCTGGCGATGGCCGCAGACTTGCTGCCCGAAGGCATCCGGGTGGCAGCCGTCAACCCGGGTACAGCCGACACGCCCTGGGTGGGGCGCCTGCTGGCCTCCGCCCCAGACCCAGACGCTGAACGAGCCGCGCTGGCGGCCCGGCAACCTCACGGCCGCCTCGTGAGCGTGGGCGAGGTTGCTCAGGCCATCGCTTACCTGGCCTCGCCGAGGGCGGGTTCGACGACAGGGACGTGGCTGGCGGTAGATGGCGGTATGGACAGGTTGCGACTTCGGCCGAAAGGGAGCTGAAAATGGCGGCCAGCGGGGGCGAAGCTGGTTCTCTGCGTGATCGGCTTATCCGGGCGGACGCTCACCACCATGTGTGGGACCTAAGCGTCAGGGACCAGCCATGGACCGCCAGCATGCCGCCGCTCCGCCGATCCTTTTTTCTTGGCGACCTTCGGCCCAGCCTCGCCGCCAACCAGATCGACCGGACCGTAGTCGTGCAGACCGTCTGCGTGGCCGAAGAGACGCCTGAACTCCTAGTGCTGGCCGACGGCGCACCGGAGGTCGCTGGGGTGGTGGGCTGGGCCGACCTCTGTGCGCCGGACATTGCCGAACGGTTGGCGGCCCTGCAACAACTTCCGGGCGGGCGCTACCTCGTCGGCGTTCGCCACTGGGTGCAGGAGGAGCCCGACCCCAACTGGCTGTGCCGCCCTGATGTGCGAAAGGGTTTGCAGGCCGTCGCCGATGCGGGCCTGGTGTACGACCTCTTGGTCCGCCACTACCAGCTCCCGGCGGCGCTTGACACCGTCGCCGCCCTGGACGAGCTTCGCTTCGTGCTGGACCACGGCGCCAAGCCCGACATTGCCCACGGCCAACTCGAGCCGTGGAGCAGCCACATGGCCGAATTAGGCCGGCGGCCCAACGTAGCCGTAAAGTTTTCCGGCCTCGTCAGCGAATCGGACCCCAAAACCTGGCCCATCACCAGCAGGTCGGTCGGCCAGTTCCGCCCGTACGCAGAGGTCATCCTGGACGCGTTCGGCCCCAGCCGGGTCATGTGGGGGTCGGATTGGCCCGTGTGCCTACTGGCGGCTAGTTATGAGGATGTGCTGGCCATGGCCGAGCGTTTCACGTCGTCCATGTCGGCGTCGGAGGAGAGCCAGGTCTTTGGCGGCACGGCCCAGGCGTGGTACGCACTGGAGCAGTCCGATGACGAACGGTTCTGATATCAGCCGCCTACCGGGCCCACTGCTGGGCCGGGACGAAGACTTCTTTGGCGGCGCCTAGCTCGCCTGGACCAGGATCTTCAAGCCCTCGCGACGGCTGGCAACGGCGAACGCCTCCGCCGCGTCAGCGAGGTCGAACGACTTAGACGCCAGCCAGTCCAGCTCTACCAGTCCCTTGTCCGCGAGGTCAATGGCACGCGGGTAAGCCTCTTTCATGCGCCGGGCCATTGCTATCGTCAGTCCTTTTCGACGGGCGAGTGCCGCCGGGAAGGTGGTGCGGTCGTCGTCAGGGATGCCGGCCAGGACCAAGCGCCCTCCGGCCCGGACCAGGTGCATGCTGGTGGCCACGGCGTCGTCGGTGCCCGCCACCTCGAAGGCGATATCAACTTCGCCCTCATGGCCGGCGGTCTGCTCCGGACTGAGGACGACGTCCGCGCCCGACCGGGCGGCCGCGTCGCGTCGGTGCTCGAGCGGCTCAACGGCCACGACTCGGGTGGCTCCGGCCACTCGTAGAGCCTGGACCAGCATCAAGCCGATGGGGCCGCAGCCGACGACGGCCGTTGAGCTGCCCAGGTGGACATGGCCCAGGTCGAGGCAATGAAGGGCCACCCCGAGCGGTTCCAGCATGGCCACGACGGCGTCGTCAAATTTGTCGGGCACGGGGTGCAGCCGCCCCGTCGGCCAGGCGATGTACTCCCGCAGCCCGCCGTCAGTGGTGCCGTGCCCGGCAAAGCGAACGTTCGGGCACAGGTTGGGGTTGCCTTCGCGGCACCGGGCGCACGTGCCGTCGGGGACGGCCGGGTCGACGGCGACCCGGCGTCCATCGAGAGGGCCGCCCTCCACTGTCCCCCCAAACTCATGGCCCAGCACCAGGGGCCGGCTGAGGACAGCATCGCCGATGGCGCCCTCGCCGAACCAGTGGAGGTCGGAACCACACAGCCCCACCGCTCCTACCCGCACCAAGCTCTCGCCTGCCTGAGGCTCCGGCCGTGG
This sequence comes from uncultured Acidimicrobiaceae bacterium, assembly GCA_963807395.1. Classification (GTDB taxonomy): domain Bacteria; phylum Actinomycetota; class Acidimicrobiia; order Acidimicrobiales; family Palsa-688; genus Fen-671. The sequence continues at coordinate 827,055 of CAWEBW010000016.1, forward strand.
TTCGTCCAGGAGCTCCACTACCCCGGGCGCGCTTAGCCTGGCCACTCTCATTTGGCGTCTCCTCGCGCTACTCTCATTTGTCAAAGGCTCCCCATTTATCAAAGGCTCCCCATTTATCAAAGGATCCCATTTATGTCAGGCCTGGCCGTAATAGGCGCCGGGGCCGTGCTTGCGGGAGAAATGGCGCTCGATGATATGAGCGCCCAGAGGCGGAGCTGACGGTGCGAGACCGACGGTAAGCCACGCCATCTTGGCCACCTCCTCCACCGTCACGGCCGCCTCGACGGCTTTCTCCGGCCCGGTCCCCAGCAAAAAGTGCCATGCCCGCTGACCAGAACGGCCGGGACGTCGGCCGGGGGGCGGCCCGCGACGGCGGCTACGATGGCCCGCCCGGTGGCGGTTTCGTAGCCTGCTTGGACTTCTTCCGGGCTGAGGGGGGACGTGACAGGGATCTCCAGGTGAGACAGGTCGGCATGAGTGGTGCCCATTACGGGGATGGGGCGGTCAGCTTGCGCCCATGCGGTGGCCCACGTCGAATGGGTGTGGACTACGCCGCCAATCCCGGGCAGATCCTCATAGAGCACCAGGTGAGTGGGGGTATCGGTGGATGGGCGGAGCTCCCCCTTCCACCACTCCCCCATCGGGCCCCACTACAACCATGTCGTCTGCCTTCATAGTCGCATAAAGTACCCCCGACGGTTTTATCACGACCAAGCCGGTTTCGGCGTCTCGCCCCGAAACGTTGCCCCAGGTAAGCCTCACCAGCCCCGCTCGAGGCAGCTCGAGGTTGGCTGCCAACACGGCGTATTTCAGATCTTCCAGCACAGTCTCAGCTTCTCTGGTCGCGTCACCGCTGGGGGCAAAAGAGGCCTAGATCTCGACAAAATCGATATCGAGTAGTTCGGCCAGGTACTGCCAACGGCGAACGTGCTGGCCCAGGTTGGTGCAGAAGTGATGCGTGCCCCCGTTGTGGAGCCACGAGTTCATGAAGTCCCTCAGGTCATCATCAGGGCGGAAATGGAAATAAGGCATCTCCACATGTGGTAGCTCGGGCGTGTTCAGCACCTCACCGGTGCCGGCGACCAGCCGGTAGACCTCGCCCTCCAGGGGGACCAGGGACGCAGTGGTGGCCGGGCCGGCTGGGCGGAAAAGACTACCGTAGGCGGGTTGTCGAGGCCGCCGATACCAAGAGGACGGTCGATCAACCTGATGGGCCGGTCTTTCCGGGCCACTTTCCAGTTACCTTCACCCATGTGGCTGATGAGGACCGAGCCGAGCTCGAAATCCATAGCGTACATTTCGGAAAAGTGGGCGTCCCCGATAAGGGAGTGGCCCGCGCACATCAGCGCGGCGGTATTGGTATCACCTTCGGCGCCGTAGCCGTACCCGTCGACCATGAGGTCAGAAGCGGCCAGCAGCGGTAACTGGCGGAAGCGGCCGTCTTTGCCGACCGGCTCGAAGTGCACCGAGAAACCGGCGTAACCACCTTGTTCGAGCATAGAGCGCAGGGCTACTTCCATGCGCGCCGCGTAGGCGTGGCGGTCGGCCGGCAGGTCGGGGCTGACGGCGAAGCGTTCGCGATGGAGAACCAGAACTCGGTTTACGTCCGCCTCGGTTACTTCTTGCATCTTGGCGTACAGCTCACCCAGGTTTTCATTGACGACAACGGGGCCGATACGGCGCATAAGTGCCGGCGCCTCGTAGAGGACGTCCCCCATCCCGTTCATCGGGTAGCCGAACAGGGCGATCTTGGCGCTCTTTAGCGCCGTCGTCGTCATGGCCGCTTTGGCCCAGGACTCGAACGAACTCCGGAAGGAGGCGGAGCGCCAGTCGTCCGTGATGACCGAGAAAGGGACCCCCGCTCGCAGCAAGGCGTTGGCCTGGTCCTGCGCTCCGTGGATGCCCTGGTTGTACGTCAGGTCATCCATGGTCCAGCGGTCTTTTACCTCTCGCTCGGGCTGGACGTTGGCGAGTAGCACAGGGAGGGGGTTTTCGAGCACGGCGCGAACCGTACGCATGGCCGGGCCATAAGTAAGCATGACGATCATGATCCCGTCGACGCCCTGGTCGCGTAGTTCCTTAGTTATGGCTTCGACGTCGTCGCGGGTACGAGCCGGCCGCAGGAACACGACATCGGCCACATCAGACAGAGAACTGGCCAACTCTTTGGCGTAAGCGGCTTGATGATCGGTGATCCCCGGGATCATGTCGTCGTACAGTTCCTGCATTATTCCGAGCAGGCCGATCTTCGGGTGTTGGCGGGCTATCACTTGACCCTCCTTCATCGTGATGACTTCATGGTGGTGACTTCATCGGGATGGCTTCGTCGTCATGGAAGGCCCGGTCCGGGCGTAGCCCCGAGTTTCAGGCGTTTCAGCTCATGGAGCCAAGTCGGCTGGGCGCGACCGAGGGTGTCGTGGAGGTCCTTCCAGATCCGGTAAACCTCGCCATAAGTCGCAGTTGCCTGCGGCTCGGGGGTATAAATCGGCCCCTCCGGTGGGCGCAACGCCGTGGCCGCCTCCGCGATGGCACCGTAGCCACTCGCCTGTCGGCCCGCCGCCACCGCACCGAACAAAGCCGAACCCCGGGCGGGCACTTGGGACGAGGCCGGCACCCTCACGGTGGTCCCGGAGACGTCTGCGATTATTTGCATGAGCAAAGGGCTCTTTTCGGCGATCCCGCCGCAAGCGACGATCTCGTTCAACTTGAACCCCGCGTCGCGGAAATTGTCGAGCACCGCCTTGTTGCCGAACGCTATCGACTCGAGCAAGGCGCGGTAGATGTCCGCCGTCGTTGTCGTCAGGGTTAGCCCGGCGATCACCCCTGACAAGTCGGCATCGGCCAGCACGCTGCGGTTTCCGTTCCACCAGTCCAGTGCCACTAGGCCTGTCTGGGCGGGCACTAAAGCGGCGGCAGCCCGCTCGAGGCCGGGAAGCCGGTCGGTGACGCCCTTTTCCTCCGACGGCGAAAGGATGTCGCCGAACCAACCCAGCATGTCCCCCACCGCCGGCTGCCCGGCCTCATAACCGTACAGGCCCGGCACAATGCCGTCCTTCGCCACTCCGGTTATCCCGGCGAGGGTGATCTCGGTCTGGTGGACCACAAGGTCGCAGATCGACGTGCCCAGCACCATTACGTACGTGCCGGCCCCCTCCGCTCCGGCCCCGGGGAACGATACGAACGAATCGACGTTGCCCACCGCCACCGCCACGCCCTCGGGCAGGCCCCATTTGCGCGCCAACTCGGGCCGGAGCGGCCCGGCGCTGCTGCCGAGCGGGAGGAAGTCGGTGCCGAGTTTGGCCGCCGGGTGAGAAAACCCTTCATAGGCGGCCTCGAAATAGTCCGTGCTCGGTATGCCGTCCACCGGGGACCAGAGCGCCTTGTAAGCGGCGGGGCACGCCGAACGCCGTTCGCGGCCGCTCAGGAACCACACGACCCAGTCCGCCACCTCGAGGAAAGCGGCCGACGCGTCGTACACAGCCCGGTCTTCGAGCCAGATCTCTATCAACTTCGGGAAGTACCACTCGGAGGAGATGCGGCCGCCGTAGCGGGCCAGGAACCTTTCGCGGCGTTCGCCGGCGACTTCGTTGAGCCGGTTGGCTACGTACTGGGCGGCGTGGTGCTTCCACAACTTTGGCCACGCATGAGGGCGCGGGCGCCACGCGGGCAGGTCGCACAGCGGGGTGCCGTCAGCAGTCACTGGCAAGACCGTGCACGAGGTGGCGTCGATGCCGATGCCTACGACAGCACTGGTCGCCTCCGGCCGTTCGGCCAGCACGCCCTGGATGCCTGCCTCCAGCACGTACCTGTAGTCGTCTGGGTCGTGGAGGGCCCAGTCCGTTGGAAGGCCTTCACCCGTCCCCGGTAAAGTGTCGTCGATCACGCCGTGGGGGTAAGCAAGTTCGGAGACGGCCAGCTCTTCACCCGATCGCAGATCGAGCAGCAAAGTACGCGCCGAGGCTGTCCCGAAATCCACTCCGATGGCGTACGCTGGCGAGGTCATCTGCGAAATGTTAGCGCTCTCAATCACCAAACCGCCTCCTCGGATCGCAGACGGGGTCAGCCTGGCCGGGTACTCCCACCAGACCGTTTCGAGGGTAGTCCACGACGGGCTGGCGGCGGCCTTCTACGTGCAGCGGGGACGTTCTTGTCGCGATCGGCTCTCCCATCCACGAGTGAACGCTCACAAGAGGCACGCCCTCCCGTCCTGGATCCCCCTAGTCCAGCGCTCGCTTTCCCGAGAGGCGCAGGGACGACAGCGAGACGGCGATCAGGATGACGCAGCCGTAGACGATCTCCAGCGTTGCTTGCGTAAAGCCGAGAATGGGCAATATGGCCGCCAGCACCGCGAGGACGAGTGCGCCGGCCGTGGTCCCCACGTAGTTGCCTGTACCACCGAGGATGGAGGCCCCGCCGATGGCGACGGCAGCGACGGAAGCGAAGAGGTACGGGTCGCCCATCCCGAGGTACGACTCGCCCACGTAACCCGACAAGACGATGCCGGCCAAGGCGGCGGCGACACCACTGATGACGTACACGGCGACCGTGATGCCGCGCACGTTCACGCCGGCGAACTCAGCCACGCGCCGGTTGAGGCCGGTGGCGTACAACCGGCGGCCAAAGGGCGTGGCACTCAGGACCAACGTGGCCACCGCGAGCACGCTGATCCAGACCAGGCCGACCACGGGTACCGACCCCCAGCGGTGGGTGGCCAGGTACACGATCCCGGTAGGGGCGTTGCCGCCTGAGCCGCCGTTGGTGTAGAGGAGCAGCCCGCCCTCGACCATCGAGGACATGCCGAGGGTCATTATAATGGGCGGGATTTTGAGGAAAGCAACGCCGATGCCGTTCAGGGCCCCGACGACGCCGCCGCCTGCCAAAAGGACCGGAAAAAGCCAGAGTGTCCTGGAATTGCTGCCGTTCGACCAAATGGTGAGGAGCACGGCCGAGGCGTTCAGCACCCACGGGATGGACAGGTCGACGCCGCCGCTCAAGATGACAAAGGTCTGGCCGACGGCGACCAAAGCTATAAAGGACGCCTCGATCAGCAGTTGGTCTATATGTGAAACGCTGAGGAACCCTGTCGCCACGATCTCGCCGAAGACGGCGAGCACAATGACGAGGACGTAAGCCAGGATTACGGCTCGGTTCCTTTCCAAGACGGACCGCAGCGGGGCCGGGCGTATTCCGCCCGCCCCTGGGCCAGCTGGTAGTGGGCCTGTTGGCCCCGGGACTGTCTGCTCTGGGCCGGGTTCATCTACGTGCCGCCCGAGCCTGTAGCGCCTGGAGGCCGCCACCCAGCAACACGGCCACGATCAACAAGAACCCATCGGCGAAGACGGTCCAATAAGAGGGCAAGTTGAAGACGAATATGACGTCACCCAGCAGGGTCAATATCAATGCTCCCGCAATAGTGCCGATAAAACCGCCCTGCCCACCGAACAGGCTGGTGCCGCCGATAACCGCGGCCGCCACGGCCGGCAGGATGAGGCCATCGCCGGCGGTGGGATCCCCTGAGGCCGTCAGCATGGCATAGAAAAGGGCGGCTACGGCGGCGCAAAACCCTGAAATGGCGTACGTGGCCAGCAGTGTCCGGGGCCGATGGACCCCGGCGACGCGGGCGCCCTCGCTATCAGAACCAATAGCGTAAATCTTGCGAGCCAGCCTGGTCCGCTTGAACCAGAGCCATACTGCGGCCATAGCGATGAGCGCCCAGACCGGGTTGGGCACGCCGAATGTGGTCTCGTCGATCCAGTTCGAAAACGACGTCGGCACCGAGCCGCCCTGGGTAGGCAGCACCTGCAAGGCGATCCCGTCGAAAATCGACCACGTCGCCAGGGTGACGATAAATGGCTGAAGTCGGAGACGGCCCACGAGCAAACCGTTGAACGCCCCCGCGCTCACACCGATGGCCAGGATAACGATGCTCCACAACAAGGTCGTCGAGCCGTTGGTGAAATGAGTGGCTGCCAGCGCCGTCCCCAGGGATAGGACCCCACCGACTGAGAGGTCGATGCCGGCGGTGAGGATCACGATGCCCTCGCCCAAGGCGACGGCCGCCAGTGGGAGGGTGTCGGCACAAAGGGTGCCTATTTGTTCTCGACTGATCACCCCCGGCTGGAGGGCGGCGTAAGTGAAGAAAAGGGCCAGAGCAAGAGCCCAGGCGGTGAGGGGACGGATATCGCTGCTGCGGACCCGACCTGTGAGTTCGGAGAACGACCATCTGGGACCGTGCTCAGCCAGCCCGGGCCGAGCCTTCCCGGGGGCGTCGTAGCCGTCGATCACCTCGCAAACCTCTGTAACTGGGAGCCCTGGTCTCTCTCCGCCCTCAAAGGTGTCCGGGGATCTGGCTCGCCCTGGTGGCCAACCTCAGACGCGGCGGCCATGCCGGCGGGGGGCAGCGCGCCAGCCACGTCTCGTTCATCGGCGCCCTCTGCGGTCAGCTCCTGGCCGACCATGGCGGCCACGAGCTGTTCCTGGCTGAACGTCCCTGCCCTGAACTCGGCCGTCACTCGCCCGTCGAACATAACCACGACGCGGTGCGGGACATTGGCCAACTCGGTGACGTCGCTCGAATAGAAGAGGAAACCGTAGCCCTCACCGGCCAACGTCTGCACCATCTTGAAGATTTCTGCCTTGGTGCCGACGTCGACGCCCCGGGCCAGGTCGTAAAGGAGCAGCAGTCGCGCCCCGGTCAACAAGAACTTCCCCACTACCACCTTTTGCTGGTTGCCGCCCGACAAGCTGGCTGCGGCCTGTTCGGCATCTCCCCGGCCGATCTTCAGGTCCCGGACGACCGGGGCAACGAGGGAACGTTCATCGTTCCGGCGCACGAGGCCGTACCGGTGCAGCTTCTCGAGCACGGGGAGCGACAGGTTTTCGCGCACGCTCAAGGTCGGGAGGATCCCCTCAGTTTTGCGGTCTTCCGGTACCAGCGCCAGGCCAATACCCGCCTTCAGCGCATCGCGGGGTGAGCGGATATGACGCCGGACACCATCGACCTCGATCGAACCGCGCGCCCTGATAATGCCGTACAGGCTGAGGAACAGCTCGAGCTGGCCCTGGCCCTCGAGCCCGGCGACACCGAGGATTTCTCCTTCGTGGACTTCCAGGTTGGCGTTACGGAGCCTTCGTCCAGAAGAGAGCTCTCGGACGCTGAGGACTATACGAGGCCGTGGCTCAGGCGCCCTGACCGGGTAGAGCTGTTCGAGGCTACGCCCCAGCATGGCTGAGACGAGGTCGTCCGTAGACGCTGCTCCTCGGTCCCACGTCCCCACCATCTGACCGTTGCGGAGCACGGTGACGCGGTCGCTCACATCCTGGACCTCCGCCAACCGGTGCGAGATAAAGATGATCCCCTTGCCCCGCGACGCCAGTGCCGAAGCCCGTTCGAGCAGCCAGGTCACCTCCGCCGGCCCCAACGCCGAGGTGGCTTCGTCCAGCACTACGACGGCGGGGTCATCGGCCAAGACCTTTGCGATGGCGACGAACTGACGTGCCGCCACCGAAAGCTCACGGACCGGCCGGGTGGGGTCTATCCCTTTGAGGTTTAGGTCGGAGAACAGTTCTTCGGCCTGCGCCCGCAAGCGCCGCCTCCGGATGGTCCCCAGTGGCGAAAGCGGTTGACGGTTGAAGTAGATGTTCTCCATAACCGAGAGGTCGGGGATGAGGGGCAACTCTTGGAAGACGACCCCGACCCCTTTTCGCGACGACTCGTCCGGGTCCCCAGGCTCGAACCGTTTGCCCCGCAGGAAGACCTCGCCCTGGTCGGCCCGGATGACGCCAGAGATACATTTAACCAGCGTTGATTTCCCCGCCCCGTTCTCTCCTAGCAGCGCGTGCACTTCGCCGCTGTTGAGGTCGAAGCTCACATCGGAAAGGGCATGAACTCCGGCGAACGCCTTGCTCAAACCCCTCACGGCCAAGAGCCCGGGCGCGGCCCCGGGGCCCGCTGAAGGCTTGCTGGCGGGCTCGACAAGCTCACCGGGTTCGGGCTGGTAGCCTGGCGCCCCTCGGGCGCGTCGGTCGGGCTGAGGGTGCACCTGCGGGTCTTCTGTGCTCATCTCTTTTCTCTTCAGGTCGCCGGACACCGGCGGGTGCTGTGATCAACATCCTGACGCCGGCATCCGGCCAACCTCAAGTGCCAGTCCCGGGGACCGGCGGTCCCATTAGTAGCGGTTAGCTTTCAACCCGTTTATCAGGGGACAACTTGTGATGCCTGAATGCTCATGAACGGAGGGCTAGGTGGGAGGGTCAGGTCAGGGGAAAGCGATGGGAATGCATTTACCCCCACCGCGATCGCCTGGCACTTCGCCCCTGCCGGAGAGGAACCACCCTTATAGAAGCAGGGCGGCACCAGCTCGTCGGACTTCGGGACGGACTGCCCTTGCAACACCTTCACCGCGGCCTGCATGGCAAGCACCGAGAGCCAGGCCGGGTTGGCCATTATGAAGCCCGACGCGCCCTTATCCTTGGCCAAGGCCACGAACGTCTGGTTGTACGCTTGGCACAGCATCGGTACCAGCGGCTTGCCGGCGGCCTGGAGAGCCTTGATGGCACCCGTGCAGTAACCCTGGGTGAGGATCGCATTTACATTTGGGTGCGCAGCCAACAGGCTGGCCACGCCTTCTTGCTCAGGGCCGAGAGCGTACTGGCCTTGATAGGTCCCGACCACCTTAATGCCGGGGTAGCTCTTAAGCACGGTGGCCCACGCGCCGGAGATCGTGGCGCTTATCGGCGCGCCGGCCAGGCCGGTGTCTTCGAACACACTGCCTTTGCCGTGGAGCACTGACGCCAGCCACTTAGCGCTCAGCTCCTCCCCGGCGATGAAGTTCGAGAATATCTTGTAGGCGCAGGGGTCGGTCACCACCTGGTCGAAATTAACCACCACGATGCCCTGCTTGCAGGCCTGGTTGATCACGGGATTAAGTGCCGTGGGCGAGCCGGCGTCGATCAGGATGGCGTCTGGTTTCCGGGCCACGATCGCCTGCAGCGAGCTGATCTGGGCCGGCACCGTGTTTTGGGCGTTGGTGATGGTGAGCTTCACCTTTCCCTTAAAGGGGGCCAGCCCGGCGGCCACGGTGGCCTCCTTTTCCATCTGCACCCGCCAGTCATTGCCGACGAAGTTGTTCGACAAATAGATCGTGTACGGGGGTGAAGCGGCGTCGTGCAGGCGGAGTGACGCCGTTTTCGGGGCCGCAACGGCCGGGGCCATGCCCGCGGCCAGGACAGCGCCGGTGGCGAGCGCCAGCGCTCCCAGCCGACAGGTTCGTCTGATCATTTTTCCTCCTCTGTCTTGTCTCTTTTTCGTTTTCTGGTCGTCTTCTGGTTATGTTGGTTCGGCCTTTGCCGGTCGGGACCGTTCTCGAGCCGAGTGGTCCCTCGCTTGGGCCTCGTGAGAGGCCGCTAAGCACGCCAAGGATCCGGGTCGAAGCTCTCTCCCTTCTTTATGTCGGCTGTTTGTCGGTGGCACCCTGGCGGGCTAACAAAAGGACAATTCGGAAACGGAATGAACAGTAATGGAAGGGGCGGGCTCGTAATAGGCGGCCGGGACCGCACATCTGAGGGGTCACGGGCGGTCATCCGCGCTTAGCATCTCTTCAAGCACCCGCCGCATGCCCTCCAGATGGTCTTGCATGGCACGCCCCGCGGCTCCGGCGTCTCGTTCCCGCAGCGCGCTTACGATCGCCACGTGGTCCAGGTGCGCCCGCCGCCGGACGGCTGCTACACGCGCCGTCCGGCGCCTACTTTCGAGCAGAAGGTCGGAAATGCTCTCGTACAGGCTGATATAGATCGGGTTACCGACGGCCTCGACGATCTTGGTATGCAGCCGGAAGTCGAGCTCGGAATACCGGTTGGGCTGCCTGAGGGCGCCCGCCGCTTCGTCGGCCAGCGTCTCCAGCTCAGCCACCACGTCATCGGTCATCTTCGGCGCCGCCAACTGGGCGGCGGAGACCTCCAGCACCTGGCGCACTTCGAACAAGTGCAGGAAGGTACGCGGTTCGACTTGCAACAAGAAATTGATCGGCCGAGCCAGCAGCGTCGGGTCGAGCGACGTGACGTACGTGCCGCCCCCGTGCCGGGGCTCCACCACATTCATCGCGGTGAGCACTCTCAAGGCTTCTCGCACGGAGGGCCGGCTAATGCCGAGCATGGCCGCCAGGTGGCGTTCGGGCGGGAGGGCATCACCAGAGCCCAGCTCGCCGGAAACGATGAGCGCCTTGATCGCCTCGGCTGCCTCCAGGCTGACCGAAGTTCTTTTGAGAGTGGGAAATTCGCGTGCCACAGGCGGGAGCCTGAGCGTAGCTTGCGCCGACCCGATGGTGGCGTCAGGGCGCGAGCCGGTCGCGGCACCGTCGCTCCCGGTCATGGCCGGTCGCCGGGCGAGCTCAACGCCCACCTTTGGCCGGCCGTTCGCGGCTCCCAAGGCGCCGTTCCCAACCAGGTGCGGTGATGTCCAAAAAGGCGTCCGGGTCGTATGGATGAGCACGGACGACGTCCAGGTCGAGATCTACGCCGAGGCCCGGCTCGTCCGGGAGGGACAGCTCCCCGGTGGCCGGGTCGAGCTCAGGCACCCAGGTAACCAGCTGGCGCGCCCAGGGCTCGTTGAAGGGGTCGAAGTGTTCCTGGACCAGGAAATTCGGCAGGCAGGCACCCAGTTGGAGGCATACGGCCGTCGCTATTGGGCCGCCACTTTGGTGAGGTGCCACCCAGGCCCCGTCGGCGGCAGCCATAGCACCCACGGCGAGCGTGGGCAGGAACCCCCCGAGCGACATTGGTTCGGGCTGAAAGATCGAAACATCCCCGCTTTTGAGGAGGGTCAGGAACTGGCCCACGGTGTGGAAGTTCTCACCAGAGGCGATGCGCCCGCTCGTCCTGGAAGCAACCACGCCTGTAGGCTCCTCCCTTTCCCGTGTTGCCGGTTCCTCCCACCAGAACACGTCGAGCTCGCGGCAGGCTTCGATGAAGGCCACGGCCTCGGAGGGCGCCAGCCGAGCGTGCAGGTCGATCAGGATGCCGATGTCGGGCCCCACAGCAGTACGGACGGCGGCAATGAGGTGGCGCGAACGGGCCAACTCGCCTGGCGCGAAGAAACCCCTGGCGGTGCCGAGCGGGTCGAACTTCAGTGCCCGAAAGCCGCGCTGGACGACCGACTTGCTGGCGCTGACAAACGCCTCCGGTGTATTGCCCTCCCGGTACCACCCATTGGCGTAGCAAGGCACGCTCTCACGCAGTCGACCGCCGAACAGCTGATGTACCGGCACCCCGAGCGATTTGCCGAGGATGTCCCAGCAAGCCACCTCGATGCCAGCCATTGCGGTGCGATGGACGTGGCCACCCTCGTTGGAGACCCGGTCGTAAAGTTGCGCCACGATAGCGCGCACCTGCCGAGGGTCGCTGCCGATCACCAGGTTCGCCAGCTCGTGCACCGCGGCCTCGCAGGTGCGGCCGAAGCCGTTGAGCGTCGCCTCCCCCACTCCGTACACGCCCTCGTCGGTAAGGACCCTGACAAACAACCAGTTCTTCCAGCCGGCACCAACTGGGTAGGTCTCGATCTCGACGATCTTCACGGACAATTCCCCTCGGCATGGCCCCCTCGGCGTGGCCCCTTCGATGTGGCCCCCTCGGCATGGCCCCCTCAGTCGGGCCCACTCAGCCGGCCCACGCCAGAAGCACTGCTGGCGCTCCGAAAATGTAATCAGGTGGCCTGGCCACTTGTCAATAGTTCGACCTCGCTCGGCCCGCTCCGGGCCCCAAGAGGCTCGACCTGGAGCCCTGCCAATCCCAGGGCGGTGGCCCGAGCGCACGGCGTCGCCGTCATGGTGTGACGCCCTCAGCGGGCCAGTAGAGAAACGCTTACTCAAACGCCAACAATCAAGTGGCTTGACCACTTGGCTGATCCTGTCTAGAGTGACTACGTCCGGGAAGAGGCCACGAGGATGGTCCGGGGGGTTCTTCGGCCGTCAATAACAATGGGGGTAACATGAAAAACAGCAAACGTAAGTCGTCGTCCAAATCGCGTCAGGTGGTCGCGACCACGGCCGCCGTCGGCCTCACTGCTAGTGCTCTGCTGGTAGGCGCCGCCCCCGCAGGCGCAATGTCGCGCCTACCTTCCACTAGCAAAGGGCCGTGGACGATCGACCTCAGCAACACGTCACTTGATAATGGATGGCGTCTCGAAATGCAGGCCGTGGTCAAGCTCGCGGCCCAAACGGCTCCCCTCAACCATCAGGTCCACTTCAGCATCGTCAACGCGGCCAACACGGTCGCCGGGCAGATACAGTCAGTCGATTCCATGATCGCTGCTCATGTGAGCGCCATAATCATCGACGCCAACAGTCCGACCGCCCTCAACGGCGTCATGAACCAAGCGGTGAGCGCGGGCATCCCGGTCTTTTCGATCGATAGCCCCACGACCTCCAACGAGGTGTACCACATAGGTACCAACCTGGTTGAAACGGGGTACACCTCGGGACTGTGGCTGGCAGAGGAGCTCCACGGTAAGGGCAACGTGGTCATGGACGAGGGCATCACGGGCACGGGCGGGGCCGACCAGGAAAACGCAGGCGCCTTCATGGCCTTCAAGAAGTTCCCCGGGATCCATATTGTTGACCAGTTCGACGGCCAATGGGCCGACGCCCCCTCGGAGGCTGGCATGGCCAGCGTGCTCGCCACGCACCCGGTGATCAATGGTGTCTGGAACGAGGGCGGCGCCGACGGGGTGCTACAGGCGTTCTTGAAGGCTAACCGGCCGCTGGTCCCGATCACGGGGTTCGCGTTCAACAACTTCATGCTGGACCCATTTCTTCACCCCGGGCTGAAGATGACCACCGTCAGCAACCCGATATATATGAGCGTCACCGGGCTGCAAGAAGCCATAAATGTCCTCGAAGGGAAGCACGTACCCAAGAACTATTCCTTCCCTATCACACAGTACGAGTACCCCAACCTTCTGAAGTTGCCGAGCACCTTCACCACTCCCGGTTGGGGGGCGGTATCGTACAAGCTCGACGTCAAGGGTCAGACGGCGATACCGGGGATTTCAGCTGAGTTCTCGTTCCCGTATGAGCCCCCTGGCTTCAGCTTCACGCTGAAACAAGTGGAAACCGCTATGTAGTCGCTCTGGTTTGGGGTTGATCCGATAACCTTGGTGTCTTGGGAAGACCGGCGGACAAGACCGTGCCTGAGATCACCGACGCCGGCCCTCAGCGGGGACAACCTACGCTCGAGTGCCGCGGCATCAGTAAGCGTTTCGGCGCCACGGTCGCGCTCAGCGAAGTTAGCCTGAGCTTGTACGGAGGTGAGACTCGCGCCATTCTGGGCGAGAACGGTGCCGGCAAGAGCACCTTGATCAGAATACTGGCCGGAGTGCACAGACCCGACGCCGGGTCGATTAGGTTCCGGGGCGAAGAGGTCGCCTGGCGGACGCCGCTCGAGGCGCGTTCTGCCGGGATCGCGGTTGTGCATCAAGAGCTGAGCCTCGTCAGTGAGCTCAGTGTGGCCGAGAATATCTTTTTACGCCGTGAGATTACCTCGCGCTTCGGCCTGGTCGCGTTGCGCCAGCTAAACAACACCGCGGCCCAGTTGCTCGACGAGCTCGGCATCGTCGGCGTAAGGCCGGACGTTTCGGTCCGCCAGCTCTCCCCTTCACAACGCCATCTTGTCGAGATCGCCAAGGCTGTTAAAGATTCACCGTCCGTCCTGATCCTCGACGAGCCGACCTCGACGCTGGGTGAGCACATGGTCGGATGGTTGTTCGACCAGGTCCGGCGGTGGTGCGAGAACGGGGTGGCGGTGGCGTTCATCTCTCACCGCATGGCAGAGATAACCGCCATTGCGGACGAAATCACGGTCCTGCGAAATGGACGTGTCGTGCTTGACGTCACGCGGACTGCAGCCACCCCGGGCGAGCTCATTACGGCCATGAGCGGCAGGGAGATCGACGTCAGGTTCCCCCAACTTAGGCCCCCACACGAAGAACAGATGCTCCGTGTCGAGCACCTGAGTGGGCAACGTTGGCCCCGTGACGTCAGCTTGTACGTGGGAGCGGGAGAGATCGTCGGTCTCGGGGGGCTGGACGGCCAGGGCCAGCACCAGCTATTGCTATGCCTTTACGGTCTCGCCCGGGCCAGCGGTGCCATAACGGTCGGGCAGACGCGGCCGCTCCGGCACTGGAGCCCCCGACGGATGCGCGACCTCGGCGTCGGCTTCGTCCCTGCCGACCGGGCCAGCGAAGGGTTGTTGCAGCGCAACTCCATTTCGTTCAACATCGCCCTGCCGTGGCTCCACAGCTTCAGCACGTGGTCGTTCCTCAAGCGGCTCAAGCTAGGGGTGGCGATTGACGAGAAGGCACACGAGCTGGCGCTCTCGACAGACGATTACACCAGGCTGGTGAGCGTGCTGAGCGGCGGCAACCAGCAAAAGGTAGTGATAGCCAAGTGGTTGCTCGAAAGCCCGAGGATGCTGGTTCTTTACGACATAACCCGCGGGGTCGACATTGGGACCAAAGTCCAGATTTACCATCTGTTGGCGGACCTTGCGGCCAGTGGCGTCGGCATCTTGCTCTACACCACCGACATCAGCGAGCTTGTCAACCTCAGCCATCGCGTGTACGTCATGGTCGAAGGCCAGTTGCGGGCGGAGCTACGCGTGCCGGGGATCTCGGAGGCGGACGTGCTGAGCGCCGCGTTTGGGCCTGGCGCTGCTGAGCCGGCCGGAGTTGCCTCGCGCCAGGCCATTCTGCAAAGCGAAGCCTTGTGACGTCAGTTAGTGGCCGCCTTTTCGACGCACCAGGGCTTACTAAGCACCTTGCCGTTGCCACTTCGGTGCTCATCCTGTTCGGGATGCTCGTCGCCTACTTCGTCCTCGACCCCCCTGCGTTGGCTGACGGGACTTTCGTGTCCCTGTCCAACACGGCTCTGCCCCTCGTCATGGCCGCCACTGCCGAAACCGTGGTCCTCATCGGAGGTGGTATCGACCTCTCAGTAGGCGTCGTCATCAGTCTGGTGAGCGTCATTGTGGCGACGACGATGCAAAGTTCAGTGGGTTCCATGGTTCTTTGGAGCTTCGTGGCCGTGGCCGTTGGTTGCCTCGTGGGCTTGGTCAATGCGGTGCTCATAGAGTACTTGCGCATCTCGGCTTTCATCGCCACGCTGGCCACGCTGGAGGTCGTCCAGGGCCTCGCTCTCGGTGTGCTCGGCAGCCCGGGCGGGACGATCCCGACCGGCTTTTCCTCCGCCGTGATGGGCACCTCGTTACGTTATGTCCCCAACTCCATGTTGATCATTGCAGGCATTATCGTCCTGTACGTAATTGGTCGGCACGTGCGCGCGTTTCGTTGGATTTACGCCGTCGGGGCCGATCGCCAGGCCGCCCGGACGAATGGCATCCGTGACAGACGCGTCGTTATGGGCGCTTACATCGCCTGCGGTGGCATCGCGGCTATCGGTGGGCTCTGCTTTGCCGCCTTGCTTAGTTCCGGGGACCCCATCGAAGGAGCTAACTATCTGCTACCAGGGATCGCTGCCGCCGTCATAGGAGGGACGTCGGTCTTCGGCGGTAGGGGTGGCGTGCCCGGGAGCGTGGTGGGCGCGTTCATCCTGACCGTACTCTCGAGCGTCTTGTTCGCCGCCCACGTCACTCCGTTTTACGAGGCCTTCTTCACCGGCCTGGCCACCGTGCTCATCGTAGGCATCGGCGTAACCATCGACCGATGGACAACTTCACGGTTGGCAGCCCAATGGTTGTAGCCGAGCAGGCAGCAGGGCCGCCGGCACCAGTCTTACCGTTGTCCCGAAGGGCGAAGCTGTCGTGGGTGCGCGCTGACGGGCCGTCGCATACCGTATACCTCGTCTACGGGTTGGCCGTGCTCATTTACCTGGTCACGGCGGCGAAGTCCCCGGCATTTTTCAGCGGCGGCAAGATCGAGTCGGTTTTCGTCCTTGCCAGCGTCCTGGGTGTCCTGGCCCTTTCCCAACAACTCGTCTTGACGCTCGGCGGCGTCGACCTCTCCCTTCCGTGGACGATGAACATGGGCGCAGTCCTCATCGCCTATTTCCCTCACGCCGGCGCACTCCAATCGATCGGTGGCCTGGCGGCTACCCTTGGTTGCGGTTTAGCAGTCGGGCTCGTAAACGGCTTCGGGGTAGCGGTGGTCGGCATTTCTCCTATTATTATGACCCTCGGGATGAACGGCCTCGTCGAGGGGCTGGTGCAAGTACTTACAAACGGGCAGGGTTTCCTCAACGCGCCCAACTGGGTCCGCACGCTAGGGAGCGGCTCAACGCTGGCGGTGCCCAATGTCCTCATCGCCTGGGGCATTATCGCCGTCTTGGCCGTGGTGGTCTTGGGGAGGAGCACGCTCGGAGCCCGCCTCTACGCTACCGGGAGCGGCAGGACGGCGTCTTTGTTCGCCGGTCTCCGGGTCAAGCAGATCATCATCACGGCTTATACATTCGACAGTTTGCTGGCCACATTCGCGGGCATATTGCTGTGCGGGTACGTAGGCGAGAGTTACCTCGGGATGGGTGACCCGTACCTGTTCACCTCCGTCGCCGCCGCCGTCATCGGTGGCGTGTCCATCTACGGCGGGCAAGGGAGTTACGTAGGCGTCATCGGGGGCGCCCTGACCCTCACGCTGCTTGGCTACCTCTTCGCCGCCTACAGTCTGGGACAGGCCGCCAGTGACGTCGCCTTCGGGCTCATCGTCGCCGTAGTCGTGGGCGTTTCAGGGGCGCGACGACTATGGGGACGTGGTCAACGCTTTGCCTTCGCTCCGTGGCGGGGGATCCACCGATGATGGCACATAGTGCTTTTCATCGGCACTCGTAAGGTAATCTGCGCGCGACCAACGTTCAGGAGGTTTGGAGGCTATCACTACGGTGCAGCTGTTGCCGATCAAGAGGGCAACGCTGGTTGACAAGCTTGTCGCTGAGGTAAGGAGCGAGATAACCTCAGGACGTCTTTTGGTCGGCCAACGACTTCCCACCGAAGCGAAAATGGCCGGTCAGTTCGGCGTAAGCCGGCCGTTACTGCGAGAAGCCCTTGCCGAACTGCGAGCTGAAGGTTTCGTCCAGACCGAAAGCGGCCGAGGCACGTTCGTACGGCACCCGACCGAAACAGACCTGGCGGATGCATTCGGCCATCAATTGCTGCTGGCCGCGCCAGGCCCCGGCCCCACCGCGGACCACCTTTACGAGGCGCGTCAAGCCATCGAAGTGGTGGCGGCGGAGCTGGCCGCCCAGCGAGCCACGCGGGAGTCGCTGGCCACCTTGGACCGGCTCCTCACCACGATGATCGAAAGCGCCGACGACGCGGCGGCTTATACGGCGGCGGACGTGGGCTTCCACGTCGCCGTGGCCCGAGCGACGTTCAACCCGTTATTGCCCACCCTCCTTGCGCCTCTGGCCACCCTCATAGTGAAGGGGATGTTCGAGAGCCACAGCGCGCCGGATGCAGTTTCGCAAGGGATCGCAGCTCACACCAAGGTGCTTCGCGCCATCAAAAGACGCGACCCCGCCGCTGCTCGCCGCGCCATGCTCGCCCATCTCCGGGAGTCGAGACGAGTGTTCCCCGAGCAGGTGGTGAAGGCCAACACCCGCCCCCGGACGCCCTCGCCTCGGACCGGAAATAGGATATGAGCGCCGAAACGCGGGGCCGAGGTCGCGACCAAGTGGCCAGGCCACTTGGATTGACCCTGTGCCGTTGTCCACGTAGAGTTGTGGGTACTGTTCCAGCTACCGGTGAGTAAGAAGGGGGCGACGTTGCGACTAAAAGACCGGGTGGTGCTCGTGACCGGGGCGGCCGGGACCATCGGGCGTGAGGTCAGCCGGTTGCTGGCGTCGCAGGGCGCTCGCCTGGCGGTGACCGACGTGGCTGCCGAGCCCTTGGGAACACTGTTGGCCGAACTCAGTAGCGGAGCCACCCGGGTTTGGGGCCGGGCGTCCGATGCCACCGACATGGAAGACTTCTCGGGGCTGGTGGCCGAGGTGAACGAGGTGCTCGGCCGGGTAGACGTACTCGTCAACGTGGCCGGCCTGTTTAAGATAGCCGATTTTGCCGACTCAAAACCCCCCGACTGGTCCGAGGTAATTTCGGCCAACCTGCTGACAGCGCTCGTCGCCTGCCGGTCGGTCCTGCCGGGCATGCTGGAGGTGCGGTCAGGCTCGATTGTCAATTTCGCCTCCACCGCCGGCGAATATGGTTCGATCCGCCCCGCGGCTGTTTATGCTGCGGCCAAGGCCGGCATAATCGGGTTTACGAAATCGCTCGCCCGCGAAGTCTCACCGGCGGGCATCCGGGTGAACGCCATATCCCCCGGCCCCATCGATACGCCCGCCCTCCAGGCCGCAACCGAGGCGGACCGCGCCGCGGCCGCCTCGCGGACACTCGTGGGACGGCTCGGCCGCCCCCGCGATATTGCCGACGGCGTCCTCTTTCTGGCCTCCGATGAATCAGCGTTCGTTACCGGCACGGTTTTACAGGTCAACGGTGGCTCGCTGCTTTAACTCCTACAGGCGCATGCACGCTCGGACGGCACCGGCCGTGCTCGGAAGCCTTACCAGCCCCCGATGAGCGACCCCGTCCGCTCGGCCGCAGTCTTGGAGGAAAAAGGACGCAACCTCGGGACCATCGACGCGATCGAAACGGTCCGCTGGGAGGCGCAACCAAACCTGCTCTGGGCCGCGTCCACACCTCCGAGGGCATTATCGGCCTGGGCGAGACTTACTATCTGCCCGGGGCCGTGGAGCGGGTGGTCCACGATCTGGCGGCCGACTTGTTCCTGGGGGAGCCTGCCGGCGCCATTGCTCAGCTTTGGTCGGCCTTTTTCTCTTGTACTAATTTCTTCGGCTTCGCCGGTGCGGAGATGCGCGCCCTCTCGGCGCTGGATATGGCGTTGTGGGACGCGCTCGGCCAGTCGGTCGGGTTGCCCGTTTACCAGCTCCTGGGAGGCGCCTGCCGTCACAAAGTCCCGGCCTACAATACGTGTGTCAACGCGGGTCCCCACCGCGACTGGGACCGTGCGCTCGAACAACCGGCTGAACTGGCGGCGGAGCTTCGAGATCTGGGCTTTTTCGGGATGAAGGTGTGGCCCTGGGATAGGTTCGCGCCACAATTACAGGCGCGAGGGTCGACGGGGCCAGCCGGTTGGTCCGCAATGGGCCCGGTGGGCAGTTACCTCAGCCTCTCCGACCTCGCTACCGGGTTGGCCGTGCTGGAAGCGGCTCGAGACCGCGTCGGCTCTGGCTTCGAGCTGCTCCTAGAAGGGCATGGACGGTGGGACGTCAATATGGCCATCAGGATCTGCCGGGCCGTCGAGCCCGTCGGGGTCCTGTGGGCGGAGGATGTTTGCCAGCCGGACAGTGGTGAGGACTTGGCCCGGCTAGTACGGGAGACCCGCGTGCCCCAGGCGGTGAGCGAACGGTTGATCTCTCGCTTCGCCTTCCGGGAAGTCCTACGCCAACAGGCCGCCCACATCGTGCTGGTCGATCTGGCGTGGACCGGCGGCATCAGCGAGGCGCGACGCATCTCCGACCTCGCCAGCACGTACCATTTGCCCTTTGCCCCCCACGATTGCACGGGCCCCGTCACTGCACTGGCTAACTTGCACCTGGCCACGGCCCAACCCAATTGCATAGGAGTGGAGGTCGTCCGCGGCTTCATCGACGGTTATTACCGCGAAGTCCTCGACAAACCCTTCTCTGTCGAGCATGGCGAGTTAACCGCGCCGGCGCTCCCGGGGCTAGGCGCCGCGCTGTCCGCTGAGTTCCTCAGCCGGTCCGACGTCGATGTCGTGTGCTCGAAATGAGCGCTCGGCCTGAAATCCTCGAATATCAAACAAAAAGAGTGAAGGAGCCGGCAGAATGACCACTACCGTGCCCGCCGCCGGTGGCCAGAGCGGTGCTCTCGCTGCGCCGGCGAATGCCCCCGTTGTGGACGCGCCGTTCGCCAAGACGATCGTCGAGCTCGGTCACGAACGACCCGAGCTCGTCGTCTTATCGGCGGACCTTTCGAAGTACACCGACGTGGCCCCGTTTGCTCAGGCCTTCCCTGAGCGCTTTTTCCAGGTGGGCATGGCCGAGCAGAACATGATGGGCATCGCGGGTGGGCTGGCCAAAACCGGGCTTCTGCCCGTGGCCGCCACGTATTGCGTTTTCGCCACCCGCCGGGCTGGCGATCAGGTGCAGATGGCACTCTCTACCGGGCACCAGACCGCGGTAATAGCTGCCTTCCTCCCGGGCATTACCACGCCGTTCCGGGCCAGCCACCAGGGTAACGACGACCTGGCTATCATGCGGGCCGTCCCCGGGATGACCGTCATCGACCCCATGGACGCCACCGAGCTTTCGGCCGCCTTGCGGGCGGCCGTCGATGTCGCCGGGCCCGTGTACCTGCGCGGGTTGCGCGGGCAGGTGCCTGCCCTGTTGCCGCCGACGGAGGGGTTCAGCGTCGGCGCCACTCGGCTCCTCCGAGGGGAAGGCGAGATCGGCTTAATCGGTAGCGGCCTGGGGACCGTTTGGGCTCTGGAGGCAGCCGACCTTCTTACTGAGAGTGGCCACCCGGCGGCCATATTGCACGTCCCCACCCTGAAACCCTTCGACGCCGAGACGGTGGCTGCGTTCGCTGCACGTTTCGACGCGGTAATAACGGTGGAGAACCATTCCATAATTGGTGGCCTCGGTTCCGCCGTCTGCGAGGCCGTGGCCGAAAGAGGCGCCACGTGCCGGGTCACTCGTCGGGGCGTACCCGACTCGTGGGGACAAGCGGGCCCGCTCGACTTCCTCCGGGCCCAGCTCGGCCTCGACGCCGCGGCGCTGGCCCGACTGGCAACCGAACTCATGGAGGCCCGCTGAAATGCCGACCCCGGCCACTTCTACCAACCCGACCAACCCGACCAACCCTACTAACTCGACCGCCCCGCCCCCGGAGGCGGACAACCAGGTGCCGGGCACGGATGAGCTGGTGGCGGTCGCCCGGCGAGCCAGAATGCGCGTCCTCCAAATGTGCGCGGGCCGGGGCCAAGGTTACGCCGGGCAGGGGCTGGCGCTGGCGGACGTCATGGCCCATCTCTTTTTTCGTGTAATGAGTCGACGGCCCGACGGCACGTACCGCGACCGCTTCGTGTTGTCCACCGGCCACAGCGCCATCGCCCTGTTTGCCATCCTGGGCGAGGTCGGCACGTACGACCAGGACGAGCTCAACACGTATGGACAGCCGGGGTCCAGGATCGAGGAGAGCCCTCTCGAAGGCACACCGGGTTTCGAGATAACGGGTGGCTCCCTCGGCCAGGGCCTCTCGCAGGCGGTCGGCATGGCGCTCGGCGAACGCCTGCGAGCCACCGGCGCCAGGGTCTACTGCCTCGTCTCGGACGGGGAGCTTCAGGAGGGCCAAGTGTGGGAAGCGGCCATGTCAGCTAGCCACTTCCGGGTCGGCAACCTGACCGTCATCATCGACAACAACCACATCCAGGCCGACGGCGCCACCTCCGATGTAATGGTCGTGGAGCCCGTGGTCGAGCGCTTCAAGGCCTTCGGCTTCGACGCTTTGCGGGTGGACGGCCATGACCATGCCCAGCTCCTCCAGGCTCTGCCCACTGACTCGCCCCCGGGGGACCGGCCGCGCGCCATCGTTTTGGAAACGGTGCCAGGTAAAGGCGTGCCAACTTTCGAACGCAACCATAAAGTCCACTACCTCAGGCTCGAACCCGGCGCTTGGCGCGATGCTATGACCGAGCTAGGCCCGAAACCGTACCGCTCCTGGAGAGCGAATGAAAACGGCGGCTGAGCTCTGGCAGGAAATCCGCCAGGCGGAGGTCAGGCCCGGGACGGTGGCGTTGTGGTGGCTGTACCAGGCCGGAGTGGCCGTCAAAACACCCGGGGGGACAATCGCCGTCGTCGACCCCTATTTGTCGGACGCCGTCCTGAAAACCTATCAGTTGCCACGCAATGTCCCTTCACCTCTCGACCCTAACGAAGTGGACGCCGACGCCCTGGTGGCGACGCACAGCCATGCCGACCACCTCGACCCTGACTCCATAACAGCATTCATGGGTCACGAACGCACCCAATTCGTCGGCCCCCCTATGGCCGTCGAAAAGGTCCTGGAGGCCGGGGTCGGGCGGGAGCGGGCCACGCCGGTGGCCCGCGGTGACGTTTTGAACTTCGGGGACCTCGCGGTCCGAGCTGTCCACGCTCGCCACCTTTTCGGTTTAGAGCCCACTCCGGACGCCGTCGGGTTTGTCCTCCAAGTGGGCGACGTCAGCATTTACCACAGCGGTGACACGGAGTACGACAGTGAGATAATTACCGATACCCGCGGGGTAACCGCATCGTTAATTTCCATAAACGGGACAACGGGCAATATGAACGCCCACGAAGCGGCCATGTTGGCGTGGCTGCAAGGCAGCCGCCTGGCCGTCCCGTTCCATTACGGCCTGTGGCAAGACAAGGATTACGGCGAGGGGGCGACCCTCGACCCGCAACTTTTTGTCGACACCCACCGGCGCCTAAACCCCGGAGGCCGTACCCTGGTCCTCCAGCCGGCAGAGCGGGTCGTCCTCAGCCACAACGGCCTGGCTGACGGCTAGGGAGGCACCTCTCCCCCACCGGTTGCCGTTCGGCGCCGTCTTCAGGCCCGCGCCCACATCCCGTCGGGCGCGGGGCCGGACCGGAACCCGTGGGCCGCGACCATGGCCGCTGTGTCCTGGAACTGCCAAGCGACCAGGTCCGGCTCGTGGGCGTCGCTGCCGAACGTCACCGCCGGGCCCCCCGCCTCATGCCACCAATCGAGTACCTGAGGCGGGAACCGGAGCCGGGTGTTGACCTCGAGGGCTCGCCCCGATGCCGCCAGGGCCTCCAAAGCCGCCCGGTACTCCTCCTCCACGAATTCTGGCTGGAACTCGCCGGCGTATGCCGGCCACGTCCGGGCCGGGTAGTCGATATGCGCCAGGACGGAAAAGGGCATACTGCTTTCGGCCATTTTTGCCACTTCTTCGAGATAACTACGCACCACGTCGAGTGCTGGCCGCTGGGCGTAGGTGTGACCGATCTCCACCCGGGGGCCGGAGACGGCTGTCGCCTTCTCCGGGCTGCCATTCACCGGGCTGCCAATGCCGCGGCCGCGGTTGGTCACCGGAGGCAGGCTGTGGACAGACCCCAGCACCCGGTCGAACTGACCAGCGGCCAAGAGCTTGGTGACGGCCTCCTCGTGTAAATGGGGCTCACTCACCTCGAGCCCAGACAGCACCTGTAGCGCAGGGAAAAGCTCGCGGCACCGTTGCACACTTTCCAGGTAGCCGGCCACATCCAGCGGGCCGGCGAGCAGGATCCCGCCCTCCAAGTGGGCGCGGAAACCCTTACGGATCCTTTCATCGCGCACCACCCAGGGGGTGAGGTCGACGTGGTCGGTAAACGCTACTGATTTCAAGCCGAGGTCGAGTGCTCGAGCGCACGTGCGCTCCATGTCCCCTCCAGGGGCGTCCCAGGACCACTGGCTATGGAGGTGCCCGTCTTGAGGCAGCATGACCACCGGAGAACCGTACCCGACCGGCGCGGGTCGAGGGCTCAGGGGCGCTCGTCGGCCTCGGTCACGTATTCCCAATCCACGTGGCCGTACCGCTCGATGACGACTGGCACCTCCTGGGCGAGAGCTCCCGGGCGGTCATTTCAGCCACCTCGTCGTTGTCCAGCTCACGGATCTCGATCTCGGTCCCGTCTGGACGGGAGAAACGGTAACGCGGCGCTTTGGCAGAGTGGGGCCCTATGTCGCTCATCCGGCGATGATACTGGCCGTTCGTAGGGCCTGTCCGGCTCGAACGAGCGTGGCGGCGCCGCTGGCTAGCGTGGGAAATTGGCTCGACCAGCCCCGAAGGAGGCCGTCAATGACAGCAGAACTTTTGACCGAGGCAGACGAGCTGCTCGGCCCGGCCATCGATCTGCGCCGGCGCCTGCACGCCCACCCCGAAGTCGGCCTTGATCTGCCGGAGACCCAGCAAGCCGTCCTCGAAGCCCTGGCCGGGTTAGGTCTCGAGATCTCGACCGGTGCGGCCACCACTTCGGTCATAGCCGTCCTGGAGGGCGGCCGGCCTGGGCCGACCACACTGTTGAGGGGCGACATGGACGCGTTGCCGATGCCCGAGGATACTGGCCTCGAGTTTTCCTCAAAGGTTGACGGCGCCATGCACGCTTGCGGCCACGACGCCCACGTGGCCATGCTGGCGGGCGCCGCCCGTCTCCTGGTCAACCGGAAAGGCGACGTCCCCGGGAGGGTGGTGTTCATGTTCCAGCCCGGCGAGGAAGGCCACGGCGGGGCGCCGCTCATGCTGGATGAGGGGCTGTTGGAACGCCACGGCCCCGTGGACCGCGCCTTCGCCATACATTTGCACCCGGTTTGGCCTTCAGGATGGGTCTACACCCGGGCGGGCGCTTTCTTGGCGTCCTCAGACGATTTCCGGGTAACCGTACGGGGTGCGGGCGGTCACGCCTCGGCGCCGAACGACGCCATCGACCCGGTGCCGGTTGCCTGCGAGCTCGTGACGAGCCTGCAGACGATGGTCACCCGCCGGGTCCCTGTTTTCGACCCGACGGTGCTGACCGTATCGAGGATCTCCGCCGGTACCACGTTCAACGTGATCCCTGAAATGGCGGTCATCGACGGCACCGTCCGGGCCGTCTCTGCGGCCACCCGCGCCCTCGTCTTCGAGAACCTCAGTCGGGTAGCCCGACACGTGGCCGAGGCTCATTTGTGCCAGGCCGAAATCGAAACGACTTTTGATGGCCAGCCGTACGAGTACTTGCCCGTGGGCTACCCGGTCACCGTCAACAACGCGGAGGCGGCAGAGCGCACATTGGAGATGGCCCGCGGCATTGTGGGCGAGGACCGCGTCGTCCGCATGTCGAGCCCGCTCATGGGCGCCGAGGACTGGTCCTACGTTCTCGAGCGCGTCCCCGGGTCGATGGCCCTCCTCGGCGCCGCTCCTCCTGGTGTGGAGCGACCCGCCCCTAACCACTCAAACCGGATGATCCTCGACGAGCCGGCTATGGCCGTGGGCATTGCGTTGCACGCGGCAATGGCCCTGAATTGACGCGGCATCGGCGGCCCTGGCCGCCGCCGACCGCCGTCGGGCCGGATCTGGGCCGAATAATGCGCATTGGGTCGGATAACTGTCGTGAGACAACAGTTTTTCGACCCACTTCGCCTCGTCGTCAGGGAGATCCGTTGTTTCAGCCTCGATTCTCGCTGCAATTTGGGGGTCTGGGCGCGCCCGGGTCTCTTATCGCCACTCTGGCGCGCCCAAGTCCGGTTGGTAAAACGATTTCCTTTTTTCTTCAGTCGCCTAGGCGGCCGGTATGGCTCGAGCCGGTGCCAGCGCATCGGGCTCAGGGTCGTCCGCGTCGTTGAGAAGAGCGAGCCCGTGGCAGTCCTGGCCCGGGGTGACGGCATCAGGGACGCCGCCGCTCACCTTCACGAGGTCCGGTGCCGGTTCTCGGGGGGGCTCCAGGCCGGCCTGGCGCCTCCGCCCGGTGGCCCGCAAGGACAGGTACGCCAGCACGCCCGCAGGCACGGGCAGCCAGAAGTTGATGAGCCGGTAAGCGAGGACCCCGAAGATGGCGGTGGCGGTGGGCACGTGGAACCAGACGAGCGTCGGGATAAGTGCCCCTTCCACTACACCCAGGCCGGACGGAGTGATCGGGATGGCCGCCAGTACGTTGGCGAGCCCGTAAGCCACGAGCAAACCAACTGGAGAGGTGAAGTGCCCGAAGGCCAGGAGGAACGCCCACAGCGACGCCGCATCGAGGAGCCAGTTCGCCGCCGCCCAGGTGATGGCTAGGGCCAGTAGCCGCCGGTCGGCGAGTAGCGGCCGAATGCGGTCGGCGCCGCTGCGCAGCGCCGAAGTAAGCCGGTGGGGGTTGACCAGTGGAAGGTGTGAAGCGCACCGGTGGACCAGGTCATAGGCCGTGTCGCGGTACCTGGCCAGGACGGCTAATCCGCCCGCCATCAAGCCGAACGTACAGACGCTTCCAATGGCCACCACCCCGTACGTGGCCCGCACGGGGTCGAACGGGAGAGAGACCGCGACGGCGACCCAGAAGATCGCGTTCAGCACGACGGCCGAACCGACGGCCCGAAGGGCCAAGCCAAAAGCGGCAGCCTGGCCCGGCACGCCGAGGCCTGTGAACAGGCGGTAGGCCGCCACCGTGCTGGGACCGGTCCCGCCCGGGACGACGTGGCCCACCGATAAGGTCGTCAGGTTAGCCCGGAGCACCCGGGACCGCCCGGGTGAGCTGGGCGCAAGGACGAGGTGGGTCAGCTGAGCGTCGGCTACGAGACAAACGATCTCGAGGGCGACGCCCAGCGCCGCCCACGGTAAGGAAATTTGGCCTAGGGCGTCGACCGACTTGGCCGCGACGGCTAAATCCGGCCGTAAGAGCCAACAGAATACGGCGTACAGGACGCCGGCGGCGACCCCCCAACGCACTATGGGGCGAAGCCAGCGGGACCGGCGCGCCCGGGCCACCAAGGAGGTCGGTGGTGGAGCACTCATGCCACGCGTGACCGGGCGTCGGAGATCGTCCCCCACCTGGGCGCGCTGAGGGCTCGAAACAGGTAGTTCCGCCGCTGTGCACAGACGCTGACCGCTCGTCGCCACTCCCCGTCCCAGACGTACATGGCGTACCCGCGCCGGGTCAACCAGTCCACGACGTCGTCGGCCACGTTGCCGTACCGCGCCGTGTGCCGCGCCTCGATCTCGACCAGGATCGACGGCCTCCATTGGTGGATGACCTCGTCGCCGCCTTCGAGGACCTGGAGCTCGGCCCCTTCTACGTCGATCTTCACGAAATCGAGCCGAGCCAGGGCATTTTGCCGGCAGAGGCTGTCGAGTGTCTCGACCTGCACCGCCACCTCCACCTGGCCCTCGAACTCCGCGTTGGCGCCGAGCTCGGACGGAGCTTGTCTCAGGAAAGACCGGCCCGTGACGAGCCCGCGCTGCCTGACGGGCACGCTCATCAGGGCGCGGCCGGGCTCGGCCCCGAGAGCCACGCTGTGGTGGCACACGTTTTCAGCGGCGCGGGCACGTAGCAACCGGGCGCATCCCAGGTGGGCGAAAGGGAGCGGCTCAACGCTGTGCACCTGCCCGGATGCGCCGGCCAGGCGGGACAGCGCCAGGGTGTAGAGCCCCGCCGCGGAGCCGACGTCGACGCAGACGCTACCCTGGCCGACAACATCGGCGAGGCCCAGCATCTCTGGTTCCATGTACCGCGTCCACCGGGCCGCCCACATGACTGCGAACGCCACCAACCCCTCTCGCGCCCGCAGGTAAGGCGAGCGTGCTCCTCGTCGGGACGGGGTCGAGCCTGTAGTGACGGTTGGCGCCGGGTGCCACGCGCGGAAGGGCGCAGCCGGGGCATAATCATGCCCCGAACGAAGGATGGCGGCCACAGCCTGTTTGCTCATTTTCTGCTCCTCTTGTCGAACGTTGCAGGCAAACAAAGCGTGACGCAGAAAACGCTCATTTTGAATGTGGCTGAGCGGTGTCTTCCGGGGTGTACCTGGATACACCCTCCTTTGGGGGCCTGGCCCTACTGTGTGCCCGCCTCGTTTCTGGGCACACTGTTCTCCAGGCACAGTGGTCAGGAGGGAGGTGAAATGACGACAAGCAGTGTTGATACCCCGGCCGGTCCGGGGTGGCTGAGGCCGGGGCGGCTGGTCGTGTCCTCAGCACGGGGGCCGGCGCTGTTTGGCCTGGCGCTGGCCGGGTTGGTCCTGGTGGGCAGCGTCTTCGCCGGCGCCATCTTCGCCGAAGTGAGGTGGCTCAGCTACGCCAAGAACGCCAGCCTGTTGCGGGCGGCCGCGGTGCTCGCCGGGCTGGCCCTGGTGGCGGCCTTAGGTCTGCCGAGGGCGCTGTTCGCCGTGCGGCGACTGGCCAATACGACCCGCCGCTGGTCGCACCGTTGGTGCGGGGTGACTATTGCTGAGCCCTACGACCCGCGGGTAGCCGGCGACAGCAAGCCCGCCTCGTGGACGTGGACGCTGCGGGTGCTCGGGCAGGTGGCGACGTGGCGCGACCTGGCCTGGATGCTGGTGGCGCCCCTGGCCAGCCCGTTCCTACTGCTTCCCTTAGGCGTAGCGGGTTGGCTGGTCTGGTACGCGGTGGCGCCCGCGCCGGGACAGCAACACACGACGGCGGGGGTCCTGGCCCTTCTTGCCGTCACGCTTTGCGCTATAGCGTCAAGCCCGTGGTTGCTCCGAGGTTACGGCCACCTGGCCCGCCTGTTACTCGGGCCCACTTCCCAGACGGGAGCTCACACAGCGGGTCCGCCACCTGACTACGACCAGGTCGGAGAGCCTCGACGCCAACGCGACAGAGCTGCGTCGCATCGAGCGTGACCTCCACGACGGGGCGCAGGCCCGTCTCGTTGCTCTCGGGATGACGCTGGGAGCCCTTGAAGAGGTCCTCGGAAAAGATGACGAAGCGGCGCGGGCGCTGGTGCTCGAGGCGCAGGGCAGTTCGTCCAAGGCCCTGGCCGAGCTGCGGGACCTTGTAAGAGGCATCCACCCGCCAGTGTTGGCCGACAGAGGGCTGGTGGACGCCGTCCGGGCGCTGGCGCTTGACAACCCCCTTCCAGTGGAGGTGACCAGCGACCTCCCCGGCCGGCCTCCGGCGCCGGTCGAGTCGGCCGTCTATTTCGGGGTGAACGAACTGCTGGCCAACATTTCCAAGCACTCAGGGGCCACGAACGTCTGGGTCCAACTGCGGTACGGCGACGATTCCTTGGTCGCCAGCGTCGGGGACGACGGTCGCGGAGGTGCCGACGCGAGCTGCGGCACTGGGCTCCACGGGATCGAACGTCGGGTCGCGGCGTACGACGGCCGGTTGACTATATACAGCCCGCTCGGTGGCCCGACACTTGTAACTCTGGAGGTGCCGTGCGAGTTGTCATCGCCGAGGATCTCTTCCTTCTGAGGGACGGGCTCACGCGGCTCCTCGAGGCGCATGGCCTCGAAGTGGCACGAGCCGTGGACAAAGGCCCGGAACTCGTCGCGTCCGTCTTGGCCGACCACCCGGACATTGCCGTGGTAGACGTCCGGCTGCCGCCGACCTTCACCGACGAGGGCCTACGGGCGGCGCTAGAGGCCCGCCGACAGGTGCCGGGTCTTCCTGTGCTGGTCCTGTCCCAGTACGTCGAGCAACTCTACGCCCGCGAACTATTGGCTGGAGGCAACGGCGGCATCGGGTACCTGTTGAAAGACAGAGTTTTCGACGGCACCCAGTTCGTTGACGCGGTGCGCCGGGTCGCCGCCGGCGGGACCGCAATGGACCCTGAAGTGATATCCCGTTTATTGGCCCGCAACGACGGCGTCGGCACCCTCGCGCTCCTGAGCCCTCGCGAGCGCGAAGTCTTGGCCCTCATGGCCGAGGGACGTTCCAACGCTGCCATTGCACAACGGCTCGTCATCTCGGAACGCGCCGTGGCCAAGCACAGCGCATCGATTTTTATGAAACTCGACCTGCCGCCTTCGGATGACGACAACCGGCGGGTGCTGGCGGTGCTCGCTTACCTGGGGCGCTGAGGCCCACGGCGGGTCGAAACTTCAGATGCACACGGGACCGCTAGGAAGCCATCGTCCCGTCGTATTCGTCATCAGTTACGGGCTCACCCCAGGTAACGTCGCTGCCCTCGTCGTCGGCATCTTGCATCGCGAGGTGGGTCATGAACCGGTTGGCATCCGCTCCGTGCCAGTGATATTCGCCGGCGTCGGAGATCACGCAGTCGCCCGGTCGAATAATCTCGATAGGTCCGCCGCTTTGCTGGCACCGGCCGACACCTTCGGTCACGAAGAGGGTCTGCCCATTGGGATGGGCGTGCCAAGCGGTGCGGGCACCAGGGGTGAAGTGCACGCGATAAGCCCTAAGGCGAGACGGCACCGACGTTGTGGTGATGGCGTCAATGTACACCGGGCCAGTGAACGACTCACTCGGGCCTTCTGGGTTGCGACGGAATTTCGGCTGATCTGCATAACGTTCTCCTTGTTTGCGGCAGCTGGCTGGGTACGCGTTCCAGCGAGGTTCTTCGGGCACCATATTCAGTTTTCCCCCCGATCGGGCCCGGTCACCGGGAGTGTGGCGGGCTGTGCGCGTCTATGGGGCGCTGTTAGTGGTTGCTGCCCGGAACGTCGTGAACAACCGCCAGTAACCTTCGACCCGGGCTCCGACCCGTGCCTCGCGCAGGGCGTACCATAACGCAACCTGGTTCGCCGTAAGCGCTGCTAGGCCGAGGTCTTCCTCCAGGGCGGCGATCACGCCAATGGAACGAAATCCGTTCCCAGCGATGAACACGCCCTCCGCAGACGACGGGACGTGATAACGCACCCATTCATAAAGCTCGGCCGGGCTCGCAGCTAGACCTAAGTTCGGATGGGGATCCTTTTGCTGAGGCAAGAGATGACTGGCGTGAACGACCTCCAACCCCTGGTCCTGAAAGTAAGTGGCGCCCTTTTTATCCGCTTCATCGCTAAAGAAGGGGGCATTCACGAGAGCGATCCGTCCTATTCCCAAGGCACGGAAAGCGACAGTCGCCGCCATCGCCGGCATAAAGACCGGAATGCCATTAGAACGCTTTTCGAGCCGGTTCACGAGTGCCTCTTCACCACTCGGCCCTAGATTGTAACTGCCCCACGTCCAGGCAAAAACGATGCTCTGTAACGGCAATTTTGCTAGCCGTTCGGTGGCGTCGTCTGGCCCGGGCGGGTCAGCGAACGTCTCGAGATTAATAAAGGGGGTGCGGGCTGAATGGATGGACACTCCCTCAGGTGCCATGGTCCAGACTCCCGATTCAGACACAGTATTGTCATCGTGGGTAATCAGCCCCATCTGTGCCCGCCACCCCGACCCGTCTGGCCTCCACGCCGTCATATTGCTGCTCATGGGTGTCTCCTATCTCGATGAGCTCCCGCACGAACGCACCTCACCTCGGGCAGCCCTTTATGCGACCACGACCCCGACGCGGGGGCGTTACAACCCATGTTCTTCCACGAGTCCCGTTGGTCGCACCCGTGCCTGGCCCTGGTCTCGACCCGTCCAAGACCTCTGGTTAGCCGCTGCTCCTCGAGGCGGGGCGCGGCGCTGAAGCACGAGTCGTCCTTGCGCCGCTCGGCCCTCGACGCTGACCGGGGCTTTCCCTGCCCCGCTGCCGCCTCCCCTACCATTGGAGCCTTGAGCATCGGGCCCGGCATAGGAGTGGACATCGGCGGCACCAAAGTGCTGGCTGTACGCTTGGGCCTGAGCGGCGAAGTCGAGGCTTGGGGTAAGTTGCGCACCCCGGTCAGCGCTGGTGACGTCATCGATACGGTGCTCGTCGGCGTCGCCCAAGTGGTAGAAGGTACGGGTGAGAGCTCGGGCGGCCTGCCTCTCGGCGTCGGCTTTCCGGGCATGCTCGACCGCAACGGCACCGCCCACTTCTGCCCGCATCTGCACAGTGTGGACGGAATGGACCTACGCCGGCTCTTGGCTGAGCGCCGCCCCCGCGGTGCCACCACCGTGGTGCTCAATGACGCGACGGCCGCCTGCTGGGCGGAGCATTCGGTCGGCGCCGCTCGCGGCTTCGACGACGTCCTAATGGTTACCCTCGGGACAGGGATCGGGGGCGGCATGGTAGCCGGCGGTCGTTTGCTCGACGGCGCGCACGGCTTTGCTGGCGAGATAGGCCACATCGTCATCGACCCGCACGGTCCGCCTTGCCCGTGTGGGAAGCGCGGCTGCTGGGAGCGGTTCGCGTCGGGCGACGGCCTCGGCCGTCTGGCCCGGGAGGCCGCCCTCGCCGGGAAACTGGACTGTGCCGTGAAGGCAGCAGGTGGTGACCCTGAGGCCGTGCGGGGGGAGCACGTGACGGAGGCGGCCCTGGACGGTTACCCAGAAGCCCTGGCCGTCATCAAGGAGTTCGCTTGGTGGCTCGCCGTCGGGCTGGCCAACCTGTGCAACGTCCTCGACCCCTCTGTCATCGTGTTGGGCGGGGGGCTCATAGAGGCCCAGGAGGCAGTGATGGGCCCGCTCCGGGACGCCTTCGCCGACCTCGTCGAAGCTCCTAGCGCACGCCGGGTACAGGTTGTCCCGGCCCGGCTGGGTGAAAAGGCGGGGGCCGTAGGGGCGGCCCTGCTGGCCGCTCGGCAGACGGGCTGAGAGCGCAAACCGGGCGGCTCTTCGGTAGTGCCGTTTACGTCACTCCGGCTCCGCGGCCGGCCACGCAATTCGGGCATAGTTGGCAACGCAATTCGGGCATAGTTGGCATCTGGGCGAAAACATGGCCCTGCGAACCAGTCGCAGGCCAAAGTGCAGGAGGAACACCCGTGTACGTCGCCAGTGTGGACCGCAGCATCGGTGAGCACGAGTGGCGGCCGTTCGTGGAGGCTGAAGGTTTCGGGCACCTGGTCGTGCCGGGCGCGGGGCGAGACTACCCGGTCATCGCGCCAACTCAGTTCGTCCTCGACCGGCGAGAGGTGATTTGCCACTTTGCTGCCCCCAACCCTGTCCTCGGAGCGTTGGCTGAAAACCCCCGGGCAGTTATGTCGGTGGCGGGAGATTGGGCCTTTGTCCCCTCGGACTGGAAGGTGGTCGACGGCGAGGACCCGGCGCTCGGTATCCCTACCACGTACTACGCCGCCGTGCAGTTACGGGGCCGGGCGGAGGTCCACGCCGACGCGTCGGCTATTGCCGCGGTGCTGCGCCGACAGCTCGCCGTACTGCAGCCCGGTGTACCGATCGCCGACCCGGAGGAAGCGCACCTGGCCCGGCTTCGGTCGATCCGGGCTGTGGTGCTCACGGTTGACGAGGTACTCGCCAAGTTCAAGTACGGCGGCAACGCCGACGAGGCACACCGGCGGGCGGTTATAGAGCGCCTCCGACAGCGAGGTGGGGCGGGCGACCGGGTTGCGGCTGCCCATACCGAACGGCGCCTCGCCCTCGCGGAACGGGGAACCCCACCGCACTGAGGCGAACCTAGGTTAGGTCACGGCGCCCACTCTTCGTGGCCTGGCACCGGGAACCTAACGGCCGTAGAGCGCCACGAGCCGGGCCAGGAACCGGTTCACCGTCACGATGTCGTCCTCATTCGACTCGCTCAGGTCAATGGTATTAAGGACGTCCACCAAGTTGGCGAACGCGTGTTGCGCCTCCGTGACATCGGCCAGCTCGATGTTTGTGTTCGACATAGCCTAAGGGCCTCCTCGTCCCGATTGGCCGCCCGTTTTGCTGCCGGAACCCCCGACCTCATGCGCGTCATGTACATCGGGTGACTTTTCAGACCGGCCACCGTGCGCGAAAACGCAGCTCAAGAGGCCATTTGTACACACCGATGGCTACCGCTGTTCGCCATACAATGCCGTTCGTTCGCGCACGAATCGCGCACGACCCATGTGGACGGACGGGCCGGAACAGGTTCAAGGATGGCCCCTGCGGCGGAACTCGTCGCCTGTATTCAATACCCAGGGAGCCGGCCCCAGGAATGGCCAGGACCTTGCGGCCTTAACGAGCGCCGGAGCCGCGCGATCTGGAGCACTGCCCCCCAATGCCGGCGGAGGACACCGTCGGGGCGTTCGGCAAGCCTACGGCGCATCTCGCTGTACAAACGCTCGCGTTGCCAGTCTTCCATCGCGATATGCCCGGAGAACGTGTTGAGCAGTTCGATGTACTGCTCGGCGTCGTAGCTAGTCTCCCAGTCGTACTGTCGGAGCTCGACTATGTCGAACAATCCGCTCGCTTCGATGTCGGCACGGTCGTCTTTTAGCTCCCCGGGCCGGGGTACCGGTGTCCCCGGCGGGACGCCTTCCCCGATTTCGTCATACACCTCTTGGATCTCTTCGAAGAACGGGTCTCCGTCATAGGGGATCACGTGGCCCGCCCCCCATAACGAAAGATACCCGCCCGGCCCCAGGACCTCGGCCGCCCTTCCGTACCGCACCTCAGGGTCGAGCCAGTGCCAGGCGGTGGCGGCGTAGACCATCGCGAACTTCTCGGCCGGCGGCACGCAGTCCTCAAAGCATGACTCGATGACATCCACGTCCAAGCCGCTTAGGGCCCGGCGGGCGCCCGCAGCTAGAGCCGGTCCCGGCTCCAAGCAGGTGATCCGGAACCCGAGCCTGGCCAACGGCAGCGTCGCCTTTCCCGTGGCGCACCCGACTTCCAACAGGTGTGCTGGGGGGACCAGCCCGGTGACCTCCAAGAGCCGTTCGTACAGCTCAGCCGGGTACTCGGGTCGGGCGCGTTGGTAGAGCGCTGCGGCTTGGTCGAAGGTCGCCGCTAGTTGTTCACGATGTTGATCCCTACCCATGGCACTCCGGGGTCTCAGCGCGGCCGGGCTGGCTAGTCCCCCATTCCCGTCGATAATCGAGAACGTGACTCCCGTGGTCGGGTGCCGAGCGCGTTTTGTCGCCGCTTCTGGGAGGCCCAGGTTGCCCTCCTGGTAGAAGACCTGGAGGGTGAGCTCGGCGATCTTTCCGTCGAGGAGCCTGGCGACGTAGTGGCCGTGCACCGCCCACGTCTCGGTCCCGAGACGGTGGTAACCGCGCACATGGGCGTCTGCCCTCACACCCGGGCCTCCGTCGTAGCTCACGAGCACGGGGCCGGTAATGTGCTGGGTAGCGTCGAACCCTGGGAGAAGCGGGCGCCAGCGCGACGAGGTCGTCTGCTGCCAGCGTCTCGGGCTCCCCGCCCGACAGCTCTGTGTAGTCCACGCGGATTTCGCCCGCCAAACAGCGCCTGACCTCCGCCCAGTCGAGCCGGTCTACGGCGTGAAGCAGCCGGGTCAGGACATCGGCGTCGCTCATGCCGGCAGCGTCTTTTTGAAGTGCTCGGCCGCTGCGTTGGCGGCCGACGGAATCTGCTCTCGCTGATCGTAGAAATCGGTCTGGGCGCCCTCAGCCCACACGAGTTCCCCCGGCCCTGCCAATCGGTCGAACACCGCCTTTGCGTTAGCGGGTAGCACGCAGCCGTCCGAATGCACGAACAATACTGGGACTTTCACGCGAGGCGCCGCCGACAGGCCGTCGAAGCCGAGCCAGTAAAGCCAGCTCATCTCGGCCATCTCATTGGCCCATGATGCCACGGCCCCGCGGCTGGGATCGG
>CAWEBW010000017.1:0-144769 GCA_963807395.1 uncultured Acidimicrobiaceae bacterium
GATGACGGTGGCGTCGGCTTCCATCGGTAGGGCGTGCACTTGGCCCGTGTCGGGACCGCTGTCCATGATGTAGGAGGCCAGGAAGTTCTTTAGCCAGTAGCTTTGCGGGTAGAGGTCCGCGCTGTTGAGGTACGGGCTCAGGTTGGCCTCGATGCCCTGTGTCGTGAGTGTCGGTGACAAGACATCGTAGGTGGCGATTATGTCGGGCAGGCTCCCGGCCAGCTTCTCGGTAAGAAGCTTGGTCTGATAGGTGTTGTCGTTGGGGAGTCCTGGACCTGGACGGTGACGCCGGGCCGGTACTTCTCGTACGCCTGGACCAGCTGCGTCATCGTGGGCTGGAAGTACTCACGCTCGCCGATGGTGAGCGTCCCGGAGAGCGACCCCGGTACAGACGCGGCGGGCTGGCGAGAGTTGGAATGAAACGTTGCTGTCGCGCTGGCCGGCGTCATCGTGACGCCGGCTACGACGACGGTGCCTGCGGCGCTGGCCAGCAGGGTTTTAGAAGGGACCAGCGTCGAAGCGTTCGGTGCTTCCCTAAGAAACGTCGATGATTATCGGTCATGAATTCCCCTCCATTGTTCTCCGATGGCCTGCGTTTTCTCTGGTGGGTCGTGGCCCCCTGGCAACAGTCAACAGGACGCATAGTAGCCCCGCGTCCCCGGTGCGTGTTGACAGCCCAGCCATGCTCACCTGATCGTCGGTGCAGATCGACGCTTCTCGCATTCCTGAGGTCCGTTATCGCGGGCTTGATCAAGGATTTTTGCGAGTCGCCGAGCGCCTCGTGCTGTCTGTGCGGACAGTCGACCATCACCTCGAAGCTATCTACCGCAAATTGGGAGTGCGCACGCGCATCGCCATGAAGGAAAGGGCGACCGATCTGGGACTGGTCGGCATCCCGAAGTGAACCCGCTTGTCCATGTAAGCGGTACGTTCCGCTTGACTTTGATACCCGATCCTCGTCGCTGCTGGATAGCCTGACCTTTACAGGGTCCTCGAATTTACATTGGTGGGCCCAGGAGGAGAGTCAGAATTGACGTGGGCGCGCGTCCTTCGCGTCCAGGCATCCGCCGACGAGCGTCGATGCTCCGGCCCGGTCCGCCCCCAATAAAAATTCCTCGACCAGCCTGGCCTTACCCACCCAAATGCCGGCCACAAGGATAAGTGCCGCCCTACCCGCGCGTGGTCGCTGCGACCTGGTCCCCGGGCCGGCCCAACTGTCCTCTCATGCGATGAAAACGGGGTGTCGCGCCTGTCAGGTCACCTTGGCCCGCCGGCTCTGGACGATCAACAGGTCGACGCCGAAGTGACCCAGGCGGCCGCCGGCTGGGTTCTCAGGGCTCAATCACCAGAACCCACCCTGGATGCTCAGTGAAGGCGGCATGTAGGTCACGTAGATAAACACCCAGACCACACCCGGCCGCCTCCTTAGTGCTGGTACCGTGCGCGACGTGACGTCGACCGTCGCGCCCGACCGCACAGGAGTACGCCTGGCAGAGCTCGTGGCCGCCCTGTCACTCGGGGTAGACCTCGGTTTTGGCCAGCCCATGGAACACGTCTTGCGACAGAGCCTGATCGCCCTGCGTCTCGCCGAGCGACTTGGGCTAGACGAGACCGACCGCTCCGTCGTGTACTACGCGGCCCTTCTGGTCCCTGAAGTCCCCCTACACACTCGGGCACGCCCGTGCCGTAGCCGATCTCGCCCAAGAGACAGGAGTTTTACTCGGGATGGGGGTTGGAGAGGTGCGCAACCTATGGCGGGCCGGCCTCGTGCACGACCTCGGGCGGCTCGGTGTCTCCAATTCCATCTGGGACAAACGCGGCTCTCTTGGGCCGGGAGAATGGGAACGTGTCCGAATGCACCCCTACCTGACCGAACGGATGCTCCACCAGTCGGCGGCCCTCGCCCCCCTCGGGGCCATGGCCGTCGAGCACCGCGAGCGCCTCGACGGATCCGGCTACCCCCGCGGGGTTTCGGGCACCGGGATCTCGCGCTCTGGGCGCATCCTGGGCGCTGCTGACGCCTACGAGTCAATGTCTGAACCACGCCCATACCGCTTGGCGCTCTCAGCGGCTGAGGCTGCCGAGGAACTGCGCACAGAGGTGAGAGCCGGCCGGCTGGACGGTGAGGTGGTCGACGCTGTCCTCGTCGCCGCAGGACACCATGTTGCTCGCCGCCGGGACGGCCCTGCAGGGCTTACGGCCCGGGAGATCGACGTCCTACGGCTCCTGGCTCGCGGGCTTTCGAGCAAGGAGATAGCCCGCCGCCTCGTGATCTCTCCCAAGACTGCCCGCAACCACACCGAGCACATCTACTCGAAGGCCGGCGTCTCCAGCAGAGTCGAGGCAAGCCTGTTCGCGATGGGCCACGGCCTGCTCCCTGGTGAGGGGCCGCCGGGCCCATAAGGGCGAAAAGATAAGGCAATTGCCCCATGCGCCCAGCTGCGCTCCTCATTACCGTGCACTAATAGCTGTTTCAAAAACAGCGTAAAGGAGCCCTAAAATGCCAACCGTATCCAGGGAGAACGCTTCACAAGTGGTACGCTCGGCCGGCGCAGAGGACCGGACCGAAGAGTTCCTCGGCTATACCGTTAACTTCGTCTCGGTACTCCAAGACGCCGACTTGGCACCCTTGCTAAAGGGGTTACCGGATGACAGGTGCCAGTGCCCGCACTGGGGCTATTTGTTCAAGGGCAAGATAACTGTCAGCTACGCAGACGGAGAGGAGGTCATCTTGCCGGGAGAAGCATTTTATATGGCGCCCGGCCACGCCCCTGCAGCAGAGGCCGGCACAGAATTCGTCCAGTTCAGCCCCAGCGAGGAGCTAGGGGTGTCCATGGCCGTCATGGCGAAGGACGTTCGAGAGATGCAAGAACTCATGTCGGCATAGGTCGGCCCTTCCAATTCACCGGCGGGCCCGTTCTGGCAGCGGTGCCGCTTTCCTCTACGACGAGTTCGCCGGCGCCTGGCCTCAACTCTCGCAAGCCCGAGAAATGTCGTGAAGCTCGTCACAGGTGAGGAACATCCGTGCGGTCGTGGGCAGGTTCAATCGTGTTCTTTGGGACGCCGGTTTGTGACAGCCCAAGTGGTCAGCCTGGCTTCCCGGTGGTCCCGGACAGCACGAGGTCCACGCCGGCGGTGGTCAAGCCACCAAAGATGACCGCCACGAGGGGTTGGTCGAACCGGGCCGGGGCGCCAGGTAGGGGGCAAGCGCAACAGCTCGTGCTGGGCAAGTTGTTGGCCAGCTAGGGCGGCGGCCATGGCCTGGTCCGCCCGTTCGCCCTGGTCCACGGCCGGGCCTTTCAGGGCTTCAGACGCAAGCCGCCCTCGTCCCGTGACAGAGGTGAGATGGCTGATGGGTGCCCAGAATTAGAAAGTATTCTTTTGCCCCCTTAGCTTCGTCGTGGTTAGGTGCTTGTCCGACCCGGTCACCTCCCTCGAGCGTCTTCCTGCTCTCCGAATGACAGTAGGATGCTGGGCAGAAAGGGGGTAGACATGGCAGACAAGTCTCCCCGAAAGGTGGCGTCGAAGAAGTCAGGCAAAACGGTCAAAGAGAAGCGCAAGGAGAAGAAGGAAAAGCAGGAGGTCCGGAAGGGCCTCGGCATCTGAAGCTCCAGAGCTTGCTTGGCTGTGCCGAGCTGGCCGACGATGCTTTGCTCGTCGGAGGCTCCAAAACCTGGCGCCGCAACGTCACGACGCCGGTGGATTGTTCAATGCCCGGGTTGCTGCCACTTTGTCTGTTGCGAAGTCGAAGTCGAGTTCACGCTAAGCGCGGGGCTTCTGCGCCTGTAATAGTCCAGCCGACCGCGCCGTATGGTCTGCGTCGCGAGGGCGATGAGGCGCTCCTACGCCTTGTCATACGTGATAACCTTCGTGTATGACGATGTTGAGTTTTCGAGTGGACGACGATGAAGCGGCCGATGCGCAGATCTGGCCAGCGGCTAGGCATCGATCGGTCCGAACTGCTGCGCCAGGCCCTTCATCGCCACCTCGTTCGCCTGGCAAGCGAGAACGATGCGGTCACCTGGGCCGAGCACCCGCTCGACCCGGGCGAGCAGGCGCTGGCCGACATCGCTGATTGGGGCCAGCCGAGGACTGGTCGGACTGGGCGAATGCAACGAGGTGAAATCTGGTTTGCAGCGACACCGGGAGGCGACCGTCCGGTCCTGGTTCTGACCCGCGATCCCGTTGCTGACCGCATCGGTGCGGTGGTCGTCGCCGCCCTGACTCGGGCCCATCGTCACCTCGTCTCAGAACTCGAGCTCACTCCCGCTGATGACGGTGTACCGACAGAATGCGTTGTCAACTTCGACAACATCCACACCCTCGCCCGAGACAGCTTCCGGCGGAAAATCGCAACACTCTCGCCAGCGCGCATGATGAGGGCGTGCCTCATCCTCCAGGCAGCCACCGGCTGCTAACGCACAGCTTAGTGGCCATGATCGTGTTGTCCTTTCCGGGAGATGGTCATGTTCATCTCGGGCGAGGGCTCTCTCCACTTAGGTGGTCCCTAAGCGCTGTGCAGAACTTCCGACCTGACGCTGCCAGGCAAAACAGCCAACCGACCCGGAAATTGTTGGGTTCACCCAGGAAGGGATACCAAGAAATTTAGCCTTTGACCTGCGGATTTGCGCGCTCGAAGGGATTCGAACCCCCAACCTTCTGATCCGTAGTTATTCAGCTCGATGCGGTGTGCACGCTTGGGAAACGCTGGTCGCTGCCGAGCGAGAATTGTCCAGTTAGATGGTGTCGCCGACTGCTCCGCGAGCCGTTTTCCCCCGCCGGAGCTGTACCACGGCTGTCGCCGTGCTCAAGCCGTACAGGCCGTCCAGCGAGTGTCAGCTGAGGCCACCGGCATGTCACAAGGTCCAATTGACGACCACATCGACAGGGCCTGCCGCATATGTGGCTCGCCGAGCTGGCAACCGTCGAGGGACCGGCCTCGCCCAACGGTCCAAGGCCTGAGGCCCAGGGACGTTGGCGTCCGAGGGGCCGGCGGGCGACAGGGTTAAGACCGTCAACGGAGCTTGGTAAGGAAGGCCCGGTGAGGATGGCAGGCACAAGTGTGGTGAGGTAGCTAGAGCGGCGATCGGACACACCCGGCTCTCGGGCCAAGCGCTTTAGGTCTGCTGGGAAGCGCTGCGCTAGTTCAACTTGGGGGCACGGCGACCGGCTTATCTGCTTCCCCGCACTTGAGTGAAAAAGCCAAGGAAGACGAGCAAATTTCGTTTTGGGATGATGACCACTGGTAACCGCAAGAGACCGGTCGCCTCCGTTGCTACGGGCACGCGGCGGGCACGCAGACGGTATTTTGTAACGCAAAAATAAGTCCGATTTATCGGAGCTAGAAATTGTCCGAGAGCGGAGCCGAGCGGTTTGGGTTGTGAGCTTGGCGGTGCCCCATTGGTGAGCTGTTGATCGCGCCCATAAGGACTGTTGGAGTTGGCGACGGGTGGCGAACTGCGCTGCAGAGCGTCCCTAAAGGGTGTGACCCTCTCGGACAGCAGGGGCTTAGTTGTCACCAAAACCATTGATCCACTGGTTTGGTGATACAGATAAGCCTAGCCCGCATAATTCGTCCACGCACCAAGTCCGAGCAGGAGTTACGCCCGGTATTCTCCCGATAGGAAGGGCGAGCTTCTCTTGAAAGCTCTTACTGTGTCAGCCCAGCGCTAGCTCAGCTATGCTTCGCTCAAATTAAGCAGCTCCATCT
The DNA here is from genome assembly GCA_963807395.1 of uncultured Acidimicrobiaceae bacterium. Lineage (GTDB taxonomy): Bacteria > Actinomycetota > Acidimicrobiia > Acidimicrobiales > Palsa-688 > Fen-671. Next base: position 5,711 of record CAWEBW010000017.1, read on the forward strand.
CCGTATCCGGGCTCCCCGTCGTCGGACTCGTCTTCATATCTATAATGAGCGTCGCCTGAACTTCACCGAACAGGAGCTCCTTCACTCGATCGAGTAATTCGGCTGGCACCTGAGCCGAGTACTCCTCGTCAGTCGTCCGAGGGCGCATCCGCCGCGGTTGGTCCTGTCCCATCTCCAGGTGGCCGGTTACCGTTATGATTTCTCGCCCCGGCTGCCCCGACAGTGCTAACGCCAGGTCCCGTGCGTCTTCCTTCCGAAGGGTCACCAGCTGCTCGGGCGTGCTCACTCCGTGCCATCGGATCGTGGTCGAGCCTTGCGCGACTGCCAGTGCCGCTGCGAACTTGATCATGGCCCTGACCACGGGCTCGTCCCGTGTCGCCGCCCACGTCGGCGCCACGTCTGCGGCCTGGTCCTCCTCGGCCGCCACGAGCAGCCGGACGATCTCGCCGATGGCCTGGTCAATGAGCGGCGAAGGCTCCAGCAGGTCCAGCTGGGCAGATGGTGTCGCGACCGCCACCTTGAACGACCCAGGTGCCGTCGCCACCAGCGACAGCGTCGCCTCCTCACTGTGCACGCTGCCGCCGAGTCTCCGCGAGCGGTACACCGCCCGGAAGGTCGACTGCAGGTTGCCGAGGATGCGTGTGAGCAGCGGTATTCCCATCCGGTGCTCGGCGTACGCTGGCCCGAGGAGCGTCAGCTCGATTTCCCCCGCGGTCGCGTCCTTCAGCTCCAACTCGAGGGCATGAATCTCCTTCTCATTGGTCTCGCGCATCATTAGCACCAGGGGATCATCCGATGGCCGCTGCTGGTACCGCTCCCGATAGGCTCCCGCGATTGCTAAGTCCCGGCGTATGTGCTCAATCGGCCGAACGGGCTTCACGGCCGCACCTTGAGGAACCCTGCCGGCACCAGCTCACGACGACCTGGTCCGCAACGCCCGAGGTCGCCCGGTCCCGGTACTTCATCTCTAACGCATCCACCGTCTCCAACCGTCGTTCGTGACCCGCGGAAACTCGAACACGAACCCACAGTCCACCCGGCAAGTCTGCTCCGCGTCCTGAATGTAGTGCAGGAGCATCTCTCCGTGTTCGCGCCGAACCGGTAGGTCCTGAACAGCTAGCACGACCATGGCGGTTATTACCTCACGGTCTCCGAAGAGCGACTCCGGGTGGGTTGGACACAAAGCAGGGGGTGGATGCTCGCTTCACTGAGTTCGCCGAGCGCGCTGGACCATCGCAACTGAGCCGGTCACTTTGAGGCGGTACCTGATCATCGCATCGCTCACCCCGAACTGGATGGCGAGCCTGGGCAACTCACAGTCCGCGACGGACGAGGACAAGGGCGGCAGGTTCTGTGCAAGGAGCCAGCTGACCTGCCAGGTTGCCTCGTCTTCGACGTCCAATTCCAGATTTGCCACCCGGTATCGTCTAGGCGGGATGGACGACGGGTTGGTGATGAAGGACGGGTTGGTGGATGAGTGGGGATTGGGGATGGACGGCGGGTTGGGGGTTAGTGGGGCTTGGGGGCTCGAAATAATGGCGTGAGCGAGATCGGGGCAAGATGCCCTCGTGGGGTGCTCGGGACCGCCCGAGGGCGACTGGCACCAACCTCGTCGGTGCCCGTACCCCCGGCGACTGGGACCGGCCAACTGAGTGCCCGGCCGACACAGTCAAAAGGGGGGCCACCGACCTCCAGGACGATGACCTCTCCGTGCTGAGCCGCCAGCGCGAAGCGGTCGGCAACACAGCCTCGTTTCGCTAATCCGAAGCAGTCGGCACTTCCGGCTGTCCGACGTACCAAGCTGAAGACACTGTAAATGCTGCGTCGTGAAGTTCTGCTTCTCGCTCGTCGCCAACTCGGACAGGGATGACCGCGAGCACGCCGCCCAAAGCAGCGGCTTCCTCCTCGATGGCGGCGACCCTGGTGCCGTGCACCACCCGGTCAACCAGCACCACCGGGCCACCCGGGTCGTATACCGGCGGTGCCGGCCCCAGGATGCCCGAGAACCCGCTGCCCTCCACTCGTCCGGTTGCTACTAGTGTGCCGCCCGGGGCGAGTGGCTTCACCCACCACTGCTCTACTGGCTCCAACGAGCAGGCCCGCAACAAGGCCACCTTCGGCTCATCGGCCGATGCGGTCACGACCCGCAATGTCTCGGCGCCCTGTTGGGCCAACACTGGCCACGCCGAGCAGAGGAGGACCGCGCCGTCGTCTGCCCAGTCCCTGTCAGCTTCGACGGCGAAATCGTCGATGAAGCCCTCTCGGCCTCGCGACTCTCCTATGAGAAAGCCCCTGTCGGTCCGCAGCGCCACAGCGCAGGCGCCGGAGACCTTTTCGGCGAGGAAATTGGCGTGCCCCTCCGTGACGCCGCGAGCGGGCCGCCAGAAGACGGGCGAGTAACTCGCGTACATTTAGCGGCGCCGCTCCATCAATTGAGCGGCCCATCGACAGTCTTCAGCTAGCAAGTCACGAACGCGCGGCGTCATCCGGGCCAGGATGCTTTTCGTGAGCTAGTCAGCAACCGCAACTTATCGCCCCTCGTCCGGCTGTCCCTCATGTTGTGTAATCCAAGAACAAGCCCGGCCTACGATCAACGAATATGACCGGTCCCGTGATCGTCCCTGAGGTGGGTCCTCGCTTGCCCGGGCGGTTCGAGGTGAGCGTACGGGTGCGCTCCGAGCATACTGGGGGCGTCTTGGCGGTGATCGAGGAGACCCTGGTGCCGAAGGCCTTCGTCACCCCGCACGTGCACCACAACGACGTCTGGGTGTACGTGCTTTCCGGCGAGATAGGGGTGCTCGTCGGCGAGGAAGTAGCGTCGGCTGCCGCTGGGCAATGGGCGCTCAAGCCGCGCGACGTGCTGCACGCCATGTGGAACGCCGGGAGCGACCCCGCCCGGGTTGTGGAAGTGCTCACCCCCGGCGGTTCGGAGCGGTGGTTCGAGGAACTCGCTGGGCTCGTCGACGGTGACCACGCCGGTTTCGATCAGGCATGCCGGCGCCACGGCATCGAGTTCTTCCCTAATAGCCCATGGACCTCGGAGCTGCGCCAGCGTTTTGAGCTCGAGTGACGATAGGAAAGCCGCGGGTGTCGGCGCGTGATTTATCTCCAAGAGCACCCAGACCAACGAGGCGGCGCGCTGCGCGGTGCTCCTGCCCGCGCCGGCCAGCCTCCCCGAGCCCGTTGCCCTCCCCGGAGTTGGGGCGACCGACAGCCGCTGGCCTGATGCGCCTCACCGACGCCTACTTCTACGAGTAGGACGGGTCTTTGCCGTCACGACCGGGCGGCTCCGACCGTCAATTACGGCCGTCCCTCGTAACTCCAACTCGCCCCGAGCGAATCGAGGGGGGCAAACGCGTCGTCGCTCCGCCCCCCCGCAAAGATGAACCACCCCGTGCCGGCGGCGACCGCGTCTCGATGCAGGGCGTTGACGCCAGCGATGACGGTCAGGTCTTGGGCCGTGAAGACGCGGCTGTCGGCTCCAGGCCAACGCCACGCGCGAAACGGCGCGCGCTTGAGCGAAGACGTCCAACGCTGTACTTCGGGGGGGCTTCCAAAGGCCGTCCGTTGATAATCAATCGCCATTGCCCCCTCCCAGACCGCCAGGTGCCACAAGAATTCGCCCAGGCGTCCCCTGTTGGCACCCAGTCGTGGTGCCCGTGGCCATAGCTGTCGAAGACCTCTGGTTCGGAGCCGTCCTCGTAGGCCCACTCCCAGACATCCTGGCTCTCGACGCAGAAGATAGTGTGCGTACCCTGATGTTCCACGCCGTCGCCCCTCAACATGCGGTGGTGGTAGGTGAGCCTTCCCCACGCCTCCTCGCACGCTTGCCAGTGCCGGAGCGGCCAAGGCGCCTCCGTCCCTTGGCCGTCCTCGCCAGGGTCCTTAAGAGGGCAAGCTTCTGGTCCGTACCAGCTGCGAAGGAAACCTATAAGCTCTTGGGCTGCGGACTTCGTCTCTTCGGTCACCACGAAGTGATCATCGCGCTCCCCGGCGTGACGCTCCGCCAGGGAGCGTGTCTGGAATTCTTGGTGAAATGACTGCCAGTCGCTTCCCACCGCCGTAACGCTGCCGAATTTGGGCGCCGCCCGGAGCCCTTGGGGATCGGTGTCGATGGAGGTGTTCGCACGGCACGTCACCGGAGCGATGCTCGGGTGTGGCCTTTCAGCTACGTCCAGGTCGCGGCGTCGCTCGGAGACATCGCCACCCCGGCCCCTTACGGGTGAGGAAATAACCCTAGGAGGAGCCGATGACCAGTTCTGCCCCGTTACCCCGGCTGTTGACCATGGACCAGCTCGCCGAGAGGCTCGGGGTGACCCGGCGCCACCTGCGGCGCCTGGTGGACGAGAGAAGGGTGCCGTTCTTGAGGATCGGTAGGTTTATCCGCTTTGGACCGCACCGAGATATTGGCCTGGCTGGACCGTTCCCGGGTCGCCGCCTCGCGAGCGAGATAGACGAACCCGTCACTGTTGACCACTGCGCTTTGCCCAGGCATCGCGGCCCCGCCTCATCGGGTCAGCCCCTCTCCAACGGGCTCTTAGCAGAGGAGGCTCTCTTGTCAACCAGACGCCGCCAGTTCGGCCGGGTACGCCGGCTCCCTTCCGGTCGTTACCAAACCCGCTACCCAGACGGCTCCTGCGGGACCGGCCCGCGCCTCAGACCTTCCCGACCAAAGCCGATGCGTCAGCGTTCCTGGCCCGAGTGCAAGCGGAGATGCAAAAGGGCGAGTGGCGCGACCCCGTCCTCGGCGAGGCCACTTCCGCTCCTGGGCCGAGCAATGGCTCAAGGCCAGCCCAGCCGAGGGGGCCACCGCCCTCGCCCGGGACCGGGTGGTGCTGCAGACCCATTTTTTCCCGGCCCTTGGCGACCGCCCGCTCAGCACCATCATCCGGGCGCACGTGAAGGGGTGCGTCGATGCCATGGTGGCCAAGCCGGCGCCGACTACCGTCCGCACGAACTTCGCTGTGCTCAACGCCGTCTTGAACGCCGCCGTCGACGCCGACCTGATAGCCCGCTCCCCTGCCCGGGGCATCCGCATCTCCGCTGGCCCGGGTTGGGAGCGCCCAACCCTCACGATCGGCGAGCTGTCCCGTCTGGCCGACGCCGTCCCCGACGGGTACCAAGTCCTCATGCTCGTCGCCGCCATCCTTGGCCTGCGGTGGTCCGAGTGTGCCCGCCTGCGGGTGGGCGACGTCGACTTCCTCCGCCGCACGCTCACCGTCCGCCAGACCAACGGCGAAGTCGAGGGCCGCCTCATAGTCGCCGAGACGAAGAGCCGTTCCTCTAAGCGTACGCTCAGTATCCCGAAGTTCCTCACTGAAGAACTGGCCCAGCACTTTGCAAAACACCGCTCCGGCACCGGCCCCGACGACCTTGTGTTCACGAGCCCAGAAGCGGCCCACTGCGGCGCTTTTTTGCCGAGCGGGTCTTCAACCCGGCGGTCGAGCGGGCCGGCCTCGACCCATCCCTAACTTTTCACGGCCTCCGCCACGTCGCCGCCAGCCTCATGGTCGAGCAGGGCGAGCACCCACGCGTCATCCAAGGAAGGCTCGCCGAGTCGGGGTCGGCCACGCGACGGCGCGTTTATCGATGGAGCTTTATGCACACGTCCCAGAAGCGGCCGACCGCGACGTCGCAAATCACCTCGACGCGCGTTGGAACGCATTTACACCCGACGTGGATCGGGCACGTAGCGGGCACGGCGATCCCAAAGGATACTCACAGGACCGCCAAAAGGCCTGCTCAGATTGGGTGGGGGTGACCGGATTTGAACAGGCGACTTCTACGATTGCGAAGGTAGATCAGGCGTTGTCTCTACCTGATTGTATAAAGAGCCGTGCCGTCTACCATGACAGTTGCTGCCAGCTTGTGCCGCTCGGCGACACGAGATGCCGCACCGATCGCGCACGGATCGCGCACGCCGCTGCTCGCCCACCTGTGCTCGACACTTGCGACCGTCCCCGAGGCGACGCGGGGCGCGGAAAAGGTGGCGATACCGGTCGGCCGGCCTGGCGAGCCCTCGTTCGCTCGTTATGCGTCGGCCAGTTTGACTGTTCCCGAGCGACGCTCGACGTTCACTCATCCGGGGGCAACTGCTCAGGCCCTGTCAGCCCTAGATATCCGGGTGGGTCAGTCGTTCCCCAGCGATGACCCAGTGGTGACAAGAGACCTGTTCGCGTCCTCGAGAAGCTCGTCAACGGCCCCGGCTGTCAGGGGGCGCCAGTACAAGAACCCCTGGCCTTCCTCGCAGCCCAACCGGCGGAGTTCTTTCGCCTGATCCTCATCCTCGATTCCCTCGGCCACCAGGGACAGTCCCAAACTCCGAGCCATAGCGACGATGGCGTCGAGGAGGCTCACTCCCTCATTGGTGCCCATGGCATTGACGAAAGACCGGTCGATCTTCAGGATTCGCATGGGGAACCGTTGGAGGTAGCTAAGCGAGGAGTACCCCGTTCCGAAGTCATCGAGAGACAATGCGATTCCGCGCTCGTCGAGCTGGCGCAAGCACGAGAGAACTTCCGCGGAGTCTTCAGCCAGGCAGCTCTCCGTGATCTCGACGGTCAGTGACGAGGGATCGATGGCGTGCCGTGCCAAGGCATTGTCGATCACTTCCAGGAAGTGCCCGGACTGGAGCTGTCGAGGCGAGACGTTCACGCTCACGTGTGGAGCCATGCCGTACGCAGCTCGCCACGATCGCTGCCAACGACTGAGATCGGCGCACGCCTGGTCGAGGACCCACTCGCCGAGCGGAATGATCAGTCCCGACTGCTCGGCGAGGGGGATGAACTCCAACGGAGGCACGAGACCCTCCCCTGGGTGTTGCCAGCGCACCAGGGCCTCCAGGGCCATGATGGCGCCGTCGGTCAATCGCACGATGGGCTGGTAGTGGAGGCACAGCTCTCCAGAGCCGATGGCGTTCTCGAGTGCCGCCCGCCGCTCGAGACGGGCCAGCGCCGCCTCGTGCAGCTCGGGCTCGAAGAATCGGAACGTGCCCTTGCCCGCGTTCTTGGCGGCGTACAGGGCTAGGTCGGCCTCTCGCAACATGTCGGCCGCGACACGCGTGTGGTCACTTGCCGTCGAGACGCCGATGCTCACCCGAGCGGTGAGCTCGGTGCCACCCAGCGAAAACGGATCCCTGAAGGCAGCGAGGATACGCGTGGCCAGCGCCGTCAGATCGAACTCGGCTGAAGGGTCGACTTCGGCGCAGACGGCGAATTCATCGCCCCCCAGGCGAGCTGCCGTGTCGTCCTGGCGCAGGCATCCCATGAGTCGAACGCCGATCTGGACGAGAAGCTCATCACCTGCGGCGTGGCCGAGGGTGTCGTTCACGAGCTTGAAGTCGTCTAGGTCGATCAGCAGGACCGAAACCAACGTCCCCCGTCGTTGCATATGGCTCAGCGCCTGATCGACGCGATCGTTGAACAACACACGGTTTGCCAGGTCCGTAAGGCCGTCGTGGAAGGCACGGTGCCGTAGCTCCTCCTCCAACAACCTGCGGTCCGAGACGTCGCGCAGGGTCAGAACCACGCCCTTGACGTCGGGGTCGCGCGAGAGGTCGTTGGCGATCACCTCCATCTGGATCCATCGTCCGTCGGCGTGGCGTACGCGCCACTCGGTACGGATGGGGCCCGAGCGGCTGCCCGACAGCATGCTCTTGACGAGGACTATGGCTTGGCTGGCGTCGTCTTGGTGGAGGAGCGTACCCACGTCGAGCGTCTCGACGACCTCTCGTTTGTAGCCCAGTACCACCTCGATCGAAGGTGTCACGGAAGTCCACGGCCGATCCAGATGCGCGACGACGATCACGTCAGAGGCATTCTGGATCAGCGAACGGAATCGGGCTTCGCCCCTGCGCTGATTGAGATCGGCCGCGAGCTCAACCCGCTCTACGGCTACCACAAGCTGGGCGGCCACAGCGTCGAGGATCGACACGACATCCAGGGGCAGCGGACCCTCGTGGGAGATCAAGATGCGATAGCGCCTCCCGCTTCGCTCCGACAACGGGATCGAACTCCATCTGTCCCCCAACCGGACGCCCGCCGAGGGCATCCCAATGAAGTGGACCTCAGCAGGGGTGGACTGGTCTGTCTCCTCAACTCGCAACTGGAGGCCTCCGAAGCCGATCGGTTCGCTCATCATCACCCGCTCTTTCGAGCCCTCGAGCTCGGTCAGGAGGCAGGCCTTAGCAGAACCAGCGATCATGGCGTCCACAGCCACCACTGCCGCCGTGAGGACTTCGTCCAGCCCGGTGGCGGCCACGAGTCGCCCACTGAACTCCCGTAAGGCGTGTTCTCGACGAGCGAGAACCGCTTGCGCTCGGGCCAGCCCGGTCAGTCGGGTCATGACGAGCACGAACGAAAGTGCCGACACCCCCGCGATCATCCCGGCGTCTTTGGCTTGGCCGTCGACCAGTACGCGCCACACCAAGAGCAGCGGGCCCACCAGGGTCGCCCCGCTCAGCGCCAGCAGCGTCGAGCCGCTGAGCTTTCGGCGGCGGGGCTGCTTCTCCGTCAACTCGCGCATGGACGGGTGCAGAGCGGCTGCGCCCCACAACACATAGAACGCCACCCATCCGAAGTCGGTGGGTCCACCTACCTTCCAGTGGCCATGGAGTTGAATCCAGCCGTAGACGCAATCGGCGCTGAGCAGCCCGACGGCACCCAGGCTCAAGAGCCGGAGAGCAGAGTTGCGCCCCCCTCCGCCCGCGAGCAGCCGCGCAAGCATGCACAAGATGAGGAGGTCGCCCAGGGGATAGGCGATCGACACAGCCTTTACGAAGAAGCTCATGTCGTGAGAGTGCACGTAAGGCTGGATCAGGTAGATCCATGACAGCAGCGCTGCTCCTGAGGCGACGATTAGGGCGTCCAGGAGCGCTCCCACGTCTGGCTCTTCGCGGCGGCCCGCACTAAGCAAAGCAGGCCGGCGCCGAACAGAGGGTAGGTGATGAGATAGAAGACGTCCGCGAGCGACGGAAACGGATTGTTCTCATGCAGATAGATGGTCAGCACGTCGTAGGTGATGTCGCCACTGATGAATGTCCCGAGCGCCGCGGCGACGAGGATCCACGGCAGCTTGTGCCGGGGCCGGTTCTTGACGGTGCCGACGACAACGGCCGCCGTCGCCCCCAACCCCATAGACCCCCACAGGAAGGTGTGGTAATGGAGAAACAGGAAGATGAGAGCGACCAACGGCACGTTGGCGGCCAGATATGCCCGATGTCGCACACCCTTCACTTTGCCGACCAATCGGCTCATGGTCACCACAATCGGCACCTACGGGTCGGACCTAAAGACCTAAAGCCCACCTGCGCCTCCTAAATGTTGGCTACTGCCCGGCTTTTACTTCAGCAGCCTCAGTGCCCCGACCGAGGCCGATGAACACCGACGAGATCGCGGCCGGCGCAGTGACGATTGTGAGACCCCATGGCCACTGATGGTTGCCGCCACGGACGATGAGAGACGATGAGAATCGTGTTGGGGTCGGCTGAACTCGCTCGACCTTGAAGCGATCGAGACCCTTTTAGAGACTGAAGCTGGTGCCGACTGGGCCGTGTACGCCGCTAGTTTCGCCCGTCCAGCCGGCACGATGAGGCCGCCCCAGCTGCCTCCCCCCACTACCGCCGGCCCCCCAGGGGGGCCGTTGGTGCCAGGAGGACGAAGGGCCTCGTGCCCAGGTGGCAAAAACCCAAGCCTTTGCGTCGTACTTACGCGCTCGATAGCCACCATGGAGGCACCGCCCGACGGAGGAAAGTTGGGCCCATTGCACCACACGCGCCCTCAACGGGCGCGCCGGGCGGACCTATGGGTGATGGCGGGCCATGTCGAATAATTCAACCGGAAGGCCGTGAACATGGCTATTCGGCATATTTCGAACATCGCCGGTTACCAGTTTGCGGGCCGGGGTCGACGTCAAAGTCGTGGCCGGCCGGTTGGGCCACTCCAGCACCTCAGTCACGCAGAACGTCTACCAGCACAGGGTCGAGCAGCGCGACCGGGCCGGGGCTGAGAAGGTGGCAGGCATGCTTTTCGGGGCCGGAAGAAGCGGTCGGCGGACTGGCGCTCGGTCCTGGCGCCGAGCAGCAGGGCGCCGATCACGTCGGCCGCGAACTGGTTCTCTGCCTTGGTCACCGGCTAGTCGAGGTCGACGTGCCACTGACCGAGCCAGCGGTAGGTCTCGGCCCGGTGGCCCAAGCGATGGGCTGCCATGACCGGGGCGCGGCGCCAACGGGTGGGTCTTCGACTTCGCCTTCGTCGACGGCGAGGGACTTGCCCCCGGCCCGGCGAAGGTCGCGCTCGCGCGCGAAAGGCAGCGGGTGCGCTCACGTTCCATGCTCACGAGGCGGCGCAACGGAGTCCTCCGTGACAGTTCTTGTGACACTTTCGGGCGGCGAGATGGCGCCGTCATCATAATCACCACCCCCGACCTGCCCATATCTAGCTAGCGAGCTAGCTAGCGCGCTCGAAGGGATTCGAACCCCCAACCTTCTGATCCGTAGTTATTAAGCTTTGTGCGTTGGGCAAACCTACACAGACGCTGGTCGTCGACGAGCGTAAGCTGTCCAGTTAGATGCTGTGAGGATGCCTGGCTATACCGGCTCGGCGCGCTGCCGACTTCCGCAGCCATCAAGTCGACAATCGCTCGTATCTTCGGCAGAACCGTCTAGCCGAACGCCACCCGCAGCCAATCACCTGTCCGAGAACAACGCGGCCGCATCGAGCCGGGCATGCCCCGGTATCGTCGGAAGGGAGCGCTGGCTAACCCAAGTGGCCTGTGGACCGTTACCCGGTGATCAGGCAGGGGAGCGACGCAAGCCGACGCCAGGCACGCGTACGTAGCCGTCGGGTACGCAGGCTTCCATTGCCTTTCTGATGTCCTCTGCATGCGCAGTGACGTCATCCAGGTCGACGTCAGAGAGGACCCGAGCGAACCCGGCCTCGTCGAGTAGCTCAGCAAGATGATCGCGTAGCTGGGAGACGAACCAGGTGAGAGGCTCTCCCCGCAGCCCCTGGTCGAAAGGCATCGGGTCACCGGTGGCGGGGATGTGGTAGTGGGGGCCCTCAATGAAGTCATCGAAGCGAAGCAGCTCGGCTATATCGCCGTCGACCTCCCCGAAGACGCGCAGAGTAGCCCCCGCCGGGGCTCGGAAGCTCGCCTCGAACCGCAGCCCTCCGCAGTCCACCACCTGTCGGTCCGTGGCCTCCGGATGCCGCGGAATCTGCTGGTCAGCCATCACGCCCTCCCTTCACCGAGCGGTCGCATCGGCACGCGACCAAACTATCGAGTATCGAAAAGATGCCCGTCCGTAAAGGCGGTGGGTCAGGTTTGGGCCACTAATGGTCTTTGAGGTCGGCAAAACGACCACATTGTCCCTGCTCCGGCGACCATTCGAACGAGTGCGCCATTTGCACTGAAAATGCTGAGGTCGGTGGTTCGATTCCAGCTGGCCCACTGACTGAAAAAGCCTGGCACCACAATTGCATCTCCTGCTCTGACGTAGATAGCTCTTCCGATCCATCCCCGTCCGAACTGACTTGACAACTGCGAAGTGCTGGCTGCGGTCTCGCAGCCCGGTCACGACCCTAGGACCGCGGGTACGAAGACTTAGCCAAGCCGTGAAGATCGCGCCATTTTCAACTCAACTAAATAACGGCTAGCCGATTACGCCCTTCCGCAGACCTAAAATTTCTGAACGGTGCCGGACGAAGGCTCATCCCTTCGTAGCCCCGGCGACTAGGCCGCTCACCAGGTGGCGCTGCACGGCCAGGAAGATCACGACGACGGGTAATGAGACGAGGACCCCCCCGGCCAGAATGGTCCCGATCGGGAGGGTATAGAGGCTAAACAGATCCTGCAGGGCGAGCGGAACTGTCTTCACCGAGCTCGCCGTGAGCAGCGAGAGGGCGAAGAGGTACTCGCCCCAGGCGAGGGTGAACGTGAAAGCACCGACTGCGATGATGCTCGGGCGAAGAAGGGGCATAACTATCCTACGGACGACGCCGACCCGGGAACAGCCGTCGACCATGGCTGACTCCTCGATCTCTGCCGGCAGGGCAAGCAGTGCCGAGCGCAGCATGTAAACGGAGACGGGCAGCCCGAGCGGCAAGTAGACAATGCCGAGGCCGACCAGGCTATTAGTGAGGTGCAAGCGCTGCATTGCTACGATGAGCGGGACGAGGACGACGAGGCCTGGTATGGCCTGACCGGCGAGGATGAGCAACATTATGGGCCCTCGGCCCCGGAAGGAGAACCGGGCCAGGCCGTAGGCAGCCAAGGCGGCGAAGATCGTCGTGACGATGGCGACCACCGAGGCCACGATGACGCTGTTGCGGATCGCCCCGGTGAAGCCCTGGGCGAAGACGGCCCGGAAATTCGCCAAGGTGAATGTGTGCGGGAGGAACCCGCCCTCGTCGAGGTCGAGATCAGTCCGAACCGATCCCAGGTAGAGCCAGATCATCGGCAAGAGCACGACGAATACCGCCAGGACCTGCGCCAAGGGGATGAGCAGGCGAGCTTTCCCTGTCGGACCGAGGGGGGACCTTTGCCTCATCGTCCATTCACCCTCGCCTAGCGCCCCTCTCGGCTGTTCACCCGGGTCAACGCCAGGACTGCACTGCTCACGAGGATGAGCAGGACGAACATGGACACCCCGATCGCAGCGGCGGCGCCCGGTGCCCCGTTAAGGAAGAACTCCCGGTAGATCATGACCCCGGTTAGCTCCGAAGACGTCCCCGGACCGCCCTGCGTGAGGAGCCAGACCAGGTCGAAGCTGTAGAAAGCGAGGACCCCGAGGACCACGGACATCACAATCATCGTGTTCTTCATGAGGGGGAGCGTGATGTAGCGGAACCGCTGGAGCGCGCGTGCTCCATCGACTTCGGCCGCGTCGTAGAGGCCGTCGTCGATGCTCCTCCGGTTGGCGAGAAGGGCGATGGTCATAAACGGCAGGCCCTTCCAGCCGCTGATCACGGTCAGTGTCGGGAGCGCCAGCTTCGTGCTTTCCAGCGGCGTTGCAGCCCCGACGATCCCGACGGCCTGCAGCAGCGAGTGCACCGGTCCTCCCGAGCCGAGCAAGTAGAGCCAGGAGTAAGAGACCACCACGAAGGGCGTGACCCACGGGAGCAGCAGCAGGCTCGTGGCCAGCCCCGACACGAGCGTCGGCCGGCTAAGCAACAGCGCCAGTGGAAGGCCGACGCCAACCTCGATGACCAGGGTTCCTGCTGTCCAGAACCAGGTGTGGCCGAGGTCCGACCAGAACTCGGAGCTGGCGAATATTGTCCGGTAGGCCCCGATGCCCTCGAAGTGTGCGGTCGTGCTCTGCAGGAACTGCCAGTTCGTCAATGACAGCCAGACCCCATAGACGGCCGGCGCCAACGCAACTAAGACTACGACGAGCACAGCCGGACCAGTAAGGCCATAGGGGACGAGCGCCTTCGTGGTGCTTGGGGTCCACCAACCGGCGCGCCACCCACCCCGACGTGGCCGCGTGGCGCCAGCGGTGGTTTCCCGAGGGGGGATATCGCCGAGCGAAGCCGGCTCCGCCACTCTCATCTCCGAACCCCACCGTTCTCTGCAAGCGTTTTGCGGCTCAACGAGGGCCGCGCCGGACGCGGAGGAGTGGCGGCGTGCCGGCGCAGCCCCTGTGAGGTCATGAGTGTCCTATTTGCCAGTTGCCGTATTTATGGCCTTGCAGAGGGCCTGGGTGGCGGCCGGTACGGTCTTCGTGCCGAGCGCAACCGACTGGACGGCGGTCTGGACCGTGTTGGTTTCCAGCGCTCCCATCTGAGGTATCTCCGGCGCCGGGTACTGGTAGGGGTAGGCGTCGCTCGCTACCTGCTTTGCGAACACGCCCAGGGCCCCGCTGTTCCAGGGCGCTCCCTTAGCGGCGGCGATGTTCGCAGGGATGAGGCCGGTCGCCTTTGCCAGCGCTACGTCGCCGCCGCCGCCGGTCCCGACGTACTCGGCGAACTCCTCAGCGGCGCTCTGGACGCCGCCGCTGGCCGCAGACTTCCAGACCACGAGCGGCCAGCCGCCGTCAAAGCCGAAGCGCCCGGCCGGCCCGGCCGGGATGGGGGCCACCCCGAGCTTGCTAAAGAGCGACGGGTTGGTCGCCTTCAGCTCGTAGTAGAAGCTCGAGTTATCGAGGATCATGCCCGCCTGGTCGGCAGTGAAGATGGCCTCGAGCGTGGACTCTGGGTCGACCGCAGCGTCCGGGCTGTCGAGGCCGTCCTTGTAAAACGACGTGTATAGGGTAAGGGCCTTCATGAACTGCGGCGTGTCGAAACCGCAGGCCCCGTTGGGCTGAAAGTAGCGCGCACCGTACCCTAAGTAGACTGACATGAAGTTCTGGACGGTGTTGTAGACGTTGTTCGCCTCTGGGAGGACGATGGGTATCGAACTGGTCTTGGCCTTGATCATCTCGGCGTCTGTGAACATCTGGGTGAACGTCGAGGGCGGGCTCGTGATCCCGGCGGCCTTGAAGATGACCTTGTTGTAGATCACCCCCCGGGTCTCGTCCACCAGCGGCACGGCGTACCACTGGCCGTCGAGGTGGTAATAAAGTTTATCGCCGGGGGTTATGTCGGCGGTATCGGTCAGCTTGAGCGGCAACAGTTCATGCTCGGCGACGAACTCGGCAACAATGTCATTGCCGAGCATCGAGACGTTGGGTAGGGAGCCGGTCGCGAGGGCGGTGGTCAACTTCTGGGCCTGTTCGGCCCAGGGCACTGTGGACATCTGGATCGTGATGCCGTGGTGCGAGGCCTCGAAGCTCGCAATGCTGGCCTTGAAGGCGTCGATGCTCGGAGTGTCCGTCTGGAACTCCCAGAAGGTCACAATCTGGTTTCCACTCGCGGAGGCGGCCGGGGCGGTGATGCCGCCCGTGACGCCGAGCAGCGTCGCAGCGGCTAGGCCGGCAGCCGGAACGTGCCCTGACCTTGTCCGTCTCGTTTTTCCGTGTGCTTTTGCGTTTCTCATTCGGTTCTCCCTTTTTGTGTGCTGTGGTTTCCCTCGAGGGCCTCGGGGCGAAGGACACCGGCTCGGCGCTCGCCTTCGTCGGTTGTGTTGATATCTAATAGCCGGGTCCTTATTGATATCTAGTGGGGCGCATGCCGGCACCCTAGGTTGAGGAATTATGCTGCAGGACGTGGATCTGCGTCCTCTTTCCTTTATGTAGCAGCAATACCTTGATCAGGAGGCCGGCATCAAGAGCCGCGTTGCGCAGCACCTGTGCCGTGAACGACACAGACTCTGCGCTAGGCATCGTCGGCTTGTACTCGAGGCCGATACTTCCGGAGTAGCCGACACTTTCGAGCGATTCGAGGACTTCCCCCCACGGGACCTTCCCAGTCCCCGGTTCGTGCCGTCCAGGGTCGTCCGCCACCTGGACATGGGCAATGCGCGAGCTCAGCTTGGCGATTACGGCGGCTAGGTCCTCACCCATACCGTGTGAGTGGTAAATGTCGAGTAAAATCCCTAGAGCGGGGCTGCCGACCCCCTCTACGACTTCCAGTGCCGTCAGGGAACTTGTGAGCAACGTGCCTGGGTGGTCGACCTTGTCATTTAGGGGCTCGAGGGCGATCTTGACGCCGTGGCCTCCGGCGATGGAGGCGGCGGCTTGCAGTGCCCTTGTCACGGCTTCCAGTTGTTCAGGGTCGGGCGGGCCGGGGACGAGCCGCGGGCCAGCGGTCACCACCACGATGGGGCTGCCGAGGCGGGCAGCGACCTCGGAGGACTCCTTGACGGCTACGAGCCAACGCTCATGAGCACTTCGGTCGGCGATATCGGCCTGGGGGTCGACTACGATTGCTGACACCCCGAGGCGGTGGTGATGCAGGGCGGCTTCGAGGCGGTCGATGTCGCGTCGGCGCCAGTACCAGAACTCCACCTGGTGCATGCCGCTCTCAGCGGCGGCAGCCACGCGCTGCTCGATGCCGTCGGGCTCGGCGAAGATCCACTCGAGGCAAGGCGAAAGCCGTTGGTCGATAGTCTGGGACGTACCCGTCATGGTGACGATCCCTCCTTACGTTATTTGCAATGAAGCCGTCAGGGGCTTGGGTCATAAGACAAGACGCATTGCACTACGTCATGGTCGCCTTCGTCTATTGTCGCGTACGCTTTTGCGGCTTCTTCGAACGGGAACTCATGGGTGATCAATGGTTCGAGTAACATGCCGTCGAGCAAGCTTGTCGCTAAAGCCTTTCGTCGGTCTAGCGGCCATAATGGCCCCAGTTCAGGGTTTATCCCTCCGACCTGAGAGGAGACGATGCGGGGACGGTTGTGGTGGAACTCACCGGCGAGGTTGACCGCTCCCAGGTCCCCGCTGTACCAGGACAGGACGACGACCTTGGCGCCGTAGCCAACTGTGCGGATAGCTTCGTTCAGGGCAGGGGCGGCACCTGAGACCTCTATTACGATATCGGCACCCCGGTCGTCAGTTAGTGAGCGGACCCGCTCTGCCACGCTCCCGCCCGAGGGGTCAATTACGACGTCGGCGCCAAAGCGTGTGGCGAGTTCACGGCGTTGTTCGACCGTGTCAACCGCGACGATTAGCGCCGGACCGCAGCGGCGGAGCAACTGGGTCACCAAGAGACCGATCACGCCGAGCCCGCTCACGACGACGACGTCGCCGAGGACCGGTCGAGCATCCAGCACCCCGTTCAGGGCCGTATTCAGGTTGGCAACGAAGACTCCCACCGCGAGGGTCTGCGAGGGCCGGCAGGCGGACGACCGCTGACCAATGTGGGGCGCTCTTGGTGGCATGGGGCGTATAAGTGTAAACGAGGTCGCCGACTGACAACTTGGCGCTCGGTGGGACTGACTCCCCTATCTGAGTGATCTGGCCCACTGCGGCATAGCCGTAGGCAAGCGGGTACGACCACTCAGCCTGGCTCGTCTCACGGAAGAGCCCGGTGGCGGCGTCTCGTTTGCTGTGCCACTGGGGAGCAGTGCCCCGGAAGACGTTCATCTCCGTGCCGGCGCTGATGCCTGAATAGAGGGTCTGAACTGTTACGTCCTCAGCACCCGCGTCTGGGAGGAGCTGGTCGCGGACTTCGACCTTTCGCGGTCCTACGAAAGTTACCGTCCTTGTTTGCAAACTCACAGTGCCCCCCTCGGGCTCATTTGGTTTGTCATCTTGGGCGAAGGACGGCTCCTTCGCTCGGGCTCCCAGCTTTACGTCGCCGTAGCCAAGTCCTGAGCACGAATATTTGGCCCTAATGCGGCCGGCCCCGTCGTCGCTCGCAAGACCAAGCGTGTGCTCAGCTTTACGTGGTCTTCCAGTGGTCGCACGACAGCACAACGGAAAGCCGCACGCCCGAGATCGAGCATCGGGACTGCTACGGTGCTCAGGGGTGGCGCCAGCGCGGCAGCGTACGTGTCGTCAAAGCCAACAACAGAGATTGTCTCAGGGACTCGGATGTTGTGCTCGTACAGGACTTGCAGCACTCCGGCCGCCAATAAGTCGGAAGCAGCGAATATGGCTGTCGGCGTTACCTCGGCGGCCAAGATCTCCTCTGCATAGTGACGGCCCGGTGACAGGAAGTCTCCTTCTGTGGTCGAGTACTCGCCTAGTATCACCCGGCTCGGCAGTTCTGCTTCGTGGACCGCGTCCAGGTAGCCGTTCAAGCGCTCGGCTTCTACCGACGAACTGGCAGGTGAAGACTCGTCGAGCCGTTGTCCGATAAATGCGATGTTCCGGTGCCCGAGGAAGAGCAGGTGCTCGGTAGCCTCGCGGGCACCCGCGTAATTGTCGACGGTTACCGCGGCCGAAGGCGCCTCAGTGGGTCGTTCCACTTGAACGACTCGCAGCCCTGCGCTGGTCGCAAGGGCTACGTTCGCATAGTCCAGTGCGGTCGTGAAGATGACGGCGTCTACCCTGCGCCGCAATGCTGCCTGGACAGCCTCGCGCTCTAGCCTTGGAGAGTGCTCGGCGTTGTAAACGAGGACCTCGTAGCCGAGGCTGGTGGCTTCGCGTTGGAGGCCCCGGGCGACGTGGGAATAAAAGGGGTTCGGGAACAGCCCATGGAGGATGTGAGCCACCGTTGCAACCCGTTTGGTCCGCAGGCTCTGTGCTATCGCGTTGACGTGGTAGCCGGTCCTGTTGAGTACCGCCTGGACGAGTTCCCGAGTGTGGGGACTTACCTTAGGGTCGCCGCGAAGGACCCGCGTAACGGTGGCAGTCGAGACACCCGCGAGCGAGGCTACTTGCCGTAAGGTGAGCGAGTCTTTCATAGGTCCCCCCGATGTTATCGATGACATTGAACGCTAGCCGATGTGTGCAACCATGTCAAGAAGCGGGACTTTGTCTGGCTCGGGTGCGGTCCCGTCGGCGACCCCTGAACGGCTCAAGCCCTCGATTGGTTAGCCCTTGGCACCCGCCGGTCATGCCGCTCGACCTAGAGGTCCGTTCGCCCCGGGGCAGGGCGCCCAACGGAAATCCCTGAGTCATGAGTCCAGCTTTGATGGGTCGGAAGGGCAGGCGCGGGGGGCATCAAAGCCGGCATCAGACAGATGCATCCGGCGAGCCGTCCGGTCGCAAGACTCGGCAACGGTCAACTCGCGTCGATGACGACGACCTCGACCTTCGGGTTATCAGCCCCATAGGTGCTGTCCAGACGGTTCTTGCGGGTCCGTCCCAGTCCGCACTACACGTCGTGTACCAGGCATTTTGTCGTAGTCAAGAGCGTGGCCTGGCCATCAAGAGTGACAGGCCCGAGGGCAGTCTTTGGGATTTTTCTGGGACGGCTTTTTGGGTCATCTGAGCGCCAGGCTCAGATTGGTAGGCGATCAAGCAGTAATGGCTCCTTCCCAGCGGTGTGAGGCACTCGTATCTCAATTCTCACCGTCGGCCTACTCCAGCTCGACGCTGCCGCTCAAGCGATTCACTCTCTGTCAACGAGTGGGCCTTCCGTTCGGTGGAGAATTGCTTTTTAGCGTCGAAGCTTCGATTCCACAGTCCAGCTGCCCATGCCTCCCCCTGCTCTTCATCGCTGAAACCTCTACCCCGGGCTGACGCATAGGCATCGAGGAACTTCTGGGTCTCGTCGACGCTCGCCTCAGTTCCGGCGTGCGTGGCTGGATACATCGCCGCCGCGAGGCCGACGATCACGGGTTCCGGAGCTGCGATGACGCTGTCCCAGTCGAATGCGGCAAGCAAAGTACCGCCAGCCCAGCGGAGGTTGGCCGTGTACCAGTCCCCGTGTCCGATGGTCGGTGGTCCTCCAGAAGCTTGGAGCCGATCACGTGCCACCCGGCCCGATTCATCAATCCAGGCCGGTCCATACACAGAATTCAGATCGATGTCTCGATCATCGGGCCACGGCCACAGGTCTGTGCCATACCGGGGGAATGTCCACGGGGGCGCTGGCTCCAGCGTGCCCAACTCTTCCGGCTTGGGGGCCAGAGCAACCAGGTGGGCCAGTGCTTCAGCGAAGGGTTCCGGAGACCGCCCTGATTCGGGGAAGGGGTCGCCGCCGACGGTCATCTCCTCGGCGCTTGCAACCTGCTCCCCGAAGGGCGCCATGTCGACGAGGAGTTCCGGGCACGGAAATCCCCGCTCGAAGAGGGCACGGTGTGCGCAAGCACAGGCCACGAGGCGATCCGACGCTCGACGCACCTTCACTACGACCTGTAAGCCCGAGTTCAGTCTGATCCCAATGACGGTGGACAGATGGCCATAGCGGAACAGTTCCGCATCGATCCCGGAACCGAGATGATTCCGACACCACCGCTCTATCTCCCACGGTTCGACCTGGATCAGCCCGTCCAGCATGACCACATTTTGGCCGGTCGGTAGACGTCCAGGGGTCCGGCGGACAATGCACCGCGTAGTGGACAACATGGACTTTGGGCGGCGTTGTGCTCGTAGGACGCTCGAACGTGAAGCATCTCCTGAGACTGATCCGTCAAGAATCTACTGAGACTTCACATTCGGGTCATCTGACCTTCGGGTTCGGCCCCGAAGGTTTGGACGTAGCCGATGCCTACTGCCTCTAGGTCAAGGATCCCCGACCGGACGCGCCGCGTGGGGCAAGTTGTTGGCGCGCTGCGGCTTGGATGCTTCGGTTGCGTGGTCGGGGTAGCGATCCCAGACGTTCAGGTGGCGTCAACAGTGCTGAAGAAGTCGAGAAGAGCGTTTGCCACCTTGTCGGGTGCCTCTAAGGCTGCGTAGTGGCCGACGCCTTCGATAGTCACTGACCGGACTGGATCGGCGCTGACCTGGCTCAACGCAGCTATGGTGAACTCGCCGCCCCCAGCTCCGACCGCGAGCACCGGGATGCTCAACTGGTGGGCGGCAACAAGAGTTTTGAGCTCGTCGCCTTCCTGAAGCATGGACTGGTAGAGGCCGATCGCTCCTTGCCAGCCATCGGGACGCGAGTAGGTGCGGACGAACTCGTCGATGTCGGTATCGCTGATCGCTCCGGGGGTGGCGCTCATGGCCGGAAAGGCGAACTTTCCGAGGAACTCCCGCTCGCGACCGGCGAGGAGCATCTCGGCGATCCCGGGGGCGGCAAGAAAGCCGATGTGCCAGGTACCCCCGTGGGTGACGTCGGCCAGCATCTCAAGGCCGAACCCGGGTAAGCCCATCTCGATGCCGGTGAAGCTGAGCACATCTTCGGGGTGCGTAGCGGCGAGACGCAAGACAGTCGCCCCGCTGATGTCCTGCCCGGTGAGGTGCACTCGGCCAACGTTAAGCTTTTCAATCAGGAGGTGCAGGTCCTCAGCGGAGGTCTTGCTGTCGTAGGGGCCTGGCCCGTTGTCAGAATCGCCGAACCCGCGCAGATCGACTGCATAGACACGGTGGCTGGCGGCGAGCAGCGGGATGAGCTTGCGGAAGGTCCACCACGTCTCCGGGAACCCATGGACCAGCAGAACTGGAGTTCCTTCGGTACCCGCCGCCACGTAGTGCAGCTCGGTCCCGTCGACCTTGGCGTAATGGTGCGTGACCCCGGCCAGTGAGGCCTGCTCGGCAGTTGCGGTCATGTCAATCTCCCTTTGAATCGTGAACCCAGAATCGTCAACCTGGTTGTCCAAGAGTAGACAACCCGGTTGACCTTGTCAAGACGTCTGCTTTACGATCAGCTCCATGTCACGCTCGGGCGCCGACCTCGCACTGCTCCTCCTCGGAGGATTTCGAGTTCTGGTTGACGATGCGATCGTGGAGCTCGCCGAACGCGGATACGAAGATGTGCGCCCCGTCCATGATTTCGCGATGCGAGCCATCGCGGCCGGCGCCGACAATGCTTCGGAGCTGGGTCGCCGTCTGTCGGTCTCCAAGCAAGCGGCGGCAAAGACTGTGGCGGTGCTTGAGGAGCGCGGCTACGTGGCACGCGGTGCCGATCCGCTCGACGCCCGTCGCAAACGCCTTCAGGTCACGGCGCTCGGCTTCGAAGTCATGCGAGTCGGCGAAGCCGTCTTCGACGAATTACGCGACAAGTGGAAGCGGAAGATCGGCGCCAAGCAGCTCGAGCGCCTTGAGTCTGACCTGGCGACCCTGGTCGGGGCATCGCGGGTGCGTTTCGATTCCCCCGGCTGGATCGCCAACAGCCTCGACGAGACCCCATAACGGTCATCCACCTGGTTCCTCCGGCCGAGAGCATCAGTGACACGACACTGTATCTCGGGACCCACGAAGTCGTGCCCGCCATCCGTGAAGCGATCGCCACACGCTAAGCCGCCAGCCGGCTCACTCGTCGGGCCACAACCCGAAGATAGCCCTGGCCCTGGCCCTCGCCATCGCCATCGCCCTCGCCCTCGCCCTCGCCATCGCCGAAGAGTTTGGGCAGTCGGAGCCGAGCGATGAGGTGCGGATCTACGTTCGATTCGCGCTCCACATCCTCTGCTCGCCTCTGATCACCCGGACCCGGTGCTTAGCGCGGGATTCCGAATCCTCGACCACGGCTGGCATCAGTATGCGGAGCATGCGGGCGTCCCCGAGTCGTCCCAACGGCGGCAGCTGTCAGGTCCGTGATCCGATTGTGACAGCCCCTAGCGATGCCAGCCGCGGGATCCAATCGCCGGATGGTGTAGCGACGACGGAGGGTCAGGTCGCCATCGGGGAACTCGAACAAGAGGTCCTGCCCTGGCGTGTGCTCGAATCCCACGAGATCGGACGAGGCCATGGTGATGAGTCGCACGTGCGGCGCGAGTTCGTCTACCCCGACCACTTCGAGATCGAGCAGATAGGACCCTTTCAAGCGCCCATTGAACATCTCCTCGGGAACAGGCCGACGGGTGCTGACGCGGGGTAGTTCAGGCATCGAGTACTCCTTCATGTGGCGGCGTTGCCGCGGTTTGGAGGGGGACAGTTAGATCGTCGGAGAATCACGCGACTGCCCTCCTGAAGACGCTCGTCGCCCAGGCGAGAACCAATGCGCACAAGGGGACGACAACCGCGAATGCCTGCCAGACGTGGTCGCTCGAGAAGGTGCCGGCACCGAGCGCCCGTGCCCCTTCGACGACGTAGTAGAGGGGATCAAAGTGGGCGACCACCCGCAGCCACGTCGGACCGAACGAGATCGGCAAGAGCACACCGGCGAGGAGCAGGGCGGGCAGGTTCAGGAGGTTCATGACGGAGGCAAAGGCGTCGATCTCCTTGATCGTCAGCGCCATCGCGACCGACCAGGCGGACATCATCACCATGAAGACCCCGATGAGCACGGCGAGCACGAGCAGCCCGCCCCAGTGGATCTGGAAGCCGAACCCGTACGCGACGGCGACCGCGATGGCGTCGAAGAAGAACATGAAGGTCATCGCGGAGACGAGCGGTCCGGCGAGAATCGCCAAGCGGCTCGCCGGGGTCACCCGGAAGCGCTCGATGACGCCGGATCGAAGCTCGAAGATCGTGCCGAATCCCTGGGCGGTGCCGCTCGCGAACGCGAGGAGCGCGAGGATGCCGGGAAAAAAGACGTCGAGCACCGCTCCGGTCGACCCAGCTCGCGTAAAGTGCTTGAGCAGCGGCGTGAACAGCACGAGATAGAGCACCGGCGCTGAGAGCCCGACGAACATCCACGTCGGATTGCGCAGCTGCTGGGTGAAATGCCGCTGGAAAGAGCAGGCCGGTGTCTTTCAGGGTTCTCACGCCGCCACCTCCGAGTAATGGCCGGTGTCTCGCAGCAACCGGCCCGTATAGCGCAAGAACACGTCGTCCAACGTGGGCTCCGAGAGGCTGATCGACTTCAGCGCGATCTGCTCCCGATCGAGCAGTCGGAGAAGCTCGGGCAACGCGGCGCTGCCGTCCTCTACGTAGAGACGCAGCCCGCCGTCCTCGACGCCAATCTCCCGGATGAACGGCTCGGTTCGCAGAAGCGCGCGCGCCCGTTCGACGAGCCCGTCGTCAACAAGGCCGAGCACCACCGAATCGCCGACGACCTCGCGCTTGAGCTCGCGAGGGGTCCCCTCGGCGACGATCGAGCCGTGGTCCATGATCGTCAGCCGGTCACAGAGGGCATCCGCTTCTTCCAGATAGTGCGTGGTCAAAAAGACCGTCGACCCGCGGTCTCTTGGATGGCCCGGATGTGATCCCACAGGTTCGCCCGGTTCTGCGGATCGAGGCCGGTGGTGGGCTCGTCGAGGAACAAGACCTCGGGTTGGTGAATGAGCCCGAGAGCGACGTCGAGGCGCGCGGCGCTGGCCTCCCGAGTAGGTCGCGACCTTCCGATCGGCGAATTCGGTGAGATCGAGCACCGCGGCGAGCTCTTTCGCCCGCTGGCGCACGGAGTCGAGATCCCCTCCGTAGAGGCGGCCCTGGAGGATGAGGTTCTCCCAGCCAGTCGACAGGTCGTCGGCGCCACCCGCCTGGCTGACGTAGCCGATCCGTTGACGCACTTGCTTCGGCTCGTGCGCGACGTCGGAGCCGGCCACGCTCGCCGTGCCCGAGTCGATGGGCAACAGCGTCGTGAGCATCCGGAGCGTCGTCGTCTTTCCGGCTCCGTTCGGTCCGAGGAAGCCGAAGATCTCGCCCCGACCGACCTCGAAGCTGACGCCTTGGACCGCTTCGACGCTTGCTTTCCTGCCGCGGAAGCTCTTGCGAAGATCCTCCGTCGTGATGACTGCTTCCATCTTCACTCTCCTCGCTCGAACGGGTGGCCAGGTGTTCAGGGTCAAAAGGTGGTGGCAATGAACAGGGGCCATTTGCCGTCTGCGCACTCTGGGAGCGATGGGTCGATAGATTTGCGTCACCGAGTTGTTCTCATCACACAGGCGAGCCCACTGGCTCTGTCGGTGCTGGTGCCGGTTGGTGGTGTGAGACCACGAAGTCCCGACGTCGGATGAGGACACCGGAACAGGCCGCTCCGACAAGGGCTAGGACAGCGCTGACGACGAGCAGAACGTCGAGCGCACTGGCGAAGCTGGCGTGAATGGCCGCGACAAGTGGTGCTCGCGATCGGGGCAGGCACGGCGTTGATGGCCTGAGCGGCGTTGCCCTGTTGAATGGCGGTGACGACTCCGGGCAGGTGCCGCTCTAGGGATGGGATGCTGGCGAGGGCCTGGCCCAAGTTCTGGTGGAGAGCGGATGCGAAGATCGACCCGTAGACGGCGATGCCGGTGGCGATGCCGATCTCGCGGAAGGTGGTGTTGACGCCTGAGGCCATGCCGGAGCGCTGGGGGGCGACGACACCGACGGCCGTGGAAGCGAGTGGCGGGTTGACGATCCCGCTGCCGATGCCGGCCACGATGAAGCCAGGGATCAGGTGGGTCCAGGAACTGCTGCCGTCGAGCCCGGTCATGAGCAGCAAACCCACCCCGGTCAGCAGGAGGCCCGGCCCGATGAGCCAACGGACGGGTATGCGATCGCTGAACGCCCCGGCGAACATCGACGAGACAATCGACGTCCCACTAATGAGCAGGAGCCGAACGCCGGTCGCCACAGCGGAGTAGCCGAGGTCGTCTTGGAGGTAGAGGACGAGGTACAAGAACATCGCGTAGAGCGAACCGTTCAAGGCAAAGGCCGCAGCCAATCCACCGCTGAAGGTGGGGATACGGAACAGCGACAGATCGAACAGCGGGTGCTCGGCTCGGCGTTCCACCGCCACGAACGCAACGAAGAACACAACGGCGAGAGCGAGGCAGATAGCGACCCCGGTGTCGCTCCAAGCCAACTCGCCAGCGCGGATCAAGCCATAGACCAGACTGACCAATCCGGCGGTGAGGGTGGCGAACCCGGCCCAGTCCGGCCGGGCTCGCATGTGGCGTCTTGAACTCATCCACCTGCCACCGAGTGACGACAAGCGCGGCCACACCGACCGGCAGGTTGACCAAGAAGATGCCCCGCCAGCTGATGCCGGTGGTGATGACCCCGCCCAGTACTGGTCCGAGTCCGGCGGCCACCCCAGTGACCGCACCCCAGATTCCAAAGGCCATCCCCCGCTCTTTGCCGTGGAAGCTCTGAGCCAGAAGAGCCAGCGAGGTGGCGAACAGGATCGCCCCGCCGATGCCTTGGGCGCTGCGGGAAAGGATCAACATGATCGGCGACTGGGCGATCCCG
Organism: uncultured Acidimicrobiaceae bacterium; assembly: GCA_963807395.1. GTDB lineage: Bacteria > Actinomycetota > Acidimicrobiia > Acidimicrobiales > Palsa-688 > Fen-671. Next base: position 31,194 of record CAWEBW010000017.1, read on the forward strand.
CAGAGCAGCGAGCCGAGGGTGAAGACAACGAGACCGACGGTGAACAGAAGTCGTTGCCCGTAACGGTCGGCCAGCGAACCGGCGGTCAGCAGCACCGACGCCAAGCGTCAGGGCGTAGGCGTCGATGACCCACTGCACGTCACTGAAGCTGGCGTGCAGTTCCGACTGGATGGTCGGCAAGGCGACGATCACGATGGTGATGTCCAACAGCAACATGAAGGTGGCTGCGCACACCACGACCAAGGTCCACCACTTCTTTTCCATGACCTGTAGCTTGCGGCGCCGAACGGGCAGGCCGCCACAGATTTGTAGATATCTGCATGCTTTCGACCATGTACTATGATGATTTGCATGGGATCCGTCAGCCTTGATGTCTTGGACCGAAGAATCATTCACGCGCTTTACGTCGACCCCCGAGCGCCGTTCAGCCGCTTGGCTGAGGTCCTCGGATCGTCCGAGCCGACCGTCTCCCGTCGCTACCGGCGTCTGTTCGACGGTCGCATTCTCCGCGTGGTGGGCCAGCTCGACTCCCAGCGGATCGGCCAGTACGACTGGGCCGTCCGCATCCGTTGCGCTCCGGGGTCCGCACCGACCGTCGCCACCAAACTCGCGCAGCATCCGGACACTTCCTGGGTGCAGCTGACCTCGGGGGGAACCGAGATCTTCAGCATGATTCACTCACGCGACGGCGAACAGGGAACTCCACTGCTGCTCAGCCAGCTCTCGGTCGGTCGACAGGTCGTCGACTACGAGGCCTACTGTCTCCTCCACCTTTTCGCCACTGGATTGTCGGCTCCGCCTGGCCCGAGCGACCTCAGCCGCGGGGAGATTGCCCAACTCCTCTCTCCGGCACGAGACAGGCCGTCGATCGATCGCCCGAAGGCCAAGGTGCAGGACTCCGACTGGCCGCTCGTCCAGGCCCTTGCGGACGACGGCCGCGCTCCCTATCGGCAGTTGGCAGCGCGCACGCACTGGCACGAGTCGACCGTCCGACGGCGAGTCGAGGAACTCATTGCCTCGGGCGTCCTCTTCTTCGACTTGGACCTCGCCAGCGACGCCTTTGGGATCCGCTCTCAGGCCCTGTTGTGGATGTCGGTGGCCCCCTCGAAACCTGAGAGACATCGGACAGGCCTTGGCCAGCCGCCCCGAATTTCCCTTTGTCGCCGCCACCAGCGGATCCACCAACCTGGTCGCGGCGCTGGTCTGCCCAGACGACCGCTCGCTCTATGAGTACCTCACCGACGAAATGACCGCCCTTGACGGCCTCACCCACATCGAAACCGCCCCCGTGATGCAATTCGTCAAGATGCACGCCACCATGGCCCTGCGCCAACGATGACGGGAGCGACGGTCAACCGGCCTCGGACCCTCGCCTCTCCCGACTGGGCGATCGCGCGGGACACCGACCCGCGACCGGAGGTGGCCGACCAGGTGCCTCGCCGTTCCCCTCAACCTGCCGGGCGTCATCTCCGCCGAAGTCGAGATCGCAGTGCACAAACCGTCAATCACTTTGATCAAGGCAACTGCATAGGCATGCACAGGGCATGCCTATGCACTGCTCCGCCCGACCGCGCCTCGGCCGCGACGCCGCAGCGTACGGGCCGCCCGCCTCCGCGCCACCCTGCATATGCTGCGTACGCAAGGGCTGAGTAGGTCCCCAGAAACTGTCCCCATAAACACAGAAGCCGCCGACCAAACATGCTGGTCAGCGGCCTGTGCATACGCAAGAAGGCGCGGAAAACGCCAGTACTTGGTGGCGGGGGAGAACTGGGAATGAACGACCGCCGAGTTATGAGCCGAACGAACTTGCGGCACCTGGAGCAGGCTCTCCCCGCTCAGGTGTCAAGAAAATCCCACTCACTCCCGAGCACCCAGCGCAAGGCAGAGAGTTTTCCGTGAACGAATCCCCATCCCCAGTCATCCCATGGCCCGACGTTGTCGACCCCGTATCGTTCTTCAATCTCCCGCATGGCTTCGCTCATGCGCTCCTCTGTGGCGACACACCGGTGGCTCAGGCCTGCTGGCCACCCAGACCCTCGAGATGTACAACGCCGTCTTCGACACCAACGTCCGCGGCACGTTCCTTTGTCTGAGGCACGAGCTGCGCGTCATGACCGAACAGGGCTTCGGCAGCATTGTCAACCTCTCCTCCACCTTTGGCGAGCGGGGTGGCGCTGGCGCCGCTTCGTACAGCGCCAGCAAGCACGCGGTAAACGGTTTCACGCGTTCCGCGGCGCTCGAGGTGGCCGCCAAGGGTATCCCCGTCAACGCTGCCGCCGCAACGTTCGTTTCCAAGTTAGTGTCCACGCCCGCCGGTCACAACCCGCGCCGGGTCTACGATCGTGATTGCCATCCCTTATCTCCTTTTTCTCAAGGGGTGGCACGCGCTGCACCAGGTGTGCGGCGCCGGTGCGATCGCCTTGTTGGAGCAGGGCGGTCCGCCGCACCCAAGGCCCGGCTCGTGCCACTGGAACCCTGGTGCCGGCCGGCAGATCGAATCTAAAGACAGGCTGACCGTAAGCCGATTATCGAGCCAGGCCGGGACCAGGTAAGGCTGACCGTACTAGGCTTCACCGTGGCGGTGGTGGATCCTCTGGAGAGCCTCTATTTCATACCCCCTGACATCAAATAGGTACTCGTCGGCCACCACACGATGAGGTTGCGACTGCCGAACGGGATGTCCAACTATGTGCTCGTCTTAGGCGCTGCCAGTCGATCCCAGTCGGGGGAGATGCTTCTTGCGGTTAGCTCGCTACGCTTGTCCTCAAACAACGGCCCCGCGTTACTTTGATGGTCCCACGCGAGGCACTTGCCTGAGTGGTCAAGCGATGCGAGGCGAAGTTGGACGACGAGGCAACTGGGTTGGAACAAGCCGTTTTCGGCGATATAAGCCGCGAACAGATCGACGCGTGGCTGATCTCCCATGTCAGGGCCAGGTTGTCGGCCGACGTGTCGAGTGTCCTTTTTCGTTCCGGGCGGGTCGGGGCGGTTTATGGCCTGCGACTTTCCGACGGCGGTAACGTCGTCGTCAAGGTCCACCGCAAAGAGGTCTTCCGGGACCATCTCTCCGCCGCCTCAGCGTGCCAGCGGGTGCTAGCCGATGCCGGCTACCCATGCCCGTTGCCCCTGGACGGCCCAGCCGTCAGCGCAGGCCATATAGCGACGATCGAGGCCTGGCTTGACGGGGGTGAGCCCGGCAACGCACACCAACCAGTCATCAGAAAGACGATGGCTAAATCCCTGGCCATGCAGCCGGAGATCCTCCGAGCGATGCCCGCCGACATCTTGGCCAGAAACCCGCCGGCGTGGGCCTCGTACGCCGGAGGCCCGTGGCCGACGCCTCACGATCCCATCTTCGACTTCACCAAGACCGAGCCTGGCTACCAGTGGCTCGACGACTTGGCTGCCGAGGCGGCCCGTGCGTTGGGGCCACCCACGGCCCCCGAAGTCATCGGCCATAGCGACTGGGTGTGCCAGAACGTTCGCTTTGCCCATGGAGAAGTGGTCGCCTCCTACGACTGGGACAGTCTCATCGGCCAGTCGGAGGCCGTGCTGGCCGGTTTTGGTGCCGGCAGCTTCACAGAGGGCAGCACCGCCGGGGCGAGTGCTCCCACCCCCGAGGAAGTGGCTGGCTTCTTGGCCGATTACGACGGCTCTCTGGAGCGGCGGTTTACGGGGCAGCAGCGGGTTGTCGCCGCCCGGCCGCCACCTGGGTGATCGCCTACAACGCCCGGTGCGGGGTCTGCCTGGAGACGCTCGGGTACGAAGTGGACGCTGGCTCCCCGCTCCGGGTGCTCGAGCGTCACCGCGGCGATTACCTGCGGGTGCTCTGGTAATGAGGCCGACCCAGCGGCCCGGTGACGACTGGTCGCTTCTCAGTTGCCAAGGCGACCGAACCTACGGCCTAACCACTCTCAATGGCCTACACAATTCCCGTAATTGCGCAGGACGTTCCGGCTGCGCTACCGAACTGGCGCACATACATAACGAGACATATCGAGCGCGTCGGTTAGGGTCCCATTCATGGGCAGCGTCGAGGTTGAGTACACCAAGTGGGGCGGTGCCAGGCACTGGCATTTCGCGGTCGACGAGCTCGGGGTTGACGAGCACGGCACGTGGTTCTTTGGACGTCCGGGCATCCTCTCCCAGCGCGGCGACGAGCCTCCTATCGTCGAGGTCGGCGGGTTTGTCATGCTCGTGCCCGATGGCCGGTCGGCTGCGGTCAACGACTGGGTGGCCTTCTGGAACCTGTCGGACGGGGCGGCCATCTACGTAGACGTCACCAATACGCCTCGTTACGATGGCCGCGTCGTATCAGCCATAGACTTGGACCTCGACGTCGTCGCCTGGCGTGACGGGCGAGTTGAGATCGTGGACGTCGACGAGTTCGACGAGCACCGCGTCGCCCTCGGCTACCCGCCAGAAGTTGTCGACAGGGCGCGCTTGACCGCCGACTGGCTGTTCGACAGGGTGCGCGACGAAGTGCCGCCATTTGACGCAACTGGGAGGACATGGCTCCAACGGGCCGCCTACGCCTGGGCAAACTGAGGCTGCGAGCCCGCCCCTTGACTCAGACGGACCTGTCGTTAGCGACCTCGAACGCTCGACTGTATCAACGCTCGAAACGGCGGTCATCGATTCCTTTGGGCTGCGCCCAGCACGCTGGACGCGTGAAGAACGGCGGTTTTGAGCCCTCGCGTCACACGATCGGGCGAGACCGTAGTTTCGAGTGCGGCTTATACCGGTAAAGAGGCTCTGCGCGTGGCCCGCGTGCCGGACCAAACGCGCCGTTTACCTGAACAATTTGGCAAGCGCTCTGGAGTAACCTAGCAAGAGTTGGCCAACTTAGATGCGCCGACGGCTGTCGTGCACCTTAGGCAAGCCTTACGCCGCCACGACGTGACGGTGAGGCAAGTGGGGAGCCTGTGGCGGCCTCGGTTGGTTTCGACACACGGTGTTTACCGTGTGTTGAAATCGATGCCGAGGCGGATTGCCCGTCTGCGATAGTGCTCAAGATGGTGGAACGCTCGCCCGACGCTGACGGGCCACCTCGGGAGGCGCGACTTTACGCCAGCAACGCGTTGCCGTTGCTAACCAACGGTCTTCGCGCGCCCGGTTTTTTGGGTTGTCGGACTTTCCTGGTGAGCTCGTCGGCATCTGGCTCGAGCACGTATTGAGCACCGAACCTGTTCCTTGGTCGCTGACCACGTTCGCCCGCGTCGCCGAGCACCTTGGTAATTTCACGCGCTTTACCTCGGAGCTTCTCATAAGTGCCGCTCGGACGGCGCCGGCCAGGAACTTGTGCGGCCGCCCTGACCTGTGCGAGTACAGCTTGGCCCTCCTGGACGAGTATTCGTCCCACCCATGGGAGAGCCGGGCACCCTTACTGTCCGCCCTCGCCTCGGTGCCGCTGGTGGTGTGCCACGGACATGCCCAATGCAACAACCTGTTCCCCCAATCATCTAGGGTCACGGTCGCCGTCGACTGGGCCAACCTGGCGACCGGGCCGGTCGGTTTGGACGCCGCGGCACTGTGGCATTACGCGCTGGCGTACTTCCACCACGACGTGGACCAGGCCAATGACCTGGACCGGCGCATCTTCGATGGGTACATGCGTGGCAGTGCCATTGATAATGAGGCCGCCCTGGTACAGGCCGGCCTGGCCTATGTGGCCCAACTGGCGTTCGGGGTCGGCCTACTCGAGGTCGGGCCTGTCCTGCGCCTGGTGCGCGAGCCCGACCGACGGGAAGCCGCAGAAGCGTTCTACCGGCATTCGCTGCACGACATCCTCGACCGACGGTCCCACCTCGCCGAGTTCTTACTCGGTCTCGGACGCGAAGCACGGGCACTGGCTGCGGAATGCGCCTAACTACGATCCTCCCTCGGTCGGAAGACCTAGCAATTAACCGTTCTAATGTTGGCCACGTTGAGTTGAATGATCGTGTTGAGGTGGCTCCAGCTACTTGCGGGCAACGGCAAGGCTCATCTTCACGGCTTCCCCGTGTTGGGCAACCTTTTCAAAGCCACAGGCGTGGTATAAGTGCATCGCCACCTCATTGAACGTGCCGGTGGTGAGGTTGATAGCCGGGACGCCGAAGGTCATTGCAGCCTCAATCAGCGCCCCCATGAGCAAGCGCCCGACGCCTACGCCGCGAGCGGACCGTTCGACGCCGATGGCGAGAACGGGGACTCCAGGGTCGTCCCACGGTCCAAGCTCTTCGCCCGAGAACACCCTTAACCACGCTGCGCCGACCGGGACCCCGCTCCTTTCACCGATTACGCCGAGGTCACCCGGTCGCATCCAATCCCGCCAGAACCGCAAGTTGCGCCGCTCTTGAATGGATGCCTCGAACGCCGGCCAGTCCTCGCCGGGCCGGTTGGCTGCCTCGTAGAGCATCCGCTGGATGAACGGCAGATCGTCTGAGAGCGCCGCCCGAACGTGCAGGTCCAGGTCCGTCACAGCCTCAATTCTTTCACCTCATCAGAAGACGTTCCGAGACCTGGCACCCGATGAGCCCGGCTGACGGTTTGTGCCAGACCTAGCTTGGACATCCACGACTGCTGGGTCGGCCCCCCTTTTTTGGTGGCTGGGGACGGTTGCTACAGATCAGCCTTATATGGGTGGACGAAAAACAGTGGAGTTTCAAGCTGAATCCGAGCATATCGACGGCTCGGGATCGCTCAGCCTCGGCGATTTCATTCGACGAGTCGGCACATAACGAGCGACCGGATACCGCTCAACCCTTCTTGATACTACGCCAGCTATTACGTTGTGCTGGCTCCCAGGGGAGGCCTCCCCAAACGTTTAGATCGTTCCGACTTCTCCGGCCAGTCGGCGGGGTGTAAAGTCCGCATTGCTGGACAAGGGGGTTGTTATGCGTTCAATTTCACGCGTGGTCCCAGTGATAATCGCCGGTACCGTTGGCGTGAGTTGGCCTGGGGATCGGGCTCCTGGCCGCCTCTCACGGCTCGGAGCCACGCCGGCTGGTACCACCACCACCACCACCAGCATCGCCTCGTCCGCTCGGTGGGCCGCCGAGGGCGCCCAGCTCGTACGCGAAACGCACGGCAACTGGGCCTACGAGTCAGTACCCATCGACATAACCGGGAACGGCACGTACTTGTGTGACTTTGGCCCGGTCCCCGCCAGCTTCGACTACCCCTCGAACCCGGAGGACATAGCGTTTGACTGGCCTCCTGCGCACTTCAGCATGGGGCCAGTCGGTACGCCAACGCGTACCGTGACCCTGCGGGGCACACGGTATTTCCAGGTCGGTTTCACCGTGTTCCGCTTTTTGAGCCCTTACGGCGGTTATCGGGCCTGGATTTACTGAGCATGCCCCGGTGAGCTACCTCTCCCGGACCAGCCGCCGTCGGCCAGTGGCCCGTGCCAGATGGCTACTGGTGCTCGCCCTGGTGATCGCTGCCTTGGTGGCATTTTGCGGGCACCCGGGTAAGCAAAGCGCTGAGCGCCAAGCGGCCCCGAGCCCCAGCTCGCATAGCCAAGCGCCGACCTGGACTTTTCAGTACGTCCACTTTGTCACCCCGTCCGACGGCTGGGCCATGGCAGACAATGACCAGAGCGGGTTTACCGACCTGTTGACGAGCCATGACGGGGGCCGGCGCTGGCACGACGTCACCCCGCCCGCCGTGCTGGCCAGCGACAACGCCTGGCTCTACGACTCGTCCCACAACCGGGACTTCGAGAACACCCCTAGCGGGAGGATCGAGGAGGCGGCCACCCTGCAAGCCCTGACGCCGTTCGTCTTGAACAGCCGCGACGCCTGGCTGCCGGTGTTGCGCTCGTACGGGCAGGGCGACCAGTCTTCCGAGCTCTACGTGTTCATGACCTCGGACGCCGGCCGGACATGGGCGCTGCGCGGGCGGTTCCCGGGGGCAGAGGTGCTCGGCATTGTTTTCCTAAGCCCTTCTAACGGTTTCATCGAGACGGATGAAGGTGCGGCGTCGGACGAGGACCCGGTGCAGATCTACGCCACCTCCGATAGGGGCAAGCACTGGCGGGAGGTCTCGGCCTCGCCCCCGTTTAACGGCCCGGGCGGCAGCCCAAATGCCATCGGCGACTATTGCGACAAGAACGGCGTATCTTTTGCCAGCCCCCGCGTCGGCTTCGCCACTGCGTACTGCGACGCCGGGCCGGCGTACCTCAACCGCACGAGCGACGGGGGCCGTAAGTGGGATGGCATCTTCATCCCGCCTGATGACGGCGGTGACGGCGCGGTCACCTACCCCCCGGTGTTCTCATCACCAGAGGTCGCCAGCATGGTCGTGGAGGTAGTCCCCGTGGTCCTCGTCGCCACCACTACCGACGCCGGCCGGCACTGGGGCCTGAGGCACCTCCCCCCGTCGGCCGAGCGGCTGCTGTCGGCCGGCGACACATGCCTACCTGGTTGCGTGGACCTCGTCTCGGCCCGGACCTGGCTGGTCGGGTCGGGCCACGAACTGTACACGACCACCGACGCCGGGCGCTCCTGGAGGGCGTCGCCGTCGTCCATGGCCCTTACCAACCAGCAGCCCGGTGGCTACCAGCAGCAGCCCGATTTCCTCAACAGCCTGCAGCTCGATTTCCTGAGCCCGAGGGTGGGCTGGGCATACTGGGGCGAATGGTGGGACGCTACGGACCACCTATGGCGTACGACCGACGGCGGGCGCCACTGGTCGACATATTCTCTTCGGCCCTCCGTTTAGCCACAGCCGGTGGGAGCAGTAGGGACCACGGCCGTAATGGGGCCCTTGGCGCTAGCTGGGCTGGCCGGCGCGGCGACTAGCTCAATTGGGCCGGCGGCGCTTGGTCACACGGGCCGTTCCACGTGCCGGGGCGGACAGCTCATTGCTCAGCTGGGACCCCTGCCTAGTCCCGTTGGGCCGGTATCGCGACCCTCGCGTTTACCTACACATTTACCAACACGTCCGACATCGCTTGCATGCTGACGGGTACCACGACGCTCTTCCATTTACTGCGACTCCGCAAATCGACCATGGCCAACAAGCGAGTGCGGGTGCTCACAGTCACTATGGCCACCATTATGTGTGTGGTTGCAGGCGCTTCGCAGGCTGCCCTTGCGGTCACCGGTGCCGGGGTGGCCGCTGTAGCCGCGGGGCTTGCCCATTGCCGTGATAGCAAGCTGGCGATTACCGCAGCCGAGCTACCAGGAGTGGCCGTGACCGGTGGCTGGGTGATCCGCTATAGGAATCTCAGTTCGTCTACCTGCACGCTCTCGGGTTATCCCACGGTTATCGGGCTCGTCAGTGGAACGGGACCCGTCCAAGCCGCGGCAGACACGACCAGCGGGGCCTTAGGAGGCTGGCAGCCAAATGCCCCCGGGGTGCAGAAGCCCCTGCCAACTGTCGTGTTGAGTGCCAGAGCGGGCATGGCCTCCTCTGTGGTGGAGTTCGTAACCGGGATAGGCAATCTTTTGTGCCCCAGCAAACGCTATCCTTTTTGGTTTCACTCTCTTTGGTTGGACGTGCCTGGCGGCACGCTACCATTTGCCTTGGCTGTGTCGATGATCGTCTGCTCCTACTTTGACGCCAACCAGATCGTCCCTGGCACCACCGGTAGCGCGCTGCAACCTCGCTAATTAGCCCTTGTGACAGAAGGCGCGCCGAGCAGCCACATGGCCCGGTTAGGCATCCAGGGGCAATCGTCTGGTCATGTCAAGACCAAAGGCATCTTCGTAGGCAGAGCGGCCCGGCTCCATCCTCGCGCGGCTTCGCCGACGATCTCGAGCAACGGTCCCAACAGCGACCTCAACCCCGACAGCCCGACCTTCGGGGCGGAGCAAAACGCCTGCCAGAAGTACTCCCCCGTGCTGCAGCCATCGCCCCAGCAGCAGGCAGAGGCCCAAGCCAGAGCGCTCGCGTTCGCGGCCTGCATGCGCAAAACGGCGTGCCTGACTTCCCCGACCCGCAGTTCCTCCCCAGTGGCCACGCCTTTGAGAAGATAACTGGCGACGTCAACCCCAGTTCGCCTACGTTCCAGGCCGCGCAGCAAAAGTGCTCCAAGAGCAGCAACAACGGTGGGGGTGGTATTATCCCCCCCCCGCCCCGTGAAGCCGCTCAAGAAGTCGCCGGGCGAGTCCCGCTCGGTAATAGGCCCGATCTTGGCGGCTCTCTAGGCCACATCCGGCAGGTGGCCATTAGCCCACGCCCATAATGCCGTCTTACGTGCGGCTGGTTGAACGTTGTTCTTCTGCAAGGGAAAACTACAGATCGAGGCTATGGGTCGCCCTGAACACGATAGATAGCGGGCCATATTGCCGCTTGCCGCCCGACTGGGGTTCAGCCGTACAGCCAAGGACGCACGCCCATGATCGTTCTTACTGCTAACGGCTGCTCCATTGTTCCTCAACCCCGGGTCCCATTGTGGCGGGCGCTGTGGCGCTCCACTGGACCATAAAAGGCCTCGAGCCCCCGTGCGCATTGGACCGGGCTCCGACGTCCTTGGGGTTTTGGTTCAGAGGGCCGTGTGACGGCCCCGCGGGTTACGCCGGGGCGTTGGCTTCAGCGGCCGGCGACAGTCACCAGCTGGCACTCGTCTGGCCGGGGCCGATGCGTCGTCGGTCATGCGGCGATGTTCTTCTGCGGCGTTCATGCGGCCGCCCCGCCAGCGCCGCCGTTCCCAAAAAGAAGACCGCCAGCGCCGCCGTTCGCGCCGTTCCCGCCGGTGCCGCCGTTCCCGACAAGGCCGCCGTTCCCGCCGGTGCCGCCGGTGCCGCCGTTCCCGCCGTTCCCGACAAGGCCGCCGTTCCCGCCAGCGCCGCTGTTGCCGCCGGTGCCGCCGGTGCCGCCGTTCCCGACAAGGCCGCCGTTGCCGCCAGCGCCGCTGTTGCCGCCGGTGCCGCCGGTGCCGCCGTTGCCGACAAGGGCGGTCGTGCCCGGCGAGCTAACGGTGACCGTGGTGGCCGTGTTGGTGAGGACCCGGACGGGACGGGGGGTGACCAGCATCCCGTCGGTGTTGCCGGCCGAGTCGACGTAGAAGCCGACGAGGTCGCCCTGGTCGTTGACCCCGTTGACGGTGGTGGTGCCGACGCCGTTGGGGTCAGAGATGGTGGTAAAGCCAGCCTTCTTGGCCCAGGTAAAGCCGAAGCTCTGGGCGCTGGCGCCCGAGCCGGTGGTGTAGACCCCTACGACCTCGCCGTAGTTGTTGACGCCGAGGGCCTGGGTAGAGGCGGCCCCTGGGTAGGCGATGGTCTCGAGGCCTGCGTGGCTCGTGAGGAAGGACTCCACCGGGCCGGAGGCGGGGGTGAAGAAGCCAGTTATCTGGCCCCCCGTTGTTGATGGCGGCGTCGGTCACCGAGCTGGCGCCCGAGATGGTCGTGAAAGTGGGCTCTTTGCAGGTCCAGCTGCCATCTGAGCAGGTGTAGACCTGCACGCCTGGATGACGTGCAAGCTCACAACCAGGTGGTTACCGGCCGGCACCCTGCAGGGCGGCCGGCACGCCGGCCTGGCCCGGGGCAGCTACGAAGGGCTGGGCGCCGTGCCCGGCGGCGAACGCCGAAGCCGTGGGGGCGATGGCGCCGGCATCGGCGAGGGCAGCCGCGACTAACCATGTGCGGGACATCGTTGTCTCCTTTTGGGGGTGGTTTGAGGTGGGGCGGTTCCGAGGTGTTGGAGTGGCGTTGCGCCACGGACCATTTACACGTGGCGAGGCCGCCGGTGGTTCAACCGGCAGGGAAAAAATGGACGTGGATGAACCGGGCCCGGATGAACCGCACCGGCTCGGAGCACGTGTTTGTCCAGTACGAACGATCCCAAGAGGTTTCACGCCCACGGCCACGACAAGCAGGTCTTTCCTTGGTTGCCGCCGAAAATCGTTATGCCGATGAGACCACCTCTGTAGGGGAAAACTGGCGGTCGTACACGGAGGCAGCACGGTGACCACCGATCTGGCCGCTTAGCGGCGGGCCGGTTGGGCACCGGGAACGGCTGCCGGTCCACCGCGCCGGCGAAGGCCGGACCGTCTTTGTCTCAAGCCACCTCATGAGCGAGATGGCCCTCACCGCAGACGAGGTCGTCGTCATCGGGCGGGGGGATCCTCACCCGGCGGGTTGACGCCGAACTGGAGGCGAGCTCCTTGTTCGCCCTTGCCGGGATGATGCTCCGCACCCTGCTTGACCCCGGCCAGCTGCCGACAGCACTGGCCACGCTCGATTACCAAGTCAACCGGCTCTTCGATGGGCTCGGCGACCAATAGCCCAACTGGCACCAGACAGGTCCCATCGAGGCGATGTCGCTGCCCCCTCGACAACGGACTGCTTCGAGTGGTCCAAAGTCGGCGTCTCGCCCGCGAGCACATATTGCACGCATATGTGCGGGTCACGAAAGTCGTTCTCTTGTAAGGAAAAACTACATACCGAGTCCTCTTTGTGCGAGACGTCAACATGCTTTCGAGATTTTTTTCTGAGTTTCTCGTAGGCGGAGGGAGCACGTAGCTTGCCGGGAAGTCCTAGCCTTGGGTTTGGCCCGGGAGTGGCTTGGCCGAATGGCGGCTGGTGGTATCGGCAGTGGGAGGGCCATGGGTGCTGCCCTGGCGGCAGGGGCAGCCGGCGTGCGGGTGGGAACCCGCTTCGTCGCGACCACCGAGTCCGGTTCACACCCGGATTACATTCAGGCGCTGATCGGCGCCTCGGCCGCGGACACAGCCATTGCCACGGCCTTCTCCGGCATGTGGCCCGACGCCCCTCACCGCGCTCTACGATCCGCGGTAGCAGCGGTGGAGACCTACAAGGGTGACAGCGTAGGCGAGATGGACATGGGGCCCACAAGAATGACCATCCCGAGGGGCGCCGTACCAAGTCCGACCACGAACACCACAGGCGAGATCTCAGCCATGGCGCTTTACGCCGGCGAGTCCGTCAACAAAGTGGTCCGAGTACAGTCAGCGGCGGAAGTGGTCCGAGAACTAGCAGACAGCGCCGAGTTGCTCCTCCGAGCCTGGGGTTGAAGGCCGGCAGGACTAATGGCCGCCTGGCTTGGATCCGCTCGCTGTCCACCTCGGATTGTTGGGTTTCCGAAGGTGACTCTGCGCCGGGGTGTGACCATCAAGGATTTATAGCCCCGGACCTGCACCCATCTAGCGCGCTCGACACTAGCTAGCTAGATAGATAGATAGCTAGCGCGCTCGAAGGGATTCGAACCCCCAACCTTCTGATCCATCCGTAGTCAGTTCGTCAACGCCGCACGGCGTCGCAGCGTGTCGCACGCGGTCGCATTTTGACCGGCCGATAGAGTCGTTCGCATCGACCGATGTGACGACGTCAGACAGGGTGCGACACAGAGAGATGGTTTTGTTGGGTTAAATGTTGGGTTTTCGGGCCCGTCGCCAGTTGTGGTGGACCGCCCTTCGGTGGTGAGGCGCCCTTGCTGAAGAGCATGCCTACAGTCGTGTCGCCCCATGGATCCTGTGTCGCGGAGCTTGTAGCTCATAGCCACCAGGTCCACGAATCTCCAGTGGGCGGCGGGTTGTGGAGGAAGGCTTTTAGTGCCTTGATGAGGGTGCCCGGATAGCTGCGTCGTGCGCGATTGAAGCGTTCGGGATGGGTGAGGATGATCCCGGCGTGGGCACGACCGTCGGCCGACCAGCGAGCCGCCAGGGCCATGAAGTCGGCGACGTTCTCGGTCACGACCGCACGCTGCTCCGCTGTCGCGATCGCCAGAAGTTCCTCGTCGCTGGCACCGTGGCATCGCTCGTCACCGCTGGCGGGGACGACGTCGAAACCAGCTTTGGCCAACTCCGAAGCGATGCGAGGCGAGTGGTGCTCGTCAAGCAGAAGCTTCATTGCGCGAGCAGTTGCTGCTTCCGCTCCCAGAGCGCGCTCTGCCGGTCCGCTTCCTGCCGGTTCAGTGCGATGCGCCCGTCGATCTCTGCGGTGAACTCCGCGTAATAGTCCATTGCCGCCCGGACTTGCCCGACGGAAAGCCCAAGAAGGTCAGCCACCCGTCCCTCACGCTCCTCTGGGGGCACGTCACTGCCGATCACGGCACCGACCACTTCCCAGACGTCTGGTCCGTTGAGTACCACCGCTCGTCGCCCAGTTGGGCCCTCTCTGAACATGACGAGGGGGTGGGCCTCAGTGCGCAGACCCTCATCTATAAGCCGCTCAGCAAGGGCGGATGCCGACGTGCCTCTCCTGGAGGCAGCGTCCCGGAGGCGGTCATGAACGTCGGCGCGTGTAAAACGGATCGACTGTACAGGCACAGCTACAGTGTAGCCGCATGTAGCGTAGAACTGTAGGCCAAACTCCCCGCATCCCCGGTCCTCGCCTCCCGCCCCCGCCGAAACCCGACCATTTCCCGAAATCGGGCGCGGCGGAACCAGTGGCTTTCTGCAGGACTAGGCGGGGACCGAAGCGGGGGCGGGCGAGGAAGCCGGCCCGGGAGGGGGGGCGGAAGCCGGCGTGGGGGCCGAAGCGGATTCCTCGGCGCGGACGGTGGCGCGGGTGAACGGCAGGGTGACCATGAAGCCGATGGCCAGCGCCACCAGCACGTCGAGGTTGGCGAACGCCCAGGCGCCGGTCTCGCCGCCCAGCCCAAGCGGACGGAGCAGGTAACCCTGCCAGGTCAGCCAGCTGGCCGCGCTGTTGGTAACCAGCCCCCAGCCGATCCCCGTGGCCACGATGACCACCAGGACAGGGAGCCACCTGATCCCGCCGTAACGACCGGCCGGGGTGAACAGCTCGGGCTCGGCGTAGTCCCGCCGCCGCAGCGCGATATCGGCCAGCATGACCCCGCACCAGGCCGCAATCGGTACGCCGAGGGTGATAAGGAACCCCTCGAACTGCCCCACGAAGTTATGGGCGAAGAAAACCACGTAGATCGTCCCGAGCGTCATCACGGTCGGCAGCAGAGTCGCCAGGGCCCCGATCGGGTCGGCGCCTATCGCCGAGCTCAGGCCGCGGACGAGCCCGCCAGTAGCAGCCCGAACACCAGGAGGAAGACGGTGCGATCGACGCGGCGAACGTGGTCCACCAGACGACACCGGCCCCGGAAGACCGGCGCGGCAGGTAGCGCGAGTAGTCCGCGGCGACGTTGACCCAGCCCAACCCGAAGCCGGTCAGCACGAACACCAGCGCGCCGATAAGGGCGTGCTGTGGGACCTACCCTTTTATTCGGTGGACTCGACTAGCTTCCTGTCGGGGGGCAACTGGGGCCAGCTCCACCTGTTCACCGCCCGCAACCGGGTCATCGTGGTGCCCAACCGCGACGCCCCTCGCCACGGGCGCCTGGTGCGAGAGCACGGTGGAGAGCCCGGCGCATAGCGCTGGGGCCAGGGCACTCCGACTACCACTGGCACTACCCCCTGGCGGTCGACGCCCACGCCTTTGCCCGCACCGCCCGCCACCTCCGAGAGGGCCACGGCCCCCGTAATCCCACCCCAGGGCTACGCTGAGCCGAGCCTGGTCATGTACCTGGCCGAGAGTGTCAGGCCCAAGGTCCCCCGTCTGGGCCCAGGTGCTGTCCGAGAAGCCCGAACCGTGAACATGATCACCCGCTCCTGCCAATTCGACGCCGGCCACCGGGTCCCCTCCCACGGCGGCAAGTGCGAGCACCCCCACGGCCACCGTTACAAGGTGGAGGCCGCCGTCATGGGTCCCGCTGGTGGACCACGGGCCCGAACAGGGCATGGTGGCCGACTTCGGGGTGCTCAAGGACTGCCTCTACCGGGTGACCGACCGCCTCGACCACGCCATGCTGGTGTGGGAGCAGGACGCCGAGCTACTGGGCGCCCTGGCCGGCCACGACTGGCGGGTGGTGACCCTCCCGGTCGTACCCACGGCCGAGGGCCTGGCCCAGGTCCTGTTCGAGAGCCTGGCCCTGGTGGTGGCCCAGCGCTGCGACGACCGGGTGGAGCTCCAGCGGGTGACGGTGTGGGAGACGCCCAACACGTCGGCCACCTCCGTGCCGTGAAGATCTCCGAAATCTTTGGCCCCACCTTCCAAGGTGAAGGCCCCTCCACCGGCCGGCGGGCCGGCTTTGTCCGCTTCGGGCGGTGCGACCTGGCCTGCTCGTGGTGCGACACCCCCTACACCTGGGACTGGACGGGGCAAAACGGCACCGCCTACGACCCGGCCGAGGAGCTGGGCGAGATGTCGCTGTACCAGGTGTGCGAGGCGGTGGAAGTCATGGGCGTCGACTTCGTCGTCATCACCGGGGGAGAGCCCTTCGTGCAGCGCCGGGCGCTAACCGAGCTGGCCACCGAGCTGGCCTCCAATGGGTACGCCATAGAGGTAGAGACCAACGGGCGCCACGCCCCTACTCCCGCCCTCGCCGAAGCCGTCAGTGCCTTCAACGTGTCGCCCAAGCTCCCCAACAGCGGCCAGTCCCTCACCCTCACCTGGCGGTCCCCGGCGCTCAAGGCCTTCGTGGCCACCAACAAGGCCCGCTTCAAGTTCGTGTGCCAGGATGCCGCCGACGTGGGGCTGGTGGCCCACCTCGCCGCCGGCGAGGACATCGCCCCCGCCGATATATGGGTCATGCCCGAGGGGCGGACCACCGAGGAGGTCTAGGGCCACCTCGTCGACGTGGCCGAGGCCGCCCTGGCCTTCGGTTTCAACCTGACGGGGAGGATGCACGTTGATATCTGGGCTGGGGCACGAGCGCGCTGACGGCAAGGTGGGCGAAGCTGCCATCGCTACCGTGCTGGTACTGGTGGGGGAGGACCCCGGCCGCCCCGAGCTGGTGGACACCCCCCGCCGGGCGGTGGCCTACGTGGCCGAGCTGACCGCTGGCTATCGCGACGACACCGGCCCGCGGTACCTGACGGTGGCGTTCGAAGAGGACTACGACGAAATGGCGGTGCTCTCGGGGTCCGTCTCACCTCGTTGTGTGAGCACCACTTGTTGCCCTTCACCGGCACCGCCATCGTGGGTTATGTGCCTGACCGCAAGGTCGTCGGGGTGTCCAAGCTGGTCCGGGTGGTGGAGGCGTGCGCCAGGCGGCTCCAGCTCCAGGAACGCTTGACCCGCCGGGTGGCCGAGGGACATCACCGCCCACCTCGAGGGCCTCCGCGATGCGGAAAAGGACGGGGGATATGCTGTCGATGACGTCGACAACGTTGGCCAACTCGTACTTGTTGTCGAGGACGTTCGGGGCTCCGCAGAGCGCCGTTTAGGGCCTTGGTGACGGGGCTTTCTGCAGTCATGTCTTCTACTTTTCTCTTTGCTTGCGGCTCCCGGTCCAGCGCTCCAGCCACGGCGGTGGGGTCTCGCCGTTGGGGAACGTATGGAGAGTGCGGGCCAGGAACGCCCGCATAGCCGGCTCCAGGGCGTGTCCACCCAGAAGGGCCCATAGCTCTGGTGCCAGTGGGGCCAGACCTCGGAGAGGCGGCCCGCGGCCCCCGTAGTGCGGGTGGTTCCGAAGCACATGGACCTCGACGGACGAGAGCACAGCAGGACGACGCTAGGACCAGGGTTTCGCCCGAGTGCCGGTGGCGTCCAACCCGTGGTGTAAATGACAAGGACGTAGGCTCTCTCTCAGCAACCTGACCAGTTGAGAGGAAGGAACCTACGTCCCTATGTCCAAAAGAGTAACCCCCAACGACCGCCTCCGTGCTGAGATAGACGAAGTCTTCGCTGCCAGCGGTGACCTGTCCGGGGCCATCGAGCAGGTAGCCCGGCTTGGTGCCCGCCTGCTGCTGCAAAGCGCCCTGGAAGCCGAGGTGACCGAGTTCCTTGGCCGGGAGCGCTACGCCAAGGCCGCCCTCACCCCGGAGGCCAACGACGGGATGCGCAACGGCTACAGCCCGGTCACGGTCAAGACCACGGCCGGACCGGTCACCCTGCAACGGCCAAAACTGCGTGGCACGACTGAAAAGTTCGCTTCCAGGCTGTTCGGCGAAGGGCTGACTAGGACCAACGCCCTCGAGTCCCTGGTCATCGCCGGCTTCGTGCGCGGCCTGTCCGTACGCGACGTCGAGGCGACCCTTTCCGACGCCCTCGGGCCCGAAGCCGCCCTGTCCAAGTCCACGGTCAGCCGGGTCTGCCAGGCAATAAAGGAAGACTACGACGCCTGGGCCAGGCGCTCCTTGGCCGACGTCGAGCTCGACTACTTGTTCCTGGACGGCTCGCACTTCAAGTACCACCATGGGGCCAAGGCCGAGCCGCTGCTCGCGGCCTGGGGCATCACCACCGAGGCCAAGCCCGCCTTTGTAGGCCTCGACCCCGCCGCCAACGAGGGCAACGACGCCTGGGACGGCTTCTTGGAGGGCCTGAAAGCCCGCGGCCTGAAGAGCCCGCTCCTGGTCATCTCCGACGGTGCGGCCGGGCTCGTCGGCGCCATAGAGAGGGCGTTCCCCCAGGCGCTCAGGCAACGCTGCCTCGTCCACCGCTGCCGCAACGTACTGGCCAAGGTGCCCAAGCACGCCCAGGCCGAGCTGAAAGCAGCCTACTGGGCGCTTTTCGACCTGGCCGAGGACGTGGCCCCCGGGCAGGCAGCAGTCGGGCTCGTCCAGGCCCGCATCGACAACTTCGCCACGAAGTACCAAGCGCTCTTCCCGAGCGCCGTCGCCTGCTTGCTCGACGACCGGGCCGCGCTCACCTCTTACCTGCGCTTCCCCCGCGAGCACTGGCACCGGGTCCGGCACTCCAATTTCATTGAACGAACTTTTGGCGAAACGCGTAGGAGGGTAAAGGTGATCGGCCGCCTCCCAGGCGAAGCGAGCTGCACCAAGCTGGTATGGGCGGTGCTCGACCGCGCCAGCCGCTCCTGGAGGGGCTTCAACCTCACCTCCGCCGGCCTCCGCCTGCTCCAAGACCTACGCCGGCAGCTCCTGTTACCACCAACTCCATTACGAAAACCGCCCAGTTCCCAAGGCGTGACCGAAACGGTCACTGCTGTCGCCTAAAATAAGCAGTGAAGAGAGCAGCCCTACGTCCGAGCATTTACACCGGGAATGGGACGCTACCCGAGTGCCAGCAGTTCGCCAAAGTCAGTATCCGCCGAGATGAGAACTCGGTCGCTCTCGGCAGCAGCGAGCATCACCTCGGTGTCAACGGCGCCAAGCAGCCCTAGGTCGGCAACGTGCACTGCGTCGTGGCCGCCTGCCTCTAACGATCTGGCGACCGTCATCGATAGTGACTCGTCGATAAGCAGCTTCAAACGGTGGCTTGGAGTGTCAGTTCACGCTCGTCGACAGCGGCGGCCGCATACCGCAGCGCCTCTTATGTCTTCGGCGGTCAATTGGAGGAACTCAGCGAGGATGTCCCCGGTGCTCATGCCGTCGGCCACCATGCCCACAACCGTCATGACAGGAATCCTGGTGCTGCGGATGCAGGGGGTTCCCGCCACGATCTCGTGATCGACGCTCACACGCTGGAACACGGTTGCATTGTGCCTGTGAGCGAATCGTCGACCGTCATGCAAGGTAGCGGTTGATGCAGGGAGTAGCTTGGGCCAAGGTCGCAAGGTTCCGCAACCGGGTGGTCCATGGGTAGCAGGGCAATCAGGACAAGAAGGGTGTTCAGAGCCTTCAGTCAAGACCGCAGCGCGGGCAACACAAGGGTCTCGAGTTGGCATTTGGGCGTCAGATAGGCCATGGCCTTGCATCGCCCCGACGGCAGCAAAGAGGATAATCGCCTGGCTTCGATGGAGGCTGAGCTGGTTGCCCTGAGGGCAGAGAATGCTCGCCTTAGCAATCTGCTGGGGCTAGATGCTCGCCGCCCTCAGCCGCCGGAGCCATGGAAGCCAACGTTGTTCTCCTCCACGACCTCCTCGCCGCAACCAATCCTGCATGTAGACGGACAATCGTCGACGACAGATAAGGTCGCCGTATTCCGGTCGCTATTCGCCGGAAGAGATGACGTCTACGCAGTTCGCTGGGAAAATGGGCGGACTGGGAAGTCAGGGTGGAGCCCAGCCGTCCGCGGGGGTTGGCCAAATAGCCACCGGGCTGACCGGGAGCACCTCCCCTACACGGAAGAAGTCGTCAACCGTCACCTGGAGGGCGATTTTCACGCTGGCATCTATCCGCTTCTGCGCGGAGACACCTGCCGGCTGTTGGCATGTGATTTCGACGGGCCAGGCTGGGTCCTCGACGCTCTCTCCTATCTGGACGCCGCGCACGCGGGCGGGATCCCGGCGGCGTTAGAAAGGTCGCGCTCCGCCGACGGCGGGCATGTGTGGGTGTTCTTCGAGGGGCCTGTCGCTGCGGCTGCCGCTCGGCGTATCGGTGTCCACCTGCTGCGGGAGGCGGTGACAGTGCGAGCGGAGCTGGACTTAGTCAGCTACGACCGGCTCTTCCCGGCCCAGGACTTCATGCCCAAAGGCTCCTTCGGCAACCTCATCGCCCTTCCTCTTCAGGGCCGGTGCCGCCAACGTGGCGCGACTGTGTTCCTCGACCCAGCTGACCTCAAGCCCTACGAGGACCAGTGGGCCTTCCTGTCGAGCCTCCAACGTCTCGCTCCTCAAGCTGCTCAAGAACTGGCTGACGGGCTCGGGGAGCTGGCCGCCGGGCCGGACGCTGCGACTTTTCGGCGCGCTACCGACAGATCAGCTGCGCCCGCGCCACCGGCCAGGGTCGTCGCTCGGGCCGGCGCGATGTTAGTGGTCGACCGGATCGGGATGCCGCCAGCAATGCTGGCCGCGCTCAAGCACCTCGCGTCGCTGCACAACTCGGATTTTCACGAGAAGGAGAAGTTGCGGTTCTCGACGTGGAACACGCCACACTTCATCCGGTGCTACTGGGAGACCGTCGGGCAACTCCTCCTTCCGCGTGGTTTACGAGAAAAAGCAGAGAAGATCGTTGCCGAGGGCGGGAGCGAACTGGTCGTGGTCGACGACCGTGGGGACGATGGCACCATCGACGTGTCACTACGGGCAAAGCTGACGCCAGCTCAAGCGGCGGCCGCAGACGTAGTGACGAGGCACGTTCTCGGGACGCTGGTCGCTCCGCCCGGGTCGGGCAAAACCGTGATCGGCTGCGCCCTTATTGCCCACCATCGAGTGCCCTCGCTAGTTCTGGTCGACCGAGAACCACTCGTCGAGCAGTGGCGGGACCGGCTCGTCACCCACCTCAACCTGGAGCCCAAGCAGGTTGGGCGGCTCGGCGGGGGCCGAAACAAACAGACCGGGATCGTGGACGTGGCCATGGTCCAGGGCCTCGCCCGACGAGAGGACATCGCGGGGGTTACCTCACGTTACGGACTGGTAGTCGTCGACGAATGCCACCACGTACCTGCCGTGACTTTCGAACGGGCAGTACGACAGATCCCTGCGAGGCGCTGGCTGGGGCTCACTGCTACGCCGTACCGCCGGGACGGGTTACAGGCCCTAATGTCTATGCATTGCGGCCCAGTTCGCCACACTATGCCCGCGCCTGTTGGCTCTGCCCTTAGATCACTGGCTCTGATCGTGCACGAAACCGACCATTTAGCCGACGAGGACGGGCAACACATTCAAGCGACGTACCGAGGCTTGGTTGAAGATGGCAGGCGGACTGCTGCGATTTGCGCCGACGTCGCCGTGGCGGTGGCCGCGGGCCGGAACTGCCTGGTGCTAACCCGGTGGAAGGAGCACCTCGACTCGATTAGCGAGATCCTGAGGGCTCGTGGGGTTGAAATCTTAGTGATGCACGGGCAGATGGGTAAGAAGGCTCGAGCCGCGGTTATGGGCCACCTCGGGACGGCACTCGAGGGGGCTGCCGGCCTGGTCCTCGGTGCTACCGCCAGCCTGATCGGCGAGGGCTTCGACTGCCCGCCGCTCGACACGCTGTTCCTCGCCTTCCCGATCAGGTTCAAGGGGAACGTCGTCCAGTACGTCGGGCGAGTTCTCCGGCCTACCGAACACAAGACCCGCATTGAGGTCCACGACTATGTCGATGTCCACGTGCCAGTGCTGGCCCGCATGCACGACGAGCGACCCCCGTGCCTACGCGAGCCTCGGCTTCGACGTCCCAAGGTCTTCGCTGGGCCGTGCTCGGTCTCAGCGGATCGGAAGAATTGAGACCTCGAGCATCTGAATCGCGCCTAACAGGTTGGTGGTCGCATCGAGTGTCTGATCGTCGCAGCGTGTCGCATGGTGCAGCACGGCGGGAAGACTCACGAGAGCGTCGGTTGAGACCAAGCCCAACTAGGAGCCCAACAACGTGCCACGCACCTGACGGGCTATCTGCGCCACGAAAACGTCCTCTGACCTGCCTTTATCAGCGCGCTCGAAGGGATTCGAACCCCCGACCTTCTGATCCGTAGTTATTTTGCTCGGTGCGCTGTGCAAACCGGCTGGCAGGCTGGTCGTTGACGAGCGACAGGCGTCCAATTAGATGGTGTGAGACTGGTCTTGTTGCGCCCGTCGGCAACCAACGCTCGGTCATCAAGCGCCCGAGCTGCAGGTTGCACTAGTAACGAGACTGCGCGTCCGCTACGAACGCTGCGCCGACGTCCACGAAGTTTCCGCAAATCGCTGAGCCACTCACGCACTCGGCTCTAAATGGTGCTGATATTCCCCTTAGTCCACGGCAAGAGGGCAGCCCGAAGCTTGGAGAAGCGCACCCGTTCTTGTTCCAATCGGACACCAGCGCCATAAATGTCCGCGATCAGATCGTTGTAGAGAGACCGCTCGTGCTCTGTCAGATAGGCGAGCGGCCGGCGAGTCGGCTTTTCCTCCATAGTCCAATGAGCTCGGTGCCTGAGCAGCGTATCCCGGTCCATCAGGACAGAACGCACTTGAGGCAGGTAGGCGCGCAGCCGGCTGAGGATCTCGAAGCCGTAAGTGTCGATGTCACCCCAATAGACGATCTCGACACTTCTAAGCCAAGTCAGGCTAGCCAGTCCCGTTGCCGCGAACCCCGAGCCGAAAACGACGATGGCACGGGGAACTGGAGGGAAGGCCAAATAGGTCACCTCGTTTTCGACAATGAAAACAGTCGCCGCCGGGATCCTGTGGGCGGCCAGCTCGTCGGTTCGGACCGTTAGCTCACTGATACCCGGAGGAAAAATGGACAGCTCGGGGTCGAGGATACGGAACCGAGTGTAAAAAGGCCTAGCGAGGAAGCCAAACTGCCGAGCGAACTCGAGGGCTGGACTTGACACGTCCATTCGATGGCTAGGCAGGACCAACGGCAAGAGGTGCGAAAACAGCTTCTGGTACCGCTCCACGAACTTGGTGTCCACCCCTTCGACATCGATCTGGCGGACGTACATGCGCCCGGTGTCATGCGCGGCGATCCAATCGACGGTGGCCAGGACCTGCTCCCAGGCCTGGCGGTACTCGAGCACCAGCAACGGGTGGTTGGCGGCCCAAGCCGCCAGCTCCGGGCCCCGCTGTCGGGCCAGCGTCAGAAGTTGGTCCAAGGCGTCTACCTCGGCGCTGGCGCCGAGCAGCGAGCATAACTGCTCAAAGCTGGACAGCCGTACCCTGGCCGGGATGCGGTTGGCACCGAAGTTCCGTCCCCCGACAGTTCGGTATTCGACGTCTAAGCGTCCGAAAGCGTCTGATTCGAACGCGGCCACCCATTTCCGAACGTCCTCAAAATTGTGAAGTAGCTCGTCGGGCGTTGGGCCTTTGACCGGCAAGACGACCGGCTCCCACGTCTCCCCGCCGGCGTGCGCCCGCAGGTAAGCACCCGTGTCCCACCGCCGGCGGACGACGGCGACAAGGTCCGTGACTGAGGACCAGCTACCCTTAGCGCCAACCGGAGGGTTCCAGGCGCGCCCCAGGCTATTTTGGTTGCCGCCATTGGCCCTTTTTAGTTTGCCGGCAACCTGATCTTCCTGAAGCCGGGCTTTGCTCACGCCGCTGGGCCTTGTTGTCCCGGCTCGGTCACAGCCGCCAGACGCTCCTGGCGCCGGCGCTTGTACTCGGCGATCGTCAACGACTGCAGCCGCGAGTAGCTACCCGACGGGTTGTCAACGAAGCCGACGGCGGAAACGTAGGGCTCGATGACGTGGATTTTCTGCAGCGGCGTGACAATCAAGAGTTGGAGTCCCAGGCGGGTAAATAGCGTCAGCGCGTACTGGGTCGACGCCTCCGACCCTCGCCCGAACGCTTCGTCGATAACGACGAAGCGGAACGCTTTGGACCGAGCTGCCCCCCCATCGAGCTTGAACTGGTATGCCAGCGACGCGGCCAGGATAGTGTAGGCTAATTTCTCTTTCTGGCCGCCTGATTTGCCGGCGGAGTCGGTGTAGTGCTCGTACTCACTGTCGTCCTCCCGCCACCGTTCGGAGGCCGAGAATAGGAACCATTGGCGGACGTCCGTCACTCGCCGCGTCCAGGTACGGTCCAGATCAGTCATACCTTCAGGGCCCCTGAACCGGTCGATGATCCTCTTCACCTGCAAGAACTTCTGCTCGGAGTACTGGTCGCCTCGACCGGCTCCGATCACGTCGTCGGTACATGCTCGAAGCTCGGCCCGGAACTCCCGGACGTCGGTGTTCGGGGTGAGCTCGGCACCAGGGTGATGAAACGGCCCTCGTTGTAATCGATATCCACAAGCGAACGATTAATCGTCTCGATCCGCTCGCGTATGAGCTTTTCCTGCTTGTTCAGCTGGGCGGCGAAGCTGGCGATGTCGCGGATCGTGTTCTGGTTCAGGTAGTCCTTGAACTCTTTTTCAAAACGGGGAAGGTCGTCATCCGCCACGCGGCGGTGTAGCTCCCGGTACTCCCCGGCCGAGGCGATCGACACGTCGAAGTCGACCGTCTCGTGCGGGTAGTGTGAGCGGAAATCGCTCATGGCGCCGATGGCCCGCTGGGCTACGCTGTTTTGGCGCTGTGACGCCCGGGCCGATTCGCGCTCAAGCACCTCTCGCGTCGACTGTTCGAGGGGAGCTAACGAGGCGCAGCTCGGGGCCTCGCCTTTTGATGTCGCCGCGACAGTGGCCTCCAACGCCGTCCACGCACGGCTCGTAATTTCGGCCCCTCCGGAGCGGATGAGCACACTATCGGCTACCTGCACCGCCTCTCGGGCGGCCTCCTGATCTCGCTCGAGGCCACCCCGTTCGCGTTCCAGGCCCTTCACCTCCTGGTCCCTTGCTTTGATCGAACCGGTGACGTGAGAAAGTTCAGCGGTGAGGGCGGCCAGATGGTTTGACGCGGAGAGAATACGGTCTCGCTCGTCGTTCAGGGCAGTGATCTCATTGACGATCGCTTCCCAGTCGAGGTCTTCCCACGCTGGGTACTCGTCCAGGCTGGCGAGGCACCGGAGCCCCTCGCCCGCCTTGGCGGCTTGGTTTGCCCATTTATGCAACTCGTCGGCCATTTGAGCCTGGCGGCGGTGCAGAGTGCCGGCGTGGGCGATTACGGCTTCGATCTTTTGCTGGTTGCTCCACCCGAGCACGTACTCGCGCCGGTCACCAATAGACCGGCGGTCGTCCTTTTCGTGGCGCTCCCGGTCCTTAACCTGCCCCGACCGGGTAACAGCTTTTGCCGCCGTCCGGAAGTCAACAATGCTTTCGACGCAGGCGTGGTTGGCTCGCCGGGAGAGTTCTGCCAACAGCCAGGCATCGAAACCGCACTCTGCTTTGATTTCCAGCATGTCTAGAAGCAATGGGTGGCCGCCCTGGCGATCGGGGGGCGGCGGGGCCGGCACGCCGGCTGGCACCCGGTAATAGATGAGTCGCGCCCCGAGGTGGCGCTGGTCCACCCAAACGGCCACTGCGTCGTAATAGCGGGAAGGGACCAATAGAGACAGGGCGAAGTTGTGAAGTACCCGCTCGGCCGCCCCTTCCCAATCGGTCGCGTCGCTACGAACCTGCACCAGCTCGCCCGCGAAGGGCAAGGCGTCTGCATCGATGCCGAGGTCTGAGCACAACTGGGTGCGGAGTTGAAGACCGTTGCTCGGGATGTTCGAGGGATGGGACTGGAGGCTGTGCAACTCGGCGTTTATGGCATTGGCTTCCTCCTCGAGCTTGCGCTTGGCGACCTCCACTTCGATCTGATGATCCTGGGCGTTGGCCTGCTCACGCTCGACGTCGTCGCGACGGGAACGGGCCGCATCCTTGGCCGCGCCGAATTGCAGGACCGTCGTGACCGGCTCGAGGTGCGCCATAGCCATGAGGTCGTTGAAGCGGCCTAACTTTGCCTGCCGGAGTGGTCTTTCCTGCTCTAAGCGGGAGACGTCCCGGTCGATGACGGTCAACCTGTCACCGCCGTGACCGGCGATCTCAACCCGGAGACCGGTCTCCTTTTCCCTCAGTTCGGCGAGCTCGGCGCCACGGGCGTGCGTTGTTGCGCTCACTTGCTCTAGCCGGGCCGACAGCTCCTTCAGCGTGGTGCAGTAAAGCGATTTCGCCAGCTTGGCGAAGTAGTAGGGCACTGCCTCTTGCTGCAGGCGGATCTCCGCCGCCGTGGCACCGAGTTGGTCGAACTCGTCGAGCATTTTGACCAGCGGGCGGAGCAGCTCGAGCTGGTCCCGGGCACGCACAACGGCGTCGTGGGCCCTGGTCAGGTTTTCGAAGTGCTCCACCAGCGTGTCAATTTGAGCTTTGCTGTCGAAGGGCTCCAGCATGTGGCTGCGGACGAAGTCATTGAGGTTGTCGACCGCTTTCATCGACACGGTTTGATGGAACAGCTCCATCGCCTGTTCCGACTCTATGCCGAGCCGACGGCGGAAGTCCTTGCCGTACTCGGGGAAAGAGTCGTAGGTACGAGCCCCGACGTCGCGCAAGCGGCGGCGCAGGGCGGCCAGGTCCGGCCCGAAGTCAGAGAAGTTGGCCGTGATCGACAGCTCGGCGTCGGCTACGACGTAGAAGCGCTCGGGCTGTCCGGTGTCGCGCGTGCGAAAAACTTGGGCGAGGGTCACCGTGGTGGGGAAGTCCACATTGGCAAAGATCCCGAGGATCACAGAGAAATGGCGCCCATCGCGCAGTCCCACCGGCCTGGAGGCGCCCGTGGTTTCGTTGCGCTCGGACTTGAAGTGCCCTTCCACATAGGACCGCAAATCCCTTTCCCGGGTGTCAGCCCCGACCGCCCGGTTGTACGAGATCTTGTGGGCGGGAAGGAGCAAAGTGGTGATGGCGTCGACCAAAGTCGATTTGCCTGAACCGATATCTCCCGTTAAGAGGGCGTTACGGCCACTGACGTTGAAGGCCCACACGCTCTTGTCGAACGTGCCCCAGTTGTAGACCTCGAGCCGCCGGAGACGGCTACCAGGGAGCCGTTCTGGCTGGAGCCGTTCCAGGTCCATGAGGCTGAACAGGGCCGATGACATCAACCTGCTCCCGGCTCGCTGAGCTCAGCCACGTACTCCTCCAGCCGGGCCTCGAAATCGGACAACCATTGCCCGTCCACGTAAGCCTTTATGATCCGTCGCACTTCGTACAGGTCCTCTTGACCGCGTAATTTGCGGAGGAACCCCATCTCCACCACCCGGTTGATGTGGATCTCGATGCTGTCTACCAGCCGGGCGTCGTTGGTCGATTGGGGAAGGTAGAGGCGGAGCATTTCCACGACCTGGTCCCGGCTGAGCACCAGTCGAGTATCGGAGCTGCGACGCGTCGAACTCGGCCAGCCGCTTTCGCAAGAGCGCCAGAAGCATGCTGACCTGAAAAGCGAGGGGCCGGCGAGCGACTAACCGGGGTATATCGTCCGGCACATCATCATCAGGCGTGCTGCGCAGGTAGGCGTACCCCTCGGCCTCGTCCACGCGTACCTCGAGCGCCAACACGGAGACGTAGTCGGCAACCTGGTTGCGAAGAGCGAGCAGCAGGGCCCAGGGCCTCTCGTGGGTGTCCCGGTAAATCGGCCCCTTGAGGAGGTTTACCACTACTACGGACAATTCGGTCTGTCCCCCGTCGGCGACGGTCTGGGTCACGCTCATCTGGGCCCCTTGCGATCTCGGGCGAACGACACCCTCGGTAGCTCCGCCACTCTTTCCACTTCTTCATCGTCAACGCTCCAAGACAATTGCTCCCGGTGCTGTCCGTCGAACGTGACCGCCAGCCCGGGCACGGCCAGCGACAGATAACTAACCAACTCAGCCAGGCCGTGCTCGAGCGGAGCAGTGGAGAGGACTGCGCGCAGGCTGACCTGCTCTTGAGGGCCTAGCGGGACCTTCCGGGCTATGGCCAGATGAGGCTTAGTTTTCCCTGTTAAACGAGGGTTTTCTGCTCTGCTCGCGTATTACCTAAGTGGGCGGTTGCTGGCCGGGACGGCGACGGCGACTTCGTCGACGGCCGGGAAGGGGTGAGCGGGGTTGTAGTTGTTGGCCGTGCCCCAGGCGGCGGTCATATCGACCAGGACATGGTCCATCTCGTCCACGAACAGGCAACGCCAGCGCTGGCGGGGGTCGGCAGGGAGCGCCCCGCTGCTAGTTTGGCCGCCGGTCTGGTAGCCGAGCAGCATCGGCCTGCCCTCCTTCCAGCCAAGGGCGTGGGGGCATAAGAGCCGCCGGCGGCCGTGGTAGGCGACGTGCACCGGGCGGCGCTCCCGGAGGGCACCTTCCAAGACGGCCCAGATGTCCGGCAACTTGGCCGCGGTCATAGCTTCCCCGCGGCGTAGGCGCCCAGGCCGAAAAGCTGGTAGAGGCGCTGTTGCGTGGCGTCCATCTCGGTGGTCACCCGCCGGGCTCGGGGCCGGCCCCGCTCTCCTTGGTAGAGCAGTACCGTCTCTTCGATGCCGGCCAGCGTGCCGAGCAGTTCGCGCACGCTCATGTGCATGCCGGCCCGCTCTGCTTCTCTCACCATGAGGCGGGCGGCCATCAGGGCCAGCACGCAGTAAAAGGCATGGACGCGGATCTTCTGGTCGGTCCAGTGGTACATGGGCGAAAAGGAGACCACGTTGGGGTCCTTCATCTGACGGAAGTCGCCCTCGGCCGACTCCTGGGAGCGGTACTCGGCCACGATGGCCGCCGTCGGGGCCAGCTCGGGGCCCTTGTCGCTGAACAGGGCCCGCTTGCCGAACAGCTCCTCTTCCAGGCGGGCCCGGGCGGCTTGGCTCGTGCGGTAGCGCAGCCGAAGCTCGGGGGGCTCCTCGCCGGTGAGGGTGGCAGAGAGCACCCGGGACAGCCAGCGGGGCTTCAAGATATTGGCAACCTCGGCCTCGACGTTTTGTTTTTCCTTCCTCGTCTTGCCCCGGGCCAGACGGGCCTGGACCGCGCTGAGCTGGCCGCGGGCCTTGGCCAGGGTCTGGTCGAAGCCGGCGGACTGCTTTTCGTGCAGGACCTCGGAATGGGTCACCACGATGCGGCGGGCCTTGCCGAACACGGCCTTTTCGGCCTCGAAGGCGCTGAGGCCCGAGAAGCCTTCCACTGGCTGGTAGGTGGCTTTGGGCACGGCCAGCAGCTCTGGGTGGTCAGAGGGCGGGAGCGAGCCGACGAAATGGAACGGCAGGCCGTCCAATAGCTCGTAATTGTCGTCTGAGTTCTGCCCGGCGTCGAAGACGAGCGTGAGCTTGCCCACGTCGGCCGGGATGGCCCCGAAACGCCGGGCCAGTTCTCCCACCATCGCCGGGAACTGGGTGACGTCGGGGCGGTTGCCGGGGTAGGCGTGGGAGACCAAAGGGATGCCACCGTCGGTGGACACCACCAGGCCGAGGCCGACTAAACGCAAGTCGGAGCGCTTCTGTTTGGAGTGGCCCCGCTGGGCGATCGGGGCACGGTCGTTCGCCGAGGCGATCCAGGTGGCGAAGTTGGTCATGTCCAGCACGAGCCCGGACAGCTCGACGCCAAAAGCTTCGACCATGTGGGCGACGATGCGCCGCTCGGCCTCAGCCAACTGGTCTTCGCCGAGCAGGTCCATCGCCTCCCAGAACCGCCGGTGGTCGAGCGCCCCAGCCGCCAGGTGCACCCAGCGGTCGGCGGCGGTCTTGGCCCACCAGTCCGAAAAGGCGAGCTTGGAGCAGGGGTCGCAGGCCCTATTGAGCGCTGCCAGGGAGATATAGGTCCCCACCGACGCGCCCGCGTCCGCCCGTCGTGGCCCCACCACCTCGTCGATTATCTCGGCCACCTTCAGCCGCTCCAGGACCGACCACACCGCCGCTATGTCCCCGAAGGCCAAGTGGCGGGTACGGTCCGGTTCGCCCGGGCCGGTCTCGGCCAAACGGGCGACGATCTCTTCAGCGGGGCCGAGGTAGCGCTGCGAGACGATACGGGGCTTGCCGCCTACCCGGGCGGACTCGACCAGGTAGTAGTAAGTCTTGTTGCCTTGCCGTTTGCCGACGATCGATGCCACATTCTAGGTAATACACGACTAGCCAACGAATAGCAAGCATCTGAGCAGGACAAACGCGCTGGTAGTGGCCTATTTTTGAAAAATCTTCGCGGAGCGTGGCGCGGGCGCTAGATCAGCTAGCCCGGAAAGTCCCGCTAGGGCGTCCCAGACGCTCCCGGCCAAGCGGGTCCGGTCGATGTAGACCTGGCTGACCAAGGCGGACGAGTCGAATTCCTCCGAACCGGCCGCCAGTTGCGAGCTGTCGAGGGGCGTCTCCTGTCGATGACGGTACAGAGGGCGCTCCATGGGCAGGCCGACGGTCACGACGGTGTCGTCCATTTCTGTGGCGAGCGCCGGGTCACGGACGTCCCGCACACGCAACGCCTTTGACTCGATGGCCCGGACAAGGTCGAACACCCGCTTGTTCTCGAGCCACAGCTGGTCGTCGAGGAAGCGACGAAGCTGGTCGGAAAGCAGCCGGACCGTGGCTTGAGTGCGTTCGCAGGCATCGATCCAGTCGAAGTGGATGTGGGCCAGCCGTGCTTCCTTGTCACCGATATCGTCGATTGCCTGCAGCCGTTCGAGCAGGTCGCTCAGCTCGGCCTGACGGTCGTGCGAGAGGAGGAAGTCGTAGAACGCTT
Source organism: uncultured Acidimicrobiaceae bacterium (assembly GCA_963807395.1). Taxonomy (GTDB): domain Bacteria; phylum Actinomycetota; class Acidimicrobiia; order Acidimicrobiales; family Palsa-688; genus Fen-671. The sequence continues at coordinate 61,935 of CAWEBW010000017.1, forward strand.
GGAAGCTGCGGCCCTGATCGGACTCGGCGATGCTGTTGCGGCTCCCGACGGCGTTGTCGAGGAGCGCGCCCTTGGAGCCGGTCCAGCCCGCGATTTGTTGGCGTAGATTGCGGTCCAGCCGGCGGAAGTTCTCCTCGACCTGACGAAAGTCAGCCAGGAGCTCTCGAGCCGTGCGCTAGAACTGCTGGTAGCGGTCCCGCTGGCCCACGGGGTCGAGGCGGACGAAATCTCCTCGCTCGGCGCGGGCGATCTCCGCGTCCAACTCGGCTCGGCGCCGACGCAGCTCGGCCAGGCGTCGCTCGGGGTCCTCCTCGGCGCCGAACACCATTTGGCGCAGCAGGTCGAAGATCGTGTTCAACCTTGACTCCGTGCCGATGAACTCACGGCTGCGGAGGTCGGAAACCCACATCAGCGCCTTCTCGACCGCCGGAGAGAGGTCGTAACTAGCTTCGTCTGATCCCTGTGGGTAGAACTTGCGCAGCCAGCCCCGCTCCGGCGAGGCCCAGTCGTCGAGGTACTCGACGGCCGTCTTCGGGAAGCGGTCCTCACCCAAGCGCTGGTTGAGCGAGTAGAGCTCGTCGTCGAGCTCGCTGGTAAGCTGTCGTGCTGGCAGGTCTGCCACATTGCGGTCTAAGAACACCCGACCAAGGAACGACATCACCAGTGCCACGTTGGCCGAGCGCAGGAGAGACCATGCCGGATGGTTGGTTCGAAAGTGGTCGATTTCGTCGTAATTCATTTGGCGCCCGGGGGTGTCGGCTCAGCGTGGGGATGGCGAAACACTCCTCTTGACATCTAACGTCTCTAGTGGGTCCACCACCTGGGTGATGGGCACGCGTAGGGTGCGCCGAGTCGGTCCTTTCTGGCTCGCCTTCCTTCTTGACCGGAGCGGGCTTGCTCGACTCCTTATGTTTGATCGTCGGATCAGACGGGATCTCCTCGGCGCACGTGCATTCCTGTTCAGGAACTCGGCGGCCGGCCAGTGTGCCGGACCCCTGTTTCGAAGATGTCTGGGAACTACCCTACGGAGCTTGTGCGGTGCCGCCAGTGGGGCCGGAGGAATGGTTGGCCCACGAGAAGGAGGTTGTAATTGAAGGTCCGTTTGGGCATTGACATAGCCTGCCGGGCGCACCACCAAGCGAGCCTGGCCGACGAGGCGGGCGAGTTCATGTGGTCGGGCTGGCGGTTCCATACAAGCTCGGCCGAGCTCGAAGCACTTTGGGCAAAGGTCCCCGCCGGCTCAGAAGTAACTGTCGTCATGGAGCCCACCCGCAATGCCTGGGTGCCGTTGGCTGCTTGGCTAAAGGCGCGCGGTGCCACGGTCGTCCTCGTCCCCCCGAGCGCTCCGCTGACTTGAGGGACTACTACGCCAAGCACACCAAGACCGACCGCCTCGACAGCCGGATGCTGGCACGGCTGCCCTTGCTCCACCCCGAAGGCCTCGAGCCGCTCGAGGGGCTCGGCCCGGCGGAAAGTTTCAAAAGGGCGGTCCGGCGCCGCTGGGGCCTGGTGCAACGGCGCCAATCGTGCTGCCAGCGCCTTGACGCCATGGTGGAAATGCTCGGCCCGGCCTATGCCGAGGCCCTGGGGACCGGTGCCTACAGCGAGACCGCCCTGGTCGTCCTAGAGCGCTACGGCGACCCCCGGGCCTTGCGCCACCTCGGCCGCCAACGGCTGGCGAGTGTCCTGCGACGCCTGAGCCGAGGGCACTGGCGCGAAGCCAAAGCTGACGAACTGTTGGCCGCCGCCGACGAGGCGATGAAGTTGTGGGCGGCGGGTGGGCTCGATTTCGCCGCTCTAGCGGCCGACATCGCTGCCGAGGTCCGGGTCGTGCATGCCTTAGGGGAGGAGATCAGCCGCCTGGACGCCCGGGTCGAGGACCTCTACCGGCAAGCTGCCCGGAGGGCATTGTCCTTTCGGCCCCGGGCCTAGGAGTGACCCTATCGGCGGCCATCTTGGGCCGCTTTGGTGATTTCGACCGCTTCGCCAACCTGGCCGGGGTGCGCTCGTTCACCGGGCTGGTGCCCAAGGTGGACCAGTCCGGCAACACCAACGGGCACGGAGGCCCGACCAAGGCCGGTGACCCAGGCCTGCGTTTGGTGCTGTTCCTGGCCGCCGACCACGCCCGCCGAGCCGACCCCCAACTTGCGGCCAAGTACCACCGTCTTGTTGTCGAAGAGGGCAAGCACCACGACTCTGCTCTTTGCCACCTGGCCGCCACGCTCGCTACAAGGATCGCAGCGTGCTGGCGGGCCAAAGTGCCTTACGCCTTGCGCGACGTGGACGGCCGGCTAATCACAGAGGCCGAAGGCCGGGCCATTGTGGCTGAGCGCTACAAGATCCCCGACGAGGTCCGCCAAGCCCGTCGCAGGGCTAACCGGGCTAAACAGCTGAAGGGGCGGACGAGCCGGCGCAGTCAGAAGTCGACCGGGGCCGCTCCAGCATCCGGCCCGTCCCCTTCTCACGCTAACGGCCATGTGGCAGCCTGAGACCGGCCAGAGGCAGTCTGGTCCCCCGTCGCGTAACGGCTCCGTAACGGCTAACTGCGGGGCGTGTGAGGCACCGCTGCCCCCGGGCCGCTCAGACCGCCGCTGGTGCAGTGACGGCTGCCGTCAAGCTGGCCACCGCCGGCGCCATGCCAGCTCGCTAGAGCCGCCTTCCCTCCCGCCTCTCCGCCCCCGCCGGCCGGCGACGGTGTACCTGTGCCCGTCTTGCGACGCGCGTTACCTGGGGATCCAGAGGTGCCCCGAGTGCAACCTGTTCTGCCGGTCGATCGGTCCCGGCGGCTACTGCCCAGCCTGCGACGAGCCTGTCGCTTACCAGGAGCTGACCGCTGACTGACGCCGTCGTCTTCGGACAAAAATCCCCTTCTGAAGACTTGACTTCCGTTAGGAACTCAATAGGAGTGAGGTGTGACGCTAAACGTGGACCCGGCGGCACGTCTTTCGTATCAACTGTTCTGCGGCCAGGTTGAGCCGCCCAGGTCCATGCTTACGGCGTCCCCTCTCTCGTCGTCAGAGAGGCCCCGCTGCCGCGAAGGATAGACGTCAGCCAGACGCGCCGACCTAAGCACTGCCTCGCCCGGGACTCGGCACGTGGTCGCTGAGGCCCCGCACGTCCAGACTGTTCAATGTTTGGGCGAGCAGGTGCAGGTCTCGGCAAAGGGTGGTCGTGTGGCGGTAGGTTGCCGTCTAGACGGCTAGACGGCGGCCGTCTAGTAGAGTGGTGGAACGACCTTCAGACAGCTGGAACGCTTATGTTGCGACTCGGTTGCGTGGAGGTCCGCCAGAGCGGCTCGCACCTCATCGTGCGGTGTGGGTCATGCCAGACGGTCGTGCCCAGGCACGCAGGCGATGTCCGCCCTGGGACCCTGAGGAGTATTGAGCGGGACCTAGAGCCCTGCCTCGGGAAAGGATGGCTCCGGTGAAGAGGCTGACAGCGGTGTTCCAGAGAGATGACGAGGGTTTCTGGTTGGTAGAGTCGTCGAAGAACCCCGCGTCCACACGTACGGACGCACCCTGCCAAAAGCACGTGAACACATCGCTGATGCGGCCGCGCTTTGGTTTGAGCTGGATCCGGACGACGTGGACATCGTTGAAGACATCCGCCTCCCAGGACCGGTGAGGGCTCGGCTCGACCGAGCGCGCCGGGAGCGTGCGAAAGCGCAAGCCGCGCAGGAGACCGCAGCTGGCGCCACTCGCGATGCAGCCCGGGCTTTAGTAAACGAAGGGCACTTGAGCGTCCGCGACGCTGCTCAGGTTTTGGGTCTTTCGCACCAACGCGTCCAGCAGCTCCTCGCCAGCTAGCCATTTTCGCAACCTGGTCCTGGTGGTGTCGATTGGCCACCAACTGGCCATGTCGTCAGCGAAGACCGAGAACGTCTTGCCCAAGGAGGCCCCGCGGTGACCGAATGCCGGGCAGGTGTTGCCCTCTGGGAGATGGTCATGTTCTCCCGGGGGAGGACTCCTCCGCTTAGATGGTCCCTCAGCGCTGTGCAGAACCTCCAAGCTGACCCTGCCAGGCAAAACAGCCGATGGAAGGGGAGATTGTTTGGGCTCACTCAGGAAGGGATAGCAAGAGATTTAGTCCTTGACCTGCGGTTTTGCGCGCTCGAAGGGATTCGAACCCCCAACCTTCTGATCCGTAGTCCGACTCCGGGTGTCGATCGATGTCGCAGGAGGGCGCTAACCTGCGGGAATACTCGACTGTAGTCTATCGATGTCGGCGAGTGTCGAGGGTCTTGGCTGCCAACTTGGCTGCCACTCCGGCGACATCTGGGAGACCGGCTCTCCTTGGTCCCGAGGATCTGACTCAGGGTCAGATGGTTGAAGGCAGTTGCCGTTTGGGCTCGTCATTATTTAGCCGTGGTCAGTAATGGTCGCTACCGCCAACCAGCGCGACACCCCGTCGTCGCTCGTAGGACGGGGCCTCAGCGAGCTCGAACATGGTCCTGATCGTCAGTCAAACCGCCTCTATCGCCGTGGGCCTCGTCGACCTTGTCGGGTACGACCCGCTGTTAGTGGCCGCCGCCATTGTGATCTCAGTCCCCGCGGTAGCGCGAGTCACACGACCGCCCGCCGTCGTGCCCGCCGCTGCCCGGCCTTGAAAAGGCGGCTCATGTGGCCTTCAGTGCCTCCCGGCGGCGCGTTGTCGCAGGTCAGAGGTGGTGTGCGTCCTCCGGCGACCGACCGCGATCGGCGGCGTCCGCGGGATGGACGCGGGATGGAATTGGACCTCCAGTTTCGGCTCTTCTACGACAGGCGCCAGCTGGCCTGGTGCTGGGCAACGAGCCAGGGAGCGATGTGAGCACCGCTGGGCTTGACAACTTCGCTACAAGTGATTCGCGTTCCCGTTAATGGGGCCCGAAAAGAGGTTCCCTCGCTCGTCTTCAGAGGCGCCAGTCACAGCTCGCTTCTGAGGTTGGTACGCGACAGTGCATAAATCCATGGACCGGGTGCCCCAAGGAGGCTTTCGATGGCCTCCCACCGGCTGGCGACAAGCTGCAACTGTTCCCATTTCGTCATGTTGTGCTTCCTGGTCGGACCGATGAGTCGCACGTGCCTAGCAGCAGAGGCGCGGATGAGTTTCACCTCATGCGGCCGTGTGCGCATGTGACGATCCTTTGTGATGACGATCCAGCCTTGAGAAGCAACGATTGGTATCCACTGGTCGTCCTTAGCTCCCATCTGGATCGGGCTCGCAGGACGCGGCAGCCCATCGATACCTATGCCCCCGGGGTCTGATGTGTAGGTGATGTCTGCTCTGACCTGCACTAGAAGTTTCCCGAGCCCGCGGAGGTCCTGATCTACATAGAAACGGACGGGCAAACCTGGCGCCGGACTATGCGGCCGCTACGAGCCGCGGTTTTTCGTAAGCAATCACTTCGGCCACCTCGGTGAGACCGAGATCGAAATCGCTCGCGACCATTTCGACGGTGTCGCCGCCCTCGATTTGGTCGATGATGGCCTCCGTCGGCACTCCGCGGACAGTCGCCATGCCGAATCGGACCTGTGGGTCGATCACGATCGACGACTCTGCCCCGGCTGGTCGGACACGAACGACCTCGTCGTTTTCGAATTCGATCTTCTCCATAAACGACTCGGCAGGAGGAAGGAGAAGGATCTGACCGCCCTCGACCTGGAACATGGCCCATAGGTCAGCAGGGAGTCTTGCTGACATCTGAGCGTCGATGAGAATCTTCCTACCTTCGCCGACCCACGGCCTTTGATGCGCTAGAGGGTAGGAGACACCAAGATGGTCTCTCGCCATCGCGATCCATGCTCGTAATTGAGAAAGCGCAACCCGAAGATCTCGCCGATACGCCAGGAGATATCGAGCCTCCACGAACTCCCCCCAGGTCACGATCGCGCTCCCGTTCGGCTCCTCACGCAAGACGGGGGGGTACGATCGTCCCCGCCGCTGGCCGCCTTCGAGCCACCACTTTAGAGTCGACTCAGACATCTTCAGCACACTGGCAGCGAGCTGGATGTCGTAGAGCTTCTCGGTCAAGGACGGTTGTTGTCATGGGCGACCTCTGATCATGGTGTACAACTCAGGTGCGCGCTTGCCGGGCGCCTGCCGCCTCCATCTTGGCGTAACCACGCCTCGCGGTGCAGTCTCTCGTACATACGTTCGGGTTTACCACGGCACGGGTACGCAACGCCAGTCGATTTTCTTGCGCTTACTCAACATGTGCGGGTCGTCGGCCAGCAGGAGTGTCCGAGGGCGTAGGCGCGCGATTGGCCTGGATATCGGTGGCGACTACCGGTATCGGCCGTCTTGATGAGCGAGTACGCCAACCGCCACGACCGGGCCCGGCTGGTGGGCCTGGTGTTCTTCATGCAGGCCCTCGGCCTTATCATCGGCCCCCTCGTCGCCCTAGCCCTGCTCGAGGCCCACGTCGGCAGCGAGCTCACCTGGCGCCTGCTCCTCGGCCTGGGCGCGCTACCGGCGTTGGGGGTCATCCATCTGCGCTCTAAATCCCCGAGCCCCCCGCTTCCAGTCGATAGTGCAGGGCCACGCTTCTCAAGCGGCGTGCTAATCCGAAGCGGCAAGCCCAGATCGATCCCAGAGTTCCTCGTCTAACGAAGTACCGCCGCTTGGGCATCGGGACATCGAGCCGTTCGCGCCGCCTTTGCCCTTTTCCCTGGCGACACCAGATGGTTTCAGCTGGTCTCGGCCTCTGGCCCGATGCGTTCAAGTTCCGCCCGGCACTCCATCAGGTGGGGCAGGAACTCCCGCATGACCTCCTCGTGGTCGGGCGGCATCTCAATGCGCCGGTCGCTGTAGGCGAGGAGCCCGGCGGGGTCGGGGAACGAGGCTGGCCAAGGGTCATGGAATTCTGCAGCGTCCAATTTGACGCGTGTTATGTCGTGAATTTAGCAGTCGATTTCCTAGCAGTTGAGTGTTCCCTACCGTCGACCGGAGCTACCTGAGTCACGCCGCTGGCGGTGTTCTGGATGCTTCTTCGGTTGCATCCGCGACGGCATCTGCCGGGTGGGTCGCATCGTTCACGCCGTGAGTGGCCTCGACCTGCGTGATTACTTGATGCCGCGGCTGTTCGGGCCACTCGGAATTGGGAACCCGCAGTGGCACCGTTGCCCACTGGGCTTTCCGCTCGGAGCCGTTGGTCTATTCCTGCAGACCGAGGAGATCCGCGGCTCGGGGAAACGTTGCTCAACCGCGGACGCTTCTGCGGCCGTCAACTCTTCTCCACCGAATACGTCCATGTAATGGTCAAGACACCACGCCGACCGGCCGTCCGGATCCGGACAATCAGACCTACGGCTTGCACTGCTGGCTCTGAGCTCGCGACAGTGCCTGGCGAATGGATGGCTTGTACGGCCATTCAACATCATGCTGCCCAGTCACCGGGCGTGCATCACCGTTACCGCCCACTACGAACAACCGACGACAAACATCCTCGACGCAGTCTGGTCCGAACTCGTCCTGAGCCTGTGCCCCTGATCGTCGACTCGACTGCGCACATAGGTGCCGATCGGGGCGCCCCGGCCCCGGAGGCGGCAAGGTGGCTGTGCAGCGACCGCGGCCGGACGCACAACCGCGACTGGTTGTTCGCCGAGCACCGAAAGCACCCCGAAAAGTTGCCAACCGGGTTCCGTGATAAAAACGCAGCGGCAGCGAGCCGACGTTCTGGTCTGGCCCGGCGGGCGGCTGCATGCCGGACAGTTCACAGCCGCGGGAGCAATGTGCCATCCTCGGGCGTGAGCACTGATCGAATCGAGCGTTACGCCGACCTGATCGTGCGGGTGGGGGCAAATGTCCAGCCCGGGCAGACGGTTTACCTGGCCGCTGACGTCGCCCACCTCGAAGTCGCACGGGCCATCGCCGAGAGGGCCTACGAGGTGGGGGCGTTCCGCGTCATACCGGAGTTCCGCGACGACCACGTTCGGCTCTCGGCCCTCCGGCACCCGCCGCTCGAGGGCTTGACGACAGCGACCGATTGGGAATGGGCGCGCGCTCGGGCTCTGGACGACGCCAGCGTCGCGTCGATCGTGTTGACCGGGGCGGCGGACCCTCACCTGTTCGACGGCCTCGACCCGTACCGGCTGGCAGCCATCCCGGTCGAACTGGCGCACGAGTGGGTGAGGGCGGTGTTGGCCGGCAACCTCGCCTGGACGGTGGCGGCCGCCCCCAATCCCGGGTGGGCCGCTCAGGTTTTCGGCGAGCCTGACGTCGAAACGCTGTGGGAGGCCGTGTCGGTCCCCCTGCGCCTTGACGAGCCGGACGTTGTAGCTGCATGGCAAAGACATCGCGACCTGCTCATGCAACGGGCGGCGGCGATCAGCGCCCTCGACCTCGACGCGGTGCAGTTCCGCGGTGACGGCACCGACCTGACAGTTGGCCTGTTGCCCGGAGCGCAGTGGCTTGGCGGCAGCCTGACGACTACCTCCGGAGTGGTGACGATGCCGAACATCCCGACCGAGGAGGTGCTAACCAGCCCCGACCGTTCTCGTGCGGATGGGACGATCCGCCTGACGCGGCCGTTGGTCATGCCGCGCACAGGCGCACTCGTGGAAGGGCTGGAGGCAACCTTCGAGGCGGGCCGGATCGTCGAGGTGCACGCCGAGCGTGGTGGCGACGTCGTGGAGGCGGAGCTCGGGACAGACGAAGGGGCGCGCTCGCTGGGCGAGGTGGCCCTGGTGGACAGCAGCTCACGGGTACGAGCTGCAGGTGTCGTCTTCCATGACACCCTGTACGACGAGAACGCTGGCTCCCATGTCGCCTGGGGCCAAAGCTACCCGTTCGTGCTGCCCGACTGGCGCCAGCGGTCCGCCGACGATCTCTTTGAAGCGGGCCTCAATCGGTCAGCCGTCCACACCGATGTCGTCATCGGCGGCCCCGGTCTGGACGTCGAAGGGCTAACCGCTGACGGCACCGTGGTGCCTCTGATCACCGACGACCACTAGCGGGAGTTTCCGGGCTACGGCCTGGCAAGGCCTAATTTTGCCTGCTCAGTAAGCATATTCAGCCAGTCGGCGTGTATTACCTAACTGGGCCATGACGACGGCCCACTGACAGCAAGGCTGACCTCGTCAATGGCGGGGAAGGGGTGAGCAGGGTTGTAGTTGTCCGCCGTCGCCCACGGGGCACTCATGTCGAGGAGCACGCGGTCGACCTCGTCTATGAACAGGCAACGCCAGCGCTGGCGCGGGTCGGCAGGCAGGGCGCCGGTGCTCGTCTGGCCGCCGGTCTGGTAGCCGAGCAGCATCGGCCGGCCGGCTTTCCAGCCCAGGGCGTGAGGGCAAAGGAGCCGGCGACGACCGTGGTAGCTGACATGGACTGCTTGGCGTGCTCGGAGGGCCTCTTCGAGGACCGCCCAAGCCAAGGTGGTGGTGGCAGTCATGGCTGGCGCGGGGCGTAGCTGTCGAGGCCGAACAGCGCGTAAAGGCGCCGCTGGGTGGCGTCCATTTCAGTTGTTACACGGCGCGCTCGGGGGCGGCCCCGTTCTCCTTGGTAGAGGAGCACGGTCTCTTGGACCTCGGCCAAGGCGCCGAGCAGTTCCCGCACGCTCATCGCCAGCCCCGCCCGCGCCGCCTCCCGGGCCATCAGCCGGGCCACCATCAACGCCAGCACGCAGTAAAAGACATGGACGCGGATCTTCTGTTCGGTCCAGTGGAACATGGGCGAGAAGGACACCACCTTGGGGTCTTTCATCTGGCGGAAATCACCCTCGGCCGCCTCCTGGGAGCGGTAGTCGGCCACGACTTCGGCCGTAGTGGCGAGGTCTTTGCCTTTGTCGGTGACCAGCACCCGCTTGCCAAAGAACTTTTCTTCGAGCCGGGCCCGAGCCTTTTGGTCAGTGCGGTAGGTAAGGCGCAGCCCCGAGGGCTCCTCCCCGCTGAGGCTCGCCGAGACCACCTGGGAGGCCCAGCGGGGACGGAGGATATGGGCGATCTCCGCCTCGACCTTGGGTTTTTCCTTGCGGGCCTTGCCCCGGGCGAGGCGAGCCTTGAGCTCAGATAGTTGGCGGCGTGCTTTTGCCAGCGTCTGGTCAAAGCCCTCGGCTTGGTTCTCGTGCAATGTCTCTGAGTGGGTCACGACGACGCGCCGCTCGGCCCCGAGCACAGTCTTGGCCGCCTCAAAAGCGCTCAGCCCAGGGAAGCGCTGCTCGTCCACGGGCCGGTAGGCCGCCTTCCGGACGGCGAGCAGGTCGGGGTGGTCAGACGGCGGGAGCGAGCCGACGAAATGGAACGGGAGGCCGGCCAAAAGCTCGTAGTTGCCCTCCGAGTTCTGGCCGGCGTCAAAGACCAAGGTGAGCTGGCCCAGTTCGCCGGGCAGGGCCCCGAAACGGCGGCCGAGCTCTTCGGCCATCACTGGGAACTGGGTGACGTCAGGGCGGTTGCCAGGGTAGGCGTGGGAGACGAGGGGGATGCCCCCGTCCGTGGACACGATGAGGCCAAGGCCGATTAGGCGTAGGTCGGAGCGTTTTTGCTTGGAGCGGCCGCGCTGCGCGATCGGGGCGCGGTCATTGCCGCTGTCGATCCAGGTGGCGAAGTTGGTCATATCGAGCACGAGGCCCGACAGCTCGACGGCGAAGACCTCGACCATCCTGGCGACGATGCGGCGCTCGACCTCGGCTAGCTCGGCCTCGCCGATGGCGCCCATCGCCTCCCAAAAGCGCCGGTGGTCGAGGCCAGCTGGTGGTAGGCGCACGAAGCGGTCGGCCGCGGTCTTGGCCCACCAGTCCGCAAAGCCCAACTTCGAGCAGGGGTCGCAGACCCGGTTGAGGGTGGCCAGGGCGATGTAGGTCCCGACCGACGCCGAGGCATCGGCGCGCCGGGGCCCCACGACCTCGTCGACTATCTCGGCCACCTTTAGCCGCTCTAGCACCGACCACACCGCGGCGACGTCGCCGAAAGCCAGGTGGCGTGTGCGGTCGGGCTCGCCCGGCCCCGTCTCGGCCAACCGGGCGACGATTTCTTCCGCCGGGCCGAGGTAACGCTGGGACACGATGCGGGGCTTGCCGCCCACCCGGGCGGACTCGACCAGGTAGTAGTAGGTCTTGTTGCCCTGCTTCTTGCCGACGATCGATGCCACATTCTAGGTAATACAACTTCCGCCTGACTATAGCAAGGACCTGACCAGGGCAAACGCGCTGGTAGTGAGCCTTTTTTGAAAGTTCCTCGCGGAGGGTGGTTTAGGCAGCGAAATCAGTTAGCCCGGAAACTCCCGCTAGGTGTTGCCACTCTGAGCCCGAAGGCTATCTTCGGCGCTGAGTGTGTTCGGCGGCGAGGCGAGCGAGCTCGGCCAAAGAGGCACTAGTGCGTTTTTTTCGAGTGAACTGGCCAGGTGCTCGCAACCAGGTCTGCGTCCGAGCTATCGGGTTGCGACCTGGTCGAGGATGGTTGGGGCACCCCAGGGCAGGGTGCGGCTCGCAGACGGACGAGCGCGCCAAATCCCTTGCGGGCAGGTCGAACTGGGCGTCGTGGGCAGCGACGGCGCGATTATCGCTCCTGGCCAGGGTCGTCAAATCCGCCACCGTAGCATCGGGCATTGGGTGCCGACATCGCGAACGCGGGGCCACAGTACGGACAAGGTCGGCACATCGACGTACCCCTCAAGGTCAGGGTGCCGCGGCTCTAACCAGAACTTTGACACGAGGAGGATGCCAATGCCCTACCCGGCTGCCCGTCGGTTGGACGTGCTCGATGACTTCCACGGGACTCTTGCCTCGGACCCATATCGATGGTTGGAAGACGACGGCTCGGCCGAGACCGCGGCCTGGGTCGGCGCGCAAGACACCCTGGCCCGGGCCTTGCTCGACGGTTTGCGATGAACTTCGTGCCCGGCTGCGCCGGCTCGACGTCGGCTTCGTCGGCCTGCCAACTGTCCGGGGCGAGCGGACTTTCTACTTGAGGCGCGAGGCCGACCAGGACCTGGCCGTGCTGCGGGTGCAAGACGACGACGGCACCGAGCGGGCCCTGGTCGACCCGAACGCCCTAAGCGCCGACCGCACCGTCACCCTCGACTGGTGGCTGCCGTCCTGGGACGGTGCCCACCTGGCGTACAAGCGCCTCGAACGTCAAAATCTTCGCCGGCGGAGTGAGCGACTTGCGCTTCCTTGAAGGCCTTTCCCAACTGTACGGCGAGTACGACCGCGCCAGCCGCAGCCGGACAAGCGGGCCAAGCGGCGCTTCGGTGTCGTGGTCCACTCAGCGCCACCGCGCCTTGAGCGTCGACGACTTGGCCGCCATGCCAGCGGGGCGGGCCGCCGTCAGCCTCTCGGGTACGCGCCCGGTCATCGTCGAGACGGTCCCCTGGATGGTTCGGCGCGACGCTTTTTTGGTCCAGAGTTCGCTGGCTCGCTACGGCGGGCCCGACGGTCACCTACGGCCCAACCTCCCCGGACCGAAGGGCGCGGCCCTGGGGAGTCCCGGTGAGCGAGCAGGACGAATGGGGGGACATGGACGAGGTGGTGGAGGAAGGCGCAGTTCCCCCCTCACGGGAAGAGGGGGCCACGTCGGCGGGAGGTGGCGACGCTGGCCGGTTGACCGACATCGGGCTCGAAGAAGGCGCCGTGGACTGGCCCGGGCTGGGGGCAGAGCCGGCCGGCAGCCCGCTTGCCGAGGTTCGCGAGGGGCTCGTCCAGCAGGCCGGCGTTGCCCGCCGCCTCGCCAGGAGCTTCGTCTCGCGGACCGAGGCGACCCAGGTGGCAAGGGCCTTCGTGGAAGACACGGACCCTGGCAGGTACGTGCCCGGGGCGCGGGGGCGTTTCGAGGCGATGGGGGTTCGTAATGAAGACGACGAATACTGCTGGTATGTGGTGGTGCGCTTCGTACCGGAGGGGCCGCCGGCGGCGTTCCTCGATGCGGTCGAGTGGTTCGAGGGATGGCTGGCACCCATTGTTCGCCGGCCACTCAAGGCGGGCACCTACTGGTGCGGGCAATGGCAGGAGCACGCCGAGGCCGTCGAGCGGGTGACGGCCCTGTGGGAGGCCTGGGAGGCGGCCAGGGCCGAGGGCGGCAACGCTATGTCGTACTGGTGGACGGTGCATTTCGATGCCCACTGGGCCGCGCTCGCGGACTCGGCTGGAGGGCCCTTCTCGGCGTGCGCGAGGAGGGGCCAGCACAGTGCCGACCTCCGGGCACTTCCGAGCGACTTCGACGGGGCCGAGGAGTGAGAGCGCGGGCGCTGCGCCGTCCGCGTACGGTGCCTGAGCTGTGGTGGCGCTCCGCAGTGCCGAAAAAGGAATTTCCCTTGTTCCGTAAGGCGTTCCGATAGGAACGTGAGCAGAAAACCTAGATCGCCCCCCCTTTTATGCAACTCGTTCAGGGAATCATGTCAGGTGGTGACGATGGAGGGTAGGGGGTCGGAGGCTCCCGGCATCGACCAGGCAGTGATACGGCTGCCCAACTAGTGGTGGGCCTCGACTTGGGCGAGAGTAGAAGAACCGTCGTTATCTCCAGTCCTTCTTGGGGTGTCTTCTCTGTAAACGAGGGAGCGTTTTAGCCCCGGCGAAGACGCGCTATCTACACACTGTCTCCGCCGAGCCGTTGTCAAGGCCGGCTGCAAGCCGCCCGGAGGGCTTGGCCTTGACGACGGCGGTGCCAGGACTGTCGCGGCGTCACAATGGAGTAGGACCCCCGCCCAGGGGGTCCTGATCGCCCCTGTCATGGTCACGGCGAGCACATTTCGACACCGCAAGAAACCCGCCTCTACCAGCGTTTCTTCCTTGCGCGCTGAAGATAACCGTCGATCGGATCGCGGTGGCAAGTGCCTCGCAACAGAGCGTTATCCGCTCCGATCAACTATTCGAGGGCGCTTGACAAAGTACGCACCAGCCAGATGGGTGTAGTTCGAAGACCATCCCGTCGACCCAGCAATCCCGGACAGCCTGTGAGTGCCAGCCGAGCGGGGATATGCGACACCACGGTGATGCCGCCTATTTTGACCCCGACTGGGTGGACGAGGACGCCTTCCCAACGGACCCGCCCCCGACCTTGCCTGCGTGGACAACTTCTACGTCTGGGTCTTGTTGCCGAGCCAAGGCCGTCCGGTAGGACCACGGGTACTGGTCTACGGGCAACTATGTGGCCCCAAAGGAAACGGGCTGGGCGGGAGGGTGAGCCCATTTATGGGCTGCGACCCCTTCAACGTACCGTCGCTTGTAACGACCCTGCCCCGAACAGCCGCCTCCTGGTGCATACCGCCCTAGTTGCAATTCGTCACGAACACTTACACCCGCACCGGGCTGCGTCCGGCTCTTTTTGCGCTGGATAACGTTGGTCATAGCCGGCATAACTGGTTTTTTATGCGTGCTTTTCTGACCGAGAAGCCCACCGGACTTGACAAGTTCATAATCGGCGTGACGCGCTTTCTTCAAGACTTGGGCACGAGTTTGGTGTTCGCAAAATGGCGCGAATTTCTCGAGACCAACGGTGTGCGACGTCCACAGTACGACGGCTATGCGCTCACGGACTAAGGATGGAACCTGCGCCATAACGATCCTCGACAGCCCACGATTAGCTCCCGACTTGTGCTGGCGCGCCGCCTGTCGGTGAAGGAGATCCCTGGAACGAGGGAAGCGGTGCGCAGGTTTAGATGTCATGGGGCTGCACCCGTTCGTCGTCTCCGTGGCGGCACTCGCGGCGCTCGCGGTACCACTGCTGGCGTCGCCCAAGATCTCGGCCTCGCGTACTTCGACTGGGACCGAGCCGTCCGCTCATGGCCTGGCAACTGGCCCGGCACCTCGGGTACCAACAACGGTGGCCTTCCCCCTCGCCACCACCCCGACCACCCGTACACCGCCACCGCCTGTAACTGGCCCGACCACGACGACCGTGCCCAAGTTCTCCGGCTTCCTGGTCCAGTCGGTCGACTTCGTGACGGCGGACGTCGGCTTCGTGCTTGGCTACGTCCGCTGCGGCAAGGAGATCTTCTTCGCCCTCCGCCGCACGCTCGACCGGGGAGCGAGCTGGCTGCCGCTGCCGACGCCGCCCTTCAACGTCGGGGTGCCCGGCGACCGTGCCCCATTCGAGCTGCACTTCGCCAATACCCTCGACGGCTGGGCGTTCGGAGCTACCGTCTGGGCGACCGATGACGGGGCCAAGAGCTGGCGTCCGGTCAACCTCGGCGGCCCCGTCATCGCCATGACGTCGGGGGCGGGGGAAGCCTACGCAGCCGTCCAACCCTGCCGTCCGTCGTCGGTCACGTGCAATTCCACAGGCCAGCTTTGGCACAGTTCGGTGCGGACGGGCAGGTGGGCTGAGCTGCAGGGAGCCCCCGCTGGCCTCGACGTCGAGGGCGACCAGTTCAGCCTGGTGGCAGAAGGCCGGACGGTGTTCCTGGCGGGGGCCTACCCCCACCCCGAGCTGTTTGTGTCTACTGACGGGCTCCACTTCTCGTCCCTGCCCATACCTTGCAGCCAAGAAGCCGGGTCCGGGCCAGGCCCGTTCCGGCCCGGCCAGATCGCCGCCAGCAGCCCCTCAGACCTCGTCCTTACCTGCCTCGGGCTCCCAACAATGGGCGCCCAAGCTATCGAGGTGTTCATCTCCCGAAATGGGGGCCTCGAGCTTCCGCCGGCTCCTCAAGCCAGAGATCGGCCAGGGCGCCGAAGTGGCCATGGCGGGCCCGACGACGTTGTTGCTCGGGACAGACGGGCCAGCGGGGACGTGGCTAGAGCGTGGTGTCTCGGCGGACAGCTCGTGGTCGACGCCCTTCGAGGCTCACGACGAGGGGGCCGGGCTTGCCGACTTGGCCTTCGTTGACCCGCTCCACGGTGCCTTCGTCTACTGCCCCGCACCGGTCGCCTTCGACTACTTCGGGCCGCACGGGGCACCGGGCGGGACCGTCTACCTGACCGGCGACGCCGGTTCCAGCTGGTCGGCCGTCCACATACCCTCGTGAGTTGGTGACGCAGGCCCCGTGGCCACCGGGGCAAACTCTTAGCGTTCGACTTAGCGCTGCCCAGGCAGTGTTTCTAAGAGGCCTTCCACCTACCGAAAAACCATTATTGCGCTAGTGAATTTCCGGAAACCACTGTGCGCCGCGCACACAGTACGACGGGTCGGCGCTCGCTCGGTTCCGGCAAGTTCACTTGAAAGACCGGACCGAATGCGCAGCCAGATTGTTGTTGAAGCTCGGGCACATTATGCGCACCTGAGTTGAAAACTGCTTTGTCTAGACCAGGAACTCGTGATCGCCGGATATTTGCGTCTTCCCACCCAGCCTTCGTGACTCTGCTTGCGGCCAGGATGACCACCTCTGGCGCCTATGCCGGGCGCGCTCGGACCGGTGCGTGCCCTTACCGCCGGCCTCGTCACCGCGGCTGGGCGGACTGGTTGGGGAGCCGGCCGTCATGAAGCCAACCGCGAAACTCCGAAGCGACATCGAGCTCATCGAGGCGCTGCTGGTAGTGGGCGAGGTCGGTGCCGGAGAGCAGTGTGCGCCACTGGCCGCTTGTCCCGGTGTGGAAGAACTTCTGGTTGTCGTGCCAAACTCCGGGCACGTGAACTTCGGGCACCAGCTCTTCAGCGCGGGACCGCATCGCCTCAAACTCTGCCGCCCGCACCAGGCCCGCCCAGGCGGCGTCGTCGACGGTGATCCCCAAAGCGTCGGCGATGCGCCGCATCTCAGGCTCGAGGTGCCGCTCGAGGTTGCGGTAGTGGACGAGGACCACGTTGGAGGTGTCACGGCGTTCCCAGGACGTGCGCAGGTGGGCGCACAGTCCCGTCAGGCTGCCGACCGGGTTGGCCGGCGGCGGCGGGCTGTTCACCCACCACCCGAACCACGTCGGAAAGTCTGGGCGCCGCCCGGTGGCGGCCGGGCCAAGCGTCTCGCCCGCCGACGTGCCAGCGGCGCGCTGTGCTTCAAGGGCGGCGACCACGTTCACGTTGAGGTACGCGTGGTACGCGGAGATGACCACATCACGGGGGTCGCGGGCAACGCACAGGTACGTGCACGACCCCACCACGGGCAGCGCATCTAGCGGAGTGTGGGTCTTGATGAACCGCCGGTGCGGCTGGGCCTCCAACCGGGCGACTACCTCGGCTAGCGGTGCCGTTTTGGAGTCCAACCATGGGGACAACACACCCAACGGTGCAGGCAGCTGGTCGGTCTGGAAGATCAACAATGCGCAGATCATCTGCGCCCAGGTCGTGCCGCACTTCTGGGGCGCGCACACCACTACATCGCCGGCCCGGGACACGAAGCCGTCCCAGCGGGCGCTGTCATAGGCCCCCCCGGCGTAGCGGCCCGGACCCCACCACCCGCCAGATGTCGGGCTCCCGGCCACCCCAACCCTCTTCCTCGAGTACCTCACCGGTCCTTGTGAAGTATTGCCCATGGTCGGCCCGGCGGGCACACGACACACGCGACCCGCCTCGGTCCAGTTCTGCCAGGACCTAATTCACCGCCGCCCGTTAGGGTTAGGCCGACCGTGCTCGGCTAGCGAACTCGAAGATGTAGGGGACGAGCTTGGCCCACGCTGGGAATGCGTCGCCTATCGCTCGGCGGTTCAGCGTCGGGCGTTCCTCGGATGCGGCCTTGACCATCGAGAGAGGGATCCAGAAGTACCGCACTGCCCCCGTTGCCCAAATGGCCCTTTGCACCGCGCCGACGTCGATGCCAGGGACCGCTGCTGCCACACCCTTCAGGTAGCCCGCGGTCACAGCCCGGTCCAGCGCGGGGAAGGTTTCCGGCGCGACGAAGAAGTCGAGCACGGCGTCGAAGACCAGGTTGCCGGGGTCTTCGCCCATCCCGCCGATGCTCACGAACCCCCAATCGATCAGCACCGTGGACGAGCCGACGGCGAAGAGGTTCCCGGGGTGCAGATCGTTGTGAGTAAGTACGGCCGGCATTTCCTCGACCATCGCCAGGAGGGTTTCGCGGCTGTCCCAGCTGTCCGCCGCCCGGGCGGCGGTGTCAGACGGCAGGTATTTTCGCACCATCGGGTGGTCCCAGCCTGGGCTCGCCAGCGCCCCGAGGAACTCGCCGCGCCGCTCGACGAAGCGGCGCAGCCAATCCCGGACCAGCCAGGGCTGCGTTGCTCGGGCAGTCACGGTCGAGCTGGCGCCTTGGCGCGTCCCAACGCTTCCGCGGCCGACCGGTACTGCTGAAGCGTCCAGGACGCTGCCGGTACCCCGGCGCGAAGATCCTCCATCCAGACCCCTACGCTTCCGGTGGGACGGTCGAACACGCCGAGGCACACGGGCGTACGCATGCCGCCGGCGAAAACAGCGAAGAGGCCAGAGGAATAGGCGTCTGCCTCTCGTCGCCAGTAGTACCAGTGATCAACGTCCTCGTGGGACTGCCAAAGGGCGCTACCTTTCGCTGAGTGCCTCAAGACCTTGAGTACGGCCGACCACTGGCCGGAGCTGAAGCGCCAAATGCCGAGCGTGGCGGATGCCGCAGGTTCGGAGAAGATCAGCTCCGCTCGGACACTTTCCGAACGATGGTCCCGAGCTGCCTTGGCGAGCACGGCGGTGAGCTCGTCCTCTGTGACCCCGTGGGAGCCGGCGCTCCCAGACAACTCCATCCACGGCCTGGGCACGAAGGTCAACTGCTGGCGAACAGCTGGCGAGCCTGTCGGGCGACTGCCTCCACCTCGTCGAGGTCCGGCAGCTCACCAGCCGAGACCATGGCCGTCTGTAGGTTTGGGCCGTAAGAGCCAAACCTTTTCATCTGGGTAGCGGTTACCGGCTGGACCACATAGTGGATGTGGACCGGAATGCCGCCGGCGTGGGACCACAAGCAGTTGTACACCTGCTCCGCTGGGACCAGCGCCGACGCAACCGCCGACGCTCGCCTGAGAACCGGCCCCAACGCTGCTGCCTCGCCGTCATCGAGGTCCGCGACAGCGGTGATATGACGTTCGGGCTTCACAATTAGCGTTCCGAGCCCCAGTGGTCCCACGGAATGCTCAACTCGCCAGCCCGCTGCAGCGTGGATCAGACCGCCCGGCAGGGGGCGACGACCGTCGGTGAGCTGGCACGCGAAGCAGTCGTTCATCCCGACCAGACTGCCATGCGCCGGGGGGCTCGCCGGGACGAAATGATCGCAGCGGTCGACGAGGGTAGCGGACTTGGCCCGGTTTGATTGACAAGTAACCCACCTCGTAGTAGCAAGCCGCCTGCACCCGTCTCGGTGACGACCGCCGGCACTCTGTCTGTCGGGTGCGGGATCTTCTGTCGAGCGGATCATCTCAACAGGTTCAGCAGCGTCATGCGAAGGCCCTGGATCCTTGATCTACCCTTTCGGCCACCCTCGGCCTTACCCTTACTGACAAGTGAGACCCGATGACCGCGTCAGTGAGTTGCCGTCCGGTGCCAACCAGGGCCGTGTGGTACGAGTTGGTGATCGAGTTCATCGGCCTCGTCGAGCCAACAGCCGCGCCGTTCAAAGGCTTCTCGCCCACCTCGAATCGGTGGGCTTCTCAGGCGCTCCCCGACCGCTCGGATTCGACGAAGAACACTGAGAGGTAGTCAGCTGGGTCGAAGGCGCCGTACCCACGCCCGACACAGAGCCGTGGGCCACCAGCGAAGACGCATTACAATCCATCGGAGCGCTAATCGCAGGCTTTCGCGACGCCTGTCGCTCCTACCGCCATCACGCTGATGACATCTGGTTCCGCGCTCCCGCGATTCCGGCCCCTTTCGCTCAGACCGGGGCCATCGGCCACAACGACGTGGACTTCGGGAACGTCGTCTTCCAAGATCGCCACGCGGTGGCACTCATCGACTTTGACTTCGCAAGCCCCAGCGACCCCGTATGGGAAGTCGCGGTCGCCGCCTACTACCTCGTCCCCCTTGGGAAGTCCGACACTTCTCGATGCTCGCACCACGATGTTGTCCCAGACAGGCTCAGAATTCTGACGAACGCTTGCCGACTGGACACCACCGTGAAAGAGACGCTCTGGGACGCCGTCTTCGCCTTTCACCGGTGGCGACATGAACGGACCGAGACAGCTAATCGCCTAACCGAGGACTGGCTCGCTCGGCACCAAAACGACACCCAGTGGCTCGCGACTAGCCATCGGCTGATACCGAACATATGAAAATCACGACAGAGCACGCTCCCGGCGGTAGGTTGTCCGTCGGTTGGCACGTTCTGCGCCGGCGATAGGGGGCAGGTGCTGGCCGATGGTCACTGTCGGGCTAGCGCCGAGCCGTCTGATATGGGCTCAATTCTGCCAAAGCAGTTTCGTTTTGTGAGGCACAGTAATGGTTGTTGTGTGCATATCGACTAAGGGAGGGCAAGCGCCAATGATAGCTCTCGCCCCCTTTGTCTTGAGCGCTGGCCTTCCCGTTTCAATGGCGTTATCCATTTGCCGCAAGCGATGACGGTCAGCGCGCCGTTAATTAGCTCCGGTTCGCGCGCTCCAAAAGAACCGCCTTGACCCGAGTGGCCCCCTCCTGAGGGCCAAGCCGAGAAGTGTCTAGTTCCAGGTCGTAGCGGATTCCTTCGTGCACGGTATCGAGTTGCCCACGGGCAGTACCCGGTTCGCGATGACGGACCCGTTCGCGCGCCTCGACTACGTCCAAGTCGCAGTTGAGACCTACCCAAAGGCATGAGGTGCCAGCAAGAAGGTCTCGGAGCTCGTCGGCCCAGCCCGGCTGAGCGAGGACATGGTCGATGATCACCCGGTTCCCGGCTCGTGCTACAGCTGCCATGGCGGCGTGGATGCCCCGCATAACCGGCGCCAGTTCGGCAACCAGCTGGTCTTGATGGTCTTCGAGCAGGAGACGCTTCAGGAAATCGTCAACACCAAGATGGAACCATGGGTCTGCCAGCTGTAGCTGTAGCTCGGCTGCCAGTGTCGACTTGCCTGAGCTTGATGGCCCGTTCAAAAGGACCACGTAGGGGGGAACCACCTCCACAGTGCGAAGCTACTCCGGCGCGAGGACAGCTTCTGCGGTGACGCAAGAGACGTGCCGTGGCCTGTAACGACTCACGGAGCGCCCGGTCTTCCACAACGACCTGGGCGATGCCGGGCGCGTCACGCAACAGCAGGAACGCTTCTCTGCCGGTGGCGCCGGTGATGGACCCACCCCGCCAACGGCACCGGCTTGCCGGCATGCTCGGCCAGCTGCGTCGTCCTGACTCGCTCCAACTATGAAAGCTCATGACACGACGGATGTCCCCTGGCCGTGCGGGCGGGAGGGAGCAAAGCCTGCTAGTCGATAGGAGCTAACTATGGCTAACGGAGACACGCTCGTACTCGGAACACGTAGCGACGATCACCCCGCTACACGACGGCTCCGTGAACTGGCTGCCCAGGAGGCGGCGGTCACGAAGCAACGTCTCGCAACGCGTACTGCCGCGGCGCGTTTGTTCT
The DNA here is from genome assembly GCA_963807395.1 of uncultured Acidimicrobiaceae bacterium. Taxonomy (GTDB): domain Bacteria; phylum Actinomycetota; class Acidimicrobiia; order Acidimicrobiales; family Palsa-688; genus Fen-671. The sequence goes on from CAWEBW010000017.1 coordinate 83,233, forward strand.
TCGGGGCCCTGGCCCGGCTCGCCGAGGCCAAAGCGGTCTGGGGACGCGCCCAGGCCGACGCTCGGCGCACCCAGGCTGAGGCGGCAGAGGACCTCGTCGCCTCCGGCTTGCAGGTTGGCGAAGTGGCCGAGCTGCTCGGCATCTCGGATCGGGAGCTGCGGAGCTTGGGCGCCGCGGCACCAGCGCGGCCGAAGAGAACGAGGCCGTCGAACGAACGGGCCCGAGGCGTCGCCACAACCAGCCTGGTGAGTTCGCCGACAAAGCTGGGAGAGCACGGGGCCCTAAGACAGCCGGAGCGGCCCTTTGGTGAGGAGCCGAGCGGCCCTGGCGGATCGACGCGCAGGCTGCCACTTCAATAGCCAGGCGGCAATATGACGTGCATTATGTACGCGAAAGACGCACGGCCTAGGAGGGGCCATACCTGCCGATTACGGGAGCAAATCAGCGTGGATGGGACGCGTCGGGTTGTGGCACAGAATTCCCAGATCTGGCACGACATCTCGCTTGTGGATCTTGTCAGGTGTCGTGATGAGCGGACCAGCGCCTTGGCGGTCCCTTCTGACTCTGGCTGACCCGTGGCGGGTTGGGGGGCGAGCCCAACTGAACATTTCGTCCTTGCTGGGAACATATGACGAGCGAACTGAAAATCATTAAAGTGCGAGGGGGCCGAGCCAGCGCCAAGCTGGCGCTCCGGAGAGCACGCCGTCGTTGGGCTGGCCGATTTTCGAGCAGTGCTTCGAAGTCAACTTTGCGGTCGTGCACCGCTTCATAGCGCGCCGCGTCGGCCCGGCGCGGTCCATCACGCCGTTAATGTAGCGGGTCGCTCAGCGTGGGCAGCTGTTCGGGACTTGCCCAGACGTGTTGGAGAAGCGTCTGTGCACTAGAGGCTTTTCGCTCATGGCGGCAACCGCATCGATCATGCGCTGTGGAGCCGGCCGCTCGCCCTGGTCGCAGCGATGTCACACACCTGGCCGTGCTGGCGTCCTTACTTATGTATACCGCTTAGGACAGATGCCCGGGCGCACACCGAAAGGAACAAAACCCATGAAGCTCGCAGTGTTCGGGGCCAACGGCCCCACCGGGCGGCTCCTCACCCAACTGGCGCTCGACGAGGACCACGACGTGGTCGCCTTCACCCGCCACCCCGGCACCTTCCCGATCGAGCACCGGCGCCTCGAGGTCGCCGCTGGTGATGTCCACGACCCAGTCGCCGTAGCGATGGCCATCGACGGTGCCGACGCCGTCGTTTCGACCCTTGGCGTGCCCTTTGCCAAGGCTCCGATCACCGCCTATTCCGAAGGCGCCGCCAACATCATTGCTGGGATGTACGCCTCGGGCGTCAAGCGCATGCTCTGCGTCAGCTCCAGTGCCATTGGCCCCCACCCCGAACCTCTGGGCGGGTTTATCTTCGAGAGAGTCATGCAGCCCTATGTCGTCAACAAGTTGGGCAAGACCCTCTACGACGACATGCGGCGGATGGAAGCCATGGTGGTGGCCACCGATCTGGCCTGGACCATCGTGCGCCCCTCGGGCTTGTTCGAGGCGCCGGCCGTTTCCGCCTACAGCGTCGCCATCGACCACATCGGCTACAGGTACACGGCCCGGGTCGACCTGGCCGATTGCCTCTTGCGCCAAGCTCTGAGCGACGCCTATGTGCGCTCGACGATCGCCGTCGCGACGACGAGCGCCAAGCCCTCGATGTTGAAGCTGATTTGGCATGAAGGCATCCGCAAGAGCAAGAAAGCCTGACCGAAACGTCCCGGGGGACCCTTCCGGCGCCGGGGCCATAGGGATAGGGACCACGATGTCACGACCTGACCGCCCGCCCACGCCCGGCTCCGACAACCCCATCTTCACGGAGCTGTGGACCGCCCACCGGCGTCGCATGCTCGACCTGTCTCTTCGCATGCTGTTGGACCTCCCCGACGCCGAGGACGTGGTCCAGGAGGCCTTCAGCCGCCTCGCCCGTGCTGACATCAGCACCATAGACGACCCCGAAGGGTGGCTCGTCGTCGTCACCAGCAGGCTATGCCTCGACCGTCTCCGTACCCGGGGGCGTCACCCCACCGCGGTCCTCGATTTTGCCGAGGACCGAGTTGACTCGCACGCGCCCGACCCGGCAGGCCAGGTCACGTTGGTTGACAACATCACCTTGGCCATGCATACCGTACTCCAGCGCCTGAGCCCGGCGGAGCGCACTTCGTTCGTGCTGCACGACGTGTTCCAGTACTCCTTCGACGAGGTCGCCACTATCGTCGGCCGTAGCCCGGCTTCATGCCGACAACTAGCCAGCCGCGCCCGAAGAGCCTTGCGGTCAGAACCGGCGACGGACCGGTTCTCGGTGGAGCCCGCGGTTCACCGCCAACTGAGCGAACGGTTCATCGAGGCCTGCTCCGGCGGCGACCTGGAGGGCCTCCTTGCCTTGCTGGACCCAGCAGTGCAGGGCACCGGTGACGTCGTCTCCGGGGTACTAGTCGGGGCCACCCACGTCGCCCCGGCGATCTTGCGTTACCTGGGGCCGCCGGGGGCGCCGACATTGGTGCACCTTCCGGTGGGCGGACGGGTTGGCATCGTCGCCCTGCGCGACCGTCGAGTCCTGGCGCTCGTCGTGTTGAAGGTCGACAACGGTCTCGTTGTCCACATAGATGCCTTGGCCGGCGCCCTCGTGCGGCGGTCGGCACGGCACTCGGGCTGCGCTGAGCGGCAGGACTGGGCCGGCCCAGGACCGAAGTCGGCCGCTGGGCCAGGTCTGGGGGCACTTGGCGACGTCGTGTCGTCGTCAGCCGGCGTCCTTACTAGAGCGAGCCCACAAAACCGCGGACGCGTCCACCGGGGGCCCCAATTGAGCCAGCTCCAGTCGATCTCGGGGACCGACCGCGACCCGACCCCGGCCGGAGCTCCGGGGGCGTCAGAACTTTCGGCGGCCAGAAGATCCAGATCGATCCCGTTATGGCGTCGAGGTTTTTCGACTACAGAAGGTCACCGATGGGTGCCGAACGACGGCTACGGGGCTATGACTTGGGCCAACTTCGCTGGATCTACTATGCAGATCCAGCATGCATATTGTCCGATCGCGCCCGGCGTTCTGTGCCCACGTCAAGCGATAGCGGTTATGCGGCCTTGATTTCCGAGGCCGATTATTCGTCCCCAGGTCGGACCGTCGCGCTACACCAACAAGACGCCGAATGGAGCGTTATGGCGCGCCGTCTACCGCAGACCGCTGTGGGTGACCTCACCATTTGAGACCGTTGATGGCGGAAAGCCGACCCAGTCCGCTTAGTTAGAAGATGAAGGGCACGAGCATCTTGGTCGAGCGTCTGTACACCGGGTAGGTGTCGGGGAACTGCTCGGTCAGGTAGCGCTCCTCGACCCTCGCGCTGTAGACGAAGTAGATGCCGGCAATGGCCATTGCGACAAGCCATAGCCAGCTCAGCGCCACCGCGGTGCCGACACCTGCGAGCAGGATCCCAGAGTAGATGGGATGGCGGACCAGGTGGTAGGGGCCGCTGGTCACCAGCTCTGGTTCGTCCTTCTGCGACATGGGGGTGCCCCAGTTGCGCCCGATGTGTAGCCGGGCCCAGATCGCGAACCCGAGCCCCAGCGCGAAGAGGAAGAGCCCGAAGCCAGCGCGCCATGGATCCGAATTGAGGCCGCCGTCTCGGAAGGCTCCCAAGCGGAGCAACAGAACCGCCAAGACGACGACCACCGCCCTGATACGAAGCTCGCGGGACCAAGCGACGTGGCCCCTTTTCATGGCGAATGCTGCCACGAGCCAGTAGATCCAGAACGCCGCCCATCCGATGGCGAAGACCAGCTCGACGGCGTGCATGCGACTAATACTCTCACCAGCCTCTGGCGGAGGTGGCGCAGAGTTCAACATCGAGGACAGTGGTGCCGAGGTGGTCGCCAGTGCCCATGTCCGCAGTGTCGGACCTGGCGCTGATACACCCTCGGCGCAGCCCAGTTCAAAAAGCCGCTAGCGATGAGATCGGGGCGTGATCTCCCATTCCTGCTGGGCCAGCACTCGCCAACAAGTCAATCCCGTGGCATTGCCAGGATCAGTTTTGGGTTCTCGCACGCATGGCGGTCGACCGCGCCATCGACTGTATATCCGACATACCTGTTCTCGAACCCCAAGGCATCGGACTGTCGTGCCCCTACGACGACCGTGCTCTCGACTAGTACTACAGCCGCAGCCCGAGATCTTGTCCGGTGTGGGCACGTGATGCGATCTGGACGAGTGCTTCCCTGCGGTCCGTGGCCTGCCGGCGTGCATGTCGTTAGCGTGGCGGAATGAAGGTCAACCGCTCGGTCCCAGCGGCCACGGTCATCCCGGTTCTGATCTATCCGGACGTCCGCGAGGCGGTTGCCTGGCTGACTGCGGCATTCGGGTTTGTCGAGCGGCTACGGATCGGCGAGAACCACCGGTCTCAGCTGAGGGTCGGCGACGGGGCCGTGATCGTGGCCGAGCCAGGCGGCTACCACCGCCCGCCGAGTCGCGAGGCGGTGGCCCAGTACGTGATGGTGCGGGTCCCGGACGCGCGGTCTCACTGCGAGCGCGCCCGGGCACATGGCGCGGTCATCCTGGCGGAGCCGGCGGACTACATGTATGGCGAGCGGCAGTATGGCGCCGAGGACTTCGCCGGTCATCGGTGGACGTTCACCGAGACGCTAGCGGACACAGACCCGCAGACGTGGGGCGGTCAGTACCTGGACCCGGACTGACTGCCTCTGCCAGTCTGGCGCTGACGCCTGATGAGGCGCAGCCGGTTAGCACCTCATCGGCAGCGGCTGGTTCGTGAGCCTGCACTGGTAGTGGGACTGCCGGGCCTGGGCTTGGCGGTGGCGTCGCCATCGTGACCAGTGTTGGTAGTGCTCGCCCGGATGTTGCGGGCAGAAATGATGGCTACTAACCCGCTGCCGACCTCCAACCCCTTGTAGGCGACTGGAGGATTGGGCTTTTTTGCGCCGTGTTCTTGCCGGACCGCGAACGGCCGAGCGTGAGCGTAAGCGTGGCGCAGATGAGTTCGGCGGGCGGCAACCGTCATACGAGTACGGCCGGGGTGGTCGCACATAACACGTTCCGCTCCTGCGCAACAACGGTCAATGGGCCTAAGGGAGATGACAGCAATGTCAACGCTGCGCCTGAACATGTTCTGCCCTACGGACGAGGACCGATCTTGGACGAAGTGGCCGCAGCGCAAAAGCCGTGCCCCTCGGCCCCCAGCGCGCTGGCCTCGTCGGTGGCTTGGCTCGCTCAGCCTTCGGTCGGCGCGGGAGGGCGTTGGGCCCGACCTGGACGCACGCAGGCCGACGCCACGCGTCCCTGGAGTGGAGGGGCGCGAGCCCGTGGCAAGGCCACCGGAGCGTGTTCTCGAGCTCGGAGGGCACCGGCTTCTCGCCAACGACTACTGGTTGCACGGGAGCGGTAACCGCTGATGGTGGACAGCCCGGTGGGCGTCCCGTCCGAGGTCGTCTGCGCCTCGCGCCGCACCGCCTGCCGCTCACACCTTCGCGAGCACCGCACCACAATCTTGGGCCATCGCGTGCTCACACCGACCCGGTGGTGCCCAGCCTGTTCGCTGCCGGCATAACTGCCAATTATGGGCGCCTGGAAAGTCTTCATCTATAAGGGGAATCCGCCCCGAACGACGGATATTGCCTGTACGAATAGGGAATTTTTCGTTCGGGGGCGCTCCAGAACGACGCTCATATTATCGGGGTAAGGCCGGACAATCTGTGCTGGAGCCCGAAAGTCGGCCTTTCTTGGACATGACTGCCGAGTATGTACTTGCGTCCGCCATCGCGCGTATCCGCGAGATGGGGCGATCTGTTCCGCCAGAGACTGGCCTTCGGGTCACCAGCCGACGCGACGGGAGATACGACTGAGGTGGCATCTGTAAGAGACCTGGCGGAACGCTCCCGGCCGCTGTTGCCGCCGGGCAGTGAGGTTCGACACGCATTCCTCTGCCAGACGGCCCCGAACTTCGGCTTTTTTCTTGTCAACTGGGCGACCGGGCTAACGATGCACTGGATCAAGTACCGCTGCGTGAGCATCACTGATGACGCTATCTACGTCATGGACAGCCCCAGACTGTCCGGGGGCGCCAAACCCACATCCGTTCTCGGGGTGTTACCGCGTCTCACCCGACTCGGACCTGTCTCGGGACGCTGGGGGCAGATCACCATCCTTGGTGAGCGTCATTGGGTGAAGGAGCGGTTCCAGGACCAGATCACCGCTGCCGCTGCCGAAGCCGGCTTTGCGGACTGATTACGTCGCTGACTGATTGGGACGGGCGGGGCAGCGGATCGGGAGCGCCGAGCGCCCGGTCTGCGTCGTGGCGCTAATCGCCCTCGGCCAGGCCACTTCCGACCCTAACGACGGGTCGGCCCTCGCTCGGTTCCGGCAAGTTCACTTGAAAGGTCGGACCGAATGTGCAACCAGATTGTTGTTGGAGCTCGGGAAGATTATGCGCACCAGAGCTGAAAACTGCTTTGTCTAGGCCAGGAACTCGTGATCGCCGAATCCGGCGCCATCCGGCCGCCCGTCCGCGTAAGCGCCTTATGGCCTGTTCTGGGCGCCTCCAACGACTCGAGCCGCCTCCCGCTTCATTCTCTCAAGCAGGCCCGTCAACTCTTGCCCAAGCGCTAAAGAGCATCGGGTGTGCAAATATCGCTCGGGCTGAGGTCATTTCGTCTGATAGCCGTTCTTGGAGGGTCGCGAGGTCGATTTCGTCGGCTGTGGCGACGCCGGTGCGCTCCATGAGAGGAAGCAGAGTCCGCACGATGCCGACGATGAGTGCTCCACCGTCGGGGTCGTCGGGTCCGAAGCACGGCTGGATTCCGATCATGCCCCTGGGTTGCAGCCCGCATCCCGAAGGACCGACCACAGACGTGGTCCGAGGGATGTCGGAATCCCGCCTCGCTTGAACACCTCAGCGATATACAAAGTCAATCGGTCAACTAGCGGGGTTGACGGAACGGTCCTGGCGGTGTGTACATCGAACTCGATCGGCACCACCAGACCGCCTGGGCGTAATACGGTTGCTTGGATCCGCAGGACGGCGGACGGATCGGGCACGAACATGAGCACTAGTCGTCCTGTCACCGCGTCGAATTGACCGCCTGGTGCTGGGAGGTGGATGTCACTCTCAGCGAACCGAACATTGGTCATTTCGCGCTGCTCGGCGCGCCTTGTAGCCCGTGCGACTGCGTCTGGGGAGGCATCAATGCCGATCACCTGTCCCTCGGGGCCGACGAGCTCAGCGGCGGCGAAGCTGACATCTCCTGCCCCGGAACCCAAGTCGAGAACGGTCATGCCCGACTCGATTCCAGCTGTCACAAGGATGGTTCGCGTAGCAGGGGCGAGCAGGCGCCCTTGGAGACTCAGGCGTTCCAGTTCTGCGTCGTCGCTGCCGGGCCCATAAGAGCGCTCCCCGTTGCCCCCCACTTTGGTCACCTCGATTTCCGTTGCGTCAGTATCGCACCACCGTCCGGCTACCAGATGTGACAGCGGCCCCGAAAGAGCCGAAGGCGAGGTTCTGTCCGAAGCGCCGATTGTCTGATCGGCGCTCCCGCCCGCCAGCTATGCGCAAGGTCGGCTGGCGAGCCGAACGACGGTTACCGCGGCCTTTTCGGCCGTAAATTCGCCGTGCGATACAACGCAGAACGCGCACACCTATTCTTCCGCCAGCGCCGGTGTTCTGTGCTGAACCGAACTAAGGGCCCGATCTCATGCCGGTTCTGGGTATCGCCGACTATGTGCTCGGTTCCATAAAGGGCAGTGATTTGACGGGATGGCGCGAGATCGTTCGTTATGGGTCGGTAGCGGTGGCGGATGGCGGCCCGTCGCTGGGCGGCGTGACGATGGAGGTGTGCACAGGATCGGATGGACTCAGTCCGGTCACGTCGTGTTGGCGGAAGGCCGCCAGATAGGTGGCAATGTGGCCCGCCTTGACGGTGCCGTGGTGGCAAGCCAGTGTCTCCGGTTGGAGAACGTCGATCTTGTCCAAGGCGGCAACAAGGTGGGTCTGGGAAGGGAACAGCCCGATTGAACGGGTGTAGTCGATCATTTCCTCGCTCATGTCCCGCTCCGTCTGTGCGGGGCCCCGCCCGGTTGCAGAAAGAGGTCGGAAGAAAACAAAGTCCGGGTCGTCTCGTCGTAGGCCAGCATGCTGTCCCAAGCATGCACGTAAGGCGTTACGAGGAAGCTCAGCTTGTGAGCGCCAAGGTCGAGAACCGTCGTCTCATCCACCCGCAGTGGTTCTCGGATAGCGAAGTCAGGGATGCTCGTCGCCGCGCCGACAGGACTGCACACCGGCTGGGCGCGGGGTGCCGCCTCGAGGAACAAGTTGAGCCCTCCACACTCGTCGCCCTCGAAGTGTGGGATGACGATGTGCCGGATCGTGGCTGGGTCAAGGACCGTGCGTACGGCATCGAGGACCTCGGCGAAGACGCGCCGATAGGAGGTCTCGACGAGCGTGGGCTGCTCGTCGTCAATGAGGAAGAGGCTGAAGGTGACTGGCTTCCCAGGCATCTCCACGTTGATCCTGTAGATGTCCGCTCCGATCTCAGTGACAGTGGCCATCCCGACCTCCTCAGATCCTCCACACGTCTGGCGCCATAGTGATGCTCCTGTGGGTTGTCAAGCAACATTTTGCGTGGGTTGCGGAAAAGACAGGGACGGGCCGCTGGGTCGTGGGGCTGAGCCCACAGGTCGGTCCCTGGCGGTCCCTCCACCGTCATGGCGGCCGGGAAAGATGGCGCGGTGCCAGGGCACGGCGGTTCTGGGAGCACGTCGCCGCCAACCACGATCATGCGCCTGACGCTTGTCCCTACTACGAGGCCCTAATCCGGGGCAAGGCGCCCAAGCATTACCATGATGCCCCCGACACTCCGGCAACACAGCCCCGCTCGCGCTGAGCACAGCCGGGCACCGCGAGTGGTACGAAGTTATCGGCCAGCGCAACGTGCTTAGACGCGGGCTAATCGGTCATGTTTGGTCGAGAAGCGCTTGCGTTCCATGGGAACCCACCCAGAGCGAGGTTATCGGCGCGTCGACATGGGCCAATTTGGCTTGTACCACAATGCAGAATCTGGTCCATATCATTCGGAGCGTGGCTGACGTTCTGCACCCACTTCGAACGAAAGTGCCTATCTCTGCCATGATTTCCGCGACCGCCGTTCCTGCGTTCGTAAGGTCCGGGGGCGTCAGGACGTTCGGCCGCCAAAAGATCCAGATCTGATGCAGCCATTTTGCACACCATGAGCCCGGTCGACTGTGTGCGTGATTCCGTGCTGCGAAACCCTCACCAGCTCGGTCTGGGTGTGAGGACCACGATCGGGATGACGCGCGTGGTCTTCCGCGCGAGTTCAGCGAGCTGCGGATAGCGCTCGGCCGCCGTCGCGAACAGCCGGTCGCGCTCGTCGCTACTACCCTCCTCGGCCACGACTTCGATCGTCTCGCTACCGACCTCGATCCTCGTGCTCGGGTGCGTCTTTAGGTTGTGGTACCAGGCTGGGTTCTTCGGCGCTCCTCCGTTCGCGGCCCAGATGAAGTAACGCGACGCATCGGGCAGGTACGCGACCGGGTTGACGCGGCCCACACCAGAATTCGCGCCGGTGTGGTGCAGCAACAGAAGCGGCGTCTCCTCCCACATGCCGCCGACTCGTCCGCCGTTGGCGCGGAACTCATCGATTATCTTGGCGTTGTACTGCGCGGCGGTTTCAGCCATTGGGCTCCTCTCGTTCTCGGTATCGACTGAGCGCTTCGACGGCGACCACCACCGGGCCGTCTGTGACCGACTTCTTCAGCCTGGTCTCCGGCGATGTGCGCGAGCGTCATCGGTAGCTGGCCTCGTACTGGTCGTGGCGGTGGAACCACGACATGTCGCCCAGGTTGCGGCCGAGCGGTGCCCGGTCCAGCCACTGCCACATGGTCCAGAGCGCGTCGAATCCTCGGGCGTAGGCGGAATAAGTGTGGTACACGTGGCCGTCCTCGAGCGCAAAGGCGCTCATGCCAGGCTGCTCACCGGACCACTCGCGCCAGGCCACGTCGGCCGCTTCGAGCTCGGCTTGGTCCTGGTAGTTGTACTCCACCGGCGCCACCGAGGCGTCGATCGTGACGTGGAAGTCGTAATTGAAGTCGCTCCGTCCCGACGAGGCCCACGGGAAGCTCCAGCCCATCCGGTCCCGGCAGGCCAGCAGCTTCTCGAGCGGCCCTCGGGAAACCGCGCTGAAGGCGACGTCGTGGTTATGGAGGTGGAGGTGGGTCTCGTCGAAGCCGTCGGCCAACCCGGAGCAGCTCGGGCAGCCCTCTTCCCAGTCGGGGTCGAACATGAAGTGGTAGATGAGGAGCTGCGAGCGGCCCCGGAACAGGTCGGCCAGCGAGGCTTCGCCGCTTTCGGTGTCGAAGGTGTACCCATTGTTGATGCGTACCCACGGCAATTCCTGTCGTATCTTGGCCAGCTCGTCGCCCCGCCGTGTATGCGCCTTCTCCGCCTCTAGGAGCTTCAGCCGGGCTGCGAGCCACTCCTCTCGTGTTCCGACCTTGTGTTCAGTCATCGGTTGTCTCCTCTCTCACATCATCGGTATGTGACCGGTGGTGGGCACGAGCCCGGGGACCGACGAGGGGGCGGCGAGGACCACGATGCCGAGCCCGACGATCGCGAGCGCGAGCGGGACATCGACGGTGGTCCTGGCGGGCAAGATCTTCTGGGCGACCACGACGATGGCGATGACGGCCATCCAGGTGATGCTCATGACCCCGAGCACGACCAGCATCGCCATCAGCCCGGCGCTCGAGCCAATGCAGTCGAGCCCGAACACCAATCCGGACCGTGCCTTCTCGTGGCACTGCAGGCGAAAGTGCCGCTTGATGGGCGTGAGCTCGTACATGCCCGCTGCGATCACGACGACGCCAGCGGCAACGGTCCCATGGGGCCGGTACAACGCGTACACCGCGAGGCCCACCACCGCCCAGACGCCGATGTACGACACCGCGAAAACCGGGGCGGCGAGCAGGCGCCCGCTGGCGTGGGTGCGGCGCAACAGCGCCGGGACCGCGCCTGGCAGCATCATCGCCGCCATCATCGAGGCCCACGATGCGGCAAAGAAGGCGAAAGAGCCGAGCCTGGTGGCGACCCCCATGTCCATGCCTCGCATCTGGTCGATGGCGATGACCCAACATGCGGCCGCGGCCCCGAGGGTGGCGGTAACCGCAGCGGCCGTAGTAGCGGTGGTGCCGCCTGGTATTGCACCCACCAGCTGGGAGCGCAACCGGGTCATGGCCACGAACCTGCCCTCCTGTCTGATTAGTTCAACATTGCCTGTGGGCCGAGGCGGCTCAGCCTCGTGTTGCCGGCGACCCCAGGTCGTCAGAGCGCCCAGCGTCGAGTCGCGACCACTGGGCGATGGGGCGTCCGCCCGGCCACACGGACACCGGTGGCCAATCGGGCGAGCCCGCGTCCGTCCTCGTGTTCGAGCACCGTTGTGGCCAGCCGGAGGGCGAGTCCTCCCACCGTTCCTGGCGTCCGTACACGGTCAGGTCCATGAGCGCGTAGCTGTAGTCCATTGCCTCTACACCGCGCCGAGTCGTCCAGTAGGTCTCGAAGACGCGCTCGCCGTCGCGTAGGTAGCACACGAGGTGGAACAAGCCGACCTGGCGCCCGACGAGTAGCGCGTCGAGTGAGGCCTGTGCCGAGACCAAGGCATGTCCCATCCCATGAAGTGGCGGTAGCGGGCACTTTCGTCGTAGGGCCCTGACAAAAGGTGGCGTAGGTGATGTCGCGCGAATGAAGGTAGGACAGCTCCGCGACGTGGGTGGTGCAGAAGGTACAGCCTTCGCACTGCTCGGGCGCGGGTCGGCCGGGGTACCACATGAAGTAGTAGGCGATGAGCTGGCGGCGCCCCTCGAACGCCTCGAGCAGGGTGAGCGCCCCCTTTGGCCCGATCAGCGCGAGGTTGGCGTCCACCTCGACCATGGGCAATCGCCGTCGGGCCGCGGCGATGGCGTCCCCTTCCCGGGTGTGCGCCTTCTCCCGAACGCGCAGCCTGTCCAGTTCGGCCTGGAAGGCGGCCCGGTCGACGGCCGACGGTAGGCTCGATGCGTAGGAGGCGATGGCCGCCGGCCCGGCGAGTCTCGTTGCGTCATCCTTCATGGCTCTCTCCTCTTTACAGGGTTGGGCCTGCACTTCTTTTTGCTTCTGCGAGCGCAGCTTCGGCGAGCCGTTGAACGATATTGAGGTTCGGCAGCGGTGTTTGTTCATTGCGTCATGCGCCGTTGGCAGCATCGCACGGTGAGCCGGGGGCGTCAGTCTCCGCGCAGATCGACATCCGCGACGGGCGCGATCAGACCAAACACGTGCGCGGCCTTCGCTTGGCCCGCTGTAGTCGGCCACCGGGCTCGAGAACGTTCCACGCTCGGCGAGAACGTCCGGCAGCGACCCGACGTCGCCGAAGCGCCAGAGGGGTAAGAGCACGGACGCTTCCATGGTTCACTCGCTCTCGTATTCGTCGTGGCGGCGCAGCCAGCTCATGGGCTGATCGCCTTCGTCGCGGCCCTTCGGAGCCCGGTCGAGGATCGCGTAGTAGCCCATCAGGAACTCCGTACCCCGGGCATAGCTGGAGTAGCAGTGGTAGACGGTGTTGCCCTCAAGAGCGAACGTGCTCACGCCGTGCCCCTCGGAGAAATAGCCGTCGACGTTCGTCCCGGTCGCGCTGGCGTTCTGGCTTGTCACCACTGGCAGTCTCTCGCGGACGGACGGCCGTTCGTTCAGCAGCTTCAAAAGCGCGAGCTCGTTGGCCTCGAGCAGCGGCGCGGCTGCGTCGTGCGTCATCGCCTCCCGGGCCGAAACGCCGTAATCGAAGTTGAAGTCGCTGTCGTGGCTGGACGCCCAGTTGAAGCTCCAACCCATTCGCTCCCGATAGTCGAGCAGCTTCTCGATCGGCGCCCGCGAGACACAGATCATCGTCACGTCGCAGGCTTTCAGGTGGGCGAGTACGCCGTTGAAGCTGTCAGCGGTCGACGAGCAGGAGGGACATCCGCCCTCGTAATCAGGGCCGAACATGAAGTGGTAGACCACCAACTGCGAGCGGCCGTCGAACAGCTCCGCCAGCGTCCTGGCCCCGTCTGCGGTCTGGAGCATGTACTCTTTCTCGACCGGCACCCAAGGAACCTCCCTACGCTGTCGGGCAAGCTCATCCCCCAGTCGTGTGAACTCCTTCTCGCGCTTGAGCAGCTCAGCGCTCGCCGTGAACCACTGCTGGCGCGTCCCGATGCGATGACTCCTCATTGTGCTGTCTCCCTTTCATCCCCCACCCCATGTCCATACCGTTCATCCTCTGGACCGCGACGACCCAGGAGACGCCAACTGTCAGCGCGTCCCATTAGCGCGGCTGCCGTCGCACCTCTCCTACCTGGTCGCCATTGGTAGAGCAGCACACGCGATCACGCCACGGGTGGCGCCTCCTCCGCCGCAAGCGATGCCAACTTTCCCGTCCAACATTGGCACCAAATCGGCCTTTCTCTTAGTGGGTGATGCGCCCTAGCTCACGCAGGATGTCCGACCAGCCCGCGTAATGCGAGTCCCTTGCTTGCTCATCCGGAAGTCCGGTCTGATGGATCTCGACGACGGTCCCCGTCGACGATGGCTGGAAGGTCACGGTCACAGTCGTGTCCCGGAGCCGGGTGTCGGGCGAGGACCAGGTGAACACCAGACGGCGAGGACGGTCGATCTCGCGATAGGTGCCCGAGCACACGGTGGACTCGTCATGGACCATGACGATGCGGAACGTCCCACCCACCTGAGGATCCGTTTCGGCACGAGTCTCCCGCACCCCGGCCGGCCGGAACCACGTCCCCAGGCTTTGCCCGTCCAGCCACGCATCGAAGAGTTCTTCGGCAGGAGCGGCAATCTCCCGCCGGACGGTGACTGAGTACCCGTCCGTCACGACGGCTTCCCTGCCTTGCCCCGGCGGGTGACAAAGGCGTCGAGCGAGGCGAGTTGCTCGCTCCAGAAGACTTCGTAACGCGCCATCCATCCGGCCGCTTCGGCAAGGGGCGCCGCATCCAGGGTCAAGATGTGCTCGCGCCCCCGCACACTCCGTCGTACCAACCCCGCCTCCTCCAACACCCGAATGTGTTTCGACGTCGAGTTGAGCGAGATCGGGAACCCTCTAGCGACATCCGTCACCCGGGCGTCCGAATCGGCAAGCCGGGCTAATATTTCGCGGCGCGTCGGGTCGGAGACGGCCGAAAAAACCCGGTCGAGCACGTCAGCAGCATGTTCACCCATGAGGGTGAATATCTTAGGGGCCGTCGGTGGCGTCCACAAACTCGCACGATTGCAGCGCACCTCCAAAGACGCGGCCCCCCAAGGGCCTAGTCGTGCCTTGCCAAGAGCTACAGCTCGCAGCTCCGCCGCTCCGGGGTCGGGGCCTGACAGCCAACCTCCCGGTACTCGCGGTCAGCTGCGGTGTCGCCATAGTTGGGTGACCGAGGATTGAGACCAGCCGCCCCAGCGCCGCCGTTAGGAGATCGTCTTGTAGCTCACGTCGACGCGCCAGCGTAGATGGCGACACGCACTTGCACCTCCATGTCGGGCTGAACGGGTTGGTTTCTGTCCTGGGGCACACAACAGAGCCGTGCCGAGGGCTACCTGGTTGACCCCAGACGGCTAGCGCTCGTACACGACGAGGGACGTGGGGTGGGCGACCTGGTCGTACAGCGAGCGCGCCGGGCCGTTGAACTCCTGGGTATGCCAGTACGTGCGTGTCGCGCCCTTCCGGTCGGCTTCGGCGAAGACGGCGCTGATGAGGTCGAGAGCGACCGAGGTGCCGCGCGCCGTCGGCGCGACGAACATGTCCTCCAGGTAGCAGTAAACCGTAGGGGACCAGGTCGAGGGATGGAAGACGAGGTTGGCCAGGGCCACTAGCCGACCGCTGTCCTCTGCTACCAGGCCGACCATTCCGTCCTTGCCGGCCACCAGTCGGCGGAAGGTGGCGAGCGTCACTTCGCCTGGCACCGAAGCCCGGTAGAAGCGGAGGTACCCGGCCCACAGTTCCCGCCAGGCTTCGAGGTCGCTCTCCTCAACGGCCCTGATCACGTGGCGATAGTAACGGGGCCGTCAGCAGTTCCGCGGGTACTCCGCGCCCCAAGGTTGCTCCGAGCGCCTCGCCGAGGGCTCGCCACGTCTCAGGCCAACCCGCCTGGGACGAGCGGCTGTAACCCACGACGACACCCGCCAACCGCAGGGGGCCGTGCCAGCGGCGGCTCAGGCCGGTAGCGCCACAAGCGCCCGGCGACCGCCGCGATGAGCGCTCGTTCAATGGGGCCCGCCGTCTGGCAGGGCGAGCTTCCGGAGCTCCGGATGACGAGCACACGCTAACCCGCGAAGCTGAACGCCCTTGCCGATGCATAATGCTGGATTATGTGCCCCTCAAGAAAGTTGTTCTTCCGCAAGGGGAAACTACATATCGATGGATTTGGCGTTGAAAAGCTGGGAAATCTTGGCGCAAGGGTGTTACAGAACCAACGCGCATATGACCGAGGCGCAGTCCGACGATCTGTGCCGAAGCCCGAACGCTGTCAGCTCTGGGGTACGCCTTCCGTGATCGGTTACCGAATCGGGCGCCGACAAGGGTTGCGAGAGGGCAGCGCGGATCGTCTCGTCGCGTGGGCAAGATGGAATATCCTGTGTAGACGTCGCCTGTCATGATCAGTGGATGATCGGTCGCCAGCATCACGTCGTGATCGACTGCCCCGACCCCTCTGGCCTGGCGGCGTTCTACTCCGAACTTCTTGGACTGCCCGTCACTTACGAGTCTCCAGATTGGGTGGTGGTGGCCGAAAGTGCCCACGCGTCGGGGTTCGCGTTCCAGCGGGCCCTGCAGCACCAGCCGCCTCGGTGGCCTGATCCTCACTATCCGCAACAGATCCACCTCGATGTGATGGTGGATGACGTCGTGGCCGCAGGGGTGGCGGTGCTAAAGCTTGGGGCCACTCGGCTCTCAACAGGAGACCACGTTTACGCAGATCTGGCGGGCCATCCGTTCTGCCTGATTCCTCGACCTTCCTGGGCTCCGCCGATCCACAGCAGCCGCGCCTCACTCTAAGGCCGAATCTCGCGTCATATCACCAGCTAGGGATACACGGCCACCAGCGCGAGATGGATCGTTATGGGCGGCGCGAAACCGTGGAGTTTCCATGGAAATCCGTCCACATCGACGGCTCTGGCGTGTCGGCTCGGCCGATTTCACTTGGTATGATTACAGAATGTGCGACAGATCGTAGTTGAGGCTCGAGAGAGCCACGTAGACGCCAGCCGAAAACTCTTCGTTTAGGTCAGGAATCCGTTGATCGTCGAACCTGGCGCACTCTGGCAGTCGCTGGCATGGGTTGTTCTGTGTCCCTCCAACGGGACACCCGAGCCCCGTGACTCGTCGTTTTCCGAGCACCGATCGGCATGCCAGCCGCCCCAACACTGGCACGAACAGGGACGCGGTGCTGACCCCGGGGAACGAAGACCGGCTATGGGCGGCGGAAATCCAGGACCATAAGTGCCAAAGGCTCGAATAATTTGTCCCGTTCCAAGAGCTCACTCGCTCGAGCCTCCGGTAGCCGTCCCTCTCCCTGTTAGTAGCGGTCGTACCGGGCCAGTAGGGGGACCAGTGCCGAGGCCACCGGTGTCCCCCAGCCCGTGACCGGGCTCCAGCCGGGCCCCGCTTGGTAACCCTCCAGCGTCTTGCCCGCCACCACCACGGTGTTGTCGCCCTTCACGACATCGTGAAAAGCAGCGTGGTAACTAGTGCTCTGGGCGATGCCGTAAATAGCAGGGTTGACGGAGCCCAGGTCCCGCCCGGCGTACTGGTCGGCCAAGGCTACGAGGCCGGCCCAAAACGGCGCCCCGGCGCTGGTCCCGTCGGCCGCTTCCATTAGCGGGCCCGAAGGTAGCGCAAAGATGAGGGCCAGCCCGATGGACATGCTGGCGTCGGCGGCGACATCGGGCACGCCTCGGTGAGCTCCGATGCCCCCGACGCCGTCCTGGTAGGAGGGGCGGGCGAAGAAGCCGCTGAAGCCGCCGTTGGAGCCGTAGTTGGGGCCGTCCCAGGCCGTTTCGGTTATGTAGGAGCCCGACTTCGGGTTAGCCACCAGCGTGGTCCCACCTACGCCCAGTACCAGCGGGTCGGAGGCGGGGTACTGGACGCCCTTTTTCGGGACGGGCGCCCAAGGCTCGTCGCAGCTCAGGTCGGCCACGCCTGAGTCACCTGAGCTGGCGGTGACCGTTGTGTGCCGGTCCACCAGCTGGCCGATAAGCGAGTGCGCCTGGGCCAACTGGGCGGGGGTGAAGCAATCCTCCCACGCCCCACCGCTCATGGAGACGACGTCGGCTCCCCCCGACGCCGACACCACGTCGTTTAGATCGCTCACCACGGCGCCCGCTGAGTACGTGCGGCGACCGGTGAGGACCACCCGGATGGCGGCACCGGGAGCGACGGCGTGGACCATTTCGACGTCCTCTAGCTCTTCGGCTATGGCCCGGTCCACTGAGGCCTTGGGCGCCGTCCCCGGCACCACCGTGAGCTTGACCGCGGGGAGGCGGAAATAGCTGTCGAACTCGGCCATGTCGTGGAAGATGTTGGAGCTGGCATCCCCGCCGGCGCCCGAGGCTAGCCACTCGACGAGGACGACGGTCCGGCCCCGCCCGTCGATGCCTCTGGCCAAGAGGGGGGAAATACCATACGCGTTGCGGAAGGCTTGGAGGCTATAGCACGTCTGGCCCGGTGGGAGCGTGCACCCGGTACCGAGGGCCTCGGCCAGGCTGAGGACCGTATAGGAGGGGGCGAGCCCAGCGGTCGGGTTGCCGGTCGTGTAGACCTCGAAGTCGCTGACCTTGCCCCCTTGGGGGTTGGTCGCCCCCTCGACCATCACAGAGACGTAATCGCCGGCCTTTATGGCCTCCTTCAGCGGGACCGCCATCGCCCCTTCGGCGTTTACGCCCGAACCGCGCAAACCGAGCGGGCGGGTGCTCACGCCGGACCCGAACCTGACGCCTGAGGCCAGGAACCGCCAGCCCTGGGTCACGTCTTCCACCTGTACGGTCGTTTCGGTCGAAAAGCCGGTCGGCCCGGCCGTCTCGGTAAAGAAGATGTCGCCTCCGGCCGCGACTGGAGCCGTGGCCGTGAAGTCGACGAAATAGTCCGCTTGTGCGCCCGGGTACGGGGGGCTGACGCCCACGCTGGCCCCGGTCACGGCTTCGGCCGGGACGCCTCCGGCAGAACTGGCCGCTACTGGGAAAGAGACGGTGGCCACCAGGGCCACGGCGCAGCTGAGCACCGCCAGGCGGCGGCCTCCCTGCCCGGCGCAACCCTGTGGATGCACGTGCCGTGCCGCTGACCGGCCGGGTCGGTGCACTTGCATTGTGCAAGTACGGTAGTCGTCCTCCACCACGCCGCGACATCAGGCGGCGGACCACCGCTGACTAGCCGTTCAGATCTGTGGCGCTCAGAAGTGCCACCCAGAACGGCGGCGTCTGCGACTCCGCCGAACCACGGGTAGGGGCTATTCGATTGGAGCAAATTCAGCTTGTACTGAAACGCAGAAAGAACGGACATGTCGCTCAAGCCAAGAAGGCCGTTCTGCGCCGGGCTCGACGCAAGTCATATTTCCCTTGCGATTTCCCGTATTGACGAATCGGAGCGCATTAGACTTGGTAAGTGGTCGGCCGTACGACGTGATTATGTGCGGGGCTGAGCGCAATGCCACCCATGGGCGAGATCGGCGCATCCCGTATGGTCTCAAATCCGCTGTTCAACTAGTCGTGCCCTTAAGTTCGCGATCGTTCGTTTCCTGATTCCGAGGATAAGTCGAACGATGGCTGGCGTCAGCAGGCGCTTCACCTTTGACCAGTCCGGCGGCAGGGGGTCGCGCCGAGCCAACTCGATCCGCGTGCCGTTCTCCTCTGCTGTGAAAGTGAACGTGTGCCGATGGGGGTCATTCTCAGGGGTGGCGATCGGCCCGCCTGTGGCGGTGAACTCGAATGTCGCCGGCCGGTCGTAGACAGTCACCTCGAGCTCAGAAGGCCAGTCCTTCCCGGCTTCGTGCCCCACGGCTCGATATCGAGCGCCGAACCCGCTTTGGTTAGGGTCAACCGGGGAGATCTGGACTCGGTTCGTAGTCCATTCCGGGTGCCTGCTGAAATCCGCGACGTAGTCCAAACACACCTCGGGAGCGAGCGGAACCGAGGTAGTCACCTTTGAGCGTGCCGCCGTTGTGTCGGCCCAACTCCGCCCCTGAACTCCCGAAGATGGTATCTCGATTCCTAACGTCCACGCACCCAGGGATTTTCCACGGTCACTCAATCTTGGCGCAACGGCATGCCCGATAAGCCCGGACGAGACCGCAGCCCTCGCTTAAGGTGCCGGCGACGATTGCCCGGCGCCACTGGACCGGCCTCGATATCAGCGAAGAATGCCTCTCCGGTGTGCCAGAGGACGATTCAGCAGGTCAGCTCCGCCGTTGCGCCATGCCACGCACTCGCGGTACCCCTCGGCGCCTCCGACGGACACGCCCCACCCCTTGGTCAGCAGCTGCGACAACCTTCTGAGAGGTCCGAGAAGCGGATTGTAAAGAACACCGGGGATTACCGGAATGAGGATGAGCCCCGTGCAACAGCGGCCGCGCGAGATGATCTCACGCAGCGCAACCTCCAACAGGTCAGCTTTTGCCGGAGGGGCCTCTGGGAGTCAGATGCTACGTCCATATTGTCCGCTAGGTGTGATCACTCGTCAGCGATGGACACTGTGCTTTCAGCCCACGGAAGTACAAAGATCGGTGGTTCGTCGATGAGGAGATCATCGCTCACGTTTTCAACGAACTTCTTGAAGGGCTCTCCCGCTAAGTGGGCGTCAAAGGCCGCTTGGTCGGTGTACGCTTCATAGACGTAGGCGGCGTCTGGTTAGTCCGGGACCTCCCGGGCATCGAAACGAAGTGTGCCTGGCTCCTCACTGCGCGCCACCTCGGCATCCCACCGGAGAAATGCAATCAGCTCTGCCTTTCGCCCTGGCTTCGCGACGAGCTTGAACATGTGCCCGTACATGGCCCTGCACCTCCAGAACTCGACTCGTTAGGTCGCGTAGATTACCCGATCTGGAGCCGGAGAGCCAAGGCCCGGTCTCGGTTCCGACCTCGCCAGAGCGACGGCTACGGGTGCTATGCCTTGCACCAACTTCGCTTGATCTACAACACAAATCCAGCGCGCATATTGTCCAAGCGCGCGCAACGTTCTGTGCCCGCGCTGAGCGATAACGCCATGGCGCCTTGATGTCCGTGATCGGTTGCCGATTCGGTATTCGCAACTCGAGCGATCGCGCAAGTCCCTAATCGCCACAGAACAACCAGTTATGCTGGTTTCTCGCCCGGTTGTTGGTTCAGGACGCGAGACCCCGGCGGTGGGCGTACGCGACCGCCTGAGACCGGTCACGGCTGTTGGTTTTGGTGAAGATGTGGTTTATGTGGGTCTTGACGGTGGCCTCGCTCACATATAGCTGCCTGGAGATCTCGTTGTTCGATAACCCGGCCGCCATAAGCCGGAGCACCTCGACCTCGCGTTCGGTCAGGCCTTCGGGCGGGGCGCCGGTGCCCGTTGCCGCCAGAGTAGAGGTCTGCAGCAGGCGGGCTTGGACTTCGGGGTCCATGACGGCCTGGCCGGCAGCGGCCGCCTCCAGGGCACGCCTGATGTCATCTCGTCCGGCGTCCTTGGTGAGATAGCCGGTCGCACCTGCCCCCAATGCCCCCACGATCGAGGCGTCGTCGGCGTAGGTGGTGAGCACGACGACGCGCGTCGCTGGGTGAGCCTGCCGGATGCGCCTCGTGGCTTCGATACCATCGCCCCCAGACATGCGAAGGTCCATGAGGACGACGTCGGGTGCGTCCCGCTCAACCAGGGCCACAGCTGCATCCCCGCTGGAGGCAGCGCCAACCACCTCGAAACCGGGCAGGGTCTCGATGAGGGTGACGAGCCCTTCTCTCACCGCCGCCTGGTCATCGGCCACCAGGACCCTCATGCCGGGACCGCGATCTCGACGGTCCAGCCCGATGTCGTTGGCTCAGCGCGGACCCGGCCCCCCACCAGCTCGACCCGTTCGCGCATGCCCCGCAAGCCGAAGCCGGCTCCTGTCCTCCCTAGCTCGCTCGCGGCCACGTCCGTGGTGGCCCCGTTGTCCACCACCAGCACTGTCGTCTCGGGGGTGAAGTCGAGGCGGACCGAGACTTCGGCGCCTGGGGCGTGCTTGCGAGCGTTGGTAAGCGCCTCTTGCGCGGCGCGGTACACGGCCAGCCCGGCGTCGGTGCCCAGTGCCCGCGGCTGGCCTACCACACTGAGCCGGGCACCTTCGCGCGCCGCCAGGGCGGCGACCTGTTCGGCCAGGTCAACGGGCTCGTCCCTCAGGGCATGGACGGCACGACGGGTCTCCTCCAGCCCCTCGACCGCCAGCCGGCGCGCCTTTTCCACGAGGCGGCGCGCTTTGTCTTGGTCCTGACCGGTGCCCAGGACGGCGTGGGCGGCCTCCAGCTGGACCGACAGCGCCCCCAGGGAGTGGGCCAGCACGTCGTGGATCTCCCGCCCGAGGCGGTTCCGTTCCGCCAAGGCAGCCGCCCGGTCCCGTTCGGCGTCGGCCCTCACCCGCTCGGCTAGTAGCTGCTCGGCCTGGTACGTTCGGGCCAGGTACTGGCGACGGCTGGCCCCGATCATGAGCGCCGCTACAGTTGAGAAAGCCCCCTCAGCGATGACCTCACCGGGGACGGGGGCACCGAGGGCCAGCACCGAAATGACCAGCGCCGCGAACCCGGCCGCCCCGACCGCGATAGCCGGCTCGGCTGCAAAAGCGATGGCGGCGCCTAGGCAAGCAATGGCCACGAAGGCGACGGCGAACGGGCTGTAGCCGGCCAGGGCGCCGCCGGCCACCGACAGCAGGGCTAGGCACGCCCACGTCACCCTGGGCGGGGCGCCTAAGCGGCGGCTGGCCATCCAAGCCAACCAAGCGACGACCGCCAGGCCCACGAGGGCCGGCGCCGCCCACGCCCGACCGGGGGGGTGGGGCAGGAGCTGGTTTGCGGTGCCCCACAGTATGGCCGCTAAGCCAGCCAGGCGGGCCACGGTCAGCGCCCGGGCCGACCGGGTGCCCCACAGCGAGCGCCACGTGAGCTCCACTCCCGACATGATCGCACTCCGTCCGGCTGCATGCTGGGCCTACAGGCTCTCAGGCCAGGGCCGAGCTTTGGCGGAGCCCGCCCCGGGGGATGGCCGCCCCGGAGCGGACGGCCTTGAGGTACAGGACCCCGGTCCGGCTGGCCACCTCAGCCAGGGCCATCAATATGAGGGCGGCGACCCACGCCTGGCCCGAGGTGATGTGGTGCAGAGCGCTGAAACGTCCGACTGTCGGCCGGCCACCGTTGCTCACCCAGACCGAAAAGGCCATGCGGGCACCGATGCCGAGCACCCAGAGCACCGCGGCTGTCGCACCCGCCTTGGCGAAGGCCGTCCCGCCCACCGGGCGGACACTGGTGACGAACCCGGCCAGGAGGCCCAGCACCGAGCCCGCACCAAGAAGAGCGGCCTCGAGCAGCAGGTCGTTGCCAGCTGTGGGGACACTGTGGAGGAACTGCGACGCCGCCCAAAACGTCATAGCAATCGGCACCACTAGACGGACGACGGTGATCTTGTGCCCTCGGACCTGCAGGACAACCAGAGCGATAAGGGCGATGTTCATTAGGTAATCAGTGATCGTCATGTAGCTAAGTGTCTGCCTTCCCGGGGATGGCGGCATCGGCCTACGGGTTGACTACCGGTTTGATCTGGCTCTACACCCAACAGGGCGAGCGGTCGGGCACTTCCCCAAGGAGCAAGCTGGAGAGGTCCCTCCCTGACGGGGCTTGTCCAGCGTGCGCCAATATGGCTCGCCGTCTGGTTACGACGAACGACGATCGAGCAGCGCGGTCCGTCGTGTGCCCGACCGAGGCCTCAGCCACCGACCGGGCGCCTTTTAGTCGGCACACGCGGTGTCAATCGCTGGGGAGCAAGGCGTACGCCAGCATGTCTTCGAGCCATGCGGCGTGCTCCGCCTCGCTCCAGCCCTGCACGTCGCAGAGCATCCTGCCCATGTCCGGGCTCGTCAGCGCCCAAATGACCTCGCCGGCGCGCTCGGGGCTGGTCTTGAGCGGGCCACGGGCGGCGATCCAATGGGCGATCTGCCTCATGTGCGCCAGCCGTTGCCGCTCCATTTCGGCGAAAGCCTCCTCCACCTCGGGCTCGACGGCGGCCGCGGTGCGAAGCAGCTCGAACATGGGGCGGATCCGCGCCGAGATACTGGCCATGCCCCGGGCGAACCTGTGCAGCTGCTGGCGCTGGTCCGGCTCGTCACGGAGGGCGAGTGACCCCGCGGTGGCCATGATGCTGGGCTCGCCACCAGGTACCAGGCGGAGGTCCAGGACGGCAGTCAACACTCGTGCCTTGGTCCCGAAGGTGGCGTACACGGTGTCCTGGGCGACACCAGCGCGCGAGGCGATCTCTTTGATGGTGGTGCGCGCGTACCCAAAGTCCACGAACACCTCGGCAGCGGCTTCCACGATCAACCGGCGCGTGAGCGCCGCCTGCTCGGTGCGCAAGGCCGAGCGGTAGGTACGCCTCTTGACTGGCTCCGCCATTTCGTCCTAGGATAACTCGGGTAGATCTAGTCTAGCTCGGAGGGGACCCCGGTGACCGAATTGCTCGCTCTGCCCCCCACTCGCCAAGCCATCGCGTCCATGGCTGCTCTCCCACGCTCACAGGTCACCCCAACAATGCTCGGGACCATGCGCGGGCCAGACGGGCACCTCGGCCCCGAAGCGGCGGGGGCCGTCCTCATGTTGCAGGCGACCTTCACCACCCAAGAAGGCTCCGAGGGGTTCTGGGGAGCGCAGGCGCAGCTCATGGAGCTACTCAGCACCGCCCCCGGCTTCATGCGCAGCTACGGTTTCGGCGACGGGCCCAACAATACGCTCCTTGTGTTCTGGCGGGCCCAGACGACGCCAAGGCCTTCGCCGCCCAGGGCGAACACCGCAAAGCGGTGCGCGACCTATACGAGCAGCGCTGGCAGTACAGCCACTTCGCGGGGATCTGGGAGAAGGCTTCGAGCAACGACCGCGTGATCTTCTGCCCCGATTCCCCGGCCGTGACCTCCGTCCGCGAGCTGCACTGCAAGGGCTGTGGGGCCGAGCTTTTCGACGCTTACCGAGCACGCTGATGGCTCCCTCTTTTCGTTAGCGTTGGCAGGAGCCATAAGGCAAGCGCCTGCGCTGGGGGGCTATGCGTGCGCGGCGGTGGCGAGGGGGCGCCGCCGTACTGGCGGCAGGGACCGTCCTGGTATTTTCCCAGCCAGGGGCTCTGGCGGCCACGCCGGTGAAGCTCGAGGTGGCGCTGCACGTCTACGTGGGCCAGTTCAGTTCGGCCGCGGCCACCAAGGTGGTGCTGCTTGTCTCGGACCGACTTTGCCGTTGGCTACGTCAGCGACAACAAAGGGGTGGCGGCCTTGGTGGGGGGCAAGGTGGCGGGCGGTCTGGCAGCTTGGACACGTGGCCGGCGCTATCGCCACGGCCCGCTACAACACGTCGGGGGCGAGCGGTGTCTTCTCCCTCCCCGGGCGCGTGCCCGAGGCCTTTGTGGCTTTCCCGGCTAACGCCAAGGCCGGCTTCTCTGTCCAGTAATGTTTGCGTCGGCGCTAGCCTTTTGAGTGCTGGCGCCAGATCTCCAACAGAGTGCTACCGGCTAGCCCCCAGCTATGTAGGTGGCGATTATGTGCGTGGCATGCCGGTCAAGAGACATTCTTCCGCGGTCGTCGCGCATTCGTCGTACTGGGGGTCGGCGTGGGACGCGGCTTCTTGGACGTCTTGAAGAGACACGCCTGCGTCCAAAGCGGCGGTGATGAGGGCGAGACGAAGAGTATGCGCCCCGATCGGCCTGTTGAGCCCGGCCCGCGGCGCGCAACGCGGCGCACGACCCGGCCTGCGACATGGCGGTCGAAGCGCCTCCCGACGGGGCCAACAAAAATCGGCCCGCTGAGCCGCTCGCCGATGGCCAGGTCGATTGCCCAAGCTGTCCGCGGCGTAAGCGGGACTATCACTAACTTGCCGCCCGTGCGGAGCACCGTGACGGTGCGGTGGCCGCGCCCGGCCCGCCTCGCCGACTTGGGAAACGCGGAGCCACCGCCCATCCGGCAGGATTACGTGGTGGCCCGACCCGACTGCGGTTCGCCTGAAGCCAATATCCACGTTGCATGGCGCTTGGCGCAGGCTGAGCGGGCTGCCCAAGCGTACGCGTCTAACCAGAAACTCGCGGCTTTGACCGTCGCCGGCTCGGTGGGGACCGGTCTCGCCGACCGGTTCTCAGATCTGGAACTGGACTGCTACTGGCTTGCTCCGCCGAGTGACCTCGACCGACTGGGCCCTATTCGCGAGATTGGCGGCGGCTCTGAGACCATCTGGGACTACTGGCCCGAGGGCGGGGAGTGGAGCGACGATTACCAACTCGGGGATCTCCACGTGTCGATCAGTAGCTTGCTCGTCGCCACGATCGAGCAGTTCCTTGACGACGTCATCGTCCGCATAGACACTGACCCCGTCAAGCACATACGTTTGGCTGCGGTCCAACGTTGTCTTCCGCTCAACGGGGCGGAATTGGTGAGGGCTTGGCGGTCACGGGCCGCTCTTTACCCGGACCGGCTCGTGGAGGCGGTGGTTGAGCAGTCGCTCGACTCAGAGGTGCTGAGAGGTTGGGCGGCCCGGGACGCGCTCGTAGCTAGGGGAGACGACCTGGCGGTCCATGCCCTGTTGGGACGAATTGAGCACGCCGTGTTCGGTGCGGTCTTGGCCCTTAATCACCTGTACCTGCCGAACCCCATGTTCAAATGGCAAAAGCATCTAATCGGTGAACTGGACGTGGTACCCGAGCAGTTCGAAGAGCGTCTTCAGTTCCTGGCGACGAGCAGGAGCCCTGACGCACTGACGGAAGCCGAGACCCTAATGGTGGACACCGTACAGCTGGTTAAGACGCGTACAGATGCCGACATTGCTTCGTTCTGTGAGGGCCTGTTAGACCGCCGCCACGCCATCGACCCGCCGTCTACCGGCAAAAGGACCGCCTCCCGATAGCTATTCTCTTAATGGGCTCGCCCAGCAGCGTCGAGGTCACATAGCGGTTACGCATATCCACGGTTATGGCTACAAATGGCAGCGTGTCGTAGGGTCTGCAAAGAGCAGCGCAAGAGACCAGAAAGCCCGCACAGAAGTAATGCCTTTTACACCAGGATTCAGCGCCATACCGGCACGCGTGCACCAACCTCTGCGCCGGAGGAGGGGACTCGGCCTGTGGGCGCTTCATGACGGGCGCTCGTCATGCTCCGTCAGATGACGTACAGTGCTGCGATACTTGAGCGCCGGGCCTTCTCCGCTTGCCCTCCGATCAGGCTCTAGAACTGGTGGCCCACGTTGCCCGGACGTACGGATCGACGATCCTTGCGATCCGCGGGTTCAAGGAGGAGCCGGAGAAGGCCCGTCTATAGCTTGGACCGCGTCCGCGGCAGGCCGTTGGCTAGTGCGCCATTTCCCGACGCACCGTGCGTTCGAGCGCGTCCTCGGGACAGTGCAATCCTTGCCCTTCCTCGCATCCCAGGACGTGGCCGGCCCAGCGCCCGTGCGCACGCGCCGTGGCCACTCACTGTGGCCGGTGCCCCGGGGAGTCATCGTCACGCGCTTCCTGGCCCGTCGCTACCCACGGATAGAGGCCGCCGGGCTTGCGCAGTACGGCATGCGTCCCCGCGAGGACTGTGTACCACTTAGATGGTATTCAAGCGCTGTGCAAACTTCCAGCCTCTCACTCAGATGATTTACGTCGCGGTCAAAGGCCCCTCAGTCACGTCGTCCGGGACAGAGGTACCTGGCCAGGGTATACCAAGAAATCTAGGCTTTGACCAGCAATTTTGCGCGCTCAAAGGGATTCGAACCCCCAACCTTCTGATCCGTAGTCCGACTCCGGGTGTCGATGGATGTCGCAGGAGGGCTGCTGACCTGCGGGAATACTCGGCTGTAGTCTATCGATGTCGGCGAGTGTAGAGGGTTTTGGCTGCCAACTTGGCTGCCACTCCGGCGACATCTGGGAGACCGGCTCTCCTTGGTCCCGAGGATCTGACTCAGGGTCAGATGGTTGAAGGCAGTTGCCGTTTGGGCTCGTCATTATTTAGCCGTGGTCAGTAATGGTCGCTACCGCCAACAAGCGCGACACCCCGTCGTCGCTCGTAGGACGGGGCCTCAGCGAGCTCGAACATGGTCCTGATCGTCAGTCAAACCGCCTCTATCGCCGTGGGCCCTCGTCGACCTTGTCGGGTACGACCCGCTGTTAGTGGCCGTCGCCATTGTGATCTCAATCCCCGCGGTTGCGCGAGTCACACGACCGGCCACCGTCGTGCCCGCCGCAGCCTTGAAAGAGGGGTCTACAGGACCTTTCCGAGCTGCTCGTCTGTCTGCGCACCAGCTCTGAGTAGGACAAATAGTGCCACGCGGTGCCACCCCAAGACGCTGTGTGCCAGTTCCTTCTGGCACGAATCTGGCACGAGGAGAGACCCCTAACGTGCCCACTTGTTGAGCGACTCTCGAATTGGTGACGCGACGGGCTAAAAGCGGCACCGGTCGCGGTGACAGGCGAAGCGGTCGGCGTGGTTGCGTAGCCGGTGGTGGGAGCGGCAACGTGAGGAGGACCAAAATGGCAAGGACCCCCTCGCCTTTCTCTTGGCCGAGAGCGAAGGGGCCCTTTGGGATGCCCGGAGGGCACCGCTTTGCTCATCGTAGGAGACGACCCTGGGGTTGTCGAGGCCGACCTGAGGGCCGGGGAGCTCGCCTGCCCGTCCTGTAGAGCTGAGCTGAGGCCCTGGGGTTATGCCCGGGCCCGGACTGCTCGTCTCGTGGCCGCGACCGAGCGGCACCGGCCCCGGCGGGGGCGGTGCCGGGCCTGCCGGATGACTTCGGTCCTGCTCCCCGAACGCTTCTTCACCCGCAGAGCGGACTCGGCCGAGGTTATTGGGGCAGCCCTCGTGGCCAAGGCGGCCGGCGCTGGCCAGCGGGCCGTGGCGGCCCGTCTCGGCCGCACCCGGGAGACGGTGCGCAACTGGCTGCGGGCCTTTGGTGGCCGGGCAGCCGATATTTACCAGCATTTCCTCGCCTGGGCGCTAGCCCTGGACGCCCGCCTGCACGAGGTGGCCAGCCACGGTGGTGCCTTCGCCGACGCCGTCGAGGCGGTCGCCTTGGCGGCCAGGGCGGCGAGCCTGGCCTTCGGCCCTCGGCCGGTGTGGTCGTGGGCCTCGCAGATGAGCCGGGGAGGGCTGCTTTCCAACACGACCTGGCCCTCGCCGGCGCCGACATAAATAGCGAGCCTTCTATTTGCACGGTCCCCCCAATGCAAAAGGAGGCAAAAATGACAGACCGCGCCGAAGACATAGCCCTTTTCCGTTACGGCCTCGTACGCCGCGGCGGCCGACTCGAAGCTGTCCAAGGCTGAGCGGGGCAACCTCGTGCGCGCCCTCGCCGCCCAGCCCCACACCGGGCCTTGTGGAGAGGTCGTGCAGGTGTCCCGCACCACGCTCGACCGCTGGGTGCGGGCCTATCGCCAAGGCGGCTTCGCTGCTTTACGCCCCGGCCCGCGCCGGGTCGAGCCCCGCACGCCGGCTGAAGCATTGGAGCTGGCCGTAAAACTACGAAAAGAAGACCCCCACCGCAGCGGGGCGCACATCGCCGAGGTGCTGCGGGCCGCCCAGGGCTGGGCGCCCCACCCCCGCACCCTGGAGCGCCACTTCAAGGCACTGGGCCTGACCCGGGCCGCCCTCACAGGGGCCAACGTGGCCTTTGGGCGCTTCCAGGCCGACTACCCCAACGAGCTTTGGACCGGCGACGCCCTGCACGGGCCGGTCATCGGGGCCAGGAAAGCCATCTTGTTCGCCTTCATAGACGACTGCAGCCGAGTAGTGCCCGGGCACCGTTGGAGCTACAGCGAGGACACCCTGGCCGCCCAGGCCGCGCTGCGCCGGGGCATCCTGGCCCGGGGCCTGCCTTCGACCTGCTATCTCGACAACGGCAGCCCGTTCGTGTCCCGCCAGCTGTTGCGGGCGCTGGCCGTGCTCGGGGTGAGGCTGGTCCACAGCCCGGCCCGGGCGCCCCGAAGGCAGGGGCAAGATAGAACGCTTTTTCAGGACCGTGCGCGAACAGTTCCTGGTCGAGGTGGCCCACAGCAAGGTCAGGGGCTTGGAGGCCCTCGAAGAGCGTTTCGAGGCCTGGCTCGAGCAGGCCTACCACCGCCGTCGTCACACAGAGACAGGCGAGGTGCCCCTGGAACGGTTCTCCCGCCTGGCCACGCCGAAGTTCCCGGGCCACGAAGTGTTGCGGGAGGCGTTCTTGTTCTGCGAGGTGCGCACCGTGACCAAGGTGGCCACGGTCAGCCTGTTCGGCAACAACTACGAAGTCGACCCCGCCCTGGTGGGGCGCAAAGTCGAGCTCGTATTTGACCCTTTACGCGGAGCCTCCGCGTAATGGGTCCTATGTAGGGGAGGGGGTTATGGGGGTTGGCGGGGCCCGTGACGCTGGCGGGGACCACTTTTGGCCCCGTAGGCACTGCATAATTCGCGTTTTCAGAGGCCGGAGAGGAATGCGAGCAGGGGGTCGGCCGGCCTGTAGCGGCCGGGCCTGACATTGAGGGGCCGAGTTCGTTCGAGCGCTCGCTCCTTGATGGACAAGTCGCCGTGCAGGTAAATCCGGGCTGTGGTGGCGACGTTCTCGTGCCCCAGCCATAAAGCGATGACGGCGCTGTCGCAGCCCGACTGCAGCAAGGACATGGCGCAGGTGTGCCTCAGGACGTGGGGTGTCGGGTTCTTGCTGCGGATCGACGGGCAGAGCCGGGCAGCGGTGGCGGTGTGCTTGGCGACCATGTACTCGAGCGCGCTGCGGCTGAGCGAGGTGCCCCGACGGGTGGGGAACAATGGGTCGTCTGCTGACCCGCCGCGCTCTTTCATCCAAGTTCTCAGCAGCGCGACCGTCTCTTTTGCCAAGGGCGTGCACCGCTCCTTGCGCCCCTTCCCTTTGCAGTGGACGTGGGCCCCGGTGCCGAGCTGCACGTCTTCTACGCGCAGGCCGGTCAGCTCCGAAGCCCTGAGGCCGGTCTGTACGGCGGTCGCCAACAGGGCTTGGTCTCGTCGCCCTGTCCAGGTGCTGCGGTCGGGGGCATCGACGAGGGCGTCGGCCTCGGCTTGGTCGAGATAGCGTACGTCTTTTCGTTCGCAGTGTTTCGTTGGTATTTCGAGCACCCGGGCGACGAGCAAGGCATGCTCGGGGTGGCGTAGGGCGGCATACCGGAAAAAGGAGTGGACCGCCGCGAGCCGGGCGTTGCGGGTGCGGGCGCTGTTGTGGCGCTCCTGCTCGAGATAGTTGAGGAAGTCGCCGACCAGTTCGGCGTCCAGGTCCGCAATGTCCAGCTTGCCCGGCTGCTTGCCGGTGCGCGACTGGGCGAACTGCAAAAGCAGGCGCCAGGCGTCGCGGTAGGCGGCAACGGTGTTCGGGCTGGCATGGCGTTGGCCGATGAGCCGGCCGGTGAACCACGCCTCCAAGGTCGGGGCGAGCGCGCTCATGGTTGCCTCCTCGCCGCCTGTTGCTGTTCGCGTCGTTGCGCTGCCAGGGACAGCAGCTCTGGGACCGCTGAGATGTACCAGAACGTCTTGTCGGGGTTGGTATGGCCCATCCAGGTCGACAGCAACGGCATCTGCGCCTCCACGTCGAGGCCGGCCCTGTACCAGGAAACCAAGGTGGTGCAGGCAAAAGTGTGCCTGGCGTCATGGAGGCGGGGTAGGCCGCTCTTCGAGCGGGCCATGAGCCCGGCCGAACGTACCAGGCGGTGGAAGACCTGCTGCACGGTCACGTACACGAGACGCTTGCCCAAGGTGTAGACGAAAAAGCTCGCCGACTTGGGCGCCGGGCACAGCTCGTCGCGCACCTGAACGTAAGCCCCGAGGGCTTCGACCGTGCTCGGGTGCAACGCGAGCTTCTCTGCACTTGTTGAACTTGGTGTACCTGATGACGAGCACGCCTTCGTCCCAGTCGACGTCCTCGCGGTCGAGGTTTATGAGCTCGCCCACCCGCGCCCCGGTCACCTTCAATAGCCCGATCAGGGCCTCGTAGGTCGCGGCCCGCAGTCTCGGGCTGAGCGCACGCGCCGCGGCCATCAAGGCGGCGATGTCCTCGTCGGAGTAGATGTAGGGCACCGCCCGGCACTCTTGCCAGTGCAGCAGCTCAGCCGAGGGCACCTCGGTGGCCGGCTCGAAGGCCTTCAGGTGGCGGGCGAAGCCCCGCACCACGCAGAGCCTCTGGCCAAGGTACGCGGGATGGGCGCCGGCACCCGGGCGCTGGGCCCAGGCGACGGCCAGCTCCGCGGTCACCGTGGAAGCCCCGGCGGCCTCCAGGTAGGCGGCGAAGTCGTGGAGGTACCAGGGGTAGTCCCGGAGCTTGAAGCCGAGCGAGCGGCGGAGCGCGAGGTAGTCGTCCACGGCTTGGCGAAGCCCGCTCATGCCACTGCCCCCGGCCAGGGCTGGGCCAGGGCCCGCAGCGCTACCCGGTCGACCTTGGCGTAGATGGCGGTCGTGGCGTCCGCCGACTCGCGTAGCACCTGGCCGACCTCGGCCAGGGACGCACCAGCCTGCAACATGGCCGTGGCCGCGCTGTGGCGCAGCCGATGGGGGCCAACTTCGGGGACGCCGGCCCGCTTGCAGGCACCCCTAACGATCTGGGCCACGTTCGAGGACGTCATGGCAGTGACCGGGGCGTGCACCCGCAAGAACACGGCCCGGGGCTCGACCTTGGGCCGGCCAGAAGACAGGTAGGCGGCGAGCGCCCCACCGACGTCGACGGGCATGGGGAGGCGTTCCGTGCGCCGCCCTTTGCCTCTCACCACCAGCTCGCCGTGGGCCCAGTCGAGGTCGTCGAGCTGGAGCCCCGCGACCTCGCCGGCCCGGAGGCCGAGGCGCGAGAGGACCGTCAGGATGGCCAGGTCACGCTTCCCCGCGTTGGTCGAGGTGTCGCAGCTGGCAAGCAGTGCCTCGACCACTTTGTCGGCCAAGCCCCGGGGCAAGAAGCCCTTCGGGACCGACACGGCGGGCACGGCGTCCCTGAGCCTTTGGGCGATGTAGCCTTCCAAGAACAAGAACCGCAACAACGAGCGCAGTGCCGTCACCGACACCTGGGCCGAGGCGGTGCTGCGCCGGTGGCGTTCGGCGACGACGAAGGCGGTCACGGCCTCGGCGCTCACCTGCGAGAGGTCCAGGGCGCCGCCGTGGACCTCCCAGCGCGACAGGAACAGCCTGGCCATGTCCGAGTAACCACGGACGGTCGGGACGGCCAAGCCTCGCTCGTTCAACAGGTAGTGGCGGAAATGCCCGACGGCCGCCTCCAGCGGCGTGGGCGGTGCGGGCACTGCCGGCGCCACTTCCAGGCCGGGGACGAAGTTGAGCAACTTGAGCGCCCAGCGCAGCGACGGCGTCTCGGCGTAACCCTTGGCTCGTCTCGCTCCCAGGAACTGCCCGACCCGCTCTACGCTCAGGTCGCGCTCGCCCAAGCCGTTGCTCTCCAGCCAGCGGCTCAACTGAGCCAGCAACTGCACATGGCGCGTAGCCCGCTCGGGCGGGTAACCCTGCCTCAACAGCTCTTCAGTGAAACCAACGACGTGCTTTGCCAGCGGCCCGCTGGCTCGCACCCGGTTCGGGTCGAATGTCATGGCCTCCCTCCTTCTCGGGGACCGTCCCGGTGGAGGAAGCCTCCTTCAAGGCCGCCGAATTATGTACAGGCCGCTCAGGGCGCACCCACCATGGCCAGCTCAAACGCCGCACCGCCAGCGCCAACCCCCATAACCCCCTCCCCTACATAGGACCCTTTTGACTTGGAGCACGTCGAGGCCCGCTACATGGGCCGTGACTTCGGCCCCGCCCTGCCCCATAAGATAGGCCGCCATTCCCACCCCATGGCCAAGCCCGTCGCCGAGCCCGGGCCGCCTTCTGGGATCGACTACCTCAGCCTGTTGGCGGCCCGGCACAAAGAAGAGCTGGGCCGGCCCATCGGCTACAAGGACGTGGAGGCGGGCAAGCGAGCCTCGACCAAGTGCGCAGTTATTTCGGCTTTACCAAGATGCCCTTTGGCAAAGCAGTGCCACCTTCGGCCCTATATAAGAGCGCCGGCCACCAAGAAGCCGTTGCCAGGGTTGCCTTTTTGGTCTCCGAGCAGGCCATCGGGGTGCTGACGGGCGAAGTGGGCTCGGGCAAGACCGTGGCCGCCAGGGCGGCGGTGGCCGAGCTCGACCCGTCCCGCCACAGCGTCATATACCTGCCCAACCCGGCCGTCGGCGCCCGCGGGCTTTACGCCGAAGTCGTCTCCCGCCTGGGTGGGGAACCACGGTTCCACAAGGCTTTCTTGATCGCCCAGGTCACCTCCATCCTGAGCGCCGAGGCAGCTGAGCGTGGGCGCAACATCGTCCTCATAGTGGATGAAGCCCACCTCCTGGACAGCTCCCAGCTAGAAGAGCTCAGGCTCATGACCAACGCTGAGATGGACTCGGCCGACCCCTTCGCCCTGGTACTCCTGGGCCAGCCCGCCCTGCGCTCGCGGTTGCGGCTCGGCAGCTTCGCCGCCTTGGACCAACGCGTCACGTTGCGTTACGCGTTACCGGCGATGAGCCTCGCCGAGACCACCGGCTATATCGCCCACCATGTTGCCCTGGCCGGCCGCAGAGACACGCTTTTTTCTGACGACGCTGTGGCGCGGATCCATGAATCAGGCAGGGGGCTGCCCAGAGCAGTCAACAACTTGGCCCGTCAAGCCCTCGTCGCCACGTACGCCAGCCACAGCTCCCTGGTCGACGACAAGGCCGCCCGCCGGGCGGTCGCAGAGGCCGAGTCCGACTGACCTCGGACCGACGACGCGGGGACCATGAGCACCAGGCTTATTGCCGCTGGCGACAACGCGACTACGCCGCGTCGCCAGCGGCGATGTCGTCCCCGTAACCAAGTTGTCGGTCGCCCAACACCACTAGCTGGCAGCCCGTCACCGGGACTACGCCGCCCTACGTCCCCCGCTCCGCGGGAGGACCAGGCGCCCCGCGTGAAAAGGCGCCACAAGGCCAAGGGCGCTATCGTCCTGGCCCGGCTCCCCGGGCTGGCGACGTTCCCCCGAACCGGCTTTGCAGAGTCCATCCACCACTCCCGGGTAACCCCGGCACCACGACGGCCGCCCCGAGTAACCGGTGAAGTGTGGGAGATCCCAGCTACGCAGGCTACAGGAGGTCAACCGTTGTGCCCTGCCGCACGTGTTAGGTGCAACCGAGACCGAGACGGGCCGGTCGCACAGAAACGAAGTGACATGAACCTGCGCCATACGAAGCTCAGCACGCCAAAGAAGCTGAGCACGCCAAGGAAGCTGGGCACCAGGATTGGCCGGGTTAACGGTAACGAGAGCGATGGCGAAGCCCGTGGCCCATACCCGTTCCGCATCTTGCACTTGAACGAGTACAGGGCCGCCAACCCGCGGTCGGGCCTGAGGAATGTTCCCCCGAACTGCTCACGCTCGGCCGACCGGTTGGTCGGAGCTCGACCGCGCCATTAAACCTTCATCGGCTAACGAAACGAAAGGACAATACATGCACATCAAGAACGCAGCCAAGGCGGTTACGGCGGTCATGTCCACTGGCCTGCGACGAGCTGTTATCCTGCCCGTTGCCGCCGTCGCCCTTGGTGCAGCGAGCCTCATAACGCCGGCTGTGGCATCAGCCAGCCTTCCCGCGGCTTGCGGCGGCGACATCTGCTTTAGCCTGGCCTCCATTTACGGGACTTTCTTTGCATGGGCGCCGAACTATGCCTTTTTCGGGCACTTCGAGCTTCAAACTCCGGAGCGCACGGTCTTAAACAGCACGCCCAACCAACAATGGACCCCGGGGCAGGAGTACCAGTTTCATGCGGGTAACCACAACGGGTATTACTGCGTTACTGCTTGGCAGTTGAAAGGTACCAACGGATACGACAAAATCGGCTACACCTGTATGACAGTTACCCAGATCAGATAAAATCGGCAAGACCTGTTTGAACATTACATATATCTGCGGGGCTGCTATCTCAATGCAGTGCGGTTCAATCTCTCATCAAATGGCAACAATCCTTAGGTGATTGTCGAAAGAGCAGGGAGCCCACGATGAGCCAATGGACCGCACCGCGGAGTTGCGCGGAGCCTTCGTAGCATGGCCGTCAACGTCGCAGGCCCGCGACAAGGAGGCTTCGAGCCCTGAGCGGGTTACTGACGAGCGTTACACGCTGCACTTAGGTAGCCGGGTCCCTGGGTGCGGGGAGCGTCCCACTCCCTTGCTACCCTTCGCCCGTGGACTATGCCGGCGCCTGGACAGGGGCGAAGGGCCACCGCCACCGCCTCGTCTACGCCAGCGATGACGACGACTGTCCCGCCTACTGCCCCCAGCCGGTAGTCACCTCCGGCTGGCGCTGGGACTGGCAGGGCCGCCGGCACCTGGTGGACGCTTGCACCCTGCACGCCGGCGAGCTCGTCTCCCGGCCCGAGCCTCTACCCCCTCGGCCGGGGGGGCGAGGCCGCCCCGCAGGGCCGCTTCGGCCCGCAGCGTGTCCTCGGCGGTCACCCACCTATAACCAGTGAAAAGCCTCGAGTAATCATCCAATAACGCGAACAGGACCCGAGAAAGGGTAGGTTCGTCGAAAAACTGAGCGGCGGCGGGTTAGTGACAAAACTGACTTGAGCAGCCAAACTGTCGGCCCTGCGTCGGCCGTTCCCCAGCTTTAGACCGCTGTTACCCCACCTCCCGGGCGCGCCCTGCGGCGGTCCGGCGGGGGCGGGGCCGGCTCGGGCCAGCCCTCCGCCTGGGCCATGGTGATGACCGAGAGCTGCTCCAGCTCGGCCACGAGCTCGTGCAGGCGGCGGGAGTTGTCCGCCCAGGGGCGGTAGCGCTCGAACTGCTCGTCGCTCAGCACGCGTGTCAGGGTTTTGCCGGCGACCTTCCTCGTCCACGCCCGGTAGGCGCCGTGCAGCGCCGAGGGGTCGTCGTGGCAGCGGCAGCCGGGGGTGCCACAGGTCCTGCTATGGCTCACCAGGCTCCCGGGCA
The DNA here is from genome assembly GCA_963807395.1 of uncultured Acidimicrobiaceae bacterium. Classification (GTDB taxonomy): domain Bacteria; phylum Actinomycetota; class Acidimicrobiia; order Acidimicrobiales; family Palsa-688; genus Fen-671. Next base: position 119,457 of record CAWEBW010000017.1, read on the forward strand.
GGCACGGCCCGATCTTGGACAGCTCGGACAGGATCTGTCGACGCCGTCGGGCTTCGTCGCTCATCTACGCCTCCGCTCGAGCATCCCCCATCCTAGTGCTACGAGTAGACATACTCGTAGTTGATGCCGGGAGGCAGTGCTCACCGCGCTGGCTATGTCTTGTCCGGCCTCGGCCGCTTCGGCCGGGGCCAGGGCTGGGGAGAGCACCCGCCGTTCGCCCCCGAGCTGGTCGAGGCCTTCGTGGTGGGCGGCCTGGTGGGGCGGGCGGCGTCGACCAAGGGCACCTACCGTTCGGTGCTGCGCTCGCTGGGGGGCTCGACCAGGCCGGCGCGGGCAACGCCTTTTAGTGGCTCTCCCGCCAAAACGCCCTATAGCGCCCAAGAAAGAGCGGAGCTTTGGTCTGTCGCCACTTCTCAGCGCCGGCGGTGGCGGCGGTGGTCGGCACTAATGTTACTGGCGCTCGGCCTAGGGGCGGGGCTACGAGCCGGCGAGCTGGCGGCCGCTGTCGGTGACGACGTCATGGCCAAGCCAAGGGGCAGCGTGACCGTGCGGGTGGGCGGTGGTGGCGGGCGCACCGTGCCGGTCAACGACGTGTACGCAAAAGCCGCCATTGCTCAGCAAGCAGAACAGGCGGGGCCGGGCTACCTTTTCTGTCCCGGCGGGGCCGACCGGTCCTACAAGAACTTCGTCAACAACTTCTGTTACAGCCTCGAGGCTGACCCGGCCGCGCCCAGGTTGTCCTCTGGGCGGGCCCGTTCCAGTTTCATCTGCGACCACTTGGCGGCGGGGACGCCTGTTCGGGAGCTGCTCTATATAAGCGGTATCTACGAGGTCGAGTCGCTGCTGCGTTACGCCCGCCACGTCCCGGGGGCGCCAAGTTCCAAGGCCGAGCTGCGAAAAAGGTCCAACTCCGAGTGAGCCCAGGGTGTCAGGTCCCCGTTTTCACATCGGCGCTCTCCGAGGAGGCTATTTCTTTTTGCACAGAGGTAATTGACAGCTCCGGGGCGGCAGAGGAAATAGAGAGGCTCATAAAAAAGCAGACCGGCCGGCCAAGGCACCTCAAGGTGCGCGCCGTCTTGGTGGCATTGTTGTTGCTCGCCGTCGACGACCGCCCCCTGCACCTAAAAGCGGCGGCCAAGCTGTTGTTCTGGCGGTTGCCGACTGCCTGGCGGGCACGGCTCGGCATCAGCGCAGATGCCTCGGGAAGGAAGGCCTTCTTGGCCCGTTACCATCAGGTCCGCTACCTGTTCCACCTCGTGCTTTCGGTCATCGACCCCTCGGCAGAGCCAAAGGACAGGGTGCTCCCGGAAAAAGAACTGGCGGCGAGGCGCAAGAAATTGACTGAGGCCGAGGTGGCAGCCAGGCAAAAAGCCTTGGGGAAATTGGTCGCAGACCTGCTCGAGGCGTCGGTGAAAGTGTGCTCCTCTGAAGAGCTGGCCGGCTTTGACGGCTCGGTCGGCCTGGACGCCACCCCGGTGCCGCTGTGGTCACGGGGGCCCTCGGCCCGCCGGGGCACCTGTGCCAGTGACCCTGACGGGGGCTGGTACATAAGAGAAGCAGACCACCGCGAGGGCAGCGGCCCGGACGGCAAAGCACTGCGGAAGATTCAGTGGGCCCTCGAAGCCACGGTCGTGACGATGGGGCGCCCCCCTGGTGCGGTCCCGGCTTTCCCCAACCTCGCCCTCGGCGCCTCGCTCGGCCGCCCGGGCGAAGACCCGGGCGGGACCGGGGCCCGGTTACTGGCCCAGGTCCACTCCCGCGGCTGGCCAGCCGGGTACTTGGGCGCGGACCGGGGCTACACCCAGTGCCGGCCTGAGCACTTCCACCTGCCCGTACGGGCGCTCGGTTACTCGCTCGTCATGGACTACAAGGCAGCCGAGCTCGGACGGCAGGGCCAACAGCCAGGGAGCGGTCATGGTGGACGGCGCCTTTATTGCCCGGCGATGCCAGAAGAGCTGATAACCGCGAGCGCCGACAAGCGTGCCGGCCAGCTTGACGACGTCATGTACAAAGCACGCACCGAGGCGCGAACTGCTTGGCGGCTGGTGCACAAGCAAAGGCGCCGATGCCGACGGCTACCAGCGTTTCGCCTGCCCGGCCCAGGGCGAGCACCCCCGCCTGTGCTGCCCGCTGCGGCCGCTGGCCAACGCCCTCGGCCAGGTCCCGGTCCTGTCGCCACCAGCCGCACCGCCCAAGGTCTGCACCCAGTCGGCCATAACCGTCGCCCCCGACATTGGTGCCCGCCACCGCCAGGACCTCGCCTTTGCGGTCGCCGTGCCTACGCCTGGGCGACAGCCGTCCAGACCGACTGGGATCACAACCCGTCCCGAGAGGCCTCGTAAGCACGACAAACGACCATCCCACCCGTCAAACGTCACCACGGCGGTATACGCGTTGTCCGCCTACGCTCCCTACGGCGAGCGGGGTAGCGATGACGCCCAGGATTGGCCGCTCCAGCCGTCGTTATGGACCAGGTACGCGGCACCCTGGCGGAAGAGGCCCTCCAAGTAGGGCACTTCCTGGCCGAGCGTTTTCGAGCCGAGCAGGTAGCCGTCGTAGGCCTCGTTGAACAGCACTCCCGGGGCGATGTCGTAACCGCAGCAGCCGAACGGGCCGATGATCTCCGGTTTGGCCCAGGCGCCCTCGAAGTAGGCGGCCGTGGACGCTGGCGGGGTGATGCCCTGGACCGCGGCGATACCGCCCGTCTCGGCCAGCCATTTCGTGATGTACTGCGGGGCGCTCATGAACTGCAGGAAGAGAAGTGACGCCTTTAGCGCCCTCCCGCTCGTATGTGCCGGGATCATGTAGCTCGTCCCCCCTACGGTGTTGCCCGAGCGTGCGGGCACGTTGGCCGACAGCTTCGTGGTCGCCGTGGTTATCTCGGGGAAGGGCATGCTCCCGATCGGGAAGTGCGCGCTCGCCGCGATCGTCCCATAACCGAAGTCGACGGCGAAGGCCATCGCCGCCTTGCCCGACTCGAACTGGGGGAGCCCGACCCCGTCCCCCGACAGGCCGGTGATGCCCGACCAGTCCTTGGTGGCGCAGCTGTCGAACAGTTGTTTCAGGAGCACCACGCTTTCCTTGACGTAGGGGTCGCCGGCCGAGAACTTCCCCGTGGCGATCCCCCAGACCACGTCCTTGGTGGTGAGCTCCTCGGCCTCGCCTGGTGCACCGGTGACGCTGAAGTGGTCCAGCTCGTCGAACTGCTTCTGGACCATCTGCTCGAGGATCGGCCGGTAGGGGAAGTTGATCCCGATCGTGGAGCTGTCCATCGCCATCGGCGTGTACCCATCCTTCGCCAGTGCCCCGCAGTCGCTTATCAGTTGTGCGAAGGTGCTGACCGGCGCCGTGACCCCGGCCCGCTTGAAGGCGTCCTTGTTGTAGTACATGGCCACGCCGACCAGGTTGAACGGGACCCAGTCGAAGTTCCCCTTGGGGTCGAGGACCCCTGAGACCTTCGCCAAGTAGGCCGACGAGTCGAACTCCGACAGCCAGCTTTTGTTACCCGCGACGAACGGGTTGGGCTCGCTCAGGTACTTGTTGAGCGGGACGACCATGTACGGCTGGTAGTTCGCCTGGTTGAAGACCAGGTCCGGGGCAATGCCGGCGGCGAGCTGGGCCGACTCGACGCCGGAGAACGTGGCCAGCGGCAGCACGTCGGTGTGGACCGTCACGCCCGTCACCTTCGTGAACTCGGCGACGACCTGGTCCCACGGGTGCCCGAAGCTGCTCCCGCTCTGAGTCCATTGGTTGGGCCCTCCAGGGTGATCGTGGTGCCGGCCACGCCTCCGATGAAGTGGCTGGGTGGCACCGATGAGCCGCTGGCGCTGAGGCTCCCCATCGCCACGGCTCCGAGTGACAGCAACAAGCTGGCAAGTCCAGCTTTCGATAGTCTCATCGGTGCTCCCAAGGCTGTTGAAACTATCGGTACCCACTGCGTGGTCGGCCCGAACCTGCGGGCAAAGCCTGGGTCCATCGTCGCAGCGAGTAGGTCCTTCGTGGGCTGACCCGCCGCTATGGGAACGCGGCGTCCTGGTCCGACGGGTCAGCGGCCGACGGCCAGACCGCCCTGGATGCCGGCGAGGAAGTTCTTGGCCAGCGCCACGAACAGGACAAGCAACGGCACGCTGGCGATGAGATAGCCGGCAAACAGCGGGCCGTAGGAGGTGGTCAGCTCGCCTTGGAAGAACTGGACGCCGACCGGCACCGTCCGGAGCGAGTTGGTGACGATGGTGAGCTCGGGCCAGAAGTAGTCGCTCCACACCGAGATGACGCTGAACAGTGCGACGGTCCCGATGATTGGTCGCGCCAGCGGCAGGGTGATCGACCAGTAGGTCCGCGCCGGCGACGCCCCATCGACGTGTGCGGCGTCGAACAGCTCCTCGGGCATCTGCTCGATGTAGGTCTTCATGAGCACCACGGAGAAGACCGTCTGAGTGGTGAGCTGCGGGATGATCAGGTCTGGGTAGGTGTTGAGGAGATGGAGGTCTCGCATCAGCACGAACAACGGTATGAGGCTGGCCGTGTTCGGCACCATGAGCAGAACGGCGATGAGGCCGAAAAAGAGGTTGCGGCCGGGAAACCGGTAGCGCGCTAGCACAAAGCCGCTGACCGAGCCGAGCAGGATGCAGCCGAACATGGCGCAGGCGGCGACGATGACCGACGAGAGGAGGTAGGGAGCCACGTCGCTCCAGGCCGTGGCGAAGTTGCCGAAGTGCAGCGGTAAGGTCGGCGTCGTCTCGTTCCGGTTGAACTGCGGGTTCGACTTGAATGCCGTCTCGAGCATGTACAGGTAAGGGAACAGCCCGACGAAGACCAGGCACGACAGGATGGCGGCGGCTGTGAGCTCCGTCGGCCGTCTTCGTGTAAAGGGGCGCGCCCGGGCCGATGGCCGTGGCGTGGGTGCGCTGACCAAACGGCGGTCAGCCGCGCCGGCCATCAGCTCGCTTCTCTCGGGACGCGGCGCCCGATGAAGGCGGCGGGCCGCCCCAGAGACCGAAGATCACACGGGCTTACTCAGAAGCCACAGAGACAGTTCTCCTCGTCGCCGCGACCGAGTCCGGCCCGAACGCCTGAGGGGCCGACCCGATCGAGCTCCATGTCCAGTGAAGCACGGGCGGAGCCGCCCAAGCGCCGCTTGGCGATGTTGCGGGAGCTATGCGGCTTCCCAGTCGAGGAGGAACGTGAAATTCCGCTCTGGCTCGCTGTCGAGCACACCATAGGCGGCGTGCACCTGCTCGGGCGTGACCGTTCCGCTCACGAGCGGCGCTGTGGAGAGGGACCCGTCTGCCAGCCGGTCGAGTACCCAGCGCGTGCAACCGGCGACAGAGCGCTCCTCGCCGTAGAGGGGGACCTGCCACTCCCAGCCGCTACGAAGCGACAAGAACCGCTCGAACACACGGGCCACCACCGAGCTGGCGGCGACATCCGGCTCGTCTCGCCATGGCGCCCCGACCAGCATCACCTCGCCGTGGAGAGCGCACATTTCCGTGGCCAGCAGGACCGCGAGCTGGCTGCCTGAGCATTCCAGCACGAGGTTGGCGCCCGAGGGCGCTACTGCACCGCCGGCGTCCTCTGGTGCGACGACAGTGCTGAGCCCATTGGAGCGGGCGAGCTCTCGTCGACCGGGCGAGCGCTCAACTGAGACCACTCTGTACCCCGAGGCTTGCGCAAGCTGGGCGACGAGGTTGCCAACCGGCCCAAGGCCGATCACCGCTACCGTGTCACCCGGTCGCGCCGCTGCGAGCTCCAAGCTGACGCCGCCAACTTGGCCGAGGCGGGCGAAAGGCGCAATGTCGAGGCCGACCCCGGCCGGCAGCGGCAGGCATACGTACTGACGGGGGTCGAAGCGCACCACGCTCTGGTGCGGCGTGTGAGACAGGACGCTCGTCCCGAGAGGGAAGCTGCTCTCGCGCCCGGCGGCAATTACTGTCCCGGCCATGGCGTAGCCGGGATGGAACGGTTGGCTAGGGCGCTGGGCGGGCAGGGACACACCGACGAGGGAGTCGCCACGGTAATGAGCTAGCTCGGTGCCCGGGCTGATCACGCTACGACGGGCCTGCACCACCACCTCGTGCGGTCCGAGGTCGGAGAGGTCAAGGGTGACCTCTTCCAGCTCGACCTGGCGAGGCCCGGGGAACACGACGCATATCGCGGAGCGCTGGTCAGCTGGCGTCCGGGTGCTGGTCATCTGCTCGCTCCCAACTGGCCCCTATCAGGTCTTACTGGGCCGCACTCGGTGACAATGTCGAAATCGGGGGCGAGGCGGGTAAGTGTGCGCTCCGTCGCGCGAGAGCCCCGCCGAGGATGATAAACCACAGGAGCGGCGGGATGCTCTTCCCTTCGTTCATCAGGATGGGGTCGGTCAGGCCGTCAGGGAGAGCTCGGCCATCGGGACGGGTGGCACCCTGGGAGTTGGCGTGCGAGGTTCTCGAAGTCGTCGTCCGTCCCCTCCGGCTGGCGCAGCTGGGCCAGGATGCGGAAGGCCAGCGGGTCGCAGCCGACACCGGCGAGATGCTCGCGGAGAAGGTCGACGGCTCGCTTGCTGTCGCCCGAGGCCGCGGTGCGTACGACCTCGTTGTGGTGGCGTTCCCAGTTCATCTGTTGGTGACCTGGACGTTCGGTTGAGGTCTCCGTGATGGCGTCGAGGTCGGCGAGGGCGAGCTCGAAGGCCGGGTCGGCTTCGACGGCGAGGCGAAGCGCCGTGGCAGCTTCGTTGCGGTCGACTGCTCGCTGTGCTTGGCGGTACCGCGCCGCGGCCTCCGAGCTCGCGGTGACCGCGCGGCCATGGTCCTCAACAGGAGACCCAGGGGCCTCCGAGTGATCACGCAGTAAAAACGGCCGACCTTGTTCGCGCTTCATGGGCACCAGGTTGCCCGGGCGGCCTGAGGCGGCGCTGAGGTGGTACTGAGGTCAACCGCCTCGAGGGACCGGGCCGTCTCCGGCGGCGCTGTTGCTCAGCGGGGCGACGGCGCTAGCTTGGCCGCCGAGCGCGGCGATATCCGCCCGGTCGGTGAGGGTTGTATGACTGCGGTAGGGCAAACCCTGGGCGGCCTGCTGAGCCAGGGCGAGGAAGGTTTCGATGTTTAGCCGGGTCGGGTCGCCGAGCGCCCTGACGGCGGCTAAGGCAGTGTCAGCGAGGCGTTGTATTACCGGGTCCCCACTGGCCGAGGCGACTTGAGTGGCCTCAGTGGCACAGACCAGGGCTTCGTCGGCTTTGCCTGCGCTCAGTGCCCACCACGCCAGGCCGGCGAGGACACCGGTCTGGCCGGCGGGAAGGCCGATGCTTCGGTAGTAGCTGCCTGCCGCGTCGAGCAGGCCGCCCGGGCCAGGTCGCCGAGCCGGCGAGCAACCACGGCTTGACCGACCATGGCGTCGAACGACACCAACGGGTTGTAGTTGGACGCGACTAGCTCCTCGTACAGTTTGTCGGCGATGGCGTCGTCGCCCTGGTTGGCTCGCAGCGCAGCAAGACGTTGGAGACTGAAAAACATAAAAGAGCGTTGCCCCGCAGCGCGACATCGCTCGAGGAGGGCTTCGTGGGTCGCAGACGCCCCATCGAGGTCGCCTCGGGACTCGGCGATACCGGCCAGGATGTTTAGCGGGTCGACCGACAACCAGACCTCCCCTTCCGCGTTGAAACGCTCGACGCTGGCGCGCGCGGCCGCCTCCGCTTCGTCGAACCTCCCCAACAAGGCCAGGTCCCAGGCGACAATCCAGTCGTGCAGTGCCAGCAGCCAGCCGTGCACGGCTGGCTCCAACAGGTCGTGCGCCTCGCGGAGGGCGTCGAGAGATCGTTCGAACTCCTGCACGCGCATCAGCACCGTAGCGAAGCAAATCGAGCGCGTCCGCTCGACGGGCCCGGTCCTGGCTTGCACTCAACGTGCGGACCGCCGTTTCACACTCGAGCACCGGAGCCGCGGGGCTGAACGCCTGGCACACGAAATAGCCGTGCCAGACCTGGGCGGTCGCCTCCAGTTCAGGACGGCGCGGCCCCCTCGCCCCGAGCGCGTCACCAAGCCAGCGCGCTCCTTCGACAGGGTCACCGTTGATGACCCACAGCCACGCCATTCCCGACGCCAACGACAGCGCCGCATCGGCATTCTCTCCGGCGATGAACCAGTCGAGCGCGGCCCTCAGGTTCCCCAGGTCCGAGGTGAGGCGTTCCCGCCAGGTCGGCCCCAGGGCTCCTCGCAGGCCGTCGTGGGCCTTCTCCGCCATCGCTCGGTAATAGGCAGCGTGCCTGGCGCACGTGGTGTCAACTTCGCCCGCTTCAATGAGGCGGTCCCGGCCGTACTGCCACAACGTCTGAGCTGGCTGAACCGGCCGGCACCACCGGCGTCGGAGGCTGCGGCGAGAGACTTGTCGACCAGCCGGCTCAAGACGTCGAGGATCTCGGCGGCCGGCACCTGGTCGTCGGCACAGACCGCCTCGGCCGCCTCCAGGTCACAGCCCCCGGCGAAGACCGACAGCCGCGCGAACAGGCGGCGTTCGTCTTCGAACAGCAGGTCGTAGCTCCAGTCCACCACCGCTCGAAGGGTTTGCTGGCGGGGAAGAGCCGTGCGGGCACCCCCGGTGAGCAGCCGAAAGCGGTCGTCGAGCCGTTCCGCCAGCGTGGCCAATGTAAGTGAACGAAAGCGGGCGGCGGCGAGCTCGACGGCCAGGGGAAGGCCGTCCAGCCGCCGACAGATGTCGTTGATCACAGCACGAGTGCGCCCGTCCGCGCTAAACCCGGGCCGCACCGCCCGAGCCCGGTCAACAAAGAGCTCAGTTGCTGCCGGCACACCCAACGTGCGCACTGGCACCAGGACTTCGCCCGGGACGGCGAGGGCCTCCCGGCTCGTCGCCACCAGCCGGAGACCCGGCAGAGCTCCGACCAATGTCTCTGCCAGGGAAGCCGCCTCGGCTATCACGTGCTCACAGTTGTCCAGGACGACCAGGAGCGACCGCCCGGCCAGGTAACGGACGATGAGCTCCACGGTCGAGCTCGGCGAAAGGGGGCCGGTAAGGCCGGCTGCGGCCGCCCCGAGAGTGCCGGCCACCGCCGGCGCAACGCCCTCGGCTTCGGTAACGCTGGCCAGGTCGACGAGCCAGGCCCCGTCTCGGTGCTCTTCGCGCAGGTCGGCGGCCGTCTCCAGCGCCAGGCGGGTCTTGCCTACTCCACCGGGACCAATCAGGGTCACCAGCCGGCTAGAGCGGACAACCTCCTTCAATTCTTCTACCTCGGCACTGCGGCCGACGAAGCTGCTCAACCGCTCCCGTAGGTTGCCCGTTGCCATTGGCGCCGCCACTGTCTGAAGACGTGCTGGCCCGACTGCGGCGAGCGAGGGGTCTTGGGCCAGGATGCGGGCCTCGAGTTGTCGCAGGGCCGGGCCGGGGTCGATCCCGAGCTCGTCGACCAAGTGGTCACGGGCTTGGCTATAAGCCCGCAGGGCTTCGGCCTGGCGTCCGGCCCGGTACAGGGCGAGCATAAGCAGCTCCCACAGCCGCTCGCGAAGCGGGTGTTCCCGGCACAGCGCCTCCAGCTCGCCGACGAGCTCGCCGTGATGGCCCAGCACCAGGTCGGCTTCGACGCGGGCCTCGGTCGCCACCAGGGTCAAGTCGTCCAGGTGCGCTCGCTCGGCGTCAGCGAAGCCCGCGTAGGCGAACTCATTGAGCGGCTCTCCCCGCCGCAGCTGGAGGGCTTCGCTCAGCGTCGATGAGGCTAGGGCCGTCTCCCCTTCCTCGAGCAGGCGCCGTCCCTTGGCCACCAGCTGCTCGAAGCGGGCCGCATCGAGGTCATCCGGGCCGATGTCGAGGGCATAGCCGGCTTCAGAGGTGACGATCGCCGTGGCGCCGAGGGTGCGCCGGAGCTGGCCGATCTGGGCCTGCAAGGCGTTGGCCGTGTTGGCGATTTGCTCCTCGCCCCACAGCACATCGATCAGCCGGTCGGCGCTGACGGGCCGCCCGCGTTGCAGCGCCAGTAAGGCGAGCACGGCCCGCTGCTTGGTACCGCGGACCGGTACCGGCACGCCCCCTTCCGTCGCTTCGAACTCGCCGAAGAACCGCACCTCCATACCGCCACCCTACGGCCGCCGCCCTCGCCTCGCTTGAGCAGCCTCAACACCACGCTGAGATGCCGGCCTCAGCGCGACGGCAGTCCCAGCTCAGGCCCTGGGCGCACGCTGTTCGCAACACCGAAGCATCGACGAAAGGAAGACCAATGATCGAGGCAAGGCATCTCACTAAGCGCAACGGCAAGACCGTGGCAGTCGACGACGTCTCCTTCGTCGTCCGGCCGGCTAACCGGCTTCCTCGGGCCCAACGGGACCGGCAACTCCACCACCATGCGTATGGTCCTGGGCCTGGACGCCCCCAACTCGGGCTCAATCCTCGTCGACGGCAAAAAGAGAGGTCGGTGACATGACCGGCCCGCAGATCCGAGACATTTTGAGCAGGGTGCCGAGCCTGGAAATCGCGCCGGAAGATTACGGCGACCTCGACTCGGAGCAGCTCGTTTTTCAGCAGCGCGCCCAGCAATGGGCCGACCGGGGCACAGTGCGACAGCAGAGCAAGCGGGCCAGCTAGGCGAAACGGCCGATAGGCCGTCTGCGGCACGTGCCCGACCCGCGCTGATGAGCCAGGGCACAAGAGAGAGCAGTGAGGGAAACCGAGCACTCGTCGGCGCGGCCCTAGCGGGTGGCGCCATCCTCGGCGCAGCAATCCCGGCGCGTACTCGTGCTGCCGACAAGGTCGTTCCACAAGGGTCAAGTCCCAACGGGTGGTGTACGAGGTTGCCGTCCTCGCATCAACCTGAGTGATTAGCGTGTTGCTAATCACACTTGATTACGACCGTATCAGAGAATAGTAATTGTATAAAGGGTTTCTTGGCTTGGTTAGCTGATAAATCGGCGTGTGCGTATAACTGGTGGCCCGGCGTCATATTAAGTTTGGGTGTGGGGCGGGGTCAGCCAGCGGCGGCTCCTATAGCTGGCCTGGGGTTAGCGGCCGATGGGCTGGTGGTCCGGGGGGCGGCAAGAGTTTCGGCGCCCATGTAGCGTTTCCCGACGATCCATTCGTCGTTCTGCTCGACCAGCAAGGCACCGAGGAGGCGGGTGACGGCGTGGCGGTTCGGGAAGATACCCACGACATCGGTGCGACGACGGACCTCTTTGTTAAGCCTTTCGATAACCTGCGGGTTATTGGAACGGATCTTCGGCCAATGCTCGACGGGAAGGCGCTGAAGGCCAGGATATCGTCGGCGGCGTCGAGGACATATAAGGCCGCGTCACAAAAGCCGGCGGTGGTCAGTTTGTCGACGACGTCGCCCAGCTGGGCCCAAGCGGTACCGCAACACGACTGCGGTCGATGAAGTCTTCTTCGTCGTCCAGCCCGGCCGGGTGACCGGCTTCCTCGGCCCCAACGGCGCCGGCAAGTCGACCACCATGCGTATGGTCCTCGGCCTGACACCCGAGACTCTCGGACAAGAGGAACTCGATTCGTAAAGCTAGCACTACCGCGGGAGTCGGGCTCCTGGCCATGTCGGTGCTCTCGGCTTTTGGGTACCGCGTTGCCGTAAAGGGGGTCCTCGTTCCTGCGAATGCCGCACGGACGTCGACGAATCTCGCGGGCCACGAGGGTTTGTTCGGGTTCGGCATTCTGAGCCTGTACGTCGTGGCCGCGCTCGATGTCGTGGTCGCATGCGCTCTGTACCGCGTATTCAAGCCAGTGAGCGCAGGCCTCTCGAGGCTCGCTGCAGGGCTCCGCATCGCCTACGCCGTGGTCTTCATGGTTGCCATCAGCCAGCTCGTGGAAGCGCTCCGGGTGCACACCCAGGCATTACGGCACATAAACACCTTCACCAACATCTGGGACGCCGGGCTCGTCCTCTTCGGTCTGAATTTGTTTGTCCTGGCCTACATGGCCTACAGATCGGGTTATGTCCCGAAGCTGCTCGGTCTCCTGCTCGCTATCGCTGGCTTCGGCTATGTCTTCGACACCGTCGTCCGGGCACTCGTGCAAGGCTCCTCGTCCGATGTCTCCGCGATCACGGGCATGGGTGAGTTCGTGTTCGCACTTTGGCTTGTGGTCCGGGGACGCCGGATCGCATTGTGCGGCTCGGGTTCCCACGCCGTCTCGATTGGAGCAGGACGATGACGGCGAAAAATGAGGTGACGAAGACCTCAATGCTCGATCACTCGATCGAGCCGACACCCGGGCCCGCCGGCGCCGAGACGATGAAGGCGATTGTCCAAACTGAATATGGCTCCTCACCCGAGCGCGTCCTCCGGCTTGCGGAGATCGACCGGCCGGTTATCGGTGACCACGAGGTCTTGGTCCGGGTGCGTGCGGGCGAGCGTGGACCGGGGTACATGGCACCTGATGACCGGTCTGCCCAAGCTCATGCGGACCATGGGTTTCGGGTTCCGCCGGCCTAACCCCCCCAACGCGGGCCGGAGCCTGGCGGGCACCGTCGAGGCCGTCGCCCGGAACGTGACCGAGTTCAAGCCGGGCGACGAGGTCTACGGCACCTGTGACGGCTCATTCGCCGAGTATGCCCGGGCTGAAGTCGGACTGCTCGCCCTCAAGCCGGCAATCCTCTCCTTCCAGGAGGCGGCGGCGGTCCCCGTCTCCGGGGTCACCGCTTGCAGGGTGTGCGTGACCGCGCCCAGGTGCAACCCGGAGACAAGGTGCTGATCATCGGCGCCTCGGGCGGTGTGGGGACGTTCGCGGTCCAGATCGCCAAGGGCCTCGATGCCGAGGTCACCGCCGTGTGCAGCATGGCGAAGATGGACCTGGTCCGGGCCCTCGACGCCGATCACGTCATCGACTACACACGCGACGACTTCGTCGACGGCGAGCGGCGCTACGACGCCATCCTTGACATCGGGGGCAACAGCCGGCTGTCACGCCTCCGTCGAGCTCTTACGCCAGTTGGACGGCTCGTTATCGTCGGAGGCGAGACCGACGGGCGGTGGCTGGTCGGCTTCGACCGCGAGCTCCGTGCGATGATGCTGTCCCCGCTGGTGAGCCAGAAGCTGGGCATCCTCGGTGCGAAAGAGAACGGCGCCGACTTGTCTGTTCTCCGAGAGCTCATCGAATCAGGGAAGGTCACACCGGCCATCGACCGGACGTTCCCGCTCAGGGAGGCTCCCGAGGCCATCCGGTACTTCCAGGAGGGTCATGCTCGAGGCAAGATCGTCATCGCCGTATGAGACGCAAGGCTGGCTGAAATCCCGCGGCCTCGGAAAAAACGTTCGCCCACCAATTGGGCCGAAATGGTTGACGGGTTCGGTCCGCAGAGTGCTCGATCTGGCGATGCCAGCACCGACACGCCCCCGCAGGCTACTGATCCTGGGCGCATGACCGTCGCTCCAACGTGCCACGCGATGTCGGGGGGCCGCACCCAAACAGCCCCGTCGGTTACGTTGATTGACACCCTAAAAGGACTCTTTAGATACTCGGCAACGCGAGAGCGCGCTGCAGTCCGCGTGGAACGAGCGCCCGTTACTCCAGGGTGTTGGCGCCCCAGGGCGGCGCCCACGCCTATTTCTGGGCGGGTGGTCGGTCCCCCGGCCGATGTTGTCAAAGCCGTGCTCCATGGGGGTCGTGATGACCGTGGGAAACCGACGTAAAGTCCAGACGGGCACACTGACTAAGGAGGGGCAGGAGGTACTGCGTGGCTGCGCCGGCCTGCTTGAGCGCGTGTGGCATGCGAAGGGTCAAGGAGGTCGGGGCCTCATCGAAATCGAGACCGCCATCGGCCACCACACCGTGCCCGTTGCCACGGTCGCGTGGCCGGTGCTCTCGCTGCTCTCCGGCGCGGGAATGGGGGCGATCCGAGCGGTCACCGTCACGATATGGCGGGCCGAGGACGGCTCGGCCTGGCGACATGGAACGAAGTTCACCGCTGCGTGTGGCTGGTTTCCCTGGCCGCACACTTCGCGCTGGACGCCCTTGTCGAGCACTCCACCCAGATCCCCTTGGGGACCTCCAGCATCCTCTTGTACCTGGCGGTGACCATCGCGGTGCAGAGGGAGATCGTCCGCTGGCGCGCCGCACGGCTGACACCGCGTGTAGCGGTCAACCCTCTCGAAGAACCGCACTACTTCTGCCCTGCCCGGCGCGCTGAATGACGGCAACCTTCACACTGCAGTTCCCGAAGGTCGCAGCCGCTACGGCTCTGGGAATCAGAACACCCCAGCAGCGGTGGTGCGCCGATCCCACACCAATCGAGATCCTGGGGCCCGGACGTCTCCGCCATCTGCTGCTGGCCGCGAGTCGAACGGGTGGTGACCAGACGTTGGTCAGCGTCAAGCCTAAGGGCATACAACTGCGCCCAGCTGTGCGGCTACGTCGGCGAAACAGTCGAGGTCCGCTACCTTCCCCGCCACTAACGTGATGTCGAGGTGTTCCGGCACCGCCACCCAGTTGGGCACCGCTATCCCGGTCGACGATCTCGACCCGGCCGAAATGATGGCGGACGTGTATATTCCGAATAGTCATGGGCTTTGCTGTACGCCCGCAGGGCTTCGGCCTGGCGTCCAGCCCGGTACAGGGCGAGCATGAGCAGCTCCTAGACCCGCTCGCGAAGCGTGTTCCCGGCACAACGCCTCCAGCTCGCCCACGAGTTCGCCGTGACGGCCCAGCGCCAGGTCAGCTTCGGCCCGGGCCTCCGTGGCCACAAGGGCGAGCTCATCCAGGTGCGCTCGTTCGGCATCAGCGAAGCCTGCGTACGCGAACTCGTTGAGCGGCTCTCCTCGCCGCAGCTGGAGGGCTTCGCCCAGCGTCGATGAGGCCAGGACCGTTTCCCCTTCCTCGAGCAGACCCCGTCCCTTGGCCACCAGCTGCTCGAAGCGGGCCGCATCGAGGTCGTCCGGACCGATGCCGAGGGCATAGCCGGCTTCAGAGGTGACGACCGCGGACGCTCCGAGCGTCCGGCGCAAGCTGGCCGATCTGGGCCTGCAGGGCGTTGGCTGCGTTGGCCACTTGGCGGTCACCCCAGAGAGCCTCGATCCGCCGGTCGGCGCTGACGGGGTTCCCCGCTGGAGCGCTAGTCGGTGAGACCCGCTGCTTGACGCCTCGGACGGGCATCGGCACGCCCCTCTCCAGTGCCTCGAACTCGCCGAAGATCCTCACCCCCACACCACAACCCTACGGGGACCGCCGCGCCGGCGCCTGAGCAGCCTCCACACGACCGCGCTGAGGTGCCGGCCTCAGTGACACGGCAGTCCGACCTCAGGCGCTGGGCGCACGCTGTTCGCAACACCGAAGCACGACGAAAGGAAGACCAATGTTCGAGGCAAGGCATCTCACTAAGCGCTACGGCAAGACCGTGGCAGTCGACCAACCAGTACCGGCCCAAAGACCACGGGCATTCACCTGGGCACGGATCGCGGGCCTGCTGGTGACCATCGTCCTATTGACGGGACTTACCTACCTGGGCGCCTCGTCCAGCCCGGGAACGGCCTCGGTCCCGCAGGGGGCGCACGCCGGCCAGCTGACCATGCACCCGTGCACCTATCCCACCGAGAACGGCGCCTACCGCGCCGACTGCGGGACGCTCGTCGTGCCCGAGAACCGGGCAGACCCCCGGTCGCGCCTGATCGCGCTGCCGGTGACCCGGGTCCTAGCTCGCTCATCCCACCCGCTGGCGCCAATCTTCCGGCTCAACGGCGGCCCGGGCGTGACCAACATGACGTTCCCCGATGCGAGCCGCCTGGCCGCCCAGCACGATGTCGTCATGGTCGGCTACCGCGGCGTCGACGGCTCTTCGGTGCTGAACTGCCCCGAGGTGACGGCGGCGCTGGAGAAATCCGGAGATTACCTCCTCGGCAAAGCGTCGCTGAGCGCGTACTCCCAGGCCTTCGCCGCGTGCGCGAAGCGGCTTGAGCGAGACGGCGTTGAGCTCGCCGGCTACACGATGGCGGAGCAGGCCGCCGACATCGACGCCGCTCGCGTCGCCCTCGGCTACCAGCGCATCGACCTGCTCAGCGAGAGCGCCGGGACCCGTCTCGCCATGATCTACTCGTGGATGTACCCGAACAGTGTCGACAGTTCGGCCATGATCGGGGTCAACCCGCCCGGGAACTTCCTCTACAACGGTACCGAGATCGATCAGGGGATCGCGAGTTACTCGGCGCTGTGCGCGCAGGATCCTGCCTGCCGGACCCGCACCGCCAACCTCGCCGCCAGCATGCAGCACACGGCGGCGCACATGCCGAGCCGGTGGTACTTCCTGCCGATCAAGCGGGGCAACGTGCTGGTCGGGACGTTCCTCGGGCTCAATGACGAGACCTACGGAGGCGGTGGCGTACTGGCCGGGCCGAACACCCTCGACTCGTGGATCTCCGCCGCGCATGGCGACCCGAGCGGCTTTTGGCTGCTATCGGAGATGGCCGGGCTCATCCTCCCCACGTCGTTCGTCTGGGGCGAGTTTGCCAGCATCGGGATGGCCGACGCGCAGCCCGTCGAGCGCTACTACAGCTCCGGCGCGGACCGGGGCTCGATCATCGGCAATCCCCTGGCGGACTTCATTTGGGGGGCAGGAGGCCTGGTGCACTCCTGGCCGGCCAACCCGGGCGAGGACCAGTACACCAGCGTGCCGAACTCGAACGTCCCGACGCTGCTCATCGGCGGCACGCTCGACTTCCAAACGCCGGCCCAGAACGCCACCAAGGAGCTGCTGCCGCACCTCCCCAACGGGCACCAGGTCATCCTGTCCGGGCTCGGGCACGCGGAAGACTTCTGGGCCTACGAGCCGAGCGCCAGCACGCAGCTGCTGACCACGTTCTACGCCACCGGCCAGGTCGACACGTCCCGCTACACCCCGAACAAGGTCAGCTTCGCCACGTCGTCCAGGCAGACAGCGGTTGCCGAGGACATCCTCGGGACAGTGATCGGCTTCGTCGTCCTGGCTGCCCTGTCGCTGCTCTGGGTGGCGCTCCGGGTACGCAAGCACGGTTCCGCAGGGCGCAAGACCAGCGTCGTGGTCCGCACCATCGTCCCGCTCGTGCTCGGGCTCGGCGGCTTCTTCGGAGCAGCCCTAGTCGTCCTGACGCTCTGGCCCGCGCTGTCCCTGAGCAGCGAACTGCTCCGGATCCTCGCCCCCAGCGGGCCGATCGCGCTGGGCCTCTACCTGGCCTGGGCTCACCGCGACTGGGACCGTGCCACCAAATCACTCGGTCTCCTGGCCGCAACCGCCGGCGCCCTGCTCGGAGGGTGGCTCGGGTTCACCGCGACATCCGGGCTGTTCGCGCTCGTCACCACCACGATCGGAGCTGCCGCAGGAGGCAACCTCGCCCTGATCGCCGTTAGCGTCTTCCGCGACCGGTCCGCCCGCGCGGCCATGGCAACGCTCGCCGTCAACAGCGCGACCGCGGCCGGCAACGATGAATTCGGGGCCGACCTGGCCGGAGCCGTGTACCAGACCCTGGAGAAAGAAGGTGCCGTCCACGCAAGCTGAAAGGCCCGCCGAACACCGCGAATACCGGCCGCGCAGCGCGGCCGGTACTCGCGAACCTGACCGCGCAAGACTTGCCGCCCCGTCCCCGAGGCGGCCTGGACGAAGAAGAAACCGTGTCTATGCCCGCCACCTACCCCCTGCAGCTCGAGCTGCGCGCCGACCGGCACATCACCCGCTGGCGCCCCCTCGTACAGTGGCTCCTGGCTGTACCCCACCTGATGATCGCCTATGCCCTGCGGACTTTCCGCCAGGTACTGACCCTGATCAGCTTCTTTACGGTAATGTTCACCGAGCAAGTACCACGACCGCTCTTCGACGCCATCGTCATGACCTACCGCTATGAATGGCGGGCCATGAGCTACGCATTTTTCATGCACGGGGAATACCCCCATTCGACTTCGCCCTGTCCTCCGACGACGACGGCGCCGAGCCCCACACTTCGCTCAGCCTGGCCTATCCCGAACACCTTAAGCGCTGGGCGCCGCTGTACAAGTGGGCCTGGCCATCCCCCAGTACTTCGTGCTGGCCGCCCTGTACGTCCTCGCCCTTTTTGGTGTCGTAGTTGGCTTTTTGGCCGTGTTGTTCAACGGTGAGTACCCCGAGGGCATCCGGGGCTTCTTGGTGAGCGCCTACCGCTACTCGCTCCGGGCGGAGGCCTACGTCGGTTTCCTCACCGACCGCTACCCGCCTTTCAGCCTGGCCGCTTGAGGCGACCGTCGCGCACCTGCTCGTGAGGTCGTCTCACGAGCAGCCCGAGGTCACCTTCGGTCGGTCCACCACGCCTTTTCTCGACCTGCGGGAGCCGCCAAACCAACAGTTCGCGCCGCGTTACCGAGCCGGCACAGCGAAGTAGCAGGGACATGCAACTCACCCACAATGGGCCGATGGCCGGCAGAGCGGGACAGCCCCTGGCCCCGGGCGCTGGCGCAGCGGGCTCGTGGCCCCGGGTCCGCGGACAGTTCAGGTCGGTAGTCCACTTGGCGCCATCTGTACCTAGGAGCGCGCCTAAAACTAATCACAGCTAACTCGTGAAGGAGTACTGTAACATGCGCTAACATCATCGATACGGGGTAATGATTGAGAGAAGCTAATCATGGCTAACCCTCTGCACCTGTTCAGGGCCGACGGCCGCATCGATGAGCGGGTGCTGCACATCGGGTCTTGGTCAGTCGGCGTGGTCGACAAGACCGGTTCCGACCCCAGCTCGTCTTATGTCGCATGGACCGAGCGGGCTGATGGCCTGGGCCACCCACCTGGCAGCGCTGCACGCATGGACCCCGGATGCCGGCCTTTCCTTTGTCGCGACCCTCTAATCCAAAAGGAGTCAGCGTGACTACCACGGCAAGTCCGCCCGTGCGACCGCCGGCGGTCTCCCCGGGTGGCCGCCCCCTACCTCGATGTCGGGCACGATGCCATCTACCGGCTTCTCGGCGAGGGCCGGCTACTTTAGGTTTATCAGCTAAATACTGCACCGTTTATGACGTCACGAATTCTGTAAACCAGAGCGGTCTGCGCGTGGAACTGGCCCCCCCTCCGTGGTGGCGTGGCGGTCTCCGCCACCCGATTAACCGGAGTGGTAGACCGCTGTGGAGCTGGAGGCTGGGTTGTCGAGACCGGCTCATAACGTCGCTACTCACTCGTCCTGTCCCCTGGGACCTCTTAGCAGTTCCTCGCGGCATCGCTACGGCTGGTCCGCGAGCGGGACGCTGCAGCCCGTCCTGCAAGCGCAGAGCAGCCAGATGCCTGTCGGCCCACTTACCTTCCCCATCCCGCTCCTGGCGTTTTGCTTCCGCGGTCACAGTCGGCGTTTATGGTGAAGTAATGGAATCAGGCGGGCCGCCCGACGAGGTGCGCTACGACCTTGACGAATCGCTGGATTTACTGGCTGCCCTCGAGGACGCGCGAGACGCGCTTGCCGACACCGATCACCTCGCCGTCGTGGCGCAGCTCGAACACCAGATCGCGGGGCTCAGCCGTAAACTAGGTTTCGATCACCCATCTGGAGGTGGACATGGCCGCTGAACTCCTTAGGGCATCTGAAGCCGCTCGGCGTCTTGGCGTGCCGACGAAGGAGCTCCTCCGGTTGGTCCGCGAGCGGCAGATCCGCTACGTCATGGTGAATGGCATCGCTCACGTCCCGGACGATGCCGTCGAGGAGTACCTGGCGAAGGCCTCCTAAACTCACCAGTCTCGCTGGGCCGGCGGGCGACATCTTGTGCGGTCGCCCGTTCCTCTGCCACCCTGCCGCCTCGTGCTGCCCACGGTGGCGGTCGGCGCCCGGGCGGCGCGGAAATAGTGGAGGAGCGGCCCTCGTGGGTGGCGACGCCAAGCCGAGCAGGGCTCAGCAATTTGCCCAACCGCAGCCCGACCTCGAGATCGTTGCCCCGGCGCTCGTGGAACTCGATGTACCTGTAGCTGAGGTCCGCCAGATCTGGGTCGGCGCTCAGCCATCCTCACCGCGGTCCCATTGGCGTCGACCAGGTACAGACAGCCTCCGGGTCTGACCAGTTTGGCAGAGGTGGTCGAGGATCCGCTGCTCGTCAGGCCCGTTGTGGGCCAAAACGTGGCGCACGACAACTATGTCGGGGGAAGGTCGAGATTTGGCCTGAGACCTTGCCCCAGGTCATGAGCCCGCAAGACGGGGCGTACGTGACGGCTCACCCGCTCGGGGACTATGTCTCATGCTCGATCGTGACCTTAGCCAGCACCGTTCGGTTCATCGCGCCCGTCTTGGACAGGATGCGCTCGATGTGCTTCTCGACCGTTCGGTACGACAAATAGAGGCGAGCAGCGATCTCCTTGTTGGTTAGTCCCTCGGCCCGCAAAGCAAGCACGTCGGCTTCACGTACGGTGAGTTCTGCTCGGTCGAAGCGACCACCAAGCACGACAACGTGCCGGCGCGGTATCCGCGGACCGGACAACCGAAGCAAAGAGCGACACGCTCGCGCCAAAGGCTCGTTGCCAGAGTGCTCGAAGAACTCTTGGGCTTGGCCCAACCATGAGGTGGGATCGGTCCATCCGTCGGCGAGCGCGGCCTCCGCCGTGTAACGGCGATAAAGAGCCCGAAACCAGGGAACTTGGGTAAGACCGTCGTCGCCCTCGGCGAACAGTGCCACTGCCCTGGCTGCGTCACCCGCACGGCCAGCGACGATCCCGCGGCGACACAGAAGCTCGAATGCATAAAGATGTCATCGAACTCGACCCAGTCGCGTCCCTCGGCCAACTCTGAAGTCCCAGATGCTGCACGAACGACCGCGGCCAAGCCGTAGAAGCTGCCGAAAAACGGGGGTTGAAAGAGGACCCGGTCGGATGGCAGCAGGGCGCGATTGTCTGAGACCCTCCCAACGGCATTGGGCAGATCGTCATCAGCCAACGCCGCTGCCACCAAAGGGGTGCCACTAAGAAAGGCGCGTGTTAGCGGCCCGAGATCATGGACAGTGGCGAGCGTCTCGGCTACCTGCGCTCGGCATCCCGACGTTGCCCTCTCATCGCTGTGATGGTGGCGCGAAGGCCTGTAGCGAGCGTCGCCAATTCCAGGAGGCGGTACCGGCGTGCGTCCTCCAACGCCCTATCTAACGCCATCGATGCGGCGTCGAGCTCGTAAGCGATGGTGTGGTAGGTCGCCAGGGTGTGGTCGAACTCCGCCGTCAGGGCCAACGCGCCGAGCTCCTCGCCGAGCATGCGTCCCTGTTCGATCCTGGCTCGGCCCGCGCCCCTTAGGAGGTCGTGAAAGGCCAACTGATGCAGCACCTGCAGCCGGACGAGTGGTAAATCGGCCGCTCCGGCCCTGCGCAGCGACTCGACGAGGTACGGCTCCGCTTTTCGAAGCTCCAAGCTCACGTACATGCGGTGACGCCCCAAAAGGTCGAGCGCGCTGCAAGCCAGATCCTTCTATGGCGACCCCCAGGCCGGATTAGTAGAACGTGTTCACGCCGTCGGCTCGCTGGTCGACTGGCAGGTGGGATCGGCCGATGAGGCGAGGGCGGCGGTGCAGGCTGGATGCGACTTCGTGGTGGCTCATGGCAACGAGGCAGGCGGCCACCTGCGCGGGGCTGTGGGACTTCTGGCTCTGCTCGACGAGGTCCTCGACGCGGTCGACGTCCCGGTGCTGGCGGCTGGTGGCATCGGCAGTGGCCGGGCCATGGCCGCAGCCCCGGCGGCAGGGGCGGCCGGCGTGCGGGTGGGAACGCGCTTCGTCGCAACCACCGAGTCCGGTTCACACCCGGATTACATCCAGACGCTGATCGGCGCCTCGGCCGTGGACACAGTCATTACCACGGCCTTCTCCGGCATGTGGCCCCACGCCCCTCACCGGGCTCTACGATCCGCGGTAGCAGCGGCGGAGACTTACAAGGGTGAGAGCGTAGGCGAGATGGACATAGGGCCAACAAGAATGACCATCCCGAAGGGCGCCGTACCAAGTCCGACCAAGAACACCACGGGCGAGATCTCAGCCATGGCGCTTTACGCCGGCGAGTCCGTCAGCAAAGTGGTCCGAGTACAGTCAGCGGCAGAGGTGGTGCGAGAACTAGCAGACGGCGCCGAGTTGCTCCTCCAAGCCTGGGGTTGAAGACCCGCCGGTCTAATGGCCGCCTCGCTCGGATCCCGTCGCTGTAGACGTCAGATTGTTGGGCTCCGGGAGGAGGCTCTATGCCGAGGATGTGACCGTCAAGGATTTATAGGCTCTGACCTGCTCTTATCTAGCTAGCGCGCTCGAAGGGGTTCGAACCCCCAACCTTCTGATCCGTAGTTATTTTGCTCATGCGCTGTGCAATCCCCTTGACACGCTGGTCGCCAACGAGCGACAGGTGCTCAATTAGATGGTGTAAGAAATCAGGATAATTAGCCCGGGCGGGCGCGGGCATCGAGAACGGGTATAAGGGGTGCCGTGGGGGTTGTGCGCCGAACCTCCGAGCGACCGTCCCGCGGATGCCGCTCGCTCCCCGACGCCGCGCTCGACTTGCCATCGGTTCGCGGCGTTGGCCAAGTTCAAGCGAGAGCTGACGCGAGGAGCCACCCCAGCCAGGCTTGCGGTGGCCCGAGCTCGTGGCCGCTACGGAGGTTGGCCACGAGCTATGACTCCCAAAAAGCTCGGGTAAGCACTCAAATGTACGCCGTCCGAAGTCGCACTTTGGCCCTTGTTGCCACGACCCTCAGGCCCGCCCCTCCTCTTCCCCCGCCTGGGTGCACCCAGGGCCTGAGCTCAGCCAGTGCAGCTTGCACCACGTGGCACCCCTTCGCGCTCACGCGTGCAATCCCTCTCGGCACCTCAACGACGTGGTCCTCGTCAAAGCCGCGGGCGGTACGCTAGGGCGCATGGTGTTGGCGCGTGCGAAGAGCGCCGAGGAAGTTATCGAGCGTATGAGCCATGCAGCGCCCCCGACCCCGGACGACGTGACGGTCCTCTGGGACGGTCGGCGCCTTGACTCACGCGAGGCCGTTATGGAGTGGCTAGCTGAGGTCGATGTCCAGCGGGCTGAAAAGGCCGCCGGCACCGATGCCCGAGCCTGACGCCCGTCACGATCTCCGGCACCTGATCGAGGTCCTCGACCGCCATGGCGTCGAGTACCTCTTGGTTGGCGGAGCCGCCGCCACTGCGTACGGCGCCGAGAGGCCGACCGACGACATCGACTGCGTCGTACGACGAGAGCGCGGCAACCTGGACCGCCTCGCCGATGCCCTGCGAGAGCTGAACGCTCGGCTGCGCGTGGGTGGGATGACTGATGCCGAAGCCCGGCTCTTGCCGGTGCGCCTTGACGCCGCCATGCTGGAGGCGGCCGGTATGTCGACCTGGATGACCGATGCTGGACCCTTTGACGTGCTGGCCGGCCTGGAGGCTACTGACGGTCGGTTGGTGCCTTATGAGGAGTTGCTCCAGCGAGCAGTTGTGTTCCAAGGCGAGGGGTTCGTGATCCGCACGGCCAGCATCGACGACATCATCGCCGCCAAAGAGCGAGCAGGCCGCCCCAAGGACCGCGAGGCGCTGCGGGAACTGCGTGAGATACGCGACCAAGAGCGTCATGAGGCCGGCGGGCCTGGCTCTGACTGAGCTGGCTCGAGGGTCCAATCGCGCTGAGCGGGCCGTTGGCGCTCAAGATGATCAGGGTTTCTCGGAGCGACATCCCCAGCGCCAACGGTGGCACTGCAGAACCAGCGCCGGCCGGGACAAGAGTGGGCCCGACCTCCATCAAAAGGGGGGCCCGGGTGGCCAGTCGGCCAGCTGGAGGCGGACTGCGGGGCCGATTGCCATACTGGCCAGGTGACAAGCCCGCATTTGACGATCGGCCGGGCCGCCAGCGATGACGAGCTGACCGAGTTCTTGCTCTTTGCGAACGAGGTCTACGCCCAACGCCCGGCCCATTGGGTGACTACCCCTGGAGACCTGGTCCCATTGCTCAAAGGGAGGGCACCGCGGCAGGCCGGAGTACCTTGCCGTTGGTGGCGCGGTCAAGCGGGCGGATCGTCGCCAGAGCCGCTGCGCTTGTAGACGAGCACTACATCGGACGCTGGAACGAGCCCCTCGGGCATGTTGTGCTGTTCGAGGCGCTCCCCGGTAGCGCCGACGCAGTCAGGGCCCTTATGGATGAGGCTTGTGGCTGGCTGAGGACCCAGGGCCTCGAAGCCGCCCGCACCGGATTTGGGGGGAACGGCGTTGACTGGCCCTTCACCATCGATGCTTACGAACTGCTGCCGTCGCCAGCCATGCGTCAAAATCCCCCTTACTATCACTCGCTCCTCGCAGAGGCTCGCTTTGATGTGGAAAGGCGATTGGTCGACTACAAGATCCAGGTGACACCGGAGCTGGTCGAGCGCTGGGAGCAAATGCTGCGGGCCGCCGAAGCCTCAGGGTTCCGCGTCCGTAGCTTTTCCGAGGCGGACAAATTGCGTCGAGTCGAGGACTTCTGGTCGGTCTGGGAGACAGCGTTCTCCCGCCACTGGGGCTGTCCCGCGAGCTCTCTGGCTGAGTGGGAGCACGGGTTCGCCGAATGGGAGCCCGTCGGTGCCCATGAGACCTCTGTGGTCGCCTACCGGGGCGACGAGCCGGTCGGGGTGACACTCTGTTTTCCGTTTGCCTCTAGCCAAGTGCGCCTGGTCGGGGACCGCCAGCTATTGGCCGAAGAGCACCTCAACTGGTTCGGGATCGCCGTCCTCGAAAGCGCCCGGGGTACCGGCCTCAACCTGGCCATCGCCGCTCGCACTTACCTCGAGTTAGTAAATCGCGGCGCTCCTTACGTGAACTACGGTCATGTGCTCGATGACAATTGGCCGTCCCGGCGGACAGGCGAGAAGCTGGGTGGCCGGGTGGGCGCGAATTACCTCGTATACCGACGGGACCTGCTGCGAGCCGGCAAGGTCTAGCCACGTGTCCCGCTGCAGTGTTCACCCTTCACGAACAAGCAAATGGGGTGGGCCGTCATCGGGGCTATCTTCGGCGTTGCTATCGCCCCATTTCGGGACCGACCCTGGTTGGGAGCCGGTTCCACTCACTCCTTGCGTGCAGCCAGGGGCGTGTGGATGGACTCAAACCCCGAAGCATCGAGCTATTAGACCTGCTGACGTCTTTCGGGCCTTGCCGCCACCGCGCCGCCCACGTGTCGGTCGCGCGCAACCAGCTCGGGCGCTTGAGGCATGGGAGCACCGCCGTCGGCGTCATCCTTGGGGAGCCAGAACTCCCCAAATCACTGGGCCGTCACGCAGTCGTTAGTCGGCCAGTCGGGGTAGTGGGTTATTAGATGGTCCCTAAGCGCTGTGAAAAACTTCCGACCTGCCACCGCCAGGCGAAACAGCCGATCGACCGCGCGGAGATTGTCGGGTTGACCCAGGAGGGGTACCAAGAAATTTACCCCTTGACCTGCGGTTTTGCGCGCTC
>CAWEBW010000018.1:0-217431 GCA_963807395.1 uncultured Acidimicrobiaceae bacterium
ACCCGCCGTCGCCGTCAAGCAATGAGGGGGCGTGGGTGACCGGCGCCCCAACGGTAGAGGTCGTATTCAGCATTGAGCGTGAGATGAATGCCGATGTCCTCACCCCTGTAACTCGCCGCTCCTTCCCTGGCCCACGGCCCGGGGACCACGAGCCCTGCCGATGTGGCGACACCCGTCCTCAGAGAGTCGTAGACAGCCGAGTTGGTGGCGTAGCTCACGCCGAGGTCGTCGCACGTGATTATGAGCAGTTTTGCGTCGGGCTCGTGGCCCAGAGCCTCGGCGAGCGATGTCACTCCCCGAACGGTACTACCGGTGCTCCTGATCGCTTACTCGTTCCAAAGGGCGAGGCCACTAGGAACTTCAGGGCCCGGCTCTTGGTGGCTATCAGGCAGCTTTTGTCTCGGAACGCTCCTTGGCCCGTCGGGCCGCTTCAGCAAGGGCTTCGCGGGCCTGGGCGATACCTACCAACCCGGCGCGGCGGAGCCGGTCGCTCGGCCTGTCTATCCGGCTGCTACTCGGGACCGGGCGGATTGGCGCCGGCCCAGGGATCAGCTGCCTGTTGCTGCCAACCGGCGACGGCCTCAGCAGTGTCGTCCGTCGCCCCGGCGGGGCCGAGTTCGTGTGGGTCACTGCCCGTCATGCGGTCTTTTTCCATAGCTTTCATGATGCCAGGCACCTGTGACAATAATTCCTGTCGTCAGCGCCACTGGTTTGCCCCGGACGCGTTGGACAGCGGTCTCCGCAGGCCACCCAGTTGGACAATCGTGCGCCCGACGACGATTTCGCCGGGCGTTGCAGGGCGTTTTTGGCTGGTCCCAGCCAGGTCCTCAGCGCGGGACCTTGGTGAACTTGTACTCGTTCAATTCGGGGAACCCGCCGAAAATGTCGAGTACTCGATCGATCGTGGTTTCGGCCAGCTTGGCGTCACCTTCCGGTCTCGTCATGAGGCGCACGAACACGGCCCTGTCATCGGCGATAAATGTCGGCACACCGAAGACGTCCCAGCGTTGTACGGCTTCTTCGTGCTCGGACCTGGCCAGTTTCACCGCCCAGTCGGTCCCAGCCTCCTTCACGATCTGAGGCCCGTCCAGTCCGACCGTGTCGAGCACCCGTGCCAACTGCTCGCTATCGCGGAGATCGACACCCTGGTCGTGCCTGGCCCCGAAAAGAGCCAGATGGGCATCCAGGAAGTGCTCCGGCTGGCGCTCCCGCACGACTACGCCAGCCAGACCGGCCAGCACACCTGGGTGCGCCCCGGGGTCATCCCAGACGGGCGTGCCGCCCTCGGCCACATGTGCTTGAGACAGCGAGAAAAATGTGAACTTGACGTCCCAGTCCGCTCCCGCTTTGAGCGCCGCGACAAGGTGCTCGTGGCCGTTGCGGGCAAACGGGCAGAGGTAGTCCCAGGTGACTGCGAAAGAGTTAGCCATAACAACTACAACCAGGAATGGCGTCCGCTTTGTTCCGAAGTCAACCCCAATCCTCGGTTGCGAGCGGTGGCCGCCGGCCTCTTGGCCCGGCCAAGCGGGCACGAGTTGTTGTCAGTCGACACTCGCACGCTCGTCTTCGCTCCCGTCCGTAAGCGCAAAACGGTTCCGCGGACCTCGGTACTTGGCCCGTCAGTCCCTCGGCGGGAGCAATGGGACGACGTCCTTGACTACGTTCGCCGAGGATGACCCCAAGCGCCGCACCAGCCACGACATCAGAAGGATGGTGGATCTTCACGTAAACCCGGCTCGAAGCGACGATCGAAGCCAAAACGTAGTAAATGAGCCGAGTACGGCGGTTGCCGAGCAATGTGGCGGCGAAGAAGGCGGCGCTCGAGTGGCCGCTCGGGAAGCTGCTCGTCCGGGGGATCCGCAAGGGCAGCGGGCGCTCGTCGGTGCTTTCCGGACGCTCCCGGCGGAACGCCAACTTCACCAACCCGTTGACAAGCCCCGACTCAGCGCCAAGCAGTGCTCCCGCCCGGAGCAGCGGACGCCACCCCGACCCCGAACGCCAGCCCTGCAGCGCCGCTAAGGCCAGCCATATAGCGCTGTGGTCGCCTACGGCACTAGCAGCGTACATCACCCGGTCAAGCGCAGGACGGCCTCTCAGGTGGGCCTCGAAGAAACTGTCGACCGCGGTGTCGAAGCGGGAGATGGCTTTGAAATCGGGGCGGGCGAGCGCGGGGACAACCCCCGGCAGACCGCACGCGACCACAACGACTGGCAAGGTCCGCTCGCGGGCCGGCAAAGAACTCTGTTCCCTCACAACGGGCTCACCCGCTGAGCAACCGGACGAACCTCCGCGAAGCGGCACTACGAGGCGGCCAGCGGGAACAACCGAAGTCCCGTCTCGGCCCCGCCGGGGTGGTCGAGCACCAACGGATGTCCCGGGCGGGCCAACGACAGGTCGCCGCCCATGGCCGGACAGTAGGCGTGGAAACCACACCAGTCGCACAAGGGCCCCGGTTTGGGCCTGAAATCCTCGAGTAAGCAGGCTCGCTTAACCGCCGCCCATATCGCCGTGGCCTGGCGCTGCAGCCCGTTAATCGATTGTTCTGAAGGGGCGCTGCCAATGGCCAGTGGCTCTCGAAGATGGAAAAGCTGCACCTTTACCGGTCGGTGGCCAAGAACGTGTTCGCACAAAAAGGCATAAAAATGTACGCCGCCGAGACGCGACTGCTCTTGGCTCTGCCTCGGGGCTTTGCCCGTTTTGTAATCGGTGACGACGAGCTCGCCTTGTTCGTCGAGTTCGAGCCGGTCGATAACGCCGCGGAGACGAAGAGGCCGAGCGGTACCGTCCGGGCTTTCCGGCGCACCCTCCGGACCAACGCGGTCAGTGGTACGGCTCTCGTCCTTACTCTCGCCGAGGGCCTCTTCGGCTGCTTCTCTGGGCCGCCTTGGTGGCAGCCCGATTTCGACCTGCAGCCTGAGCTCTGTCCCAATGACCCGCACCGAATTGGGGTCTTCGAGCACGAAATAGTTCCTCACTAATTCGTGGGCGTCCTCGACCAGCTCCGCCAGCGCTTGGCCCTCGAGGGCGAGAGCGGCGCCTTCTTCGCTCTCGAGCAATTCGTCGAAGGCGCGCTCGAGCTTTCCGAAGGCGGCCGGCAGCGTCCGCGCCCCTTGTGGTTCGTCCCACATGAGCAGTTCGAGGGCGCGGTGGACGACGGTACCTCTGAAGGCCTGCAGGCTGGGAGGTTCGGGGAGCTTGTCGATGGCGGACAGGCGGAATGCCAAAGCACATTCTTTGAACGTCGTCACCTTCGAGGGGGTAAGCGAGGCGGGCAAAGGCAACGACATCAAGACAAGGCTAATCAGCCCTAGCGACCATGTTGTGGGACTGGGTGGCCAGACAGAGATTTACGCCCGAGCGGCCGCGGCCTGGCCGACTATGTCGGCCGCGATCTCCTCCGGGGCCTCGAACGGCCCGAAGTGGCTGAGTGCCGGCATCACGTTCATCTCCCCCGCAGGTAATCGGGAGACGACGTGGGCCAGGTCCGGGGGAGGGACGGCAGTACTGCGGCCCCCCCCGGACAGGCGAGTAGGGCAGCGCACCTCGGCTAGCCGGCCCCAAGCGTTGTGAGATAGGGCCGCCTCGTACATGCGAGCCTCGTCATCGGGGTCACAGGCCAGCCTGATACCACCTTGTTCGCTCCCAACGAACGCTCCCTGCAAGAAGGCGTCCATCGATCCTGGAGAGAACTGGGCGAACTGGCCGCGGCCTTCAAAGTGCGCCCGGGCGTCCTCAATAGAGTCAAAGTGAGCGCGTCGCCGGCGGGCTGAGCCCGCGAACTGGGCGCTGTTGCGGGCTGTCAAGTCGCTGCCCGGAATGGCCATGATAGGTTCCCATAGCCAAAGGCGGGAAAAGGTGCCGGGCCGGGCCGTTTCGGCCAGGAGTAAGGCGGTGGCACCGGCCGAGTGACCTACGCCGATCAGGCCGGTGGCGCCCGAAAGACCTAGTTGGTCGAGGACGGCCAGGGCGTCCGTCGCGAATAGCTCCCACGCGTACGAGCCGTCCGGAGAACGTCCGGAAGCCCCGTGGCCCCTCATGTCGAGGGCCAAGGGCCTCGAGCCCGCACCGAGCAATTCTGCCACCGGGGCCCAGCAGCGGCCGTGCAGCCCCGTCCCGTGCAACATCAACACGGGTGTCCCGGGGCCGCCAAAATCCCAACACACCAGGCGCGTCCGGTCTTCGGCGGCTACCTCGAGTCGGCCCATCCCGACCGGGTCAGCGCGCCACGAGCTCGAGCATGCGGGCCGCATTGTCTACTGCATTGCTGCGCCAGCAGTTGTCCATGATCAGGTGCACCTCGTTCGTGCAGGAAGCAAGTTCCTTGATGGCGGGCGCCCACGCCGCCAGCTCCGCCTCACTGTACCGGTACGACCATGGTGTGTCGCCCGCCTGGGGCCCCACCCCAGGCTCTCCCCCGAGACAGGGGCGCCCACCCCGCCCTGGGGGGCTGCCATTTCGCCGGCCTGCGCCGACTCCAAGTTTGTCGCCGGGCCAGGATGAAGAGCCCCACTTGCGCCGTTGGTCGCGTCGCCTGTTTCGGGCCGCGTCCCGTAACGGACGCCCAGGGCGCCCGTGAAGCGAACGAAGCCGACTTCAGAGGTGGCGGCTACGATCGGTTTCCCAGCCTTGGTGCCGTCGCGGCACACGAAGCACAACCCCAACTCTTCGAGCAGCCCCAGCGTCTGCTCACAGGCGTCCCCCTCGAACCATCGTTCACTGGTCAGCTCGACTGCTACCGGCAGACCTGGCAAGCGCGCCGGCAGCTCGATGAGCTCACTCCAGGCCGCTGGCCGGGGGCGGAACCACGAGGGAAAACGGACGACGACCGCTCCCAAGCGGCCTGCCTCGGCGAGGGGCCGGACGGCGTGATTGAAACGGTCCCAGCATTCCTCCACGACAGTCGCGGGCAGGTGGTGGCGGTAAAGTTTGGCCCCTTCCCGTCTGGACGGCCGGACATGGCCCTGCAGGTCGGCCCACAGGGACTCCGGCCAGGTGGGTGCGCCGGAGAGCAAGGACCAGGCCCGTATATCGATCGTGAAGCCGGGCGGGGTCGAGGCGACCCAGCGCTTGGCCACGTCCGGCGTGGGCGGGAACCTGTAGGTCGTGGCTACCTCGGTCAAGGGGAGCCGGGTGGCGTAGTAGAGGAGACGTTGTCTTGCGCTGAGCGATCGGGAGGGATAGAAGCTCCCATCACGGACGAGCGAACGGTCGGCCCAGGAGCTGCTCCCGGCCAGCACTCGGCACCCGCCAATCACGACCCCAGAAGCCGGTTGGGTACCCGAAGCCGGTTGGGCACCCAAAACCGGTTGGGTAAACGTGACCGCCGGCCCATTCCTCACGTAGTGAGCGTAGGTCTCACGGTAGGGAGGCCTCCAGGAACCTTCGCCGGTCCCATTTCGTGGGGGTTCCCAAGGTGGCCTTCGTGCGCGGCCGGGGGTCAACGTGCCCCGGCTGGCGAACCTCGCCTGGCGAAGGCCGCTTGGCCCTGTGGACGTCGCCAGTTGGGGCTCGGAAAAGTGGAGCGGGTCGGTTAGGGCCGGCCCTGCCGGCTGGCGGCCGTTTTTTGGTGCAGCGGGCCGTTCCCGTGGCGTTTCAATAAGTTAAGTGCCAGTAAGCGCGACGTGATGATTCCTTTGCACCCAGATCTCTTGTCTGTATGGGTGGAGGGACGAGACCCGCACCCACGGCTACCGCGGCCAGATTTTCGGCCTTAGCCCGCTTAATTAGTGGTAGCGCACTCGCATAAGGCTTTTGAAATGGGACCGCTCCCGAGCAATGCGACGCGCCGCGCCAGCCGCCGTCATTGCAAATCGGGCGCATCGACGGGCACGACCACGCCAAGCGTGAGAGTATGCACGCTATGTCTCATCTCTGCCGTGCCAGAGCGAAGAACCCGTGAGTATCCCCGAAGAACTACGGGCCTGGGGTGTGGAACCCGGTTATTGGGACGTATCGGGGCAATGGAGGGACGTCCCGGCCGAGACCTTGGCAGCCGTATTTGCCGCGCTGGGCGCCGGACCTGAAGGGCCACCGCCCCAGGCGCCGTTGGTGACGGCGGGGACCGACGGACGGTGGCCCGAGTTGCCGGCCGGCACTTTGCTCTTGGAGCAGGGCGGGGTGGTCGAACTCGGCCCGGGCGAGCCGCCACCGCCGGATTTGCCTTTCGGTTATCACCATTTCGAGCCGGTCGGCGCCGGCAAGGGCGACGGCGCCCGGGCTGGCGCGGGCCCGCTGACCGTCGCCGTCTGCCCCCAGCGATGCCCCTTCCCCTCACCCGGCCGGAAGTGGGGTTGGTCGGCGCAGCTCTACGCCACCCGTTCGACGGAGAGCTGGGGCATGGGCGATTTTGGGGACTTGGCCCGGTTGGTCGACTGGGCGGTGAGAAATGGGGCCACCTTTGTGTTGTCGAACCCACTCCACGCCACGGCCCTGAGGCCGGTCCCGGAACCAAGTCCTTACTCTCCGAGTTCACGTTGCTTCCTGAACCCGCTCTACATCAAGGTCGAGGACGTCCCGGGTGCGGCTGATCACCCTGTCGTGGCCAAGTTGGCCGGTAAAGCGAGGGCCTTGAACGCCGACCGGCTTATCGATCGGCCGGCTGTTTGGGCGCTCAAGTCTGAAGCCCTTGAAGCATTGTTCGCCGCTTCAGACGGCGGCGGCGCGCCGGCGGCAGCAGGAACCTCGATGCCTACATCGCCGAGCGCGGGAAAGCGCTCGATGGTTTCACCACATTTTGCGCCCTGGTTGAACAATACGGCCAACCATGGCAACGCTGGCCAGCCGAGTACGACCGGCCCGACCGGTCCGCGGTGGCCCGGTTCGCGGCCAACCACGAGACCAGGTCCCGTAAGCGCTATTACGCTTGGCTGCAGTGGATTTGCGACGCTCAACTGGATAACGCATCCAGAGGGGATCGGCTAATGAGCGACCTGGCCGTCGGTATCGACGGGGGAGGGGCCGACGCCTGGCTATGGCAGGACACTTTCGCCTCGCGTATGCACGTGGGCGCGCCACCCGACGAGTTCAACACCGGGGGCCAGGACTGGGCGTTGACGCCGTGGGACCCTTGGAAATTGCGGGCCTGCTCCTAC
Organism: uncultured Acidimicrobiaceae bacterium; assembly: GCA_963807395.1. Lineage (GTDB taxonomy): Bacteria > Actinomycetota > Acidimicrobiia > Acidimicrobiales > Palsa-688 > Fen-671. The sequence goes on from CAWEBW010000018.1 coordinate 7,092, forward strand.
GAGCCGTATATCCAAACCTTGCGGTCGGTGCTGCGGCGAGTCTGTGGGCTCCGCCTCGACCACGTAATGGGCCTCTTCCGGCTGTTCTGGGTGCCAATTGGCATGGAGCCGTCTCGCGGCACCTACGTCCGCTACCCATGGCGGGACTTGCTCTCGCTCCTTTGCCTCGAGGCGTGGCGGGCCGGCGCGTACATCGTGGGGGAGGACCTGGGTACCGTCGAGGACCACGCCCGAGACGCTTTACGCGACAGCGGCGTCTTGTCCTACAAGCTGTTCTGGTTCGAGCCCCGACCTCCAGGCGACTGGCCCGACCAGGCTTTGGGAGCGGTTACCACTCACGACTTGCCCACCATCGCCGGGGTGTGGTCGGGCAGGGACTTGGTGGACCAGCACGCCGCCGGGGTCAAGGTCAACGTGGAGGGGTCAGCTGCGTTTCGGCGCCACATAACCGAGTGGACCGGGGTCGACGGCAGCAGCCCGCTGCCGGAAGTCATTGGTGCCACCTACGACGCTCTGGCCGAGGCACCCTGTGCGCTATTGAGCGCGGCCCTCGACGATGCACTGGCGGTCGAGGAGCGCCCCAACATGCCGGGTACCATCGATGAGTGGCCCAATTGGTGCCTGGCTCTGCCCGCCCCGCTGGAGGATATCGAGCAAAGCCCCTTGGCGTCGGCCATTGCGCAAGACTTGAACCGCCGGTGAACGCCGGTCAGGCCCGTCCGGGAGGCCGCGTTGAGCGTCGCTGACCTGCCCGTCGTACCCCCCGTAGCGCCGATGTTGGCCAAGCTCGCACGCGAGCTGCCGAGTGGCGAGTACATCTACGAACCGAAGTGGGACGGGTTCCGGTGCATCGTCTTTCGTAGTGGTGGCGAAGTGGAGCTGGGGAGCCGTAACGAACTGCCGCTCACGCGCTATTTCCCCGAGGTGGTCCAAGCCCTGTTGGAGGTGCTGCCCGATCAGGCGGTCCTGGACGGCGAGGTGGTGGTGGCCGGCCCGGGCGGTCTCGATTTCGACGCGCTTCAGCAGCGAGTCCACCCAGCCGAGAGCAGAGTGCGGCTATTGGCGGGAAGGACGCCGGCTTCGTTCGTCGCCTTCGACCTGCTCGCACTGGGCTCCTACGACGCCCGGGAGCAGCCCTTCCACGAGCGCCGCCGGCTTCTAGAGGAGCTCTTCCGCGATACCAATACGACTAAGCCCGCCTCCGGGAGGAGCCTCGGGTTGGAGTCCCAGGCGGGCGAAGCAAACCCAGTCAGCCGCGTTCACCTGACTCCGGCGACGCGCGACCGAGCGGTAGCTGAGGACTGGTTCCGTCGCTTCGAGGGCGCCGGCCTGGACGGCGTGGTGGCCAAGGCCTCGGACCTCGCCTATGTGGCCGGCAAGCGGGTCATGGTGAAGGTCAAACACGAACGCACCGCCGAGTTCGTCGTTGGCGGCTTCCGGTGGTACAAGGGGTCCTCTGCCGATGGCGCGGAGGAGATCGGTTCGCTGTTGCTCGGCCTGTACGACGTGGCCGGGGATCTGGCCCACGTGGGCGTCATCGGGGCGTTCCCGGCGGAGCAGCGCCGGCAACTGGTGGACGTGCTGTTCCCTTACCGGCTGAGTAACGACCAAGCCCGTGAGGAAGGGCATCCGTGGGCCGCTTGGGCGGCTATGCCCGAGACGACGGCGGCCCGTATGCCAGGGGCGCGCAGCCGGTGGAACGCGGCCAAGGACCTGTCCTTCGAACCGCTCCGCCCCGTCCTAGTGGTCGAAGCCGCCTACGAGCACCTTCAGGGTCATCGGCTCAGGCACACGGCCCAGTTCAGGCGCTGGCGCCCAGACCGGGACGCCGCCAGCTGCACCTACGCGCAGCTGGACGTGGCCGTCCCGATGGAGTTGGCCGGGGTGTTCGGCGCCGGCGTCATCTCGGGCGAGCGGGCCCCCTAGACGAGTTCTAGCCGGTGAGCCGAGGCCCGCGGGCCGGTGATGGCAACGCGGCCCGGCCCAGATATATGGTTTTTGGGAAGGTGTCAAGGGCTCGGGAAGAGGAGTTTTGAGAACCAGGTGGACAAGAGAGCGCAGTCACTCGCTGCTGGAGGCGTCGAACGTGGTCTCTAATCGGCCTCCCGCGCCGGCGACGGGAGCCAGCGGGGCTCTGTCTCACCTCATTCGCGAAACCCTTGCCCGCCGGGGGGCCCAGCGGGTGGGGACGAACAGCAACGTCGCCCAGAGCGCCCTGCTGGTCCCCGTGCCCGAGGCTGAAGCGCTGGTCGGCGCCTGGCGAGCGCTCCACGACCCGTCGGCCCGGAGAGGTGTGCCGGCTCACGTCACCCTGGTGGTGCCCTGGGTGGCACCTGAACAGATCAAGCAGGAACACCTGGACGAACTTTCAGAGCTCCTGGCCAAACAGGAGCCGTTCGAGTACTCCCTGGAAAACGTGAGCTGGTTCGGCGAGCGAGTCCTGTGGCTCGGTCCGTCGCCTGCCGATCCCTTCAAGCGCTTGACCGCCCTGTTGGCCAACCATTTCGACACACCACCATGGCAGGGAGAGTTCGCTGAGGTGGTGCCGCATCTGACTGTTGGCCTGGCCGGCCACGCTGTCGGGTGCACGTTGTCCGAGGCTGCCGCGGAACTGCGGCCCAAGCTGCCGCTGAAATGCCGGGCGACCGAGGTGCGGGTGATGAGCGGTGACGGCACGAGCTGGGAACTCGTGCACCGCGTCGCGCTTTAACGACCGCCCTTTCGTAGCTCGTTAGGAGCCGAAGACCTGGAGAAGTTGCGCGATCTCGTCTACTGGCCCGGCCGGTACGAGGTAGCCGTTCTCGTCCCTAATCGTGTCGAAGTTGTCTCTGACGTCTTCTGCCGTGAGCTCGGGGTTGTAGTACCCAGGGGTGAGGCCAATGAAGAAGCGGGCCACACGGCCGCCGGCGGCGCTATAAACCTCGCCCGTCACCGGGTTGTCCCGGTGCACCAGCCAGATGGCGACGGGAGCGACGAGCTCCGGGGACAGCTTCTCAGCCAGGGGCCCGAGCAGGTTCTCGGTCATCCGGGTGCGGGCCAGAGGAGCGATGGCATTGACTTTGATGTTGTACTTGGCCCCCTCTGCCGCTAAGACGCGGGTTAGGCCAACCAGGCCCATTTTGGCCGCGCCGTAGTTCGATTGGCCGAAGTTCCCGAGCACCCCTGAGTTCGAGGTGGCCATGAGGACCCGGCCGTAGCTCTTTTCGCGCATTTTCACCCAGGCCGGCTTGGTCACATTGAAGGCACCCCTCAGGTGGACGTCGAGCACGGGCTCGAGCAGCTCGGGCGTCAGGTTGTGGAAGGCTTTGTCGCGCAGGATCCCGGCGTTGTTGATGAGGATGTCGACGCGCCCCCAGGCGTCGACAGCCGCGTTTATGAGCGCTTCTCCGCCCTCGGGGCTAGCCACACTGTGAGTGTCGGCGACCGCCTCGCCACCCAGTTCCCGGACTTCCTTTGCCACTTGCTCAGCCGGGCCTTCGCTGGCCCCCTCGCCGCTAACGGAGCTCCCGACGTCGTTCACTACGACGCGCGCCCCGCGAGAGGCGAGCCCCAGCACGTATTGGCGCCCCAGCCCTCCACCGGCGCCAGTCACGACTGCTACTTGCCCATCAAACCCGAGTTCGGCCACGGGGAGATGTTACCGGGCGGCCACGGGCGCCAGGCCGGGATGCCCCGGCCGGTATGCCCAGGCCGGTTGTCAGAGCCGGCGCTCGAGGCTCAGGCTCTCGCCTGGCCGTACGGCTCCCCCGCCTCCTCGTAGCAGTAGTCGTGGAAGTGCTCGACGCGGTCCCAGCGCCCGTCCACGTAGACATTGGCGATGATCTGGCGCCCTTTCGCGCGGGCTACGAACTTGAGCTGCTCCCCGCAGTGCTCGCAAACGGCGTCGTTGCCCGGCTCAATGAACCGTACGACGGCGCGGCTAACGGGGAGGACGGAGGAAACGGAAGTCACGATAGTTATATCGGCCCACCGAAGGGCCAACATGAGCGGGCATCGCTGGACTTGCGCCCGTCCACGGCGGGGGGACGGCCCTTCCAGGGTCTTTACGTCGTAGGGTGGAGTTACCGTGCCAGAAGCCAAACCAACTAACCCAAAGCAAACGAGCCCCGACAACTTCGGTGCCAACGCGTGGTTGGTGGACGATATGTACGAACAGTTCCGCCAGGATCCGCTCTCGGTGAGCGAGAGCTGGCGCGAATTCTTCGAGGGCTACAAGCCAGCCGGGGCAAACCTATCGGGCCGCCCTCCATTCGCTCGGGCGGCGTCGGCGCCTGCGGGCTTGGCGGCGGTCGACAGCCCGCCGGACAACGCGGTGGTGGGCGGCAGCGCCGGCAACGGCGCGGGCGGCGGCGTAGCCACTTTGATCGCCCCCTCCGTGCCGCCCTCCGAACCTCGAGCCGCAACGACCGCGACCGCCCCGGGCCGTGCCCCCGAGGAGAAACCGTCGGCGCCCGCCCCCCTTGGCGCAGCCGAGGGCACGACAGTCCCCCTCCGGGGCAGCGCCGCTCGAGTCGTTTCCAACATGACCTCCAGCCTGGACGTGCCCACCGCCACCAGCTTCCGGGTGGTGCCGGCCAAACTGCTCGAAGTCAACCGGTTGATCCTCAACAACCAGCTCGCTCGCACCGGGACGGCGGGCAAAGTCAGCTTCACTCACCTCATCGGCTGGGCTGTCGTGCAGGCCATCGGGGCCGTCCCCGCCATCAACTCCAGCTTTTCTGGGCCTTCGCGCCAGGACGGTGACAACACGACGGGGAAGAGCACCAATGCCAAGCGCGCCGGTGCCAAAAGCTCCGGTACCGGCCCCGCAGTCTTTCGCCCTGCCCACGTCAACCTCGGTATCGCGGTTGACCTCGAGCGCCCTGACGGCACCAGGTCATTGATGGTGCCTGTTATAAAGCAGGCGGACACCGTGGATTTCCGCCATTTTTGGCGGCTCTACGAGGAACTTGTACGCAAGGTCCGTTCGGGCAAGGTCGAAGTGACCGACTTCGCCGGTGCGACCATAACCATAACCAACCCGGGCACCTTGGGCACCGTGCAGTCCGTGCCCAGGTTGATGGAGGGACAGGGCGCTATAATTGGTGTGGGTACTATCGATTACCCGGCTGAGTGGCAGGGGGCAGACCCCCGCCAATTGGCTGAGCTCGGGATATCAAAAGTCGTCAGCCTCAGCTCGACTTATGACCACCGGGTGATCCAGGGCGCAGAATCGGGTCTTTTCCTTCAGCGCGTACACCGGCTATTGCTCGGTGACGACGGCTTTTATGAAGGTATTTTCCGCTCGATGGGTGTGCCTTACGAGGCGGTTAAATATCGGCGGGACGTGAACGACACCTACGAGCGGGCCACCAATTACATAGAAAAGCAGCAGAAAGTCGAACGGCTGGTCAATGCCTACCGTGTCCGCGGGCACCTCATCGCTCACCTGGACCCGCTGGACTGGAAAGAACCAGTGATGCATGCCGAGCTGGACCCCGGGACGTACGGCCTCACCGTGTGGGATCTCGACCGGGAGTTCCTAACCCAGGGCTTGGCCGGCAAAGGGCCGATGCGCCTTGGCGATATCCTTTCTCTGCTACGAGACGCTTATTCCCGCACAGTCGGCGTCGAGTACATGCACATTATGGAGCCGGAGCAAAAACTCTGGATCCAGGAACACGTCGAGGGCGTACCGACAGACCTCGAGCCCGAAGAACACCGCCACATCCTGGCCAAGCTCAACGCGGCCGAGGCGCTGGAACGCTTTTTGGAGACCAAGTACATTGGCCAGAAGCGGTTCGGCCTGGAAGGGGCCGAATCGGCAATACCGCTCCTCGATGCCCTGCTCAGCTCAGCGGCCGACCAGGGCCACCAGCACGCAGTAATGGGGATGGCTCACCGGGGCCGCCTCAACGTGCTCATAAATATTGTGGGCAAGAGCTATCACGACCTCTTCAGCGAGTTCGAAGGCAACCTCGACCCTTCGAGTGTGCAGGGGTCCGGGGACGTCAAGTACCACAAGGGTTTCCGGGGCAAGTTCCGGTCCCGGTTGGGCAACGAGCTCGACGTCTCCCTGGCTTCCAACCCCTCTCACCTCGAGGCGGTGGGGCCGGTAGTCGAGGGGATGGCGCGGGCGCTCCAGGACCAGCTCTCGGCCGGCATGGAGCCGTCCCGGACCGGGCTGGCGCCCCACGACCTGGTATTGCCCGTGCTGGTGCATGGCGATGCTGCTTTTGCCGGCCAGGGCGTGGTAGCCGAAACGCTCAACATGTCGACCCTCGCCGCGTACGAGACCGGCGGCACCGTACATCTCGTCATAAACAACCAGCTTGGCTTTACGACCAACCCCGAGTCGGCGCGCTCGTCGGTGTACGCGACCGACGTGGCCAAGATGGTCCAGGCCCCCATTTTCCACGTCAACGGCGACGACCCGGAAGCGTGCACCAGGGTGGCTCGTCTGGCCTTGGCCTTCCGCCAGCGGTTCCACAAAGACGTCGTTATCGACATGGTCTGTTACCGGCGTTATGGCCACAACGAGCAGGATGACCCGTCGCTTACCCAGCCCCTGCTTTATCAGCTGATAAAGGAACATCGCAGCGTCAGAAAGCTTTACACCGAGGCCCTCGTGCGCCGGGGCGATATCACCCTGGAGGAGGCTGAAGCGGCGCTGGCCGATTTTTCCCGCCGCTTGCAAGAAGCCCTGGACGAAACCCGAGCTTCAGCCCCACCTCAGATGATAAGCCTGCCCCGGCCCGCGCCACCAGCGCATGGGCCAGTAGCTGTGCACACGGCCGTGGAGACGGAGACCCTGGACACCGTCATGGACGCCCTCACCCGGGCGCCCGACGGTTTCACACTCCATCCAAAAATAGCCCGGTTGCTCGAAGTTCGCCGCAAGCTTTGGGCATCCGGCCAGGTCGACTGGGCGCTCGGAGAAGCGCTCGCGTACGGCACCATAGTGCTCGACGGCCACGATGTGCGCCTTTGCGGCCAGGACACCCGCCGCGGCACTTTCGGCCACCGCAACGCCGTTTATGTCGACTACCGGACCGGCCACGAGTTCATCCCGCTGGCGGCCATGGACCGGCAAGTAGCGGAAGGCCCGGGCGGTTTTTCGTCTACGATTCGCTCCTGTCCGAGTACGCGGCGCTCGGTTTTGAGTACGGGTACTCGCTGTTCTCTCCCGAAGCACTGGTGGCCTGGGAGGCCCAGTTCGGCGATTTCGTAAACGGGGCCCAGATAGTTATCGACCAGTTCCTGGTGGCGTCCGAGGTGAAATGGGACCAAGCGTCGAGGTTGGTGCTGCTACTCCCGCATGGTTATGAAGGACAGGGCCCGGAGCACTCGTCGGCCCGTGTGGAACGCTTCCTCGAGCTAAGCGCCGAAGACAACATATGCGTGGCCAATGTGACCACGGCTGCTCAGCTGTTTCATCTGTTGCGCCGTCAGGTCCTCGTCCCCGCCGGTAAGCCCCTAGTACTTTTCACGCCGAAGCGGTACCTGCGAGCACGAGAGGCTTACAGCCAGGTGGAGGAACTTACCCATGGCGCCTTCAGGGAAGTCATCGATGATGCTGTGGCTGCGGAGGAGATCCGCCGCGTTGTTCTCGCGACCGGCAAAGTCGCCCTCGATCTTCTAGTGGCTCGCGACCAGAGAGGCATCAGCGATGTCGCCGTTGTACGGGTCGAACAGCTCTACCCATGGCCCAAAGAACAGCTGGCCGGTGTCCTGTCCCGGTACACGGATGCCACCGAAATCGTCTGGGCCCAGGAAGAGCCGGCGAACATGGGCGCGTGGGACTTCGTTCGGGACCGTCTTAGCGAGGTGGTTATCGGTGGGCGTACTCTCGTGCACGTCGCCCGGCCTCCCTCTGGTTCGCCGGCCACGGGCAGCCACACGCTCCACGAGCTCGAGCAGGCGGACATCCTGGAACGGGCCCTCGGGCACGTAGTGCCACCGTGGTCCGGAGGTGGTGGCCGAGGCCTTGCGCTACCGACGGAGCGGCCCGGACGTCGTGGCACGGAGGTCATGGCCAGGAAGGATGCGCCAACCGAAGGCTCGGGAGTGGCACACTGGTCGGCATGGGTGAACGTCACTACTGGCCCGACCTGCTCCGCGAGGTGCATTCGCGGAGCGGTGAGCTGGCAGTGGCGTGTGGAAGCTAGGTTTTCGCAGGTACTGCCGGCGAGAGCTCCCAATGTGGGCCGTTCGCAACGGCCTCGATGGGATGACAAAACAGGAGAAAGATGCCAGCTCGTCACGTAGTGGTCGACGGCTCCAACATGGCAACCGAGGGTAACTCGCTCCCCAGCCTGCAACAGCTGGACGAGGCGGTGCGAGCGTACATACTGGAAAACCCTGACGACATCGTCACGGTCGTTGTCGACGCTACCTTCGGGCACCGCATCCCACCGGAAGAGCGGGAGCGTTTCGAAGAGGCCGAGCTGGCGGGCGAGATCGTCAGCCCCCCGGCCGGGGCAATCGGGAGAGGCGACGCCTTTTTGCTGAGGGTGGCCGACAGAGTAGGGGCGGTCGTGCTCTCCAACGACTCGTTCCAGGAGTTCCACGGGGAGTACGAGTGGCTGTTCGATAAAGGCCGGTTGATAGGGGGCAAGCCCGTGCCCGGGGTGGGCTGGATCTTTACCCCCCGCACCCCTGTCCGCGGCCCGAAGAGCCGGGAGTCGGTCAAAGAAGCAAAGCGCAAGAGACATGCCGAGAAGGTCGAGGAGGTTCCCGAGAGCGGGCTGGACATGGCTGCCGAGCGTTCCCGCGGCCACGGCGGGGACCGTAAATTGCAGCGCGCCATTGCGGCGGCGGTCGAGGAGGCGGTTGAGCCCGCCAAAGGCGGGCGTAAACGCCGGCGGAGACGGCGCGTCGGGGAAGTGCCGTCGGAACCGCTCAACGAACCGTTCAACTTCATCACCTTTATCGCTGCCCACCAATTGGCCGATGAGGTCGAAGGCACGGTGGACGAGTTCGCCTCGCACGGCGCCTTTATCTCCGTTGATGGCGCTCGTTGCTACTTGCCGTTATCGGCTATGGGGGAAGTGACACCTCGTTCCGCTCGCGAGGTACTGCGCAAGGGCGAAAGGCGTACCTTCGTCGTCCAGGCGTTTGACGCCATGAGGCGCGGTATCGAGTTGGCGGTGCCCGGGTTCGCCCGTCCCGCGGGTACCCCGACCGCGGAGACGATCGACGCCGAGATACACCGGGGAGAGGTGGTTCCGGACGGGGCTGGCCACGACGGGGGTGGCCACGACGAAGGGGCCCAGCTCACGGGACCAGTGAGCACCGCCCCGTCCGTGGCCAAGGCGGGGGGCAGAGGTAGTGCCCGGGTGGCGGTTTCGAAAGGGGCCAGAGCATCAACCTCGGCTCGGCCGGCGCCCGGCAAGGACGTCGTCGCGCAGAAAGTGGCGACTAAGAGAGGTGCCGCTCGGGCAAAGGCGGCACCAATCCCCGAGGTGACGAGGAGCGAGGCGACGAGCACCGAGACCTCGGCTCAGAAGCTGACGTCGGCAAAGAAGGCAATTGTTAGGCAACCGGCCAAGAAGTCAGTTGCAGGGCCGGCCAAGGGCCCGGCCGCCAAAGCGAGCGATAGGGCGGATCTGGCTCGGTCTGCGGCGGCCAAAGCGGGCGGGGCTGGTGCGAAGGTGCCAGCCAGAAAGGAGCCGGCTAAAAAGGAACCCGCTAAAAAGGAACCCGCCAAAAGGGAGGTTGGGAAAAAACACCCCGCAAAAAAGGAGCCGGCAACCAAAAAAGCGGCCACCCGGCCGGTTGGCAAAAAGGAACCGGGCAAAGTGGCACCCGCCCAGAATCAGCCGGCCCAGAAACAGCCGGCCCAGAAACAGCCGGCCCAGAAACAGCCGGCCCAGAAACAGCCGGCCCAGAAACAGCCGGCCCAGAAAGCCCTTGCTAGCGAGACTCCCGGCACCAAAAGAGCAGGGGTCAAAAAGGCCGGCACGAGAACGCCTGTTAGCAAGACAGCTGGCACCAGGACAGCTGGCACTAAAACTCCTGGCACTAAAACTCCTGGCACCGGGGCGGCCAGCGCCAAAACACCGGCTGCCAATCGGTAAGTTTGGCCGTAAGTTTGGCCGATGCTCTTCGTTAGCACGGCGCCCGAGCTCGACCGCCACGAGACCGGCCCTCGCCATCCGGAACGGCCAGAGCGGGTGCCCGCTGCCCTGGAGGGGATCCGTCAAGCCGGGCTGGCCGACGCCGCCGTCCACCTGCCGCCCCGCGCGGTGACCCGAGATGAGCTCGAGCGCGTGCACACGCCGTCATACCTGCAGATGCTCGAGAACTTCTGTGCTCGCGGCGGGGGCAACCTCGACGCAGACACGGTGGCCAGCTCCGGGTCTTGGGAGACTGCGCTCCGGGCCGTGGGGGGCGCGCTATCTGCCGTGGATGCGCTGACGAAAGAAAACCAGGGTGTGGCGTTCGTCGCCCACCGGCCCCCAGGTCATCACGCGACAACGGACCGGGCCATGGGATTCTGCCTCCTCAACACGGTAGCGATCGCTGCCGCCGCCCTCTTGCCACGCGGCGAACGAGTGCTCATCCTCGATTGGGACGTCCACCACGGCAACGGGACCGAAGACATCTTCTGGGAGGAGCCGAACCTGCTTTACGTTTCCACCCACCAATCGACGCTGTACCCGGGGACGGGTCAGGTCACCGCCACCGGCAGCCCACGCGCGGCCGGGTTGAACCTCAACATCCCGCTCCCGCCGGGGGCTACAGGTGACGTCGTGCTCTACGCCTTCGATGAGGTCATCGCCCCCGCGGTAGACGAATTTGAACCGACGTGGCTGCTCGTTTCCTCTGGCTTTGACGCCCATCGCGCCGACCCACTGGCCCACCTGGCCCTCAGCGCCGGCGACTTCGGGGCCATGGCGGCACGGGCCAAAGAGTTCGTCCCTCAGCCAGGACGGGTCGTCATCGTGCTGGAGGGCGGCTATGACCTGACCGCGCTCAGCGCCAGCGCCGGGGCGGTGGTGGCGGCCATGGTGGGAGAAACCTATCGCCCGGAACCGCCCACCTCGGGCGGTCCTGGCCGGAAAGCGGTGGATCAGGCGGGCGAGGCCCACCGCCGGGCCAAGGCCACCCAGGCTTAGCACTGGTCAGCGTTGGCTGCGGCCCAGTTACGCCGGGACCGGTTCGGAGCCCGTTTGGGGCCAGGTCCTCCGGGAGGCCAGGCCCGACCAGAGGGCTAGCCCCGCCAATGCAACGGCGGCGGCGACGTCAAGAGCCCAAAACCACGTAAGCGAAACCGTTGCTGGTTGGCCGCCAACCGTGACCGAGACCGGCTGGTTCACCTGTACCGCAGCAGAAATGAGCTGCGACGAGAGGGCGACCACGACGCCCGCTGTCATCCAAGCGCCCACGGAAAGAGGGGCCCAGAAGGCCCCCACGATGGCAATGACCCCTAGGGCCAGCGCGGCGACCAGCTCACCGGCCATTATCCCGGCGGGCTGGGCGAAGGCGTTGCCGAGCGTGACCGTCGTGGTCTGGCCGGCCGAATTGAGGACCTCGTACTTGTCCCAGCTCGGCAGGAACGCGGCCACGGCCAGAACGGCCACGAGCACTGTCATCACGGACCGAGCATCGAGGGTCTGGTCGAACGGTCGCAACCGCGGCCCGCCGGTGGGCAGGATGCTGGCGCCCAGAAGCACGCCCGCGCCGCCCAGCCCCAGGGCCACGAAAGCCAGCCAAAGGCCGGCCGTGCCCCGGCCCGAGGCCAGGACCGAGCCCGCCAGGTCCGTGATGAGAAACCCCAGCTCAACGGCGGCAATGCCAGCTCCGAGGGCCACTCCGCCCCGGACCGACACCCGCGACAGCACGAGTAGGCCGGCCACCAGCCAGCCCAGGGAGAGACAGATATATTCGGCCACTTCGTACGGCATCGAGACCACGGAGGCCGGCGGGTTCCCCGTATAAGCCGGGAACATGGCCGCAATGTGAACGCCCACGCTCAGCAATAGCAAGCCCCCGGCGGCGGCCACGTCGCGCCCCGCCGGCTTGGCCGCGACAGCCGGGTTCGTTACGAGACCGGGAGAAAGCGGTGTGGAAGGGGCCGGGAGCGCGGGCGGGGGACGCCCGAGCTGGTCTAGGGGGCCGGTCGGGGGCGGCTGGAAGGTCACATCGTCGGGCCACGGAGGCGGCGTAGAGGCCATCTCTTCCAATACTGTCGCAACCACATAGCGGTGAGGTAGCGACGCCGTCCGACGGCAGCGGTTTTTATAGAGATCTCATCAACTCGTACACGCCGGCGAAATCCTGGACCACTTTTTCCGGGACGGGAACTATCCCGCCGAGGGCACGCGCTCCCCACGCAATCTGGGCGGTGCGCTCCACAAGGGCCACAATGTGCAACACTTTGGCCGGGTTCGGGCCAACGGCGACCAAACCATGGTTGGCCAGGAGGGCTGCGCCCCGCCCCTGCAGCGCCACCACCGCATTTTCGCCGACGTCGGCCGAACCCGACATGGCGTACTCGGCGCAGCGCACCTCTCCGCCGACGTACACGCTGAACTCGTCGATGCACGCCGGCACAGGCTGGCGGCTGCAAGCAAACATCGTGGCCCACACGGGGTGGGCGTGGACGACGGCGCCCACGTCATCGAAAGCCCGGTAGCAGGCCAGGTGCAGCTGGAGCTCCGAGGTGGCGCTACGCCCGTCAATACAAGAAATCACTTCGCCGGCCGGCCCTACCACCACCAGGTCTTCGAGCCGCATGTCCGCGTAGTCGACCGATGACGGCGTGCAGACTATGTTCCCGTCAGGTTGGCGAGCAGAAATGTTGCCACTGGTCCCTTCCACCAGGCCCCGGCGCAACATTTCCTTAGCCGTGGCCAGAACCGCAGCGGGGGCATCGTCGACGCTTTTCATGACTGGCTGCTTACGATTTGGCCGCTCAGGACTTGGCCGCTCATGACTTGGCGGGTCATCGGCTGGCGGGTTAGGACTTCGGGGTTTACGACGTTGGCCGGCGCCTCACCTGCGAGCAGTAGTTCGAGGTCGTCTGCCACCATCTGAGCGCCCCGCGCTTCGGTGTCCGTCGTGGCCCCGCCAATATGCGGTGTCAGGACCACGTTGGCCATCGACAAGAGTGGGTGGCCTTCAGGGAGAATCTCGCCATCGAAATGGTCCAGCCCGGCGCCGCCCAGGTGGCCCGACTCGAGGGCGGCGACGAGGGCCTCCATGTCGTGCAGCTGCGCCCGCGCCGTGTTCAAAAACACCGCCCCGGGCTGCATCCACCCAAACTGTTCTTCGCCGAATAGGCCAATCGTCTCAGGGGTGAGGGCTGCGTGAAGCGAAACGACATCGGCGTCGCGCACGGCTGCTTCGAGATCGCGGCCGGCGCCCTCGACATACGGGTCGTAGAGGGCAGTGGTCATGCCGAGCCCACGCAGACGCCATTCCAGGGCGCCGCCCACGGCGCCGTACCCGACGATGGCGGCTCGCCGGCCCGCCACCTCCCATCCACGAAAACGCTGGTAAGGGATGGTGCCGTCGCGGAATACTTCGACCTCTCTGACGTCCCGGTCGGCCGGCAGGACCCGGCGGGCGAGGGCAATCAGCAGGCCGATGGCGAGCTCGGCCACGGCGTCGGCGTTACGCCCTGGTGTTCGGATCACGGGCACCCCAGCCCGGGTTGCGGCCCCTATATCGACATTGTTCGGGTCCCCCCGCGTGGCCGCTACGGCGACCAGCGGCAGGTCAAAGACAGTGGCGTCGACGAAATCCGCCTCGACCACGAGGATGTCGGCGTTCTCGGCTGCGAGGCGCTCAGCGAGTCCGGGACCGTCATAGATGCGAAGCGGAGTTTGCTCCGTCCACGGCTCGTACACGACTCCCGCCAGGCGGGCGAGCTTGTCGAGGCCGGCGCGCATGAGTGCGGTCACGAAGGCCGTGTGGGGCGTAGCTGCTGAACTTATCGGGGAGGGCACGGTTGCAATATTGTCCGAGCATGTCAGGCGCGTCCCAATCCAGCCGGTGCTCGGAACTGACCGCGGGCATTGATATTGGGACGACTTCCGTCAAGACCGTCGTCGCGGACGAGGATGGCAACATCGTTAGCCGGGCCCGGCAGGCCAGCGAGCTCATCATTGGGCCGGGTGGCCGGTTCGAGCACGATGCGCGCCAGACATGGTGGGAAACCCCGCGGGACGTCCTGCGCCAGCTCCTGTCGGGGCACGCCGCCGAGGCGGTCTCGGTGTCAGCCATGATGCCTTCTGTCGCGGCGGTCGACGACAGCGGCCGTCCGCTCGGCGAGGGCCTGCTCTACGGCGACAGTAGGGGGATGCAGAAGGGCAGCGGCGACCCGACAACGAGTGACGAGATGGCGCATCTGTCTGGCTGGGCCGCCGATAATGCGCCCGGCGCGGCTGGCTACTGGCCCGCTCAGGCCGTGGCGAACGCCTCTCTCGGCGGCGAGGGTGTGGTCGACCTGGCGTCAGCATTTGCAGCTGGCCCGCTTTTCAACGGTTCCGGCTGGGATCTGGCGGCTTGCGCCGCTGTCGGCTTGCGGCCTTCTCAGTTACCGCGGGTGGCGGTCTTCGGCGAGGCTGTAGGCAAGGTCGGTGCTGACGCTCTCGGCGCCCAAACTTGGCCCGGCGAGCTGGTGCTAGCGGCCGGTTCGGTCGACGGTTTCTGCGAGCAACTGGTGGCCGGCACGGTGAACGACGGCGACGTTCTCATTGGCCTCGGCTCGACCCTGGTCGTCTGGCTTACTGTGCCGGGCTGGCCAGCTGAAATCCCCCACCTGTGGCGGGTGCCTCACATTGCGGCGGGCAAAGCCATGGTGGGCGGGGCGAGCAACGCCGGCGGCATCTGGGCAGATTGGGTCGACCGAGTGGTCCGCCCGGCCCCAGGTGCCCTGGTGGTGCCGGGTGGCCAAGGGGAGCCCGAGGGTCTCGACGGCCTTGACGACCGTGCGCTCGGCCTGTCGCCCGGGGAGGTCCCGGTCTGGTGGCCGTGGGCCAAAGGTGAGCGGGTGCCATGGCACGACCGGTCTCTGCGCATCGGCATGGCTGGAGGCGACCTTTCGCATGGGCCAGCGGCGTTGCGACGAGCCGCCTTCGAGGCTACCGGGTTCGCTATCCGGTACATGCTCGAGGTCGCGTCTACGACAGGGACGGCGCCGAAGCGCTTTGTGGCCAGCGGCGGAGGGACTCGAAACCCACCGTGGCTTCAGGCCATTGCCGATGTCCTCGGCCATCCCGTGGAACCCATGGCTGTGCCCGAGACCGCCGCTCTTGGCGGGGCCTTCCTGGCGCGCATGGCCCTCGGCCGTGAGAGCTCGTGGACGACGCCGCCAGGTGGTCCAGGTATGCCGCTCCGGTGGAGCCGGCTCCCGGTTGGACCGCGGCGGCGGACGAGCGTTACCAACTCTGGTGCCAGGGGTTGCCGGACGCGCCCTGAGCCGCTTATCTCGCCTGCTCTGACCAGTAAGCCGCCCGCCGATCTGAAGAAGGCGCCGGCGATGTCCCGGCGCCGGCGCCTGTGCCTGACTGTCGGGAGAGGGGCGCCCTACAGGCCTAAGACGAGGTCAGAACCTAAAACGAGGTCAGAACCTAAAACGAGGTCAGAACCTAAAACGAGGTCAGATGCGGTCAAAAAGTCGTTGTGCCGGCCAAAGACGCGACCGGCTTGAAACTGCTGGACACGACAGCTGTCCGGCCCCGTTGGACCTTGAACGGGTTGGTCGGCGGGATGGTGGCGCCGGCGCCAAGGTGGATGGAAGTGGCCGAGGCCAGGTTGCCCCCGATGTAGAAGCTGGCCGAGAAACCGGCTGCGCAACGGGTGGCGAAGTCGAAGCCGTCCACCCAGCCGTAATCGACAAAGCGGAACAGGATCGTCCGCTTGTTGCCACTTAGGGCCACGATATCGTTGACCCCTTTGGCTCTTCGGACGTCGACGAACTTGCCTCCGGTCGTCAGGGTGCCGGAAACAACCGCGGTGTCGCCTGGCCCGCTATGGGTGGCGCGAATGGCCCAACCGCCGTCGGGGTCGTCCCACAGGTAGACGCCGTCACCGATCTGGAACGAGGGCGGCCGGCCCTGGACTTCCGCAGGCCAAACGCCCTTTCCACAAGTGTCGGGCGGCGCAGGGACAGGCGGCGTAGGCACAGGCATCGACCCCACTGTCGTCGTCGTGGTCAACAGGAGCGTGGTGGTCGTGGTGCTCGGCGGTGCCTGGAGTGGCCGTCGTCGTGGTGGTGACGTCGACGCGGTGGCGGGCTCTGGCCCAGGCCGGGGTGGTCGCTACACTCGTCGCGGCTACTACCACGCAAGCGGCCAGCACCATCCTGGCGCCTGTGGCAACCGCTGAACTACTCATCGCCGGACCGGTCCCTCCTCGAGGCGGGCCGCTGTGGCCCCCTCGTCACCAAGTGTTCATCAAGTGTTCGCCACAGCTGTTGGTTAGCTTGCCATCAAATTGTGAAGATCCTGCGAAGACGGCCTGTTGCCCTCCAGGGCAGCCCAGACGGGAACCATCACCATGCTCGCTCAATGGCCAAAGGCGCCTGACCGCCAGGGGCCCCGCCGCAAATACGCATGTCAAGGGACCAATGGTCCGCCATCAACGAGCCCTTAGTACCTGTCGAGCGGACCATAACGTGGTCGACAATGGCGCGGACGCCCGGAGCGGGCGCTCCTCTAGCTGGACGGAAAGAAGGCACCTATGACGAATCAGGTGACAGCTGACGCCGGCCAACCGCCGGCCACCCCTTCTGCCGGACGGGCGCTCTCGGACCAGGAGGTCGATCTCCTTGACGCCTATTGGCGGGCAGCCAACTACCTCTCGGTGGGCCAGATCTACCTCGTCACCAACCCTCTCCTGCGAGAGCCCCTCAAACCCGAGCACGTGAAGCCGCGGCTGCTCGGTCATTGGGGAACCTGTCCGGGGATCAACTTCATCTACGCCCATATGAACCGCACCATCCGCAACTGGGACCTCGACGCCATCTATGTAATGGGCCCGGTCATGGTGGCCCTGCGGCGGTGGCCAACGCCTACCTCGAGGGGACCTACACCGAGTTGTACCCACATATCACCCGGGACGAAGCGGGAATGGCCAAGTTGTTCCGCCAGTTCAGCTTCCCGGGCGGCATCCCTTCGCACGTGGCCCCGGAAACTCCGGGTTCGCTGCATGAGGGCGGCGAACTCGGCTACGCCCTTTCGCACGCCTTCGGAGCGGCCTTCGACAACCCGGGCCTATTTGTATGTTGCATTATCGGCGACGGGGAGGCCGAGACCGGCCCGCTGGCCACCGGCTGGCACGGCAACAAGTTTTTGAACCCGGTCTCAGACGGCGTCGTCCTGCCCATCCTGCACCTGAACGGCTACAAGATTGCCAACCCCACCATGCCGGCCAGGATCGGCGACGGTGAGCTGACCTCGCTCCTGGAGGGCTGCGGTTATGAGGTCAACTGGGTGTCGGGCGAGGACCCGGTCGAAATGCACTTGTTGATGGCCGCCACCATGGACAAAGTGGCCGAAGAGGTCACGTCTATCAGGCGTTCGGCTGGCGAGACCGGGCAGGCGGAGCGACCTCGCTGGCCGATGATCGTCTTCCGTTCCCCGAAGGGTTGGACTTGTCCCAAGACGCTCGACGGTCTGCCTCTCGAGGGTAGCTTTCGCTCGCACCAGGTCCCGATACCGGATGTTAGGACCAACCCCGAGCACCTGGCGCTGCTGGGCTCTTGGATGCGCAGTTACAGCCCGGACGAGCTCTTCGACGAAAAGGGCGCCCTCGTGGCAGAACTGTCGTCCCTGCCGCCCAAGAGCCAACGGCGCATGAGCGCCAATCCACACTCCAATGGTGGGTTGTTGCTCAAAGACCTGGACCTGCCCGACTTCCGGGAATACGCCGTGCCGGTGGAGGCGCCAGGGAGGACGTTCTCAGAGGCCACGCGGGTACTGGGCGGCTACCTCCGGGATGTCATAACGAGGAACCCGTCCAACTTCCGCTTGTTCGGGCCGGACGAGGTGGCGTCAAACCGGCTCCAGGAAGCGTTCGAAGTCACAGACCGCCAATGGGAGGCGGAGATACGCGACACCGATGACCACCTGGCCCCTGAGGGCCGAGTGGTCGAGGTCCTTTCCGAGCACCAGTGCGAGGGATGGTTGGAGGGTTACCTGCTGACCGGGAGGCACGGGCTGTTCACGAGTTATGAGGCGTTCATGCACATTGTCGACTCGATGTTCAACCAGCACGCGAAATGGCTGAAGACAACTCGGGAGATCCCTTGGCGCCGGCCCATAGCCTCCTTGAACTATCTGCTGTCCTCGCATGTGTGGCGGCAGGACCATAACGGGTTTTCTCACCAGGACCCGGGCTTTATCGACCATGTCGTGAACAAGACAGCGGGCGTCATCCGTGTATACCTTCCGCCCGACACAAACTGCCTGCTGTCAGTGGCGGACCATTGCTTGCGCAGCCGCCACTACGTGAATGTCATAGTGGCCGGCAAACAGCCGTCGCTCAATTATCTGCCGATGGACGACGCCGTTTTGCATTGCACCAGGGGTATTGGGATATGGGATTGGGCGTCCAACGACGGCGGCGACCCCGACGTGGTGATGGCCTGTTGCGGGGACGTCCCGACGCTGGAAACCCTGGCGGCGGTGGACATTTTGCGCTACGAGCTGCCCAACCTGAAGGTCCGGACCGTCAACGTGGTCGACTTGATGCGCCTCGAACCGGAGACCGCGCACCCGCACGGTTTGCCGGACGCCGAGTTCGACACCATTTTCACGGCGGACCGTCCGGTAATTTTTGCTTACCACGGCTACCCCTCACTTATCCATCGCCTTACGTATAAGCGGACCAACCATTCCAACCTTCACGTCCGGGGCTACATGGAAGAAGGCACCACCACCACCCCGTTCGATATGGTCATGCTCAACGACCTCGACCGCTTTCACCTGGTGATGGATGTAATCGACCGGGTGCCTGAGCTTGGCCAGCACGCCGCTTTCCTGCGCCAGCGAATGGAGGATGACAAGGCCCGGGCACGCGCCTACACGCGCGCGGTCGGAGACGACGATCCCGAAATCGCCGGTTGGACCTGGCCTTATTGAGTGCCCCTAGAACTATGCGACTGCTGATCGTCAACGCCGGCTCGAGTAGCCTCAAGCTTTCGGTCCTCGAGCAGGACGATGAATTGGTGGCCTCGGAGGAGCTCCACCCACGTGACGGGCGGACGGATGAGAAGGCTGTAAAAGACTTCGTCTCCGACCACGGCCCGATCGACGCTGTCGGCCACCGGGTCGTCCATGGTGGCACGGAGTTCACGGGCCCAGTGCGGGTCGACGCCAGCGTCGTCCACCGTCTCGAACTCCTGACCGACCTGGCCCCGCTCCACCAACCGAAGTCGCTAGAGGCCCTCGACATCGTAAGCCGGATCCTCGTTGGTGTGCCCGCCGTAGCCTGCTTCGATACGGCGTTCCACGCCACGATGCCGCCGGCCGCGGCCACTTATGCCCTTCCCCGGCAATGGCGCCAGCGCTGGGGCCTACGCCGGTTCGGGTTCCATGGGCTCTCGCATTCCTACGCCTCGAGGCGAGCGGGAGAGCTGATGCGGGAGCAGAGCGCCGGCGGGGCTGTCCCGACCGGCGTGGTGGGGCGGATCGTGACCTGCCACCTCGGCGCCGGCGCCTCCCTGGCCGCCGTTCGAGCCGGGGTTTCCGTCGACACCACCATGGGTTTCACTCCCCTCGAGGGCCTCGTCATGGCCACCCGCTCCGGGTCGGTTGACCCGGGCCTGGTGCTGTGGCTAGAGGAGCACGTTGGCATGTCGCCGTCCGAACTGGCCTCGACTCTTGACAACCGGTCCGGGCTCCTCGGGCTCACCGGCACTGCCGACATGCGCGCGGTGCTGGCGGCCGAGACAGCGGGTGACCCCGACGCTGCCCTGGCCATGGGGGTCTACCTGCACCGGCTGCGAGCCGGCATCGCGTCGATGGTCGCCGCCATGGACGGTGTCGATGCGGTGGTGTTCACGGGCGGCGTAGGCGAAGGCTCCCCGGCAGTTCGGCAACGGGCGGCGGACGGTCTCGGGTTCCTGGGCCTCGAACTGGACGCGGCGGCCAACGATGCGGCTAACACTGACCTCGAGATCGGGGCGCCCGGGGCGCGGGTCAGGTTGTTCGTCATCGCGGCCCGGGAGGACCTCGAGATTGCCCGGGGCGTACGGCAGGTCCTGGAAGGGCGACCCTCCTAACCTCCAACTGGGCGCCATAGTGGCTTAAGTGCCGTTCCGCTCGTCACACAGAGTGCTGGCGCGTTCAGAGGAGCGCGCCATTCTGCCGCGCCCGCTGTACTACCCAGAAGATCTGCCCATTGCCACTCACAAAGACGAGATCCTGGCCGCGCTCAACACCCACCAGGTGCTCGTGGTGGCGGGTGAGACGGGCTCAGGGAAGAGCACTCAGCTCCCGAAGATGTGCCTCGAAGCGGGGCGGGGAGTTACAGGGATGATCGGCCACACCCAGCCCCGTCGCCTGGCCGCACGGAGCATTGCCGAGCGGGTGGCGGAGGAACTGGGGACGACCGTCGGGCGTGCCGTCGGGTACAAGGTCAGGTTCACCGACCGGGTGAGCGACCTTACCCTCGTCAAGGTCATGACAGACGGCGTGCTCTTAGCCGAACTGCACAGCGACCCCGAACTCCGGAACTACGACACGCTCATAATCGACGAGGCCCACGAACGCAGCCTGAATATCGATTTCATCCTCGGGTACTTGAAACGTCTGCTGCCTTCGCGGCCAGACCTCAAGGTCATCATCACCTCCGCGACGATCGATACCGAGCGGTTCTCCAGGCATTTCAATGACGCGCCGGTCATAGAAGTGGCCGGGCGTACTTACCCGGTCGAGATCAGGTACCGGCCCTTGGTCGAGGAGGGAGACGACAGCAGCGACGAGGAACCCATGGACGAGGTCCAAGCTGTGTGCGACGCTGTGGCCGAGCTCAGCCGGGAGGCACCGGGGGACATCCTCATTTTCCTACCTGGGGAACGGGAAATTCGGGATACGGCCGAGGCGCTGGCCAAGGCCGACTTGAAGGGCCTGGAGGTCCTGTCCTTGTACGGGAGGCTCTCATCCGCAGAACAGCACCGGATCTTCGAACCCCATCCCGGTCGCCGAGCTGTCTTGTCCACCAACGTCGCCGAGACCTCTCTCACCGTGCCGGGCGTCCACTATGTAGTCGACCTCGGGACGGCGCGGATATCGCGGTATGGCCGGCGCACAAAGGTGCAGCGGCTGCCGATCGAACGGATTTCCCAGGCCTCTGCCAATCAGAGAGCGGGGCGCTGCGGCCGCCTCGGGCCCGGGGTGTGCGTGCGGCTTTATTCCGAAGAAGATTTCGCCTCTCGGCGAGCGTTCACAGAACCCGAGATATTGCGGACCAACCTGGCGTCGGTAATCCTCCAAATGGCCGCCATCGGGCTGGGGGACATCGAGAACTTCCCGTTTATGGAACCACCGGACCGGCGCAACATCGCCGACGGCATCGCCCTCCTGGATGAGCTGGGTGCCTTCGCCACCGAGGCGGGCGCGGCCTCCGACCGGGCCGGTGCGGGCTCCGCGGATAGGCACGCCGGCGTCGCCGCCTCTAGAGGGGATGCTCGCCTCAGCGCTGTCGGTCGCAAGCTGGCCCAGCTACCGCTCGACCCGAGGCTCGGGCGAATGGTCATCGAGGCCGGTCGCCTCGGCTGTCTGGACGAGGTGCTTGTCATCGCCTCAGGCCTCTCGGTCCAGGACCCGCGTGAACGTCCGGCTGAGAAACGTGAGGCCGCGGCTGCACTGCATGCCCGGTTCGCCGATGAGAGCTCGGACTTCATGTCCTACCTTCATCTTTGGCAGTACCTGGACCAGCGCCAGGCCGAGCTCAGCTCGAGCCAGTTCCGCCGCCTTTGCCGTCGCGAGCTGATCTCCTACCAGCGGGCCAGAGAATGGCAGGACGTGTACAGCCAGCTCGTCGACATCGCCGGCCAGATCAGGCTTGGGCAGATCAGGCTCGGGGCCCGTCCTCGCCGCGAGGGCGGAGACCAGGCCCGCCGTCCCGATCCGCGCCGGTCCGGGGACGAGGGTTCGGGACGGGCTCGGCGAGCTGAGGTGCACCAGGCTTTGCTGAGCGGGCTGGTGACGCAGGTGGGGGTGCGCGAAGGCGAGCGGACGGACTTCGCCGCCCCCCGGGGCGCCCGCTTTGCCATCTGGCCCGGATCGGTACTGGCCAAGAAGTCACCCCGCTGGGTGATGGCGGCCGAGCTCGTCGAGACCAGCCGCCTGTGGGCCCGGGTGGTGGCACCGGTCCGCCCGCAGTGGGTGGAAAGAGCGGCAGCGCACTTGCTGAAATGGTCTTACAGCGAACCCGGATGGGACCCCACTCGAGGGGCGGGTTTCGTGCTCGCCCGGGCCACGTTGTATGGCTTGCCGGTCGTGGCCGGCAGGCGCCTCGAGCTATCCCGCTTGGACCGCGTTGGGGCGCGGGAGATGTTCATCCGCCATGCCCTGGTGGATGGCGATTGGGACGACGTGCCCGCTTTTGCGCGCCAGAACCAGGACCTGCGGGACCAGTCTCAGGCGTTGTTGCAGCGGGCACGGCGTCACGAACCGCTGGCCGGCGAGGAAGCTTTGTTCGAGTTCTACGCCTCCCGGGTGGCGCCGGAAGTCACTTCGGGGCAGGCCTTCTCCGCCTGGTGGCGTCGGGCCGGCGACAACGCCGACCGCCTGGTAGCTACGCCAGAAGAGCTCTGGGGGCCATCTCTCGTCGACGTCGACCTGGCCAGCTTCCCAGAGGTCTGGACCAGTGCCGGGACGGGGCCGTTGGCCCTGCGCTACGAGTGGGTGCCGGGGACAGACGACGACGGCGTCCACGTCGAAGTCCCCTTGGCCCAATTAGGGAAACTGGCGGGAGAGCGCTTGGACTGGCAGGTCCCCGGCCTTCGTGAGGAACTGGTGGTCGCCCTTCTGCGGTCGCTGCCGAAGGATCTGCGCCGGCACCTGGTCCCCGTCCCCGAACACGCGAGAGAGTTCGTGGGCAAGGCCTCACCCGGGGACGGCCCGTTGCTGGCCGTCCTGGCTGCCCATATGAGCGCGGCCAGTGGGACAGCCATCTCTTCTCGAGACTTCGATTGGGCCAAGGTGCCCAACCACCTTCGACCCACGTTCGAGGTCGTCGGCGACGAAGGACACGTCCTCGCCACCGGCAAGGACGTGTCGGACCTGTACGCGGCGCTGCAACCTCAACTTTTGGCCGCCCTGCGGGCGGCAGCTGCGTCGGCATCGCTGGGGGGCGGCCCGGAAATGCGCCACTCCAAGTGGGATTTCGGCGACTTGCCGAAGGTCTTCGAGCCGGAATGGAACGGCGCCCGCCTAACGGGCTACCCCGCTTTGGTCGACGAGGGCGACAGCGTGAGCGTGCAGGTTTTCCCGGACGTGGCTTCGTCCCGCGCTGCCATGGTGGCGGGCACCCGTCGCCTCCTCTTGCTCAACCTGCCTTCCCGGCGTCAGCTCGTCGACGGGCTCGAACGGCTGATCAATAACCCCGCCAAACTGGCGCTGGCGGGGCTGGCCCACCCGCCCTACCGCTCCACCAGGGAGTTGGCGGAGGACGCCATCGTGGCCTGCTTGGACGAGGTCGTGGCCGCCAACGGCGGGCCGGCGTGGGGGCCCGATGAGTTCGAAGCGCTCGTGTCGGCCGTGCGCCAGCGAGTGGGGGCTGCGGCGGAGCAGGCGGTCCGGGCGGCCGTGCGCGTCATTTCCCAAATGCAGAGCATCGGCCGTCGCACCGGGGACTTGGCTGCAATGGCCGGAGCCGGCCCTTCGCCGATCGCGGCGGCGATCGACGACGTCCGTGGACAGCTGGCCGCCCTCACCGGTCCTCGCTTCCTCAGCCAGGTCGGCCTCGGGCGCCTCGCGGATCTGGAGCGCTACCTGGCCGCCGTCGAACGGCGGCTGGACCGGCTCCCGGCCGACCCGCGCCGGGACCTCGCCCTTACCCAGAAGGTGCGCTCGCTGCAGCGCGAGCTGGACGACGCGACGGCCGAGGCGCTGGTGGACGAGGCTGGCACCGCCGTGCTCCAGGCCCTCGGCGAGGTGCGCTGGATGATAGAGGAGTTGCGGGTCAGTTTCTTCGCCCAGTCCCTCGGGGACGCGGGTGCCGGTGAGCGAAGAGCGGGTCCGGCGCGCTATCGCCGTGGCCCGCGGCTCCCGCGCACCAACGAAGGCGTAGACACCGGATCGCGACCGGCGAAGGTGTCCATCGCTGGCCGCTCTGAATAGCTGACCACGACTTATCCCTAACTGGGCGGGCTGGGCCGCCGAGAACAACCCACCTTGGCCCTCCGCCAGTCGGCAGAGCGCAGTAAGGGCTCCTCGTTCCATACCCAAAGCCAACACTGCGCCTGTGACCGTTCTACGACCTGCATCCGGGCGCGAAACCACGAACCTGGCGAACGAAAAGCTTGCCCAGTGGGGGTTAGTGGGTTAAAAGTGGAGGAAAGTAGAGGCGGAGGGAGGGACCCCTTGCCTTCACGGAGCAGACGAGTAGGCAAGTGGAGCGTTTCCATGGCACTTTCGAGTACTCCCTTGACGCAAAGGGCCGTCTCATTCTGCCGGCGCGCTTACGCAGCCATTTCGACACAAAGAAAGCGTACGTCTCGGTCTACACGGAACGTTGCCTAGCCGTATGGCCGCCCCCGCAGTTCAGCCGCTACCTCGCTCGGGCGGAAGCCATGGAGAGCCGAGGGATCGAGGGGCGCAACCTGGCCAGAGTCCTCACCGCCATGTCGACGGAGGCGGAATTCGACGCCCAATGGCGGCTGACCATCCCGGCCAGCTTGCGAGAGTACGCCGGCCTGGAACCGGACCAACCAGTAATAGTGGTGGGCGCCCTCAGCCGCGTCGAGCTCTGGCAAGTGGACCTCTGGCGCGAGCGTACGGCGGCAAGCGTCGAAAGCCTCGCCAACGGCACCAGCGAATTGTTCTCCGAGCCGCTTCCCCCCGTCCCCCAGGCCAGTCCGGCCCTGGCACCGACCGGGGGAGCGGTATGACCGTTGCTACGCCAGTCGGACGGGCTCGTACGGAGCCCCTTGGCCAGCAGGACGGGAGTCCCCTTCTCCACCCGCCCAGTCCTTTGCACCGAGAGAGAAAACCCGGCGCAATGCTGGCCGAGGGGCTGCGCACGAGCCCGGCAAACTGGCTCTATGTTAAGCCCTCCACGGTCGTGAGCCCAGCTGCGGAAGAGCCGCGCTTCGAGCACCGGCCCGTCATGCTCGATGAGGTAATAGACATCTTTTCGGCCGTGCCCGAGGGTGTGGTGCTGGACGCAACGGTCGGGGGCGGCGGGCACGCGGGCGCTCTGTTGCGTGCGTTCCCTCGCCTCAGCATTGTTGGGGTCGACCGCGATGCTGAGGCGGTGACGGCAGCAACGGCTGTCCTGGCCCCTTTCGGGCCACGAGCCACGGTGGTCAAGGGCCGCTTCGACCAGTTGGGCCAGATCCTCGACGGTCTCGGTGTGGACGCGCTGGCGGGGGCGCTTTTCGACCTCGGCGTCAGCTCGCCTCAGGTCGACACCGCCGAACGGGGGTTCAGCTACCGCTTTGACGCTCCGCTCGATATGCGCATGGACCGTTCTCAAGAGCTGACGGCGGCCCAGGTTGTAAACGACAGCACCGAAGCCGACCTGGCCCGCCTGTTCAGTGATCACGGGGAGGCTCGCTTCGCCCGCCGCATTGCCGCGGCACTCGTCGCCGCCCGCCCCGTCCTGTCCACGGGCAGGTTGGCCGAGGCCGTCAGCTCGGCCGTCCCGGCGGCAGCCCGCCGTCGAGGCCACCCGGCCAAGCGCGTCTTCCAGGCGCTAAGAGTGGCGGTCAACGCAGAGCTCGAGATCCTGCCGATGGCGATAGACGCGGCAGTCGAAAGGCTCACAGCCGGAGGCCGCATCGTGGTCATCTCGTACCACTCGGGCGAAGACAGGACGGTGAAGGACCGGCTGGTCCATGCGGCCACGGGCGGCTGCACCTGCCCTCCCGGCTTGCCGTGCGTGTGCGGGGCCGTGCCCCGAGTGCGGCTCCTCAACCGGGGCGCTCGCAAGCCGTCGGAGAGTGAGGTTATGGCGAACCCGCGTGCGCAGAGCGCCAGGCTCAGGGCGGCCGAAGCTCTCCCGGAGAGCGAGAGGCGCCCGCAGTGACACCCATTGAGCCGGGTTTCGACGACGCCAATGGTCGAGGGCTGGGCCAGCTGGTCAAGGAGGCGCCCGCGACAGCCGCCCCGGACACAGATCGCCCAGACCGGGAACGCCCAGACCGGGAACGCCCAGACCGGGAACGCCCAGACCGGGAACAGAGGGAAGCGGAGCGGCGCCACCTCCAGCTGGTCCAAAACCAAGCCCGGCGGCGGGCCGGGCGCAGGCGGTTACTGGTTTTGCTCGGCATCGCCTGCGTGGCCGTCGTGGGCCTGGCCCTCGTGGGGCTCCATGTGCTCATCGCGGAGAACCAGTTCAGGCTGGACAACCTGCAGCAGCAAGCGGCGACCGAACAGGCCAGCTACGAGAAACTCCGCCTGCAAGTGGCGCAGCTCGAGGCCCCCGCCCGGATCGTGTCCCAGGCCGAGGGCCGGCTCGGGATGGTGCAGCCGGCATCGGTGACCTACCTACCGGCCCCGTCCGCCGCCACGCCCAAGACGACCAGGAAAGTGCTGACCGGGAGCGGCGTTGACAATACGGCCAGCGACGCGCAGACGGGCACCTCAGTGGTTACCGACCCGCCCACAACAGGAACCGTGACCGCCCCTCAGGGTGATTCGGACTGGCCCACGGTCAAGCCGTACCTGAGCGGCAACCCGTGAGCGGGCCATCTGGCGCCGGGGCCGGGCGCCGCCCCCAGGGGCAGCGTCGGGCCCCGGGAGGAGTTACGCCCGGGAGCGGCCCTGCAACGGTCCGCCGGCGGAATGGGAATGGGAATGGGAAAGCGCCGGCCGGGGCGGCAGCAGCCGCCGGCGCCGGCGCGTCCGCTTCGTCGCCACAGCTGCGGCCATGAGCGTGCTGTTGGGAGTGGTCGTCGTCCGGCTGCTGTTCGTCCAAGGCATCAACGCAGGCAAGTACCTAGCGGATGCCCGATCCGAGTACGTACACGAGATTTCGTTCCTGGGCGAGAGAGGCGCCATCTTGGACCGTAACGGCGACGAACTTGCCATGTCGGTGCCTATGACCACCGTCTACGCCGATCCTTATCAGGTGACGAACCCCGGCCAAGAGGCGCAAGCCCTCGCCACCGCCCTCGGGGTGCCGGAGGGCCCGCTCCAAACTGACCTGAGCGAGGCCAGCGGTTTTGTCTACCTGGCTCGCACCATCCCTGACGCAGCGGCAGCCAAGGTCGAGAAGTTGCTCAACGCGGGCAGCCTGCCGGGGGTCTACACCATGCAAGAGCCGAAGCGCTTCTACCCGGCGGGTCAGTTGGCGTCTCCCCTCGTGGGAATGGTGGGCATTGATGGCCAGGGCCTTTCCGGGCTCGAGTACAAGTACAACGGCCTGCTCGAGGGCAAGCCCGGCAAGCTCGTGGAGGACATGGACCCCGCGGGCGGGGAGATCCCTGGCGGCGTCCAGGAGTACCAGGCCCCTGTACGCGGCGACGACCTCGTCCTTTCCATCGACGAGCCTCTCCAATACGAGACCGAAGAGGCGTTGGCGCGAGCCATCGTGGCGGCTCAGGCCGACAGCGGCATGGCGCTCATAATGGACTCGCGCACCGGGGAGCTCCTGGCCGTGGCCCAGCTCACGATGCCGACGGCGTCGGAGCCAGTTACCATGCACGAACCCCCGGCCTTACCCGTCTGGTTTATCCCGCCCGGGGGCTCCTCGACGAGCACGACCAGTACGGGCGCCACTGGCAGCGGGACGAGCGTAGCCAGCGACCAACCGGTAGAGGCTCCGTCCGCGTCAGCGTTCACGACGGTTTACGAGCCGGGGTCGGTAGAAAAACTGGTTACAGTTTCGGCCGCACTTTCGACAGGGGCGGTGCAAGCCGATGACTATTTCAATATTCCCGACACGTACGACGTGGCCGGAAGTGTATTTAGCGATGCTTGGGCCCACCCCACGCTCGACTGGAGCATTTCCAACGTCATCGCCCACTCATCCGATATCGGCACGATCGAAATAGCCCAACGCCTGGGCCTACCTCGTCTGGTCCAGTACATCCACGACTTCGGGATCGGAGCGGTGACCGACGTCGACTTCCCCGGAGAATCCGCTGGTCTCGTACCCGCGCCGTCGCAGTGGTCCGGGACGACCATTGCCACCATCCCGATCGGGCAAGGCTTGGCCGTCACTGCGGTCCAAATGCTCTCGGCGTACAACACGATCGCCAATGGGGGCGTCTATGTCCCGCCCCGTCTGGTTGGCGGCTACGTCGACGCCGCCGGGACAGAGCATTTGTCCCCGCCTCCGCCGACGCGGCGAGTCGTGAGTACGACAGTGGCGGCCGACATGACCTCGATGCTCGAAGGCGTCGTGCGGGTGGGGACCGGTACGGCAGCCAACCTCGAGCCCTACACGGTGGCGGGCAAGACCGGGACCGCCCTCGTCCCGTTGCCCACCGGGGGCTACTCCTCGGACGACTTCGTGTCCAGCTTCGCCGGCTTCGCCCCGGCCGAGGACCCGGCCATCACGGCCATGGTCACCGTGGTGGGGACCCACCAGTACGGCGCCCAGGCGTCGGCCCCTGTGTTCGCCACGATCGTTCGCGACGCCCTTCAAGAGCTCGGGATCCCGCCGCACAAAGGGGTGCCGCCTGTGCCCGGCGTCCCGCTGGCGACCCCTTACGGCGAGGAGGGGGAGGCCGCCGGCCCCGCCTTACCAGGATTGGTGGGCTCGCCAGACGTGCAGGTCGGCTCGGCTTCCCCGTCCGCGGGTGGGCAGGGCAAGGCCACACCCCCGTCGACTACGACGACTGCGTCCGCGTCGACTACGACGACAGTCCGCTAGGGTCGGGGGAGCTTGACGAGGCCAGTGTGCGCTTGAGGACTCTGCTCGCAGCGGCCGGGTTGGACGCTGTTGAGGTGTCGGTCCGCCTCGGTAGCCCCGGGGGGGCAGGCCCCGGCGTGGAGAGCTCCGCGGTGACCGACCCCCAGGTAATCGACCCCCACGCGACCGACCCCCCGGCCACTGACCCCGAGGTGACCGAGATCGTAATTGCTTCTGACCAGGTCAGCCCGGGGGCACTGTTCGCGTGTGTGCCAGGGAACCGAACCGACGGCCACGACTACGCCCGCGAGGCGGTCGAGAGGGGGGCGGTGGCTGTGCTGAGCGAGCGGGCTCTCGACGTCCCGGTGCCCCAGGTCCAGGTCCCATCGGTCCGTCAGGCCCTTGGGAACGTTTCAGCTGCGTTCTGGGCTTACCCCGCTAGAGCAATGAAGGTCATAGGCGTGACGGGCACTAACGGGAAGACGACCACGTGCGCCATCCTGGCCAGCATCTTCGAGGCCAACGGGTGGCCGGCCGGCGTGATCGGTACGCTGACCGGCGAGCGCACGACCCCTGAAGCACCAGCCCTCCAGCGCGAGCTGGCGCGGTTGCGAGACGGCGGCACCAGAGCGGTGGCCATGGAGGTGTCCTCGCACGCTCTGGCCCAATACCGTACCGACGCCACCGATTTCGCCGCCGCGGTCTTCACCAACCTCAGCCAGGACCACCTGGATTACCACCAGACCATGGAGGCCTACTTCGCCGCCAAGGCGCAGCTGTTCACAAGGGGCCCGGTGGGCGTGGCGGTGGTCAACCGCGAGGGCCCCTGGGGCGCTTGCCTCACGGAGCTGCTGTCCCGGCGGTCCGGCGCTCGCGCCCGAGTAGTTACCTTCGAGCCTGCCGACGCCAGTGAGGTTGCCATCGGCGGGCGGACCACGGCCTTCCGGTGGAGAGGCCGGCCTTTCGAGCTGAGCCTGCGGGGGACGTTCAATGTCGCCAACGCAGTGGCGGCGGCGACGACCGCTTGGGAGCTGGGGGTCGGCTGGGACGCCATCTCGGCTGGCCTGGCCGCCGTACCTCCAGTCCGCGGCCGGTTCGAGCCGGTCGACGAGGGCCAACCTTTCGGCGTGCTGGTCGACTTCGCCCACACCCCTGGCGCGCTGGCCGAGGCTCTGAGAGCCGCACGCCAGCTAGCCGCCGAAGGCCCCGGGGCGGCCCAGGGTAAGGCCGGCCGGGTGCCAGGCCGCGTAATTGTCGTTTTCGGAGCCGGCGGCGACCGGGACCGGGGAAAGCGTCCGATGATGGGCCAGCTGGCGGGCGATCTCGCGGACGTCGTGATCATCACCTCGGACAACCCTCGAAGTGAGCGGCCGTTGGCCGTCATCGAGGAGGTGGCGAGCGGCGCTCACGGGGGCGTAACGCCTCTGGTCGATGTCGACCGCGCCCGGGCCATCGCCAGCGCTTTGGGGACGGCGAGAGCTGGCGACGTGGTGCTGATCGCCGGGAAAGGTCATGAAACTGGGCAGGATTTCGGGTCCCATATCGAGCCGTTCGACGACGCCGAGGTGGCCCGGGACGTCCTGAAGGGCCTGGGCTACCAGCGGGCACCGGACGGTGACAACCCACGGCGGGTTGGCGCCAAATGAAGGCGCTGTTAATTGCCGGCGGCGTCGCCCTCCTTGTGGCCATCCTGGGTACACCTTTACTAATTCGCCAGCTGCGTGCCCGCGGCATCGGTCAGCAAATCCGGGAAGACGGCCCGGCCGGGCACTTTTCCAAGGCCGGTACGCCCACAATGGGCGGGCTGGCGATAATGGGCGCCACCATTGTTGGTTACGTCGTGGCTCACGTCTCGGCCACGTTCACCACCAGGGGCCTGGTCGGGATGCTGACAATTTGTGCCGCGGCAGTGGTCGGCCTCCTCGACGACTGGTTGAAAGTGACGCGCCAGCGCAGCCTGGGGTTGAACAAGCGGGCGAAAATCGCAGGCCAGTTTGTCGTCGCTATAGGTTTCGCCATCGCGGCCGTCGAATGGCTGAAAGTCGACACCCACCTCTCTTTCACTCGGTACGACTCTCTCGGTCTACAACTCGGCAAGGTGGGATGGGTGGTGTTCGCCGTGCTGGTGATCGTCGGGGCCATGAACGCAGTCAATTTGACCGACGGCCTCGACGGACTGGCCTCGGGATCATCGGCCTTTGCCTTCGCCGCTTTCACGGTCATTGGCTTTTACCAGTTGCGCCACGAGGTGATCTACAGGAACCCCGCTTCACTCGACGAAGCCGTGATGGCTGCCTCTTTGATCGGCGCGTGCGCCGGTTTCTTGTGGTGGAACGCGGCGCCGGCGCGCATATTCATGGGCGACACAGGCTCTCTATTCATAGGGGCGGCTATCGGGGTCCTGGCCCTGCTCGAAAACGTAGATCTGCTCCTGCCCCTGATCGGCGGGCTCTACGTGCTCGAGACCCTCTCGGTAATAGCGCAAGTGACCAGCTATCGACTGTTCGGCCGCCGCATCTTCAAAATGGCCCCCGTACACCACCATTTCGAGCTCGTCGGTTGGCCCGAGACGACGGTAATCGTCCGCTTTTGGATCCTGGCCGGGCTGTTCACGGCCCTGTCGCTTGGAGTTTTTTACGCCGACTTCCTCGCTCACGGAGGGACGGCATAAATGGCGTCCGTTGGTACTCGAGCACGTCCCGCCCGAGCGCTGGTGATCGGTTACGGTCTCTCCGGTCGAGCGGCGGCCGGCTGGTTGGCCGGTCGCGGTTATGAGGTTGTGATCCTGGAAGACGACCGGGTGGCGGCGGAGGCCGCCCGGGACGCGGTCGTCGGCGCCGGCCTGGCCATGGAGGTGGCACCGAGCCCGGCCGAGGCGGTTGAGACGGCCCGTTCGAGCAGCCTGGTGGTGCCGAGCCCGGGCGTCCGGGCCGACCACCCCGCCGTTGCCGGTGCCATCGCTGCCGGCGTCGAGGTAGTGAGCGAGGTCGAACTGGCCTGGCGGGTGCTGGACCAGCTGCGCCAAGAGGGCTCGGCCCGCCTACACGGCGCGCCTGTCAGGGATCTTCCTGGCGGTGCGCCCATAAGTGACCGGTGGCCGAAGCTGGTCGCCATTACCGGCACCAATGGGAAGACGACGGTGACGGAGCTGGTGGCCGCCATGCTGGCGGGCTCCGGCCAAAATGCCGTGGCGGCCGGCAACGTGGGCTATCCGTTGCTCGATGCGGTCAGCCACCTTGCCCCCGGCCAGGCCACGGTGCTCGTGGCCGAGGTCTCTTCGTTCCAGCTCGAGTTCACCCGGCAGTTCCGCCCTGACGTAAGTTGTTGGCTCAACTTCGCCCCCGACCATCTCGACTGGCACCCCGACCTCGACCATTACGCACAGGCCAAGGCGAAGATATGGGCGCGGCAGCGGTCGGGCTCGACTGCGGTTGTCAACGCCGACGACCCTGTAGTCCGGCGGGCCGCCGCCGAGAGCGTACCGGCCGGGGTCGAGGTCATTACATTTGGCTCCGCCGGAGCCGAGGTCCCAGAGAGGGCCGGTGTCGAGACGAGGGCCTCGTCTGCCCCGGACTGGTTGGTACGGCAGGACGGGATAAAAGGCCCCCAGGGTGTCTTTGTGCCCGCGGCGGAGTTGGTCAGGGCGTTCCCGCACGACCTGCGCAATACTGCGGCCGCCCTGGCCGTGGCCCTCGCCGCCGGGGCGAACGAAATGGGCTGCCGTGAGGCGGCCGGGAAAACCCCAGTCCCCCCGCACCGTGTCCAACTCGTGGCCGAAAAGGACGGCGTTTCCTGGTACGACGACTCCAAAGCGACCACGCCGGCGGCTGTGCACGCGGGGGTCCGAAGCTTCTCGTCCGTCGTGTTGATCGCCGGAGGACGTAACAAGGGCCTCGACCTTTCGGAGTTGGCGAGCACCGTCCCACCCGTCCGGGCGGTGGTGGCAGTGGGAGAGTCCGCCCCGGAGGTGGCCGAGGCCTTCGCCGGACGGGCACCGGTGCGCCGGGCAGAATCGATGGCTGCGGCGGTTGAAACCGCGGCCAGCCTCGCCGTCCCAGGTGATGTCGTCGTGCTCTCGCCGGGATGTGCCAGCTTCGACTGGTACTCCTCGTATGTTGAGCGAGGCGAAGATTTCTCCGCTCTGGTGAAAGGGAAACTCCACCTCGCCCCGCAAGCAGTGGCGTCGCCCGCAGTGCCGTCAGCCACCGTTACTCCCCTGGAGGTTGGCCGCCCATGACCGCGGCGGAGAGCGCGCCGTCCATGCCGACGAGGCGCGTGCGACGGTCGAGTTACTTGTTCCTGGTGGCCATCGTTTCTGTGCTGTGCATAGCCGGCCTGGTAATGGTCCTTTCGGCTTCCTCCGTGGACAGCCTGCGGAGTTTTGGGACCCCGTGGACCTATTTCGAGCGGCAGGCCGCCTACCTCTGTATGGGCGGGATTGCGTTCTTCGTGGCCCAGGGTACGAGGATTTCCTTCTGGCAGCGCATGGCGAGGCCACTCCTGTTGGTATCCGGAGTTTCGCTACTTGCCGTCCTCGTCGTCGGGCGTAGTGCCGGCGGCGCCTCGAGGTGGCTCGGGACGGGCTCGCTGCAGTTCCAGCCGTCGGAACTGGCGAAATTGGCGCTCGTCCTGTTTGCCGCTGACGTCCTCGCTCGGCGGGAAGGCAAACGGGACTGGGCCTACCGGGCCGGGCCGGTCATCATCGCATTGGGGATTTTCGCCATCCTCATAATGAAACAGCCTGATATGGGCACCGCTGTGGTGCTGTGCTGCGCGGGTGCAGCCGTGCTTTTCGTCGCTGGGATGCCCGTATTGGCCATGCTGGGCCTCGGTGCCGTCGGCGCGCTGGGCGGGGTAGTGCTAGCGATTTCGGCCAGTTACCGGGCGGCTCGCCTCACCTCCTTCCTCAACCCCTTCGCCCATGCCAGCACTACCGGCTACCAATCCGTCCAGGGCTTGATAGCTCTGGGCGGGGGCCACTGGGTGGGGACAGGGCTGGGACAGAGCCTGGCCAGCTGGGGGTACCTCCCCAACCCCTACACGGACTTTATATTTGCAGTTATCGGCCAGGAGACCGGTTTTATCGGGAGCTTGGTGATATTGGGCCTGTTCGCCGCCATCGGCGTCGTGGGCACACAGGTAGCGTGGCGCGCCCCGACCACCTTCGAAAGCCTGGTCGCCGCCGGGATAACGGCCTGGCTCCTGTCGCAGGCGATAATCAATATGGGCGCGGTGGCGGGCCTCCTGCCGGTCACCGGCGTGCCTCTTCCCTTCGTCTCCTACGGCGGTACCTCCCTCGTCATCGTCCTTTTTGCCACCGGTCTCTTGGCCAACGTGGCCCGCCGCTCGGCCCCGAGCGGCGCCAAGGGCGCCCCCTCCACCCGCCGCCGGGCGGCACATCCGGGGAGCGGCGGGCCTGAAGGCGAGCCCGGCCGCGGGCGCACTGCAGGCGACCCGAGCTGGGTTGGTGCCAGGTAACCGATGCGAAATTCGACCAGTACGTGGGCCGTAATTGCCGGCGGAGGGACCGGTGGCCACCTGTACCCGGGCGTGGCCGTGGCCACGGCCCTGGTCGAGCGGGGCCACGAACCGGCCTCTTTACGTTTTGTAGGGGCGCGGCGCGGCCTCGAAGCCAAGACCCGGGCGCTCGAGGCTTTCCCGGTCACGTTGCTGCCTGGCCGGGGGTTTGACCGGAAGATATCGGCCCGCAGCTTGCTGGCCAATTTCGAGGCGGTGGCCGGAGGATTGGCTGCCGTCGCCATGGCCACTGTTTCCTTTTCGAAGTGGCGCCCCTCGGTCGTGATCACACTAGGCGGGTACGCCAGTCTCGGTTGCGTAGTGGCTGCTTTCTTATGGCGCGTCCCCATAATCGTCATCAACGTCGACGCCGTCCCGGGCGCGGTGAACCGCTGGGCCGCCCGCGTCGCCGCTGCCAGCGCCGTAGGTGCAGCCGATGTGCAGCTGGCCGAGGCCATCTTCACCGGAGTGCCCGTACGGTCGGAGATGCAGGCCATCGACCGGAGCCCTGAAGGGAGGCAGGCGGCCCGGCAGCGCCTCGGGCTGCCCCCGGACCGGACGGTGGTCGCCGTCTCCGGCGGTTCCCTCGGGTCGTTGCGCATCAACCGGGCCACTCTCGAGCTAGCCCGGACGTGGGCGGGCCGCAGAGACGTGGCCATCCGCCACGTCGTGGGCCGCCGTGACTGGCCCGAGTTCGAGAACGCGGCCGTACCCGCAGGAGGGCTCGTATATCAGCGGGTCGAGTACGAAGAGGACATGGTCTCGTTCTACGGCGCCGCCGACATCGCCTTGCACCGGGCGGGCGCCAACACCGTTGCCGAGCTGGCCTTGGCTGGCGTCCCCGCCGTCCTGGTGCCGTTGCCGGGCTCGCCGGGTGACCACCAGGGCGCCAACGCCAGGTCCATGGCTAGCGCTGGTGGGGCCGTCGTCATACCGGACGGGGAACTGGACGGGGCCCGTCTGGCCCAGGAACTCGAATCGCTGCTGGCGCAGCCTGCCCGCCTGAGCAGCATGGGCGCGGCCGCCAAGGGTTTGGGCCGGCCCGCAGCGGCCGAGGACGTGGCCCAACTGGTCGAAGAGCGAGCCCGCCAGGGGGCATCCGCGGAGATGGCCGTGAAAGGGGGAGCCA
Organism: uncultured Acidimicrobiaceae bacterium; assembly: GCA_963807395.1. Taxonomy (GTDB): domain Bacteria; phylum Actinomycetota; class Acidimicrobiia; order Acidimicrobiales; family Palsa-688; genus Fen-671. The sequence goes on from CAWEBW010000018.1 coordinate 42,700, forward strand.
GTGCAGCCTGACGCCTCCCGGGCAACTCCCGACCTGGCTGGCGGGCCTTGGCAATTCCACATTGTCGGCCTTGGCGGTGCGGCCATGAACGGGATCGCCACGATGCTGCTGGCCATGGGCCACCGCGTCTCTGGTAGCGACTTGAAGAACTCCGTTGTACTCGAGCGGCTCGGCGCTCTCGGAGTGAAGACCTTCGTAGGGCACGACGGGAGCCACGTCGGAGGGGCGGACTTCGTGGCCTTCTCCAGCGCCGTAAAGGCCGGCAACGTCGAGCTCGCCGAAGCTCGCCGGCGAGGGGTGCCCACTCTGTCTCGGGCGGCGGTTTTCTCGGCCATCTGCGCTCGGCGGCAAACGTTGGCGGTGAGTGGCACGCACGGCAAAACGACCACGACGGCGATGTTGACGGCTGTGCTGACCGAAGCCGGCTACGACCCCTCTTACCTGATCGGCGGGGAACTGCCGGATGGGCATGGCGGGGCGCACTGGACCGACGGCGAGTGGCTCGTGGTCGAGGCGGACGAGGCCGACGGGACCTTTCTTCGTCTCGGTGCGCAAGGCGTGGTCGTTACCAACGTCGAACCTGACCACCTCGACTATTACGGCGACGAGACCAGTTTGGCCAGAGCCTTCGAAGCCTTCATAAGCCAGGCTCCCGGGCCGCGGGTCCTGTGCCGGGACGACAGGACGGCGTCTCTCCTCGCTCACGCCCTTCCCGAGGTCACCACGTACGGCACCGGCGATGGCTCGGACTACCAGATCGGCCCGGTCGAACTGTCGGCCACCGGTTCGAGGTTCGAAGTGCGCGCCGAGGGACGGAGCCTGGGCCCTTTCGAGTTGGCCGTCCCCGGCCTGCACAACGTCCGGAACGCCACCGCCGCCCTCGCCATGGCGACCGAAGTGGGCGCCAGCACCGCCGCCGCCCGCCTGGCGCTGGCGCACTACTCGGGCGTGGGCCGGCGGTTCGAACTGCGGGGCTCGAAGGATGGGGTTACGTACATCGACGACTACGCCCATAACCCGGGCAAGGTGCGGGCCACGCTCGCCGCCGCCCAACAGGGGAAGTGGGGCCGGATAGTGGCCGTGTTCGAGCCGCACCGCTACAGCCGGACGGCGGCCTTGTGGCAGGACTTCGCCGACGCGTTCGAGGGGGCCGACGCCCTTGTGGTGACCGGGCTGTACTCGGCTGGCGAGGACCCGCTGCCAGGGGTAAGCGGCCGGCTGGTGGCAGACGCGGTGGTGGCGTCGCACCCGGACTTGCCGGTCGAGTACGCCGAGATCAGGACCGACCTTGTCGGACTGCTGCGGCGGCTGCTCCAGCCTGGCGACCTCTGCTTGACCATGGGCGCCGGGGACCTGACTACGCTCCCGGGCGAGCTGCTGGCAGGGGCGGATAACGGCGAAAACCGGCCATGAGCGACCCGACCTCACCTCTGGAAGAATTCGGGGGGCCACCAGTCGACCCCCGCTTCAGGCGGAGGTGGGCCGAGGCCCGCCGGGCCGAAGGCCGGCGCCGCTTGCGCATCATCGTCGGCGTGCTAGTGGTCGCTTTGGTGCTGGGCGGCGGCTTCGGGCTGCTCCACACACCGGTGTTCGGCGTGCGCAACGTCGTTGTCATCGGCGACGCCCACACACCCAGGGCGCAGGTGCTGGACGTTGCCGGGCTGGCGGCCGGGGACGGCACGGTCCTTATGGTCGACGCCGGGTCGCCCCGTGCTCGGCAGGCGCTCGAGGCGCTGCCGTGGGTGGCTGTGGCCACGTTCGAGCGCCGCTGGCCGTGGACACTGGTGATCAAACTCAAAGAGCGCCTACCGGTGGCGGGCGTCGCGCCCAACGGGTCGACCCGGGCCGAAGACGTCGTCGACGAAACTGGACGGGTCCTCGAGGTGACCCCCGCCCCTGTGCTCAGTCTGCCTTTGATTATCGGCGCGCAAGGTGCTCCACCGGGCTCACACGTCGCTCCTGGTGCAGGTCTCAGCCAGTCCGACCTGGACGAGATGTTGGCGGCCGCCGCCGCTGCGCCGCACGCGCTGGCGGAACGACGGCTCAGGCTGGCCTACTCCGGGTCGTCGGGGTTGATTGGTTTCATCGGCTCCGCAAAGACCGTCGTCTTGCTCGGCGACGCCACGGAGCTGGCGCCGAAGTTGGCGGTCCTCGAGGAGCTGGCGAGCCGGGTGGACCTGGCCGGTTATTCTCAGGCCGATCTCACCGTGCCCGAACGACCTGCTCTCACACCCTCGCCGTCAGGTGTTTTAAGCGCGAGCTAGCCGGAACAGAAGGGGACGCCAGTCAATCCGCCGTCGGAGGCGGATACTTGATCACCTGGTGACATCCGAGCTAACGTGGTTGAACTACGAGTAGAGCTTAGGTAACTCTAATCCTTCAGCTTAGGTCGAGGGTTCCAACCGGTACAAGGCGAGATTACGACCTTCAAGATGCCGGTAAGCGCCGTGAGGAAAGGGTGGCAATGGCCGGCCCAACGCAAAATTACATAGCCGTAATCAAGGTCGTTGGGATCGGCGGGGGCGGCGTCAATGCGATCAACCGGATGATCGATGCCGGTCTGAAGGGCGTCGAGTTCATAGCCATCAATACGGACGCGCAGGCGCTTTTGATGAGCGATGCCGATGTCAAATTGGACATCGGCCGCCAGCTGACACGTGGGCTGGGCGCCGGTAGCGACCCTGAGATCGGCCGGTTGGCCGCCGAGGAGCACCGGGACGAGATCGAAGAGGTCCTGAAGGGCGCCGATATGGTCTTCATAACGGCGGGCGAGGGTGGAGGCACAGGTACTGGCGGGGCGCCCGTAGTAGCTGCGGTGGCAAAAACGGGCGGGGCCTTGACCATCGGCGTTGTGACCCGTCCTTTCGCTTTCGAGGGGAAACGGCGCTCGTTGCAGGCAGAGCAGGGCGTGACCCAGCTAAGGGAGAAGGTCGACACGTTGATCGTTATCCCCAACGACCGGTTGCTGGCCGTGTCCAACAACAAGACCACTATGGTGGGGGCGTTCAAGATGGCGGACGAGGTGCTGCTGCACGGGGTCCAGGGGATCACGGAGCTGATAACCACACCGGGCCTCATCAACACTGACTTTGCCGACGTGAAGATGATCATGAGCAACGCGGGTACCGCGATCATGGGCGTCGGTACGGCCTCGGGGGACAGCCGAGCCACGACAGCAGCCAAACTGGCCGTGACGTCGCCCCTGCTCGAGGCCTCCATCGACGGGGCACGCGGCATCCTGCTCAACATCGCCGGCGGGCCCGACCTGGGGCTGTTCGAAGTCAATGAGGCGGCCGAGATCATCCACTCAGCCGCCCACCCCGACGCCAACATAATCTTCGGCCAGGTAATCGACGAGGGCATGGGGGACGAAGTGCGGGTGACGGTGATCGCGGCCGGTTTCGACCGTCTGGATGGCGCCGCGCAGCGTGAAGCGGACGACCGCACCGCATCGATCTCCCGCAGGGCACTAGGCCTGGTTGACAGCGAGGTCGAACTGGCCGGCGCGGGCCTCAGCTTTGGGGACGACGACGACTTCGACGTCCCTCCCTTCCTCAAGTAAAGAGCCTGGCGCGCCCCCTCCTGGCACCTGGTTGTCCAGCCTGCTCGGGGGCGGCGAGGTTCGGGCCGGTAGCCGCCGAAGCGGCGATTTTGCGGACCTTTCTTCGGGCGGGGCCGTGAACGCCCAGCGCGCTCTGGCCGACGCTCCGTGGACCTGGCTCCACCAAGTCCACGGCAAGCGGGTCGTCATTGTCGACCATCCCGGGGCCTGCCGGTCTGAAGAAGCGGACGCCGCCGTCACCGCATGCGCCAGTGCCGCCCTCGTGGTGAGGACGGCGGACTGCGCGCCGGTCGCCCTGGCCAGCCCCGAGGGCGTGGTCGGCGTTGTTCATGCCGGCTGGCGAGGGTTAATGGCTGGGGTGGTGGAGGAAGCCGTGGTGGCCATGCGGGGAGCTCGGGGCCAGCGACGTAACGGGCGCGCTTGGGCCGTGCATCGCGCCGCACGCTTACCGGTTCTCAAAGGCAGACCTGGAACCGGTGGCCGCTCGTTATGGGGAGCGCGTGGTGGCCGAGGACGAGGGCGGTTACCCGGCGCTCGACCTGGCCGAGACGGTCCGAGCGGCACTCCGGGGTGCCGGCGCCGCCCTCGTCGCCGACGCCCGGGTCTGCACCCATTGCTCGCCGGACCACTGGTCGTGGCGGGCCCACCGGGACCGCGGTCGCCAGGCGACGGTGGCATGGGTCCCAACGAAGCCCGTTGCTGGCAGAGACTGGTCACTTGTGGCGCCCGGTCGGGAGGGTGACAGTCGGGAGAGTGGCCGTCGCAACGGTGCTCGCGAAGGCGACGCCCATGGACGCTGACCTGGTGGCCGAACGGCTGGCCCAGGTCCGAGAGTGCATAGTTAAGGCCGGGGTAGAGCCGGGTTCGGTCACGGTCGTCGCCGTCACCAAAGGGTTTGGCCCCGAGGCCGTTGCCGCGGCCGTAAGAGCTGGTGTGTTGGACATCGGTGAGAACTACGCCCAGGAGCTGCTCAGCAAGCTCGGTGCGGCGCCTCCGCAGGTGCGCTGGCATTTCCTGGGCGAACTGCAACGTAACAAGCTGGCTCGCCTCGCCCCGCACGTCTACCTCTGGCAAGCGCTCGACACCACTGCCGGCGCCGACGCCCTGGCCAAGCGGTGCCCGGGTGCCGCCGTGCTGGTAGAGGTGAAGTTGGCCGGTGGCGGCCACCGCCACGGGGTGCCCAGCGAGGAGGTGCCGTCCCTAGTGCGTCACGCGATCGACGTCGGCCTGGATGTCAGGGGTTTGATGGCGGTCGGCCCTCCCCGGGCCACGGCCGAGGAGCTGCGGGCGAGCTTTCGGGGAGTCGCCGAATTGGGCCGGCTCCTCGGGCTCCGCGAACTGTCGATGGGGATGAGTGCCGACTTCGAGTTGGCCGTTGCCGAGGGGGCGACCATCGTGCGTCTTGGCCGAGCCTTGTTCGGTCAGCGCTCAACGGCGGATGTCCCTCCCGCCGGTGTGACCGGGCTAGTCTGATACGAGCGACCGCCGAGGAACCACTTGACAGAGACGAACAGCGGCAAACCCCTACAACGATCGTGCAGGTGCAGGCCCCTAAGGGTGCAGGCGCAGCGTGATTTGAGCACCCGGGCCCGGCCGCCCGCCGCTGCCTCTGCTCTGCCCACGTAGTTTGGCGCGCCTTTAGGAGGAGTTATGCCGGGAACAGGCAAGAAGATGCTGATGTGGCTCGGCTTGGCCGACGCCGAGGAGTACGACGACTACGAGGCCTACGACGAGGCGCCCGCGCCGGCGCCACAGGCGGCTAGCGCCAGGAGAGCCAACGAGGTTGTCGAGGCCCCCCCTCAAGCATCGCCTGCCGTCAGGACCCTGCCCCGAGACGGGCATGAACCAGGCGCCCCCATCAACCTGCGCGCCGCCCCGACCACACTTCGTTCAGTCCCAGCCCCGGCTCCAGCGCCCAGAGTCCACGTCGCCGCGCCGGTCGAGTTTGCTGACGCGCAGGAAATCGCAGACCGGTTCCGCACCGGTCAGCCCGTGATCGTCAACCTCGGTAACGCGTACCGTGAGCTGGCCCACCGGATGATCGACTTTTGTAGCGGGGTGGCCTACGCCCTCGGCGGGACCATGGACAAAGTGGCCGACAAGGTCTTCTTGATGACCCCGAACAACGTCGAGGTATCGGCAGAAGAAAAACGCCGTCTCCAAGAGCGGGGGCTATACCGCTCGTGACGGCTGCGTGCAGTGCCCGAGGTAGCCAGCGCCGGCACAGCTTGCGGGGGCAAACTCTTAGGGATCTTCGCGTCGGTGGCGCCCCGTAGGGGAGTAGTAGTTATCTGTGTACCTCCATCACCCGCTCTACACCATCGGCCTCATCTACCTCCTGCTACTGGTCGTCCGGGCGGTGCTGTCCTGGTTCCCGGTCCGTTCTGGTTCTGCCTTGGGGACCGTAAACCACTGGTTGTACGTCGTTACCGAGCCCGTCCTGGCCCCCTTCCGGAGGGTCATCCCGCCCCTGGGAATATTCGACGTCTCCTATATGGTGGCGCTGCTCGTCGTCTGGGTCCTCACGAACTACGTGCTCTACCTGGTGACCGTCTAGGGGCGGCGGGGGCGGTTAACCCCCTACACGCTTAGCCTCACGAGCCGGAAAGGTGGTGCCTGTTAGCATTGCAGCCCATGGAGTTGTCACCGAAGGCTTTCCGCGACGTGCAGTTCCGGGAAAAAGCGCGTGGCGGTTACCACCCAGAGGATGTCGATGAGTTCTTGGAGCAAGCCGCGGTGGGGGCCGAAGTCCTGATCGACCGCCTGCGGGACGCCACCGAGCGGGCAGAGCGGGCCGAGAAGACGGCGACAGATGCCTCGGCCACCGACGACGCGCTGAAGCGGATGTTGCTGATGGGCCAGCGCACTGTCGACCAGGCCATCAAGGAGGCACGCGAAGAAGCCGACCAGCTCCTTGCCGCCGCCAGAGCGCAAGCGGGTGCCTTGGTGACGGACGCCGAAGAGCGAGGCCGGCGAGCATACGAGGACTCTCTGGCCGAGAGCCGGTCGAGAATGGAAGCAGCGAGCCAAGCCCTGCGCCAGGCTGAACAAGAGGTCGAGGCACTGCGTGGCTGGGTGGATGTGAACCGGAGCCACCTCCTGGCGGTTATGCGCGACGCCCAGGCGCTGATCGAAAACGCCGGGCTCCTGAGCGAACCGCCCCACGCCAGCGACCTCGCAGCAGGCAACGCGACGCCGGCGCCGGTGGCAACCGACGTTGAAGCCCCCGCCGGCCCAGCAACGACAAACGCAGTTGCCCCGACGTCAGCGACCACGAACTCAACCGGGGCCAATTCAACCGGTGCCAATTCAACCGGTGCCAATTCCACCGGCGCCAATTCAACCGCGCCCGACCGAGCCCTCCCCAGCCAAGTTACTGATGAAACCGAGGTCTACTCCCTTGAAGAGGACAACGCCCCCACGGGCGAGTGGGATGCTCGGTTGCTCGATGAGGTCGGTCGGGAGGCGGCCGCGTCGATGACGCCTCCAACCAACGGGGCCGACGCAGAGGGTGACGCCGAGGAGGCCAACGGCTTGCACTCCGTGACGACCGCGTCCACCGAGGACCCGGGTGAGGGGGTACATGCTTCGCCCGGCGATCAAACACTGGCCTTTGACGAACGGGCGCTGGACAGTTTCTTCAACGAACAAGATCTCGGTGACGAGCGTGGGATCGGCCGCTTCAGAAGGCGCCAGTAAACAGTAAAGCGGCGACGGGGACGACCTGAGAAGGTCGGGCGGGCGTTAGTCTCAGCGGCACTGGGTGCCAGCTGAACAGTGGGGCGCATAGGTCCTACAGAGCCGATGATGCCCACGGTGCCCGGGTGGAGCTGTGGCTCCGACGCAAGCCGCGCTGGTCCCCTGGCCTCTAGGGAATGTCAGGTAACGATACAGCGTTGCCCTCCTCGCGTGGTAGGCTTCCCCGCTCCGCGGAAGGTAGGTGCCAACGAAATGCCGAGAGCCAAGCAACCAGAATCCGTCGAGGCACACCAGCATGACGCCGCTGGTCAGGTGCAGGTTAATGGGGCAAAGCCCGGGAGGACGCAGGCCTCAACCGAGGACAGGACGGGGGCGGCGAAGCGCACCAGCGTGAAAACTACAAAAGGAGCCGCGGAGGCTCCAAAGGACGACGTGGACACAAAAACCCAGCACCCCAAGCAACATGCCAGGACTGAACCCGCGCCTGCCCCGAAAGCACATGAGCCAAGCAGCCGGCCCAAGAAAGTGGCCACGAGCGGTGAAGAGCCGAGGGACCTGTTCCTCCAGCACCAGCAGGGTCTGCTCACCGCCGAGCGCAACAACTACACCCGCCAGGCCGAGGAACTGAGGGCCCAGGCCGAGGCGCTCGCGCTCGAGCACGAGCCGGGCGACGTCCAGTTCGACGAAGAGGGCGGCGAGGGCGGGACCGCCAACGTCGACCGGGAACTGGACCTGCACCTTTCGGCCCAGGCGCAAGCAGCTATCGAGGAGATCGACGCCGCCCTGGTCAAAATTGCCGAGGGCACCTATGGGTTCTGCGAGAGCTGTGGCAACCCCGTCCCCACGGCGCGCCTCGAGGCGCTCCCTCATGCCAGGCTATGCGTGTCATGCAAGAGCGGAGGGCTGACCGCCCGTCGCCAGTGAGCCGGGCCGGGCTATCGGCGAAGAGCCCTCCCGGGACGGATAACCGGGGAGGCTCCGCAGCGCGGCCCGTGATCGTTAGGACCGCTGTCCTGTTGGTCATTGCGGCACTCGTGGTCGCCCTCGACCAGTGGAGTAAATCCTGGGCTCTCCGAGCTCTTGCCGAGGGAGGGCGCCGGCACGTGGTCGGCCCGATGTACCTTTCGATTACGTTCAACGGCGGGGCAGCCTTCTCGTTAGGCGCGGGAGCCTCGCCTGTGATCGAGGGGGTCGCCATCGCCCTCGTGGTGGGCGTGATCGCCTTTTCTCGTCGCGCGGCCATGGGCCGCACCAACTTCGCCGTCGTCGTTGGGCTCGGGCTCCTGCTCGGAGGCGCCGTATCGAACCTCGGGGACCGCCTGTTCCGTCACCATCACGGCGCAGTAATCGACTTCATCCAGCTGGTGAGCTGGTGGCCGACCTTCAATGTGGCAGATGCCTCGATAACGGTTGGCGCCGTGACCATTGTCGTCGCTCTGGTCTTGTTCCCCCCGGCCAAGAGAGTGGACGAAGCGGAACGCCAAATCCAGGCAGAACCTGGCCCCCCTCAAGGCCCGAGCCATCTGGCTAACACGGTGCTGAAGCGAGCCGTCCAAGTCCCGGGAGGCGGCCATGAACGCTCCTGACGACCAGTCCCCCGAGCGGGGACCGCGGAGCCGCCTAGAAGCAGGACCGGCCGACATCGTCAACCAGGCCGACATCCTCAACCAGGCCGACATCCGCAACGAAGACGGTGCCGACCGGCCCGTACGACTTTCCGTGCCGGCTGTTCTCGGGGGCGAACGGGTCGACAGGGCTCTGGCTCTCCTTACCGGCGTCAGCCGCGCCCATGCCTCCCGCTTGGTGGCCGAACGTCGCGTGCAAGTAGATGGGTCGCCAGTTAGTTCCCGGGGGCGGCGGCTGCGGGCAGGCGAGCAGTTGGAAGTCGACTTGGCCGTGAGCGGTCCCGCCGGCGCCGGTCCGGCCGGCGCCGGTCCGCCTGATGGTGTGGCCGCCGCCGTTTTGGCCCGGACGACCTCAGCAGTCCCAGGAATGGCGCCCCCGGAGCCCGACGTGGTCTTCGTCGACAACGACGTGATCGTGGTGGACAAACCCGCCGGCCTCGTCGTCCACCCCGGCGCAGGAAACCCCGAGGGCACCCTGGTCCAGCAGTTGCTCCGCCTGTTCCCCGACATAGCCGCGGCGGGCCGCCGGGGGACCGGCCCGGCATCGTGCAGCGCCTTGACAAAGGCACCTCGGGGTTGCTCGTTGTGGCTCGCACCCCGGCCGCGCGAGAGGGGTTGGTCGCACAACTATCGGCCCGGACCGTTGAACGTCACTACTTCGCCGTGGTACACGGCGAGCTGCAGGCCGACGAGGGATTGGTGGATGCGCCGCTCGGCCGAGCGCCAACCCAGCGGCAGAAGATGGCGGTGGTCGAGGGCGGTCGTCAGGCGCGCACTCGCTATTGGGTCCTCAGTCGCTCGTCTTCACCCCTCCCAGTCACCCTCGTGTCCTGCCGCCTCGAGACAGGTCGGACCCACCAGGTGCGTGCTCATTTCGCCGCCATCGGGCACCCGTTGCTAGGCGACGACCGCTACTCCAGGCCGGGGCAATCGGCGCAAGCGCACACCGTCGTGCCCACTCTGGAACGGCCCTGGCTGCACGCGGCCGTGCTTGGCTTCGTACATCCCGTAACCGGCCAGTCGCTTCGCTTTAGCTCGCCGCCGCCCGCAGATCTTTTGGCGCTACTAGCTCCCCTCGGGTTATCCCTCCCCGAGGACGCGAACTAGCGACGGACGGCGTCTTGGAATCGAATACGGAAACGGCTCCTACCGGCGCGAGCGCCTACTGAGCGAGGGGCTCGGCGAACGCCAACTGTCCGCCGCCAACCCGCCGGGCCATATCTGCGATCGTGTACGAGTCCAGATGCGCCCGCATATGTTCTCCCACCTCGGCCCAAACCGAGAGCAGCGCGCACTGGCCTTCGTGGTTGCAAGCCCCGCCTACGTGGGGCTCGCCGAAGTCGCCTACCACGATGGGCCCGTCCACGGCAGCCACGATCTGGCCCAGGGTTAGCTTTTCGGGCGCTCGGGCCAGGACATAACCGCCTCCTACCCCTCGCTTGGACCGGACCAGGCCGGCGCCCTTAAGAGCCAAGAGGATCTGCTCGAGGTAGGGCTGTGGCAGGCCGGTGCGCTCGGCGATGTCTCGCACCGACGTCGGCAAATCGCCCCCGTGCAGGGCCAAAGACAGCAGAGCCCGACAAGCATAATCGCCTCTTGTCGAAACTCTCACATCAACCAATCTAGTGGCGCCGGGCCCAGCCTTGTGCAGATGTGCTAGCCGATGCGCTTAACAGCACCACCACGCCCTGTTTTTCTGGCCGCGGTCCATAAGGGCGCGGCCTATGTGTGGCTGCGACTTCGCGGGCACCGGCGGCGGTATCGCGGTGCCGACAGGCCGGTTTCCAGGCTGACGGGCCGACGATCTGCTCGGGCTTCGGCCGCCCGGGCTTAGGGTCTCGTGGTCAATTAGCGTTCCGAAAATGACTCGCGAGACACCGGCCCAGATCCACCGCACGGTGACCGGTACTGAAACCAGAGAAGTCGCCGAGCGCGGCGCTGCCGGCCCGGTCAGGCTCCCGCGGCCGCTGGTCTTACCGGCCTACGGCGGCGCCTGCCTGGACTCGTTGGCGCCGTCCCTTCTCGCGCCTCCCCAAAAGCGACCTGACTGGCTCCCGGGCCCGTTGCGGGCAGCCGAACAGGTCGTGCTGCTCCTGGTGGACGGGTTGGGCTGGCTACAGCTGCAGGACCGGACGCACCTGACGCCCACGATGGCGAGCCTCGACGGCGAGCCCATCAGCTCGGTGGCCCCTACGACGACGGCGACGGCGCTGACGTCGTTGGCGCTGGGTATGGCGCCGGCGGCCCACGGCATCGTCGGGTACAAGTTCGCGGTGAACGGGCCGAGCGGCCGCGAGGTGCTCAACGTCCTGCGCTGGAGCACGCGCTCGGGTGATGCCAGGCAGTTCCTGCCCCCTCGGCGCGTCCAGCCGCTCCCGGCCTTCGAAGGCGTGGCTGTCCCGGTAGTCACCAAGGCAGACTTTACGAACAGCGGTTTTACCCAAGCACACCAGCGAGGGGCCCGCGAAGTCCCCTGGCATGTGCCGTCGAGCATCCCGTCCCTCGTCCGCCGGCTCCTGCTCGACGACGAGGCGCTCGTCTACGCCTACTACGACGGAGTGGACCGGGTGGCGCATGCGACTGGCTTGGGCGAGCTGTATGACGCCGAACTCGGGTTCGTCGACTGGCTGGTGGGCGAGATGCTCTCGTCGATGCCACCAGGAACCGTTCTGGCGGTGGTAGCCGACCATGGCCAGGTCGACGTCGGCCCCCGAGCCGCCCTGGTGGTGCCCGAGGTAGCAGCCGAGAGCGAACTGTTCAGCGGCGAGGCCCGCTTCCGCTGGCTGCATGGCCGGCCCGGCCGGGCTGAGGCCTTAGTCGGCCTGGCCCACGCTCACTACGATGCGGAGGCCTGGGTGGCGACCCGGGAAGAAATAGTCGACATGGGCGTGTTGGGCGGTGTACCTAGCGAGGAGGCGCTCGAGCGCCTAGGAGACGTGGCGCTCATTCCCCTCGGCGTAAACGCCTACCTCGACCCGACTGATTCGGGCGACGCCAAGCTCGTGTGCCGCCACGGCGGCCTCAGCCCCGAAGAGGTGCTCGTGCCGCTACTGGTAGCCCGGGCTTCTTAGAGGCGTCCTCGGCTGACGCGCGGACTGGCGACGGCCCTAAGGGTTGGCTTGCCGGGCCTGCTCGGCGTTGTGGATCTGGACGAATGCCATCCGTATCTGTGCCAGCCCGTCCCGGAGGCTCTTCTCGTCGTCTCCGAGCCGCCCCTGGAGTCCGTCCAAGATGGCGGACAGGGCATCTATGGCTAGCTGCGCCTGTCCTAGTTGAGGAGGGTTCTGTGAGAGGTGAAGTGCGGCCAGCTCCCACAAGCCCATGGCATGGTTGGCGATGACGAGCTCGGCCGGCGCTTGGGCTAGCTGCTCGCGCATAGCGTCAAGCTCTTCCTGGGCTTGGCGCGCCTCCTCGGGTGTCGGCTCCCGATCGTCTGGCCCTGGCCCGGGCCCACCCGACTGACCGCCGTTGCGATCGGAGCCGGCCCCCCCTGGGCCACCCCGGCCGCGTGGCCCCGTTTGACCTGCGTCCCCGGCACCGGTACCAGGACTACCCTCCTGGTCACCGGGTCGCGGGATGGGATGTTCGCCACCCGGCGTCCAAAGCGTGCTCACTGCGCTACTCTATGATGAAATGGGCAAGCAAGCTGTATAGGCCAATCGTCATCGGGCCAGTGGGACACAGGGGTAGTGGGAGCCTGGTAGCGCATAGCGGTCACAGACGGGCACTAGCGTGCCGGTCATGAGACGGCGCTCCGGCACTCGAGGAACCACGGCCTGGCGGCAAACAGCAGGTAGGACTACTAAAGCTCCATCTGACGGCCTGACGCGGCGGACAAGTCTCAGTCGGGCGGTGCCCATCGCGGGCGTCCTGTCGAAGGGACCTGTCGGCGCCGCCGTGAGGCCCCGGTTCCTGGACGTTGCACCCCGCTGGGCTGCCCCAGCGACGGCAGCTGGGCCGCAGGGCCGGCTGCAGTCCAAGTGACGCAGCTCCCCAACCCGGTCCGACCGACCGGGTCGTCTCTACCAGCTTGTCTAGCTCCCCCTGTCGAAGTCGCTCGCTCGACCAGCCACTTTCCCCGTCTTGGCCAGGTTCGCCGTCTTGTCCGGTGCCCATAACCATCGCGGCGTACGTCGTCGCCGATGATTTTGTGGCGCCTGGGCCAGTCAAGAGCGTTGCCACACTAAAACCCTGCCTCGGCGGCGCCATAGTGCGCCAGGTTCGAGGCCATAAGAAGGAGAACACCGAATAGCCACTGCAACTGAACTAAGCGACCATCGGGTAAACGAGCGCATCCGCGCTCGAGAGGTCCGCCTGATCGACCCCGATGGCAAGCAACTGGGCGTCAAGCCCCTTCCCGAAGCCCTGGCCATCGCCCGCCAGATGGACCTGGACCTGGTGGAGGTGGCCCCGGATGCCAACCCGCCCGTGTGCCGGATCATGGACTACAACCGTTTCAAGTACGAGTCAGCACAACGGGCGAAGGAGTCGAGGAAGAAGGCCACTAGCACCAGCATCAAGGAGATGAAGTACCGGCCCAAGATCGGTTCCGGCGATTTCACCACCAAGACGCGGCAGGTGAGCCGGTTCCTGGAGGAGGGCCACAAGGTAAAGGTCACGATCATGTTCCGTGGTCGCGAAGTGAGCCACCCCGAGCTCGGGATGAAGATCCTGGACGACCTGGCCGACCAGGTTTCCTCGGTCGCCAAGGTCGAGGCTGCGCCCAAGCTCGACGGGCGCAACATGGTTATGGTGCTGGCCCCCGACAAAAGGGCCAGGCAGGCAGCCCGCAAAACGGCTGACCTCGGGCAGGAAGCGGGCGTAGCGCCGGCGGCCACGAGTGCCGGTTCCGCTAACGACACCGAGGGCGAGCCGGAGAGCGTTGCACCGGCCACTACAGAGCCGGCCGCCACCCAACCGGGAACCACCGGACCGGCCAGCACTGAACCGGCCAGCACTGAACCGGCCAGCACTGAACCGGGCGCCACGAGGCCAGCCGCCAAGGCGCCGGCCAGTACTCGGCCGGCTGCCCCGGCGCCAACTGCTACCGTCTCGGGCGGCGTGCCTGCGGGCGGGGGAGGCTCGGCCGCCGCCAACGGGGCCGCCAGCCCAAGGCGTGAGCCGGCGCCGAAGCACGAACCAGCTGGAGTCGCGGCATCGGCATCCGGCGCTTCCCGCGCTCCCGTAGAGGACCTGGCCGGCCAGAGCAGCTAACCTCTGCTACCTTGTCTCTCCGGTACCCTAGCGGGTGGTCTTGACGCGCTATCTCAGCGAACTGCGAGGGCTCGCCCGAAAGTGCTAACCAAACGTGACCAACTAGGTGTGAGAGCCGGAATAGAGAGGCGAGTAGGTGCCGAAGCAAAAAACGGATAAGGGCGCGGCCAAGCGCTTCAAGGTGACGGGCACCGGTCGGCTACGGCGGCGCCAGGCCATGCGCGGTCACCTGATGGAAAAGAAGTCGTCGAAGCGTGCGCGTCGCTTGGGGCGGGAAGTCGACGTGGCCCCGGGCGATGGCCGATCGGTGAAGCGCCTGCTCGGCATCTGAGGACTTCGGGGCTGAAAGGAGAACATCGATGGCCCGTGTAAAGCGCGCCGTTCATAGCAAGAAGCACCATCGCTCGGTACTGGAGGCTGCCCAGGGCTACTACGGCAACAAGAGCCGGAGCTATCGGGCCGCCCATGAGCAGCTCATGCACTCCGGCCAGTACGCCTTCCGCGACCGGCGGGCACGTAAAGGCGATTTTCGGCGCCTGTGGGTGCAAAGAGTCAACGCCGCCAGCCGCACCAATGGGCTCTCCTACAGCCGGCTCATCGCCGGCCTGAAGGCCGCTCACGTGGAGGTGGACCGGAAGGTTCTGGCGGACCTGGCCGTTACTGACGAAGCTGCCTTCGCCCGGCTTGTCGACTTGGCCCGTGACGCTCTCCCGGCCGGCGGGGCGCAGGATGGGCGTGAGACATCGGGTGCTTCAACCGCCGCCGCGTCAAGTGCCCCCGGCGGCGTTCGTGAGCCCTCCGCCGACGACCGCGCTGATCTGACCACGGGAACGCTGGAGGCGACCGAAAAGGTTTGACCGGTCTTGCCTACCGCCATCAGCGGGTCCAACGTCTGCGGCGCCTGGTTGGGCGCCGTAGTGCGCGAAAGGACGAGGGCAGGTTCGTCATTGAGGGCGTCAACTTGCTCGAGGAAGCCCTCGGTTCGCAGGTCCCGATCGAGGCCGTCTACGTCGATAGCGCGTGGGCCGGGGGCGTCACCAAGCCAGGGCTCACGGAGAAGCCAGGGCTCACGGAGAAGCGAGGGCTCACGGAGAAGCCAGCGCTCACGGAGAAGCCAGCGCTCACGGAGAAGCCAGAACTCACGGAGAAGACGGCCTGACGGGAGGCCAGCCTGGACGGGCCGACCAGGGTTCGAGTTCGAACGGACGGCTCAGTGCCTTACTCGACCGTTGCCTCGAGGTTGGCGCCCGCGTGTTCGAACTGGATTCGGGCGTACTGGCCCGGGTCACCGACACGATCACGCCGCAGCCGGTGGTGGCCGTCGTCGAGACACCGAAATTCGACCTGTCAGACGTCAGGGCCCTTACGCCGCAATTGACCGTGGTCTGCGTCGACGTCCGCGATCCAGGCAACGCCGGGACCGTAGTCCGGTCGGCCTGGGCCGCCGGCGCCGACGCCGTGCTGTTTTGCGAGGGGGCAGTAGACCCCTGGAACCCCAAAGCAGTGCGGTCGTCGGCGGGAGCGGTCCTTCACGTGCCGGTCGTTACGGCCGGCCCCCCGGCAGACATCCTCCACGAGATCGCCGGATGGGGGGTGCGCCGCCTGGCGGCGGTCCGGGATGGAGGCGAGGACTACGCGAGGGTTGACCTGACCGTCCCGAGCGCTCTCGTACTTGGCAATGAGGCGGCCGGGCTGCCGATCGAGCTTCTGCGCCAGAACATCGATGGGTGGGTCAGCATCCCGATGCCCGGGGGCGCCGAATCGCTCAACGTAGGCATGGCAGCCGCCGTGCTCTGTTTCGAAGCGTCTCGTCAGCGTCGTCTCGGCCCGCCAGGGCGGGCCCTCGCTGATCGGACTGGGATCTTGCGGGCGCAGTGGCGCACGCCTACCGGGCCAGAATGAAGGGGAGTATGTCCGCTTCTCACCGGCCGCAATGCGATGAGTTCATCGCCACCCTGAGCCATGAACTACGCCAGCCGGTGGCGTCCATCAGGGCCCTGACCGAGATGCTCCTCGGTCACTGGGCCGACTTTTCGGATAATGACAAGACAGACATGCTGAGCGAGGTCAGCCACAATGCTGAGCGGCTTGGGCGGCTGATCGACGGGTTGATCGAAGCGAGCCGGTCAAAGCCAAGCCGCCCGGGGCCACGACGGCGAGAAACAGACGTGGGGGCCCTCGTCGCCGGGGTGGCGCGCAACCTGAAGATTTCACATCCGGAGCTCGAGGTCAGCGTCGAACTGCCGCCAGGGCTCCCGAACGTGTTGGTGGACCCGTTCAAGCTGGAGCAAGTCCTGGGCAACCTCTTGGAAAATGCCTGCAGGCACGGTTCGCCTGCCGGCGTCCAGGTCGCCGCCGCCCTCAAACCGGGGCGCCGGGGCGATGTCGTCGAGATATCCGTCTCAGACAAAGGAACGGGAATTGCCCCAGGTGACCTTCCCCACGTCACCGAGAAGTTTTTCCGGGCAGCAAAAGGTCGGGACGATGGGCTCGGCCTCGGGCTCTGGATAAGTAAACAGATCATCGAGGCGCACGGCGGGGAGCTCGTGGCCGAGTCTGTGCCCGGTGAGGGTACCACCGTGCGCTTCACAATTCCGCTGCATCACCGCCCCGCAGCTGGCAAGCTGGCAGGCAAATGAACGCGGTCCAGGATGCGCTCGAGCGTGGTCGGGCACTCATAGATAAGGCGGCGTCTGTGGCGGACCTGCGATCGCTCGAGCCCGAGGCTTTTGGGAAAAGGAGCGAATTGGCCGCCATAACGGCGTCCTTGCGCGACCTTCCTCCCGCAGATAGGGCCGAACTGGGCCGAGCCGTCCAGGTGGCCAGGGCGCATCTCGAGGAGCTGTTCGAGCAGCGCACCCTCGAGCTGGGGACGCGAGAGGCTCGCCGGCGGGCGGAAGCAGAGAAGTTGGACCTGAGCGAAGTTGGAGGCTTGTTCGCCGCTCGCTCAGGACCCCTGGCCGCGACCGTCGCCCAGCCCGCTCCCCGGGGCCATCTCCATCTGGTCACTCAAGTACGGCAAGAACTAGAAGACATATTCCTGTCCATGGGCTTCGAGGTCGCAGAAGGGCCTGAAGTAGAAGACGATTGGCACAATTTCGAAGCGCTGAACATGCCTCCGCACCATCCAGCCCGAGGTATGTTCGACACCTTCTACCTGGACGTCGGGGAACCGGAAAGCGTCCTCCTCCGAACGCACACCTCTCCGGTCCAAGTGCGCCTGATGGAGTCCCGCCCGCCTCCCATTTATGCCGTCGTGCCCGGCCGGTGTTATCGGCGCGATACGCCCGACGCACGCCACCTGCCCGTTTTCCATCAGGTCGAGGCGCTCGTCGTAGACGAGGGGATTAATGATGTCTCACCTGGCCGGGACCCTGGAGACTTTCACCAGTGCGTTTTTCGGCCCCGGCCGCCAAGTTAGGCTCCGCCCGAGCTTCTTTCCCTTTACCGAACCGTCCGCCGAATTCGACGTGACCTGCTGGGTTTGCGGCGGGCCCGGTTGCCGGACCTGCTCCAAATCAGGCTGGGTGGAGCTGGGGGGTTGCGGGATGGTCAACCCCGCCGTTTTCGAAGCGGTGGGCATAGACCCGGAGCGCTACACCGGGTTTGCGTGGGGTTTCGGTATAGACCGCCTGGCCGCGGCCCGCACCAACCTGGCTGATTTGCGCGAACTACTCGACAACGACGTCCGTTTTATCTACCAATTTTAAGCCACTAGGATGCGCGCTCCTCTTTCTTGGCTACGTGATTTCACGCCCGTCGAAGGGCCGCCCGAGGATATTGCTCGGGCGTTATCGTCGCTCGGGCTGGTCGTCGAGTCCACAGAGGTCGTCGGGGCTCCACTACCCGGCATTGTGGCGGCGCGGGTGCTGGCCACCAGGCCTCATCCCGATGCCGACCGGATCCAGCTGGTCGACGTCGATGCAGGCGACGGCGAAGCGCTCCAGATCTGTTGCGGGGCTTTTAACATGAAAGAAGGCGACCTCGTCCCGCTGGCCACAATCGGGACAGTTATGCCCAGCGGTCTCGAGATATCTAGGCGCAAACTGCGAGGCGAGTGGTCCAACGGGATGCTTTGCTCGGCGCCAGAACTGGGGATCGGGCCGAAGGCCCAACCCCGGCTATCTTCCTGCTTCCCCGGGGCTCCGCGTCGCCCGGCGAGCCGGTGGCAGGAGCTCTCGGTTTGGGCGCCGACGTGGTTTTCGACCTGGAGATAAGCCCGAACCGCTCGGACTGTTTCTCGATCGCCGGTATCGCCCGCGACCTGGCGGCGGGATTGCGGCTTCCCTTTTCCATCCCCACCCCATCCCACGTGGTTTCTCCCGGGGTGGAGTCGGCCAACGTGAAGGTGGACGAAGACGCGACCTCGCTGTGCCGTCGTTTCACGGGGACGGTAATAGAGGCGGTAGGCACGGCCACGGTGGCGCCGGTGATCATGCGCCGGCTGATCCTGGCGGGGATGCGGCCCATCAGTCCGGTGGTCGATGTTTCCAATTACGTCATGCTCGAACTGGGCCAGCCCAACCATCCTTACGACCTCGACCGGCTGGCCGGGCGGGGCCTCGTCGTCCGGCGGGGCCGCGAGGGCGAGGAGATAGTGACTCTCGACGGCGTCACGCGGCAGCTGACCGCGGACGATTGTGTAATTGCGGACGCCGAAGGAGGAGCCGTCGGTATTGGTGGGATAATGGGCGGGGCGACGGCCGAAATCTCACCCGAGACGACAACGGTGTTGCTGGAAGCGGCGAACTTCGAGCCCCGCGCCATTGCCGCTACCGGCAAGCGTCTGGGGCTTTTGAGCGAGGCTCGCACACGGTTCGAGCGAGGCGTCGATATAGAAGTGGCCGTCACGGCCATAGACCGTTTTGTCGAACTGCTGGGACCGAGCGTGCGCCGAGGCGAAACGAGTGACGTCCTCATAACCCCGGCCCCGGACGTGCATATAAGGCTCCGCACGAAAAGGGCTAATGCGGTGCTCGGGACAGCGCTGCGCCCTCCGCAGTGCGCCGAACTGCTGTCGCCGCTCGGGTTCGAGCCCGTGGCGACGACGGACGGTAACTTCGACGTAAAGGTGCCGACTTGGCGACCTGACTGCACCCGTGAGATCGACCTCATCGAAGAGATCGCCCGCATCTTCGGCTACGACAAGATCGCCCGGTCGCTCCCGCCCCGGCCCATGACGGCCGTCGGGTTCACCGATTACCAAAAAGGGCGCCGGTGGGTGCGGGACGTGCTGGCCGGGGCGGGGGCGAACGAGGCCTGGACGTACACGTTCCTTTCCGATGCCGATTTTGCCGAGGCAGGGCTCGACCCATCGGTCGCCCTCGAACTGGAGAACCCTCTCGACCGGTCCCAGCGGTTTCTCCGCACGTCGTTGCTGCCCGGGTTGCTCAAGGCGACTCGTTTCAATACCGAACGCCAGGCCGACGCGTTCAGCCTGTTCGAGGTGGGGAGCGTCTTCCGGCGCCCTGTGGCGGGGTATCCGGAAGGTCTTGTCCCGGGTGTTATGGAGTGGGAGCAGTTGGGGTTGGTTGCGGTCGGGGACACCGTGGACGCTGGGTATGCGACGAAGATGTGGGAGGTTTTGGCCGCTGGCCTCCGCCTCGACCGGGCATCGGTTGGGCCCCTGAAGACTGGCGCTGGCCCTGAGCGTGGCGGCGCCGCAGCCGCGGCGCGATCTTTATACGCCGTTCGCCGGGCGGCTGCTATCGCCGCCGGGCGGGAGGTGGGGGTGATCGGTGAACTGGCGCCCGAGATCGCCGGCCACTACGACCTGAAAGGGCGGGTGGCGGTGATCTTGATCGACTTGCCCGCCCTCCTCGAGGCGCCGAGGCGAAGTTCGGAGGCCCGGCCGGTCAGCCGCTACCCGGCCGTCGACCTCGACATGGCGTTCGTGGCCGACGACGACGTGCCGGAGGCGGAGCTGGAAGCCACGGTCGAAGAGGCGGCCGGAGATCTGGCCGAATCGGTGGGCCTTTTTGACATCTGGCGCGACCAGTCGCTTGGTGAGGGGAAGCGCAGCCTCGCTTTTCGCGTCCGGCTGCGGGCGCTCGACCGGACGCTTACGGAGCAAGAAGTCGGAGCCGTGCGTGACGTCGTCGCCGCCGAGGCGCTCAAGCGACACCAGGCCGTCCTTCGCGTGGGTTGACAGGCTGCACGCCAAGCTGCCCCTGGTCCTTTGTCTGTGGGTAGGCCCTAAGATCCCTAGGGGCGACGCTATTTGCCGCCCATGCTCACAAGGGGAAAACAAGGAGACCTCGATGAGCCTGATGGACAAAATGAAGGAGCAGGCTGCGCAAGCCTTGACCAAAGCTCAACAGGGTGTGAGCCAAGGTAAAGCCAAGATCGAAGAGGCGCAAGCCAAGCACCAATGGGATGGGCTGCTCCGCAACCTCGGGGCCGCCGTGTACGCCGAACAGCGTGAGGGGGGCTCTAACGACGCGGTGACCGCCGCGCTGGCGGCATTGGACGCGCAGGCAGAACACCTGCGCGCCGAGGCCGCCGACAGTTCGGAGGACGATCCTGAGGGCTCTGGCCCCACGGACACCTCCCCGGGCAACGAACCAGAGGCCAGCGCGTCGGAGAACGTCGCCGGCGAGGGTGGTACCACCCCGGAGGCCTGACCGCCGCCACACGCGTAATTCTCAGTTCCGTCCCATGAGGGGAGCGGGAGTTGCGAACGGCTGACCGTCAAAGGGACGGTCACTGGTCGCAGCTGCCCGCCGGACCGACTTCCCTCTGGCCATTTCTTGAATGTTTATACAGGTGACTGTATACTACTGGACGTGACAGGATCGGGAGCGTCCGCCGCCGAAGCGCCAGGGACCAAAGCGCCAGGGACCAAGGCAGTAGCAGTGATGGGTGCGTCAGGCTATTCGGGCACCGAACTGCTGAGGCTGCTCTCTTGCCACCCCAATTTCGAGGTGATGGCCGCCACGGCCGGTTCCCACGAAGGGATGACCGTTGCCGACGTGCAACCTGCCCTGGCCGCCGCCTACCCCACGCTCAGGTTCTTGCCTATGGAGGCCGCTGTCGCGGACGGGGCGGACGTGGCGTTTTGTGCGCTGCCCCACGGGGCGTCACAACAGCTCGTCCCCAAGCTTCTTGAACACGTCGGCCACGTAGTCGACCTGGCCGCTGATTTTCGGTTGAAAGACGCTGGACTTTACCCGATCTGGTACCACCAGGAGCACAGCTGTCCCGAGCTGCTGGCCGAGGCCGTGTACGGCTTGCCCGAGCTCGAGCGGGAGAACCTCTTCGGCGCCAAGTTAGTAGCGGCTCCCGGTTGCTACGTGACGGCCGCCACCCTCGCTTTGGCACCCCTCGTCAAGACCGGCGCCGTCGGGCGCGAGGGCATAGTGGTAGACGCCGCCAGCGGCGTGTCAGGAGCGGGGCGAAAGCTGGCCGAAGGCACTCAATTCTGTACCGTCGACGAAGACTTCAGCGCTTACGGGCTGCTGAGCCACCGGCACACCCCGGAAATGGAACAGGCCATCGGCGCCCACCTGATTTTCACGCCCCATCTGGCCCCGATGAACCGCGGTATTTTTGCCACCTGCTACGCCCGTCCCGGCGCCGGCCCCTTCCAGCACCCGCTCGACATCCTCTCTCGGGCGTACGACGGGGAACCCTTCCTCGTCGTATCGGAACGCATACCGTCCACTAAGGCCACCCTGGGTTCCAACGCCGCCCACCTCACCGCCCGCTTCGACGAAAGGACGGGCTGGGTGGTGGCCATGTGCGCTCTGGACAACCTCGTCAAGGGGGCGGCGGGCCAGGCGGTCCAATGCGCCAATGCCGTCATGGGCTGGCCCGAGACGACCGGGCTCCCGACGGCGGGCTTGGCCCCATGAACGTCGGCGGGGCGTTGGCCGGCCTCGACGCCGGGGCCAAAGCCGAGATCCTGGTCGAAGCGCTCCCTTACATCAGGCGCTTTTGGCACAAAGTGGTGGTCGTAAAGTATGGCGGCAACGCCCTCGGCAACGGGTCGACACTGGCGGATTTCGCTACGGACATCGTGTTGATGCGCTCAGTCGGGATGCGGCCTCTTGTCGTCCACGGTGGTGGTCCGCAGATCGGTGACCTGATGATCCGGCTCGGCAAGCAGCCGGAGTTCCGCCACGGCCTCCGCGTGACCGATGCCGAAACGCTCGACATCGCCAGGATGGTGCTGGTAGGCAAGGTCAACCGCGACATAGTGGCGGCCATCAACGTGCACGGCCCCCTGGCCGTTGGGGTCTCTGGCGAGGACGCGGGCCTGATCCGGGCGACGCCGCTCGACCCGGAACTGGGGTTCGTCGGGGACGTATCGAGCGTCGACCCAGAGCTGCTCCTCCGGCTGCTCGCCGAGGACCTGGTGGCCGTCGTGGCTACCATCGGGACCGATGACACTGGCCAGGCCTACAACATCAACGCCGACACTGCGGCGGGAGCTATAGCCAAAGCCCTGAACGCCGAGAAGCTCGTCTTCCTCACTGATATTGACGGCATCCGGGCGGACGAGGACGACCCGGCCAGCCTACTTACCCAGGTCCACTCTGGCGAACTGGAGGAGCTCATGGTCAAAGGCGCTGTAGCCGGAGGCATGGTCCCGAAGGCCCGGGCCGCAGTCGAGGCCGTGCTCGGGGGGGTCGCTCAGGCGCACATCCTCGACGGGCGCGCCGCTCATGCGCTGCTGCTGGAGATCTTCACCCGGAGCGGGATCGGGACGATGGTGGTCCGCTGACCATGACTTACCTGATGCCGACGTATGCCGCCCCCAGCGTCACGTTCGTGCGCGGTGAGGGGGTTTACCTTTGGGACGATCAGGGCCGCCGGTACGTCGACTTTCTTTCCGGCCTGGCCGTCACCTCGCTCGGCCACGCTCACCCCGCGGTGGCCGACGCGGTCTGCCACGCCTCCAGGACGCTGTTGCACACCTCGAACCTCTTCGGGACCCTGCCGGGCCAAGAGGTGGCAGGAACGCTGGACCGGCTCGTTGGCGGAGGCGGGAAAGTCTTCTTCGCCAACAGCGGGGCCGAAGCCAACGAATGCGCCATCAAATTGGCGAGGAAGTGGGCCGGCCATGGGCGCTACGTGGTCGTGAGCGCGTATGGGTCGTTCCACGGCCGGACCCTGGCCACTCTTCACGCCACCGGGCAGCCGGCCAAACACGAAGCGTTCCAGCCCCTCCCCGATGGCTTCCGCCACGTCCCGTGGCAAGACATCGGAGCGCTCGACAACGCAGTGACGCCGGAGGTAGCCGCCGTACTGCTCGAGCCTGTGCAGGGGGAGGGCGGTGTCTGGCCGGCCGGCGAAGAGTACTTCCAGGCAGTGCGGAGGCTCTGCGATGAACGCGGCGCCCTCTTCATGGTCGACGAGGTGCAGACGGGCCTGGGCCGCACGGGCCGCTGGTGGGGTTTCCAGCACTACGGCGTGGAGCCGGACGTCGTGACCATAGCCAAGGCTCTCGGAAATGGCGTCCCGATCGGGGCGTGTTGGGCGCGGTCGGAAGTGGCGGCCGCTTTCGTTCCTGGCGACCACGCCTCGACCTTCGGCGGGCAGCCACTGGCCGCTGCGGCTGCTAACGCCACGTTGGGAGTTATGGAGCGACGGAATGTGCCCCACCTAGCTGACGAGCGGGGGAACTATCTGGGGAAGAGGTTGGCCAATTTGGAAGGGATCGCCTCGGTACGGGGCCTGGGCTTGCTGCTGGGGGCCGAGCTCGTCGATGGCGACGCCAGCGAAGTGGCTACCAAGTGCCTGCGAAACGGGCTGGTACTCAACGCAGTGACTGCGACCGCCTTGCGACTGGAGCCGCCGCTGCTCATAACCGATGACGAGATTGACGAAGGGATCGAGATCCTGGCCCACGTCCTGGAGGCAACATGAACCGCAACTTGCTTGACGTCGACGATCTCACGCCCAGTGAGCTGGCGGCGGTCCTCGACCTTGCCCGCGACGACAACCCGCCCCACGTCCTGGCCGGCCGGGGTGTCGCTCTCGTCTTCCAAAAACCGTCGGCCCGGACCCGCAGTTCGTCCGAGTTGGCCGTTTTCCAGCTCGGCGGCCACCCGGTCACCATCCGTTCAGACGAGGTGGGTATCGACGAACGGGAAAGCGCGGAAGACGTCGCCCGCACGCTGGCGCAGTACCACTCCGTGATAGGGGCTCGGGTGCTGCGACATAGCGTCCTCGTCCGGATGGCGGCGGTTTCGGACGTGCCGGTGGTCAACCTCCTCTCGGATCTGGCCCACCCGCTCCAGGCCATCGGAGACCTTCTGACCCTCCGCTCCCATTGGGGTTCGCTGGCGGGTCGTCGGCTCGCATGGGTGGGCGACGCCAACAACGTGGCCCGGAGCCTGGTGCTGGCGTGCGCCATGACCGGTGTGGACGTAGCCATGGCCACGCCCCCGTCGCACCGACTCGACAAGGCCACCGTCGACGAGGTGGCCTCGCTTGGCGGCAACCTCGTCCAGACCACTTCCAAGGAAGAGGCGGTAAAGGAAGCCGACGCCGTCTACACCGACGTCTGGGTGTCAATGGGCCAGGAAGGAGAGTCCGTGGAACGGCTGGCCATGTTCGCGCCCTACCACGTGGGCGCGTCGCTCATGGCCCTCGCCACGCCGGGTGCTGTTTTCCTCCATTGTTTGCCTGCGCGTCGCGGGGAGGAGGTTGCGGCGGACGTCATCGACGGGCCCGGCAGCCTCGTTTGGCCCCAGGCAGCAAACCGGCTGCGAGCCATGCGCGGGCTGCTCCTCTGGATGTTCTCATGAAGCTCACCAAGACCCAGCGCCAGCACCGCGTCAGCCAGATCCTCGAAAAAGAAGGCGTCACGAGCCAGGCCGAGTTAGTCAAAATGCTGGCCGATGAGGGGGTAGAGGCCACCCAGGTTACGGTTTCTCGGGATCTCGACGAGCTCGGGGCCGTAAAGGTGCGCCGTCCGGGGGGAGCTATGGTCTACGCCTTGCCAGCGAGCCCGACCGAAAGGCCCGTCCCCGAGTTGCACTTACGCCGGGTGCTGGGGGAATGGATGGCCGAGGTGACTAGCTCCGGCAACCTCGTCATAGTCCGCACGCCGCCCGGCTGCGCCCACGTCGTCGGGTCAGCCCTGGACCGGGCCGGCCTCCCTGAGGTCGTGGGCACCGTGGCGGGGGATGACACTGTCCTGGTGGTGGCGAAGGAACGGGTGAAAGGAGCCACCCTGGCCCGCAAACTGGCCGGGATGGCCAGTATCCAGGGATCTGCCAGTATCCAGGGATTTGGCGGTCCCACAGACAAGGCCACGTAAAGGACAGGAGAACGATGGCCAAACGGATCGTGCTCGCTTACAGCGGCGGGCTGGACACATCGGTGTTGGTGCGCTGGATGACGGAGGAAATGGGAGCGGAGGTCATAGCCCTCGCTGTTGACCTCGGTCAGGGCGGCGACTGGGACGCAGTCCGGGCGCGCGCCGTGGCCGCGGGAGCAGCCGAAGTAGAGGTGGCCGACGCGAAAAAAGAGTTCGCGTCGGACTTCGTCGCCCCAGCCATAAGTGCGAACGCGCTCTACGAGGGGAAGTACCCGCTGATCAGCTCCCTTTCGAGGCCGGTAATCGTGAAGCACCTTGTGGACGCGGCCCGCCGCCACGGTGCCGACGCCATCGCCCACGGGTGTACAGGAAAAGGTAACGACCAGGTGCGTTTCGAGGTCTCGACGCGCGCCCTGGCGCCCGACCTCGAGGTCCTGGCGCCGGTGCGGACCTGGGGCTTCACTAGAGAGGACTCGATTGACTACGCCCGGCGCTGGGGTATCCCCATCAGCGCCACCAAGGCCAGCCCGTACTCGGTCGACCAAAACCTCTGGGGCCGTACGGTCGAGTGTGGCGCCCTCGAGGACCCCTGGGCCAGCCGCCGGCCGACGTGTACGAGCTGACTGTGCCCAAAGCCGCTGGAGGCCAGCCCATCGAGGTCATTATCAGCTTCGAAAACGGTTTGCCTGTGGCCCTCGACGGCCACCAGTTGCCGCTCGAAGAGCTCGTCCCGGCCGTCGATGCTGCGGTGGGGCCGTTTGGGTGGGGGCGCATAGACATGATCGAAAACCGCCGGGTCGGGATTAAAAGCCGCGAGATTTACGAGTGCCCGGGCGCGCTGGCTCTGTTGATGGCGCACGCCGACCTGGAATCGATGACCCTTGAGCGAGACGTTGCTCACGAGAAATCACGCCTGGAGCCTCGCTGGGCCGAGCTTGTCTATGACGGCCTGTGGTTTTCACCGTTGAAATCGGCCCTCGATGCCTTTTTCGGAGAAACTCAGCGGTTTGTAAGTGGGGACGTCCGGTTGCGCTGCGAGCCGGGGACGGCACCGGCCGGGACCGGGTCTTGTTACATTGTCGGGCGGCGGAGCGACGTCGCCCTTTACGAGCACGACCTGGCCACCTACACAGCTGCTGACCGCTTCCGCCACCAGGATGCCGAGGGGTTCGTCAGGATCTTTGGCCTCGGCATCGAGACTTGGGCCACCAAGCAAAGGGCTCGCCAAGAGGAGATGGGCCCTAAGGGGACAGGCCAGCCTGGCCCGGCCGCCGGGAGCCCGGAGTCGCCCGCGTTGGGTGAGCTGGCTGGATAGGGGTCTCAAGTAAGGTGATCCGCCGATGACGCTCTGGCAGGGCCGTTTTGGCGGGAGCGAACAGTCAAAAGAGCTGCTGGCTTTTACTGAAAGTCTCTCCTTCGACCGTCGCCTGGCCCCCGATGACATAACTTGCAGCCGAGCTCACGTGCGGGGGTTGGCCCGCTCGGGCCTGCTTTCCGAGGAGGAGAGCGGAGCCCTGCTGGCCGCCCTCAGCCAGGTCGAGGAGGAGATCGCCGAGGGCACGTTCGTGTTCAAGCCTGGCGACGAGGACGTCCATACGGCGATAGAGCGACGGGTCACCGAGCTCGCCGGCGATGCCGGGGGCCGGTTGCATACTGGGCGGAGCCGGAACGACCAGGTGGCCACGGACCTGCGGTTGTTCACCAAGCGTGCTCTGGGCGAGGTGGGCCGCGGTGTGATCGCTCTGCAGGAGGTGCTGCTCAACCGGGCTCGTGAGGTCGGTGACGCCTACCTCCCGGGGTACACGCACATGCAGCACGCTCAACCCGTCCTGCTGGCCCACCACCTCTTGGCCCACGGGTGGGCCTTGGCCAGAGACGTCGACCGCCTGGCGGCCACCCGCAGGCGTCTCGATGTTTCGCCCCTCGGCGCGGGGGCGATCGCCGGCACGTCGCTGCCCCTCGATCCCGATTGGGTGGCGAGGGAGCTTGGATTTTCCTCCCGCTTCGAGAACTCGATGGATGCCGTCTCCGACCGGGACTTCGTGGCCGAGGCACTCTTCGACCTCGCCCTGCTCGGTGCCCACCTGTCTCGCCTGGGCGAGGAGATCGTCCTGTGGTCGTCGGAGGAATTCGGCTTCCTCCGCCTTGACGACGCGTACGCCACGGGCAGTTCGATGCTGCCGCAGAAGAAGAATGCCGATATTGCGGAGCTAGCCCGAGCCAAAGCGGGCCGCCTGATCGGCCACTTGACCGGGTTGCTGGCGACGTTGAAAGGGCTGCCGCTCTCCTACAACCGGGATCTGCAGGAGGACAAGGAGCCTCTTTTCGACGCTGTTGACCAGGTCGAGCGGTCGCTCGAAGCTTTGGCCGGGCTCATCGCCACAGCCACCTTCGATACCCAGGCTATGGCCAGGGCGGCTGACAGCCCGACCTCGGCCGCGACGGATATTGCGGAGTGGCTCGTCCAGAAAGGCATGCCGTTCCGCCAAGCGCATGAGCTGGTCGGCGCGGTGGTGAGGGAGTCGCTGCAGCGCCGGGTGCCCCTCCCGGAACTGGTGGCGGCCCACCCAGCGCTCGGGGGCGACGCGGTCGCCCTGCTCGAGCCGGGCGTCCCCGTCTCTCGCCGGACATCACCGGGAGGGGCTGCCGGGCCGGTGGCCGTACAGGTCGACCGGTTTGCCGCAGTCCTGCGGGCCGATGCCGACCGTTTCGGAGTGGCTGGAGTGGCCAAGACAGCGGGGGTTGGCGGCGGCGGCGCGGGTGCCGGCCAGCACCCGCCTAAGGCCGGCGCTCACCAGCACGGGCCCCGAGCGGCCGGGAAGGAAGCTCAGGGACCGGACCAAGGGCACGGCGAGGCCAACGCCGACGACCCCGGGCCATCGGAGATTGTTTGAAAGCATTTGCTCTCGAGCCGGCGTTCTTCGCCGGCGATGCGCGCGACGTAGCCCGAGCCCTGGTCGGCAAGCTGCTCGTCCGCTCTGATGGCCGGACCGCCCGATTGGTCGAGGTGGAGGCGTACATGGGCCTCGACGACCCCGCTAGCCATGCCTACAGGGGCCCGACACCGCGCGCCAGGATCATGTTCGGGCCGCCGGGCCGGCTCTACGTCTATTTCTCCTATGGCATGCATTGGTGCGCCAACGTTGTATGCGGGCCCGATGGCACGGCCATGGCGGTCTTGCTGCGGGCGGCTCAACCCCTGGACGGCATCCCTGCGATGAGGGCGGCGCGCTGGCACGGCCAACGCGAACTGAGAGATCGCGATCTCTGCCGTGGGCCCGGCCGCTTGTGCGAGGCATTTGGCATCACCGGCGACGATAACGACGTCGACCTGACCAACCCTGACAGCCTGGTCTACCTGGCAGACGACGGCGCCGGCAGCGGTGGCCCGGTAGTGGCAACTCTGCGAGTTGGCTTATCAAGAGGAACCGGCTCGCCCTGGCGGTTCATCCTGGAAGGGAGCCCGTGGGTCTCGCCGGGCCCGAAGCCAGTGACGAAGCCGAGGCCAAAGCCTGGGGTGCCAAAATCTGGGGTGCCAACATCTGGGGTGCCACCATCTGGGGTGCCACCATCTGGGGTGCCAACATCTTGGATGGTGGAGACCGACGTCGTCGGCCGGCGGGCGGAACCCGTCGTGAGCCCCGGCTCGCCTTAGGGCCTTTTTATTCGGTCGTGCCGCCGGTCGGTCGGCGCGAACCTGGGGCGATGGAGCATGACCTCTTCCAGATCGTAGAGAACCTGGGCATCCCGCACCGGCACCGAGACGCGCTGCGGGCGCTGATGCGGGCGGGCGCCAAGGCGACACTGGCGGTCAGGGCTGGGCTCGCTCATGCAGACCCCATGGTCCGAGTGGGCTGCTGCCGGGTGCTCGACCACTTCCTCGACAAGGACGCCGTGCCCGAGCTGATCGAAAACCTCTCCCATCCGAACGCTCAGGTCCGCGCCTGGGCCTTGCACGCGCTGGCCTGCGACAGGTGCAAGGAAGGCGTTTGCCGCCCGGGTGAGGACCAGTCTCTCGGCCAGGCCATCCGCATGTTGTCCGAGGACCCGGTACGTGAAGTCCGCCAGCAGGCCGCCGAGCTGGTGGGGTTGGCCGTCCACCGGAGCCCGGCCGCGTTGGCCGCTATCGAGCGGGCCTCTCGCCAGGACCCGCACTCCGTGGTGCGGAAAATGGCGAACTGGTTCGCGCCGGGCGGGCCGCGATACGAGGCCACCAGGCCGCGACCGGCACGAAAGCCGCGGCAACGCGCTGATCCTGCGTCGGCCTACCTGGACCCGAAGGGCGCAGGCTAGAGCGACGGCATCCATCGGGCGCACCCAGGATGGCTGAGCCCGCCTTCCGGCGCCCCCAGTTCCTCGTTCTGGCGTTGCCGCTCTGAGGTCCCGATGACGTACACTGAACGACGCTCACCAAATCGGTGGGCGCAGCGGACTGCAATAGGGCAGCCGTCGGCCGAGCCGACAGGGTGCCGTTGACAAGGTCCGCTGGGTGGGTTAAGCTAACAAGCCGCTCAGTCGAGCTTGTGCTCTTTTGAGTGACGCCTACACGGCGGGGCGCTGAGCCCCCAAGTGAGGTGGTTTTTAGCGGTTGGCACCGCCGCCTGCTTCCAGCAGACGTGTGTTACCGCGAGTAGTGGACCTTGAAAACGGAACAGAGAGAAGTCAAAAGCTAGTGCGGGTGCGCCGGCGTAAGCCGGGGCAACCATTCTTGTCAAGCATTAGACGGACAACAGACCGTCTTGTGCCAGCTAGCCCTGTAACCCAGGGCTGGCACACTCTCAAAGCTCGAAGGCCTACCGAAAGGTAAGCCGGAGATCTCGATGGAGAGTTTGATCCTGGCTCAGGACGAACGCTGGCGGCGTGCTTCACACATGCAAGTCGAACGGGGCTCATCCGGTGGTAACACTGGAGAAGGCCTAGTGGCGAACGGGTGAGTAACACGTGAGGAACCTGCCCCGAAGACCGGGATAACAGCGGGAAACCGCTGCTAATACCGGATGCCCCCACCGGGCCGCATGACCTGGTGAGGAAATGGGCTTCCGCTTCGGGAGGGCCTCGCGGCCTATCAGCTAGTTGGTGGGGTAAAGGCCTACCAAGGCTACGACGGGTAGCTGGTCTGAGAGGACGACCAGCCACACTGGGACTGAGACACGGCCCAGACTCCTACGGGAGGCAGCAGTGGGGAATCTTGCGCAATGGGCGAAAGCCTGACGCAGCAACGCCGCGTGAGGGATGAAGGCCTTCGGGTTGTAAACCTCTTTCAAGCAGGGACGATAGTGACGGTACCTGCAGAAGAAGCTCCGGCCAACTACGTGCCAGCAGCCGCGGTGATACGTAGGGAGCGAGCGTTGTCCGGATTCATTGGGCGTAAAGAGCTCGTAGGCGGCTCAGTAAGTCAGGTGTGAAATCCTCAGGCTCAACCTGGGGCTGCCATCTGATACTGCTGTGGCTAGAGCCCGGTAGGGGCGCACGGAATTCCTGGTGTAGCGGTGAAATGCGCAGATATCAGGAGGAACACCGGTGGCGAAGGCGGTGCGCTGGGCCGGAGCTGACGCTGAGGAGCGAAAGCGTGGGGAGCGAACAGGATTAGATACCCTGGTAGTCCACGCCGTAAACGTTGGGCACTAGGTGTGGGGCCTTGTCAACGGGTTCCGTGCCGTAGCTAACGCATTAAGTGCCCCGCCTGGGGAGTACGGCCGCAAGGCTAAAACTCAAAGGAATTGACGGGGGCCCGCACAAGCGGCGGAGCATGTGGCTTAATTCGAGGCGACGCGAAGAACCTTACCTGGGTTGAACTACGCAGGAAAAGCCGTAGAGATACGGTGTCCGAAAGGGCCTGCGATAGGTGGTGCATGGCTGTCGTCAGCTCGTGTCGTGAGATGTTGGGTTAAGTCCCGCAACGAGCGCAACCCTTGTCCTGTGTTGCCAGCGGATAATGCCGGGGACTCGCAGGAGACTGCCGGGGTCAACTCGGAGGAAGGTGGGGATGAAGTCAAGTCATCATGCCCCTTACGTCCAGGGCTGCACACATGCTACAATGGCCGGTACAAAGGGCTGCTATTCCGCGAGGATGAGCGAATCCCAAAAAGCCGGTCTCAGTTCGGATCGCAGTCTGCAACTCGACTGCGTGAAGTCGGAGTCGCTAGTAATCCCGGATCAGCAACGCCGGGGTGAATACGTTCCCGGGCCTTGTACACACCGCCCGTCACACCACGAAAGTCGGCAACACCCGAAGCCGGTGGCCCAACCGCAAGGAGGGAGCCGTCGAAGGTGGGGTCGGTGATTGGGGTGAAGTCGTAACAAGGTAGCCGTACCGGAAGGTGCGGCTGGATCACCTCCTTTCTAAGGAGCGAAGGCCGGGTAATACCCGGTCCATCTCCCAGTTGATCACTAGCTATTCAGCTTCTTCCGATGCCTTTCCTGTCGTAGGTATTTGCCTCCAGGTTGGACTAGGTGGGAAATTGGGCCATCTCTGTTCCGTTTTCTGGGCTCACTATTTTGTGGCCCAGCGGGCGCGCCGGCCCGGGCGGGGAATTACCTACCTGCTGGCCGTCGCCCGCATCAGGGAGCCTGAGGTTTTTTCAGGGCTTTCCAGGTGCTCCTTGAGAATTGCATAGTGAGCACGAGCATCTTGTTCTCCAAGCTACAAGAGCCAACGGTGGATGCCTTGGCGCCTGAAGCCGATGAAGGACGTGGGTGACTGCGAAAAGCCACGGGGAGCTGTCTACCGAGCATTGACCCGTGGATGTCCGAATGGGGAAACCCACCGTCGCGAAAAACGGCGGTACTCCGGCCTGAACACATAGGGCCGGTAGAGGGAACCGGGGGAATTGAAACATCTCAGTACCCCGAGGAAAGGAAAGCAACAGCGACTCCCTGAGTAGCGGCGAGCGAAACGGGAATAGCCTAAACCGTGCCGGTGGTAAAGCCTGGTGGCGTTGCCGGTGCGGGGTCGTGGGACCAGATAGGAGAGTCACCAGCCTCTCCACGGAGTTACAAAGTTGCTGCGTAGTAGAAGGGTTTTGGAACGTCCCGCCACAGAGGGTAAGAGCCCCGTACATGAAACGCATGCAGCCTCCGACTGGCACCCGAGTAACGCCGGGCCCGTGAAACCTGGCGTGAACCCGCGAAGACCACTTCGTAAGGCTAAGTACTAACAGGCGACCGATAGCGAACTAGTACCGTGAGGGAAAGGTGAAAAGTACCCCGGGAGGGGAGTGAAATAGTACCTGAAACCGTTGGCTTACAAACAGTCAGAGCGTCGTCGGCCGACTTCGGTTGGCCGGCCGTGATGGCGTGCCTTTTGAAGAATGAGCCAGCGAGTTACCGTGCGTGGCAAGGTTAACCCGAGAGGGGGAGCCGGAGCGAAAGCGAGTCTTAAATGGGCGTCCAGTCGCGTGTGGTAGACCCGAAGCCGAGTGATCTATCCATGGGCAGGCTGAAGCGGGGGTAAGACCCCGTGGAGGGCCGAACCCACCATGGTTGAAAACATGGGGGATGACCTGTGGATAGGGGTGAAAGGCCAAACAAACTCGGTGATAGCTGGTTCTCCCCGAAATGCATTTAGGTGCAGCGTCGGGTGTTCAGCATCGGAGGTAGAGCACTGAATGGGTTAGGGGGCCTACAAGCTTACCGACCCCAATCAAACTCCGAATGCCGATGCTCTAGAGCCCGGCAGTGAGACTACGAGGGATGAGCTTCGTGGTCGAAAGGGAAACAGCCCAGATCGCCGGCTAAGGCCCCTAATTTGGTGCTAAGTGGGAAACGATGTCGGACTGCACAGACAGCCAGGAGGTTGGCTTAGAAACAGCCATCCTTTAAAGAGTGCGTAATAGTTCACTGGTCGAGTGGTCCGGCGCGGAAAATTAACGGGGCTCAAGCACCGAGCCGAAGCCGCGGACCTCAGCGCAAGCCGTGGTGGTAGGGGAGCGTCGAACGGGCAGAGAAGCGGCGGTGGGAACCGTCGTGGAGCCCGCTCGAGTGAGAATGCTGGCATGAGTAGCGAGAGAGGGGTGAGAAACCCCTCCGCCGTAAGCCCAAGGTTTCCTGGGGAAGGCTAATCCTCCCAGGGTGAGTCGGGAGCTAAGGCGAGGCCGAAAGGCGTAGTCGATGCACAACCGGTTGATATTCCGGTACCGTCGTGCCCGCGTAAATCCCAATCCAGGGGTACTAAGGGGCTGCCTTCGGGCGAACCGGCCAACTCTGGGGAGGGCAGCGAAGGCGGGACGCAGGAGGGTAGGTGAACCCTGGCGTTGGTTGTTCCAGGGGTAAGCGTGTAGGGCGAGGTCCAGGCAAATCCGGACCTCATTTAGCCTGAGGCGCGATACCGAGCCGTTTAGGCATAGTCACTGAGCCCATGCTGCCTAGAAAAGCGTCTAGCGAGTTGGCACGGCGCCCGTACCCCAAACCGACACAGGTGGGCGGGTAGAGAATACCAAGGCGATCGGGAGAACTGTGGTTAAGGAACTCGGCAAAATACCTCCGTAACTTCGGGAGAAGGAGGGCCTCGGTAGGGTGAAAGGCTTCGCGCCTTTAGCCCGAGGAGGCCGCAGAGACCAGGGGGAAGCGACTGTTTACTAAAAACACAGCAGCGTGCGAAGTCGTTAAGACGATGTATACGCTGTGACGCCTGCCCGGTGCCGGAAGGTTACGGGGAGGGGTTAGCCCGCAAGGGCGAAGCTCTGAACCTAAGCCCCGGTAAACGGCGGCCGTAACTATAACGGTCCTAAGGTAGCGAAATTCCTTGTCGGGTAAGTTCCGACCTGCACGAATGGCGTAACGACTTCCCTACTGTCTCAACCACAGACCCGGCGAAATTGAAGTACGAGTAAAGATGCTCGTTAGCTGCACCAAGACGGAAAGACCCCGTGGACCTTTACTATAGCTTGATGTTGGTTTTTGTTACGTGTTGTGTAGGATAGGTGGGAGACTTGGAAGCTTCGGCGTCAGCCGGGGTGGAGTCACCGTTGAAATACCACCCTTCATGTGATGGGAACCTAACCCACGTCCGTAAACCGGATGAGGGACAGCGTCAGGTGGGTAGTTTGACTGGGGCGGTCGCCTCCTAAAAAGTAACGGAGGCGCCCAAAGGTTCCCTCAGGCTGGTTGGCAATCAGCCGACGAGTGCAATGGCACAAGGGAGCTTGACTGTGACACTTACAAGTGGAGCAGATGCGAAAGCAGGGCATAGTGATCTAGCGGTCGCGTGGAAGCGCCGGTACTCAACGGATAAAAGGTACCCCGGGGATAACAGGCTCATCTTGCCCAAGAGTCCATATCGACGGCAAGGTTTGGCACCTCGATGTCGGCCCGTCGCATCCTGGGGCTGAAGTAGGTCCCAAGGGTTGGGCTGTTCGCCCATTAAAGCGGTACGCGAGCTGGGTTTAGAACGTCGCGAGACAGTTCGGTCCCTATCTGGTGCAGCCGTTGGAGACCTGAGGAAGGCTGTCCCTAGTACGAGAGGACCGGGACGGACGCAGCTCTCGTGTGTCAGTTGTCCTGCCAAGGGCACGGCTGATTTGCGACCTGCGGAAGGGATAAGCGCTGAAAGCATATAAGTGCGAAGCTCGTTCCAAGATGAGGTCTCCCACAGGCTTAGACCTGGTAAGGCCCCTGGTAGATGACCAGGTTGATAGGCCGGAGGTGTAAGCGCAGTAATGCGTTCAGCCGACCGGTACTAATCGGCCGAGGGCTTGGAGAGCAAAACTCTGCTCGTGCTCGCTATGGAACGCTCAAGGAGAAGCAGCCCGCGATGGCTGCAACAAAATAGAGCAGGGTTCCCGGTGACCATAGCGGTGGGGCCACACCCGTTCCCATCCCGAACACGGAAGTTAAGACCACCAGCGCCGATGGTACTTGGGGGGCAACTCCCTGGGAGAGTAGGACGTTGCCGGGATAATTGATGCGAGGCCCGTGCCATGGCGGTGGCATGGGCCTTTTGCGCGGAGTCGGGAAGTTAGAAGCAAGGATATGCTGGGTCAAATGAGCCCTGAGAGTGGTCATGCGGGTGGCCCACGACAGGGCCGAGCAGGAGGGTCGAGGCCGCGCCCTCCGTTTGAGCGCCATGGGGCGGTCGGCACGCCGTCGGAGGCAGCGCCGACGGCCAGAGCGGGCTCCTCGTAAACCAGGAGGTTCTGACCAGGGCGGTAAGTGGGACAGAGAAGCGGCGAGGTACGCGGGCGCGGGCGGCGGCCGGGACCGCAACCCGAGGCAACGTCCCTCAGAGGGGGCTAAGGCGAGTTCTCCGCGGCCCCGGTCCCAAGGTTTTGGAAACAGGCAGGGTGGCCAGACGTACGCGTCCCGCCAAGAGCGGCCGGCCGCGACCGGCAAACGGCGGGATTCTCGGTCAGGCAGGTTTGGCAGCGATCGTGCCAGCTCAAAGGGCAATTCGGGGGGGCCGCGAGCTCCGCGCAGAGACGCCCCACAATCTGCCGACCGACCTGCCGCAAGGAATGGGCAACCCGCTCGAGGGCGGCGGCAGGACGATGCTTTCGGCCGAGGATCTTTCGAGCCTGGGCCGCGCTGGGGACGCCCGCGGGCCCTGCTAGTCGCGAGCCGCAGCCGCGGGCGCCCCGGGCGACGTCCTTCGATCACCCCGAACCTGGGCCTAAAGGCTATCGGTCGCGAGACGAGCGTCCTTTTCCGAAGGCGACCGCCAACCCACGAGCGGGCGTAAGAACCACAGGCCAAACTGCTTTCCCCTCCCGAGGCCGAGGGGGCCAATTCGAGCCGACGAGCAGAAGTCCTCGTGACAGTCGAGCTTCAGGCCGAGGCAGCACGGACTATCGCAGTAAAGGAGACGGCAGCTATGGCCGAGCCGGGAGCACCGGTTACGGACGAGGCGGACGGACGGACGTAACGTCACGCCCGGCACGGCGCGAGCAGACCCGAGAAATGCCGGCGAGCTGGGGGAGTGTTACCCGACACGGCGCACGCGCCCTCAGCCACGACGGCCCATCGGCGTCGCAGATTTGGTCGGCCGCTCGGGAGAGCGCCCGCCCCCGGCCGGTTCGCAACCCGACAAGAGCCGTCGCTGACGGCTCAACTCGACTGCTCCCGGTCGATGCAAAACCCCGTGGGCAGCGGGCCGAATTGAAGGACCGGGAGATAGTTCTGGTCGAAAAGCTGCCCTCTTCAGGCGGGCGCAATGACCTGAAGCCAGCCAGCCCGCGGGCCCGAACGACGGGAGCCCGGGCCACGTCAAGGTTTTCGCGGCCTTCCTCTCGGGGGGCGGCCTCTCCCACGACGGCGCACGGCGACAACCTTGTCCACAAGGGCAACGCAAAACTGGAGGACGCCGCCCGGGCTTATTCAGCCGACCGCTACCAGGACGCCCTAAGGATGTTGCGTAAATTGGCCAGCCAGTCGCCGGACTCGGCCCCGGTCAGAGAACTGTTGGGCCTCACCCTTTACAGAATGGGGCGATGGGAGCTGGCGGTTCGTGAGCTACAGGCGCATCATCAGCTTTCCGGCAGCTACGACCAGTTCCCGGTCATCGCCGACTGCTACCGGGCCATGCATCGGTACGCGGATGCGGAGGCGACGTGGGAACAACTGCGGCAGGCGTCGCCGAGTGCCGACGTCGTCGCCGAAGGCAGGCTGGTCGCCGCCGGTTCCCTCGCTGACCAGGGCGATCTGCGAGGAGCAGTCAAGCTGCTCGAAGGGTCCCTCCGTCGTTCCCGGCCGAAGGCTCAGCACTTGCGGCAATGGTACGCGTTGGCGGATTTGTACGAGAGGGCGGGTGAGTTGTCGAGGGCGCGCGACCTGTTCTCGCAAATCGCAGCCGTCGATCCCGACACGTACGACGTTAGGCAGCGTCTCGCCGCTCTCGGCTAAGGGCCAGAGCGCTCGGCCCGGCCCGGCCAAGCGTAGTGGCGCGGGCGGTTGTCGTTGTTTGGCCCGCCGCCGCTAACCGTTCGCTACGAGCACGTTTAACGGTCCCACCGTCTCAGTAAGCTCGGACCGCAAGCAACCTCGTGGGTCAGGTTTGAGCCTCCTGGGTGGGTGAAGCGAAGTCGCCCACTGCTAGCGCTCCTGAAGCCAGAGCTTCGTCTTTTCGCCCACGGCCTGGCCCGGCCGATTAAAGATTCTCTCCGGATCTTGCCCTCTGGTCGCCCTCAGCCAAGGCGAAATGCCTCTGCGGAGCCCACTTAATTTGGCGCCCTTGCGCCCGTCAGCCCAGCCCGGCTTTGGCCCCGCTCGACAAAAGGGAGCGACCGTGCTCAATATGGTGATTGTCATTGGCAACTTGGTAAAACCCGTAGAGGTCAGGAACCTTCCCAGTGGCGTGTCGATTGCCAATTTCGACCTCGTCGTCCAGCAGTTTGACGGCACCCCGGACACCGTCCCTGTGGCCCTGTTCGAAGCACCTGAAGAAGCGCTGCAGTGGGAGCCCGGCGGGACATTATTGGTAATAGGCCGAGTGAGAAGACGTTTCTTCAGGGTCGGGCCCAGCACCCAGAGCCGTACCGAGGTCGTGGCCGAAAAGGCGATGCCCATTTCCCGTTGTGACGAGGCTCGCCTCGCCTTGACGAACGTCGCCCCCGCAATTGAAAGGGCCCTTGAGGATCTCCAACCCCGCGGCTCGTGAGCCCTGTGGCGCTGTGCTGAACTTAGGACAGCAGGACAACGACTCGCTGGCCCGAGGCCGCCTGTTTCTTGGGGTTCTGGCTGTGGAGGGCCGTCGCGTGCGCCCGTTCCCCGGCACGGGGCAGCGCCGGACGTTCAGGTTGCTGGTGCAGAGGGTTCAGGCCCGCGTCGACAGGCGCTCGTCCAACAGGCTTTCGAGGAACTGGGCGACGCCATCGTCCTCGTTGGACGGGAGGATTTGTTGGACGATGGCCAACACTTCGGGGATGGCGTTGGCGGGAGCCGCAGCGCGCCCGACCGAAGCCAGGACCGTGAGGTCGTTGTAGTTGTCGCCTATGGCAACGACCTCGTTCAAATGGACTCCCATCCGCTCGCAGACGCGCTGGACGGCGTGAGCTTTCGTGATTCCCGGTGGAGCCATCTCGACCCAGTCCAGTCCCGAAGAAGTGGCCGCGGCCGCGAGGTGGGCGGTCGCGAAGACCTGGCTTTGCAGCTCCGCCAGAAGGTCCGCCGCTGGCCAGCCGGGCCGGCGCACGACGAGTTTGATGCAGCTGCTGGTGACCGCATGGGTGATGTCGTCGACCTGTTCACAGCTGTCCTCCCAGTTCCAATTGGCCTCCATGAACCCCGTCTCGTGGGTAAAACTGTCCATTTCCTCTACCGCGAACACCGCGCCCGGGAAGACCTTTCGTACGACACTGACCAGCTTGGCCGTGACCTCAACCTGCATCGTCTGAACTTCGATGACTTCCATGGAAGAGGTGTCCACCACGGCAGCACCGTTTGAACACACACCCATCGGCGCAACCCTGCTTCCCTGGCGATATCCCAGGTGATGCGGGGCGGCCTTCCTGTGATCGGGATGACGTAGATGCCAGCATCTTGCGCGGCCCGGACTGCTCCGATGGTTCGCCGGCTGACTGTGCCGTCGGGCCGAAGCAGCGTGCCATCCAGGTCAGTGGCGACCAACCGAACAGGAGGAAGCTCCCCACGGCGCCAGCCGTCCATAGCAACTTTCCCTTCGACCACTCGTCGAGGCTACAGCCGCGAGGCCTCATCGGTGGCCACGGCTTGCGAGACGGGGGCGAAACCGAAAGGCCTTTCGGCGCCGGATGGACGAGCATGGTCTCATCTACGTCTTCTGGGACGTCTACGCCAACGTGCTCACGAGCGCTTCAACCATTTGCCGGTGTATGCCGGCGCCGCCGGCTACACAGTCCCCGGTGCACCGCCCGGTAAGCTGAGGGTGCGAACAGGACCTGTAAGGACTTTGCGTCACCACTCGCCGAGAGGAAAGCGGTCTGTAGTGCCTTTTAGCATAAGGTTTGCGCTGGTCAGACCCGTCGGGCACGGCCAGCCCATCGCTCCTCCATGCGCAGCGGGCTTCGAACACCTCATTGACAGGGGGCACAGCTTTGGCTGACACAGCTACGACGGGCCGCCAACAAACGATCCTCGACCGCGTTGTCATCCGTTTCGCCGGCGACTCCGGCGACGGCATGCAGCTGGCGGGCGACCGGTTCACCACCAGTTCGGCCATCCTCGGCAACGACTTGTCGACCCTGCCGGACTTCCCGGCCGAAATACGAGCTCCGGCGGGGACCGTTGCCGGCGTTTCTGCGTTCCAGATCCACATTTCTGATCACGACATCTTCACGCCCGGTGACCACCCGAACGTCTTGGTGGCCATGAACCCGGCCGCCCTCAAGGCTCACGTGGGCGACCTGCAACCAGGGGCGGCGGTCTTGCTCAACAGCGATGCTTTCGACGAGCGCGCCCTGCAGAAGGCCGGCTACGCGGCGGACCCCCGCAGCGACAAAAGCCTGGATGCCTTCACTGTGTACGAGGTGCCGATGACATCGCTCACCTTGGAAGCGGTGAAACCGAGCGGCACCAAGGCCAGGGACGCTGAACGCTCGAAGAACTTCTTCGCCCTCGGCCTCGTGAGCTGGATGTACAGCCGGCCGGCCGAACCAACCCTCGAATGGGTGGCAAAACGGTTTGCCAATAATGAAATGGTCCGGGAAGCCAACACGCTGGCCTTCAAGGCGGGTTGGAACTTCGGGGAAACGGCTGAAGTTTTCGAGTCCTCCTACGAAGTCAAGCCGGCCCATCTGCCGGCCGGCACTTATACCAACATCTCGGGCAACACGGCCCTGGCGTGGGGTATCATTGCCGCCGGCCACCTGGCCAAACTGCCGATTTTCCTTGGTAGTTACCCGATAACGCCCGCCTCCGACGTCTTGCACGAGCTTTCCAAGCACAAGAACTTCGGGGTGCGCACGTTCCAGGCCGAGGACGAGATTGCCGGGGTCAGTGCGGCGCTGGGCGCTTCCTATGCCGGTTCTCTCGGGGTGACCACCACTAGCGGCCCCGGCCTAGACCTGAAAGCCGAGACGATTGGCCTAGCCATTTCCCTCGAACTGCCTTTGCTGGTCATCGACATCCAGCGGGGCGGCCCTTCTACCGGCCTGCCGACAAAAACCGAGCAAGCTGATTTACTAGAGGCGCTTTTCGGCCGCCACGGCGAGGCGCCTCTACCAGTGGTGGCGCCGAGCACTCCGGGCGACTGCTTCTACATGGTGATGGAAGCGGCGCGGATCGCGCTCAAGTACCGCACCCCTGTGATATTGCTGTCCGACGGCTACCTGGCCAATGGCGCCGAGCCATGGCCGATCCCGGACGTGGACAACCTCCCTGACTTGTCGGCGCAGTTCAGTTTCGCCACCGAGCCCAACAAGGTCCTGCCCGATGGGACGGAAGCCTTCTGGCCTTACCTGCGGGATCCCGAAACGCTGGCGCGGCCGTGGGCGTTGCCTGGTTCGCCGGGGCTGATGCACCGGATCGGAGGCCTCGAAAAGGCTGACGGCAGTGGGAATGTTTCCTACGACCCGGTTAACCACGACATGATGGTGCGCCTTCGTGCCCAAAAGGTGGCCGGGATCGTGAATGACATCCCCCTCGTGCCATACGACGACCCCGACGGTCTGGGGGGAGCGGACCTGCTGGTACTGGGATGGGGTTCTACCTACGGCGCGATTCAAGCCGCCATCCGCGAAGTCCGCATGAGCGGCCGGCGCGTGGCGCACGCTCACCTGCGCCATTTGAACCCGTTCCCGTCCAATCTGGGCGAAATTGTCACGGCTTACAAACGCGTACTCGTTCCCGAAGTCAATTTGGGCCAACTGAGGAAGCTCGTCCGGGCAGAGTTCCTGGTCGACGCCCAGGGGCTCAACAAGGTGAATGGGCTGCCTTTCCGGCGCATCGACGTCCAGCTCGCCATCCTCTCGCAATTGGACGCCCCCGCCAAGGGCAATGGCCACGCCGTCTCGGAGGAAGCAATATGACAGACTTAGCCGCTCCCGTCACCACTAGGAAGGACTGGACCAGCGACCAGGAAGTGCGCTGGTGCCCCGGGTGCGGGGATTATTCGATCCTGACCGCCGTCCAATTGCTCATGCCGGAACTCGGGGCGAAGCGAGAGGACACCGTCTTTGTCTCCGGGATCGGCTGCGCCAGCCGATTCCCGTATTACATGAACACATACGGCGTTCACTCGATCCATGGGCGAGCGCCGGCGCTGGCGACCGGTCTGGCCGTGGCCCGTCCGGACCTGCACGTCTGGGTCATAACCGGCGACGGCGATGCCCTTTCGATCGGTGGCAACCACCTGCTGCACGCATTGCGACGTAACGTCAACGTGACGATCATCCTGTTCAACAACCAGATTTACGGTCTTACAAAGGGCCAGTACTCGCCGACGTCGGAGGCTGGCAAGGTAACGAAGTCGACCCCGTTTGGTTCGCTGGACCATCCGTACAACCCCATCTCGCTGGCCCTCGGCGCTGAAGGGTCCTTTGTGGCCCGCACGCATGACATGGACCGCAAGCACATGACAGAGACGTTCCGCCGCGCCTACGAGCATAAGGGCGCGGCCTTCGTCGAGGTCTACCAAAACTGCAACGTGTTCAACGACGGGGCTTTCGAGGCGATCACCTCCAAGGACAACCGCCCGTCGATGCTGGTGCCCCTGGAGCACGGGAAGACGGTCCGCTTCGGCCCCGAAGGAGAAAAGGGCGTGATCATCGACGCCCAGGGGAGCGCGGTCATCGTCGATGTCTCGGAGGTCGGCGAGGAGCGTCTGCTCGTCCACGACGAGTCGCGCTCTGACCCGAGCCTGGCCTTTGCCCTTTCCCGGTTGGCTAACGGGCCCTATTCGCCCACACCCATCGGCGTGTTCCGGGCCATCGACCGGCCCGACTATGGGTCCCTGGTCCAGGACCAGCTCGTAGCCGCAGCCGCTCGCAAAGGGCCCGGCGACCTCACCGCTCTTCTCCACTCCGGCACGACCTGGACGGTCGACTAACCGGGACCAAACAATGGGTGGTTGTTGAGCCATGGGTTGTTCCTGCGACACGCGGGCAGAACCGTTCCCGTCCCGGCGGCCAGATACGGAGGGCTTGCGCCCGGCCCTCGGCCGCAGTGCACCGCCCTCGTGTCACCGGCCTCGTGTAACCGGCCCCGTGTAACCGGACCGTGTACGTCTCCGTCTACTTGGTATGAGCGATGAGATGGAGGTAGCGCGGAGCCTGCTCGCCAAGGTACGGACGTTCGTGACGACCCAACTCACTGACAGGGAGAGCGAGATGTTCGCCGCCCTCTTGGCGCCGGGTGTTTCACTCGCTTACAGCGACGGCGGCGACGAGGTCACTGGCTTCCAGTCGGCGGCCGCAGACCCGGCCGCCCTCGCCGAAGTGGAGTGGAGGCCGGAGGCGCTGGCGGGCTCGTTGCGGGAGGCGTTGCGCGAAGGCGGCGTCCGGGTCGTCGGCCTGGACGACTGAGAGACTTTAAGGTCAGGCCTCGCCTGGGGTGGGCGCGGCCGGAGGCCCGATCGAGGCTGGCGCCTGGGGTGAGCCGGTCTCGGTTGGGCCTTGCTCGAATGCCATGACTTCCGAAGCCGCACGCGATATGCAGGTGTCGCACGTTTCCACGTGCTTGGCCGCCGCCAGTGGGTCGTCCTTCACGAGTAGCTGCAGCTCCGGGCAAGCGAGGTCGGGTTGGCGCACCATCACCTGAAGGACCAAAGCGTGGCGCATGCGCCGGCGAGCCCGGTGCAACAGTACCTTCGCGGCTCCGGAGCTGAGGCCGAGAGCCGCGGCCACCTGTTCGGGGGTAAAGCCGAGCTGGGTGACCATGACGATGGCCGTGGCGTCACGCGTCGACAGCCCGGCGACGCACCCCTTCACCTGCTCCGCCAACTCACCGAGCTCGGTGAGAAAAACGGGGCCGGGCCGGGGGTCGGGGACCTCGTAACCGGCCGGGTCGTCGAAGACCGTGGTTCTGCCGCGAGTGCGCAGCTGATCGGTGGCA
Organism: uncultured Acidimicrobiaceae bacterium; assembly: GCA_963807395.1. Taxonomy (GTDB): domain Bacteria; phylum Actinomycetota; class Acidimicrobiia; order Acidimicrobiales; family Palsa-688; genus Fen-671. Next base: position 86,027 of record CAWEBW010000018.1, read on the forward strand.
AGATTCCTGGCAATGGACAAGAGCCAGGGCCGGAACCGAGTTGGGTCTTGCAGGCTGGCCAGATTGCGCAATGCCCGGAAGAAAGTGTCCTGGACGACGTCAGCAATGGCTTCTCGGTCGCGTAACTGGTTGGCCGCTACGGCCCGGACGGCGCCCGCGTGAGCCCGGTAAAGCTCCGAAAAAGCCTCCGTGTCGCCCGACCGGACCGCGGTCACGAGGTCGGCGTCGCTTCTGGGCGGAGCCGGCGCCACCACGACCGAAATGGTAGCCGGCCCCGGCGGCCAGCGATAGTGGCCAGCGCGGCGTGCGTGTTTGCCGTCATCTGGACGGCCCTGGTCCTGGTCGGGGGCGGGCCCAAGGCGGGACAGCGGTAGCCCAGACCACGAGCCCGTTTCGCACCATTCCCATTTGCTCGATTTGCCGCATCAGCATCCCGCCAACCACGGCAAGTACCACAACGACGACATCGAACCCATGCGTGGTTGGCATCGCCGCTTTGAACTGCCAGACAACGACGACCACGACCATTCCGACGACGACCTCAACGAGCCCGCCGACCACGACAACAACGACGTCCCCCTCCTCGACCACCACCACCACGACAACGACCACCACGACGACAGTTCCCTCGACTACGACGACCACGCGCCCACCGGCCACGACCACCACGACCCATCACCTGACGACGACGACCCGTCCGACCCCGACCACCAGGCCGAAGCCCACCACCACGAGGCCTAAGCCCACAACGACGCCAAGCGTCACCACCACAACCAGGCCGCATCACGTAACCACCACCACCAGGCCGCGGCCCACCACGACGACCTCGAGGCCGCACTCCGCGAACACGACCACGACCAGCGCGCCGCGCCGTAGGCCGAGGCCACAGCCGACAACAACCACAACCAGGCCGGGGCCGACAACTAAGACCACGAGCCCAAAGCGGGTCGGTCCGAGACCGCACCCGACCACTACCACTACCCGGCCGTACCACACCAAAAAAGCGCCCGCTCGCACAACGACCAGTAGCACGACGGCGGGGACCACTACGACTCACAGCGCGACGAGGAGCAGCACGACGACTGGCGCGTCGCCTGTCCCCACGCACCACGTCACAACCACGACGACCACGGCAATCACGGCAACCTCGGTCCCGGCCGCTACGACCTCGACTACTCACCCGAATAAGCGGCCCACCACGATCACAACGATGCCGGCCCGAACCAAGACAAAGCACCGCCGGGTCACTGCGGGAACGACAACGACGACGACGCCCACAACCACGACGGCCGTACCAACTACAGCCCCGCCGGCCACCTCCCCTACCACGGCGCCTCCCCCACCCGCGCCCAAGCTGCTCGTCGTCGAGCCGACCGCCATTTCGCCGGGCGGGACGACTGACGCCGCCGGCCATGGGTGCCCGAGCCGGTCGACCGTAGTTTTCACTGTTGCCGGTGAGAAGGTCGGCCAGTCGACGGCGGCCACTAGCGGCGCGTTCGACGGTCCCCTGGACGTCAGCGGCTTGCCCGTCGGGAGTTACCAGGTCGAGGCCCACTGCGGCGTCGTCTTGTACGCCGATTTGGACGTGGTCCTGGCGAACGAGGTCTACAACGACGCTTCGACGGTGTTGATAATTATCTTCTTCGTCCTCATCGGGTCGGGGTTCTTCTGGCGGCGGCTGCAACGACGGAACTGACTGAAGTTGTTTCCGCGCCGGTTCATTTCTCCCTATTTGAGAGAAAGAAAGCGTTGTGATTACGATCGCGCCGCTTTTTGAGGGCGACGGGGCCGGCACCGGCGGCGGCGCCGAGGCTCCGGGTGACAAAGGGGACAGGCTGGGTGAAACCCTGGTTAGTCGTCAGTCGCCGGTCTACAGTTTGCGCTGTGAGGTCCCCCCTCTGGTCGATTGTGGTCGCCGTCGCGACAGCCGTGCTCCTCGCGCCTGCACCAGCCCTTGCCAGTGGCGCCGTGGGGTTGAACGCCACCATCAACCGGACCAACCTGGCCCATGCCACCGAGGCGCGCCCAGTCCAGATCATCCCCGGAAAGCCCATAACAATCGCCCTCGTAGTGCGCAACGGCACCACCAGCCCGATACCGGTGGGCTCGGTCAACCTTGAAGGACGCGTAGCCGGCCTTACCTTCTTCTCGTTCGACACGCTGGTCAGGTTTGATGTACCCGCCGGGCAGTCGAAGAGCCTCGCTTATGTCCTCGACACGACCAGCCTGAAGGGCCAAACGACCGGCCTGGTCCCGTGCTCTCTCAGCTTGTCGACCGCTTCGGGCCAGCCAATTGCCAGCCAAGCGTTCGTGAGCGACATCAAAGGGTCGATCATTTCCGTTTATGGCCTTTTCGGCCTCGGGATCCTCGTACTGACGGTGCTCGGGTTCATCGAAGCATTGCTGGCCCTCGCTCATGGGCGCTTGCCATTGAACCGTTGGAGGCGTGGTATTCGTTTTCTCATACCTGGCTTCGGGGTCGGGGCCATACTCGTCTTTACACTTTCAGCATTCGGAGAATGGCTTCCGAGCAATGGTCATTGGTTCGTTATTTTGGCTATTTTCGGAGCGGCCGGGTTCGTCATCGGTTACTTGACTCCGACCCCGCCCGTGCCGGGCGAGGAAGATGAGGATGAAGAGGAAGAGGAATTGAATGGCCCTGGCAATTCGCCCGTTAGCGAAATCCCGGCCTGATGGCCCTGGAGCGGGACCAGGTCGCCCAGGCCCTCCCCAGTTACGAGATTGGCGAGGAGCTCGGACGGGGCGCTTGGGGCGTTGTTATTTCTGCCCGCCACCAGGCGCTCGGACGCTATGTGGCCGTAAAGCAACTTCCAAGCGCCTTTGCGGCAGATGCCGCCGTAAGGGCGCGGTTCGTCACCGAAGCCCGCCTGCTGGCCTCCCTTGACCACCCCCACGTTGTGCCGGTTTTCGACTTTGTTGAAAAGGACGGGCTTTGCTTGCTCGTAATGGAACTGCTCCCTGGCGGGACGGTCTGGAACCGGTTCGGCGGGCCAGGTTTCAGTCCACCCGCCGCCTGCGCCACGGTACTAGCCGCCTCTGCCGGGCTTCAAGCCGCCCACGAAAAGAACGTCCTTCACCGAGACGTCAAGCCGGAGAACCTGATGTTCTCCTCCGACGGCGTTGTAAAAGTGACCGATTTCGGGATAGCGAAAGTGGTAGGTGGCGACTCGACCCTGGCCACCAGGGCCGGCGAGGTCCTCGGCACTCCGGCCTATATCGCGCCGGAGCAAGCGCGAGGAGCCCCGCTGTCGCCCGCGACGGACGTCTATGCCCTGGCGACCATGCTCTACGAGTTGCTGTCTGGCCAATTGCCCTTCCCCGACGAGCCAGACGCAATGGTCCTTTTGTTCAAGCATGCCTATGAGGATCCGGTACCGCTGGACCAAAAAGCGCCGAACGTGCCGGCGCCGGTCGTGCCCGTCGTCATGCGGGGCCTGGCCACCGCGCCCGAGGACCGCTTCGCCAGCGCGGAGGCGTTTGCCGTAGCTCTGGCCGAGGGGTGCACGTCCGTGTGGGGCCCGGGTTGGTTGGCCGCCGAGAGAGTCCCAGTTATGGGGGCCGGGTCAGTGGTGGCGATAACCGAGCGGGTCAGCACGTCGCCGGCCAGCCAAGCACGTCCCTCAGGCGCCCAAGCACCTGCGGCAAGTCAGGCCCTTGGCGGCGACGGGCTGGCGGGGCCGACGGTGTCGAGCCAAGGTCCGCCGCCGCCCTTGCAGCGAGCGCGGGCCACGATTGTCCGGCCCGCGTCGACGGAACGCTCTGGCGGCGCCAGGCTCACGGAACTTCAACCGGGTTCCTTCGCCAACCTGGTACCCGTACAGCAAATTGTGAAGTCGCCGCCACGGCCTCGTGTGCCCTTGGCCGTAGCCTTCGTGGCTTTTGCCGCCTTGGTGGTGTTCGCTTTCGTCGGCGTGGGCGGGTCGTCTCTTGGAGGCACCCTGCCGCCGGGGTCAGTGGAGGTATCAAGCGTGCCCCTTCGGACCGGGGCGGTGCCATCACTCAACCTGTCCAACCCCATCGTCGTCCGGGTATTGGCCGACGGCCCTGACGCCAGCACGGCGCGGCTATCGCTTGTGTTCATGGGCCATCAGGCGTTCCAATCGAGCGCACCGTTGGCCCCCGGGGGCAATGGCACCCGCACCGCCCGGGTCGACCTCACCAAAGCCCGGTTCGTGGCCACCGGGCACAATACGGCCGAAGTCGACCTCGTGAAAGACGGCGCCCACGGCGCCACGGTCGCTGGCTACTGGCGCTTTATCGCCCATTTGACCCAACCGGCCTGGCTGAGCGTGGAAGGGATCGTGCTCATCCTGTTGCTGCTGTTCTCTCTGGCTTATATCGAGCAGTTCGCCCGCTCGCTTTGGCGTGGGCGGCGCCAGGCCAGCGCCACGGTCGGGTTGGGCGTATTCATGGCCCTCCTGGCCATCGTCATCGTCGGAGCGGCCTGGCTGGCGGACGCCCAACAGCCGACCTTGGCCGGCGCAGTGCTCTGCGCGGTGCTGGGCGCCATTTCCGGAGTGTCACTGGCGATTGCCCTCTTCAGAGGGGGTCGGTTGCGCCGGCTCCACCGGCGGGCGGCCAGGCGGGGGGCGGCGACGCCTGCCGCCGCGTTGAGCGTATCGCGATGAACCCGGTGCTCCAGGCGGTCGCCCGCGCTGCTCTCGACGCCACCGGTGCCGCCGCCAGCTGGGTGCTCGCCCTCGACGGCGACGGGCTGCGAGCGGTGGCCGCGGCCGGGGAGCGAGCGGGGGACCTGGTCGGGACGCGTTTATCGGCGGACGTGGGTGCGCCGGGCTACGTGGTCAGCTCCGGTCAACCAATCGCCATCGCTGCTCGCGGCGGCGACCCCCGGCTCGGCGATGGGCTGGCCGCCAGGCTGGGAAAACCACCGACTGCAGTGCTGTGTGTCCCCTGTCTTTACGACGATGCTGTCGCAGGGGCACTCGAATTGGTGGATAAAGGCGGCGGAAAGGCGTTTTCCTTCGATGACGTCGAACTGGTGACGCTTTTGGGCGGTATCGCCGGCGCCGGCCTGGGCGTATCCGGCCCCGAGACGGCTGTCCGCCCGCCGGCCGAGTTCTCGGCGGAGCTGGCCCAGCTAGCCAGCTCGGACCCGGAGGCCTACGCTAGGTTGTCGGTCGTGCTCGAAGCCCTTCTGGCTCGCGGCTGAGGGACGTGCCCACCGCCCCATTCCCGCCCAGCACGCCATCTTCACCGCTGGTCACCCCGTCGCCCGGACCCCAGGCGCCCGGACCCCAGGCGCCCAGACCCCAGGCGCCCAGACCCCAGGCGCCCCGGCCTCAATGGACGCGGGAATCGGCCGTACTCCGCCTCGCCGGCGCGCTTTCGCTCGAGGACCTGTCGCCGGAGTGGGCGTGGGGTGGTTCGAGCGGGGAAGGCGTGCGCGTCGCAGTGGTCGATAGTGGGATCGAGGCCAATCACCCGGACCTCGAAGGAAAGGTGGACGGCGAGGGCGGGGTCGCCGTGACCCTCGACGAACACGGCGAGGTCGTTGTGGCGCCGGGCCCGCACGATGACGCCTTCGGCCACGGCACGGCGTGCGCCGGAATCATCCACCGTTTGGCGCCCGGAGCTGCTATTACCAGCGTGCGCGTCCTCGGGTCGGGGTTGGTAGGAAAGGCGAACGCCTTCCTGGCCGGGCTGGGCTGGGCGGTCGAGCGAGGCTTCGACGTCATCAACTTGTCGCTCGGGACATCAAGACGCGATTGGGCGCTTGCTTTTTACGAGGTCTGCGACCGAGCGTATTTCCAGGGTTCTTTCATCGTCACCGCGGCCAATAATATTGCCCGCCCCTCCTTCCCTTCGCTTTATGCCTCCGTTGCCAGTGTGGCCTGCAACTTGTCCAAAGATCCGTTCCGGTTCCATTACAACCCAGACCCGCCCACCGAGTTCCTGGCCCCCGGTATCGATATCGAAGTGCCATGGCGAGGAGGGGGCCGAATAGTAGGCACCGGTAATTCTTATGCCGCGCCCCACATTGCCGGTGTAGCGGCGTTGGTCAAGGCCAAGCACCCCGAACTTCGCCCGTTCCAGGTGAAGACGGTGCTGTGGGCGACGGCGGCCAACGTCAGAGAGGCGCCGAGGGCCGCCGGGCGGTTGAGCAGTACCTTCATGTCGCGCTCGACGGCGGCCGGGGAGCGGGCCACAAGCGCTCTGCGGCCGGTCTAGTACTGGTCTCCCAATTTAGGAAATTTCTGGCAGTGTGGCTGAAAAATCCGGGTGGTGATGGTTTGGTAGCCCTGCCCGAGTGGTATAACAATCGTCGCAAGCGAAGATCGCCGGCTGCACGTTAAAAAGTGCAGCGACGACACGGGGGGCGCTGTGCCGAGCTGAGGGGCTCGGTGTGTTGGGCTGCGGGCCAGGGGCGTGCTGGCCCGCGCCCCACGATCCGGCGGCGGGCGAAATTTTGCGTCGCGGCGCCTTAGCACGTCTCGGCCCACTGGCTCATAGGCGCCCGGCTCATTGGGTAGAGTTTCGCGATCACAGCCACTCAGCCAGGCCTAGCCTTCCCGCTCGACGTACCGCTAGGGGTTACTCGGCCCTTATCGTCACCGCCCACCCCGATGATGTCGACTTCGGGGCGGGTGGTTCGGTCGCCGCTTGGGTAAAGGCCGGCCTGGAGGTGGCTTATTGCGTAGCCACAGACGGCGACGCAGGAGGTTCGGACCGGTCGGTGTCGCGCCCCGATATGGCCCGGCTGCGCCGAGAAGAGCAACGGGCGGCGGCGGCCGAGGTGGGGGTGACGAGCGTAACTTTTCTTGGCTACCCGGACGGCCGCTTGACGGCCAGTATCGAACTGCGTCGGGATTTGAGCCGGGCTGTGCGCGGCTTCCGGCCCGAACGCCTGGTATGCCAGTCGCCAGAGCGCAACTGGGAGCGGATCGGGGCCAGCCACCCCGACCACCTGGCCGCTGGCGAGGCCGCCGTCTGCGCCGCGTACCCCGATGCTCGTAACCCCTTCGCCCACCCCGAGCTCCTCCAGGAAGGCCTCGAACCGTTCGCTGTGAGCGAGCTGTGGCTGATGGCGTCCCCCCATCCCAACCGGGTGGTCGACATCACCGACACCTTCGACCGCAAAGTAGCTGCCCTTCGTCGCCATGAAAGCCAGGTCGGGCACGACGCAGAGCTCGAGGAGCGCTTACGAGGCTGGACGTCTGCCAGCGCGGCCGCGGCGGGCCTGGGCGAAGGGCGCCAGGCCGAGCTGTTCCAGGTGGTCACCATGCCCCGCTCCGGCTCGGCGTGAGCGACTCGGCGGAGGCGCCCACATGAGGATTGCCAGCTGGAATGTCAACTCTCTCAAGGTCCGGATGGAGCGCGTGCCCGAGTGGATCGGCTACGCCCAGCCGGACGTGCTCTGCCTCCAGGAGACGAAGCTTTCGGACGCTGCTTTTCCGCACATGGCTTTTGCCGCGTTCGGTTACGAGTCGGTGCACCATGGCTCGGGCCAGTGGAACGGTGTCGCCATCTTGTCCCGCGTTGGTATCGAAGACCCAGTGATGGGCTTTGCCGACGGGGCCGAGGCCGACCCGGACACGAGGCTCATATCGGCACGGTGCGGCGGGGTCGATGTCTGCAGCGTCTACGTGCCCAATGGGCGCAGCGTCGGGTCGGAGCATTATTACTACAAGCTCAATTGGCTAGCCCGGTTGCGCAAACACCTGTCCGCCGTGGCCCAGCCCGATGGGGGTGTCGCCGTCTGCGGCGATTTCAATATCGCTCCGACCGATCAGGACGTCTGGGACCCGGCTGCCTTCGTTGGCGCCACCCATGTCACGCCCGAGGAGCGTCAGGCCCTCATGGACCTCGAATCGTGGGGGCTCGTCGACGCGTTTCGCCAACGGTGGCCGCAAGACAAGCTGTACACCTACTGGGACTACCGGGCGGGAGACTTCCACGAACACCGGGGGATGAGGATAGACCTCATCCTTTTGAGCCGGCCCCTGGCCGGAAAGGTCACCTGGGCCCTTGTCGACCGCAACGCCCGCAAGGGCAAGCTGCCCTCGGACCACGCTCCGTTATTCGTCGACGTAGCGCTCTAGCTGGTCGGCGAGCGGCCGGGCCGCTCAGCGGCAGAGAAATCCGCGACTACTTCCAATACCGGGTCCGGCCCCAGCCGCGAGAAGTGTCCTCGGCATCGACGGCAGCGCGGTCAGCGAGTCGTTGTCCCACTCCCATGGCAAAGGCAGCGCCGCTGAACCCGAGCCCTGAAACGGACGCGGCCGTCGCGGCCGTGAAGTGCCGCTGGAGCCACCCCGGCCGCGGTAGACGATCAAACCGCTGATCGGGTCCGGGACGGCATCGAGGGCGGCCTGCACGTGGGGGAGCGCCCTCCATGTCTCCCACGACTTGATATCCGCGAACTCGAGCTCCAGTACTACCCCCCAGCTGTGCCGGTGCCATGACCAGTCCTTGGCCGCAGTGGAGAGCGCCGATTCGAGAAGTGCGTCGCCGTGGGCGTCGGACCACAGAGCCGCTGAGGAGGCGCCGTCGAACACCTCGATTGAGTACCACTCTGACATCGCGGGCCTCAGTGTAGCGCTTGACGGGCCGAGCCGTCCAGGGCTGTGAACAACTGCACAGTTCTTCCCGGCCACCGCTCAGACAAATGTCCCTTCCTTCTTCTGGTCCTTCTTCTGGGTAGGTGGGGGCGACCGTTCGGTTCAGCTCCGCGACGCAGATTTGTCACCAAATCGGGGTTTTATGACTAGGCGGCCGGGCGTACTATGGCCCGTGCCCTGGGCAATAAGGCGTTGGCCCGATCGTAAGGGGCGTTCGCCACTTTCTTTGACCGGGTTTTGATCGGGGGCCAAATGGTGCAGCAACGCCCACGCACACTAGCCAGGGTGGCGCGCCTGGCTGCTGTCCTATCGCTGTGGGTGGCGACCGGTACGGCCGCACTGGCGACCACGGCTCCCCCCACCTCCGCCCAGCCCACCGGCAGTGCTCTGTCCGCGACGACCTGTGCCGCTGAGCCGGCCCAAGCCGGCTGCACCGTTACCTCTGTGTCGCTCGACACCTCTAGCCTGGGCAGTTGTAGCAGCGCGTGCGTGCTGAATGTGGGCGTGACGGCGGAACTGCCCATAGACGCGGTCTATAACGACGGTTTCGAAGGGCCGCTCAGCGCGGTGACCGGGGAAAACGGTCCTCAGGCCAGCTTCTCGGCGGCACCGGTACCGTCAACCGCATTCACGCTGAGTGGCGTGGTGAACGCCGCGGACGGCACCGCCGAGGTGCAGTTGACCGCCGATGAGCCGAGCAGCACGCCCGCGGTCATCCAGGTCAGCTACGACGGCCTCGATGCACTTTCTCCGTCGATCACGGCCGCCGCCGTCGCTACCTGCGGGGCTTCCAGCCAGCCCCAATGTTTTGCCGTGAACGGCGCTCTACTTACGGTTCAAGCGGTGGTCACGAGTACTGCTGGCGACACGCCGGTGCCCGGGGCGGTGGCTGACATCGTCCAGGCCGGAGCGGCCAGCAGTACCGGCGCGGTCGTCGGCGACCAGCCCTGTTACACCGAGAGTGGTGGCAATTCGTGCGGCCCGGTCCCCGCGGGCGACCCGTCTACGGCGTCGCCCGCCACCTGCGCCACTCAGAGCTCGGGTTCGTGCTCGCTCACCGCGATGTGGGACGGGAGTGCTGAAGACTTCTCGTCCCCGGACACGGTTGCCCTGTACCCGCCGCCGGGCTACGTCGTCACCCAGGTTGCGGGTTGTACGCCCGTGGCCGGTCCCACCGTGACATGCGCCCTCGCCGTGCCCGACGGCAGCAAACCGCTGACGGTTAGCTTCGGGCTCCAACCCCTGGCCGCTATGACGGTCGACCTGGCCGGGCCGCTCGAACCGAACTGTGGCCCGGTCACCTGCTCAGGGCCTACATACGACGACGACGCCGTAGACGGGGCGGTCGTCACAGCCACGCCGACAGGCACTACGCCCGGCCCACCAAGCAGCTGTCAGCTCGAGGGCGGCCTCCCCGGGGGGACGAGCGGGGCCGGCGCAGGACAGGACGCTTCCTGCACGCTGACGCTTTTCGCTGGCACGTACAGCGTGGCCGTGCCCTCGACGATCAGTACTCCGAACAGCGAGGTCGACATCGCGCTGGCTTACGTCACTGGGGCAAACCCCCAGTTGGTGACGTTGGCCCCAGGCCAGGACGGCGACGTCGATTTTGCCAGCGCCTACGCGCCGACCATCACGATCAACCTGGCCGGCCCGGCGGAACCGAGCGAGCTGGGCACGGATCTCGGCAGCTCTGCGGAGGGGGGCACGGTCTACGACAACGACGCGGTGGACGACACGACCGTAACGGTGACCCCGACCGGAGGGACGTCGGGCAGCCCCGCCTCTTGCCAGGTCGAGGGCGGTTACCCGGGAGACAACGTGGACTATGGCGAACCCGCGTCGTGCGCCGTCAACGTCGCTCCCGGCACCTACAGCGTGTCTGTGCCAGCGACAATCGAGACTCCCGATAGCGAGGTGGGTATCCCGGTTGCTTACGTCACCGGCGCCAACCCCCAGACGGTGACCGTGGCGGTCGGCAATGACCAGGACGTAAATTTCTCGACCGACTACGAACCGAGTGTCACGGTCAACCTAGAGGGGCCGCTCGAGCCGGCGTGTACCTCCAGCACCTGTTCAGGCCAGCAACCGGTCTACGACAACGACGCCGTAGACGGTACGACGGCCACGGTGAGCCCAACGGGAGGGGCGGCCGGCACCCCCCAGACTTGCCAGCTCGAGGGTGGCTACCCGGGAGACAACGTGGACTATGGCGAGCCCGCCTCGTGCACGGTCGGCGAACCGCCGGGTACTTATAGCGTGTCGTTACCTGCCACGCTCCAGACACCGTACAGCGAAGTCGACATCCCGACCGCCCTGGTCACAAGCCAGGACCCTCAGTCCGTAACACTGAGCGCCGGGGACAATGCCTCTGTCACGTTCAAGAGCGCTTACGAACCCGCCGTCAGCATCTCCCTGGCCGGGCCATTGGAACCGGCCTGTAGTGCCAGCACGTGCACGGCTGGCGGGTCGAGCAGCGGCGTCACGAGCGGTCCCGTATATGACGACGACGCCGTCAACGGCACCACGGTAACTGTCAAGCCCACCGGCAGCACTTCAGGGCCGACAATGACTTGCCAGGTGGAGGGCGGCGAGCCTGACGGGACCACCGGGGCGCGCCAGGAAGCTTCCTGCAACGTCGGCGTCTCGCCCGGCACCTACAAGGTCTCGGTCCCGGGCCGGATAACGCCGAGCCCGGACTATGGGTGGGGCGACATAGATGTCAAAGGTGCCGATCCCGAGGACGTGACGGTCACCTCCAGCGGGGCCAACAATGTTGTCTTCACCACTGCGTACCAAGCGGCCGACAACGTTGGCTCTGGTCCGGGGTCGGCGCGCACCAAGGACGGGTTGTTGACCGCCAGCGGCAGTGGTGGGAGCGGCACTGTCACCGTGGGGGAGTACAGCTCGGACCCAGTGGGTGCTCCCACGTTCAACAGCTACAGCACCTCCGACGACTTCTTCGACGTCGCGGTTTCGCCCGACAGCACATTCGAGAAGGTGGAGTTCACCGTCTGCGGCCTGGACGGCAATCCCGACCAGATCTACTGGTGGGATACGGCTACGACGACGGGAACCGGCAAATGGGAACCGGTGGCACCGGCTTCGGCCGTCAGTTCTTTGAAGCCGGGCTGTGTCAGCGCGAATATAACGGGCACGACCAGCCCGGCCGCGGCTGACCTGGGCGGGACCGTGTTCGGCGTAGCGTTACACCTCGCCGCCCAACGGGTCAGCTTCACCACTTCGGGCCCCGGCCGGCCCGTAGTTGGTGCAACCTACAAACCGGCTGGGTCGGCCAGCTCGAAGTTGGCCGTCGCTTACAGCGTCGACCCCACCTCGAGCAAAGGAGCCTGCTCGCTGGCGGCGAGCGCGACGCTCAAATTCTCACGCGCTGGTACCTGCGTGCTCGTAGCCACGCAAGCCGGCAACAACCACTGGGCCGCGGCCTCGGCCAAGCAGGACTTCGACGTGCTGGCTGGCAAGCCTGTGGCCAAAACGGCCAGTTACACGACCCCGCTGGGGCGGGCTCTAAGAGTGCCGCCCAGCAAGGGCGTCCTGGCCAAAGATGACGTGAACGGCGCCACTATTTCCGGCCACACTTCTCCTGCTCATGGCACCCTCACGTTGCTCGGCAACGGCGCCTTCACCTACGTGCCGCGGCCGGATTTTTCGGGGACGGACCGCTTTTCGTACACCCTGCGCAACGGCTTGGGTCATTCGACAGCCACCATCACGATCGACGTGGGCAGCCTCGTACGAGGGCGGCAGGCCCAGGCCAAGCGGCGCTGAGACGCTCGGGGGCTGGCCGGTTATGAGCTCACCGTTGGTGGGCTAGCCCATAGCTGGGCCGGCACCACCTTGGACTACCTCTAGGATCGCAGGCCCGAAGCGGGCGACCTTTACCGGCCCCAGCCCCGGCACGCCGAGGAGTTCCTCCGCGTTGGCGGGCTTGCGCTGGGCGATGGCATTGACCGTGGAGTCGTGCAACAGGACGTGCGCTGGTACCCCGGATGCGCGTGCGAGCCTTCGGCGCCAGTCTGTTAGGCGCTCTACGAGCACTTCATCCGAGGGGCTGGCATGAGCCCGGCCTCCGCGCCCGGTGCCAGGGTCGCGGTTGGCGAGGCGGCGGCGGGCCGAGGCCAGGAAGTCGAGCGTGGCGTCGTCGGGCAAAAGGTGCGGCCGCGACAGCCGCCGCCTGACGTGGCTGGCGCCGTCCTCGATGGGGGGGGCGCCTACGCGGTCCCCAGAGGGGCGCTCGCCCCGCCGCTCGCCGGGTAGCGCGCAGCAGGCAGCCAGCGCGCCGAGCCACGGGCTCGGTTCACGCCACAGCGCGGCGCCGTTGCTAGAGCGCCGTTGCCTGGCCCACGAGCAACGCAACTCTCGTGCGGCCCGGCTGAGGGCCACATACAGAAGGCGTCGTTCTTCGGCCAGGGCGGCGGTCGTCGAGGCGTAGGCGACCGGTACGAACCCTGCCTCCAGCCCGCATACCCACACGGCCGTCCATTGGAGGCCTTTCGCCCGGTGGAATGTGGAGACCGTCACCGCCGCGGTGCCGTCTGTACCGCCGGCGCCCTTGCCGGTACGATCATCGACGTCGTCGGGAGAGCGCTCCCCGCCCTCCTCGCCCCTCAGGTCGGGGTCTTCGGCCGAGACCTTCGCCCGTAGCGGCACCCCAGCGCGGCGTAGCGCCTGGATGATCGGAGTGGCCTGGGAGTGCGCCCTTACGAGCACCGCCATCTGCGGCCAGTCGAGCCCTCTCGCGTGGGCACCCAACAGCTCCGCGGCCACGCCGGCCGCCTCGGCCTCCTCGCTCGGGTAGGAGCGCAACCGGGGGAGCGGGCCGTCCGGCCGGGTCGAGCGGACGGTGGTGGCCTGGCGGCCGAGCACGGAGCTGGCTGCGGCTACCACCTGAGGGCTGGACCGATGATTGTCGTCGAGGTGGACAAGGTCGGCCGAGGGCCAGTGCCCGGGGAAATTGGCGAGGAAACTGGCGTCGGACCCGTTCCAGCCGTAGATGGCCTGGTTGGGGTCACCGACGACGAACAGGTCATCGTTGTCGCCGAGCAATGCCAGCAACAGCCGGTATTGGAGCGGGTTTACGTCCTGTAGTTCGTCCACGAAGATGTGGCGCCAGCGCCAACGCTGAGCGGCGGCGAAGCGGTTGTCGACTTCCAGTGCGCACGCGTAGCGGGCCAGCAGGTCGTCGAAGTCGACCAGCTGGCGCCGGCGCTTCTCGTCCTCATAACGGCTGTAAAGGGCGGCAATGGCTTCGGCGTCGGCCGGGAAGCTCCGCCGGGCCTCGCGCGCTGCAACGGCGAACGCAGCCGGCTCGACCAGGCGGGCCTTGGCCCACTCGAGCTGGCTAGCCAGTTCGCCCACGCCGGCGTCCTGAAGGCCGGGCCGGCCGGCTACCAGTTCGGAAATGAGCCTCCCTTTGCGCTCGAGCAACGCCGGCTCCGGCGTCCGCCGGTCCGCCCACCAGCGCCTCAGCTGGGTGGCAGCCAGGGAGTGAAAGGTGGCGGCCATCACGGGCCGGGCCAGACCGATGACGCCTAGGCGTTCACGCAGCTCACCGGCCGCTTTACGTGTGAATGTGATCGCCAGCACGTGCCCGGGGTCGGCCGTGCCGCAGGCAGCCCGGTAACCGATCCGACGGGTGAGCACGCGCGTCTTGCCCGCGCCCGCGGAGGCCAGGACGCATACCGTAGCCGACGCCGCGGTGACAGCTCTCTGCTGGGCAGGAGTCAGGTCGGCGAGCAGCTCAGAAGGAGAGGGGGGCCGGCTCTCACCCAGGAAGGGCGGGCCTGGGTGGGGCTCGCTCGAACGCACCGGGCTCGAACTAACCGGGCTCGAACTAGCCGGGCTCGAACTCACAAGCATGTAGTTCACCCTACAAGCGGGTAGTGACCGTAACCGTGGATGGCCTGGTCGGACGGCGCCCTACGCCTCCCCACGCCGCTTACGAGCGGATGATAGAGGCCCGGCCGGGGACCGGATACTCAGCGACGACGGAGTTGCCTAGTAATCTTTCGGCCGGAACTTATGGCGCTCAGCACGTTCGCCAGTGGGCGCCTGTGGGGCGCGAGGTACGGGGCCGCGAGGCCCTGGGTCTTGGCGTTGCACGGCTGGGGTCGGGACCATCACGACTTCGACGCCGTACTCGACGGGTTCGACGCCGTCGCACTGGACCTCCCCGGTCACGGCGTCGCTCCCGAACCGCCTGAGGCGTGGTCTACCCGCCAGTACGCCGAATGGGTGGCGCCGGTTATGGGTGACCTCGGCGGCGGCCCCTGGGTGGTGGTCGGCCACAGCTTCGGGGCGAGAGTGGCGGTCCACCTGGCTGCCGTTACCAGTGCTGCCTACGAGGACGGTACCGAGATCGGGGCTCTCGTGCTCACCGGCGCACCCCTGGCCCCGCCTCCAGGAAAGCCACCCCCCCGCCCGTCATTTGTTTACAGGACGGGCCGCGCCCTTCATCGTGCTCGGCTCGTCTCCGACGAGCGTATGGAGCGACTGCGGCGCCGGCACGGCTCGGACGAGTACCGGCGAGCCAGCCCCGTTATGCGAGGGGTCCTGGTCAAGGCAGTAAACGAGACGGCCAACGCTGTATACATGGCGCCTTTGCGCCAATGGACGGCGGGTGGGGGCGCGTTGGAACTCGTCTGGTGGGAGCACGACCCCGAGGCCTCACTCGACGGCGTCCTCACGGGCTTGGACGGCTCGACCCCGTCGCCGCCACCGCCGAACGTCACGACCGTCTCGGGTGCGGGCCATCTGATCCGTAGTGAAATGGTGGGCGAAGTCCGTGCGGCGCTGCTGCGCCACGAGCCCACAGGATGCCACCAGCCCACGAGATGCCACCAGCCCACGAGATGAAGGCCGCAACGTGAACAGCGGTGTCGTCAATGGGGTGGGGCTCGGGCTCGCCGTTTGTGCCCTGGCTCTCGCCTACGTGAGGTGGCTCCGGGTGGCTCAACGCGAGCACTACCTGCCCGGTAGCACGTCTCGATTTGCCTATCGCTGGTGGGGCGCCGGCCCGCTAAACGAAATGCTTGTAGTGGCGGGCGCCGCGGGGGCCGTCGCCTCCGTATGGTACCCGCCCGCAGCATTTGCGGCCGTTATCGTGGCTGCAGTCGGCCCGTTAGGCCTAACTCTGCGGGGCAGGACGTCGAAATTGGTCTGGACGGGCCGGCTGCGCCGTCTGGTCGCAGCCAGCCTGCTCTTGGCTGCGTTGCCGATCGCGGTTCTGGCTGTCTTCGGGCTCCACCCGGCGTTCACTGCGGTCGCGCTGTGCGCTATGGGAGCCCCCTTCCTCATAGACCTGGCGTTGCTACTCATGAAATGGCCCGAGGGCCGCCTGCTCGAGCCCTATGTGCAACGGGCACGCGAACGGCTGGCAACGGTGAGGCCACGTGTCGTTGCCATTACCGGCTCGTACGGGAAGACGACAACAAAGGGCTACGTGGCCCACCTCGTCGCCGCCAGCATGCCTGTGGTGGCCAGCCCGGCGAGCTTCAACAACACGCCTGGCCTGGCCACGGCCATAAACAACTATTTGACTACCGGGACGAAAGTCTTTGTCGCGGAGATGGGGACATACGGCCCGGGGGAAATATCGGCCATGTGTTCGTGGATGGCACCTGAAATAGGCCTAATCACGGCGATCGGACCGGTTCATTTGGAACGCATGGGAAGCCTCGAACGTATCGCGGATGCGAAGGCGGAAATCCTGCAAAAGGCGCGTGTCGCCATCCTGAACGTCGATTACCCCTGGCTGGCAGAGTTGGCCCAAAAGGCACAGGACAATGGAAAAATCGTTTGGCGTTGTTCGGCCAAATGCGTGGACGCTGACGTATCTGTGATGGTGGAAGACGGGAAATTGCACGTCCGGACATCACAATTGCGGGGTGAAATGGACGCGCTCGTCACCACGGGCCTCGAGGTGGAGCCGGGCAATGTCGCTTGTGCCGTGGCTGCGGCTCTTTCTCTCGGCGTACCAAGCGAAATAGTGACTTCCCGGTTGGCCAACCTGCCGGGGTCGCCGAACCGGCGCAATGCGCGGCAATCGCCCAAAGGTGTGAACATAATCGACGACACTTACAATGCCAATCCGGCCGGTGCCAACGCGGCCGTCGCCCTCCTGAAGATAAAAGCAGCAAAAGATGGGCAAAAGGTGGTGGTGACACCGGGCATGGTCGAGCTCGGCCCCATCCAGGCCACTGAGAACGCCAAATTCGCCGCCGGAGCGGCCGCCGTGGCGACCCGCCTGGTGGTCGTGGGGCGCACCAACGCCCGCGCCCTGGTGAAGGGAGCCGGCGCCGCTGGGCTGCCCACCCAGGAGGCCCGCAACCTGGCGGAGGCCGTGGACTGGGTGACGGCTAACCTGGCCCGGGCGACGCCGTCTTGTACGAGAACGACCTGCCAGACCATTACCCTTGAGCCACTACCCTTGAGGTGGTGAGCCCCGTAGGGACAGAACCGACCAGGACAAGCTCAAGCACCGCAGAAAATGTTGGGGTCATCTTTGGCGGCCCCTCGCCCGAGCACGACGTGAGCATCCTCACCGGCCTCCAGGCGGCCAGGGCCCAGTCATGGGCGGGCGGGGGGCGAGCAGCGTTGAGGCCATTTACTGGACGAAGGGGGAGCGATTCGTCCTGGTCGACCCGACGCTCGAGGCCGCCGCCTTCGTCGACGGGCCTCCGAAGGGGGCTCGGGAGCTTCGGTTGGTCGCACAGCCGGGCGGCGGGTTCTTTGCTACCAAAGCCGGCGTGCTAGGTGGCGGGAAAGAACGCCGCCTGGAACTCGACGCTCTCGTCAACTGTTGCCACGGCGGGCCTGGCGAGGACGGCACTCTGCAGGCCGCCCTGGACATGGCAGGAGTTCCGTACACGGGGCCGGCCGCGGCCGGTGCTGCTCTGTGTATGGACAAGCTCGCCCTGGGTTCTGTGGCGATGGCTGGGGCCCTGCCGACACTGCCTCGCAGGCTGGTGCTCCCGGCGTCAGAGGCACCCGCTTGGGAGGACCCCTATATCGTCAAACCGCGCTTCGGGGGGTCTTCCATCGGCATCGAGGTCATAGACGAGTGGGCTGATGTCCTCCGTTACGTGGACCTGGGTGGCCCGCACACGCTCCAAGGCGTAGTCGCCGAACCGTTCCACGCCGATGCCGACGACGTCCAGGTCTCGGTCCGGTCGTACCCCGCTTTGGCCCTGTCCCTGTTCGAACGGCCCCTGCGGGCCGGTGGTTCGAGCCCTATCTACTCCTATTCGGACAAGTACCTCGGCGGCGAGGGCATGGTCAGCTCCCCGCGCGAGCTACCCGCCAAGATTCCTGCGGGCCTGGAAAAGGAGCTGCGGGAAGCGACCGCTTCGGTCGCCGCGCTGGCCGGCGCCCGCGGCGTCTGGCGGGTGGACTTCCTGGTGGAACCGGATGATGGGAGCTGGTGGTTGAACGAGGTGAACACTGTGCCCGGTTCGTTCGCCAAGTACCTCTGGGTGGGAGAGGCTGCCGTTGACTTTGGCACGCTCCTGTCCGACATGATCGAGGAGGCGAGGCGCCGGCCGAGTGTGCAGTGGAGCTCGATGGGCGCGGACGGGTCGGCTTTGCGTTCGGCCGACTCGATCGCCAACAAGCTCGGGTAGCCGAGCCGCCACCGCCGCACGGCCGATGGGTTACCCCAGTAAGCTCTTGAACCCTGGCGAGCGGGTGGCGGTCGACGTCGTCCCGCACTGGAAATACCTGGCCCGTCCCGTCCTGGCTGTGGCCGTCGCAGTGGCTGGCGCTGTGGTCGCCCTTCAGTACCATCCGGCTCGCTGGGCTGAGCTGGCGATAGCGGGCGTCGTGGTCCTCGCGCTGTTGTGGCTGGGGGGCCGGTACCTCCGGTGGGTCACGACCTCGTTCGTGGTAACGAACCAACGGCTGATCCTGCGCAAGGGCGTCCTCCGGCGCTCGGGTCGCGAGATCCTCATCGACCGGTTGACGGACATCACTTACAAACAAACGCTCACTGACCGGCTGCTGCGGTGCGGCGACATCCTCCTCGAGTCCCCCGGCCGGGAGGGCCGAGAAGTCCTGGTCGACTTGCCGCACCCCATCCGTATCCAGAACGAGATATGCCGCGTCGTCAGCCAGCGTGATGCCGTCGCCGGCGGTCCTGGGGGTCAGGTCGCCGCGGGCTGGCCGCCGCCAGCGTCGTACGCGCCGAGCCCTACCGCCGGCACTGGGGCCCAGAGCGCGCTCGGCCCCGAGCCGGTCCGGGGGACGGTGACGGGGAGCGGCCGGGTATATGTCGGTGACGTCGGCGCCGGGCCCGGGCAGGGGAGGCCACCACCGGCACCCCCAGCGAGCCGACTGTGGCGACTGTGGCGGACCAGCTCAGTCAGCTCGACGACCTGCGCCGTCGGGGCGTCATCAGCCGGCGCGAGTTCGCGGCCAAGAAGAGCGAACTGCTTTCACGCATGTGACGACGCCCGCGGGTGGGCACAGCGAGCACGAGACGCTGGCCTGGCTGACCCGCCTTCTGCCCCGCCCGCCCAAGGGGGAAATCTGGTCGGGTGACGACGCCGCTGTCGTCGCCTGCCCCCGCGCCGGCCAATGCCAGGACGATTACCGACTGCTGCTGACCGCGGACACGGTGGTCGGCGGGCTCGACGCTGATCTGTCTTTGACGTCGCTCTCGGATCTCGGATGGAAAGCGATGGCGGTCAACCTCAGCGATATTGCCGCCATGGGTGGGGCTCCCGGCCACGCACTCATTAGCGTCGTCGGTGCCGGCCCCGACGACCTCAGTTCGCTCTACGCCGGGATCCTGGAGGCTGCTGCGGAGTACGGGTGCCCGGTCGTGGGAGGGGATCTGAGCGCCGGGTCGGAACTGGTCGTCAGCGTTTCGCTGACGGGGTGGGTGGACGGCCCGCCCGTGCTGCGCAGCGGGGCCGGCCGGGAGACACGATCTGGGTCACAGGACGGCTCGGGGCGGCCGCCGCCGGGCTACGGCTACTACAAGAGGCCGGGCCGGCGGGCCCGGCCTGGCCTCATCGCTGGTCCGCCGAAGAAAGCGACCTCGTTCGGGCGCATGCCCGTCCCCGGCCCGCCTTGGCGGAGGGCGCGTTGGCCCGAGAGGCCGGGGCCACCGCCATGATCGATGTATCTGACGGGCTGGTGGCCGATCTCTCTCACATCGCTGACCTCTCCGGCGTGGGGTTCGAGCTGACGGACGTCCCGCTAGCTCCCGGCGCCACGCTGGCCGAGGCGTTGGCCGGAGGTGACGACTATGTGCTCGCTTTCACAATGCCTGCAATAGGGCCTGCAATAGGGCCTGCGATAGGGCCTGCAATAGGGCCTGCAATAGGCCCTTCGATAGGGCCTGCAATAGGCCCTTCGATAGGGCCTGCTACGGTGGCCCAGCCGGCCTTTGAGGCCTTCGCCCGCGCCGGGCTGCCTCTTCCGCACCTCATCGGTACCTGTGTCCCTGATGTGCCCAAACGGCTGCTGGCCGGGCAGGCGCTGGAGGTGTCGGGGTGGGACCACTCTCTTTGAGTGGATCCCTTCTGAGATACCTGTGACTTTGGCCACACCAACATGGCCAAAAGCCCAAAAAATAGGGCCTTTTCCCCATGGTCAGTGCCACACAATCCTGCGACGCTTTGTGTAGCCTGCTTTGGGCCTGCCCTAGCCACCCAGCCGGCAGGTCGCAACACCCGATGTGGTCTAAGGGCCAAAGTAACGTTCTTCCGTTTTCTGCGTCCCTTACCTCAAGAGGAGCGAGCGACTTACCGACGTTTTACTTGAGGACTTCCCGGGCTGCCGGGACACAGACCACCCGGGCTGCCGGGGACAAGGAGGAGACCGGCAACGTGCGTGACGCAAGCCCTGCTGTATTGCAGTCCGGCCCCGCGGCAGTACAACGCGGTGGCGAGAGGACGTACACGAGACCGACGCCTGTACCTGGGGCGCTCCGGTCGCATCGCTCCGGAGTCGTCAGCCTCAGTGGCCAGGACGCCGTCCCTGTTCAGGGTCACCCGCGTCGGGTCGAAGCCAACCACAGCCAGGCAGGTCAGGCGTTCTCTGACCTCCTGCTGGTCGGGGCCACTTCGGCTCGCTGCCCCCTGGCCCTACTAACTGTTGTCGGCCCCGACGGGTGGAGCACCCTCTGCTTCGGTGCCGACCGCGAGGCCCTGGAAGACCCTGACCTGTTCGACATCATCGCCGGCCGTAAGGAGCCAGTCGAAGTAACTGACCCGGCCAGCAACCCGGCCCTCGCCAATAGTCATCTGGCTCGGTCCGCCCTGGACATCCGGTGGCTTCTGGCTGTGCCCCTTCTCGGCCCGACCGGTGAGGTCAACGCCATCTTCGCCGTGCTCGACACCGAACCACGCGAACTGGCCCCACGTCAACGTGCCGCCATGGTGGCCATCGGGCGTCTGATCAGCGGGGCCCTGTCGGCCCACAGAGCCGCGGACCACATCACGACCCCTCCGCCGGTCCCCGAGCACGCCAACGGGACGAAACAGGCTGCCGATGGCCATTCCTTGCTGCGCAGCCATGAAGTTGCGGCCCTGTTCGACGTGACCGAGAGAACCGTTATCAACTGGGCCGCATCTGGAAAGTTGGCGTGTCTTCGCACCGTCGGAGGCCATCTGCGCTTCCGGAGCGAGGACGTTATGTCACTGCTCGAAGCGAACTCCCTCAGGCGCCCCTCGGGCGTTTAGCCAGGCGGACGACTAGTTAGCCTGGTCGGCCGGCGGCCTGCGAAGGTTCGCTAGCCGACCTTCGTGACTTTGCCGGCGCGAATGCACGACGTGCACACGAAGACGCGCCTCGGGCTGCCATCGACGACGGCGCGAACGCGCTGGATGTTGGGGTACCAGCGCCTCTTCGTGCGCCGGTGGGAGTGACTGATGCTCATCCCCACAGACGGGCGCTTACCACAGACCTCACATACCGCTGCCATAGACGGGGCCAGGATAGCAGCCATTACGCACTGACCGGGTTCGGGTGAGCCTCTCGTTAGGTGTCACACCCCTGCAAGTAGTCTTGTTAACCGGGATGGGACCAGCAGAAAGTCTCTCGGCCAATGACCTGGCGCGCGTTGTGCAGGTTTACCGCGACGCGCTGGCGGCGCATCGGGACACGATCAACCGGCTCAATGTGTACCCGGTGCCCGACGGTGACACCGGCACCAACATGGCCCTCACGGTGGACGCCGTCGTACGTGAACTGGCCGCAACGGCGGCCGACGGGCACTCACTCGACCTGGACGCCGTAGCGAGGAGCCTGAGCCATGGGTCCCTCATGGGGGCGCGCGGCAACTCAGGGGTAATCCTGTCCCAGGTGCTGCGGGGTATGGCGAGTGCCTTTCAGGATGTCGTGGCCCGTGACGGCGCTGGCGCGGAGGTCGGCCCGGCCGACTTTGTGGACGCCTTGGCCCGCGCCAGTGCCAGCGCCTATGCGGCGGTCAGTAACCCGGTGGAGGGCACCATCCTGTCTGTAGCCAAGGCGGCCTCCCAAGGGGCCACCGGAGCGCTCGAGTCAGACGCCGGTGCCAGTCTCCCCCGGGTGCTCGAAACAGCCCGCGACCAGGCGTCGAAAGCCTTGGCCAGCACCACCGAACAGCTGCCGGCGCTTCGGGCCGCCGGCGTCGTAGACGCCGGTGGGGCCGGTCTGTTGCTGTTGCTCGACAGTTTCCTGGAGGTCGTCGAGGGCCGGCCGGTCGACGCGCCGCCGACGCCGTCGGTTCGGGAGAACGCAGCCGCCACGGCCAGTCGGAGTGGAGGGACCGGGGCCGGTCCCGACGATGTCGCCCCCCGCCGGCCCTTCGCCCACGACGCTACGGGCGAGGGTTTCGGACAAGGCGGGCATGACGAGCCCACGGACCTCCGCTACGAGGTGATGTTCCTATTGGAGGCGCCCGACGAATCGATCCCGGCGTTCCGCTCGGTGTGGGGCAGCTACGGCGCCTCCATAGTGATCGTTGGAGGTAACGGTCTCTACAAATGCCATATCCATACAGACGAAATTGGGCCGGCCATCGAAGCCGCAATAGAGATCGGCCGGCCTCGCGACATCCAGGTGACCGACCTGACCGAGCAAATAGAAGAGCAGCGCTGGGTGCGAGAGGCGGCAGCCAGTGGTGCCCAGGAGGAGCCGCCGGCCGACCCCGTAAGGAGCGCAGTGGTCGCTGTCGCTTCGGGCGACGGGGTAAAGCGCATCTTCCGTTCGCTGGGGGCGCGGCAAATCGTGGCCGGAGGCCAGGGCGCCAACCCTTCTACGGAGGAGATCCTCGAGGCCATCGCGACGGCACCCGCCGAGCAGGTCGTCGTGCTGCCTAACAACCGCAATGTCGTCGCTGTCGCGGAGCAGGCTGCCGACCATTCGTTGAAGAAGGTGCGGGTCGTGCCCACGGCCGGCATCCCGGAGGGCTTTGCCGCCCTGCTTGCCTATGACCCGGAAGCCGACGTCGACACCAACGCCGACAACATGGCCGCTGCCGCCAAGCACGTGGTTGCGGCCGAAGTGGCGCGGGCATCTCGTGACGCAGTCACCCGCGCGGGCAAGGTGAAGGAGGGTGACTGGCTGGGTATCTCCCGTGAACGGGTCGAGGTCATAGCCCACCCGCCAGCTACCGCCGCCGATGCCGCCATCAACCTCCTCGACCTGCTCGTGTCGGCGGGCGGCGGCCACGAGATAGTGACCGTCATAGAAGGCGAAGGCGCTCATCCCGGCGATACACGGCGCATTGTCGAATGGTTGGGGGAAAAGCGGCCCGGCACAACCTCGGAGGTCCACCACGGGGGCCAGCCGGTCTACCCGTACCTCTTCAGTATCGAGTGACTAAACAGCGAGTGAGGCGGGCTCCATTGAGCCAACCCCCATTGAGCCAACCGTTATTGGGTGGGCCCAGTTGAAGAGCCTCGCTGACCTCGCTTATACGCCGGTAACGGAGCTTCGTTCCGCTAAGCGCAATGTCCGGGCGCCGCAAAACGGCAAGCAGGCAAACGGCAACGCGGGCAAGACGCGCGCTGAGGCCCTCGAGGAGATGGGGATCCTCTCTGTCCTCGACCTGCTCACTCATTATCCGCGGCGGTACCTGGACCGCACTACTCAGCTGCCCATCCCGGAGCTGATAGAGGGCGAAGAAGCCACGGTCCTGGCCACCGTGCGCCGGGCGCGCCGGCTGCCGTCCCGTCGGGGGGCCAAGCCCGTGGTGGTGGTCGACGTCTCGGATGGGCAGGGTTACCTGACGCTGTCGTTTTTCAACCAGCCCTGGCGTCTCAATCACCTGAGGGAGGGGATGGAGCTGGCCGTCTCGGGGAAGGTGACGACTTTCCGCGGCCGGCGTCAAATGGCCAACCCCTCGGTGGAGGTCGTCGAAGGAGAGTGGAGCGGCCGGGTCATCCCGATCTACCCGCAGTCGGAGAAAGCCGGCATTTCCTCCATGGAGATCGGGGCCTGTATCGACGAGGCCCTGCACTGGGTCGGCGAGCTCGAAGACCCTGTCCCAGCGACGGCCCTGTCGGAGCACGGTTTTGCTGCCCGTTCGTGGTCCCTCTGGGAGGTGCACCGGCCGGGCACTCTGGCCGGCAAGGGCGAGGCCCGGCGGCGGCTGGGCTTCGACGAGCTGCTCCGGCTCCAGCTCGTGCTCGTGATGCGCAAGCGCGCCGTGGAGCGAGATTGCCAGGGCATCGCCCACAACGTCGGGTCCGAACTGTTGAAGCGTTTTCGCGATCGGCTTCCCTTTCCCCTTACCGGGGCGCAAGAGAGGGCGATATCAGAGATCGAGGCCGACCTCGGCCAGCCGATCCCTATGCACCGGTTACTGCAGGGCGACGTGGGGGCGGGCAAGACGTTAGTGGCTCTGTGGTGCCTCCTCACCGCCGTGGCCGGGGGCTACCAGGGCGCATTGATGGCGCCGACCGAGGTCTTGGCCGAACAACACAATTTTTCGCTGAGGGCCCTGTTGGCCGGTTTGGCCGTGCCGGACAATGGGTCATTGTGGGGTGAGCGGGAGGTACGGGTCGAGCTGCTCACGAACCGCACGACCGCCGCCGAGCGGACGCGGTTGCTGGCCGGTCTGGAGAGCGGCGACGTCGACCTTGTGGTGGGTACCCATGCCTTGTTGACGGAGTCAGTGCGCTTCGGGCGGCTCGGCATGGTCGTGATAGACGAGCAGCACCGCTTCGGCGTCGAGCAGAGGTCCACACTGCGGGAAAAAGGTGGCGGCCCGGTACCCGACGTGCTGGTCATGACGGCCACGCCGATCCCCCGTACTGCTGCCATGACTGTGTACGGGGACCTGGACACTACTGTCCTCGATGAGCTCCCGCCCGGCCGGACGCCGGTAGCCACGGTATGGGCGCGAGGCCCGCTCGACGTGGAAACGGCCTGGGAGACGACGCGCCGCGAACTCGCTCAGGGCCATCAGGCCTACGTTGTTTGCCCCCTCGTCGAGGAGTCAGAGCGCGTCCAGGCCGCCTCGGCCAGCGAAGAGCTCAGGCGGCTCGAGGAGGGGCCGCTGGCCGGCTTACGTCTCGGGCTGCTCCACGGGCAATTGCCGGCCCGGGAGAAAGAGGCGGTGATGGCGGAGTTCCGCGCCGGCGAGGTGCAGGTGCTGGTGGCGACCACCGTGATCGAGGTGGGAGTCGACGTCCCGAACGCGACCGTGATGGTGATCGAGGACGCCGACCGTTTCGGCATCGCCCAGCTCCACCAGCTCCGCGGGCGCGTTGGGCGGGGGGCGGCCAAGTCCTGGTGCTACCTGCTCAGCGAAGCGCCCACGCCCGACGGGTCGGAGCGCCTGGCCGCCCTCGAACGGACCAACGACGGGTTTGAACTGGCGGAGGTGGACCTGGACCTTCGGGGCGAGGGCACCATACTCGGGACCCGCCAGAAGGGCGTCAACGACTTGAAGCTGGCTTCCCTGCGCCGGCACCGCAAGTACGTCCACCTGGCTCGCCAAGTGGCCTTCGGGATCGTCGGCGAAGACCCCGCTCTCGTGGCCCACCCCGGACTGGCCCAGGAGCTGCGCGCCCTGGTGGACGACGATGACCGTGAGTACCTGTTCAAAAGCTGAACCTCCTTCAAGGGATAGTCGTCTTGGGTCGGAGAGGTGCGCATGCGGGTGATAGCCGGGGAGAAAAAAGGCCAGCGCTTGCTGGCGCCGGCCGGGCGCTCGACCCGGCCCACCAGCGACCGCGTGCGGGAGGCGGCGTTCTCCATGGTCGCCAGCCTGGGTGTGGTCGAGCAAGCGCGGGTATGGGACCTGTTCGCCGGCAGCGGGGCTATGGGGATCGAAGCGCTGTCTCGCGGCGCCTCGCACGTGACGTTTGTAGAACAAGCTCGTGACGCCGTCTCAGCCATACGAGCCAACCTGGCCAAGTTGGCCTATGGCCCCCGGCAGGCCACCGTGGTGGCCGCCGACGTGCTCAGTTGGGTAGCCGCGCAGACCGGGGCCGGGGTCAATCGGCGGCCCGCGGGGGCAATCCCGGCCAACGACGTCGCGACGGGAGCACCGGTGGCTAGGGCGCCAGTAGTCGAGTCGGTGAGGTCGCTCACGGTAGACCTTGTCACCGCCGACCCTCCCTACGCCTGGCAGGGCTGGGACGTGCTGCTCGGGTACCTGGCGCCACTCGACCCGCTCCTTATGGCAGAGACCGGAGAGGAGCTCGTGCTGCCCGGAGGTTGGCGGGCTCTGCGGTCGAAGCGGTACGGGGGTACCGTTGTTACGTTGGCCCGTCCACTCCGGACCGATGAGGCCGGCTGCGGCTCGGAGTGATCATGGTCCGGCAAACGGGGTGCAGCCAGGAGGCGGCAGCCGGAGACGTCGAGACTGAAGGCCCGGAAAGTGAGGACAGGCCAATCGTGAGGACAGGCCAATCGTGAGGACAGGCTCAGAGTGAGGACAGGCCCAGAGTGAGGACAGCTCTTTTCCCGGGGAGCTTCGACCCGTTCCACAACGGGCACCTCGAAGTGGTGGAGACGGCGAGCCGGTTGCTCGAACGAATAGTCATTGCGCCCGGCCCCAACCGGCAAAAGGCACGGCCCCTCTTCACCATCGAAGAGCGTCGTTCGATGATCGCCGCGTCGGTCGCCCACTTGCCGAATGTGGAGGTGACCCAGAGCGACAGCCCGGTCCTGGTCGTCGACGTTGCCGATGCCGTCGGGGCCGACGTCATCGTCAAGGGCCTCCGTGTTGCCTCTGATGCAGAGTCCGAGCTTCAGCAGGCGCAGATGAACAAGGCCGTATCCGGCATCGAGACCATCTTTGTCCCCTGCTCCTCGGCCTATTCCTTCATCGCCTCGAAGTGGCTGCGTGATTTCATGAGCTATGGGGCAGCCGACCGCGTCGGGGCCATGGTGCCGGCCCCCGTGTTAGCAGCAATGAAGGAGAAGTTCGGTTTATGAGCAATTCGGCCGGCCAAGGCGCTGCCGTCCCTGAGGCGGAAGTGCTTCTGCAGCGAGTGGCCGGCATGATCGCCGGCGCTAGGGCGCTCCCGCTTTCGTCGTCAGTGAAACTCGACAACAAAGATGAGATCCTGGAACTGTTACGAGAGGCCATCGATCGCCTTCCCGAGGAGTTGCGCCAGGCGCGGTGGATGATCAAAGAGCGGGAGGAGTTCCTGGCCGGCACGCAGCGGCGGGCGGACGAACTGGTGGAGGCCGGTCGTTCAGAAGCTCAGCGCCTGGTGCAGAGGACCGAGATCCTGAAAGAGGCTCAGGCGCAGGCTCGCCGTACATTGGAGGAGGCCCGCCAGGAATCGCAGCGGCTCCGCCTCGAGGCGGAGGACTATGCGGACCAAAAGCTGGCCCAGTTCGAGATTGTCCTGGAACGGACCCTGAAGACCGTGGCGTCCGGGCGACAAAAATTGTCCGGCCTCCCCGAACGGGATGATGAGCCCGGTGGCGGAGGTGGGATTGACACGCTGCCCGGCCGAGCGAGGCCGCTGACCGCTTCGGGCGACTTCCCCCAGGGCATCAGCAGACCAGGCCAACAGGCCGGCGGCCGCAGCCCCGGCCTCGGCGCCGCTGGCTCGAACAGCACAGTGGCTGGAGGCGGTCCCCGCAGTGGTGAGGTGCCTGTCCCAGAGGAGAACCTTTTCGACCAGGACCGTCTCCACTAGTACCAGGGCCCAGCGCCAGGGCCAAAACAGATAAGGCCAGATCGGTTGTGTGAGGCAGATCGATTGGATGAGATGGACCAAGTGAAGATGACAGTTGACCCGTTCGAGGTGTCCCTCAAGGAGTTGCGGGGCTCCCGGGGTACCCGCCACGTGGTGCGCAGCAGCATTTTGAAAGAGCCTCTGGTGGCGGACTTAGACAGCCGCGTGCCGGCGGGGGCCGAAGCCGTCGCCGACGTGACGGTGGAGGCCTTCGACGGTGGTGTCGCCGTTACAGGGCTGGTTTCGACGCGGTGGGAGGGGGAGTGCCGGCGCTGCCTGACCAACGTCGACGGTGAGCTTTCGGCGGAGGTGAGGGAGCTCTTCCGCCGGGGAGGGGGCCAAGAAGAAGGCACCTACGAGATGCGCGACGACCACCTCAACTTGCGCGAGATGGTCCTCGACTCTCTGTTCGCCTCGCTGCCCCTCTTGCCCCTGTGCCGGCCGGATTGCCAGGGCATCTGCCCTCGGTGCGGGACCGACCGCAATTTCGAAGAGTGCGGCTGTGAAGAGGTGGAGATCGACCCCCGGTGGTCGGCGCTCAACGTGCTGCGGACGGGCGAGGAAGTCGGCGGCGAGGATGGCGACTGGTAGGACCGGCCGGTAAGGTCACGGTCGGGGAATCTGCTACGGGCCTCCCTGGCTTTCACGGTTTCGCTGACAGTGGAAGGTGCGGTCCCGGTATGCCTGGTGAGGTCGGCTTCACGTCCGGCGACGGCAGGCCCGCCGGGAGCGTGTAATATTGCGGGGCCGTGGCCGTACCGAAGAAGAAAACCTCGAAGTCAAAGTCGCGCAGCCGGCGGGCCAGCGTGTGGAAGATGAGCATGCCGGCGCGCAGCATCTGCCCCCAGTGCCGCCAGTCCAAAGTGCCCCACACCGTCTGCTCCAACTGTGGGTGGTACAAGGGCCGCCAGGCCGTCGACGTAGGTTAGCCCGGGGGTTGGCCGCCTCGTATGGCCTTAGATGACCTGGGCCTTAGATGACCTGGGCCTTAGATGACACGGGCCTTAGATGACACGGTCTTAGATGGCATGGGCTTAGATGGCATAGCCTTAGGCGACATGGCCCCACAGATACGGTTCCCAATGGCGCGGCGTCTGCTCAATAGGCTCCAGATGGTGTGGTTGCCTATGGCCCAGTTCCCGGTCGCCCTGTCCGAGATGTCCCACGCGCCGCATGCGCAGCTTCGGGTGGAGGCTCGAAATGGTTGATTTCCTTGGTGGTCTTCCAGTAGCCGTCGATGCGATGGGTGGCGATCGCGCCCCTGACGAGGTCGTGGACGGCGCCCGTCAAGCGGCCAAGGATTTTGGGATCCCTGTTCTGCTCGTCGGAGATCCGGCCCGCCTCGGTGAACCGGAGCCCGGGGTCTCTATTCAGCCGGCCAGCCAAGTCATCGAGATGGACGAGGACCCGGCCCGGGGCGTCCGGGTGAAGCGCGACTCGTCGCTCGTGCGTTGCGCCGAGGCAGTTCGGGACGGGCGGGCGTGTGCCATGGTGAGCGCTGGCAATACCGGCGCCGCCATGGCGAGCGCACTATTGCGCATTGGTCGCCTTCCGGGCGTTTCTCGTCCGGCCATCGCCACCCCTATCCCTGTGCCCGGCTCTTCTCCAACAGTCATGCTCGACTCCGGGGCAAATGTCGATTGCACCGCTCAGATGCTCGTGCAGTTTGCTCAGATGGGTTGGGCCCTCGCGGTAGAGCGGTTCGGGATCGTTGACCCGCGGGTCGGCTTGTTATCGATCGGCGAAGAGGCCTCTAAAGGCAATGCTGTCGTCAAGGAGGCCCACGCGCTATTGGCGAGCGGTGCGGCGGGGCCGGACGTACGCTTCATCGGGAACGTCGAGGGGCGCGACGTTATGACTGACACGGTCGACGTCGTGGTCACAGACGGTTTTACCGGGAACATCGTCCTCAAGACCCTCGAAGGTGGCGTGAAGACGGTGGTCGCCGGGGTGTTGGCTGCCCTCACGAGCAGCGAAGAGGTCAAGGAGGCGGCCAAGGTGGTAGTGCCCGCCCTCATGCCCCTCGCTGAAGAACTGGACCCCGACACTTACGGAGGCGCGGTGCTGCTCGGCTTGGAGGGGGTGTGCGTCATTAGCCACGGCTCGTCGGGCAGAAGGGCGATACTCAACGCCGTGAAGGTGGCTCATCACGCCGCCTCTGACAAGCTGGTGGCCAGGATCGAATCCGTGATCGCGTCCGGGCAGGACGGGCAGAACTAGGCGCCCGCCCGTCATCAACAGGCTGCTGGTCGAGTGGTATCCTGAGCCGTGCCCTTGGAGACCAGTGTGGAGCGGGAAGGTTTCGGGCGCCAGCAAGTACTGGAGCTCGTACGAGGCTCGCTCGCCGACATTCTCGAGATCAGCCCTGACCGTATTGGCGAGGGGGCTTCATTTAACGACCTCGGAGCGGATTCGCTAGCTCTGATCGAATTGGTCGAGGCCCTGGAAAAGGAGCTCGGCAGCCAGTTCGGCGATTTCAGGATTGACGATGACGACCTCGAGGACCTGAAGACCGTGCGCGACGCCGTCGATTATGTCGTTACCAAGTTGGGGAGCGCACCCTGAGGCGGCGGTGCTGCTAGAGCCAGACGTCGCCCCTTTGCGGGCGGGTGACGTCGGCGACCAACGGGCTGGTCTCGCCCGGCGCTTAGGCTGGGACGTGGCGGACCAAAATCTGTTCGCGCAGGCGCTGGCGCACCGGTCGTGGTGTGCCGAGCACGCCGGCAAGGAACCAAATGAGCGCCTCGAGTTCCTCGGTGACGCCGTCCTCGGCCTGATCGTCACCGACTATCTGTACCGTTCGTACCCGGACCACCCCGAGGGAGAGCTGGCCAAGGCCCGGGCCGCAGTCGTCAACTCGGTCTCGCTCGCGAGCGGGGCGCGCCAACTGCGGCTCGGGGAGGCTCTGCTCCTCGGCAAAGGCGAGGACGCCTCCGGAGGGCGCCTGAAGCCATCCATCCTGGCCGACGCCATGGAAGCAGTGATCGGCGCCATCTACCTGGACGCTGGCTACGCCGTGGCCGAGGAAATCGTCTTGCGCCTCTTCGAGGAACGCCTCCGAGGCGCGGCCAAGGGGCCCGGCGAAGAGGACTACAAGACGCGTCTCCAGGAGCTCTGCGCACAGACTTACGACGAATTGCCCGTCTATCGGATCACGGACAGCGGGCCGACCATGCCAAGCTGTTCCAGGCGGAGGTCCTGGTCGGAGGTCGTTCCCGGGGCCGAGGGGAAGGGCGGTCCAAGAAGCAGGCGGAGCAGATGGCGGCTCGGGACGCCTGGTCCAAACTGAAGGGCAACCTCGCCTGCAATGGCGCCGACGGCAATGGCGCGGATGGCAATGGCGCCGAGGACGGCGGTGGCGCGGATGGCAATGGCGCCGAGGACGGTAGTAGCGCCCCCGGCGAGGGGTAATAGCAGCTTCCAATGACCTGGCCGGAGCAACGGCCCCAGGTGAGAACGGCCTCAAACGGCCCCGGGCGGGCCCTGTTCGAGCCCCCTATCCTCCGTGGCTAGACCGTCCTTCTGCCCGTTTTTGGCGCAGTTCCGCCGCCTGGGCGCGCCAGCGTCTGTTATCTGTACTCTGGCGCGCCCAAGCACCGCCCGAACGCCGCCCGAGGAGCGTCCGGACCGCCGGGCTGCCGGGGCGGCCGGGCTGCCAGACTGCTGAACCGCAGCGCTGCCAGACCGCCGGGCAGGCGGGCAGGCGGGCCGCCATGCCCGGCCCGGAACCTCCCGGACGGCTTTCAGCTGGTTTGAGCGGCCGTCCTCTCCTGCGAGCGGCGCACTAGCTGCCGGGACCACCTACACTGCACCGCCACCAGCCATGCCCGAGTTGCCCGAAGTTGAGACCGTAAGGCGGGATTTGGCCCAGGTCTACCTCGGCCACCGCCTCGAGCGGATCGTGGTCACCGGCCGCCGCACCGTGCGCCGGCACCCGCCTGATCTGCTCAAATCTTTGGAAGGGCGGACTCTGGTCGCTGCCGGGCGCCGCGGGAAATACCTCCTCCTCGAATGGGACGACGGCCAAGTGCTCGTGGTCCATCTCCGGATGAGTGGCCAGCTCCTCGCCGCCCAGCCCGGCGACCCCCTGGCCCCACACACCCACGCAGTGCTGACGTTCGCCGGAGCAGGTGAACTTCGCTTTGTAGACCCTCGCACCTTCGGCGAGCTGTTCCTGGCTACCCCTGCGGAAGCGGACGTAGCAACCCCGGCCGCCGGCCCGGTCGGCCGCAACCTCCCGCTCGCCGCCAGCCGTTTGGCCGAGCTCGACCACCTGGGCCCCGACGCGCTCGAGGCCGACGTGGCGCGATTCCGCGACGCCCTGGCTGGTCGCCGGGCGCCGCTCAAAGCGCTCATGGTCGACCAGAGGGTCATCGCCGGCGTTGGCAACATCTACGCCGACGAGATTCGTTTTGCCGCCCGCCTTCGGCCTAACCGCCCCGGAGGTTCGCTGAAACGGGCGCAGCTGCAGCGGCTGGCCGAGTCGACGCACACCCTCCTGGAGTCGGCGATCGAGGCACGCGGCTCCTCCCTGACGGACGAGCAGTACCGAGATTTGCGCGGCGCGCCCGGGCTGTTCCAGCTGGAGCACAAGGTCTACGGCCGTCAGGGCCAGAAATGTGACTCATGTGGCCGCGAAATCGAGCGGGTCTACTTCGGGGCCAAGAGCGCTTATCTCTGCCGGAAGTGCCAGAAGTGACCAGAAGTGGCCAGAAGTGGCCAGAAGTGGCCAGAAGTGACCAGAAGTGACCAGAAGTGACTGGAAGCCACCCCGGGCGGCCCGACCCCCTGGACGCCTAGGCCCATCGGCCAAACGCCAAATCCGGGCCGGAAAGCCTTGGCAATCCTCACGGCGGCCCGCTGTATCGTGGCCCTATGTGCCGCAATATCACCGTTTTACGGGGCCTAGAACCGAAAGCTACTCCCACCGAAATCGAAGCCGCTGCCATTCAGTACGTCCGCAAAGTGAGCGGCATCACCTCGACCTCCGGCCAGACCGACGAGGCGTTCGAACGAGCCGTGGGCAAGGTCCGGGACGCCACGGCGGAGCTGCTGGCCGACTTGCCTCCCCGTCGGCAGCCACCCGCGACGCTGCCTCCCCTTCGGCGCTTGCGCGGCGCCAACGCCTGATCCGTCCCACCTGCACTCCCCGCCCGGGTCCCCCTTTTGAGCGTTCGTCCCCACTAGGTTTGGCGAAGCGTGTTCCTGAAGTCGCTGACACTGAAGGGCTTCAAGTCCTTTGCGGATACCGCCACCCTCGAGTTCGAGCCGGGGGTCACGGTCGTCGTCGGCCCGAACGGGTCCGGCAAGTCCAACATCGTGGACGCCGTGGCCTGGGTGCTCGGGGCGCAGGGGCCGCGCACCGTCCGTTCGGCCAAAATGGAAGACGTAATTTTTGCGGGTACGCCTAAGCGCGCCCGCCTCGGGCGCACGGAAGTCTCCCTCACCATCGACAACTCGGCGGGCCTGTTGCCGATCGATTTCTCCGAGGTCTGCATCACCAGGGCGCTGTGGCGCACAGGTGAGTCGGAGTACTCGATCAACGGCGCCCCTTGCCGTTTGCTGGACATCCAGGAGCTGCTCTCGGACACCGGTGTCGGCCGCCAGCAGCACACGATCGTGTCACAGTGGCAGCTCGACGCCATCTTGTCCGCCCGGCCCGAGGACAGGCGAGCGGTTGTCGAAGAGGCGGCGGGGATTTCTAAGCATCGACGCCGCAAAGAGAAAGCAGAGCGCCGCCTCGAGGCAACCGAAGGTGCCTTGTTGCGGGCGCAGGATCTCCTGAAGGAGGTGCGGCGCCAGCTTCGCCCGTTGGAGCGCCAGGCCGAGGCGGCCAGGCGCCACGCTGAAGTCACCGCAGAGCTCACCGCCTTGCGTCGGTACCTCTACGGTCGTGAGCTCGGCTTGCTCAAGTCACGCTTGGCCGCCTCCGACACGGCCAAAGCAGACCTCACCAGGGCCGAAGAGCGAGCGCTGGGCGTCCTCGCCGGCCTGGACGCCTCGGTTGGCCATGCTGAAGAGCGCCTGGACGAGGTGCGGCGTGAGGCCGAGCAATCGGATCTGTCAGAGCTTGTCTCGACGGCAGAGGGCTTGAAGGGGAGGGCGCAGGGCCTGATCGCGGTCCTGCAAGAGCGCGTCCGCAGTATCGAGCGGGAGCGGGCGGCCGCGGTCGACATGAACGTCGTTGCGACGCTCGAGGCAGAAGCAGCCACCCTGAGCGAGCAACTAGTTGCTGCCGACAGAGACGCGGGCGGACTTCTGCCGTTGGAGGCCGAGCTGGCCAGTGCAGAAGCAGCCCAGATGCTGGAAGCAGCCACGGTAGAGGAATTCTTTGCCGCTCGTACCGCCGACGACGAGGGCAGTGCGGTCTTTGGCGGTCCGAGCGAGCGAGCCGGTCAGGTGCGAGCCGAACGGCTCGCCCTCGTGAGAGCCGCCCAGCAGGCAGAGGCCGAATTGAGCAGGCTCGAGGCCAGGGCTGAGGCGGTCGAGGCTCGCCGCCGGCGCTTGAAGCAGGAAATCGAGCGAGCGGAGGGGGTGGTCGAGGAGGCTGCGACTTCGGCAGAAGAGCTTTCTCTCCAGGCCGACCAGGCGGCTGAACAGCTCGCTGCGACCGAGCAAGCGTTCTCCGAGGCCGAGGGGGCTCGGCGTGCGGCCGACTCTGAGCGCCAACGTTGGTCCGCTCGGGCCGAGGCCCTCTCGGAGGCCCTCGATGAGGCGAGGGCGCGTGCGGGAGCACGCCGGTTGGCGTCAGTGGACGGGGCACTTGGGGCACTGGTCGAGTTGGTCCAGGTGGACGACGGCAACGAGCCGGCCTTCGAAGCAGCCGCGGGCGAGGCTCTTTCGGCCGTCTTGATGGAGGACGAAGGTGCCGCTCGGAGCGGGCTGGCTCACCTCGCCGCTCAAAAGGCGTCGGGCGCGGTCATGCCCCTCCTGACACCGATGGACGCCGAGGCAATAGCGGGGCCATTAGCCGGGGACGAGCTACCGTGCTCTCTCCCGGACGGAGCCTCGTGGTTGCGCCAGTACGTGCACTCTTCGCTCCCGGCGGTGGCGCAACTGTTGGACCGCCTCCTGGCCCGCGCTGTCGTGGTCGAGGACGGGTGGCAAAGTGCAGTCGAGTTAGCCGCCAGCCAGCCGGATCTGGTGGTCGTTAGCCGCGAGGGCGACCGCTGCGCCGGCGGTATCTGGCGGACTGGGCTGCACAGCTCCGGTGTCACCGGAGCCGCGCTCGAAGAAGCCCGTAATGCTGTACGTGAGGCGTCAGAAGCATCAGGTCGAGCCCAGGCGCACGAACACCAGGTGAGGGCCGACCTCGAAATCGCCCGCGGCGTCAGTTCCGACGCCCAGAGCTTGGTCGCCGCCCGGTCCGCTGCGATCCGGGCCGCCAACGAGTCCCTTACCAGGGCCGGCCCCGAGCTAGCCGAGGCTGCCGCCGAAGCTGAGGAGCTCTCCCAGCAGGTGGCCGAGCTACAGGCCAGGCAGGCTCGCGACCTGGAAAGAGCGGCCGAACTGGAGGAGCTCCTCCCCGCGCTGGAGGCGGCCGCCGCTGAGGCGGGCGAGCGAGCCACCGCCGAACGCATGGCTCGTGACCGCCTGGCCCATCGCGCCTCCGCTGTGGCCACGCTGCGCAGGGACCTCGAGGTTCGCGCCAGCGCCATCGAAGAACGGCGGGAGTTGCTCGGCCGCCGCCTCCAGGAGGTCGAACAGCGCCTGGCTCACACCGTCGCTGAGCGAGAGCAGGCCACGCACCGACGGGAACGCCTCGAGGCCGCCCAAAGCGCTGTCGCCCGCCTGAGCACCTTTGTGAACACCAGGTTGGCCGCACTGGAGGCCGCGCTCGAGAGGCTGCGGGAGTTGCGCCTGGCCGAAGCCAGTTCGCTGCGGGCGGCCAGCGAGGACCTGGAGCACCTGCGGCGAGAGCGCGCCGACGTCGAACGTGACCTGGCCAAGAGCCGTGAGCAAGTCTCTCGCAATGAGCTCGAGTCGGCGCAGAGCCGGGCTCGACTGGAGGCGCTTACCGAGGCCGTACGCCGTGAGCTCGACTGCGAGCCCGAGGTGCTCGATGGTGCCGAGTGCCCGGAGCTGCCTCCCGGGACCGGTGCTCCCGGCCGCGCCCGGGAAGCTCGAGAGGGAGCTGCGTCTCATGGGCCCGGTTAACCCTCTGGCGCTGGAGGAACACGCCGCGCTGGCGGAGCGGCACCAGTTCCTCGAGGGCCAGCTGCACGACGTTTCAGCCGCCAGGCGGGAACTGTCCAAGGTGATAAAAGCCGTGGATGCGGAGATCATCACCGTTTTCAAGGCGGCCTACGACGACGTAGCCGAAAACTTCGGCCGGCTCGTGGCCACCTTGTTCCCCAACGGCCAGGGAACGCTGTCGCTGACCGACCCGGCCAACATCCTGGAGTCGGGGGTCGAGCTCGAGGTCCGTCCCGCCGGCAAGAACATCCGGCGCCTCTCCTTGCTCTCGGGTGGGGAAAGAAGCCTGGTGGCGCTGGCCTTCCTGTTTGCCGTGTTCAGGAGCCGGCCGTCGCCCTTCTACATGATGGACGAGGTGGAGGCGGCGTTGGACGACGTCAACCTGCACCGCTTCTTGGATCTTGTCCACGAGTTCCGGGAGGAAGCGCAACTCCTGATCGTGAGCCACCAAAAGCGGACCATGGAGGCAGCCGATTGCCTTTATGGCGTGAGCATCCCGCCCGGAGGTTCCTCCATTGTCGTCAGTGAAAAGATCGACCACGGACGGGCTGAAGCGGCTAGGACCAGCACCGAGCCAACCACCAGCGCCGCGATGGCCGTCAGCGCCAGCGCGAACCCAGCGGTAAGCCCTGGGGGCCAGTAGCTCACTGTGACGGTGCGGGTGCCGGCCGGGACGGTCACCCCGACGAAGAGCCCTGCTGCCTCCGAGACCGGCAACGCCTTTCCGTCCGCGCTCACGTGCCACCCGGGGAAGTACGTGAGGTGCAGCGTCAGCGCCGCAGTAGATGGGACGTCGACATCAAGCCGCCAACTGGCGTTGCCCGTCTGCGCGGCCGAGACGACGCGGGCATCGCTACCGGCGTCGAACGTGAACTGCGCCGCTCCGGGGCCCGGTAGAGGGAGAGCGACCCGGCCAGCGGGACCGGGATGGTGGCCACCAACTGGGTGCCTTTGGGGACGCTCCCGGGCGTCGCAAGTATGAAAGCCGCCCCGTAGTAGCGCGCCCTGGTCACGGAGCCGACCGCAGGAGCGAAGAGGTTGTTCCCGAGGCTGGCGTTAGCCGTGGCGTCTTGGTTAGGCCAGGTCAGGAAGTAGGCCGGCGGTATGACTGGGTCATGGACGGCCAGTTCTCTGATGCCGTAACCGATATTGACCTCCGGGTAGATGCCTGCGCCGCTCCATAGGGTCACATCCTGCTTGTTGGTGCCGTCCAGTGCGATCAGACTGTTACCGACCAGGTGCTGTAGCTCGGTGATAGGCGCAGTCACGGGGAAAGCGGTGGTCGCGTAACTGTTGACCCCGATGCCGGCCCAGACCAGGTAGGCCGACTGGGTGGCGAGGAGCAGCGCGCACGCGGCCGCGGCGTACGAGCGGGGGCCGCCGAGCTGGGCGGTGACGCCAGAGAGCGGCCGGCGGATGATGGCTTGAGAGCCAACGGCGTCAGGGGAGCCCGCCGTTTGCGCTCCATGCGGCAGATAACTCGGCGCGACAGGTCGCATCAGCGCCAAAGAGCTGCCATCCCGACCAGGGTGAGCGCGGGCCAGAACAGGGAGTGCTGGCGCACCGATAGGTCCGCTGGGCTCAAGCCTCGGGTCGCGGCAGACACGAGCAAATAGGCGACCACAATGCCGCATACAGTTACGCTGGCGACCGCTCTGGACCAGGCGCGCCGCTCTCTCCACCCCCGCTGCAATGTCTCTGCGCCCAGGCCGGCCAGCATGGCCACAGCAAAGGCGACCATCGGGAGCATCCGCTGAGTTGCGAACGAACCGGCCCCGATTCTGGTGAAGAGCCGCTGCATAGCGGGGGCGTAGATGATTACCACGCAAACGAGGGCCGCCACCCCGAGGCCGCTTATGAGGGGCCGGCGCCACCCGACCAGGACTGCGCTTAGGGCGAGAACAACGGCTACCACACCGACGTAAGCGGTGGCTTCGTAGTAGTCCGCAGGGCCGAACCACGTCGCCCCTTTGGTCGGGAGGCCGTCATAACCTTGGGCGAACAAAAGCGCCACCGCGTGGATGGGTAAGCCGCCGGTACCGTTCTCGGCGGCGCGGGAAGACTGCTTTAGGACGGCCAGGCCGGGTAGCCACAAGGGAGCGGACAAGGCGGCTCCGTCTCCAACCCCGGCCAGTAGGGCAGCCGGCCCGGCCAGGCTGGCATCACCTCTGAGGGCACGCAAAGCGCCCGCGACCAACGCGATCGTGCCGAGGGCAACGCCGAGGAACACCAGGCTTTCAGGGAAGCCCTCGTAAACGGCGAAACCACTCGATACTGCAACCACGATGGTCCCGGCCCAGCGCCTTTGCCCGGGCTGACAGCAAATAAGAGCGCCGGCCAAGAGCCAGCCGGCCCAAGTCAGCGGCCCCCCGACGGCCCACCCGGCCCATCCGCTCAGTGCGCCTGAGAGCATGAACGTGGTCCCGGCGAGCGCCGCCCCTAGCGGCCCGACACCGGCCAACCGAGCGGCTGCGTAGGTCCCGGTGCCGGCGATGAGCAGGCTAACGGCGACCCCGACCAGTACGACGCGCCCACCGGGACCAAGTAGCCGACGAGGGCGGGCAAGGCCAGTGGGCTCGACTCGAAGTTTAGGAAAAGGGGCATCCCGTCCCCGGAATAGTTGTTCCACAGCGGCAGCTGGCCGTGATGGACTGCTAGCCAGTCGAGCCAGTTCCACGGGACCTCCTGGGTGATGATGTCACCGTTCAGCCCGTTGTGGACTAATGCGTGCGGTACGTAAGTGAGGAAGGACAGTTGGTTGGCGATATCGGTGGGGCCAAAAGAAAGGCCATCCCACAGTGCCGGCGAGAGATAGGCACCCAGGACCAGGGCGACCCCGGCCAGACCGATGACGTCTCCCCACCGTCGTACGTCTTTCGGACCTCGGCCAGGAGTGTGCCTCCCGGCACTGTCCCCTCCCGAGGCGTATCGCGAACGAACTCAGTCTGTTGGCCGGCCTGTACACGGGCCTTATATAGCCATATGCCGCTGGTTGGTTCTCCTCGAGCGACTGGCCGCCTCGGGTAGTTGCTGAAGAACCCTATAACACGCCAACCCGGGGCGAGCGCTATGTGCTCATGGCGAGACGGCGCCGGTAGTCTCGTCCGGTCATGCTGGTTGTCCTGATCGTCGTAATTTGCGCGGTGGTCGTGCTGGGCGCGGGCTTCGGCACGTTTACGGCGCTGTCCCGGGGCCGCACCAAACGCAGCCTCGAGCGGGGGCCGGGGGCCGGGACCAGGCCGGCCCTCAAGGCACCACCGAGCCGACCCGAGGCCCCTCCCCGTCCGGTCCCACCGCCACGCCCAGAGGCTCCCGCCGAAGCCGAAGCCGGAGCCGGGCCTGAAGCCGAGGCGCCGCCCGAAGCCGGAGCCGGGCCTGAAGCCGAGGCGCCGCCCGAGACCGGAACCGAAGTCGAGGTCGAAGTCGAAGTCGAAGTCGAGGCACTGGCCGCCGCCGACGCGGAGGCGGGGCCAGAGGTTGAACTCCCGGCAGAGCCTGCGATTGAACTTGAGGAGAGCGTCGAGGTCCTGGAGCGGCCCAGGTTCCGGGACCGCCTTGGCCGTGCCCGCTCCCTACTGGCCGACCAGCTGGCCGGCCTCCGGCGGCGAGGCAGGCTCGACCAACAATCGTGGGACGAGCTCGAAGAGGCCCTGATCCTGGCCGACGTCGGCATCACGACGACCGAGCTCTTGTTGAAGGACCTGAAGGAGACCGCCCGGAGGGACAGCTTTTCCACCTCCGATCAGCTAGTCGGCGCCCTGAGGGAGGAGCTGGTCAGCCGGTT
This sequence comes from uncultured Acidimicrobiaceae bacterium, assembly GCA_963807395.1. Taxonomy (GTDB): domain Bacteria; phylum Actinomycetota; class Acidimicrobiia; order Acidimicrobiales; family Palsa-688; genus Fen-671. The sequence continues at coordinate 125,761 of CAWEBW010000018.1, forward strand.
GGAGGGGAGCGCGAGCTTCATTTGGCGGGCGACGGCAAGACGACCGTCTGGCTCTTCGTAGGGGTGAACGGCGTGGGCAAGACCACCACCATCGGGAAGGTGGCACTTCGCGAGGAGCAGGACGGGACAGAGGTGGTCATGGCCGCTGGCGACACTTTCCGTGCCGCGGCGGCTGACCAGCTCGGGCTATGGGCGGAACGAGTGAACGCCGGCTTCGTGCGCGGCGATGAGGGAGGCGACCCGGGGGCGGTGGTGTTCGACGCCGTTCAGCACGCCAACGCCAGAGGCATACCACTGGTACTGGCCGATACGGCCGGGAGGCTGCACACCAAGGTCAACTTGATGGAGGAGCTCAAAAAGGTCCGCCGGGTAGCTGACCGGCCGCCGGGCAGCGTCACCGAAGTGCTCCTGGTGATCGACGCCACCACCGGCCAGAACGGCCTGATCCAGGCCCGCCAGTTCACCGATGCGGTGGGCGTTACAGGCATCGTGTTGACCAAGCTCGACGGCACGGCCAAGGGCGGCATAGTCGTCGCCATTGCCGGCGAACTCGGCATCCCCATCAAGCTGGTCGGCCTCGGTGAGGGGCCTGAGGACCTGGTTACTTTCGACGCCAAGGAGTTTGTGGACGCCTTGCTGCCGGCGGAGTGAGACGCTGGCAGGGCTCGGGTCCTCAATGCCTGATGTAATCACCACTCGCCGCACTCGCCTTAGCTGGAAGAGTGGCGAACGAGGCCCGAACTCGGTGCAGCTGGACCATCTCGGCGCGCTGCGACGCAGAAACCGCACTTGAACGCGACGGGAAGGCTCGCCAACACCGAGAAACGCCTTTGCCACCTGCAAGTGACCGAGAAACGCCTTCGCCACTGAGAAGTGCCGGGGCCTACGCTCGAAAGAGGCCTAATTCTTGGTGGGGAACGCCGTCGCCCTCCCGAGCGGCACCTATCGGCGGTTTAACTTCTTGAACCAGATGCGCTCGTAGCTGCGGCTCAACGGGTGCAGGAGCAACGCCAGCAACGCAGCCGCGAAGATAATGTTGAGGAACAAGAAGATGTTGGCCCCGCCCACGAGCAGGATCAAGACGAGGAATAGGAAGTTGAGTACCGCCACCACCACCCCGCCCCAGTAACCGGCCTTCTTCTCATTGGCGATGCCGAGCCCGGCGAACAACGCCCCCAAGGCCAGGATGCCGAAGTAGCTGGCCCCTTCGAGCAGGGCCAGGATCCAGAAGACGGCATTTATGTAGAGGAGCATGTTCGCCATGTAAAGGGGCTGGGGTTGGCTCCGGTCGAGCCATTGCGTGTTCGCCACTCCAATCAGTGTGGCACTTGCGGCGAGCTTTTCGTAGCCAGCCGTTCGCGGCGCTCCCGGCCCACCAGCTGCCCGCAAGCAGCGTCGATGTCCGTACCCCGGTTGGCTCGGACCGTGGCGTTCACCCCGTGCGCGGCCAGCCAGTCACGAAAACCCGCTACCCCAGCCGCTCGCGTGCCCCGGCCGGCGTACCCTCTGGTCGGGTTGAGGGGGATGAGGTTCACGTGCGCCGCCAGCGGCAGGGCCAGTTCGGCCAGTTCGGCTGCGTCCCTGGGAGCGTCGTTCACACCGTCGATCAGCGCCCACTCGAAAGAAAGCCGCCGGCCCTTCGCCGCCAGGTACTCGCTGCACGCTCCCATCAGCACCGAGAGCGGGTAGCGGCGGTTCAGCGGGACGATCTTGTCGCGCAGCTGGTCACGAGCGGCATGGAGGGAAACGGCCAGGTTGACCGGCAGAGCCTCCTTGGCCAGGCGCCGGATCCCAGGGACCACTCCGACGGTGGAAATGGTTATGTGCCGGGCCGAGATACCGAGGTCGGAGTGAAGATGTTGCACGGCCGACCACACCCGCTCGTAGTTGGCCAGCGGCTCCCCCATCCCCATGAAGACGACGTTGCTGAGCCGGCGAGGGAGCGCTTCCCGGCGGGCGTTCACGACCTGTTCGACTATCTCGCCGACGGAGAGCTGGCGATCGAACCCACCCTGGCCCGTGGCGCAGAAAGTGCAGCCCATGGCGCAGCCGGCCTGGCTCGAGATGCACACGGTCGCCCGGTCCGGGTAGAGCATAAGTACGGTTTCTATTCGACGGCCGTCGGCCAGCTCCCATAGCCACTTTGTCGTCTGCCCGTCGATCGAAGTGGCGCGTGAAACCTCGTGGAGCGCGGGGACCAGTGCCGTCTCCAGCCGTTCGCGCAAAGCTTTGGGCAAGTTGGTCATTTCCGCCGGACGTGCCCCTTTTTCCCACAGGCCTCGCCAAACCTGGTCGGTGCGGTAACGTGGCTCGCCTGCGAGCAGGCCGGCCAACTCTTCCCTGCTTACCTCGAACGCCGCCTGCACGGGCCCTCAGCCTAGGCCCGAACGTGAAGACCCGAACGTGAAGAGTTGTTGAACGCTTCACCCAATCTTCAACCCGGGTCAAGTCAACCACTATGGTAGGTGATCGATGAAGATCATGATCCTTGGCGGCGACGGCTTCTGCGGGTGGCCGACCTCGCTCCACCTCTCGGCGAACGGCCACGACATTGTCATCGTCGACAACCTTTCGCGACGTTCTATTGACATCGAGCTCGAAGTCGAGTCGCTGACGCCCATCAGGCCGATTGGCGAGCGGCTGCGGGTCTGGAAGTCTGTCTCCGGTAAGGAGATCGAGTTCATCAACCTGGACTTGGCCCTCCAGTACAACAGGCTCCTCAGCCTCTTGGAGGACTACCAGCCCGACGCCATCGTCCATTTCGCAGAGCAGCGGGCGGCGCCGTACTCGATGCGCTCGCCGCGGGCCAAGCGCTACACCGTCGACAACAACGTCCGGGGCACCCACAACCTGCTTTGTGCCCTGGTGGATTCGGGGGTCGACGCCGCGGTGGTCCACCTGGGGACCATGGGCGTGTACGGCTACGGCTGGTCCGGATCGGCCCCCATCCCGGAGGGCTACCTGGCCGTGAAGGTCCCCACGCCCGACGGCGAGCTGGTGAGGGAGATCCTCCACCCGGCCAACCCCGGCTCGGTGTACCACATGACGAAGACGCTGGACCAGCTGTTGTTCGCCTTCTACGCCAAAAACGACGGCGTGCGCATTACCGACCTGCACCAGGGCATCGTTTGGGGCACCCAGACGGCACAGACGGCTACGGACGACCGCCTGGTCAACCGGTTCGACTACGACGGCGACTACGGCACGGTCCTCAACCGTTTCTTGATGCAGGCGGCTATCGGGCACCCCCTGACAGTCCACGGGACGGGCGGCCAGACGAGGGCCTTCATTCACATCCGCGACACTGTGCGCTGCATCGAGTTGGCGGTCAACAACCCGCCGGAGGTCGGCGACAGGGTTTCGGTGTTCAACCAGACGACCGAAGTCCATCGCGTGCGCGACCTGGCCGGGCTGGTGTCCAAACTCACGGGGGCGGAGGTAGTCATGCTGCCCAACCCGCGGCGCGAGGCAGCAGAGAACGACCTGGTGGTGCGAAACGACCGCTTCCTCGCTCTCGGGCTCAACCCGACGACGCTCTCCGAGGGCCTCCTGGAAGAGGTCACCCTCATTGCCAGCAAGTACCGCGACCGGGTGGACACGTCGAAGATCGTCGCCCGTTCGGTGTGGCGCAAGGGCATGGAGGTGGCGCCCGACTTGCAGGTAGTGGTACCAGCCCGGGCCGACGCGGAGGGCAGCGCTGAGGAGGCTACGGACGACGAGTTCGTAAACGGGAACGGCGCCTCGAAGGCGACGCGAGAAAGGCGGTCCTAGCTCAGCCGCTTGAGGTAGGGCTCGTCCGAGCCGGTTCGACGTCGCCGGTATAGGCCCGGTCGATGTGGTTCACTGTGAACCCGAGTGCGACGTAGAGCTTCACGGCCGGCGTGTTTGTCGCGTCCACGTAGAGCATCGCTTCCTTGATGCCTCTTGACGTCAGGTAGTCGAGGCCGGCCAGCGTCAGCTGACGGCCCAGGCCGTGGCCAGCGACGTCCGGGTCGACCGCCACCACGTAGATCTCGCCCAGCGTCGGCTCCGTTGGCGAGGACCTGTGAGCCTCGTGCACCTTGGTCCAGCAAAACCCGACCAACCTACGCACGGGGGTACCGGCGACCTCCTCGTCGCGCTCGTAGAGCAAGAAGCCGTCAGGGTCGAACCACGGCTGCGACTCTCGCGCCTTGATCGTCTCCACGGTCCAGCCGCCCTGCTCGGGGTGCCAGTGAAAGGCGCGGTTGTTCACTTCGAGCCACGCCTCTTCGTCCAACCCCGGCCTGAACGGTCGCGTTTTTATGGTGGCGTGCTCGTCCGCTGGTAGCGGCCGCCGCATCTGGTACAGAGCCCGACCAGGGTGCAGTCCCACGGCCGCGGCCATCCGGTCGTGGTAGGGCGCGGGCTGGCTCACCCATAAGTGGAGGTGCCCACCTCCCTCGTCGGCGATCAGCTTCATAGCCTCTTTGACGAGGTCGGTGGCGACAGTGTTGCCGGGGGTCCGATGATGGGGGTCGACTACCACCTCGAGGCCCCAACTGGAACTCTCACCCCCGGCGTCGTGGGGCCCCAGGCTGAGTTGGGCGTAACCTACCGGGTGGGGGTGGCCTGGTTCCCAGGCGACGAGCCCCGCAAAGCCTTCTCTCCCCCCTTGGACCAGGTCGAGCCAAGCGTGTTCACCGAGGGCCGGGTGGGCGTCCGCCTCGCTCGCCGCCGTCAGCAGCCCGGTGACGGCAGCCAGGTCGTCTTCGTCGAGTTGGCGCTTAACCTCGATCTCAGCCACTTGTCTCGAAGCTAGTGTCCCGCAACCGCCCGGGAAAAACTAGGTTCGCCTAGAGGGGAGCGCAGAGAGGAGAAGGAGACGGATGCTTGTCACGGGACCTCTACATGCCGGCGAGAACTAGCGCCACGGTGATCACCGAGGTAGTCGCGGTGGTCAGGCCGTCGGGCCGCCCGCGGACCCCGGCCGGCCGGGCCAAACTGGCTGCGGCGCGCCTCGCCCTCGAGTACCCGGGGACGGCTAAGGAACTTTGCGAGCTCGACTTTTCCACGCCGTGGGAGCTGCTAGTGGCGACGGTGCTCTCCGCCCAGACGACCGACGAACGGGTCAACTCGGTCACGCCGGCGCTGTTCGCCCGCTACCCGGCGCCCGAGGACCTGGCCGCGGCCAACCCAGACGACGTGGAGGCGATAATCCGTCCCACCGGGTTCTTCAGGGTCAAGTCGAAGGCGGTGGTGGCCCTGGCCGGGGCCGTGTGCGACCGGTTCGCTTGCGAGGTGCCGACTTCGCTCGATGACCTCGTGACCCTCCCGGGCGTGGGCCGGAAGACCGGAAACGTCGTCCGCAGCGTCGCCTTCGACTTGCCGGGCTTTCCTGTCGACACCCACGTAGGCCGCATTAGCCGCCTGCTGGCGCTGACCAAACAAAAGGACCCCGAGCGGGTCGAGGCGGAGGTCACGGCCATGCTGCCCAAGCGCGAATGGGGCCCGTTGAGCCTGCGCATGATCCTCCACGGCCGTCGCGTTTGTATCGCCCGCCGGCCCCGGTGCCCCGAATGCGTAATGGCCGACTTTTGCCCTTCGGCCGCCATCCCGCTCGGCTGGACTGGCCCCATTCCAGCCTCGTTCGGGCTCGGGGCCAAAGCCAGCGGCCAAAGCCAGCGGCCCGAAACTAGCGACCCAAATTAGCGGGCCGGCCGGCCGTCGCTGATCAGCCGTTCGAGCCGGCGGTTGGCCACGCCGAGGGTACGCTCCACTTCGGCCAGGTCGGTGCCGTAGCGCTCTTCGTCCGCCGGCGAGAGCTCGCTGAGGATGCGGGTGACACGCCGCGTCAGTTCGCTGAGCGTGCTCGAGACGGCTGTAAGTTCGGCGGCGGCACTCATGGGGACCAGCATGCCCGGGCCCGGGGGGTTAGATAGCGCCTACGACCTAGATTTCGTGGGGGCCCAAGTTGTCTAGTCAGGACCGGGCCGCCCCCGAGCCCGTCGCAGCCGCCCAAGTAGCATCGTGGCCGATGCCAGGGTTGCTCACCCGTCTCGACCTGCGCGGCGCCAGCGGCGATCTCGCTTCGTTGTTGCCCGCGCCCGCGCCCGTGGGGGAGCCCGGTCCAGGCCGTGCGGGAGATCATGAGGGCGGTCAAGGCGGGCGGTGACAGCGCGATTGTCGAGTTGACGAGGCGCTTCGACGGCGTCGAGCCCTCGTCGTTGCGGGTGCCTCAGAAGGAAATAACCGCGGCTGGCGCGGCTGTGCCGGGAGTGTTGCGAGAAGCTCTCGAAGAGGCGGCCCGAGCCATTCGGCAGTTCCACGAGGCAGAGCGAGCCCACCGCAGTTTCGAACACGTCGGCCAAGACGGCATATCCACCCGCGAACTGCTGGTGCCCGTGAGCCGGGCCGGTTGTTACGCCCCGGGTGGTCGAGCCCCGCTCGCCTCCAGCGTGCTCATGACGGCCATCCCGGCCCGAGTCGCAGGCGTCGACGAGGTCGTACTCTGCTCGCCGCCTGGCCCGGGCGGCCGCGTGAGTGCCCCGGTACTGGCCGCCGCAGCTGTGGCCGGCGTCGACGAGGTTTACGCCATCGGCGGGGCACAAGCGGTGGCGGCGATGGCGTACGGGACAGCCACGGTGCGACCCGTCGAGGTGATCGCCGGCCCCGGCAACCTCTACGTGGCCACGGCCCAGCGCCTCGTGGCCGAAGAGGGGCTCGTAGGGGTGCCCTCAGCCTTCGCCGGGCCTTCGGAGGTGGTCGTGGTGGCCGACGACAGCGCTCCCGCTCGCTACGCCGCCGTGGACGTGGTCGTCCAGGCCGAGCACGGCCCTGACGGCCTCGCGTGGCTCGTCACCTGGTCTGAAGACGTCGCGGTCGCCGTGGAGGAAGAAGTCGAGCGCCTCGTAGCGGAATCCCCCAGGCGCCGTGAGGTCACCTCAACGCTCCAACGAGGCGGCTGGTCGGTGCTGGTCCAGGGCCCGCGCAGGCCATGGACGTCTGCAACGTGGTGGCGCCCGAACACCTGGAACTCATCACGGCCGAGCCCGAGGCCCTGGTGCCGCTCGTCCGCTCCGCCGGGGCGGTTTTTTGTGGCCCCTGGGCGCCGGCCAGCGTAGGTGACTATGTGGCCGGTCCGAGCCACGTGCTGCCGACAGCCCGGACTGCTCGGTTCTCGAGCGCCCTCGGCACTGACGACTTTCTGAAGCGGGTCCACGTCATAAGCCTGGACCGGGATGCGCTGGCGCGGGTGGCCCCTCGGGTGGCCGCGCTGGCCGAAGCGGAGGGCCTCGCTGCTCACGCGCTCTCCGCCCTTTGCCGGACGGGCCTGTCCTCCCGTGGGGTGGCGGCCCCGTCGGTCCCATGAGCCGGCCTGCCAACCAGCCCGTCGGGCTGGTCAGCTCGCTCCCCGAACCGCGCCCCGACCTCGGCCTGCGCGAGGGGTACCACTCAGCCCAGGTCCCGGTCGAAGTGAGGCTCAACACCAACGAATCTCCGTACCCGCCCCCGCGCGAATGGCTCGACGCCCTGCTGGCCGAGGCCAGCGATATCGCCTACAACCGTTATCCCGACCGCTCGGCCCATGCTCTTCGGAGCGAACTGGCGAAATTGCACAACGTCAGCCCCGACCAGGTTTTTGCCGCCAATGGCTCTAATGAAGTGCTGCAGTCGATCTGCCTCGCGTACGGGGGAGCAGGCCGGAAGGCGGCCATGTTCGAACCGACTTATGCCCTCCATTCGCACATCGCCCATCTGACGGGAACTCGGCTCGTACAGGGCCAGCGCCGCCCGGATTTCACCCTTGACGCTGCGGTCGCCATTGACCTGGTCGAAAAAGAAGCGCCCTCGATCGTTTTCCTGTGTTCCCCGAACAACCCCACGGGCCTGGTCGAGGATCCGGGCACAGTCGCGGCGGTCGTTTCGGCGTCACCAGCTATTACCGTCGTCGATGAGGCGTACGGTCAGTTCGCTACTTGGTCGGCGGTGGAGTTGGTGAGGGAAGACACCCCGCTCGTCGTAGTCCGTACTTATTCTAAAACGTGGTCGATGGCAGCTTTACGCCTTGGGTACCTTATTGGGCCTTCCGAAGTCGTAAAGGTGTTGGAGCGCGTCGCGTTGCCGTACCACCTGGACGCCCTCAAGCAGTCGGCTGGTCGCCTCGCACTGCGGTTTTCTGGGCAAATGGAACAGAGGGTGGCTTCGATAGTTGCCGAACGCGACCGTCTCGTCGACGAGCTCTCGAAAATGCCGGTCAAAGTCTGGCCCTCGGAGGCCAATTTCGTCCTCTGGCGACCGCTCGGCCGGCGCGGCGACGAGGTGTGGCGTGGGCTGGTCGAGCGGTCGGTGCTTGTTCGCGACACCTCGAGCTGGCCGGGCCTGGAAGGGTGCCTCCGCACTACGGTCGGGACCAAAGAGGAAAATGACCGGTTCCTTTCAGCGCTGGCCGAGGTGCTGGCGTGACCGAGGCCTCTGCCCTAACGGGACGACGGGGGGCCAAAGAACGGGTCACCAAGGAGACATCGATCTCCCTGAAACTGGCAGTGGACGGTTCTGGCCAGGTGGAAGTGGCTACGGGCTTGCCTTTTTTCGACCACATGATCTCACAGCTGGGCCGCCACGGGGGCTTCGACCTCGAGCTGAAAGCCAGCGGCGACCTCGCGGTTGATGCCCATCACACCGTCGAAGACGTCGGCTTGGCCCTTGGGGCGGCTCTCTACGAAGCGCTCGGGGACAAAGCGGGGGTAAGGCGTTTCGGATCCATCGCGGTGCCGCTCGACGAGGCCCTCATCGAGGTGGCTCTTGACTTGTCCGGCCGGCCGTTCCTTGTCTACGAGGTGGACCCCGGGGCGGGTGGAGAGGCCTACCCTCTGGGCGACCCGCCTTTCGACCCCCAGCTGGCGGAGGAATTCTGGCGCGCCTTTTCCACGTCGGCCGCCATTACCTTGCATATCCGGATGCGGAGCGGCCGCAATTCCCACCACATTCTGGAGGCCAGTTTCAAGGCGGTGGCCCGGGCGTTGCGTGACGCCGTCCGGTTGGAGGGCGGCGGGGTGCCCTCGACAAAAGGCGTGCTCAGCTAAGGCCGTAATGTCAAGACCCTTTATCGCCGTCATCGATTACGGCATCGGCAACTTGCGCTCGGCCGAAAAAGGTCTATGCCAGGTAGGGGCCGATGCCCGCCTGGTGAGCTGCCCGCAAGATGTCACCGCCGCCGATGGCGTGGTGCTGCCGGGGGTGGGTAATTTTGGGCGTTGCAGCCAAGCGCTGTCTGAAAGCGGCCTTTGGCCGGCCACGCTCGAAGCCGCCCGGTCGGGTCAGCCCTTTCTCGGCATCTGCGTGGGAATGCAGCTCTTATACGAGGGGTCGGCTGAATCGCCCGGCATACCTGGGCTTTCCGTTTTCAAAGGGACCGTTTCGCTATTACCGGACGGGGTACGACGGCCGCAAATGCAGTGGAACCGCCTGGACGTAACACGCGGCAGCCGGTTGCTTGGCGGCTTCGAGCAAGACGCTTGGGTTTATTTCGTACATTCGTACGCGCCTCCCATTGGGGAGGAGACGGCGGCCACCTGTGACTACGGCGGCCCGGTGGCGGCCGCAGTGGAAATGGGGCCCGTATGGGCCACCCAGTTCCACCCGGAGAAATCGTCCACTGTCGGCCTGGGCGTCCTCGCTAATTTCGTGGCCTGTTTGCAAATAAAAATGGAGCTTTACCCGGCCATAGACCTGAGGGACGAGCGCTGCGTGCGCTTGGCTCAAGGCGATTTCGGACGCGAGACCGTGTACGGGACCGACCCCGTCTCCCGGCCCAGGCCTTCGAGGCGGCCGGCGCCCGTTGGCTGCACGTGGTCGACCTGGACGCGGCCCGGACCGGCCTCGCTACCAATAGGCCAGTAGTTGCCGCTATCGCCGCCACCGTCGGTATCCCCGTCCAGGCCGGGGGAGGCGTGCGCCGGGCCGAAGACGTAGCCGAGCTGCTGGGCGCCGGCGTCGCCCGGGTCATCGTGGGCACCGCGGCGATACTGGAGAAGGCGTTCCTGGCCAGCGTGGCCGAGCGGTGGCCGGGCCAAGTGGCGGCGGCCGTCGACCACCTGGACGGCGAGGTCAGGGTGAAAGGATGGGCTGAAGCGTCGGGCCGTGACGTGGTCAGCGTCGTCTCAGAGCTGGCCGCCGCCGGCGCGGCGGCTGTCATGGTGACCGAGATATCGCGCGACGGTCTCATGCTGGCGGACGTGGCTGGCTACCGGCTGCTGCTCGAGCAGTGCGACGTGCCGCTCATCGCCTCCGGGGGTGTCGGCACGCTGGACGACATCCGCCGCCTGGGGCGGCTGCAAGGGGGCGGCCGCCACCTGGCCGGCGTGATAGTCGGCCGGGCCATTTACGAAGGCCGCTTTACAGTCCGAGAGGCGGTGGCGGCGTCGCGTGGGGTGCCTGCGTGAGCGTCGTTTGGCTGGGTGCGTCGTTTGGCTGGGGGTGACCGTCGTTTGGCTGGGGGCTTGGCCCAGGGCCGTTTTTTGGTGCAGCCCGGCGTTCTCGTCGCGATTGGGTACGGGTTTTGCTACCGAACGCAACGAGAAGCGGTCAGCGCACCGAGAAACGGTTTCGTACGGCCATTTTGACCGCGCTCGGTGGCTGGCGACCGCGTTATGCACCCGCGGCTCGGGCTCGACGTTTCACGCGGAGCCCTGCCTCGCTCCCAGCGCCTCATGAGGTGCCTATGAGGGCGGTCCGGGTCATCCCTTGCCTTGACGTGGATGGCGGGCGGGTGGTGAAGGGCGTACGGTTCGCCAGCCTGCGCGACGCCGGCGACCCCGTGGAGCTGGCCGCCCTCTACGACACAGAAGGGGCCGACGAAATCGTCTTTTACGACATCACTGCCTCGGCCGAGGGCCGGACTACCATGCTCGACGTGGTCTCCCGCACCGCCGAACAGGTATTCATCCCTCTCACGGTCGGCGGCGGAGTGCGCACGCTGGAGGACGCGCGCCGGTTGCTGCGGCTCGGGGCGGACAAAGTCAGCGTCAATTCGGCCGCGGTAGCCCGGCCCGAGCTGGTACGGGAAATCTCGGGCACATTTGGCGCTCAGTGCACTGTGGTCGGCGTGGACATGCGCCGCAAGGCTGGCGAACGGGCCGCCTGGGAGGTCTATATCAACGGGGGCCGAGTGGCGACCGGGCTGGACGCCGTCGAGTGGGCCCGGCGCTGCGAGGAGCTGGGCGCCGGCGAGGTTGTGCTCAATTCGATGGACCGCGATGGCACCAGGGTCGGCTACGACCTGGAGCTGACCCGCACGGTCGTGGAAGCCACCAACATCCCCATCGTCGCCAGCGGGGGCGTCGGTAACGTGCAGCACCTCGTGGACGGCGCCGTGCTGGGGTCGGCGGACGCCCTTCTGGCGGCCTCGATCTTCCATTTCGGCGAAGTGAGCATCTCCGAGGCAAAAGCCGAGTTAGCTGAGGCTGGCGTGACGGTCAGGCCGTTCTGGCGCTAGCTTGCCCGCAATGGCCACCAACGACCCTGGCTCAGCCAAGCAGGCGGTCCAGATGCTGACCGACAGGGTGCTCGTGCAGGTCCCTCGTTCCGAGGGGGAGCGCAAGTCCAAAGCCGGCATCCTCATACCTGCCACCGTGGAGGTCCCTCGGCGCCTCACGTGGGCGGAGGTGGTAGCTACCGGCCCTCACGTCCGCTCTATAAAGGCCGGTGACCAGGTGCTGTTCAACCCTGAAGACCGCTTCGAGGTCGAGGTCCAGGGCGAGAACTACCTGATCCTTCGCGAGCGGGACATTCATGCTGTGGCTGCCGAGAGGGTTACAGACGGCACCGGGCTCTACCTCTGACCACACCGCCGCGCCTGAAACAGAAAACGGCCTGGCTGGCCACCTAGGCTCGGGCGCAATGGCCGCGGTGGTGCGGCCCCACCAACTTGAGGAGGAGGGTTGCCAGTGAGCGGGGTTCGGTTGCTCGTGGGTACCCGCAAAGGAGCCTTCGTACTGACCTCCGACGGCCGACGGAAGGAGTGGGACGTCGAGGGACCGCATTTTGCCGGCTGGGAGGTGTACCACATGAAGGGCTCCCCGGTCGACCAGGAGCGCGTTTACGCCGCTCCGTCGGGCGGCTGGTTCGGGCAGGTCGTACAGCGTTCGGACGACGGCGGGACGACCTGGCAGACCGTGGGCAACGATTTCCAGTACGAGGGGGAGGCCGGCACCCACCTGTGGTACGACGGGACACCGAGGCCCTGGAAGTTCACCCGCCTGTGGCACCTGGAACCGTCATTGGACGACCCTGACGCCTTGTACGCCGGGGCTGAGGACGCGGCCCTGTTCCGCTCGACAGATGGTGGCCAGACCTGGGCCGAGCTGACCGGCCTCAGGGGCCACAGCTCGGGGCCCTCGTGGCAACCGGGGGCCGGCGGGTTGTGCCTACATACGATCATCGTCAACCCCGAGGACCAGGACAGGATGGTCGTCGCCATTTCGGCCGCGGGCGTATTCCGCAGCGACGACGGCGGCCAGAGCTGGCACCCGGCTAACAACGGCCTTCACTCCGAAGGGACGCTTCCCGAGGACGAACCCGAGGTCGGTTTCTGCGTCCACCACGTGGCCATGCACCCCTCGAGACCGGACGTGCTGTTCATGCAGAAGCACTGGGACGTCATGCGCAGTACGGACGGTGGCCGCTCATGGGAAGACGTCGGCGAGGGGTTACCGAGCGATTTCGGGTTCTGCATCGACGTGGACGCCCACGAGCCCAACACCATTTTCGTGGTGCCCATAAAGAGCGACTCCGAGCACTACCCGCCGGAAGGCAAACTGCGGGTCTACAGGAGCCGGACCGGCGGGCACGAGTGGGAGCCTTTGACCAACGGCCTGCCCCAGAAGAACTGCTACGTGAACGTCTATCGCGACGCCATGTCCACTGACGCGCTGGAACCAGCTGGCGTCTATTTCGGTACCACCGGGGGCCAGGTCTACGCCTCGCCCGACGGCGGCGATAGCTGGGAGGCGGTCGTGCACGATTTGCCCGCCGTCTTGTCCGTAGAAGCGCAGACCCTGTCATGACCAGGGGCGCGGCGCCGCGACGGAGGCAACCGTTGCCGCTGGGCCGGCCGGGACCATTAGCACTGTGGCGGGCATGAGGGGCGCAGGCATGACGGGCGCGGGCATGGCGGGCGCGGGCATCCGTGTGCGCCTACCCACTCAATTGCGGGAACTGGCCGACCTACCGCGCGAGGTTGTCGTGGAAGTGAACGGGGCGGTGACGCAGCGTGCTGTCCTGGACGCCCTCGAGGGCTCCTACCCGGTCCTGAAGGGCACGATCCGCGACCGGGTCACAGCCAAGAGGCGGCCGTTTATCAGGTTTTACTGCTGCGAGGAGGACTTCTCCAACGCTGCCCCCGACGTCGCCTTGCCCGGTCGGGTGGCGTCAGGGACGGAGCCTTTCATCATCGTCGGCGCCATGGCCGGCGGCTAGCATCATCCCCGCTGGCGCTTACGATGGGGACATGACGGTCGCTATCTCCATTGCCCCTACCCCGGCACAGCTGGCCGCGGTCAAGTACAACTCAGACGGCCTGGTCCCGGCGATCGTCCAGGAGGTGGGCACGGGCCAGGTCCTCATGATGGGCTGGATGAACGAGGACGCTCTGCGTGAGACCCTCGAGTCCGGGCGCACCGTTTTTTGGTCGCGGAGCCGGCAGTCCCGGTGGCGGAAGGGCGACACGTCCGGCGACCGCCAGTGGGTCCGGGCCGCCTATTACGACTGCGACGGTGACACGCTGCTGTTGATGGTGGAGCAGGAAGGGGCCGGTGCTTGCCACACGGGCGAGCGGACGTGCTTCCACCGTCGCTTCGGGCCAGACGAAACTGCGCCCGAAGAAGCAGTGACCAGTCCCCATTGAGCAGGTCCCATTGACGTCGCAAGAGCGAGCACGGGCGATGAGCCGGCCGCTGGTTCGAGCGCACGGGGTACACCCCAGCAGAGACGAGTTCGCCTCGCTCGCTCGTGAGTGGACGATTGTCCCCGTGTGGTGCGAGCTGCTGGCCGACCTGACGACCCCGGTGGCGGCGTACGCTCGGTTGGTGCGGGGCGAGCCCGGCTTCGTCCTCGAGTCAGTCGAGCACGCTGGTACGTGGGGACGCTGGTCTTTCATCGGCCGGAGGCCGTCGGCGACGATGAGCCTGCGAGGGGGCAAGGTGGCCGTGGAGGGCTCGGTCCCGGTGCGCGTGCCCGAGGACCAGGGGATCCTGGTTGCCATCGAGGCCGTCCTTTCTCATTACCGCGCGCCGTCGCTAGCCGGGTTACCGCCGCTGCACGGGGGCATCGTCGGGTACCTCGGCTACGACGTCGTCCGCGAGGTCGAACGCTTGCCAAATTCGCCTCCGGACGAGCTCGGTTTTCCCGACGCCGTCATGTCAGTGGTGGGGCAAGTCGCGGCCTACGACGCGTGGCGCCAGCGGGTGACGCTGGTCGACGCCGTGCCCGTACCTGGCCAGGCCACCCGGGAGGAGCTCGACGACCTCTACGACGTCGCACTGGCCCGGCTGGAGGACTTCGCCGCAGAGGGAGCCAAACCGATCGAGGAACCGGTCATCGAGCCACCCGAGCGTGACGACGAGCTGCCCCCGGCTTATCGCCGCACCCCGGCCCAGCTCTATGCCGCCGCCGTCGAAGCGGCGCGCGAGTACATCTTCGCCGGCGACATCTTCCAGGTCGTGCTGGCTCAGCGCTTCGAGCTCGAGCTGGAAGCTGAACCGCTGGACCTTTACCGCTCGCTGCGGCAGGTGAACCCGAGCCCGTACATGTACCTCCTGCAGTACCCGGAGCTGGCCGTGGTTGGTTCGTCGCCCGAACCGATGGTCCGAGTACGCGACGGGCAGGTCATCTCCCGGCCGATAGCCGGGACCCGCCGCCGAGGCCGGACCGAAGCAGACGACCGCCGCCTGGCCGCCGAGCTGTCTGAGCACCCCAAGGAACGGGCCGAGCACGTCATGCTGGTGGACTTGGCCCGCAACGACGTCGGCCGGGTGGTCGAATTCGGTTCCGAGACGGTCGACGAGCTGATGACCCTGGAGCGCTACAGCCACGTCATGCACCTCACCTCGCAGGTCTCAGGCCGGTTGCGGCCGGGCCTGGGGCCCATCGACGTGCTGCGAGCGACGCTCCCCGCGGGCACGGTCTCGGGTGCGCCGAAGGTCAGGGCGATGGAGATAATCGACGAGCTGGAACCGGCCCGGCGCGGGCCTTATGCCGGGGTGGTGGGCTACATCGATTTCTCTGGCAATGTGGACACCGCCATCGCCATCCGCACCATGCTTGTCGGGGCGGACGGGCGCGCCAGCGTCCAGGCCGGGGCGGGGATAGTGGCCGACAGCATCGCCGAGACCGAGGACCTGGAGTGCCGCAACAAGGCGGCCGCACTGTTGGCGGCGGTCCCGGGCGCCCGGCGGATCGCGGCGGCGCGGGCTGGGCGCTCCCAGTACGAGACTGAGCCCGCCGAAGCGTCAACTGGCAGAGGCTCAGGCGGCGGCGGGGCGCGCGCTGGCGTTGCCGGTGTGAGCGAGGCCGGCCCAGCATGAGCAGCGGGACGGGTTATGCCGCCCTTCGTGAGGAGGCCGGCGCTGTCGAGGTCGGCCGCGATGTCGTCAGAGTCTCCGGTCCTGACGCTGAGACGTACTTGCAGGGCCAGGCCAGCCAGGACATCGCCAAGCTAGGCCCGGGGGGTTGGGCCTGGGCATTGGTACTGCAGCCCCAGGGCAAGCTGGACGTTTTCGTCCGCGTCTACAGGGCGGCGCCGGACGAGTTCCTCCTCGATTGCGACACGGGCATGGGCGCGCCCCTCGTAGCCCGCCTGACGCGGTTCAAGCTGCGCACGAAAGTAGACATCGAGCCGCTGGCGTGGCGAGCGGTGGCCGTGAGGGGGCCGGGGTCGGGCGGCCTGCCCCCGGTCGGCCTGCCCCCGGTCGGGAGGGACGAGAGCGATGGAGGCTTGATAGCTGTCCCCTTTGAATGGGGAGGCCTGACTGGCTATGACCTTTTGGGGCCGAGCCCGACGGCGCCCTCCGGGCCGATGGCGGTCGAGACGCGTGACTACGAGGCGGTCCGGGTGGAGGCCGGTTTCCCGACCCACGGCCATGAGCTCGACGACCGCACGATCCCGGCCGAAGCGGGCCTGGTCGACGCGGCGGTGAGCTTTACCAAGGGGTGTTATACAGGCCAGGAACTGGTGGCACGCATCGACTCACGGGGCAGCAATGTGCCCCGCCACCTGCGCGGTTTGCTGCTGTCCGGGCCGGCGGGCGCCGGCGCCAAGCTCTACTTGCCGCAGGCGGGGGACGGCCCGAAGGAGGTCGGCCGTCTGACCAGTGTGGCTTTGTCCCCTCGGCTCGGCTGGGTGGCGCTCGGCTACGTGGCCCGGGCGGTGGAGTTGGGTTCGACCTTGGTGGGGCGAGACGACGAAAGCGAGTTCGAGGCGAGCGTACAACCCCTCCCCCTCACCTGAGGTCCGAATGCCCGGGGACGAAACCTGAGGAAGCGGCGTCCCGGGCGCCAGCCCCTCGACCTCGGCTCGGTCGGGTCTCGACGGTTTGTAGACGGCATGGCGCTGTACGGTTTCGTGGTGCTCGGGCTCCCGGACGGGATGATCGGGACGGCGTGGCCGGCGATCCGCCCTGGGTTTGGCCTACCGCTGGACGGGCTCGGTCTTTTCCTCCTCTTGGGTACGGCCGGGACGGTCTGCAGTTCGTCAGCGTCCGGGGTGGTCTTGGGTCGTCTTGGCCTGCGGTCCACGATGATGCTGGCCGGGCTGATCGGTACCCTGGGGGCTCTCGGGGCCGTCCTCGCGCCCGCCTTTTGGGCTCTCTTGGCCGCTGGCGCTGCCATAGGTGTAACTGGAGGTTTGCTGGACGGCTCGCTCAACATCGCCGTGGCGCTGGCCGGGCGGAACCGCCTGCTGAACGCCCTCCACGGCTTCTACGGCGTGGGTACGACTATTGGCCCCCTCGTCGTGACGGCCGCCATCCTCATTTCTTCCTGGCGCCCGGCGTACGGGGCCCTGCTGGTCCTCGAACTCGGCCTGGTTGGCGGGTGGTGGGCGGCCGGCCGACAGCGTCGGCCGCCGCCCGTACCTGCACGCAATGACGCCGTGGAAGATGCGGTCCGTGGGCCTTTCCCGTCGGGAGGTACGGCTGAGCCGGCCGCCCCGTTACTGAACGATGGCGAGCGGGCCGGTGCGCCGGCGGAGGTCCCCGGGCGGATCGGGCCGCCCGGGCCGGCCGATGTCCCCGCGCCGGCGCCGAGCCCTGATGGCGTACCCGCAGACGCCGCGTCGCCGGCCAAAGTCGGGCCCGGGCGCCGCCTGGCCACCACGGTGACCCTCGGACTGGTCGTGTTCATGGTCTACACGGGGTTCGAAGTGTCCGCCGGGCAGTGGGGGCCAGTTTCGAACGTGGCCCGCTCGACCTGGGGGCGGCAGCCACCGGTTTCGCCACGTTCGGTTTTTGGGGAGCGCTCACTCTCGTCCGTTTCGCCTTGGCTGCGCCCCGGCGCCCGCTTTCGCAGCGGCGCATCGTCAACTGGGGCTGTGGCATTGCGATCGTCGGGGCCGCGTTGGTGTGGTGGCGCCCAGCGGCGGCCGTAGCCGTGCTCGGGCTGGTGGTAATTGGAGGCGCCCTGGCTGGCGTGTTCCCCGCCCTCGTCTCCTTGACCCCCGGGAGAGTGGGTGAAGAGTTGGCCCGCCACGTAATCGGCTGGCAAATTGGGGCGGCCAGCATCGGAGGCGCCGCTATTTCGGCCGCTTTTGGAGCCATTTTCCAGCGCTACGGGCTGGAGTACTTCGGCCCGGCTCTCTTAGTGACTGCCGTCTTGTCGATGGCCGGCGTGCTGGTCCTCGAGCGCGTCAGCGGCCAAGCATCGCCCGGGCCAAGAGCGTCTTGCGGCCGCTCCCGCCGCGCCGGCTTGAGCGCTGATCGGGGCGCTAGCCGCGCTTAAACCCGCTACAAAACAGATTTGCGACGACGGATTTGTGAAGGAGGACTATTCGGCAGTTATTGTCCAGCGTATTATGACAGACGCTGCGGGAACGAGGCGGATAAGCCCGATGCCGTTATTGAATGAATCTGGCGGGCAAGTGAGGGGCTCGATGGCGAGGCCGTGACGCCGGTGCGTCGCCAGCGTGTCGCCGCTGAAGATCTGCAGGAACCGTATGGGCTCCTCGTATTTGCAGGTAATGGAAATGCTGCCGTCCGGCGACTGGAAATTAACCGTCGCCTGGCCGTCCTCGTCCCGGTCAAGGTCGGTCAGGGTGACGTCGTAGACAGGGCTGCCAACCGGCCTCGGCTCGCGGAAGTCGAACGCCGTCCCGTCGACAGGCACCGCAGGCAGCTTCAGGCTCAGGTCGTCGTTGGTCTCGAAATAGCTGGCGGCCGCCACGTGCAGCACGGAGTCGTCGACCGTCTGTCCCCCCGTCTTGAAATACGGATGGGCGCCAAATCCAAAGGGCGCCGCTTTGGTCCCGATATTCGTTGCCGTGGTTGAGATTTGCATTGCCCCCTGGTCAAGGTGGTAGGTCTGCTCGAAGGCCAGCGGGAAGGGGTAGCCCGGTTGCGCCAACAAAAGGCACGAAAGTGTGACCCTATTGGCCAGGTGTTCCTCGACCTGCCAGGTCAACCAATGGGTAAATCCGTGGATGGCTGACCTGTGGGTGAGGTCGGTGATCGCCAGCTGGTAGCGCTCGCCGTCAAACTGGTAGATGCCATTCGGGACCCGCCCGGGCCACGGCAACAACAACTGTCCATGGCCGCCGCCTCCCGAATAGCCGTCGTCGTTGGTGGCATCGAGAAGGTCAGCTCCAGCCCAGCGCAGCTTGTAGAGACCAGCGCCCTCTTCGGTCACGACGGCCTCACGGTCGCCGTCCTTGATCTCGAAAAGGCGACCGGCGCGGCCCAGCCCTTCGCCAGGTGTCGGGGTCATCCCGGACACGGTAGCGCAACCGCCTCACTCGATCGGCAGGCGTGTTTATCGGCCCCGGATAAGGTCGTCTGATGACGGCGTACCAGCAGGAACCGGCCCAACCAAACGACGCCGGCTGGCTTGACGACATCGCTCTGGCCGCCCTCGGCCGGCGTTGCCCCTCTCGCCAGCAAGCCCTGGCCGTGCTCCGCACGAACGACTCCCAACTGCTCGACGTGGTGGCGGCCGCCGCCCGCGTTCGGCGGGCCTTCTTCGGCAACCGGGTGAAGCTGAATTACCTGGTGAACATGAAAAGCGGGCTGTGCCAAGAAGACTGTTCGTATTGCTCCCAGCGGCGCGGCTCCCAAGCCGAGGTGCTCAAGTACAACTGGGTGAGCGCCGACCAGGTGGCCCGCGAGGCCGAGTATGCCGCTAACCGAGGAGCGAGAAGGATCTGTTTGGTCGCCAGCGGGCGGGGGCCGAGCGACCGGGACATCGAGCGCGTCGCAGCGGCCGTCCAGGCCATCCAGTCCATCCGCCCCGGGCTCGAGGTCTGTACCTGTCTCGGCCTGCTCGGGCCAGGCCAAGCGGGACGCTTGAAACAAGCCGGCGCCTACGCCTACAACCACAACCTCAACACCGCGCCGTCGTTCTACAGCCAGATATGTAGCACTCACACTTTCGATGACAGGGTCGAGACGGTCCGGGAAGCTTCGACGGCCGGCCTATCGCCGTGTTCTGGGGTCATCGTGGGTATGGGGGAGAGCGACGAGCACGTGGTCGACGCGGTCCTTGCCCTGCGCCAGCTGAAACCCGAGTCGGTCCCCGTGAACTTTCTGATGCCGTTCGACGGCACACCTCTCGCCTGTCACTACGAACTGACGCCGGCGCATTGCCTGCGTGTGCTGGCCTTGTTCCGCTTCTTTTTCCCTGACGTGGAGGTGCGGATCGCCGGCGGGCGGGAGATGCACCTGCGCAGCTTGCAGCCCCTCGGGCTCCACATCGCCAACTCGATCTTTCTGGGCGACTACCTCACCTCAGAAGGCGCCCCTGGCTCGGCGGACCTACAGATGATCGCCGACGGCGGGTTCGTCGTCGAGGGCGCTGAGGAGGTCCCTTTGATGGACGACGAGCACCTCGTCTCGCCAGTGGTGCGGCGCAGAGGGCCGGGAACGGACCTGCCCGCCAACGCCTAGGCCGGGTCGGGGCCGAGGCCTAAGCATCAACTTCTATATGCGAGGGAACGGTGGCCGAGGGCGCTGGTGGCGTCGTCCTCACGCCTGACGCTTTGCGTAGAGCGCCCTGGAACACGATCACGAACCGCGTGCCGCCGGCCGGCCCGATGGGCGACTCGGCCCGCACCTCGCCGCCCATCCTTTTCACCAGCTCGTCGACGATGGCCAGCCCCAGCCCCGAGCTCACCTTACGGTCCGCGGGCAAACGCGACTGGTACAAGCGCTCGAAGACCCGTTCGAGGTCCTGGGGGGGAATGCCGGGGCCGTCGTCCTCCACCAGCACGGTCGGCCTCCCTCGCTCGAACTGTCCCGTCTTTACGGTGACACGTGTGGCAGCGTACTTGAGGGCGTTCTCGACGACGTTGGCGACCACCTGGGCCAATCGGTCAGGGTCGGCGTCGCACAGAACCTCACCCGGTGGTGCTGTCTCGATCGAGACGGCGAGGCCCTGGTCGGAGGCGGCGGGGGCGAAGGCCCGAGTGGCCTCGGTCACCACCTTTGAGAGGTCCACCGGGCCACAGTGAAGGCTGAAGGCACCCGACTCCAGCTTGGCCAGCTCCAGTAGGTCGGTGACCAGGCGCTCGAGCCGGCGAGCTTCCGAGCTGATGACGCCGGCAGCGTACTCGACGTCGTCCGTCGCCCCGTCAGAAATAGCCTCGGCGAAGCCCCGGACCGACGTGAGGGGGGTGCGCAAGTCATGCGAGACCGACATCAAGAACTGCCGCTGTGCCCCTTGCGCCTTCGCCAGGCTGGCGGCCATCTGGTTCACGGAGTTAGCCAGCGACACAAGCTCGGGGCCCTCCCGCTCAGGTACGGGCACCCGCGCCTCCAGGTCGCCCGTCGCGATACGGCGGGTCACGCCTTCGGTCTGCTGGAGCGGCCGGGCGATACGGTGACCGAGGCGGTTGGCGGCGATGAGGGCGATGACAATAGTCACGGCCGCGGCAATGGCAAACCACAGTGCTGCCGCCCCCACACCAGCCGGGGCATTGCGCGTCAGGACAACCACGAGGTTGATGGAATTAGAATTGGAAATCGGTACTGGCTGCGGCACGAGTACCGCCGCCCATGCCATCCGGCCCCGGTGGCCGCTCACCGGCTCGTCCTGTATTAGCAGCTTCGGTAGTAGCTGCGGTGTCTCGACATCACTCACGCTGAGCGAGCTAGGCAGGGTGACGCTCTTGTCGGTACCCATCGGCTCGCTGGCGTCCAGCGGGTTGTAAAACGAACCGTTCGGGCTGACTCCTACTACCGCCTCACCTTGCAGCTGTAGGGGGGCCTTGAGCACGTTGAGTGTGCTACGCAGGACGGCCAACGAATCGTGGTGCTTACCCGTTGTAGCCGCTTCATCGACACCCTGCGCCAACTGTTTGGCCTCGGTGACCAGCTCCGACTGTGTCTGCTGGACGCTGGTGAGGTCCGAAAGGCCCAACGTGGCCAGCCCCGCGAACACCAGGGCGCCGACGACCATGGCCACCATGGTCAGGCTCAGTCGGCGGCGCACTCTTGGCCTCTACCCGAGCCGATAGCCCATTCCCCAGACCGTGCCGAGCGGAAGGGCGTCGCCGAGCTTCTTTCGCAGCTGGCGCACGTGGGCGTCGACGGTCCGGTCATCGCCATACCAGCCTGGCCCCCACACGCCGTCGAGCAGCTGCTGGCGGGACAGGGCTCGGCCCGGCCGCTCCGCCAAGAACTGGAGGAGCTGGAACTCCTTGGAGGCCAGCGGTACGACCTGCCCGTCGAGGCGGGCTTCCCTGCGGACCAGGTCGACCTCGACCCGGCCCGCCATCAGCACCTCGCTCCGGCCCGTAGGCCCGTCAGAACGGCGCAGGATCGCCTTGACCCTGGCCACGAGCTCGCGCGGCGAGAACGGCTTGGTCACGTAGTCGTCCGCGCCGAGTTCCAAACCGAGGACCCGGTCGAGCTCGCTGTCCCGGGCGGTGAGCATCAATATGGGCAGGGAGTGCTTCGCCCGCAGCTGCTGGCACACCTCCATGCCGTCGATCCCGCCGGGCAAGCCGATGTCGAGGATCGCCATGCGCGGCCGCTCCCGCTCGATGGCGGCCAGGCCAGCCTCGCCGGTGCCTGCCTGGATAACCCTGAAGCCCTCTCGCCGGAGGTACATGTCGACGAGGTCGGCAATATGGCTGTCGTCTTCGATGACGACCACGGTGCCCTGCTCGTTGGCCATACAGCCAGCATGCCTTATACGTGTGAGGCATTGGTGAAGCCCCTGCGGACGCGCCGGACCAAGGATGCCCCCTGACCACGCAGAAAGCGGCTTTGGTGAAGCGTCGGTAAAGCGGCGGGGCCAGGGTGCCCCCCGGGCTACGCTGGTTCCCGGTGGCCACTTACCTGGATAAGATCCTGGCTGTTCATCGCCAGGCGGCTCGTCCCGGTGGTCGTGACGTCGATCAGCTAGCGGCCCAGGCGCGGCTGTGCCCTCCGGTGCGGGGCTTCAGAGCGGCCCTTCGGGCGAGCCCGGGCATTACCGTCGTCGCCGAGGTCAAGCGGCGCAGCCCCTCTAAGGGCAACCTCGCGCCGGATCTCGTCCCGGGCGTCATAGCGAAGGCGTACGCCGGCGCGGGTGCGGCATGCCTCTCCGTCCTGACTGATCAGGAGTTCTTCGGCGGGTCGGCCGATGACCTGGCCGAGGCCCGGGCGGCGGTCGAGATCCCGGTGCTCCGGAAGGATTTCACCGTGTGTGCTTCGGACGTCTACGAGGCACGCCTAATGGGAGCGGACGCTCTGCTGTTGATCGTCGGGGCGTTGTCGTGGAATGAGCTGACCCAGTTCCTGAGGCTGGCCCGCCGCCTCGGGCTCGACGCCCTGGTCGAGGTGCACGACGAAGCCGAGGCGGAAGTGGCCCTAGCAGCCGGCGCCGACCTGATTGGGGTCAACCAGCGTGACCTGGTCACTTTCGAAGTGGACACCGATAGGGCCGTACGCGTAGTGGCCGGCCTGCCTCAGACCGTCGTTCGGGTGGCCGAGTCCGGCATACGAACTCATGGCGATGTCCGCCGTCTCGCCGACGCCGGTTTTGACGCCGTCCTCGTAGGCGAGGCGCTCGTGAGTGCCCCCGACCCGGGTGCAGCGCTGGCTGCGCTGCGGGGCGTGGACTAGGCGTAGCCGTGTTGATCAAGATCTGCGGGACGACGTCAGAAGATGATGCCCTGTTGGCAGTGGCAATGGGGGCCAACGCCGTTGGGTTCGTTTTCGCACCCTCGCCGCGCCAGATCTCCCCACAACGAGCGGCGGACATAATAAAGCGCCTGCCCCGCGACGAGATCATGACGGTGGGCGTGTTCCGGGACGATGCGCCTCGAAGAGTGGTCGAAATCGTTTACTCTGCCGGGCTACAGGCAGCCCAGCTGCACGGCCGCGAGACTCCTGACGAGACGCTCTGTGTCCGCCAACGGATACCCATGGTGATAAAAGCGTTCCCGGCGGGCGACGCCCGAGTGACTCGGGCCGCCGAGTACGGCGCTGACGCCATTCTTTTGGACGCGCCTAACCCCGGATCCGGCCAGGTCTTCGATTGGGCGCTGGCGGGTGACCTGCCCGAGGGCCAAAAACTCGTTATCGCCGGAGGCCTGGACGCCGGCAATGTAGCGGCCGCCATCTCAAAGGTCAGGCCGTGGGGAGTCGACGTCACTTCAGGGGTTGAGGCATCGCCCGGCGTGAAGGACCCGATGAAAGTAAAGGCATTCGTCGAGGCAGCCAAGCGCGCCGCCACAGACCTGGCCGAGGCCACAGCCACGCTTTCCCAGGGTGCCCTCGAAGGCCCTTACGACTGGGCCGAGGACGAGCAGTATTGACCTCTGACACAGAAATAAATGCGATGGGCAAAAGCGCGATGGGCAGCGGCGCGATGGGCGTGAGCGTGATGGGAGAACCCACCTCGGGCGGCCGCTTCGGCAGTTTTGGGGGTTGCTTCGTACCCGAGGCGCTGGTCCCGGCCTGCCAGGACCTGGAACGGGACTTCCGGGCCGCGTGGCCGAACCCTCGTTTCAGGGACCGGTACAACAGTCTCCTGCGGGATTACGCCGGCCGCCCCAGTGCGCTCACGGAGTGCCATAACCTGTCCGAGCGGCTCGGCGTGCGTCTCCTGCTGAAGCGCGAGGATCTCAACCACACCGGCAGCCACAAGATAAACAACGTCATCGGCCAGGGTCTCCTTACGGTGGAAATGGGCAAGAGCCGGCTGATCGCCGAGACCGGAGCAGGCCAGCACGGCGTGGCTACGGCGACAGCGGCAGCTCTTTTCGGTCTCGAGTGCGTGGTGTACATGGGCGAAGTCGACATGGACCGCCAGGAGCTCAACGTCTTCCGTATGCAACTGCTCGGGGCCGAGGTGCGGCCGGTCCGGTCGGGCAGCCGGACGCTGAAGGACGCGGTCAACGAGGCCCTGAGGGACTGGGTCGCCACCGTCGAGTCGACTCATTACTGCGTGGGCTCGGTCATGGGGCCGCACCCGTTCCCCTGGATGGTGCGGGAGTTCCAAGCTGTGATCGGTGCGGAGGCGGTGGACCAGTGCCAGCGCCTGCTCGGGAAAGCGCCCGACTACGTCGTGGCGTGTGTCGGCGGAGGGAGCAACGCGGCCGGGACGTTCGCGGGGTTCGTCGGCACGCCGGCCCAACTCGTCGGAGTCGAAGCTGCGGGCGGGGCCGCACTCGGTCCCAAGGGCGTCCCCGGCGTCCTGCACGGCATGAGGTCGTACCTGCTGCAAGATGAGTTCGGTCAGATCCTCGAGGCGTCCTCGATATCCGCCGGCCTTGATTACCCGGGGATCGGCCCCGAGCATGCCCACCTCGCCGAAGTGGGCCGGGCTCGCTACGCGTCGGCCACCGACGACGAAGTCCTCGACGCTCTTCGATTACTGGCTCGCACCGAGGGCATCATCCCCGCACTGGAGCCGGCGCACGCGCTGGCCTGGCTCGTAAAGGCAGCCGGGACGGGCGAAGTGCCGCCCGGTTCGAGCGTGCTTTTGACGATGTCGGGGCGGGGCGACAAGGACGCCGACCACGTTATGAAGTTGATGGGCGAAGCGACTCGATGAAGGGAGTGGCGGTCGAGGTCTCGTTGCGGGCGGCACGGGCCGAGGGCCGCAAATTACTGGTCTCTTATGTAACTGGCGGCCTCCGCGACGATTGGGTGGACGTGCTGCTAGCCATGGCCGAGGCGGGGGCCGACGCCATTGAGGTCGGGTTGCCCTTCTCGGACCCGATGGTTGACGGGCCCACTGTCCAGGAAGCTTCCCTGCGTGCCCTCGAGCGGGGGACCACGCCGAACTCGGTCCTCGGCGAACTTCGGTCGGTCGACGTCGCCGTCCCGCTCGTGGTGATGACCTACTGCAACCTCGTGCTGCGGGCCGGGGAGAAGAGGTTCGCGAGTGAGCTCGCGGGGGCCGGCGTCAGGGGGGCGATCGTGCCCGACTTGCCGCTCGAGGAGTCGGAGGAGTGGGAGCGGTGCGCTGCCGCCGAGGGTGTCGAAACGGTCCTCCTGGCGGCGCCGGTGTCGCCCGAGGACCGGCTCTCGGCCATCTGCGAACGGTCGCACGGTTTTGTCTATGGCGTCAACCTGATGGGGGTAACGGGCGAGCGTGCGAACCTCGCCACCAGCTCCTCGGTGCTGGCCAAGCGGCTTAAGGCGGTTACCGATAAACCGGTCGTAATGGGTTTCGGGATTTCTGGCCCTGAACAAGCGGTGGCCGCGGCCGAGCACTCCGACGGGGTCGTCGTCGCCTCGGCCCTAATGCGCGCCGCTCTCGACGGCGCCTCCGCCGATCAAATCGCCGAGCGCGTTGGGGCTATCAGGAGGGCGCTCGACGGGCGGTAACTAGGCGGAACTTTCTGCCGGATGGGGACCGGGTTCTTTGTTAGCCGGCCCGTCGGGACCGGCGACGGTTGCTCGTCTCGACGACCCACCACCAGAGCCGGTTCCCGGTGCAGCGAGACGTTTTTGCTTTTTTTGCAAGACATATGACCCGGGGAAGGAAGTGGGGAACTTCCGGGGGAAGCGTCAGTACAGCCTGAGCGGGCATGAACGGAACCGACTCGCCTCGATCGAATGCCCCCGTGGCCAAGACTGCTGGTCTCTTCGAAAGCCTGGAACGGGAATGGGGGCGTATTTCCTCACGGGCGGACGTGAATGCCTGCTCGCGGATGTGGGCCGCGGCCGAACCGGTACTCTCGTGCAGCCCGGATGCCAGCGCCATGGTCCGTCTGGTCAGCTGGCAAGGGAGGCAACCTACAGCACAAGCGAGGGCGGTACTGGCGGCGCTGTTGCGACAGGCAGCCGACCCATTCGCAGCCCTGGCTCTCCTGCAGGCCTTGCTTCCCCGTATCCGGTCCGAGCGGGTGCTGACGGCCAAGTACGGCCACGGCGTGGGCGAAGCCTGGCAACGGCCAGTCGACACTATGGCCGACCTCGTCGCAGAATGCTTTGCCGCTGTCAAACGCCATGCGGGCGAGGACAGGGAGGACGTAGCCCGCCTTGTTTTGCAAGAGGCGACGAGAAAATTGCGGACGGCTCGGCAGGCGCAGCGCCGCTACCACGAGCGCACTGTGCTCCTCGCACCTGACCACGGCGTCTCTGCCGCGGCCGACCTCTCTACCGCCCTCTCGGCCCCCGAATGGTTGGCCGCCGCTCTGATGGAAGCGGTTCGGTCACACCGCCTGAGCAAAGCCGAGGCCGGGCTCGTTTATGCCGCCCGGGTGAAGGGCCTGCCGGTGAGCGACGTCGGTCGGTGCGCCGGGATGAGACCAAGGGCTGTCTACTATGCCTTGGCCCGAGCGGAACGCGCTCTCCTTTCCCGCGCGGCATGACGCCGCCCGTAGCAGACCTGCCTGGCATTGGCGTCTTGGCCACTGTGGTAGTGATCGTCGCAGCCGCAGCGGCGACAGTGGCGGCCCTTCGCCGTCGTCCATCGACCAAGGGTGCTGGTGCCAGCGGCTTCACGCTTTTGCGGGCCACGCGCTGGCGCGGGGCCGACCGGCTGACGCTGAGCAAACCAGAAAGGGCGCCGGTACCCCGACGGCGTCGCCGGGTCTTCTCGGCGGACTTCGCCCGCACATCACCCCTACTGGACCAGAGAGATCGTCACGGCTTCGCCACGGCGGACCACTTGCGCCAGGAGACTTCGGTGATGGCCGCCCGGCGGCGGGCGGCACAAACCCGGCCGGCGCTCGCACGGGCCAAGGGTCAGTTGGCCCCGGAGGAGGTTGGTTATCCCCTGGGACGTGCCCACCGAGGGGCGTGGCGGCGAGGGGCGGTGCTGTGGCCAAATTGGGAGGCCTCGTTACGATTGGTGGCGCCGCCCGGAGAGGGCAAGACCTTCCGGGCACTCCTGCCGATACTGCGCCAGCACCCGGGCCCAGCGTTGGCTACCTCCACGAAGGTCGACCTCTACGAGCTGAGTGCCCTGGCCCGCCAGCGGCGAGGACCTGTCTTCGCTCTTGACCCCGACCTGCTGGCCCCAGCGGCGCAACCGGCCCGTTGGCCGCCGGTAGCAGGCTGCCAGGACAGTGAAGTAGCCGAGCGGAGGGCATCGGCCTTGGTGGCGGCGACCGGTGAAGACGAAAACCCCCAAAACGGGGCCTTCTTCCGCGACTCCGCACGTGACCTGTTGAAGGCTTACTTGCACGCGGCCGCCCTCGAGGGCCTCGACATCCGGGCCGTGCTCGAGTGGTCGCGACGGCCCGAGGACCCGACCCCGGCTGATGTGCTGCTCTCGTCCCCGTGGGCGGCGTCCGGCTGGGGCGACCTCATTACGCTCCACACCACTGGCGCCGCCGAGACGACGTCAGGCGTGCTTCGGTACGTGGCTAGAGCGCTCGCCTGTTTCAGCCATGAGCGGGTCGTCGAAGCCTGCTGCCCCTACCCCGGGGACGAACTCGACATCGAGCGCGTACTGCTCGATAGCGGGACGCTCTACCTCCTCGGCAAGGGCTCCCGTCTGGGTGCGGTCGCCCCGCTCATCACAGCTCTGGCGGACGAGGTCTTCGACTGCGCTGAAAGGCTGGCCACACGGATGCCCAACCGTCGTTTGGACCCGCCTTTGCTCGGGTTGCTCGATGAGGCCCCGAGCATCGCCCCCGTCCCGGCCCTGCCCGAGTTGCTGGCCGACGGGCGCGGCCGGGGGATCGTCATCGTTTACGCCATGCAGTCGTTCTCGCAGGCCGTCACCCGCTGGGGAGCGCAGCGAGCCCAGACGATGGGCAACGCCACCACGATCACGGCGGTGCTCGGCGGCCTGACGTCGCCGAGCGACCTCGCCGACCTCGAGCGGATTTGCGGCCAGCGACGTGTGCAGCGGAGGTCAACTCATCGCGGCACGAGCGGGGGGAACAACCGCGACCATTCCTTGACTATTAGTTGGGAAAACGAGACAGTCCTTCGCGCTGACCAGATCCGTACGCTCCCGGCCGGCGTGGCGCTGTTGCTCTGGTCCAAGCTGCCCCCATTCCTGGCCCGATTACCTCTGCTATCCGAACTTCCGGGTTGGCGTGAGGTCCAACAAGAGGAGAAGACCGTCCGCCGCGCGAATGACCGCGCCCGGTCTCGCCCAGGCTCGGCCGGCTACAGGAACGCCGACCCAGGTGAGCCAGAGGATCCCTACTCCGTCTCATTCCTACCCCCACTGCTACAGCCAACCTGTCAACCAACTGCACAGAAAGCGTTCGTTCGTGACCAACTCCCCACCGCCTTTCCGTCCATTGCGCGGCGCATCGCCGCCTCATTTCGTAGATCGAGACGACCCGCAGGACGTATCGGCTAGCGGTATCGTCGCCGCCAGCGTTGCCGCCTGCGCGGCGGGCCGTGCGACCCCCGTTTCCACCGTGTCTTCATCGCCGGCCCTGCCATGGGCAAGACGGCGTTGTTGCGAGCGATTGGCCGTGAGGTCGCCGGCCGGCTCGGCTGGGCGGTGACCCTTCACAGCTGTCGGGCCAAAGAGCGCACCCTTCGAGCCGTTTCGGCCGCCGTGGTGGCGACCTTGCAGCAACAATGGCTGACGGACCCGAGCGGGCTGGCCGGCGAGCTTTTCTTCGACCGGCACGATCAAGAGCCAGGGGACGGCCTGGTTGCGGTTTCCCGTTTTGACTTTGGCCCCTCCTCGTGGGCCGCGCTCCGGGGCGTGCTCGAGTGGGCTGGGCAGGTCGCTGGCTCCATGTCTCGGGGCCTTCTCTTACTGTTCGACGACGTGGACCGGCTCGGGGGAGCCGAAGTGGACTCGCTCGGCTACCTGGCTCGCAGCCTGTCGCGGGCCGGTTTGCCGGTAGCACTTCTGTTCAGTGGCGGGCCGCAGCTCGGCCACCGTTTCGCACGGACGCAGAACTTCTCCGGGTGCGTTTGGGTGACAACCCTCGGCTGGCTGGATGACAGCGACGCCCGAGAGGCACTGGTAGTCCCGGCGGCTGACAGGGGCATCGAGTTCGAGGACGAGGCGCTCGAACTTCTCTGCGCCGCGGCAGGAGGTTCGCCGCTCCAACTTCAGCGGCTCGGGTTCGCGGCGTGGTCGGCCGCCGGAGGAGCGGACCTGGTCACGCTCGCTGTCGCTCGCGCCGCTCTCGGCCTCTTGGTGGACGGGACAGAAGCGAAAGCATCCTGAGTTATCGGTGGCCGGCGAATGCGGACGACGAGGAGGGTTGCGCACGGCGGGTAACGTGTCGGCTATGGCTACCGCGCCGGCGCTCGACGCCACTGGTGCCGGGTCATGATCAGCGTCTACCTGACGCGCATAGACGTCGCCACTGGCAAGCTGCTTACCACCGTCTCGAAATTGGACGACGCCGCCGCCGCAGGTCCCAGCCTCTTGCCGGACTGGGACCGCTCGATGGTGGTGACTCACCTGGCGGCCAACGCCGACGGTATACGGCGGGCCATAGAGGCTGCCCGAGCGGGGGTGACGGGAGAGGTTTACCCGGGCGGCAGCGCCGCTCGCGACGCGGAGATCGAAGCGGGCCGGGCGCTGCCGGCCGAACAGCTGCACTGGCGCCTCGATACCGCGTGCCGGCTTTTGCGAGTCGCCCTAGGGGAGTCGACCGACGATATATGGGATTCACCGGCCATTGGGCCGAAGGGAAAGGTGCACATCGGCCCGGGCCTGATAGTGGCCAGGTTACGGGAGGTAGAGGTCCACCACGTCGACCTGGACTACGGCTACAAGCCCGAGGACTGGCCGGTCGAGTGGGTCCTCGAAGAGATGGACAGGGCGATGCTCAACCTGCCTTCCCGTTTGCCACCTGGCCAAGCCGTTATGCTCTCGGCCACGGATGCCGACCAACGGTGGGTGGCCGGCAGCGGCGAAGCGACCGAGATCACAGGCACCACTGCGGAATTGTTCTTATGGGTGATCGGGCGTTCCGCTTACGTGCGTGGCGTCGAATGCCCATCCCTCGCTCCGTGGCGCTGACGGTCCCGGACAGGCCAGATAGAGCCGACGCCCTCGCTGGCTCCGGGGTCCGCGCCGGTTTGGTAGACGGTCCCGGTCGGGTCGAGGCTCCTGCCGTTGGCCTGGCCGGCACGCTCGCTTGGCTCGGGGCGGTGCGCGCTTGGCTCGTGCGCCCGGGCTTTGCGCTTCGGCTTGGTTGATGTTTTTTCGGCCGACTTGGTCTTCTTCTTGCCCCGGGCCCGTTTGATGTCCGGGCACACGACAGCCAGAAAGCCACCGACGGAGCCAGCCAGGCGCTCGGCAACAATTGAATAAATGACCCGGTTGGCTTGTTTCCGCTCTGTGATCAAGCCGGCTGACTTCAAAACGGCCAGGTGGCGTGAGACGGACGGCCCTGAGATAGGGAAATAGGAGGCGATAGCGCCCGCCGGGAGCTCGCCATTTCGAAGCTGGTAGAGGATTTGGCGGCGAGTTGGGTCGGCAAGGGCTCTGAATACCGCGTTCGTTGTTCCAGTATCTGTCTCATCAGCAATCTAGCTATTTAGCCATAGAGCTAAGTGCTTTGTCAAGGGACGTGTGAGCGCGGCCGCGCCGCCGGCCGGACTGCGAACGAGAACCTCGGTCCAGGGAGATCTACAGGCCCAAGGCGGCGCTGCAAGCGGGCCACGGTTTCCAGCCGTACTGCGACTGCAGCCGCTGAGCCGCCTCATCCTGGACCCAGTAAGGCGCATCGCTGGCCAGGCCCGGGAGCCCGAGGCCGCTCCACGTGGCGCCGGCGAACTGGTAGGCGCCGTAGAAGCCGTTCCCCGTGTCCTCCTGGTAGTTGTCGCCCGACTCGCATTCGCGCAGTTCGAGCCACACCCCTCCTGCCGGCGCTGGTTCCCCCGAGGCTGAACTGCTCGCTACCGGGGCCGATGTGGTCGTCGGCGGTGCCGTGGTAGGCGGGACGGTGGTGACCGGCACCGTGGTGACGGGGACAGTCGTCGCCGGGACAGCGGTCGCCGGGACAGTGGTCGCCGCGACAATGGTGGCCGGGGCCGAAGTCGTGGCGGGGGCCGAAGTGGTGGCGCTCGGCGCCTGGGCCGCCGTTGTGCGGTACCCAGACGAACCGCCCCCTAATTGCTGGTTGACCGCGTTCACGACACCGTTGCCGACCGGTAGCCCGGCTTGAGCGTGCTGCTCGGAAGTGAGCAGTGCGACCTGGTTTCGGGCCTGGACGAGCATGTCCTGCAGCGTGGCCGCCTCACTGATAGCGGCGTAGCGTTGCTGGGCGGCCATCGTCTCGGTCTTGACCTCGTTGCGGTATTCGCGGCGCAGCGAAGTGGTGACCTGCCCCAGCTGGTTCTGCTCGCCCTGGAGCTGTACTACGGTCGCAGAGACATCACCGAGGGTCAGCGATAAGTAGGTTTTTTGCGCCGCCAGCTCACGAGATTGCTCCCGAACTGCGCTGTGGCTGAGGCTGCCGGCACCTCGTCGGTGTACGAAAACAGCGCTTCCGCGCGCAACAGGGACTCAGTCCTGTGGGACCGCCGCTCGATCGTCGCCACATGCGCTTTCGACCCCGCAACCTCAGCTCCGATGAAGTTTGCGTCCGCCCTATCTGACTCGTACCGCACACTGAGCTGGTGCACGAGGGCCGCTTCGCCCAGCACCTCTTGGGACAGTTCGGCTGCGGTCGCTTCGGCCGAGTTGAGCGGGTCGGCGGACACCGGCGCGATGGGCGCGTCGGTAAAGGTGATAGCTGCCGCGAGGCCAACCAGCGCCATGACGAGGCGCATGGCCACCCGCAGCGCCCCAGCTGGCCCAAAGGGCTGGTGGCACGCCACGACTCCGCAAACCTTAGCCGGGCGGCCCGGCTGGCGCCTAATCCAGCGCCGGTCTGACGGTGCCGACCCGGCCCCGCGGCACCGCTACAGGATGGCCCCTTACTCGTATCACGCGTTACGGCCCTGGCCAGACCAGCGAACGGCCATGGTAGACGGCGTCGACGTAAGTCGGGTTGATGATCGTGCCCAAGGCGACCGGGTGGCTGATGAGGTGGTCGGCCAGGAGGAGCTTGTACTCCGGCTCCCATTGCGCCTGGTCCTCGAAGCCCACCCCGTGGCCGGGCAGCAACGTGCTGTTCACTTCGCCGCTCTCGACCGTCCAGCGCTGGATGTTCTGGTGGACGAGGTAGCCAATCTGGTAGCGGGCGGCGTCGTTGACGCAGGTGGCGGCGTGCGAAAGGCAATAGCCGTACGCCTCGAAGGTGGCCCGCAAGAAGTCCTCCATCGCGGCCGGGTGAGCGGTGGCCCAGGCGCGGTTGACGTCGAACACGTTGAAGGCCCCGTTGAGGCCGAAGGCCCCCGGGTCCCACTCCCGGAACTTGTAGCCGTCGTCCTTCAGCTCGATGGGCTCGTTCGACTTGTAGGCGGTAAGCGCCTGGACCTGGCCTCGGGGCAGGATCGTCGGGTCGTAGCCGACGGAGACCTCCTTGAGCGAGCGCACGTTGACGCCCGCCTTTTCCAGCATTTCCGTGATGATGGGCGGCATGGCCCCCTTGTACCCGATCGTCTTGCCGTCGAGCTGACGCAGGTTCGTGACCGTTGGCATGGTGAGCAGCGTGTACGCAGTCGTGTTGCCGTACGTGGCGACCGCATCGACGGGGATACCGCCCGCGGTCGCCTGGATGGCGTCTGACGGCGAACCGAGCTCGGTGATGGTCGCCCTGCCGGCCGCCACTAGCTGGCTCGAAGAGGTCGGGTCGCCGTTGCCCGGCTTCAGCTGGACGCGGAGGCACATCGCGCTGTAGTAGCCCTGGGCGTCGGCCGCGATCGGGTCCAGGATGCCGACCGAAGCCTGCCATCCGAACCCCGTCAGGTAGGTAATGGTCCCGGCCGCCCGGTTGGCGGCGCAACGGGACGAGCTCACGAGGGGCTTGCTCATTGTCGAGGCACCGGCAGGGGCACCGCCTCCACTCAGCACGCCAAACGCGAGGCTGGCTCCCAAAACGACGGCCCAGAGCCGGCCCGGTCCCGTCTGTCTCGACGTACGAGACCGCGAGTGACCCTCTAACCTGCGTATTCGTGAAGTAAAAGGCATAACCCGCGACTTTCTCGTGACTGGGGTGTGAGACCGCCGAAACAATACCTGCCCGTTCGAGCGGCGGAGCGGCGCGCCTACCTGAAGCCCCGCCAGTGCAGTACGCGCCCTTCGCTCACGACGACGATCGCCATCATCATCAGGCCGAAGACAACGAGGGTGACTATGCCGGCCCAGGCAATGGCGAGCTGGGACTGCTCAGAGGCCATGTAGATGACGAAGCCGAGGCCGTTCGAGGCGCCGGGGGAGACCATCTCGGCCACTGCCGCTCCGACGATGCTGAGGGGGACGACCACCCGGGCGGCGGCGAACAAGTACGGCAGGCTCGACGGGAGCTGCAGACGCCAGAGGGTCTCCCACCGTGACGCGTGCAGTGTCTCGAGCACCTCCATCGCCTGTGGGTCGGCTGAGCGAAGGCCGGCCAGGCTGTTGATCAGGGCCGGGAAGAAGGTGATGAGCGCCACCAGCACGATCTTCGGCGTCCGGCTGAACGAGAAGGCGACCACCAGGGCGGGAGCGATGGCGATGAGCGGGGTCACGTTGAGCACCACGGCGATGGGTAGCACGGCCCGCGTCACGAGCCGCGATTGGGTCATGGCCAGGGCCAGGAGCAGGGCGACGGCATAGCTGATGGCGACGCCCGGGATGGCCTCTGAAAGAGTGTCACCGGCGTTCGCCAGGTATGTGGTGGGGTCGTCGACGAGCTGTTTGGCTACCGCGCCCAGGGTCGGAAGTAAGAAGCGGTCGTGTATGGCGAGCAGTTGCCAGACGATGAGGAGGACGGCGAAGGCGACGACCGGGGGTGCCCATATGGCCGGCCGCAGGGGATCAGGTGCCCGTCGCAATGAAAGCCTTTCTCAGCCGCGTGCGCAGCTCCCCGGTGAGCTCGTGGAACAGGGCGCTGTCCTCCACTCCTTCCTGGCGGGGCCGGGGCAGGGTGATGTCCAGGGGGGCGGTCAGCTTTCCTTCACCGATCACGGCAACCTGATCAGAAAGTACGACTGCCTCGGTGACCGAGTGCGTAACGAATACGACCGTGGGCCGTTCTGCCTGCCAAACCTCCAGAAGGAGGTGGGCCACGTGCTCCCGGGTCATCTCGTCGAGCGCCCCAAATGGCTCGTCCATCAGGAGCAAAGCGGGAGCGAAGGCAAAGGCGCGGGCGATGGCCACCCGCTGGCGCATCCCTCCCGACAGGTGGGCAGGCAACATCGACTTGGCTTGCCGCAAACCAAGGCGCTCGAGGATCTGCTCGGGGTCCCGCTCCTCGCAACGGGCCCGCTTGTTGACTTCGAGGGGGAGCCTGACGTTCTCGAGGACCGTGCGCCAGGGGAGCAGCGCCGGCGATTGCGGCACCCAGCCGAGGTGTTTGGCCCGGCTGGCCTCCGCCGGAGCTTCCCCGAAGACAGAGACCTGGCCCGAGTCGGGTTGGACCAGGCCGGCCAGCACTCTCAGTAGTGTCGACTTGCCGGCACCGCTCGGGCCTATGACGGTGAAGAAGCTACCCCGTTCGATGACGAGGTCGACGTGGTCGAGCGCCGGGGCGGCCAGGGCCGGGAACCTCTTGGTGACCCCCGAAAGGACGATCCGGTCGCGGTAGCTCTCGCCCGGGCGCTCAGAGCCCGTCGTGAGCCCGAGGCTGGGCAGGGAGAGGCTCTGGGCCCGGGCCGCAGGCGGGTCAGAGGGCGACGACATGCGCAAACCGCCAGGTTATGGGGCTGCTGAAGGCAACCTCAATACAAGGGCGGGCCTGGCGAACGCCCTGGGGCGGCGCCGCTTCGGCCTCAGTGGAGCTGCCGGTAGACGCCGTCGGCACCGGAGGCCAGCGCCACGACGACCAGCATCATCATGATGAGAGCGAAAGTGAAGTCGGCCTTTCGGGTCACCAGCGCATAAATACCCAGCAACTGCGCCGCCACCAGGCAAACCCCAGCGACGTAGAACGGTGTCATCGGCCGGTAGCCCCGTTCTTTCCCATGTGGCGCAGGATAGTTCGGACGAAGCGGCCGCTGGTGCATACCGGGCGGTGAGCCCTCACCAAACATACGTTCGGCCCGACTACCCTGAGTGCCGGTACCATGGGTGGTTGTGTCAGAACTGCAGCTCGGCTTTTTCGGCGTCGGCGAGCCCACTATCAACGACGGATCGGTCCCCGACAGGACCGAGCTCGACGGCAGCGCCTGGGTGGAGGTGTGGCGGGATTGGCTGCTCGGGTCGGGCACCTTGTGCGAGGAGCTGATCAGGGACATCCCATGGGGCCAGCACCGCCGCCGTATGTACGACCGCGTGCGTCGACGAACCGCGCTTGACATGGAGGGCCGGCCAGGGCGACGACCAGATGCCCCACCCGGCGCTCAAGATGGTGGGCGAGGCGCTGGAGCGGACCTACCGTGTGCCGCTGGTCGGCCCCGGCCTCAATTACTACCGCGACGGGCGTGACAGCGTCGCCTTCCACGGCGACCGGGAACTACGCCTCCTCAATGACACCCTCGTGGCCATAGTGACGCTAGGCGCCACCCGGCCGTTCCTGTTGCGGCCGCTTGGCGGCGGGCGGTCTATCGACCTCCGACCCGCCTCCGGCGACCTCCTGGTGATGGGGGGAGCGTGCCAGGCGCTGTTCGAGCACGGGGTCCCGAAAATAGCGTCATGCGGTCCCCGCATAAGCGCTTCGTGGCGCTGGGTTCGCCAAGCGGGAAGTACCTCGCCGGCCTGAGGCGCCGAACCTTGCCCGACACAATATGAAAAACGGTTATTGTCGGTAATCCTTCGGAAAAAGGCCCGTGGCTGAAACTCCCAGAACCGCGATCGGCGAGGTGGCCGGGCTCCTGCTGACGGGCGGTGCTAGCCGGCGCATGGGTTTTGACAAAGCGCTGTTGCCCGTTGACGGGGTCCCCAACGCCACCCGCCTGGCCGCTGTGCTCGGGTCGGTGCCCGCGCCAATTTGCGAGGTAGGCCCCGGGGTATCGGGGTTACCTGCCGTTCGCGAGACGCCTCCAGGCGCCGGCCCGTTGGTGGCGATATGCGCCGGCAACCGCCACTTACGCAGCGTCAGCCATAACGGGCCGGTGTTGGTCTTAGCCTGCGATCTGCCCTTCATGACATCCGAAGTAATTTCGGAGCTTCGTAATTGGCCCGTCGAAGGCTCGGTCGTACCTATGATGGCCGGCCACGCCCAACCGCTTTGTGCCCGGTGGTCACAAAAAGACCTTTTGGCTGCGGCAGCGTTCGTCGAGGCGGGTGAGCGTTCGATGAAGGCCTTGCTGGGCCGGCCCGGGATCACCTTCCCGGGCGAAAGTGACTGGACGGCGGCCAAAAAACGGGGGGCGAACATTTTGCGTGTTTTTGCCGATGCCGACTCGCCCGCGGACCTGGCCGCCCTCGGTCTCTCGCAATCCTTGACTGGCCGGGGTGGCGATGGTAGATAGGGCCAGGGGCTATGCCACTTGGGAGGTCGCCCATGGAAGATAACGGCTTGTCGAGGTTCATCCCGAGCCAAGTGCACGAAGCGCACCGGCCTCTGCTCTCTTGCGGCTGGGAAATGGCGGCGCTGTCTTATATGGTGGCCGTCTGGCTGGGCGTCATCGGGTCGCTAGTCCTCGGGTTCTCCATCAGTTTTCATGCCGGCGTGTCGGGCTTGTTCCTCGGTAGCTCGCTGTTATATATCGGCGCTCCTCTCAGCGTGGTGGCCTTGACGCTTGTGGCTCGGTTGCACGGGCCGCACGCAACCAGGCTGGGCCGGGAGCTGCTGGACGCGGCTCTCACGCTTTTCTTCTTGCTGGGGGCCCTCCTGGTCGTTATCGGGATTATCGGGTTTTTCGAAGCTTTCACCGACAATGGCTTTGGACCTCTTATTGATGACCTTTTATTGCATTTGGCCGATATCGCCATTGGGGTCCTGGCCATCGTCTGGGCCTTGGGGGAAATTGCCACCCTCAAAAGCTCGCCCGTCGCCGACGTGGGTGCTTCGGCGTCGCCGTCTGAACCGCTCGTGGCCACCTATGTCCGGCCGCCGGCCACGGCACCTCCGGTCGTCCCGCCACCACCGCCGCCGGCCCCGCCGACTTCGACCCTGCCGACTTCGACCCAGCCGACCACCACCGCCGGCGCCCCCCAGCCCACCCAGCGGATAAATGCACGTGTCAGGGGAAGGGAGCCGCCAAAAGCGGGCGGGGTTCGCGTCTGACCGCACACCGAGTAGTACCTGTTATAGGTTGGCCGCGGCCTCCGTCGCCCTTCCTGGTGCGGTAGGACGTTCTCGGTGCCGGACCTCGCACTTTTTGCCAGCTAGCGCAACAGGAACTACGGGCTGCACCGAGATACCTCGTGTGGAGGCGCCTTGCGCCCGATCAGGCACCCGGGCGTCGGGATAGGAACGTGCCAGCTCAGTCGTTCCTGAGGGGACGGCTCAGGTGGCGACCTCGTGACCGTTTGTCGACGGCGACTTGCCGTCCAGGGGAAGGACGATCTCGACCTTCGTGCCCCCTTGCGAGGGGGAGCTCAGCTCGATGGTGCCGCCGTGGGAGCTGACCACCCGCTTCACAATGGCCAAGCCCAAACCGGAGCCGGGCATCGACCGGGCGGTCGGGGCGCGGTAAAAACGTTCGAACACATGGGGCAGGTCCTCGGGGGCGACGCCAGGGCCCTGGTCAGTGACGGTCAAGTGCCAGGCGCCGTTGTTTTCGAGGGACACCCCGACCCGGCCACCCGGCGGGCTCCACTTGGCCGCGTTGTCCATGACGTTCATGACCGCCCGCTCCAGCAGAGCCGGCTGGGCGTACACCTGGCCGGGTTGCAGGGAGACATCGAAGTCGAGCGAGGTGGCCCGGCGGCGCGCCCGTTCGACGGCGTGCTCCACGATCTCGTCGAAATCGACCAGTTCAGGTTCGGTCTGTTGCCTTTCGTCGTCCCGGGCCAGGTCGACCAGGTCGCCGACCAGCGTCGTCAGTTCCTGGAGCTGGCCGTCAACGTCAGCCAGCAGCTCCTGGCGGTCCGCGGCAGGGAGGTCTTTGGTCCGCATCAGGACCTCGATGTTCGTCCGCAGGCTGGTGAGGGGGGTGCGCAGCTCGTGGCCGGCGTCGGAGACGAGCTGCGCCTGCTGGTCCTTGGAGGCGGCCAGGGCGGCCAGCATGGCGTTGAAGCTGCGGGCCAGCCGGGCCAGCTCGTCATTGCCCTCATCGTCGATCGTTGAAGTGAGGTCCTGAGTAGCCGTCACGTGTTCGACAGCCACTGTGAGGTCTTCTACCGGCCTGATGCTGGCCCGGCCGACGGCCCAGCCGAGCCCCGCCGCCAGCGCCACGCCGCCAAGGGCGACGAGGATGAGCGCGGCCCGCAGGAAGGCGAGGGTGTTGTCGACGTTTGTCAGCTGGTAGCCGATCTGGACGACAATCCCCTGAACCCCGTACGCGACACTGACGACGCGATAACTGCCGCCATTAACGGCAGTAAGGGTCTCGTAGATAGGGACGGCGTCGCTTGGGTTTTGTTTCAGGGCCTGTTGGGCTCCTGCGGACATCGGGAAGAAGCGCTTGTTGGCCGGAAGCCCGTCCACGAAACTGTCTCGGGTGATGAGCTGGATGAAGTCGCCCGTTTCCTGGTCGTCGTTCAAGAGTTCGTTTGTAGGTACGTAAAACCCAGTGGAAGTCTGGAAGAGATGAAGTGGCCGACCGGTCTGGGGCGTAAGAATGGCCACGGCGTTCTGAAGGTTAGAGGTCACCTGGCCTTCGAGCTGGTGGCTGACCGCGATGTAGCTGACTAGCGAAGCCAGCGCGACGGCGATCCCCACCGCCGCTCCGACGAGGAGGCTTATGCGGGTACGGAAGCTGACCTGGCGCAGCCATGCCCACGGGAGGAACCTGGTACGGCGGGGCACCGTTCGTTTTGTGCCCGTTCTCGGGGGAGGTGGCTTCGGCCCCGGTTTTCTCTCCGTTCTCCGCGCCCCGCGCCGAACCGTCGAGCCCAGCCCCGTCAGGCCCGGTTTCGCCTAGACCCGGTTCGTCGGGCCCACGCTTATGGCCCGGACCGGCACCCGGGATAGCATCCCCCGTCTCGACCTCGGGGTACTCCGGGGCATTCGGCGGCTCGGGCGCATAGGGAGCCAGTGGATCTGCCGGGACAGGATTACCCCTCTGCCAGCGGCTCTGGGGCGCCCAGTTCAGTTCCATGGCAGTGGGCGAGCCGCCCTTTTCACCCCCTCATTTCCGTCGGCAGGCGCATGACGTAGC
Source organism: uncultured Acidimicrobiaceae bacterium (assembly GCA_963807395.1). Taxonomy (GTDB): domain Bacteria; phylum Actinomycetota; class Acidimicrobiia; order Acidimicrobiales; family Palsa-688; genus Fen-671. The sequence continues at coordinate 165,600 of CAWEBW010000018.1, forward strand.
CGACGCCCCTAACTGTATGGATGAGCCTCGGCTCCCCGCCGGCTTCGGTCTTGCGCCGCAGGTAACCGATGTAGACCTCGAGACTGTTGGAGTTGAGGCCGAAATCGTAGCCCCAGACCCGGTCGAAGATGACCTCGCGGGGCAGGACCTGCTTCGGGTTGCGCAGGAACAGCTCGAGCAGCAAGAACTCAGTCCTTGTCAGCTCGATCATGCGGTTACCCCGGCGCACTTCGCGTGTCCCGGGGTCGAGCGACAGATCGCCGAAGCGGAGGATCTCGTTGTCCGCCGTCGGTGCGCTCCGGCGCATGAGCGCCCGCAGCCGGGCCAGCAGCTCTTCCAGGGCGAACGGCTTTACCAGGTAGTCGTCGGCACCGGCGTCCAGGCCGTCCACTCGTTCGGTGACGGCGGCTTTCGCGGTGAGCATGAGGACGGGCGTGCGGTCACCCGCCGCTCGCAAGCGGCGGCACATCTCGAGCCCGTCGAGGCGCGGCATCGCTATGTCCAGGACGATGGCGTCCGCCGGGCGCTCTGCGTGCACAGCCAACCCCGCCATGCCGTCTTCGGCGAGTTCTGCGGTGTAGCCCTCGAAACGCAACGCACGCTCTAAGGCCTGGCGTACTGCCGGCTCGTCATCGACCACAAGAACTCTCATCTATAGATCCCTTCCGGCACACGTGCCTCACCTATAGTGTGGCTCCTAGATCTGAGAACGCGCTGAACGCCAGGTCAAGTACCGCCTGAGACTGGACTGTTCCAGCCGGCGTTCGCCCGCTCGGTGGCATCGGCCTGGCGGCACTACTTTGTGAGCGATGGCCCGGTTCCTCGTCGAGCGTAGGATATTGGAGGTGTCCAAGCGCCTACGTAAAGCCAGGGAGGAGCTGGCCGTCGCCGACGAGCAGTTGAGCGCGCTTTCGGAGGCGGCTGACGAGGCCCGGATCCGTTCGTTGGTGTCAGAAACGCCGCTGGCGGCGCGAGAGAGCCAGGAAGCCCAACGTCACGCCGAGGCGATGCAAGGAGCGCGTGACAACCTCGTTGGCCAAGTAAAGCGATTGGAAGCCGAGCTGGACGAACTCCTCGACAAGCTGGTCCCTGGCCAGTACTCCTGAGAGAAACCTCGAGTGGGCACGAGAGTCGTAATCGCGGAAGACGAGGCGCTCATACGCCTCGACTTGAAAGAAACCCTCCAGGAGGAGGGTTATCAGGTCGTGGCCGAAACGAGCCGCGGTGACGAGGTGGTCGCGATCGTCCGCGAGCACCGCCCTGACCTGGCCATCCTCGACATCAAAATGCCAGGCGGTGACGGCCTCACGGCCGCCGCGGAGATAACCGCGGAGCGCCTGGCGGCCGTGCTGATCCTGACGGCGTTCAGCCAGCGAGAGCTGGTCGACCGCGCCCGGGAGGCGGGCGCGCTGGCGTACCTGGTGAAGCCCTTCCAGCGCAACGACCTGGTGCCCGCCATCGAGCTGGCCATCGGCCGCTTCGAAGAGATGAAAGCGCTGGAAGAGGAGAACAAGGACCTAGAGCAGCGGCTGGCCACGCGTAAGCTGGTGGAGCGGGCGAAGGGGCTCTTGATGGACGAGCTCGACATGAAAGAGAACGAGGCTTTCCGCTGGATCCAGCGGCGGGCCATGGACGAGCGCCGCACTATGAAAGACGTCGCCGCCCAGATCCTGGAGGAGGGTCTTCGTCCCCAGGGCCCGGTGGCGCCCAGCAGCTAGCGCAGCTAGCGGCTTCGGGGCCGGGCCGCCCGGGTGCCCGGTTACCGCAGAGCTTGCGCTACGGGAGGGCTACTGGCCCAACGGGAGGTTGCCGCTCGCGCTCCCGGCCCACGACGGTCCCCTCGTCGGGGGCGGGAACTGCGGCCACGTACAGTTGCCTCGCCAGCGGGACGCCGAGCACGACCGTCCCTCCTTTTACCTCGAGGACCAGAGCTCCATCCGGCGCCCGGGCGGAGACGACACCCTCCGAACCCGGCACGAACCCGTGCTCGTCCAGGTAGACCAGCGACTCCAGGTCGAACTCGACTAGCTCGGTCACCCGGGACAGCCGCACGCGGTCTCCTTCTTGAGCCTCGGCCAAGACGGTAGCCGGCTCCGGCTTGACCCCCGAGCCGGGGATGGGGTTGCCATGGGGGCACGTGGCCGGGTTACCCAGCACCTCCACCAGGCGCGCCTCGACCTCGTCGGAAATCACGTGCTCCCATCGGTCCGCTTCGGCGTGCACCCTATGCCAGGGGAGGCCGAGGATATCGGTGAGGAGCCGTTCGGCCAACCGGTGCTTGCGAATGACGCTGGTGGCCAGCTGGCGGCCCGTCACCGTCAGTGAAATCGAGCGCCCGGCCACCTCGATGTAACCGGACTCTTTTAGACGATGGACCATCTCGGAGACAGTTGGGGCCGAGTGCCCCACCCGTTCGGCCAGGCGCGCCTGAATGACCTGGCTACCCTCCTCTTCCAGGTTGAAGATGGCCTCCAGGTACTGCTCCCTCGGAGGGTGGACGACCACAGGGCCTCCATTGCTAACCACATGACGAGCGTAGTTCTGGCCGGGCAAAACCCGGGGAGGGCCGACCCCCGAGCCTCAGGGGGGCCGATGGGCCAAAGAGCCCCTGTTACTACCGCTCGTGAGTGGCCATAATTCGGTTCAGTGACGTCTGGCGGGCGAGCCGGCCCGCCAGAGCGTCACAGGGTGGTGGCAGACTGAAAGGGTGAAAGAGCGGGCGGTGCTCTCCGGAGCGGGACGAAGGGTGAGACAGTGGCTTCGTTGATGCTGCTGGACGGCAACTCTCTGGCGTACCGGGCCTTTTTTGCTCTACCCACCGACCTGGCCACGGCGTCCGGGCAGGTGACCAACGCCGTCTACGGCTTCACGTCGATGCTGGTCAACCTGTTGAAAGACCACCACCCCGACCGCCTGGCGGTTGCCTTCGACCGGCCTGAGCCGACGTTCCGCCACCAACTCCTGCCTGACTACAAGGCCACCCGCTCCGAAGCTCCCGACATCCTCCGCCAACAGCTGGGCCTGGTCCGCCAAGTGGTCGAGACCATGCGCATACCTGTCGTGGAGCTGGCCGGCTACGAGGCCGACGACGTGCTGGCGGCCCTGGCCACTCAGGCGGCTGCGGCTGGCGACGATGTGATCGTGGTGACAGGCGACCGCGACACCTACCAGCTGGTCGAGGACCCGCACATAAAGGTGCTGTACAACCGGCGCGGCGTCTCCGACTATGTGCTCTACGACGAGGCCGGGATCGCCGAGCGGACGGGGGTCACGCCAACGCAGTACCCGGAGTTCGCCGCTCTCAGGGGCGACCCGTCCGACAACCTCCCCGGCGTGCCCGGGGTCGGAGAGAAGACGGCGGCCCGGCTGATCACGACCTACGGCAGCCTGGACAACATTTATGCCCACGTAGACGAGCTGACGCCGCGCCTACGACAATCGCTCGTCGCGGCTGAGGAGGCGGTGCGCAGCAACGCGAAGGCGACCCCCCTCGTACGCGACCTGCCCGTCACCCTCGACCCGGTCGAGGCCGCCGTGGGCGGCTGGGATGTCGCAGAGCTGCGCAGGCTGTTCGACTTCCTCGAGTTCAGGACGCTATGGGACCGTCTGATGGAAGCCACAGGGACGGGGAAATTAGACCAGGCATCTGCCGGTCCTGCACCAGGGCGGCGACTGACCGTCGCGCTCGAGCGGTTCGACAGTGCCAAGAGTGCCGTCCATCGGCTTCACGAATGGGCGCATGCCGGCTCGTCACTCGGGGTCGCGGCGGCGTGGGAGGGGCGCGAGGGCCGATCGCCGTTGACCGGAGTGGCCATCACCGAAGTTCCCCCGCCAAGGGACGATAACGCAGGATTGGGTACCGGTGACGCTGAAGACGAAGACGAGGTGGCCGCCTGGTGGCTCGGCCAGGAGTTATTGGCCAGCTCGGAGGTGCTGAGGGCGATAACGGGCCTCCTCGGACCGGAGGGTGCGGTCGTGTCGGCTCACGATGCCAAGGCCCTGATGAGAGGGCTGGCCGGGCTGGGCGTCGATTTCTACAACCTCCAGCTGGATACCTCAATTGCCGCCTACCTGGTCGACCCGGCCGGCGACCAGTACGTGCTCGAGGATCTGGCCGCCCGCTACGCCGGCATCGCCCTTGCTCCTGCCGGCACGACGCCGGCCGGTCAGCTCGACCTTTCCGGACCGGGTGACCCGGCCTTGCTCGCCGCGGAACGCGCCGCCGCGGTGGCCCGCCTCGTCGGCCCGCTCTCTATGGCGCTTTCGTCTCGGGGGATGTCTCGCCTGTACGACGAGGTGGAGCGGCCTCTTGTGAGGGTGCTGGCCCGCATGGAGCTTGTCGGTGTGCGCGTCGACACCGCCGAGCTTTCGCGGCTGGGCCGTGTGCTGGCTGACGAAGCCCATTCCCTCGAGCGCCAGGTACACGAGCTCGCCGGCGAACCTTTTCTCGTCAATTCGGTCCAACAGTTGCGCGACGTCCTCTATAACAAGCTCGGCCTTACGCCCAGCAAGAAGACGAAGACTGGCTATTCGACGGACAACCAGACGCTCGAGAAATTGCGGGACGAGCACCCGATAATCCCGGCCATCCTGCGCTACCGGGAGGTGGAAAAGCTCCGGTCGACGTACACGGATGCTCTTCTAGCTGAAGTGGCGCCGGACGGGCGGATCCACGCCACGTTCAACCAGACCGTAGCCCGCACCGGCCGGCTCTCCTCGGATGCGCCCAACCTGCACAACATCCCCATCAGGTCCGAAGAAGGCCGCCAGCTCCGGCGAGTGTTCATACCGGCAGAGGGCATGAGGCTGTTAGTGGCCGACTACAACCAGATCGAGCTGCGCGTGATCGCCCATCTGGCCCAGGACCCAGGCCTCATCGAAGCCTTCAGCACCGGAGCGGACATCCACCGCACGACCGCGGCCCGAATATTCGGCGTCGACCCCGGGGACGTGACGATCGCCATGCGTTCGAAAGCGAAGATGGTCTCGTACGGTCTTGCCTACGGGATGGAATCCTACGGGTTGGCGCAGCGCCTCGGCATCGAGGTGGAAGAGGCGGCCGAGATCCTGAAGGCGTATTTCGACAGCTTCCCGAGAGTCCATGCCTACATGGACCAGGTAGTGGCCGAGGCTCGCGACAAGGGTTACACGGAAACTTTGTTCGGCCGGCGCCGGATGATACCGGAGCTGGCGTCGCAGCGCTACCAAGTGCGCACGGCGGGCGAGCGACAAGCCATGAATGCTGGTATCCAGGGCCTGGCCGCCGACATCTTCAAAGCAGCGCTGGTCCGCCTCGACGCCCGTCTGAGCGAGGAGAGCCTGCGCAGCAGGCTCATCCTGCAGGTGCACGACGAGGTCCTCTTGGAGGTACCTCCCGACGAGGAGGAAGCAGCGACCAAGGTCACACTGGAGGCGATGCAAGGGGCGGCGCTCCTCTCGGTCCCGCTGGAAGTGAACATCTCTTGGGGCAAGAGCTGGGCGGACGCCAAGGGTTGAGGAGCACAGGAATGGGCCCGAGAAGGGGCCGACGGAGGGGCCACGGAAGGACGTCGCCGGGATTGAAGCGGAGGGCTAAAGGGTAGGGACGACGCGGCTGCGACCGGGGTAACGAAAACGCGTGTACCCCGGGTTTGGCGCTCGGAGTGGGAGAAATGAAGGTAAAGAAGACTGCTCAACCTAGCAACGGCCTGGTGCCGATAAATAGCTTGTGACTCCTGGCACTAACGCGCGGGCGGACTTGGACGCGCTCTACCACCGCGCCGATACTGCGGCGTCCGAAGAGCAGCGCGCCGAGTGCCTCCGCGACATCGAGCTGGCGCTCGCCGAGGTCGACGAACCCTGGCAGCGGGCGCGGCTCTTGATGTGCCGCACGAGGGTGCGCTCCAGCCGGTGGCAGACGCGCGAGGTGCTGCAAGACGCCCTCGCTGCCATGTCGCTGTTCGAGGAAGCAGGGGATACCGAGGGCGCTCTGGAAGCGGCCAGCTTGGGGGCGGCGTTCGCGTCCCGGCTGGGCGAGATGTCGCTGGCTGCCGAACTGGCCACCAGCTGCATCCTCTCGCTGGGCTTCATCGTTGAGGACGGGGTCCTGGCAGAAGTGGCTAACCGCCTCGGGATATTTTGCTATTCGTTCCTTGACTACGACCGGGCTGTCGAACAGTTCGAAGTGTCGCTGGCCGCCGCAGAGCGCAACGGGGATGCCTGGGTCATCTGCCGGCAGCTCCACAACATCGCCGAAGCTCTGCTGCTGGCCGTGCGCCAGGACCGTGCTTCGGGGCAGGGGGACGGTCGCTACGACCGCTTTGGTGCCGACCGGCTCGGGGAGGCGCAGGAGGTCGTGCTGCGGCTCGACGACGAAGCTACGGAGGAAATCAAAGCCCAGCTCGGTGTCCAACGGCTACAGGCCGAGCTGCTGGTCGAGCTGGGCCGGCCGGCCGAGGCGCTCGAGGCGCTGAAGGGTTCGGCCCGGGGGTCGGACGCCATCGTGTGGGCGGCCGGGCGGGCGGACGCCAAGTTGACAGAGGCCCGCTGTCTTCGCGCTCTTGGCCGTTCAGCGGAGGCCGTGGCTGCCGCCAGCAACGCCGCCCAGTTGGCCGAGCGGAGCGATGACCTCCACGACACGATGCTCATCCTCGACGAGCTCGTAGCCGCCGAGCGGGAGGCAGGCGATATCGAGCGAGCGCTCACGGACGCCCTCGAGCTGAAACGGCGGATTTGGGCCATCCACCGGCGCCAGACCGGTCAGGTTGTCGAGCAGGTGTGGGCGCGCGCCGCCCTCGAGCAGGAGCGGAGGTCGCTCGAGGCCCAGACCGCAGCCGCTATCCGCTCGGCTGAAGAGGACGCTCTCACTCGGATAGGCAACCGGCGGCTGATCGAACGCGTGCTGGGCGACGTGGCCGAAGACAGGCAGCAGTTGGCCTTGCTGATGGCCGACATCGACCACTTCAAGCGGATCAACGACACCTTCGGCCACGAAGTGGGCGACCATGTCTTGCGCGCCCTTGGCCATATCCTGGCCGCTGACGCTCGCGCCGGCCAGATCGTGGTCCGCTACGGCGGGGAGGAGTTCGTCTTTGCCCTGCCCTCAGTCGAGCTCGGCGCGGCCCGGGACTTCGCCGAACGTATCCGCCTGAAGGTCCGGTCGTACCCCTGGAGCAGCCTCCACCCCCGTCTCGTCGTGACCGTCAGCATCGGCGTCGCCTGCGGGCCGGCCGGCAGCTGGCGCTCCGTCCTGGCCGCCGCCGACCGGGCTCTCTATTTGGCCAAGCGCCGGGGCCGCAACCGCGTCGAGGTCGCCCAGCGGCTCGGCCAGCGCACCGCCTAGCTGCCTCGCCGCGAGTCGACAGGGCTTAAAGGGACGGAGCCCGAAGAGCGGGCCCCGCCACCGAGAACGACGTCTACGGTCGGCGGGCCGAGGCCTGAGAAGACGGTCCGCCTAAAAGAACGGACCCGTCTCTCAGGCACTCGTCCCTCCCTCGAGCCCAAAATCGGCGATGACAACGCCCGCAACATCACATCGTCGAGTGGTCTCCACGATGAGCCGAAGTGAGGGACGAGGCGTGCTACTCGATATGGGCTCGCTGCCGACCGGTTCCTCGCAGCGAAGGCGCACCTGTAGAGCGGCGGGATAGCAGAGGTTGCATGCGTACGGCTCCAGATGGTCAGCACAAGATGGCGCCAAAAAGGCCGGGAGTACGCGGAGGCGGCGGATGCCGCAAGAGCGGTCCCGTTCTTTCGGCGGGGCCCGCTCTGGCGGACTCCGTCGCCCTTCAACCGTGTTGCAGGAGAGGCTAGAGGGCGCCCTTCACGGAGGCGACGTGGCCGGAGGCGATATCGCTGATCGGGGGCAGGTTTTTCCAGACGTAAGTGGGGTAGCTGTCGTGGCTCTGGGCCGGGACTTGCCCGAGCAGCCCTTCGAGCCAGGCGACAAGTTGCGCCTGGTCAGTGGAGGTGAAGGCCGGGATGCCCGAGAAGGGGTACTGAGGCGACACGATTATCTCTTTGATGTTGAGCGCCTTTATGTCTGCTGCGGCCTCGGCCCTTGTGGCCGGCGTCAGGGGGGGCAGGCGCAGACCGGGCTGGCCCACGGTCAACATCAGGCGCAGATGGCCGAGATCGGCCGGGTTGGTGCCGGTCATTCCGGTGTCGCTCGGCATCACGTAGCAGAACTTCGCTTCTGCCTGCCAACGCAACGCCATTTCGTTGATCGTGGGCAGGACGAGCGCCGCCGGCCGCGGCGACGATGTCGGCGCCGACGTGGTTTGAGGGCAGGCGAAGTCGGTGTCGAATGCGGCGTATAGAGGGCTCGTAGCGGCGGGGAAGTTTGTGATGGGGAACAGGGCCACCAGGCCGAGCGAGGCCACCGCCCACCCAGAGAGCCGATAGGGAAGGCGAAGCCGCTTCAGCTCGTCCAAGCCAAGTGCGACGAGGAGGCCCACGCCGAGCCACATCACCGAGGCGAACCGGTCGGGCAATAAATTGTGGAAGAACGGCAAGTCCTGGAGCCATGTGTCAGGCAGTTCAAAGCTGGTCACGTTTCCATGTATGTGCAACGTCAGGGCCCAATGACAGCAGGGCGGCACCGGCAGCAACCGAGAAGGCTACCCACGTAACCCGGCGCCGTCTGGCAATAACGAGCGTGAAGATCACGAATAAGAGCATGGGGATCCCTATGTAGGCACCCTGTTCCGAACCATTACCGGTGAACTGGTTTGTGATCCGAACGGCCGCCGAAGTCGCGAAGTGCGTGATATTGGTGGGGATGACGAAGCCGAGGACGTCGGTCACGTACACATTGGGCGGGTGGACGTCTTGAACCTTGTCGGGGCCGAAGTACTGGTAAGCCAGGAAGGGCAGTGCCAGTGCGAAGAATGACCCGAGCGCCACCACGAGTCCTTTTACCGCGTATCGGACGTGAGGGAAAATGGCCCGGTCGTTTAGCGCGCACAGCACAATCACGGCGATAACGGCCGCCGCCACCTCCATGGCGAGCACTTCCTCGCCCGTCAGTAGCTGCACCCACGCCAGGGCGCCCAACAACAAGCCATCGAGCCAAGGTGTGCTTGCTTGTACCACCAAGAGCCGGTCAAGGACTATTAGGAATAGCGGTGCCGTCATTATCAACGTCTGGGCGAGGTGACCGACGGATTGCGAGACCATGTACGGGGAAAAGCCGAAGACGAGGGCGCCGGCCAGGGCGGGCAAACGGCCAGCCCATCGGCGGAACGCCACGAACGCGAACGTAGCGCCGAGGGCCGGTGCTGCCGTGGCCAGGATATTGTAAGAAAATGCGGCACCGAAAATCACAGTGATTGGCGAAATGAGAAAGCTCGGCAGCAGCAGCGATGTGTTCCACATCAAGTTGATCCCCTGAGGGAAGTTCACGAATGCGCTCCCCAACGGGTTGAGCGCGTGACCGATGGCGTACGGCATCCACGAGAGGAACCAGGCGTACTCATCCGCGTCCCCGAACACGCCGACTTGAGTGGTGAAGGGTTTGACCCAGGCGTTATGCCATAGAAGTGCGCTCAGAAAGCTGAACAAAGCCAGCACCACCAGCCCGTCCTGCCAAGTGGTCCGGCCTCGCGGCGCCGCCCTGGGCGGCCCTATTGGCGCGAGCGCGGTCTGGTGCGCCTGACTGGCGGCTTCGTGTTGGGGGGTTTCCTCGGCTGCCGTCGGGGTCGCTGTGCCAAGAGTGGCTTGCTGCCCGGCAAAGCGCACCGCCGGCGCCGGCGTGGGAGATTCAGGGGGCATGCCTGAGTGCTCTGTCCCGTCGGACTGGTCTAGGCACGTTTCTCTTCAGGTACAGACGCCAGGTATCGCGGGAGCCCTCAAAGCGCGCCGGGCACGTTGGCCACATGCCCCGTGGCGATGTAGCTGTTGGGGGGGAGGTTCTTCCAGACATAGGTGAAATAGGCGTCATGGCTATTGACCGGGACCTGCCCGAGCAGCCCTTCCAACCACGCTATTAGCTGGGCCTGGCCGTTCGGGTCCCACGCCGGCACACCCGAATAGGGGTACTCGGGAGCAACGATTATCTCTTTTATGTCCAACGCCCTGAGGTCGGCGGCGGCCCGTGCCCTGACCGCGGGAGTTAATACCGGCAATGGTTGACCGGGCTGGCCGACGGTCAGCATCAGCCGTTGGTTCCCGATGTCCCCGGCGTTCGTACCGGCCATGCCGGTAGCGGTCGGCATGGCGTAGCAGAACTTCGCCTCGGCCTGCCAGCGCAGCGCCATTTCATCCATGGCTGGCAATACCAGTGCTACCGGCCGCGGGGACAACTGCGGGCCAGACGTCGGGTGTGGGCAGGCCAAACCGCTGTCGAACGCGGTGTACATCGGGCTCGCGGCTGCGGGGTAAGCCGTGATAGGGAATAGCGCCACCAGGCCGAGCGCGGCCAGTGCCCACGCCGGCGCTTTCAGAGGCAGCTTGAACCGCCTGAGTTCCTCCAACCCGATGGCCACGAGCCAACCCGCGCTGAGGAACATCATGGATGTGAACCGGTCGGGCAGCACGTTACGGAACAAAGGGAGGTCTTGCAGCCAGGCATCGGGCAGCTCGAACGTGGTGGTGGTGCCAAGCACATGGAGCGACGGGCCCATCGACAGGATGGCGGTCCCGACGCCTACCGAAAAGGCCACCCACGTAACCCGGCGACGCCTGGCGATAACAAGGGTAAGGACGATGAACAGAAGGAGTGGGATGCCGATGTAGGCGTCCTGCTCAGCGAGATTCTGGGGCCGGAACTGGTCGCTGAGGTTGAGCGCCGCCGTAGGGGCAAACTTAGCCAGGCTGGTCGGGATTACAAAGTTGAGTAAGTCGTTTACGTAGGCGTTCTTGGCGTGGGCGTTTTGCACCCGGTTAGGGCCGAGGAACTGATAGGCCAGGAACGGCGCCGATAGCACCACGAACGAGCCGCCCGCCACCACTAACCCTTTGGTCGCGTACCGCACGTGCGACAAGATGGCGCGGTCGTTGATGGCGACCAGCACGATCAGCCCGATGGCGGCCGCGACGGCCTCGAACGCGAGGATTTCCTCCCCGGTCAGCAGCTGGGCCCACGCTAGAGCACCAAGCAAAAGCCCGTCGAGCCACGGTTTGCTCGACTGCACGACAAAGAGCCGGTCCAGCACGATCAACAAGAGCGGCGCGCTCATGACCAGAGTTTGAGCGAGGTGCCCGACTGATTGCGCGACGATGAAGGACGAAAAACCAAACACGAGGGCGCCCGCAAAGGCGGGTACGGGGGAGGTCCAGCGCCGGAAGGCCATGTAAGCGAAGGTCGTGCTGAGCGCAGGCGCAGCCGTGGCCAGGACGTTGTAGGAGAACGCGGCGCCAAAAATAACGGTGACGGGCGACATTAGGAAGCTCGGCAGCACCACCGATGTGTTCCACATCAAGTTGACCCCGTGGGGGAAATTGACGAACGTGCTGGCCAGTGGGTTCAAGCCGTGCCCGATGGCGTAGGGCACCCAGGCGAGGAACCACGAGTACTCGTCGGCGTCGCCGAACACGCCGACCTGGGTACTGAAGGGGTGCCGCCAGGCATTGTGGTACAGAAGTGCGGCCAGGAAAGTCGAAAACGCCAGCACGACGAGCAGTTCCTGCCATGTCGCCCGGCCCCGGCGCAAGGCGGGGCGTGAGAGTGGCGCAGCCGCGGTCGCCGGGGCGGTACCGACGAGAGCATCCTGGCCCTCCGGCTCCGCTCCCGCCGGCGAGCTGACACCATTAGCAGGGGCCGGTGAAGCCGGGCGCTCGAGGGCGGGCGCCGGCGTTGGAGTCTCAGGGGCCAAGAACCCGCTCACCAACCCGTGCGAGGGTTGACCGACGCTGAGGCTGCTCTCGGTCGGCCGCCACTCAGGCCAATTTCCCCGTGGTCGAAGTGGGCAGGTCGCCGCCGAGGTAGCCCTACGTACGCCGACAGCGGCCTAATGAGCGCGTTGTTCGCCCTTTGCTCCATAATGTGCGCCGTCCATCCGGTGATCCGGCTCATCACGAAAATCGGGGTAAAGGTCGGGATGTCGAAGCCCATCAAGTAATACGCCGGACCGGTGGCGTAATCGAGGTTGGGATAAAGCCCTTTGCTTTCTTGCATTGCCTGTTCGAGCCGGTCGTAAACACCCATCAGCTGGGGGCCCTTGTCAGTCGTGTTGGCCAAGCGTTCGAGAGAGGCGCGCATTGTCGGCACACGGCTGTCGCCGTGCTTGTATACCCGATGGCCGAAACCCATGACTTTTTGGCCCGAAGCCAGCGTGCTCGACAGCCAGTCGTCGACCTGGTCGGGCGTCGTCACCTCGGTAAAGATGCCCATCACGGCTTCGTTCGCCCCGCCGTGAAGTGGTCCCTTCAGGGCCCCGATGGCTCCCGTCACCGCGGAGTAGAGGTCTGACAAGGTGGACGTGATGACCCGGGCCGTGAACGTCGACGCGTTGAACCCGTGTTCGGCGTACAGCACCATTGAGATCTCGAAACTCCGGACGACTTCTTTGTCTGGCACCTGCCCGGTGCACATGTAAAAGAAGTTCTCGCAAAACGAAAGGTCGGGGTCCGGCGCGATCGGGGGTTGCCCGTGCCGGCGGCGCTGTTCGGCGGCGACGATGGTGGGCAGCTTGGCCCATAGGTCCAACGATTTTCCTAGTTCTGCTTCGACAGAAGGGTCATCTTCGGTCGGGTCCTGTGCGCCGAGATAGCTGACTGCCGTCCGCAGGATGTCCATCGGGTGGCACGTCAACGGCAGGCTCGAAAGAGCGAGGGAGAGCCCGTCCGGCACCTGCCGCCGGGAACGTTCTGCCGCCTCGAAGTCTTCGAGTTGCGAGGTGGTTGGTAGTTCGCCGTACCAGATGAGGTAAGCAACCTCTTCAAAGCTGCACCACGCCGCCAGCTCTGGTACCGGGTAGCCCCGGTAGAGCAGCGAGCCGGACTCTTCGTCGACGACGGAGACGGCGGACGTGTCCGCTATAACCCCGCCCAGGCCCCGTTTGACTTCGGTCGGTCCGCTCACAGTTCTCCCAACTTGGCGTCGAATGCCGTGTAATCGTCGTACCCGAGCAGGTCGTACAGCTGTGCCCGAGATTGCATTTGCCCAACTAAGCCTTTCTGCGTGCCTTCGGAAGCAAGCTCGCGAAGCCCACGTTCGGCGGCCCCCATGGCCAGCCGCAATAGCGTAACCGGGTAGATCACGATGTTCACGCCGACCGAGGCGAGCGTGCTCACGTCGAGCAGGTCAGTCTTGCCGAACTCGGTCAGATTGGCAAGCACGGGGGCGTCGACGGCCTTTTTGAACCTCTCGAACTCGTCCGTGCCTTCTAGAGCCTCCGGGAAGATCATGTCGGCGCCGGCGTCGAGGTATGACTTGGCCCGGTCGATGGCCGCGCTCAGGCCTTCGATGGCCCGAGCATCCGTTCGAGCGCAGATCACGAAGCGGCCGTCACGCCGGGCGTCTGCGGCTGCCGCGATCCGCCGCCGCATCTGTTCGGCGGGGACGACCTCTTTACCTTCGAGGTGGCCGCACCGTTTGGGGTTGACCTGGTCCTCGATGTGGCAGCCGGCGACGCCGAGTTCTTCGAGCACCTGTACCGTGCGGGCGGCGTTGAGAGGCTCGCCGAAGCCGGTGTCGGCGTCGACCAGGGTCGGCAAGGAGGTGGTGCGGGCGATCTCGTGGGCGCGGCCGGCGACTTCAGTCAGAGTGGTGAGGCCGATGTCCGGGAGGCCGAGGGTGGCAGATATCACCGCCCCCGACACGTAGACCCCCTCGAACCCGAGGCGGTCTATGAGCATGGCGGACAGCGGGTTGAAGGCACCGGGGAACCTCAAGAGCCGGCCGGAGCCGAGCCCGTCACGAAGGGCCTGACGCTTCTCGCCGGCAGGGGTGGCCGAGTGGAACATCAGAACAGACCTCCCCGCAGCGTCTCCTCTGTGAGCCCGGGCACTCTCACGTTCAGCTCGCGGACCTCCTCCGGGTCGAGGGTGGGCAGCACTTCGGCCAAGGACAGGAACCGCTCCTGTTCGTCGGCGCTCAGGGTGCCCTCGGCGAGCCCGCGGAACTTGTCGCCGTATTCCGCCCGGCCGAACGGCCTGGCGCCGAGGGGATGGGCGTCGGCGACGGCGATCTCGTCTTCAATGACGCTCCCGTCGGCCAACTCGAGGACAGCCCGGCCCCCGAAGGCCTCGCCGGCCAGGTACCGCTCTGTCCAGACCGGGCCCTCTTCGGTGGTCACTTTGCCCCACAGCTCGACCGTCTCGGGCCGGCGGGCGCGTTCGGGCGCGTACGACTCCTCGTGGTCCCAGGTGCCGTCCTCGAGGGCGACGGCGAAAATGTAGGGGAGGGAGTGGTCGAGCGTCTCACGTGAGGCGGCGGGGTCGAATTTCTGCGGGTCGCCCGAGCCGGTCCCGATGACGTTGTGGGTGTGATGGCTGGTGTAGATCTTGATCGACCGCACTTGGCTCAAATCCGTGACCCGGGGCCGCAAGCGCCTGGCCAGGTCGATGAGGGCCTGGGCCTGGTACTCGGCGGAATGTTCCTTCGTAAAAGTGCGCAGGATCGCCTCTTTTGGCTCACCGGGCGACGGCAATGGTACCCGGTAGCTGGCGTCCGGCCCGTCCAGCAGCCAGGCGATGACCCCGTCCTCGCCCTCGTAAATCGGGGCTGGCGACGTCTCGCCCCGCATGGCTCGGTCCACCGCCTCGACGGCGACCTTGGCCGCGAAGGCGGGGGCGTACGCCTTCCATGAGGAGATCTCGCCCTTTCGTGACTGGCGGGTGGCTGTCGTGGTATGGAGCGCCTGGCCTATCGCCTGGTAAACCACCTCGGTCGGCAGTTTCAACAGAGTGCCGAGACCGGCCGCCACTGATGGGCCGAGGTGGGCGACATGGTCGATCTTATGAGCGTGCAACGAGATGCCTCGCGAGAGGTCTACTTGCACCTCGTAGGCAGTCGCCACCGCCCTTACCAGGTCGTGGCCCCCACAGCCGGCGTGCTGGGCCACCGCCACGAGGGGCGGGATGTTGTCGCCCGGGTGAGAGTACTCGGCGGCCAGGAAGGTGTCGTGGAAGTCGAGTTCCCGGACGGCGACGCAGTTGGCCCACGCCGCCCATTCAGGTGACACCCAGGCCTGGCTGCCGCACCCGAAAACGGCCGCACCAGGCTGGAGCAAGTGGGGCAGGGCTTGGGCGCGGGCGTTTGCCACTGGCCGTCGCCGTAGGGCGGCGACGGACACCCCGGCGTCGTCGATGAGCCGGTTGACCACCATCTCGGCCACTTCCGGTTCCACGGGCACCTCGTCGGTTGCCACCTCGGCCAGCTTCCAGGCCAACTGCTGCTCGCGCGGCAACGCCTCGGAGCTCTTGTGCGTCCGGACCTCGTGGTCTACCACGGCCTGGTCCTCCCCGCCGCCGTGTCGCCGGTGCCTGACGACCTGACTTCGACCGCCCGAGCGGGTTGTGCCAGGCGCGCCTCCTGGTGGCGATGCCATGAGACCTCGTGCGCCACATGTGCCACGCCAAAGAACCTACCGAGATCCGCTACCACATGTGTGGACTGGGACAGGGCGGGTTGCCGCGGTGCATGACACCAGTCGCGCTTCTCGTCGGGCTGGCTCTCAGGCTGCCGTCTGGTCATTTCCGCCGCCGGCCTTCTGCACGGGACCTTTTGCCGGCACATCGCACTGACCTCGTCCTAGTGGCGGCAGGCTGTCGCATTTCTTCATGTTACTCTCAGGATTCGGAGCGCAAAGCACTCATAAGTTCACGGTCGGCGTTTGAAGCAATGGAAAAACGTTGTTTTCCAGTATATCTTGGTGCACTAAGGCGGTCTCGTCGCGTTCGGTCGCCGTTTTAGCGTTGAAACGCGACGAATTCCATAGATTGCGCCCGAAAAGCGCGACGTGAGCGCAGCCGCGTAATTTGCGCCAATTGGCCGCCGCTGGTGGTGGCGCTTAGAGCTGCGTGCTAAACATTAGGCCATGCGAGTCAGGGCGGCGATGGTATCAACAATTTTGCTGACCGCGTTGGTGTCTGGGCCGGCGGGCGCTCTGTCGAGTGCAGCTGGTCCGAGCCCCACGGCACCATCCCCTGCCCAGGGCGGCCGAAATGCAGCCGAACGCCTGGACGTCGAGCAAGCAGGAGGCTTCTTCAAAGACGGCGGGGTGCTGACGTACGGGTCCGCTCAGTTTTTTGGCAGCCCCACCAACGCGGACTTGGCGGCCCCGATCGTGGCTATGGCCGCCACACCGGACGGGAAGGGTTATTGGCTGGTCGGGGCGGACGGCGGCGTCCTGGCTTACGGCGACGCCAAGTACTTCGGAGGGACTTCAGCCCTTAAGCTGTTCGCGCCGATTGTTGCCATGGCCACGACGCCTGACGGGGGTGGTTATTGGTTGGTGTCAATCGACGGCGCCGTTTACGGCTTTGGTGACGCAAGATATTACGGCTCGCCCGGTGAAAAGGATCTACCCGAACCGATAGTGGGTTTTGCGCCCACGCCTGACGGCGAGGGTTATTGGATGGTCGCCAGCCACGGGGAGGTTTACGCCTTCGGCGACGCCGGTTACTACGGCTCCCTCGGTGCTACCAATTTGCACAACATACCGATTGTTGCCATCGCGCCTTCGTTTGACGGCCATGGCTACTGGATCGTCCAGGGAGGCGGCGAGGTGACCCGTTACGGCGACGCTCCTCGTCTGGGCGGGATGAGGGGCCACCCGCCGGTCGACGGTATCGCCGTAACCCAGGACGGGCTCGGTTACTGGCTCGTGTGCGGGGACGGGGAGGTCGACGCATTTGGCGACGCCCCTAACCTTGGTGGCAACAGCACGGCGGTGCCGCGGCCACCTATTTCCGGGATAGTGGCCAGCCCGGCTGGCGGAGGGTACTGGCTCCTCGACGCCGAGGCCTTCCCGGTCAGCCTCAACCACCCGGACGCGGCCAGCCGTAGCATCGTGAACATTGCTGCGAGCCAGCTCGGCCCCAGCAAAGACGGCGAAAACTATTGCAACCCGTATGGCCCGTGCGAGGAGTGGTGCTCGCTGTTCGCCACCTGGGTTTGGGAGAAGGCGGGCATACCGATCCCGCGTTATGCGTTTGTGGGTGACGTTTACGACTGGGCACGGCGGCACACGGCGGTGGTCCCCGCTACCAGGAGGCCGGTCTCGGGCGACCTGGTGCTCTACGGCACCGGGCCGCAAAGTGTGGCCGCCTCGCCCCATGTCGGAGTGGTGGCCCAGGTCTGGCCTGACGGGGCGATCGACACGGTCGAGGGAGATGCCGGCCCCGGCCCGCACAACTGGACTTCAGTGCTGGTGAATGGGCCCTATCTGCCGGCGCAATCATTCTTTGCCAACGGGATGCCCATCTACGCCTATGCGGTCCCGTGAGGCCGCTGGCAGTGAACCTGAGATTTAGGCCCCAGCGCTTTGGTCCCGGTCCAGTGTGCCGGGCCGCCGCCGAGTGCCTCTAGTCTCTGGTGCTATGCCTGATAGCGACGGTTCGTTGGTCCAGTCTCCCCTCAGCTCGCCCGCGTGTAGCGACTGGGCCAAGAGCCAGCACCTCGACCCGGTGGGTAGTGCCGGTCAATATCAGGGTTTTCTCCTTATCGAGCAAGCCCTGCCCTGGCCCTTCGACGTTTCTTCCCTCCCCGAGCTGGTCGAGACGGCGAAATTAGCGGCATCCGCCGGGCTCAGGGTGCAAACGGTCATCCCGGTCGACCAAGAGGACCTGGCTGTCTCGGACAGAGGTTCCGAAGGCCACACGGCCTGAGACCCTGCGCCGGCTGATCTGTTATCGGTCGGTACGGCCCGGTTGGGCTGGCCCCTTGGTGCGCTCGGAACGAGCCGTGGAGCCGGGTGCGCTGGCCGCGGCGGCAGCGGAGTTGCTGAGTGGGGCCGAAAGCGTCGAGGGCTCTGGCGACGAAGGTTCAGAGGTTATCGACGTACTGGTCTGCACTCATGGCCGGCGCGACGCGTGCTGCGGGGCACGCGGGATGGACCTGGTGAGCCGGCTTTCGCTCAGCTCCTTTTCGACCTCGGAGCCCGGGGTACGGCTGTGGCGCACCAGCCATACCGGCGGTCACCGCTTTGCCCCTACGTCCATCCTGTTGCCTTCCGGCACTATGTGGGCCTGGGCCGACGAGGCGCTGTTACGGGCGGCGGCCTTAGGCGAAGGAGAACCCGGAGAGTGGCTCGGTCGTTACAGAGGATGCGCCACCCTGGGGTCGCCCGAACAGCAGGCGGTTGAGCGAGCCGTGCTGGCCGAGGTGGGATGGAGGCTACTGGGTTCGTGGCGGAGGGCGACGGACCTCGGCAACGGTGTGGTGAGGGTGGAGTCGGAATGGGGCGACGCTTGGGAAGCGGCCGTCCGGGAAGGACGACGGGTCCCGCAGCCTGATTGCCGGACCCCGCCTGAGCTGGCGGGGAAACAAAGCACCGAATGGGTCGTCGAGGGACTTCGCCAGGTCGTACCAGCGTAACCGTCCCGGTCACCCAGCAAACGAAGACTGCGTGCTCGTTGAGGCGGAGTACTGGGCCAACGCCAGCCTGACCTCGGCCAATACCCGGTGGCCATCGTAAAGCACGTCTTTCCATGTGTAGACGAGCACCTGTACCCCGCTGAGGTGCAACCGGTTCCGCCGCCGGGCATCCTCGGTCATCTGCTCGGGGCTGGCGTGGTAGGCGTACCCATCGACTTCGAGGGCGAGGCCGGGCCGAAGCAGAATATCGACGCGATAGGAAAGGTCGTGGCCCGTCTTGACTTCTACGGCGAGCGGCTTTATGCCGGCCCGATGGAGAAGGCGGAGGACGCGGCTTTCGAGGACGCTCGGATGGGCGAGGCCCGCTCTCTTTCGCCACCGCAGTGCCGACCGGAGCGCATCGACGCCGCGTCGTCCCTGCCGGGCCAGCCGGTCGAGCTCGGTTTCGATCGCTTGCATGGATACCACTTGGCTGGCGAGCGCACTGTCGACTATGCGCTCCAGTTGTTCGGGCGACGTCACGGCGGCGACGTCGACAATTGTGCGCAGGGGGTTGGTGCACGGGATGCCCCTCACGGTGACGACGTGGACCGGGAAGTCCGTCGGTCGGTGCACTTCCCCCATGACGGCCCGGCTCGAGAGGCCGCGAGGGACAGTGACAGCGTGTACCTCAGGAGCTCCGGCGAACTGCCAGAGCCAAGCGGCCGATTGGTGTGAGGCGATCGCCTCCGGCCCGGCCGTCAGGCAAAGGGCGAAGAGGTCCTGTTCTGGGGTATGACCGGAGCCGGCCAGCCGGATTGTTTTGGAGCTCAGCCTTTCCCACTCGCCGGTGGCCAACCTCCGCTGGACTGTACGACTGCTGACGCCGAGGGCATGAAGCTGCGAGCGGCTGATGACGCCATGCTGGTCACGGAAAGCGGCGGGCCAGTTCGCGTGTAGCAATACGGCTCATACTTTACATGCTATTTCATAACATTCCACTGCACAAGTTTGGTCTTCAGCGGCGTTTCTCGGTGCGGTGAGAGCTTGTTGTTGCGTTCGAGTGCTGTCTATGCAGCGAAGCGCGACGAGATCGCTCGGCTGCACCGGGAAC
The DNA here is from genome assembly GCA_963807395.1 of uncultured Acidimicrobiaceae bacterium. GTDB lineage: Bacteria > Actinomycetota > Acidimicrobiia > Acidimicrobiales > Palsa-688 > Fen-671. Next base: position 185,153 of record CAWEBW010000018.1, read on the forward strand.
CGGCAAAGTGGCTCAAGAGGGCGCCCCGTGGCCCCCTCGCCGTCGGCGGTGAGACCCCCGCCCTGCGGCCCCCGCCCACCGGCCCCGCCCTTCGGCCCCTCCTTTCGGCGTTCTCACCCGGGCAAGATACTCTCGCTCAAGTGCGCAAAGTGCTGGTCGCCAACCGAGGTGAGATCGCCGTACGGGCCTTCCGGGCTATCAACGAGCTCGGCTATACCTCCGTGGCTGTGTTCCCCTACGAGGACCGGTACTCCCTCCACCGGCAAAAGGCGGACGAGAGTTACGAGATAGGCGAACGCGGCCACCCCCTCCGGGCTTATCTCGATATCCCCGGATCTGATCGAGGTCGCCCAGCGCTGCGGAGCGGACGCGATCTACCCAGGCTACGGCTTCCTGTCCGAGAACCCCGAGCTGGCCCGGGCCTGTGAAGAAGCAGGGCTAACCTTCGTCGGCCCGCCGGCCAGAGTCCTTGCCCTCGCCGGCAACAAGGTGGTGGCCAAGGAGCAAGCAGCGGCGGCGGGTATCCCCGTCCTGACTAGCGCCGGGCCGTGGGACGACGTGGACGACCTCGTGGCTGCCGGGGGCGACGTCGGCTTCCCCCTCTTTGTGAAGGCAGCCGCCGGTGGCGGCGGCCGGGGGCTCAGGCGGGTGGCCGACCCTGGCGACCTCCGGGCGGCGGTCGAATCGGCGACGAGAGAGGCGGCCACCGCCTTCGGCGATCCCACGGTCTTCTTGGAGGCGGCCGTCGAAGGGGCGCGCCACGTGGAGGTGCAGGTGCTGGCCGACGGCGCTGGCGACGTGGTCCACCTCTATGAGCGGGACTGCTCCGTCCAGCGCCGGCACCAGAAGGTGGTGGAGATCGCCCCGGCTCCCAACCTCCCTACCGCGGTCCGGGAGCGGCTCTGGGCGGACGCCGTCAGGTTCGCCCGGGCCGTCGGTTACCGGAGCGCCGGCACGGTCGAGTTCCTGGTTGCCCCCGACGGTAGCTACGTGTTCATCGAGATGAACCCGCGCATCCAGGTCGAGCACACCGTCACCGAGGAGGTCACGGCCGTGGACATCGTCCAGGCCCAGCTCCAGATAGCCGCTGGCGCCACCCTGGCGGACCTCGGTATCTCTCAGGATGCCATCGAGTTGACGGGGACGGCGCTCCAGTGCCGGATCACGACCGAGGACCCGGCGCAGAATTTCCGCCCCGACACGGGCCGCGTCACGACATACCGTTCTCCGGGCGGCCACGGGGTGCGCCTGGACGGCTGCACTTACGTCGGAGCCGACGTGTCGCCTCACTTCGATTCGCTCCTGGTGAAGCTCACGTGCCGGGGCCGCAGCTTTTCGGAAGCGGTGTCGAGGGCGAAGCGAGCCGTGGCCGAGTTCAGGATCAGGGGTGTAGCCACCAACATCCCCTTCCTCCAGGCCGTTCTGGAGGACCCGGACTTCATGGCCGGCCACCTGAGCACTTCGTTCATCGACGAACGGCCGGCGCTCCTCAACCGGCGCAGTGGCGCCGACCGGGGGACCCGTCTGCTGACTTACTTGGCAGACGTCACCGTCAACCGCCCTCACGGGCCGGCGCCAAAGGTGGCTGAACCGAAGGACAAGCTTCCCCCGCTACCCACCCAGCCGAGCGTCGGCCGTCCCCGCCGAGAGGCTGCCGCCGGCCTGGTCCCCGGCAGCCGTCAAGTCCTCGACCAGCTGGGCCCGGGCGGTTTCGCCGATCGGCTCCGCCGGCAGCAACAGGTCGCGGTCACAGACACTACGCTCCGGGACGCCCATCAGTCCCTCCTCGCCACCCGGCTGCGGACCGAGGACATGCTGCGGGGAGCCCCTTATTTTGCCCAGATGTTGCCGGGGCTGCTCTCGCTCGAGGCGTGGGGCGGGGCCACTTTTGATGTCGCCCTCCGGTTTTTGAAAGAGGACCCGTGGGAGCGTCTTGCCGCCCTCCGCGAGGCTGTCCCGAATATCTGCCTGCAAATGCTTATCCGGGGGCGCAACACCGTCGGCTACACCCCCTACCCCGATGAAGTGGCAGTTGCGTTTGTCAAGGAAGCGGCCCGGACCGGGGTAGACATTTTCCGTGTTTTCGACGCCCTCAACGACGTCGACCAGATGCTGCCGGCCATAAAAGGGATCCTCGAGACAGGCAAGGTGGCCGAAGGCGCCGTCTGCTACACGGGCGACTTGGCCGACCCATCCGAGCACCTGTACACGCTCGATTACTATTTGCGCAAAGCCGACCAATTGGTGACGGCCGGCGTGCACATATTGTGCATAAAGGATATGGCCGGGCTTTTACGAGCTCCAGCCGCCCGCACCCTTGTTACTGCACTGCGGGAAAATTTCGAGCTCCCCGTGCACCTGCACACCCATGACACCGCCGGCGGGCAACTGGCGACCTACCTGGCGGCGGTCGAGGCCGGCGTTGACGCCATCGATGGGGCGCTCGGGCCTTTGGCCGGTTCGACCAGCCAGCCGTCCCTCGGCGCCATTGTGGCCGCCACCGATAACACGCCCAGGGCGACCGGCCTGTCGCTCGCCTCTATCGAGGCTTTCGAACCGTACTGGGAATCGGTGCGCCAGTTGTACCGGCCTTTCGACAGCGGCACGGGGGCGCCTACAACCCGCGTTTACCGTCACGAGATGCCGGGCGGCCAGATATCCAACTTGCGCCAGCAGGCCATTGCCCTTGGGCTCGGCGACCGCTACGAGATGGTCGAGGACCTTTACGCCGAGGCCAACCGCATCCTCGGGAACATCGTAAAAGTCACACCCAGCTCCAAGGTGGTGGGGGACCTCGCCCTTTATTTGTGCGGCGCAAATGCGAACCTGGCCGATTTCGAGCGGGACCCGGCCAGTTTCGACCTCCCCGACAGCGTCATCGGGTTTCTTTCGGGGGAGCTGGGAGTGCCGGCCGGAGGTTGGCCTGAGCCCTTCCGTACCAAGGCTCTACAGGGGAAAAAGGCCCCGCCGCGGGACCTCGACCTCCCGCCGGAGGCCAGGGCTGTGCTGGCTGACCCCCAGTCTGGTCCACAGAAATTGCGGCACATGCTCAACTCGCTTCTTTTCCCCGGCCCGAACCGGGACTACGAGGAAGCCGTCCGCCAGTTCGGTGACCTGTCGGTCTTGCCCACCTCTGCATTCTTTTATGGCCTGGCGCCGGGCGAGGAGATCGAGGTGGCCCTGGGCGCCGGCGTTTCTTTGTACCTGGCTCTCGATGCCGTCGGCGAAGCGGACGAAAGGGGCTTTCGCTCGGTGTTCAGCCGGCTGAACGGGCAACCCCGCGTCGTCACTGTCCGGGACCGCTCCGTAAAGGAGACCCGTCCCCCCGGCGAACGGGCTCAGCCGGACAACCCGGCCCACGTGGCCGCCCCGTTCGCCGGTGCGGTCACCCTCACTGTCCGCGCTGGGGACCGTGTCGAGGCCGGGCAGACCGTAGCCACTATCGAGGCCATGAAAATGGAGGCCCCGATCACGACGTCAGTGGCCGGCACGGTTGAGCGGTTGGCTGTACCCGAACTCGCCTCCGTCGAGGGAGGAGACCTCCTGATCGTCATCGGACCGGCGTGACCCCTGGCGCCTTTGGCGTCCAGGAGGGCCCGGGCACTGCCAGAGGGGTCGGCTCATATTTCCCTTATCAAGCGTCCTTCTCGCCACATCACTATTAAGGCAGCAAACCGAGCCACGGTAAGCTGCGGCGGCACTGGCCGGAGGTTCGCTCGATGCGCATAGGCGTTGTAAAAGAGATCAAGCCGGCGGAGTGGAGGGTGGCCCTGACCCCCGCCGGCACGGCCGAGCTCGTCGGAGCCGGTAACACCGTGCTGGTGGAGCAAGCTGCGGGTGAGGGTTCTGGGTTCCCCGACGACGCGTATCTCGGGGCGGGGGCGTTGGTGGTCGACGATGCGGCGAAAATCTGGGCTGACGTGGATCTGTTGGTCAAGGTCAAAGAACCTATCGAAGCGGAGTTCCCGTTCCTTCACGAAGGGCTCATCGTTTTCGCTTACCTCCACCTGGCTGCGGATCCGGCCCTAACGGCCGGCTCTGGTCCGCTCGGGGGCTACGGGTGTGGCTTATGAGACCGTCGAGGGCCCCGACGGCCACTTGCCTTTGCTCGCCCCGATGAGCGAGATCGCCGGGCGGCTGGCCGGCCAAGTTGTCGCCCAGTACCTGACGACGCCCATGGGTGGGCGCGGCATCCTCGCGGGCGGAGCACCGGGGGTGGCGCCGGCCCGAGTACTCGTGCTCGGTGGGGGCGTAGTCGGTGTCTATGCGGCTCGCGTGGCCCGGGGCCTGGGGGCGGAGGTCACCATCCTGGAACGGTCGGACCAGCGCCTGCGGTACCTGGACGAACGGTTCGAAGGGTCCGTTCGGGCCTTGATGTCCGATGCGCACAGTGTTATTGAGCAACTCGCCTCGTCGGACGCCGTTATAGGGGCGGTGTTGGTACCGGGAGCGGCGGCCCCCAAGCTCGTCACCCGGGCCATGCTTTCGAGCATGCCCCCCCACGCGGTGATCGTGGACGTGGCGATCGACCAAGGCGGGTGCTTCGAGACTTCCCGGCCCACGACCCACGAAGCACCTACGTATTGGGTCGACGACGTGCTGCACTACTGCGTCGCCAACATGCCGGGCGCCGTTCCCGTTACTTCCACCCGGGCACTGACCAATGCCACCCTGCCTTACCTCCACCGCCTGGCGGACCTCGGGCTGGACGGGTTGTCGCGGAAAGATCCCGGGTTTGCCAAGGGCATCAACGTCCGCGACCACGTAGTCGTCCACCCTGCCGTGGCGGCGTCGTACAGCCCCGAGGCCGGGGATTAGCGGCGATGGCTGGGCCTCGCCGGCCGTCGGCGGGAAATCGGCTGGGCCTCGCCGCCCGTCGGCGGGAAATCGCCTGGCCCGCCGGCCGTCGGCGGAAATCGGCTGGGCCTCGCCGGCCGTCGGCGGGAAATCGGCTGGGCCTGCACGCGCTCAGGCCGTCTGGATCGGCAATGCTGGTGGGGTGACAGACGCCAAAGCAGCTAGCTCCGCCCCCGTGAACGATAAGGCCACCACTGAAGAGGGGCTCCGTCTCGACTGGCCCTCCCTGCCAGGAGGCGCAAGTTCATCTACTCCTTCCCATCGTTGTCTGGCGCAGCCCCGCGGCGGACCCGGGTCGTCGCCACCATCGGTCCGGCCTCGGACCAGCCGGCCACCTTGGCGGCCATGCAGGAGGCGGGGATGGACGTCGCCCGCCTGCCTCTGGCGCACGGCTCGATCGACGATGCCGTGGAGCGGCTGCGGCGCGTTCGGAAAGCGGCGCCTGAAGTCGCCATCCTGGTTGACCTCCCGGCCCGAGATCCGCACCACCCCGTTCCCCGAAGGCGGCGTCTCGTTGCTCACCGGCAGCCAGGTCGTGCTTTGCCCGGCGGCCCTCGCCCCTCGGAGCAGCGCGGAGGTCATCGGCGTGTCGGTACCCGAGCTGGTCGAGACCCTCGAGGAGGGGGACCGGGTCGCCCTCGGCGATGGCGGCGTGTCGCTCATCGCTGAAGAACGCGACGGGAGTTCGATGAAGGTCAGGGTTATCGCCGGGGGCAAGGTGCAAGGACGGCCCGGGGTCACTGCGCCGGCGTCCAGGCTGTCGCTCACGACGCCTACGCCAGAGGACCTGGAACGGCTGGAGGTCCTGCTGGAAGAGGGGATCGAAAGCGTGGCTGTTTCCTTCGTGCGGTCCGGCCCCGATCTGGAGGCGGTCCGCGCCGTCACGGGCACCGGTGTGCTCATTTGCGCCAAGATGGAGACCCCCGAAGCGCTCGAGCACATCGAGGAGATACTGCGGGTGAGCGACACGATCATGGTCGCCCGCGGCGATCTGGGCGTGCGGGTGGCGCTGGAGGAAGTACCCCACATACAGAAAAAGCTCATTCTGTCGGCCGTGGCCTGGGGCCGGCCGGTGATAACGGCCACCCAGATGCTCGAGTCGATGATCAGTTCGCCGGTGCCGACCAGGGCAGAAGTGGCGGACGTGGCCAATGCCGTCTTCGACGGGACGAGCGCCGTCATGCTCTCCGGGGAGACCGCCATCGGGGTGGACCCGGTGTGCGCCGTCGCCACCATGGCCCGTATAGCCAGGCGGGCCGATATGGAGTTCGACAGCTACCAGTGGGGCCGGAACCTCCCGGCCCAGCACTTCGCTTCGGAGGGGGCCGTCGGCGCCCGGATAACGGCAGCCATTGGCGCCGCCGCATGGCGCGCGTCCGTGGACGAAAAAGCGGCGGTGATCGTCGCCTGCACCAACACTGGCGCTACCGCCAGGGCCATTGCTCGGTTCCGGCCGGCGGCGCCGATCGTGGCCGCGACCCCGTTCCCCCTCACCGCTCGCCAGCTGACCACCAGCTGGGGGGTCGACACCGTACTGGTGCCAGAGGCCAAGTCGACTGACGAGGCCGTCAGTTTCGGCGTGCAGGCAGTGTTCCAGGGGGGCTATGTAAAGCCTGGGGACATCGTCGTGGTGCTGGCCGGTTCGCTGCACGATCCTGAACCCGTGACCGACACGTTGCGGATCGTGCGCATTTACTGAGTACGTTTCGTGCTGATGACGGGGCCAGAGGCCCAGTGACAAGCGGAGCCAATGATGGGCCGGCCGCTGCACAGAGCCCGCTTACTGGCGAGGTCGAGGTCGACAAGCAGTCGCGTTGTGTCTTGTCGGTCGTTGTCCCGACCCGGAACGAGGCGCCCAACGTCGCGCTCCTCGAGCAGCGCCTGAGCGCAGCTCTGGCGGGCACGTCAGATGGCTGGGAACTGATATTTGTCGACGACTCTGACGACGCGACGCCAGAAGTGGTGACCGGTCTCACGAACGCCGGCCGCCCGGTACGGCTTCTTCACCGCCAGGCGGGCAACCGCCCCGGGGGCCTGGGCGGCGCCGTACAGGAGGGTTTCAAGCTGGCCCGCGGCACTGTGTTGGTCGTAATGGACGCTGACCTCCAGCACCCTCCCGAGGTGGTGCCGGCCCTCGTGGCCCCTGTCCTGTCCGGGGAAGCCGCCCTTGTGGCGGGCAGCCGTTATGGGTGGGCGGGGGCGGACGCCGGCTTGGCGGGACCTGGGCGCCAGTTCGTGTCCCGGGTTTGTCGCGCTCTGGTCCATTTGGTGGTGCCCGTGAGCCGGCCCCTGCAGGACCCCATGAGCGGCCTGTTCGCCTTCCGGCGGTCGCTGCTCGACGGCGTAGTCTTACGACCACAGGGCTACAAGATCCTGCTGGAAGTGACCGTACGCACCAGGCCGGCCCCGGTCCGCAACATCGGCTTCGATTTTGGCCCTCGTAACGCAGGCCGCTCGAAGGCCACCCTGCGAGAGGGCGTGGTGTTCCTCGGCCACCTGTCGCGGCTGGTGCTGACGAACCGGGGCCGAGGACGGCCGGAGGTCGCCCGGCCGGCGGAGGCGGGTGGCGAGGCGGCGATCGCAGTGGCGGCCGCTAACGGCGGCGGGCGGGTGCGCCAAGACGGCGAACAACGGGCTGGCGGAGACGGTAAAAGGGCGTCTGGCTGAACCTGCCGTCTGGGAGCAGGCTAAACCTGCCGTCTGCCTGAACCTGCCGGCAACCTGGAGGGGTTGACTGGACTTGGGCGCGCCAGCGTCGCGATTAGAGACGGCAGCGCGCACAGATTGCGGACCTGGCCACCCTGGCCACCCCTGCGGCCGGCTTCAGGCGCTCTTGCGTTTGTAGAGGACGTCGTAGCTGCTGCGGGCGACGACTCGGAACTGGGGCACCACCCGGTAGAACACGCTTGACCACGCGGCCGTGCCTTCATCACAGGTGATGCACGCCGGCAGGAGAAGGTACTGGATTCGATCAGCGACGGGATGTTCCGTGCCGTCGTACTTGGGGTTGCCGTAATAAACCTGGTGGAACGGGTTGGGCCACATGTATATAGCCGTGCGGTGGTCGAGAGCAGGGACGAAGTTTTGCACCACCGAGATGGCCGCATTGGGCGGGATGTCGGCCATCAGCTGGCGCGCCCCGACTAGCGCCGGCGTGTTGGTATCGGGAGCGGCCACGTCGTCGTTGGAAAAGGGGGCCGCCCCCCAGAGCACGCACGCCCAAAGGGCGCAAACCAACACGAAAACGGTGGCATTGCGTCGCGCCGCCCGAGTACGGAGCCGCGAGATGGCGTAAACGGTCCCACACACGAGCACGGCCACCAAAGGCATCGAGTAGTGGTACAGGATCTCGTGCTGGTAGCCAAAGGCCGAGATGACGTTGGCCCCCAACTCGAGCAGGCCGATGGCTGCCACTTCCGGGGCTACGAGGAAAACAAGGCCGGTACTGAAGCTCATTTGCCACAAGTACCAAGGGCGGCCCTGGGAGGTGAGGTAGCCCCAGAACTGAGCCGGCCGGCGCACGAGGGCCCGAAGTGTCCCGCCCAGCCCGCCGAACGGCAACCGGCCCCCGTGCGCGCTGGCATAACCGATCAGCGCCGGGATGAGGAAGAGGTTGTCAAAGGCGGCAACGACGGCCGATGCGACAATGGCGATAAGGCCAACGTTCCGGTCTCGCCTGATGCCCACCCAGGCGGCCAGGGGGACCGTATAAAGGGCGGCGTCCTCTTTGCACAAGAGCAGCAGGGCTACGCAGACGAGGAAGAGCTTCGGGCGCCACACCACCGCGGCGTAAATACCCAGTGCGATCAGGGGGGTTTCGAACGCCTCTACGTGGAACTGTTCGAGGTCGGTTTGCTGTAGCACGGGGCTCAGCAGGTAGGCGGCCGCCAGCAAAGTGGCCAGGAAAGAGCTACGTAGCAAGTGGCGGGCCAGCAAATAAATGGGTATGGCCCCGGCCGCCTGGAGCAATGCCTGAGCTACGAGCAGCACGGAAGTGTGCGGGTAGACCCAATAAACCGGCACCAGCAGGAGATAAATGAAGGAGGGGTGGTCCCCGAAGAGGTTGCGGCCCGCCACCGTCAGGAACGGGTCATGGAACCGGCTGAGCAACCAAATCCCCTGATCGGGCATGGCCATGTCGTACGCCGGCTGCTGGAAGGCGCGGAGCATAGCTACGGTGACATCGCTGAAATGGACCGTATAGGCGATGGTCAACAGGGCTAGCGGGACGTAGGTGGCCCAGGCCAAGACGCGCGGGTTGACGGCCGCCAGCCTGTCCTTGATCGCGTTCAGGCCAGTGCGCGATAGCCCTGGCACACCCTCGTCGACCCACGCCAAGCGCGGCGAGCCGGTTTCGCCTGGCCCGTCCCCGTTCGTGCCGCGACGGTCCTCAACGGTGGCGCTGCTCTCGGTCCTGGCACCAGCCACAGCCTCTGGCGGTTCGGCGGCTTCGACGTCGGCCACGCTAGCGATCGTACAAGTGGAGGCCGCCGCCAGTGGGCCCGCCCAAGTCTCGCCCGCCCTAAAGCCTGGTTGCGGCCCTACTCTTGCCGCCGGTTCAGCCGCCGGTAAAGAGAAGGTAGACCGCCGTTAAGACGAGCCGGCACGGCGAGCCAGGCAGGTACGATCACGTCCAGCTGCCGGCGTTCGATGGTGGCCACGATCTTGTTCGCCACGACTTCAACCGGAACGGGCTTCGGCCACGAGCGCGTGTACGGGCGGTTGCGCCGGACGAAAAACGGGGTGATGACCGGGCCCGGGCTGACGAGGGTGACCGTAAGGGCACCAGGGGCGCCTCCGTCGGCGCCGTTCCACTCGGCCTGGAGCGACTCGGCCAGGCCCCGCAGACCGGCCTTGGCGGCGCAGTAGGCGACCTCGCCTGGTACTCCGACCAGCCCGGCAATGGAGCCGATCAGCACCAACTGCCCACCGGCGAGGCTGCGGCGTAGGTGTGGAGCGGCGGCGTGGGCCAGGTGGAGCGGAGCCCGCAAGTTGATGTCTAGCAGCCAGTCGAGCTCGTCGGAGGACATGTCTTCGAACGGTCCAGCCCATCCCGCGCCCGCGTTGGAGACCACCACGTCGATGCCGCCGAGGGCTGCGGCCGCCGCCGATACGACCGCTTCCGGAGCGCCCGCCTCGGTCAGATCTCGGGCCAGGCTGGCTAAGAAGTGGCCGCCTTCTTCCTCGAGAGCGGCACCGTCGCGACCGGTGCCGAACACTGTGGCCCTGCGCTCGGCCAGGGCCGCACTCAATGCCGCGCCGATCCCGCTGGACGCCCCGGTCACCAACACTTTGAGCCCCGCCAGCGATCTGGCCGGCGCCATCGGGAACGGGTCCTACGCGCCCGCCGAAGAGGTTGGGTCTCCGGCCGTCACTAGCGGGCGTTGACCATGGCGCGGAGAGACTGGCGGAGGCTCCCCGCAGTGGCGAGCACCGCACTGGGCTCGAAACCACAGTGAGCCATGCAGTTGTGGCAACGGGGGTCGCGGCCTCGCCCGTACTTGGACCAATCGGTCGTCTCGATGAGCTCTCGGTAGGTATCGGTGTAACCATCGGCCAACAAATAGCACGGCCTTTGCCAACCGAGGACCGAATACGAAGGGATCCCCCATGGCGTGCACTCGAACTGGACCTTGCCCTCGAGGAAGTCGAGGAAGAGCGGGCTGTGGTTCAGGCGCCAGTGCTTGCGCTTGCCGGCGAAAGCTTCTTGGAAAAGCGTCGTCGATTGGTTGACCCCGAGGAAGTGCACTTGGTCGGGGGCCTTTTCATATGCGTACCCCGGTGAGATCATCATCGTGTCCACTTCGAGCTCGTCGTTCAGGAAATCGAGCACGTCCTGCACGGTACGAGGCGAGTCCGTCGAAAAGAACGTGGTGTTCGTAGCCACCCGAAAGCCCTTTGCTTTGGCCGCTTTTATGGCCGTCACGGCCTTTTCGAACGTGCCATCGCGGTTGACGGACTCATCGTGGCGCTCTTTCAACCCGTCTATATGGATGACCCAGGAAAAGGCCGGGTGAGGCTTGAAGCGGTCCAACTTCCGCTCCAGCAACAATGCGTTTGTGCATAAGTAGACGAAACGTTTGCGCTCTAGCAGAGCATTGGTCATCTTTTCGATTTCGGGGTGCAGAAGAGGTTCGCCCCCGGCGATCGACACCATCGGGGCGCCGCATTCTTCGATGGCCGCCACCGCCTGGTCGACGGACAGCCTCTTTCGGAGGATCTCTGTGGGGTACTGGATTTTGCCACAGCCGCTGCACTCGAGGTTGCAGGCGAAAAGTGGCTCCAGTTCGACGATCAGAGGGAACTTGTCCCGGTGCGCCAACTTCTGACGCGCCACGTAAGTACCCACCTTTATGCTCTGGCGTAGGGGAACGCCCATGTCAACGGACCTCCAAGGGAAGTGGAAAAGATACGTGCTCGTTGCGGGTCGAGCGCTCGATGACAGAGGCAGGGCCTAGCCCGACCAGGCAGTCCACCAGATCCTCAACCAGTTCGGGAGGGGCAGAGGCGCCCGCCGTGACCCCCACCCGACGCGTCCCGGCCAGCCATGAGAGGCGCAGGTCGGCTCGGCTGTCCACCAGTTCGGCCCTCGCTCCCGCCCTCCTGGCCACCTCGACCAGACGGTTCGAATTGGACGAGTTTTGCGAGCCCACCACGAGCACCAGGTCGCAATCCGGCGCTATTTCGCGCACCGCCTCCTGCCGGTTCTGGCTGGCGTAGCAGATGTCAGAAGCCGCGGGACGGGAGAGGTCGAGGAACCGTTCCTCCAGCGCGGCGACAACGTCCTTGACTTCGTCAGTGGCCAGGGTCGTCTGGGTCAGGAAGGCCGTGGGCTGGTCGGGGTCGAGCTGGAGGCGGGCCACCTCTTCAGGCCGGCTGACCAGCGCAATCGCCGGGACCGTACCCAAGGTGCCTTCGATCTCGTCGTGGCCGGCGTGGCCGATCAGCACCAGTTGGCGCCCAGCCGCGCTGAACCGGCGCGCCTCTGTGTGCACCTTCGTGACGAGCGGGCAGGTGGCGTCGATCGTCGACATCTGGCGACGAGCCGCCTCCTCCCGCACGCTCGTGCCTACGCCATGAGCCGAGAAGACCACATTGGCCCCGTCCGGGACCTCGTCGAGCTCCTCCACGAAGACGGCCCCGGCGGCTTCGAGGCGGGAGACCACGTGGGCGTTGTGGACGATTTGGCGGCGTACGTACACCGGTGCCCCGTAGCGCTCGAGGGCCCGCTCCACTGTCTCGATGGCCCGGCGCACACCAGCGCAAAACGACCGCGGCTCGGCTAGGAAAATTTCCTTCGGGCCTACCGCTGCCGCCCAGTCTGCGAGCACTCGGCGCGACGAACGCAGCGCCCTCAGAGCCTTGAAGACACCTCGTGCGCCGGCCAGCGAGAACAGCTCGACACCGGGCGAGTCGGATACCGCCCTGACTATGGCCAGAGGAACGGCCGCCCAGCCCGCTTGCGCCACCGCGGTCGATTCCATATCGACGACGTCGGCCCCGAGGGCCGACAGGGCCGCCCTCTCCGGTCCGGTGACGATGTGGTCGGTGCTAACTACCGTGCCCGTCCTGGCCCGCAGGCCTGATCGGCGCAGTTCGGCGGCCAGGAGCGAGGCCGACGGTAGCCGCGAGACCTCTTTGCCGGTGGCGTCGAGCAGACGGTCCGCTACCACCAGGTCACCGGGGACGAGGCCGTCGGTGAGAGCTCCCCCGATGCCGGCCACAGCTACAGCGGCCGGGGCCGGGGCGGCGCTCAACCGGCCGGCGGCCCGGCCCGCTTTGGCCAGGCCCATGCCGATGTGCTCGACTACCACGTTGACCGGGCCGACCTGGCCGTTAGGCCCCAGGGCTAGCTGTTCTAGCGTCAGCGGGGCCAGGACGATGAGGCGCGGCGTCGTGCCTGGGCCAGGAGTGTGCGGGCTGGTCACGGCGACGTCCTGTGCCTGGCCGCCGTCTTGGGCTGCGGCCGTTCCCAGGACATACCGGCCCAGCGCGGTCAACGGGAACACATGGCGGTAGAGGTGGTAGTTCAACGAGAAGTCCCAGGGGAACCCGGTGCCCGTGAACCAAGGCTCGTCCCAGGTGCCGTCATCGGTCTGGTTGCGGACGAGCCACTCGATGCCCCGCGCGGTCGCCGGGTTGTCGCGTTCGTCCGCCGCTAACAGGGCGAGCAGCGCCCAAGCCGTTTGCGAGGCCGTGGACGCTCCTCGCCCCGCCCAACCCGGCTCTACGTAGGAGCGGAGGTCCTCGCCCCACCCGCCGTCGGCGTTCTGGTGCTCGACGAGCCAGCGCACGCCGTCGGCCACCCTCGGATCTCCGGTGGGGACTCCGGCGGCGACAAGAGCCGGCAGCACGGCGCCGGTCCCGTATACGTAGTTGACGCCCCAACGGCCCCAGTACGAGCCGTCGGGTTCCTGGTGCGAAGACAACCAGTCGACGCCGGTCTTCAGCGCCTCCTGCCAGGCCGGCTGGAGGGGACCGGCTTCAAGGGCGAGCATTTCCACCACGTGCGCCGTGACGTCGGCGGTCGGCGGGTCAATGACGGCGCCGAAGTCGAAGAAAGGTAACTGCATCGGGAGCTGTGAGTTGTTGTCGGCGTCGAAGGCTCCCCACCCGCCGTCATTGGACTGCATCCCGACCACCCAGTCGAGGGCTCGTCGGCAGGCGGCGTCGCCGCCCGGGGTGCCCAAGGCTCGTCGTAGGGCCAGGACTACCTCTGCCGTGTCGTCGATATCGGGGTAATTGACGTTCGCGAACTCGAAGGACCAACCGCCGGGAGAGAGCTGGGGCCGCCGCACCGCCCAGTCCCCGACTACTTTCACCTCTCTCGCAACCAGCCATTCGACGGCCGCCTCGACCGCCGGGTCGTCGGGCGCCACACCCGCGTCTACCAGTGCGATCACGGCCAAAGCGGTGTCCCAAATGGGCGACTGGCAGGCTTCTATGCGCCTGCCGGCCTCGTCGTCGAGCGTGAACCGCTCGAGGCCGGTGAGCGCCGCCGCCACGACGGGGTGGTCGAGCGGGTAGCCCTGCAAGCTGAGGGCGATGGTCGAGTACACCATGGGCGGCTGGATACCGCCCCAGCTGCCGTCGGCCTCCTGGCGGGCGACGATCCATCGTTCCGCCTCCCGCAGAGCCGCTCCCCTGATTAGCCGCTTTGGCCACGACTGTTCCGCCACCTCGTCGTAGCGGTGCAAAACCTTGTCGAGGGCGACAAGGCAGCGGGCCACAGGCCCGAGCCGGCGCCGACGGGGAGCCTCCCCTGACTCGAGCTCGTCGACCCGGAACGAGAGGGGACGTGACGGCTTGTGGGCCATGATCACGGACAGGGCGACGATCGTCTGGCGGGCCCAGCACCCGAACGACCAAATGGAAAGCGGCCAGTTCGGGGGGACGAAGACCAGTTCCGGTGGTACGACTGGCAGCTTTCCCCATTCCCAGCAACCCACCATGGCCAGCCATACGTGGGTGAAGACCCGCGCCGACTCGACGCCCCCGCGGTCTCGTACCCAGCCCGGCCGCCCGGGCCATGTGTGGCTCCGTGGGGCCGTCCCCGGCCAGGCGAAGGGTGACGTAAGCCTCCACGGTGGCCGACAGCTCGCCCGGGCCGTTGTAAAAAGTGGCCCACGGCCCGTCGGGGCGCTGCAACGAACGGATCCGGGCCGCCGCCCGGGCCAGGGTCTCTGGGGAAAGGATGCCCAGGAAGTGCCGCAGAAGCACGTCCTCGGCGTCCATCGTCACGTTCGTCTCGAGCTCGCCTTTCCACCAACCTCCTGGTAGCTGTAGCCCCTTGAGGTGCGAGGTGGCTAGGCGCACGGCGTCTTCCGCGCTGCGTGCCGCGCCCGCCAAGCCGACGTCAGGCGCCGAGCGCAGGTCGACGGCCTCGCTTGGGCCCTCGGGCCGGGCGCCCGCTCCGTCCCGGAACGTGTCGCGCTCGCCGGCCAGAACGCTCACGACTCGCGCTCCACCACGTAGACGGCCAGGTCCGCCAAGGCGCGGCGGGGCACGGCCGAGAGACGGGCTCTTTCGAGGGACCCAAGGGCGGCGTCGAGGTGCGCCTTTGCCCGCGCCGCGGTCCATTCGCGGCCTCCGCACGCTTCCACGAGCCAGGTGGCGCGGGCCACTTCTTCCTGCGCCAGAGGGCTCGGTGTCGGCGCCCAGTCCGGGACGGCCAGCGTCGCTGCCTGCTTATCGGACCGCCGCGACGATCTGGCGCCAACCCGGCCGTTCGTGGGCGCGGCGCTGAGGGCGTCGGGCCCCGGCCTGGCGTCGAACAGCAGCCTGTCGAGCTCTTTCGCCTCGTCGTCGCCCGCGGCCAGAGCAGCCACGATTGGCATTGACTTCTTGCGTTGGCGGATGTCGTTGCCGATGGGCTTGCCTGTGGTCGCAGGGTCTCCCCAGATGCCGAGCAAGTCGTCCGTGGCCTGGAACGCCACGCCAAGGTGGCGGCCGAAATCGCGCAGCGCCCGCACCGTGGCCGGGGGGGCACTGGCCAGGATGGCACCGATGGATGCTGCGCACCCGAGCAGCGCGCCGGTCTTGGCGGTCGACATCCCCATGCATTCCTCGACGCTCACCGACCGGCGCGCCTCGAAGGCCAGGTCATCGGCTTGGCCGGCGATCATTTCAGCGGTTGCCTCGCACAAGGCCAAAGCGGCCGCGGGTGCGGCCGGGTTGGGCGTGCGGAGCAGGACGTCGGTGGCCAGGGTGCAGAGCGCATCACCGGCGAGGAGGGCGACGCTCGGGCCCCACAACGCCCACGCGGTTGGCCGGTGGCGGCGTTCCACGTCGCCATCCATCAAGTCGTCGTGCAGGAGCGAGAAGTTGTGGACGAGCTCGACGGCGACACCGCCGGGGGCGCCGACGGAGGCGTCGGCCCAGCTCGCCTCGGCGGAAAGGGTGGCGAGGGCGGCCCGGATCCCCTTCCCACCCTTGACTGCAGACGGGTTGCCGGCGGCATCTGTCCACCCGATGTGATAGCCGACGACGTCCCGAATGCTGGGGGTCAGCCGGTCGACCGCATCGCGCATCAGGGGCTGAGTCACATCTCGCGCCCGTTCGAGCACGTCGGCAACCGCGGTGGTGGGCTTCACACGACCTCCTCGAGTTTCGGCAATTGAGACAAGGAACTGGCCGCCGCCTCCTGGCCAGTTCGGGCGTTTGGCCCTTCGGCGCTCATGTTTGGCGCCAAGTGCCCTTTCGAGCTCTCGTTTTCCCGCCAAAATCACGTTTCGTCCCGAGACCACCTCGGGGTACCCCGTTGGCCTCTCTCGGTAGAGGTGGCAGACCATCACGCTGGCCGACCGCTACGAGCACGGCACGCGCCGCGCTGACCCCGCTGCGGACCGCTCCCTCCATCGTCGGCGGCCATCCGGTCGCCGTCCACGCCCCTGCCAGCACGAGCCCAGGGATCCTGGTCCTGGTGGCGGCCCGGTGAACAGCGCTCCTTGGCGTGGCCCGGAACGTTGCATTGTGCTCCCGCGTCACCAGGGTGCGCAGGACCTTAGCCGGCCGGGCTGCTGGCAGCAAGGCCCTCAAAGACCCGACCACCTCGGGGGCGAGGTCTTCCGGGCGGGCGCCTATGCAGCGGTCGGCAGCGGATATCGAAACAGCCAGGTACTGACCTGTGGTCGCGCCCGCAGACGCAGTGCGGTCGAAAACCCACTGTGCCTCGGTCCCGAGCCCGGCCAGGAAGGGTAGGTCGGTGACGCGGCGGTCGAATTGGATATGGACGTTGACGATTGGTGAGCTGCCCAACTTGGACGGCCGGACGTGCCCGGGCAGTGCAGCCGCAGGGAGCACCTCCTCGGTGCAGTAATGGGGGAGGGCCACGACCACGCCGTCGACGCCAGCTCGCTCCTTGGCCGTTTGCACCTCGAACAGGTGCCCCCGTCGGGCGCCGCTCTCGCCTGCCGGGTCCGGGCCCGCTACATGGCCGGTCTGGTGAACGGCGTGGACGGGTTCGCCCAGGCGGACCTCGACCCTTGCTTTCCGCAGCGCCGACGCCGCCCGTTCGCCGTGGAGGAGCCCGAGCGGGACCCGGCTCCAGCCGATGTCGGCGGCGCTGGCCTCGCGCAGCAGCCCCGTTTGGAACACTTTCGCCGCCATCGAAAGCGACGCTGCGGCCGCCGGCAGGTTGACCGTTGGCAAGCAGATCAGGTCCCAGAGGGCCGAGATGGCCGCTTCCCCCTGGCCGTGCTCGGCCAACCAGGACGCAAACGTCTGCTCGTCGAGTGCGGGGTCGTCGAGGTCGAGCCGGGAGAGAGCGAGCGCGGCGGGGCCGAGGCGGAGGCGAGCGCCGAGCGGTAGCAGCCCGTAGCCGAGCAGCGAGCGGCCGAGGTGGAGGGGCGCCCGGAGCGGGTCGCGCCGCAAAGTACCCCTTTTCACAGTTCCGCCTTGAGCTTCGCCGCCTCGCTTTCGGCTGAAGCACGGTGACGTCCAGGCGTTCCTGCAGCTCGACGTCGCCGGCGGAGCCGATCCGGTCCAGGAAGTCCAAGTAAGAGGTGCAGCACCGCAGGAAGACATGCTGGCCGTTGTCCATGACCAGCCCGTCGTGAGTGAACGACCAGGTAAGGCCGCCGAGCCGGGCTCTCTTCTCGAACAGTGTGACCCGTGCCCCGGCGTCAGCGCAGGCGAGCGCCGCAGATATACCGGCCAGGCCGCCTCCTACGACAGCGATCCGGGGAGGCCGCCCCGCCATTCGTGTTACCGGCGCTCACGCCGCCGCCCTCGCCAATGCCGTAAGCGCGACTGTCGCTTTCTCCCCGGGAGAAAGGCTTACTCTGCCAGCCAGCACGCTCGCCGGTTGGGCCCGGATTCGGTCGAGCAGGCGGTGGTAAATGCCGGCCATGGCCCCTGTGCAGGCCCGGCTCCGGGGGTCGAGCAAGGGAAGTAGCTCGAGGCCCCGCTCGTACCATGCCGCGGCGCGCCCCGATTCGAAGCAGATGAGAGCGCACAGGTCGTCCGGCGCCCCCTCTAGGGCCGGGCTCACGCCGAAGCGCTCGAGGTCCTCGGCTGGCACGTACACCCGGCCCATCAAGTCCCGGTCTTCGACGAGGTCCCGCAGGATGTTCGTCAGCTGGAGGGCAACCCCCAGGGAGTCGGCCAGTGGCTCGGCCCGCCCCGGGTCATCGCTGCCATAAATCGCCAGCGAAAGACGGCCAATGGTGCCGGCTACCCGCCGGCAGTACTCGACCAGCTGGTCGAAGGTCTGGTAGCGACGGCCGGCCAGGTCCCACAAGCAGCCGTCAACCAGTTCCTCCAAAGCGTCAATAGGCAACGGGAATCTGGCCGCCGCGTCTGCGAGTGCGGCCAGGACAGGGTCGCCGGGGCGCACGCTGCCCGCCGGCAACCCGCCGGGTGCGTTCGCCAGCAATGAGAAAGACCGGCGGATCTCTTCGAGAGCAGCGATCTTGGCGTCCTGGTGCCCGCTGTCCTCGGCTGAGCGCGCAGGCGGGTTGGGGCGCTCCTCAGCCGATTGGCCGGGGCCGGTACGCGGCCCGACGCTGTCGCCGACGTCGTCGATCCGGCGGGCCATGGCGTATAGGGCGCACATCGCGGCCCGCTTCCGGGGGGGCAAAAGGCGTATGCCGTAGTAAAAATTGCGGGCGCGCGAGCGCGTGATCCGCTCGCAGTGCTTGTACGCCAGCGCGACGGCAGCCTCGTTCATTGGTCTCGCTCCCCGCCGCGGTAGGCATCGCTCAAAAGCCCGAACAGGTGGGAGAGGAAACGGCGCGGAGCCGGACGAGTGGGGTCGGCGTAGATATCGAAATCGAGCCCCGCCAGGGCGTCCAAGGCGGCATGCCCGCCGGCCACGAACCCAGCCACCGCCACCCTGAGCCGCCCCTTCAGGCTGGCCACGAGAGGGGCGCCGTCGTCAAGCCACCGCCGCGCCCGCGCCACTTCGAAGGCCATAAGCGCTCGCGACGGCAAAGAGGCGCCTCCTGGAGCGCCCGGGCGGTGCCGGTCCACGTAGCTGGTCGGCGGGGGGACGAGCTCCTCTACGGTGACGCCGAAGCGGCGCATATCGCGCATCGGCAGGTACACCCGCCCGACGATGGCGTCTTCGGCCACGTCCTGCCAGTGCTCGACCAATTGCAGGCCGGTACATACGCTGTCCGACCACGCCAATCGGTCGGGAGTGGCGTAACCGAAGATGGCCAACACGGTCCGGCCGACGGGGTTAGCAGACAGCCGGCAATAACCTACGAGATCGTCGAACGTCTCATAACGGGAGACGGTCTGGTCCTGCCGGTTGGCCTGGACAAGGTCGAACAGCGGTTGGGTGGGCAAGGCCAGCCGACGGACCGTTTCGGCCATCCGGGCGACAAGCGGGTGGATGGCCTCGTAGGCCGGCCCTTTGCGGGCGCGGGCATCGGTATCCAGCGCGGCCCGCAGTTGAGCTTCGACCTCGTCGAGGGCCGCCAATCGGTCGCCGGGATAGTCGTCGCCCAGCTGGTCGACCAGGCGCGCCCAGCCGTACAGCGCCATCAGGTCCGAGCGCAGCGCCGCCGGCAACAGCCGCGACGCCACAGGGAAGTTCTCGCTGGTGGCTCGGCCGAGGACGAGGTAGTCCGGCGGCAGGTCGCTGCCCGACACGACAACCCGGGGCAATGCTTGCATCGCCGCTGCCGTCATGTGCCAAGTCCCCTTTGCCTTTTAGGGCGTCCACTGCCAGAGGTGGTTATTGTGCAACCTCGCTGACCCACGGGTCATCTTAGACACCATGCCCCGTCGGGACGCAACATTGTGGCGCCGCCGCTTATTTTGGCCTCTCACTTTGCAGAGAGGTCACTTTGCGATGAGAGGGCCCGATTGCTTTTTCGGAGCGGCTAGTTGGGTGTGTCCCGGCTCTCCCAATCGGGCCCGACGGCCCACTGGAGGACAGTGTGAAATGCGGTCTCGATGACCTGCAGCCCGGCTGGGACGGGATTGTCTGAAAGTGGCCGACCGGCGGCCTCGGCGAGGGTCCGGAGCACCCGGGCCGCTAGTAACTGGCTGGGCACGTCCCCTCTGGCCGCCCGGGCACCGAGCTCGAGCAGGATCGGCATCGCCCGGGTAATGAGCCGGCCGAAGACGATGGCGGTTTTGGCCGGGTCGCTGGCCAGGCCGTCGGGGCCTCCAAGTTCGGCCACCGCCTGAGCGAACCGGTCCGCGGTGTCTTGGCAGAGGTTCTCTACTACGGCAGTGAAAAGCGCCTCCTTCGAGGGGAAGTGGCGGTAGACGCTGCCCTTGGCGATGCCGGCGGCGGCCGCGATCTCGCTCACCGTTACTGACGCGTAGCCCTTCGGCTCCGAAAAAAGACGGATGGCGGCTTCGATCAAGCGCTGCTGGGGCTCGCCGGCCGCTTCCTCTAAGCCTGGCGGGAGTGGCTCCGTGCCCTCGAGGACGGCGGGCAGGACGACCTTGATCTGACCGAGCGGCATGCCGCGCTCTTCTCGCAGCTCCCGGATGAGCACGAGGGCACGGACGTGGTCCTCGCCGTATGCAAACCGCCCCGATCTCGCCGGCTGTGGAGCGGGGAGCAGCCCGAGGCGCCGGTAGTGGTGGACGGTACTGGCCGGGACGCCCGAAAGCGTGACCAACTGGCCGAGCGAGAGCGGCGGGCTCGTCCCCGCGTCACTGGCGCTATAGCCCGGCGGCCCGTTCCGGTGGGCCGCGCCGTTCTCCCTCCCGGCGGCCGCCTGATCGGCGCCAGGGTTCTGCCTACGGCTAACCTTCCGCCCTTTGCCCATCCCGACCTCTGTCCATGCCGGCCGTCCCTCGCTCTTGCGTACTACCTCCAATTCAACCACTACTGCGGGCCTCTACCGGCGCGAGCTTAAGGACCTGCGCAGTCTTAAAGGACCTTATGCAGTAGCCACGACTTGGCCCGGGTATACGGGGGGTACATGACCGGCAGCTCTCCGCGCGGCGGCCGGCGCAGCACCGGCTTGGCGTGGCTGAACGTCTCGAAACCCGCCTTGCCGTGGTAGACCCCCATGCCGCTGGCGCCCACGCCGCCAAAGGGCAACCCGGGCACGCCCAGCTGGACGGCGTTGTGGTTGACGCACACCGAGCCCGACGACGACTCGGCGATGACCTGGTCAACCAGGTCGGGGTTGCGGGCGTAGACGTAGAGAGCCAGCGGCTTGTCCCGTTCGTTCAACACTGACAAGACGTCGCCGATGTTGTCGTAGCTGAGGACGGGCAGGACGGGCCCGAATATCTCGTCCTGCATAACGGCGTCATCCCAGCGGACGTCCGCCAGCACCGTTGGCGAAAGGTAGTGCTCCGAAGCGTCTGAACTGCCCCCCGTGACGAGGCGGCCCTTGGTGGCCTCCAGCATTTCGAAGAGGCGTTTCATGTGTGCATCGTTGACGACCCGCCCGAGAGACGGGCTGAGACGGGGGTCGGCGCCGTAGAAGTCGGAAATGCACTTGACCAGGGCGGCCAACAGCGGCTCCTCGACGCTCTTGTGTACCAGGGTGTAGTCGGGCGCCACGCAGGTCTGCCCGGCGTTCAGGAACTTCGCCCATACGATGCGCCGGGCGGCTGCGTCGAGGTCGGCGGAATGGTCGACAATGGCCGGGTTCTTGCCTCCCAGCTCGAGCGTGACCGGGGTGAGGTGTCGGGCCGCGGCTGACATCACCAGACGTCCAACGCGGCCTCCGCCGGTAAAAAAAATGTGGTCCCACCGTTGCCGCAGGAGGGTCTCGGCCACCTCGGGCCCACCTTCCGCCACCGCCACGGCCTGCTCGTCCAGGTAGGACGGTATTAGCTCTCCGAGCAGCGCCGAAGTGGCCGGGGCCAGTTCGGACGGCTTGACGGCCGCAGTGTTACCGGCGGCAATGGCAAAGGCCAGCGGTAGTACGAGACAGCGCACCGGGTAGTTCCAGGACCCGATGACGAGAACCGCACCGAGAGGTTCTGGCACTATCTCCGCTTGGCCGGGCCACAACGTCCAGGGCACCGCCACCCGGCGGGGGGCCGACCAAGAACCGACCTGACGGGCGACACTCTCGATGTCGCGCCGGACGACGGCCAAGTCGGTAAGCCAGCCCTCGAGCTCAGGTTTGCCCAGGTCGGCGACCATGGCGTCGGTCAGAGCGCCGGCTTCACGGCGGAGGAGCCATACCAGCTCTCTGAGCTGGGCTCGGCGCCACGAGACGGAACGGGAGAGACCAGTCCGGAACGTCGCCCTCAGTTGGTCAGCGAGGGCGGGGACTGGTCTCACCTCTGACGACGGTAGCGAGTCCGGTTCCGTGGCGGGGCGTTAGGTCCTGATGCCGAGCTCTTCGATACGGCTACGCATCGCGTGCTCGTCTCGCTCGAAGACCCGGGCCAGTGCCCGGACGTCCTCGGCCCGGATGGTGATAAGGCGCCCGTTGAAGTCACCGCGCTGAATCTGGATCATTCCTATGTAACGCCGTAGTACCTCGCGTTCGGGGGCGTCCAGGCGTTCCAGGCGAGACAGGTCAATGGTGATCGGGCTCCCCTCGGGCCCTGATGGGGCCCGGCTGTCAGAACCGAAGTCGGGTTCGGGTGACATCTTTGGCAGCAACTGGTCGACGGGGACGCCGTAGAGCCGAGCCAGCCTCTGAAGGCGCAAGACCGAGATGATCCTCTCGCCCCGCTCGTACGCGCCGAGCACCGATGCCTTGAATTCACGCTCCGATTGTTCCTCGACAGCTTGGAGCGAAAGTCCCTGTTGGCGTCGTATATTGCGAAGCCGCTCGCCTACGTGGCGGGCGTACACAGGGGTCATCTCCTCCGCCACGGTCATGATTTCTGTCCCATCGCTAGGTTCGGTCCTCCGGTCTCAAAGTGGTCAACACGAAGAGTAGCCAAAAGTCGCTACGGAAAGTAGTCGTAGCAGCATGCCCGAGCAACCTGATCGGATTTTTCTCTCAGCACGGACATCTTTCGCGCGTCGAGTGGTGGAACGGCTTAGCCCCGTGGGGCGCACTCCAGCATGAGAAAGTGGTGACCGAGCAACTGGACCGTCCTGCCCGCATGCACCAACTGCCCTTTCTCAACCGGACGGCCCAGGGATGCGTCGACTACTACCCGCCAGGGACCTCCCCACTTAAGGCTGGGGAGGCGGAACTGGAGAGGCTGTTCCCAGGCATTGAACGCCAGGTAGAACGAAGAGTCCGCCACAGGTCGGCCATGACGGTCGGGCTCGCTCAATGACGAGCCGTTGAGCAGCACCCCAATCGACTTGGCGTACCCCACGCCCCAGTCGGCGTCGGTCATTAGCTTGCCGTCCGGCCGGAACCATCCGATATCGGCGGACGCCGGGTCTCTCGCGAGCTTGCGGAGGGGTCGCCCCTGAAAGAAGCGCCGGCGGCGAAAGACCGGGTGCTGGCGGCGCAGATTAAGCACGTCCCTGGTCCAGGCGAGCAGGTCTAGGTCAACATTTTCCCAGTCGTACCAGGAGATCTCGTTGTCCTGGCAATAGGCGTTGTTATTACCCTGCTGGGTGCGCCCCAGTTCGTCCCCCCCGAGCACCATGGGGACGCCCAGCGACAGAGCCAGGGTGGCTAGGAAATTGCGGGTCTGGCGGGCACGCAGGGCGAGGATCTCGGGGTCGTCGGTCGGGCCTTCGGTCCCACAATTCCACGAGCGGTTGTCGTCCGTGCCGTCTTTGTTGTCCTCGCCATTGGCTTCATTGTGCTTGTGGTCGTAACTCACGAGGTCAGCCAACGTGAACCCGTCATGGGCGGTCACGAAATTTACGCTGGCCCATGGCCGTCGCCCGGTCGCCTCGTAGAGGTCCGAGCTACCGGTGAGGCGCAGTGCCAGCTCACCGATAGAGGTGTTTTCCTGGCGCCAGTAGTCGCGTACAGAGTCGCGGTAGCGGCCGTTCCATTCCGACCACAGGACGGGGAAGTTCCCGACCTGGTAACCGCCTGAGCCCAGATCCCATGGCTCGGCGATGAGCTTTATCTGGCTTATCACCGGGTCCTGGTGGATTAGGTCGAAGAAAGCGGAAAGCTTGTCAACTTCGTGGAATTGCCTGGCCAAGCTGGCGGCAAGGTCAAAACGAAAGCCGTCGACGTGCATTTCCAGGACCCAATAACGAAGTGAGTCCATCAAGAGCTGCAAAGTCTGCGGGTTACTTACGTTGAGAGAGTTCCCCGTGCCTGTGGTGTCCACGTAAAAGCGCGGGTCCGCCGGGTTGAGGCGGTAATAACTCGGGTTGTCGAGGCCTCTGAAACTCAAGGTCGGCCCCAGGTGGTTGCCCTCGGCGGTGTGGTTGTAAACGACGTCGAGGATCACTTCTATCCCGGCGGCGTGCAGAGCACGCACCATCGTCTTGAACTCGTTGACGACGCGCTGGCCCGGCCTCGAGGCATAGCCGTTATGGGGAGCGAAGTACCCGATCGAATTGTAGCCCCAATAATTCCGGAGCCCCCGTTCGACGAGATATTGGTCGTTTACGAACTGATGGACTGGCATCAGTTCGACGGCCGTAACACCGAGCCGCTGGAGGTGCTCGATCACCGCAGGGTGGGCCACGCCCGCGTAAGTGCCGCGCTGGGAGGCCGGGACGTCAGGATGGCGCCACGTAAGGCCTCGCACATGGGTCTCATAGATCACCGTGTTGTGCCACGGCGTACGCGGCCGGTGGTCGTCGGCCCATTCGAAGGCGGCGTCGGTCACGATCGATTTCGGCATGGACGAGGCGGAGTCGGTCCGGTCGATGATGCGGTCGTCACCGTCCGAAAGGACGTAGCTGTAGACGGCCTGGTCCCAACTGACCGTCCCTTCGATGGCCTTGGCGTAGGGGTCCAGTAGGAGCTTGGCGTGGTTGGCGCGAAGGCCTTGGTCTGGGTCGTAGTGCCCATGGACGCGGTACCCGTAGCGCTGGCCCGGTTCCGCCTCTTCCAGGTAGCCGTGCCACACGTAGGCATCGACTTCGGGCAGCTCCATACGAGTCTCGGCGCCGGCTTCGTCGAACAGGCACAGCTCGACCGCTTCGGCGGTCTGCGAGAACACGGAGAAGTTCGTCCCAAAGCCATCCCAGGTCGCTCCGAGCGGGTAGGGGTCACTGGGGCTGAGGGCCATAGGCACGAAGGGCAAGGCTATCGGTCGCTCGCCGGAGGGCGCCGGAGCGCCCTCGTGGCGGTCCTGCTCAACGACCTCGGGCCAGTGGCGGCGATCAGCGGAGCCGGTTTCGCGATCTCGGTCTGCGAAGGACGAGACCTGAGGCTTGAACGCTCAGCCCCACCAGAAGGCCGTGGCCACGATGCCGTAGAGCGCAATCAGGGCGACGCCCTCCAGCCACGAGTACTCGCCGTCGTAAATGACCACGGCGGCTACCACCACTGCCACCGCCAATGCGGCTACGAGGAGAGGGGGGAACACCAGGGTGAGCTGCCGGGGCCCGAAGAAGCTGCTGGCCACGACCAGCACGGGGGTCAACAGGAGGGCGATCTGAAGCGGGCTGTTCAAGATGGTGCTGATGGCGTAGTCCGAGCGGGCTTTCCAGGCGAAGCGGACGCCGGCGAAGTTCTCGACGGCGTTGGAGGCTATGGCCACGATGACGAGGCCTGTGAACTCGGGTGTTATCCCGAGCGCCCTGGTGGCCGGGACAAGGGCGGAGACGAACCAGTCGGACACGAACGCGGAAGCGGCACCGGCGAGGACCAGCACGGCGATAGCTGTACCGAGCGGCCAACGTCCCGCCGGCGCGCTGGTGTCATTTGCAGTTGTCGCCGTGCCGCCGGTGGGCGTCGTCTCAGGGGATGAGGTTGGTGCGCGAGCTGGGGAGGGTGTGCGCTCGTTGTTCGCGGAGGGGCCGCCACCCAGCCAGAAAGGGATGCTGGCCACATAGACCAGGAACAGGATTACTGCCGTGACGTCGGACAGAGCTTCGGTGTGGTGGGCAGCGGGGGTTTCCAGCCGGGCCGCGAGGGTGGGAACCAGTAGCGCACCCGCCGCCAAAGTGAGCAGCGTGACCAGCATTCGAGGCAACTCGGGCCGGAAACTCTGGGTCCCGTACCTGGCTCCCCCGCTCAGGAAAGCCACGCCCAGTACGAGCAGGACAGTGGCGAGAATTGACCCGACTAGGGCCGACTGCACGACTGAGGTGAGCCCTTCCCGTAATGCGAAGATGGCCACGAACAATTCAGGCAGGTTGCCGAGGCTGGACTGCAGCAGCCCTGTGGCGCCCGGGCCGAGGTACTCGCCCACCTGCTCGATCGACTGGCCGACCACGGCGGCCAGAGCAGCGATGGCCAGAGCAGACAGGGCAAACCGAGCAACGTTATTGGCACCGGCCGCAGTCGTGAGCCCCGCCGCCACTGTCAACACGGTGGCGCTGACGATGGCCAGGCGCTGCGACGTCTCGAAGGCATCGAATGGGCGGGGCATGACGTCGACCAGGCCCGACGATACAGCGGCCATCGAAGTGGCGTTACAGTAGTGCCTCCGGTTCAGCCCCAGGCGGCGTGGCCGAGTGGTCCAGGCAAGGGCCTGCAAAGCCCTCTACAGCGGTTCGATTCCGCTCGCCGCCTCCAGCGTTTCTTCCCGTTAGACTGCAGGTCAGAGGCCACTTTCGGGGTGCCCGGGCCTGACCGTTAGTTACCGCTGAGGCCCCCTCAAAACCGCTATTTCGCGCCCGAACCGCGCCCCGCACGCGCCCCGAGGGCTGAGGAGGTCACCGCCGTGAGCTACATCCAGAAGCGCAACGGGAGGTACCGGGCCCGGTACCGCGACCCTCTCGGCCGGATGACGTCGAGCACCTTCGACCTCAAGGCCGACGCGCAGCGGTTCCTGGCCGAGATGGAGACCGACAAGTTCCGAGGGACCTGGATCGACCCCCGGCACGCCGAGGTACCGCTGGCGCAGTGGTCTCAGGAGTTCCTCGCCTTGGCCCGCCGGCTGTCTCCGAGTACCCAGCAGACCTACCGGCGTGACCTGAGGAAGTACGTGCTGCCGGCGCTCGGCGCCTGCCGGCTCGGGAGCATCCCACCGGACGCAATTGAGAACTGGCTCAATGACGAGCTCGAGGCCGGGATTGCAGCGAGCTCCGTGCACCGCCACTATCGGACGCTCCGGCGGGTACTGCAGGTGGCCGTCGACAAGCAGAAGCTCCTGACCAACCCGTGTGACCGGGTCGAGCCGCCGCGGGTCCCCAAGCGGGAGATGGTCTTCCTCGACTGGGGCCAGGCAGTCGACCTGGCGGAGGCCCACAGCGATCGTTATCGGGCCTTGATTTACCTCGCCGTTGACTCCGGTATGCGCTGGAGCGAACTGATCGGCCTTCGGCGGTCGAAGCTTGACCTGCGCATTCGCAAGGTACGCGTGACCGAGCAGCTGGTCCGACTGGAGACGGGGGAGTGGCTCCGCAAAGAGCCGAAGACGCCGGCCTCGGTGCGGTCGATCACCCTCTCGTCCGTGACTGCCGAGATTTTGGCCTATCAGTTGGAGCGGTTCGCTTCGCCAGGCCTGGACGGACTGGTCTTCCCCAACGCTGCGGGGAAGCCCATTGCCGCCGCCAGCTTCTGGAACAACCACTTTGCCCGGGCCCAGCGGTTCTCAGCCGTGTCGTGCAGGTTCCATGATCTCCGGCACAGCAGCGTCGCCCTGGCGATCGCCGCAGGCGCGCACCCCAAAGCCATCCAGGCGAGGATGGGTCATTCGTCGATCAACGTCACGCTCGATCGTTACGGCCACCTCTTTCCCGAACTGGACGAAGCGATCGCCGCGTCCTTCTCTGATCGCTTATCTGCTGCTCGCTCCGACAGAGAGTCCAGGGTCGTGCATGCGGCTTTCGGCGGACAATGAAACCGGTCAACAGCGTCCAGGACGGTCGCGCCTGTCGGAGCGCGGTAGCGTTGCGTTATGCGTCGGCCCACGATCGGCTGGAGTAGGCCCTCTCTTCCGAAGGCCGGCAGCGCTGTTGGGCAACTCTGGAAGCTACTTGAGGAGACCGTGGGCTTCTTTGCTGAGAGTTTTTCGCCACGAGGGCTGCGTCACCTTGATGCCCGCATCGCCGAGGCAGCCTTACGAGCTCGCATGCGTGTACACGCCGCCAGGGTTTCGGCCGATCCCGAGAACTCCAAGTGGGTGGCAGGCGTCCGTCAGCAGATCAGTGACGGCATCCCCCAAGCCTCGCTGCTTGACCGAGAAGGCCTAGAGAACTTCTTCGCTGAGCGTAAGTCACGTTCCGCTCGCATTGACTGAGGCGTGGCACTTCTCCGGGCCACACCTGGCCCGGGCGCTCGATAAATGGGAAGAGCGCGATACGCCGAACGAAGCGCGAATGGAGGCTTTTGAGCGATGGGCGATGGACGTGGTGACCAACGGGCCGCCTGACGACGCACTGCCGACATTAGAGGACGATGAGTACATCGCAAGGGTTCCCGACGCCGACGCCATTGTGACGTTCTTCGTGGTCGAGCAAGACCGCTCCGTTTTCCTGCGGCAGATTGAACCTCTCTAATGGGACGGGCCGACTGGTGCCTGCCGTCGAGGCCTGGGCGGGACACCACGGTCCATCGGTCTGAAGATGGCAGCGACCATGATCGGCCCAAGGGCAACAGGCACCGTGAACCTTGTAGCATTACAAAGGTGCACGAGCTCCACACCGCTTCGGTGATGATGCGCCCCTTCACGGGGCCGAGCTCAAGCGCTTTGTAGCGACACCGAGCCCCGGAGACTCCCGGGGCCGCTCCTTCTGGCTGTGGGCCTGGGTGGCCCCGGGCGGACCCTTGCCGGAGGAGAGACCTTGACATCGAGCTACATCACAGTCGCCATTCCTTATGTAAACGCGGAGCCTCATCTTGGCTACGCCTACGAGCTCGTGCTGGCCGATATCGGAGCTCGAGCGCGCCGAGCTATCGCCGGGAACGAGGTGCGTTTCTTGGGCGGTACCGACGACTATTCGCTAAAGAATGTCCTCGCTGCCGAGGCTGCCCAACTAGCCACGCGCGATTTTGTCGCAGCCCACGCCAGTGAGTTCGCGGCTCTAGCCGAGCCGCTCTCCATCAGTTTCGACGACTATATCCATACCAGTTCCGACCCTCGCCACATACCGGGCGTGCAGCGGCTATGGAAGGCAGTGGCGCAGCGTGGGGACCTCTACCGGCGAAGTTACGTAGGCGACTATTGCGTTGGGTGTGAGCAGTTTTATAACGCCGACGAGCTCGTCTCCGGGTGTTGCCCTGAGCACGGCACGCCCCCTGAGCGGGTTGAAGAGGAGAACTGGTTCTTCCGTCTGTCTGCCTACCAGCGCTACCTCGAGGAAGCCTTGTCCTCGCGCGAAGTACGAGTCAGCCCCGAGTCGTTCCGCCAAGAAGCGCTCTCTTTCGTACGCTCGGGCCTGGAGGACATAAGCGTCTCGCGCTCGGCGGCGCGTGCTCGAGGCTGGGGTGTACCCGTCCCCGGGGACCCAGGCCAGGTCATCTACGTCTGGTTCGACGCGCTGGCGAACTACATCACCGCTCTCGGCTTCGGAGAACTCGACAACGGCAGGGCCATTGGGGAACCGTACCGTCGCTGGTGGGCCGGTAGTGACGAGCGCGTCCATGTCGTAGGCAAAGGCATCCTGCGCTTCCACGCCGTCTTTTGGCCGGCCTTCCTGGCTTCGGCCGGCGAGCCCTCCCCCACACGTGTGCAAGTCCACCCCTACTTGACAATTGATGGCGCAAAGCTGTCCAAGTCCTCCGGCAAGGCCGTGTCGCCAACCGAGATCGTCGACGCCTTCGGGGCTGACGCCCTGCGGTGGTGGTTCGCCCGCGACGTTCACGCAAGCGTGGACACGGACTTCACTGTGGACCGCCTTATCGCCCGAGCGAATGAAGATTTAGCCGGCGGGTTTGCCAACGTAGTCAGCAGGCTCGCGGCTCTCGTCCACCGCTACCGAGGCGGCGTTGTGCCAGATGGCGATCCCGTCGCCGTGATTGGTGTGGCCGGCGTGCAGGCAGACGTACTCAGAGCGCTTGTTGACTTTGATCTTCGTGCTGGTACGGCGCGTTTGCTAGACGCACTCTCCGCCCTGAACAAAGACATCGAAGCGACATCCCCATGGAAGCTGGCCAAGGATGAAAATGCGCGGAGTGACTTCGACGCCCTCCTCGTCCGTCAGCTTCGTGCGGCGACCGAAATAGTGGCAGCGCTTCGTCCGGTACTGCCAGAACTGGCAAGTAAGTTGGCGGTTCTGGTCGGGGTTCCGGGGCAACGGCTCGGACCTCTGCAGCCCGTGTTCAAACGGTTCGTCGATAAATAATCCCATCGTCAGGGAGTGGGAGCTGCCCTGCGAGGGACAACTGGCGGCTATGCGACGGGGGGAAGCGACCCGTGCCCCCGCGGGAGATTGACCAAGAGGGCGGCCGCGTTGTGACACTTCCTGTCCGACAGACAGTTGCCAACGGGACCCGAGGTCGGATCGCTCGAACCCTACAGGTCAGGTCCATAGCCGCGCTCCACCGGAGGCGACGGGACAACGGGCGTCTTCCACCGCGCGGGGTAACCGAGTCGTCTACTGGGCGGCTGGCCTTCGGCGCCGTCAACCTCTGCCCGGTACACGGTAAGGCCGACTGCGAACCGGTCCACGGCGCGCCGGATACTGCGGCCCCGCCCAGCTAGGCGTCCCCACCGGGTCGCCTCCCGTTCCTGCCTCGCCACCCGCCTTGCGACTTCTTGGCGCGCCGCGCAGATAGCGGCTTCCAGACGGGCTTGCTCCGGGGCAACGTGAGCCTCCCAGCGTCCTTCGGCATCGGCGAGCTGGGCCGCCGCTGCGGCCGACTCTTTGGCTGCCGCCCGGCGTCCGCGCCACCGCTGGCTGTGTGCCGCCGTCCACTCCGCTGAATCAAGGGACGCTTGGGCTCGGGCCAAGTCGGACACGGCCCGGCCGGCCTCGGTGCCGCGGTAGGCACCGTTTCCGGCCTGGAGGTCGGCTAGGTCTTGCTCGGCCCGGCTGAGAGCCGCCCGGGCGGCGGCCAGCTCTTCAGCTTGGTGGCGCGGCTGGAGGCCCTTCAGGGCGGCACCGCTCGCTTTGGCCTGGGCCAGGGCTAAGGCGACGACGCGCGCTACGTCGGAAGTGGAGAGTTCGCCTACGAGCTCGGGTGTAGTCCCGGCCAGCGGCGGCAACCCGGTGTCGATGGCCCACGACGGCGTGCGCTCGGCCGACCAGTCGGCCTTTAGGTCGCCGGCGGCTTGGGAAATGTCGTCGGCCACGAGCCAGGCGTGGGTGGACTGCCGGGCCCGGCTCATCGCTACGTAGGCCAGCTCTCGGCCTCCGCCGTCGGCGAAAAGGTGAGCCCGGACAACGGTAGAACCTTGCGAGCGGTGGACGGTGGTGGCGTACCCGAGAGCCAGGCGGTCAGTACCCGTCTCCTCGCCGCCGAGGCGGGCCAGTCGCCCATCGTCGGTCCGTAGCAATAGTGAGCCACTGGTGGCGTCAACGAGCTCGACGGTGGCCCGCTCGGAAGTAACGAGAGTGCCGCCCGGGCTGGGGGCCAGGGTGACGACGCGGTCACCGGCCCGGTAACTAGCCCCGCCTGTGCAGGTGAGCTCGGGGCCGAAGACACGTCCCGACCCCTCCATCCACGCCCGGGCGCGACGGTTCAGCTCGGCCACGTTGGCCCGCCGCCAGGCGTAGAGCCCGGTCTCGTGGCCGGCCGCAACGTCAGCCGCCCACGCCTCGACGGCGGCCTCCAGTGCGTCTTCACGAGTGGGGACAGCGTGCACTCGGCCCTGGTTCGCGTACCACGAGATGGCTTTGCCGACGTCCCCCTCGCGCAACGATTCCAGGGCCTGCCGTTCGCCCGGGTCGTGCTGGCGGCGGTTCTCGTACAGGTAGTGGACGGCGTCGGGGTGGCGCTTTACCAGCGCCCCCAACGCCCCGCCCGGCCCGACCGGGCCGAGCTGGCGGTGGTCGCCGGTGAGCACCAACTTGGCCCCGGCCAGCTCGGTACGAGCGGCAAGGCGGGCCAGGTCGGCGTCGTCGGTCATGCCCACCTCGTCGAGGATCACCACAGTCTTTTCGCTGAGCGCCATCTGGCCGTGGTCGAGCCGCCAGATGAGGCTGGCGAGCGTGCGGGACTGCGCTATCTCGGCCTCGTGGCCGAGGTTGCGGGCGGCCTGGCCGGAAGTGGCGGTACCGATAACATCGCAGCCCGCTTGGTCGAACGCGTCGGCCACGCCCCGTAGCAGAGTGGTCTTGCCGGCGCCGGCCACGCCCACGACGAGCTCGGCCCCACGGCCCGATGTGCAGATAGAGAGAGCAGCAGCCCGCTGCTCTTCTGACAGCCTGGCGCCGATGTCCTGCTCGGTCCTTTCGACGGCTTCCTCGACGGTCGCCACGGGGACGGCGGGGGCGTCGGAGCGGGCCAACTGGTGGGCCAAACCCTCGGCGATGGCGGCCTCCCGGGCCAGGACCGAGGCCAGCGAGTGCACCGTTTCTCGGGCGCCAGCCACACCGACCAGGG
>CAWEBW010000019.1:0-149267 GCA_963807395.1 uncultured Acidimicrobiaceae bacterium
AGAAAGAGCCGAGGCTCGATGCGATCTTCGTGCATAGCGACCTCATGGCCGTTGGCGTGCTCCAAGCCATTGCGGCCACCGGCCGGAGGGTGCCCGACGACGTCGCTGTCGTCTCGTGCGACGACCTGCCGCTAGCGGCGCACTTGCAGCCTCCGTTGACGACGGTCCGGCTGCCATTGGCGGAGACGGGGGCGGAGGCAGTCTCGCTCCTCTTGCGCCTAAGTGCCGGCGAGGAGGTGCCTCCGGGCCCGCTCCTGCTGCCCGTCGAGCTGGTGGTCCGGGAATCGACGGTGGGGCGACCCAAGCGGGCTTCGAAAGGCCGGCGAGCCCCCCAGCCCGACCGGGCCTCGACCGCAAAAGCGGCCCCACCCCGCGCAGCGCCTCGCCCGCTCGCGGATCGACCTACAGGTGAGCGAAGGGACAACCCGTGAGCGTCATATCCGTTGACCCCAGGCGAAAGTTGGGGCACCTTCATCGCTATGTCTATGGCGGTTTCATCGAGCACCTCGGCCGCTGCATCTACGGGGGCATCTATGAAGAGGGATCGCCCCTGAGCAACACGCGTGGTTTCCGGACCGACGTGCTCGATTTGCTGAAACAGCTGCGTATAAGCCAGCTCCGCTGGCCGGGCGGGAACTTCGTGTCGAACTACCACTGGCAGGACGGGATCGGCCCAAAGGACACACGTCCAGCAAGGCCCAGATCGCTTGGGGGGGCATCGAGCCCAACCGTTTTGGGACCAACGAGTTCGTCGAGTACTGCAAAGTACTCGGGGCGGAGCCCTATATCTGCCTCAACATGGGTTCGGGGACGCTGACGGAAGCTCTCTCCTGGGTGGAGTACTGCAATTCTTCGGCTCGGACCTACTGGGCCGAGCAGCGCCGGGCTGACAGCTGCCCGGCGCCTCACCGCGTCCGGTACTGGGGGCTCGGCAACGAGATGTACGGCGAAGGCCAGGTGGGGTCGCTGTCGGCCAACGAGTACGTCGCTGAAGCGACCCGGTGGGCACGGGCCATCAAGCGCCTGGACCCAGAGGCGGTCCTGGTCTCATGCGGGAAAAACGGGTGGTCGAGCTGGGACCGTAGCGTCATCGACGGCCTGGCTGGCCTGGTGGAGTTGCATTCGGTCCACATCTATACAGGCTCGGACGACTATTGGACCAACGTCCTGTCACCTCATGTCGCCGAACGCGCCATAGCGATAACTTCCGCATTGTTGTGGCGCGCCCGGTACACCCAGCGGCTACCCCGAGTGGCGAGGATCGCCTACGACGAGTGGAACATCTGGTTCCGGGAGATGGAAGGAGCACTGGAAGAGCGCTACAACTTTTCGGACGCTCTGGCCGTCGCGACCTACCTGAACATTTTTGTCCGCAATTGCCGGTGGGTACGGATGGCCAACCTTGCTCAAATGGTCAACGCCATCGCCCCGGTGGTGACGACAGCCGACGGTGCCGAAGCCCAGCCCATCTTCTACCCCTTCCTCCTGCATTCTCAGGGGCACCTCGACGAGGCAGTGGACGTGTTCGCGGAGGGGCCACTGGTGGACGCCCCGGCGGAGCACTTGAGCCCTTGGCCCCACCGCATCGACGATCTCAGCCCGTTCAACATCATCGACGCCGCCGCCACCGTCGACTCCGAAGGCGCTCGCCTGGCGCTGACCCTGGTCAACCGGTCCGAGAGCCAGGAGAAGGCGGAGATCCGGCTCCGCGACGGTCTTTTTGGCGCCGCGGTCCGGGTCCGGACCCTTACCGGCAGCAATAAGCCCAAGCAACCTAGGGGGGCGGAGCACGTGGAGCTGAGCGACACCAGTACCAACACCCAGGGGAGCGGCACCGTCCTGGACCTCCCGCCTAAGTCCTTCACTCTTCTCGAGGCCTCTCTGGAAGCCTAACCAGTGCCGTTTACAACCTCAATCCTCATCCCGAGTAACTAGCAAGAAAGGTGCAAGACTGACATGACAAACGAAACTCCCAATAAACCATCAACTCTCTCCCGTCGCGCGTTCCTCGGCCGCGCCGCCGGGGGCGCCGCCATAGCCGCCGTCGCCCCGTCGCTGCTGCGGATGGGCCCGGCCGTCGCCGCCAGTGTGGCCAACGCGACTGGCTCCGTCTCGGGGACTCTGACGTTCTTGAGTTGGGACACGGAGGCAGTTATAGGCCCCACCATTAAGGCTTTCGAAGCCCGCTATCCGAACGTCTCGGTACAGGCGAGCTACCCACCGCCCGTCACACAATACATTTCAACTCTCGAAGAGAGGCTGTTGGCTGGGACGGCACCGGACGTCTTCATCTACACCGACGAGGACAAGGCTGCACTGCTGGCTCACCACGATGTGCGGGACCTCAGCGACCAGCCCTGGGTAAAGTACATGGCGGGGGCCAACCGAGAGTTCATGTCAGCCGAGGGGAAGGTCTGGGGGTTATCGGCCACGACGTGGACAGCTGGCCCAATCTACAACCTTGACCTCCTTCACAAGGCGGGCTACGGCGGACCGCCTGCGACGTGGGCGGACTTTTTGAAGCTGTGCAGCACACTGAAAGGCCTCAAGGTCACTCCCGTGTACGACACTGCCGTGCCCCCTGCGGGCACCCTCTTGGTGGGGCTTATTGGCGGTTACTACATGCGCCACTACGGGAAGAACATTGACCCGGAGATCTTCTCCGGCAAGATATCGTTTGTAGACGCTTGGACCGAGCCGCTGACGGCATATTCAGAGCTCTACACGCAGGGGCTCGTGTCCACGGCGTATCTCGGTCTGACAGGTACCGAGATCGATAGCCTGATGGCCGAGGGGAAGCTCGGGATCTATGCGTCGGGACCTTGGGACCTAGCAACGATCTCGGCCGACAACCCGTCCCTCAAGCTGCTGATGGGCCCGACGCCTGGCCCGGCCGTGGGACAGGGTTACTGGGAAGGATCGCCAAACGTAGGATGGGCGATCAACGCGAAGGCGCAGAACCCAGACGCCGCCTTGGCGTTCTTGTCCTTCCTGGCAAGCCCCCAGGGTTTGAAGCCCTACGTCGCCGAGCAGGGCTACCCGTGCGCCATGTCGAACTACTCTCCATCACTCCCGAGCGCGCTGAGCCTGGCGGTCGCCCCGGCACGGAGTAGCAACTACTACTTCACTGCCACCTCTTGGGCTGCAATTGCACCGGCCATCGACGAACAGCTGGGGGTCGAACTCGGCGCCGACGTCGAGAGCATGATCCAGGGAAAGCTCACGGTCAACGGCGTTCTGCGCGCACTGGACTCGCAGTTGGCCAAGCTACGGAAGTCGTCGTAGTGGCGGAGCAGTTGGGGGAGCTGCGGGCCCCGTGGCCGACGGAGAACTCTGACAGTAGGTATTCGCCTTTCGACCGGAGGTGCAGGTAGAAGATATTCACCTACCCGGCATCGGTACCGTTTATGATATTTTGAGTTTGCGCTCGGAGGCAAGGTGTTCGTCCGTTCGACGTCGATAAAGAGGTCTGATAGGACCGCCGGGCGAACACGTCGTCTAAGCTCGCAAAGACGGGCGAGGTGGCGAGAGGCGATTGCTGTCCAGGCCTTTTTCCTACCGGCAGTGCTGTCTTTTATCTTCTTGGTCGGTGTACCAACCGTGCTCTCGGCTGTGCTCAGCTTCACAAACTTCGACGGCTACTCTTTCAAGTTCCAGTTTGTGGGCCTGTCCAACTACCGCGCTCTGTTTTCGGACCCGCAGATCACGGCCAGTCTCTACTTCACTATTCTGTACGCAGTTGCCACGACGGTGATAGTCACGGTCATTGCTATCCCGCTCGCAGTGGTGATCAATATTCACTTCTTGGGGCACAAGCTTGTCAGAGCTGCTTTTTTCTTCACATCGGTGCCCAGCCTCTTGGTGCTGGCCCTGGTCTGGGCCTATATCCTTTCGCCGCTAGGAAGCGGCTTGGTCAATTACATGCTATACGGTCTCTTCGGCGTCGGCCCGTGCAATGGCTTTCGGAAGACCACCTAGCTCAGCTGTCCGTCATAATGGTGGGAGTTTGGGCGCAGGTTGGGTGGCATGCGGTACTGTACCTTGGCTACCTTCAGTCAATTCCCCGTGACTACGAAGAGGCTGCGGTGGTCGATGGCGCATCGGCGGTGCGACGTTTTTTCGCATTGACAGTGCCGCTACTGGCGCCGGCTATGACCGTGAGCGTCGTCCTCCTGATGGTCAGCGGGCTGCGGGTGTACGAACTGCCGCTCGCACTGACGAACGGAGGGCCTGTGTACTCAACATACACGGTCACGC
Source organism: uncultured Acidimicrobiaceae bacterium (assembly GCA_963807395.1). GTDB lineage: Bacteria > Actinomycetota > Acidimicrobiia > Acidimicrobiales > Palsa-688 > Fen-671. The sequence goes on from CAWEBW010000019.1 coordinate 4,258, forward strand.
AGAACATCTTGTTGTACGGAGTGTCGGACGGCAAGTTCGGTGAGGGCTCGGCGCTGAGCGTAGTGTTCCTGGCGCTGGTGATCATGGTGCTCCTGGGGAGCTTGGCGGTGCTTCGTCACCGTGAGGGCCGATTGAAGTGACAACGGTTAGCCCGGCCCGAGCTAGCGCTGCGCGGGTCGGGGTGCCGTCACGAAGGTTGAACCGGCGCACGCGCCGACGGTTAGCTGTGAAATTGGCCCTCAGCCCGGTCATGCTCGCCGTAGCCGCTGGCGTATCGTTGCCGTTCTATTATATTGTCGTCAATACCTTTAAGACGACCGAGCAAGGGGCGACGTCTCCGTTGGCCTTGCCGTCTCCGTTTACACTGGAGAATTACAAGAACGTCTTCAATTCAGTGCCGGTGTTGCAGAGCTTCGCTAATAGCGCGTACGTCACGGTGCTGGCAGTCCTGGCGACGGTGTTGTTCGGGTCTATGGCAGCCTTCGCGATGAACATGCGCAGGACCCGGGGGAACCGCCTTTTGCGGCTGGTGTTGATCACGGCGCTAGCCGTCCCGTTCCAGGTGACGGTGGTGCCGCTGTATGAAATGGTGGTAAAGGCGGGGTTAGTCAATAGCCTGTCGGGGTTGGTGGTGGTATATTTCGCCGGGGCCGTGTTTTGTTTTTTCATTATTGACGGCTATATGTCGACTATCCCTAGGGAGCTTATCGAGGCGGCGAAGATCGACGGTGCTGGTGTGGTTCAGATATACGCCCGTATTATGATGCCGCTCAGCGTGCCCGTGCTAGCGACGGTTGCGATCTTCCAGACGATAGGCATATGGAACGACTTCCTGGTCGCTAACACCTTTCTGAGCTCCTCATCGAAGTACACCATTGTGTTGCAGGTCTACAATTCGGTGGGGCAATTCTCGACGAATTGGCCCTCATTTATGACACTCACGACGATTAGCCTAATACCAATGGTCGTTTTCTTCATCATAATGCAGCGAAAGATAATGGGAGGCTTGGTGTCGGGCTCGGTCAAGGGTTAGAGGCCAAGAACATGGGCACAGAGCTGTACCGGGACCCAGTGTTCGATGGCGCTACTGACCCTATGGTGATCTTCAATCGCGCTGAGCGGACGTGGTGGATGCTCTACACGAGCCGGCGTACGACCGCCCCGGGCGCCGGAGTGGCGTGGGTCCATGGTACTGATATAGGAGTGGCGTCCCTGATGGCGGACGGGGTCGGATGGTTGTACCGAGGGACGCTGGACTTGGAGTACGAGTTTGGCCGGAACACGTTTTGGGCGCCGGAGGTGGTCTGGGACGGCGGCTGTTACCACATGTACGTCAGCTATATCAGGGGCGTACCCCAAACTTGGGCGGGTCACGAGCGCCATATCCTGCACTACACGAGTGCAGACATGGTGCAATGGACGGCGCACGGCAAGGTGTGCCTCAGCAGCGATTACGTAATCGACGCGTGCGTATTTGAACGACCCGACGGCGGCTATCGACTGTGGTACAAGGACGAGGCTGATCGCTCATCGACCTGGGTAGTTGAAAGTGAGGACCTGTCGCGCTGGGAGGGAGCTCGGCGTGCCGTGTCAACCGCGGGCGGCCACGAGGGCCCAAATGTGTTCAGGTTTTGCGGAGCGTATTGGCTGGTCGTGGACGCGTGGAATGGGCAGGTTGCGTTTAGGTCGCGGGACCAGGTGAACTGGGAGCACGCGGGGACGATCCTGGAAGCCTCGGACGGGGAGGCGCCGGGAGAGGGAGTTGACGTCGGCCCAGGGCATCATGCTGACGTGGTCGTGGTCGATGATCGCGCCTTCATCATCTACTTCACGCATCCCTGGCGCCACGTCAAGAGTGCGTCGGAGTGGGACCGCCGGCGTTCTGTAATTTTGGCGGCCGAGCTGGAGGACAGAGGGGGCGTACTAACGTGTGACCGCGGACGCGCCCCGCAGATGACCTTGCCGCGCTCGGATGCGTAGGGGTTCGAGAGCGGGTCAGGGTCGGCTGGAGGCCGCTCGTATGGTGGGTGGGGTTGTCCGTGTTCTCGCCGTGGCGGTGGCACCTCCTTGGGTTACATCACTGCCGGAAGTCGGATCTGTTGGCATGGGCCTCGGTGGGTAGCGAGATGACCCGGAGGCGTCCCAGTCGGTGCGTGTCTGGACCAAAACGGGAGGGAATGGGTAGCGTCCCATTCCCGGTGTAAATGCTCGGACGTAGGGCTGCTCTCTTCACTGCTTATTTTAGGCGACAGCAGTGACCGTTTCGGTCACGCCTTGGGAACTGGGCGGTTTTCGTAATGGAGTTGGTGGTAACAGGAGCTGCCGGCGTAGGTCTTGGAGCAGGCGGAGGCCGGCGGAGGTGAGGTTGAAGCCCCTCCAGGAGCGGCTGGCGCGGTCGAGCACCGCCCATACCAGCTTGGTGCAGCTCGCTTCGCCTGGGAGGCGGCCGATCACCTTTACCCTCCTACGCGTTTCGCCAAAAGTTCGTTCAATGAAATTGGAGTGCCGGACCCGGTGCCAGTGCTCGCGGGGGAAGCGCAGGTAAGAGGTGAGCGCGGCCCGGTCGTCGAGCAAGCAGGCGACGGCGCTCGGGAAGAGCGCTTGGTACTTCGTGGCGAAGTTGTCGATGCGGGCCTGGACGAGCCCGACTGCTGCCTGCCCGGGGGCCACGTCCTCGGCCAGGTCGAAAAGCGCCCAGTAGGCTGCTTTCAGCTCGGCCTGGGCGTGCTTGGGCACCTTGGCCAGTACGTTGCGGCAGCGGTGGACGAGGCAGCGTTGCCTGAGCGCCTGGGGGAACGCCCTCTCTATGGCGCCGACGAGCCCGGCCGCACCGTCGGAGATGACCAGGAGCGGGCTCTTCAGGCCGCGGGCTTTCAGGCCCTCCAAGAAGCCGTCCCAGGCGTCGTTGCCCTCGTTGGCGGCGGGGTCGAGGCCTACAAAGGCGGGCTTGGCCTCGGTGGTGATGCCCCAGGCCGCGAGCAGCGGCTCGGCCTTGGCCCCATGGTGGTACTTGAAGTGCGAGCCGTCCAGGAACAAGTAGTCGAGCTCGACGTCGGCCAAGGAGCGCCTGGCCCAGGCGTCGTAGTCTTCCTTTATTGCCTGGCAGACCCGGCTGACCGTGGACTTGGACAGGGCGGCTTCGGGCCCGAGGGCGTCGGAAAGGGTCGCCTCGACGTCGCGTACGGACAGGCCGCGCACGAAGCCGGCGATGACCAGGGACTCGAGGGCGTTGGTCCTAGTCAGCCCTTCGCCGAACAGCCTGGAAGCGAACTTTTCAGTCGTGCCACGCAGTTTTGGCCGTTGCAGGGTGACCGGTCCGGCCGTGGTCTTGACCGTGACCGGGCTGTAGCCGTTGCGCATCCCGTCGTTGGCCTCCGGGGTGAGGGCGGCCTTGGCGTAGCGCTCCCGGCCAAGGAACTCGGTCACCTCGGCTTCCAGGGCGCTTTGCAGCAGCAGGCGGGCACCAAGCCGGGCTACCTGCTCGATGGCCCCGGACAGGTCACCGCTGGCAGCGAAGACTTCGTCTATCTCAGCACGGAGGCGGTCGTTGGGGGTTACTCTTTTGGACATAGGGACGTAGGTTCCTTCCTCTCAACTGGTCAGGTTGCTGAGAGAGAGCCTACGTCCTTGTCATTTACACCACGGGTTGGACGCCACCAGGGAATGGTCGGTGTTGTTGAGGCGATGACGACAGCTGGTGCCCGCGCCAGCGGATCGGGTATGGGCATGAAGACTGATGACCTTGGGCTCCACGGCCATCGACCATTGGGGGGCGGGCCGTGGCTGATGTAAGGGTGACGGTTGAGGGCGCACGCGATGTCGGTGCACTAGAGCGGATCTGGATGAGCTTTGGGTACGACGAGCTCAACTGGACGGCAACACCGCGGGGACGCGCTAATACTGCCGCGTTGCGGGAAATCTTCGGGGGGCCGGCAGTCGTGCGGACGCACAACCTGCTCACCAGTGGTAGCGGACGCGCTCTGCCTCACTGGAGCAGTGGCAACGTGTACCACGAGGACGGGCAGGGCAACCCGGTGTACGACTGGAGCCAGGCTGACGCCGCGTTCGACGTATGGGTCGAGAACGGTATGGTCCCGATAGTTGAGCTTGGGTTCTGCCCAGTGCAGCTGAGCAGGCCTTCCCGCTGGACCTTCCACGGGACGCCCTCCCTCTACGGGGAGTACGAGAGCTGGGGCTGGACGTCGGTGCCGCGCGACGAGAGGCGTTGGGGCGACCTGGTGCACGCCGTGGCGGAGCACTTCGTCCGCCGTTACGGAGTACGCAGGACCTCGGAGTGGTACTGGGAGTTATGGAACGAGCCTGACATCGTCTACTGGGACGGCAGCGTGGAGGAGTACTGCCGCTACTACGACGTGACGGCGGCCGCTGTCCGGCGTGCGCTTCCCGGTGCGCGTGTGGGGCCCGGCGACGACCGGAGGGGGGACAACGTTCCTCCAACAGTTCTTAGACCATTGCGTGAACGGGACCGGCGTATCAGGAGGTAAACGGGCGGAATTGCTTGACTTTGTCTCTTTCCATACGAAGGGGGCACCAGGGTTCGAGCGGTCCTATGGGCCTATCGGGCCCGAAGGCGCAGCTGGCGACGAGGACCGTTCGCCCAGCACTGAGAAGATGCTGCGGGAGATCAGGGCCAACCTCGACGTGGTGAGGTCGTACCCTTTATTGGCCGAACTGCCTGTGCTGGTGGACGAATGCGACCCCGGTGTCCCCGCTCACATGGGAGTGTACGACAACCGCAACTACCAGTTCCGCAATACCGAGTACTACCCCGTATTCCAACTGCAGCTCATGGGCGCCCTCGTCTCTGAACAGCTAGGTGGCCGCAAAGGGGTATCCCTGGCAACGGCTTGGGCCTGGTACATGGAGGGCGACCGCTACTTCGAAGGGACCAGGAGCTTCTTTACCGCATCGGACATACCTACGCCGATGGCGAACGCCTACACGATGTTGGCGATGCTCGGCGACCGGCGCCTGGGCGCCAGGGTCGAGCACGCCGGCACCGAGCCTTGCGTAGGGGCCGTCGGTGCCCTGGCGAGCTCACAGCCTGACGGGGGCATTTCTGCCATCGTCTGGCACCACAACGACGACCAATACGTCCGTGGCACGAACGAAGTGGAACTGGAGGTCCGTGACCTGCCCTGCGCCGGCCGCCCCGTGCAGGTGACGCAGCAGCTAATAGACGAACAGCACAGCAACAGTCACAGCGCATGGCGCGCTCTCGGTGCTCCGCAAGACCCGACCCCTGAAGATGTCGAAGCTATACAAAGGCGCTCGTCACTCGAGGTCGTACACGACGAAGGGCTCGAGAACTGCCCGGGCTCGCTGACTTTCCGGGTAAACCTGAAGTGCCCGGGGGCGTTGCTCGTGAAGGTCACCCCGGGGTGAAGACGAAGTTGTTTGGCCTGGTCTCAAAGCCCGTTCGTCGCCGGCATCTTCTGTCGGCCTGTCCACAAGAAGCGATCCGGTACTCGTGAGGTCAAACTCGACTCGTTGACTTCCGGGTGTCCCTGGTGTACACCTTCTTTTAGGGAGGCGTACCAAGGAGGCGCGGTGCGCCATCGGGGAATGCCCTTACTGACAACGACCTCGCGACGGGGCGAAGCTACCCTACTGGGACCGCTTGGCACCCTTTGTTTATCGGCGCACGCGAGTTGGTCATCCTGTCATTATCCCACGCGTCTGCCCAACGGCTGGTGACAAACCCAACATAAGGAGGAGAGCATGACGACGACCGAAGCCCCAGTTCGACCTTTCCAGGTCCAGTTTCTGGAGGAGGACCTGGTAGATCTCCACCGGCGCATCGCAGCGACGCGGTGGCCTTCGAAAGAACTGGTCGCAGACCGGTCCCAAGGCGTCCAATTGGCGACCACCCAGGAGCTAGCTCGCTACTGGGAGACCGATTACGACTGGCGCCGGTGCGAGGCGAGGCTGAACGCGCTACCTCAGTTCAAGACCGAGATCGACGGGGTGGACACCCACTTCATCCACGTGAAGTCACCACACGCCAACGCCTTGCCGCTGGTCCTGACGCACGGCTGGCCGGGTTCGGTCATCGAGATGTTAGAGGTCGTCGGCCCGCTCACCGACCCGCCCGCGCACGGGGGCGCCCCCGAGGACGCCTTCGACCTCGTGGTGCCGTCCATACCCGGGTACGGTTTTTCCGCCGAGCCAACCGAGCTCGGCTGGCACTCCGGCCGCGTAGCGCAGGCGTGGGCGGAGCTGATGCGCCGCCTCGGCTACAACCGTTACGTGGCCCAGGGTGGCGACCAAGGCGCGGCCGTCACCGACGCCATGGGCCGCCAGGCGCCCGAGGGACTGGCCGGCATCCACACGAACCTGCTCGTGCCGGCGTTGGGCGGCGCCTCCGAGCCGATGGGAACCGACCAGGAACGCGCCGCCGCGCAGGCTTTGGCCGAGTTCAGACAGAGTGGCTTTGGTTACTTCCTGGAACAGGCCACGCGCCCTCAGACCATCGGCTATGCCCTGCTGGACTCACCCGTGGCCCTGGCGGCCTGGATGATCGACCACGACACCGACAGCTACTACAAGATCTCCCGCGCCTTCCTCGACAAGCAGCCCGCCGGCAACCTCACCAGGGACCACATCCTCGACAACATCACGCTGTACTGGTTGACGAGCACCGGGGCCTCCGCCGCCCGGTCTTACTGGGAAGGCGGACGAGCTACCGCTCTGGCCGCGGGCCAGGCTCCTGCGCCAGTGTCGCTCCCGGTCGGCTTCACCACGTTCCCAGGCGAGATCTTCAGGGCCCCGCGTAGCTGGGTCGAGAACGCATACCCCAACGTCACTTACTTCAACGAGGTCGAAAAGGGCGGCCATTTCGCCGCCTGGGAAGAGCCGCAACTCTTTTCAGAGGAGGTTCGCGCCGCCTTCCGCTCACTTCGTTAGCCGACCTTCTCCAGATTTCCTGTCGGAGGGGGACTTGAATACAGGCCCCCCCCACGGCCTAATCGTTGGCCCCGAGCTGTGGCTGCTGGCCGCCTGACCATTCCCCAGCCGTGAAGTTAACAAGCCCTGTCGCCGTGGACCGGGGCTGTCCTCGACCCGCCGTTTAGAAGATGTCGGCAGCCCGTTCGTCGGAAATCCGTTCAGGTCGTGTCAAGCTAGCCGACCTGGTCTTTCGTGCCGAGGAAACCCTATCGGACCCAGACGCAAGCGTTGACTCATGACTCATGGATCACCTCCCTAGGTTTAGCGTCCGCTCGGGCTAGACCAAAGCCCGCGTGATCGCGGTCATTGACCAGCGTCGTCCACTGGTGTGACGGGGGCATCGGGCCCGCTTGGGTGGACACGTAGCAGAGGCTCGTCCATACCCCAGCCAAGGAGGATCGATGTCCACAATCCACATGCATGCGACCAGCAGCTCGACACCCGAGCAGTTAATCGCCAGGCTCACCGACTTCGGGCCGGCCCGAGCAAAGCTCTTCCTCAACAGCACCGACAAGTACTTCAAAGTGCATGACCAGGGCCCGACAGAAGCCGACGTCACCGAGGGCTCGGGCGGCGTCTGGGAACGACTGCATTACGACTGGTCGAACCCGGCCGCGTCGTCATGACGACCGCCGACTCCAACGTGTGGGGAGGCAAGTCCGGTCACACCTACACCTTCACCCGGGAGCCCGACGGGACGACCGACATCGACGCTGTCGTGGTCCGCGAAGGTAAGAACCTCAAAGGCCGTGTGCTCGGCGCCGTAATCGGGAGCATCGGCAAGAGCCAAATAACGAAAGCCTTCGCTCACACCGTCAAGGCGATCGAAGCGCGAAACGATACCAAGGCGGTCGAACCTATTTAGCGCTCGGGCTCAAATTACGACTAGGGCGACGCCTGAACCGTCGGTCGTGTGGCAGCCTGAGCTTCTTATTTCTGGGCTGTGAAGTCCACGACGCACCCCGGAGTGACTTTTGGGCGGTTGTCGTGACGTTGGTTGCTCTTACGTGCCCGAGGGGCTCCTCTCCCGCGCTCTTACAGATCAGCCGCTGCCCCAGGGCCTGCGACGGCGCCTGGCCGCCATCGATTGTCGATGCAGATCACCTGGCCGGTGATGACGCGGGCTTCGTCGCTCAAGAGGTAGGCGATGACGTCAGTGACTCTTTGCGGTGCGCACGTTTTGTCGACCTCAAGCGATACGACGTTGACCGTGATATCGCGCTCCCTTAGTTACGCCCGGCCATGACCCCGCCATCAACGTCCCAGATAGCACCGGTGACCCAACTGGCAGCCGAAGACAACAGAAAACTGATTGTGTTCGCGACGTCGTCAGCGGTCCCGACCCGGCCGAGCGGATGGAACCCGTCGAAGCTGCGCATCGTCTCTTCAATCTTGTCCTTCGGGACGAACCGCTCGTAGATCGGAGTGGCCACTACGGCGGGCGCTACGGCGTTTACTCTGATTTGGTACGGCGCCAGCTCCATCGCCAAATTGTGAGTGAGCGCGTGCAGCCCACCTTTCGCAAGCGAGTACGCTGACGAAGGGGTGGCGGCAATCGCCTGATGGGCCCACATGCTCCCGATATTGACGATTGAACCGCCTCGTCCCTGGTCCATCATTCCGCGGGCCACCGTCTGCGTAATAAAGAAGGTAACTATTCACCCGTAGGACGCGTGGAGCGCGGCTATCCACCACTGAGCGCGTGGGGAATGGTAGACACTATGGCGTGGGCCTTGCCGAACAGGTCGAGCAGCTCAAGGGGGAGAACGCCGCGCTGCGGGTCGAAGTTGGCGAGCTGAGGCCGGAGAACGCCGAACTGAGGGCGAAATTAGAGGCACTCGAGGCGGAGCTCGAAAAACTGAAACGCGAAATGGGCCGTAATTCTTCTAACTCCGGCAGGCCACCCTCGTCCGACACCCTGGGCGAACGGGCCAACCAGGCCGAAGACCGGCTCTCACGCGCTGAGCGGCGGCGCCTGGCCCGGGAAAAGGCCAAGAAGTTCTTGAACGAACGTGTAAAGTGCCGTCCTGGCAAACAGCCTGGCGCGGCTGGGGCAGCGCTGGCAAAGGTCGACCGCCCCGACCGGGCAGTCGTGCACTCACCGGTGAGCTGCGCCCGTTGCGGGCAAGGCCTGGGCGGGGCCGAGGTGACCGGCACTGAAGTGCGCCAGGTGTTCGACTTGCCCGATAGGCACCTAGAGGTGACCGAGCACCGCGCCGAGTCCCGGCGCTGTAGCTGTGGGGCGACGACGAAAGCGCCGTTCCCCGCCGAGGCAAAAGGGCCGGCGTGCTATGGGCCAATCGTGCGGGCGGTTGCCGTCTACTTGATGGTGGGCCAGCACATACCGGTCGCCAGGGCAGCCGAGCTGCTCTCTCAGGTATGCGGGGCACCTGTCTCTACGGGCTGGTTGGCCGGCCTGGCCGTCGAGGCGGCCGAGGGGCTGTCGCCTTTCCTGGCCGAGCTGCGGGCTCAGCTCGTCGCAGCCGACGTGCTGCACGCCGACGAGACCGGCTCTCGTGTATCGGGCGCCCGCTATTGGTTCCACGTCGCCTGCACCGGTATGCTCACCCTGCTCGACTGCCACCCGAAAAGAGGCAAAGAGGCCTTCGCCGATATGGCCGTGCTGCCCTTCTTCTCGGGCGTGCTCATCACCGACGGGTGGAAGCCGTACTGGTCGGTCGACGGAATAGAGCATGCCCTTTGTTGCGCCCACCTCCTCCGCGACTTGGCCTCCCTCACCGGCTCGGTCGCCCACCGGGAGTGGGCCGACGAGATGGCCGACTTGCTGGTAGAGGTGAAAGATGCAGTCGAGCAAGCACTTTTTGAGGGACATGGTGAGCTCAGCGCCGGCCAGCTGAAGGCCTACCGCTCCCGCTACACAAAGTTGGTCAACCGAGGCTTTAGCGCCGTGCCCGCCCGCCACCGCGCGGGCAGCGTCCACCGGGACGCCTTCAACTTGTTGTGCCGGTTCCGGGACCAGCGCCACGAAGTGCAGCGCTACTGGTCCGACCCGGCCGTGAGCTTTGACAATAACCAAGGCGAGCGCGACCTCAGGATGGCCAAATTGCACGACAAGATAAGCGGCTGCTTCAGGACACTGGCTGGGGCCAAAGCCTTCTGCGCTGTCCGCAGCTACCTCCAGACCGCCCGCAAGCACGGCCTCGTAGGCCTCGACGTGCTGGTCCAGCTGTTCAAGGGCGAGCCGTGGCTGCCCCCTCGGGCCTCTCTCCCCCTTAGGCACCCAACACTGCCCCTCACCCAAGGAGGCCCTTTGAGCCCAGCCCGCAAAGCCGACCCCGGCCTCGATGCTCTCATCAACGAGATCACCGTCGACGCCTACGACGAGGACGAACAACTACAGGGGTTCGTGAACGCCTTCGACGAGGACGCCAATTTCCCTTGTCCCGCGCGGTTATAGGAGAAGACGTGGAAGTGCTATCTGTTTCAGTCGGGGACCACCGCCGGGGCTCATCGCCACCTGCAAACGCGGCAGCCGTCGTTACGACATGGCGCTGCTCGACATCGACGTCCATGCCGACCCGGCCACCTCACGCCTCATTGCCGCTTATCGACGTTGGCTCGGTTACTGAACCCAGACACCTGAACAGTTACTAAAGAAGATGGCCCGATCGAGCTCCAGGAACGAGTCGTACAGCTCTCCGTCGTGGTCCATAAAGGGCTTGGGCTCGAAGAGGCCGGCGGCATTGACCAACAAGTTGGCATCCATGTGCTCATCCGCCAGTTGCTTACGGACATCCTCCACCATGTTGCGGTCGGCTAGATCGGCAGCGATCCCGTACGCGGGGTTGTGGTTGCTGAGCATCTTTACCGTCTCATCCACTCGATGCTTGTTCTTGCCGATGACCACGACGCGCCCTCCCCGGGCTGCGACTTGCATTGCCGCGGCTTGACCCATTCCGCTGCTGCCACCCACGACGACAAGCTTCTGGTCTGAAAAGTCTATGTCCATCCACAAGTTCCTCTCTCGTTAGGACGGCCTCGACCGTCGGTAGTTTGGTTTATCGTTTCCAACTGTTCCGGGATCAAATGGCTCCGGAGTGCGAGCTGACGCTGCCTCAGGTCAGAGTCCTTCCGAGGAACCCTCGAATGTACGCAACCGCCACGTCGAGCTGGCTTTCCAACAAAAAATGACCCCCGTCGAGCAATTGAACCTCGGCGTCGACGGCATCGTCACAGAAGGCGAGTGCGCCGGCAGGACCGAAGATCTCGTCGTTGCTCCCCCAGATAGCCAAGACGGGCACTCCGCTTTTTCGGAGATAGGAGTGGACCTTTGGGTAGATGGCGAGGTTGGTAACGTAATCGGCGAAGAGCCGTAACTGCACCATGTCGTTACCCGGGCGAGAGATCAACGCGTAGTCGTGGTACCAAGTATCCGGACTGACCAAGCTCGGATCGGCTACTCCGTTGAGGTACTGCCACTTGATCGAGTCAAGAGTCAAGGCTTGGCGCAGAGCTCCCTCGGTGGCCGCGCTCGGCTCGTACCAGTACTGCCGCACCGGTCTCCAGAAGGCCTGCTCGAAACCGGCTTCGTAGGCATTGCCGTTCTGAGTAATGATCGCAGTGATCGACTCCGGGCTGGCGAGGGCCAATCTCCAGCCAACAGGAGCCCCGTAATCGTGGACGTAGATGGCATACCGGTCAACCCCGAGCTCGGCCAGGAGAAGGTTTGTCAGGTCGGCGAGAGCGTCGAACGTGTAGTCGAAGTCGTTGACGGACGGTGCATCGGAAAGTCCAAACCCAAGGTGGTCAGGCGCGATGACCCGGTACCGATCGGCGAGCTGCGGGATCAGGTTGCGGAACATGAACGAGCTGGTGGGAAAGCCGTGTAAGAGCACGACCGTGTGGCCGCCGGGGGGGCCAGACTCCCGATAGAACAACCGATGACCACCAACGACGGCGAACCGGTGATGAACGTCGGTCATCCCACTCCCCGCCCACGCGCGACATCTCGTCCTCCGTAAGCCTGGGCATGACCCATTGAAACGCTCGAAGCCATCATGGCCATAGTTACGCCACTCCAAAGGCCCGAGCATCCCCCGGTGGGCAGCGGCCTGGGGTAGTTGGCCCGCTGGGGGCGGTTCTCATCGTCGCCCACTTCTGGGCGCCCACCTTCCCGGTATGCTCCTGGCATGTCGAGGTCTTTCACGCAGCTGAGATGGCCCTCGCCGCCAGAGCTACGGGACCGCGAGATCGAACGGAGGCTGCTCGACCAACTGGTGTCCTCTCTGCTCTCCGGCGACAGCGGTGCGCTTGTGCTCCATGGGGAGCCGGGCATCGGGAAGACGGCTTTGTTGGACTACCTGGCTGAGCACGCGCCGGGCTGCCGCGTAGCGCGGACATCAGGGGTGCCGACGGAGATGGAGCTGCCCTTCGCAGCCGTGCACCAGCTGTGTGCATCGATGATGGACCGGCTCGACCGAATTCCCGAACCGCAGAGCAACGCCCTTCGGACGGCGTTCGGCATTAGCACGGGGCCACCTTCCGACCAATTTCTGGTTGCCCTGGCCGTCCTTAGCCTGCTATCTGAAGTGGCCGCCGAGAAACCTCTTGTATGCATCATCGATGATTATCAGTGGCTTGACTTCGCGTCAGCTCTTGTTCTCTCGTTCGCCAGCCGGCGCCTCGGCGCGGAATCGGTCGGTGTGGTCATGGCGACGCGGGTCATGACCGAGCATCTCGCTGGATTACCTGAGTTGGTAGTCAACGGGCTCCCTGACTCCGATGCCCATGCGCTGCTGGACTCTGTTCTGCCGGCAAAGGTCGATTCCCGAGTACGCGACCAGATTGTCGCCGAGACCGGAGGGAACCCGCTCGCACTGTTGGAGCTTCCCCGCGGGCTGACAGCAGCAGACCTCGCTGTCGGGTTCGAGCTTCCTGGATTAATGCCCCTCGAAAGCACCATAGAGGAGAGCTTTCGACAGAGGCTGATGACGGTTCCTTCTGAGACGCGACGCTTACTTCTGGTCGCCGCCGCCGAACCGACCGGGGATCCGCTGCTCGTCTGGCGCGCCGCTGAACGCTTGGGGATCAGTCGGCAAGCGGCGGAGTCTGCGACCGACGCCGGGATCGCCGAGTTCTCGACCGTCGTCCAGTTCCGCCACCCATTGGCGCGGTCCGCCGCTTACCGGTCCGGGCCGGCGGAGGAGAGGCGTGCAGTCCACCGGGCGCTGGCAGAAGCAACGGACCCCGAGCTCCATCTGGAGCGACGGGCTTGGCATCGAGCCCAAGCAGCCCAGGGCCCCGACGATGACGTCGCAGCCGAGCTCGAACGGGCCGCTGACCTTGCGCTGGCACGCGGCTGCTTGGCGGCCGCGGGCGCGTACCTGCACCGAGCGACCAACCTTACGAACGACCCTGCGCAAAGGGGAGGAAGAGCGCTCGTCGCGGCTCAGGGAAAGATCCGCCTCGGTGCTTTCAAGGAGGCGGCCAAGCTTCTCGCCCTAGCCGAGTCCGGGCCGTTGACGGAGATGGAAAAGGCGCAGGTGGACCTGGTCCGGGCACAGCTGGCGTCCATGACTACCCGGGGAAGCGACGCCACTCCCGCTCTTGCTCGCAGCTGCGAAACGGCTAGAGAACATCGACTGGAAGCTTTCTCGGGCGACCTATTTGGATGCGTTGTCCTCCGCCATCTTCGTTGGTCGCCTCGCCAATGATGGTGCGGGCTTTATGGACGTCGCCGCATTGGCAACGGCTACGCGAGAGGATCCCCACACCTCTAGCCCACTCGACTTGCTCCTCGAAGGCCTGGCGACAATCGGGACGAAAGGGTACGCGCTGGGGGCGCCCATATTGCGGTCCGCCCTTTCCAACTTCGGCAAGGACATGACTCCTGACGAGGAGTTCCGCTGGCTTTGGTGCGCCATCGTGGCTGCGATGCGAACCTGGGACGACGACGAGTGGGACCGGCTCTCTGCTCGCTACGTCCAACTCGCTCGCGAGACTGGCGCTTTGAGCCAACTACCTCTAGCCCTCTTAGGGCGAACTTACGTCCTGCTCTTCTCTGGAGACCTATCCGCGGCCGAGGCACTGAGCCACGAGACGCGTGCCGTCAACGAGGCGATCGGGAGCAATCTCGCCCCCTATGGAGCATTCGGCCTCGCCGCCCTGCGCGGCAGCGAAGCCGAGGCTCTTGACCTCGTCGAGTCCACCATCAAGGAGGTCACCAGGCGCGGTGAGGGCGTGGGGATAACCTTTGCCAGGTGGGCAGACGCTCTCCTTCACAACGGGCTCGGACAGTACGACAAGGCGCTTGCAGCCGCTAAAGAGGCCATCGCTTACGACGGCGACATCGGTTCGAATATTTGGCCAAGCGTCGAGTTGATCGAGGCCGCTACACGGGCGGGAGAGATCGAGACCGCCGAATTCGTTCTGAACGGGCTGTCCGAAATGATGGTGGCTGTCAATACGAGCTGGGCACTCGGGCTCCGGGCGCGCTGCCAGGCCCTCGTCTCCAAAGACGACGAAGCCGAGGAGCACTATCGCGAGGCCATTCGGCTTCTCTGCGGTGACGAGGATGCGCACCGACCTGGCTCGGGCTCACCTCGTCTATGGGGAATGGCTACGTCGCCAACGCCGGTCGATTGACTCACGCGAGCAGCTACGGACTGCTTACCGCATGTTCGAGGCGATGGGAATGGAGGGCTTCGCCGATCGAGCTCGTGGGGAGCTGCGGGCCGCCGGCGAAGGTGTCCGGAAGCAAATCAGCGCCATGGCAATGACGGAGTTGACTGCCCAGGAGGCCCAGATCGCGCGATTGGCGAGCGACGGGCTCTCCAACCCGGAGATTGCCACACGGCTCTTCATCAGCTCTCATACGGTCCACTACCACTTGCGCAAGGTCTTCGCCAAGCTCGGCATCACCTCGCGGGGCCAGCTCTCACAAAAGCCTCCGCCCGAGTAAGCATCCGAGGTCGACGTCGGAGTAGAGGGATTGACATCGCTTAGTTCCCGCGGATAACCACGGACTGCCCGGTTCGGCTACCCACTGGGGGATGCTTTCCTCACCTCCTTGCGGCACGATTCTCTTGACCGAGCAAGACCACGTACCAGCAAATGGGGGTGCCCAACTTTGAAGAACCTGGTGACCATGGTTATCCGTGCCGCACTGGCTGGCACGGTTTCCGCAGTCGGTCTGGGCGCTGTTTCAGCTTCGTCGGCATTGGCTGCGCCCAGCCTTTTTCCGCCGCCTGGCCAAGCGGCCGTTTTCGTACAGACAGATAATCCAGCCGGCAATCAGATCGTGGCCTACGAGCGGGCTCCAAATGGGGCCCTCGGCGATCCTCAGGCGTACAACACCGGAGGGGACGGTGCCGTCACGTCGGGTTCGGCCGTTGACCCGCTCTCTTCTCAAGGCTCTCTCGTCCTTGCCAATGATGGCCGGGCTCTTCTGGCCGTGAATGCCGGGAGCGACACCGTGTCCGTGTTCCAGGTTTTTGGAAGTCGGCTGGTTCTGTCGCAGGTGGTGGGCTCGGGCGGAGAGTTCCCGGCGTCGATCGCGGTCCACGGGGACCTCGTGTACGTATTGAACTCCGGGGGCGCGGGATCCGTACAGGGGTTCTCTTTCTTCGGTGGACGCCTGATACCGCTCTGGGGCTCCAACCGGTCACTCGGCCTGTCCAATACCAGCCCGCCCTTCTTTTTGGACTCGCCGGGCCAGGTCGGATTTACGCCTGACGGCCAACAGCTGATCGTTACCACCAAGAACAGCGGAAGCGACATCGATGTCTATTCGGTGGGTGAGTTCGGCTACCTGAGCGGGCAGCCAACAGTCAACGCGGCCGCCGCCCCGGTCCCTTTTGCATTTACATTCGACGCCGTGGGCAACTTAATCGTCACAGAAGCGGGTGCGAGTGATCTAACCTCTTACTCCGTAGCGAGCGACGGGACGGTCACGGAAATCGGGTATGCAGGAGATGGGCAAGCCGCACTTTGCTGGGTCACTGCGGTCGACGGCTACTTTTATGGATCGAATGCGCGTAGTGCGAACGTCAGCCAGTTCGGAGAGACCTCGGGTGCAGCGCCCGACCTCGTCGGTGTGGTTGCCTCTCTCAGCTCTGGTGCAACTGATTCGGCCGCCAGCTCCGACGGTCGCTACATTTATGTGGAAGAGGGTGGGATCGGCACGGTCGCCGAGTTTGAGGTCGGCTCAGCCGGTGCACTGACTCAGATCGGTGAGGTGTCAGGGCTCTCGGCGCCCATGGAAGGGATCGCCGCCAGCTGACAGTTGTCATGGGAAGAAGGTGGGAGCGCATACAGTGTCGTCTGCTCGGTCCTCCAGCTTCTCTCTAGATTTCTTGAACGGAGGCCCTGATGGCAAACCCGAGATCATCGTCTTCGACGTCAACGAAACGCTTCTCGACCTCGACTCCATCCGTCCAGTCTTTGACCGGATATTCAAAGAACCTGAGGCAATGCGGCTGTGGTTCGCCAACCTGATCACCTACTCGGAAGCTCTCACGCTGGCCGGGGTCTACGTGCCGTTCACTGATATCGGCGGTGCGTCCTGCGCATGCTTGCTTCGACTATGGGCAAAACCATTGAAGGCTCGGACGGGCAGAGCTCACAAACCGGTTCGCGTCGATGCCGCCTCATCCGGAGGTCCCGGACGCGTTGAGACGTCTACGCGACCACGGGTTCCGCCTGTTCACTCTGACCGACAACACCCTCGAGATCTCGGGGCACCAGTTGGAGAAGGCAGGCGTTATAGACGTCTTCGAAAGGCGTTTCAGCGTTCACGAGACGGTGAAGCGGCACAAGCCGGCCCAGGAGGCGTACCACTTTGTCGCCAAGGAGCTAGGTGCCGATCCCGCCGACATCTGCCTCGTCGCTTGCCATGTGTGGGACACGATTGGCGCTCTCTCGGCTGGATGGCAGGCTGCACTCATACTGCGCCCGTGGAATGCACCTCTGGAAGTCGGCCCGCAGCCGAACTACGTCGGCAACGACCTAGATGCCATTGCGGAGCAGCTGATTCATGCGGGTACGACCCGTGAGCCATAGGAGCCAACGGCAACTCTCGAACACAAAGGAGGAGAAGACACCGATGGTCACGTGGGACAGTGTCACTCACGCTCATGTCGTGCGAGCAATACACGAGTATGATCGACTCGGCCAAGAGAAGTTCTACGCCGAGCACGGCTTCGGCCCGACCCTAACCTACGACCTAATGTGGGAAAAGCGCCGCTATCCGCCGAAAGCGCTCCTTGGGACCGCCTACGAGTTTGCCACAGGGAAACGTCTGGCGCCTGGGGATTTCGAAGGCGGCAAGAGCGGTGCGGTGCGCGTGCTTGAAAGGCTCGGCTTCGACATCCAGCTGAAGGGGTAAGCAAAAGTACGACCGGGGATCTATCTCGCCACCATCGCCACGTTTCACGAGGTCGGTGCTCCCAACATTGTCTTGCAGTGCTAGGTGTGCGAGAGGACCGTTTTCAAGCGCCTGACGCCGTTGCCCTTCCCGGTCCCACCCGCTTAGGGATGGGACCCGGTTTACCGGCGAGACAAACCTGGAAGTCGCCTCAAAACGATTTATAAGCCCGGCCACAGTGGACTACCACCTGCGCAAGTTGTTCCAGAAGCTGGACGTCTCATCTCGAACCCAGCTGGCACTAAAGATCGCGGTCGGGGCGGCCAGCTGATGTAATCGGCTTCGAGGGCCCCACCGTGATCCGAGCGGACTTTGGTCTGGCGGGGTTTGCCGGCGGGACTGATGACGAGTGACGGGGCCGGGTCACCCTTGCCTGGCGTAGGCCAGGTTCGCCGCAGTCAGAGACTCGAGCGCCATGCCGAGTGCCATTCCCTCGGTCAGACGACGGCTGATGCGCTGGCGGAAGATGAGAGCGATGTAGCGGTTGGTCAGCTGTGGTCGGGCGGTCATCTGCTCCGCCAGTTCTTGTGCACGGGAGAGGACGTTTTGCTGGCGAACGACTTCAGCGACGGCCCCCCAAGCCAGCGCCTCCTGGGCAGAGAACGACCCACCAGTGATCTCGAGGAAGCGGGCGCGGTTCAGTCCGAGGACCTCTTCCCAGACGACGAAGAGCCCGTCCCCGGGCGCGATACCAAAGGCGAGGTGGGGGGCGTCGGAGAAGACGGCGGTCTCGCTGGCGACGACCACGTCCGCCAGGAGGGCGTACTCGCTGTGGACCGAAACCGGGCCGTTGACCGCCGCTACAATCGGGATCTCGAGGTCCACCAGGCGTTGCACACCGCGACGGCCCTCGAGGTACAAGACGTCTCCTGTCCAGGGCTTGGTGAGGTCACCGAGGCTAGCGCCATCGATGTTGTCGATGAAGGTACCGCCGGTCCCGGTCAGCACGAGCACCTTGTTGTCGCGGTCATATGCGATGTCCTCGATGAGCCGCGGAAAGTCGTGGTGGGTGGTGCCGGTAAAGGTGTGCTCTTTCCCGTCGGTGTGAAACCGGACCGTGAGCACCCCGCTCGGCGAGCGGCTGATCGCGAAATTCTCATATCTGTCGAAATAGGCTGGCACGTCATTCATCTGTGTTTCTCCTATAAAAGGAACTGGGTGGGACGGGAAAGGGACGCAGGGAACTGTGTTCGTTCACGGAGTTGCTTTCGGCACATCATGGGTTTGCAGACTTCCACCCGTGGAACAGAGCAAGAAACTCGTCCTGTACTTGAGGGCTCTGGTCCTCCGAAGAGAGGCGCCCGCTCAGTCGGATCACGGTCCGCATCTGGTCGATGTACTCGGTGCAATGCGGGCAGCGGCGCAGGTGGGCTTCGAACCGATGGCGGTCGCTCGCAGACAGAACGTCTTCGAGGTAGTCCGTGACAAGCTCGACGACCTGTTGGCACACGAGAGGAGGACGACGGAACACGGGTATCAGGCCTTGGCGAACTCGACCTCGAGGGCTTCGCGCATCCGGCTTCGACCTCGGTGCAACAGGACTCGCTGGTTCGCCTCGGTGATGTCCAACAGGTCACAGACTTCAGTGCTGCCCATGCCCTCGAGGTCACGGAGCGCCACAACCCTACGTTGGCGGACAGGGAGCTCGTCGAGCGCGGACCAGATCGACGCCGACAACTTCCCGGCCTGAAGTCGCTCGTCCAGGTCGTCGCCCCAGTGCTCGGGCGGCAATGACCCATTGGCCGTCCTCATCGAACCGAGAGGGGTCGACGCTGTGCTCGTGGTCGCCGACCGGGACGTGACGATGTTCACGTACCCCGGCGGACCGGGAGCGATTGATGAGGATCCGGTACAACCAGGTCTCAAAGGACGACCGGCCCTGGAACCCGTCCATACCCCGCAAGACCGCCAACCAGGTTTCTTGCACCACTTCCTCAGCCACGGCGTGGTTCGGTACGAACGAGCGGGCAACACGCACCATGGCATCGTGATGCCGTCGGACCACGTCGATGAAGGTTCGCTCGTCACCGGCTCGGGGCCTCTCTATATCGGGCCTTCCCGTGGGTGGGATGGCCAGCATGGGTAAATGTCCCTTGGGCGCCGCCAATATCGTCAGCGGGTGGCCGGGTCTTCGAGCAGGCACGCTACCGCCGCCTTTGCCGATCGGTAGGGTTTGGAATTCCGATCGAGCTGAGCGCTGATCATCGCCCCGTCGTAGAGAAGGACCAGCTGGTCGACGAGTTCCCTTCGCCGTCGCCCCGAGGTGGACGGTAGTGGGGCGACCAGTTCGGCGAACAGCTCACGGACCTGGGCCCGGTGGCTCTGGATGACCTCGGCCACCGGGCCGTTTTGCCCGGGGAACTCTGCGGCGGCATTGATGAAGGGGCACCCGCGGAACTCCGGCTCTGACGCCGAACGGCCCAAGGCGTCGAATACCCTGCCTACCCGGGCGGCGGGAGGGCCTGCTTTCAAGAGGACGGGTTCTGCGACATGGCGACGCCAGTCAGTAGACCGCTGCCGTAAACACGCCGCCACCAGTTCCTCCTTCGAAGGGAAATGTTGGTACAGCGTGGCCTTGGCCACACCGGAATCACGCACGACACGGTCAACGCCGACGGCGTGGATGCCCTCGGCGTAGAACAGCGCCGAGGCGGTCTCCATGATGCGGTCTCGGGCGATCGTCCGCTCACTCACCTGGCTTCGCATGGGCTCATGCTAACAGACCAGTCTGTACGTACCACAGAAAATATTTGGAGACAGGCGAGCCCTTCAGTCGCGTCAGAAAGACCCTGTTCATAAGGGGTACCTGGCCGGGGTACCGTTCGGCCACGAACAGACCGATCTGTCTGAGAGTGTAACGCTTGCCACCAGTGCAGAGACTGTACGTGTGTTGGGTAGCTCGTACCCATCGAAACCCACGGAGGTCAAGAACAGAATGCGAAAGCACATCCAAACAGCCGCGCGTCTTGCGCTCGGCGTCGCCACACTCACCGGTGCCGGTGTCCTAGGGACACTGGGAGCTGGCGCGGCCAATGCAGCCCCATTCGCCAGCTCCAGCCCAGGAAACTTCTCCCCGGTGGTCGGGCACGTCTACCTCGACGACAACACGGCGGGGACGAACACGATCAGCGGGTTCGACCGCCACTTGGACGGGTCGCTCACACCACTGGCGGGCTCACCGTTCACAGCTGGCGGCGCGGGCACAGGGGCCGGGCTGGCTTCCCAGGGTGCGATTCAGGTCAGCCGTGACGGCCGCTTCCTGCTCGCGGTGGATGCCGGCAGTAACCAAGTGTCGGATCCTGAGGATCGGGTTTGACGGCACTCTCCAGTTGGTGCCCAACGGAGTCGTTTCCTCCGACGGCCCCACGCCGGTGAGCATCGCCGTGCATGACAACCTTGTCTACGTTGCTAATGCCGGCGCCGTAGGCCCTAATTACACTGGGTTTACACTGAACTTCTTCGGACAGCTGCAGCCGCTCGCCAACTCGACGGTTTCCCTTCCGAACGGTTCGCAGCCCGGCGATGTGCTCTTCAACTCGACCGGTAGCAGCCTGGTAGGCACCCGGGTCGGCTCGTCGTCGATCGACAGCTTCGTCGTGGGGAGAGGCGGGCTCCTGACGGCCGCTCCCGGGTCCCCTTCCTCCGCACAGGGGCTCGGGCCTTTGGCAGCGAGTTCCGGCCGACGGACCCCCAGCAACTTTTCGTCTCCAACGCCCACAACGTCGGGGCTGGCACTGGGACCATCTCCGCCTTCAACGTCGGGTTCAACGGGGCACTGACGTCGATCGGGGCTAGCCCTTTCGCCGACGACCAGACAGCGCCGTGCTGGGTCGAGATCAGCCACAACGGCCAGTTCCTGTTCACGGTGAACACCGGGTCAGGTGAGATCTCCAGTTACGCCATCGCGCCCGACGGTTCTCTGGCGCTCCTGGGCAGCACGCCGGTCAGCAACACCGGCGGCGTCGGCGCCGTTGACGCCCGCCTAAGCAACGACGGCCGGACGCTGTACGTCGACGAGAGCCGAATCGGCGCCGTGGGTGCGTTCGCCGTGAACGGCGGGAACCTCACCGAGCTTCCTGGCTCGCCGGTCCCGCTCCCCGCCGGAGCCACCCCGGCCGGCCTCGTCACCGCCGGGTTCTAGCCAGCAGCTGTCCTTATCGCGTGGGCTGGGAGCGTGACCGGTCCCGGCCCTCGCATAAGGCCCACGAGAGCAAAGGAATTACCTTGAGTACATCGACCATTGCCCAGCAGGTCGCCGACCTGAAGGCGAAAATGGCTGCGCAACCCCGGGACGAGGTCATGGACGTCTTCGAGCGTGAACAACCGGCGCTCGCCCACCTGGGAGAGCTGGCCGGGGTCCTCCCTGTCGGGTCGACGCTGCCCGACGTGGAGCTGGTTGGCCCCGACGGCGTCCCGACCACCCTGGGGGAGGCGACGGGTGGCCGTCCTGCCGTAGTGGTGTTCTACCGCGGCGCTTCGTGCCCCTGCTGTAATATCGCGCTGAACAATTACCAGGCCCTTCTGCTCGCGGCCCTCTCCGACCGCGAGGTCCGGCTCATTGCCGTGAGCCCGCATCGACCGGATGGGTCGCTGACGATGAAACAGAAGCACGGTCTGGCTTTCGCGGTGCCCTCCGACCCCGGGAACGTCCTGGCCCAGGTCATGGGGATCGTCACGACGCCCTCGTCGGAGGTGCGCGCCGCGCAGCTCCGGCTGGGCTTGGACCTCACGGCGGCCAACGCCGACGGCAGGACTTCGCTACCGTGGCCGACCACCGCCATCCTCGACGGCCGTCTGGCCCTGCGATGGATCGACGTCCATCCTGACTACTCGACCCTCTCCGAGGCAGGCGACATCATCGCAGCGCTGGACGCGCTGGGCTTGTGAAGACGACTCATTGCCCCCGTTCGGCGAAAGAGAGGTCCCCATGACGGTTCGGTTTGGACTGCTCGCAATGCTCGAAGCGCAGCCCGGCAAGGGTGAGGAATTGCGTGCCTTCCTGGAGGCGGGCCGGGCCATTGCGGCCTCCGAGAGCGGCACTGTGACCTGGTATGCGTTTAAGATCAGCGACACCAGTTACGGCATCTTCGATACCTTCGAGACAGAACAGGCACGACAGGCACACCTAGACGGGGAGATCCCGAGGGCGCTTGGTCACGTCGCCCCGGACCTGCTCGTGGGTGCTCCCGACATCCGAACGGTGGAGGTCATCGCGCTCACGTAACCTGTGGAATAGCGGACGAACTTCTGGGGCGTCACGACCTGGAGGTGGCAGGTTTCTAGGCCAGTCCGCCGCAGGGTTTTGCGGGCGGGCGCCGTGGTCGCGGAGGCCGGCTCCGAGGTCCAGGTCCTGTGGAGGCCCAGAAGACCCGCTTTCGGGTTCGGCGGGCCGTCCTGTTCGCCCCGGAAGGTCGGGAGGACTCCAAGAAAGTTGTCGAGATCGGGGCCATTCGGTGGGACCGCTTTGGCGCTCCAAAATCCCTACGAATCGCCTTCCGGTTGTCGGTGCAGGATTGGCGTTCAGCGGGACTTCAGGAAAATAGCCCCCGGTCAAAGACAACTCTGGAGTAAGTG
Organism: uncultured Acidimicrobiaceae bacterium; assembly: GCA_963807395.1. Taxonomy (GTDB): domain Bacteria; phylum Actinomycetota; class Acidimicrobiia; order Acidimicrobiales; family Palsa-688; genus Fen-671. The sequence continues at coordinate 27,185 of CAWEBW010000019.1, forward strand.
GCGCGACTGTCCCGCAGGCTTTGGGCGCCTGAGCTAGGGCTAATAACCCGAAGATCGGACGTTGAAATCCTCCCGTAGATATTTCTTGACCACAACCGGCCCTCATCATATTGCGCTCAACTGGTTGGCTCTCGGTTACAACCCTAGCGCCGATTAGTCCATGAAAGAAATGGCACGTTGAAGTCAACCAGAGATAGATTGAGAGGTTAAATTATGAGGCGTCACCGCACAGCGATCACAATCGTGAGCGGAGCCCTCGGCGTCGCCTCAGTGGGCGTTGGGGCCTCCGCGGCTACGGCTTACGGAACTCCAACGAAAAGCCCGGCACCGCAAATGGCGTCTGTCCAGAGGCCGGCCCGGGCGGCCAGCCCCACAAGGCCCGCTACCGTCCGTACCGCGAAAGCGACGGTGGATGGGAAACCGAGACCATACTGGCCAATAGCCGAGGCCTTCCCCTTTACTATTATCGGCTCGACAGGGCCAAGAAGTCTTTTGTCACTGGGGAGTTAGCCCAGCTGTGGCCGCCTCTGAGATCCGTTTCTCCGACCCAGTCAGGTCCCCGAGGAACCCTGAGTGTTTTTAATGGCACGAATGACGCACAAGTGGCCTACAACGGCCATTTCCCGTACACCTTCATCGAGGACAGCCCGGGGCACGTCACTGGTCAGGGCGTTGCAGGACTTCTCTGTGGCTACGCCCGAACCTGAGGCTAATCGGCGCTTGATCGGCGCCTAAGGTCATGACGACCGGGTCGTCGGGTAGCTATCAGTATTGACCCGGGACGCCGGCCCGAAGGTCACTTCATACTCTCCGGCCTGTGGTCCTGCGCCAACCCGTCGCATGACAACGGACGCGGCGGCCGGCGCACCTGCCAAGCGCCCTTGGCATGCCAGTTGCGGCTCCGGGCAGGGGGCCGCGCCCACTAGGCAGCTCTCGAGGCGGGGGCCGGCTCGGCGGGGTCCGACCGTGACCGCCGCCTTATTGTCTAACTAGATGTTCCGTGCCCATCAGCGGCCCCCAAGGCCTGACGATCAGCAACCTGCCCGGCCGGACGGGGGCGGCTCAGCTGCGGCTGGTTGACGCCGACGTCTAGACCGACTGGGAGTCGGTCTATCGGGACACTGTCGGGCGCCTCTACCGGTTGATGTACGCACGGGTCGGGAGCGGCCCCGACGCTGAGGACCTCACCACCTAAGTGCTCAGGACCGCCCTCGGCCCTGATCGGCATGGCCCGTAACACCGTCCGGGCCGCCCTACGCTCGGGCAGCCCCCGGCGTACTCGAGCATCGGCTTCAACTTCTCCTGGGGTGCGGGGCGAAAGTCAGTGAGCGGGTTTGCTCGAGTCAGTGCGGCGAGTTCGAACCTCGACGTTCGCAGTTGACCACCCAGGTTCCGCTCGTACGTCATCCATGGCGCCCGCACCGTGCCATCACGCGAATGGCAGAGCCCGGGCTCGGAGCAGCGCCCACCGGTTGCATGGCCGCCGTGGGCGGAGGTGGAGCCGCGTCGGCTGCTCGACGGTCGAGGACCTCGTCGGTGACAGCCAACTGCTCTGGATGGGGTTCGTCCGGGCTGGGCCGTAGCAGCCATCCGGCGATGATGGCCGCGCCGACGAGGAGCCCGGCGGCCACGATGAACGCATACGCCCAGGAGCTGGTGGTGGCGGCGGCCAGGGTCGCCGGAGTCGGGTGGAGGGGGCGCACGGTGTCGAAGCGAGCTGCAGGACGACGAAGGCGGCCAGCGGGACGGCCGCCGCGGCCAAGACCAAGATAGTCGTCGCCGATCCCCAGCCCCACACGTTGGCCCGCACCAGGGCGAAGACCAGCGCCCCCAGCCGGCCGTGCCCGTCACGGCGCCGGGCAGGTCGAAGCCGCCGGCGACGGGGTCGCGGCTCTCGCCGATCAAGGGGAACGCGGCCAGGGCGGCGAAGGCGGCGATGGGCAGGTTGACGAAAAATACCCACCGCCACGACAGTTGCGTCGTGAGCACCGCCCCGGGCAGCAGCCCGATGGCCCCGCCGGCGCCGGCGATGGCCGCCCACACCCCGAGAGCCCGGTTGCGCTCTTCTCCCTCGGTGAAGAATGACCGTCAGCAGGCTGAGGGCGGCGGGGGCCATGAAAGCTGCCCCAGTCCCTGAACGGCCCGTGAGGCTACCAGCAGGCCCGAGGAGTTGACCAGGCCACAAGCCAGGCTGGCAGCCGCGAACTGGACCACGCCCGAGACGAACACCAAGCGCCGGCCGGAGCGGTCGGCCACCCGCCCCCCAAGGAGGAGGAACCCCCCGACGGTGAGGATGTAGGCGTTGACCACCCACTGGAGATCCAAGCTGAGCCTCAAGGGGGGCTTCGAGGCGCTGCCCGATGCCTAACGGAGGCTACGTTGAGATGCTTACGTACTCGCCGAAAGTCCTGGACGACCTTCACCTGGTCAGGGCTCGGGATGAGGGTCTTTGTCGGCCGGTCGAGGTAGTAAGCGTGGAGGCAGCCAAATGAGAGCGGTCGTCTTCGACAGGTATGGGCCGCCGGACGTCCTGCGGCTCGAAGATGTCGAGCGGCCTGAACCTAAGGACGATGAAGTCCGCGTCAGGGTCCACGCAACGACGGTCAGCAGGACAGACTGCGCCCTTCGCGCCGGCGAGCCGTTCATTTCCCGCTTCGTCACCGGTCTGCGCCGACCGAAGCGGAGGATCCTCGGCAGCGACCTGGCCGGAGAAGTGGAGGCAGTCGGCGCAAGCGTCACCGAGTTCCAGATCGGTCAGCGCGTCTTCGGCATCAACCCATGGAAGTTCGGTGCACATGCGGAGTTCATTTGCATGCGGGCCAGCGGCCCCCTGGCGCACATGCCGACGAGCATGACCTTTGGGGAGGCGGCGGCGGTCTGCGACGGGGCGATCCTGGCACTGAACGCCCTTCGACCTGCAGATCTCCAGAAGGGCCAAGTGATCCTCATCTACGGCGCATCGGGGTCCATTGGCACCGCCGGGGTGCAGCTGGCCAGGCACCTCGGTGCCGACGTCACCGCCGTGTGCAACACCAACAACGTCGAGCTCGTGAGGTCGCTCGGGGCCGACGAGGTCATCGACTACACCCAGCAAGACTTCACCAAGAACGGCCAGGCCTACGACGCCATCCTCGACGCCGTCGGCAACCTTTCGTTCAGCCGCTGCCGCGGCTCATTGAAGCGGGGCGGGTTCTACCTCGCCACCGACGGGTTGCAGAACCTGTTCCTTTCGGTGTGGACGCGGACCGGGGACAAGAGGGTGCGGTTCCCGATCCCTCCCCGGTTCACGAAGGCCGACGTGGTGTTCCTCAAACAGCTCATCGAGGCCGGGGGGTACCGAGCCGTCATCGACCGGCGCTACCCGTTGGAGGAGGTGGTCGAGGCGACCAGGTACGTCGAAACGAAGCAGAAGACCGGGAACGTCGTCCTGACCGTCACCCGCGACGGCAGGACCTGACCACGCTGTCACTTCCGCTCGGGTAAATGAAGCCGGGCGCGCCTCTCGGGTCGTCGAGAATGCCCACCCGCCGTTGATCCTTACGGGCCGAGCTAGCGCTGTCACAGACACACAGGCACTGAAGAGTTTTCCCAGAAATGCGTGGCAGTCTCGGGCCTCGTTACACGTTCGGGAGCCCCAGCGTGGAGATCGGTACCGAGCTGGTCGCGATAGAACAGAAGAACGGGCCCATGGCCGCAAAACCGAGCACCGAGCCGATCTAGAGGAGAACAAAACGACAGACCAGCCCACCCAAGGCCCCAACCCGGACCAGGCGCGAGTGTTGCGTCGCCCAACCGACGGCCGCGTGCTCGGCGGGGTGGCGGCGGCCGTCGCCGGACGGTTCGGCATCGACGTCACCGCGGTGAGGACGGGCTTCGTTGTCCTCGCACTGTTCGGCGGGGCGGCAGTTCCGCTTTACGCCGCAGGGTGGCTTCTCATTCCCGAAGAAGGGGCGGAGCCCTCGATCGCCCAGGAACTGGCGAGGGACCGTCGCCGGCACTGACCGACCGCACCCGGGGCTCCGGACCAGGCAGACGGCAAGAAGTTTTCTGTGCTCGGGCCGCACGAGGGTGTAGCGTGCGGTTAGCGCCCCATGTCGTGGGCCCAGTTGACGGTTCCGGCTCCGGACCTCGGTCTGACCTGCTCAAAGGCATTCGCCTAAACACGCGGCACTCGCTACGCCGCCGACCCCGAAGCAGGCCGGTCCGAAAATAAGGAGCAAAAGAATGGGAGCAGCACGCAGGTGCCTGACCCACGGCCGAGAGCGGCCCACGCTCGCTCACGGCCTCGACCTTGTCTGCCGCCCGGTGCAGACGCCCAGGTCCGGGAGGCGGGCAAATGGCTGAGGAACCGCTACACGTCATCTTCGGCACCGGCCAGGTGGGCCTCACCCTGGCCGCCGGGTTGGCCGCGTCCGGTACCGCCGTCCGGGCCGTGTCCCGCCACCGCCCAGCCGCGCTCGCCGACGGCGTCGACTGGCGGGCGGCCGACGCCACCGACCCCGAGGCCACCGCCGACGCGGCCAAAGGCGCGTCAGTCGTCTACCAGTGCCTGAACGCCCCGTACACCAAATGGCCCGAACTTTTCCCGCCGCTACAACGCAACGTGCTGAGGGCAGCTGAACACGCCGACGCCCTCCTGGTGGCCATGGAGAACCTCTACGGCTATGGCCCGACCGGCGGCAAGCCCATGACCGAGGACCTTCCTCTGGCTTCCACCACGAAAAAGGGCCGGGCCCGGGCGGCCATGACCGCCGAGCTCCTCGCCGCCTCCGAGGCCGGACGCGTCCGCGTCTCCATCGGCCGCGCCTCGGACTTCTTTGGTGCGGGAGTCACCGAGTCCACCCTGGGAGCACGGGTCTTCGGCAACGCCGTGGCCGGCAAGCGGGCCGACTTCATCGGCAACCCCGACCTCCCCCACACCTACAGTTACGTGCCCGACATCGCCGCCGGCCTGGCCACCCTCGGCACCGACGAGCGAGCCGTCGGCCAGGTCTGGCACCTGCCCGGCCCGGAAACGGTCACCACCCGGGCGTTCCTTGACCTCGTCGAGGGCGAGGTCGGCCACCCCGTCGAGGTCCGCAACGTCGGCAAGGTCGCCCTGCGGGCCTTGGGCCTGGTCAACCCGCTCATGAGAGAGCTGGCCGAAATGTCCTACGAGTTCGACGAACCCTTCGTCCTCGACACCTCCAAGTACCAGTCCACGTTCGGGGCCGCCGGCACCCCGCTGGCCCGCGCCGTTCCTGAGACAGTCGCCTGGTACCGGGCGCAGGGGAGCCAATCATGAGCGTTTTAGCGGCGCCGACGGGCGCCGAACTGGCCCGGGCCGCGTGGTCTAACCGTGTCCGGCGCGTCGGAGGTTTCATCCAGCTCGCCTTTGCCGCCTTCTGGCTGGTCCGCGGCGCTCTCAACGTCGGCGGCGGGGCCGGAGCGGTCCTGACCGTAGCCGGCGTGGTCATCGCTATCGCCGTCTTGGCCTACGGCGTCCGGGTCACCGCCGGGACGGGCCGCCGGCCCACCAGCCCCGAAGGCAAACGCATCGAGCGGTCCGTAACTGCCGCCACGGTCATCGAGCTGGTGGCCGCCTTCGTCCTGCCTGTCATCGTCATCGTCGCCGGGCACAGCGACTGGGTGCTGCCGTCCATCGCCATCACCATCGGGCCGCTGCTGCTCTGGCTCGACCACCTGGTGCACATCCCTCGCTACCGTCCCGTCGGCTGGGCCCTGACCATCGGCCCGGTGGTCCTGGTGGCCACCATGTCCGGCACCGCCCTGGCCGCCACCACCGGGCTCGCCGCCGGTGTGCTCCTGCTCGGCACGGCCGCCGCCGGGTTCCACGACCTCGCCGCCCTGCGGCCCCGCAGCTCGCCCAAGACCGTGCCGCTGGCGGCGCCGACCCCGTGAGCACTGCCGAAGCCGACCGCCCCCCGGCCCGGTTCCGGCCCTTCTTCAACCCGGCCACCGGCGAGCACATCCAGTACACGGTCGTAGCGGAGGACAGCAACGGCGAGGTCGTGCGCTTCAACTGGCGCAGTGTGCCCGGCGGGGCCATCACCGAGCACGTCCACCCGCACCAGGAGGAGCGCTTTACCATCACTGCCGGCGAAGCCCGCTTCACCCTCAACGGCCAAGAGCACCTGGCCCATGCGGGCCAGACCGTCGTCGTCCCCGCCGGGGTACCGCACTCGGAGGGCAACACCGGGACAGCCGACATCGAGGGCACGGTCGAGCTCCGTCCCGCCCTGCTGGCCAAGGAACTCCACGAAGCCTTCGCCGGCCTGGTCGCCGACGGCAACACCACGCCCAGAGGCGCACCCAAGAACCCGCTCCAGCTTGGTGCCACCTTTTGGCACTTCCGCCACGAAAGCCGGGTGACCTCGCCGCCCATCTGGGCCCAGAACCTGTTCCTGCCCCCGCTATGGGCACTGGCGAAGATGTTCGGCGTCCGCTCCTACTACGACCGCTGGGACAGCCGGGTACCAGGACGAAGTTGACACATTCACCCCGAGCGGCCACTTCGCCCTGGCTGCACGGCAAACGTGTTGGGCGATGCACGACGAGAGAGGGACACACAAGATGGCTACCGACGGTCGAATTCGTCGGATATCGGTGGTGAGCACAGGTCAGGTGCAGATCCGGCCTGACCGCGGCCCAAGGCCCGGGTGGCCCTTGCCGGCTGACCAGTGACCCCACCGGCAGGAACACCAACACACCACACGGCAGACCAGCTCGCGCAACCAGGGGACAATTCGACAGCGTCGTCGCGATCGACGAGCGGCCCGTCACTGTTCACGACACCGCCAGCGACGGCTGGCGTCGGGGAGGCGACCTCTAGGCCGCTGAAGGTCCCTTAGGAGACCCGACCAGGAACGACCGGTCGGGCTGGAGTTGTTGGATGAGGGACAACAGGTCACCACTGTGGTCCCGGACACTTCACGGCCCGGTGCCCGATCGGCCGTGCCCTCGCAAGTCGTAAGTAACGATCCGATACCGTCAGCCAGACGGCCAACCAACGGCTCGAAGTACTCAAGGTTGGCAACCACGCCGTGCCAGACTATGACGTCTCGACCCGTGGTACCCGAGTCCTGAACGGCCGGTTTGTCTTCGAAGCAACGAGGGTATGGGGCACGATGGCTGGAGACGCCAACCAGGACTACCGCGGCCCGGCTTTCTCCAGGCTCCCCCCACGAGCTGGCTCACGCGATGTCAAGTCAAGCGGAGGTAACAACCATGAACGATCCATTCTGGCGCTTGCCGATCGTGCCGACCTTCAATGTGACGAGCACAGATGTGGCGGACGGCCAGAAGCTGCCTATTGCCCAGATGTCTGGCCTCTTCGGGGTTCCCGGTGGCCAGGATGTCTCGCCGAACCTCTCTTGGTCGGGAGCCCCGACGGAGACACAGAGTTACACCGTGACCATGTACGACCCGGATGCGCCGAGTGGTTCCGGCTTCTGGCACTGGGCCCTCGTGGACATTCCTTCCTCGGTGATTGAACTCCCCACTGGCGCTGGAGCCGCGTCCGGGGACCGCCTTCCCGAACCGCGTTCCACCTCCCCAACGACGCCCGCTTGACGCAGTTCATCGGCGGGGGACCGCCGCCAGGAGACCCCCGTCACCGCTACGTCATTGTGGTGCAGGCACTCGACATCGAGAGCATCGAGAAGATCGGCATGCGGGCCGATTCGACACCCGCCCTGGTCGGCTTCACGATTAATTCGGGCGGCCACCTCCTGGCCCGTGCCGTCATCACACCTTGGGCCGAGGTTCCTGCGAAGTGATTTAGCGAACACCAGGGGTTGACCGTCTGGCATGCGTCCGCGACCACCGCTTCCGGGATGATGCAGTCCTCACCTTCCGACCCCCCGCCGCCGGTTCGCCGATCTCCCTTCTCTCGCCGCCGGCCGCCGGCTCTCCCTCTGCCGTTGTCACTTCGGCTCGCCCTCCCGCCCTCTGCCTTCCTTTGTGTCACCCCACCCAACCGTGCGTATGGCCTGAATCATATGCGCGCCAATTAAGTGTTCCAAAGTAAGTGAAAGTCGCTATGGGTACGGTGCCAATATACGTCTGATATGTACGCGGGTGGACGCGCCGTCCTAGTTGGGACTGGCACCCCGAACCGGGTTTGTCCTCCGCGGTACCTACGGGAACTGCGGCTGGGGACGTGCGGACGACGGTGTGGCGATCGGCGTTTCAGGCATCGTTTATTCCACCAGAGACCTCGAGAAAGCCTGAGAGTACTCCTCCAACCGCAACAGCCCCTCCGAGCCCGTCCTGGTCTGTACCGGTCACCTTCAGCCGGTCCCCGTCAGGGCCAGTCGCGTCCCAAATTGCACGCGGCCACCGCCCGCGCAAACAGGGGCGACTGCGTGTCGATCGAGCTCGGAATCACGAAGCTAACGCCGCCGAGTGTCAACACAGCGACGCCCGACGGAGGGGGGCCGGGCGGCGGTTTGGTCGTCGGGTCCGGGAAGTCCGGCAGACCGTGCGCGCGCAGGCATTCGGCGGCCACCAGCATGTGTTTCAGGTAGGAGGCGGGTACTGACCCGGGTGGTACGTGGCCGGGGAGGTACTTACTACACGCCTGCTGGGCCGCCTGGAAGACCGGCGCGGACGCTCCGGCGGTGCCCGCGATGTTGAGGCTGCCGTTGCGCGTCGGGTCCGGGAAGTCGGGCACCCCGTGCTTGCGCATGCACACCGAGTACTCGAGCGGGCCCGAATTGAAGCTCGAGGCGCTGTTGGTGGTGGTCGTCGTCTTGCCGTGGCCCGACGCTGGCGACGCTACTGTGCGCCGCCCCACCCCCGCAGGCGGCCACGAGGAAGCCTAGGCCGGCCAATGCGGCCATAACGGCCACCGGCCGGGTAGCAAAATTGGCCACTTGCCTAACGGTAGCGCCGCCCCATGACAGCGCGGCCGCCAATCCAGTAGAGGGCTGCACCTCGGTTGTCCTCCGGTGGAGAGCGATAAGGCGTCTGCTCGACCGGTCGGTCACAAAGCAGTCCTAAGGGAGCTCCGACCTGCACCTTGTTGCGCAGAAGGGCAACCGACGAGCGTGCAGCCACCGAGCGGTCAGCTAGGTGCACCGACGCGCGAACGCAGACTGTCACCGCTTTCGGTGCCGACAGTCTTCCATGGCGTCGCCGTCGTCGCAGGAATCGCCGGTCTCGTGATAGCACCCTTCGTTCTCACTTCCAGGTCAGCCCCCTCACATATGTCGGGCGGCATTGTCTTTCTCGTTACCGGAGCGGGCGTGCTCGTTGAAGGGTCCATCTGCTTGTTAGCGCCCGCACGGAGCGTCATTGCTTATGACAACAGTCGGTTCGAGTTCGTCGCTCGTCGTCGCCGGCTTGCCGTCGGCCCCGGAGAGCTGAGGTCGATCCGGTGCATGTGGGTGGACCCGAACCGGCTCCTACCGATGCTGGTGAGGACGGGGCACGGCAGCATCCTCGTTATTCCCCTGAATGCCCGCGGCGGAGGACCTCTTTACCTCCCTGCAATTAGCGAGCCCTACCACTGACATTACGAGCACTTTTTGACCGTGGTCCGAAGGCGCACGAGCCACGGCCGTTCTCTCAATAACAGCAGTTGCTCGCGGACCTCTGCTCTCTGGCCGGCTGGATCTAGCGCCGAGTTCCACGCCAAGCAATTCTGGGGCGCGAAAACCGTCCACGGCCACTTCGAGCGGATCGAGGGGAGTGCTGGGCACCTGAATTGGCCTATGTGCCGTTCGGCCCGCCCAGTGAAGTGCCGGCGTCGGGGGGGGCCGCCAACATGAACGCCGAGCTGTTGGCCACACTGCAACCGCTGCCGAACGACAACATCATGGTCCTGCTGCTCAAGCAGGTGTGGGCACCAGACCCGGTTTGCCCCGTTTCTTGGGTCTCAAGAACCCCCGAGCTACTGACCATAATCTATGTTCTCTTTACCTCGACCAGTAAAAGCCCAGTTAGGACGACGCTTACACGTCGTGGACATGTCGCCAAGGATGGTCACGGCCGGGTGACATGTTCTGCCCGTTGAGAGGCAAGGCAGCGAGCAAGTTTGTCGTTGAGAGCGTGGTTTTCGGCTCGCAGCCGGTCAACCTGTTCGCGGTAGACGTGGATCTGCTGCCTGAGGGACTCGACGGTTGCCGACTAGTGGCGGGGTTTGGTCGCCGGTGGCGTCAAGACGTGGGCATTCTCATGTCTACGGCGCCACTAAAAACCTAGATCCTCTTGAGGAATGTCCTCCTAGTGACGGACGACCTTCCTCGTGAGGCATGTCGCTCCTGCTACGCGATCGCACGTATTTTCAGCTGTGGGAGCGCCCTCGGAGCCGAAGACCAAATTGGCGAAGTTGGCCAAGGAACCCGGGCCCAGCTCGGTCCGTGAAATGCTCACCCGGGTAAACGCCCTTCTACTACAACGACTTTTCCTGTCCTACTGCTAGCAGAGATCCCTCGTTTGCATGCACTAAGAGATGCTGAGGAGTTCCTTGGCAAGCACGATTGCGACTGGATTGCTCGATAACCAGCTACATATTTGCTTCGTCCGCCACCTACGACGAAGTTGACCCCACTACGCTGCAGCACATGAACAAAACCCTCACCGCGGCAGCAGCGCTTCTAGGCGCCCTGACCGCTCTGTCCATCCCGGCTGCCGCGTTCGCTTCGACACCGGCGACGCCGCCCGCAGGTGTCATTCACGTCTACGTGACCGATAGCTCGACGCAGGGCAACGATCACAAGATCCTGATCACCGGTGCATTCAGCGATCACGGCACCGGCAACCAGGCGACGTTCTACATGACCAAGGGCTGGATCTATCTCAACCTCGCTGGGGTTCAGAAGATCATCAGCAGCTCGAGCTTCGGCTCCTTCAACGCCGCTAGCTGCTCGTTCTGGGGCAGCACGCCGATTACCGTGCCCATCGTCAAGGGCACTGGCGCCTACACGGGCATCAAGGGCACCTTCACGGGGACCCTGACCCTTGCCGGGCAAGGCTCGCTGCTCGCCAACGGCAAGTGCAACATGGCCAACAACGCTCCCGCCGTGGCGAGCGCCTTCCAGGTGTCGGCGTCAGCCAACGTCAGCTTCTAGCCTGAACGGGAAACCATGAATGGTACTAACCCTCCGACTGATAACGCTCCTAGAGGGTGACCGGTGACTCTGCCTGTTCGATAGGACCGTGGGTACGCCAGATCCTGCCCGGACCATTGCAGCAGGAGCCAGGCAGCAGGAGGCAGCGACGACTCGCCTGTTGGGTACCAAAATGGGGGGTAGGGCTTCTTTCCTTTTTACCCCGCCGGTGACACCCGCCCCCCAAAAATCCCCCCCGCCCCAGAACCACCGACGCCTAACGGCGTCGAGGAAATGACCGCTGCTCAAGAAGTCTCACGTGAGCGTGATGCTTGCTTCTACGCATCACTGGGGTTCCCTGTGATGCGTAGAGTGGCTGCGTGAGCGCCGTGCACCTTAGGTCGCGTGCAGGCCCAGGAGGCAAGCGGCGCCTTCGTGAAGGCCCTATACTCCTAAACGTGTCCCCCAGCCCCAAACTAGCTCCGCTTAGCCGAAGGCCTTGGCCAATCCCTTCTTGACATCATCGAAGTTCATTGCCGGGCTTATCTGGACAGTTGCGTTCAGGCCGCCGAAGAACCGCTCTGCGACCCAGGGCAAGTCGGACTGGTCCTCCATCTCGAGGAACAAATAGAAGGTACGCTTACCGTTCTCGGCGACAAAGTACGCCGCTTCCGGCTTGAGCTCGGCCATCGCCTTCTCCATCAGCGGCGCGAAAGAGCCATCTTTGACGGCACGATTGCCGTCAGCGGTATCTACTTGGATCCGGACCATCATTCGCATTAAAGTTACCTCTCTATCGAATTGTGCCCTCAGTGCCCGCACGGTGCGCGCGAGGGCGTATTATCGGCGCGTTCATTACCCGTGTCCAGCGCCGCACCGGCGCGTTCGCCCACTTGGCCCCCCAATCGAATATCCCGGCTACTGCCGCCACGGCCCCATTGGTTTACGCCTCTTCGAGCAAGACAATCGTGTCTGGACGGGCTCCATCAAAGCGCATTGGGCCGGCTGGGCCCTCGGGCTGTACCGCCTTTTGGAAGGTAGCCAGGTCGCCGCCTTCCCCGATCAGCCCCACTCGGTTTTTTTTCGCGGGGTCGACGAAGGTCCGGACAGTGAACCGAAGGGCCCGAGGAACTCTGGCCTCTTTGGCGACCTAAGCCAATGCTCGACATCGTCGACCTCTTGGAAAGTGAGGAGCGTCGGCACTTTCATCTCGGCTTTCTTCGGCGTAAACCAGGGACCGGGCCACGTTAGGTGGACGAAATCTGGAGCAATCAGGTCGAGTTTCACCACAAACACGACCGGAGGGACATGACAGTACCTTTGCAGTGGCACCCAGTCAATGGCCAACAATGGGTCAGGCTGCGCACGGTCTTTGTTTACCCCGAACACCGTGTTGGTCGCTGAACACGAGGCCTTCCGATCCCGACCCCGATTTGTCATTTTGAACCTGTCTGCGTACCGGTAAGACCGACGCTCCAGGAGGTCTCAAGCTCTCGTCCGGTGTTCGAATAGCCAGGAGGCGAAGAGGGGAACAACGAAGGCAGCACGCTAGACGACAGCGACCGCCGCGTCAACGAATTGGGGAAGCGGCTGGAAGCGGGCGGCTCCAACCCTTCTGTGCTGCCTTCCCCGCGTCCGCGTCGGTCCGTTTCTTGCTCGATGCTCAGCTCGGGCCGCCCGCCGAAGCCGCGTCTGAGGATCCACAACCGGCGGTCAACCTGGGCAGCCGGATTCTGACAATCGACACTATGGGCGGATAGTGGCAACACGAACAGCGTTATCGCTACTTCTTATTGGCCGACCGTCAGCGCCCCAGTGGTCGCCCGGCATCTCGTCGCGGGGCCTCCACGGTCCCGCAGCCGCCCCACGACGGCCTGTCTGTGCACCTCGTCCAGGTTGCCGCCGTAGCGGTACCCAACTGGCAGCTCCGCCTCTGCCTCGACAGGGTCTCGGCCGTCCTTGAACGCTGTCGCAACCGCATGAGCCCGCAAATCTTAAGCGGCTCGAGGATGTCATCTGCTGACTGACCCGGGGCGAGCGATCACGTTCTTTCACGACATTTGTCGCGTCGAACCCGACGAAGCCGTCGCGGCCGCCGGCTGGGCCGGAGAAGCCTACTCGCCCCCGGACCGCTCACATGACGCCACTAACGCCTCCATAGGGCGACAGCCTTGCCCTTAACGCTCCCACAACTAAATGCCGGAGACGCCACAGGCTGTCAGCCGTTGTTGCACTTCTGGGCGCAAGCCGCGAACGTACGAACGGCTGTTTTGCATGCACCTGTGGGGATCCTGCGATCACCGACATCGCTGAACTCCACAACATCCGTGAGTTCGTCGACCAAATGGAAGTTCCGCCCCGGTACTTCGGGGGCGAGGTGACCCGGTTTTGGCGTTGTCTCGACTCCACGTTCGCCGTAGCCCGTGACAACGGGCGCCGGCCGAGAACGAGCGTGACACTGCTCAAACCGGGTCCGTCGCGGCCTGACAGCGAGGTCCGTCCACAACATTTGACAATTGCCTGCGAGTGGTGTAGAAGTAGCGAAAGCATAATCGTTGGGGGAGAGGATCGATCGGTTATCCTCTTGTGCGTCTCAACATTACTTCACTGTTGGGCTGGCGTTGTAGGTCGAGCTTCCCGATAAACGACTCGGGAAATGCTATTCCGAGAGCGAGGATAAGGGTTCCCAGAGGCAGGAGAGGTTAATAGTGGGGCCGCATGCGGACGAATGCCAAGTTGGTACGGGCTCAGGCCAGGCACACCGGGTCGAGTCGACAGGGACCGCGTCCCGTTTGGCCACGGTGCCATTTACAGGGTTGATGCTTGGGGAAGTCGACTGATGCTTAGCGAGATCCAAGAAGTGACGAATGAGAATTCTGCGAAAAGTCTTGTCCTGCCTCGCTGTTCCGGCGCTGGTCGTCGTCCCAATGATATTGACGACAGCGTCAGCCGGTGCTCAATCAGACCCTGCGACGCCCGCGCCACCCTTCACTGAATGCCCCGCCGTCGGCTACAACACGAGCTGCTCGCTTCTCATTTATGTAACTAACAGCGGGGACCAAATCCTAGACGACCCTAACGCCACGATGGCTACGGACCCCACCCCAGGCACTTACGATGGTGCGGACGACACGTTGATCGGCATCCTGAACGACTCCTCGGTCCCCCTGAGCCAAATCTCACTGAGTTCCTCGACCGACATATTCGGCTTCGACGGCGATGGCATCTGTGAAAACCCCAACTCGACCAGTGGCCTCGCCGGACTTCCGGCAACGGATTGTGCCGACGTCAACACGATCGATACGACCACTTACGGGGGCCCAGATTCGTACTTCACGAATATCAGTGCGGGCGCAACAAGCGGGACTGTTAACTTCATAACGCCCCTGGCCCCCGGGTCTAGTACTTACTTCTCGCTCGAAGAAGCCCTCACGCCGGCGGACTTCTTGCCACTGACCACTTTGTCGACGTCGCTGACGGGAGGGGGCCAGTCAGGTACCTCCGTCAGCGTGCCGAGCGGGACGGCGGTCACCGACACAGCCACGCTCACAGGCACCAGCGCCACCATGGCAACAGGCACGGTCACGTACAACATTTACTCTGTCGCGACTTGTACCTCGCTGGCCCTGACGGGGACCGCGCAGACGATCACCACCGCAGGCACGCTGCCGCCATCGCCCCCGGCTACCCTGACCACGCCGGGCACGTACTACTGGCAGGCGTCTTACTCAGGTGACTCCAACAACTCGCCGTCCAGCAGTACCTGCGGGAGCAGCGGCGAGGTCGAGACCGTCACGCAGCTGGTACCCGAGCCGACTCGACTGAAGACGTTGCTGGTGGGCAGGGGTCGTCACGGTTTGGCCCCCAGCGGCTCGTGGCGTCACGACACCGTTACGGTGTTCGCCGGTACGCCGCTGACGGACACGGCCACCCTCACGGGCACCAACGCCACGCTGGCGACGGGCACGGTCAATTACACGATCTACCGGGTCGTCCGCCAGCACAGGCATCTTCGTCTGAAGTGGGTTCGCAATGCGGGCACGGTCGCTGTGAGCGCCGGTACCATGCCGGATTCCAACCCGGTGAAGTTGGGTCCGGGCATCTACGAATGGCAGGCGTCGTACTCAGGCGACAAGGTGAACGAGCCCTCCAAGAGCCGGCTGGGCTCGGAGACTGAGATCGTCGTCCGACGACCTTACTGCCAGGAGAGAGGGCACTCCGGCTGGGGCGCCAAGGGAGGCTGGCGCGCCAACCGAGACTGCGGCTTCCGAATGCGGTGACAGCTACCCGATTCCGGGGGAGCAAGCTTGGCCCCGTCCGGCATCATTTCGGCGTGCGACCAGATTGTCATTGAGCTTCGGGCACATCATGTGCAAACGGGCCGAAAACTCGTTGTTCAGGCCAAGAATCCGTGATCGCCGATTTGGCGTGCCTCCGCAACGTTGCGCTCGTTGTCATTCTGCGTTCACGAGTCGGCGTGTTGAAGTTCTGCCACGGAGGCCGGGGGTGATATTCAGGGGTAGTCCTTCACTGGCGGTGAGATGCTGTCCATTGATGCCCGAGTCATGTCACACAAGGCCGCATGAGCTGCTCGATGCCGGAAGCGTCCGGTTGCGTCGGCACCGTGTTGCCGACGCCGAGGGCATAGCAGAGGCGGTCGCGGCGAGCATCACTGAGCTGCGCCCATGGATGCCTTGGGCGACCGACGAGGCGACGGATGTCCACTTTCAACGTCAGCGCCTCGAGAGCGCAGTCGGCCAGTGGGAGGTTGGGTCTGACTTCTCTTACGTGGTTCTAGACGACGAGGATCGAATCTTGGGTGTCATGTCTCTGATGGCTCGGATCGGCCCAGATGCCCTCGAGATCGGCTACTGGCTGCGATCAGACTTCACCGGACGAGGGATCGCGACAGCGTGCGTGGCGGCACTCACAAAGGCGGCGCTGGCGCTGCCCGACGTCGTGAATGTCGAGATCCACTGCGATGAAGCGAACGTCCGCAGCGCCGCCATCCCGCAGCGCTTGGGTTATCGCCTAGACAGAATCGAAGCAGATGAGATCAGCGCTCCGGGAGGGATCGGCCGCAGCATGATCTGGACCTTCCCGCCGTAACCCGGCACGTACGGGACGGTGCCCGGCCGAGGTATAGCCGGTCGAGGGCGTCTTGATCGAGACCCGCTCCCCGTGCTGCGGGCCGCGCTACGGGAGATCCGCCAATTATCCTGGTGAAGCTAGGCGACTTCCCGCCACCCTGCGATGCAGGTTGCTCGGTACCTCCACGATGCGGCGGATTGTGCGCCCTCCCACGAGGTGACCCACGCTTCCATGGCTGCGGTCCGGCGGGACATGGCCGCCTGCCGATCGCTCCACGCCGGGCGCTGGCCGTAAGCGTCGAAGAGTGCGGGCAGGCAGTCGAGGTGATCGGGATGGTGCATTCTGACAATGAACTCCGCCCACGCGAGGTCATCGATGGGGCTGCCGACGGAACTCCACTCCCAGTCCGCCAGGAGCGCGATGGAATCGTCGTGCTCCGAAAGCAGCACGTTGTTAGGGCCGAAGTCCCGATGGACAAGGACCCCGTCGCCGTGGAACTCGTGGTAGAAGGTCGGGGCTATCTCCTGAAGGCGGCGCAGGAGTAGGCCGAGGGCCGACATAACGGCGGCTCCTCCGCGACCGTCGAGCACCTCTTGGCCGTGTCGCCCGGCGACTTTGCGGAAGACCAACTCTCCTGGGCGCGACTCGGCAGGGAGGATGTAGGTAGAGCTGATTTCGTGTATCCACCATTTGTTGTCTGGTGGGGGTTACGGTCAGCTTTGCCTAGGTCTGGCTTTGATAACTGGCTGACGGTCAGCCTGCTTGTGGAGAGAGCAGGTCGTCGGCCAGGTCCTAGGTGGTGGTGCCGTCGTTGGCGTGCGGCGGATCGCCCTGCTGTAACAGGACGATCCACCCTGCCGCACCGTGGCGGCGGTGCCATCCCGAACAGAACTTGAAAAGGAAGGGATGGCCGTGACAATCGTAGGTAACCCGCGCCCTGTTACTGGTGGCGTCGACACCCACCTGGAAGTGAACGTGGCTGCCGTGGTGGACCAGGTCGGTGGCCTGCTGGGCGTCGAGTCGTTCCCCACGACCGTAAAAGGCAACGAGCAGTTGCTGAAATGGATGGCGGGCTTCGGCTCGGTTGCCCAGGTCGGGGTGGAAGGCACGAGCTCGTACGGGGCCAGCTTGGCCCGGCACCTGCGCGCCGAGGGGGTGGAGGTGGTCGAGGTGGACCGCCCCAACCGCCAAGAGCGCCGGCGCAAAGGCAAGAACGACACCGTCGATGCCATCGAGGCGGCCCGGGCGGCCCAGGGCCAGCGTCAGCTAGGGGCGGCCAAGACCAAAGACGGCAATGTAGAAGCTATCCGGGCACTGGTGGTGGCCAAACGCTCGGCCCGGGACACCAAGATCAAGGCCCTGAACCAGATCCGCCACCTCGGGTTCACCGCCCCAGAGGAGATCCGCCAGTCCCTGCACGGGCTTTCGGCTCGAATGATCGCCAAGAAGGTGGCCGCCATGCGGCCCAACCCCGACGGCGACCCCGTCACCTACGCCACCAAGACGGCGCTGCGCCTTGGCCGGCGCGTCCTCGAGCCTCGACGCCGAACGCAAGCAGCTCGACCAGCTCTTGGCCCGCTTCCTGGCCGAGTCCGCCCCCGGGCTGCTCGGCCTGTACGGGGTGGGCAAGGACAGCGCCGCCGCTTTATTGGTCGCCGCCGGGGACAACCCTGGCCGGCTGCGTTCGGAGGCGGCCTGGGCCCGGCTGTGCGGGGTCAGCCCCATCGAGGCTTCCTCGGGCAAGGTCGTCCGCCACCGGCTCAACCCGGGCGGCAACCGCCAAGCCAACGCCGCCTTGTGGCACATAGCCCTCACCCGCATGAGCGCCGACCCGCGCACCATCGACTACGTCGAACGGCGCAGCAAGGAAGGGCGCACCAAGAAAGAGATCATCCGGGTGCTCAAGCGCTACATCGCCCGCCAGGTGTACCCCTACGTGACCGCCGCCGTCTAACCCGGCGCCCGCTCTGGCGGCGGGCCTGGCCCGCGAATCGGCTGACAGCTCCATGGCTTGTCCTTAGAACGATCTGCCGGCCCGCCGCCAACACATTTCCCACCGATCTCGTCGACGGGGGCCAGCTGGCCTACTAAGAGCTTGCCTTCGTGGCCCGTCCCTGTCTTGCCGCAACCCCCGCCGACGACCACACCAGAAAGCCCGAAAATGACCCCTTGACATTCCTAGGAGCATCGATCGTGGCCACCGGTAGCAGGCCTGTCAACGAGCGGATGGCCAGCTCCTCTCGGTGCTGCCGTCTGCGGACGTCCGCACCCCGATACGTCTTGGTGACGAACCCGCCGAGTTCGGTGACCGCGTTGGTGTACGCGTGCGCAACTGGCTGACCCCTGCAGGCCGACGACATCGCGGCCAGTCAATCACGCTGTTTGGTACCTCGACAAGCAACATCGGGCGGTCCGCGTCGACCCTGATCCAAACGGACCTGGTTGGACGCCCCGCAATGCCCAATGTGTGTAGCTGAAAAAGATGGAATTCGAGGACAATGTGTCCCGCAGGAGGCCCCTTTTGTCTTTGCCGGCCCGAGGTTCGCGACTAAGCGTCACTAGTGAGCCGTGTCGCTGAAGTCAACCCGCCCGGGTCGGGGATAAAGCCAAACAAACGAAAGCTATGAGGCTCCAGACGGACCCGACCAGTCGAGTAGCCGACATCTATGGCGACTAGGCAGTGAACAAACGAGCGACGTCCCAGCTTTTTCGGAGGAGACTGCTGATGTCCATCGTTCCGTGTCGATCTAGAGCAGTCGGCGCCGAGGGCGACGCAGAGCTGCTACGGCCGGCACGGACGACCGTGTCGAGAGCGAAAAAACAACATCGTCGGCGTCCATGCCGAGCGGACGGGACGCGCAGCGGAGCGATGACGCCGAACGCCGCTCGTCCGACGGCTCCACCCCTCCGAGCAGGTCACAGGGTGGGCGGGCGTATCTGGGGGTTGACATGGATGAGGGGACGATGTAGGCCCGTACCTGGGCGAGCAGGAGCTCAGCCAACGCCGATCTGGCGATCTGAAAGGGGACAGCCGTGGCTTTCATCCAGATCATCGAGTACCGGACCTCCAAACCTGGCGAGATGCAGGCTGTCGGCGACGAGTGGGCACAAGCCACCGAGGGCAAGCGCAAGGCGCGCCGGAGAGTCCTCTGTCAGGATCGAGACAACGCCGGTCGGTACTTCAATATCGTTTTCTTCGACTCGTATGAAGAGGCGATGGAGAACTCGGCCCTGCCAGAGACCGATCGGCTATCGAAGAAATTGATGAGCTTCGCCGACGGCCCGCCAACGTTCTACAACCTCGAGGTCGTCGACGATCAGGAGTAAGCCCCGAGTCGAAATATCTCTCTTTCCGACGGAACCTACGAACCGAAACCTTGCCGGGGACGAGTGTTCTGTGCTCCCAACCGCCAAGCAGGCCGGAGCAGCTGGATGACGCCGAGCGGGCGGATCCGGCGTCTGGCTCGCCCAGTTCATGAACTTCGAACGACATGAACGGTTCTGCGAGGAGCTCGGCGACGTGGACCAGCTCGGCAGGGGCAGCCCTAGACATCGTCACTTGGCTTCCCCGCGGGAGGCAAGCATCTCGGTGACGTCGATTGTGGGAAACGTACGAATGGTTTCCGATCGTTGGATTAGGACACGGCTGCCAGTGACAGCTCCCACAGCCGTCGCGCGTTCTCTGGGTCGAGCGCGTAGGGAGCGATGGCGATGGCCGGTTCGGCGAACCCTTCGGGCCGGTGGTCGACGAGGGTGGCCTCGTTGCAGTCGGCGAAGTAGCGTCCACCGATGCCCTCCAGCAGGGGTGACGCCGCCAAGAGGACGGATGTCGCCGCCCCCTGCTGGGGGCTTTTCTGCAGCTCGAGTGGGGTCCTGACCGTCCCCCCGACATGTCGCTGGAGGTTTGTCTGGATCGCGCCGGGATTGAGCGCGTTCGCCTGGATGCCGTCTTCGTTCCAGCGTGCCGTCGCCTCGACAGCGAATGAGACGACGGCGGTCTTCGACTGGCCATACGCGAGTAGAGCGTCGTAGGGGCGGAAACGGAAATTGATGTCATCGAACACCACCGGTGACCGCAGGTGCGCACTGGAGGAGACGGCAACGATTCGGGCGTTACCCGCGGCAGCTAACGCCGGCTGGAGCCCGAGCGCGAGCGCGAAGCGACCGAGATGGTTGGTCGCGAACTGCAACTCCCAGCCGTCGTCGGTACGAGCCTCCGGAGAAGCCATCAACCCCGCGTTGTTCACAAGGATGTGGAGCGGCCCGCGCCAGCTCCCGACGAACCGGTAAATCGATGGAGGGTTGGTGAGCTCGAGCCGAGCGACGTGCACGCCCGGATTTCCCGTGCTGGCGGTGATCTCCGCCGCGATGTCTGCGCCGGCCTTCGGGTTGCGCACCGCCAGCGTTACGTCGGCGCCCGCCCCGGCTAGGGCGCGTGCGGTCTCGACGCCGATGCCAGATGCGGCTCCCGTCACGATCGCTCGCTTGCCCGACAGATCGACGTCGGCGACAACCTCCGCCGCCGTCGAATGAAATCCAAACGGCGTGGTGATTCGGGTGGTGATCGATGTCATGTCGACAGCGTCGGGCATGATCGACCGGGTAGCGAGAGGTCCCTGAAGCCTGGTACTGGCAGGGCCACCCTGCGCACCCGGCGGCGGTACCGTGGGCGGGTGCCGTCCGGCAACGCGCTTGGCGAGTATCTGTGTGCCCGCCGCAAGTTGGTCTCGCCCGAGAGCGCCGGGATCCCGCACATCGGCCGCCGGCGTGTTCCCGGTTTGCGCCGCGACGAGCTCTCGCTGCTGGCGGGCGTGAGCAGCGACTACTACGTTCGCCTCGAGCAGGGCCGGGATCGCAACCCCTCCCCACAGGTACTGGATGCGCTGGCCCGGGCGTTGCAGCTAAACGACGAGGCGACGGCACACCTGCATGCACTCGCTGGTCCCGAACGCCACGTACGTCGATCTGGTCAGCGACCCGAGCGAGTTCCCCCAGCATCCAGCAGCTGATCACCGGTTGGCATGACACGCCGGCCTTCGTTCAAGGTCGCCGACTGGACGTGCTCGCATCGAATACCCTTGCCACGAACCTCTCACCGCTGTTCACCCCGGGTGAGAACTTGCTGCGGGCAATCTTCCTAGTCCCCGACCCCGCCTCCCGTGCGCTCTACGGCGATCAATGGGAGTCACTTGCGCACAGCGCAATCGCGGGGGCGTGCGCTCATCGGCGCCGAGGTCGATGACCCACTGCTCGACGAGCTCGTCGGGGAGCTGTCGGTCCGCAGTGACCATTTCCGGAGCCTCTGGGCCCGGCACGACATCCGGGCCAGGACCAGCGGCGGGACCAGACATCTTTATCACCCCCAGGTGGGGCCCTCGACCTGCACTACGAGAACCTGCAAATCTCCGGCACCTACGGACAAACCCTGATCATCTACCACGCCGACCCTGGCAGCCCCACCGAGCGGGCGCTAGCGCTGCTCGCCACCCTGGGCTCGGACCGCTGACCCAGCAGGGTACCCACAGCGAAGACCGATACCGGTGCCCGACCGGAAACCGTGTCAGAACATCGTCCCGGGTGACAGCTCCACGCCGGCGCGACTAACGAACACGCGCTATTCGCCATGCCCTATTGGCTGGCGTGCGCACACTTGCCGCCAGGTAAGCAGGGCCTTCGGTAGCCCGGCCGCTCCATGTTGACTAGCTTGGGCGTCCCAGCCAACGCCCGGCCCCCGGTGCCCGAGCCCGTCGTGTCGCCATGAGCAGCCGGCAGCGCTTTGTAGTTATTGCACGGAGCGCGCAGGGCGCCGGCCGCTTTTGGGCCACAGTTGAAATGCCGAGACTGCGGGTTCAATATGGGACATGGGCCGATCTCGCCCTGCGCTCGGGCCGGGCTATCGGAGCGAGCTTCCCGGACCTCTACGAGCGCGACGCCGAACTGGCCGTGCTCCAAGAGTGCCTCGCCTCGGTCAACCGATCAGGCCGGGGCCGGGTCGTGCTCGTCGGCGCCGAAGCCGGCGGGGGCAAGACCGCTCTGCTGCGGTCGCTCTGTGAGGCCCAAGCCGGCGCGGCCCGCACGCTGCTGGGGACCTGTGACCCGTTGTTCACACCGCGCCCGTTCGGGCCTCTGTTGGTCGTCGCGGAAGGTGCCGCAGGCGCGTTCAAGAAAGTCGTGGCCGACCCAGCGACGCCTTATGAGGTCGTGCTGGCGCTGGGCCAGGAGCTTCCGCGCTGCGCCCCCAAGCCTGCTCGTGATCGAGGACCTCCACTGGGCGGACGAGGCGACCCTCGAAGTCTTCATGCTGCTATCTCGTCGGGTGGACACCTTGCCGGCGCTGGTGGTGGGGACCTACCGGGACGACTCCTTGGAACGTGCCCACCCTCTCCGGCGCGTCCTCGGGGAACTGGCCACGGCCCCCGCCGTGCGACGCCTGAGACTGGCCCCGCTTTCGCTCGAAGCCGTCTCCGTCATGGCGGCACCCCACGGCGTCGAGGGGCGGGAGCTGTACGACAAAACGGGGGGCAACCCGTTCTTCGTGGTGGAAGTGCTCTCGGCCGGGGCCGGGGAGATACCGGCCACAGTCACCGAGGCGGTCCTGGCCCGGGCCCGCCGGCTCAGCCCAGCGGCCCACGATCTGGTGGAGGCGGTGGCGGTGGTGCCGCAGCGGGCCGAGCTCTGGTTGTTGGAGGCCCTGGCCGGACAGGCGCTCGAAGCTCTTGATGAGTGCGTCGGCGCAGGCGTGCTCGTGGCCGACGGGGGCGGCGTGGCCTTCCGCCACGAGCTGGCCCGTCTCAGCGTTGAAGGTTCGCTCGGCCCGGGGCGGAAGAACCGGTTGCACCGGAAGGCCCTGTCCGCCCTTTCCAGTTCCCCCAGTGCCGCCACCGAGTTCGCCCGCTTGGCTCATCACGCCGAAGCCGCCGGTGACGCCGAGGCCGTCGTAAGGTTTGCCCTCGCCGCGGCCGGAAGGGCCGCCTCGGTGGGCGCCCACCGCGAGGCCGCCGCCCAGTACGCACGGGTGCTCAGGTTCGGTGACGGCCTCTCGCTGGCGCAGCGGGCCGACCTGCTCGAGAAGCGGGCGCACGAGTGCTACCTGACCGACCAGAGCGACGAGAGCATCGCGGCGTTCCAAGAGGCGCTCGCTCGCCGCCGTGAGCTCGGCGACGGGGAGGGCGAGGGCCGGGTACTGCGACGGTTGTCTAATGTCCTGTGGTGCCCGGGGCGCAGCTCCGAGTCAGCTAGCGCGGCGTACCAAGCCGTCGCCGTGCTCGAAGCCGTCCCGCCGACCGTGGAACTGGGCAAAGCCTACGGGCGGCTGTCGGTGGCGGCTTTCCACTCCGGCCACCTGACCGAGGCGCTTGGTTGGGCCAGGCGGGCGTTGGCGCTCGCCCAAGAGTTGGACGACCTAAGGACCGTGGTGCAGGCGCGGCTGATGCTGTCCCTCACCGGGCCAGCCGGTGGCGTCGACGAAATGAACCGCGCCCAGGAAGAGGCACAACAAGCGGGCCTCGTCGAGGAGGCGGGCGCAGCATACGTGTGGGTGATGGACCACGGCATATCGGCCCGCCGTTACGACCTCGCCTCCCACGCCTTTGAAAGCGGCACGGAATACTGCAGCGACCATGGGCTCGAGCTGTTCCGCCTCTACCTGCTCGCCTACCAGGCCCGGTGGTCCCTCTGCCGGGGGGATTGGGCCCAGGCGGCGACGATGGCCGATTCGGTGCTCAGGATCCCCCGTACGTCCATATCCCCTCGCATTATCGCCTTGGTCGTGCTGGCGTTGGTGAGGGCCCGGCGGGGTGACCCGGGCCACCGGAACCTGCTCGACGAGGCTCAGGCCCTGGCGGAACCTACTCGAGAGCTGGGGCGGGTAGGGCCGTGGCGGCGGCTCGAGCGGAGGTGGCGTGGCTGGCCGGTGACGCAGCGAGTGTCGCCTCGGCGACTGAGCTGGCGTGGCAGCTGGCCCTCGAGAGCAGGCCCGATATGGCGGATGAGCTCGCGGTGTGGCGCCAACGCGCCGGCCTGGGCGGAGAACGGCCGAGGAACCCCGCGGGAGCGCACGCTTGGGAGCTGACCGGGCAGCCCGAGACGGCGTCCAAGCTCTGGGCGGACGCGGGTTGCCCGTATGAAGCGGCTCTGGCGTTGGCTGAAGCCAATGAAGAGCTGCTGTTGCGCCGCGCCCTCGAAGAACTCCAACGCCTCGAGGCTCGTCCCGCGGCCGCGATCGTCGCCCGCCGTCTACGCGAGCAGGGTGTGCTCTGCTTACCACGGGGGCCGCGCCCGTCGACGCGCCAGAACCAGTACGGGCTTACGGCGCGAGAGCTCGAGGTGCTGAGCTTGGTCAGCGAAGGCCTCCAGAACAGTGAGATCGCACAAAGGCTGGTGGTCTCGGTCCGGACCGTCGAGCATCATGTCGAAGCCGTCCTGCGCAAGCTCGGGGCCGGACTCGGGCTGACGCGGGCCCTGGCCACTTCGCTCGGCATCGCGGTGCCGGCCAGCTGAGCCCCCTCGCGGGCGCCGACCTTGCTGAGCAATACCTCGCGGCCGAAGTCAGTCCGGTTTCTTAGGCAGTGGCAGTCCCAACCTTAAATATGCTAATGACGCCGTTCAAAATGACCGAATTAGCGTTGTAGCACGCGACGGTGCAACCAGTCATGGCTATCCAGGCGGTATGGCGCTTGGTGTACACGACCTCGTCCAGTTCGATGGAACCAGCACCGGGCACAATGACCTCCGAACGGTCCTCAGACCCCCTGATACCTCCGGAACTGACGCCCCGAGGCTGCGTGAGGTCGATTACGCTCGGGTCGAGCCCTTGTTCCTCCTGGACGGTCATTTCGCCCTCAGGGCCTAGCTCGTAGGCCTTCTCAGGTGACGGGGCGGGAGACGTGGCGGTCTCGACCAGGACCATGAACCAGGGACTGGGGGTTTCAGATACGGTGTAAACAGAAGGGGGATTGGGCACACCGGCCAGCGTCGCCGGCTCCGCCCCCGCGATCAGCGTGTAAGCGGGGTAAGGCGCGGACAGGTAGCCAATCTTCTCCAAGTTGTGCTCGTTTTGCACTTGCCAAGCGGACGGCAGCTGGTAAGAGATCAGCTCCTTGTCACACGAGTACTGGCTCCACGGGCTGTGTGCGACGCCGCCCGCTGATAGCGCTGCTGCCCATATTGCGAGGGTCAAACTTTTCACCTTCGCCCCTTTGTTGGTCGCAATAAAGCGAGAAAGCCAACGAAATAACTAACCAGCGTCCCGGCGGTCTCTGTGGCGGCCGAAGTGTTGGTATCCGAGGTTGGCTCTTCTCCTAAGGACTCAAACGACCGAGTCCCGTTCAGTCACGCGGCCGAGGTCGACGCCTTGGCAAACCCGCCGCAGTCCTCGGGATGCACGTGAGAGTGACACCTTCTGGCGAGGCGGGGACGAACTGAGCAGGACAGCATGACCGTTTTCAGATCGCCGTCCCCACCCGTCCGCTGCCCATTATCTGTGTGATCGTCGCTTGATTTTTGCCGCAGCAATGAACGGCACATGTGCCCTCCTTCTTGGTCATAATCCGCACGTACCGTGCCGGGTAGCCTCGTTCTCGTTGCAGAAAACGTACGAGCCGCAGGACCCAGGGACATCGGTAGCGCCACCCATATTGAGCGAGCGCGGTTACCTACACGAGCGGCACCGACGCGGTTACCTACGCGAGGCGTACTCCGTCCGGCGTGTGAACCCTCAACACCGCCGTGGCCGAAGAACACATTGTTCGCAACCGTGCCGAGCCCGGGTGCGGGCCAGGACCACCATGCAGGAATGCGGGTGTGGCGCGCCGCACCGAAGCATTACGTGGGCAACGACTACGAAACGGAACAGTTCACCGCGTCTACCGAAGTAGGCGCCGTGGTCAGCGACTGGGACGCGGTCCGGACGCTCGCTGCCGCCCGTGCCTCCCAAGCCCTGGTAATGCCCGGCCCAGACGGGCGTGGGGATAGGCGCTGGTGGCCGCCCTCCGCGCTGGCGAGTTCCCCGAGGCCGCGATCGACCGCAACGTTCGCCGGCTGCTACTTTTTGCCCCCAGGGTCGGCGCCCTAGAGGGCTTTGGTCCCGCGGCGCCGCAACTCGCGCCTGTCGAGGACGGCATTGCTATTGCCCCCGGGGCCTCCGCCGCTGGTACGGTCCTGGTCGGCAACGAAGGCGGTCCTGCTTCCCCTGGGCCCGCCCTCCGAGTGACCTTCGACGATCAGACCCCGGGGAGTACTGAACGCCGCGTTATCTGTGCACAAAAAGGCGAAATGACAACGAGAATCAACGCAGATCGACTGGTCCAGCGCCCACTGGGGGAAGTCACGCCGGCGTTGGCGTCAACCCCAACTCCGCATACATGGCCAGCGCCTTTTCATCCTCCGCCCGCTCATGCCCAAGGCCGTCCGCGCCGCCTGGTATATGGCCCCACACTGGTTGAACAGAACCAAGGCCTCCTCCCGGCGGCCCTGCGCTCGAGCCAGCACGGCTGCTGAGTAAATGCCCCCCTCGGCCACCGCCTCGGCGTCGGCGAAGGCAGCCGGCCCCAGGGCCTCGGCTCGCACCGCCCCGTACCATCCGCGCCACGGCGACACCAAAGATGAAGGTGGCTCGGCCATCAGTTCGGCTGCCTCCTCGCGCCGGCCGTGGTGCAAGAGCACGTCGGCCCGCATCATTTTGATAAAGGAGTCTCTGCCCTGCCGGGTGCTGGCCACCGCCTCTGCCTGGCCCCACCATTCGGCCTCGGCCACCTGGTCGCCCCGGTAACCACAGACGGCGGCGGCACAGCAAAAGGCCCGCAGGAGCATGGAGTTGCCGTTGCCGGGACGTTGTAGAGCGTCAGCGTAGGCGCCGGAGACTTGTTGTAGGCATTGGTCGAATTGCCCCAGGAAGAAAAGAGCAGGGGCCAGCTGTGTCGACCCGCCAAAGATGATGCCCCGGCCGCGACCGAGCTCGTCCAGCAGCCGCCCGGCGGAAAGGGCCTCCTCGAACCGTCCCAGGATGCAGGCCAGCTCGCAGGACATGTGGACGGCGTCGAAGCGCTCAAGGAACTGGCGCGACCGGTGAGGGTCGAACCCCTTGGTGATCTCTAGCCTTTCTGCGATGGCGGCCTTGGCCGTGGCCATGTCGAGGCGTTTCAGGGCGACCGAGCACCAGCCGTCGAGGGCGCTCGAAAGGATGGCCATGTCGCCACATTCCCTGGCCGCGGCTAAGGACCGTTCGGCATCAAGGCCCATTCGTTCTACGTCCCGCCCTTCCGCAGTCGTTCCGCCAGGTGCGGGCCAGCAAGGCCCTCGCTCGCGAGCACGGGTCGCCGGCGGCTTCGGCCGCATACCATGAGCGCTCGACCAGGGGAGCGGTGGTCTCGAGGTCGCACTGGCGGTCGGCGTAACATCCGAAACGGCCCATGAGCTCCACCGTTCCCGAGGTGGCGTAGACCTCGGCGGCTGGGTCGCCGGCGGCCACCGCCAGCTCGGTGCCCAGTTCGAAAAGGGCGACCGCCCTTGTGCCATGGGACCGGCTCCAGGCCAGGTCTGCGCCTCGCATGGCGATCTCGGGCTCCTTGGAAGCGACCGCCGCCGCTTCGTACAGCACTTCGGCATCGGCCCAGTGGCCGTGGCCAAGCTCCTCCCAGGCCCGGGCCAGCCCCAGGGCAAGATCGGTGAACTCGGGGCGGCCCAGCTCCTGAGCCGCTTCGACGGCCGCCGCCAAGTCGTGCTCGTCCCCATGCCTCAGCCCCTGGTCAAGGGCTTGGAGCGCCCAGTCCACCAGGCGGTGGGTGACGGCGTACTCTTCGCCCGCTGTGCGCAGCCGCTCCCTGGCGTCGGCCCGTACCAGCTCCAGCTGGCGGTAGCGGTCCTCCAGGCGCACCAGCAGCGAGGCGTCGACCAGATGGGCCACACCAGCCAGCGACCCTGGCCCTGGCCTGAGCGGGCAGCAGCTCTTCGGTCACGGCCAGCCGGAACGGCCCTCGCAAAACGCTTACCGCCCGGTAAAGGGCCTGCTCGTCGGCCGTCAGCAGCTCATAGCTCCAGTCCAGTGTGGCCCGCAGGCTGCGGTGGCGGTCCCGGGAGCGTTCACCCGAGCCCAGGAGGTCGAGAGCCTGGTCGAGGCGGGCGGCCAGGTCGTCGAAGCTGAGGGCAGCCAGGCGGGCGGCAGCCAGTTCGATGACCAATGGGAGCCCTTCGAGGCGCTGGCACAGGTCGACCACCTTGGCCTCGTCCAGGCTGGGGCCGGACTGGGGTGACGCTTGGTTGGCTCGTTCCATGAACAGCCGGCTGGCGGCGGCCGGGAGCAGCGGGCCTACGGGCAGGACGTGCTCTGCGGGGAGGCCCAAGCGTTCGCGGCTGGTGGCCACGACGCGGTTAGGGGTGGAAGCCAATACGTGGCCGGCGAGGCCGGCCGCACCCTCCAGCACGTGCTCGCAGTTGTCGAGCACCAGGGCCACGGGGACCGCGGCCAGCTGCTTGGAGACGGCTGACAGGGCGCTGGCCCCCGGCTCGACCATGCCAAGGGCGCCGGCAACAGCCCTCGCCACTGCCTCCTGGTCGCTGCCCGGGGCGAGGACGGCGAGGTCCACGAAGGCAGCCCGCCTGTTCTCCATGGCCCGCAGCAGCAGGCGGGTCTTGCCTACGCCGCCTGGCCCCACCAGGGTGACCAGGCGCTGTTGGGACAGGGCGGAGCCCAGCTCGGCGAGCTCGGCCTCCCGGCCCACAAAAGACGTCGGAGGCTCGGCCGGCCGGTGCAGCGGGAGGGCGTTGGCCGCCGCTTGCTCGCAGGCATAGGCAGCTAGAGCGCGGCGGTCGCCCAGGCCAAGCTTGCGCAACAAAGAGGACACGTGGCTCTCGACCGTGCGTTCGGATATGAAGAGGCGCTGGGCGATCTGGGCGTTGCTCAGGTGCTCAGCGAGCAGGCTGAGGACCTCGGTCTCCCGGGGCGAAGGCTCCAGTTGCATTAGGGCCATTTTGCCGTCTCCCTGACCCGTCGAGCGCCTAATAAAGGGCCTCAGTACTACGCTCCGTACTGCCTCCGTACCCGCCCCGTAAGGCCCGGTGCCAGTCGGGTGGCCGCCACTGACAGGCTGCCCCCACTGACCCCGCAGGCTGGTGCTGACCACCGCTGCACCGCAGCTTGGGTGGGGACCGGAGGATCATGCACCCGTCAACTGCCGAGCAACTCGCTTCGATGCACACACCGAGAATTACTGGACCGTTCCCGACGCCATTTTCGGCCTGCCGCCGGCCGTGGGCATGTCAACTTTGCGCGCCCGCTCTATTATGGCGTTGTCAAGGGGCAGACAACGCGGTACTCGAGGGCAAGTCGTCCGGACATTAGGCGGCGAGATCGGGGGGTCGGAATTGGCCCGGCTGACGGCACCGGGAGGACCTCCGCCTAAGAACGTGCCACCGGGCGTCACCGGCAGAAAATACGATTTGACAAGGAATGTAATGGTTCCTCTGATCCCGAGCCGATCTAGCCGTAACGACTCCTAGCTAACTGGAGGCAACGTGCTTCCTGGTCAGAGTGTTGTGTTTATCCTCTCTCATCTCATCCCGCAACAGTAAGCCGAGGACCAGACAGGCACTCGGGGAGCGGCCTCGAGGGGCAGATCCGCGGTTCGGGCGTGCGACTGTCAGGCTCGGCGTTGCACTGTGTGTGCGCGCCGGAGCGACGGGATTGGCGCTGGTCAGCGGCTTCTCCGCCCGGCGATGGCGACGCCAGAACACGCCGGCCCAGACCTTCGATCAGCCGCTCCGATCAGCGAAGGGAACTGCGAAGTCGCAGTCCGGGGCGCTGTCCTCGGTCCTTGGTGGCGGCGCGAAGTAGGTGATGCGAACTCCCAGGTCGTTGAGTTCGACGGCTCGCTGCTCCGCCCATGCGCGGAGAGATTCCACAACGAGCTGCCACTGCACAGCGCTCGTCTGGCCGCCTCGATCTGGTCGGTCCCGTAAAACCGGTAGCCGGTGACCGCGTCGACCCGAGCCGGCGGCAGCAACCCCATCTCGTCATAGAGGCGGAAGGCCTGGGCGACAGGTGGGAGTGCCGAGCAAACTCGCTGATGCTCATTGGCTCCATTGCCGGCTCCTTCGTTACCGGAGCATCTGCCAGGTGAAACCAGTGTGCGGGTTCCCCCTGGGTGAAAGTCAAGGCAGTAATTGGCCAAGCGAACGACGGCTCGCCGGCGGGCGGAGGGGCCACGCTACGTTGTGGCTCGTGCGCTCATGTTGGAAGGTTCCCGGGGCACGGGTGGCTACGGTGGCGTACCTGCCAGCTGTCAGCCCTCGTGGGTTGGCAAGCATGGCCACGGCGGCTTATGCGCGGGCCTTCCAGCCCCTCTCCGGCCCTTGGCTCGGTCGCTCCCGGCGACAGCGGCTACCGCCTCGTCGCCCCACGAGTGGCACGACGACGATCCGCCCGCAACGTCATGGAGTTTCAGCAGCCAATAGCCCGCTGAGCCGCCGTGCTCAGCGATAGCCGCCCGGTCCGGCCCAGGGCATTAGTAGCGGCTCTAAAGCGCCGAATGCCCATTTCTGGCGCCAACGTAACCGCCTGGCCAGCCGCCGCAAATAGCGCCGAGCGACGGTTCTTATCGCCTCCGGTTCAAGGACGATTCACCGTGCGCCACAGCATAAAGAACGTACATATTGTTCAGGCCAAAGTCGGGATCCTGTCTCTCCCTCGGGCGAAAACTGCCAATCCTGCCGAGGTTTCCGTATCGCCGATTTAGTGCAACCAGCGGTTGCCGGCTGCGGTGCCATTCTGTGTGGGTCCAGAAGTTGGGGCCTCTGCTAGATGGCGGCTACGGCAAAGACTTGCCAGCTCCCTGCTATCCCCTTCAGATCACGGAGACCTCGGTCAACGAAGGTGATGCCCGACCCGGCGACAAGGTCGGTCACTGTCTTGGTAACGAGTACTTCCTCCGGTGCGGCCAGCCCTTGAACTCGCGACGCGATGTGGACCCCCACGCCTCCGACATCGTTGTTTCGGAGTTCGATTTCGCCAGTGTGCAAGCCGACGCGGATCGGGATGTCCTCCGAGCACAGGGCCTCTCGCAGCCCGACAGCGCAGCGAATGGCTCTGGCCGGGCCGTCAAAGGTAGCGAGCGCCCCGTCACCAGTCGACTTGATGAACCGCCCGCGCCACCAGTCCACCTGTCGCCTAGTGAGCTGATCATGTTGGTCTAACCGTCGTCTCCAGACGGCATCGCCGAGCTGGATTGCCTGGTCGGTAGAGCCAACGATGTCAGTGAACATGATGGTCGCGAGCACGCGGTCGCGATCATGGGCGGAGCGCCGGCCCGTGAGAAACTCCTCGATCTCGTCCAGCAGGATGCCGGAATCTCCAACCCAGAAGAAGTGGTCCTGGCCTGGAAGCTCGACGAATCGCGAACCGGCGATGTGCTCACTGACATATCGCCCATTGCCAACGCGCACCGGTATGTCGCCGGTGCGGTGCAGCACGAGTGTCGGCACTCGGACCATCGGCAGCACGGCGCGTATGTCGGTGTCCGCGTTGATTCTCATCAGCGCTCGGTACGAGCTGGGGTTGGTGGCACGACGCTCGAAGGCCGCCCAGCGCCGTCTGAACTCGACATCGTGGGCCAGGGAGGGCGCGAAGTAGTCGACGGTATTGTCACCTCCCCAGCTGTCGATCTTCGCGTCCACGATACGTTCGAACACATCAGGAGGGTATCCCCAGGGATAGTCGTCCGTCTTCGTCATTCGGGCAAAGGTCCCATACAGGATCAGCGCCGTAACCCGGTCCGGGTAGGTTGCGGCAAATAGCACAGAGATCGGGCCACCTTCGGACAGTCCGAGCAGAGCCGCTCGCTCCGAGCCAGCGGCGTCCATCACTGCACGGAGATCTTGCATGCGGTCCTCAAGCGTCGGTGCACCCTGGACCGGGTCCGACAAACCTAACCCGCGGCGGTCAAAGATGATCAGGCGGCAAAACGAGGCGAGGCCCATGAAGAACTCCGCGATCGACGGGTCCTCCCAGCACAGCTCGACATGCGAGACGTACCCGAGCAGGGCAACGACATCGAATGGACCGTTGCCCACCACCTGGTAGGCGATATGGACGTCGTCGGCCGTTCTCGCGTAGCGCGTGACGGGGAGATCGGTCACAGTGCACAAGTCTGACGCGATCGCCGAGATCCCGCACGAGCGGAGACTGGTCAAAGGCACGCCAGAACGAACAGACAGAACACTCCCGATGCCGGGCGGCCAGCACGCCAGATCGAGTCCCCTTTGTTCCGAATGTCAAGATGCTTTGGAGATCTTGCTCTGATTTTCTTGTATGCCAAGAGAGCGCGTGGCCTGTCGAGAAGGCCTAGCCTGGGGTTGGCCCGGGAGTGGCTTGGCCGAAGAGCCGGTTTTGCGGGGTGAGAGCCGGCCGCACAGGCTACTTTGCCATTCCCCGATTGCCCTCCCGGGCCACCTGCTAGCTCCGTGTCTGCGCGCCGAGCGCAGCGACCATGGCGGCAAATAGAGCGTCGCTGATGTGGCGTTTCAAGGCCCGGAGGGCTTCTTGCCGGTCTTGCCGTCGGCGAGCGTGCGCTCGTAGTAGGCGCGGCCCTCGCTGTGGCGGAAGCGGACCTGGGTGAGCGCCGCCATGTGAAGTGCGTGGTTTAGCTGGCGGCGGCCCCGCATCGACAGCCGGTGGATCTTCTTCGGCCCAGAGGAAACTTCGATCGGGGCAGAGCCCTTGTAAGCGGCGAAGTGGTCCTTGTCGGGGGAGCGGCGTACGTCCCTGGTGAGGCCGACAGCGATGGCGCCACGACCGGCCCGACACCGAAGATCCTGGTGGTGGTAGTGCTGCCAGAAGCGGCCACGACAGCCGCCAGGCGCTCCTGGAGCTCGCCTAGCTGGGCGTCCAGGCGGCCCAAGTCGCCCAAGAGCTCTTCGGCAAGCTCCTTGCGGGCGGCAGCGACGGCGCCGACGGGCTGGAAGTCCTCGAGGAGGTCGGCCAGCTTGCTCGCATAGATCTCACCGGCATAGCCGCCTGGCACGAGTTCCAAGATGATGCCATGGAGGCGGTTGGCGACCCGGGTGCGGCCGCTGGTGAGCTCCTTTCGCCGGTGTGCCCACAACCTCATCACCGCGGCGTGGTCCTCTTCTGCGACTTCTAACAAGCGTTTTGCCTCTAGGGCGGCCACAGCCACTGAACGGGCGTCGTTGGGGTCTCCAGACCGTCTTTTAGTGAGTCTTACACTCCGCTGCAGCAGGAAAGCAGCAACACTTGGTTACGTCAGGTGTTGCCCTCGTACGTGGTGGTGAAACCACCATCGAGTAGGTTCTGGAGGCTGGAGACGTTCGAGCGCTTGCACCTCGGTGTTACCGCCCTGCTGTGAGGTGATGGCGTCGACTTTGGCGACAGAAGAGGTGGAAGGGATTTGTAGGTCTGACCAGGTCACGGGGCTGGAGGGCGCTGTTGGCATCTGGTGCCATTGACGGTGAACGCGGAGCGCCGCGACCTGACCCTTGGGGACCCTCAGTGTCTAAGCGCGCTCCGCAGAACGTGGGGCAAATCAGAACATCTGACTTCGGACGAAGAAACACTGGCCAGCTGCCGCGCCAGTAAGTCGGGCGGTGAGACCCCTCTACACCCGGTCTGGGCCGGCGAGGCCCTCGCCCTCATCCATGATGTCCCTTCCGCCCTCGACATTGTGCGGGATCTGGTGCGAGGCGCCGAGGACGTGCTCAGGTCACTGGTACCAGCGACCTGAGCAACTGATCAACCGTTAGCTGCCGACACGAGATGGCAGAGGCGGTTTTGCGGCGCGGTTAGCCTGCGCTGTTTTCGCTTTCGCCACTACGTCCTGGGCATAGGCCTGCGCGTCCGCTCTTGTCTTGATGCCGTTGAACCTGTCCATGATCGCCGCGGTTTCCGTTGGGTCGCCGCGGGAAAGCTCCAGGTCGGTCTTCAGTAAGACGCCCAGAGAGCCGTGAACATTGCCGGAATCGGGTAGGGATTGGTGGATGTCGCCTATCTCGGGCGCCGCCGTCATGATGGCGACCGCGGGGTTATTGAGGGTGGTGGGGCAGTCTGTCCGCGGCGTAGCCAGGGACAGCAAACCCTCGACGTGGTTGGCGGTCTTGTCCCGGTTTGTGAGCGGCGGCAGACCATAGAGGTGTTCCAGCGTGGCCAGCACAGATGAGTGGTCATAGAGAGTGTGGTCGACAGTGCCCTTGGGGATCAGGGGGGAGACGATCACGGCGGGGACCCGCACGCCATAGTGGTCGAAAATGAAGCCGTTCATATTGATCTTGGCATCTTGGGGACTTCCATCATCAGGCATCGGGGCCGGCCCGGGCTTGACGGAGTCGTAGAAGCCGCCGTGCTCGTCGTAGGTGATGATCAACAGGCTCCGGTTCCAGAGCGGCGAGTTGCGGACCGCTTCGTAGACGGTCTTGATCACTGCTTCACCGCGAGCAACGCCGTCCATCGGGTGCTGGGACGATCCGCCCTCGTAGGAGCCGCCGGTGACATCACCGTAGTTTGGCTCGATGAACGTATAGGTGTACGGGTAAGGCCCTGGAGATCGGAGGCGAGGGAAGTGAGGGCGTTGGTGTTGACTAGGTACGTGACGCCCTTCAGGGCCGCCACCTGAGGTATCCCGCCGAGGGTAGGGCCGTTCTCATCGACATAGACACGCCATTGCATCCGTCCCTTTGACAGGGCGTCGAAGATCGAAGAGCCGCTCGGGTACGTGAACCCCCCACCCGGCGTCTCCCAGCCAATTATGCTCCCGGTGCTGGGGGAGTCCGCCCAGCCCGCTGACGACGCGCCGTGGACGAAAAAGCGGTTGGGCCATGTCGGTCCGGGGATGGAGGAAAACCATTGGTCGCAGATGGCGAATTCTGTGGCCAATTCGTAGATCACGGGCAATTGCGTCGGCGTGTCGAAACATTTCATGATGTCGCCGTACTCGGCCGCAGTAGGCAGGTTTGGGTTGTTGGACGTGATCTCGGACCGGGTGGTGGCGTAATTGGCGACAAAGCCGGAGTTCGTGAGCGGTTGCGGGTAGGGCTGCCAGGGGGTATGGGTGACACCTGGCCCGCAGAGCTGCTCGACTACGTCGAGAAATTCGTGCCCGGGATCAGTCGGCATACTGGGTGGCGCAGGTGACGCCACGGGGTAGGTTTGCCCGTTATAGGAGTTCGAGTCGTTGGGCGTTGCGTGCGTGATCCCCGGGATGCCCGACAACGCGAAGAAGTTGTCGAACGAGTGGTTCTCGAGCATCAAGACAAAGACATGGTCGACCTTGGAGTACGGGCCGACATAGCTCATCGCCGCCTGGCAGCCGCCCGACGGGAGGTTGATAGAGAACGTGTCGAACCCAACGGTCAGTGGGAGATCCTTGCCCGCGTCTGCCTTCTGAAGCTGGCACTCTTTCCAATCGGTCATCGAAAGGAAGCCGGCGCTCTGGTACACCCCCGGTTTGGAACCATCCTGGACTACCAGCTCGATGGCCCAGTAGTCGAGGATAAGGGCTGAGTTGAGACCGACTCGGAACGGAACAGTAAGTGGTCCCACCTGTTGTCCCGGGGCCGCCGGCCAAGTCTCGCTCTGCGTGCCGTCGGAGGAGTTGTTGTGGTAGAGCGTGATCGCGGCGTTCCCGTCCGTTGTGTTCGTCACGTACGCCTGTGCCGTTTGACGCTCCACCAGGTTCATAGGAGTCGAGCAGCCACCGGAGGGGAGGTTGATCGAAAAGGTACGGGAATCGACGGTAAAAGGAAGGTTCTTTCCCGCATCAGGGCTTTGTAGTTGGCATTCCTTCCAATCGCTGTACTGGAGGATCCCGCTGCTCTCGTAGACCCCCGGCGTGGAGCCACCGGTCACCGCGATCTCCACCGCCCAATAATCCAGTATCCCCCAGCTACCCCACCCGGTCTCGAAGTAGACGGTGAGCGGGCCGACTTGCTGGCCCGGGTTTGCCTGCCACGTGCCATTCTGGGTGCCGTTAGAGGAATTGTTGTGGTACAGCGTGATCGTTGCCTGCCCATCCGTGGTGTTCGTGATGTAAACCTGGGCGGATTGCTGTGTAGCCATGTGCTTCCTCCTTGTCCTGGATGCTGCGGTTGGCGGGGCTATTTGTTCGTGACGGGCGCTGGAGCGAGCGTCCCATCGAGCGCGCCCTCTAATTCGGACAACTTGATTGGGGGGAGTGTTTGCGCGAGGGGGTGTATCGATAAGAACGCCTGGCACGCAAAAGTCGCGTCGGCACCGCCCGTCCGGCTCGACCAAGGGCCGGGGGAGGCGGCGCTGCGGTTGTCGGTCGAAATCTCTCCGCTCCCGGGTAGAGCCAAGACGTAACGGGCCAAACGCGGACCGCGGGTCGGGCGGAGGGGTGGCCGCAAAACGAAGAATGCCATCGTCGCACCCTATTGATCGCAGTGACGTGACTACCTCAGGTGGTCTGACCAACCGGAGATGATAGGCGTCAGCGGGTTGCGGTGATGTGGCTTTCCGGGATTTCCTTGTCTTGGCCGCGCCCGTACCGTTGAGGGAAGGCATTGGCCGGCCGCGCACTATCCAGGCGCACGCCGGCCCGGACGAAGAACCCCAGGTCAGAGATGCAAAACAGGTGGGGGCGCGCCGCCCCGCTCCCCCTTGACCGCCTTCTCTAAAAGTGATATGAATTGCTCGGGATTACCCATCCGCGCAAGTGAGCGGCTCCGCCCAGGGGGACAGCCGTCCCATCCAGACGTGTGCGACCAGGTGCGATGGCTACTGCAACAGGATCGCCGGGTCGATTCGACCTGCCCGGGTCCAACGTCGTTGGGTGACCCGACGTCCTTCTTCCCGACGCCCTTCGCTGGCTTCCTGCGCCCCGACAATGCGTGACCGGCCGATCCTGCGTTGAACTCCCGGACAGTCAGGTCGTCGGAAGTATCAAGTCCTCCCGCCCAGGTCACCATCGAACGTTGCGGGCGCATAACATCCACTTCGGCGTGCATCAAAAAGCCGTGTTCTACAACCAGAAGCCGACCATATCGTCGGCTACGGGCGCTCCGATTTCGGTCAACTTCGCCGGATCTACAACTCAAATCTAGCGCGCATATTGTTCCCAGCGCGCTCGCCGCTCTGTTCCCGCCGAGCGATTGCAGCGTACCGGCCTCGATTTCTGAGATTGCCGAGTATGTGCGGGTCCCGTGCCGCCGTTGTTGCTACGGGATCGATCGTTCTGTGCCTCCGGCCTAGGTCCGGTGGCAACTCCGCGCGTCGGGTGGGGTGGCACCCCGGAATACATCGCGTTGAGCAATGCGGAGCGGACTGGTGAAGTGGCAGGCGGAGGTCCTAGGTAGCAAGCCAGGGTAGTGGCGGCAAGATCCGTCCGCAGGAGTCGCCACCGCATGGTAAGCCGGCGCCGATTGGCATTGAGCGAGGAGGACGAGTTGTGATCTCTATCCGGGACGCGGTAATCGACGATGTACCGGTGCTCGTGGCTTTCGACCCAGTTGTTCTTCGTGGGGACAACAGTCGAGCGATATGGGTTCGGACCATGTTTGGGCTGGCGTCGTCCGAGTCGCGGAGTTGGACGCTGAAGTCGTTGGCTACTGTGCTGTCGAGGCGTCTTTTTTCGAGCAGGCGTTCGTGGAGCTGGTGATCGTGGCTGAGCGAGCCCGGCGCAAAGGCGTGGGGACCCATCTTATGCCTGATGCTTTGGAACGATCTCAGACCAAGAAACTGTGGACTTCCACGAACCTCTCCAATGTGGCCATCCAGCAGCTTCTTCTGAAGCTTGGTTGGCAGTCTGCCGGAATCGTCTACGGGCTTGACGAGGGAGACCCAGAGTTGTTCTTCTGGCACCTGGCCAAGACCCGGCGCCCGAACAAGGAGAGTTAGCGCAACCGCTATACGGTGCCTCGTGGATAGGTCGGGGCGTCGAAGCCCGGTCCGATAGCGGCGATCATTGCCTGGCGGACCCACCAGGTGGCGTAGACGGAGAAGCGTCGGCCTCGGGCGTACGCCGGGTCCCAGTGTTGCGCTGCCAGCCTGAGCCCTAGTTCGCCACTCCGCACAAGTTGCTCGAAGGAGACTTCGCTCTTAGCGGCATAGCGCTCGGCCACGGCGACGACGTGACGACGGTTCGCGTTGCGAAGCCTCTCCTGCGCTCGCGCTGAGACCGACCACGCCAGTTCAAGTTCATCCCGGGCGACTGGCCACCCCAAGGCGTCCAAACGGGAGGCGAGACGCCCACCCTCCAGCAACTGCCCCATCCGGAAGCTCGTCGGCTTCGCTCAGCTGCGGTGCCTGGGCCGCGTCGGCCACGTACGTCGCGAGCCAGTCGCGACCTTCCGCCTCTGCGGCCAAGGTTGCCCGCTTATTACCTGTGTTGCGGCGCAGGAGTACCCCAAGACGCACCAGCATGATCCT
Source organism: uncultured Acidimicrobiaceae bacterium (assembly GCA_963807395.1). GTDB lineage: Bacteria > Actinomycetota > Acidimicrobiia > Acidimicrobiales > Palsa-688 > Fen-671. The sequence goes on from CAWEBW010000019.1 coordinate 65,714, forward strand.
AGGGGCATTTTCTTGGACAGCCGGTGCCTGTGGGCGAAAGTGGTATGGCTAATCGCGGTCTCGATGGACTGTACTGTCGCTGCGGCCGCGTTTGTGGCCGCGCCATAGCCTGCGAGGGGGTGGCCCACTCCGCCGCCGAGCGCGGCGGGCGGGGGAGCGGCCAGGTGACGCTAACCAGCATTATTGCCCAGGTAGGCTCGACGAGCAGAAGGCCAGGACCTCCTCTAGGAAGCGCCTTCGTTCGCGAAGTGTTAAGGGCAAAGTTTCCCCCCAGAACCGTGACCATCCGGGAGCCTGGTCGGAGAGGGGCGCGACGCCCGTTTCATGATCATCCGCCCGTATTTCGGACACCACCGCTTTGAAGGAACTGCTCAGCGGGACGGGCTGACCATGACCTTCCGTGGTTGGACGTACAGCCTCGAGGACTATGCGGCCGCCCTCGAAAGCGCCGGCGTGGTGCTCGAGCGACTCAGGGAGCCGAGGCCGACAGGCTCGAGGGTGGGCGACGAGGGCGAAGCTCCGCTCCCCATGTCCTTTACCTGAGGGCGACGAAGCCCGCGCCCTGACCGCCGCTCTCGCAGACCCCTGCGCCGCTACCAAGCCGAAGCCCGATGAATTCGCCCAAAGTGGCGACGCCTCGGCAATTGCGTTGGTCACTACGTTAATGGTGACCCTGCAGTTAGTCCTAAAGGCTCCCGGCGTTCGAGACCGCGAATGTCAAGGCCGAAGGGCAAAGCACCCAGAACACTCGCGCATAACAACGAACTGCTAGAAAGTTGACCGCGTGCAGAGCGGCACGTATGGGGACGGCTGGAGTCTTTCCAATGTCCCTTCTGGAAAACGCAGCGTGATTATCGGGCCTCCGATCAGTGCCGTCACTCGGGTGCCGCCGGCCCTTTTTTACTACCCCACGACTTGCGGTTCACGGGCTCTTCCTCAGTCATGTCTCTGGCCCGTTGCTGTGCGCCTCGTGTATTTCGTCACGCAACTCGCGGACGGCTTGCACCAGCGCCAGGGTCGCGTAGACCTGAGCGACGGCGGGGTTCACGCCCAGCCGCTCGGGTCCGCTCTTGACGGCTTGCACGTCGAGGGACGAAAGGTTCGGTGGCCCCGCAACGTGGGAAGCGACGAGAGCGAGGTCTTCGCTCGACAAGTTATTAACAAGGCCGGCCATGGGTTTCTCCTCTGTCATCGCGATGTCACCCGAACTCTACACGACTGGCCTCTGCCACCCTCTCCAGACCTCACGAGGACTAGCCCGGATTGCTCCTGACCTGCCCAAACACCGAGAACCCGCGAGACCAAACGAGCGGCAGCCAATTGAGGTGCTAGTGGGACCAATCCCGTGGGGGTTCAAGTCCCCCCTCCGACACGCAAAAACTCCACGGCTAGCGAGGCCGTAACTTTGTCCCTTTCGCCGACGCGCTGGTAAACAAGGTTCAGGCCAAGTCCTTGGTAAAACTGCCGTCGCTCGTCGGCATCGGCGTCGTCCAGTAGCCCGACAATGCCGCCGACTCGACAGAGTAAGTCGCGCAGCTGGACCTCGCTGACGGCGAAATCGCCGGCGGCACGGTGCACTTCGATGGTGGCCTTGGCGGCCGCCAGCTCGGCTTGGACCGCCCTCGAGCGTTCGACATAAAGGCTTGGGTCCATACCCTTTTCGATGGCGTCGAGGTAGCGGTCGAGCTTAGTCTGAGCTTCGTTGGCGACCTTGCGGCGGCGCAGCACCGCAGGCTCAGCGTCATCGGATGCGGCTTGTTCGAGCATCGCCGCGATGGCTTCATCGACGTTTTGAGAGCTGAGCTTGGCGAGCCATCTGTCGAGTACGGGGATTATCCGGCCCTCGGCTACGAAGATCGAGCGGGGGTGGTAATGGTCACCCGGGTAGTCGTCGCGGTAGACACAGCGGTAGCCGACGCGGGGCGAGACTTTGCGGCCAATGACGTTCCCCTGCATTTTCCGACCGCACTCGGCACAAATAAGGAGCCCTCGCAGCGCGTAACGGCTTGCCGCTGATGGGCCGCCCTGGCCGTGGCGGCGTGCCGGCCGTTCCGGGCGCGGGCCGGGCCTTGACGGGCACTTCTCCGGCTGGGCCGCATGCCAGGTCTCCTCGCTGACGATCGCGTCCACTAAGCCCGCGAGCATGACGACCTCGTCAGGGTCGGAAGGTACCTGCCGGGTCACATGGCCGGCGGCGGGGTCCTCGACGCTGCGCAGCCGTTCGACCTTGTGGTAGCGGCCGTACGCCTGTGCGCCCATGTACTTCGGGTTGAGCACGATGGCGCGCACCGCGTTCCAAGACCAAGCTCGTCCCAGACGGTGCAAGTTGCGCTCGCGATCGGCGCCAGATGGGCACGGGATCCGTTCGGCGGTAAGGCGCGAGGCGATGGCCCGAAAGCCGATCCCCTGTACCCGCCAGGCAAAAATGCGCTCGACTACGGCGGAGGTCTCGGGGTCGATGGCGAGCTTGGTTAGCTGTACGCCTTGGCGGGCCTTCTCCGGGTTCGGGTGCGGCCTACCTGTGCGCACGAGCCGGTAACCGTAGGGTGGCCGGCCACCCAGGTAGCGCCCCTCGGGCGCCATCGCCCGCATGGCAGTGCGTACCCTCACCCGGAGCCGGTTGCGCTCGGCCCGGGAGAGCCCACTGAAGAGAGACAGGATGATGTCGTGGATCTCCGAGGCGGGGTCTACCGGCCCGCCCAGCTCGGGCACCCAGAGCTGGACGCCGTAGTGGCCGAGCTGGGCGAGCACCGTCTGGACCTGGCCCGTGTCGCCAAAGGCGCGCTGGGGCTCGCCGACCACGATCCCGGACCAGCCCCGGTTGGGGTCCGGCAGCGCCTTCAGAAGGGCGAGCGCCTCCTTGCGCTGCGACCACGGCAGCGAGCGCGACGTGTCCTTGTCGTGGGCGACGGCGACGATCTCGGCTCGCCCGGTAGTGAGCGTACGGGCGGCGTCGAGCTGCCAACGCAGGCTCTCCTCTGGGTTCTGCTGGTCTGCCGTCGAGGTCCGCGCATAGGCGACCAAGAGCGGTACTGGCCCATCAGGCTTCACGTCCTGCGTCCTCCTTCTTTGTCCGGGAGCCGTTCGCCGTTTTTGCTTCGGCTTCGAGGCGGCCCCTGGCCAGTTTGACCAGAATCCTGGCCATGGCCGGCGTCACCACGAAGTCGTCGTTCACCACCTCTAGTTCGACCGGTGCGTCATGGCCGGCCACGGCCGGCCCCCGGAGCCCTCAGGGCTCGGGCCGGCATGGTAGCCGGGCGCAGTGACCGGGTGGTGCACCGCGTCCTCGAAATGCCCTGCATCCGTTTTGGGGCCAGCTGCAGCTGGCGATAGCAGCTGGGCGGTCGCCCGGCCGTAGCTCAGATGGGTTATGTCCCTTGGTGCAGATGCTGGCAACGGCTCGCACCTCCTCCGTGAGGCTCTCGTCGGTCGAGGCCTTCACTGGGAGGGGCCAAGGTGGCGATATGGCGCTCACCTGCGCATTCGCTCAGGTTCGGGTAACACCGCCAAGGTGATCGCGCGTGGTGGTGCCTCCTGAGACTTCTTGCCCGGGTCGTTGTTGAGGATCCCGTCACGTCCATCCCACGACGGCACCCAGGTCGGGGTCGTCAGCGAGGCTAGGGCAAATGGGGCCGACCGGGCGCGACGCGCCTCAGAGAGGCCGCGGCGCTTCCCGGTAGGCGCCGGCTGTGCGCAACCGGAACCACCGGTCCCGCAGGTTGAGGGCACGGTTAGAGAACCAGGTGCCCCAGCCGACAGTGAAGTTGAGGGCCATGGGACGCCGGAGAGGGCGGTGAGCATGGCTGACGCGGATCAAGGCCACCTGCCCGCCCCGGAAGTCTCCGGGCCGGCGTAGCCCCACCAAGTCCGGCCTTGCCTGCGCCACCCGCTGGCCCACCTGGGCCAAGTGGTGGTGCACGAGCGAGTAACGCTGGTCGTCGTCGAGGGCCAGTTCGTCAGCGGCCTAGTGGGCGGCCCTGTGCTCCAGGTGTGACAGAGACCACCAGTCGGACCGGCGCCGGACGCGTGCTATCGGGAGGCGCGCTTGCCGCCAGCACAGCGCCGCCCATGCCCTTTGGTCCAAGCTCGCCAGCGGGAGCGGCGGCCGGTCCATCGTCCCCGCCGGCACCAGGGCCGGGAGTTCGACCGGGGGCAGGTCAAGCGGTGCCCCGATCGCCCCGAGGGCGGCTAGGCGAGCCCTGGCTGGGCCGGTGCCGGCCAGCCGCAGCGCTTGGAGCACCTCCGCGCTCGCCTGGTCGATGAGCGCGATGAGCAGGTGCGCCGGCCCGACGGGCTGACGGCGGACCCTGGCCAGTCTCTCGGCACCGCCCTGCGCTTGGGCCTGTAGGTAACCGGCACTTCTGCGGAAACGGTCGGCGTCCGTCTCGACGACTTCGCGGACAGGTGGCCCCTCGTCCGCCACGAGCCCTATAGCGGCGGCATCGGCGCACTCGGCAAGGCCGACGAGTAAATGGACTGGGCTGCACTGTTGGCCGAGCTCGTGGGCGAACTGGAAGCCTCTGCCGATTGCCACCAGGTACTCGCCGCTCCGCCCGTGCTGGTCCACGAGATCCCAGCATGTCACCCAAGCGCGTGATCTCGACACCTCGACGAGGATCTCAAACTCGGCTTACCCCCCTCTGCGACCCCCGCTCTTCGACCCCTCTCCTCAACTCTCATCATGAAATCCCTCCACTCTCATTCAACCCCTCCTCCTCAAGGCCTTCTCCCTCAACCCCTTCGTCCCGGACCCCTCCTCCTCAACCCCCTCCTCCACGCGCTCTCCTCCACGCGCTCTCCTCCAATCTCCCTCGACTCCCTCTCCCCCAACCCCCCTCTCGTCGTCCCCTCTCGTCCCGGACCCCTCCTCCTCAACCCGCCCGCCACGCGCTCTCCTCCAACCTCCCACGACTCCCTCTTCTCCAGCCCCTCCTTCAAGCCCTCTCGTCCCGGACCCTCCTCCTCAACCCCCTCTCGTCAACCCTTTCTCCTTCAACCCCTTCTCCTGGACATCTGGCATTTCGCCGGTGCGCCCCGCGCGCTCGAGTCCGGCCGCGGCAGGGCGGCGCTAGTAACGGGGTCTGACCTGCCCAAACAAGGACTTCGCCACCTCCGCCCCTTAGTTGCGAGAGGCCCGAGACGCGGGCCGTCGGCAATGCGAGGTGGGGCAGAGGGTGCTTACGATGGGCCGGCCTCTCAAGATGGGCGGGAACGCCTGGGCCTACCTGGTCGACAGTGTGGCGGGCGAGGTCGGCCAAGGGGCCGAGGCTGCCGCCTACTACGTGTCGGGAGGCACCCCGCCGGGGCGGTTCCTGGGCCGAGGACTGGAGGGCCTCGGGCCAGGGCCGGGCTCGGTGCAGGTAGGCGACGAGGTCTCGCCGGAGATGCTCCACCGGATGCTGGCCCAGTTGGCCGACCCCATCACCGGCCAGCCCCTTGGCCGGCTGCCCTACCTCGGGGAGAGGGCACCGGTGGCCGGCTTCGACTTCACTTTCAGCGTCTCGAAGTCGCTGTCGGTCATGTGGGCCATGGCGGACAAAGCCACCCGGGCGGCCATTGAAGACGTTGTCTCCCGGGCCGCCGCCGAGGTGCTGTCGTGGGCCGAGGACCATGTCTTTTTCACCCGCACCGGGGCCAACGGCGTACGCCAAGAAGCAGTGCGGGGCGTGGTGGCCACCAGCTGGCTGCACTACGAGAGCCGAGACGGGGATCCTCACCTGCACCTGCACCTATTGACTTAACTTGTTCTCATATAACCCCTGGTAATCCACCACTTCTGTCCTACGGTCTGCTAGACAGCACAAGCCATGGGAAAGCATCTTGGGCCCCTCGAGGTGGCGAAGACGGCGGTGCCTCAGGTGGGCCGGCTGGTCGCCACTGGTGACCCCATAGAGCCTTACCGGCTGGTAGGCCCGGACGGTGCTGCCGTTGAGGCCGTGTCGATGTTCTTCGCCGACCTGTTGGCAGCAGGGCGTTCTGAGGCGACCCTGCGCTCTTATGGGATGGACCTGCTGCGCTGGTTCCGTTTCCTCTGGGCGCTCGGGGCCCTTTGGGAGCGGGCGACCAGGGACGAGGCCCGGGAATTCAGCCTGTCGTTGCAACTCAAGGGGAAACCGGTCCGGCCCCATTGGCGCCGGCGGGCAGAAGAGGGCAACCAACCTTCCCCCTTGGGGAGCGAACGTTATGCCGCCTCGGTGCGGGCCCACAGCGAGACGGTGTTGCGCCGTTTCTACGAGTTCCACCGTGAGGCCGGCACCGGGCCGATCATGAACCCCTTCCCCCTCGACCGGTCCCGGCGGGGAGGCCGGGCCAACGCCCACCAGGGCCCGATGGAACCCTACCGCCACGAGCGGTCCGGCCTTTACCGGCCTCGTGTGCCGGCCAAGGTGCCCCGGGCGGTCCCCGACGAAATTTTCAACGGGATATTCGCCCGCTTGGCCTCGAACCGGGACCGGGCGCTCGTCGCCTTCTACGTCTCGACCGGCGCGAGGGCCTCCGAGCTGCTGGCGGCCACCCAGGGAGGCGTTGACCCCGGCCGCCAGTTGGTAACGGTCGTGCGCAAGGGGAGCAGGCAGGCCCAAGAGCTCCCAGCCTCAGTCGACGCTTTCGTGTGGCTTCGCCTTTACCAGGTCGAGGTCGAGGGGCGCGTGCCAAAAGGGCGGCGCCAGCCGCTGTGGTGGACGCTTCGCCGTCCCTTCCGCCCGCTCAATTACCAAGCTGCGCACCGCATGTTCCAGCGGGCCAACCGCCTGGCGGGCACCTCGGCCACGCTCCACGCCCTCCGCCACACCGCCGCCTATCGCATGGCCGAGGACCCTGGGCTGCCCTTGACCGACGTCCAGTGGGTGCTCGGCCACGCCCAGCTCTCCACGAGCCAGGTCTACCTGACCCCCCGCCAGGAGGACGTGGTCCGCCGCGTGCTCGCCCACCACGCCGCCCAAGTCGGCCGGGCCGCGGAGCTCCCCCAACCCACCCCCGGCCCCGGGTTACAGCCAAGAGGCACTCAGCGTGCTGTTCGCGAGGCCCACCAGGTGACGGCGCTGCTCAGCACCAGTGCCCCCGAACGGGCAGCACGGCCCCTACCCGCGCAGCTAAAAGCCAGGTTGTTGGTGCAGTTCCCACCTCGCCCCCTCGCCGAGGCCTGGCCAGAAACCCTATGTTCTCGACCCGAGGTGCGCCAGCTGGTCGGCTCCTACGGCTTTGACGCTTCGCACTACGACGTCAGGCGCGGGGGCCTCGAGCTCCTGCTCGACTGGCTAGAGGGCCAGCCGGGCAATACCTGGCAGGAGCGTTGGCTAGCCAGCGGGGCCGACGCCGGCGGCAGGGACTGGGCCGCCGGCCCCGCGCAGTGGCTCGAGCACCACGGCCTTGCCAGGGCCCGGCTCAAGTACCTGACCGCTGCCCTAGAAGCCCTGCTCGGCACAGGGGTCCTCCGCCCCTCGATCTCTTGGCTGCTGACGGGTGGCAAGGGCCGCAGGCTCGGCTTTGAGACAATCCGCGCCCGCGACTGCGATGGCTTCGCGCGCCTGCACCTGGCCTGTGAGGCTGACGCCGCGCTGGCCTCGGCCGACGAAGGCCACATATCTTTGCGTTGCTCGGTCATAATTGCCGCCAAAGGCGGCAGGCTCGTAGATATCACCGTCGGTGACGTGGTGGAGTTGTTCGACGCCGAAGACCGCCTAAAAGCCGACCCCCGTTCTCGGCCCGCAACTTTCAAGGTGTTCCGGGAGATGGGCATCTTCGGGCCGAAGTCCCCGCGTGGAGGTCGTTGCGACGAAGGGGCCAGCTCAGCGTCGAAGAGCTCGTAGACCGTTACCCGATTGCGTGCGGGCCTGTGCGCAGCCTGTTCGTTGCTTACTTGAAAGAACGCCAACCGTCGGTCGACTACGGCACCGTGGTCTCACTTTGCTATTCACTTGTTGGGTGCTTTTGGTCCGACCTCGAAGCCCACTACCCGGGCATCGCCAGCTTGAGTCTCGCCCCCGAGGTCGCCAGCGCCTGGAAAGGGCGCCTGCGGACCAAAAAGGTCGTCCCCCGGGCCGCCTCTGGCGGCAGCGCCGAGAGGCTCAACTACCTTGATGTCCTTTACACTGTGCGGGCTTTTTACCTCGACCTGGCCGAATGGGCCTTGGAGGACCCGGCACGGTGGGGGCCGTGGGTGGCACCATGCCCCATCCGCCAGCACGAGCTCAGCCGGCGCAAGTTCGTCCGCCAGCGCAAGGCACGCATGGACGCCAGGACCCGCGAGCGCTTGCCGCTACTGCCCCAGCTCGCGCGCTGCACTGACCAATGGCGCAGGGACGCAGCCGCCATATTGGCTGCAGGCCAAGCTGTTCCGCCGGGTGAAGCCTTCAGTGCCGCCGGCCAGAGCCTGGTCCGCTCGACGCGGTTGCGGCCCCGCATTGAAGGCAACGTCTGGGCGCGGGACCAAGCCAGCGGCAAAGCGAAGTTGCTCGACCGAGAAGAAGAGCATGCATTTTGGGCCTGGGCGGTCATAGAGGTCCTGCGCTTCACGGGCCTGCGGGTCGAAGAGCTGATCGAGCTGAGCCATTACAGCTTGGTCAAGTACCGCCTCCCGACTACCGGTGAGGTCGTCCCTCTCCTCCAAGTCGCCCCCTCCAAGACCGACTCCGAGCGGCTCTTGGTCGTGAGCCCCGAGCTCGCCCAAGTGTTGAGCGAGGTCATCCGCCGGGTGCGCGGCCCCGACGGGGCGGTGCGCATGGTCCGGGCCTGGGACTACCACGAGCGGGTGTGGTTGCCACCATCACCGTTGCTGTTCCAGCACAAGGTCGGCCCAGAGCACAAAGAGTTCAACATCCCTTTTGTGAGCACGCTGATCAACGACGCCGTCGCCCGCACCGGGTCAGTGGGGGCCGACGGCAAAGCGGTGCACTTCGCGCCTCATGACTTCAGGCGGATGTTCATCACCGATGCCGTGATGAACGGCCTGCCTCCTCACATCGCCCAGGTGATAGCCGGCCACCACGACCTGAACGTCACCATGGGCTACAAGGCCGTCTACCCCGACGAGGCGCTACAGGCACACCTTGCCTTCTTGGCCCGCCGGCGCGCGCTTCGCCCCAGCGACGAGTACCGCAGCCCAACTGAAGAAGAATGGCAAGCCTTTTTCGGCCATTTCGAGAGGCGCAAGGTTTCGGTCGGCACTTGCGGGAGAGCGTTCGGGACCGCCTGCATCCACGAGCATGCATGTGTGCGCTGCGCCCTGCTCTGGCCCGACCCGTCGCAGCGTCGCCGGCTCATCGACATCCGCGACAACATCGTCGCCCGGATTCTCAGAAGCCAAGCACGAGGAGTGGTTCGGCGAAGTCGAGGGTCTGAAAGTCAGCCTGGCCGGCGCCGAAGACAAGCTCGACCAACTTGAGCGTAGAGCTGCTCGGCCCATCGAGGAAAGCTTGGCTGCAAGTAGATAGGAAAACAAAGGCCCGAGTGACCATTCTCTCCACCAGAATCGGGGCGATTTTTAGTTAAGAGAACACCTGGTCGTCTGGAACCGGGCGAAGTCGAAGTCGGACGGGCAATGGCGGACCCTCGACTCCCGCGGCTTGTACAAGAGTGTCGTCACCCTGGGTGTGATGCACGAGGGCGTGCTGTCGGACTTGCTCACCGAAGCCCTCGGGGTCGGCTGGGACCAGCAGAGCACCCGCGGTGGCATGGTCAAGACCGAAATGGCCGGCGTTCCAGATGCTCTCATGAGGGAGTTCTCGCAACGCAGGGAGATGATCGAGAAGTGGCGCGCACGGGCTCGTGGCACGTTTTGTCACCGAGCATGGAAGGGGGCCATCTCCGGTAGAGCTGATGCGGCTTAATCAAGAGGCGAACCTTGCTACCCGCAAGGACAAGCGGCACCGGAGCCTGGCCGAAATGACCGACGATTGGCGGGCGCGGGCCGTCGAGTACGTCGGTGAGGACATCACCGCGTGGGTTTCCACCCTCCGGGACCGGAACGACCTGCCGCTGCTGCACGCCGACGACCTGACCGACGACATACTGGCCGACGCCGCCTCCGTCGCCTGCCAGAAGGTGGCGGAACGCCACTCGACATTCAGCCGGTCGAACGTCTTAGCGGAGGTCCACCGCCAACTCCAGGGCGTCCGCTTCGCCTCGCCGCACGACCGGGTGGCGGTCGCGGAGCGCACCGCAGACATCGCGCTCGGAGCCGCGATCCAGGTGACAGCGCCGGAACTACATCATGTCCCGGAGCGCTACAAGCGGGCCGACGGCACGTCGAGGCTTCGCCCGGCCGACCATCGGCTCTACACGACCGCCGCCCTGATGGACGCAGAGTCTCGGCTGTTCGCAGCGGGACGGCGTGCCGGAGGGCCGGCTGTCGCTATCGCCACCGTGGCCGCCGTGGCGGACCGGAACTTGCCCGGACGGGACTACGCGATGTCCACAGACCAGGCTCTCGCCGTCGAGAAGGTCGCGACCAGCGGGCGACATCTGGACCTGCTCGTCGGCCCGGCCGGGACCGGGAAGTCGACCACGATGGCTGGTCTCAAGGCGGCCTGGGAAGCCGAGCACGGAGTGGGCTCGGTGATCGGTCTGGCGCCGTCCGCCGTTGCGGCCGAAGTGCTGGCCGACGAGCTGGCGATCGGCACGGAGAACACGGCGAAGTGGCTCCATGAGCACCGTCAAACCGCCGCTCGGCGAGCCGAACTGGATAAGGTCCGCCGCCTTCTGGCCTCCCGGCCTGAGCCCGTCAGTGTGACTTCTGCGCTTCGGGCGCGGGCGGAGAAACTCGAGGCTCAAGTCCAGCAGTGGTCGTTCGGCGCCGGCCAGCTGGTCATCGTCGACGAGGCCAGCCTGGCCGGTACCTTCGCTCTGGACGAACTCGTTGCGGCGGCCGAGCAGGCCGGCGCGAAGCTGGTCCTGGTAGGCGACCCCTACCAGCTCACCTCCGTCGACGCTGGAGGCATGTTCCGTTCCTTGGCCCGGGACCGAGCCGACCTCGCTCCCGAGCTGACCGACGTTCGGAGGTTCAAGGCGGGCTGGGAGAAGGTGGCGTCGGCGGAGTTGCGTGTCGGAAACGAGCATGCCATCGACGCCTACTTGGCGCATGGCCGGGTCGAGTGAGGGGCCACGTGACGAGCTGGTCGACCGCGTCTATTGCGCCTGGAGGGGAGACGTCGAGAAGGGCAAGTCGTCGCTGATGGTCGCTAGCGACTCGGCGACGGCGGCCGAGCTGAACAGGCGGGCACGGGCGCACCGCATCGCGATCGGGGAGGTGGTCGCGGACGGCTTAGAGGTCGCTGGCGGCGCGACCGCCGGAATCGGCGATGAGGTGGTTACCCGTGAGAACAACCGGCTCCTGGCGACCGGGAGACGGTGGGTGAGGAACGGCGATCGTTGGACGGTCACAGCCACCCACAAGGATGGCTCCATGATGGTTAGGCGAGCCGAAGGGAACGGCGAGGTGGTCCTCCCGGCTGACTACGTGGCCGAGCACGTCGAGCTGGCCTACGCGTCCACGGCTCATCGGGTGCAGGGCCAGACGGTGGATACGGCGCACGCTCTGGTCTCGCCGACCACCACGCGCGAGGTGCTGTACGTCGCAGCCACGCGAGGCCGGGAGAGCAACCGGATTTACGTGGACACCCACTACGACCCTGACCCACAGACTGGCCACGAGGGTGTCACCCGGCCCCAGACGGCCCGAGAGGTGCTGGCCGGAGTGCTCCAGCGTGAGGGCGCCGACCTGGGGGCGCACGAGACGATCCGAACGTCTCACGAGGCCGCCGACGGCATGGTGCAGCTCCACGCCGAGTACACGACGCTGGCCAAGGCATCTCAGGCCGAGCGCTGGGACAGCCTGCTGGAGCGCTCAGGTTTATCGGCGCGGCGAGCTGGCTGAGGTGCGCGAGAGCGACGCGTACGGGCCGCTCGTGGCCACCTTCCGCGACGCCGAGTCCCGCGGGCTAGACGTGGAGACAACGTTGCCTCACCTTGTCGCCGCCCGGTCGCTGGCGGACGCTGAGGACATTGCCAGCGTCCTGCACGGCCGGGTGGACCGCTGGGTGGAGGCCGCTGGTAGCAAGCGAACGCCGGCCGCAGATCTCATCGTCGGCCTTGTCCCTCGGGCGAAAGGGGTGGCCGACGAGGACATGGCGCGTGCACTCCGAGAGCGGGCCGAGGCCATGGAGCGACGGGGCGACGACACTCGCCGAGCAGGCTGTCAAGCGCAACGTTGCCTGGGTGCGCTGCTTGGGCGCCCCACCAGCCGACCCAGCGACGCGGGCTGCGTGGATACGCGAGGTGAGAGTGGTCGCCGCCTACCGGGACCGGTGGGGGACCGGCGGCAAAGCCGTCGTGGACCGCCGCGAGGAGGTGAGGACTATCGAGCAGTTGGGCCACCAACGGCGTGCACAGGCCGCTGTAGCGCGGGCGTTGGCGATCACTCGCGAGCCGAATGAGCGGGCTGACAGCGGTGGCGCCGACATTCTCTCGGTAGCCGTCGAGGCGGGGATGGCGCTATGAACAGCGCCAGGAAGCAAAGGCGGGAAGTCGCCCGCTGGGAGGCGTCCACGCGGGCTTGGGCGACCAGCAGGGGCAAGGACCTGGCGCTTGAGTTGTACCAACAATCTGACGTGGCCGTAACCCCGTACAGCGTCGGGCTCGTCTTGGAGCAAGGCGAGAAGCCGTGGGTGCAGGTTCCCGCCTACTGCTCCTTGGACGGCTCTCGCACCGGTCTGGTGCGGGCCACCGAAGAGAGGCGACCTACATCCCCTGCCACCAGTCGGCGACTGGCTCGTCACCAACCATCGGATCGCCGGACGCTGCAACCGCGGTCTGCTGCGCTGGTGGCGATGGGGCGAGATCGTCGGCTGCCGCGTCGACTTGACCCTGGGCCGAGAGGCCGTCCAGATCGACCTCAACGGAAAGTGCCAATCCTGTGGACGGGTCCAGGCGTTGGCCCTCTGGCAGTAGCCGTCGTGTACCACTTGTATGGCCCGGCGGCGATGCTCGACCATCCGGGCTTGGCCGTCCTCCGAGAGCCAGGCGGCCATATCTAAGGGGCGGACGTAATCACGTCCTGTGAGTCTGCGGGATGGGGTCGTCAACCACGGGGGCACCGATGGGTCTACCGAGACTAAGAGAGCTGAACGGTTTGCCCGGGCCGACGAGCTCACGTCGGCCCTGTGTTCCCCTTGGCTCCTGGAACATCCGATCTGCAATGTGCGGCAATGTGACCACTCGGCCATTCCGAGGACCCTCGCACCGTCTGACCAGTCGTCCCCCGAGACACCCCCTAGCGCCCGTGGAGCTCCTCCTTCCTCGTCAGCGACTCCCTCGAGCACCACCACGCATGAGGTATCTCATATCTTTTATGTCACAGCTGTTTCGTAGCCTCAGGATGATGACCGATTCACCTAAACCGTCCGCCACCCACGAATCCCATCCGTGTAAGAATCCCGGTATGGCCGACCGCCGTCCCGTGATCAGTCTCTTCTCTGGGGCGGGCGGCCTTGACATCGCTGTGGAACGCTGCGCCGAGCCCCCCCTCGTACAGGACGGCACACCCGGTCCACTCCACGTGGCGTTGGCGACAGATATGGATGGAGCGGCGCTCGATACGTTGGCCGTGAACCTGGGCACGGTGACCGTGCCCGGTGACATCATGCGACTTGGCACTAAAGAGTTGCTCCGCGCCGGTGGACTGGCGCCTGGCGACGCGTGCTTGGTCATCGGGGGCCCCCTGCACGCCTTTCTCGAAGTCGGGCTTCTGGCTGGACTATAAGCGTGAAGCTCGTGATCCGAATGCGTCATTGCTCGACGAGTTCGCTCGCGTCGTCGAGGACGCCCGGCCGGAAGCTTTCATCCTCGAGAACGTTCAAGGCCTCACCTATCGGACTCACAGCAAGCAATTTGCCGGCTTCTTGCGGCGCATGGACCGCGCCGGCTACCGACCGGGGTTCAAGGTGCTGAACGCCGCCGACTACGGAGTGCCCCAACTGCGCAAGCGGGTTTTCGTCCTCGGGCACCGGGATGGAAAGCGGCTCCGGCTACCAGATCCGACACATTCCGGATGGACCGAGCACAGTCGGCGTATTGATCTCAGCAAACAGCCCTACGTGACGTGTGGCGAAATCCTCAAAGACTTGCTGCCCGGCGAGCCGGAGGATGGGGAGGTCGTCGAAGGCCACTTTGCCGACCTGGCTGCTGCGGTGCCGGCTGGGCACAACTATCTGTGGCACTCCGACCGGGGTGGTAGTTCGACACCTATCTTCAAATGGCGCAGTCGTTACTGGACCTTCTTATTGAAGCTTGACCCGGACCGTCCGGCTACGACTGTGCAGGCGCAACCGGGGCCGTGGGTCGGACCCTTCCACTGGGAGAACGTCATTGATCACCAAGGACGTGAGCGCGCTCGCCGGCTTCGACTCCCAGAGATCCTGCGTTTGATGACCTTCCCGGATGATTATGTCCTCGTTGCTGATCGCAGGACGTTTCAGCGTCAACTCGGTAATGCCGTGCCGGTGGAGCTGGGCAAGGCTGTCGTTAGATCGGTCATGGAGCAGCTGGGCTATCTCGAACCGTGCCCCCAGTCGGACGTGTACCAACCTGAGCTGCTGTAGCCAGCACATCGTCGTGTTGTCTATGGTGCGAGGTTTGTGGGTGTCAGTCTCGACTACGAGCGGGCTACACAGTTGCTAGCCGACGCGCTCGCAGTGGCAAATGACGGAGACCGCCTCCCAGAGGAGTGGGTCCAACGGACCAGACAGGTTGGCCTGTCCCCGTGCAAGACCTACGTGGCCGTGCTAGGCACGGTTCTGCTCGCTAAGGCGACCAACCCGGCTGTGGATGTTTTTGCTCTCAAGGCGACAACCGACAGTCCGGGCGCCTACGGACCACGGATGCTCGCCCATCAGGTACTCGTACCCTTCGCAGTTGCTAACCGAATCCACCTCGGCGCCCGTGGCCGCGAACCCTGGAACAATCAGCCATGGTTCCGCTATGACGTGGCGGAGCCGAGTATGCGTATCGCCGCCAAGTGTCGGTCGGCCTTTGAGTATTTGCTGACATGCTTTGCCCGGGTGGCGGAGCTGACTCAGGAGGAGGCATTCATGGGTCTTGGGGCATTTCTGCGAGAGCGGCAGCACGCCGAAGCGGCGTTTGAACAACTACAGGTTGGCGATCGACCGCTCTCGCTCCGCGACCTGGTCCACGCTGCCGAGGGGTTTGTCCACCGCGACCCCGAGGGCGGCAAACGAGGCCAGGCGTTGACAGCAGCAGCGTTCGATCTCGTCTTCTCAAATGTGGAGAGCGGACGTATTAACGATCCCAGTCGCAATTGGCCAGGTGACGTCCAGGTGTACGGTGATGCACCTGAGCCGGTGCAGTGCTGTGAGGTCCGCCAGAAGCCGGTCACCAGCACGGATGTTCTCATCTTCTGCCAGAGCTTGCAGCGGTCCCGCGTCCGCCGGGGAACGGTCGTCATGCTCGATCCCGCCCAGCCCTCCCTCGATGGGGCTGCGCTGGTCGAGGCCGCTGAGCAACGCTTCGGCGTGACACTGACGTTACTCATCAGTGTCGACGAGTTACTGCGGGCCAGCGCGAGCTGGAGCAATCAGCCAGTGGACGAGACCCTCGCTGAACTCGTCCAACGCATGGGAGAGCGGCTAATCGAGATTGAGGCGGCGGCAGAGGCTATCCGAGAATGGCAAGAGCTCATCGAACACCTCACGGGGGGATAAACCTAGTTACCCGACTCGCTCCCAGCCCTCCGCCAGCCTTGGGTGGAAATCGGCGAACGTGGTCCGAACCTGTTGTGTCCCCGGCTCGGCGATATTTCCCCTTTGAGGAATAACACTTGATCGAACTTGCCGTCGACCAGAGGTTGGAAGAGGTTCTATCTGGGGGTTTCTTCGATGGTGCCCCGCTTCGAGCGGCCATACTCCTGGACCCTCGACAATGTTGGCGACCTGTGGACAGACGCTGTGCAGGAAAGCCCCAGTGATTATTTTCTCGGGGTTTTCATTGTGTACGATAAGCACCCGGGTGAGACGCGACGAAGGAGTTCGCGACCGCGCCCGGGAAACCTCGACCCTCCGAAGGACCGAAGTAGTATAAGCAAACTTACGGGCTGGCCGGTCCCCGTTGTAAGTCTCGTGTTTTTGTTAAGCAGCCTTATCGTCGCAGCTCAAGGAGGACGCTGAGCGTTTCAAGGAGGGGCATTATGAGGACGGGCGGTGATGCCCACCTTCTGATGGGTCCGCGCTGTGGGCTCTGGGGCGAGCACAGCCGAACCTGTGTCTATGGCCGCCGACGTTTCCGCGATTCTTGAGCAGGAGATTTGCGGTTCCCAGGTCCAAGCCGTGGAGCACGAGTTCGGCTGTCCGAGAACTCAGAAAGTCAGCGAGTCTCTGTTCGCCAAAGGGGTGCCGACCATCGTGTCATCCGGTGCGGAGTCGACTATTGCCAGTGCTCGGTCCGAGGCCGCTCGTACCGCGGCAACGGGTCATCCCCCAGCTGCCGCGCTGCTTATCGTCCGCGCTCGGCGACGTTGCGGGCAAACACACGGCTGGCGAAACAGCCGCTTTGAGGTCTCAGGACACGCGGATTGTCCTGGTCACCTCTTGGCCACCGCGAACGCTGACGACGAGATCTTCGTTGACCGGGTACTGCCTGGCCCTGGCTAGGGCCTTTGACCCAGCGGATGTGAGCGCAAGTTTGACTAACCTGCTCGTGCTTTTTTCCAGTGAATATGGGGTGTTTGCCAGCACGACCCCACCTTTGGTGCTGAGCTTGGCGCTGCCCGAGCAAGTCAGGTACGTGCAGAACAGGCCCACCGGGACGAACTTGCCGGAAACCTGGGCGGCCCAGGAGAGGACCGTCACTAGGGGGGCCGGCGGGAGGACCACTAACCTGAAGGTCTTGGTGGCCACAAGTGGCGGAACGCTCAAAGCACCGGTTACCACATCCGTATAGGACGTGACTGTCACGGTGACTGTGAAGGTGCCGGCGACCTGGGGGATCCCGGTGATGTCCCCTTCTATGGCGGCGTCCTCGCCGGCCGGCGGCTGCTGGGTGGACAGGCCTGGGGGGAGGCCGGTGACTTGCCAGGGGATGCCGTTGAGCAAGGTGTTGTTCAGCGAAAGGCCCTGGTAGTAGGGCTGGTAGACCTGCCCCTCATACAACGAGGACTGGACCTGCCCGTCATACAACGAGGCCGGCGCTATAGCCAGGGGAGGCCCGGAGAGCGCAAGAACGGCGTCCACGCCCCCAATGGCCTCCCCTGGGCCGACCTGGACGCGTTCCGGGTAAGTCTGCTTGCCGAAGGAGCTGCTCTGAGAGCCCGAACAGGTCGGGTCGAACTTGAAGGTGTAGGCCTGCGGGGCCAGGTCGGCCAAGCGGTAAGTACCGGAGCCGCTAGTCACCGCCTCCTCGCTGACCGCCCCGCTGGGGCCGACAGCGTAGGTGCAGATGCCGGCTTAATTGGCAGCGCCGGGACCGGCGGTGACCCTCCCCGAGACCGTCGCCCCCACGACGAGCTGGGCGTCCACGCCCGTCGTGTCGGCCCGCAAGCTGACTGTCTGGGCCTGGGGAGCATAGGTGCTGGCGTGGGGCCGGCCACAGGTCGGGTCGAAGTTGACGCTGTAGGTGCCGGCCGCGAGATTGCCGATCTGGTATGTGCCGTCAGCGGCCGTCTTGGCGCTGATGACGGCGTTGCCGGCAGGGTCATCTGCGCTGACACAGACACCTGCTGGGCCGGTCGTCCCACCTGCGGCGCTCACGGTGCCCGAGATGGAGAACCCGGCCACGAGGTGGGCGTCTACGCCCGTGGCCGACCCGGACACGTCGACAGCGTTGGCGCCATAAAAGTCGCTTTGGCCGACGAAGTACTGGGCCGCGTACGGGCTTGGCTTTGTCCCGTCGCAGGAAGGGTCAAAGCGGACTACGTAGTATGCGGCGTTGGCTCCGACCTGCATCTGGTAGCTGCCGTCACCGACCGTGGTGGCTTCGTAGGGGGTCACGTCGGGGTCCGGCGCCTCGTTCAACTGAGGGTAGGCGTAGACGCAAACGCCGGGTACGGCTGTACCGGTAGCAGCGTCGTCCACAACGCCCGTTATCGCGCCCGTCGCAGCCGCAGCACCGGCAGGTGCCGCTACCGCGACAACTCCGAGCGCCGCCAGACATGCCGTACCCACAAGGCTGCAAACGAGCCGCAACAAAAAAGCACCTTCCTTCACATTTCAGACACGCGTTGTCATTGCCACCAAGAGGGGTCGGCATGGCAGCTAACAGGCGCCTGAGTACCGGCTAAAGACCGGTTATGACATTTTGCCTCGTGCCCCGAGCCCGTTTGTTCGCGCCCCGCCCTGGTCGGTGCCACGCTTCGTCCACACCAGCGATGACGACGGCCCGCCTGATACCTCGTGCCGGCGACGCTGGACCACCTAAAACGAGTAGGGTTCGACAGGTTGCGGGCAATATCCTCCGCTTTTTGATCCGATCCCGATCAGTGCACGGCGGGAGGTGAGAAATGGGACAGTTTGGCGTACTGGGCACCATGCGGAAGGCGGGCGCCTTAGCTGGTGCGACCCTGCTGGGTGGGCTGGTCCTCGCCGGCGCCACCGCTCAGGCGGCCTCGGCGGCGACCGGGACCGTGGCGGGCTCGGTGACGAGCGCTTCCTCAGGTGCCCCGTTGGGCGGCATCTGCGTGTACGCCGACCAGGTCAGCGGTACCTCCGGGTCACTCACGCCAACCGGCACGACTGTCAAGGCCGTCACGAATTCCGGCGGCGGTAATGCGGGTGAAAGAAGCGAGATTTGGCTGGGAACGCTAAGCCAATGGGCCGGAGTAGACAAGCTATGAGGCTGTCCAACACGGTCGTCTTGGCCGCGGCCGTGGTTGTGGCTAGTGCCCTTAGCAGCTGCAACGCGCCGAGGCCGGCCGGGGGCGAGGGCAGAGCCTCGACGTCCCCGCTGGTTACACCGCCGTCGCCGACCAGGTCGCCTTTACTGGGCCGGAGAAGGGTTGGCTGGCGCTGGAGCTGGCCCCCAGGCCACCCGTCGGGGTAAAAAGCCTCCTGTATACAAGGCCTGCTTGCACCGTACCGAACTGTGTGGTCAGCGAAGCCCACGGCTCTGGGCCATAGATAAGGGCGATCCTGCACGGCTGACCGTGCGACCAGGGAACAGAACATGCTCGCCTAACGTCTAAATCTAAAGGGCATGGGCCGCCGACCGAGCCGCGCAACCTGTTTCGCTGCTGGTGCCGCCCTTTTCACCGTCGCCTTTGCCACGCCGCTGGTCGCCCCCAACTCGGGCGCCTTGGCGAGGGCCAGCGGCCTTGAGGCCAGGAAGAGCGTACAACAGGCGACAAACAAGCAAGTGATGGCCTATCTCACCCGGGCCCAGGCCGGCCTGGACGGGTCCTTTGTGACGTCCTACCGGGTCAGCGCCGGCCCTGGCCACCAGTCGACCGTGTACGGGGCGCAGCTTTCGGGCCAGGTGACGATGTACCGGGAGACGCCTCCGCTCACATGGTTCGGCCCCGGCCGCGTCCCCCGGAGCGACGAGGTTATTGAGGTCTTGCCGCACTGGAGCCGGGCCGCCGGAGCCGGCATGGGGTTCTACGGTTGCACCCTGTCGGCGCCACGGGGTACTTGGTCGTGCCAAGGGCCCTACAAGCATATTGCCATGGGCGGCGCCTACCAGCTGACGGCGCCCTACCCGCCGCCGGAGCTGTCCGGAGGCTTGGCCAATGCGGCGTACACCTACCTGGACCTGGCGTCCGTTGACCGCCGCCCGACCGAGCGGGCCTATTTCTTCACCGAAGGGCACCAGCAATGCATCGGGTTCGGCTCGAGCGGCCGCTTTGTCGGTAGGGCGTGCTTGGGCCCTCACCACCTCGTCAGCTACTACCAGTTGCCGCGCTCGGCGACCGTAGGAATGTATTTGTGGGCGAAAATGCTGTCATTTTCTGCGCGCGTTGTGCGCAACATGTTCCGGCTACCGGCCACCCCAGCCCCGTACCGGTAGTGACCCACCATGCCACCTGGCCGGGCGACCTATCGGGGGCCAATTGGGGGGCCGTGGCTATTGAAGCTGAGGGCGGTGGGGGCCATAATCGTCGTTGGTGGAGGAATCCAGGACGCGCTCGGTCGTCATCAACGACGTGCGGGGGGACGATCGCTCCCTCCGGGTCACCTGGCACCCGGAAACCCAGGTCCTGGTGTTCAGCCACTGGGACGGATCGCTGTGCCGGGCGTCCACCCCGGTCCGCCTGGGCGATGCCGCCAAGGTGGTCGAGCTGGTGGTGCTAGGGCTTCGAGAGGTGCTCGAACGCCAGCCTGACCGCTCCGCCACAGAGGCAAAACAAGGCGGCTGGTTGAGCAGGTTGCGCCGAGCAGCCCAGCCGTCGTTGGCCAGCGTCACGGCGTTGGGGCGCTCTCGGTACCAGCCGGTGCTCGGCCGGCGGGCGCGTACGGGTAGCGCGAGAGAAGGGCCCGAGCCCGTCACTGACCCCGGATAGCCGAAATCCCTAGGTTGCTCAAGGGTCCCTCGGCACCGCGGTGCATCACAGCCCGCACGAGCATGTCTCGCTGGCCAGGCCGACGTCGCGTTGTTGGCTAAACAGCCAGAGCGGGACGGTGCCTGACGTAGGCCCATCTTGACGCTGACCCGCGGGCTAAGCGGCGAGCCTCAGCCTGATATAGCAACTGGACGGAGCCAACGCCCGGTGTTGTCCCCGAAGACCGTGCGCAAGCTATGGCCGACGAAACCACGACCAGTCTGGGGGTACATTGCCGGCTGAGCCGGGGCGACGGCTTGGGCTGGTCCACCCGCACGTCAAACGGCGGGGCCGATGCTGTCGGGACGGGCAGCGCGCCCGCAACCGACGCACGAGCGCATGGTCGAGTTGCACCAGGCTCGCTCTGCCGAGCAGTCCCAGTCGAAGATGACATCCTGGGCCGAAAAACGGCCCGGAAGCGGTCCCGGAGCCTTGGAACGAATTGTCGTTGGTATCTCACACTTTTTAGTGCCCTTAGGTGGCGTTATATAACGCCACTTCCGGGCCTTCGCCCGCCTCGGCCATGGCGAGGGCGAACTCGACGGGGTCGTTCAGTACCTGTCTCCTGCCGAGCACTTTGCCCGTGTCGTCTATGCGCACGATCACCGAGCGCCGGCGGTGCAAATCGATCCCGACGTACTGCTGGCGCGATACTTGTTCTTGCATAGGGGTTTTCCTCCTCTGTCGTGAGGCTTTGGTTTCGTCACCCCCGAGTGTGCCAACACTCGTGCTCTCACGGCAGAGCGAGGTGCCCCTCGCTTTTTCCTTCCCATTCGCCACCGGTCTTGCCTCCCTGTACGGCGCCGGCCCGGGAAGGCCCGTCACGCGAGATCTGCGAAGCGCTCCTTCATGACATCAGTGCTCTGCCAATTCTCTCAGATGCAGGCATCGGGGATGTTGGCGTGGACGGTGCTCCCGGCGACGACCGTCACGCTGGCAAAGGCAAGTGGGGGTTCAGTCCGAGGGTGCGAGCTGTCGCGCAGCAGGCGTAGCACGTACCGGCCCGGTGTCAACCAGAAATGGTACTGCTGGCCCCGGGAGACCGCCTGTGCCGCCACCCCCCGGCGCGGGAGCACGGTGGTCGAGCCGGCCTTGTTCGGCGCGAAATGCACCGTCCCCCGCAAGACCTCGACCAGGCCGGCCACGAAAGCGACAGGAGGGCCGACAATGCCCTCGCAGGGCTGGATCCCGCCCACGACCACTCCTTGGCCGCCAGCGCCCTGAGACCGTCGCCCCACTACGGTCGAGGTTTCGGTAGCCATCACCCATTTGCCGGTCAGGGCGTTGACGTAGTCGACGCGCAGGTTGTACGTGGGGCAGTGAGGCCGGTGGCCGAGGAGCACGGGCCCGCAGCTCGGGACGGGGTAACCCCCTTTCGGTACCGTCTGCAGTACCCAGGTAAGAAGCCGCCTCGGCCCCCCGGTACCGGGGGCATCGGCGAGCACGAAGAGGCTGCCCGAAACCACCTTTGACCCTCGGGGCAGCTGGGCTAAGGCAGACCTCTCGGCCGCCGGCAACTTAGCCATTGCCGCCTTGGCCTGCGCCCTCTCTTTAGGGCTCGGGGGCACGATGACGTCCCCGGTCGTGCCGATTGCCCGGACCACTTGGCGGGGCAGCGGGGGCAGAGCTCCCAGAGCCGTCCGGCCACCGCAGCCGCTCAGGGCCGCGCCTAGGACGACCACCAGACCAAAAAACAGGGCCCGTTGCGGCCTCAGCCCGTGGCCCTGGGCCGGTGAGAGCAACCGCACGGCACCAATGGTACGGGGTACTTCTGGGAGCTTTCCATGCGCCAGGCGGAGGTGTCCCGCACCATCGTCTTCGAGACCCCCGGCGGGCCAGGAGCTTCTTCGATACGGCTCATCTCTCTAATTCTGGGATTTCGGGAGACGGTTTGAAATATCGTTACGACGCGGAGCTCGCCCACTGGAAATGACGGACAATCGTCGGCGACACCAATTGGCTGGCTGCCGCCGCTAGCGTCCGATGACGTGTCGCGACTCGGCCGGTACCTGTTTCTGGGCGCTGTGGCGCTCGCTGCGACAGGGGCTGCCTCGGCTTCGGCGTACGCAGCAAGTCCTCATGATGGCGCGGTCGTTGGGCGTATCGACGCGTGTAGTGGGCTGGGCAGCGTTAGACCTCAGTATCTTGGCGGGACTGTCCTGGCTCTCCGCGGGAGCGTTCGCTCAGTGATGCTGAGCGCGACGACGGGGAAAAATGTGCTACCGACTGCAGTGGTCGCTCGCCAGCGGGTGCCAAAGGGAGGGGAGTTCGACTTCCAGCTTCCACCCGGCCACTACGTCATCGACCACTATCTGGGTTACGACATGACGACCTGGGTCTCCGTGGCGCTACGGAGCGGCATTACCGTGCACGCCAATCTCCCCGATATTTGCAAGTAGCGAAAGCGCCTCTGGGCGCGGCGGCCCAAACCCGTCGTGGCGAGAGCCCGCCACGGCCGGCCGCAGAGGAATCCGTCCGCAAGGACTGGTCTGCATGAATCGGCCACGACCGGGCGATATTTACAGTTCGGTGAGCGAGGTCGCTCGTCGGGTGCGGGCTCCTTTGTTCGCGGAGGGCTCCCGTAAGAACAGCTACCCAAAGATCGATGCGCGGACCGGCGACACGCCGATGGCTCCGCAGTGGAGGCCTTGCTGCTGGGTACCTCCATAGGGCTGGAGCTGGCCACCGAGCCCAGTGACGACGAGGGCCCCCGTGTCGCCGGGCGGGGTTATGTCCAGGGCGGCAGAGCGGGGGCATTGCATCCCCTGATACATGGTGGAGTACAAGATATAAAACCAGGCGTGGCCACCGCCAGCGAGGACGACCACCTCCCCGGGCAGGCGCCCACGGTTGCCGGGCCAGGTTTGCTGGATGTCGGTAGTGAGCCAACGCCTGGCCGGCGGCGGAGCGGAGTTGAAGCTCCGGGTATCCCTGCAAGGTGCACACGGTACGAGAAGAGTTGGTCAACCGGTAAGTGAAACTGAGGGTGCCGGTCGCGGCCCACGAGGATTGGGCGGGCTCGAAGGCGACAGTAAGTTGGCCGTTCTGGCATGTGCCGCGGCCGCCGTGGCTCCTCGGCGATAGGGCAATCCCGGCTGTCGGCACCGGGGCCCGAGCGGGTGGCGGTACGGATTCCGACTAAGACCACCGCCGCGGTTAGGGCGCTATACAACAATAGGCTGCCGTTCCGGGTCGGATAGTCGTGGGCGGCCGTAGGGCGAAGGGGCCGCGGCTCATAAAATGCGCTCACCGCCGCAGCTACTGCCCGCGCCCGCTGACGGGCCAAACCCTGGACTGACCGGCGGCGATGGGACCGTCGGCCGGCTCTGCAGACAAGACCCATCACTGCGCGCTACCGGTCATCCCCGGGACAAACGGGCCGCGTTGAAGTGCGAGCACACGATCATTGTTATTGCCGAAAGTTTCAGCACGAATGGTCGCGTACCATCCGGCAGCTTCAACGACAGATAGCGGAACCACAGAGGGTAGCGTTTGGTGTAGCACACAAGACCGCCGATCCCAGTTACGAACTCCACCACGGTTGACGCCACTTTCCGGCCCCTGAGCACGACAGTTGGCAAAGGCTTTTTCGCAACTAGTGAGGTCGGCTCCCAGCCTCCGAAAGCGCCGGCTCGAAGGTCTGCCGCCACCTGGCTTGGGCCGGTGGGGCTGACCAACCCCACCACGGTGGGATAACCAGAAAGCGTGCAAGCTGACGGGCTGGTGTTCCTGTAGCGGATTAGGACGCCACCGGACACGGCCACTCCTGGCAACTGGAAGGCGGTGACCGCGACCTGGGCGCCACGACATCGAGCGAATGTGGCATCAGCCACAGTCCCCGGCGTGCGGTCCGTTGCCGCAGTCGTCGACCCCGCCATTGCCAGCAGAAGGCTGACCGTCAGCCCACGAACAGGCGAGAGCGGCCAGGGCACTATGGCTAACCCGTTGCCTCAGGTACCGAACGAACTCGAACCATTTTCAACTCAGTCTCTTCAGTCAGCACAGGTCCCAAGACTCGCCAGTTCTGTGGGAGGAGGTCAAGGGGCGCCCAAAGGATAGGTCGACCAATGCCTCCCGCCATCGGTCGTGCGCCATAGGAGGCCGGAGCGGGCGTCCGTTTCCCCGCCGATGTCGCCCTCGTATGCCCAGCCCACCCTCGGGCTCAGGAAATCGAGCTGCAGGTTGGTCGGGAAACCGGGCTGTTGGAGGTAAGTAAAGGCCAGCGGCGAATACGACGCTCTCCAGGAACGCCCAGCGTCGGTGGTGGTGTACAGTCCGTGGGCCGCCCCGACCACCCAGGTGCGGGCGGTGACGAGGTCCAGGCAACCAGGTAGGGATGGGTCGTCGGCCGGCATCAGCCGCGCCGCTCCAGGCGGGAGGTGCCTCATGTCCCAGTGGCGGCCGCCGTCGGTGGTGGTGGCAAAAACGAGGACGGGGTCTGCCTCGACCACCATGCTGCCGACCGCTGGGGAGGAGAACACCGGAGGGTACGTGGCCCCGCCATCGATGCCGGGGGCGATGCCGATATAAGCCCACTTATGGCCCCCGTCGCTCGTGCGTTGGAGCGTCGCCCCGGCGACGCAGGTGTCGGTGGCGAAGCCGACCCGGGCGCTGGCAAAAGACAGGCTGTTCTTGTCGCATTCGTCGCCGATGGCGGTTGGGCTGCCGCCCTGGGCCCCCGGCCCGAAAAGCGGGGCCCGGCCGAGACCTCCCGCCAGTGCTTGCCCCCATCACGAGTGGCGTAGATCTGCACCGGCTCCTCACCGGCCGCCGCCGCATCACCCGTCTGGATGAAACCGGTAGAGCGGTTTAGGAAAAAAATGTCCCCCCACCCTGCCCAGGGGAACAGCCCGCGCCGCGCCCATGTCCGGCCGGCATCGGAGGTCATGTACACGTAGAGCTCGGAAGACTGGTCGCCCGGCCCGTAGTCGCGCGCCACCGGTAGCCAAGCATCACGGCTGCTCAAGACGAACGGCGTCAGGGCCTGAACGGTGGCCGCGTCCTCGATCGGCCCCCCCGGGGTGTTCTCCATGTCCAGGTTGTGGGACGAGTCGTAGAGCCAGGCGTTGTCGCTGGCCACCACGACGGGCGGGGTGACGTTATGCCAGCGCCGGCCCCCGTCATGGCTCGTGAACAGGTAGGTAAACCCGCTCTGGTCATTGGCCGCCATGGCCCAGCCGTCGGACCGGGTCACAAAGTGGACGTACTGAAAAGCCCACGGCGACGCCCGGCGGTGCGTGCTGGGGTTCGGGGCCGCCCGGTGCCCGGCGTTGTGCCTACCCGGGTGGCCGCAGAATGCCAGCAGGGCAGCCATCACCAAGGCGAGCACCAATGGCCACCTGGCGCGGGTAGCTCGCCGACCGCGACTAGTGGGCAAGGCTTACCCGTGAAATGTGACCCACAGCTACCCCCTGGTTTGACCCAGTACGGGAGTGTACGCCCCGCCGACGGGGCTGCGAGGTCGCCACCGAGCCACGCGTTTGGGGACCCCTGCCTAGAGGCGCCACCACGGGCCGAAGTGGCCGAACTCCGGTGTCGGCAGCCAACAAATAGGGCGTATCAACTGACGAGTGAGCCCGACTCGCCTGGCGGCTCGGCTGTCCTCCAAACCGGTAGCCACGGCAGCCGCGCAGCTTTGCGTGTCTTGCGACGCACCGCGGGTTGCCTAAACGCGGCCGGGAAAGGGTTCTCCAGACGGCAATACTTGGTAGGTGGCACCACACGCAGCTGCGGCGATAGTGTCGCTGTTGCTTCTCCCCGCGGCGGCCGGGACCGGCACCCCATCAGCTGTCCATTTGTATTCGCCCTTCCGGGCTATCTTGGCTCCAGCTGGTGTCGCACCGGTGCGTGATGAGTGCTCGCACTCTCTGGTAGACGATGCTGACGGGAATGTCGCCCCCCTCCTGTGTGCCAACGGGGACGTGAACATCCTGGCTTGGCGCTGGTACGCCAAGGGTTGGGTAAACCACGGACCGTTTGTTTGGTCCACCACCATGGCGCTCGGGCGGTACGCCACGTACCGGCAAGTCGTCGCTGCCATGTGCGTCGACATGGTCAACACGTATGGCACCATCCCAATGACCCTCTCCTCGGAAACTCTTGCAGCTGCCTACCACGGTTGGCACTTCGCCCGTGACCCTGCATCAGAATTCGAAATGGAGCTGGCGCGTCACGCCAATGAGGGTAAAACCGGCAACACCAAGGCGGCCTGCGGCCCTCCCTTTCATGGCGGCGCGTGAAGGGGGGGCATTCCAATTACTGGAAATACGAAATGGCGTTTCCGCCACAGCCTACCTCGGGGAAGCGTGGTCAGCGCGCTATTGGCCGTGATCAGTGTCGCGCCTAATACCGCCGTCGCCGACGGCGTCACCAGTGGCGGCCTCACGTTGGTCCCACCTAGCGAGCCGGGCCCCAGCTCAGCTCCGAACCCAGTCACCGTGGTAAGTGGCCACTTCGGATTGCCCTCATACATCGCCAGAGTGAATGCTCCTCCGCCCATTGGTACACCTGCGCAGATCGACTACAGCCTTCCACCACCGCCGGTGCAGTCAGTGCCGGGGCCGATAACAAGCACGGCCACAGTTGTCGTCCCGCCCTTCGGAGCGACGACCCGCGTGCCTACAACATCTCAAAGCCAACGTTAGTTTTTCACCAGGCTGCCCCGCGTCCATTGCGCTGTCGGCACCTCAGATCGACAACGGCAGGGTCCGGCGCGAAACCGGTGCCGCCCGACGACACACCCCCCGGGTGAGCCGGCCGAAATCGTAGCGTTATGCCTGGATCTCTGCTAGGAGGCCGTGAGGTGGAGCGACCGGGCGATTGCCAGCACCACTGCCGTGTTGGCCGACAGCTCGGTCTGAGGCAGGCAGGCCCACAGTTCGACGAAGTCGCCGGGGTCTCGGACGACCAGCGCGGATATGGACCGGGCGAGCGGCCCTCGCTTCGGGCACACAATCGCGGGGGTTGCCATCGTCACCTGGGCTTGGCGTCCGTCGATGATGGTGTTCGGGTGGAATGGAACACCATTGTTGCCGACATCGAGCCAGACCGCGAATACCGAGGTTGGCCAGGCTGGCCGGGCCAACCACGCGGTAGGGATAGGGGCGTTGCTTATCGCGACCAATGGAGTGGCGGCAGAAGAGCCGCCACCGTCATAGGGCGCCACATGCCAGTCACGGGGGTACTCAAATGTCAAAACGTCAGGGTAGGACGAGCTCCTCCAGGCACCTGAAAGGGCTGAGGAAAGTGTTGCCCTGAGCAGATCAGGATTCTCATCTTGACCGGTGGCAGAGTGCCCGTCGCTGGACCACCCCGCAGCCAGAAGCGCCAAGGCTGTGACGAGAAATTTCAAAAACGTAGGACTGCAACTATCTCTCCACCGTTGCCGGCCTTTGTCGGTGCTCTCCCCTTCGCCCGACCGCCCACGCCCAGCTCTCACGACGCCATATTGTCTTATCTGCGCTCCGCCCGCCCGGCAGTTCCAGCGCAAAAAGCGGATCGATGGCACCTTCTCCCAGCGAAGGGGAGCATGTAGGAGCTCGGCGGGGCGAAGTTACCGGCGAGTTGGACCGGCATGGCGTGAACGTTGGCACCGAGCGCTGGCAAGCGCCAGCCCAAGTCCCAGGAGCGAGCGGGCACGTCCACGGTTGCTCCATCGAATATCCTGAAGAGGGCCGCTACATCATCACCTTCACGGTTGCCCGAACTGGCAAAGGCGCGTTTTGGCCGTGGAAGTGCCGCCATTGCGGCGTGAGCGATAGCGTCACGACCTCAGTTCCAGCTCGCGTTGCCTCATACCAATGGAAGACAGTCGCCACCGCTGACGAGGCAAAAGTAGCTGGTGGGCACTCTTTTGTCGGCACAAGGATCCTGTCAGCAGATAAGACGGGCTTGGCCCAAGGGAACCCTCGGGGCACCCGCTCGAAGGCTGTGTCGCCCTCCCACAGATAGATCCCCACGAACATGCCAGGCCTTACGATGACGACTTGGCTGGACGAGACGACCGTCCACTCCTTGAAAGACGGAACAGAGTCGGCTCGATCAGGAGCACATTGGATTCTCTGCTGTCGTCGTCGCGCCACCATTGGTGGCCGAGGCTCGCCGTTGGTCCCTGATCCCGGCGCCGGCGGCCGGCGGCGTACGGTGTACGGGGCCAATGGCAGCGATGACGGCTGCGGCCGCCATCGCAACTTGCCAATCAGCCCTCCCCGAAATGCGTCCGCGACCGTGTACGAAGCCGGTAGCGGGCCTCACCCGGCGCCACACGCTTGAAACTCGTTCTGACCTCCAGCTTTTTGTGGGGACGTGAAGCTCGGGTCCACCCCGAGCAACAGACTGGCACACCTGCCGAGTGAGCTGGGGGGCGCCTGTCTCCGGGTGACCGGATATTAGACAACGCAGTGGTCCTGGGGGCCGGCACGTAGCCCAAAAACCCTCATTATGCGGGTCGATTTCACCGGACCCACGAGGTGCGGGCGCATAGTACGGCCGCTCGGGCTCATCTGGGTCTGGTCAATTTAGCTAAAAAATCGGTACGTAATAGCTTTGAGAAAGCTACACCGTTCAGGTTTGTAGGGTCCTTCGCGATCTGCGGCCATGCCGTGGCCGGGACCGTAGTCCACCCCGAAGCCATGCCGCCAGAGGGGGCCGCCAGCATTTGAGCGCGACCGACGGCGACGTGCTTACAGACGAAGGCCCGGCCGCGCGACGAGGCTGACGGCTGATCCGGCCTCCCCGGGGGCGGGCCACTGCGAACAGTACTAGGCGCAACGTAGTGCGCCGGCCCTGTCCAGGCCGAAGCGCCCGAGACGGGGTGCAGGCCCCGGCTTAGTCCGCAGGTCTCGACCTCTTTGCCGATCCCGTAGCTCCGGCCCGCGTCGAGGGTCGAGGCGACGATAGATAGGGCCTCGTTGCCGGCCGAGGAGACCGCCTCGGTCGTCCCCGGGCGCACCCGGGAGACTGGTCGTCGTGATAGCCCCGACCCCGGACGGCTCCTGCGCAGAGAAAGCACAGCCGCCGGCCTGACTGACTAACACCGCGCAGTCTGGGCCACCGCCCGAGCGTAGACTGGTGTTCACAGGTGGCTTTTAGCCACTTCTCACGTGGTTGTTAGCCGCCACGCCGACCCTGTGTTTACAAACCCCAGGACTGCGCGCGGTGCGGGGCAGAAAGGAGACTGCAAAAGCGTGGTGGCTGGCCACGAGGTCACGGACAGGAGCAAGGTCAGGGCAGGGTGGCATTGGTCGCGGCTCACGGCAACCGTGACCGGAGCGCTCCTCGCCCTGGTGGCGTCCGGTGGGCTACCTACCCCGGCGCAGGCGGCCACTCCCGATGCCTCAAACGCCCCCCATATTTTCGGGGGTGGGCTCAGCGGCCCAGATGCCATCGCTTCAAACGGGGGGCACGTTTGGGTCACCAATGTCTCGAGCGGCGCCTTAGTGGAGCTCAACGCTTCGACGGGGGACTTCGAAAGTGAGGTCTTTGGCCCCCAGTACGGCTTGGACAACCCTGTCGCCATCGCCGACGACGGGGCGCATGTCTGGGTGGCGAACAAGCAGGCGGACGGGTCGGTTACAGAGGTCAACGCGTCGACCGGCGCCCTGGTGCGGGTCATTTCAGGCGCCCAGTACGGCTTCGACGACCCCGACGCCGTCACCTCGGACGGGGTGCACGTCTGGGTGGCGAACTCCGGTTACGACGGTGCCCTGCAAGGCTCTGTCACCGAGCTCGATGCCAAGACCGGCGCCCTGGTCCAGGTCCTGTCCGCCCCCAGCTACGGCTTCAACACCCCCTCGGCCATCGCCTCGGACGGCAAGCATGTCTGGGTGGCGGACGAGAACGCCAACGACAACGGCGGTTCTGTCACCGAGCTGAGCGCCGCCACGGGCGCCTTGGTACAGGTGCTCTCGGCTTACACCTACGACTTCGGCGAGTTGGATGGCCTGAGCGCCGATGGGGCCCACGTCTGGGTGGCGAGCATGAGCGGCGCGGTCACCGAGCTCGCCGCCTCGACCGGCGCTCTTGTGCAGGTCCTCTCCGCTCCGAAGTATGCCTTCGCCCCTGTTTCGGTGGCCTCAGACGGGGCCCACGTGTGGGTGGCCAACGCCGACCCGGGCGGGGTGGGTGATTCTGTCACCGAACTTAGCGCGAAGACGGGCGGGCTCGTGAAGGTGGTCCCCGAGCCCGGCGAGCCCACTTCGGTGACCTCGGACGGGGCCGATGTCTGGTTGGCCAACCAGCCCGACAACTCGGTGGCCGAGGTGAGCGCCCGTTCGGGTGAGGTGGTCAAGGTCGTGACCGGCTCCACTTACGAGTTCAAGACTCCCGCCGCCCTGGCCGACGACGGTAGCCATGTCTGGGTGGCCAGTGATTCCTCGCTCACCGAGATGGACGCCTCGACCGGTGCCCTGGTGAGAGTGGTCCCAGACCTCTACCACCCGCTCGCCCTCTCCTCTGATGGGGCGCACGTCTGGGTCACCAACATCGCCAACACCGTCACCGAGCTAAACGCCAGGACCGGCGCCCTGGTGAGGGAGATCTCCGCCCCCGAGGACGGCTTCAACGTCCCAAACGCCGTCTTGTCCAACGGGGCCGACGTGTGGGTAGCGAACACGCTCGGCAACTCGGTCACCGAGCTCAGCGCCGCCACCGGGGCCCTCGTGCGGCTGATATCGGCGCCCAGCTGTGGGTTCGACGCTCCCGACGCTATCGCCCTGGTCGGCCCGGACCTGTGGGTGGCAAACGGGTTCGGGCGGTCGCTCACCGAGCTCAACGCCAAGACGGGCGCCTTCATGCGGCTGGTGCTCGGCGCGCAGTACAACTTCTCGTACCTAGCGACCATGGCCGTCGGCGGTGGCCACCTGTTCTTGCCGAGCCTGGAGGGCGTCACCGAGATCAGTGCCTCCACCGGAGCACTGGTGCAGTTCCTTACGGGCCGAAATGGCAGCCTCGTCCCTTCTCAAGTGGGCGACGTACCCGACCAACTCGCCGGTTCGATGGCCTCCGACGGGGCCGACATCTGGGTGGCAAACGCGCAGCAAGGTTCACTGACGGAGCTGAACGCCTCCACAGGGGCGGTCGAAGGGGTCATCTCGGGCCGGGTACGGCTTCTACCAGCCCGGGCCAATTGCAGCCGACGGGGCCCACGTGTGGGTTGCAAACCCTGGCGTTAACACGGTGACCAGCTTCCTGGCCTGAGCCGGCAAGCCAGGACGCGGCGCCGGGTGGATACGCACGTATGAGGCTCGCCCTGGGCCCAGCTCACGTCGCCGGGGGCCGACGTCCGCTCACTTCACTCTCCCAGTGGCCAAGTGGCCACGTTCGCCGTGCCGTCAACGGTTCCTGCGCTAATCGCAACCACGGCGGGCGCACCACGAGCCGACCAGCTTCAATCGATGTGGCCGCCTGGGGAGACTGGCCGAGAACGCTGCCGTAGGTGCAGCCGGTACTCGTCGCCAGCGCGCCTCCAAGAGCGATCCGGGGAGACCGGCGTCGGGGAGGGCGGTTCCAAGCTCGATCTGACAGCCGATGACCTAGCCCCGTGCCTGTGCTGTGGCCACCGCCAACCGTCACCCGGGCCAAGTTCTCAGTCGAGCCGTTGTCGGCTGAAGTGCGCCTCGCGGGCCGTGGCGCCCCAGGCCCACGCTCGATGCCCGGGACGTTGGCCAGGGGATGGCGCGAGCGCCGAGGCTCGGGCCGCGCCCCCGGGGGCGCGGCCCGTGGTGGGTCTCGGAAATCTAAGGGTCACGGAATAAAGCGCGGACGTAACCAAGCCGGCGCAGCAGATTCGCGCGCCGACAGGGCGTCTTAGGATTGGGCCGTAATGAGGGAGAAGCTTCCTATTTTCAGATCCAGACGAGGCAAGCCGATGCGTGCTGGAAATACCGTGAAGCCCGAGCGCTCAGCTTGGGGACAATACGGAGGCGGCCGAGTGTCGCCGGTGAGCGGGCTGATAGTGCTGGTCACGCAGCTGGTAGCCACAGTTCGGGACCGACGATGAACCCTTCGGGGGGAGGGGAGTAACCCTTCAAGTCCCCCCTCCGACACTGCATGAGATGACATGAAAGTTATCGTTACACTTCTGTCGGACGACCATTCGGCGCTCGTCATCTTGGCCGGTCCGGGGAAAGCATGTCTTGAACGTCCCCCAATCCGGTAACAGGAATCTGGTTCGCCCCAGAGCGGTCGTCGATTCGAACCTGAACTGCACAAGCAAGATCTTCAGTGGGCAGAGGCTGCGGATGACGACAGGGAGTTCTAGACGAGCCGGCGTCAGTTGCGTCTGTCATATCTTGCGGACGTCGAGCTCCTCGCAGGTGACGGCCTCGAGGATGAAGTCGTGCATGTCCAGGAAGAGGGTCACGCAGAAGCGCTCGTGGTACTCCGGGAAGAGCTTCGGATCATGGACGATGTTGTGACCGCCCTCCTTCGCCCACTCGTGAACGCGACATACATCCGCCCTGGTCGGGCGTGAAACGAGATGTGCTGTAACCCGAGGCGATGCCGTGAATAGCTGCCGCCCTCGAGCGTGGGATAGAAAAAGATCTGCCGGCTATTTTCTTTCGCTCCCTATTCAGGCCCTCAAATTCGTCGGCAAGACTGCGAATTGTGCGCTGACCTCTCAGCATTCTTGGCACTGGGCGAGCCGCCCTCGCCGCTGGTCAAACGTGCCCCCCGTGTCCCCATCCAGCTCGGCAAGCGCCTGCTGCGCTTCTTCGGCGTCGATCTGACGCTGCCCGTCTGGGCCCATGGCCAGAACGCGCAAGAACGCGAGCCGGTACTTGGTGGCGACGGCCCGGTCAGCCGCGACTGAGTTATTGTCGGGGAGCCAGGAACTCCCGACGATCTACGCAAGCGTCCCTGTGGTGGCCGGTTTCGGCTTGGTTTTTCGCGCCTATTCGAGGGCTAGCCTGCGGTCGTGATTGATGACATCTGGATCCACAACATCGTGCTCGCTCGGCGCTGGGAAGGCGGGCAGGAGCCATACAAAATGGTGGCTCGCCTAGCCGAAGAATGCGGGGAGCTGTCCGCTGAGGTCCAAGTTTGGGAAGGTGCCGTCAACAAGGTGCAAAGCCTTGGGGAGCCCGTCCCTGAGCACACGGCCAAAGAGGTCATGGACGTGATAAGAGTTGCGCTACAGATCTGCACTTATTACCGGCTTGAGGGCCATCTGGAAGCCTGTATCGGCGAGGCGTTGCAGTTCGCCGTGCGAGAAGGGACGATAACTGAAGAGAAGATTGCCGCTCGACGAGCCGACATCTCGCGGAAGAAGAACTTCGCGGCCGACGTCTAATTAGTCAGCCAAGGACCCCGTTGGGGCCGTTTCGAGGAGATCGTGTGCCGCTAAGGGAGGTGCACCGCGCCGAGCGGCCGCCGTGCGCATGGCTCATGCCTCCTCCTCGTTGGCGTGACGTTTGGCCACGTAATCCTCCAGCATGCGTACGGAGGCACGGACCTCCGAGGGCTAGGTTCCGGACAGAGCGGTGTGGAGGGCGGCGAGGCTTGTCCCGGCAGTCGTGGCGGCCGTCGAAAGATGTTGCGGCCCATCGAACCCTCGGCCTTGCCAGTCTTGCGATTCGGCGATCACCCCAAGCATCAGGTGCTTTGGCGTGATTGAGTCGTCGTCGCTAATTGCCGCGGATCGAGCGAATCCGAGGATCATTTGGGCGCGTGGTGTAAGGGGGATGTGGCCCGCAGGGCTCGGGCCAGACTCGGCGAACAACTGGGCACGAAAAACCTCTTCTGTAACGCCATTGCTAGCGAGTACGCGGGCCACGGAGGGGTCGACAGCCATCACCGCTAAAATGATGTGTTCGGTACCCACATGGTTGTCGTCTAGGCAACGTGATTGACGCTCTGCTTCGTGAAGGCAGCGCTTACTAGCGGCGGTGAGGTGCTCCACGGCTAAGGCGGAGGCAGCCGCGGCCTCCTGGGCGTATTCGGGCGTCGCTCTCGGGCCTGGCATCTACTCCTCTACTTCCGTCCGATCCTGTGGGAGCCTGCAAGGTAGCTTATCGGCGCTATGGGAAACGCATTCCGCGTACGTCCAGCCCAAAGCGTGGGAAATGGCGGGGTTTGTTGCCCTCGGTGAACTTCCGGGGACGCGTTACTTGCGCAACGTCGTGCGGTAACCGGACCGGCCGGGGCAGGCTCCTCTCTAGTGATGACGCTGGTCGAGCACAGGGAGCGTTGGGTGGCGCTAGTCGGGGCCACGCAACACGGCGATGCCACGGCATGGCCGGCGCTCATCGACCGGTTCGAGGACATCGCGGTGGCCTCCGCCGTCGGCCTGTGCGGCGATCTGGACGAGGCCCCCGACATCGCCCAGGAAGCGTTCGTGTTGGCCTTCCGTCACATCGGTGACCTCAAGGACCCGGCCGCGTTCCCGGCCTGGCTATTGCGGCTGGTCCGCACTGCGACGAGTCGCCGGACCCGCCGCCGCCGGTTCGCTACGGTGCAGTTCGACGCCGGACGTCGCGACCACGGTCCGGATGTACTGGTGGACCAGGGTGCCGGAGCCGAAGAGGTCGTGCTTGCCGCCGTCGAGGCGGCCACGGTCCGGGCCGCGGTGGAGCGCCTGCCCGAGGGCGAACGATGTGTGGTGGCGCTGCACCACCTGGCCGGGCTGCCCTACGTGGAGGTCGCCGCCTTCCTCGGCATCACGGTCTCTGCTGCCAAAAAGCGGGCATGGTCTGCCCGCGTTCGATTGAAGGAGCTGCTCCCCATGGTCGCCGACGCCTTTGCCTCCGCCCGCCCCTCAGGTACTGAAGCATTTCGAGACACGGTTCTGCTGTTTCAAGCCATCCGCGCCCACGACGCCGCCGGCCTGGCCCGCCTCCTCGCCCGCAACCCGTCGCTGGCCACCGCCACCGAGGACTGGGCACCGGTCGAGGGCTTCGAGTCCCGGCTCGGCTTCTCGGAGCGGGCCACTGCGCTGATCCGAGCCGCCGGCACCGGCGACGTCCGGTTGGTACGCCAGTTGGTCGAGGCCGGAGCACCCGTCGCTGACCTGTGCCCATGCGCCGAACACGAGAGCGCTCTGGTGACGGCGGTCAATATTGGCGCCACCGACGTGGTCGACTACCTGCTCGACCAGGGCGCCCCCGTTGACGATGGGGCGTTCGATGGGGGATCGACAGCCCTCCACGTGGCCGTGCACCGAGAGCGTCACGATCTCGTGCCCCGGCTGCTGGCGGCCGGGGCCGACCCGGCCACCACCGACGCTCACGGGCGCACCGCCGCGGACTGGAGCACGCTCAAGGCCGCCCGTCGCCCCGAGGCGGACGATGGCGATGTCCTGTGGACCCGGATCCGGGCCATCGATCTATTCGCACCGCTGCGGCGAGGGGCCCTGGTCCACATCCCGCCCGCCTACGGGCTCGGCGCCATGCGCGCCCTGTTCGGCATAGTCGATGCTCTGGCGCCGGCTCACTGGTGGATGATCGGGTTTGAGCACGGGCCTGACGAGCCGGGGGAGTTTGAGCGCGAGACGCGCGACAGCGGCACCCCCGCGACGATCGACCTAGTCGGCCCCGGCCACCCCGCCGACCGGCGCCGGCGGTTCGCCGCCAGCCTCGAGCAGCTGGTCGTCTCTCCCGGTCGCAAGGTCGTCATGTGCGTGCCAGCACCGGGCCACGAGCATGACATCATCGTGGCACTTCCTGGCCTGGCCGCCGACCCGTTGGTGCTGGCGACCGTCGTCGTGGCCACGTACGCGCCGGGACGTCCGACGATCCCCGAGGTGCTCCCTGAGGGGTTCGACGTCCGCATCACCTTCGACCCGGCCCGCGCCCGTCCGCCTCTGGCCCGCTATCGACCCAGACCGCACCAGCTCCCGGACCTACCCGGACAGCCGTCATGAGCGCATCGCCGGCACCGCCCGCGATGTGATCGCCGATTACGCCGTTATCGACCCCGCGTTCGCGCTGCCAAACCCGTCCACGTTCGACGACCCGGCTGGTGCCCGGAGGGCCCAGGCGCTTGTGCGCTACCTGGCCCACTCGTTCCGGCCGTTCGAGCTGCTCTCCGCAATGCCGGCGGCCGACACCCCGACGTACGAGGTCCTCGACGTCGTCGAGGACCTGCTCGGTGTCTGATCTGAGGTTGAGCCCTCTTCGAGGTGTGGGGTGCGAGCAGCGGGGCGGCCGTCCGCTGAAACCCATCCCGATTCCGTCTCGGTTGCCGACCGCCAATTATGCCCGCGGAGACGATCAAGAGGCGCAGTCGTTCGATCACGGGGAGACTATCCCGAGAGCGTGCCGGCCCGAGCTGAACGACGGTAATGCGTCATTGCCCTGACCGCCCAGCGTCGTTGTGGAACATCGTTCCACCCAAGCGTCCCGGACGGCCCCGGATGGCGGGCACTTCAGGGAGGACGTTGTCCGGCCCAGGTGTGGCTGTCGAACCGTCCCGCGTCGGCTGCGCTGGCGCCGGAGCACAGGAGGGACCACGGCGGTGGAACTGATACCACGAGAGGTCTTCTTTGCCAGCCCGTCGAAGAATCCAGGGCTCGATCTCACCGGACGGGGCCAAGATCAGCTTCCTGGCACCGGTCAACGGGGTGCTCAACGTGTGGGTGGGACCGGTAGGAGGCGAGCCCCGGCCTGTCACGTCCGACGGTGGTCGTGGTATTTGGTCGTACTACTGGGCCAGCGACAGCCGGCGGGTCGTCTACCTCCAAGACCGTGACGGCGACGAGAACTGGAGGCTTTTCAGCGTCGAGCTGGGCTCGGAGAAGGTCAGGTGCCATACGCCCTACGAGAGCGCCCAGGCCCGGGTGCTGGCCCTCCCCCGGCACCAGAAATCCCGCATAGCGGTTGGGATCAACCGCGATGACCCTAGGTACCACGACCTCTACGCCGTCGATCTGGGGAGCGACGCAGAGCCCGAGCGTGGCCAAGAACCCGGGCTTTATCAGCTTGGTCGGCACCCGCTGGGTGGTCGATGACGATGTCGTGGCCCGGGCCGGCATGCGTACCGACGACGACGGCTCCGTAGAGCTGTGCGTGCCCGATGGAGCGGGCTGGCGCGCCTTGTTCCGCCTCGGTCCCGAAGACTCCCTCTCGTTCCGTCCTCTCCACCTGACCAGGGACGGCACCGGTCTCTACGCCTTGGACTCAGTCCATACCGACACCGCCCGTTTGGTGAGGCT
Source organism: uncultured Acidimicrobiaceae bacterium (assembly GCA_963807395.1). GTDB lineage: Bacteria > Actinomycetota > Acidimicrobiia > Acidimicrobiales > Palsa-688 > Fen-671. Next base: position 103,399 of record CAWEBW010000019.1, read on the forward strand.
CGACCTGGCCACGGGCGACACGGAGGTCCTGGCCCACGACCCCGGGGCAGACATCTCGGCTGTCTACTCCCACCCGGTCACTAGGGAGCCTCAGATGGTCGGTGTCCTCCGCGACCGTCTCAGCACGATCGCCATCGACCCTACGGTCCAGCCGGACCTGGAAAGGCTCTTGGCCGCCGGGCAGGGGGACCTGTCCATGCTCGAGCGCGACGATGCTGACCAGCGCTGGCTAGCCAGGTTCGTGGTCGACGACGGGCCCGAACGGACCTACCTCTACGACCGCCCGACCCAGCTCTCCGAGCTTCCTGTTCGAGCACCGGCCCGAACTTGAGCGCTACCGGCTCGCTAAGAAAGAAACGTTCGGCTTCAGGGCCCGGGACGGCCTCGAGGTGGCCGGGTACCTTAGCTTCCCACCGGGCGAGGAGCGCCGAGGCCTCCCCACCGTCTTGTTGGTCCATGGTGGGCCTTGGTACCGCACGGTATGGCGCTTCGACCCCAACGCCCAGTGGCTGGCCAACCGCGGCTACCTCTGCGTCCAGGTCAATTTCCGCGGTTCGACCGGCTATGGCAAGACGTTCTTGAACGCGGGCGACCGGGAGTGGGGAGGCAAGATGCAAGACGACCTCCTCGACGCCGTCGACTGGGCGGTAGGGCACGGCTATGCCGACCCCGGGCGGGTGGGCATCTTCGGGGCCTCCTACGGCGGGTACGCGGCCTTGTGCGGGGTGGCGTTCACTCCGGAGGTTTTCTGCTGTGCGGTCGACCTGTGCGGGACGGCGAACTTGAAGGCACATATCGAGGCCAGGCCGACTTACTGGCCTCGCCAGGAGTGGCACCGGCGGGTGGGTGACCCGGCCACCGAGGCAGACTTCCTATGGTCTCGTTCGCCGCTTTCAAAGGTTGACCAAATGCGCACCGGTCCTTATCGGCCAGGGCGAGGTGGACCCACGGGTTAGGCAGGCCGAGTCGGAGGAGATCGTGGCCGCGCTGAGAGAAAGGGGCGTCCCGTGCGAGTACTTGCTATTTCCTGGCGAAGGCCATTTGCTCCTAAAGCCCGAGAACAACCTCCGCTTCTTCGCGGCCGCCGAACAGTTCCTGGCTCGGCACCTCGGCGGGCGCTGCCAGCCGTGAGCTTAATAAACGGTGACGAGAAGTCTCCATTGGTCGTCTCGCCTGCCACGTTCAACTCCAACGATCTCGTTGCTCAGAAGGATGTAGCCTCGAGATGGTCGGACGAGGTGTGCGTCAGGTGGAGGCTGCCCCGTTCTACGAAGTATTGGTAGGACATCGCATTCCAACGGCGTTTGAGCCATCGGACCCTTGACGCTTCCGGGCAACTAACAGATGCCGGTGCTCGCTCGACATGACACCGCGGGGGCCGGTGGTGTCGCGAAGCAGACGGTTCACAGCCTCGTCGTGAGCATCGGGGTCAAAGCAGAATGTGCAACCAGGTTCTCATCGAAGCTCAGGACCATTATGTGCACTTGAGTCGAGGACTCCGTTGCCTGGACCAGGCAATTTGCGCTCGCTTCGTCAGGGATACTGCAAAGTGCGAGGCTGCCCGTAACCGAGCTATGGACGCAGGCGGCCAGGCTGGCGTCCGCCCCCGGGCGCGCCTATAAGCGGCCGAAAGCGCTCAAAGCCCCCAGGTTGAGCGCGTGCCGCGTCGGCGCCGCTCGGTAAGAGGAGTGACGACCGTGGCCGTCAGTTCAACACTGCACACGTGGGATTTCGACGGCGTAACGAACCTTGCTCCGCCCATCGGCGTCGACGAAGCGTTCGCGCTCGCTCGCCCCGACCTTGCGCGCGACGCCGAGGGACGCTTCGTTTTCGGCGTCGATTACGAGGTGCGCCTCTCGTGCCCCGGTGTGGTCGGCCACGAACGCGAACACGAGGGCCACGGCGCGGCTGGCAAAGCCCTGCCGTCGGAACGACGGGTGCGAGACGTAGGAAATGTTCGCCTCGCCCGCAGGGACTTGCGGGGCCGCCAGGTGGCAATCGACGTAGGCCACGTATTGTTCGTCCCCGGCATCGACCGAGAAGCGCCACAGCGGTCCCTCCCCGAAGGTGTCGTGGCTGCGCTGCAGGTGGGCAACCTGGTAGGCACGTTGACGCTCGGGCGTCATCGCCTCCCACCGCTGGCGCTCCCCCGGCAGCCAAAGCCAATCGACCTGGGCGTCGTCGATGGCACCGAGGTGGCGGTCGACGTCGTCTGGCCGCTGTCGCCTGATCTCGACTACGCCATCGCTGTACCGGAGGGGCGGGACGGGGCGACGGAAGTAGCGCTGGCCTCCGATGTCTCCGCTCGGCGCGAAACTGGCTCGCTTGGCGACGGCGAGCGAAGGCAGGTTCTCGGGGTCGATGAGGAGGGAGGCGGTCCCCCATTGGCCACCAAGGGCGAGGTGGTGCAAGACGAGCTGCAGCGAGCGCGTGGCCAGGCCACGGCCGCGAAAGGCAGGGCACAGCTCGTAGCCGACGTTCACCTCGTCACCTTCCAGCCAGTCGTGCTCGGGGTCGTGATCGTAGTCGGCCCACCCGGCGACCTCGTCCCCGGCGATCACACAGAAAGTCGGGTGTGGGCTCGCACCCCCCGGGCCAAGGAACCGTCTGCTCTGTTCGTCCCGCCCCGCCAGCAGGGCCGGGACATCAGAGTGGCGCGAGGGCCGCAGAGTGACCACGCCGTCGCAGAGAGGCGAGGGGTGTAGTGGGCCGGCACTAGTGGTCCCTCTCGCAACGCTCATCCTGGAGGGCATACTGCCTCGCGCCAGACGCACTCGCGCGAGGAACTTGAGCCAGGAGGAGGGCAGCGGCCGAAGTACGCTCCGCTCCCTCGTGACTGAGGCGAACACTGCCCCGGTCACGTACTTTCGCTGCGGCGGGCGCACCGACTCCACGGTCATCCCAGGAGCATGCGCCCCCCGACCACCGGGTCGCGCGAACCTTGCCCTGTGACCATGGAGATCCGCCCAGCGACGGCCCGGGATTGCGCCACGCTCCAAGAGCTGGAAAGCGACGCCGGCCAACGGTTCCGTGAGGTGGGGCTCGGCTTCGTGGCCGACGACGAACCGCCCCCGGTCGAGGTCCTCCTGACCTATGTGGAGTCGGGCCGGGCATGGGTGGCCGCCGACAGTGACGATGTGCCAGTTGGCTACGTGGTCGTGGACATCGTCGACGGTGCAGCCCATATCGAGCAGGTAAGCGTGGCCACCGCCCAACAGGGCAAGGGGACCGGGCGCGTGCTCGTCGAGCAAGCCCGCAGGTGGGCAGGCGAGAACGCCCTGTCGGCAGTTACGCTCACCACTTTTAGTCATGTGCCATGGAACAGGCCGCTTTACGAGCACCTCGGGTTCCGAGTGCTCGCCAGCGAAGAGATCGGCCCCGAACTGCGGTCCCTGATGGAGCACGAGGCTTCCCGTGGCCTCGACCCCGCGACCAGGGTGGCTATGACCGCCGAGCCCTTGGGGTGTGAGCCCAAGGCCTTGGCTCCGGGCCGACAACAGCCCTAACGGGCCAGAACAATTACGCGCTCCTCGGTCGTGTGGTCGACACGCTGGCCCAATTCGGGGTACGGACATGGGTGTTCGGCGGCTGGGCCGAAGAACTCCGTGGGCTTCGGGTAGCGGGGCCGCACAAGGACATCGACCTCCTGTACCCGGTGGAAGACTTTGCCCTGTGGGACGACCTTGTCGAACGGGGCGTCCTGGCTGAGATCCCCGGGAAGCACTTCCCCCACAAGAGGGCATTTTCCTACGACGAGGTGATGGTCGAGATCTTTTTGGTCCAACACGACGAAGTAGGCCCCTACACCGATTTTGGGGGGAGAACCGGTTCCGGTGGCCCGCAGACGCCCTGACCGGGGCAGGTGACCCTCCTCTGGTCAGCGTCGCTGGGTTGACCGCCTACCGGGCGGCCCATGACGAGCTAGCCGGGTTGCCGAGGCGATGCCCGCCGGGCACGGGCCCTGGTGCTGGCTAGCGCCTCAAAGGCTCCCCGGTGGCACAAAAGTCGAAGCGGTAGGGCACTTTAGCACCTGCAGGTTGTTCCACCTGGCCCCACAGCTCGTAGCCGTTGGCCTGGAAGGCGCCTTGGCTGGCGAAGTTGTCGGAAGCAACGTCGACGGCAAAGATGAGGTCGGCCCCGTGGCAGAAACCGTGGTCCGTCAGCAAACGGATGGCCCGCGTGCCTATACCTTTCCCCCACCAGGACCGGTCCAGCTGCAAGTCCACCCGGCGGCAATCCCTGCCGGGGTTGGCGTCTAAGACGCGGGCCAGGTTCATCTGCTGCAGCCACCCGTCGCCCATCGGAGTGCCGTTGACCTCGAAGATGAACACGTCAGCCGGGGTGTGAGAGACGGCCCGGTAGATCCTCTGGTGCTCTTCCCGGGTGCGGTGCTCGACGTTGTCCGCCTCGCTGAACCACAACACCTCGGGGTCGTCAGCCCATTCCAGCACCACGTCCCAGTCACCCTCGGTCATCGGCCGCAACACCAGGTCTTGGTCAACCAGGACAAAATTGTGGTTCCTCAGCTGGCTCGTGCCCATGGTCTCATGATCGAGCAGGCTGCTTGGCTGCGCAACCAACCAATCGAGGGGTGCAGTGCACTGAGAAAGACAGACCGAAAGGAGGCGAACTCCTGGGACGACGACCTAGGTGAGCGAGCAGCAAAGGCCTGATTTGAGGTGCGGTCCCGCGCGTTGTCGGCACACCTCTTGCGCCGTCCCGATCGCCGGGATTGCCTGCTCGAGGGAGTGAGCGAGGGCTGAAGGGGGCTGAATCGCCGTTGGCCGGAGCCTCCGGTGGGCCGGTCGCCCTCCAGGGGCTCAGGCGGCGGCGAGGAAGGCTCGTTGGAGCACGTCGAGCACAGCCAAGCGTTTGAAATTGGCGACGGTGGCAGCGAAAAAGGCTTGGAAACAGGTTTTGCGCCGGCCTCGGTAACGGGCCTTGCGCATGCCGAGGTCCTGGAGGTGGTCGGTAGGGTCGACCATGCGGCGAGGTGCCAGCTTGCGATGGTCCTTTTCCGCATGGTCTCCCTCCGAACCCGCCGTGCCAGTTTCCCAGCAGCGGGCTCTCCGGTGATTGTCCGGTCACGAGACAGCTTGTCCGTGGATCAGGTCGTGGCAGTCGCCGCAGGCCACGAGGGACTTGCGGCGGCGCTTGGCCATGACCTGTGCCCAGTGGGGTGGTTGCTGGCCAAGCCGGTTGAGATCGGCGAGTTGGCGGACATGGTGAACTTCGATGTTGTCCGTTTGCCCGCAGAGCTCACATCTGCCCACCAGGAGCCGTCGAACCAGTTCCTTGGGTGGGTAGATCGGCCCGGTCATGAGGCGGTCGGTGATGATCGCCTTCTTCTGCCGCTTGAGGGGAATACCTCCGAACCTGGCCACCAGGGGTTGCTTGCCGACACGAGCGACGCTGGCTTCGAAGCACGTTCGAGGCCCATGCGATGTGTCGATCTGGGCCTTGTAGCGGGCCGCCATCTTCGACACCGACGAGCGGTGCTTGCTGGCCAGGGTCTTGAGCATGGAGGTCTCCATGACCCATCGCAGCCGGTGGAGTCGGAAAACATCACCGGCGAGCAAGTAGTACTGGGCGAGGCCCCGATACTCGGCCCCGAACTGGCCCACGATGTTGTAGTCAGACTCGCTGACCATCGTGGTTCGGTGGCCAGGCTTGCCGCCTGAGAGATAGGGGGCGCTCTTGGCCTTGATCACGGACGCAGGAACGTGCAGCACGATGGTCCCGTTGAGCGAACGGCGGTTGCGTCGATCACTCGGCGAGGGACGTCTCGTTCTGCGGTTGCTCGCTGCGACTCGGATCTCGTAGCCGAGGAACCTGGCCCGCTGGCTGCGGGCATGGGTGATCAAGGTTTTGGTAGGTGACAGCTCCAGCTTGAGTTCATCACGCAGGAACGCCGCCAAGCGCGCCTTGATCTCCTCGGCTTCGGCTTTCGGTCCGGCGAAGCCAAACAAGATGTCATCGGCGTATCGGCAATAGCGCAGCCTCCGATAGCCCGGATCGGAGGGGATCCTGGCTGGGGAGACTGTGCAGCCGCTTGTAGAGCGACCGCACCTGAGCGACACGATCGCCCTTCTTGCGGGCTTGACCTATCGCCCATTTCACCTTGCGGTACTCCGGGTTGTAGGCCCGGAGCCGACCTCGGGTGTATTCCGGGATGAGAACCGTCTCGACGAAGACGTCCAGCTTGTGCAGGTAGATGTTGGACAGCACGGGCGAGGCAACCCCGCCTAATGAGCAGTGCCAGGTTATGCGCAGCGTTGGCCTGTCGGGCCTGGTGAGGGCGGGAGCTGGGGCCGAGCGCTGCGCATAACGCGTCGGGGATCCTGATCGCCGGTTCGGCATGGTGCCGGGCCTGGATGATCAGGAGGTCGGCCGTGAGGGTGGCTGTGTCGGGGCTGGTGTCGGGGCTGGACACTGAGTTGAGGCGTCTGGGCTATAAGGATTCGACGTTGGTCTGGTATCGGCGGTGCTGGCGCCGGTTGGAGAGGTTCTTCGCTGCCCACGGTGTCCGGAGTTCTCCCTGGATGTGGCGATGGCATGGGTCGACGAGGCGTGCGGCTTTTTCGAGAAGGAGCGGTCGGGCACGCTCAAGCCGAATGACATCTATTTGTTCAGGGTCGCCCAAATGCTCGGCGATTACGCGGTGCATGGGGCGGTGCTACGCCGCTATAGCCGGTCTGTCGACAAGCTGTCGGGGGAGGGTGCCGGCACCGTCGCTCGCTTCCAGGCGTGGCTTGGGGCCGCGGACCGGGCCGTGTCGACGGTGCGGACCTATGGGACGGTGGCCGGGGAATTCCTCGCGTTCACAGGCACACGCGGCGGCCTGGCCCGCTGCGACGCTCGGGCGATCGAGGCGTTCGTCGCCACGTTGAGCGGGTACCAGGTCAAGACCGTCGAGCAGAAACTGTGTGCGCTGCGCTCGTTTCTCAAATTCGCATCCGCTGAGGGCCTGGTCGACGCCGCCGTGGCGGACGCGGTCCCGGCGGTCCGTTCGAGCAAGCAGGCCAGGGTCCCATCGGTGTGGGACCCAGGCGAGGTGGAAAGGATCCTGCACGCGATCGACCGGGGCAACCCGTGCGGGAAGCGGGACTACGCGATCATCCTGCTGATCGCCAGGCTCGGGCTGCGCGGCGTCGACGTCAAACGGTTGGAGTTCGGCGATTTCGACTGGCCGGCCAACCGGTTGTCCGTGACGCAGGCCAAGACCGGTCACCGGGTGCAGTTGCCGTTGTTGAAAGAGGTCGGTTGGGGGGTGATCGATTACGTTCGCGGCGGCCGGCCGGTCTGCGACTGCCCGCAGGTGTTCCTGCGCCACACCGCCCCGATAGGTCCGTTCTCCGACCAGGACCATCTGCACCAGATCGTGGTCAAACACGCCCGGGTGGCTCACGTCCCGATCAGCGAGGAACGCCGCCACGGCATGCACTCGCTCAGGCACACGCTGGCGACCAGGTTGATGGAGAACGGCACGCCGCTCGAGGAGATCGCCGACATACTCGGGCATCAATCGGTGCGGTCGACCGGTGTTTACCTGAAATCGTCTTTGGGGCTGCTGGCTAAATGCGCCCTGGACCCCGACGCACCGGCACGTGAGGTGTCACGATGACCCCGGGCATCACGATGGCCGACGCGATCACGGCCCTGGTCACAGAGAAACGCGCTGTCGGCTACAAGTACGCCGCCGAAGAGCGGGTGCTGGCCCGCTTCGCCGCGTTCTGCCGCACTGAGTTCCCCGAGCTGGACGCGCCCAGCCAGGCCTCGGTCGAGGCGTGGGTCGCGTCCGCCCATGGCCGTGGAGTAAAACCGGCTACATTGCAGGCTTTGGCCGCGCCGGTCAGGGAATTGGCCCGTTGGCTGGGCCGCCGGGGTGTGCCGGCCTACGTCCTGCCCGCCGGCGCGCTGCCCAGGCCCGCCCGCTATGTCCCGCACATCTACACCGACCGGGAACTGGCCGCCCTCTTCACCCAAACCGACCGTTGCCGCTACTGCTCGCTCGTCCCCTTCCGGCACCTGGTCATGCCGGTGCTGTTCCGCACGATCTACGCCTGCGGCCTACGTGCCTCCGAAGCCCGCCTGCTTCGCATCGCGGACGTCGACATCGACACCGGGATCCTGCGGATCCGGGCCGCCAAGGGCGGCAAAGACCGGCAGACGCCGCTCAGCGAGGCGCTTCGTGCCAGGCTCGCCGACTACCACGCGCATATCGTGGGGCGCAGCGGCGGGGAGTGGTTCTTCCCTGGCACGACCGGGCGGCCGCTGACCCTTGGGAATATCGACAAGAATTTCCGCCGATTTCTGTGGCAGGCCCGCATTTCCCACGGCGGTCGAGGCCACGGCCCCCGCGTACATGACCTGCGCCATACTTTTGCGGTCAACAACCTGCGTTCGTGGTTTGAGCGCGGCGACGACGTCGGCGGCCTGCTGCCGGTCCTGCAGACCTACATGGGCCACTCCTCGCCTGACGACACCGCCTACTACCTCCGGCTGACCGCCGAGTCCTACCCCCACATCACCGCCCAGGTCCAACGTGTTTTCGGCGACGTCGTCCCGCCCGTCACAGCAGGGCGGCGCCATGGCGACTGACTTCGCGGTCTACCTGCACCGTTTCCTCACTGCCCACCTGGCCGGGGTTCGCGGCTGCTCACCCAACACGGTGGCGTCCTACCGCGACACGTTCAAGCTGCTGATCGTGTTCTTCCGCGACGACAAGTCCGTCCCACCGGAAAAGCTCATCCTCGGCTGCATCGACGCCGCCGCCATCACGCGGTTCCTGGACTGGCTCGAGACCAGCAGGCACAACAGCATCTCGACCCGGAACCAACGCCTGGCCGCGATCAGCTCGTTCTACCGGTGGGTGCAATCGCAAGACCCCACCCTGATGGCCTGCTGCCAGAACATTCTCGCCATCCCCGCCAAGAAACAGGCCCAACCGGCCGTCAACCACCTCAGCGTCGAGCAGACCCGCCGCCTGCTCGCCCGGCCCGACCGGTCCACCCGGCGAGGCCGCCGCGACGCCACCCTGCTCGCCACCCTCTACGACACCGCAGCCAGGGCCCAAGAACTCGCCGACCTCACCATCCGCGATATCCGGCTCGAACCGCCGCCCATGGCCGCCCTGACCGGCAAAGGCGGCAAGACCCGCCACGTCCCCCTCGGCGACAACACCGCAGCATTGCTCAACGCCTACCTGGCCGAACACCGTCTCAACAGGCCCGGCCACGACTACGACGCGGTGTTCGTCAATCAACACCGCAGCAAACTCAGCCGCGGCGGGATCGCCTGGATCATCCGCAAATACCAGGCCATGACCGGCGACCCGGCGCTCGCCAACGCCGACCTCAGCCCACACGTGCTGCGCCATAGCAAGGCAATGCACCTATACGAGGCAGGTATCCCGCTGCCCTACATCCGCGACATCCTCGGCCATGTCGACCTGTCCACCACCGAGATCTACGCACGCGCTTCCACCGAAGCCAAACGCAGAGCCCTCGAAGCTGCCTACGCCGACATTGTCACCGACGACCTGCCCGAGTGGAACCAAGACCCCGGACTGCTCAACTGGCTCGCCGAGCTCTGAACCTTCACACCCAACGCGTTATGCGCAGCGCTCGGCCCCAGCTCCCGCCCTCACCAGGCCCGACAGGCCGACGCTGCGCATAACCTGGCACTGCTCATTAGGGGGGTTATGCGCTGCTCCGCATAACCCACCTTGCGGAACGCCGCTGAGCGTGGCACCCCATGTCCAGTCCTCCAAATACCCGGCCTGGCACATGTTACGAACGAGTTGCAGGAACCGGTTGTCGTGGATCTTCTCACCGAGGATCTGGAGCAAGACCTGATGGTCGAAACTCCCGAAACAGTCTGCGAGATCGCCCTCGATAAACCATGTCGTCCCGGTCCAGGTGTTCGCCACCTCCCGCAAAGCGGTGTGGCAGCCCCGGCCGGGGCGAAAACCGTGGGAGTGGTCGGAGAACGTCGGCTCGTAATACGCCTCCAACAACAGGCGGACTACTTCGCCGACCAGCTTGTCCGACCAGGTCGGCAGGCCCAACGGGCGTAGTTTCCCCGACTTCTTGGGGATGTACACCCGCCGAACAGGGGCGAACCGGTAGCGCTCGTGGCGCATCGCATCGATGATGCGACCGATCCTCCCCATGGACATGCCGTCCACGGTCTCCTGCGTGGCCCCAGGGGTCATTGCCCCCTTGTTCGCGTAAATGCGACCATAGGCCAGCAGATACAACTGCGGGTTGGACATCTGTCGATACAGCTCATCAAGCGGCAGACCACGCCTGCCACGTTCACGTAGGACAGCCAACACCGCTTCGGCGCTCTGCATTACGCATACCTCACGGCAATCGAATGTCCGGTCACCTGGCCCCCTTCGCCCTGTGGACGGCTCTCCCGTCCTCCTTGGTCGGGCGTAACTCCGACGACTACTACGAGGCCTCCGTCGCCAATAGGACTCGCGTCCCGTAGGCGATCCCACGTTCGTCCCGGTTGCATGTAACAGCGTGAGGTAGGCGTCCCACTCATCTCCTTGAATGCCCTCACTGGGCATCGCTCCGTGCTCCGAAGGTTGCGACAGCGCAAGATCGATACCGTCGCAGAGCAAGGCGCCGGTTTCAGACGTCGTTCCGGCGGATGTGAACTTTCATCTTCTGGAGATTGGGCTTCAAGCAATCCAGCCTTCGCCATGTCACGCGGGTCCCCCACAGCACCGTTCCGAACGTCTAGGCACGACCTGTGATTTCCTGGCATGCTGTTGTCCCCTTTCCCTTTCGGGTCCAGGTCAGCCATCGGACCCAGGAACCTCCCTTCGAGTTCCTCCCGGCTCTGTCGGGGATACAACCAGGCGCCTCGTGGCGCACATCTTGCGTTCCACCTTGGCCCGCCGGCGCAACAATGCCCTCGTGGCCGGTTGGCCCTGGGCGGCCCGGGCCGCCTCGATGCGGCGGTGGTGCCGTCCGACCATGATGGTGCGGCCGCCTTTGCCGGCCGTGCAGCGCTCCCGTAGCGGGCAAATTTCACAGGTGCGGGCGTCGAAATAGAACATGGTGGCCGGGCGGCCCTTGTGGTCCCGGGCCCGCCGGGCGTCGGAAGTAACCTGGCCTGCCGGGCAGGTGACCGTGCCCGCCCCCAGGTCAATGTTGAACTCGGTCTTGGGGAACCGCCCCGAGTTGGTGACGGGGGGGACTTTGGCCACCAGCTCGGTGCCCTGAGCTTCAACCGCTTCTCGTATGTCGCCGTCGGAATAAGCCATGTCGGCCAGCAAAGTAGCCACCTCGATGCCTTCGGTCCCGGTCACCGTGGACAAAAGTGGGGCTGCCCCCTCCCCGTCGCCGGCGTTGCCCGCCCGCACCTCGACGCCGAGCACCAGCTCGGAGGCCTCGTCGATGATGACATCGAGCTTGTGGCCGTCAAAACGCCGAGAGGCGGACTTTCGCCCGTGGCGCATCTGGGGGTCGGAATGCGAGACCACCCGGTCGGCGGCCACCCCTTGGCGGACAGCCGGCCCTTGGTCGGTGGCTTCCACGTCTTGGAGGACCACCTGGGACAAAAGCCCGGCCGCTTCGGCCACCTCGGGGTCAGCGGCCAGCTCCGGGTCGGCGGCGGCGCTGCCCAGGAGCGTGGCTGCCAGTTCTAGTAGCTCGCCCAGGTGCCCTTTGCGGGCGGCCGGGTCTGGCCAGTCGATGTCCGGCTTGGCCGCCGCCAGCGCTAGCACTTTGGCGGCCAGGCCACGTCGAGGTGGGTGCCCAGGGACTGGGCCAGCCGCCCCATCATCTTGCGCACCAGCTCGTACGTACTGGCCACCGCCCCCGCCCCGTGCACCGGTGACGAGTCGATGACCGCGGTCAAGGGCTGTTTGAAAATGCCGGCTTCTACGGCCCGTTCCAATGTTTTTTGGAACAAGGCGCTATCGGCGTCATGGGCCACCATGCGCGCCCGCATCAGGCTGAACGTCGTGGCCCCGATGCCCTCGAACCAGTCGTCCACCCCCATGGCCGCCTTCCAGTCCGAGTCCACCCGGGTGCGCCGGGAGGTCTCAGCGTCGGCGGTCCGGTCATGGGTGGCGCACAGCATGGCCCGCACCATCACCGACGGGGGGACCGAGGGGCGGCCTTTTCCTGGTGCGTACAGGTGGGCGAAGTCCTCATCAGAAATCAGCTCGTGGCCGTGGTCGGCCAGGCGTTCGTAGAACGAGCCCTTGGTCACCAAGTGCCGCCTCATATGGCGAGTTTCTAACAGTGAACCTTGGGGGTCAACCCGTCCGAGCACCGCACCGCCTCCGGGGAAGTGGAGAACAACACTTCTGTCATTCTCCCAAACCCGACGTCAGGCCACGCGGATCCCGCTGACTTTTTGCTCGCTCACCTAGGGGAGGGCGGCCGCCGTTCGCGCCGTCTTCTCTAACACTGCCAGGCTCCCTCGCCCAGGGCGCGGGTTATTCGGGCAGCCAGATGTTGCGCGTCCTCGGGCGACACCACCAGGTACCCGACTTCTTCGTGCATGAGCGCCCGGAACTGCTGCTCCTCGTAGGGGACACCCGGCGGCAAGGGCGCGACGTGCCAGTGGACGTGGGCGTTACCCTGTTTGCTCCCGAGGCTCAGCACGTAGAGGCGTTCGGTGGGTAAGACCGAACTGACGGCGCGGCCCACCCGGTAAACGAGGGACTGCAGCCGCAGGTAAGCCGCCTCGTCGAGGTCGGCCACGACGTCTTCTTTGTGCTCGAGGGGCGCGACCAAGACGTAGCCAGACAGGGTCGGGTAGCGGTTCAGGAAGGCGATGGCAAAGTCGTCCCGGTAGACGACGGGATGGGGGTTGCGCCCGGCGACGAGCTCACAGATGAAGCAGGGGCCGGCCTGGGCCCTCGCCACGTAGGCATCTAAGTCCAAACGACCCCGCTCGTACTCGGTCATACCGCATCACCTCGTGGCCTTGGTTGGTGCAAAGATCCGACACCAGAAGCTCATCGTCAGCTTGCAGACGAACCTGGCGTCGCCAGAGCGCTAGACGGGCAAGGCGAGCATTCCCGGCATGGTGCGGGCAGCAGGCCCACAAGGCAGGCCGGGTGCGAGGACATACGGCTGGGCCAGGCGGGCCGTCAATTGGCTTCATGGGCCGAGCTCCGGTGTCCTCACCCAGGTTTGCCCCGGCAGGGCACTTGAGGCCTCGGCCAAAACCGGCCGGGAGCTGGGGGACCTCCCAGTCGCCCGGTGGACGCCATGTCGTCCACTCCGGACTGAACGGCCCCTCGCGCCCGGCGATGAGGCGGAGGACCCGCTCGCCTTCGCGCTCGACCAAAGGGCGTTGCCCCTCGTCGACGATGCCGCGCCCGACCGCCGCCTCGAAGTCGTCTTCGTCCTTCCAATGCCACTCATAACTCGGCGCCACGACTAGGTCCACCACGAGGTCCATTGAGTCGTAGCCGCGCTGGGTGCGCACGATGGGGCGCTGGAAGTTCACGTACCAGCCGAGGAACTGCCCTTGCGCCGACCAGCCGAGCGTCGTGCACGACGGGTGCTCCTCGTCGACGAAGTTGAGCGCACCCATCTCGGACGCCACCGAGGTGTACAACCATCGGCACGTCTCGAGTGTCAACAGTTTTCTCTCGTTGCGCGGCAGGTCCTCTCGACCGGGATAATGACGGCTGCTGGCGTACACCCCGACCGTGCCTGCCGGCGACCAATCGACGAGGGCCTGGCCCTGGTCGACGACGACGAGGCGCGGGATGGCTGAATGGAGGTAACCGTGCCAGTCCTCTCGGGCCACGATCACAGAACCGCTGCTGAAGGGCACGGGCCGAGTCTGCCACGGTTACCACGCCGGACGCGGCCCGACTAGAACAGCCAAACACCCACAGATTTGCCCGACAATCCTTGGGATTGCAGGTACGCCTGGGCGCCCGTCGCTCAGACATAGGCACGATATGTGCTCCCTAAAAATGGCCCTTCTCCTGTGTCGAAAAATAGATCCCCGGGTCGGCTCTCGTCAGCCGACCTCACGACCTTCGCCACAGTGCTCGAGCCCACGACACCGTGGGCCCTCGGTGCCGCGGCAACCAGGGACCGTCGTCTCCAGGAAACAAACCGGCTGTGGCCGAGCCCTCGCTGGCAGAATGAGAGCACGCTGCGGGCTCTCTTGGTGGACTTCTACGGCACGCTCGTCCAAGACGACGATGTCGTCGTCGCGAGGATCTGCAGGGCCGTGGCCGCTGAGCTAGGCGAACGGGTCACGGCAGCTGAAGTGGCGCGCCGATGGTCGGGCGCCTTCGTCGCCGCATGCGAGGCCGCCTACGGGCCGCACTTTCGGCGCCAGCGTGAGGTGGCGGGCTCGTCCCTTGAAAGCGTCCTCAAGACGCTTGGCTCCACCGCGGAAGCGGGCGAGCTCCTCGGTGCTCAGTTCCAGTACTGGCAGCAACCGGAGCTATTTGGGGACGCCCGGAGGTTCCTCGACGGGCTCAGCGTCCCGGTTTGCGTCGTCTCCAACATCGACCGCGCCGACCTGGAAGCCGCGGTGGCATACCACGCGCTTGAGTTCGACCACGCAGTCACCAGCGAAGACGTGCGAGCGTACAAGCCCCGGCCCGAGGTCTTCGAGCAAGCCCTGAAGCACCTCGGAGTGCGCAGCCAAGAGGCCGTCCACGTTGGGGATTCTTTGACCGCCGACGTGGGTGGCGCGGCTCGTGCCGGCCTGAGGACTGTTTGGGTCAACCGCGGTGGCCGTCGCCGTCTATCGGGGCCCGAGCCATGGGCAGAGGTCGAAGGCCTGCACCAGCTCGCCAGGATGCTCGTTAGCACTTAGCACACCAGCAGGGCGCTTTACTACGGTCGGCGCCAGCGCATAATAAACGAGCAAAAGGCCCCGGAGGACAACAACTTATCGTTGAGGCTCATCGCAAGCGGTGGGTGACCGAGCATTTGTAGCCGACATTTCGCCCACATCAACAGGTTTCTGACCCGTCAGCCTGGTCGAGGATGGCCTTAGCCGTCTCCGCCGGGGCTAAGCGGGTGATGTCGAGGGTGAGCACGTCACCGTCGTCAGGTACGAGCAGGCGTCTGGTCATACCCAACTGGCGCACCGCGGCGGGGTCGACCATTTTCAGGCGGCCGGACCGCTCCGGGCTTGCCACTCTGCGGCACAGCTCGTCGAGTTCGCAGACCAGCCGTACGGGCACGAACCGGCTCCGCCTGGCTTCGGCGACCTCACGTACCCGCCGGTACAGCCGGTGGTCCTCCGGGTCGCCATCGTCGAGGAAGTTCGTGAACACGAAGGACCAACCCCGGGGGGAAAGTGCCTCCACGGTCGAAAGCACGGCTTCTCCCACCTCGGCCACCCGCGCCCACACACCCCGGGGCAGAGGCGTCCGGCCGTCCACTCGGACCAGGCTGAAGATGGGGTTATTGACATGATGGTTGTCCACCACGACCAGGTTCTGGCCCTGCTCGGCGGCGAGGCGCTTCATGGCGTTGGCCACGGTGAACTTACCTATCCCGGGCAGGCCGATCAGGTAGTACACGGCCGAGGCCGGCACGGGCTGCTCCAGTACCCACACCATTTGGCGGCCGGTCTCGGCTGGGGCCTTGGCCTCCACCTCTTCGGTGCGGGCCAAGCGGAACCCGAGACGCTGGGCCACTGCGGCACTCCTGGCGTTGGCTTGGTCGCAGTGTACCTCGACCCGGTCGACCCCACTAAGAGCCAGCGCCGCGTTGGCCAAGGCCCGGACAGCCTCTGTCACCGTGCCCCGACCAGTTTCGGAGGTCCTGAGCCAGTACCCGATGTCGAGCCCGCCGGGGCCGACCCGTCGGTGCAGGCCGGCAGAGCCGAGCACCTTGTCGTCGCCCGGCCGGAAGACCAAGTAGATGTACTCAGTGCCCTGCTCCCAGTGGCCGAGGACCTCCTTCAAGCGCCGAAGCTGGGCCTCGGGATCTACCGCCGAACTGTCCGCCCAGGGCATCCACGCTTGCAGCTCGGCCAGGCTCTCGGCCACGGCCGAGGCGATGGCGGCCGCATCGTCCACCCGTTGACGACGGAGGTAAAGGTCCCCGGCTTCGATACGCTCGGGCGGGTGCTGGTGCACGGCCACCTCTACAGTCCACCAGTTATGACGAATGCTCGTCAATCATTCCCGCCGTTCTGCGACAGGCGAACGGCCCTTCTCTGACAGAAGGTCGTGGTACAGAAAAAGCGCCCCCAGGGACTAGTTTCCTTCTGGGCAAGCCGCCCAGCAAGCATCGTTTCCGGGGGACGCAGGTTGAAGTCCACTACGCCTGCGGGAGCCGGCCCGGTGGCGAGGCCACAGACCAGCGTTGGCGCTACCCTGAGCCCGGGGGTTCATGCAATGATGCGCGTCGCTCCGGTCTCCGGGGCATGCTTAAACGGTGATACCGGACAGCCCAGTGCTTGCTGAACCGCTTGCCTACTACCGTGCCCGCGCTCCCGAGTACGACAAGTGGTTCCGTCGAGAGGGCCTCCACGACTGGGGCGAAGAACAGAACACGAGATGGCGGGGCGAGCTCGAGGAGGTGCAGGCCGCCCTCGACCGGTTCGCGCCCGCTGGCGAGGTCCTGGAGCTCGCCTACGGCACGGGCGAATGGACGCTCCGGCTCGCCGCGACGGCGTCACGCGTCACTGGGATCGACGCCGCACCTGAGATGCGAGACCGAGCGTCGGCGAAGCTTCGGGCCGCGGGCCACACAAACGTCGACCTCCTCATAGGCGACCTCTTCGCATGGGAGCCGGATAAGGTCTACGACGCTGTAGTTTTTGCCTTTTGGCTCTCGCACGTCCCTCTGGACCGGGCCGACCGCTTCTGGGAAAACGTCCACGAGTCGCTTCGTCCCGGGGGCCGCTTCTTCCTGGCCGATAGCGCGCGGGTCCGCATCAGCGAGAGATTCTGACCTTCCTGGCGTGGTCGTCGAACGCAACATAGTGCATCACTCGTCGGGCGAGCTCGACCTGGCCGCGTCTTTCGACCTGCGGCGCCTCGAAGACGGGCGCCGCTACCGGGTCGTAAAACGCTCCTTCGACCCGGGCGAGCTCGCCCGCGATCTTCGTGAGCGCGGCTGCGAGGCACACTTCGTCGAGACAGAACAGTTCTTTCTCTACGGGTCCGGAGTGAGGCGCTGAGCCGTCGCGGACGAAATTGAGCAAAGTATTCCCGAATGCAGGAAACGGCTCATTTAGGACAGCGCTTTTATACTGGCACCCAAGCTTCCGAGGCGTCGGGAGGCAGGCATTCCAGTGTGCCCAGGCCGGTTAACCGGTCACCGGCGTCGACGAACAGCAGCAGGTCCGACGTTCGGAGGTCCCGAAGGAGCACAGTGTCCCCCCGAAGCTCCATCGTGCGCACTCCCTCACGTCCTCGCCCGCCCCCGGCGACGATACCTCCTGTGGCGCCACCCGGCTTGCCAGTGCCGCGTGCCCACCGCGGCACGACCAACAACAGCGTGATCGCCACCGTCAGACCGGCAACAAAACAAGTGGGCCCACAGTCGTCTCGCAATAAGGGTAGTACGCCGGCATACAGCGCAGCGAGCCTCGAAGTGGTTCACCGGTGACCTAGGGTCGGGCTGTGAAGGACGCGGACAAGGTCGATGACCTGGCGGCGTGGAACGCGATCGCTGCCGCCTACACCGAGCAAGGACAAGTCGACTGGTTCAATGGGTTCCTTGACCGCTACCTCGCCAACGACCTAACGGGAAAGCGGGTCCTCGACCTCGGCTGCGGTCATGGCTGGTTCACTAACGAGCTTTACCGCCGCGGCGCCGACGTGCTCGGCGTCGACGGGAGCGAAGCTCTCCTCGAAATAGCTCGGAGCCGGTACCCGGCCGCTCGGTTCGAGCAGGTGGACCTTCGCGCCGGCTACGAGGGCGAGTTTGACGTCGTTGTGGCACTCATGGTCCTAATGGACTTACCAGAGCTCAACACGGTGCGGCTGCGTGTACGGGCCGGGGGCGTGCTCGTCGCTACGATCCTTCATCCCGCTTTTTTTCTGCAAAAGACGGTCGATGAGGACGGCGGAGGCGGTTATCGTCAGGTTCGTGGCTACCTCGAGGACGAGGCGTGGTGGCTCGAAGGCTTCGGGGGCCATTGGCACTATCACCGTCCCCTGGGCGCCTACGTGTCGTGGCTTGAGTGTGGGCTCGGCGTTGTCGAGCTGTTCGAGCCCGAGCCGACGACCTACGAAGGGTGGCGGAAGAAGATCCCAACCAGGCTTGGCCTGGCGGCACGTCCGGTCGGAACGGGGTAGGTACCTCTTGTGCTCCCTCCCCGTGATCGAGGACAGGGTGCACCAGGTTTCATGGGTGGCGAGCAGAGCCTTCGCTCCTGGAGTAGACGGGCATTGGCGGTTATCGGTTATCTATTGCTAGAGAATGCTGGAATCTTCAAGGCAGTCCCACGCAGACAATTAGACGGGTCTGCGCGCACGAGGCGAAGGCAGACGAGGCGACATAATGCGCAAGTGGGTGATGTCCCTTTAATGGGCCCGGGTGGGTTCGGCACCTCAGTTTTTGCCTGCCTCGTCGCCCGACTCCAACTGCTCACGAACTTCCTGGGCGAGTCGCCCGGCGCCCGCCGGGGGACGCGGCAAACTCGCCACTGGCGGTGGCTCAGTAGACGTTGAAGCCCTGCGGCAAAGTACCTCGCCCGCTGAGGGCGCGCACAACCTCCAGGCCATAGCCTTTGCGTACCGCCGTTTCCATAAGCGAAACACCACATTCGACCAGGGCATCGGCCGGTACTTCGATCTCGGTCCCCAGGTCCAAGCCGTGGAGCACCAGCTCGGCTGTCCGAGAACGCAGAAAGTTAGCGAGCCTCTGTTCGCCAAAGGGGGTGCCGACCACCGCGTCATCTGGTGCTGAGCCGGCCATTGCCAATGCTCGGTCCGAGGCCGCTCGTACGGCGGCAACGGGGTCGTCCCCCAGCTGCCGCGCTGCTTGTCGCCCGCGCTCAGCGACGTTCTCGGGCAAGAAGTAATCCGGCTTGGCTACCGAGACCGGTCGCTCGTAGTACTCCACGGGGAGCACGTTGGCGCGGTTGCCGTGGCCGATCAGTTCGAGGACGCTCCATTCGTCGGACCAGGAGGTCCCGTACCGCTCCACCGGCACTGCTGCCACGCAGTCAGCGAAAAAGCGCGAGGCGGACTGGAACGGCGCAATCGAGGAACTGTTCACCCTGCTGTGTCTAGTCGCTCGCCACCGGGGAGTGGCACACGTTGGCTGCCCGGCATATGGCTCACGGGCAGTCGTCTTGCGCGCCGCGGGCCCCTGAGCTTACGCCCTCCCGGGGCTGGCGTGTACCGGCGCCAGCGACTTACAGCTGCCGAAATGCGGCCCCACGAGCATGGTCGTCTCTCCTTTCGCGGAGCGCAACCGACGTGCCAACTAGCCGAGGTGACCTCTGGGAGAGCCGCGATGGACCGAACAACCGTTATAGTACCGCACTTCTTCGGTGGCCCGGACGTAGCTGCGAACACCTAACGACGGCTCCGGCTAGCTCGTCACGCGCCTTTCACCGGACGAGCGCAAATAACGGGCAGAGGGATTATCGTCGAACTTGGTTTTATTGTCTAGGGGATCACTCATTGAAGGCGCCCTGCGGCCGCCTCTATCCGTGCAACCCAGCGCATCGCCTCTTGCGAACCGGCTTCGCAGTCCCCGAGGCTAAGGATCCCTTGCGTTGCCGCGTTCGGCAGGGCAGCCTTGAACTCTGAAACGTCCGCCCCATACGCAAAAATGACGTCGTCCCAACGCTCGGGCTCGACGGACGACACCAGCAGCCACGTCAGGTCGACGCAGCCGTTAGCGGACCGGACGTCCTCCCAGTCGACGAGTGCGATGACGCCGTCTGGCGAAGTCCGAGTGTTCCTCAGCGAAGCATCACCGTGGATAAGCGTCCGCCGTGGGGCGCTGGCCTCGCCGAGCTCGAGCGCAGTGACCTGGCCCACAAACCTGTCGCCGAGGCCCCGGACGGCTGGCGTGAGGTCTGGCCGCTCATGCATGCCAGACCAGACGCGGTTGTAGAGCTTGCCGATGGCGGACGCGCCGCGGCCGTCCCGGTTCAACCACAGCCATCGCCGCCCCGCGACCCCGGCCCACCGTGCGTGCATATCCTTCAGCACCGCCGCGACGTTGACAGGGTCGCCACCTTCCACCCACGACGACAGGTCCTCCAGGACGAGACGGAACCCCTGGCCCGTCTCGACGGCCTCATAACATTCAGGGACCCGGGTCCCGACCTCGGGGGCGACCTCCCGGTAGAACCGCAGTTCGTGCTCGAACATGCGAAGGAGGTCGGGGACCGACCCTGCCTCCGGGCGCCTCCGCTCCTTAGTAAACCCCTCGATGCGACTGAGGCTACACGCAGCGCAATTGTGGCATAGCGGCGAGGAGAAACCCGCTTGACCGTCTCGACGGCGGAAAACTGACGCCTCACCGATCCGGCCTGGCAATTGAGCGCTGGCCGGCGCCGCTGTGATCGTGAGCCTCGGCCCAGCCCGGGAGGCGGTCGAGGCTCATCCGGAACACTTGCCGGGAGCCACCTTCAGGGCCTGGCTCCGCCGGCTCGGCACCAATGAAGCCAAGCCGTTCATAGAAATGTCGCGCTCTGGCGCCGGGGTGGTCGGGGCCAAAACTAACGACTTCGACTGTGCAGGGAGCTTTTACCCACTTGCAGAAGGCTTCGGCCAGAAGGGCTTCACCCAAGCCCTGAGAGCGGTAACGCTCAGCGACAACGAACCATCGCACCGTGTAGATGGGATGGTGGTGAGGGGAAAATAGAAGGCCGCCGGCTGGGGAACCGAGCGAGTCTCGGGCCAGGAGGGCCGAGCGGCGCGAGATGTTCCGTCGGACGGCATCATGGAAGCCAGGCTCGCCGACCATGGGGCCAAAGAGGTCCTCGACCTCGCCAGCCAGTTCAAGGAACGCACCGAAGTCATCCTCTCTGGCCAGGACGATGGTCACGACTGCATCTTGCCTTCCATCTCCCCGTAAGCAGGCCTGTTCAGAGCTGTCGCCCTGCGAGCTCCGGGCGGGTACACCAACGGGTTGCCAGCTGGGAGCAGTGGAAAATGTCGCTGTCGACGTAGTGGCTTGCGCCAGCACGGTGGTCCAGAGTCCTGCTCGGTGAGTGGAACGAGGAAATCGTCAAGGTGGCCCGTCGGTTCTCACCTCGTCGCGGCTCGGTGGTAGACGCTAGTCAGTTTGTACCACCGGACGGGGAGCTAATGGTTGTGTCGTGCAGGACGAACGTGCGTCACCGGCTCGGATTTGCCAATCATTGAACTCGGCAAATCAGTTGGAGTTCCAAGGAGAACCCAAACATAGATGGCTCGGGCTCGCTCAGTTCCGACGAGTTGTTCACTTGAAAATCCGCACCGAATCGCCGAGCGGCTTATCGCTCAAGCTGGAGATTACGCGCACCTGAGCCGATTCCGCGCTCTCGGCTAGCGAGTACATCGCTACATCGCTACATCGCTGTATTAGCGCGGCTTTTTACCCTGCCCAGGTCTCGGAACTGTGCTTGGGTGAGGGCCCCGAGGACAGCAACCGTAGTGAAGATGGCGGTCAAGGGGAAGAAAGGCCCGGGGCCTAGCTCGGGCACGGCGAAGCCGGCGAGCGCAACGGAGACGGGGTAGGCACCGACGCTGGCTAGGAGGAAGAGGCTCATGACCCGCCCACGGGAGCCAGGAGGTGCCCATCTCTGGAGCAGGGTAATCAGGAGCAGGATCGCCAGCGTGTTGACGGCCGCCCATACGACGATGTCTACGCCGGCACCGACGGGTCCTCCCAGGTAGGGGACCATAGCCAATAGACCGTTGGCGACGAGGGACAGCCAGCAGGCGCGGATGGCTGGGCGTCGGCCGGGCCTGAGGTGGGCGGCCGCCAGCACCCCGACCAGACCGCCAGCGGCGGAGAAGGCCAGCAGGGCCCCGTAGCCGCCCGCCCCAATATGGAACGGGCCGTGGGCTAAGGCGGGGAAAGCCACTCCGACCAGCCCTCCGGAGCCGAGGTTGGCCACCAGGACAACGAGGAGGAGCACCTGGAGCACCCGCTCGCGGCGGACTAGCTGCCACGCTCCCGGGGCCTTGGGCCCTGAATAGCCGTAGCCGGCGGAGGTTCGGCTGTCAGGCGTAGCCTGGGATGCGGCGGATGGCCGTCGGGCCCAGATGGCAGCCAGGCTGACTACCGAGATAACGAAGGAGACGCCGTCCAAGCCAAATGCGCCAGCCGGGCCGACGAGAGCCACGACCGCTCCGCCCATGGCCGGCCCTACGAGACCGGCCAGTTGGCTGCTCCCGTTGAGGACGGCGTTGCCCGCTTGTAGGGCGTCGTCGGGGAGGAGGGAAGGGACGATGCTGAACGCCCCGGGCGTGAACGTCCCGTTGGCCGCGCCGATGGCCACGGCGATGGGCAGCAGTTCCCACAAGGCCGCCCGGTTGCTGGCAGCCACCAACGCGAGCAGGCCGGACAGGACGGCTTGGGCACTGTCGGTGGCCATCATGACAGTCCACGGCCGCCAACGGTCGGCCGCCTGGCCGCCGGGGACCAGCGTGGCCACCCGGGCGGCGCCGTAGCCCGCGAGGACGGTGCCGAGAAGGGCGGTGCCCCCATGAACGCGGAGCACGTACCAGGGGAGGGCGACGGCGTAGAAGGCGTTCCCGACGTTCGAGGCGAGCTGACCGCCCACTAGGAGCCGGAAGCAGGGGTTACGGAGGGGGGCGAAGCCCCTGGTCACCGACTTCATGACGGCACGCTTGAGCGGGGGGTGCCAGGCGAGGTCTTAGGGCCGGGCCTTCCTCAGTACCGCTGGCTTCTAAGCACCCGGAAGCTGTCCCGGGCCAGCACCACGTCCAGGCGCGCTCGGCTGGTGAGGCTTTGGAAGCTGGTGAGGAGGGCTGGTGCCCCTTCCACTTCGACCTCTCGGCAGGCGACGGCCTGGGCGCGGGGGTGGTCCTGCCAGAACCGCCGGCCCTCGGGGGTAAAGAGGGTATGGAACTGCGGGTGGGTGCGCTCGGTCCTGCGACAGTTCGAGCAGCGGGCCTGCACGCAGCCGTGCTTGTCCCAGGTCACGACCCGCCGATGGGGGTGGTTATCGCGGCCGCTCAGCCGGTTTAGCCAGAACTCGTAGGCCTGGTCCCCCAGTTTGTTGAACGTGGACCGGAAGCCTGTCACCCCGAACACGGCGGTGTCGGAGCCGACCACCATCGACGAGCTGTCGTCATGCGTCGACGAGGGATCATCGTTCGGGCAGGCGAACTCGACCGCCCGCTGAGGACCGCTGAAACGGCCGCGCAGGCGGGCGGTCCCGCACCGAGGGCACCAGATTCCGCGTCTCCTGCCAGCCCGCTTCTGTCCCAGGGATGAGGCCCAACGAGACAGCGTCGTTGGCGTAGGTGGTGGTCAGGACCTTGCGCAAGGCGAGCTTTCCTCGCTGCAGGCGCATGCGCAGCGTGCCCGGTTGCAAGCCGAGCTGACCGGCCAGGTCACCGAGGGGCGTCTCTTCCACGAACCGGCCGATGAGCAAATCCCGTGCCGCGGTTGGCAGCATCCCGAGGGCCTTGTCCAAGAGCTCGGCCAGCTCGCTACGCTCTAGCTCCACCTCGAGGTCGTAGCCCTCAGTCAAGTCGACGTCCGCGCTGGGCATCTCGACCCGGGCGGCGTGTTCTTGCCCCACCCTCGTAGCCCAGCGGCGGTAGACGTTGGTGAAGATGGCGTCGAGCCAGCGGTCGACCCCGGCCGGGTCGTAAATGCGCTCCCGAAGACGCCACGCCTCCTGGAGGGTGTCCTGGGCCAAGTCCTCCGCGGCCACCGGGTCGACCCCGAGGCGCCGAGCCCGGCCTACCAGGCGGTTGCGCAGGGCGGGCAGGGATTGCTCCCATGAGGGCGTGGCCGACATCAGGATTGGCATATCACTTCATCGCCGCGCCCGGTCGATCTGTCACTCATTTCCCGCGCCAGTTTCGCTGGCGTTGGATGGTCGGCACGGAAGGCGATCCGAAGGCGGTTCTCAGCGGTCCAGGGCGCGAGCAGGGCACGGCGCCGGTGCCATGGGCGTTAGGTGGCGACCGCATCCTGGGGGTGGCGGTGTGGTCCTCGTGGTGACCCAGCAGGAAGTCGCCCACCTCGACGCCAAGAAGGTGCTCACGATGCTGGCGCAGGCCGAGGTGCCCGTGCTCGGTGGGGTCGAGAACATGGCCGCCTTTCATTGCCTGGCTGCGGTAGCGCGATCGCAGCTCTTCCCGTCGGCGCCGCTCGAACGCCCGATCTGGGCAGCCGGTGCCCGTCCGCTCGGTGCCATCCCATTCATGGCGCAGCAGCCTGATTGCGCTGGTCACGCCGCTGGTAGCCACAGCACGGGGCCGACGATGACGCCTGCCGGGGGAGGGGAGTAACCCTTCAAGTCCCCCCTCCGACACGCCCGTTAAGGACACGAGCCTCCACCGCGACTGAGTGGCTCTTGGGGTCGTATACACCCTCGATACCGACCTGCTCGTAGAAGCGTGCCTTGAGAGCTGGGTCGCTGGCGTCCAGCAGCGGCAGGAGTCCGCCGATGGCCTCGATCTGAGCTAGGAGCTCGGCCGGGCTGATGACATCAACGGCCCGCAGCTCTGCTTCGGTCAGACGCGCGTGGGCGCCAGCTCGCTCTTTCGTGATCTGGCTGATCCAGGCGGCGACGATCGCCGGGTCAGTCCCGGCCTCGAGCGCTTGGCGGTAGCGATCGAGTTTCCGGTCGCACTCGCGTATGGCTGTTTTGATAGCCGCAATGTCGATTGCCTCGTTGGCTCCTCCGACGCTCGCCATGACGGCGCAGGTTTCGGCAATGTGGTCGGCGCCAAACGTATTGGCCAACCAGGCGTCGAGGTGGGGGAGAAGGTCGTCCTCGCGTAGGTTGACAGAGCGGGCATGTCCGATCTCGGATGATAGGGCGTACTCCGAGGGAAACTTGCAACGGTAGTAGGTGCGGCCTCCGCTGACGGCTCCCTGCATGTAGCGGCCACAAATGCCGCAGCGTAGGTGGTGGCGGAGTGCATAACTACGGTTCTTCCTGGGGGCCTGACGTGCGCCTTGCCGGCGGTTCTACACGCGAGGCGGGCCTGGACCGCGTTGAACGTCTCTCGGGTCACGAGGGCGGCGTGCACGGGCTGAGCCGACCAAACCCAGTGATCTTCCGAGTTCCACCGCATGACGGTCTCGTGGCCGGCGCTTACGTCTTCGACGTCGACGAGCACTTCGTCTCGCCGCTGACGTGCCCATACCTCATAGCCCGTATAGCGAGGGTTTCGCAGGATCGCCCGGAGCGCAGACTTGCCCCACGCCAGGCCGTGCCGATGAGGGTTGCGGTCCCGGTCGTGGCCACTCGGCGACGGGATACCTTCACGGGTAAGCCCCTCGGCGATGGCGAAGCAGCCTGTTCCGCGCAGGTACTCCTCGAAGATCCTTCTTACGATTGGCGCGGTCTCCGGGTCTGCTTCGAGCACGTGTAGACGTTTGCCGTCGGCTGCTTTGGCCGGGTTCGGGTGCGGCCCCGCATCGGCGAGCCGGTAACTACGGTGGCCGGCCGCCGAGGAACCGCCCTTCGATCGCGGCTTGGGCGCTCATCGCGGACCGGACCCGAGTCTTGATCCTCGTCCGCTCGCCTTTGGACATCCCTCCGAAGAGCGTCATGACGAGGTCGTGGGCCTCGGAGCCGGGGTCAACCGCGCCGCCGACTTCCGGCACCCAGAGCCCAACTCCGTAGTGAGTGAACACCGGGAAGGTGAGGCCGAACTGGTTGCCGTAGAAGGCGCGCTGGGGTTCGCCAATAACAACGGAGTCGAAGCCCCGGTCAGGATTAGCGAGTGCGGCCAGAAGCGTCGTAGCTTCAGGACGGCGCTTCCAAGGGAGTGACCGGCTCTGGCCGATGTCGAAGAACTCAGCAACGATGGCCCCGCCGGCCGGTTCGACCAGCTGGCGACTGCGATATAGCTGCCACTGTTTGGAAGACTCGGGATCCTGCTGATCCTCGGTGCTCACTCGGCCGTAGAAGGCGAAGCGGGTCATGGCTTGACCCTATGCTGCGCCAGGGACTGACAAGGCACGGCCTCGCTTCCTGTCGCCGCCTGCAGCATCTCAAGCAACACAGCTGCAGCCTTCGGGGTAATGATCGCGCAGTCATCGCGCGCGACGATCGTCAGCTTGCCGTTGAGCTGAGAGTCTCGGCCGCCCGTAGGCTCTCTCACGTCGGACCTCCTCGAAGGTTCCGGCCAGGCCCGGGGTGTTCGCAGCACGCCCGGGCCACTTATTAGTACATCTGTATTCTATCGTCTAGGTGTGACGGAAATCGGCACAGGTGTACAATTATCAACTGATGCCCCTGGTTCAAACCGAAGACCTGATCGACGCGCAAGAAGTCGCACGGATCATCGGGCTGGCTCATCGCAATGCGGTCAGTGGGTACCAGCGTCGCTACCCCGATATGCCGCGACCAATTGTCGACCTCGGACCGAAGCGTCCGTTGCTATGGCTCCGTCCCCAAATCGAAACATGGGCAGCTGGCCGGCCAGCAATTCGCAGGGGACGGCCTCGAGACCCTAGTGGCTCCCGACCCCTTGCGGAGGTGCCAATTCAGTCCGACGCCAACGCCCCCCGCCGGGGGGGCGGCGGCAGCGGGGGGGGTGCTAGACGAAGCCCGGGCCAGAAGAAAGCACACCGCCCTGACGGGCGCTGCTACCGCCCTCGGCCGGACAAGCCGGCCTCGGTTGGTGTCGGGAGTGGTGACCTTTCAGTGGGTGAAGTGTGTGCAATGCGAGTCCATCATTGATGACGCACGATGTCGGTCGCACAGAACCGTGAGCGTCTTGGGTCAAGCCCTCCCTCGACGTGTTCGTGAGATCCGCCGGCTGAATCTCGCCGCTGGGTCTTCAGAATGTTGGGTTTGTTATCCAACTAGAACGACCCACTCGGACTTTGCGCCGTCAGAATGTGCGAAACCACTTACAACGTTGTGGAGCATCTCCCAGTTTCACCGTGCCAAGATCACTGGTTCCGCGTTTTGTTGCGTTCCCTGCCGGTCTCGTCGAGAGTCATCGTCCTGCGCGTGTCGGCGACCATGGCGCAACCCTCGGTCGAGCGTCAACTCAAGTACATTGACGCTATCAGCACGTTCGTTCCCAGGGTTGACGAGAAGGAGGTTGTGAACAAACCGACTCCGAAGTCTGGCCGAGTCACTGACTCCTGAGGAGTCGGTCGATGATCCAGGGAGTCTGGTCGGGTGATGCTCCCAGTTCCTCCGGTGACAGTTTTGTGGTGGGCCAGATGCTGGCGTCAATGACCCACTCGGTCAATCGGGAATTCAGGAGAGCTTGAGCAAAAGGTGCTCGCCACCCTCGTTGTTCGCGTACCAGCGATCCGAATCCGATCGTGGCAGCGCCGGCGAGGAGATCGGCCAGCTGGACTTGAGCTGAGCGTTCAGACTTGCCAAGGGAGATGTGACCAACGGGCAGCGGGTACCGAAGTCGCCCGCCACTCCACAGCTGTACTTCGACTGGCTCACGGTCGGGATTCCGCAGGCTATCGAGTTGCGGCAGCCACTGACGGATCTCCGCTGAGTCGTCATGTACAACGTCGAAAGGCCCTAGTTGGTCAGACCAATCGTGCAACAGAGCGACAATGGCAGGTCCGGCTGGATCGAGGTCGCTTATGTCTCCTGCGCCAGCGAAGCTAGGCGGAGCCTCGTCAAGTTTGGCGGCCGCCACTCCAAGAAGCAGATCGACACCACCAGGAGCGTACACCAACATACGACGGATCGCCAGGCTGAGAGCACCGGCCGTTTCGCAGTCTGGCTTGCGGGTCCAATCAACAAAAGAAGTCCAAACTTGGTTTGCCCGGGTCGCATCAAGGGTCGGCCAGGCCGCGTACAGCAGGTTGCTCAGAGCTAGGTGAGCGCCCCGCTGATAAAGATCGACGCCTAGTCGTGCAGCCACAGGTTCCACGATCAGATCGACGAACTTCGAGGTAACCATAAACCGCTTATGCATGACGGCGATCTTCACCGTATCAGGCGTCAATTCCCGCGCCGCGAGGATCTCGAGCGTTCGTTCGCGACCCGCATGGCTCCGACGGGCCGAGACTGAATGGTGTTCGCTACCCGAGACCGCTCCGAGCAACGAGTCAGCAGCATCCTCGTCGATGCCTACCGAGGCCAGGACGAAAATGGGCTGTTCCTCGTTAAGCAGATCGGGTCCCGTGTTGCCTGACTCGTCAAAGCCGACAGTGGGACGTCGGACGGATAGATCGCCCCTGAGGCGTAGCACGGGCGCATCTTACGGGACGGACGGCCCGGGCAACATTACCTCGTGGTCCAGCTTAGAGACCCAAAGCTGACTCGAGGATAGGATTGGGCGCCGACATTTCCCAGCGAGCGAGCTTGTCAACTTGATCCTGGCAGTCGTAAGCGTGTCGTCCGGACAGCCCGATGTAAGCGCCGCGACGCACCGCAAGAAGTCTACGCGGCCTCCACATGAACTGATTAGCAACTTGGGACGTCGAGCGACGCCACGTGGACGCGATAGCCGTAGTTAGTAGTAGAGGTCGACGGAAGATGCATATCGACTGCGCGTTCAAACCCCTAGGTGACATTAAAGTTCGATAAGCGGTCTCTTGTCATGGCTGGCTTTAATCAGGTTGAGAGTTTCAGCAAGGGGAAGGCTCGCCGCCTTTACGAGGTCCGTGACAGTGATACCGTCTTCGACCTCAATCGTTTTTAAAGCTCTCTCAAGGAGCAAAGGCGATTCCGGCGGACCTAGTTCGCGATCTCCGGGCTCCCGAGTGCGCCATCCGCGGGCAGACATCAGTTTCATAGCGTTCCGGTAGTCAGGCTCCGAGAGAATGCCGAGATCCCGCGCACGGCGAATCAGGGCCGCCATGGAGAGGCCCCATCGTCGTTTAAGCTGAGCAAGTACCGACCATCCTTCGCTATCGAGTTGATTGGGTAGCTCCCGTAGAGCAGCGACTCGCGGAAAAATGAAGCTGGATGCGAATGCATGAGCTTGGGATTCGAGATGTCGTTCAGGTTCTAAGTAGTTCGCGTGCATAACGACATGACCTAGTTCGTGGGCGGCATCGAAGCGAGAGCGAACGTAGTTGCTCTTTTCCTCAGTCAGCAGCACGATCGGTCGACGATCGAAGGTAACGGAAAACGCGTCAACCTGTCGGTGCCCGACGGAGAGCCGAGCGACCGGTACCCCGTGTCGCTCGATTTCTCGCACAACGTGGGGGAGTGGCTCGTCGCCAAGCTCCCATTTTTGACGGACGCCGTGGGCTACTTCTTCGATCTCCTCAGGAAGCGTCTCGGCGCCAACGGGTGTCGTTGGTATTTGAAGGCGTGGCAAGCGCACGTGGTGTTCGATGGCGGCGACCAGATCGTTGAGCAGCACGGCCTGCGCAACTGCCCGTCGTCGCTCACGGGCTGGCGTGGACCGGAGATCCCGAAAGAACGTCATTGGGTTCTGGTCCTCGGGCAAGCCGCCTGGCCACTGCGCGAAGAAAAACGCGACCGGTACGTCAAGGACAGACGCGAGATCATGGATCGTCTGGCCTGAAGGCCGGACTTTCCCTCCCTCGATCTGGCTGAGGGCTGCCGGCGTTATGCGTCCGGCCATCTTGGCCGTGACGTCGCCCTGGGTCAAACCTCGGAGGTCTCGGGCAACACGGATCCGGCTCGCGACGGGCGAGCCCAAGTGCTCCGGTTCAGCATCTGTCACGATCTGCGGTCTCTCCTTCGAATGGCAGGGCGACTGCTGCCGCACTAGTCGTGCGGCCGACCTATGCCCCTCACGACAATCGCGCGGAAAACTTAAGTCACAGCCGACATCAGCGTACATCTCTGTGTTAGTGTAGCCGTCAGCAACCTAGGCCAGTTGTGACTGAGGCGCCTGTCCGATTTGGTCCAGGATCAGAGGAGGCATCATGCCCAAAATTTGTGAACACAACATCCCCGAGACCCTCAAAGGTGCTGGCCCCTGCAAGATCGTGGCCGAGGTCAAGAAGCGGAGTGGGAAGCCAAACTGGTGGTGCACCACCCACGGCATGGAGGCCTCCGCGCCGGATGGAGCGCCCCTTGAGACGTGTCCCGGCAGCTGGTTCGAGCCTGTACCGTCCGAGCGCCAGCTCGATTTGGACCTAAGCGAGGGAGAGGTGAGCGTCTGGGGCGCTCTGGCCCCAGCCATCCAGATCGGGGAGGTCCACCGGGAGGAAGGGAGGGTGCACGTCCATCACCGCCCAGACGCGACGACGTTGAAAGATATTGACGGCTCTTTCGACATCGTACGAGTTCACAATGGCGACAAGTCCATGACCATCGAGAGCATGGCGGCCATGGCTTACTCCACCAGTGAACTGGCGGGCCATCAGGTCAAGGCGATGACCTGCCCCAATTGCGGCGCGGTCCACATCGATGAGCTGAAGTTCGCCACTTTTCCGCATCGCAAGCATCAGTGCAACCGCTGTGGCCGTAACTTTTGGGACAAAGAAGCGCCCTCTATCTCGAACCCACTTGCGAACGCACCTCAGCAGCTAGGTCTGGGTCCCCGGGTTCCGGGCCAAGAGGTCGACCGGACGCTGCGGCTCAGCCGGTCGGACTACTCCTCAATCGCACTTTGGCCGTCGAACTCTGCCATCATCACTAACGGCACCCGGCGAGAAGAGATCGGCGTCCATGTTCACGCGTGGGACTACGAGGGACGACAGGCCGTTGACGAAACCTACTCGCCGGTCTACCTGGACGGAGAGCTCATCGACGAGCGGATGCTGCGGGTCCTCGCGGTCCAGCGAGCGCTGGCTCACACGACTCCCATCATCAGCCTGGCGTGCTGTAGCTGTGGCGAGGCCCTTGTGAGCCCACGCACGGGATGGGTCGAGCCGGGCACCAATCACGTGTGCCAGGTATGCGACGCAGTCAACAAAACCCGTCGCCGCGTTTTTCTCAACCCGTTGGCAACTCCAGCCAAAAGAGAGGAGGCTCATTCGAACAACTGATAGGACGAAGTCGGGTTTGGAGGCCCATTACGGGCCTCCAAACCTGGCCAACCATGTTGGCCGTGCCGTCTCGCGACGACGCTTGACACCTTCATCGTAGAACGGCGCGGCCATTAGAGCGACCTTTTGTTCATTTCATCAAAGGAGAAGATAGCCGTGGTCGCCCACTTCCCACCCTTATCACATATCTCGTTTCCCTGCCCGGGATGCGGAGCAATTGATCAGCCCATCTGCCCAAACTGCGGGACCACACGTGACCTCACGAGCGAGTCCGAAACCCGGATCCGGGAAAAAGTCCGGGCTGATAACACTCAGGCGCTCGCCGTCGAGCGAGAGCAAATCCGCCGCCAAGAGCGTGAGCGGGCCGAAGCCGACGCCGCGCTCGAGCGGGACGACCTGCGAAACCACCTTGCCGAAGCTGAGGCCCGAAAGGCAAAGCTCCAAAAGAACGAACTAGACCTTCGCCGACGTGAGCGAGCGGTCCAAACCAAGCTTGAGGAGGACGAACTGCGCCGTCAGCGCGCGGAGGACGAACGGTAGCGTCCCATTCCCGGTGTAAATGCTCGGACGTAGGGCTGCTCTCTTCACTGCTTATTTTAGGCGACAGCAGTGACCGTTTCGGTCACGCCTTGGGAACTGGGCGGTTTTCGTAATGGAGTTGGTGGTAACAGGAGCTGCCGGCGTAGGTCTTGGAGCAGGCGGAGGCCGGCGGAGGTGAGGTTGAAGCCCCTCCAGGAGCGGCTGGCGCGGTCGAGCACCGCCCATACCAGCTTGGTGCAGCTCGCTTCGCCTGGGAGGCGGCCGATCACCGCCCATACCAGCTTGGTGCAGCTCGCTTCGCCTGGGAGGCGGCCGATCACCTTTACCCTCCTACGCGTTTCGCCAAAAGTTCGTTCAATGAAATTGGAGTGCCGGACCCGGTGCCAGTGCTCGCGGGGGAAGCGCAGGTAAGAGGTGAGCGCGGCCCGGTCGTCGAGCAAGCAGGCGACGGCGCTCGGGAAGAGCGCTTGGTACTTCGTGGCGAAGTTGTCGATGCGGGCCTGGACGAGCCCGACTGCTGCCTGCCCGGGGGCCACGTCCTCGGCCAGGTCGAAAAGCGCCCAGTAGGCTGCTTTCAGCTCGGCCTGGGCGTGCTTGGGCACCTTGGCCAGTACGTTGCGGCAGCGGTGGACGAGGCAGCGTTGCCTGAGCGCCTGGGGGAACGCCCTCTCTATGGCGCCGACGAGCCCGGCCGCACCGTCGGAGATGACCAGGAGCGGGCTCTTCAGGCCGCGGGCTTTCAGGCCCTCCAAGAAGCCGTCCCAGGCGTCGTTGCCCTCGTTGGCGGCGGGGTCGAGGCCTACAAAGGCGGGCTTGGCCTCGGTGGTGATGCCCCAGGCCGCGAGCAGCGGCTCGGCCTTGGCCCCATGGTGGTACTTGAAGTGCGAGCCGTCCAGGAACAAGTAGTCGAGCTCGACGTCGGCCAAGGAGCGCCTGGCCCAGGCGTCGTAGTCTTCCTTTATTGCCTGGCAGACCCGGCTGACCGTGGACTTGGACAGGGCGGCTTCGGGCCCGAGGGCGTCGGAAAGGGTCGCCTCGACGTCGCGTACGGACAGGCCGCGCACGAAGCCGGCGATGACCAGGGACTCGAGGGCGTTGGTCCTAGTCAGCCCTTCGCCGAACAGCCTGGAAGCGAACTTTTCAGTCGTGCCACGCAGTTTTGGCCGTTGCAGGGTGACCGGTCCGGCCGTGGTCTTGACCGTGACCGGGCTGTAGCCGTTGCGCATCCCGTCGTTGGCCTCCGGGGTGAGGGCGGCCTTGGCGTAGCGCTCCCGGCCAAGGAACTCGGTCACCTCGGCTTCCAGGGCGCTTTGCAGCAGCAGGCGGGCACCAAGCCGGGCTACCTGCTCGATGGCCCCGGACAGGTCACCGCTGGCAGCGAAGACTTCGTCTATCTCAGCACGGAGGCGGTCGTTGGGGGTTACTCTTTTGGACATAGGGACGTAGGTTCCTTCCTCTCAACTGGTCAGGTTGCTGAGAGAGAGCCTACGTCCTTGTCATTTACACCACGGGTTGGACGCCACCGGACGAACTTCGGACAAGATCCGAGCTGAAGAGCAGGAGCGCTCTGGAGCCAGGGTCCGAGCATTGGAAAACGACAAGGCCCGATTGAACGGCGAGCTCACCGAGCTGCAACGAAAGCACGAAAGCGGATCGCGGCTGGAAGAGGGCCAGGCAGGACCTATTTGCAGAGGAACTGGCCCGCCGCTTCCCGCACGACCGCATTGCCGTAGTTCGTCAAGGCCAGTCCGGTGCTGACATCGACCACGCGGTCGTCGACGAGCGGCACGGCGCTTGCGGCGGAATCCTCTATGAGATCAAGCGCGCTATGCGCTGGGACCCAAATTGGCCGAACAAACTTGCTGCCGACAGAGAGAAAGCGGGTAGTGACGCAGCGGTGCTGGTGTCCACCACGCTCCCGCCGGGCATCGCGGGAGCTTGTCGGCTCGCCGAGGTGGGGGTCTGGGTCGTGGACTTCGACCACGCACTCACGTTGGCATCTGCCCTTCGGTCGGCCCTGGTCGAGCTGGCCCTCCATAGGCGCAACAATGCGGCCCGCGCCGATGCCGCCGGTCGAGTGTTCGACTACGTGGCGACCGGCGATTTCGCTCAGAGGGTTCTGGACCTAGGTCAGGACCTGACTGCGCAGCAGTCCTGTCTTGACAAGGAACGCCATGCGCTGACCCAGGTCTGGGCGGCTCGCCAAAAGAGCCTTGACCGATCATGGATCACGGTCGCGGCCCTGATCGGCGACTTCGAAGGGCTCGGAGCGCAGCTACCAACCGAGGTCCGCTTCGAGTTTCCGTTGACGCCGCCGGCCTTGGGCCCAGGGCAGGACGCCGCGTAATCCGATCGCGCTTAGAACCGTGAGGGTCCGTCAAAAAGGGCGCCCCATCTGGTTTGCGGTTGCAACGCCCAACCTGGACCCTCATGGCGCCCCGGGGCGCTCTGCCCCGTGGGCGCCAACGGTGTGAAAGGATCGAATGCACTTCGATCGGTAGTTTGCCGACGGCTGGAGGCGCTCACGATCCAGCCGATCCGTTGTCCGCCCAGATGGTCGCAGCGGCCGGGACGGCAGGCGGAGACGCGGGAAGACACGGGTCGCATGAGGGGGGTTGCTATCTTCGCAACTTGCTGTATGATAGTTGCCATGAGTACATCAGGCGATTTTGATGAGGTGGGTTTGCGGCTTGCGGAGGCGCGCCGAAGGGCCGGGATGACCCAGGAAAGGCTCGGGCAGGCGATGGGTCTGGACAAGACTCAGGTTTCGAAGATCGAGTCGGGTCGGCGCCGGCTGGACATCAGTGAGGTTGCGTTGGCGGCCAATGCCTTGTCGGTGAGCACCCGCTCCCTGCTCGGGATGGAGGAGCGAACAAAGCTCGCCCTTGCGGCTCGACTAGCAGTAGATGCACCCAACGATGCTTGGCGGGACGCCTATCGGCGGGCTCGTCAGCTGATTGAAATTGACGACACCCTGAGCGAGGTTGGGGGACTCCGTTCGGCTTTGCCGTCGGTAGCCGCCGAGGCACTGCTCGAACACGCGAGAACCCTTGGGCGCCAAGCGGTTCGGTCCAAGGCTGCTGCTCAACGCCACGGTCAGGCTATGGCCGAAGAGACCCGGGCCGCGCTTGAGCTCGGCGTCGACTCCTTGGGAAGCGTCCCGGACCTCATTGAAACACAGTTCGGAGTCGATGTCGCGCTCTCGCCACTTGGGACCCGCGCCGACGGGCTGTGCGTGCACGGGCAGGGAATCAGATTGATCCTAGCCAGTTCTGACTTCTCGGCCAGTCACGCTCGCTTCACGCTCGCGCACGAGCTCGCCCACCACGTCTTCGGCGACACAAGAGAGGTCTTCGGCGAGGACGAGCTGGCCATGTTCGCCAACAACCCGATCGAGTGGCGAGCCAACGCGTTCGCTGCTCACCTCCTTATGCCAGAGCGCGGGATCCGGCGCCTCCTCGGTGCCTGGGGGGAGACTAGCCCAGTTTCCGACGCCGCCGTCACCGCTCTAATGCTCCACTTCCAGGTGAGCCTCGCGGCTCTCGTCTTCCAACTGAACCAGCTTAAACTTCTCGAGTTCGAGGAGGGTCAACGACTCCGCCAGGAGGGTCCGAACCGGCTCGTGAGAGCTTACGGTGGAGCTGATGGCGTTGCGGCAGTCCTCAATCCGCCGCAACAGGTCCGGCCCCCGGCGCGGCTCTACCGACGGGCGATCGAGGCGTTCTACAGCCACCAAGTCGGCCTGGGTCCTATAGCCTCCCTCCTCGAACGTCCCGACGACGACACGCTCTACCGCCAGTTGATTGAGTCTCGCCCAGAGGTCAGCACCACCGAGCCAGTTCACCATTTCGCGGTGTGAGCGACGTCTTTCCCGCTCGTCGACGCACCCCGCTCCCATCGACACCGGTAACGGCGATGCTCTTCGATACCGGGGCGCTAATTACTTTGGCGGTCGATGTGAACCTGTGGAACTTGGCGGTTACCCGCTTCCAAGGGCGCGGCCGCGTGCCGCTGGCCGTAACCAACGAGCTGACGCACCTACGAGGTAGGTCAGATATGGGAGTAGCCCAACTGGCTGAGGCGGCTCTTACTGACCTCGACTGGCTCGGCGAGCCACTCACCGTCGATGATGACAGGCGATCCGAAGTCGAACGTCTCCGTGACCTAATCGCTGGAGGGCGGCCTTTGACCCATCCCCTCCAGCATTACGGTGAAGCGGCCTTGATCGTCATCGGTCAGCCAATGGGTGCCGA
The DNA here is from genome assembly GCA_963807395.1 of uncultured Acidimicrobiaceae bacterium. GTDB lineage: Bacteria > Actinomycetota > Acidimicrobiia > Acidimicrobiales > Palsa-688 > Fen-671. Next base: position 139,229 of record CAWEBW010000019.1, read on the forward strand.
GGCGCTGATCGAGGATTACGACGCCCGAATTGCCGCCCACGACCGGCATGTCCCGCCAATTAGCGTGCATCGACTACTTCATCTCTGGATCAAGGCCGAGGTGTTGACCGCACAGCAAGCGGTCAGCTACGCGAACGCTATCTCGGATGCGGGAAGGGGTCCCAGCTACACCGCAGAGGAGCTCGAAACGGGCGGACGGGCCCTCGGCCGGGTTTGGGAACCATAGCGACGGGATCCTCACCGCGATTGAGTTCGGTACCGACTCTCCAAGCGAAAGGTCGCTCCTTGGAGACACCGGCTTACTCGCAGAAAGAGCGCAATAGGACTCGTGTCCGCAACGGTGCAATCCCCCCTCCGACACCCAGCCGAACGTGCGTTCGAGTATATATGAGTCTAACGAGCACCGTCTTGGTCTCACGTCAGGCCGGAAACCGCGACGCTTTTTCGAATCCGGTCGACCCGGATCAGCTGGTTGTCCACGCCCCTGAAACCAGCTCGAAGCGTTGAGATAGAAGCCCCTCGGCCAAGGCCAGCGACAGAGCTCGGGTTTTGGCGTAACCAGCTCTGGCCCGGTCGACAGGTTCAGTCCCAAGGGGCTGAGCCGGCCCATCCCGCCAAGGCCTGCTGCCCCAGTGTTCGGCCCCGACGGCTCAGGAGGAAACGGTTCCCGAGCCCGTGATGTCGCCCATGAACTGTGCCAATTCAGCTCATTCAGGGAGATGTTGTGGCCCTCTGAAGGTCCCCGTCCAAGAGGCTGGATGCGACGAAAGAAATCGAGAGACGTCTTTCCACACTCGCTCCTCCTTGCTTTTGAGCGGTGCGTTGGTCTTCGGTGTAATCCCTAAAGATTTAGTTGCGTGCGCAGCGATCGAGTAATAAGATGCCTGTACAGGCAACGACCCCGGTGATCCCGTGAGAGGACGAAGAGGACACCCGAGATGAATGGAGGAGCAACTATGAATAGGGATTTGGGCTTGTGGAAGTCAGAGGACTGCGCCTTGGTCCTGATCGACTACCAACCGGAGCAGATGGAGTCGATCCGCTCGGAGACGCCCGTGGAACTGATTGAGCTGCACACCCGCTGGCTGATCAGGACTGCGAAGGCGTTCGACGTGCCGATCGTGGTGTCGACGGTCGGGGTCGAGTCTGGTCGGCTTAGCCCGACACCGCCCGCGATCCTCGCCGAGCTAGACGGGATCGAGCCGTTCGACCGGTCGTCGATGGCCGCGTTCGAGAGTGAGGCGTTCCGCGACGCTGTGGCTGCGACGGGGCGCAAGCGGCTGATCATCGGCGGACTTCACACCGAGGTCTGCCTGACGTTCGGCGTGATCGACGCCCTCACGGAGGCGCCCTCATCGGTGCGGGAGGAGGCGCCATCTTCAAGGGCGTGGTCGGGACGGTCATGAGCATCGCGCCGCCCGACCGGATCGCGGGGTCGCTCGCGGGCCTGTTCCTAGCCACTTTCGTCGGTATCTCGCTGCCAGTGGTCGGCGCCGGCGTAACGCTCTCGCGCCACGTCAGCCCGAAGGACACGCTCGTCGGCTTCGCGATCGCCGTCAGCGCCGGCATCGCCGCCTCGGCCGTCAGACTCGTGGGCCCGACGAGCACCCCGGGCGGGGGAGGACCGACACCGATTGGGCGGAGCACGGGTTCTTCCGACCGGAAGCCCGATCAACACCCAATTGACAATTCCAACGAACGGAGGGCCGCATGATGTCCAACACAACCAACAAGGGGCAGCGCGTCGCGGTCGTGACCGGCGGCGGCGGTGCCATCGGCGGTGCGATCGTCGCCCGGCTCGCACCCGAGAACACCACGGCCGTCCTCGACCGCACCGGGGATGTGGTCGTCGACCTGGGCGATCCGGACGACGTACGCCGGGCGGCCAAGCTCGTCCTCGATCGCCACGGCCGATGCGACGTCTTCGTGCACGCAGCTGCGACGTTCGAGTTCGGACCGCTCGAGCAGGTCGACCTCGACACCTGGCGCCACATTCAGACGGTCAACGTGGAAGCAGCTCTGCTCCATACACAAGCGTTCGTTCCCGGCATGCGCGATCGCGCCTTCGGCCGCGTGATCTTCATCGTGTCCAACACGTTCTGGAGCCCGCCCGACGGCAACGTGCTCCCCTACGTCGCGTCAAAGGGCGCGCTGATCGGGATGGCGCGGACGCTCGCGGTCGGGCTCGGCCGTGACGGGATCGCGGTGACCGCCGTGGCGCCGGGACTCACGCGCACCCCCGCAAGCGCCGCCCGCGCCGCGGCCGAATTCGTCGACACCCAAGCGCACCAGGCGCTGCCTCGACCGCTGACGCGGGACGACACTGCCGCCGTGGTCGCCATGCTCGCCCGCGACGAAGCTGAGGCGCTCACCGGCCAGACGCTCACGGCTGACGGCGGGAAGGTCATGCGATGACTGCTGCCTTGACCAAAAGCCTCGAAGGCTTCCACGCCAGGGCCGAGCGTGCCGACCGTTACCGAGGGTCGCAAGTCTGCTTGCGTCCTTCCAACCTATGACTAGAGATCAAAGGGACAGGTCAATGCAAAACTCAAACCAAGACATCATTCGGCAAGCAGAAGCGCCACGGATCTCCCGTCGGAGCGTGCTCATCTCTGCGGGCATTGCTGCCGTTACACTACCCGCCGCCTCCTTTCTCGGATCAGCTCCAGCCTCGGCTGCACTAGATATCGCCACCATCAAACGGCGGGCTGGCCTGGCCGCGACTGCCCCGGTGCCACCACCGGCCAAGGGCCCGGCCATTCCGAAGTCGGGCTATCTCGTCGAAGAAGTCGAGGACCGAGTGTTCTGGCTGACTGACGGCCTATATCAGATGATCTTTCTGGTGACCGGGGAAGGCGTCGTCGCCGTCGATGCACCTCCGACAATTGGCAACAACATCCTACGGGCGATAAAGGGGGTGACCTACTTGCCAGTTTCGCACGCCATCTACAGCCATCATCACGCTGACCACACCGGCGCCATGGTGCTGTACGAGGGGGCGGCCTTGTACGCCCAAGAGGAAGTCGCAGGCTTAGTTAAACGCGATAACGACCCGAACCGGCCTGTACCGAAGAACACGTTCGTCGAGTCGATGGAAATGACGGCCGGGGAGGACACGGTCCAGTTGGCCTATCACGGGCCGAACCACTCGCCCGGCAATACCTTTGTGTACTTGCCGTCCCAACGGGTGCTGATGCTCGTAGACATCGTGTTCCCTGGCTGGGTGCCATTTGCTTACCTTGCCGAGTCCCAAGACATTCTTGGCTGGATCGAGGCACCCGCTCAAGCATTGCAGTACCCGTTCAAAACCTTTGTTGGGGGCCATCTCACTCGCCTCGGGACCCGTGACGATGTGACGACCCAGCAGGGATACGTCGCTGAACTCAGGGCTGCAGCTGCCAACGCCATCGCCACGTTCAACGTCGACAGCGTTTACGCCACCGTTGACCCGGCCAACCCATGGGCGATTTTCCAAGGGTACCTCGACGGTGTCGCGTCTCAAGCTGCCGACGCCGTCGTACCAAAGTGGATTGACCGTCTGGGCGGGGCCGACGTGTACACCCAAGCAAACGCCTACGCGCTTACTGAATCGTTGCGGATTGACTCTGGCCATCTCGGGCCCTTCGGCATCCATCCGTAGCCTCGGTGCCGTTCGGGCAGGCCATCGGGCCATCAACTCGCAGAGTTTGCCGCGTGTCCTAGGAACTTGCCGTTTTCGATCAGCACCCGCTCCCTTTTTCAGTCAGCGTTCACAGCTTCGTCAATCCCACGGACGATCGCCGCCATCACCTCGCCGAAGCACGCCAATGCCTTAGGTTCGACGTGGTTCATGATGCGGTTGCGGACGCTGGTGAGGTGGACCGGGTAGGCGGCGCGTAGGCGGTTGAGGCCAGCTTCCGTGATCTGGACGTCTATCCCTCGTCCGTCCTCGGGATTGCGGTTCTTTACGACGGAGCCACCGCTTGCAAGGTCTCCGATGATGCGGGTCATGTGGCTTCCCGAGAGGTCAGCGAGGTCGGCGAGTTCTCTCACCCGAAGTTGGCCTGTCTCCGCTTCCGAGAGGTGTACGAGCACCGCATACTCACTCAAGGAGATGTTGGCGCCCCTCTGAAGGTCCTCGTCCAAGAGCCTGGGTGCGACGGCAAGAAATCGAGCGACGTCCCTCCACACCCGTTCCTCCTTGCCTTTCAGGGGTTCGTTGGTCTTCGGCATATCCCAAAGATTCTAGTTGCATGCGCAGCGATCTAGAAGTCAGATGTGTGCGCAGGCAACGATCTGGTAGAGCGAACGGACGACGGGACAACCGAGGCTATTGGAGGGGCAACGATGAATAGGGATTTGGGCTCGAGCCTTTCCCGCTTGGGCTGCTGCCTCCAAATCGTTCCATGCCAAAGACGCTCGACGGTAACCGTTTCCACCCCACACTGGACGCAGGGCTGGCCGCGGCCCAGGAAGGCTGACCCCGCGCTGTACCACTAATGCTCATCTCGGAGTCAAATGCTGGCCCCGCCGTCCATGCTGACCACGCTTCCTGTCATAAATGCCGCCTGCGGCCCGAGCAAGAAATCCACCAGAGCGGCGATCTCGCCAAGGTCGCCGAAGCGCCCCGCCGGGATGCGCGCCAGCAACTCGTCTCTCGTGCCCGGGTCCTCCAGGTACTGAGCGGTCATTCGGGTCGGGAAGTAACCGGGACAGAGAGCCGTCACTGCGACCCCTCGCCCGCTCACCTCCATCGCCAGCGACTTGGCCACGCTCACGACCGCCGCCTTGCTGGCGTTGTAGTCGAGGAAGTTGAGCTCCGGCCTCAACGCATTTACCGAAGCGTTGAGCACGATCGCGGATGGCGGCGGCGACCCCCGGAGCGCAGCGCGGGCCACCACGAAAGCGCCGATCACGTTGACGTCCAGGACGCGGCGGAAGTGGTCTACGTCCAGCTGGGCCGCCGGTAATCCCTGCCCGTCGATGCCGGCGTTGACGAAGACGCCGTCGATGCCGCCCATTTTGTGGCGGGCGGCGTCCACCGCCGCGACAACCTGGTCTTCTACAGACACGTCGCAGACAGAGGCGCCAGCCAGGCGGACGTTCTCCTGGGCCGCGCCCACGCCAGCGGTACTAGAGCCGAGCACCCAGACCTGGTCACCGCGGGAGGCCAAGTACTCGGCGCACGCCAACCCGATCCCGCTCGTCCCTCCCGAGATCAGGGCGCGCCTCGGAGGCCGGCCGGGGTCGCGCCGGGGGCCATAGTCGGCGGGCCCGGCTCGGTCACTCACGGGGCCAGCTCTCCCACCTGGGGCCAAACCCGCTCGCCTGGTCTCTTCTCGACCACCAGCTGGTCGGCGTGCCGGCGCAGCTCGGCCACCGAACCCACCCCCAAGAGCTGCATGGTCCGGCGGAACTGCTGCACCAATATGTCGATGACGCGCCGTACCCCTGCCGGGCCGGCCGCGGCCAGGCCGTACAGGTACGGTCGCCCGATCATGCACATGTCTGCGCCCCGGGCCAGGGCGACGGCAATATCGGCGCCATGGCGTACCCCTGAGTCCATCACGATCACGGCCCGGTCCCCCACGACGTCGCGGACAGGGCGCACAAGGTCGATGGCGGCTACCGTCCCGTCGAGCTGGCGCCCTCCGTGGTTCGATAGGTGCAACCCGTCGACGCCGGCGTCAATAGCCCGCACCGCGTCACCGGGCCCAACCGGCCCTTTGAGGAGCAGCGGGCCGGACCACCATTGGCGGATCTCATAGAGGTCGTCCCAGTCGAGGGACGGTTCGAACCTGGAGCTGATGTCGGCTACCGTCTTCCCCCGCCGATGGCCATCGGTCCCATCGGCCTCGCCGCCGCTAATCCCAACCGAATTGGGGCCAGCCTTATCCGGCACGGCCATATTGGGCACAGTGAGCGTCGGGCTGCGCAACATGGCCGTCCAGTAACCCAAATGACGGCCGATATCGAGGACCGTCCGCACCCTCAGTTGAGGTGGGATGGTCATCCCGTTGCGCACGTCCCTGGCGCGGTTGCCGGCCACGTGGGTGTCGACGGACACCTCCAACACTTTGTAGCCCGAGACGGCGGCGCGCTCCACCAACGACCTTGTCACGCTGCGGTCTCGCAACGCGTACAACTGGAACCACAGCCTGGGATGCCCGGTGGCGGCCAGATCTTCGATTGACGTCGAGCCCACGGTCGAAAGCCCGTAGGGCAACCCCGTGGGCGCACTGGCAATCGCGACACCGGTCTCCCCGACCGGGTTGACCATCCGTGTATAACCCGTTGGGGCCAGTCCGAGCGGGGCCGGCAGCCGGTGCCCGAACAACTCGACCGACAGATCCGGAGCGGACACGTCGTGCAGGATCTGGGGTTGAAAAGCCCACTGCCGGAGCGCGGTCCGGTTGGCGGCAACGGTGTCCTCGTCGTCTGCGCCGCCGTCCACATAATCGAACACGGCCCTGGGCAATTTGCGCCGCGCCGCCTCGCGTACGTCCTCTACCGAATGGCAGCGGGCGATCACCCGCTGCACCGGGTCGAACTCCGGCCGCTGAAGGCGGATGAGTTCTTTGACCTCGGCCAGTCTCACGGCGCCACCTCGTCGAGAAAGCACGAGATATCGTCCCGACTGCCCGAGACAGGTTCGCTGCCGGCGGCCACAGCCTGAGCCAAGCTAAGCAGACGGATGTCGGAGGGCCGGCCGGTGGCCAGCAGGTTGGTCACCAGCATTGGGCAACAAAACAACGCCGACCGCACGATTTGGCGCCAATTGGCAGGCAAGCACGAGCGCCGGGCCAGTTCCCGTAAAAGGGGCGCCCAGATGAGCTCGGCCGCACTGGTGAGGACTTCCCGGCGGAGCGTGGACAGCTCGGCGTTATGGAGGATGTCGACAACGTTTCCGGTAAGAGCGCTCTCGACACTGAACCGCTCCGCCGCCTCCATCGGGTGGTAGAGCCAGAAGGGATGAGCCAGCGCGTTATGGTAAGTCGCTTTTACGGGCGCCAAAAGAGCTGGTATGTCGTTGGCTGCGAAAGCGGGGTCGAAGAGGCGGAGCACCGGACCCCCAGAGCCGCCCTCCGATGAGCCGTTCGCGACGACCCAGACATTGCCGTGATGGTCATCGCCGTGCGCCGTCACCACCGGCGATTTGGCCAGGCCCATCGGGGCCAGCAACTCGGCCGCTTCCGCTGCTACCTGGGCGAGGGACGACCGGTACTCGACGCCGTTGACCCGCCACCGTTTGCCAGCCAATACGGCAAATGCCGGGTCGGCTTCGTAGTAACCGAGGTAGCGAGCGCCGGGGAATTGCCCCGCCCTGTCGGCGAGACGGTGGTAGAAGAGCTGATGGATGGAGGCTTGCGCCGAGGTGGGCACCGGGGCGGCCAGGGTCTCTAAGAGCACATCCCCGGTGCGGGCGTCCAAGGCCCGCCTGGCTCCGAGCAGCCCGGGCCCCAGGCACGCGGCGGGGCCGTGAACTCGCTCGAGGTCGGCGCACACGTCGGCCATCCGGGGCTCCCGGTGCCATCGGTACAGCACCATCTGAGCCCCCGGAGTGCTCGAGACGGCCACAGGCATTTCCACAGGCAGGCCCGCCTCCTCGAGCAGGTGCGCCCGGTAGTACTCGGTGACGTTTTCTTCCTCGCCGTCTTCCTGGTGGAACTTGAAGAAATAGAACGTCCCGTCGGAGACAACAGCCTGGCCGCTCACCGAGTTCAGGCTGTACTCGTCCTGAGTGAAATGGACGGCAACGACGTCGACGGCAAAGGTCTCACGGAGGGCGGTGATGGCTTCGTGCGCCGCCCCCTCGTCGTCACCATTTCTGAGGAGGCCCGGGATCAGAGCCGAGCTGCCGCTCAAGGGAGCCCAGTCAAGAGAACCTTATGTTCACGGCGGCTTCATGGGCGGGGAAGCCCTCGTGCTGTGTAAAGGCGGTAATAGAGGCCTTCATCCGGGCCAGCGCATGTTCGTCGGACCGGGCCACCGCGGTGCGCTTCCTGAACGCGTCGGCCGTTATCCCGCCATTTACCTTGGCGAAACCGCTAGTGGGAAGGGAGGCCGGGCACCCGATAATGAAATTGGCCGCGGAAACCGGCGTCCACTGGCCGATCAGGATCTCGCCGGCATCGGTCAACCGCGACAGCACACCGGCCTCGTCGCGTACAGCGATCATCATGTGTTCGGGGGCGTATGCGTTGGCTACTTCCGTGGCTTCGACCATGTCCTCGACGAGGATGGCCCCGCCATTGGTACCCAGAGCGGCGGCGGCGTAGCCACGGCGCGGCTCGGGCAGCAGGGCCAACTGGCGGGCCACCTCACCCTGGGCGGCCGCCAGCACGGCCTCGCTGTCGGTCACCAGCAGGCTTGACGAGTCGGGCCCGTGTTCGGCCTCGTTGAGCAGGTCTGCCGCCAACCACCTGGGGTCGGCGGTGTCGTCGGCAATGACCAGGCTCTCGCTCGGGCCGAGGAGCATGGTAGTCACCGTCCCGTAGCGCTGGACCTCGACCTGAGCGCATGCCACGGCGGGGCTTCCAGGACCGACTACCTTGCGAACTTTCGGGATGGTCTCGGTCCCGAAAGCGAGGGCCGCCACGCCGGCCGGCCCGTTGGCCCGGAAGACCTCGTAGATACCAAGCTCTTGGGCCACTACCAATACGGCGGGGTCGACCTCACCGGTCGAGCCGGGTACCGGTGGTACCACCACGGCAATGTCGCGAACGCCGGCGACGACCGCCGGAGTCCCTAGTTGCACCAGTACTGAGGGGTAGGAACCCTTGCCGCTGGGGACGAACAAACCGGCGCTGGCGATAGGGGTGACCTTCTCGCCCACCGTGAGGCCGGGCTCGCTCTCGAAGCTCCAGTCCCCCCTGGAAACTACTTGCTCATTGAACCGGCGCACATGGCCGATGCCGTCGCGAATGGCTCTAAGCAGGTCAGAGGAGACGGTTTCCCGAGCCGCGGAAAACTCTTCCTCGCTGACGTGCAGTTGCGCGGGGTCGACGTCGCAACCGTCGAAACGCTCGAGCGCCCGCGCCACCGCCATGTCGCCGTTCAGCCGCACGTCCTCGATGAGGTCAGCTATTTCGTGACGAAGCTGCGGGTCGAAGATCTGGTCCAGACCGCGAGTCAGCACCGATTCGCGCTCTTTTTCGCTCAGGCTGCTCCAGCGCCCGATTAACCGTACGGGGCCGTTGGTGCTCGACATCGCTGTCCCTTCGTTCATGGGCCTTTCCTCGAAAGTTCGGTTGTCCCTCCGGGGGTGAGCTTCGAATTCAAAACGCTGCGCAGGACGGCCATTTGCGGAGCCCACCCAATGGAAATACGGGCCCAACCAGGCAGTCCCAGGTCAGCGCCCGACCGGACCACCGTCCCCTCGGCCGCCAAGGCCGGCGAGATCGTGCCGAGGTCGAGCTTCGTGGTGACGAAGTTAGCCTGGCTCGGGAAGTACTCGGCTCCTAGCCGCCCGAGCGCCTGTTCCAGGAGGCCCCGCTCGTGCCGCACCCGGTCCACGGTCATGGCTCGCCATGGCTCACTAGCCACCGCCGCCTCGATGGCCGCTAACGCCAGGACATTGACGCTGAACGGGGGCCTGGCGCGAGACAGCGCCTCGACGAGGGGGGCGGAAGCGAGGCCGTAGCCGACCCGCAGTCCGGCCAGGGCGAAGTCTTTGGACAGCGTGCGCTGGACGAGCAAGTTGGGGTGCCGGGCCAACAGTTGATGGACGTCTGGCCTGACCTCCTGGTCGGCGAACGCCCGATAAGCCTCGTCGAGGACGACAACACAATCCTCCGGCACTTCGGAGAGGAAAATGTGCAAATCGCCCGGGTCACAGGCGACCCCGGTCGGGTTATGAGGAGAGGGCAGCCATACGACCGCGGCACCACCTGATGCTTCGGCCATGGCCCTCAGGTCATGTCCTCCTTGGCGTAAGGGCACCCTTCTTACGGAGGCGCCGAGACCAAAGTGGCGGTGGTATCGATCTGGTAGCAGGGGTCGCCGACCACGGCCACGCGCCCGGACCAAGGAACAGCGTGGCCACGAGGTAGCACAACTC